>CAVUQX010000006.1:0-325474 GCA_963743835.1 Candidatus Dormiibacterota bacterium | reverse complement strand
GGCACTATCCAGTGGTCGCTCCGGCAGCTGAGATCAATCTCTGTGTCTCAATGAGCGCCGGCCCGTAGCCCATCGACGTGAAGAGCGTCTGCGCTTCCTCGAGCGGCACCACCGCCCCGTTGGCCCTCAAGGAAACCAGACACCGTCCTTGGCCAAGAACGGAGTATGCAAGCTCGGGAATGTCCCCGAATTCACGCCACTGACCCGCAACGTCGGCGTACATGTCCGCAGCTCGGCGCGATCACCGGTCATCTCGCGGATCGATGCGCGGCTCGCCGCCAACGCAAGGCGATGCAAGGGAGTGCGTGGCTCGATGCCGTGCGTGAGTAGAGCCGCGAGATCTGGGTTGCCAATTTGAAGGGCGCTGCGGACGAGACCAGCGAGTTGCGCGAGGTAATAGAGTTCGTCGCGCGGGCACTCGCCCGTGCCAGCTCCCCGAGCAGTGCCTGCGGCTGCGTGCTGCGACCCATGGCGATCAGGACCTTGGCGGCCGCGGCGTAGCCGATCGCCATCATCGAAGGCTCGCGGGTGTCACTGGCGAGGGCGACCAGTTCGCCTGCTGCCTCAGAATCCGACATCTCTCCGCGCTCGCATAACAGGCTCATACGGACAGAGCAAGCCTCGATCTGCGCCGACGTGTTGCGAGCCGCGCGCGCGTCCTCGACTATCGCGTGGAAGCAGCGAGCGCCTCATCTGGTCGGCCGGCAGCGGCGAGAAAGATCAACTCATTGCGGGGATGAATAACGCTACGTCGGCGATCCCTCGCCGTTCGCAGAACGCCAGGCCTTCGGTGCAGATGTCCAGCGCCGCGGAGGGACCCTCGTACTGCAAGGTCACCATTGAGAGGTTGTTCGGCAATGGCGGCATCACGAGCCTTTCCACGCTCGACTGCGAGCGGCAGCGCGCGCTGCATTTCGTCGATTCCGGCTCGGTCGCCCAGCGATGCGCGAGCGGCGCCCAGATAGCTCAGGGCGTCTGCGGCTCCGGCAGATGTAATTCGGCGGCAAGATGGAGTGCCCTTCGAGCCGCCGATATCGCCTCGACCAAGGCAACCGAACGAAGGTGCGCTATCGCGAGTTGTCCGTAGATGGCGACCAGCTCGGGTCCAGGAGGCTGTGCCTCGAGCAGCCGGAGCGCCCCGGCTTCGCCGCCTGTTCCCCCTGAGGGTCGCCCATGTCAGCGAGCACCGCGCCGAGCGAGGTCAGCGCCCGGCCCGACGAGACGGGCGCGCCCGTCTTCCCGTACAGCCGGCCCGATTCCACGAGAGCGTCTCTTGCATCTGCGAGGCGAGCCTGCTGTCGCGCAGCCGGCGCCCACTGCTCGAGGAGCCCGAGCCGTTCGGTGGCCGGTTGGGTTATTTTCGAGGGCCCGCGCGAAGGCTGGCCTCCGCGCTGTCCACATCGATGGCAGCGCCTGTTCGCCAGCCATTAGGTAGCGACGCGCCGAAGGCATGACATCGGAGACGTCTTGTTCCTGGCCGGCAGCGCGGGCCACTTCAAGTGCCTGCATGTAATGATGAACGAGGACGTCCGCTAGATCCTCCACCCGCTCCGAGCCTGCGCCTCGATCGAGGCTGCCGCCGCGCGATGGCGAGCGACACGCCCCAACGTGGGATCCGCGCATCGCAGACATCGCGCACCAGCACATGCGAAAAGGCGAACTCTCGCTCACCTTCCATGGAGCTGCTCCGGGACGGGCGGACCAGTTCCTTGCGGGCTAGCTTGTGCAACGCTTGTTCAACCCCGAGAATATCCCGGCGACCGATGTCTGCGAGCGCCGCCGCCCAGAAGACCTTCCCGACGACCGCAGCATCCTGAAGTAGGCTTTTGTGCGCGGTTGATAACGTATCAAGACGAGCCGCAAGCAAGGCTTGGAGCGTATCCGGGAAGGGGACATCGGCGGCGGGGATTGCCAGCAGGCGGCGATCTATAAGCAGCCGCACGAACTCCTCTGCATCGAGGGGATTGCCGCCAGCACGCTCGATCAGGGCCTGCTGGGTTTCCGCCGGCAACACCGCCTGCTGCAATAGGAGCACGATGAAGCTGCTCGTCTCGTCATCCGTGAGTGATTCCAGGTTGACCTTCTGCTGCGCTTGCGCACGGCCGCGCCAGCGCCGGATGTTTTTCCTGAAATTGGGACGGGCGATGCAAAGCAGCAATAGCGGAACGCCGTTGAACCGCTAAGGTGTTCCAGAAAACCAAGCATGGCGTTATCCGCCCAATGCAAGTCCTCGAACACCAGCACCGCAGGACCGTCCACAGCGAGTCCTTCAGAAGCGACGCCAAGCCGCGAAAAACTCGTCTTGGCTAGCCGGCCGACTACCGCACCACGAGCGGCATCAGGCGTTGCACAAGCCAACTCCGATCCTGTTCATTCTCGGATATGGCCGCATGGAGCTTCGCGGACGCGTCCTCGAGGGAATCCGACTCGAGGATTCCGCACTCGGCTTTTACTATCTCGCCCAATGCCCAGAAAGCAATTCCCTCACCGTACGGGAGGGGACCGCGGGCCCTGCCGCCACCGAACGAGGCCGGGTCGTTGTTCAACATCATCCAAGGAGTTCGGCGCAGAGACGGCTCTTGCCGACCCCGGGCTCACCGATGAGGGCGACGAGTTGACATGTTCGCTGCTTTCACCACCCGCTCGAACGTGCCAACAAGCAGCGACCGCTCGAGATTTCGCGCCCGACCAATGGCGTCATGTACGAACGTGCCACGTCGGACCCTAAGACGGGCCCGCGGCGCGGTCGCTTCCAGATGGTCAGCAAGTCCTTCTTCCTTTCACTTGCACAGGCTCGAGTTGTGCGTATCGAAAAAGCCGCTTTCTCGTCTGCCGTAAGTTTATTCGAGACGTCACCCCGTTGTTGACCGGCGAAGCGCCGAATCGGGACGCGGTGTTCACCATGTCCCGTCACGAATCCTTCGCCGAGCTCTGGGTGAGCCCCGAGTGCAACAAGTGACTCGCCGGTATTGATGCCGATCCTCACCTGGAGCTGAAGCCGAGCGTCCGCCCCATTGAGCTCCTCGAGGGCTTCGAGAATGCGCAGTCCGGCGCGCACCGCGCGCTCGGCATCGTCCTCATGCGCGACTGGCGCACCGAAGACGGCCATGACTGCGTCCCCGACGAACTTCTCGACCGGTGCCTCCGTACGATTCGATCACCTGCCGCAGCTTTGCGTGGTACGGGCGCAGCCGGGCACGCACGTCCTCAGGGTCTAGATCCTCCGAGGCGGCCGTAAATCCGACAAGATCACAGAAGAGGATCGAGACGACCTTGCGCTCTTCCCAGAGCCCGTCCTCGGAATCGGTCACGGTCGGGAGCCCCTTAGAGGGATCCGAGGCGCGGATAGCAATGTTGAAACCACTGCCTCGCCCCGACAAGGGACCGCCTCGCAGCGAAGGCCAATCCCACGATATAGCCGCGACCTTGTCCGTATCTCCGTCCCAAATCCCGTCAACTGAAGACTATGGCGCTCGATTCGCCGGAGTCGCCCTCGTCCCCGAGTTCCCATGAAGGCTGTGCCGCTCGACCTCGCGCGACTCCTGGCGACCGCCTCGGGCCTGCGCTGGGTCGTCCGTCACGGATCGTCTCCCTTCGGGTCGGTGACTGCGATCATCGGCTGAGCAAACCGCCGGTCGGAAGCTTACAACGTCGGTGGGACGCCCGCCCCACCAGGTCATCAGCCCGCTGCTACTCGAGGCCTCTGTGGGTGCAGATATCCCTAACGGGAAACCGATTCTCGGTCGGGCTCGCGCGGGTCATAAAGTCGCCCGACAGGAACGGTCATCAATCAGCTAATAAGTGCTAGTTCCCGCCAGAATGGATCCCAGCAACTTGGAATCCACTGCAATCCGGTGGAAACGGCTGCAATGCAATGGCTGCGTCCGTCGGGGAGACAGGACTCGAACCTGCGACCCCTGGTCCCCCAGACCAGTCCTCATTTCTCGATAAGGGCTGAGTTCGATTTAGAGTGGTTTTGTGGGTATTTGGTTGGAATGACAACTAGAGCAGGTGCGATGGATTCCATTGGAATTCCCTCGATACCTACCGACGCGTTCTGGACAGTGCTTCCCTCCCCAGTGCTTGGACTTTGGGCATTCCGGCGGCGGTCGGGTGCGTGGAGCATCTGAAGCCCCTGAACTGGTGACAGGACGCTCCCCTGGCCGAGGATGCGATCCCCCGGTCGATTGGTCTGTCCCGCATTTTTAGGCTCCAATCGGTCCGGCAACCAGCCCCCCCCCCAGACGTGAAGCAGCACTGCATGCTTCGCGGTTGCCTGCAGGCGAACATGAGTTCGATTCACTGCTTGGCCAATCGGGCGAGCTTGGGTCCAACGCATACGAATGAGTAGGTCGCCCCGCCCGTGGTGACGCTGCCCCCGTCCCGAGGCTCCCCAACCACATCCAGATCGGGCTACCTTCATCGACTCCATTAGACGTGCAATCGACCACCGGGCCCCGCAGCAGGACCAAGAGGCAGAGCGGCACAAGTCCCAGGGTGAGAACGAGTCCCGCACTCACGCGTCGCGTCGGCTGAGGGATCGCCGGAACCCTGTGTTCCTGGTGGGCTGCCACGAGCAACGAGACCACGACGACAGGTAGGAGCACGAGAGTGCCCGCCGAGAGGACGCCGAGCAAGGCCGCGAGGGTGACGGTTGGCGCGAGCCATGAGGTGGTCTGAGCTCGGCGCGTTGCCAACACGCCACCAATCCCCGTCAGCGCGGCGCAGGTGCCACCCGCGAGTACCACCCAGTAGGGCATGACGTAATCCGGCTCGCGCCACCAGATCCCAAGGAGTATCGCTAAGAGGATCGCGAGCGCCGTCGTGCAGAGCGCCAATAGGCCAGCGAGAGCCTGATGGGCATGTCCAGGCGTGGATGACGTTCGCGGAGCAACTGGCATCGCGTATTCTCGCCGGCTCACCGCTCGCCGGCTTTGTGGACCGTCGGTGATCGGGTCAGCGGTGATCGCCCTCTATATGGGCCTGGAAATCGTCGCCAGGATGCGCAGCGGCGGCGACAGCACGGGATCGAGTGCACTGATGACCACGCTCGTGCAGGCTGCGCCGTGGATCGATCAACTCCTCGGCAAGTCACCCGCCGGACGGTGGCGGCCGGCAAGCACGGTATCGATCGAGTGATGCCGTCGCAGACGGGAGCGACAAGTCGGTGGCCGACTTCATGTGCTCATACCGTCCTTGACATTCGTCCGAGCAAGATGTCTACTGTGCGCGAAAGCGACCCGGCAAGTTGCCCCCCGACTCCGGTGCTCGACTCGGCAAAGGAAGGGATAGCTCATGCGTTCGACGCCGCAAAAGACGGCTGTATTGGCCGTGGCGACTGTTCTTTTGGTGGGTACTTTGCTGTTTCCGGGACGCGCGCAAGCGACGGTGACTCCGCAACCCTGTGGACCTCTGAGCGGGAGCGGCGTCTTGCCGCTTCCCCCCGTCGGGTTCGTGAAGTCTTGTGGAATCGACGGTAACCGCCTCGTGCACCGTCGATCAGGGTTCAATCGAGATCGTCCCGTCCGATTCTCCTCTCATCACCAAGGGGAATCCGACTGTCACACAAGGTCCCTCAGTGAATCGCCCGGCCAACAATCTCTCGAATCTCACCTTGTCACAACAAACGGCGACCGTTCATGAACGCTCGTGGGACTGTTGTGGCGTGGATATGAACGAGTTGGATACCACGCTGACCTGGCAATACAACGGGAGTACCGTTCAAGGTTCGTCCGCACACGACGCCGTCTCATATCACACGGAGTTGTATTGTTGGCCAGCCAAATTGGACGGATGGTATCTGATCAGCCAGAGTGTGAAATACATCAGCGGCGGTGTTGGTCAAGTCGGGGTCGGAGTCCAAGGCAAGGCTCTGTTTGGTTACAACGGGTTCTTCAATCAATGCACGAACAGTGCATTCCAGAATTCGTACACCGAAAACATGTACGGGTACTACGACGGCAGCTACTACTGCACATATTCCTACAATTGGGCCCATAGCTTTCCGGGATGGCATCCGCAAGACTGGTGTGGATATGGAAGCTGAGCTTCGCGAGATAGTTACGTTCAACTTCTGATGATCGGGATCGTGATAGGCTCGCCCTATGTCGACCCGTGACCTCGTGCTCGCTGGGATGGCAGTTGCGGTGGGGGCGGTTTTCGCTGCCTTAAGCCTTGAGACGCTGGGCGTCGCATTGTTGCTGCTGATCCCCGTCGCCGTGGTCCTGAAGCGGCGCGCGACCGCAAGACTGCCGTTAGTAACGGTTACCTTCGCGTTAGGTTACCTAATTGGCATCGGCTTCTTCGCCTGGCGGACCTCGGGAATCGTGGGCAGCGACGCCATCAATTGGGGTGTGGCGGCTTATTTCGGCAGCCTCGCTGCCGTTGGCGTTGTAGTGCTGGTCGTAGGACTGGTAATGCATAGCCGGCGTTCAGGCGGACGTCCAATCCGCCACGCAACCCGACTGGAGAGGCCTCGCTCCTGATGCGCGAGTTCACGCCGGATGCGGTGCAGCCGCCCCAACGGTCGCTCCGAGAGCGCCTAACTGGGAGTGCGAGCGCCAGCTGTTTCGCCTCTGATGGCGGTGAGCTACCCGCCGAAGTTGGCGATCGCGCCTACCTGCACTTACTCGACCTGTTTTCCAGGCCGATCCAGATCTGCCGAGACGATCGCCGAATCCGATCTCGCAGATTGGTACGCGTCGGCCAATCGCCAATACCGTCACCACTTTTGCGATACAGGCACAATTCTGCAGGGGCTTGCGAAGGCATAGGAGCATCATTTGCGGGTACTCCCCTGCGCCGTGGAGACGTCACTGGGCAACGGCGCAGCCCTCAAATTGAACTCGGCTTCGACCTGCGCTTCGATCCACTGAGTCCAACGCCGCCAGTGATCGCAAGGACGCTCGCGACCGGGAAGGCCACCGATATTGCGACGAACCCAAGGTAGTAGGTAGTCATCACGACGGCCGCAGCAATGAGTAGACCTACCGCCAGTAGGCGCTCCAACTGCCTCATCCAGTCAGCGTAGCTCTTCTGAGACCGGTTACGAGGTTGACCGTGAGGCACGGCTGTCGAGGTACATTGCCGGATGCTCGCCTGGGCGAGCATGCCTGGTCAGATCGGCCAATATCGCGAGGCGATCGGGGCTCCCTCACTCACAACGAGCGTTCGACTGGTACCCCTCAGGCTCCCAAAAGGCCGTCGAAGTCTTGTTAGGATCCGCCCCGAGCCAGGGACGGATGGACCCTAGCCTCGACCACAAGCGGCAAACGCAGAGGGAACCCAGATATGGCACTGAGCTTTTACTTCACACCGAGCTCGTTCACGCCCGCACGGTATGACGACACGATCAAGCGGCTTGAAGCGGCGGGAGCCGGAGCGCCGGCCGGAAGGCTGTATCACTGTGCAATGGAGGCGGACGGTTTGATCCAGGTGTTCGACGTCTGGGAATCTCAGGAGGCATTCGAAGCGTTCGGGGCGACGCTGGTTCCCATCATGAGCGAGCTCGGCGCTGATCCCGGCAAGCCGATGGTTGCGCCTGTGCATAACATCATCAAAGGCTGACTCACCTCGCCTGACGGGTCACGGGGCTGACGCAGTCCACCCCCCGGCAAGATTGAAGAGCGTTTTCTCTCGGGTGACCGGGGGGGCCGGAGCGCCCGACGGCCATTGACCGCCAAACGACGTCCGCCAGCGTGCACTGTCTGTCAATGCTTCTGCTGTTGTCGAGCGACGGTGGCCAGTAGATGCTGGACAACCTCGTGCATCGCTAATACGACCCCCGGTCCGCCGCGGCAACAAGCCTCAACGCGTTGAGGGGACTACCATGCCCATCGTGACCAGCTCAAGCAATCGCGAGACGGTCGAGAAGTATTGGCAGTCGGTGAACGCTCGCGATTGGACCGTCTTGGCCAAGCTCTTGGACCGGGACTACGTGTGGGAGATGCCGCAGTCAGGGGAACGCGTTCGCGGCGAAGAGAGCAACCGCGAGATGAACGACAACTACCCCGCTGGACTGCCTGACATTGAAACCCATCGCATCACGGGCAGCCAAGAGGAGCGGGTCCGTTTGAATGTGGGCCGGGCCAAAGCCCTGCGGACGTACGCGCAAGCGGTCGTCACTCCAGGGTTAAGAGGGATGTTTTTGCCTTTTGCCCGGCCCTCGGCCACCAGCATAGGCTTATTGGTGAGACTTAATTTGGGGAGCCGATTCGCTCGGATCATCTCGATGGGTGACCCTGTCCGGATAGACCCGAGCCCCGCACCCGGGACACTTCGCGATGGGCCGCATGATGACTACCTCGGGCCGCTTCAGATCACCCTTCCGCGTCCGAGCGACATGAAAGGTCAGCGGGACGAGCCGGTCGGCTCCGCACTCAGGGCATGGCCCCATGGCCAGTTCATCGTCTCACTCTTACAGACGCGACAGTGGCAAATAGCTGCCCTTCGACGGATGCCCTGCGCCCGATGGTGAAGACAGTGGATCAGCTCGCTTTCGAGCTCGATCGGAACGACGTCTCGAACGCCTGACGCTTCGCCGACATCGACCCTGCGTGCACGACCCGCCGCCGCCTCGGCCGGTGGCCACGGTCGGGACGCGGCTTCCTTCCGCGACTACTCGCAGAACGCCAGGGAGCAGAACCTCGAGCCCGAGTTCTCGGCGCGATCTCGGCGGTAGCGGGGCCCCTTCGACTACGTCAAGGTCGATCACTGGACGATGAAGGCCAACTCGCCCCCGGCAAGACAGACGACGAGTGGGGGTCGGGCGAGGACCCTGATAGCGCGAGAGGGAATGTACGGCCAGTCGCCAGGGAGAAGTGACTTCTAGGCTCGCCCGGCCCTTGCGCTCAGCATAGGTCAGTCCGAGGCGGTCAATTGACGCTCGATGCGCTAGCGGGCCGACGTGAGCGGCCGCGTCTCTTCAGGCTCGCCGTCACAGTGGCAATTCGTAGCCCTGAATGGCTAGGGCTCACCTGCTCGACATGCGGCAGCAAGTTGTTGCAGGCGTTTAGGACGGTCGACGGCGACGCCACCGTGGAAGCTGATTGGCGGAACGACTCAACCCGGAGCTCAATCTCGACCATCACCACGATCGTCGTAAAGCGGGATACACACACCCGTCACAGAGCGCGACGGTCGCGTCCGAACGCGCGTCGCAGGAAGGACCTATCAAAACTGTAAGCGCTATGTATGCGCTGGACTGACACAATCTCTTGCGATGACCAGCGGCATCCGCCCTCAACCGTGGGGATGGATGCCTTTTGCAGGAAAAGCCATTATCCCAGGTTAGAGCACTACGCCACGTGGGCGCGCAGGCGCTCAAACACACTGCGCAACCTCTTGTTGCGAACGCAAGTCGGGCGTCCGTCGGGGAGACAGGACTCGAACCTGCGACCCCTGGTCCCCCAGACTAGTACTCATTTCGCGATAACTGCTGAGTTCGATTTAGAGTGCTTTCGTCAGGAAATGGTTGGAATGACGACTAGAGCGCGCGTTATGGATTTCGTTGGAATCGCGTGGACATGATGCGGGTACTAGGCACGCAGCGGACCACCTCTCTCAGCCCGCGCCAGCACCTCGAAGCCGACGACGGAGCTGATGTTGACGCCGCCATGCGGGCCCAGCGCGAGTAGATCGGCGTCCCCGGTGACGAGAGCATCGGCCGATCCTGTGATGGCTATCGCAAGGATCTGATCATCATCCGCGTTCATGAGCGGACCTACCGCTACGTGGGGCGGTTCTCACCTCAGGCACCCAAGCGGGCCGCTTCACGAGCCGGCCGGGAGAATCGAGACGGTGTAATCGGCATTCATCGTGTAGATCGTCCCGACTGTCGGGTCGATCGCGAGGGCGAAGGGCCCGCGTCCGACCGCCAGGCTCTTTTGGATGCGGTTACAACTCGTAGTGACAATGGCGTTGCACGTCGCAGCGTCGATGAGCGAGTCGCTGGTGTCATACAGGTTCGTCGTGACGACAGTGTGGTCGCTGCCGTCAAAAGCGATGCCGATCGGGCTCCGGCCCACTGCGACGCTCGGCGGTGTCTGACTGCACCCAGTGCTTACGGTGGCGTTGCAGGTGGCGCCGTTGATCACCGACACAGTTCCCGCGACTCCGTGTTGGCGGGTTGCCGTAGTCATCGGATAGTCACCTCCGTAGGCGTCGGCGACGTAGATCGTGTCGTTCGCCTCGTCGACGGCAACCGCTCGCGGGCCTGTGCCCGTCGGGCCGAGGGTGATGGTCTTTGACGCCTTCGAACAGCCGGTCGTGTTGGCTGCGTTGCAGGTGGCGCCGTCGATGACCGAGACGGTGTTGCCGCTTTGGTCGAAGGCAGAGCTCAAGCTCGTATTGGCGACGTAGATGGTGTCGGTCGTGGTATCAACGGCGAGTGCATCAAACGCCGATCCTGGTCCCACCGTCGCCGAATGCGGTACTTGCGTACACCCGGTGCTGTGCGTGGCGTTACAGGTCGCCGCGTTGAACACCGAGACGGTGTTCGGCCCGCTCGGGGGCTCCGTAACCACGTAGACGGTGTCGGTCACGGGGTCAGTGGCGATGGCGACGGCGTTGCCACCCGGCACCTGAAGCGTCTGGACCTTCCCGCAACCTTTCGGGGTCGTGGCGTTGCAGGTCGTGGCGTCGAACATCGAGACGCTTGCGGTCGCGCCGACACCGTAGTTGGCGACATAGACCGTGTGGGTCGTCGGATCGATGGCAACCCCCTGCGGATAGGCACCGACCGTGACCGTCGGCGGTGTGGACGTGCAACCGTCCCGTCGGCGAGCGTTGCAGGTCCGGCTGTCGATCATTGACACCGAGGCGGCGTTGTCCGTCGGGACGTAGAGGGTGCCGACCGCCGGGTCGGCCGCCGGAGCACCGGTGACAACAAGACCAACCGAGGGCGGTGGCTGACGGCAGCCGCTCGTGATCGTGGCGTTGCAAACCAAGGCGTTGATCACCGAGACGTCGTTGCTGACCTGGTTGGCGGTGTAGAGCGTCTGGGTTACCGAATCGAGGTCGACCGCCTCGGGATCAACTCCGGTATGGATCGTCGGCGGCTGCAGCGTGCTGCATCCTGACATGTGGCTGCCGTCGCACAGGTTCGTATTGATTACGGAAAGGTCGTCGTCGTTCTGGTTGACGGCATAGACGGTATGCAACGAGGGGTCGACTGTCAGCCAGACGGCAGTCTCGAAGCCGAGAGGCGGGCCGACGGTGACTGTCGCGGGCGTCTCGGCTGCACAGCCCGCCAGGTCGGCGGCGTCGCAGGTGCGCCCGTCGATCACCGAGACCGTGTTGTCCTCGCCGTCGGCGGTGTAGATGGTGTTGTTGTCAGGGTCGACCTGAGCCGCGAAGCCACCGCAGTTGTTGCACCGGTTCAGGTTCTCGATCACCGCCGTGCCAGTGTCGGCGCAACCGAAGAGAATCGAGGCGTTGCAGGTATCGGTGTCGAATACCGTCACGCCGTTGCCGAAGGACACGTAGGCGCTGTGGGTGACCTGATTGACATCGACGTCACCCGGCCCGAAGCCGACAGCCACGGTGGGAGGAGGCTTGCTCGGGCAAGCCGCCAGATTGGAGCCCGTGCAGGTGGCGCTGTCGATCATTGAGACCGTGTTGTCGACGAAGTTCGCGACGTAGACAGTCTGGTTGGCGCTGTCGGCGAAGAGCCCGAACGGGCCGCTGCCGACGGGCACGGTCGCAGGCTTCTGCCCACACCCGGAGGTCACCTCAGCGTTACAGGTGGCACCGTCGATCACCGAGACCGTGTTGGCGGCGACGTTTGTCACATAGATCGTGTCCGTCGCCTGGTCGACCGTCACCCAGCCCGGATCCTCTCCGACCTTCACCGTTGGCCATGGACCCTTGCAGCGGGAGACGTCGACGCCTTCGCAATGCCGTCCGTTGATGACTGCGACGGTATTGGGGGGGTGGGTGAGAGAAGTGCCGTCGTTGTTGTCGCCGCTGACTACATAGATCGTGTCGGTTGCCGTGTCGACCGCTACACCTGCCGGCCCCGGCGGGACCGGCACCGAGCCGACGAGGGCGGACCCGAACGAGCCCCAATGGCCCACCGCCACAGGCGCCGACCCCAGCAAGGCGGACCCGAAGCTCCCTCTCGGATTCGGGCCGGTCGCGGTCCGGGTAGCCCCCGCCGCGCTAGATCGTTCGGCGTGGGTCACGGCGCGTGACGTCGCGCCCGCTTGAATCGACCCTCCGGCCGCCGTGAACACGACGGCGATCACAGCGGCTACCAGGGAAGGGTGCCCCTCAAGACGCATGATCGACCTCCTTGCTGCTCCCCATACGGCCCCGCAAATAAGGCGTTCACTCCGGGGGTACGAGTGTTCAGAGGCATTGAACATCGCCGACGTGAGGCCGATACTTGCCGCAGGAAGCGTGTTGCAGCAATGAACCTGCCGATCCAGCAGACCCCGTTTATTGGCCGGGTGCTCGAACTCCGGTCAGCTGGCGACCTGCTCCGCGCTCACCGGCTGCTAACGCTCGTTGGCGCCGGCGGCTCAGGGAAGACACGGCTCGCGCTGCAACTCGCTGCTGGGGGAGCCGAGAGGTTCCCTGACGGTATCTTCTGGGTACCGCTGGCACCCGTTCGCGACCCCGACCTCGTGGAGCAGACCATCGCCCGGTCCGTCGGCGCCAACGTTGAGCTCGTTGAGCACCTGGCCGGTAAGCGCGTCCTCTTGGTCCTGGACAATATGGAGCAGGTCGTGGCGGCGGCGGACATGCTGGGGTCGCTCCTCAGGGCGTGTCCCAGCCTCCATGCGCTCGTCACGAGCCGAGAGCCGCTGCGCATCGCCCCCGAGCAGCGCTTCACCGTGGAGACGCTCAGCACCCCTGACGCGGTTGCGCTCTTCAACGAACGGGCCCGCGCAGTGGATTCGACGTTCGTGGAGGACGCGACGGTGGAGGCCATCTGCACGCGGCTCGACTGCCTGCCACTTGCCGTTGAGCTCGCAGCCACTCGGGTCAACGTGCTGACACCAGACGCGCTCCTCGCGCGACTCGGGCGCCGCCTGCCGCTCCTCACCGGCGGACGGCGTGACATGCCCGAGCGCCATCAGACGCTGAGGGCGACGATCGAATGGAGCGAGGATCTGCTGCAAGCAAGTGAACGGGCCGTCTTCCATCGTCTCGCGATCTTCCCGGCGAGCTTCGATCTTTGGGCTGCAGAAGCGGTGTGTATGACAGACCTTGCGGCCCTCTGCTCGCTCGTCGACAAATGTCTGGTTACTCGCACAGGTGGCAATCGCTTCGCGCTGCTGGAGACAGTCCACGAGTTCGCGGACGAGCACTTGACCGCGACCGAGCGAGACGAACTCGCCTTCCGGCATGCCGGGTACTTCGTTGTGGCCGCCGAGGTTGCGGCAGGTACCCAGAGCTGGCCAACCAATCCTGAGACTTTTGGGAAGCTGGACGACGACATCGCGAATCTCCGCGCAGCGGTCGCGTGGACGCGGTCGAAAGGCCTGAACGAGCTGACGCTTCGGCTTGGCATCGCGCTCTCCAGGTACTGGATCGATCGAGGCCATCGCCACGATGCCTGCACATGGCTTGAGACGGCACCGCTCACTGACGCCGCAATCCCCACACCGCTTCGCGCAGCATCCCTAGAGGCAGCTGGGCTGATCGACTACTTCGTGGCCGCCAGTTACGACGAGGCAGAGCAGTACTACAGGCAGAGCCTGGCGCTCTATCGCCAGCTCGGAAACAAGCAACGGGTTGCGTTCCTGCTCAACCGTGTTGGTCGCATCGCGATGTTGCGTGCAGATCTCGTCAAAGCCAACAGCTTTCATCGCGACGCGCTGGCGTTGTACGAAGAGATGGCCGATGACGCGGGGCGTGCAGCGACGCTGCACCTGCTCGCTGAGGCCGCGTCGAGGCAGCGCCGATATGAGGATGCCGAGCGGCTGTTTACAGATGCGATTCGCTTGGCGCGCACGGCGTTCCCGGGACAGGTTCGGCACTCGCTGCACAGCCTCGGTGATCTCGAGCTGGACCGCGGCGACTATGCACGTGCATTCGGGTACTACCAGGAGAGCCTGGAGCTGACCAGCAGGAGCGAGCGCCGCAGCCTCATCCTGCGCGTGGCGGGGTTCAGTAGCGCCCTCGCCGGTCTGGGCGCAAACCCTCTCGCAGCGCGGCTCTGGGGTGCCGTCGACGCCAATGAGCGCACCCTCGGTTTTCGCATGCTCTCCGACGAGCGAAAGCGTTATGAGCGATGGGCGGACACCGCCCGGAGGCAGCTCGGTGAGCGGGCGTTCGATGCCGCCTTTCTGGAAGGCACGAGCCTTAAGATCGAAGAGGCGCTCGGCGAAGCGACGGCTTTCATGGCCGCGCGGCCGAGTTGATCCAGCCCCACCGCCCAACCGATCGCCACCGAGTTGGCCCTGTCAAGTGACTTCGGACGATTCGAGCGGGAAGGGGAATACTGGACAATTGAATACGACTCGCGGGTACTCCGGCTTCGGGATAGCAAGGGCGTTCGCGTGCTCGGCTATCTCCTCACTGACCCGGGACGTCCACACGCCGCAGTGGACCTCGAGCGGCTGGGTGCGGCCGGAGGTGAGGCAATCGCTCGAGCGATCGCGTCGGGTGACGCCGGCGAGCTTCTCGACCACGAGGCGCGAAGAGCGTACCGGGAGCGAGCCGCTGAACTGCACGAGGCGATCGAGGCGGCGGAGATCTGGGGCAAGTCGGAGCAGAGCGGTATCCTGCGGGAGGAACTGGACTTCATCACCCACGAGTTGAGCAGCGCACTCGGACTGGGAGGGCGACCGCGCCGCGCGGGATCCATTGCCGAGCGGGCTCGGTTGAATGTCACGCGCTCGGTGAGGTCGGCGATCCTACGCATCTCGTCAGCTGACGCCAAGCTTGGAATACATCTCGAGGCGACGATCCACACGGGAACCGTGTGCGTATATACGCCAGACCCACGGACACCACTCCTTTGGTACGTAGAGATCGGGAGTGCTCTACGCACCTGACTCCCAGCGTCTCCAGCTTTCCCGAGGCGCTCAGACGTCTTGGTCAAGTCCCCGGCAGTGGTGTGAATTCGGTGGAGTGCTCACAACGGTCGCGTCCGTCAAATCGGGGCACGCCCAAGCGTGGCAAGCGAGCCTCCAGCTCACCGATGACCCATTTTCGTGGTAAAGCCACGCTCGGATTGGACGGACGCGTTCGCTCAGCTCGAACCGTTCACGGTTCCGTCTCAGTGGTTATCGTCCGCCGAGAGTTGCGCAACTTAGAGTGGTTTTGCAGGAAAGAACATCAATCACGGAATGAGTACTAGTTATAAAAGTTGTCGATGCCACCACCGCCGGCCTCGGCGAATGGGCACTGCCCGTCCCCGCCTGGGCATGCAATGCCCGAATCCACTGAGGCGCTCGGCGCTGCCGTGTTCTCGGTGATGACACTGTCGCTGATCGTGACCGTCGCACCCGTAGCGAAGTTCGCTGCCGGCGGAACGAAGAAGCCACCGCACTGCGGAGTTGTACCGCCACGCGCCGCCGAACGCCTAGCGCGAATACACCGCGCTTTCTTTCATACGCCGTCGATATCGGACTCGACCTCGTCACGCCACTCGTGATAGTCACGCCGCGAATCGCGACGGGTGGGCTCCATGGTGGCCGCGAACTTGCCGACCGTGACCACGGGGCCGATCTGCTTGATTGCGCAGCCGCTTGGGCACACGGTAAACGTGGCCGCTGAAGCGCACCGTGCCGAGCCCTGACGCTGCTATCAAAATGGTTGCGGATGCAGCGAACATCCAGGGGCGGCGCTGGTGCTCGCGGCGCCCGCACAAGGTCTCATGGAGACGACAGCGAGCGACGCTATCGGCCGCGCATCTGCCTCCGATACCCACGCCCCCATCGTGTGCGACCGATCGACTCGACGACTGGTCAGACATTTTCGATACGACCCCCTATTGCCGACCTTTGAAGACCGACAACGAGCCGGGCGCCGACAGGTCCGTCACATAGACGGCGTTCGTTGCCTGATTCACCGCCAACCCGAACGGCTGTGAACCCACTGCCTGCTCGGCCGCGGGGGTGTGACACCCGCTGGTGAGCTCCGCGTTGCAGGTCGAACCGTTCACCACCGAGACGCCTGCACTCGAGAAGTCTGTGATGTAGACGGTGTCGGTGCGAATATCGACCGCGACGAGGAGTGGCGACCGCCCGATTGCCACCCTGGGGTGGAAGCTCGCACAACCTGCGGTGTCGGTTCCGTTGCACGTGGCGGTGTCGATGACCGTGAGAGTCCCTGGGTTGTCGCCGTTCTCGTTGTTCGCCACGTAGACGGTGTTCGTGGGGTCGTCAACTGCAACGCCGAAAGGTCCGGCGCCGACGGTGATGGTCGCCGCGAGGTGGCCACAGCCGGAGTGATCCGTCCCGTCGCAGGTCGTGCCGTTGATGACGGCAACCGTGTCGCCGGACGCAAACGGTATCCCCACGCTTGTCGCGTAGATCGTGTCGGTTTTGACACTCACCGCGATACCGGTCGTGTTGTCGCCGACATTGATGACCGCCGGAGTTTGCCCGCAACCTGAACTCAGCTCGGCGTTGCAGGTGGCCGCATTGAAGACCGCGATCTCGTTCGCATTCGTCCCAAATGAGAGATATAGGGTCCCTGTCTTCTCGTTGAGCACGGGTCTTCCCGGGTTGCTTCCTACGCTGAGCATCGGAGTGGGAGTAGGACACCCAGTAACGTGGGTGGCATTGCATGCCGCAGTGTTGATGACAGATACGCCGGATGAGCCGGACACGTACAGCGTATGCGTGGCATCGTCGATCGCCCCCGCCCCCAGGTAGGCACCAGGAGTATCCATCGGGACCTCAGCGACCGGTGCGCACCCGGCGAGGTGCTTGGCATCGCACGTCGCGCCGTTGAGCACATCAACCTCAGGCAGATTGATATTGCTCGCGTAGATGGTGTCGGTTGCCGGGTCGACGGTCGCCAGGAACTCAGTGTTCGGAGCCGTCTGTGCCGGTACGCGACAACCAGACGTCTTGATCGCGTTGCAGCGGCCGACCGTGATCACCGACACGCGGTTCTCGCCCCCCACGTTGACGAGGTACGCGGTGGCCGTATCCGGCAACAGTGTCATGGTGTTTGGAAACCCGGTATATCCGGGGTTGTGGTTCGATCCCGCCTCAGTGCTCGGGGGCGTCTTCGAGCAGCCGGCGGTCACCGTGCCCTGGCAGGTCCGTGTGTTGATCGCCGACAGGGTGTCGTCGCTCTGATTGAGATCGAACACGGTGTGCAGCGAGTTGTCGACCGCAACATATTCAGCTCCGGCGCCGACCTGGACCGTGGGAGGCGTGGCGGCGCAGCCGGAGGTGTTCGTCGCATTGCACTTGGCACCGTTGATCACCGAGACCGTGCGGTCGTTGAGGTTCGCGACGTAGATCGTATCGGTGTTTTGATCGACGGCGTCCCAAAAGGCGCCATTCCCCACAGTGATGGTGCGCGGAGCCTTCGAGCATCCGCTGCCATCACCCCCGTTGCAGGTGGCTCCGTCGATAACCGACACGGTGTCACCGCTGCCGCCGTTGTTGGCGGCGTATACCGTATCGGTCGCGAGGTCGACATCAACGGCTTGGGGCCCGGAGGCGTCCTGAACCACCTTGACGGGTTGCCCGCATCCTTCAGTCGTCACGGCATTACAGCGGGCGCCATTGATCACAAAGACGTCGCCAGCTGGACTGACCACGTACAGCGTACGCGTTCGTGGGTTGAAGACATCATCGACGGGGAAACCGCCGGTGTGGATGGTCGCCAGGGGCGTGTTGCACCCGCTCGTGACCGCGGCATTGCACAAGGCTCCGTCGACGACCGAGATCGTGCCCGTGGCATTGGCCGTATAGATGGTGTCAGTCGTCTCGTCGATGGCCGCCGCCAGCGGATCTCCGCCGACCTTCGCTCGCGCGACCACGGAACAATCTGATGTGTCGGTCGCGTTGCACGTCGCTGCGTTGATCACGTCCATCACGTGGCTGAGCGATGTCGTGCTGCAATAGGCTGTCGGGCATTGGATGGGTACGTATAGGGTGTCCGTCTTGGGGTTGAGGGCGGGGACACCAGGGCTCCCGCTGATGTCAATGAACCCTCGCTGGATCGAGCCGGCCGCGGCTGGGCTGGCGCTCGGCCTGACCGTCGCTCCGACCTGTGTCGGGCTAGCGATCGCCATGAGTACCAAGGCGACCACTGCTCCGAGTACGCGACTGCCCTTCCTGACGCGCATATCGCCACCTCCGTGCGCGTCCCCGTGGGGTTTCCCCCACCGGAGGCCGCGTGCTTCTAGGACCGCCTCCACGGCTTCTATTTAGTCAGGCGTTCATTCCGGGTGAACGAATGTTCAGTCGCTGACAGCGCCGCCGGTGGACACCCGCCAGGCGATGTCCACGCGGGGATCCGGCGTATACGCGCAGACCGTACCGGTGCGGATCGTCGCCTCCAGGTGCGCACCCAGGTCGGCGTCAGTCGCGGCAATGCGGCGCATCGCCGTCCTGACCGCACGCACGACGTTCAATCGCGCTCGCTCTGCGATCGACCCGGCGTGGCGCGAACGCCCGACGTTGTCCAGCACTAGGAGCAGGCGTTGCGTCGCAAAGTGCTCGGCGAGTGAGCCGTTGGCTCCTACAGATCGGGCGATCGTCTGTTCCACCAGACCAGGGTCTCGAACGGGCGCCAGCGGCACCCAGTAGACGCCGTCCGGAAACCGCTCAGCGGCTTCTAGGGCGATCTGAATCGCTAGCCGAGTCTTGCCCGAGCCACCCGCGCCGAGCAGGGTCACCAGTCGATGCTCATGGAGCAACTCGTCGGCAGTCTGAAGCTCATCCACCCGGCCGATAAACCGGCTCTGCTGGACCGGAAGACTCATCGCGGAAACCCCTACTTAGCGGACAGTACACCGGACGCCGTGCGACTGCATGACGGACGTGCCGGTGGAAAGATCCGAGCCTCTGCGCGAAGTAAGCACTTCACCATTCGTGTCCGCCAAACCGGGTCAGACCCCACCCTCGATGTATTCGCAGATCACGCTCCTCGCCGCGGCGTGGGTCGGCCGGGGGAAGCGTCGTGCTCATGCGCAACGATCACTTCCGGGTGCTCGACGAGGCCCACCCCGACGCGATCGGATTCAATCGCGAGTTCCTTGTCGAAGCCCTCGCGACTAGCACAGCTGACGAACTCGCTCTCACCATCGACGCAGCAGACGGCCTTGACGATCTCGGCCGGGCGTCCGGGCCAGGTGCTACACGCTCGGATTGGACGGACGCGTTCGCTCAGCTCGAGCCGTTCACGGTTCCGTCCCAATGGGTTATCGTCCGCCGAGCGCGCGCGATTTAGAGTGGTTTTGCAGGAAAGAACATCAATCAGGGAATGAGGACTAGTCCCTGCAAAGTGACTGATCCCCGCAAGATGGAATCGGCTGCAACCGGCTGAAAATGGCTGCACTACACTGCAATGGGCTGCGAATCGGGGAGACAGGACTCGAACCTGCGACCCCTGGTCCCCCAGACTAGTCCTTATTTAGCTCCGACTAACTGAGTTCAGAGTCAGTGGTTTCGTCGCGAATTGGTTGGAATGACGACTAGAGCCGATGCGATGGAATCCATTGGATTTCGGTCAAGGTACTAGCTCGGAGGCTCGCGGTACTCCTGTCGTCCGTCCGGAAGCGACACCTTTGGCTGCGTCCGGCGGCGCAGCTCAGTGACGACTTGCTGAAGGCAGCGCTTGGCCCCGCGACGCGAGCCAGCTCGCACATGCGAATAGCACGAGCTGTGCCCGATCGCGGACGCCGAGCTCCTGCACGGATCGCAAGACGTTGGTACGCGCCGTCGCTGGACTGATCACGAGCCTCTCGGCGATCTCGTCATTTGGAAAGCCCGCAGCCGGCGAGTGCGACAACTTCACGCTCGCGCTCGGTGAGTTCGGCCAGCAACTCCGTCCGGGGGCGACCGGTGCCGGGCGAGGCGCTGAAAGCTCCGATGACCCGCCGCGTGACGGCCAGCGAGAGCAGCGACCCGCCGGCTGCGACAACGCCAGCCTTCAACTACTTGGAACGAACGGGGCTCATGACAAGTCAAATGCCCGCGATGTCCATTTCTCGATGTACCCGTTCGTCTTAGGACTGAAGACCAACCAAACCGCTACTCACGAGGAGAGTCGCCATGTCGTCGAATCAGGAAGCCACCGCCGTTGAGGTCGCTCGGGCTCACGTTGCCGCGTGGGGCAAGCACGACTACGAGACCGCTCGCGCCGCGCTTGCGGCCGATGTCCACGTTTCGGTCTCGAGTGTCGATCCCGAGGCCCCGAAGGTCGACACCACGGGGGTCCAGGACTACATGCAAGGTCTGATGCAGTTCGGTCAGGCCGTGTTGCCCGGCACGACCACGGTGAATTCCGGAGTGGGCGATGAGACGCGGGCGCTGTTGCAGGTGACCTCGCGCGTGAAGTTCGGGCCAGATGCGCCAGAGATGACGCTCCAGGGAGCGCGCCTCTATCGACTTGACGAGGACCAGAAGATCATTGACGAGCAGGTGGTGTTTTTCGTCACGCTGTAATGACGCGGCGGTAGCCGGGGGCCTCTTGCGGCCCCCAGCCGCTCGCTGTTGTTTGGCAGCGGCCAGGGAACAACTTGGAACCACTTGAAGGAGGGCCCGATGCGATATGCGATGTTGGTGTACGCCGACGAGAGCGCCGACCGGAGCGACGAGGCTGTCAAGACGGAATACGCTGCGTTCATGACGTTCCAGGACGAAATGGAGGCCCGAGGAGTTTTGGTCGCGCGCGTGCGCCTACGCGAGGCGACGCTCTCGACGACGGTGAGGGTTCGGGACGAAGGGCTCGTGGTCGCCGACGGTCCTTTTGCCGAGACCAAGGAGCAAATCGCCGGCTTCTACGTCATCGAGTGCGCGGATCTCGACGAGGCGATCGAGATCGCCTCGCGGAATCCCGGCGCCCGGTCCGGTACGATCGAGGTCCGACCGGTGTGGTCGCTCTAGTCGATGCGCAGGCCGCAGTCGACGAGGCCTTCCGAGCTCACTGGGGTCGGGTCGTCGCCTATCTGATCCACGTTACTGGCGATTGGGACCTGGCCGAGGAGTGCGCCCAGGATGCGTTCGAGCGGGCGATCGCTCGCTGGCCACGCGATGGGATTCCATCGAGTTCCTGCGGCCTGGTTGAAAACGACTGCGCGAAATCGTGCACTGGACCGGATGCGACGAGACACGGTGGGCGAAGCCAAGCTGAGGGAGGTTGCTGTGACGGGACACGCAGCGCGTCACGACGACGACAACGACAGCGGGATTGACGACGATCGGCTTCGGTTGATGTTCACGTGCTGTCACCCAGCGCTCCCGGTCGAGGCTCAGGTGGCGCTGACGCTTCGCACACTCGCGGGTTTGACGACACCCGAGATAGCACGGGCCTTCCTGCTCCCTCAGGAGACGATGGCGAAGCGGCTGACGCGCGCCAAGCGCAAGATTGTCGAGGCACGCATTCCTTATCGGGTGCCGGATGCGCGCCATCTGCAGGAGCGGCTGCGCGCGGTGCTGGCAGTGATCTACGCGCTTTTCAACGAGGGCTACGGCGCGAGCACCGGCGACGAGCTGATTCGCAAGGAACTCTGCTCGGAGGCGATCCGTCTGGGACGGTTGCTGGCGGAGCTTATGCCCGATGAGCCAGAGGCCCTTGGGTTGCTGAGCCTCCTGCTCCTTCAGGAACTCGAGGCGCCAGGCACGCATCGACGGCTCGGGCGAGTTGGTGACGCTGGCGGACCAGGATCGCGAGCTCTGGAATCGAGCCGGGATCGACGAGGCGTGCAAGCTCCTCGATCGAGCCATGCGGCATCGACGACCGGGGCCATACCAGTTGCAGGCTGCGATCGCAGCCTGCCATGCCCAGGCTCGTACCTCCGACGAGACGGACTGGCGGGAGATCGTGGTCCTCTATGACCGGCTGAGCGAGATTGCACCGACGCCGGTTGTGCTGCTCAACCGCGCCGTGGCTGTCGCGATGGCCGACGGGCCGGCGGCGGGGCTCGCGCTGCTTGTCGAGCTGGAACAGGCGGAAGTCCTGTCCGGCTACTACCTGCTGCCCGCGACGCGTGCCGATTTGCTCAGACGCTTGACGCGCTACGCAGAGGCGCAGACGGCATATCGCGAAGCGCTTGCGCTGGCGCCTACCGACGCGGAGCGGCGGTTTCTTCATCGGCGCCTCTCTCAGCTGGGCCCACCCGGCGACCGATGACGTGTCCGTTTTGGGTCATCTCCTGCTTGCTCTTACGGGAGCTGTCCAGGACCGCCCAGATCAGGCGTGGTAAATAGCCAAACCGATCCCGCCCCTGGCGAACCGGTAGCCGACACAAGGAGTTGCAACGCCGAGTCAGCAGCTTGCTGGCGACAACGCAGGGCGAACACAAAAAGCCCCGTCTCAGTTCTGAGACGGGGCTTTGTACGAGGTCAGCGGGTGACCGAGTCCTAGGCGGCGCGCTCCAGATGTTGCGCCGCAATCACACGGGTCATCGGAGCCGCAGGAATGCGCAGGATCCGCGCGAGCCAGACCGGCATCCACCAGTTCCAGCGGCCGAAGAGCGCCACCATCGCCGGCACCATCAGAGCCCGGACCACGACTGCGTCAACGAGGATGCCCGCGCCGAGTCCCGTGGCGAGGATTTTGATGTCGGTCTCCGGGCCGCTCGACATCGAAAGGAAGGTGAGCATCAGGATCAAGGCTGCGCTGGTGACGAGCCGTCCGGTGCGTCCGACACCCTCGATCACCGCCGCCCGAGCCGATCCGGTGTTGTCGTACGCCTCGCGGATGCGGGCGATGATGAACACCTCGTAGTCCATGGAGAGCCCGAACAAGAAGGCGAATACCATCAGGGGCACCCACATGGTGATCGCACCCGATGCGGGAATGCCCCAAAGCGCTTCGCTGCCGTGGCCCTGCTGCCAGATGAAGGTGAGGGCGCCGTAGGCGGCGGCCAGTGAGACCAGGTTGAACACCACAGCTTTGAGCGCGAGGACCACCGACCGGAAGGCGCGAGCCAGCAAGAGGAAGGTTGCGATGGCGATGAGCGCAAGCATCAGCGGAAAAGTGCCGTAGACGGCGTTATCGAAATCGATCAACTGCGCTCCGTCGCCGTCGACGCCGACAACCGACGGGTTGGATCCGATCGCCGCGCGGACCGCACGCACCGTGTCCTGACCAGCGCCCAAGCTGCCTTCAGCCATCGGCAGGACCGTGATCAGTGCACTCCCCGTGCGTAGTGTGTCCTGCGTCGTGACAGCTGTGACGACGCCCGGCACATGCGCCAGCGTTGACGTGACGCTCGTCTCCCCGTCGGTGAGCACAACGATTGGCGTGAGCACGCCGCTGGGTACGCCGCCCGATGTCAGCGTGGTCAGCGCGTCACGCGCCGGGCCCGTCGTCGAGAGCGACGTGCTCGCCGGCTCACCGAGCTGCAGCGACAGGGCGGGAAACGCGATGAGGCCGAGGATGACGGTGCCCAGGATCGCCGCCGGCCAGCGGTGCCCGTAGACGCCGCGTGCCCAGGCAGTCCACATCCTGCTCGCGCTGTTCTCCTTGCGGACGCGCGGCCAGTCGAGGCGGGGGCCGACGGTTGCAAGGAGCACGGGCAACAGCGTGATTGCGACCGCGACGGACACGAGCGGCACCAGGACGCCGCCGTACCCGACGCTCTGGAGCATGGGCACCGGAAGCACGACCAGGGCCAGCAGCCCGACCGCAACCGTGAGCCCTGAGAACACCACGGCGCGTCCGGCGTGCGCCATCGCCGCCTCGACCGCCGCAATGTTGTCACGCCCGTGGGCACGCTCCTCACGCCAGCGGGTTACCACCAGCAGCGAATAGTCGATGGCGACGCCAAGTCCGATCAGGGCGATCAGGAACTCGACGATCATGCTCACGCCCGTGATCGTCGTGAGACCGAGGACGAGCAGGAACGTCGACAGCACCGACGTCGCGCCCATAACCAGGGGCAGGAACGCGAGAAAGCTTGCAAACACGAACGCGAGGATCACCAGCGCACCGAGCCCACCGACCATTGCCTCGACCATCACGCTGGTGCCACCGCTCTTCGCTGTCGCCGGCGCCTGCAGCAAGGTGATGCTGGTGAAACCGGTGTGCCAGCCGGCGGGCGTCGCAGACTGAACAGCTCTGACGACGACCGGCTCGATACCACCCGATCCGTCGTAGCTTGCCGGCGGCAGGAAGGTGAGCGAGAACGTCGACCGTCCGTCCCGCGTGATGAAGGCCGCGTCGTGCGTTGACGCGTAATCGACCACATGTACCGCCGCCGTGACGCGTGCGGCATCGAAGATGGTGGCTGTGGCAGCTGTGACGCTCCCCGTCGCGATTCGCTCGCCGGGAGGAGCTGTGACCACGGTCACAAGTGGAGACTGCGCCGCGCTGCCGTACTCGGACACGATGCGCGCGTCGGTGGTGATCGCCTGCCCCGGCATCGAGAAGCTGTTGGTCATGCGACTCGTCGTGAGGCCGGCAGTCATCGCGCCGGTGATGGCTGTCGCGAGCCAGAAGAGCACGATCAGGGCCCTGTGCCCGAGTGCAAAGCGGGTAATCCGGGTCATCTGCCTGCCTCCTTGGTGACGCCGGTCTCTGAGCAGCCGACGGCATCAGTCTCGCCAGCGTCAGGACCGGCGTCGTCACCCGAGCGGAGGCAATTCGTCTACTCGCATCTACCGATTGCTCGGTGGTCGGTACTCCCTGGGGAGTATTCGAATGCCTCTCGAGGAAGGATGCGCGGGAAGCCGCGGCATCGTACGCTCCATCTGTGATCGCCCTGCTCACCCTTCATCGGCGCCCGGGGAGCCGCTTCGACATCGGAGACTGGGTCCTCGCACTGGTCATCCTCGCGGTTACCCTGGTCGGCTCCATCGGTGAGGCCAATGCGCATGTGAACGCGTTGGGTGCGACGGTGACCTCAGGCGGGCATCCGGCGGTTCCCAACGCGAGCTGGACGGCATTCATCCTCGTTGCCCTCGCCGCCGTCAGCCTCGCCTGGCGGCGACGGTTTCCGCTCGTCGTCCTGGGCGTATCACTCAGCGCCGTCGCCGCGTATTCGTTCATCGGCTACGTCAACGGCACCGCACTCATCGACGTGATGATCGCGCTCTATACGGTCGCGACCATCGTGTCAGCCCGGGCAGCGTTGACGGCTGGACTGGTGACATTGATCTGCCTTCTCGTGTCCACGGCGGTCCACAATCCATTTGGAACACTCGGCGGGGGCGTGATTCTCATGCCCGCCGAGGTCGTCGCGGCGGTTTCGATCGGCATCGCGGTCGGCAACCGCCGCGCCTACCTGCGCGCCGTGGAAGCCCGTGCGGATCAGGCGGAACGCACCCGTGAGGAGGAGGCTGCGCGCCGAGTTGACGCTGAACGGTTGCGCATCGCTCGCGAACTGCACGACGCGGTCGCGCACACCCTGTCGATGATCAACGTCCAGGCAGGGGCGGCCGCGCACGTCGCGCGGGATCACCCCGAGCAGGCCGCGACAGCGCTTGAGGCGATCCGGTTGGCGAGCAAGGAGGGCCTGCGCGAGATGCGCTCGATTGTCAACGTGCTTCGTCAATCCGATGAGGCCGAGGCGACCCAACCGGCGCCGGGCCTGGCGATGCTCGACGACCTCGTGGCCACGACCAACCGCGCGGGGCTGCACACGACACTGCGCATCGACGGGACACCAAGGCGGCTTGCAGCGACGGTGGATCTTGCGGCCTATCGGATCATCCAGGAGTTGCTCACCAACACGATCCGTCACGCCGGGCAGGCGAGCGCCACAGTGTCCCTCGCATGGGCGGATGACCGCCTCGGATTGGAGATCCGCGACACCGGACGGGGCAGCGCCGCGAACGGGGGCACGGCCGACGTGTCGGTTCCGGGCGCGGGCCACGGCATCGTGGGGATGCGCGAGCGCGCCGTCGCGGTCGGCG
Source organism: Candidatus Dormiibacterota bacterium (assembly GCA_963743835.1). Classification (GTDB taxonomy): domain Bacteria; phylum Chloroflexota; class Dormibacteria; order Aeolococcales; family Aeolococcaceae; genus Palsa-851. The sequence goes on along the minus strand of CAVUQX010000006.1, from coordinate 299,471 downwards.
GAACCTTCGAGGCAGGATCGTCGCCCGGGGGTGGCTTCGCCGTGCACGCCGAACTGCCACTCGATGGGGAAGCATGATCCGGGTACTGCTGGCCGACGACCAGGCCCTGGTGCGCGGCGGGTTTCGCATGCTGCTCGACTCGGCGGACGACATTGAGGTGGTTGGCGAGGCGTCCGACGGGGCACAGGCCATCAACCTGGTCAAGGACACGCATCCCGATGTGGTGCTGATGGATATCCGCATGCCGGGGATGGACGGCCTCGAGGCGACGCGACGCATTGCCGCAGACGTCGCGCTCGCCTCGGTCCGGGTACTCATCGTCACCACCTTCGAAGCCGACGAGCACGTATACCAAGCCCTGCGAGCCGGAGCCAGCGGCTTCCTCGTCAAGGACACCGAGCCGGCCGAATTGATCGCGGCCGTGCGCGTCATCGCGCGCGGTGATGCGCTGCTGTCGCCGGGTGTCACGCGGCGCTTGATCGCCGACATCGTTTCACGGCCCACAGCATCGGTGGCGAATGCGGCGAGTTTTGCCGATCTCACTGCCCGCGAGCGTGAAGTGCTGACGCTGGTCGGTGGCGGTCTCAGCAACGACGAGATCGCTGGCCAGTTATTCCTCAGTCCCTTGACCGCCAAGACGCATGTCAGCAGAACGATGTCGAAGGTCGGCGCACGGGACCGCGCACAGCTGGTTGTTCTTGCGTACGAGAGCGGCCTGGTCGTTCCGGGAACACGAGAACACTGACCTCGTCGCGTGCGCGTCACCATGATCGAGGACCGCGTCCGGCCAATGACCATCCGGCTGGGCCGCGACAAGCGTCCTCCGAGGGGCGCTGTTCATCGTTCAAGTGCTGCGCCGGCGCCCAACGTGCCGCACAACCGCTCGCCGCGAACTCAACTTGCACGTCCGTCGGGGAGACAGGACTCGAACCTGCGACCCCTGGTCCCCCAGACCAGCACTAATTTCCCGATGCGGGCTGAGTTCGACTTAGAGTGCTTTCGTAGCGAATTGGTTGGAATGACTACTAGAGCACGCCCGATGGATTCCTTTGGAATCGCGTACACATCCATAGCACATTGGGCCGTAGCCTTCGCTATGCTCCATTAGGCGTTGAGTGGCCCCCGCTCAGACGCGAGTAGACTTCTGCGCCGCAAGGTATTGCTAGGCCACCAGATGGTGGGCGAGTTTGATTCTCACGACAGGTGGAGGGCACGCGACATACTCGCCCGATCCTTTGCCGCGGCGCGTGCGATGCGCCGCGCGTGCAAGGGTCCAAGCCGGATCTGACCGCTGAACGGATTCCACATTCCGCAGAAATAAAGCCGGGAAGCTCGAGGGTGTTCCGGGGCGCCACCATGATGGGTCGGCGCCCCCTCCGCATCGAGTACCCCCAAGTGACCGACAAGTGCCTCCAGCCCGCGACGATAGCCAGTCGCGCATATGACCGCGTCGGGTCGAAGGCGCATCCCATTGAGGAGCACCACGTCGGCACCGTCCAAGCGATCCACCTCTCCGACGACCCTCGCCGAACCTCGCTTGAGGGAGTCGATGAATCCGTCATCCACAGCAGGGCTGCCACGGCGTTTTCAGTAAGTAGCGTATGGACCCAGCGGAGCTCGGGGAATACCAAATTTGCCCAGGTCTCCAAACGTCAGCTTTTGCACCATCGAGAAGGCGAGGTCGGCCACCTGGTGGGGCACGTGGTCGCAAACGTATACCAGCAGCGGCTGCCCTGGGATGCCGAAAACCTCCCGTGAGACGAGGTTGGGTGGAGTTCGCATGGAGAGCGTGACCCGTGCCCGAGCCTTGACCAGGTGGCTGGCAATATCGAAACCAGAATTCCCTGCCCCGACGACCAAGACGTCTCGGCCCCGATAGAGATGCGCCCCCCGGAAATCCGACGAATGGATCAACTCGGCCACAAACGTCGCCCGCCCTGGCCACATCGGGAGCACTGGCACCGCGTCCCAGCCGGTCGCGATCACAAGATAGCGGCAGTGCATGGGTCCGGTGGAGGTCTGCAGTCGCCACGACTCCTCATTAGGTTCGACGGTGAGCAGCCGCGTTTTGAAACGAATTGGCACCCGGTGATCCGCAGCGAATCCCTCGAGGTATTCGATGACGTCGTCACGATGCGGGTAGCGTCCGTAACGCCGCGGCATCCCCCTGCCCTGAAGCTTCGACATCGGGCGCCAGGAGTTGAGCCGGAGTTCGTCATATCGTGACCGCCAACGCGCCCCGACGGCATCGGCACACTCGATGACGAGAGTTTCGAAGGACCGCTCGCCAAGCGCGACGGCGGCGGCGAGGCCTGCTGAGCCAGCGCCCACCACGATCGCCTCGTGGCTTTCGGCGGGGTCGCTGTCAGCCTCCGCGGATGCGGGCGAAGCAGCGAGTGTTCCGCCAGCGGCCATATCCATCACTGTCAACAGCCTCGGGCGGAGTCAGCCAGCCGTAGTTCCATGATGTCGACACGTTATCGGGCTCCTCATGAGGTGTCGATAGAGCAGGTACCACCCTCAAGAGGAGGCCTGCACACTCCGCCTAAGGGTGGGACCGCAGAGCGCTCGGATTGGTGGATGTCGTCGAAAGGGATGTCAGTACCACAGGCGTGGGGGTGGTGGATCATGTGCCCGTCCGCTGGGAGACACCCTTTGAACCACAGTCGGGATGGCGCGACAATGCCGCTCGTGAGTGAGGAAGTGACCAGGGGATCGGAGCGACGCTCGCGCGGCCGTGCAGTTCCGGTTGTGGTCTGGTCAACCTGCGCGCTGGTGGTTCTGCTCAGTGCCGCGGAGATCACGCTACTAATCATCAATGGCCGGCGCGCGGGCGGCGGAGTCTACGGCATCACCGGCGCAAGCGTCGTCGGGCCCATTGTGTTTGCCGGGGTCGGAGCCCTGGTGGCCTCCCGCCAGCCTCGCAACGCAGTCGGATGGTTGTTCCTCGCCGCCGCCGTCTGCTGGGTCCTGCCGGCGGCAGCTCAGCAATACGCGATCCGCGCCTTCTTCGTGGCACCAGGGACCCTTCCCGGCGGCCTGGGTGTGGCATGGCTCGGCACATGGGCCTTTGCACCCATTGTGTCGTTGCTGGGCATCTTCCTGCCGCTGCTCTTTCCCAACGGAGAACTGCCATCGCCGCGATGGCGTTTCTTTGCCCGTGGGATCGCGATCGTAGCGGTCGTCGCCCTGGTGGTGGACGCCCTCCCCCCCGCGTCGCTGAAGGTGAGCAGCGGCGGCGAACTGCAGAACAGCAACCTTCTCAGCACTTCGTCCCAGAACCTACTGGTCGGCCTCGCCGGATTCCTGCAACTCGTCCTGTCCGCGAGCGCCATTGTCGCCATTATTGGCATGGTCATCCGCTACCGGCGATCGCGTGCGGAGTTGCGCGAGCAGCTGAAATGGTTTCTCTTCGCCGGGTCAGTTCTCGTTCTTGCACTGATCGCCACCGCCTTTGCGTCAACAGCGGCCGAGTCAGACATCGCCTCGGCGTTCTTTGTCCTCGCTAGCCTGGGGTTACCCGCGGCCACAGCGATCGCCATCTTCAAGTACCACCTCTACGACATCGACGTGGTGATCAGCCGCACCCTCGTCTACGGTGCCCTGGCGGTGGTGATCACCTCCGTGTACGTTGGCATCGCCGTCGGTATCGGCTCGCTGGTCGGTAGTGGCGGGAGGCCAAACCTGGCACTCTCCATTGTGGCCACTGGCATTGTCGCGGTGGGCTTTCAACCGCTGCGTGAACGACTCCAGAAGATCGCCAATCGCCTCGTCTATGGTGAACGTGCGACGCCGTATGAGGTGCTCTCTCAGTTTTCTGAGCGGGTCGCCGAATCCTACGCAAGTGACGACGTCCTGCCGCGGATGGCGCGCGTGCTTGCGGACGGGACGAATGCGGAACACGCTGAGGTGTGGCTCCGCAGTGGTGAGCAGCTTCATCTTGCGTCATCGTTTCCCATCGAACCAGCACTGATGTCAGTCGCATCCGGCAAGGCCGATCCGGCCACGACGCCGGCGGAGCACACCGTCGAGGTGCGTCATCGGGGCGACCTGCTGGGCGCCCTGAGCGTCACGAAACGTCGCGGTGAGAGCCTGACGCCGATCGAGGCCAAGCTCGTTAACGACCTTGCCCACCAGGCCGGGTTGGTGCTCAAGAACGTCCGGCTCACCGCCGACCTGCAGGCGCGACTCGAGGATCTGCGTGCTTCCCGGCAACGCCTGGTCGCGGCCCAGGACGATGAGCGCCGTCGCCTTGAACGCAACCTCCATGACGGCGCCCAGCAGCATCTGATCGCTATCAAGGTGAAGCTGGGACTGGCCGAGATGTTGTTGGGACGGGATCCGGTCAAGGCGGCGGCGACCCTAGAGCAGCTCAAAGGCGATGCCGACGAAGCCCTGGAGACCCTACGCGACCTTGCCCGGGGGATCTATCCCCCATTGCTCGCCGACAAGGGGCTGGTGGTGGCCCTGGAATCGCAGGCGCGCAAGGCGACGGTGCCGGTGCGCGTGGATGCCGATGGCATTGGCCGATACCCGCAGGACATCGAAGCGGCTCTCTACTTCTGCACGTTAGAGGCACTCCAGAACGTGCAGAAATACGCTGCGGCGTCAGCTGTCGAGGTGCGCTTGCGCGAGGACAGCGGGCAGGTTCATGTCGACGTCATCGACGACGGTCGCGGGTTCGCCCTCAGCGCAGCCACGCGAGGCGCCGGGTTGACCAACATGGAGGACCGGCTTGACGCTCTCGGAGGCAGCCTCGACGTTGAATCGGCTCCCGGCGCCGGGACGACACTTCACGCGATCGTGCCTATCTCGCCGTCCGCGCTAGCCATGACCTGAATACGCTCAAGTTGGGATCTGGTGACCTTATTGCATGCAGGGGCGCGCCACCACGGTGAAAGTTGCTCGGGTCAAGATCTTCAGTTCGTGCCATGTCAGTCATTATCAGCAGACCATCATCATGCCAAACCAACAGGACCAAGATGCCGGAGCGGTAGACTCGATGTATGTCAACGCAGTCGTGGAGGCCGCTTAGCCAGCGATCAACCGCATCGCCCGAACCTGCCCTCGTCGAGGGGATTCCGGCCTACCTCGAGGGCCCCATTCGAACGTGGTTCGAAGAGTTCGCGCTGGACGTGCTCGGGGCCGACGGCTTGCGCACGATCGGCCTGCGCCTCAGGATCCAGTGGTCCGCGAACCAGCCCACCCCGGCGCACGCGGCTATATCCCTCTTCAACTCGGCGCGGGATCGACCGGACGGCCGCCTCGATGTCCTCGACGCGAGCTTGATGACGGGACACGAGGTAGCCAGCGCCCCTGACGCCTCGTCCAGCACCCTCGCTGCCTTCATGATCCGACGGGGCGACCTTGACGAGATGCTGCGGTTGGGCGGCTCCGCTTGGCGGGTCGCGTCCGCCGGAACAAGCCTCGAGCGGCGCGTCGACCCAACGAGCACCGAAGCGTTCGAGAACGCGATCACCGTCGCGACGTCCCACCATCCCAGCGCAGCCGAGAGCCTTCGCACAGCATGGTCAAACGTCTACGGGCGGACCCCGCAGTACTCGGCCGGCTACGCCGAGGCGATCAAGGCCGTCGAGTCGGCGGCGGCGCCGGTCGTCACTCCGAACGACCTCAAGGCGCAACTCGGGAAGATCGCAGGAGAGTTGCAGACGCAGAGCGCGAGCTACAGGTTCACGATCGCGCGCGCCCCGATCGACACTGTGGTCGCGATGATGAGGTCGTTGGAGCTCGGGCAGACCGACCGGCACGGCGGGGTTCAACCGACGACGCCGGTCACGCAAGAGGGCGCCGAGGCCGCGCTGCACCTCGCGGTCGTGCTGGTGCAATGGTTCTCAACAGGAGCCATCCAGCACATCTGATGGATCGGGTCGTGCCTTCGCACGCGGACGCGAACGCGATTCGCCCACATTGTCACCCACCGTGCGGACCCGATCGCAGCCCGTCGCCGCCCGACTGGGTTGGAAACTGGGTTACTCGGCCGCGGCTGGCGGCCACGCGCGGCCTATTTCGTATTGTCGGGGAGACAGGACTCGAACCTGCGACCCCTGGTCCCCCAGACCAGTACTCTAACCATCTGAGCTACTCCCCGAGGCGCGCCTAGCGACTCTACCGCCCCGGGCCTACGACGCCGAAGACGCGTCAGTCGTCGCTCTCGTCGCGATGCCGGGTGACGATCCGCAAGCGCACCCCCGCGAACCCGAACACGGCACGGATTCGGTTCTCGAGGTACCGCTGGTATGCGAAGTGCATCAGCTCGGGGTCGTTGACGAAGAGCACGATGGTGGGAACGGGGCTGCGAGCCTGGGTCGCGTAGAGGATCTTGAGGCGCCGCCCCTTATAAGTCCGGGGCGGATGCTCGTCGAGCGCGTTGCGGATCAGATTGTTCAAAGCCGGCGTTGGGATGTGTATCGATCGCGCATCGGCGACCGCGAGCACCGCGGGCATCACCCGCTTCAGATTGCGGTGCTCGGTCGCCGACAGCGTCAGCACCGGCACGCCGGGCACGAACGAGAACGAATCCTGCAGCTTCTTCAAGTACGCCGGATCAACCCGCTCCTCGTGCTTGACAAGGTCCCACTTGTTCGCCGCAACCACGAGCCCGGCCCCGGCCTCGACGGCATACCCGGCGATGTGCCGGTCCTGTGCGCTGGCGCCCTCCGACGCATCGATGACCAGGAGGCCGATATCGCTGCGCTGCAAAGCGCGGAGTGATCGCAGCAGGCTGTATCGCTCGACGTTCTCGGTGACGATGCCTCGCCGGCGGATCCCGGCCGTATCGACGAGACGGATCTTGCGGCCGTCCAGGGAGACGACCGTGTCCACGACGTCACGCGTCGTCCCCGCGACCGGTGAGACGAGCGCGCGCTCGGAACCCACCAGGCCGTTGAGCAGCGAGGACTTCCCGGTATTGGGACGGCCGATGATCGCGACACTCACCTCGCCAGCGGCCGGCTCGGTCCCGGCGGCGCCGTTCTCCGGAAGCTCGGTGACGAAACGGTCGAGCAGGTCGCCCGTATCGGTCCCCTGGAGCGCCGAGATCAGCACGGGATCGCCCAGGCCGAGGCGGTAGAGCTCATCGGCGCGGTAGCGATCCACCTGGCTGTCCGCCTTGTTGCCCACCAGGATCACCGGCCGTCCCCCGCGACGCAGGGTCTGCGCGATCTCCTCGTCGAGCGCGGTGACGCCATCGCGAACGTCGACCATGAAACAGCACACATCGGCTTCGGTGATCGCCATCTGCGCCTGCTCGCGCGTCGCACGGGTGAGCGCCGCGATGTCGGGGGCGGCATCGCGCGCCAACGGCACGTCGAGTCCCGCCGTGTCGACCACGGTGAAGCGCTTTCCTCCCCATTCGACGACGCCGTATAGCCGATCACGGGTCAGGCCCGCGAAGGCATCGACGATCGCCCGCCGGGTGCCGGTGAGGCGATTGAAGAGCGTGGACTTCCCGACATTCGGACGACCGACGATCGCGACCACGCCGACCGCCGGCGCAATCGGATCCCCCTCCTCGCGGCGGCGCCGGCGGGTGGCGCCGGCCGGGCTCATTTCCCCCCGCCGGGGACCGGCGAGATGTCCATGGAGATCTGCGCGAACGGGCCGCCTTCTTCTGTAAGCGCAAAGCCGTTGACGTCCTCGGCTCCGGAGGCTGTGGTGCGGCAGATGATGTAGACGTAGTCGACCCACGCGTGGTCGGTGTCGAACTGCGACGGCTGCGCAGGGTGATCGGGGTGACTGTGCCAGATGCCGGCGACGTCGAGGCCCCGGGAACGCCCATCGCGATCGGCCTTCATGAAGTCGACGGGGTCGAGGTCATAGCGATCGGCCGCCCGCTCGGTCCACATGTTGCGAGCCGAGGTGACGTCGACGATGACCATGCGCGTCCCGTCCCGCCGACCCAGGAGCACACCGCAGCCCTCGTGCGGATACGCGGCGACCGCCAGCTCCCGGACGCGCTGCTCGGCAGCCGGCGCGATGGTGGCAAAGCGCAGGTTCAACGCCCGGCCCGCCGGTACAGCCCGGTTGAGAGATACCGATCACCACCGTCTGGCAGCACGGTGACGATGACGCCGCGGCCGATCCTTCGTGCGATCTCACCGCACGCCCAGAGCGCAGCCCCGCTGGAGTGCCCCGCGAGGATCCCTTCGGTGCGCGCCAGGTCGCGGGCGAGCTCATATGCGGGCTCGGTCTCGACACCGATGTCCAGGTCGGCGAGCGACGGGTCGTAGATACCGGGCACGATCGACGTCTCCATATGCTTCAGACCCTCGAGGCCGTGCCATGGCTCCGCGGGCTGCACGCTGACGCACTGCACCTCGGCATTCATCTCCTTCAGACGCCGGGTCACCCCCATGAAGGTGCCGCTGGTTCCCAGCGCGGCGACGAAATGGGTCACGGTCCCGCTGGTCTGCTCCCAGATCTCGACGCCCGTCCCGTCGTAGTGGGCGAGCCAGTTGGCGTCGTTGTTGTACTGGTCGGGCATGAAGTACGCGTCCGGGTTTTCGTCGTACATGGCACGAACCAAGCGGATGGCGCCATCGCTTCCCTCGAGGGGATCGCTGTACTCCACCTCGGCCCCGTACGCGGTCACCAGCTGGCGCCGCTCATCACTGACGTTGCCGGGCATCACCAAGCGGACGCGGTATCCCTTGGCGGCACCGATCATCGCATAGGCGATGCCGGTGTTCCCACTGGTGCTGTCGATGATGGTCCGCTCGCGGCTGAGGCGCCCCGAGCGCTCCCCGTCCTCGATCATTCGCAGCGCGGGGCGATCCTTGACCGATCCACCAGGGTTGAGGAATTCAGCCTTGGCAAACACGGCAACGTCCGGGCATTCGTCCTCGAACAGACGTATGCGCAACAACGGCGTGTTGCCGATGCGTTCGGTGATCGTCTCCCCCATCGCCTTCCGTACGAGCGTCAACGCCGGCTGCGCCGGGTGCTGCGGCGTGGTCACGCCGATCAGCTGGCCTCGGCTCCCTGCGCCACCCGAAATCCGGCAGACCCGCGCCGCTGATCGGCGATGACTGCGAGGACCGCCTCAGGGCGAACCAGGAACGGCCCGTCCTCGCCTGGAAGCTCGACGAACCCCGAGCCACTGGAGGCATTGAGCTTGGCGGTGATCTCCTCGACGGTGAGTTTCACCGACAGGTCACCGCCGTTTGCGAGACGTACGTGTGCCATATGTCTCCTAGAGTACCCGGGTCGGTGCGACCAGCGCGGTGCTCGGCCTCAGCCCGCAGCCGCGGCGATGAGCGCCGAGTCGAACTCCGCCCTGAGATCCTCGATGTGCTCGATGCCGACGCTGATCCGCACCAGCCCATCGGTGATGCCGAGCGCGGCCCGTTGCTGGGGGCTCAGCGCCCGGTGCGAGGTGCTTGCCGGGTAGCTCACGGTGGTCGCGACATCGCCGAGGCTTGGAGCCAGACGAATGCCGTCGAGCCCTCTGATGAACGCGTCAGCCGCATTCCCGCCACCACGCAGGTCGATGCTGAGCATGGCGCCGCGGCCGCGAGGGAGCAGACGCTCCGCGAGCGCCGCGTCCCGCGCCCCGTGCACGCCAGGGTAGTGCACCGCTCGGAGCTCGGGGCGGTCTGCGAAGAAGTCCGCAAGCGCTGCGGCGTTCTCGCTGCAGCGCTCGACGCGCAGCGCCGCGGTGCGCAGTCCGCGGAGCGCGAGCCATGCATCGAAGGGCGCGAGATTCGCTCCCAGCAGCCGCGCGTTGGCATCGAGCCAGTCGCTTGCCGCATGCCCGCTGTCGACCAGGAGAACCCCACCCATCACGTCGCTGTGCCCGGCGAGATGTTTGGTGAGGCTGTGGATCACGAGGTCGGCGCCGTACGCGAACGCCTGGAAGAGAAACGGCGGGGTGAAGGTCGAGTCCACGATGACCGCGGCCCCAACGTCATGTGCCGCGTCAGCAATCGCGGGGACGTCGTTGAGCCCGATCAGCGGGTTGGTGATCACCTCGATCACCACCGCGGCGACATCCGGACCGAGGGTGGCGGCCACCAGCTCCCCGTGATTCCCGCCGCCGTCAGCGGGAAGATCGACGGTCGAGACGCGCAGACCGAGGTTGCCGAGCGGCCCGGCGAGGAGCGAATCGGTGCCGCCGTAGCAGGGTCGCACCACGACGACCCTCGATCGCGACGGACCGGCCACAAGCGTCGTCGCGAGGAGCAACGCGGCCTGGCCGCTCGAGGTCACCCGAGCCACCGGCGGCGGCCGGCCCGGCACCGTCTCGAGCTCGATCATCGCCTCCTCGAGGCGTTGCGGGTTGCCTCCTCCGTAGCGGCGGTACGTGTTGCGCCCCTCCATCGCCTCGTCGACCGACGGGAGATCCGCGTAGGCCCGGACCGAGGCGAGGCTGAGCGGCGCGACCAGGTCGACCCCGTCACCGGTGTCACCCACTCCGAGCCCGGCTCGCGCGGTCGATGTCGAGGGATCGACGCGTCTGGGCATACTCAGGCCGGCTGCGGCACAGTCCGGAAGAACGGCGCCGCACCCGCGTAGACGGCTGCTTCGCCGAGCTCGTGTTCGATGCGCAGCAGCCGGTTGTACTTGGCGACCCGCTCCGACCGCGATGGCGCACCCGTCTTGATCTGGCCGGCATTGACAGCAACCGCAAGGTCGGCGATCGATGTGTCCTCGGTCTCGCCACTGCGATGACTGATCACGCTCGAGTAGTTGTTCGCGGTGGCCAGCTCGATGGTCGCGAGCGTCTCGGTCACCGTCCCGATCTGGTTGAGCTTGATGAGGATGGAGTTGGCGACGCCGCGGTCGATACCGAGCTGCAGGCGCGCGCTGTTGGTGACGAAGATGTCGTCCCCCACCAGTTGCACGCGTCCACCCAGGCGATCGGTCAGCAGCTTCCAGCCATCCCAATCGTCCTCCGCCATGCCGTCCTCGAGGGACACGATCGGGTACTTGCCGACCCAGCTTTCCCAGCGATCGACCAGGCCGGCTGCATCGAGCGTGATTCCCTCGCCACGCAGCTCATACCGGCCGTCCTTGTAGAGCTCGGAGGTCGCCGGGTCGAGGCCGATGGCGATGTCGCGCCCGGGCGCGTACCCGGCGGCGCCGATCGCCTCCATCAACAGCTCCATGGCGGCCTCGTTGTGGTCAAGATCCGGGGCATAGCCGCCCTCGTCACCCTGCCCGGTGCCGAGACCTCGCTCGTGCAGGATGTTGCGGAGCGCGTGGAAGCACTCCGCGCCGGCACGCAGCGCTTCCCGGAAGGTCGGGAGGCCGATCGGCAGGATCATGAACTCCTGAAAATCGACGCGCGTCTGTGCATGCGCGCCGCCGTTGAGCACGTTGAACAGCGGCACCGGCAGCAGATGGGCCCCGCCGCCGCCGAGATGGCGGTACAGGGGGACGTCGCTCGCGACGGCGGCGGCGTTGCTCGAGGCCAGGCTTACCGCGAGGACGGCATTGGCGCCCAGGTTGGCTTTGTTCGGGGTGCCGTCAAGCTCGCAGAGCTTCGCGTCGAGCGCGGCCTGATCGGCGGCGTCGAATCCGATCAGCTCCGGTCCGATGACCGCCTCGATGTTGGCCAGTGCCTTGAGCACGCCTTTGCCACCGAAACGCGCGGAATCCCCGTCGCGCAGCTCGACGGCTTCGTGCACCCCGGTGCTCGCGCCACTCGGCACGCGGGCTTGACCTCGGGAACCGTCGTTGAGCGTGACCACACACTCCAGGGTCGGGTTGCCGCGCGAGTCCAGGATCTCGAGCCCGGTGATTGCCTCGATCCGGGTCATGCGGTTCTCAGCGCCACGGCCAGCTCGTCCCAGAGACGGCCGAGCACGCGGATGCCCTTGAAATACATGTCGAGGGTGAACTTCTCGTTCGGCGCATGGATCTGATCATCGGGCAGGCCGAGGCCGACGAGCACCGCCTGCAACCCCATGATGCGGGCGAACGATTCCACCGGCGGGATCGAGCCGCCCTCGCGGGTCAGGGCCGGCGTGATGCCGAAGACGCTCTCCATGGCGCGCGACGCCGCCTGCACGGCGGGATGATCGATGGACGTGACCACCGGCCTGCCTCCGCGCTTGGGTTCGGCCGTGACGGTGACGCCGGCGGGGGCAGCCGCGAGCACCGCGTCGCGCACCAGGTCGGCGATTCGCTCGGGATCCTGGTTGGGGACCAGCCGGCAGGTGATCTTGGCGCCTGCGCTGGCCGGGATGATCGTCTTCTGGCCGGGTCCCGAGTAGCCGCCCCAGATCCCGTTGAACTCGAGTGTTGGGCGCGCCCAGAGGCGCTCGCGGTCGGTCCATCCCTCCTCACCGACGGTCGCGGGCACGTCGCCGGCCTCGGCGCGGAACTCATCGACGCTGTACGGGACGCTGGCGAAGAGCTGGCGCTCCTCGGGCGAGGGTTCGCGGACATCGTCGTAGAAGCCGGGGACGGTGATCCGCCGGGTGACCGGGTCGTGCAGCGAGGCGAGGATCTCCGCGAGCGCCGCGACGGGATTGGCGACCGCGCCGCCGAACCGACCAGAGTGCAGATCGATCATCGGCCCCTGGACGTGCACCTCGACACCGGCGAGGCCGCGCAGCCCCGTGCAGAGCGACGGGATTCCCGGGGCGACAATCGACGTGTCCGACACCACCAGGATGTCGGCCCGAAGCCGCTCCTGCTCGGCCCCGACGATGTCCTCGAAGTGGACGGACCCCCAACTCCTCCTCCCCTTCCACGATCAGCTTCAGGTTGAGCGGGAGCTCGCCACGCACCGCAAGCACCAACTCGACGCCCTTGAGGTGCATCCACACCTGGCCCTTGTCGTCGACCGCCCCGCGCCCGTAGAGGTTGCCGTCGCGAACCTCCGGCTCGAACGGGGACGTCCGCCACTCCTCGAGCGGGTCAACGGGCTGCACGTCGTGGTGGCCGTAGATGAGCGCGGTCGGGAGCTTCGGGTCGACGATTCGCTCGGCGTAGACGGCCGGATGGCCCGCCGTCTCCATGATCTCGGCATGCTGGAAGCCGGCAGTGCGGGCCGCGTCGGCGAGGTATTCGGCGTTGCGGCGGACGTCGGCCGCATGGGCGGGATCCGCCGAGATGCTGGGGATGCGGAGGAACTCGATGAGCTCGTCCACATGGCGCTGCTGGTTGGCGGCACAGTAGGCGTCGAGGTCGTTCTCAGGCATGCCGGAAGCCTAGTGTGGCGGCCACTCAGGCTGCATCAGGTGTAGCCTTCCCCAAGCGAACTCTCGTCGTTTCACTCCACGTCTCCCCAGGAGGTCGCCCGTCATGGCCGTTCGAGTCCTGCCCGCAGGGACCATCGGGATTCCGCTGAACCCCACACCCGCGCCCGAGCCCCCACCGCTCGAGGTCGAGGATGACGTCCCGACGCTCCATCTCGTGGGTCGCAGCGAGCAGCGGCTGGCCGAGGCGCTCTTCCAGACCGAGTCGGTCGACGAGCCATACAGCCCGGATACCGTCCGCGCGCTGCGCCTGCTCGCGATGGACAACCTCGTCGACATCATCCAGCTTCGCGAGGCCGTCGAGGAACGTGACGCGCAGCTGGCGGCGCTCACCAGTGAGGTCGACATGTGGCGCTCCCGCGCCATCGACGAGCACGCCCAGCGCGGCGCCGACCAACGTGAGGCGGTATGGCGCGAGCGCGAGCTCGTCACCGTCCTGCACAGCGAGCTCATTCGCAACGAGACCCTCTCGAACGAGCTGGCCTGGCGCCGCAAGCCATGGTTCCGGCGCATCGGCGGCCACTGATCAGCCGGTCGCCATCCCTGCGGGGGTCTTCGGGCTCACCTGCTCCTCGCTGACCTCCCACAGCCGCCGCGCGAGTACCGGATCCTGCGCCTGGCGGCTCGAGACCGCGAGCGCTCGGTCCTCGTAGTAGCCGCCACTCTGCCTGGACACGTCCGGCGAATCGGCAAGCCACACCAGGGTTTGCGCGGCCTTCCTCGGGCTGCGCGCAAACGGGGCGATGATCGTCATCGCGGCGCTCATCAGCGCGCCGTTGTTGCGGTTGAATCCGGTGGCCACCAGGCCCGGATGGAAGGTGTACGCGGTGACCCCGGTTCCATCGAGGCGGCGTGCGAGCTCGCGGGTGAACATGATGTTCGCCAGCTTGGTCTCGCCATACCGTGTGAAGCCGCGGCCCTTCCACGACCGCTCGGCATTGAGGTCGTCGAAGGGGATGAGCTTTCCCTTGTGCGCGTCGGACGACGTGGTGATGATGCGAGCGGGAGCCAACTCCCTGAGCCGGTCGAGCAGCAGCGTGGTGAGCAGGAACGGCGCGAGATGGTTCAAGGCCCAGGTGCGCTCGATACCGTCGACGGTCAGTTGCCGCGTCGTGAACGTTGCGCCGGCGTTGTTGATGAGCACATCGATGCGCGGGTAGCGGGCGAGCGCCCCATCCGCAAGCGCGCGGACCGACGCCTGGGAGCTGAGCTCGGCATGGAGGACGTCGACCTTCGAACCGCCCTCGCCCTCGATGCTCTTGACGGCCTCCACACCGCGAGCGTCATCTCTCGCGACAATCGTCAGCTTCGCACCGCGCCGGGCCAGCGCCTGAGCAGCCGCGAGGCCGATCCCGCGCGTGGCGCCGGTGATCAGCACCCGCTTGTCGCGCACGCCAGTCCATTCCGTCATCGTCGCTGAAGCCTAGCAGGGCGCCTGCGGCCCGCTCAGGTGTTGTTGCTGGGAAACGCGAGGTCGACCCTGCCGGGTCCGGGCTCGGGCCACCGAGCGGTCACCACCTTGGTGCGCGTGTAGAAGTGAATCCCGTCGGGGCCGTACATGTGTGTATCCCCGAACAGCGATGCCTTCCATCCGCCAAAGCTGTAGTACGCAACCGGCACCGGGATCGGCACGTTGACGCCGACCATGCCGACCTGGACCTCGAACTGGAACTTGCGCGCCGCGCCACCGTCGCGCGTGAAGATGGCCACGCCGTTTCCGTACTGATTGTCAGTTAACCAGGCGTATGGCTTCGTCGTACGTATCGACGCGCACCACCGAGAGGACTGGACCGAAGATCTCATCGTCGTACACCTTGGACCCGGGCTGCACCCGATCCACCAGCGACGGGCCGAGGAAGAACCCATCGCCGTCCGGGGTGTTGCCGCGGCCGTCAACCACGAGCCGGGCACCGCCGAGCGCCTGATCCTCGAGATAGGTGGCCACCTTGTCGCGATGCTCGCGGGTCACCAGCGGCCCCATCTCGGAGGTTGGGTCGTTGCCCGCGCCGACCTTCACCGCCGGGATCCGCGCCGCGATCGCCGCGACCAGGCGTTCCCCGACATCACCCACTGCGACCACTGTGGAGATCGCCATGCAGCGCTCGCCGGCCGAGCCGTAGCCCGCCGAGACGGCCGCGTCCGCAGCGGCTTCGATGTCCGCATCGGGCAGGACCACCATGTGGTTCTTGGCGCCGCCCAACGCCTGCACGCGCTTGCCGTTGCGCGTCCCGGTCTCGTAGATGTGCCTCGCCACCGGCGTCGACCCCACGAACGAGAGCGCCGCGACCTCGGGATGGTCGAGCAGGCGATCGACCGCCTCGCGCGCGCCCTGCACGACCGAGAACACGCCGTCGGGCAACCCGGCCTGCCGCCAGAGATCGGCGAAGAACAACGACGGCGACGGGTCCTTCTCGCTCGGCTTGAGGATGAAGGTGTTCCCGCAGGCGATCGCGTTGGCGAACATCCACATCGGCACCATCGCCGGGAAGTTGAATGGCGTGATCCCGGCCACCACGCCGAGCGGTTGCCGGATCGAGTACACGTCGACGCCGCGCGACGGTTGTTCCGAGAAACCGCCCTTGAGCAGATGGGGAACGCCGCACGCGAACTCGACGTTCTCGATGCCCCGGGCCACCTCACCCTTGGCATCCGACAGCACCTTGCCATGCTCGGACGTGATGATCGCGGCGAGGTCGTCTCGGTGCCGATCAAGCAACTCCCGGAAGGCGAACAGGATCGTCGTCCGCTGCGATAGCGACGCCGCACGCCACTCGCGGAACGCCCCCGCCGCGGTTTCGACGGCCGCGTCGACCTCCGCCGCGGAGGCGAGGTCGACGTCGGCGGTCTGTTCGCCGGTGGCCGGATTGAAGACGGGGCCCCGCTTGCCGGAGGTTCCCGCGACGACCTGGCCACCGATCCAATGACTGATCCGCTTCAAGCGGCCATTGTCGCCTTCTGCAACGTCCTCACGGTGAGCACCTGGGTGAGATGCCGCTTGTACTCGGCGGTGGCGCGCACATCGCCGGTCGGGTCGATGTCCGATCCGCTCTCCGCCGCTGCGTCCGCCGCGGACGCTCCAGAGGCGAGGGCCCGCTCCACCGCGACGCCCCGGCGCGGCGTCGTTGCGAGGTTCACGTAGCCCACCCGCCAGGCCGAACCGGTCTCCTGCACCGCTACACCGGCGATGGCCCAGTCGTACAGCCGGCGGCGGAACTTGGTGTACGCGAATCGCCCCGTCGACACTGGAAAGCGCACAGCGGTCACCACCTCGTCGTGCTCGAGCGCGGTGGTGAAGATATCCCGGAAGAAGTCGCGTGCCTGGTGCCGGCGCTTGTTGGTCACGATCTCGGCGTCGAGCATCAACGCAAGGGCGTTGTAGTCGCCCGCCGCATCACCGTGCGCGACGACGCCGCCGATGGTTCCGAGGTTGCGCACCTGGTTGTCGCCGACGTCATTGGCCATCTCCACGAGCATCGGCAGCGTCTCGCGCAGGGTCGCGCTGCGCTGGATGTCGACGTGGCGCACCAGCGCCCCGATCTCAACGCTGCCATTGTCGCGTCGCACGTCCGTGAGTCCTGGAATCGCCTGGATGTCAATGAGGGCGGTCGGCTGGCTCAGGCGCAGGCGCATCAGCGGGATCAGGCTCTGTCCACCGGCGATGACCTTGGCGTCAGCACCGTACTTGTTGAGCAGCGATTGGGCTTCGTCAACCGAGCCCGGGCGAGCGTACTCGAATGCGGCGGTGATCATGCGCGTGCCTCCTTGATCATCGACCAGAGACGATCCGGACGGGCGGGCATCTCCACGTGCTTGATGCCGAAGGGCGTCAGCGCATCCGTGATCGCATTGATCACCGCGATGCTCGACGCGATCGTGCCGGCTTCACCGATGCCCTTGACGCCCAGCTCATTGGTCGGGCTTGGCGTCACCGTGCGATCCAGCTCGAAGTGCGGCATCTCGGCCATCGTCGGGATGAGGTAGTCAAGCATGGTGCCGGTGAGCATCTGCCCGGTCTCATCGTCGTACTGCACCTCCTCGAAGAGCGCCTGGGAGATTCCCTGCGCGATCCCGCCGTGCAGCTGCCCGTCCACCACCATCGGGTTGATGACGTTGCCGCAGTCGTCGACGGCGACGTATCGATCGATGCTCACCGCACCGGTCTCGGGATCGACTTCGACCGCGCAGATATGGCAGCCGAACGGCCACACGAAATTCGGCGGGTCAAAATACGAGACCGCCTCGAGCCCATGCTCCATACCGTCGGGAAGTCCAGCGCCATAGGAGGCAAAGGCCAGCTCCGCCAGGGCTTTCGCCTCACCCGGGTTGCCGCGCACGAAGTAGCGGCCCTGGTCGACGACAATGTCCTCCTCGGACGCTTCGAATGCATGCGCTGCCAGCTTCGTCGCCTTCTCGACGACCTTGTGGCAGGACGCCATGATCGCCATGCCACCGACCGCGAGGCTGCGCGACCCGTAGGTGCCGTACCCGAACGGCGTATCACCGGTATCGCCGTGGTGGATCTCGACCGAGTCATAGGGGACACCGAGGGTGTCGGCGACAATCTGCGCGAAGGTCGTCTCGTGACTCTGGCCGTGTGAATGCGTCCCGACCGAGACGGT
Source organism: Candidatus Dormiibacterota bacterium (assembly GCA_963743835.1). Taxonomy (GTDB): domain Bacteria; phylum Chloroflexota; class Dormibacteria; order Aeolococcales; family Aeolococcaceae; genus Palsa-851. The sequence goes on along the minus strand of CAVUQX010000006.1, from coordinate 281,626 downwards.
GACCGACCCGGTGGGATGCACCCGCACCATCGATGATTCGACGAGCGCGATGCCGGCCGCGGGCGCCGTCGCCGAGCTCGGACCGAGCCCGCAGATCTCGACGTACGTGGAGAATCCGATCCCGGTATAGCGCCCCTGGGCCCGCAGCTCCTCCTGGCGCTTCCGGAGGGCCGGGTAGTCGATGTTCGCCATGGCCCGATCGAGCGTCTTGGGGTAATCGCCGGAGTCGTACACCAGACCGAAGTTGTTGGCGTGCGGGAAGCTCTTGACGAAGTTCTTACGCCGCAGCTCCGCCGGATCCATCCCGATCTCGAGGGCGACGAGGTCGACCATGCGCTCCACCATGTGGGTCGCCTCAGGGCGGCCGGCGCCGCGATAGGGATCCGTCGATGTGCGATTGGTGAAGATGCCGATGCTCCGCGCGTTGATCGCCTTCCATTCGTAGGGACCACCGCCGATGAGGCACGCGACCACCTGGAAGGCGCTGAAGACGCCGTGGTACGCCCCGATGTCGAGGAGCTGCGTGAATTTCAGGCCGAGCAACGTGCCGTCCCGTTTGGCCGCAACCTCCACATCGAAGATCTGACCGCGTCCGTGCGTGGTCGCTTGCAGGCTCTCGGTGCGGTCCTCGATCCATTTCACCGGCCGCTCGACGATCTTCGACGCCGCGGTGGTCAGATATTCCTCGAGATACGGCCTGATCTTCGAGCCGAATCCTCCGCCCACATCGTGGCTGATGACGCGGAACTGCAACTCGGGGACACCGAGTGCGCCACCGACGAAGAGCCGGACGAAGTGCGGCACCTGCGTCGAAGTCCAGAGCGTCACTCGATTGTCGTAGGGAACGTAGTCGGCCACGCAACCGCGCGTCTCCATGGGTGTCGGGAATAGTCGCTGCTGACCGATCCGCTGCTTGACCACCACCTCGGCTTCAGCGAAGGCGGCGTCGATGTCACCAGCGGGGAAGGCTGCGTCCCACCCGATGTTGTCGGGCCGGTCACTTTTCACGAGTGCGCTGCCCGGCGCCATCGCCTTCTCGAGGTCCATGACCGCCGGGAGCGGCTCGTACTCCACCACCACGAGTTGGGCGGCATCATCGGCGAGGTATCGATCCTCGGCGACCACCACTGCAACCGGCTCGCCGGCATAGATGACCTCGTCATCCGCGATCGCGAATTGCTCGGGAACCTGCTTCTTGTCTGCGACGAAGGAATTGGTGACCGGGAGCGGCGCGTGGATGACGGGCTTGAAGTCAGCCGCGACGAGGACGGCGACGACCCCTGGGGCTGCCAGCGCCGCGAAGGTATCGATCGAGCGGATGCGGGCGTGGGCATGAGGACTGCGCACCACCGACATGTGCGCCATGTTCACGAGGTTGACGTCGTCGATGAAGTTGCCATGCCCGGTGATGAGCTTGGGATCCTCGCGACGCTGGATACGAGCACCGATCATGGAGGTGACAGCCATTGCTAATCCTCCACCGGCGTAGCGGCCGATCCGACGAGCTGCGCCGACGGTTCGCCGGCCGCGCCGTTCATCGCCCTGGACGCTGATCGGACTGCCTTCCTGATGTTCTCGTAGCCGGTGCACCGGCAGAGGTTGCCCTCGAGGCCTCGCTCGATCTCCTCGTCCGTCGGCGATGGGTTCTGCTTCAGAAGATAGGCGGCGGCCATGATGAATCCCGGGGTGCAGAAGCCGCACTGGAGACCGTGCTCGTTCCAGAACGCCTGCTGCACCGGATGCAGGACGCCGTCCTCCGCGAGCCCTTCGATGGTGGTCACCTGCCGCCCGTCCGCCTGCACGGCGAAGACGCTGCACGACTTCACCGCGTCGCCGTCGATCAGGACGGTGCACGCACCGCACTGGCTGGTGTCGCACGCGATATGTGTCCCGGTGAGTCCGGCCACCTCTCGCAGGTAGTGGACGAGGAGGAGGCGCGGCTCAACGTCGTCCTCTCTCCGCCTTCCATTGATGGTGATTGCAACCGGCTGCGTCATGGACATCCTCCCGGACCGAAGGGGTTGCGACGGTGGTGTCATGCTTGCATTCGCCAAGGGGAGGGGTCAAGCGGGATCTGATCGCATGATCAGAACGCAGATGCGTGAGCTGGTGGCTGTGTCATGACGCTCGGTGCGAGGCGCACGTGCAACAAAGCTCTCAGGTGCGGCCGGCGCCCCGCGCAGACCGGTCCAAGCGGTCGTTAGCCAGGCCGTCTGTGGACACGGCCATGGCGAAAGTCCACAATGGCGCCCACCTAGCCAGTTCTCGACTTAGGGGTCTCACATGGGTCGCACGGTCATATTCTCGCGTCGCGCCGCAATCGCACTCCTCATCCCCGCCGCCCTGCTCGCGGCGTGCGGTGGGTCGAGTGGCGGTTCGACCGCGAGCCCGGGCCTCGCTGCGCCGGCGACCCAGGCGACCATCGCGGCCGAGGTGCCTTCGGCGATCAAGGCGGCGGCCCCCATTCAGATCGCCACCGACGCGTCGTACGCCCCGAACGAATTCGTGGATTTGAACGGCAACATCGTCGGCTGGGACATCGACCTCGCCAAGGACGTCTGCAAGGTGCTCGGGGTCGCCTGCACCATCAGCAACGTCACCTTCTCCGACATCATCCCGGCCCTTCTCGAGACACCTTCCAAATATCAGATGAGCTTCTCGAGCTACTCGCCCACCACGGCCCGCGAGGCCAAAGGCATCGACTTCATCACCTACTACCAGGCAGGCGAGGCCTGGCTGGTCAAGATGGGTGGCCCGACCATCTCGACGGCCGCGGACATGTGCGGCCACACGGTCGCAGTCGAGGCCGGGACGACCGAGGAGGCAGACGCCTGGGGCTACATGGGCAAGCAGCCGGGCGGCGCCAGCATCAAGGGCGACACGGATCACTGCACGGCCGCAGGGAAGCAGGACATCACCGTGGCGAGCTTCGATACCCAGACCGAGGCGAACGCGGCCCTGCTGTCGGGGCGCGCTGACTTCGGTTGGGCCGACCAGCCGGTGGCGGACTACCAGGTCAAGCTCGAGGCCGGCAAGCTCAAGATCGGCGGGACGCCCTGCAGCGTCTACCCCTACGGGGTCGCCATCGTGAAGACCGTGGATCTCGACCGGGCTGTCGAAGACGCGATCAAATACCTGATCGACAACCACTTCTACGCGAGCATCCTCTCCGCATGGGGCGTTCAGGACGGAGCGATCACGAGCTCTGCAGTCGGGGTGAACGACAACAATGCGGTGGGCGCTACCTGCGTGCCCGCCTACTGATCGGACCGCACACGACCACCAGGCGCTGACCGGTTCATCCTGCAGGCATGAGCACGCGGCCGGACGCGATCAGCGACCCGGCGTTCCCCGGCGCACGTCGACCGGACGCCATCAAGGCGATCCCAGTGCGTCACCCATGGCGCTGGGTCGTCGCGGTCGTCGTGCTCGCGGTCGCCGCGGCGGTCGTCTACACCTTCGCCTCCGCACCCGGGCTGCAATGGAGCGTCGTCGGACAGTTCCTGTTCTATCCCGAGATCATCCATGGTGTCCTGGTCACCCTGGCGCTGACGGCGCTCGCGATGCTCATCGGTGTCGTCCTCGGCGTGATCCTCGCGGTGATGCGCCTCTCCGTCAACCCGGTCGTCTCATCGATCAGCTGGTTCTACATCTGGTTCTTCCGCGGGACCCCGGTGCTGGTGCAGATCTTCTTCTGGTTCAACATCGGCTCGATCCTGCCCTTCCTCCACATCGGCATACCGTTCACCCACCTCGCGTGGGTCGGGACGACCAACAGGATCATCACCCCATTTCTCGCCGCCACGCTCGGCCTCGGTCTCAATGAGGCGGCGTACATGTCCGAGATCGTCCGTGCGGGAATCATCTCGGTGGATACCGGCCAGAGCGAAGCAGCCCAGGCACTCGGCATGACGCGGGTCCTGGTCATGCGCCGGATCGTCCTGCCTCAGGCGATGCGTGTGATCATCCCCCCGACCGGCAACGAGACGATCTCCATGCTCAAGACCTCGTCCCTCGCGTATGTCGCGACCGTCAGCGAGCTGTTCTTCATCCAGAAGGAGATCTCGAATTTCAACTACGACATCATCGAGCTCGCGATCGTGGCCAGCATCTGGTACCTCGCGATGACCTCGGTACTCACCTTCGGCCAGTACTACGTGGAGCGGTATTTTGCGCGAGGAGCCTCGCGCCAGTTGCCGCCGACTCCGCTGCAGCGTTTCCGGCGGCTGCTCTTCCACTTTCATGAGCCCGCCCCGCCGGCCGGTCCGTTCGAGCCACCTCCGATCTACCCCCAGCACGTGCTGTGATGGCGACGCCGATGGTTCTGGCCGAGTTCTGTCTTCAAGTGCTACGGGCGCCTCGAAGTCCTCCGGGGAATCCACCTGAGCGTCGCGCCACGAGAGGTCCTCTGCATCGTCGGGCCGTCCGGCTCCGGCAAGAGCACCTTCCTCCGCTGCATCAACCATCTCGAGAAGATCGACGCCGGCAGGCTGTCCGTCGACGGCGAGCTGGTCGGCTACCGGCAGCGCGGCGACAAGATCTACGAGCTGCCCGATCGAGAGGTATGCCGCAAGCGCGCCGAGATCGGGATGGTGTTTCAGCGATTCAACCTGTTTCCCCATATGACCGCGCTCGAGAACATCGTGGAAGCGCCGATGCGCGTCAAGGGCGAGCCGCAGAAGAGCGTCGAAGAGCGCGGGCGCGCTCTGCTCGCTCGAGTCGGGCTGGGCGACAAGGTCGACGTCTATCCCAACCATCTCTCCGGCGGCCAGCAGCAGCGCGTCGCCATCGCGCGGGCGCTGGCGATGGAACCGAAGCTCATGCTTTTCGATGAACCAACGTCCGCGCTCGACCCGGAGCTGGTCGGGGAGGTCCTCGACGTGATGCGCGGCCTCGCCCAGGACGGCATGACCATGGTGGTCGTCACCCACGAGATGGGATTCGCTCGCGAGGTCGGCGATTCGCTCGCCTTCATGGATGGCGGCGTCATCGTCGAGTCGGGCAACCCTCGCGAGGTCCTGGCGAATCCTCAGCACGAGCGCACCAGGTCGTTTCTGTCCAAGGTGCTCTAGCCGCAGGTACCGCCTGCGCTAGAATCTGATGTTCCTATTGGATTACTAGCCTGTCGCCCCGGAGCACAGGTGGAGGGCAGGCACACATGGCGGTCGAGACGATGCGAGCCGTGCGTTTTCACGAGTACGGACCGCCGTCGGTGCTGGTGGTCGACACCGTCGACCGCCCTGAGCCACAGGCTGGCGAGGTGCTGGTCCGGGTTCACTTCGCCGGGGTGAATCCGATCGACTGGAAGCTCCGAGCCGGGTACCTGCAGCAGTACATACCGATCCCGCTCCCGGCCACGCCGGGGCTTGATTTCGCCGGCACCGTCCTGGGCCTCGGGGAGGGAGTGACCGCAGTCGCCATCGGCGACAGGGTCTTCGGCAGGGGGGCGGGCACGTACGCCGAGTTCGCCATCGCGCCGATCGCGACGATCGCTCACCTCCCCGACGGCGTCTCCTTCGAGCAGGCGGCGACGCTGCACGTCGGCGGCGTCACCGCGTGGCTTGCGCTTTTCGATAGCGCGCACCTCGAGGCCGGCCAGCGCCTCCTCATCCAGGGCGGCGCGGGTGGTGTCGGATCCATGGCCGTCCAGCTCGGACACTGGAAGGGCGCGTACGTGATCGCAACCGCCTCGGCTGCCAACCTCGACTTCCTGCGCTCGATCGGTGCCGACGAGGTCATCGACTACACGACGACCAACGTCGAGGACGCCGTCCACGATGTCGACGTCGTGGTCGACACCGTCGGCGGTGAGGTCACCGCTCACTCCTGGAGCGTGCTCAAGCCTGGTGGCATCCTCGTGACCGTCGCCGGTATGGCCGACGCCGGGACGGCCGCCGCTCGCGGGGTTCGCGCCGAGGCGGTGGCCCGGAGCACGGAGACGCGCCCGATCCTCGAGGAGCTCGGCAAGCTCGTGGCGTCCGGTGACCTGAAGCCTGAGATCCAGCAGGTCTTTCCACTCGAGCAGGCGGCGCTGGCGCAGGCGGCGTCGGAAACCGGTCACGGCCGCGGTCGCATCCTGCTCAGGGTCGCGGATTGAGCGCCTCGCGAAACACCGGCGCGCGGCCGGGGCCATGAGCACCTTTGGCGGCGTCGTCCTGCTGCTCGGCAGGATCCTGTTCGTCGCCCTCTTCGTATCGGCGGCGCGTGGCCATATCCAGAACCACCCTCGGTATGTCGCAGGGGCAGGCAGGAAGCTCCCGTTCCCAGTCCTCGCCGGGTGGCCCGCCGGTGTCTGGCTTCTGGTGGCGGCAATCTCCATCGTCGTCGGCATATGGGCTGATCTGGGCGCGCTGATGATCGCCGCGTTCCTCGTCCCCGCCGCGGTGCTGTTCCACCCGTTCTGGAGCGAGACCGACCCGACCGCTCGACGGACGCAGGAGGCGGGCTTCTACCGCGATGTCTCCCTCCTCGGTGCCGCCCTCGCGCTCTTCGCGCTCTTCGCCGTGTCCGGCCATGTCCCCTTCGCATTGACCGGCCCGGCGGTCAGCCTCCGGTAGCGATAGCCGGTCAGAGCTCCGGCGCGACGACCCCGCTCTCAATGGCCGGCTGGAGCGGCTCGACACGCTTCCCGCGCGACCATGATGCGACCGCGGCAATGAGGCAGGCCACCAGCGAGAACGTGAACGCCTGGTGCAGGCCCGCAGCAAATGGGCCGGAGATCAGCTCGGGGAAGAATTGGCGCCCGGTCAGGACTGACGCGTTTGCCACCGAGAGGTGCGAGAGAACGTGGGCACCGACCAGGGACTGGATCGGGTTGTACCCGAGGAACGCGGCGAACAGGATCGACACCGGTGGAAGATGGCCGACATGCACGGCCACGGCGGTCGGGACCCCGTGGGCTTCCAAACCCGCGGTCATGGTCGTCGACAGGGTCGCCGCCAGCCCGGTGATCATCAGCGTGAAGAAGATGCCGATCGAGAGCACCTGCGCCGAGCTCTGGAAGGTCGCATTCATGCCGCCCCCGGCGCCGCGATCGCCGGGGGGCAGGCTGTTCATGACGCTCGCGCGATTGGGTGAGGCGAACGCGCCCATGGAGAGACCGTTGAGGAAGAGGATCAGGGCAAAGAGCTGATACGGAAAATCGATCGGCAACAGTTGCAGGAACAGGAAGCTCGCCGCCGCGCCGATCATCCCGCCGGTTGCAAACGGGCGTGAGCCGAATCGATCCGACAGAAACCCCGACAGTGGTCCGGCGATCAGGAAGCCCACGGTCAGCGGAATCATGTAGATGCCCGCCCAGAGTGGCGTCGACGTGAAGCTGTACCCGTGCTCGGGTAACCAGATTCCCTGCAGCCAGATGATCAGCATGAACATCGAGTCCGCCGCGTCCGACCGCCGAGAGAAAGCTCGAGAGCGTGCCAAAGGTGAACGCTCGGATACGGAACAATCCGAGGCGAAACATCGGGTTCTCGACTCGACCCTCGACCAGTGCGAAACCGGTGAGGAATGCGGCACCGAGCACGAGCGACGACAGCACCAGGGGGCTCGTCCATCCCATCGGGTCGGACTTGTACGGTTCGATGCCGTATGTGATCCCGATCATCACCAGGATGAGGCCGATGGCAAAGGTCAGGTTGCCGAGCCAGTCGATGGGAACGCGTCGCCGCACGCCTCGCTCCTCGAGCTTGAGGTATGCCCATACCGTGCCGAAGATGCCGAACGGGACCGATACGAGGAACACCAGCCGCCAGTTGATCGGCGCGAGCAGCCCACCGAGCACGAGCCCGATGAACACGCCGCTGATGCCCGCGATGTTGTTGATCCCGAGCGCAAGGCCACGCTGGTTCACCGGGAAGGCATCGGTGAGGATCGCCGCCGAGTTGCCAATGAGGCACGCGGCGCCGATGCCCTGCACGACGCGAAAGATCATCAACCAGATCGCACCCGGCGCACCCGTCATCCAGTCGATGGTCAGCAGCAGCGACGCGACCGTATAGATGACGAAGCCGAGGTTGTAGATGCGCACCCGTCCGACGATGTCGCCGAGCCGCCCGAGCCCTACCACCAGCACGCTGCTGACGATGAGAAAGCCGAGGATCATCCAGAGCAGATAGAAGCTGTTCGCAGGCTCGAGCGGGTCAAGGCCGATGCCGCGAAAGATGTCGGGCATCGCGATCAGCATGATCGACGCGTCGATGGTGGCCAGCAGCACGCCGACCGTCGTGTTGGACAGCGCGACCCATTTGTAGCCGTCGCCGCGCTTGCCTCGAGCGGTGCTGCCCCGCGGTGCCGTTTCGCTGGTGGTGACCACGCTCAACCGATCCCCTCGAGGTCTGGATCCACCCTGGCAGCTCCGGCCGTGCTCACGACGTCGAGGGCGCCTCAATCACACCATGAGTCTGGCAGGCCTGCCCGCGAATACCGCGTGGCCGCGACGCGCGAACTCGGGCGCCGTTGGTGCCCCGCTTTCCGTACCAAAACCGAGGCCGTGCGGCGGGCTGCGCTCGGGGTCGCGATAGAGTAGGCGCCGTGTCACGCTCAGGCCCGAGGCGAAAGCAGATCGTGCTGATCGCGCATGACAACAAGAAGGCGGACATGCTCGAGTGGGCGCGCTTCAATCGCGACACGCTCTCGCGTCATGACCTCCTCGGCACGGGGACAACCGGGGCGATGGTCGCGAATGAGCTGGGCCTCCCGGTGCACCGGTTTCTGACCGGTCCGCTCGGCGGTGATCAGCAGGTGGGGGCGGCTATTGCCGAGGGACGGATCGACGTGATCATCTTCTTCTGGGATCCGCTCGAGCCGCATCCCCATGACGTCGACGTCAAGGCGCTCCTGCGCATCGCGGTGGTGCACAACATCCCGATGGCCTGCAACCGCGCGACCGCCGACTTCGTGCTCTCCAGCCCGCTGATCGATGAGATTTACCCGCGGTCGCTCGACGCACTCGCGGCGGCGCGGCCGATCGCGTAGGCGCCGTCGACCGAGGCCGACGCACGCTCGACCAGCCACGACGTGGCGCTTTCGAGGTGGTGCCGGATGACCGTCTCGGCAGCGGCAGGGTCGCCGGCTTCGATGGCCTCGAGCAGCGCTCCGTGCTCGCCGGCGAGTTGACCCACCGATGCGTAGCCCTGCACCAGCTGCGCGAGGCAGAGCAGGATCTCGATCTCGAGATTCTTGTGCGCACGGGTGAGACGCGCGTTGCCGGTGCCCACGACCAGCGCACGATGGAAGGCGAGGTCGGCCTCGACGACGACCCGCTGCGACGAACGAGGACCGAGGCGATGGTGCTGTGTCAGCGCCGCTCGAGCGGCTTCGGGCACCAACTGGCGCTCCGCGAGCATCCGTGCGCCCTGCACCTCGAGCGCGGTTCGCAATTCGTAGATCTCGGCCAGGTCATGCGCCGTCAGCGCCCGGACGAAGACACCGCGGTTGCGTGACTTGACGAGCAGCCCCCGCCGCACCAGGCCGTCGAATGCCGCTCGCAGCGTGTTCCGCCCGACATCGAACTCCTCGGCGAGTGAGATCTCACCGAGATGCTCCCCGGGCTTGAACCGGCCGTCGAGCACCTGACGCTCGAGCTCGTCCTCGAGGGTCTCGACACGCGAGGCCGTCTGCCGGCGGATCATCGCCGCGAACGACCGGACTGAGCCGGCCGGCTCAGCTTTGCGGGGGCGCGGCTAGACCTCGGCGCGATCGCGGCATCGACGGCAGACGCCCTCACTCGATCCGAAGGCATCGCGGTTGGAGATCGGCTCGCCGCACGAACGACACGGGCGCCCCGTCTCCATCTGGTAGAGGGCTCGCAGGGTGAGCCAGAATACCGATGTCATCTCAAAAATGCTCCAGGGGATTGATCCTGTAGCAGATTGTAGCACAATCCCTGGGTCGCCAAACCCGCCTGATCAGCCCGTGATGACGCGATCCATAAGCAAGCTGTTCCCGGGGACACCGTCCTTCGCGATTCGGAGGCCGGTGGTGGGATTGAATAGGTGGAGACGTCGCGGCGGGCATGACAGGGTGACCGATTCACCCACCGTCAGCGTGTTGTCGGCGTTGATGATCGCCACCACGTCGCGACCCCCGCTGCTGCCGTGAATGAGCTCGTCATTGCCGAGAAACTCGACCACGTCGACCACGACGGTGAGGCTCAAGCCAGGACCGCTGAGCGGTGTGAGCTCGAGGTGCTCGGGGCGAAATCCCACGGCCACCGTCTCGAGGCCCTGGTCGCGCAGCAGCGCGGCCTGCGTTTCGTCCGGGCGCATCTCGGCGCTCTCGCCCACGAGCCGCAGCACGCCGCCGTCCTGCGAGACCTTGACGTCGATGAAGTTCATCGACGGCGATCCGATGAAGCCCGCCACGAAGCGATTCTGGGGAAGCTCGTACAGGTCCTTGGGGGTCCCCGCCTGCTGCAGAACGCCCTCGTTGATCACCGCGATGCGGTCGCCCATGGTCATCGCCTCGACCTGATCGTGCGTGACGTAGATCATCGTGGCCTCGAGCCGGGTGTGCATGCGCGCGATCTCGGCGCGCGTCTGGACGCGCAACTTGGCATCGAGGTTCGAAAGCGGCTCGTCCATCAGGAACACAGCGGGCTCGCGAACGATCGCGCGGCCGAGCGCGACGCGTTGGCGCTGCCCCCCCGACAGCTGCCCGGGCTTGCGATCGAGGAAGCGCTCGAGGTCGAGAATGCGCGCCGCCGCCACCACCGCCTTGTCGATGTCCGCCTTGGGCGTCTTGCGCAGTTGCAGCCCGAAGGCCATGTTGTCGCGCACGCTCATGTGCGGGTAGAGCGCGTAGCTCTGAAACACCATTGCGATGTCCCGATCTCGAGGGGGCAGGTTGTTCACCACGCGATCTGCGATGCGCACCTCGCCGCCGGTGATCTCCTCGAGACCCGCGATCATGCGCAGCGCAGTCGTCTTGCCGCAGCCGGACGGTCCGACCAGGCAGACGAACTCTCCATCCTTAATGTCGAGGTTCAGTTTGTCGACCGCCAGAGCACCGCCTTCGTACCGCTTGGTCAGATCGTCGAGGACTACGCCGGCCATTTCACTCTCCTCATTTGACCGCCCCGGCGAGGACGCCTCGGACGAAAAATCGTTGGAAGGCAAAGAACACGATCAATGGGATGACGATCGAAATCATCGCCCCGGTGGAGATAACCCAGTAGTTGGACGAAAGAGATCGTGTCTGGGCGAAGAGGAACAGCGTCAGGGTCTGGTGCGGGTTGCCCGACAGGAAAATCAGCGCGACCAGCAGGTCATTCCATACCCAGATGAACTGAAAGATGGCGAGAGACGCCAATGCAGGGAGACCGAGCGGCATCACCACTCTCCGGAAGAGCGTCCACTCCCCCGCGCCGTCGATCCGGCCGGCCTCGAGCAGATCAAGTGGGATGCCCGCGTAAAAGTTGCGCATCAAGAAAATGCCAAAGGGTAGGCCGAAGGCGACGTGAAAGATGATCGCCCCGATCACAGTTCCGAACAATTTCACTCCGGTTGCGGATCCGACGACGTTATACAGGCTGGCGACCGGTATCAATGCCATCTGCAGCGGCAACACCAGCATCGCTACGATGAGCAGAAAGACCACCGTTCGTCCACGCCATCTTCCGAAGACCAATGAGTAGGCCGTGAGGCTCGAAATCAGCGTCACCAGGATCGTGACCGGAACTGTGATGGCAACTGACGTGGTCAGAGAATCAAGCACTCCGCCTGGCTGGAATCCCGCCGAGAACAACGTCTTGTAGTTGTCGAACGTGAGCTGCGCGGGTGCGGTGAGCACCGTCCACCAACCCGACTGGTCGAAGGCGCTCTGGGGGCGAAGCGAGATGATCGCAACGCCGATCGACGGCACCAGCCAGAAGATGGCGATCGCCGCGAGGACGATATTCAAGACGATCCGCGAAGGACGTAAACGAATACGGCGTTTCGGAATTTTGGCAACAGCGGGCAACGACGCGGCCTGCACGGCACTCATCCTCGGATCCTCTTGAGGTTGAACAACATCGCGGGGATGACCAGGACGAAGAGGGCCACCGCCAGAGCGGCGGCGAGCCCCTGTCCCGTGGGGGTTTCAAAGTCGCGGTAGATGTCAAGCGCGAGTGTGCTCGCCCCACTCTGCGACGATGGCGCCGCCATGTTCAAGATGATGTCGAAGATCTTGAGCACGTTGATGAGCATGGTGACGAAGACCACAACGAGCACGGGCCGCAGCATCGGAACCGTCACTCGGCGCAAGGTCTGCCATTCACTGGCTCCGTCGATCTGCGCAGCCTCGAGCACCTCGCGGTTCAAGGCCGCAAGCCCTGCGCCGATGACAACCATCGCGAAGCCTGCCCAGACCCAGAGATAGGCGATGATCATCGCGATGTCGACGATCGGCAGGCTCAAGATCGCCTGCATCGTCGGGCTCAACGAGCCGGTCGGCGTCAGCGATTGCGTGCCGAGGAAGAAGATGCCGTTGAAGCCCGCCCCGAAGTTGTTGGCTGGGATCTGCACGCGGTAGTTGCCGGAGCCGGGGTTCGCGAATGCGAAGGTGCCGTTCTTGGCCGTCGTGGTCGTGGCAACGGAAGCACCGCTCCCGTTCAGCAGCGCAAGCTTCAGCCCGGGAATGCCGTCTTCGTCGGGGAACACCTGCCCACGAACTGTTGGATGCGTCGGGGAGAAGTCGCGCCATACCAGCCCCGTTATGGCTCCCGACGACGCTGTTGGTGCGACCGCCGGAACGGCTCCATTCGCCTGGAGTGTGGTCGTAGGGATGGCGATCATCCCGAGCTGAATCGTGTTTCCCGGGCTCACCGTCGCCTTGCTCTCAAGCGAGCCGGCCGGTCCGGGCTGCACCCCCGTTGCAGCGAGGCCGGACACGGTCTGACCAGTGGAGGGATCGATCGGATACAGCCCGGGAGGATTGATCGCGTTGGCGGCACCCTGAATCGCGGCGTTCACCATCCCCGTATGGGGATCGATGAAGAAGATCGATGCCCAGGTCAGACCGGCGGCAGTCGCGCTGAACACGAGCGGCATGAACACGATCGTCTTGAAGGCAGTCGACCACCGGATGCGCTCGGTGAGCACCGCGAACACGAGGCCGAAGAACGTGACCAGGAAGGGGAACAAGACGACCCACACGACGTTGTTCTTGAGCGAGACGATGATGTCGGTGGTCGAGAAGATCGCCTTGTAGTTGTCGACGCCGATGAAAGTGTTGCCGCTGCCGTTGAAGAAGCTGCGTATGACGGTTGCAATCAACGGATACACCACGATCAGGAGCAGCCAGATTGCCCCAGGAAGGAGAAAGAGCAAAGATCCCAGGTGGCTTCGGAATCCGCCACCACCGGCGGGCTTGCTCGTCGTTGGCAGGATTTCAGTCGGCGAAACCGGCAGGGATTCAGAAGTCGGAACGGCTACCGCCACGTCAGGCCCTCACCACAGTGCCGGTGATGCTACGTCTGCGGACGGCCGACCGCAACCCGGTATCACCCAATGGTATGAGAACGATCTGAGGGAGTTGCGTTTCTAGGCCCGGTGGAGTACACAGGTCGCTTACGCACTGGATCGTTTGGGGCCGGCCGTAGGTTCGCCCCTGTGAGGAGGACCTCGATGACACAGGTGAGCACGCTGGGCAGATTGGCGGTGGTCACGGCCGGCGTTCTTGGAATCGCCACCGCGTGCGGTTCGAGCACCCCATCGCCATCCTCGAGTTCCAGTTCATCGGGGGCTAAGATCGGGGGCTCGGTACTGGTTTGGGGCGACTCGACAGCGCAGGAGCAGAAGAACTTCCTCGCGGCCCTGCAACCGTTCACTACCCAAACCGGGATCACGGTCACCTATCAGGGTAAGGGCAACAACATGGACGTGGCCCTGAACGCGGCGGTGGCCGGAGGTAACCCGCCGGACGTTGCGCTGGTTCCTGATCCCGGTACGCTGCAGAGCCTGGCCAAGCAGGGCAAACTCAAGGACCTCACGAGCATTCTCGGGGGTCTCACGTCCAACTTCGGCGCGGCCTGGAACGCGCTTGCCACCTACAACGGCAAGCAATACGGCGTCTGGTTCAAAGGCGCGAACAAGAACACGGTCTGGTATAATCCAGCGCTCTTCACCCAGGCCGGCATCACCACGCCTCCGACCACGTGGGAGCAGCTCGTCACCGATGCTGGTCAGCTCCAAGCCGCAGGCATCACGCCCATATCGCTGTGCACCGACGTCGGCTGGCCCGTTGCCGACATGTGGCAGAACGTCTACCTGAAGACCGCGGGCGCGGACAATTACAACAAGCTCGCCACGCACGCTATCAGGTGGACCGATCCAACGGTCACGACCGCTTTCACGACGATGGCCAAGTTGGTCGGCAACACGTCGTACCTTCTCGGCGGCCTCAATGGGGCGCTCTCCAACGGGTATCCGGCTTGTGTCGACAAGGTGTTCCCCAAGCCACCCGCGAAGCCACAGGCAGCAATGGTGTTCGAAGGCGACTTCGTGGTGAGCGAGATCACCGGCAACTCCTCCAACTATGCCGCAGGGACCACCGGCGCTGGCGGAGCGGCGTGCAGCGTCGACACCACCAAGACGCCGTGCTACGACTTCTTCGCTTTCCCGGCGCCAGCAGCTGACAGTGCCAACAACACCGCCGTCCAGGGTGCCGGTGACGTGGCGATGCTCCTTAACCAGACGCCGCAGGCCACGGCTTTGATCAAATACCTTGCCGGGCCCGAGGGTGGCCAGATCGAGGCGAACCTCGGTGGGTTTGCGACTCCAAACAAGCAGGTCCCGCAGAGCGCCTACCCGGATCCCGTCGCGCAGGCCGACGCGCAGGCGCTGGTCAACGCGAGCAGCTTCGTCTTCAGCCTCGACGATCTCCAGGGAAGCTGGGAGCCGCATATGTGGGCGGATCTGCTCGACTTCCTCAAGAACCCCAGCAGCTCGAGCATCTCCACGATCGAGTCAACAATGGATACGCAGGCGACGGCCGCTCTCGGTCACTAGTCGTCTCATCGCGCAATCGCGGCCGGTCCGGCTCAGCCTCGCGAGCCGGGCCGGCCGCAAGCGCATCGTCGTTCTCCTACGCGAGCGGCGCAGGGTCACCGATTTCACCAGCGAGGGAACCGTCCCGAGCTGATCCTGCCCTCTTGCGCTAGCCGAGCACCACCGCGGTGACCGCGCCCACCACGAAGATCAGCGCGAGGTAGGCGAGTGAGTAATGGAACAGCACTGCCGCTGCATGGGATGAGGCCTTGGCGCGCGCCCAGAACGCCAGCGCAAGGTAGCCGCCACCGAGCAACGCGGCGCCTGCTGTGTAGCCAATGCCGAGCGCGAGCCCGGGGAGCAGGCTTGCGGTGATCAGCGCGAGCAGGTAGAACAGGATGCGCCGGTGGGTTCGCGCCGTCCCGATGATCCCCGGGAGCATCGGCACGCTCGCATTGCGGTAGTCGCGCCGCAGGAGCAGCGCGAGCGACCAGAAGTGCGGCGGGGTCCACAGGAATACCAGCGCGAACAGCACGAATGCCAGCCAGCTGATGTTGCCGGTCACCGCGGCCCAGCCGACCAGCGGTGGAAACGCGCCGGCAGCGCCGCCGATGACGATGTTGAGCGGCGTCCTGCGCTTGAGCAGCATCGTATAGATGAAGACGTAGAACAGGCCGCCGGCGAGAGCCAGCGCGGCCGCCAGCGTGTTCACCGCGACGCTGAAGACGACGACCGATGCGGCGATCAGCGAGACGCCGAAGGTGAGCGCCTGCCACGGCAGGATCCGGCCGGACGGCAGCGGGCGGCTGCAGGTTCTCGCCATCACCCGGTCGATGTCGCGGTCGTACCAGCAGTTGATCGCACCCGAGCCCCCGGACGCCAGAGCACCGCCGAGCGCGGCCCAGAACAGCAGCGCGATCGAGGGGATGCCACGGGCGGCGATGACCATGGTGGCAACTTCGGTGATGAGCAGCAGCACGATGATCCGCGGCTTGGCCAGGCTGATGTAGTCACGAGCGGTGGCGCGAACCTGCGTGGAGCGTGTGCGCGCAACGCCGGGCACGGCAATCGCCATCCGTCGGGTTCAGGACGATGTCTGCGCTGGTCTGCATGGTCCTTTCCTACGCGCTGCCTGGCGTCGCGGTGCCCAGGAGCTTCGCAACCTCGGCGTTGAAGTCAGCGGAGGTCATCGTCCCCAGCGCGCCGAGCACGACATCGCCGACCGTTCCCCTGGCGGTGAGGAACACCAACGCAGGTGCGGACGGGATCCGGTAATCGACTGCGAGCGTCGCGTTCGTGTCGGCGATGCTGGGATACGGCACTTTGAACTCTCTTTCAAACGTCAGGGCGGGAGTGGTCGTATCGCGGAGGTCGATGCCCAGGAACACGACGCCACGAGGCGACCATGTCGCATAGGCGGTGTTCAACGCCGGCTGCTCATCATGGCAGGGCCCGCACCACGATGCCCAGAAGATCAGGACAACGGGATGGCCGTGGAACGACGTGATGCTCACAACTTTGCCGGTGAGGGTCGGGCCACCCGACGCCGTGACCTGCTGCTGCGCACTCGCAGCGGTGTGCGGGGCGCCGCAACCGGCGACGAGCAGGGCGACCGCGCACCCGAACACGGCGCGTCGCGAACTGATCACGGCTGCACCACCGCGGCGCTCGCCGCTGAGCGGTCGTCGATCTCGAACCAGCGGATCCCGAGGTAGAGCAGCGCGATGAGGAACGGAGTGCCTCCCGGTACCCACATCACTCCCGCGGCGATCTCCTGGTCCCCGAGCAGGCTCAGCCCACCCGAGTGGATCGGGTACGCATACAGCGGTTGCGTCGCATAGCCGATGACGATGGCAAGGCCCCAGCTCACAAACATCCCCGCCAAGACCACGACTGCGCGCCCGAGCATCGACAGGCGTCCGGGCGCCTTCACGGGACTGATCACCTGGTCCCAGAACAGGAGACCGGCCACCAGAAAGGTCAGATGCTCGAGATCGTGCACCGACGCAAGCCGGAGCGTCGCGTTGTAGATGGTTGGGAGGTGCCAGACAAGGAGGTCGACGCTGAACACGAGCACGACGATGGTCGCCGCCTTCGGCCCGGCGTGGAGCACGCGCATCACCCGCGCGGGCCAGGTCCCCTGGACCGATATGGGTCTTCCCTGCGCGGCGAGATACCCGGCCCATGCCGTTCGGAACGGATCGGCGAGCAGGATGAGCGGAGGAGCGACGAGCAGCAGGAGCACGTGCTGCACCATGTGGTCCCACTGGAACGTGGTGTCGAAATACGAGATGGGCGACACCAGCGCGAGCAGGAGCGCTGCGAGGCCGAGTGCGAACGCCGTGTCCCCGTTGTCCCACGATGCTGCGCGTCCCAACGCCGGCGACGCCGTCCGCCGCCCGCGCCAGTACAGGTAGGCGGCCGTCGCGCACCCTACGATCGGTACTGGTTCGAAGCTCCAGTCAAGCAGCGGTCGCCAGAGCATGCCGGCCTATGAGGCGTACTGGATCAGCAGGTATACCGCGATGGAGACGCCGGTGATATAGGTCCACTGTTCCAGGATGGCCCGGGCATGCGCCGTGCTCAGGGGGTCGGTGCGGCGCACATGCCCCATCACGAGGCTCAACAACCACAGACCGACGCCGATGAACTCTGCGCAGAGCACCGCGTACCACAACGTCGCCAGGTCAGCGTAAGTCCCCGCGCTGAACAGTTCCCAGTTGAACTGGTACATCAGGAGAATGCGGACGGCCCCAGTGAGGATCGCGCCGAGAAGGGCCAGCCACAGCAACCCCGAGATCGCGGTTGATTCGCGTGCCCTGCTCACCGCGCTCCAGGCTCCCCACAGGGCGAGGAGCGTAATCAGCGGAAACACCAGGGCTACGAGCGCGAGCACCTGAGGTGGCGTGCCGACACCGCTCGGATGCCACATACCGCTGAAGTTGTTGGCCCTCAGATACAGGAATGCGAAGAGGAGGCTCAACTGGAGCGTCGTGTTCGACGCTATCACCAGCCGGGAGCTGAACACGAGCGTTCGACCCCCGCCTTGGACCTCTTCGATTGCGGTGAGTCCGGTAGGGCTGACCTCAGTCATGCTCAGGCTCCACTCAAGGCTGGTACGGCAGGTCCGAAGTCCGCCGCCGGCTTCCCGGTGTCGTAATTGTCTGGGAGCGACCACGAAACCGGCATCCGATCAAAGTTGAAGGTGGGCACCGGCGTTGGCACCTGCCATTCGACGCCGAGCGAATCCCATGGGTTGAACGCGGCGACACGCTGCTTGATGACAACCTCCCAGATGAGGATCCCGAGGAAGACGGCCATGGAAAGACCCAGTGCGAGCGCGAAGATCGACGCGCTGTCATTGAGCGGCTGGAGGTACGCGGCATAACTGATGTCACGACGGGGCATGCCGAGAATTCCAACGGCGATGAGCGAGATGAACGTTCCATTGAAGGTGAGGAACACCGCCCAGAACTGGTAGCGCAGGAGCTTGATGTCCATCGTCCGGCCCGTCATCTTCGGAAGGTAATAGACGATCCCGGCCATGAGCGCGAAGACCTCCCCACCCATGATCGTGTAGTGGAAGTGTGCCTGCACGAAGTAGCTGGCATGGAGAGTGAAGTCGCTTGGGACGTCAGAGAGGAAGACGCCCGTGAACCCACCGATCAGGAAGTTGAAGAAGAAGGCGAAGATGAAGAGCATTGGGGTCCCGAAGCGAGTGCGCGCTCGCCACAGTGTTCCCAGCGCCACCAGGTAGATGATGCCGGTCGGCACCGAGATCATCTCCGTGGAGAACATGTAGAACGGTCGCAGCGCCGGCGCGATCCCACTGACAAACAGATGGTGCTGCCACACGACGAAGCTCAGCAGGCCGACACCGACCATGCCGCCGATTCCCACGCGACGTCCCCAGAGCGGCCTTCTGGCGAAGGCCGGGAGCATTTCCATGACCAGGCCAAAGGCGGGGATGACAAAGATATAGACCTCAGGGTGGCCGAAGAACCAGAAGAGGTTCTCCCACAGGTATGGCGAGCCGCCGCCCGCGGGAACGAAAAACGTTGTCTGGTACGTGCGGCTGAACATCTCCATGAGGACAGCGGCGATGAGCGCTGGTGCTGCGAGCGCGCCCAGGAATGAAGTCACGAGCACTGACCACACGAAAACCGGCATCCGGCTCAGGGGCATCTCCGGAGCCCGCTTGGTCAGGATCGTCGCGATCATGTTCAAACCAGACAGCGCGATCGACAGGCCGATGAGAGCGAAGCCCATGAGGTAGGAGTTCATGCCGAGGACGTTCTGGTCGGCGAGTGGGGCATAGCCCGTCCACCCCGTGGTGAAGCCACCGAGGAAGACCGTGGAGAGCAGGATCAGGCCCGCAGGCGGAAGGAGCCAGAACGTGAGCGCTTCGAGGCGCGGGAACGCCATGTTGCGCGCGCCGATCATGATCGGGCACGAAGTAATTGCCGAACGGACCGATGATCGCCGTCGACGCCATGAAGATCATCAGCGTGCTGTGAAGGCCAACCAGCGTGAGATATGACTGGGCGTTCGCTATCGATGGCACCGGCGTGAGCAACTCGGTCCGGATGAACATCGCCCCGAGCCCACCGATGAACAGGAAGGCGAGGATCATCACGAGGTACTGCATCCCGATCACCTTGTGATCGGTGGTCATCCGGAAGTAACGGCTCAGGCCGCCGCGCTCGCCGTGCATGTAGGCGTTGTCCTCTTCGGAGGGTCTCCTGGCCCCCAGCAGGCGGCCGACCGGGTAGTTGAAGAAGCCCATGCCGGCGAGGAAGCCAACTGCGCTCAGGGCGTAGCCGAGGAGGATCCCGGGGTCGGAGCCGAGAGAGTTGTCGGTACTGAATGAGTTGGCGATCGCCAGGTTGCCGATCCAGAAGCCGATGATGAAGCCGATCACGGCGCCAATGACCCCCAGCAGCAGCCCCCACTCATTGAGACGGCGTGCCAGTGTCGGCCGTGTTGCCATCGGCGGCCGCGACGCGGTTACAGCATCCACATCAGCTTTCCCTTGTGTGCGTAGGGTCGGTCACGGTCAGTGCCCGTAGACGGTTGGCGACGGTTCGTACGTGTGGGCGTAGGGGAGCAGATACTTCATGATCGGCGCGTCGAGTGTTGTCTGCTGCTGGATCCAGGTTGCGAAGTCGGACGTGCTCACCACCATGGCGGTGTTGTCGGTCATGTTGCCGTGCCAGAGACCGCAGAGCTCGGAGCATTGGACGCGGTAGGTGCCGATCTGCGTCGGGGTCGCGGTGACGACGTTGTCGTTCAGAGGGACTGCATCAGCCTTCACGCCGAGCGCATAGAACCAGAAGGAGTGGATGACATCCAGCGACGTGACGTGGAACTGAATCTTCTGGTTGACAGGCAGCACCAGCTGCGCGGTCTCGATCCCTCCGTAGGTTGGATATCGATACGTGAACCACCACTGCTGGGCGATGACCTGCACCTCGAGCGGTTGATCCTGAGACGCCGGCGCCGGCAGCGACGCCGAGGTGGTCGAGATGCCGGCCCCCGGCTGGTCGATGGCCAGCTCCACGGTGCCGTAGACCGCCAGGCTCAGCACGATAACGAGCGTGGTCGTGATCCAGATGGTCTGGACTCGGGTGTTGCCTCTCAGCGCGGCGGCGCTCACCTCGGCGGTGGGTGGCGCGAGCCGGTTGACCACGAGGGTGAAGAACAGCGCCGCGAGTACCCCTGAGAAGACGGGCCACGCGATCAGAGAGAGGATCAGGATCACCAGGCTCTCGGACGATGCGAGGTCGGAGGCTTGCCCTGGGGGGATGGGGCCGAGCGCCAGGCCCACGTCGCCGGCAATGGCCGCGACGATCCAGACGATGAGGACGATCCGCGTCGCGGTGGCTCTATTTCTCATCGGTCAGCCCACCTGAAGCTCGCCGGCCATATAGCCGAGCGTTTGCATGGGTCCACCGTTGCCGTAGAGCGTCCCTGCCGCGCAGGGGACGAAGCATTGCCAGCGAAAGAGGCCCGGCTTGTCCGGCACCACGAAGTCGAACTGGACAACGATCTGCGCATTCGCCGCCGCATTGGCGGCGACGCCTTCCAATGGAACGCTGACACCGAGATCGGGAATGGTGAAGGTGTGGGCCGCGAGCGACGGGTCGAGCGCGCCCATCACCTTGCCGTCGACCGTCATCTGGTTGCCAATGGTGCCTCTGACCAGCCCGAGGTATTCGTTGCGGAGCCCCGTCTGACCATCCTGCTGATCGATGGTCATGTGCACGACCGATCCGGCTGGGACCTTCAGGTAGGTGGTGGGCAGATAGCCGACCCAGTTGGGATGCTCACCGTTTCCCTGCCCGGCCGTGCCGACCGCGGCGACGGTCGTCAGGTTGAAGTTCACGACTGGGCGGCCCTGCAGGGTCTGCGACGTCGTGGTAGCCGCGATCTGCGGCGGCGTCGGGTTCATGAACCGGGTCACAAAGAAACCGACCGCAACTCCCGCCACCACCACGCCGGCCACGAGGATCCAGATTCTCGATCGCATGTGTGCCTATACCTCTATATGTACGCGGCCATGGCGGAAGCAACACCGTCGAAGAGGACTACCGCGGGAAACGTCGCGTGGAGACGGCCACTGTGCCGAGCGATATCGCTCAGCCAGACCCGCGACGCCGAGGAAGCGATGAATCCGGGCACCAGTTCTCCACTCAACGGGCTACCGGTTCGTTCTGAAGGCGACATGATCGCTGTGTCAGAGGGGTTCCGTCAAGCCCCCCCGTCGCCAGTCCCGCCGTCCAAACAATCGCGAGGGGTTTTCGCGGCGGTTTGCGCAAACTTGCGCAGTCACCAATTGCAGTAGGGCACGCCGATTGAGCGCAGGAGATCCATCTCCCTCGCTAATGATTCGGCGGGTGCTGACGGTGGGCTATCGGTCCGCGGCCGGCACGATCAGAGCGGCATCACGCGACTCTGGCTCGACGAACTGCTCGTCAGGCACGGCCGCGACTGGCACTCCGTCGGTAACGACCGTCGGAGGGCGCGGTGTGACGCGCGCGGCCCCCGGCGGCCGTTGACCGGACTCGCCTCAGTTGTGTCTGAGGTCGTACGGACGAAGAAAGCGGGTCGGATGGAACACGACGAATGCCGCGGGCACGGTGTTGTAGGTGGGGCCGAGCGCGGTTGCCGCGGCCTCGAGATCATCCGCCGCCGTGGTGTCGCCCCACCTGCCGGTGTCCACGCGGTGGATCAGCGTCTGGAAGGCGGCGATCGTCTCCGCCGGCGTGAAGGTGCAGTGTCCGGCGCGACTCACGTAGCCCTCGCGGAGATTCTGAGCATCGCCGGCGTCCTGCGCGACGGCGCGGTAGGCTTGCTCCGCCTGGTTGACGACGAGGCCGTCACCGGTTGTGTGAAGCGTGAGCACCGGACGATCGAGGTCGCCGTTGTAGACGATGTACTTGGTCAGGTACTTGACGGCCTTGGGGCTCGCGATGATCGGCTTCGAGGCCTGGAGGGTCGCGAGATCGGCGCTCAGGCTCAGACCGGCGGCCGCGTACAGCCCCTGGACCTCCGCGAAATCCGACGACATCGCGAGCTGCTGCGTGAAGTTCACGCCGGTGGTCCAGGACACGTTGCCGCCCGCACGCGCCTCGAGCTCAGCCCGCAGTGCGTATGCAAACGGACCGTCGACCTGCGTCTCCCAGAGGTACTGATTCGCCTCTTGGGTGACGTAGTCGGTGGAAGCGGGCTCAGGGCTCGCCGGGTTGAACCAGCCGGGTACGTCGGCGAGCGCGCTGGCGAGTGCGACGCGAGCTCTCCCCTGCGGCGTGGCCTGGGCTGTGGCGAACAAGGACTCGGCGATCCCGAGGTTGGTCGTCGGGTCGGTGATGTTGACCACCTGCAGGCCAGAGGACGGGCCGAGGAGTTGCTGCACGGCAACCGCCGCGTCCAGCGCCACGTTCCAGGTGCCCACCCCTCCTCCGACGACGCCGCACATCGGGAGTGCAGCGGTGAAGCGATCCGGAGCAACCTGGAGCAGCGCGGCAGTGATCATTCCACCGAGCGAGTGACCCCAGGCGATCGTGCGGGTGGGGGTGCCGACTCGCCGGTCGAAGGTGTTCAAGGTCGAGAGTTGATCCGGAATCGCCTGCTGGAGCGCCCAGCCCGTCGTGGCGTAGGACGATCCCGCAAGCGCGTAGCCATTGCTGAGCAGCCACTGGCCGGTGAGTGGGTCGCCCACGTCGGTTGCCGGGTTCGGGCTTCCGGGCGTCACATAGCCATGGCTATAGAGCACCAGCGTGCCGTTCCAGCCGGCTGGAACCTGGATCAGGTAGGTGGCACCGTCGTGCAGCGTGCCGGTGAGTGTCCGTGGGGCTCCCGATGCCAGGACGGTGGGCCCGGCACCGAATGCCAGCGTTCCCGCTCCGAGTGCAAGGGCGCATACGACCGCCAGTCGGCCCCGTCGTGTCGTTTGACTGCGATGCATGGTTCAACCCCCGTTGATCGCGCCGACGGCGTCAAGGCGCCGACGCTACTCCGAGGGGACTGCGGGGTCAAGCCGTCCGGTTCTGCCCTCGCGCGAGCCGGCGCACGGTCGCGAATGCGATCAGCAGGAAGCCAAATCCGATGAGCAGTATGCCGCCGACCACTGGAGTCTCAAGAGCCCCTGTGGACGGGACGGACGTGGCGGCGGCGTCGACGGCAAAGGTCACCGCCGCAGGCGCCGAGATCAGTCCGGCCTTATCGGTGACCGTGTATTCGATGACGACGGTCCCGGTGAACCCGGCAGCGGGCGTGAACGTGACCGCGCCCGTGGTCGGGTTGATGGTCACCGTGCCGTCGGCCGCGGGGGGCAGGGAGCCGGGGACGATGGTGAAGGTGAATGGGCCGATCCCGACCGGCGCGGTCGGCCGCACTGTGATCGGTGCGCCCGGCGGCCCGTTTCCCGCACCAGGCTTCGCGAGTGGGATCACGTGGATGACAACGTTTTCCGGTGCTGAGACCTGGCTGTAGGCGTCCGTCGCGGTGTAGGTGAATGGAGGGACCACGCCGCTGAAGTCGTGCGCGGGCGTGAAGGTGATCGCACCCGTGGTTGCATCGATGGTCGCAACTCCGTCGGCGGCTGCAGGCGCTGCGGCGATCGCGAAGGTGAAGGGCCCGGCCCCGTTCGGCGTTACCGGCGTCACCGTGATCGCGTGATTCGCCGGAGTGACTCCGCTCAGCGCCTCGGTGATCGGCGGCGCAGGCGTGCCCACGCTGAGGGTGATGCTTGCGGTCGCGCTCACGTCTGCGTGTGCGTCGGCAACGTCGTAGGTGAATATCGGGACGGCACCCTGGAACCCAATCGCAGGGGTGAAGGTGATCGCGCCGGTGCTGACGTTCATCGTCGCTGCGCCATCAGCGCTAGGCGGCGTCGTGACGAGGTGATAGGTGAATGGCCCGACGCCGATCGGCGTCGCCGGGGTCACGTGGATGGCGCCCGGTCCCGATCCGGAACCGGTCACATCGAGCGCGACGGGGTCCACGGTGAAGGTCACCGTGGCACTCGAGGTCCGGCTGTATTCGTCGGTGATCACATAGGTGAAGCTGTCCGGGCCCGAGTAGCCGCTGACGGGCGTGTAGACGAACGAGCCGAGCGGATCGACATGGATGCCGCCCGCGGGTGGGGTGCTGATGCCGAGCACGACGATCGCGGTCCCGGTGTCATTGGCCAGCAGGCCGCCGACCACGCCTTGCGTGAGTGTTCCATCAGCGACGACGGCATAGGCATCGTTGTTCGCGACCGGCCCGGCCGGCTCGTTCACCGTCAGCGAGATGTTGGCCGCCGCGCTCACGTCGGATGCGGCATCGGTGACGGTGTAGGTGAAGGTTGGCACCGGGCCCTGAAATCCCATCGCCGGTGTGAAGGTGATCTGTCCGCTGGCCGCGTCCATGACCGCGATCCCATCAAGAACCGGGGGTGTGCTGGTCAGCAGGTAGGTGAACGGCCCGACACCGGTCGGCGGCGCTGGACTCACCACCACGGCGGCCGGCCCGGTGCCGGCGCCCGTCACATCGGCGGCGAGCGGGAGCACCACGAAGGTCACCGTCGTCGACGACGTGCGAGAGAACCCGTCGGTGATCGTGTAGATGAAGGTGTCGTGCCCGGAGTACCCCGAGGTGGGCGTGAAGAGGAATGAGCCGTCCGGGTGGGCCGAGAAGACGCCGTGCGCTGGATTGCCATTGCTGGTCAGGGTGATGAGCGTGCCCGTGTCGTTCGCGAGCAGGCCCGCGGCTGCCAACTCGGAGACTGACCCGTCAGCGTTGAGGACGTACGTATCCGCAACCGCAACCGGCGCCGCCGGCGGGGCGACGGTGATCGATACCGTGGCCGTCGACGTCCGGTTGAACGCGTCGGTGATCGTGTAGGTGAAGGTGCCGGTTTGAATTGATCCGGAGGTGGGCGTGAACACGAGGGAACCGTCGCCCTGCACCACGACGCTCCCTCCGACTGCCACGGTGACGTTGGTCACCACAATGCCTGCGCCGACGTCGTTGGCAAGCAGACCGTTGGCGGCATTCTCTGTCAGCGGGGTGTTGAACGGCGTGGCGTAGCTGTCAGCGTTCGCCGTCGGTGGCTCAAACGGATTGGCGGCGGTCTTGCACGCTGCACCGTCGTTGTTTGATGTCGTCGCCCCGGTCACGAGCAGGACTCCGGTGGGAGACGCGGTGGTGAACCCGTTGACGAGGTAGATGCGACCCGAGTTGTTGTCACTGAAGAACACATCGTTGGGGTTGTCCGACCAGGCAGCGCCAAAGCTGCCGCTGATGACTCCGGACACCGTCGCACTGGTGGCGACATCCGTGCTGAGATTCACCGCGTACAGGGTGGTTCCGTTCAGCAGATATGCGACGCCGTTGCTCCATACCAGGTCGTTCCCAATATCGGGCGCGCCGGTGATCGTCAGCTGCGTCGCCACATTGGTCGCGACGTTGATGGAGAACCAGACGGTCGCGTTCTCGCGAACGATCAGGTGGCCCGCGTTGTCGAAGTCGCCTGCGACCCAGCCGCCCGCTGGCATGCCCGCCGGCACGCCGAGGTCAGTGATCGACCCGTCATTCGCGATCTTGAGCAGGTCACCCGATGTACCCGCTCCGGTGCTGATCGCGTAGAGGTAGTTGTCGAGCGTGTCGTAGCCCATCGCGTTGTACGTCGGCTGCGTTGTGCCGATATCGGTGTACAGGCCGGTCACGGGGTTGAGTTGCTTGAGCTGCCCTGAGATCACCTGGTAGAACCCCGGCGAACACACGAAGGGGCTGCCCGCGGCGTGGGCGACGACTGCGGGCACCGCGACACCGAGGGTGGCGGCGATCAATGCGGCGGATGCAATTGGCGCCAGAAGACGGCGCGAGACGCGATCTGTGGTGATGGCTTCGTTTCCTGAAAGGGCGTGGAGAGAGCTTGGGGGCGCCCGGCGTCAGGCTAGTCGCCGTCGCACCGCCACCCCGGAAGGTCTCTGTTGCGTAACCCGATGCGAACCGGACAGTTCATCGGGATGCGGCGGTTAGCGGGCTCCGAGTTGGACCTGGTGAGCCAGGCGGAGATCGCGTGACGACCTCCCCACCCGCACGGTGTACGAGCACGGCGGCCACACCCAGCCGCCCGCGTCAGCATCGAACCGCGCGAACGCGCGCGCGGGGATCACCACCCGTGCGGTCGCCGTCTGACCTGCATCGGCTTCAACGGTGGCGAACGCCGCCAGGACCCGGAGCGGCCGGCCCGGATCATCGTCGGGAGCCTCCAGGTATACCTGCACCACCTCGCGACCGGCGCGCTGACCGGCGTTGCGCAGGGCGACCGCCACCGCCAGATCCTGGTCTCCCCCCAACTCACTCGATTCCAGCACGAGCGAGTCGTAGCTCCAGTCGGTATACCCGAGGCCATGACCGAAGCTGAAGAGCGGCTCGCGGTCGCTGCGGTCGTAGCCGCGATAGCCGACCAGCAGACCCTCCGAGTAGTCGAGCTCTCCGCCCTTCGGGATTGCGTCGAGCACTGGTGAATCCGCGGCTCCTCGAGGAATCGAGATTGGGAGGCGGCCCCCGGGCTCGGCAACGCCGAGCAGGCAGTCGGTCAGCGCCTCCCCGAACGCCTGTCCCGGAAGCCAGGCCTGGATCACCGCTGCGACGTGGTCGACCCAGGGCATCAGCACCGGCATCCCCGAATTGACGACGACCACCGTGTTCGGTTGCGCTGCGGCAACGCGTCTGACGAGCTCGTCCTGCCGTCCCGGGAGGGACAGGCTGTCGCGGTCGTAGCCCTCACTCTCCGTCCCCTCCGCCGATCCCACGACGACCACGGCGACATCGGCTGCACGTGCGGAGGCCACAGCCTCATCGAGCAGTCGATCCTCGTCGAGTCGCGGCGTGACCCCGAGCCGCATGGTGACGAAGCCCCCCTGCGGGCCGCGGACGTTGGGCCGGTACGCCGCTCGGATCTCCACCTCGCCACCCGCGTGCAGCTCGACCGGCACACGCAGTTCGGGAGGTCGCGAAAAAGCCTCGACGACCTCGGTTGGATGCAGGGTGGTTGCCTCCGCCAGCACCGATCCGTCCACGGCGATGCTCAGCACCCCGACGCCGGCCACACCAATGATGTGGGGTCCGTCGACTGACGCGCGGTATCGAGCACGCATGACCAGCTCCGATCCGGACTGATGCACCGCCGCAGGGAGGCCATCCCACCAGGTGAGCACGCTGCTCGAGCTCGACCCGTCGTGCTGCAGGTTTCCCTCCGCGTCGCGGACTTCAACGTGCACGCCACGCTCCCCGGACAGCGGGTCGCGGAGACTGCCGTCCCGGGGCTGCGGAATCGTCGCCCACGTCAGGCATCCCTGGTGCACATCCACCGCATCGAACTCACCCAGCGTGCGCAGCGAATCGACGAGTCCCGGGCGGACCACGGGAAGAACGCGAACGCTGCCGCCGCCCTGGGTCTGCGGCTCAGTTGCATTGGGACCGATCAGTGCCACTCGCCGAATGTCGGCGGGTCGCAGGGGCAGCAGCCCATCCTGGTTGCGGAGCAGGACGAATGACCGCGAGGTGACGTCACGCAAGAGCGTTGGATCGATAAACGTCGGATCGACCGTCGTCGGTTCGAGGTGATGCCCATCGGCGCCGTCCGGTGAATCGATCTCCAACACCCCGTTGAGCGCACCCACCCGACGGGCGAGGCGCAACAAGCGCGAGACCTTGTCGTCGACGACGACTTCAGGCACGGTTCCATCGCGCACCGCCGCGACCAGCTGGTCGCCCCACGGTCCCCGAGGCCCGGGCATCACCAGGTCGAGTCCCGCCAGCGCGGTCGGACCGGTCGTCCTCGTGGCCGACCAGTCGGAGACCACCACGCCCTGGAACCCCCACTCGTCCTTGAGCAGATCGCGAAGCAGGGTTGCGTTGGCGGTCATGGTGTGTCCGTTCACCGAGTTGTACGCGGCCATCACCATGGCCACGTCGGCCTCGAACACACAGGCTTCGAACGGCGCGAGATACAGCTCGCGCAGCACCTGCTCGCTGATGCGTGCGTCATAGGTGCGCCGGTCGGTCTCGGAGTCATTGGCAACGTAGTGCTTGGCGGTTGCGCCAACCCCCAACTCCTGCACGCCACGCACGTAGGCGACGGCGAGGCGGGCGGTGAGGACCGGATCCTCGGAGAAACACTCGAAGCCGCGCCCGCTGAGCGGCGTGCGCACGATGTTGACGGTCGGAGCCAGCAGGACGTCGACCCCGCGAGACCGTGCTTCCTCACCGAGCGACCGCGCAACCTCGGTCACGAGACGCTCATCCCAGGTGGCGCCAAGCGCCACCGGACATGGCAGCGAAGACGAAGGCTTCCCCGGGTCGAAGCGGCGTCCGCGCACGCCCGAAGGGCCGTCCGAGACCACCATCGAGCGAAGTCCGACGGCGTTGATGGCGTAGAGCGACCATGCATCCGCACCGGTCAGCAGGCGCACCTTCTGCTCGAGGCTGAGCCGTGCGATCAGGCTGGACTCGTCGCCACGGGTGCCGGTTGCAGTCGCGTTCATGGTTGGGTGTCCTTTGTTGTGTGCGGATCCCCGCGTCCGGCCGGCGCGGTGCCGGCCGGACGGATCCGCCCATCTGGGTGATGGGTACGCATCGTTTCGAGGTGCGGCTCAGGCCACCGGCTTGAGTTGCATCAGGATGTAGGGCATCTGCGGATCGCTCGGCGATGGATCCATGTACGGCTGCGACTGATCGGGCCATCCGACGTACTTGGCGCTGCTGTAGACGTTCCAGTCAGCGCCGTACAGGAGGGGTGCCTCAGGAACTTGCGTCGACATGATCTTCTCGAGCTGCTGCACGGCAGGATAAAGGGTCGCGGTATTGGAGGGATCGGTGCTCGCGTAGGTCTGCAACGCTGACGCGGCGCTCGCGTTCGAATATCCCTCGTCATGCGCCGCGGTGGTCGAGCTCGAGCCGTCGAGCCAGTCCTCGTACTGGGTGTACGGGATCTGCCCACCCTGGCCCCAGTGGATCGCG
Organism: Candidatus Dormiibacterota bacterium; assembly: GCA_963743835.1. Classification (GTDB taxonomy): domain Bacteria; phylum Chloroflexota; class Dormibacteria; order Aeolococcales; family Aeolococcaceae; genus Palsa-851. The sequence goes on along the minus strand of CAVUQX010000006.1, from coordinate 252,143 downwards.
GTCTGCCACGCGGTGGGAGTGCCGGTGATATTGGCGTTCCAGTCCGAGTACCCCTGCGCCGGCTTGGTGGTCACATCCATGCCCAGCGCCTGGAGCTCCTGTGAGATCAGCGAAGCGTCCTCCCAGTAATCGGAGAATGGCACCGGGTCATAGACCGAGAACTTGATGATCTCGCTGCCCTTGGTCCAGCAGTTTGCAACGCTCGTTCCGTCGCAATTCCCGCCCGACTTGTAGGTGCCGCTTCCGCTGTTGTAGCTCGAGCTCGCAGGGGCCTTCCAGCCTCCGGACGTCAGGATGTCGTAGACGTCGTCACCAGCCGGCAGCTTGTCTGTCTTGGCCGTGGCAGCATCAGGAACATTCCCGGTGGTCGAGAGGTCATTGGTGAGACTGCCGTCCGCGGGGAGGAACGCCTTCTGGGCGGGCAGGATCAGTCCACCCGAGGAGGTCGCGGGAACCTCGTAGCCCGACTCTCCCAGCAGCGCGAGTGCATTGCGATCGATGCCGTAACTGACCGCCTTGCGCACGGCCACCTCGTTGATCCCGGTGGCGCCGCCGTTGCCCGGGTTCAGGTTGAAACGAAGCGCCACGGTGCTGCCCGATGCGAACCAGGCATGGTTGGTCTGGGGATCCAGGTTCACGAAGCTCGCGTAGATATTCGGGATGTCGTTACCGGCCCAGTCGAGCTGCTGGCTCACCAGCGCATCGCTGGCCGCCGCGTTGGTGGCGACCGACGGCACCTCGACCTCGGAACTCCGGCGGTGTGCCACCCCAGTAGTGGGGATTGGGCTTGAACTTGATGAGTGAGGTGGAGTAGCTGTCCAACTCGAAAGGTCCAGTCCCGACTGGATGGGTGATCTGCATGGTGGGGTTCTGGGCTATCTGGTTCGCCACCGATGCCTGCATGATGTAGGTGGTCCCCAGGATCGCCCACAGGCCGGTGAACTGGGGCGTGCTGAAGTGCAGGGTCACGGTGTTCCCGGAGATCGTGGCCGGAGATGCCTGCGGCGCGACGCCGGGAATGTCAGCCTTCGGGACGTTCATCGCCGCAAATGTGGCGGCGACGTCCTTCGGACCGAAGGATGAGCCGTCGCTGAATTTCACACCGGTTCGCAAGGTGATCTGCAGATCCTTTCCACCATTCTGGAAGGCGTACGCGGTCGCCAACCAGTAGTGCGTGCCCGCGGCGGTCGGATCGAGCTGATCGAATTCGACCAGCGGCTCATACACGATGCTCTTCATCCCGACGCTGGACGCGACCGAGTTTGGATCGTACGGGTTGAAGTCATCCGAGAAGGTGACACCGGTGGTCGGCTCGTAGATGAGCGGCTTGCCCGTGGTTGTGTGCGAGGTCGGCCCGGCGGCCGAGCACGCCGCGACGACGATGGTCGTGACGCCGAGAACTCCGATGAATGCTCTCCGGCTCATGTTGTGATTCCTCCATTCTTTTCGTGACTTCCGTGAAGCACCGCGCTGATTGGCAGCGCCGGTGCGCCTTCGCTGAAATGGATGAGCGAGTTAGGGAGGGCGTTGAACCTCGGCTTCGCGCTGCGGGCTGGGCGACGTTGCCGGCGTGACACCCACACCGTCGACACCGTTTGCGGAATCAACATGCAGCCAGCACGCGGCTGCGTGGCCAGTCGAGACGGTCACGGTTGGTGGTGCCATGCGTTTGCAGATCTCCATGACGTGCGGACAGCGGGGATGAAAGCGACATCCGGGCGGCGGAGCAAGAAGGCTCGGGGGTGCTCCCCGAGCGGCGAGAGTCGGTCGCTCGAGCCGCTCCGGATCGGGCGCTGCGGACAGCAAGAGCTGGGTGTAGGGATGCGCCGGGGAGTCGGTGAGACTGACGCTCGGTGCCGACTTCGACCAGCTGGCCGGCATACATGACCACGATCGTGTCGGCCAGGTATCGGGCAGAAGCAATGTCGTGGGTCACGTAGAGAATTGCGAGCCGCTCGCGATCGCGAAGATCGGCAAGCAGGTTGAGCACGCCAAGACGGATCGAGACATCGAGCATCGACACCGGTTCATCGGCCAGCAGGACGCGTGGACGCACCGCCAGCGCACGGGCGATCGCGACGCGCTGTCGCTGGCCGCCCGACAGTTCGTGCGGAAACTTGTCGGCAAACTTTGCGGGTGGGTCAAGCGCGACCCGGTGCAGCAGTTGCCGCACCGCCTCTTCGACGTCACCGTCGGCGGTGTGGTGAATTTCCAGCGGACGAGACAGGTGATGCCGAACCCTGTGCACGGGATTGAGCGAGGCGAAGGGATCCTGGAAGACCATCTGCACCTGCGCGGCGAACGATCGAGAGCGTGCTGCGGCGACGACCTTGCCGTCGAGGAGCACTTCGCCTGCGTCCGGTTTCGTGATCCTCGCGAGCAGACGTGCGACGGTTGTCTTCCCGGATCCGCTCTCGCCCACGACGGCCGTGACCGCCCCTGCCATAAGGCAGACCGAAACGTCATCCACAGCGTGCAGTCGCGAGCGACGCGCCAGCAGCCCGGTATTCCGCTTCACCCAGTACGACTTCGTCAGACCGCGGCCCTCGAGCACGGGCGTGTCCGCCCCGGCGTCCGGAACCACGGCAAGCGTGGTCATACGGCACGCTCCCCGCTCGTCTCGATGACCGGTGCGCGGGGCCGCGCCACCGCGGGATCCGGAAGCATCAGCTCTGGTGGAGCCGTCGCCGTCCCTCGATGGAGCCAGCACGCAACCTCCCGCGGCGACCCCGCCAGCGGTTCGAGTTTTGGCACATCCTGGCGGCATTGGGCGATCGCCCACTTGCAGCGCGGATGGAACGCACACCCCGGCGGGAGATCTCGCAGGTCGGGTGGAGAACCCGTGATACCTTCCATTCGATAGCGGTCACCGTGCATCGGTGGAAAGCAATGGAGCAGGCCATACGTATACGGAAGGCGCGGCGCGCGGAACAATGACGCGGCGGGCGCCCGCTCCATCAGCCGGCCGGCGTACATCACGGCGATGTCGTCAGCAAACTCCACGAGCAGCGAGAGGTCGTGCGTGATGAAGAGGGCGGCGAAACCCAGCCGGTCGCGCAATCCCATCAACTCCTCGAGGATCTCGCGCTGAGTCACCACGTCAAGAGCCGTCGTGGGCTCGTCGAGGATCATGACCTGGGGATCCAGGGCGAGCGCCATCGCGATCATCGTCCGCTGGCGCATGCCGCCCGACATCTCGTGGGGATAGCTGCGCAGGCGATCCGCAGTCATGCCGACCAACTCGAGCAACTCCCCGGCCCGGTCGCGTCTCGACGCCCGGCCGAGCTCAGGGCGGTGGGTGGCGAGCAATTCGTCAAACTGCGCACCGATCGTGCTCACCGGGTTGAGGGCGTTCAACGCACTCTGCAGAACGATTGCGATCTCGGACCATCGGACGGCTCGAAGCTCCTCTTCGCCTGCAGCGAGCAGATTCAGGGTCGGCGCGGGCTCGCCCGCCGACGCGCGCCTGGAATGGAAGAGCACTTCGCCGCCGGTGATCACCCCGGGCGAGCGAAGCAACCGAATCGCTGCCATCGCGAGGGTCGACTTGCCGCTGCCGCTCTCGCCGGCGAGACCGAGCACCCGGCCACGCCCGAGCGTCAGATCGCAGTCGGCCACCGCGTGCACAGCGTCGTCGCCGAAGCCGTAGTCGACGGAAAGCCCCCTGATCTCGAGCACCGGATCAAGGTCCCGACCAGGTGCGAACTCGGGCGCGCCAGAGGCGCCTGGAGTCGTCGTCGCGCGAACGCCTGGGACGCTCATGGCGTCCCCGGCTCGGCGCCCGTGACGTCGACGTGGGTCACCTTCCGGCGGACCACGGGCGTGAGGCCGAGCTTCGGCCGGCGACTGATGCCCAGCGTGCGGGCCGCTTTTCGCGACAGCCCGGCGACCCGAAGCCGGGGATTGATGAATTCGTCGATGCCGAAGTTGAGGAGCGCCAGGCCGGTGCCGAGCAGGGCGATACAGAGGCCGGGAGGCGCCCACCACCACCACCAGCCGCCGCGCACCGCGTCGTTCGCGAAGACTTCCCGGAGCATGTAGCCCCAGTTCCAGAGACCCGGGGGCGACGACGTTGGTGACCCGGCGAGGCCGAGGAATGCGATGGCGACATAGGCGCCGATCGCCGAGAGCGTCGTGAAGAGAAACGAGGAGGCGACGATCGGGATCAGGTTGGGCAGGATCTCGACGAGGATGATGCGGACCCTCCCCTCGCCGGAAACGCGTGCCGCCTCAACGAAATCCCGATTGCGCAACGAGAGGGTCTGCGCCCTCAGCACCCGAGAGCTGTACGCCCAGGTGGTGATGGCGATGATGAAGCTGACCAGGAAGATGCTGGTACCTGCGGCAGGGACGTAGTCGGCGAGCACGATGAGCAGGGGAAGGCCCGGGATGGCAAGAAAGACGTTGCCGATCAGCGACAGGCCCTCATCGGCGCCGCCGCCGAGGTACCCCGCCGTGACACCGACGATGATCGAGAGCACGGTGGCGATCGCCGCGGCGAGCAGTCCGACCGCGACCGTGGCCTGGGTTGAAACCAGGAGCTGCGACCACACGTCCTGCGCGAAGACGGTGGTGCCAAGCCAGTGAGCGCCCGATGGCGGCAGGGGCAATGGGTAGTAGTCAGCCTTGATGTGCGTTCCCGGACCGGTCCCCGCGACCAGCACGTGCTGTACCCAGCTTTCGTTGGTGAGATTCGGCGAGTACGGCGCGATCCAGGCCCCGATGATCGCGATCACCGCGAACACCGCCAGGATCACGAGTCCGGCGATCACCTTGGGCGACCGCGGCAGGCGCAACGCCCGCGAGGTCGGCGCCGCCGCGGACTCGATCGCAGCCGGCTCGACGAGGATGGGCGTGTTGATCATTGCTCAGGCCTCCTGCCGAGCCCGCGGATCGATCAGCACGTAGACCACATCCGCGAGGAGGTTGGCGGCCAGCACGACCAGTGTGATCACCACGAATATTCCCTGGACCAGCGTGTAGTCCAGCGCGCCGAGCGCGCCGTAGAGGTGATACCCGATACCCGGGTAGTTGAAGACAATTTCGACCAAAATCTGACCGGCAACGACCAGGCTGATCGCCACCGAGAAGTTCGACACGCACGGTAGCAGCGCGTTTCGCGCCGCGTACCAGACGACCTTGCCGGTGCGCAGGCCCTTGGCTCGGGCGACCAGGACGAAGTCCTCGTCCATGGTGGTGATCATCTGGTTGCGCATCGCCAGGATGAATCCACCCATCGACGCGATGATCACGGTCAATGCAGGCAGCACGGCGTGCCCGATGATGCTGGCGATGTAGGGCAGGTTCATGCCCGGGTCGACGCCGTAGATGTCGAAGCCATACAGGCTCGGGAACCAATGGAGCAGGCTCCCTGTCTCCCCGAAGATCAGCACCAGGACGAGGGCGAGAAAGAAATAGGGGATCGCCTGAAAGAAGGTCGCCGCAGGCAGCAGCCAGTCCGTGAAGGCACCCCGCCGCCAGGCCATGACGACGCCGATCACGGTGCCGGCGACGAAGCTCAGGATGGTGGCCACCCCAAGGAGTCCCAGTGTCCAAGGCAGATACGAGGCGATCAGGCTCGTCACCGGCGCGTTCTCCGACCATGAGAAGCCAAGGTTTCCGTGCACGAGGTTCCCCAGGTACTGCACGTACTGCACCCAGATGCTGGTGTGGACGTTGAAACCCAGCTGCGCCTCGATGGCCTTGATGCAATACGTGTTGCAGATGCCCGACGACTCGGCCCGTGCGATCGCACCGGCGACCGGGTTGCCGGGGACCGCCCGTGGGAGCAGGAAGCTCACCGTGACCGCAACCCACGCGGCGAGGAGGTACACGCCCAGACGGCGAAGTAACGCCCGCATGCCTAGGCCCCCAACTCAAGCGAGGGCGTGACCGGCGCGGCCGGAGTGCAGCCGCAACTCTCACGGAGCATGAGTCGAACCGGGAGGACGATGTTGGATTCGCCGCCCTGCCCGCTGATCCTCGAGAAGAGGACCTCGAAAGCCGTGGCCCCCATCTGCTCGATCGGCTGCCGGATGGTGGTGAGTGATGGGTGGAGATGACGGGCGACCGGGACGTCGTCAAAGCCGGTGACGGCGACGTCGCCGGGAACGCTCACCCCCTGCCGCGCAAGGGCGTGAATCACCCCGAGCGCGGTCTGGTCGTTTGCGCACACGATGGCGCGGGGCAGCTCCCCACCCCGGGCGAACAGCGAGGCGATCACCTGGGCGCCGCCCGATGCGCTGTAGTTCCCCTGCCAGGCCGGTCCCGTCTGGATCTCGGCGCCCACCGCGGTGGCGGCCGCTTCGAACACCCGGGCTCGGGCCCGGTTGTCCGGGCTGTCGGCGTGCCCCGAGAGGTAGGCGAGGTGCCGGTATCCATGGTCACCGGTGAGGTGGTTGACCAGGGCGCGCATTCCGGAGTTGTTGTCGCAACCGACATTCACCGAGGCCCGGGTTGGGCTGCCCGCCAGCGTGACGATGGGGATCATCTCCGCCAGCCGGGCGATGCCCACCGCCGACAGCATTCGGTCGTGGAGGATGATGCCGTCCGATTTACCGGCGACGCCCGCGATCCGAGTGGACGCGTGCGAGTCGTGGATGCCGACCGAGCTCACCAGGACGTCGTAGCTGCGGCGCTGCGCCGCAACCTCGACACCGCGGTTGATGCCATCGATGAACAGCAGGCTCTCATCCTCGTCCTCGAAGGTGGCCTCGCCACCACGCCGGAAGACGACGCCCACCACCTCCTTGAGACCGTTGGACAGGGCTCGGGCCGCCGCGTCTGGAACAAAGCTCAGCTCCCCGACGGCGCGCATCACACGCTCGCGTGTGTCCGGGCGAGGCGTGCCCTGGCCGTTGAGGACCCGGGACACCGAGGCGATCGAGACGCCGGCGAGGCGGGCGACGTCATAGATCGTCAGCGTCCCCTTGGACCGCTTCGCCTCTGTCATGAACGGTGCCGCCTCCAGTGCCTGGGAGGTCCGCGTGCCCCTGTAAGCGCTTACCAGTAAGCGCTTACAGGCTGGGGCGGGATGATAGCCCTCAACACCTCGTTATGCAAGGGTTCGAGCAGTGGCCGTCGATCGCCGCCCCCACCACCGATCTCCAAGAGCCTGCGCCGACCAGCGAAAATCGAGCGGTGACTGAGCCAGCCGACTACCACCCGACCCACGACCGTTATTCCTCCATGAGCTACCGCCGCTGCGGGCGCAGCGGGATCCTCCTCCCCGCTCTGTCGCTGGGGCTGTGGCACAACTTCGGCGACGATCGCCCCATCGACCGCCAGCGTGCAATCCTCCGCCGTGCGTTCGATCTTGGCATCACCCACTTCGACCTGGCGAACAACTACGGCCCGCCGTACGGCAGCGCGGAAGCCAATTTCGGCCGGATCCTGCGCAGCGACTTTCGCGGGTACCGCGACGAGCTGGTGATATCGACGAAGGCTGGGTGGGATATGTGGCCCGGTCCCTACGGCGACCTTGGTTCGCGCAAGTACCTTCTGGCCAGCCTTGATCAGAGCCTGCAACGCCTCGGCCTCGACTATGTCGACATCTTCTATCACCACCGTTTCGACCCCAACACGCCACTCGAGGAAACGCTTGGTGCCCTGCACTCGGCCGTCCAGCAAGGAAAGGCGCTCTACGTCGGTATCTCTTCCTACTCGGACAAGCGCACCGCCGAAGCAATCGCGATCCTGCGCAAGCTCGGGACTCCCCTCCTCATCCACCAGCCGTCGTACTCGATGCTCAACCGCTGGATCGAGCACGGTCTCCTCGATGTGCTCGGCGACGAGGGCGTGGGCTGCATCGCGTTCTCGCCACTGGCACAGGGCGTGCTGACCGATCGCTACCTCAGTGGCATCCCCGAGGACTCACGGGCTCGAGAGAACTCTTCGCTCAGCGAGGACATGCTGAGCGACGACATCCTGGCCCATGTTCGGGCACTCACCACCATCGCGGATCGACGGGGCCAGACCCTCGCCCAGATGGCGCTCGCCTGGGCGCTTCGCGACGCGCGCATCACCTCGCTGGTCATCGGCGCCTCGAGCGTCAACCAGCTCGAGCAGAACGTCAAAGCCCTCGACCACCTCGAGTTCTCCGCGGACGAGCTCGCGGAGATTGATCAATATGCTGTCGAGAGCGGGATCGACCTGTGGCGAGGACCGGCCACGTCGTAGCAGGCCTCCGCGGCAGCCGCCTGCGTCAGAGGAGCGTCTCCTCCTGCTCGACCCGCCGGTTCCGGCGTCGCTCCTGTCCGGCCTTGTCGTCAGATGCGGGGTGCTCGACGATTGCGATCACGCGGGTGGCCATGAAACGCCCCACCCGCACCGGGTTGCCGCTGCGGGTGAGCTCCGCCACCTCGACGATGCCGCGCGCCGTGGTCACCTCGACGCGCCGGCCGGCACAAGTCGCGGCGATCTCGAACGTTCTCGCGCTGCCGGTCCCCGCGTCGACGATGACCTCAACCTTGTCTCCGATCACACGTCGACTTTAGCGATCGAGGAGGGCGCCCTTCAGGATATCGAGGTCAGCCTGACCCGCTCCCCGCGTCGCGCCCGCTCAGGACTGCATGGCGCTCCACGTACCGTTGCCGCCACCGTTGGGGACCGTGTAGGTGCCGGACATGCTGTTGCCGGATACCGTGCCCGTATAGGAGACGCCGCCCACTGAGCCGAAGGTGATCGCGCTGCCTCCCACGTTCCCGGTGATGTGCACGGGATTCGGCGAAGACGAGAGCGTGATGGTTCCGTCCAACGTGGCGCCTGATTGGGTCCAGGTGAGCGTGAACGTGCCGTGGTAGGGCCCGCTGTACGTACCCGACCAGGATCCCGCCAGATTGACTGCGGGGGGCGGCGCGTTCGGTGTCGCGGTGGGCGTCGCGGTGGGTGCGCTCGTAGCCGGCGCGCTGGTCGGGATGGATGCAACCGTCGGCGTCGGCGTCGTGGTGCCGGACCCGCCGCAGGCTGCGAGCAGAGCCAGAAGGGGCATCAGGGTGAACGTTACAGTGCTTCGCTTCATGTCCTTGGTCCTCCGTCGTTCAAGTCGCTATTGGCGATAACTGTCGGCGTGGCGGCTGCGCCAACGCGCTGCATGCGGCGTGTCCTCGATCACGACGTGTCGCGCTCACGCGGCCACGGCGAGCCGGCCACTTCGAGAATGCGCTCGAAGGGGATTGCCGCACGCTCGGCAACGAGACGCACCGACGGCTCGTCACCTTCAAAACGGCACAGCACGACCTCGTCCTCGGACATGAGCAGGGAGCCGAGATAGCGAACCCTCTCCCCCTCCAAGGTCACCTCCGCGGCGCTGGCCGCGGCGCGCTCATCCAGGGCGCTGAGATCGGTTTGCCGTACCCCGGGCCAGAAGCACTCGGCCACGTACTGCGTCGCGTTCGGCGGCATGCGGATAGATTGGAGTGGTGCCGTGCGCGTTGAAAGCGGGAAAACCCTATGTGCCGACCGGCTCGACCCTAGCTGTGGCCCCGCTGATCGGGCGCCTCGAGGGCTCGTGCCAGGCCGCCACGTGAGGTGATCCCGAGCTTCCGGTAGACGCGGGTGAGATTCGCTTCGACCGCCTTGGTTGTGAGGAAGGCGCGCTTGGCGATCTCACGGTTGGCCAAGCCCGTCGCTGCCAGCTCGGCGACCCTCGCCTCGGTCGGCGTGAGCGCATCGGACCACACGGTGCGCCCACCGAGGCGGGCGAGCTCATCGCGTGCGCGCGCTGCCCATGTCGGTGTGCCAAGGTTGTCGAATACCGTGAGCGCCTCCTGCAGGCTCGCTCCGGCGCGGGCGCGCTGACCGCTTCGCCGTTGCACCCGCCCAAGTGCAAGCAGGGTGCGAGCTCTCTCGAGCGGCATGCCGAATCGCCGGTGCTCGTGCATCGCATCGACAAGAGAGCCGAGAGCACGCTCCTTGTCGCCCCGTGCGGCATGGAGCAGGCCTCGGCAACGTGCAGCAACGGCGATGGTCCAGGATCGGTCGAGCTCGGCACCGCGCTTCTCGAGCCAGGCGATCAGGGCCTCAGCTCGCTCGAGCTGGCCGAGCTCCACGAGCGCCTCGATCTCATCCGGCAGGAACACGCTGAGCACGGGATCGCTCTCGCCCATCGCGAAAACCAGGTCGGCCAGCGGACCGAGCGCTGCATCGACTGCAGCAGGGTTCCCGGTTGACAGTTCCGTGAGGCCGAGGGCCCAGAGCGGCCAGATGGTGCCAGACGGCCAGTCAATGGCCCTGAAGGATGCGACAGCCTCGTGAACCTCCTCGCGAGCGAGCGCGCTCGATCCGTCGTATGCGTACACGAGCGCACATGCAGACAGCGCCGTCCCCCATGACGCCGAATCGTCCAGGAGCGCAGCTGTCTGCCTGGCTTCGGCCGCATATGCGCCTGCGGCCTGAAGATCGCCTTGCCACAAACACGCCCAGGTGAGGTACAGGCAGAGGAATGGCAGGTGATTCTCCTCACCGCGCTCGCGAGTCTCGATGTGCAGTTGTTCGAGCGTGGCGCGAGCTTCGTCGAGGTGGCAGGTCCACAGCAGGAGGAGGCCATGCAGGAACGTCGGGCGATGTTGCCAGGTCCGCACACGCCACGGATCCTCAAGCTCACGAGCTCGCCTGATGCGATCTTCGTCAAGCCCACGGCCACACAGGAACTCGGCCATTGTGAGGACCGCGAGGGCGTCGGCCAACGCCCCCGCGAGTTGGGTTCGTTCAGCCGACGCAACGGCCGTTTTCGCTGAACGCTCGGCGCCCGCGAAGTCGCCAAGGCTCACACAGTAGTAGGCAAGGTCCAGCCCGATGCCGGCGCGGAGCTCCTGGTCATCGCCGGCTAGATCCAGGGCTTCGAGCGCCAGCTGCGTCGCTCTGGTGAAAGAGCTTCGCCGAGCATGTATCTGACCCAGCAGCAGCAATGCCTGCGCACGCACGGTCCCGTTCAGCGCGTCGCTCAGCATCTCCTCGAGCATCTTTTCGGACCGCGTGAAATCGCCGGCATCGAACCAGTAGCGCGCTGCCGCAACCAGCCGCGCGGCGCGTTTCGCGGTGGTGCTTTCCGGCGTCAGCCTGACGGCGAGCTCGAGAAGCTCGGCTGCGGTATCGCGAGCGCCTCTTCTGCCGGCGAGTTCGGCTGCCGCATCCAGCTCATCGGCGATTCCCTCGTCCGTGTGGGCGGTGCCCAGAGCGGCGTGCCGAGCGCGCTCCTCGGGCTGGATCACGACGCCGGCCAGGTCGCGATGGAGCCTGCGCCGCTGCGCCTCACTCGCCTGGCCGTAGACGACCGACGCGAAGAATGGGTGGGTGAACCGAATACGACCCTCCTCAATGGCGATGAGGCCCGCACGCTGTGCTGGACCAAGGGCCACCGGGTCGACGAGGTCGATCGTCGGTTGCGCGAGCGCGGCCGCGGCGAGCAGCGCATCCCGGCTGGCGGCGGGGAGCCGTCCGAGTTCTGACGGCGATGAGCTCAGTGAGCGTTGACGGCATCGGCAGGATGCGGCCTTCCACGGGATGGGTTTGCAGCTCGGCAGCAATCTCCAGGGCGTACAGGGCGTTGCCGCCGGTTTCGCGCGCGATCTGCACCAGCGTTTGGCGCGACAGGGAGTGGTTCAGCCGTAGCTTGATGAGCTCGTGCAGCGCGGCAAGCGAGAGCGGACCAACCTTGATGATCCTGCGTCGTGCCAACTCAGCGGCACGATCCAGGCTCACCGTGCGCGCCACGCCTGTCCTCGCGGTCATCACGAAGGCAACCGGCTCGTCCTGCAGCCGCCTCACCGCAAAGCTCAGCGCACGCGCCGACGGCGGGTCGAGCCATTGCACGTCGTCCACACCAATGACCAGTGGACCCTTCGCGGACATCAATCGCAGCAGCGACAGCACCGATGCGCACACAGCCCGCTCGTCGATGCCGCGTCCCTGCGTAGGGGTGCGAAGCAACGCTGCGGAGATCGCCTCTTGTTGCGGGGTCGCAAGCCTGCCGATCGTCTCCTCATCGGCGGCGTCGAAGAGGTCGCCGAGCCCCGCAAAGGAGAGGGTCGCCTCTGATTCGCCGGGTCGGGTGACCAGGACCTGCGCACCGCGAGCGCTCGCCTGTTGGAGGGCCTCCCGCCACAGGGTGGTCTTACCGATGCCGGCCTCACCTTCAAGCGTGAGCTGGGCGAACTCCCCTCCCAGTCCCGCGACGAACGTTGCGACAGCAGCCAGCTCAGGGTCGCGCCCGATCACCCCACCCGACCGATCCATGCGGGTGATCATGGGTGTATTGCGGTGCCCCCTGCAGCCTCTGTGCCGGTCGATCTCGTCACACCCAGCCAGCCGATGTGGTGATGTCGTGGACCACGATGCACTGAGGTAACGAGTGAACCGATACAGGGACGTGACCGCCCGTGCGCATTGCAGCATTCGCCTGCTGAGCACCGCACTCTCGAAGCCATCCCGGGGATAGAACACATATGCAGGAGTTGTCGGCTTACGGCATCGGCCAGCGGCATGAGCGCCCGCCGAGGCCTTCGAGCCGTACTCGCCGCCGCAAACCGCTCGACGTCACCTTCGCGCGGCGCATCTATGCGTATGAGGGCGAGCTCGCCGAGCGGGAAAGCCGTGCCGCCGCCGAGGCCCAGGACCTGCAGTTTCTCAGCGCGCGGCTGACACGGGTCCGGACGGCGTTCGAGTCTCACCGGCTGGTGGCGGTGTATCAGCCGATCGTCGATCTCGGCACCGGCGCGACCTGCGGATACGAGGCGCTGTCCCGGTTCCACCTCGACCCACTCCGGCCCCCGGATCAGTGGTTTGCGGAGGCCGACGCTGCAGGACTGGGACCGGAGCTCGAGATGCATGCCATCCGCTCCGCGATCAAGAGCCGCCATCGCCTGCCGGCCGGGACGTATCTGTCGGTCAATGTGTCGCCGAAAACGCTGCTCAGCCGCGGATTCGCCGCGCTCCTCCAGAGCCTGGATGGCGAGCCCCTGGTGGTCGAGGTCACCGAGCACTCAGCCGTCGAGGATTACGACGAGCTCAAGCGTGCCATCGACCGGTTTCGCGCTCGTGGCGTCCGGCTGGCGATCGATGACCTGGGCACTGGGTTTGCGAGCTTCATGCACATCGTGAAGTTGCTCCCCGAGTTCATGAAGCTCGATCTGTCCCTGACGCGCGACATCCATCGTGACACGGTCAAACAGGCGCTCACCGCGGCGCTGGTCGGGTTCGCCGCACAGATCGACGCTCATCTCATCGCCGAGGGAGTCGAGACCGTCGAGGAGATGCAGGCGCTGACAGCCCTGGGCGTCGAATGCGCGCAGGGGTACTACCTGGGAGCGCCGGCACCTCCTCCGGCCTGACGCGGGCTCCCCGAGGCCTCAGTCCGCCTCCGCGGTCACCAGCGGGCTGCGTGCGTCAAATGCCTCGTCGATCCCGGGCGACATCGCAGCGGCGGCACGGCGCCCGTGGAGCCTTCGCATCGCCACGAGACCGATCGCTGCAGCGACAAGGCACGACAATCCGCCGACGGCCAACCCGCTTCGCGCACCCGCCACTTGCACGACCCAGCCGACGACGGGACCGCCGATCGGTGTCGAACCCATGAATCCCACCGCCCAGAGGGACATCACGCGCCCGCGCATCGATGGAGTTGCCTCGAGTTGGAGCGTCGCGTTGCCCGTCGCCATGAAGCAGATCGCTGCAAATCCCGTCACTGCCATCGCCACAAAGCCGATTGCCAGCGTGGGTGCAAGGGCAACGCAGAGCATCCCGACGCCGAAACCGGTGGCGGCGACCGTCATGGTGCGCAGCCCGGTGCGACCGCGAGTCGCAGTGAACAGTCCGCCGAATACGGCGCCGAACCCCATAGCGGCGGTGAGAAATCCATACGTCGCCGCGTTGCCACCAAAGGTTTGCTTGGCCACCACGGGCAAGGTCACCTGGAACTCCCATGCCAGCATTCCGACGATTCCCGCCATCAAGAGCGGAACCCACAGTCGCGGTTCAGCCCCAACGTAGCGAAGTCCTTCGCGGAGCTGACCTCGCGCGCGCGGAGTCGGCGGACTCGGTTGCAGGGCTTTCGGATCCATGGACGTCAGGGAGTACACGACCGCAACAAAGCTGACGGCATTGACGAGAAAGCAGACGCCGACACCAGCAGTCGCGATGAGCAGCCCGGCCACCGCCGGACCGACGACCCGGGCTCCGTTGACCATCGTCGAATTGAGGCTCACCGCGTTGCGAAGATGTTCGGAGCCGACCATCTCGAGCATGAAGGCCTGGCGTGTCGGCGTCTCGAAGCAGTTGTTGAGACCAAGCACAAGTGCGAGGACGCAGATCTCCCAGAACATCACGCTGTGCGTGACAACCAGGATCCCGAGCACCAGCGCCTGCACGCCCATGAGCGACTGCAGAACGATCAGGAACCGGCGCTTGTCGAACTCGATCCGCGATGACCCCGCCATAGGGTGCGAGCAGCAGTACCGGAAGCGTCTGCAGGGCCAGGACGAATCCGATGGCGGTGGCCGAATGAGTCACCGTGAACACCAACCAGGATTGAGCGACGGACTGCATCCAGGTCCCGATGAGTGACGTGCTCTGCCCAAAGAAGAAGAGCCGGAAGTTGGGTATTGCGAGCGCGGAGAATGTTCGGCGACTGATCGCCATGAGGCGGGTCACCGCAGCTCCTCGCGCTCGTCGCTGGGGGTCCAGCCGGGACGCAGTCGCTCCGCCAGGTCCTCAAGGATGGGGAGCGCGAGCGCAAGGGTGGCACGGTCACTCGCATCGAGATCCCGGAGCCGCGCGGACAACGCATCGTTCCGCTCCGAACGGATGCGATCGAGCAGCCGGCTTCCTCTGGGCGTCGCGGTCACGCGACAGACGCGCTTGTCAACCTCGTCGCGGATGCGCCGCACCAGACCGGCCGCTTCCAGTTTCGGAATCAGGCGCGAGAGCATGGTCGGGTTGAGGCCGGCGAAGCTGGCAAGGTCGGACAGGCGAATCGGGCCCTGTCGTTCGGCGGCGACGAGAATGTCGACCTCCGTCGTTGTCAGCGTCCCGGCCGCAGCGGTTGGCCGGAGCCGGCGCGATACGCGGTTCACCGCGATCCGGAGCAGCGCCGCGTTCAGGTCGTCTCCTGGCGCCACCCTCGGACGTTTGTCGATGCTCAGGCTCAGGCTCCCAGCAATAGTTGATTGCTGGCAAGTATATAACTTTCAGGGCGCCCCATCCAGGCCGATGGTCGTGGGTTAGACGGACGCACGCTTCGTATCAGAGATTGAGGCCACCCCCCTGCGCGGGTGGCGAAGCAGCGACCCACGACGTGGTGGAACACTGTCGCGGGTCGCCGTGAGGAATCATCGCCGGCGCTGATGCGCCACGACGGTACGCTCGCGAACCGACGGACATGGGGCTATAACACTGGGTCCATGAGCTTCCTTCCCGAGCTGCGTCAGACCCTGCTTCCGGCACTGGACTCGAAGCACGGACCGCTGCCGCCGCTGCTTGTCGCGATGACCTTCGTCACCGGGCTCGTGGATGCCTTCAGCTACCTCCTTCTTGGACACGTCTTCGTCGCCAACATGACCGGGAACGTGGTGCTGCTGGGCTTCGCGTTGGTGGGCGCACCTGGTTTCTCGGTCGCCGCGTCGGTCGTGTCGATGGCGTCGTTCGTCGTTGGGGCGCTGGTCGGAGGGCGGATCGGCGCTCGGTTCGCCCAGCACCGCGGCCACCTGTTGACGACCGCGGCGACACTGCAGGGAGCGTTTCTCGTCGCCGCGCTGCTGCTCGCGATCCTCGCCGGCTCTCCAATCCCCGACGGCTATCGGTATCCGTTGATCATCGTGCTCGCGATCGCGATGGGGATTCAGAACGCCGCAACGAGGAAGCTCGGGGTACCCGACCTGACCACGACCGTTCTCACCCAGACGATCACAGGCATCGCCGCCGACAGCAAAATTGCGGGCGGACCGGGATCCAAGGCCGGCCGGCGCCTGGTGGCGGTCGCCGCGATGCTGTGCGGTGCCGTTGTAGGCGCCGCACTGGTCCTCTATGTGCGCTCCGCCTACCCGCTGATCATTGCCGCGGTGGTGCTGGCGGGGGTGGCGGCGGCAACTCGCCTGCTGGGACGGGCGGGATCAGTGTGGCTTCGCGTCGACAGCTGACGGCGCTCGAAGGGACACCCGGGTGATGGCACTGATATCGAGATCCGCAGAGTCTCCCATCGCTTCCCCGAAGAGCTCACGGGCCTCAGCAACAAGCGGTGTGCCTGCGCCGTGTTCGCCGAAGGCGCGTACGGCGAGGTCAAGGTCCTTGACCAGGTCGCGCACCGCGAACATCGTCGGCGTGTGCTGGTCGTGCAGGAACCCGCGCTCACGGGCTGCAAGTCCCGGCGCGAAACGAACCAGGATCGAGAAGACCTGGGCGCGGTCGAGCCCGACCGCGGATCCAGCGGCAAGGAGTTCGGCCGCGGCCGCACTGGTGATCCCCAGCATGCTGTTGGCCACGAGCTTCAGGCGCTGCGCACTTGCGCGCTCCCCGATGTACAGAAGATCGCCCAGGTGTTCCAGCACGGGGCGCGCCGTGTCGGCGTCGGCTTGATCACCGCCCGCAAGGATCAGCAGCTTGCCGCTCTCGATAGCCGGCACGCTGCCGACGACCGGGGCCGCGAGAAACCGAACGCCCTTCGCCTGCGCAGCCCGGCCAATCTCGTCGGCGATGTCTGGCCCGGCCGTGCTGGTGTCGACGACCAGACCACCGGCGGCTGCGCCCAGCACGCCGTGCTCGCCGAGGTACACGTCGCGCACGGCGGCGTCGTTGGTCAGGCTGCTGATGACGATGTCTGCCCCGCGCACGGCCTCGGCCGGCGACGCTGCCACGCGACCGAGGTGCAGTTCCTCGGCCCTGGCGGCTGAACGGTTCCACAGCGTGATGTCGAGTCCAGCGCTCGCGAGACGCCGCGCCATCGCACCGCCCATCTTTCCGGTCCCGAGGATCGCAACCGTGGTCATCTCAGCGCTTCTGATGGTAACGAACGCGTCGGGGGCAGGTCAGGCGGGACAGTCACCCGACCGCTCAGGCTGAACAGGCGTCCGGAACCGGTCGGTCATCCGCAGGCCGCAGATGGAGGACGAACCGGCTGCCGACAGCGTCTCCGCTATCGTCAAGGGTGAGGTCGCCACCCATCTGGCGCGCGAGTGTTCGGCTGATGAAGAGACCCAACCCACTGCCGGCCTCTGTTGACGCGTCGTCACGAGAGAAGGGTTCGAAGAGGTGCGTGCGGCGCTCTTCCGGAATACCGGCACCCGAGTCCTCGACAGCGACCTGAAGACCGTCCACGTCCTCGACACGCAGCACCACGCGGCGCGCATTGCCCGAGTACACCAGCGCGTTATTGATCAAGTTGTCCAGAATCCGAAGCGTTCGCTCCTGGTCGCCTTGAGCGACAGCCGGCCCGGTGCGTCCCGAATCGACGACAACACTGCCATGGAGCAGGCGGGCCCGCGGCTGGGCTCGTTCCGCTGCCGTCCGAGCGACCTCGGTGAGATTGATGTGGTCGCCGCGCCCTTCAGCGGAGACGGTGCTGTCGATACGACGGAGCGCCAAGATGTCGTCGACGAGGACTTCGAGCCTCCTCCAGCTTCAGGCTGAGCACCTCGAGTGGCGCGCTCCAGGCCTCCGGTGCCGCCCCGAAGCTTCCGTCCGTCAGCATCGAGAGATATCCACTGGCGACACCAAGTGGGGCGCGCAGATCGTGGACGATCTCGACGACCTCGTCGGGCAGCGATCGGACAGCGTCAGCAACCACGCGAACCGCTCCACAGATTTGCAATTGCCTCGCGGGTCACCGGTTGCACAGTCTTATACCTCAAAACTTTATATCGGCACTATACATAAGTTGTACGCTCGTGGACCGAAATCGGCAAGTGCTCTGCCGACTTCCGGTCAATTGGTACGGTGCCGTACCCATGCACGGCTTTTACATAACGCGCATACGCGGACGAACTTCGTGCCCGGCACCCTGGCGCAATGTCCTGATCGGACGGTTTCCAGAGCCCGTGGATGGCGAGCCGGGAGCACTGTCGGTCTTCACGTCGCGTGAGGCTGCCGAGGAGTTCGCGCCGTCAGATCCGTTCGTCGTGAAGAACCTGGCGACGTGGCAAGTGCGTCGATGGCCTGTGTCGCCGATCGACGTACATGGTTCGTAGCGCACCGCATTCCGTGGTAAGTCGTTAAGTTCGAATGACGCGTTCAGGCGCCCCCACGGTCCCAGCGCAGGCAGGCTTCGCAGCGGCGTCGGTGTGCTGCGTCACAGGGCGCCGAATTCGAGACTCGGTGTCCTGAGAGCGCCAGGTGAGTGACCACGGTCCCTCCAGGGGTTCTTCGTCGAGATGCCCGCTGTAACGGCGCGACGACGGTTACTACCCTTCCCATCCATATAGCGGCCCCGGGAAGCGGAGTCCTGCGAACCTCTTCGCGAGTGTAGGAAGTGACCGAGAAGAATTCGACGATCGAGATCCTCCGGCTTCGTGAGGAGCTGGTGGCCTGCCACGAGCTGCTGGACGAGCAGCGACGGCAGATGACGATCCTCGAGTTCGCAACCCAGGCGCTGACTTACAGCCTGGACCCGGCGCAGGTGGTCCAGACGGCAACCGGGCTGGCCGCCACACTGGCGTCGCCTCCAGGCATCAGCCCTCGCCGCGGCGTCTACTACGAGATATCTGCCGACACCATGAGAATCATCGCGGACAGCGACGACACCGGTGCGAGCGCTGTCGGCACGTGGATGCCGATCTCCGAGCACCCAATGATTCCGAGAGCGCTCGCAGCCGGCGAGGCGGTGGCCGGTGCGCTCGACCCCGAGCGAGCGGGACCTCGGGCGCAGAAGATCATCGCTCGCTTCGGTCTGAAGTTCGCCGCATACGTCCCGGTCAGAGTCAAGGGTGATGCAGTTCACGGGATCCTCGTCGTCTCGTCGCGGGACAAGCCGATCACTGGCGATCTCGTCGAACGCCTGGCAGGGCTTGGCGCGCTGACCTCGCTCGCGCTGACGAATGCGCTCAGGCACCGCGAGGCCGAAGCCGATGCGATCACCGATTCCCTGACGGGGCTGACGAATCGGCGTGGCTTCGAGCACGCCGTGGATCGACTTACCACTCGACGCCCGTTCGCGATGCTTGCCATCGACGTGGACGACCTCAAGGCCATCAACGACGGCTACGGTCACGCGGCGGGCGATGCGCTCCTTGTGGCGATCGGGCGTGTACTCGCGAGCGTCGCGCGCAAGGGTGAGACGCTCGCCCGCATCGGCGGCGACGAATTCGTCCTGCTGATCCCCGATGCTTCGGAAGAGGCGCCGGCGGTGGTCGCGCGACGCGCAGAGGGCGCCGTCGCGGGATTGAACCTTCCTACCGGTCCGGCGAGAGTGAGTGTTGGTTGGGCAGCTGGCGCCGCCGGCGACGATGCGTTTCTGGTGCTGCAGCGGGCTGACGCCCAGCTGTACCTCGCAAAGACCGGCAAAGGTGGTTCAGGCTCCAGCACAAGGCCGCTGACGCTGGCTACGCAATCCGACTCCGCAGAAGCCACGGTCACCACAGATGGATCAAACGCCCGCTCGTAATAGTTCAGCAGGCGCCGCCTAGCCGCACTCCGAATTCCGGCTCAACTCCATGTTGGCGGGTTGGGTATCGATAGTGTGTGAAGCGAGTGTCACACCCGTATCGGAGCCGCCGGTGCCACGCGATATCCCTTATCCTATAAGGGAAATCCGGAGCGAGAGGGATTCGAACCCTCGATACCGCTTGACGCGGTATACCGCATTTCCAGTGCGGCGCCCTCGGCCAACTAGGCGATCGCTCCTCGGCGATTGTATCCGCCACCTACCCGCCGCCCCTCGGACCACTTGCCGGTTTCGGCCGCACCGCCTCCCGGGTATCTACCATCTGACCTTCAGTTCGACTCAGGGAGAACCTCGGCCATGTGCGTCCTGTTCGCCTTCCTTCTCTTCACAGCCCTGCTTTTCGGGCTCGGCTTCGCCCTCCACGTGCTCTGGTGGATCGCCTTCATCTTCCTGATCTTCTGGCTGATCGGGCTGGCCATTCGACCCCGCGGGGGGCGCTGGTACTACTGGTAACGCGCCGGGCGCAACTCGGCCCGTCGCCGGGGTCCAGGTCGGGGCTCGCCCCTATACTCGACGCTCCCGGAGAGGTGTCCGAGTGGTTGAAGGTGCCGCTCTCGAAAAGCGGTGTGGTTTATAGCCACCGTGGGTTCGAATCCCACCCTCTCCGCGCCCGTGATGTCTCAGGACATCATGCCCACCTGCCAGGCGATGGCTCTGCCCCACCCAGGGTCGACCGCGGTCCGCGCTGACCGCGGTCGACCCGTAGGCGAATGAAGTCAGCTCACGGTGACCTTGCCCGTCACGACCGGCCCGGCGCCGTCAGACGGCCAGGCAGACCCTTCGCCGCTATACATCACCAGCGTCACGGTGAAGCTGCCGGTCCTGGCGTACCGATGCTTTGGCGTCGCTCCTGAACCGGTTGTTCCGTCGCCGAACTCCCAGAGGTAGTTGATCACCGGCTTGTTGCTCATGGTGGTGAGGGCGCTGAACGACACCACGTGACCGTCAGCCGGATGCGCCGGCGAGAACGTGAACCCGGGCGAGAAGCCGTTCTGGCCCGTGGTGACGATCGCGCCGGTTCCTATCGAGAGCCCGTTCTGGCCGAGGATCGTCAGGCCGACCGAGTATGCACCGGCCGCCGGGAAGGTATGCGAGATCGTCGGCGTGGTCTGCTCGATCGTCGAGGCGCCAAACAGGTCATTGAACTGCCAGACGTACTCCGCGACGCCCCGAGGCGCTGTGGAGCCGCTGGCGTCGAAGTTCATCGTGAGCCCGCTGGCCGCCGTCGCGGTGAACTGCGCTGTGGGCCTGGAGGCCGCTGGCTCGAGCCGTTGGCGGCAATCGTGACCCTCATTGCTCCATTCGGTCTGGTACCAGTAGAAGTGACCGTTGATGACCTGGTTGTACTTCGCTCCGTTGGGTGCATGCCCTAGTGGCCGTCCCATGACGGTTTCGCACAGGTCGCCGACCTCCAGGCCGTGACCCGCTCCGGCGCCGTCGGTCCAGGCGTCGTTCGGGAAAGGATCCGTGATCGACTCGTTCTGCTCGTGGCTCAGGCCGCCGACCAGCGCGCCGTCCGACGGGCCATTCGGATGATTCCCATCGTCGCAACCCGGGTTGCCAGTCACGTATGGGTTATCCGAGTAGATGAGCTCCTGGTATATGAGCGTATTCGAGTGGTACGCGCAGTACGCCGCAAGGGTCGACGGAACCTCGCCTGCCGAACATCCGCCGTAGCTCTGCGTGGGATCGTTCGAAAAGCACCCCTCGACGTTTGGCGGGGTCAGCACGAAGTACTCGTGGCTCAGGTCGGTCTTGAAGTGGTGAGCATCGACGAAGCGCTCGAGCTCGCGCTGGAGCTGCGCATCGGTGAAGCAATGGGTCACCGGCGCATTGACCGGGCACTGGTTCGCGGGGTACGGGTCGGTGTCGAGCACCCCTCCTCCGAACGTCACGTCGTAGCGCGCGAACGCGCCCGTCGAGTCGTTGTACTGCGCGGACACGGAGTCCGTGTTCTGATCTCCGCCGCTGTCGTGGGCAAGATCCCTGAACCACCGCTCCAGCCCCGAAACGTACTCGGGACCGTAGGCATCGAGGCCCTTCGGGCTCCAGAGAACCATGTAATCAGTGTTTGACGGCATCACCGGACCACCGTTGTAGTCGACGTTCCCGAACACCGAATCGAACGGATGCACCGCCGTGCGGAGCGGTATGTAGGACGCCACATGTCCTGTGGTCCGCGGCGCCGCCGCAGCAGCAGCACTCGGTGTTGTGGCTATCCCGGAAACCGCAATCGCAACTGTGGCTGACCCGACCAGAGCAACCCAACGTCGCTGCTTGCCCACCTGCACTCCTCCTTTCGCCGCCCGAGAGCAGAGGGGAGCACAGCACCCGCCTCCCGGACCGGCACAAGCCTGGACGTGCCTTTATACGCGAGCGGGTTACGGCGCCGCCATCGAATCGGGAAAACGACTTCACCTTGGTACAGTCGAAACAATGCCGCCATTGACCTGCGCGACCCCAGGAGTACCGCCGCCATGATCCACGCAGGCGCATTCATGGGCGGCAAACGCGACAGGCCGTCCGGCCGCGTCTCCAACCGCCGGCTGCTTCGCCAGACGGCCGGCCTGTTCAAGGCGCACCGGCTCGGGGTGGCGGGGATCGCCTTCCTGGTGATCATCACCGCCGGGGCGGGCGTGGTCAATCCGATCCTCATCAAGGTCGTCTTCGATACGGCGCTGTTCCCGACAACGACGGTCCACGGCAAGCTCGTCGCCCTCCCGGTGGTGCTGCCGCGTCTCGAGGTGCTGGTCGGGATCATGATCGGCATCACGATCGTCACCGGCGCGATCGGTGTACTCCAGACGTACGTCACCAATCGTGTGGGTCAGCGCGTCATGGAGGAGCTGCGCAACCGGCTCTACGAGCACCTCCAGGGCATGTCGCTCCGATTTTTCACCGGAACGCGCACCGGCGAGATCCAGTCGCGGCTCACCAACGACGTCGGCGGCATCCAGTCGGTCGTCACGGACACCGCCACATCGCTGCTCTCCAACGTCGTGACGCTGCTGAGCACGCTCATCGCGATGCTGGTGCTCTCCTGGCAGCTGACCGTGCTCTCGCTGGCGATCACCCCGCTGTTCGTCTTCTACACGTATCGCGCGGGTAAGGTGCGCCGCCAGATCACCATGCAGGCGCAGGAATCGAAGGCGGAGATCAGCGCCATCACCGAGGAGACGCTGTCCGTCTCAGGGATGCTCCTCGCCAAGGTTTTCGGCCGCGGATCTGAGGAAGTCACGCGCTTCCGAAAGGAGAATCACCGGCTCGCCAACCTGGCCATCCGCCAGGAGATGATCGGTCGCGCGCTGTTCGCGGTCATCGGTGCGTTCTTCAGCAGTGCGCCGGCGCTGGTGTACCTCATCGCCGGTTTCGTCCTTTCCGGCAACCACGGCCCCAGTGCCCCGATCACCGCGGGCACGATCGTCGCGTTCACCACGCTGCAGAGCCGGCTCTTCTTCCCCATCGGCAGCATGCTCTCGGTGTCGATCGAGATCCAGGCGAGCCTTGCCCTCTTCGAGCGCATCTTCGACTACCTCAAGATGCCGCACGACATCGTCGACCGGCCGGACGCACGGGCGGTCCCGGCTGACGAGATCAAGGGCGACGTCCGCCTCGACCACGTCTACTTCCGGTATGACCGTGGAACCTTCGGCCCGATGACCGAGCCGATCCACCGACCGGCCGCGCCGGCGCCGCCAGCCAACGGACACGCCCCCGACGACAACGACCCGGTCCCCAACGAGATCCGCCGCGACTGGGCGATCGAGGACGTGAGCTTCGAGGTCAAGCCGGGCCAGCTGGCGGCGATCGTCGGACCGAGCGGCGCCGGCAAGACGACCATCTCGTACCTGATCCCACGCCTGTACGACGTCACCAACGGAGCGGTGCTGCTCGACGGCATGGACGTTCGCGACTACACGATCGCATCGCTCGCCGGTGCGATCAGCATGGTCACGCAGGAGACGTATCTCTTCCACGCCTCGGTGCGGCGGAACCTCACCTATGCCAAGCCGGACGCGACCCAGGAGGAGCTCGAGGCCGCGGCGCGCGCGGCCTTCATCCACGACCGCATCGTGGCGCTCGACGATGGCTACGACACCCTGGTCGGCGAGCGCGGCTACAGGATGTCCGGCGGCGAGAAGCAGCGCCTCGCAATCGCGCGGGTCGTCCTCAAATCACCGCGCGTGCTGATCCTCGATGAGGCAACGTCGGCACTCGACACCACCAGCGAGCGACTCGTGCAGGCGGCGCTCGAGCCACTGCTGACCGGTCGCACCACCATCGCGATCGCGCACCGGCTCTCCACCATCCTCGCCGCGGACGTGATCTTCGTCATCGACCGCGGCCAGCTCCTCGAGCAGGGCACGCACGCCGAGCTCCTGCGCCGCGGCGGCGCCTACGCCAAGGTCTACGAGCAGCAGTTCCAGGGCGGTCGCGTCGAGGCCGTCTGCGAGGACGGCATGGTGCTGGCGAGCGGGGAAGTGGTCGCCGCCGCGCCAACAGCTCCGGCAGCGTAGAAGTTCCGCGTGCCGTCCCGCCTGGACGCCGTGGTCATCGGTAGTGGCCCCAACGGCCTGGCCGCGGCGGTGGAGCTGGCTCGTGGTGGGGGGGAAGTGCTGGTGCTCGAATCCGCGCCGACCATCGGCGGCGGGACGCGCACCGCGGAGCTGACCCTCCCGGGGTTTCTGCACGACGTCTGCTCCGCCGCCCACCCGCTCGGCATCCTGTCGCCCTATCTGCGCACCCTCCCGCTTGCCGAGCACGGGCTCACGTGGATTCAGCCACCGGCATCGGTCGCGCACCCGCTCGATGGCGAGCCCGCGGTCATCCTCCGCAAGTCGCTCGACGACACCGCCGCTGACCTCGGACCCGATGCGGCGGCGTACCGGCGCCTGATGCGCCCGCTGCTTCGCCACCCGCATGAGCTCATCGCCGAGATCCTCGGTCCGGCACACCTCCCCCACCACCCGCTCAAGCTTGCCGGCTTCGGCGTCCCGGCACTGCTCCCGGCGACGGTCCTGGGTCGGACCTGGTTCCGCGGCGAACGCGCCCGGGCGCTGCTCGCCGGTTGCGCCGCCCACTCGATCCTGCCCCTGAGCCGGCCGGTCAGCGCCGCCGTCGGCCTCCTCTTCCTGATCACCGCGCACGTCGAGACCTGGCCGATCGCACAGGGGGGGTCAGCGGCGATCACCGTCGCGCTCGCCGGATACCTCCGCTCCCTCGGCGGTCGCATCGAGACCGGGACCCGGGTTGCTGCGCTGGCCGACCTCCCTCCATCACGCGTCGTCCTCTTCGACACGAGCCCCGACCAGGTCGCGGCCATCGGGTCGCCGGTACTGCCCCGCGGGTATGTGCACCAACTCGGCCGGTATCGCTACGGGCCGGGCATCTTCAAGATCGACTGGGCGCTCGACGGCCCGATTCCGTGGACCGATCCAGCCTGCCTCGACTCGGCGACCGTGCACCTCGGCGGGACGCTCGACGAGATCGCGGCCTCGGAGGCGGCCGTCTGGCAGCGGCCGCGTCTCGGACCGGCCATACATGATCGTGGTGCAGTCGAGCCTCTTCGACAGCTCGCGGGCGCCGGCCGGCAAGCACACCGGCTGGGCGTACTGCCATGTGCCCGCCGGATCCACTGTCGACCTCACCGACGTGCTCGAGCGCCAGGTCGAGCGCTTCGCGCCCGGGTTCCGCGACCGCATCCTGGCCCGCCACGTGATGAACACCGCGGCCCTGGAGCAGTACAACGCGAACTACGTCGGCGGCGCGATCACCGGCGGCGTCACCGACCTCGGACAGCTCTTCACCCGGCCGGCGGTGCGCGCCAATCCCTACTCCACGCCCAATCCCGACGTCTTCATCTGCTCCGCCTCGACACCCCCCGGCGGCGGCGTGCACGGCATGTGCGGCTACTTCGCGGCCCGCGCAGCCCTGCGTCGCCTGGCCTCCGCCGCTGTGTGAAGATGTGGCCATGATCCTGGTGGTGTTTCGCTCGCGCAACCGGCCCGACGGCGACCTCGAGGAGTATTCGCGGCGCAGCAAGCGCCTCCACGAGCTGGTCGAGCAGCACCCCGGGTTCATCTCGATCGAGAGCTTCGAGACACCCGATGGTGAGGAGGTGTCCCTCGAGCTGTTCGAGAACGACGAGTTGGTGAAGGCGTGGCGCGACAACGCCGAGCACCGCGAGACCCAGCGCTGGGCGCGCGAGCACTTCTACTCCTGGTACTCGGCGCAGGTGAGTGAGGTGATTCGCTTCCACGAGGTCGACCTCATGGAACGCAAGGAGGCGGCAACCGCCTCGTAGCGTCAGCGACGCGCGCGGAAGAAGTCCTGCAGCAATGCGGCGGCTTCGCCGCTGGCGACACCGCCGGTCACGTGGATCCGATGGTTGTTGTGCGCATTGCGGAGCACGTCGTACACGCTGCCGTCGGCACCCTTCTTCGGATCACGAGCGCCATAGACACACGCGGCGATGCGCGCCTGCACCATCGCCCCGGCGCACATCGGACAGGGTTCCAACGTCGCGTACACCGTGACGCCGTCGAGACGCCAGCCACCGACGATGGCCGCCACCCGTCGCAGCACCAGCATCTCCGCGTGTGCAGTCGCGTCACCTCTTCGCTCCATACCGTTGCCCGCCGACGCGAGGATGGCGCCGTCGCGGACCGCAACCGCTCCGACCGGCACCTCACCGCGCGCACCAGCTGCACGTGCCGCCTGCAACGCGCGACGCATGAAGCGCTCGTGAGGGTCGATCGCTACCCCACCGCAACGAGCGGCAAGTCGATCCTCAAGTCAGGACGCTCGACAACGCGCATGGTGTCGTCGACAAAGCGCACGCGCTCGAAGGTGATGCAGTTCACCGGGCAGTGGTCTTCGCAGATCCTGCAGTTGGTGCAGCGGTCGTAGTTGATGTAGATCTCGCCCTCGTAGCCGCCCGCACCCGGTACGCCGCCCGACGTCGTGCACACCAGCGTCTCGCCGCCTGAGGAGCGCTCGCGATCCTCGCCGAAGACCACCACGTCGATGGCCTTCTCAGGGCAGACGTCGTCGCACGCGCCACAGAGAACGCACACGGTCTGGTCGTAGTGATGGACGGAGTTGCACTGGAAGCAGCGAATCGCCTGGACGATCGCGGTCTGATCGCTCCACGACTGCTCCACCTCGGTCATGTCGTACCGCTTCGCGGCCTCGAGGATGCCCGGTTCGACGCGCGCGAACACTTCGGACTGGCGATGGTCGTCGGTCCGCTCCACGATGGTTTGATAGATGCGGTCGCCGGCCGCCTGCATGTCCTCGCCGAGGAACTCGCGAATCGAGCGGGCAACGCGATGTCCCCAGCCGGCGGCGTCGACGATGAACGACGGTCCCTGGACGCAGTCACCACCGCAGAAGAGCTTGTCCACCCCGGTGTGGCCGCCGCGATCTGCGGCGAGCAGACCGCGCTGCGTCACCGGGACGAGCTCATCGGGACGCTCCATGATCTGGCCGGACGCGAAGATCACGTAGTCGGCAGGCACCGTCCACAGCGGTGCGTTCTGCTTCTCTTTCACCGACGAGAAGATGAGCTTGCCGCTGAGCGGATCGAACTCCAGGTCCTGCAGGGGCGCGAACGACACCGCCTTGACGCTGCCCTTCTCGTCCGCCTCGATGTGCTTGACGATGACACCGCACTGGATGTGCAGGCCGATCTCCTTGGCTTCATGCAGCTCGTTGCCGAACGCCGGCAGGCGATCCTCGGGCTCGATCGCGACCATCCAGACGTCCTTGGCTCCGAGCTTGATCGATGACTGGCAGGCGTCCGTCGCGACCGCACCACCACCGACCACCACCACCGTGCCGCCCACGGGAAAGTGCTCGGGGATCTTGTCGTAGGACACGGTCCGCAGGAAGCTCATCGCGTCGGTGACCTCAGGGAGGTCGCTCCCCGGGATGGGCAGGATGCGGCCCTTCATCATCCCGATCGAGAAGAAGACAGCGTCGTACTCGTCGAGCAGATCCGCCGTCTTGATGTCGTCGGGGCCGCCGCCGATGTTGCTGTTGAGGCGGACGTCGATCCCCGTTGCCATGATCATGTCGAGCTCCCACTGGAGCTGGCGGTGATCGAAGCGGAACGGTGGAATCGAGGTGCTGAGCAGGCCGCCCACCTTCGCTTCGCGCTCGTACAGCACCACGTCGTATCCCTGCACGCGCAGGTCGAGCGCGCAGGTGAGGCCGGCAGGTCCCGCACCGACGACGGCGATGCGTTTGCCCTTGGCAGGGGCGATCTTGTAGTTGATCCACAGCCCCTGCTGGAAGGCGAAGTCGGTCGAGAATCGCTTGATCGATTTGATGGTCACCGGCTCCTCGCCGGGATCCCATCCGCGCTTGCAGTCGGTCTCGCAGGGATGGTTGCAGAGACGCCCGAGCATGCTCGGGAAGGGGTTGGTCTCGTGGATGACCGCCCACGAGTTGACGTAGCGACCCTGGCTCACGTAGTCGATGTACGTCGCGATGTCCTGGCGGATCGGGCAATTGCGCTGGCAGGGCGTGATCGGCACGTTGAAGCCCAGGTCGAGATGCCCGCTCATGATCTTCATCGGCGCCTTGTCGATGACGTTCTTCGCGATGGCACCGAGCACGTGCGCCACGCTGACCATGCCGACCGGCTCGCTCCGTCGCGAGAAGATGCCGCCTTCGGGCGCGGTAACGACAGCGGCCTCGGCGGACGCGCTCCGCATCACCTCTGCACCACGCTCGATGCGCTCGCCGAGGTCGATCTCGGGCGCGGGACGCATGACGTCGCGAACGCTGGTCTTGTCAAGGGCATCGAACGAGGACACGACAACCTCGAGCCCGATGGTGCCGAGCACGTCCTCACCCCGGACGACGATGAGCGGCACCGGGTCCTGGAGTTGCAACACCTCGAGGACGTCGGACAGGCGGTCCTCGGGATCGCATTCCGCGCCGAGTGGGGAGGCGATGCTCTCCAGCTCAGGCATGGGTCTTGCGTCTCGCGAGCGCGAAGTCGGCGAGCTCCCGCGGCGTCACCATCCCCACCACGGTCTCGTCCTCGTGCGTGACGATCGCCAGGCGGCGCTCGTGATTGGCCATCAACGACACGACCTCGCTCAGACGCTGGTGCTCGTCGACGAGCAACGGTGACTGTCGCAGCATGTTGCGCGCCTGCACGTTCGTCGAAGGTGGACGCACCGCGAAATCGCTTCCGGACACGACGATGTCGCCGGCGATGAGGTGGTCGATGACGTCCTCTTTGGCGACGAAGCCGACCGGCCGGCGGTCGACGAGCACGACGATCTCGCTCAGAATGTTGTCCGCAAGCAACTTCGCGATGGCGTCGGCCGGCGTGCTCGGGAGGCAGAACACCACCTCGTTGCGCATCACCGTCCTGACCTCCGGATCGCCTGCCTCGAGCGCGAGGCTGTCAGGATCGACCGAGGCTGCCAGAGGGACCGAGGTCACGCTCCCGCCTCTTGCGCCATCTGCTCCTGCAGCCGGCGAAGGACGTCCTGCCAGGTTTCGGTGGTCTCGACAGGTCGAGCCTGCGCACGTGGCGCGGCGCGCTGGATCTTGGTGCGCGTCTTGGTGATCTCGCGCTCGCGCTTGCGATCCTGGACGGATCGGGCCGATTCGACCGCCTGACGCACCTCGGTCTCCACCTCGGAGATCTCCTCGGCGGTGGTGGCTGCGCGCAGCGATCTGCCCAGCCGCGACGTGACATCGGGCGGCAGCTGCGGGCCGGCGTCGCGAAGGATGTCGCTGCCTTTGCGGCGCAGGAGATCGAGCGCATGTGCGGCCCGAGCGCGCTCCGCATTCGCCGAGCGCTGCTGCTGATACAGCTCCATACCACTCGCGATCAGCTGCGGGTACTGGAACGCCTGGCTGAACTTGCCGGTGTTGATGCGCGCGGTGATGTCGTCGACCGACCGCTGCAACTCCTCGCGCGGCTCGCCCTCGAGGCTGCCGAGCAAATCGGCGAGGATCGGGCGTGCCTGTGCGTAGGCTCGCTTCACCCACGCGGGAAGATGATGGTGCGAGGGCTCCGGCACCAGCGCCGGCGTCGTCGCCCGAGGAGCTCCGACTGGACGGACGATGGCCGGGAAAGCGGTCGTGAGGGGCGCCTGATGCTGGCTACGGGCCCTCGTCTGGATCACTGCGATGCCACCATCGTACCCATACCGGGGGGTGTCGCGACTCCCCCGTGTATCGATTGACTCACAATCCAGCCCCTGAGCATCCCAGCAGAGTTTACCGAGCCTTCGCGACTTGATGTCGCGGGCTGTTGGGAGCCGCGGCAAGCCCGAGGTACGCCGATGGGCATATGTCGGCGAGCACACACTCGGGGCAGCGTGGCCGGTTGGCGATGCAGATCCGCCGGCCATGCAGGATCAGCCTCAGGCTCAGACCCGTCCACTCGCTCGGTGGGACGATGCTGCACACGTCCTCCTCGATCTTCACGGGATCGGTTGCAGACGTCAGGCGCAGCAGCCGGGTGAGCCGACTAACGTGCGTATCCACGGCAAACCCCGGCTCCCCGAACGCCACGCCGAGCACGACGTTGGCGGTCTTGCGTCCGACGCCTCGAAGCTGCACCAGCTCCTCCATGCGCGACGGCACCTCACCGCCGTGCAAGAGCACCAGGTCCTGGCTCATCTCGCGAATCGCCCGCGCCTTGGAACGAAAGAACCCGGTCCTGTGAATGATCGCCTCGACATCCCCCTCCTCCGCCGCCGCAAGATCCGCAACCGTCGGATAGCGCGCAAACAGGAAAGGCGTGACCGAGTTCACGTTGACGTCAGTCGTCTGCGCGCTGAGGATCACCGAAACCAGCAGTTGCCAGGGACTCCCAAAGTCCAGTTCTGTGCGCGCCTCGCCATATTCAAGCTTCAACCGTTCCACCACAATCGGCGCCCGCTCCCGAGCCCCCACCGGCAGCCGCCGCCTTTTAGCCGCAGGCTTGGCCTTCGCGCGAGCAGTCGACTTCGTGACCGCCTTCTTAACGACCTTCGCCTTTTCCGCTCCTCGAGTCATCGCTCCACCACCAACGAAACACTCGCGCCTTCGGTGAAGAAGCTGCGCAACCGCCAAAACACAGCGCCCAACCGCAGCGCGATATCGCGAGCACCCGTTACCCGACCCCATTCGCACCCTCGCCCCTGCCTCTGGGCACACCCGGCTCCCCACGTTCAGCAGGGGCCGGTGACGAAGATGCACAGCACGCCGCATGCTACGCACCCCGCCGCCCGGAGGAGCCCACTACCGCCAGGCGGGTGGCATCGCGGGGGGCAGCGCCGGTCGGAGGGTCGGCGCCGAGATGCGCGTTCCCAGAACGCCAGACGCCCCAGCGGTCAGACCGAACCGCAGAGCGGCGAGGGGTCCCCGCGATGACAGGACCCGCCTTTGAGCAGGTGCTAGCCCGAGGTCGCAGGCACGCTGCGTAGAATCCGAGCGCAATGCGAGCCAAGATCACGGTAGTCGGCGCCGGCAACGTGGGCGCCACGCTGGCCCAACGCGTGGCCGAGCGCGACTACGCCGATGTCGTGCTCGTCGATATCGTCGAAGGTCTCCCTCAGGGGAAAGCGCTCGACATGCTCGAGTTGGGACCGATCGTTGGCTATGACTCGCTGGTCACCGGGACCAACGGGTATGACGAGACCGCGGGCTCGAAGATCGTGGTCATCACGAGCGGCATCCCGCGCAAACCGGGGATGTCACGCGACGACCTGGTGATGACCAACGCGAAGATCGTGGCGGGCGTCGTGCGTCAGGTCGTCGAGCGATCGCCCGATTGCATCCTGATCGTGGTCGCCAACCCGGTGGATGGCATGACCCAGCTGACCATGGCCGTATCGCGGTTCCCGCGAACACGGGTTATCGGCATGGCGGGCGTCCTCGATACGGCTCGATATCGGACATTCATCGCCCAGGAGCTCGATGCTTCGGTGCACGACGTCCAGGCGTACGTGCTCGGTGGTCACGGCGACACCATGGTGCCGCTCACCAGGCTGACGACCGTCGCCGGCATTCCTGCCGCGGATCTCATCCCCGCCGAGCGCCTCGAGACCATCGTGCAGCGAGCCCGCGATGGCGGCGCCGAGATAGTGAACCTGCTCAAGACGGGCAGCGCCTACTACGCGCCCAGCGCCGCGGTCGCGCAGATGATCGACGCAATCGTGCTCGACACCCGCCAGGTGCTGCCCTGCACGGTGCATCTCGAGGGCGAATACGGCATCAAGGGGCTCTTCACCGGCGTCCCCTGCAGGCTCGGCGATGGCGGGCTCATCGAAGTCGTCGATGTCGCGCTCACCGATGAGGAGCGGGCCGCGCTCCATCGGAGCGCCGAGGCCGTGCATCAGGTCGTCGAGGTCATGGACGCCCGCCGCGACGAGATCGATCCGGGCCTCGATTCGCTGATCACAGGGATCAGGATCGGCTGATCAGCAGCTCGGGTGTGATCTCGAGGAGCGAGTTCGATGACCACGTTGGCATGGCTGATGTCGCCGGCCAGCGCCCCCTCCGAACGGAGCCCGATGCAGCGCATGCCCGCGGCGATGGCCGCGGTGACGCCAATCGGTGAGTCCTCGATCGCGACGCAGCACGAGGGCATCACGTCGAGCGCGCGTGCCGCGCTGAGGTAGACACCGGGGTCCGGCTTGCCGCGCTCCTCGTCGTCCGCGGTGCAGATCGCGTCGACGACATCGGCGATGCCCAGGCGCTCGACCACTGCATCAATCAGCTCGCGACTTGACGATGACGCGATGGCCACGCGCAACCCGGCATCGCGTGCGGTGTGGATGGCCTCGACCGCGCCGGGCATCGGGACCCCCCGCGCGCGCACGTGTTCGACCATCTCGCGGATGATCTCGCGCTCCACAGCGCGGGGCCGGATGCCATTCCAGGGACGCGCCCGGTATCGGTAGTCGACGACCTCCTCGATGCGCATACCCCAGGTCTCGCGAAGTTGCGCATCGCTGAGCTCGACGCCGACACGGGCGAACACGTCGTGCTCGGTCTCACGCCATACCGGCTCCGTATCGATCAGGACTCCATCCATGTCGAAGACGCAGGCGGTGATCGTCCTCCCCATGAGCGCTGATCCTACTCGCCCGGTTCCGGCGGACTGATCCGCGCGGGTCGATCGTCGTCGTCGTCGGCCGCAGGTGCTGACAATGTCGGGGGCTCGGGCGGCTCCCGGCGGTAGTGGCTGCCGAAGATTGGCCCGACCACGACCATCAGGTTGAGCAGAGCCTTGCGCGTGTCCGAGTCACCCCACGCCAGGGTCCGCGAGTAGAAGTAGAACCAGGCGAAGCCCCCGATCATCACGACCAGGACCGCGCTCAGAACGATGACGCCGATCAATCCGCGTTGCGACCGAAGAGCATGCGTCCGACAAAACGCACCGGATCCCAGTGCACGTCCGCGACGCGCTCCTTGAGGGGAATGATCGCGTTGTCGGTGATGTGGATGTGCTCGGGGCACACCTCGGTGCAGCACTTGGTGATGTTGCAGTAGCCGAGACCGCCCTGCTCCCGCGTCTGCTCGCGGCGATCGAGCACATCCTTGGGATGCATCTCCAGGGACGCGACACGCACGAAGAATCGCGGTCCGTAAAAGCGATCCGCATAGTCGTGGCTCCGGAGGATGTGGCAGACGTCCTGGCAGAGGAAGCACTCGATGCACTTGCGGAACTCGTACAGGCGATCGATGTCCTGCTGCGGGATTCGCCACGGCGTGCCGTCGTCCGGCGCCGCCGTGAACGGCGGGATCTCTCGGTTCACCTCGTAGTTGCGCGAGACGTCGGTCACCAGGTCCTTGATGAGCGGGAACGATTTCAGCGGATGCACGGTCACCGGGCCGGGCGGGAGGTCGTCGACGCGCGTCTTGCACATCAGCACGGGGTGGCCGTTGACCTCCGCGCTGCACGACCCGCACTTGGCCGCCTTGCAGTTCCAGCGACACGCGAGGTCGGTGTCGAGGTTGTGCTGGACGTAGTGGACGGCATCGAGGATCACCATGCCGGTGACCACCGGAACCTGGTACGCCACCTCAGCCGATTCGCCGCCGGGAACGCCCTTGAGGACTCGGAGGGTCAGCGTCTCCCCGGTCAGGCCGCTGGCGGTGAGCACGTTCTCGACCGGAGCGTTGACGGAGGCGGCGGGCTGGTCGAGGACTGCCATCAGCTGGTCTTCCCTGTGGTGCCGGCGGGCGCAGCGTCGGTCAAGTATCCCTTGGGGAGCTTGGCCGGATCGTAGAAGCGGCTGCGCTCGAGCAGTGGACGAAGGCGATCGGGCAATGGTGTCAAGGGGACACTGACCACCCGCATCCGGTCATCCCCGCGGCGCGTCACGAAGTTGATCTTTCCGAACTCCACCTCCTGGTCGAGGTGATCGAACCGCCACTGCGAGCCCCGGCTCTCGCGCCGCTCCATGGCGCCGCGGACGATGGCCTCGGAGAGCACCAGCATGTTGGTGATCTCGCGACAGGCGTGCCAGCCGGGGTTGAGCGCGCGCCCGCCGGAGACACGCAGGTGCGCGCTCCGCTCGCGCAGGGTGAGAATCGTCACGAGCGCACGCTGCAGAGACTCCCGGCTGCGACCGATCCCGGCGTCGTCCTGCATGGCGAACTGCAGATCCTCGTGCAGCTTGTAGGGGTTCTCGCTCGGCGCGGCGCCGTTGCCGTCGCCGCCGAGCGGCCGCAGCAGGTCCGCCTGCTCGGCGGCGACCTGCGCGTCGTCCACGACGCGGGTCACCCCCGCGGTCCTGGCGAACTCTGCCGCCGCGTCGCCCGCGCGGCGCCCGAACACGAGGATGTCACCGAGCGAGTTGCCGCCGAGGCGGTTCGCCCCGTGCAGTCCACCCGCGACCTCGCCGGCCGCGTACAGTCCCGGGACGGTTGTGGCCGCGGTCTCCGGCTCGACGCGTACGCCGCCCATCGTGTAGTGGATGGTCGGACCGACCTCCATCGGCTGGCTGGTGATGTCGATGGAGGCGAGCGCGTGGAACTGCTCGTACATGGACGGCAACTTGCGCTTCACGTAGTCGGCCCCGAGATGGCGCACGTCGAGGTACGCGCCGCCGTGGGGAGTGCCGCGGCCGGCCTGCACCTCCTTGTAGATCGACCGCGCGACGACGTCGCGCGACGACAGCTCCTTCTTGACCGGGTCGTAGTCGAGCATGAAGCGCGAGCCCTCGGCGTTGAAGAGCAGTCCTCCCTCGCCGCGCACCGCCTCGGTGACGAGGATGCCGCGCGCGCCGGGTGGCCAGATCATGCCGGTGGGATGGAACTGCACGAACTCCATGTCGAGCAGGTCGGCTCCCGCCTCGTATGCCATCGCAGCGCCATCGCCTGCGCACTCCCAGGAGTTGGAGGTATAGCGGTACATCCGACCCCATCCCCCGCTGGCGAGCACGACCGCACCTGCCTTGAACACCACGAACTGCCCGGTGTTGCGGTTGTAGCCACAGGCGCCGCACACCCTGTCGCCGGACTTGAGCAGCGCGGTGAGGGTGTACTCCATGCAGACGTCGACGCCCTTCGTATGGACCATCTTGTCCTGACAGGTGCGGATGAGCTCGAGACCGGTGCGGTCACCGACGTGCGCGAGCCGCTTGTAGGAATGCGCGCCGAATGCGCGCTGCATGATCAGACCGTCCTCGGTGCGATCGAACAGCCCGCCCCAGCGTTCGAGCTCGAGGACGCGGTCGATGACCTCGTGCGCGTACAGCTCCACCATCCGCCAGTTGTTCAGCAGCTGACCGCCGAGCATGGTGTCGGCGAAGTGGACCTCCCAGCTGTCCTCGGGGTCGACGTTGCCGATGCCGGCGGCGATGCCGCCTTCGGCCATGACGGTGTGCGCCTTGCCGAGCAGGGACTTGGTTACGACGGTGACGCTGCACCCGGCGTCGGCCGCCGCGATCGCCGCGCGCATCCCGGCACCGCCGGCGCCGACGACGAGCACGTCACATTCGATGGTGTCGTAGGGCTCGGGTGTCGCTGCCATCTCAGAAAACGATGTGCGGATCGACGAAGATGCCGGCTCGCAGCATGTGGATGTAGACGTCGGTGATGACCACGCTGAACATGCTGAGCCAGGCCCAGACGGGGTGGCGCTGGTTGAGGATGGTCACCCACTTCCAGGCGCGGTAGCGCGCCTGGCCGACCACCGACCTGGAATAGCAGTCGAGGCCGCCGCCGACCAGGTGTCGCCATGAATGGCAGCCGAACGTGTATCCGCTGAGCAGGACCACATTCGCGAGCATGATCCCGGTGCCGACACCGAGCTGGACGTGACCGTTGGGCGCCCAGAAAGCCAGGTACACGTCGTACCAGAGGAAGCCGGTGACGATCAGCACCAGGTAGAAGAGGAACCGATGAAGGTTGTTCAGGAAGAGGGGAAATGCTGTCTCACCGCGATACTTGCGGTGACGGAGCTCGCCGACCGCGCATGCCGGCGGGTCCCAGAAGAACGAGCGGTAGTACGCCTTTCGGTAGTAGTAGCAGGTGGCGCGGAACAGCAGCGGTGACCCGAGCACCCACAGGGCGGGGCTGACCGGGCCCGTCTTCCATATCGTCGGCGAATAGAACGGCGATAGATACGGCCCGCTCTGGTTGATCCCACCGGTCAGAAATGCAGTCCAGATCGAGTAGAGGCTGAAAAGGCCGAGCACGGTGACGACCGTCGCCGGCAGTGCCCACCACGGCAGGGAATCGAGGATGCGCTCGATGGGCCCGGGACCGCTGTGAGGCGCGGAGGCGAGCGATGCGGGCGAAACCTTGGTGACCTGGATGGACAAGCTAGCGCCATCCTAGCGTCGTGGCTCGCGCACGCGACCTCGTGCGTGAAGCCGGGCGGATCAGCGCGGCGTTGCGACCGTTCCCGCGAACGCCTCATGACGTGCGAGCGCGATGCCGGCAACGTCCGCGAGCACCTCGACCACATCGCCGACGACCAGCGTCGACGGCGGCTGTACCCCGGCGGCACGCGCCATCGCCGCGATGCTCCCGATCGGGGCACGCACCACCTGCTGGTCCGGCGTCGTCGCCCTGGACACGATCGCCGCCGGGCGGTCGGGGCCGAGCGCGGCGGAGAGGCGCCCGGCAATCGAATCGAGCTCGGCGGGCATGAGCACGACCAGGGTGTCGACGCTTCGCGCCAGGTCATCCAGCGTCGAGAGATCGCCTCCGGCGCGGTGTCCTGTGACGAAGGCGACCGACGCCGCCACTCCTCGGTGGGTCACCGGAATTCCGGCCGCGGAAGGTGCCGCCAGCGCGGCGCTGACTCCGGGGATGACCCGAACCGGGATCCCCGCGCGCTGCAGCGCGACGACCTCCTCCCCACCGCGGCCGAAGAGAAACGGATCACCGCCCTTGAGCCGCACGACCAGGTGGCCTGCGCGCGCCGCGACGATCATCGCCTCGTTGATGTCCCGCTGCGGCGTCGAACGCCGTCCCGACCGCTTGCCGGCATCGACAAGCCGTGCCCGAGGGCCGCACAGGCGCAGCACGTCGAGGCCGACCAGCGCGTCATGGAACACGACATCGGCGTCGGCAAGCACGGCGCGCGTCCCGAGGGTGACCAGGTCCGGGTCGCCGGGACCGGCGCCGGCAAGGACCACCTCCCCCATCGGCGCGCGGCCGGAATCGTGCGCGGCCTGCTCGATGCTCAACGCCACGCTCGCGGCGCCTTGCGGATCGCCATCGCGGAGCAGGTCGATCGCGCCGGAGCGAAGCAAGTGCCGGTAGGCGCGCTGCTGAGCATCGCTTGCGATGGCTGCACGACGGAGGCGGCGCCGCATCCCACCCAGCAGCGCCGTGAACGGTCCCCACTCCGCGCCGAACATCGTCTCGATCCGCTCGCGCAGCGCTCGGGCGAGAAACGGGCTCTCGCCCGACGTGGAAATCGCAATCTGGAGCGGACCTCGCCTGACGATCGCCGGAGCGATCCAGTCGCACTGGTGCGTCACGTCGGCGACATTGAGCAGGACGCGTTCACGGTCCGCCTCCGCTCTCGCCGCTCGCCGGCCGTCGGGGTCGTCGCTCGCATCGATCGCCAGGTACGCCCCCGCGAAGTCTCCGGCCTGGAACGGCCGGCGCAGGTGGACGACCGCTGCGCCGATCGCGCGGAGGCCGAGGGCCTTCTCTTCGGCGAGCGCGGTGTCGCCGAGCACGACGCAGCGGCGGTCGTGGAGATCCAGGACCACCGGGTAGTACGGGATCGCACTCACACCGCCCCCCTGGCGGGGACTGCCGCCGGCTCGGGCACACCGGCGGTCTCGATGGGCGGATGGAGCAGGCACTCCTTGTGCGTGTCGCTCTCCCACCACCACCGGCCGGCGCGTTCCTGCTCCCCGGGCTGGGTCGCACGCGTGCAGGGCGCGCACCCGATCGACATGTAGCCGCGGTCATACAGCGGGTGACGGCGGATGCCGTGGTCCCGCAGGTAGCGCGACACCTGGTCCCGGCTCCAGGTTGCCAGCGGGACGACCTTGGTCATGCCCTCGTGGCCGGGGTCGCTGGCAACCACAGGGGTCGCAGAACGGGTCGGGGTCTGGTCGCGACGCAAACCGGTGATCCATGCGTCGTAGTCGCGCAGCGCCCTCGCCAGCGGATTCACCTTCCGGACCGCGCAGCACTGGTTGCGCAACGTGACCGACCGCCGGAACAGCATGTCGCCGTGCTCGCCGGTCATCGCCTCGAGCTCGTTCGCCTCGGGGGCCAGGATGCGCAGCCGTATGGGGAACTGCTGGCGCACGTACTCGATGTAGTCGTGCGTCTCCTCGTGAAGACGCCCGGTGTCGAGGGTGAGCACCTCGGGCTCGGGGACGATCTTGCAGGCAAGGTCGATGAGCACCATCGATTCCGCCTGGAAGCTCGCGACCAGTGCGACGCGGCCGAAGCGCCGGTACGTCCAGGCGAGGATGTCCTCGGCGGTCGCGTTCTTGAGATCGGCGGCGTTCACGCCGGGACCTCCACCAGGGCATGACGTTCCGCGAGCTCCGCGATCCCCTGGCGCCTGCACCAGTCGCCGAATCCCTCGCCGCGAAGGTGCGTGCGCGCGTACTCGAAGAGCGGTCCGCGCAGCAGGTGCGGGATCTCCTCGAGCTTGACGTTGTGCATGTAGAGCTCGCTGAGGCGCGTGCCGGCGAAATCGCCGCCGAGGAACACGTCGTATTTGCCGAGGGTGGTTCCGACGAATCCCACATCCCCGAGATACGGCCGCGTGCACCCGTTGGGGCAGCCGGTCATCCGGTAGCTGATTCGCTCGTCCTCGACTCCGGCATCGCGTTGCACCAGGGCGATCTCGCGAATCAGCGCCGGCATCGCGCGTTCCAACTCGGCGACCGCGAGCCCGCAGGTCGGGTAGGCGGGGCACGCCATCGAATGCCTGATCGCGTTCGGCAGCGACTCCGTTCGTGCAACGCCGAACCGATCGAGGATCGTCATGAGAACCTTGCGGCTCTCGGTCGTGAGGTTGGTGAACAGGACGTTCTGCTGCGGCGTGAGGCGCAACTCGACCCGGAGGGTCTCGACGATCTCGCGGAGCGCGCTGCGCACACGGGTATCGCCGGTGTCATGGATGCGTCCGTTCTCGACGAAGAGCCCGTAGCAGTGGAGGCCGTCGCCCTGCTCGTGCCAACCGAGATGATCCTCCGCGGACGTCCACTGCAGGCGCCGTGACGGCTCGAGCGCGAAGGACACCCGGGACGCAACCTCGCTGCGGAACCAGTCGATCCCGCGATCGGCGATCAGGTACTTCAGGCGCGCGTGCCGTCGATCGCTCCGATCGCCGTAGTCGCTCTGGACCGCGACCACCGCGCGCGCTGCCGCAACGGCGTGGTGCGGCTGCACGTACGCCAGCGGCTCGGCGACTGCCGGCCACGTGTTCGGCTTGTTGGCGGTGCGGCCGAGGCCGCCGCCCACCAGCAGGTCGAAACCCGCAAGGCTGCCGTCGCCACCCGCATGGGCCACCAGCCCGAGGTCGTTCGCGTAGATGTCGACGCAGTTGTCACCCTCGATGGCGATCGCGGTCTTGAACTTGCGCGGCAGGTAGCGTTCGCCATAGAGCGTGTCCGGCGGGTCGGGCTGATTCGATGCGGCAAGCTCGCCGTCGAGCCAGATCTCGCTGTACGCGCGCGTCGTCGGGGTGAGCCCGGTGACGAGCGCGGCCAGCGTGCCGTTGATCTCGCTGTGCAGGCGATCGTGCCAGGGAGCCGGGCAGCACATGATGTTGCGCTCCTGGTCACCGCACCCGCCCAGCGTGGTGAGCAGCGCGTCATTGATGGCGCGAATCGACTGCTTGAGATCGCCCTTGAGGACGCCGTGCAACTGCAGGTCCTGCCGGGTGGTGATGCGCAGCGTGCCGTTGCCCCACGCACCGGCGATGTGATCGTGAGCGAGATACGCCTCCGGGGTCACGATCCCACCCGGGATTCGGGTGCGGATCATCATCATGTGGTGCTTGTCGAGGCCGAGCTTGCGAGCCTCCTTGCGCAGGTCGCGGTCATCCTGCTGATAGACACCGTGGAACTTGAGGATCACCTCGGCGTCATCGCTGAAGACACGGGTGTCCTCGAGCAACTCGACGCTCAGGGTTCCGCGCAAGCGGTTGCTCCGCGCCTTGACCTGCTCAGCGCCCGACATCTGCGTGACGTCTGCGGTGCAACCGCATGTATCGCACATGATCAGACGGCCTCCCAGGCGGCGAACGGCTGGAAACGGCGTGCTGGGCCGGGCATTGGTTCTTGTTTCTTGACCTGTGGTCATGCGCGCGGGTTGTCGCGCATGGATGGTTTGCAGTTGTCTCGGTGCGGCATCCGTGCCGCGGCGGATCGGCGAGACACCGACGGTGCCTCAGCGCGAAGTGCTAGCCGCTACAGCGTGCGATGCCCGAGCGGATACGTCCCCAGTCGAGCCAGAACCGCCGGGTGAGCACAGGACGATCCGCGCCGTTCATCTGATCGCACATCCTACGGAATCCCCATCGCTC
This sequence comes from Candidatus Dormiibacterota bacterium, assembly GCA_963743835.1. GTDB lineage: Bacteria > Chloroflexota > Dormibacteria > Aeolococcales > Aeolococcaceae > Palsa-851. The sequence continues at coordinate 211,512 of CAVUQX010000006.1, read as the reverse complement.
TAGTCAACTTTCGTATTCATGGTGGTGCTCGCCGAGACGTCATCGACCTCGGTGAAGAAGCAGGTGCGCTCCCCGGTGTGGCACGCGGGACCATCGGGATGCACCTCGAGCAACACGGCGTCACCATCACAGTCGATGCGAACTGCACGCAGGTGCATGGTGTTCCCGCTCGTCGCACCCTTCTCCCACAGGCGCCGCCTCGACCTGCTGAAGAAGGTGGCACGGCGCGTGCGCAACGTGGCCTCCCATGCGTCGCGATTCATGTGCGCGACCATCAGCACCTCCGACGTGTTCGCGTCCTGGACCACGGCGGTGATCAGCCCATCGTCGCCGAACCGCGGTTGCACCTCGCTCACAGACGAACGTCCACGCCGTGGTCGTGCAGGTACTGCTTGGTCGCCGGGACGGGATGCGCATCGAAATGGAAGATCGACGCTGCCAGCGCGGCGGCTGCCCCCCCATCGGTGAGAACGCTCCGGAGATGCTCGGGGGTGCCCGCACCACCGCTGGCGATGACCGGCACGTCAACCGCTGTCACCACCGACGCGGTCAGCTCCAGGTCGTACCCATTCCCGGTCCCGTCCCGGTCCATCGACGTCAGCAGGATCTCGCCGGCCCCTCGCTCCGCGGCTTCCCGAGCCCAATCGGTGGCGGCACGCCCGGTTGCACGCCGGCCGCCGTGCGAGTAGACCTCGTGGCCGCTCCCGGCTCGACGCGCGTCGATGGCGATGACCACGCACTGACAGCCGAATCGATTCGCGGCTCGATCGATCAACGAAGGGTCGTCCAGTGCCGCGGTGTTGATCGACACCTTGTCGGCGCCCGCTCGGAGGAGCACGTCGATGTCGGCGATGCTCCGGATGCCGCCCCCGACGGTGAGCGGGATGAACACGCGGTCGGCGGTGCGGCGCACGGCGTCGAGCAGGATGGCGCGACCATCGCTCGACGCCGTGATGTCAAGAAAAACAAGCTCATCGGCCCGGTCCTGGTCGTACCGAGCCGCAAGCTCGGCGGGGTCACCGGCATCACGGAGGTCCACGAACGCCACTCCTTTCACCACTCTGCCGGCGATGACGTCGAGGCACGGAATCACACGCCTGGCCAGGGTCATCCGCCCACCTCCCTGACCGCCTCCAGCGCGTCCGAAAGGTTGATCCGACCTTCATAGAGTGCCTTCCCAACCACAACACCGGACGCGCCCGCCGCGGCGCACGCCCTGATGTCGTCGATGGTGCCGACGCCGCCCGATGCGATCACGGGCCCGCCATACAGCTCGCGACACGTGCGCACGCCGTCAAGGTCGGGGCCGGCCAGGAGCCCGTCACGGGTCGTATCCGTGTAGACGACCCCCGCGGCGGGCCAGGTGCGCCAGGCACGGAGCAATTCGGCGGCGCTCGACCCGTCCTCAGTCCAGCCCTCCACCCTCGCCACGCCGGCGCGAACGTCGAGGCCGAGCAGCACCCGGCCTTCCACCGCGGCGCAGATCGCCTGGGCGAGTGCGGCGTCGCGGGCTGCGACGCTTCCCAGTATCACCAGCGAGACGCCGACGGCAAGCCATCGTGAGGCGGTTTCGACGTCGCGAATACCGCCACCGACCTGCACCGCACACCCCGCGTCGACGCAGATCGCAACCATGCGCGTGACCGCGGCGACGCTCTCGCGCGCGGGGAAGCCGCGCGCCGCGTCGAGGTCCACGACATGCAGACGTGTCGCCCCGGCGTTGATGAATCGCCTCGCGGCGACCGTCGGGTCGGCCGCATACACGGTCGCGTCGGCGTGCTCACCCTGCCGAAGACGGACGCAGCGGCCGCCCTGCACGTCAACCGCAGGGATCACATCCATGCGTCATCCGGCACGCTGAGCCGGCACCCGAATCTGGCACAGGGCAACGAAGTTCGCATACACGCGCAATCCGGCTGCACCGCTCTTCTCGGGGTGGAACTGGGTTCCCATCACCGTGCCTCGCTCGACTGCGGCAGCCAGATCGCCGCCGTACTCGGTCACCGCGACCGTGTCATCCGTCTCGGGGATCGCCACGTAGGAGTGGACGAAATACATGTAGGAGCCCGACGTGATGCCCTCGAGGAGTGCGGACGTACGGAGCGTCGTGATGGTGTTCCAGCCCATGTGCGGCACCTTCAGCCCAGGGGCCGGCGACAGCCTCACAACACGGCCGCGCAGGAGCGCGAGTCCCTCGCCTCCGTGTCCCTCATCGCTGCTCTCGAAGAGCAGCTGGTGGCCGAGGCAGACGCCGAGTACCGGGCGCTCACGCCGGGCAACCGCACGCACCGCCTCGGCGAGACCGGTGTCGTGCAGCGTGCGTGCCGCGATCGAGAACGCCCCGACTCCGGGAAGGATGACGCCGTCGCAGGCGGCGATCTCCGACGGATCGCCACTGATCACCGGGTCCGCTCCGGCGACACGGAGCGCGCGCTCGACGCTGCGCAGGTTACCGACGCCGTAGTCGCAGATTCCGATCCGCGTGCTCACAGTGTCCCCTTCGTCGACGGCACGCCACCACCGATGACGCGGAATGCGTCGCGGGTGGCGAGACCGAGCGCCTTGAAGGCAGCCTCGGCGATGTGATGCGGGTTGTCGCCGCGAATGCAGTCGACATGGATGGTCGCACCGGCCGTCTGCGCATATCCCTTGACGAACTCCGAGATCACCTCGACGTCGAAATCGTTGATGCGGCCGCGCAACTGGTCCATCGCATAGACGACGTGCGGGCGTCGGCCGTAGTCGACGACACACCGCACCAGCGACTCGTCAAGCGGTGCGTGCGCCTCGCCGAAGCGCCGGATGCCGTTGCGGTCGCCGAGAGCTTCGCTCACGGCTGCTCCGAGCACGAGCCCGACATCCTCGACCAGGTGGTGAGCGTCGACCTCGATATCACCGGCACCCGCGAGCGTGATGTCCAGGCCGCTGTACTTGGTGAAAGCCTCGATCATGTGCTTCATGAACGGTAGTGGCAGGGTGATCGCCGCGGTCCCGGTGCCATCGATGATGACGGTCGCGGTGATCTGCGTCTCCTTCGTATCCCGCTGTGTTGTCGCGGTGCGAACCTCTGTGGTCATGACGTTTGCCGAACGCGCATGCGCGCGCGGATGGCTCCCTCGTGCGCGAGAAGCCCTTCCGCCTCCGCCAGGCGGATCGCCACCGGCGCCAGCGCGTCGAACTCCGCATCGGTGAGGTGCACGAAGCTCGGCCACCGGACGAAGTCCATGACCGCCAGTGGTCCGCGGTATCGAGCGGCACCCTGCGTCGGCAGCGTGTGGTTGGGCCCGGCGACGTAATCGCCGATGCTGACCGGCGACATCGCTCCGACGAACACCGCGCCGGCGTTGCGCACCTCCTCGCGCAGGGCCTCTGCCACCGCCCCCTGGAGCGACAGGTGCTCGGGGGCGAACGCCGCCGCAAGTGTCCGCATCTCGTCCGGTGTCGCGCACTGCACCACCGCCGCGTGCCTCCCCGCTGCCATGCCGATGATCTCGCGACGCGCGGCATCGCCGGCGACCTCGGCGAAGTTCGCAGCGATGGACTCCGCCAGCCCGGCGTCGTCGGTGAGACACACCGCCCAGGCCAGTGGGTCATGTTCGAGCTGCGAGACGAGGTCGGCGGCAACCATCGCCGGATCCGCACCGGCTGTGGCGATCACCACGATCTCGCTCGGTCCCGCCAGTTGATCGATGCCCACCGCACCGAAGACCTCGTGCTTGGCGAGGGTCACAAATGCGTTGCCTGGACCCACGATCTTGTCGACCCGTTCGATGCTCTCGGTTCCGAATGCGAGCGCCGCGATCGCCTGCGCTCCGCCCGCGGCCACCACCTCACGGATGCCAAGAAGGTGCGCGGCCGCGGCGACCAGGGGATGCACACCGCCCGACGGCGCCGGCGGGCTGGCGATCACGATCCGAGCGACGCCGGCGACCTGTGCGGGGATCACCGACATGAGCACCGTGCTCGGGTACGCCGCGCGTCCGCCGGGGACGTAGCATCCGACCCGACCAAGCGCCTCGGGGTGCAGCCATGCCCCGCCCGCGCCTCGGTCGAGCACGTCCACCTGCAGGACATGGAATTCACGAAGTCGTTGCGCGGCGGCCGTGAGCGCATTGCGCACCGGCTGATCGAGGCTGTCCCACGCAGCCTCCATCTCCGCTGGATCCACGTGCGATGTCTCGACATCGACCCCATCGATCCGGTAGGTCCACTCGCGAAGCGCTGCGTCGCCGCCGGTTCGGACGTCGGCGATGATGTCGCGGACGGCGTCGCGCGCACCGATCGGGCGGTGAAAGAGCTGCTCGAGTTCGATCAGCGGTGGCCGGATCGATGTCGCCGGCCGAGAAGCCGTCGCGCTGACGCTCGACGATCACGGCTCGAAACTGCACAGGGTCGAGACGCGTGAGCTCGATGGTCATGCGGCACCCGCGGTGAGGCGTGCCTCGGCCGCGCGTCGAAGCGCCACCGCCATCGCACCCACCTGCTCGTTGCGCGTCTTGAGCGCGGCATGGTTGGCGATGAGGCGCGCGGTCGACGCACCCGCCTCGACGATCTCGACGAGGTTGTTCGCAGCCAGGGTCCGTCCGGTCGCGGTGATGTCGAGCACGCAATCGGCAAGGCCGGTCAACGGTGCCAGCTCCACCGACCCGTGGAGGCGGATCACCACGACATTCAACGAACGCGCGGCGAAGAAGCGGCGCGCCGACACCGGGTACTTGGTCGCGACGCGCAACGATTGCGGCCAGACGCCTGCGGCGAGCGCCGAATCGCGAGGTGCGGCAAGCACGAGCCGGCACCGGCCGAACCCGAGATCGGCAAGCTCGTAGCATTCGCGGCTGCTCTCCCAGAGCACGTCCTTGCCGACGATGCCGCATTCGCAGCCGCCCATCTCCACGTAGACGGGCACATCAGTCGGTCGAACCTTGACGAACACGTCATCACCGCTTTGAATGCTCAGCTCACGGTCGAACCGCGCCGGGTCGAGTTGCGCGATCCCGGCTGCCTCGAGAAGCCCGCACGCACTGTCGAAGAGCGTTCCGCCGGGGAGCGCGACCCGCAACCCCTTCATGACATGCCGGCGACGAGCGCGGCCACGGCCGCATCGACGCTCCCCTCCTCGTCCTGTCCGAGGTGCGACCAGCGAGCGCCCGAGGCGGTCACACGCACGTCGCCGTCACCACCGGCGACCAGGTCGCACGTGCACGCCACACCCTGGTGACGCAGTGCGCGCGCAAGCTCCAGCGCCTCCTCATGCGCATCGCTGTCCCAGCTCACCTGAAGAACCGCCGGAGTCACCTGCGCGCCCGCTCGCCGGACCACGCTGTCGTGACAGCGATCGACATGGAGCACGAAGCCGGTTGCGGGAAGGGGCGTGCCGAAGCGCGCGAGCAGCGTGTCGTAGCGTCCCCCGGAACCGAGCGCGAATCCGGAGTCGACGCTGAACACCTCGAAGGTCGGACCGGTGTAGTAGTCCCAGTCGCGGACCGCGCCGAGGTCGAGGTGCACGCGGTCGGTGATGGCGTGGGCGTCGAGGAGATCCCAGAGTTGCGCCAGCTCCTGCAGCGCGCGGTGCGGCCGCTCGCCGCGGAGTCCGCCCGCTGCGGTGTCAAGGATCTCGCGGCCGCCACGAAGCGTCGGGAACGCAAGCAGCAGGCGGCGCTCCGCGTCGGCGGCGTCGGTGCCCTCGAGCGCCGACTCGACGGCGACGAGGTCGCGACGCGCGAGTGCGGCCAGCACCTCCTCGCGAGCCGCCGGCTCGAGACCCGCCGAATCGAGCAGTCCCGGTATGAAGTCGGCGTGACCGACGTCCACCTGGATGTGCTCCACGCCGCCGCGCTCGAGTGCGGCTGCCGCGAGCGCGATGCACTCGGCGTCGGCTGCGAGTCCTCCCGTGCCGATGAGCTCGCACCCAGCCTGCAGGCTCTCGCGGCGCCGTCCCGCGTTGGGCGCCTGGTTGCGCAGGACCGACCCCGCATAGCTGAGCCGCAGGGGAAACGGCCCGTAATGCAACTGGGTCGCGACCACGCGCGCCACGCTGACGGTTCGCTCACCGACCAACGCGAGCAGCGCGCCGTCCGAGTCCATGAAACGGAACAGGGCGGACTGCTGGGCGCCGCCGACGCCGGCCGCGATCGTATCCAGCGGCTCGATAAGCGGCGTCACCATGAAGCCGTAGCCCCACGCCTCGAACGTTTCGATGAACCGGTCGGTGAGCAGGCGGCGGCGCGCGGCGGGACCGACGAGGTAGTCGTTGAATCCATCGGCGCGTCCGCGAACCGATGCGCCGGGAGGCAGCGCGTCGAGGCCTGTCATGCGGGGATTCTACGTGCCACTCAGGATTTACCCGTCGAAGGCGGAGATGGCCGCGAGGACACGATCAGTCGCCCGCGCATCGCCGACGGTGATGCGCAGGAACTCATTGAGGCGAGGGGCCGTGAAGTGGCGGACGAGGATCCGTACGTCGCGGAGCCCGGTCGCGACCGCGACCGCGGTGGTCCCGGGAGGCGGCGACGCGAAGACGAAGTTCGCCGCAGACGGCTCGACACGCCATCCCATCGCACCGAGACCTTCGCTCAGGCGCGATCGCTCCCGGAGCACCGTGCTGACGATCAGGCGATGGTGAGCGCGATCCTCCAGTGCCGCCATCGCGCCCGCGATCGCACAGCGATCGACCGGGTAGGAGTCGCGCACCGCGTTGAGGTCGGCGATGAGCGAGCGGTCGCCGAGCGCATAGCCGACCCGCAACCCGGCGAGCGCGTGCGACTTCGAAAGGGTCCGAATCACCAGCCAGTTCGGGTGCGCCGAGAGGAGCGGCACGCACGACGCCGGTGCGAAATCGCAGTAGGCCTCGTCGATCGCGACGATGCCTCCGGATTGCCAGAGCCTCGCCTCGAGAGCTGCTGGTGGGGTCCAGTGCCCGGTCGGCGAGTTGGGGTTGACCACGACCCGCAGCACGGCCGGGCGGAGTGCGAAGTCCGGGGGCAGGGAGCCGTCGGGCTCGATCGCCACCGGATCATCTCGCACCGAGAAGAGCGCGGCGAGCACCGGCAGCAGCGAATAGCCGGGCTCGGTTCGCACCACCGTGTCGCCCGGTGACGCATAGGCACGAAAGCAGCAATCAAGGACCTCGTCGGCCCCATTGGCGACGAAGACCTGCTCCGGCTCGACGACGTGCAGTCGCGCAAGCGCGCTTCGCAACGGTTCGGCAACCGGGCTCGGATACCGAGCCAGCTCGGCAGCCGCCTCAGCAACCGCAGCCGCCACCGTTGATGACGGCGGCAGCGGTGACTCGTTGCTGTTCAGCTTCAACCAGCCGCCGTCATCGGTTGGCTGCTCTCCCGGTGTGTATCCGAAATCCGCGCCGAGCGACGCGCGCAAGAACCTCGACACGGCGCGATCAGGAGGAAGCCGCTGCGTGCTGCATAGCTGGCAAGAGCATAGGTGGTTGACGCGAGCGATCGACCGCTGTTACGCTGCAGCCGTCGTGCAGACATCCGTGCGCCTCGCCAAAAAAGCCGTCTCGCTCCCGAGGAGTGGGTTCCTTTGCGCACGGATGAGGTGACGGCGACCAGTTAGCACCGGATCAGATTCCGCGAAGAGCCCCTTCCTCGAAGGGGCTCTTTCTTTTTACCCACCACCACATACGGAAGTTCATGAGCATCACCTCGTTTCGCATCATCGACAGCACGCTCCGTGAGGGCGAGCAGTTCGCGCTTGCCCATTTCACGATCGAACAGAAGCTGGCCATCGCCGCTGCGCTGGATCGCTTCGGCGTCGACTACATGGAGCTCACCTCGCCGGTGGCGTCTCCTCAATCGGAATCCGATCTTCGCCGCGTGGCGCGTTCTGAGCGGCGTTTTCGCCTGCTGACGCACGTTCGGTGCAATCTCGACGACGCGAGGCTTGCCGTCGGTACCGGTGTCGATGGCGTCGATGTCCTCATCGCAACGTCGTCGCGGCTCCGACCCGTGTCGCACGGGATGAGCATCGACGAGATCATCGACATCGGGACCGCGGTGGTCGGCGAGATTCGCGTCGCCGGCCGCGAAGCGCGCTTCAGCACCGAGGAACTCGTTTCGATCGGACCCGGACGACCTGGTGCGCATCTATCGCGCGATCGATCGCGCGGGCGTGGATCGTGTCGGCCTCGCCGACACCGTCGGTGTGGCAACGCCCCCACAGGTCCATGAGCTGGTCTCCCTCGTCCGGCGCAACGTCGGCTGCGATATCGAGTTCCACGCCCACGATGACACCGGCTGCGCGGTGGCCAACGCGCTGGCGGCGCTCGAAGCGGGAGCGACGCACGTCGACACCACCATCCTCGGCATCGGGGAGCGCAACGGCATCGTGCCGCTCTCCGCGATGATGGCGCGGCTGGTCACGATCCAGCCCGACCTGGTCGAGCACTACCGGCTGGAGATGCTGCCCGAGCTCGATGCGATGCTCGCCGAGATCCTCGGGATCGCGGTCCCGTTCAACGCGGCGGTGACCGCTGCGACCGCGTTTCACCACAAGGCGGGGATGCACACCAAGGCGGTGCTCCTCGACCCAAGTGCCTACGAGGTGCTCAACCCTGCGCAGTTTGGGCGCGAGCGAAGCATCCTCGCCGGCCACCGGCTCACCGGCCGTCACGCGATCGGCGACCGGGCCACGGTGCTCGGCGTGCGCCTCGACGACGACCGTCTGCGCAGCCTCACCGCCGAGGTCAAGCGGCGCGGGGACGACGGCCCCCTCGATGTGGCGACTCTCGATGAATTGATTGTCAGCTGGGCTCAGGCGTAGGGGAACGAAATGGGAACGATCACCGAGGAACTGTTCCGCCGGCGCCTGGGACACGGGGTCCACGCCGGCGACACCGTCATCGCGGAGGTCGACGTCGCGATGGCCCACGACGTGACCGGTCCGCTTGCCATCGAAGCGTTCAGGAGCCTGGATCTTCCGCTCTGGGACGCTAGTCGCATCGTCTTCAACTTCGACCACGTGATGCCGGCCAACACGGTTGCCGCAGCCGAGCTGCATCGGGTCATCCGCGAGTTCTGCGTCGAGCACACCATCACCAACCTCTTCGCCGAGGGCATCTGCCACCAGGTGATGGTCGATCGGCGGCTCGCCCGGCCGGGCGGGATCGTCGTCGGCGCTGATTCGCACAGCACGACGTACGGTGGTCTCGGCTGTTTCGCGACCGGCCTGGGTTCCACCGACATCGGGGTGGTGTTCGCCACCGGGAAGACGTGGTTCCGCATCCCCGAAACCGTTCGCATCGAGGTGCGTGGCGCGCTGCCCCGGGGGGTGTACGCCAAGGACCTCGCGCTCCACGTGATCGCGCAGATGGGCGCCGACGGAGCGGATTACTGCGCCGTGGAATGGGGCGGCGAAGCGGTGACCGCGATGAGCGTCGACGAGCGACTGACGCTCTGCAACCTGAGCACCGACTTCGGCGCCAAGACCGGGATCGTCGAGCCGGATGCGGTCACCTTCGCGCACTCCGGCGACGATCCCTTCGAGCTGCAGCCCGTTCGTCCGGAATACCTGCGAACCCTCGTCGTTGATGCCGAGCGCCTGCGCCCGCAGGTGGCGGCCCATCCGAGCATCGACAACGTCCACGACATCGACGATGTCGCCGGAACTCCGCTCGACGAGGTGTTCATCGGCAGCTGTACCAACGGCCGGCTGAGCGACCTCGCGATCGCCGCGTCCATCCTGGCGGGCCGGACGGTGCATCCCCGAACGCGCACCATCGTGGTTCCGGCATCGCGAGGCGTGTACCTCGATGCCCTGAGTGCCGGCTACATCGAGACCTTCGCGCGCGCCGGTGCGCTGGTGCTCAATCCGGGCTGCGGACCGTGCCTGGGACGGCAGCACGGCGTGATGGGCCCGGGCGAGCGCGTGCTCTCCACGAGCAACCGCAACTACCCGGGACGGATGGGCAGCCCCGATGCGCATATCTTCCTGGCCTCCCCGGCGGTCGCCGCCGCATCCGCGCTCGCGGGTGCGATCACCGACCCCGCCGCCCTGGAGCCCGCGCTATGAGCGGCCGCGTCTTTCTCCTCGGCGACGGCATCAGCACCGACGCGATCATGCCGGGGCGGTACAACGTCACCACCGATCCGGACGCGCTCCGCCGCGCCTGCCTGATCGAGGCACGGCCGGACTTCACCGCGACCGTGCAACCCGGCGATGTCATCGTCGCCGGACGCAACTTCGGCTGCGGCAGCTCGCGCGAGCATGCCCCGCTCTCCATCAAGCGCAACCTCGTCGCCGCGGTGATCGCAGCCAGCTTCGCGCGCATCTTCTACCGCAATGCGGTGAACATCGGCCTGCCGGTGATCCGCTGCGCCGAGGCGCACGGGGTGCTGCGCGATGGCGACGAGGTCACCGTCGACGCCCTCACCGGCACGATCACGACACCCACGATGACACTGCATGGCGAGCCGCCATCCGGTGTTGCGCTCCGCATCATCGAGGCCGGGTCGCTCATCGACCTGATCAGGCATGGCGGATGGGCTGCGCTCGAGGGGGCACAGCGTGTGTCCTGAGTGCGATGCGCAGGTCCCCGTCGACGACGGCGTCGAACGCGGCGAGGTCGTGAGCTGCCCGGAGTGCAACGCGGAGCTCGAGGTGATCGGGCTCGATCCTCCGCGCTTCGTGCTCGCGCCACCCGAAGAGGTCGACTGGGGTGAGTGATCCGATACGCATCGGCCTGCTGTGCTCGAGGATCCGCGTTGAGGAGAAGTTGCTCCGCGACGCGCTCGTGCACCGCGGGATGGAGGTCGAGGTCGTCGACGACCGCGAGGTGACCCTCACGCTCGGGGACCCGAGCCCAGGTTGGGATGTGGCGCTCGAGCGCAGCATCTCGCAGACACGCGGGCTGGCGATCACCCTGGTCCTGGAGTCGCGGGGCGTTCCCACCATCAACACGCACGCAGTCGCAGCGACCTGTGCCAGCAAGCTGGACACCACGGCGTCGCTGGTGGCCGCGGGCGTCCCGACCCCCGAGACGGTGATTGCGTTCACCCCCGATGCCGCAGTTCAAGCTGCCGAGGACCTCGGGTACCCGGTGGTGCTCAAGCCGGTCACCGGCTCGTGGGGGAGGCTCCTCGCGCGGATCAACGACCGCGACGCCGCCGAGGCGCTGTTCGAGCACAAGGCGTTGCTCGGCGGTCCTGAGCACTCCGTCTTCTACCTCCAGCGCCACGTGGACAAGCCGGGCCGGGACATTCGCGCGTTCGTGGTCGGCGACGACGTCCTCTGCGCGATCTACCGTTACTCCGACCACTGGGTCACCAACACCGCGCGCGGCGCTCGCACGCGGGACTGCCCCATCGACGCGACACTGCGCCGGATGTCGCTGGATGCCGCCGCGGCGGTCGGCGGCGGTGTGCTGGCGATCGACCTGCTCGAGGATCGCGACCGGCTCCTGGTCAGCGAGGTCAACGCGACCATGGAATTCAAGAACTCGATCGACGTCACCGGCGTCGACATACCCGGCCGCGTCGCCGACCACGTTCGCGAGGTCGCGCGCGTCGCTCCGGTTGCGCTCGGAGCCTGACCGTGACGATGGGAACCGGCGTTCTGTCCGCCACCCGTGTTGACGTCGCGGAACTGCTCGTCGCGATGCTCTCGGTGCCCAGCGAGAGCGGCCAGGAGGATGCCGTGGCGTCGCTGCTGGTTTCTAGGCTCCTGCGCGCCGGCTTCGACGTCGACGTCGACGCCGCGGGCAACGTCGTCGCCGGCTGGGGTGACGGCCCCGAGACGGTCGCGCTGGTCGGGCACATCGACACCGTCCCGGGGCATATCGACGTCCGTCGCGAGGGCGATCTCTTGCATGGACGCGGCGCCGTCGACGCCAAGGGGCCACTTGCCACCGCGATCGCCGCGGTGAGCCGGCAGCCTCGCGACGGCGCGCGTCGCTTCGTGATCGTCGGAGCCGTCGAGGAGGAGACCACCTCGATCGGCGCGCGCCACCTCGCCGATACGATGGCCGCCCCGTCAGCGCTGGTCATCCTCGAGCCGAGCGGATGGGACGCCGTCACCATCGGGTACAAGGGCAGCCTGCGCCTGCGCGTGAGCATCGATCAGGCGCACGCCCACGGTGCGGGTCGTGAACCGAGCGCGCCCGATCTGTGCGTCGGGGTGGTTCGTGCGCTGCAGGATCATGCCACTCGTCTGAACGGCGAATCCGGCGTCTTCGAGCGTGTCGACATCCGCGTGCTCCGCTTCGATTCGTGGACCGACGGGCTGACCGACCGGGCGAGCCTCGACCTCGGCGTCCGGACGCCACCCGGGTGCGATGTTGCTGCACTCGTCGACCTTGCGCGGGAGGCCGTGCCAACCGCGAGCGTGAGCACGCTCGGCAGCGAGCCCGGCGTCCGCACCGATCGGGCCAGCGCGCTGGCTCGAGGCTTCGTCACCGCCATCCGCACCGAGGGCGGGACGCCGCGGTTCAAGGTCAAGACCGGGACGTCCGACCTCAATGTGCTCGTTCCCGCCTGGGGATGCCAGGCCGTCGCCTACGGACCCGGCGACTCGAAGCTCGACCACACGCCAGACGAGCACGTCTCGATCGCGGAGTTGGAGCGTGCGGTTGCCGTCCTTGCAGCCGCGCTGAGCGCCGGATGATCCGCGCCGCAGTCGTCGGAGGCTCCGGCTATGCGGGAGGCGAGGTGCTGCGCCTCCTGACCGGCCATCCCGAGGTCAAGGTCGTGCAGGTCACGTCGGAGCGCCTCGCCGGCAAGCCCGTCGCGTCGGTTCACCCGCCGTTGCGGGGGCGCACCGAGCTGCGCTTCTCCTCCCGCGAGGCGCTGGGCGAGGCTGACGTCGTCTTCGCCGCCATGAGCCACGGCGAGTCGAGCACGGTGATCGAGCAGCTCCGCGAGGCGGCACCGGTCGTGATCGACCTCGGCGCCGACTTCCGGCTGCGCGATGCGAACGACTATCCGCGCTGGTACGGATGGCCCCACCCCTCCCCCGGGCTGCTGAGTTCCGCGGTGTACGGGCTCGCGGAGATGCACCGAGCGGAGATCGCTAGTGCGTCGCTCATCGCCGCTGGTGGTTGCCTCGGAACCGCGTCGATCCTCGGTCTTGCCCCGCTCGCGTGCGCGGGACTGCTCGACCCCGCAATCCCGCTGGTTGTTGAAGCCAAGGTCGGTTCATCCGCCGCCGGCTCGCAATCGGGGGACTCGACCCACCACGCGCATCGGAGCGGCGAGATCCGGTCCTACGCGCCGACCGGCCATCGCCACACCGCGGAGATCCTCCAGGAGCTGCACCTCGGCGCTTCGGGCCACGAGGTCGCCTTCTCGGCGACCGCTGTCGAAGCCGTGCGTGGCGTGCTCATCACCGCCCACGCGTTCCTCAACACCGACCTCGACGACCGTGATCTCTGGCGCCTCTACCGATCCCGGTACGGCTCGGAGCCCTTCGTGCGCATCGTCAAATCACACACCGGCCTGCATCGCTCGCCGTCGCCGAAGCTGCTCGCGGGTACCAACTACTGTGATGTCGGTTTCGAACGCGACCCGCATTCGCGCCGCGTCGTGGTCACCGCCGCGCTTGACAATCTCGTCAAAGGATCTGCGGGTCAGGCGGTGCAGGCGCTCAACATTCGCCACGGATTCCCCGAGACGCACGCGCTCGAATTCACCGGCCTGTACCCGATCTGATGATCGTCGTGAAGATCGGCGGCAGCGTCCGACGGCTCGATCCGATCCTCGAGGACATCGCCACCACGACCGAGCAGGCAATCGTGGTGCACGGCGCCAGCCGCGACCTCGATGAGCTGTCGACGCGGCTCGGCAACCCGCCGCGCATGGTCGAGTCGGAGCGGGGCGACGTGAGCCGGTTCACCGACGCGGCGACCATGGATCACTTCCTGATGGCGTATGCGGGCAGGGCCAACAAGCGGATCGTCGAGCGCCTCAGGCAACTCGGGGTCAACGCGTTCGGGCTGTGCGGTCTCGACGGCGGCGTGGTGCGAGGGACGCGACGGCCGGCCCTGCGCATCCGCGAGAACGGCCGGACCAAGGTGCTGCACGACAACCACGTGGGCAGCATCGACTCGGTGGACGCCATCCTGCTCGGCAGGCTGCTCGCCGCCGGGGTGACGCCGGTGATCTGCCCACCGATTGCCGGCCAGGATGGAACCGCGATCAACGTCGACGGCGACCGGCTCGCTGCCGAGATCGCCATCGCGCTCGGGGCGTCGCTGCTGATCATCTTTGCCGATACGCCCGGGTTGCTCCGTGACCCGTCGGATGAGACCAGCCTCATCGGACGTCTCTCGACGCGTGAGGCAGAGCATCTGATCCCTGCGATCGGCGGCCGGGCGCGAGTGAAGTTGCGCGCCAGCGCCGAGGCCCGGATTCGCGGCGTCGGCGCAGTGTGCGTTGCCGACGGACGAGGGCCGCGGCCGCTTTTCAGCGCACTCTCCGGCGCGGGCACCTGGGTGCGTTAGCGATCCGTCCGGCTACGCTGACCGCCACGTCCATGGTGCAGCGTTCTTTTCTCGATCGATCGACCACGATCGCGTTCGCCCATCGCGGCGGTGGCGGGGAGGCTCCCGAGAACACGCTGCCCGCCTTCGAGGCCGCCGTCGCCCTGGGGTATCGATATCTCGAGACCGATGTTCATCTGACCCGCGACGGGGTCCTGCTCGCCTTCCACGACAGCAGCCTCGAACGTCTCACCGATCGGGCAGGCAGGATCGGCGCGCTCTCCCTGGCCGAGGTGCGTGCTGCGGACGCCGGGTACGGGTTCAGCCCGGACGGCGGTCGCACCTTCCCGTTCAGGGCCACCGGCGTCATGGTTCCGACGCTCGAGGAGTTGCTCACGCGCTGGGACGATGTGTTCATCAACATCGACGCCAAGACGGACATCACGGTGACCCCGCTGATCAGCCTGGTCCGGCGCCTCGATGCGTTCCATCGCGTGTGCATCGGATCGTTCTCGGACCGCCGGATCGCCCGTATCCGATCGCTGGCAGGCGGACGGATCTGCTCATCGATGGGCCAGGCCGCCGCTGCCATGGCATACGCTGCTTCGCGTACCGGAAGGATGCCGAGCTTCCACGCCGACTGCCTCCAGGTGCCGCAGCGCTGGGGAGGGCTGCGCATCGACCGGCGGTTCATCAACGCCGCGCACCGCGCTGGGCTGCCCGTCCACGTCTGGACCGTCGACGACCAGGCGGAGATGGAGTTTCTCCTCGACCTCGGCGTCGACGGGATCATGACCGACCGTCCGCGGGTGCTCAAACAGGTGCTCGAAGCCCGCGGTCTGTGGTGACGACCGGGGCGCGCTATGGTGGGATCGATGCTGCCGTCTGATCCCGGGGTGCGCCACATCCCGGCCGGCGATGAGACCGACTGGTACCAGCCCGACGAGCACCTGCGCTGGCTGACCCGCCGGACCGTCGGAGAGGCAGCGTGGCCGGTTGCCGATGGTGCGCTGCGCGAACTCGGCACACTGGTGCCAGGTGTCATCGAGCCCCTGGCCCGTACCGCGGATCGCCACCCTCCGGCGCTACGCTCCTACAACCGTCGCGGTGAGCGCATCGACGAGATCGAGTTCCACCCGGCGTATCGGGAGCTGGAGTTGACGGTCCTCGGATTCGGCGCGGTGCGCGCCGGCTACGCGCCGGGCTGGCGGGGTCTTCCGGCCCGTGCGCCGCGGAGCCTGGTCACCGCGATGCTGTACCTGATCCTCGAGTCCGATCAGGCGATCACCGGCTGCCCCATCGGGATGATGGACGCCGCAGCTCGGTGTCTCGAGCGCAACGACCCGGCGCTGGCGGCTCGCTTCCTCCCCGGCATCATCGACGACACCGGCAGTCACCTCACGGTCGCGATGTTTCTCACCGAGAAGGCCGGCGGCTCGGACGTCGGCGCCAACGAGAGCGTCGCCACCCCCGCAGGTGACGGTACGTGGCGGCTCTCGGGTGAGAAGTGGTTCGCGAGTTGCGCGCACAGCGACCTGACCCTGGTGCTCGCCCGACCGGCGGGCGCGCCGCCGGGGCCGCGGGGGCTCGGGCTGTTCCTCATGCCGCGGCTCCTCGAGGATGGGAGCCGGAATGCCTTCATCATCCACCGCCTCAAGGAAAAGTTCGGCACGCACGCGATGGCGTCGGCCGAGGTGGGTCTGCGCGACGCGTTCGCGTGGCAGGTCGGCACGCTCGAACGCGGCCTGCCGCAGATGATGGACATGGTCAACGCGACCCGGGTCGGCATCGCCACGGCGACGGCGGGTGCCATGCGGCGCAGTGCTTTCGAAGCGCTGACCCACACGAGCGGTCGGTCGACGTTCGGGCGGCGTCTCGACCTGCACCCGCTGATGCGCGACACGCTCGCCGATCTTGTGGTGGACTCCGTCGCCGGGCTCACCGCGGCGATGGGTGTTGCCGACCTCACCGATCGCGGGGACGCGGGTGACCGCGAGGCGGCCGCGGCGCTGCGCCTCCTGACACCGCTCTTCAAGATGCACGGCACCGAGCGCGCCCGCATCTGCGCGACCGAGGGCATGGAGGTCCGCGGCGGCAACGGGTTCATCGAGGACTGGCCGGATGCGCGGCTGCTGCGCGATGTCTACGTCCACGCGATCTGGGAGGGATCCGGCAACGTGATCGCCCTCGACGTGCAGCGTGCCATCGAGCACGGTGCGCTCCCGGGCTATCTCGGCGACACCGAACGTCGCGCCGAGGCGGTATCAGCCGGGGGTGCCGTGGCGCCACTTGGGGGCGCGCTCATCGACGCGCTCCATCGCCTCGAGGCCCAGCTTGGGGCGCTGAACGCCGTCGAGGACCCGGACGCGAAACAGCTGCCCCTGCGCCGCATCGCGCGACGCATGGCCACCCTCGCGATCGGCGCACGACTTGCCGAGGAGGCGAATGCCTTCGCCGCCGACACCGGCAGCGGGCGGCTCGGTTGGATCGCATCGCGGTACGTTTCCAGGCTCGGCGGAGAGCGCTCGCTCGCTGAGGTCGCCGACGACGCGTCGTGGCTGCCGCACGCGGATGCCCTGCTCCATGGGGGCGACGTCCCGATCAGCGTCGCGACCGATGCGGCTCGACGCACCGCCTTAGCACTCGGCGGCCGAGTCCCTGCTTAGGTCTCGACCACGAGGGCGAAGGCGAATCCGTCCCAGCCCTTGACCCCGACGGTCTGGATCACCGTCGCCCTGAGGCCGGGGTCGGCACCCATCTCCTCGATGAGACGCCGCATGCCTTGCGTATCGGGATCGTCGCTGTCCGCGTCGATCAGCCTCCCCTGCCGCACCACGTTGTCGACCACGATCAGGCTGCCCGCGTGGGACATGTCAACCGCCGCGCTGAAGTACTCCGGGGTGTTGCGCTTGTCGGCGTCGATGAAGACGAGGTCGAACGGCTCACCGCCCTCTTTCTTGAGCGCCGCGAGGCTCTCGAGCGCCGCCCCAACGCGGACCTCGACCTTGCTCTCCAGCCCGGCGCGCTCGATGTTCCGCCGCGCGACCTCGGCATGGTGAGGGTCGAGCTCGAGGCTGATCAGCCGGCCATCCTCGGGGAGCGCGCGCCCCATCCAGATCGCGCTGTATCCGCCGAGCGTTCCCACCTCGAGGATCCGCCTGGCCCTGATAGCCAGCGCGAGCACGTTCAGGAATTGCCCTTGGGCCGGGGACACCGCGATATTGGGCAGCTCGGCGCTGTCGCTGATGACCGCCTCGAGCACGGGGTCGGGGGGTTGCAGCAGGTCGGTCGTATAGGCGTCGACGGCGTTCCAGCGATCGTCACTCATGGTCGGGCAGTCTAGCTGTGCGGTCGGAAGCGAGCCGAGCACGCCTGCGGAGAGTGAGCCGGCCTCCCGTGAGGGGTTCGCTCGGGGGAGCGGCGGGTCAGGCGAACGGGTGGCCAGCGGGATTCGAACCCGCGACCTCCAGGGCCACAACCTGGCACTCTAACCAGCTGAGCTATGGCCACCATGTGACTCCGACGAGGAGGCTCGGCGATTATATGGCGCGGTGGTCGGCGATCCGGATGAACCACCGCAGGTACACTCGCCGCGCGCCCCCGTAGCTCAGCGGATAGAGCAGCGAGCTTCTAACTCGACGGTCGTGGGTTCAACTCCTACCGGGGGCGCCAGTTCGGTGTGAAATCCGGTCGACGCGGTACTCGGGAAGGCAAACTCTCGCCCATGACAGGCTCCCCCGGAACAACGCAGGACAACGCGACGACGTCGCCCCCGTGGAGTGGGATCGCGGCGGGCGTGGCGTTGATCGTGGGGTTTCGCATCCCCGCGTTCCTCGAGCCACACTGGTACTCCGACGAAAGCACCTACGCCTATGTCGGACGCACGGTTTTCAACGGCGGCAGGCTCTACGTGTCCCCGGGCGCGTGGGACAACAAGCCACCCGTCCAGTACTGGATCTACGGGATCGTGACCCACCTTCTCGGGTACTCGGAGGCCGCGATCCACCTCGTTCCCTTCGCCAGCGCGATCGCCGCGGTGATCGCGGTCGGCTGGGGTGTGGCCAAGCTGACCGGCTCGAGGCGCCGGGCGGGGATCGCCTGCGTCCTCGCAGCCCTGATCATCGGGCCCCCAATCTTTGACTCGGAGCTGTTCCTCCCCGAGGGGGCGCTGATCGGTCCGATGACCTGGGCGGGCATGCTCATGCTGGTCAGCATCGCCTCGCCGGCGTGGGCTGCGAGAAATCGATGGGCCCCCTACGTCGCCGGGTTCCTGGCATCGATCGCCCTGGGGATGCAGCAGACGGTCCTCGCGGATGTCTTCGCCATCTCCGTCGTGTTGCTGATCGCCTCTCCCGGCCGCTGGGTGCAACTGCTGCGCTTTCTCGGCACCGGACTGGTGGTCTCGTTGCTCTGGTTGGTGCCGACGATCATCGCCTCGGGCGTCGGCGCGACCTGGTTCGCGACCGTCGCTTTCTACGGGATCTACGCGCACAACTCCCTCCCGCTCAGCGTGCTCCCGCGCACCCTCCACTTTGCGGGCATCGGCGTCGGCGTCATCGCGATCTTCGGGGGGGCAATCCTGGTCGCGCGCCGGACCCGAAACGCCTTCTGGATGCTGTGGGTGCTGGCCGGGATCGACCTCGTGGTCGCCGGCTCCGCGCACTTCCCCTACCCGCATCTGCTCCTGCCGTCGATCCCCTGGGTCTGCGCGGCGGTGGTCGCGACACCATGGAATCGCTGGAGCGTTCTCGTGCCCCTGGCGCGGCCGCGCCTCTGGGTGGGCTCCGCGCTGCTCGCGGCCGGGATTCTGCTCGCTGCCGCACAGGGTTCGTACGCGGGCTCCTTCTGGATCAATGGACGCAGCCTGTCCACGTACTACACCGATGGCTACTCGAGCCTCGTGAACGCCACCGAGCGCACTCGCTGGCAGAACAGCTTCTCGGACAGCATCGTCGTCGACCAGGTGGTGACCCACTGGCTGATCGCCCACCACTATGCGAATGCCTCAGCGGTGGTGTGGAGCGTCGCGGATGAATGGGTCTACCTGCTGAACTCCGCTCCACACGCTCCTGCCGACCGTCTCGCTGTTCAACGACGACGTGCTCCTGGGCGACCGTTCCAAGATCGGCCCCTACGTCGATCGGCATCGCCCCGTGGTGATCATCACCAACCAGCCCAGCGTCGCGCTGCGCTCGAGCATCCTCACCGTGGTCACGCGGTGGTACATCCCGGTGTTCCACTTCGGCACGGACACGATCTACGTCGAGCGCTCGCACGTGTCGAGAGCGACGACGGCCCCCGGGCACCGGCTGCTGCGCACCCGCCGCTCAGCCGCTTGAACGAAGGTACAGCTCCACGCCGTTCGCATCCATCACCCTCACGTAGTGGTGGGTGCTGATGAAGGTGTTCACATCACGCAGGTTCTCGATGCGGAACGGCGTCACCAGGATCAGCTCGGGTGGCGACGCGTTCATCCTCGCCAGGATGCCTGCGGTGCCGTTCTCGAGCGCCAGGGTGATGTAGAGCGGGCCGCTCCGGGTCGGTGGGACGAGCTGCTCGTCCACGAGCGGCCACGCGAGGTTGGTCCACAACATCGCCGTGCTCCCGACGAGGTTGTGGCTTGTGATCCATTGCTCGGCCTCGTGCTCGCCATAGTTGAGGACACCGAAGTAGGTGTCGTACTCGAGGACGGAGATCGCACCCGTCGCGTAGCCGGCGGCGTTGACGTAGTACCCGAGAACTCCACACCGTCGATCGGTATCCCGCCGCGAACAGCGACCACCCGGTCGATGCGATCGCCGCGAAGGCGGCGATCGCCACGAGCACGCGCGGCCGCCGGATGCGTTGCAGGAGGTGATCGCGATGTCTCGAGACCAGACCGGTCACGAGCATCACCATGGGGATCATCACCGGCAGCAGGAAGTGCTCGTACGAGTATCCCGCGGCGATCGCCGTGAACAGGAGCGCGGTCGCCCAGATGCGGACGAGCTCGAATCGATCGTCCTTCGCGTTACGGAAGCACCAGGCCGCGACCAGCATGGCGACCACGAGGCCGACGCGGAAGAGGTAGGCGGAGAGCTGTCCACCGAGCGCGTCGCCGACGTAATCGGCATACGACGTCACCAGCGCGAACCACACGTTGTGCACGCCGGCGCTGACCACGAAGGGAACGACCACAGCCGCCACGACCACCGCGAAGGCGCCGCCCACGACCAGCATCGTCCGCCAGTTCCGTCGCACCAGGCACCAGAGCATGATCGAGCCGAAGTCGGCAAGCGCCGTCTGCTGGATCAGGAACCCGCACGCGAGGAGCACGCCGATCGCCACCAGCGTGAGCGCACGCGGTCTGCGCAGGGCTGCGCCGGTGCAGGAGCAGAGGAACCAAACCACCCCGACCGTGACCGGGCCGATCAACAGGCTCTCCGGAAGCGCCAGGTCCCCATCCAGCATCGGCGTGCCGATGATCACCGCAATCGCGAGCCCGGCCCACAATGCGGCGCGTGCGGAGCACAGCCGCGATACACCAACGACGGCGGCGCTGATGGCCGCGAGCCCGCTCAGGATCGTCAGCGCATGGAGACCTGCCTCGCTGGCGCCGAAGAGCCACTGACTTAAACCGTAGATGCCGAACAGCAATGGCGGCTTGTTGTTCCATGCGTCCACGTAGAGCCCGTAGCCGAGATGCGTGAGCCATGCCGTCGATGCGTAGCCGGCCTCGTCCTGGTACCACTGCGGTTCGATGAGCGACGGGATGCGCAGCAGCAGATAGAGCGCGATCGGCAGAATGATGTGGAGGTTGCGCTTCGTGCGTGCCGGGACCTCGGACATCGTCATCTCGTCTTGCGCGTGGCTGCGGCCGCGCGTCAGAAGCGCCACAACCACCTATTGTGAAGAAAAGCGTGAACCATGCCCCTGCCTCGACCCGCCTCCACCTGGTTCGCCACTGCGACGTTCGCAACCCCGAAGGGGTCCTCTACGGCCATCTCCCCGACTTTCCGCTCAGCGAGAAGGGCGTAAGGCAGGCGCACGCGCTGGGCCGCTACTTCGCGAGCAGCACGGCACGCCAGATCTACTCGAGCCCGCTCGAGCGCGCCCGGCAGACGGCGGAGATCATCGCGTCGTACCTCCCGGTACCGATCACCTACACCGACGACCTGATCGAGACCCGCTTCGGCCTGTATCTCCAGGGCATCCCGCCGAAACAGGTGCCGTGGCGACGCCCGCTCTGGCTGATCCACATGATGTGGCCGGGGCTCCTCGGCAATGACGAGAGCGTCGAAGAGCTGGCGGCACGGATCCGCCGGCCGCTCATGCGCCTGCTCGCCGATCATCCCGGTGAGGGCGGCATCTGCGTCAGCCATGGCGATCCCATCCAGGGATTCTGGGTGGCCGCGGAGCGACGTCCTCGCTACGCGTTGCACCGTCTGCAGTGCGCCAAGGGAGGACTTCTCCAGCTCGACTACCGGGGTGAGGAGCTGGAGCGCCTCGCCTATCTCTCTCCCGCCCGGATCGCGGAGCTCGCGCCGGAACCGGATCAGACCGAGGCCGGTTCTCGCTCCGGCGTCTGAGGCTCGCCGCTCGAGTCGGACGACCAGCGCGGGTCGAGGGTGATCGGCTGACGGCGCTTGCGCTGGCGACGCTCGAGGAACGGGCGCAGGTAGAGCTTGGTGAGCAGCCCGGTCATCACCAGGATGAACGACGTATAGACAAGGAGCACGCCCTGGTCATCGTTGACCTGAAACAGCGAATACTGGGTCACCGACGGGAACGAGATCGAGAAGTCGATGTTCTTGCCGTTCTTGGTTGCGATGGGCAGCTCCTGAGTCTGGCCGAGAGCGATCGGGATGACCTGTGCGTTGGTGAAGTACGGCGTCATCGCGGCGGTGTTGAGCTGGTTGACGTTCTGCGGGGCACCGCTGTTGAGCCCGAGGTTGCCGACGTAGAGCTGCATCTCGATCACTGGGTTTCGCGGTGCGACCCCACCTGGCCCGTACTGGATGGCGGTCGGGTTGATCGATCCCCCGCTGCTCACCGACGGGATGACGGTGGCGTCGGGGAAGAATGACATCTTCGCGCCGATCTGCACCGGCTGGGTTGCGCCGGCGATCGTGTAGCCGAAGTCAGGGACCTTGAGGACCCCGTCTGCGAGCGCCTTGTTGCCGATGTTGCTCGCGTCGTCGAAGAACTGGATGGGACCGTCGTAGACGGTCTGTCCCGCGGGGTTCTTGACCACGATTGTCGGGGCCCAGCCGTAGTCCTGTTGGTACACGTTGACACCGTCAACGCTGAGGAAATCATTGACCAGGATGTTCCTGGTCTCGACCTTCGTGCCGTGGTCGAACACGGTCACATTGCTGACGTAGTTGCTGGCCTCGCCGTTGGGCGCGTAGGTCGCCTCGAATTGGTTCAGGCGCAGCGTGAACGGCGCGTAGTTGCCGTGGAAGAGCAGGCCCTCCTGCAGCGTGTCGTAACCGGCCGGGGTGTTCGTGAACTCCTGGCCCTGGGTGAGGGTGACCAAGCCCTGGTACCCGGTGGCCTTGCCCCATACCACCGCGATGAGCAGGAGGAAGAAGGACGTGTGGAACATCCACGATCCCCATTCGCCCCAGTACTGCGGCGTGCGTTTGTACCCCCGCAGGGTGCGCATGACGAGCGCACGGCCCCGGCGTATCACGCACCACCCGAGCGACACGTACAGCAGGCCGAGCAGCACGTAGAACACCGGCGAGACGAACACCTGGGTGAGTGGCAGCTGGAGATCCGCGAACAGCACGTTCAGATTCGGCCACGAGGTGAGGAACGCCTCGACCTTGGTCGGATCCGACGTGTTCTGCTGGGGAACGAACGATCCGATGAGGACGATGACCAGGATGCCGAGGAGCAGGAAGATCGCGGTACGCATCCGCGTGTACTCGTGCCAGTACTTTCCAGCCTTCTTCCCGACCGTTCCCCTCACCGCGATACGCCTGAGCGCAGCAAGCCTTTCGGATCGAAGGCGCCGGCAAGCCCCGGTTCCCAGCTGCGCGCCCCGGCAGGCCGCGATGTCGACGTGCGCCCGGCTGCAGGCTCGAGGCGGAATGTCACCGCCGAGATGACCGCGAGCCGGCCGGCGCTCCCCAGGAGGACCGCGATCAGGTCGTAGCCGACCACGTCCTTGAGCGCCGCGCCACCCGCCTTGACGGCATCACCGTTGGAGAGCACCGCCTCGACACCGGAGAGTGAGCGTCGTGGCACCTCGCCACGAGCCACCAGCGTGCCGACATGGATCGATCCCGTCTCCGCGGCCAGTCCGACGACCACGAGCTTGGCTTCGGCCACGGATGACCGGACGCGGGCAACCGTCGCTCCCGCTCCGGCGCGAACCGTCAGCCCTCCCGCGGCCACGGTGATGCCGGCGAGGCGGTGCACGCTCAGGATGATGCCGCCGCGCTCGGACGTTCCCCCGGGGGTTGCGGGTGCGCTGCTGGTGACACTGATGGGCACGCCGTGCCGGTGACACACATGAGCGACAAGCGCGAGCGACGCCTCATCGGCAGGGCTCACCACGTCGCCGGTGATCCCGGTCGGGCCGACCACCTCGGCAAATTCCTTGAGCAGCTCCTCGTTCACACGATCAGCCCCTTCAGCGATGCGCTCGCCGCCGTGTAGACGAGCACGATCAGGACTCCGAGGATGAGGGTCCCGGCCGTCGTGGCGACCAGGACGGCGCTCCCCGCAAACCCGGTGCGCGACCAGCGGTATTCCTCGGCTCCGGGCGCCGGACGCTGGTACATGAGCAGGCCAACTCTGAGGTAGTAGAACGCCGACACCGCACTGGTCGCGATGCCCCAGAGCGCGAGGGGAACCTGCCCCGCGTTGATCGCCGCGGTGAAGACCAGGAATTTGCCGAAGAAGCCCGCCGTGGGCGGGAAGCCGCCGAGCGAGAACAGAAAGAGCGCCATGCTGGCCGCGACAAACGGTCGGCGGTGCGCCAGACCGCGCAACCCGTCATAGCTGTCGAGATCCTCCCCGCGCCCGGCCATGATGGTGATGACCGCGAAGGCGCCGATGTTGGTGACCGCGTAAGCGGCCAGGTAGTACAGGACCCCGATGGTTCCGAAGGTGCTCGACTGTCCCGAGGGCAGCAGCACCGGCCCGACGGCCACGCCGATGAGGATGTACCCGGCCTGGGCGATGCCCGAATAGGCGAGCATGCGTTTCACGCTCGTCTGCGTGAGCGCGGCAACGTTACCGACGACCATCGACGTGATCGCGACCAAGGCAACGACCGGCTCCCAGTGCTGGTAGAACTGCGTTCCCCCGCCGTCGAAGGTGTAGGTGAACACGCGGACGAGCGCGGCGAACGCGGCCACCTTGGTGGTGACGCTCATGAAGGTTGTGACCGATGTCGGTGCTCCCTGGTACACGTCGGGGGTCCACGAGTGGAACGGGGCGGCCGAGACCTTGAAGGCGAACCCGATGAACAGGAGCAGGACCCCGGCGAGCAGCAGTGGATCCGCGGTGATCGTCGTCTGGCTCTGGATGGCCGCGGCAATCTGTGCAAGTTGCGTGTGCCCCGTCTCACCGTAGATGAGGGCCATGCCGAAGAGCAGGAACCCTGACGCGAAGCCGCCCAGGAGCAAGTATTTGAGCGCCGCTTCCTGCGAGCGCTCCTCACTGCGCGAGAAACCGCTGAGCACGTAGAGCGCGAGCGACAGCAGCTCGATCGCCAGGAAGATGACCATGAGGCTGGTCGCCCCGGCAAGCAGCATCATCCCGATCGTCGCGGCGAGGATGAGCGCGTAGTACTCGCCGTGGTGGATGCCCCGGCGGTTGAGGTAGTTCGGGCTGATCATGACCACCAGCCCCGCGCTGACCAGCAGGATGGCGTCGACGAAGAGCGCGAAGCGGTCGTACGCGAATGAGCCCGAGTACACCAGGCGGCCGGGGTTCGCGTCGAACCATGCCCACACGGTGACGCCGAATGTCGCCGCGAGACCGAGCAGTGCGAAGCCCGCGAGCCAGGTGCGCTTCGATGCCGGCACGACGAGGTCGAGCAGCATGAGGAGCAGGAACGCGCCGCCGAGCACGAGCTCGGGAAGGATGCCGGCGAGGTCACGTCCACCGGGAAAGGACAGCGGAACCGGCGACGCGGCGATGAGCATCACTGCGTAGCCGGGATCGATGCGGCGGGCTCGATGAGGCTCACGGTGGTGCTCACCGAACCCTTGGTGACGTCGGTGATGGGTTTGGGGAACAAGCCGATGAAGATCATCAACGCAACCAGGGGCACGAGCAGCAGTCCTTCGCCGAAGCGCAGGTCGTGCACGCCTTCGGTTCGCGGTTTGGGCGGATCGTGCATCAACCCCTGGTGGAGGCGGAGCATGTACCACGCAGCGAGGATTACGCCGCCGCCGGCGAGCACCGCGTATACCCAGTTCAGCTGGAACGCGCCCAGCATGATCGTGAACTCACCGACGAAGCTGTTCATGCCGGGCATCCCGAGGCTCGCCAGCGTGGCCACCAGGAAGAAGAAGTACAGCCAGGGCATTCGCCGTTCGAGACCGGACAGCTCGTGCAGGTCACGTGTGCCGGTGCGAGCCTCGACGAAGCCGACGATCAGGAAGAGCGCGCCGATGATGATGCCGTGGTTGATCATCTGGATCACCGCGCCGTTGATCCCATTGTTGGTGAGCGAGAAGATCCCAAGCGCGATGAAGCCGAGGTGGCTGATGCTCGCGTAGGCGACGATCCGTTTGAGATCGCGTTCCGACAGCGCCATCAGGGCGCCGTAGATGATGCTGAGCACGGCGAACCCGGCGAGCACGAACCGGTACTTCTCCATCTCGCCGGGGAACAGCGTCAGCGCGAAGCGGATGAACCCGTACGCGCCAAGCTTGCTGACGATGCCGGCGAAGAAGACAAGCACAGCCGGTGGGCATGCCTCGTAGAGGTCGGGCAGCCAGGTGTGCAGCGGGACGATCGGAATCTTGATCGCGAACGCGAGCGCGAAGCAGATGAACGCCAGTTCCTTGGGCGTGAAGGTCGTGAGGTGGATGATCGGGATGACGAACGCGCTGCCTGAGCTGATCGGCTGCGCGAGGATGTTCTCCAGGTCGAACGATCCCGATGGCGACTGCACGTACAGATAGATGATCGCCACCAGCATCAGCAGGCTGCCGGCCACCGTGTACACGATGAACTTGATGGTCGCGGGGCCTCGCTTGTCGCCGCCCCAGTTGCTGAGCAGGACGTAGAGCGGAACGAGCATCCCTTCCCAGAACATGTAGAAGAGCAGCAGGTCGATCGACAGGAGCACGCCGGTGGTGGCCGCTTCGGTGAGCAGCACCAGCGTGCAGTAGAAACGCAGCCGGTCGGTGGACTTGCGCGAGATGGCGAGCGCGCCGAGCAGGAACACGCCCGCGTTGAGCGCGAGCAGCCACGCCGAGATTCCGTCGATCCCGAGGTGGTACGTCGCGTTGATGGCCGGCAGCCACGTGTGCGCCTCTTCAAAGTGCAGCGGCAGCGGACCGTTGCTGGCCTTGTTGCCGGGCATCCAGAGCAGGAGCAGCGTGACGATGACCGCCACTGCCAGCGTCGCGAAGATCGTGAAGCCCTTGATCGCGCTGGTCATCCGGCGAGGAACGACCTGGAGCGCGATCGCCGCCCCGGCGGGGATGACGATCAGCAGCGTGAGCCAGGGGATGTGATTCATCGCGCGATGAACACCCACACGACCACGAACACCACCGCGAACACCGTGAAGATTGACGCATAGTCACGAATGAGCCCCGTCTGCACCGCGCGCAGGTCGAGGCTGAAACCGCGCAGCAGGTCGGCGATGCCCTGCACCCAGCTGTCCATCACATCCGGTTCCACAACCCGCCTCGCGGTGCGGGCCACGACCTTCACCGGTTGGACGAGTGCGCGGTCGTAGATCTCGTCGAAGTAGAACTTGTTGTACGAAAGCAGGGGGACGACGCGAGGCAGCCTCGACAGCACCACCTGCGGATCCGGGCGGTGCTCGTACCAGAGGCGCATCGCCAGCCCGATGCCGACCAGGCTCGCGGCCGAACCAATGACCAGTGCGACCAGCGCAAGCCCGAATGAGGGGTCGTGCGCCAGCGCCGATTGCGAGCCCGCGAACACCGGGTTCAGGAAGTCGCTGAAGACGTGCAGGGTGTTGGGCAGCGGGAACTGCAGCGGCCACGCGACGACTACCGCGAGCGCACCGAGGATGACGACCGGGATCAGCATCGGGTAGCCCGCTTCCTTGACGCCGAAGCCGCGGGCGGTCTGCGGCTCGCCCTGGAAGACCGTGAAGTAGAGCCGGAAGGCATAGAGACCGGTCAGCACGTTGACGCCGACTCCGACCGCGTAAAGGATCCAGGGTGCCCCCCCGGGACCGGATACGGTGCCGAACCCGAGCAGATTCTCCTTGCTGAACCAGCCCGAGAACAGGAAGAAGCCCGCCAGCGCGAGGGAACCGGCTCCGAACGCGAGGTGCGTCCACTTCATGCGCGCGTGCAGTCCGCCCATGAGCCGGATGTCCTGCTCGTCGTGGAGCGCATGGATCACGTTCCCGGCCGCCATGAAGAGGAGGGCCTTGAAGACCGCGTGTATCGCGAAATGGAACATGCCGGCGGTGTACGCGCCGATGCCGACCGCGTAGATCATCAAGCCGATCTGCGACATCGTCGAGTAGGCGATCACGCGTTTGATGTCGATCTGCGAGAGCGCGATGATGCCCGCCATCACCGCCGTTCCCATGCCGACGCACGCCACCAGTCCCTCGGCGACCGGCGCGAGGTTGAAGAGCACGTGGAAGCGGGCGATGAGGTAGACGCCCGCCGTGACCATGGTGGCCGCGTGGATGAGCGCCGAAACCGGGGTCGGGCCCTCCATCGCGTCCGGCAGCCACGTGTGCAACGGGAACTGCGCGCTCTTCGCGAATGCGCCGACGGCCAGCAGCACGCAGACCCCGGTGACGAGTGCCCCTCCGGCTGGGAACGCCTGCGTGCGCGCGAAGATGTTCGGCAGGCTGAGCGTGTGGGTGTTGAGCACGATGAGGAACGCGGCGATGACCAGCGCGACGTCACCGATCACCTGCGTGATGAACGCTTTTCGAGCCGCCAGGACGGCGGTCGGCCGGTCGTACCAGAAGCCGATGAGCAGGTAGCTGCTCAACGCCACCAGCGCCCACCCGACGATCAGGATCACGAGGTCCGCCGCGAGCACGAGCGTCAACATCGAGAAGATGAAGAAGTTCATGTAGCTGAAGAAACGAGCGAACCCCGGGTCGTGCTCCATGTAGCCGACGCTGTAGACGTGGATGAGAAACCCGACACCGGTGATCACCATGAGCATCAGCGCGCTCAGCGCATCGAGGGTGAAATCCATGCCGACCGAGAGGTTGGTTCCGCCACCGAGGTCGATCCAGTCCCAGAGACGCACGGTGATGGAGCCGTGCCCCGCCGGTGCGCCGATGACATTGGCGAGCACGAGGCACGAGATGAGGAACGCCGCGAAGATCGAGACGGTGCCCGCGAGGTTGACAAAGCGCCGGCCCAGGACCGGGCCGGCGAGGCCGTTCAGCGCCGCGCCGAGCAGCGGGAAGAGCAGCACCAGGGAGACCAGCGTGGACGCGGTGGTGACGTTCACTCCTTCATCTCGCTCAGGTCATCGACATCGAGTTCGCGTCCGAGCCGGAAGATCTGGGTGATCAACGCGAGCCCGACCACGACCTCGGCGGCCGCGACAACGATCACCATGAAGGCGAAGATCTGCCCTTCCTCGCTGTTGAGGAACCGGCCGTAGGCGACCAGCGCGAGGTTGGCGGCGTTGAGCATCAGCTCGATGCACATGAACACCACGATCGGGTTGCGCCGGATGAGCACTCCCATGGCACCCACCGTGAAGAGGAACGCCGACAACCCGAGCAGATACGGAAACAGATTGGGATTCAGCATCCCCGGTGCTCCGTCACTGACCTGAGCGCCTGGTCAGGTAGACAGCGCCGATGGCCGCAACCAGCAGGAGCATCGAGGTGATCTCGAAAGGCAGGAGGTAGCTGGTGAACAGCTGCCCGGCGACCGTCTGCACGTTGCCGGCATTGTTCACCGCATCCGGCGGGAAGCTGAACGTGTGATACGGATTGCTCGCAACGCCCACGACGGTGGCGTGAAATCCGTTGGTGCTGTAGGTGATCCCGTTGCGTGCGGCGACGAACACAAGTCCGGTCACCACCACGACCCCGAGGATACCGATGATCGCGCGCAGGTCCAGGGTGGGGCGGTCCTCGTCATCCGGGCTCAGCAACGCGACGATGAAGACGAACAACACCATCACGGCACCCGCATAGATGATCAGCTGCACTGCGAAGAGGAACTGCGCGTTGAGAAGCAGGAACAGCACCGCCAGCATGCCGACGGTGAGCACCAGGCTCAGCGCCGAGTAGATGGTCTGACGCGAGAGCACAACGCCCAGCGCGCTCACCGCAGCAAGCACCATCGCAACAGCGAAGAGGACGGTCATCGCTTCCGGCTGCCTCGCGGGCTGATCACCGTCGGTACGTCGACCGGAACGCCGAGCTCGCCCGGCAGGGGTGCTGTCTCGGTGTCGAGCACGTTCTCCTGCGCGGCCCATGCGGCGCGTGGACGCACGCCGGGGTCAAGCTCCTCCCGACCGGTTTGATCGGCGCCGGCGCCGACCGCGCTCGCGGGGCGTTGCGCCTCGGTGAAGCCCGGCCACGACTCCAGCAGCTCCGCCTTGGTGACGACGGTGCGTTCACGGCGATAGTCGGCCAGCTCGAACCGCGGACCGAGGGTGATCGCCTCGGTCGGGCAGGCTTCAGCGCAGTAGCCGCAGTAGATGCAGCGCATCAGGTTGATCTCGTAGCGCTCGGCATAGCGCTCGCCGGGCGAGATCGGCGACTTGGGATCGTTCTCGGCCGCGAGGACGTAGATGCATCCCACCGGGCAGGCGGCGGCGCAGAGCTCGCAGCCGATGCAACGCTCGAGCCCATTGTCGTACCGGTGCAGGATGTGGCGCCCGCGATGGCGCGGTGACACCGGCTTCTGCTCCTCGGGCCACTGCACCGTGATGGGGTGCGTCCCCATCTTCTTCAGCGTGAATGCGAGGCCCTTCGCAATCTCCTTGATCATCGCCTCACCCTGACCGTGGCTATGCCCGGAGCGCGACGACCGCGCCGGTGATGACGATGTTGATCAAGCCGAGCGGCAGCAGGACCTTCCAGCCGAAGTTCATCAGCCGGTCGTAGCGGAGGCGCGGCAGTGTCCAGCGCACCCAGATCATCACGAAGAGCAGGACGGCGACCTTGCCGAGGAACCAGATCGGCCCCGGGATCCAGTCGAACGGGTGGAATGGCAGCAGCGGCAACCACCCTCCGAGGAACAGCGCCGTGGCGATCGAGCAGACCGTGACCATGTTGATGTACTCGCCGAGGAAGTACAGACCGAAGCGCATCGCCGAATACTCGGTGTGGTAGCCGGCGATCAGCTCCGTCTCAGCTTCCGGGAGGTCGAAGGGCAGACGGTTGGTCTCGGCGAACGCGGCCGTGAAATAGAGGATGAAGGCGAGCGGCTGCAGGACGATGAACCACAGTCCCTGCTGCGAGCCGACGATCTTCTCGAGATCGAGCGATCCGGAGAGGATCACGACTCCGATGAGCGCGAACGACACCGCCATCTCGTAGGAGATGAGCTGCGCCGAGGAGCGCAGACCACCGAGCAGCGAGTACTTGCTGTTCGACGCGAACCCCCCCAGGAACAGCGAGTACACGCCCAGCGAGGTGATCCCGAGGATGAAGAGCAGCCCGACGTTGACGTGGGCGATGTCCCAGTGAAATGTACGGCCGAACCAGTTGTTGGTACCCCAGGGAATCACGGCATACGCTAGCAATGCCGCCCCGCCGGCGAGGCTCGGCCCCACCAGGTAGAGGACCTTGTCGCGTTGCGCCGGAGCGACGTTCTCCTTGAAGAAGAGCTTCAGCCCATCGGCCGCGGGCTGGAGCATCCCGAACGGCCCGACGCGGTTGGGGCCGTAGCGCAGCTGGATGCGGGCCGAGATCTTGCGTTCAGCGAGCGTGAGATATGCGAAGGCCGTGAGCAGGAAGACGACCAGCACCCCGCACTTGATGAGCAGGACCCACCAGAGATCGTCGGGACCGATCACGCCACTGCCTCCGCGGTGAAGAGCGCCCGGCCCCCGTTGCCGGCGCGACCGTAGACGGGAAGCTCATCGCGGAGCAGGCGATTGACAGCGAGCGGATCACCCGATCCCCACCCCACCGCTCCCATCTCGCCGGCGAGGCTGGTCAGCACACGCGTCTCCGTCGGGGTCGCGGAGGCCGGCGGAAGTCCGGCGCGGATCCGCTGGACACGGCCCTCGACATTGGTGATGGTGCCCGCCTTCTCGAAGATGGCGTGGCCGGGGAAGAGCACGGTCGCGTACCGGGACACGATCCCTGGACGCGTGTCGAACGCCACCACGCACGCTGCCTTTCGCAGCGCGCGCTCGAGGAGGTCGGCCTCGGCTGCAAGCGCGGGGTTGGGACCGAGCATCAGCAGCGCGCGCAGCTCGCCCGCCGCAAGCGCTTCGAGGATCTGGCGGCCATTCTTCCCGCGCTCCTGCAGGGCGGCATACGCGGGGCCGACATTGGGGAGCATGCCGAGGTCCTTCGCGCCCCGCCCATTGCTGCCGCGCGTGATGGTGAGGCGTCGCACCGAGCCGATCGCGGCGAGCGCGGCGGCCAGCCCGGCCGCATGGTCGCGATTGGTCTCGTCGGCGATGAGACCGATTCGCGAAGCCCCGGTGGCAGCGGCGACCGCGTCTGCCCCGGCGACGTCCTTGTTCAACCTGATGACGCGTGCACCCTTCTTGCGCTCGGCCTTGTACAGCCGCAGCGTCAACACCGGTGCGTGCTCCTCGGGCTCAGGGCCGAGCACGATCAGCGCGTCGCAGTCCTCGATCTCGGCGATGCCGAGCTCGTGCTCAGCAGCTGAGAGACCGTCGAACGGATCCAGCTGATGGTCGACGTGCGGGGTGCCGATCACCTGGCGAGCGATTCGCTCGAGCAGGAACAGCTCCTCGTTCGTGCTTGCGCTCGATCCGAGCACGCCGATCGAGGCGGCGCCGTACTCCTCGGCGATCTCGCGAAGCCGCCGTGCGGCCTGGGTGATCGCCTCGGGGACCGAGACATCGCGGGACTCGTCGTCACTGCGGACCACCGGCCGGCGAACACGCTCTGCGCTGTTCCAGCGGTCGAAGCTGTACCGGCCGCGATCGCAGAGCCACATGTCGTCGACCAGCGGGTTGTCGCGCGACGCGAATCGGCGTACCTCGAAATCCCGGGAGTCGACATTGATGTTGCAGCCGTATGAGCACTCGGGGCAGATGCTCGCAGTCCGTTGCAGATCCCACGGACGCGAGACAAAGCGGTACTTCCGGTGCGTGAGAGCGCCCACCGGGCAGACCTCGGGGAGGTTCCCCTGGAACTTCGACTCCAGCTGCCGATCATCGAAGGTTGCGACCAGGGTGTCGACGCCACGCTGCTGGAGGACGATCTCCTTCTCGCCGGTGATCTCGTCGTAGTAGCGAACGCAGCGCCAGCACAGGATGCAGCGCTCCTGATCGAGCTCGATGTTCTCCGAGAGCGGGATCGCCTTCTTGAAATGGACCTTCTCGGTGATGGGAAACCGCGAGATTCCCGGGCCATACCGGAAGGTGAAGTCCTGCAGGTCACACTCCCCGCCCCGGTCGCAGACCGGGCAGTCGAGCGGGTGGTTGAGCAGCAGGAACTCGAGCATGCCCTCGCGAAGCTTGGTGACCTCGGGAAGATCGGTCCGCACCACCATGCCCTCACCGGCGACGGTCGCGCAGGCCGGCTGTGGCTTCGGGAACTTCTCGATGTTGACCAGGCACATCCGGCACACCGCGACCGGGTCCATCTTCGGATGCGCGCAGTAGATCGGGATGTGGATGCCGGCCTCGGTCGCGGCGTCGAGCACCAGCGTCCCCTTGGGAACCCGGAGCTCGCGTCCGTCGATGCTGATGCCAACGCGGCCGTCGTCCGGCTGCTCGGGCGGCGTCCCCGTCTCCGCCACCGCGGTCACGCCACCAGCGCCGTTGCCTGCGCCCTCACCGGGCAGCGGCCGGCTCCGCAGTGAGCTTCGAACTCGTCGCGGAAGTACTTGTACGCGGACATCACGAACCAGGTTGCTGTATCGCCGAGCGGGCAGAAGCAGCGGCCGTCCATGTTCGAGCAGATATCGGTGAGGCTGGCCAGCTCGGCGTGTGTCGCATACCCCGCTTCGAGCCGGTGCATGAGCTCCGATTCGAAGTACGTTCCCTCGCGACACGGTACGCACTTGCCACATGATTCGTGCCGATAGAAGTCGACCAACCGCATCGACACGTCGACCAGGCACGTGGTCTCGTCCATGAAGATCATCGCGCCCGCTCCGAGCGACGAGCCCGCCTCCTGGACGGCGTTCATGTCCAGCGGCAGGTCGAGATGCTGGGGCAGCAGCACCTGCATCGAGCCGCCTCCCGGCTGAAACGCCTTGAGCGTGCGGCCCCGCCACATCCCGCCGCACTCCTCGTCCAGGAGCTCGCGAATCGGCGTCCCCAACCGCATCTCGTAATTGCCGGGCCGCTCGATGTGACCGCTGCAGCAGAAAACCCTTGTGCCGGCGCTCTTCTCGGTGCCGAGCGCTTTGAACCACTCGCCGCCGCGCTGCACGATGTGGGGAAGGTTGCAGAGTGTCTCGACGTTGTTCACAACCGTCGGCTGCCCGTAGAGGCCCTTGATCGCCGGGAACGGCGGCTTGAGCCGTGGCTGGCCTCGAAGCCCCTCGAGCGATTCGATCAGCGCAGTCTCCTCGCCGCAGATGTATGCGCCCGCGCCACCGTGCACGATCACGTCGCAATCGAATCCGCTGCCCAGGATGTTCTTGCCGATGTAGCCGCCGGCTCGAGCCTCTTCGACCGCGCGCTCGAGCAGGAGGCGCTGGTCGTGATACTCCCCGCGGATGTAGATGAACGACGTGTTCACCTGGAGTGCGTACGACGCGATCAAGAGCCCTTCGATGAGCTGGTGCGGGCTCTCGTCGATGAGGTAGCGATCCTTGAAACATCCCGGCTCCGACTCGTCGGCGTTGCAGCAGAGATAGCGTGGGAAGACGTCCTTCGGAAGGAACGACCACTTCATCCCGGTCGGGAACCCCGCCCCTCCGCGGCCACGGATGTTGGACGTCTTCACCTCGGCGACCAGGGTCTCCGGGGTGAACTTCTTGAACGCCTCCCGCAGGCCCTGGTAGCCACCGACCTTCTCGTACCCCCTGAGCGTCTGCAGGGCGTCCGCGCCGAAATCCTTCGTCAGGAGCTTGTACTCAGCCATCGACGCTCGCATGGTGTCCTGCGGTTCCATCCATTGGCCGCTGCATCCTACTGAGCGCCCTTACCCGGCCGTCGCGGACGCTTCTTTGGACCGGGGCCAGTCGTTGCGGATGGCGCCGGCTCTTTGGGTGTCGTGAGTGGGTTTTGGCCCGCCGAACCCTGAGCAGGAGACGTCTCGGAGGCCGGGCCGGTCGCTGCGGCAGATGGGGCAGCGGGTGGCGCCGCGGGGGGAAGCGCCGGCGCGCCAGAAGCGCGACGGCGAGGGGTCCCCGCGGCGACAGGATCCGCCTCACGGGCGCTGGAGGCGGACCGCAAAGCTCCGAGTACCGCGTCGACGCGATCTGGAGTGAGGTTCTCTTCGAAGTGGTGGTCCACCTGCATTGTGGGGGCGCCCCCGCAACCCCCCAGGCACTCGACGGTGCTTGACCAGGTGAACTCGCCGTCGGCGGTCGTCTCTCCCGATTTACACGCCAGGGATCGCTCCAGGTGGTCGACGATTTCGTCGGCTCCGCGGAGTGCGCAGGAGACGTTGATGCACACGATGACTTCGTGGCGGCCGTGGGGGCGCTGGAAGTACATCGAGTAGAAGGTCGAGACGGCTTCGACCTCGCTGGGCGTGACCTGGAGGATGCCGGCGATGTCGGCCATCGCGTCAGGGGTGATCAGGCCCTGCTCGTGCTGGACCGCCCAGAGCGCCGGGAGAATGGCGCTGCGCGCAAGGGGATAGCGGTCGCGAGCGCGTTCGATCGCGCTCCGCGTGTCCGCCTGCAACGTCATGCCGGCAGACCCGCAAAGTCTCGGTGTGTCATCGGTCGACATCCCCGAGAACGATGTCGATGGAGCCGATGACGGCGACCACATCTGCGATCAGCTCGCCGCGGACCATGTGCGGGAGTGCACTCAGGTTGCTGAAGGATGGTGCGCGCACCTTGCAGCGATAGGGGCGGTTGGTCCCGTCGCTCACCAGGTAGAAGCCGAGCTCCCCACGCGGCGATTCCACCGCCTGGTAGACCTGCCCGGCGGGGACGCGCATGCCTTCGGTCACGAGCTTGAAGTGGTGGATGAGCGACTCCATGCTGGTGTTGAGCTCGTTGCGAGGTGGAAGCGCGACCCGCCGATCGGTCGTGTTCACCGGCCCGTCGGGAAGGTTCTCGAACGCCTGGGTGATGATCTTGAGCGACTCGCGCATCTCCTGCATGCGCACCAGGTATCGGTCGTACACGTCACCGGTGCGACCGATCGGGACGTCAAAGTCGAAATGGTCGTAGGAGCTGTATGGGTGCGCCTTGCGCAGGTCGTAGGGAACGCCGCTCCCTCGCAGCACCGGTCCCGTGGCCCCATAGGCCATCGCATCCTCCGGTGTCAAAGTGCCCAACCCGATGGTTCGCTGCCGCCAGATCGGGTTCTTGGTGATCAGCAGCTCGTGTTCATCGATGAGCTTGGGGAAGGTCTTGATGACCGCGCCGACCATCTCGTAGAACGGATCGGGGACGTCGGCAAGCAGGCCGCCGACCCGAATGAACGACGTGTGCATGCGCACGCCGCTCACCAGCTCGTTGATGTCGAGCAGCTTCTCGCGATCGCGCCACGCATACACGAACGCCGTGGTGGCGCCGAGGTCGAGGGCGCTGGTGCCGTACCACAGAAGGTGGCTCGCGAGACGGCAGAGCTCGCACATGATCACGCGCAGGTACTGGCCTCGCAGCGGCACGTCGATGCCGAGCAGCCGCTCGACCGCCAGCGAGAAACCGAGGTTGTTGAACAGCGGCGACAGGTAGTCCATCCGGTCCGTGTACGGGATGCACTGCTGATACGTGTGCCGCTCGAAATCCTTCTCGAATCCCGTGTGCAGGTACCCGATGTCGGGGCGGCATTCGAGCACGACCTCACCCTCGAGGTTGAGCACGAGCCGGAGCACCCCGTGCGTCGACGGATGCATCGGCCCCATGTTCAATTCCATGGTGCTGTCGCCGATCTCGACGAGGTCGATGGCGTCCAGCCCCGGCTCAACGCCGAGACGCCCGCGACCGGCTTCGTACTGCTCGCTCAGCGGATCGACCTCGGTGACCGGACCGCCCAGCGGCGGCAGCGCGGTCACCGCGAGCCTCCCGGCATGTCCCGCGGACGCTCCGCGGCGGGGAGCGCCCACTCGAGGTTGTGCGTGAACGCGATCGGCTCACCGAACGACGCGTAGTCCTTGCGAAGCGGATGGCCGTCCCAGTCGGTGGGCAGGAGGATCCGCTTGAGGTCGTGATGGCCGGTGAACGTGATGCCGAGGAGGTCGTAGCACTCGCGTTCGTGCCAGTCCATCCCGGCGAAGACCTCCTCGAGGCTCGGGACGTTGGGATCGTCCTCCTTGACCTGCACGATGAGGCGGCAGACGTCGTTGTGCTGGAGCGATCGGAGCATGTAGACCACGTCAAAGCGCGGTTCGGCGGGCTCACGATCGGGCCAGTCCACCGCGGTGACGAAGACCGGGGTCGTGTAGGCGCCATCGGGATGATCGCGGAGCAGCGTGCAGACCACCACCAGGTCGGCGCGGTCAATCCAGACCGTCACCTCGCCAAATCCGCTGTCGCGACGGCGCACCGCGGCCGGAAGCTCCCGTTCGAGGAGGTCCGCTGCCCGCGCGCCGCTCATGGGCGATCCCACGGCGGTCATCGCACTACCCGAGCAGCGAGCCGGGGAGTTCCCCGGCAATCTTCTTCTGCAGCTTCATGACCGCGTCCAGCAGTCCCTCAGGGCGCGGCGGGCAGCCGGGGATGTAGACGTCGACGGGCACCACCTTGTCGACACCCTGGACGATCGCGTAGTTGTTGAACATGCCACCGCTGGAGGCGCACGCGCCCATGCTGATCACCCACTTGGGCTCCGGCATCTGGTCGTAGATGTGCCGGAGGACCGGCGCCATCTTCTGCGAGACGCGCCCGGCGACGATCATGAGGTCGGACTGGCGCGGGGACGCCCGGAACACCTCGCACCCGAAGCGCGACATGTCGTATCGGGCGGCTCCGGTGGCCATCATCTCGATCGCACAGCACGCCAGGCCGAACAACGCAGGCCACAGCGAGCTGTACCGGCCCCACTGGATCACCTTGCCGAGCGTGGTCGTGACGAATCCACTCTGGAGCGCGGTGCGTTCCGCGGCACCGGTGCGCGGGAGGGCGATGGTCCCGGCGTCGGCGTCCGCGAGCACGATGCTCCGGCCTCCCGCGCCCGGCACGATCAACTCATTGCTCAGTCCCATCGCAGCGCCCCCTTGCGCCATACGTACAGCAATCCGACCAGCAGCGTGGCGATGAAGATGCCCATCTCGACGATGCCGAAGACCTTGAGCTCTCGAACGATCGTGGCCCACGGGAAGAGGAAGATGGATTCGACGTCGAAGATGATGAAGAGCATCGCGGTGACGTAGAAGCTCACCGAGAAGCGGCGTCGGGCGCTTTCCCTGGGCACCATGCCCGACTCATAAGGAAGGTCCTTGGTCGGCGAGGGACGCTTCGGACCGAGCACCGCGTTGAGCAGCTGTGCGAAGACAGCAAACGCCGCGCAGATGCCGAAGAAGAAGAGGATCGGCGCGTAGCCCGACAGCATCGCGGCCGATCGTAACAAACGATCCTCGACCGACGAAGCAGTGCGCTCGAATACGCTTGGCGCCGAGTTCCCCCGCCCCCGGCCGGGTCCAGCCTCCTGACTCGAAATGGTCGGCACCGATCGGCTCGAACAGCCCCCTCGAAGAGGTCGCCCCAGGCCGCAGGCCCAGGCGCGATGGGCCACCGCGTGCCAAACGTTTGACGATCGGGGCGATGCAGGGACGAGTTTAGTAGGCTTCGGCAAGTGACTCTGACCGCCCTTGACAGGCCGCCACTTCAGGACAATCTCACCCAATCGGACGCGCAGGCTCGCGCGGCGCTGCTGTCCAACCTCTCGTATGAGGTCTCGCTGGTGCTCAGTGACGACCCGAGCGCCGAGACCTTCCAGAGCGCGACGACGGTCGTCTTTGACGCCGCTCACGAGGGCTCGGAAACCTTCATCAACATCGCGGCCCGCTCCATCGAGGAGTGCACGCTCAACGGAAAGCGACTCACCGAGGCGCAGCACGGCTTCAACGGGAACGTGTTGTGGCTCCGTGGCCTGCGCGCGGGCTCCAACCGGTTGACCGTCACGGCGCAGTGCGAGTACCAGCACACCGGTGTCGGCATGCACCGCCTCCGCGACCCGGTGGACGACGAGGTGTACGTGTACACGCACTTCGAGCCCTTCGACGCTCACAAGGTCCTGGCGTGCTTCGATCAGCCCGACCTGAAGGCAGGCGTTTCCATGAGCGTGACCGCGCCAAGCGCGTGGCGGGTGTGCGGCAACGGCCGCGTCCTGCGCACCGAGCCACGCGGTGCCATGAAGACCTGGCACTTCAACACGACCCCGCCGCTGCCGCCGTATCTCATCGCGGTCGTTGCCGGCAAATACCACACCGTCGAGCGCAAGCACCGCGACATCCCCATGGCGCTGTGGTGCCGGGAATCACTGGCGAGCTGGATCGACGCCCAGGCGGACGAGATCTTCGATATCACCGCTTCCGGCCTCGACTTCTTCGAGAAGTATTTCGGGCTCACCTACCCGTTCGACGAGTACAACCAGCTCTTCGTGCCCGAATTCAACATGGGCGCGATGGAGAACCCGGGCTGCGTCACCTTCAACGAGGCGTACATCCATCGCGGTCAGGCGAGCGAGGCGCAGCTGCAGCGGCGCGCCGAGACCATCCTCCACGAGATGGCGCACGTGCACGGATTCGGCGACGTCACCACCATGCGCTGGTGGGGCGACCTGTGGCTCAACGAGACCTTCGCCACCTACATGGCCAACCTCGCCATGGTGAAGGCAACGCGGTTCACCAATGCCTGGGTCGACTTCGCCAACGTCGTCAAGTCGATCGCCGCCCGGCAGGACCAGCTGGTGACCACCCATCGCATCGCCGACCACGTGCCCGACACCGTCTCGGTGCGTCAGAACTTCGACGGGATCACGTACCACAAAGGCGCATCGGTGATGCGTCAGCTGGTGGCGTGGGTCGGGGACGACGCCTTCATGC
Organism: Candidatus Dormiibacterota bacterium; assembly: GCA_963743835.1. Lineage (GTDB taxonomy): Bacteria > Chloroflexota > Dormibacteria > Aeolococcales > Aeolococcaceae > Palsa-851. Next base: position 171,595 of record CAVUQX010000006.1, on the reverse strand, counting down.
GAGGCGTGCAGGACTACTTCAAGCGCTACCGCTGGGGCAACGCGGATCTCCAGGAATTCCTTGACTGCCTGCGCCGCGCCTCCGGACGTGATCTCACGCGCTGGGGCCAGGACTGGTTGCAGACCACCGGGCTGAACACCTTCCGTGCTCACCTCGCCGAGCAGAACGGCCGGTACACGGCGTTCGCGGTCGAGCAGACCGCCATCCCGGAGCATCCGACGTTGCGCGCCCATCGGGCGGGGATCGGCCTGTACGACCGCGACGCGACGGGTGTGCTCCGGCTACGCCGCCGGGTGGAGACCGACCTGACCGGCGCGATCACCCCGATCACCGAGCTCGTCGGCGAGCGCGTCTGCGACCTCGTGCTCCTCAACGACGGCGATCTCACATTCGCCAAGCTTCGCTTCGACCCCCGTTCACTGGCGACGCTCAAGGCAGATCTCTCCAGGCTGGCCGACCCACTGGCGCGGGCGCTGAGCTGGGCTGCGATGTGGGATCTGACCCGCGATGGCGAGATGGCGGCACGCGAGTTCGTCGAGCTGGTGGCGCGCCATGCGCCCGCCGAGAAGGATTCGCTGCTCGTCGAGCGGGTCACGAGCCAGGCACGCTCCGCGATCGACCTCTACGGGGACCCGGCGAACCGCAGCGCCGCGCGCGAGTCGCTCCACCAGGTGGCCGTGACGCAGGTGGCACGCCTCGACCTGCCCCCGGAGATGCGCCTCATCTGGGCGCGCATCCTGGTGGCAACCGCCGCGTCCGAGGGATCGCTGGCGAGGGTCGCCGCCCTGCTCGACGGCAGTGCGAGCATCCCAAACGTCGACGTGGATACCGACCTGCGCTGGCTGATCGTCGGTCAGCTCGCCGAGGAAGGCAAGGCGGACGTCGCGCTGATCCAGGCGACCATGGCGTCGGATCCGAGCGATATCGGAAGGCGCCGTGGCACGGCGTGCCTCGCAGCGCGACCCACGGCGGCCGCCAAGGAGGAGGCGTGGCAGCGCGTCGCCGATGCGAGCGCTCCGATGCCCAGGGACTGGAAGGGCTCGACCGATGGCGAGCTGTCGGTCGCCTCCATGTCCGCGATCCTTCGAGGCTTCTACATCGGCTCAGTCGGGGTTGGCGGCATGATGGCCCACGGACCCAGGCCGGAGCTGCTCCGTCCCTACGTGCAGCGCTACCTCGACGCGCTTCCCGCGGTCTGGGCGGAGCGCACCATCGACGAGGCCGAGGCGTTCACCGAATGCCTGTACCCGAATCACCTGGTCGACGACAAGGTGGTCGCTGCCATCGACCTCGCCCTGGAGGGCGGGGAGCTTCCCGGTCCGGCCATCCGGATCCTTCGCGAAGGCCGGGACAGCACGCTGCGAGCTCAGCGCGCCCGCGAGGTGGATCGAGCGTCCGGCGAGGTCAGCGCTTAGCTGGCTGCGCTGCCCATCAGCGCACGCGCCTCGTCGTCTTCGTAGCCACACGGGCTCCCCGACGGCTGGCCCTCGACACTGATCCGATCGTAGATGGCCGCGAGCCGGTCCACTGCTCGGTGCCAGGTGAACCGTCCGGCGCGACGGCGTGCCTCATCGCCCATCTCGGCCTTGCGAACCGGATCATCGAAGACGTCGGCGATCGCGCGGGCGTAGTCGTCAGGATCGTGACCCTCGACGAGGTATCCGGTCACGCCGTCCTCGACCACCTCGCGCAACCCGCCCACAGCCGCGGCGACCACCGGGGTTCCAAGCGCCTGGGCTTCCAGCGCGACCAACCCGAAGCTCTCGGTGAGCGAAGGAACCACGCAGACGTCCGCCATCGCGTAGTAGACGGCGAGTTGCTCGTGGGGCACGGCGCCGACGAACCGCACGTGATCGCTGAGGCCGATTCGGGCTGCGTGCCGCTCGAGGCGGCTCCGCTCGCCACCACGGTCATCGCTCGCCCCGTCGCCGCTGTCATCGCCGGCGATGACCACGGCAACGTCCTCGAATCCAGGACGGGACCGCAGCACAGCCACTGCGTCGAGCAGTATCTGCGCGCCCTTCAGCGGCTCGAGCCGGCCGGCGAAGAGCGCGACCCTGGCGTCGGCGAGATCAAGACTCCGCCGCAACCGGGAACCGTCGTGCTCGGCGAAGAGGCGCGGGTCGACACCGGGTTGCGCAACGCAGATCCGGTCACGCGACGCGCGGTACAGGCGGATCAGATCCTTCGCCTCAGCGGCACTCGCGGCGACCAGGCGATCCGCCTGGGCGGCGAGCTCACCCTCCGCCTGCGCGCGGAGGGCATCCAGCGGCAGACCGGCGCGCGCCTTGGTGAGCGCGAGGGTGTGGAACGACTGCACCCACGCGACGTCCCACGCCTCGCGGAGCTCGCGCCCGACCAGGCCGCCGTGCCAGTAGTGGCCGTGGATGGCGCGATACGAACGTCGCTCCGACTCCGCGTGGCGGATCGTGGCATCGGTGAAATCGTCCAGGAGCCCGCGGATGTCCTCCTTGCGGAGCGGCGCGGACGGTCCCACCGGCAAGCGCACCAGCCTGCTCAGCGGCGCGATCAACTCCTCGTCCGGACCGGGTCCGTCGCGTCGCACGAACACGTCGGTGGGCACGCCGCGAAGCGAAAGTCCCTCACACAGACGCCGGATGGCGAGATTCATGCCGCCGTTCTCGCCGCTGCCCAGATCCGACAGTGGCGACGCGTGAACGGAGATGACGGCAACCGCCCGCGAGCCCTGGCGCATGGCCTCAAGTGTACCCACCCGCCCCTTGACGAACCCGCGCAGACCCGGCGCATACTCGACGGCCACAACTGAATAACGCTCCGGGTGACGGGAAGCCGGTGAGAATCCGGCGCTGTCGCGCAACTGTGAGCGGGGAGTTGGCGGCCATCGTGCCACCGGGAGGCTGATCTCCCGGGAAGGCGGCCGTGTCGGCGTCGATCCGCAAGCCAGGAGACCGACCCGAGGCGTCGACCTCCGCCCCCGCGCAAGACGGGAGGAAGCCTCATGCGGCGAGGACGACTCCGGCAAGGGTGGAGACCCCGTTCGCCGCGTGGGGTGCCGGATATGGGCAGGACCAGGAGGGTCGCCGCTTTGGCGATCACTGGAGCAACAGGCGTGGCGCTGCTCGCCTTTGCTCTCGGAACCCGCAGCGCATACACGCAGGTGGACGCCGCGTCGCGGGCCATCCTCTACCTGCAGGGGCTGCAGTCGGGGAGTGACGGGTCGGTCCCGGCGGGGGCGAGCACCGATGCGGTGAGCGAGGAGTATGCGATCGGGGCCGCCGCCGCCGGCTACGACCCCGGTGCGCTTCGCCACGGATCCGGCCCCTCGGTCATGGCCTATCTCGCTGCGCACGCCGCTGCGGCCTGCAGCTCGGCGGGGGCCTGCGGTGAGCTGATCCAGGCGGTCGCCGCCGCCGGGCTCACCCCCGCCGCCTTCGGGGGCGTCGACCTGCTCACCACCCTCGACGGGTTCTACGCCCCCACCACCGGCGTCTTCGGCAACGGCGAGGCATTCATCCAGACCCTCGCCATCCAGGGCCTGGTCGCAGCCCACCAACCGGTGCCGCCGGCCGCCCTCCACCATCTCCTCGCCGCCCAGGACAGCGACGGGGGCTGGGACTACCTGCTCATCAAGGACGATCCCAACGGGCCCACCAACTTCGACACCAGCGACACCAACTCCACGGCCATGGTGCTCATGGCCCTGGACGCCGCTGGGATACACAGCCGGGATCGCTCCGCGCTCACCTGGCTGCACACCCAGCAGGACGCCGACGGCGGCTTCCCCTACCAGGCCGGATCGGGCTCCGACCCTGATTCCACCGCGCTCGTCCTCCAGGCGCTGATCGCCACCGGGCAGAACCCGGCGGCACCTGCCTGGGCTCCCGGTGGGCACGCGCCCCTCGCTGAGCTGCTCGCCACCCAGAACACCAACGGCGGCTTCACCTTCCCCGGCAACTCCGCCCCCGATCCCTTCACCACCGCCCAGGTCCCACCCGCGCTCGAGCTGCAACCCTATCCGGCGCACGTTGTCTTCACCCATGGCTTCACGCCTGCGACCGAGGCCCACGCCGGGACAAGCTCGTTGCTCTACCTGCAGGGGCTGCAGTCGGGGAGTGACGGGTCGGTCCCGGCGGGGGCGAGCACCGATGCGGTGAGCGAGGAGTATGCGATCGGGGCCGCCGCCGCCGGCTACGACCCCGGTGCGCTTCGCCACGGATCCGGCCCCTCGGTCATGGCCTATCTCGCTGCGCACGCCGCTGCGGCCTGCAGCTCGGCGGGGGCCTGCGGTGAGCTGATCCAGGCGGTCGCCGCCGCCGGGCTCACCCCCGCCGCCTTCGGGGGCGTCGACCTGCTCACCACCCTCGACGGGTTCTACGCCCCCACCACCGGCGTCTTCGGCAACGGCGAGGCATTCATCCAGACCCTCGCCATCCAGGGCCTGGTCGCAGCCCACCAACCGGTGCCGCCGGCCGCCCTCCACCATCTCCTCGCCGCCCAGGACAGCGACGGGGGCTGGGACTACCTGCTCATCAAGGACGATCCCAACGGGCCCACCAACTTCGACACCAGCGACACCAACTCCACGGCCATGGTGCTCATGGCCCTGGACGCCGCTGGGATACACAGCCGGGATCGCTCCGCGCTCACCTGGCTGCACACCCAGCAGGACGCCGACGGCGGCTTCCCCTACCAGGCCGGATCGGGCTCCGACCCTGATTCCACCGCGCTCGTCCTCCAGGCGCTGATCGCCACCGGGCAGAACCCGGCGGCACCTGCCTGGGCTCCCGGTGGGCACGCGCCCCTCGCTGAGCTGCTCGCCACCCAGAACACCAACGGCGGCTTCACCTTCCCCGGCAACTCCGCCCCCGATCCCTTCACCACCGCCCAGGTCCCACCCGCGCTCGAGCGCGCGGCATACCCGCTTGTCTGCGGCGCTGCGCACTGCTTCGTTCCGGGATCGACGCTGAGCGGGCCGACGCCGACCCCCACACCCGCACCGACACCCAGGCCAACCCCGACGCTCACACCGCGGCCGTCGGCGGCCGGTCAGGCGACCGGCGGCTCGCCGACGCCGGCCGGGTCCGTGCTCGGCATCACTGCGACACCGACACCGTCCCAGGTGCCCGCCAGCGGGCCGGCGACCGGGCCCGGCTCCCCAACGCCGATCCCGAGCCTGTTGCCGGCAATCGCCGCGACACCCGGTGCGGCGAGCGGATTCCCGACCGCGGTCATCTACCTGATCGCAGCCCTTGTGGCGGCCGTCATCGCCGGCGGCGTCGCCGTCGGTGCCCGCAGGCGGCGAGGAGCGTGAAGGCCGCCTGATGCGACGGCCAGTTCGCGTCCTCCTGGCGCTGCCCCTGCTGGTGGCTGGGATCGGAGCCATCTCGACTGCCGCCCGCATCGGTCCCGCGGCCCCGCTCTGCGCGCAGGCAGCGTCCCCGCACCGTGTCGGACTGGTGGTCGAGCACGGCGACGGGCAGGTGGTCCGTCGATGCGTCGGGTTCGACACACCCGCTGCGACGGCGCTCGCTGTCGTGCAGGCCAGCGGACTCGAGGTGGGGATCTCGTCGTACGGAGGTGGTCTCGGCGCGGCGGTCTGCCAGATCGACAACGAGCCGGCGACCTACCCGCCCGGCTGCTTCACCTCCACCGGTCTGTACTGGGTGCTGTTCGTGTCGCATGCCGGCGGCGCGTGGGTCAACTCGGACGTCGGTGCATCGAACCTGAGCGTCACCAACGGAGACGACATCGGGTTTCGCTACGACTCCCAAACCGGTGCCGATCCGCCGCCTCCATCACCGGCCGGCACCTGCCCCGTGGTGACACCGCCTCCGATGCCGACGCGGACGCCCGCGCCATCGGGCAGGTCCACTCCCGCACAGCGGACCCCTCCCTCGTCGTCGGGTGCCTCGGCGGTGCCACACCCGGCGACGCCGGCTGCGTCGACGACGCCGACCTCCGGGATCCTCGGGGTCGCGACCCCCGGCGCCACCGCGGCGCCGTTGGCCTCCCTGCGCTCGCCGCGTGACCAGCCGGGGATCAACGTCGGGATCCTGCTGGCCGCCATCGGCGCCGGCGCGCTGATCGGTCTGCTCGGCACCACCGTTCGTCGGCGTCGTCGCGAATGAATCCGCGCGCCCTCGCCGCCTGGTCCGTTTCGGGCATCACCATCGCGCTCGCCACCGGGAATCCGGTGTATCGGGTGCTCGTCCTGCTCTGTGCGCTCAATGTTCTCGTCGCGCTGCGCCGACCAGAGGTCTCCCTCCGCGGCCTGGGCATCGCGCTGGTGGTCGCGGGGTTGATCGCCGTCGCCGTCACCACGCTCGCCAGCCACACGGGCGACCACGCATTCCTGGTGCTGCCGCCGGCGATCCCGGTGCTCGGCGGTTCGTTGACCGTCGAGGCGGTGGTCTTCGGCGCATCGACCGGGGTCGGTATCGCGGCGGCCGTGCTGTCGGCGGCTCCGCTGTCCCTGGTGCTGCTGCCGAACTCGCTGGTTGACGCGCTTCCCAGTGCCCTGGCGCGTACCGGTGCGGCGATCGGGACGGCGCTCAACCTGATCCCGGGCATCGCGCGCAGCGCAACCGAGATCCGCGACGCGCAACGGATGCGCGGGTGGCGTCCCCGCCGTGTCCGCGAGTGGCCGGATCTCGCTGTACCGGTGGTGCTGACCGCGCTCGAGAACTCGATCACCCTCGCCGAAGCGATGGAGGCGCGCGGCTACGGCTCCGGAGCGCGAACTCACTACGGCGCCGTCGTGTGGCGGTGGTCCGACATCGCGGTGTGCGTGGTTGCGCCGGCTGCCGCCGTCGCGTTCGTGGCGCTCCGCCTCGTGGGCGTCATCGCTGACTGGTATCCCTTCCCCGATATCGCGGTGCCGCCGATCAACGGGTTCGGTGTGGCGTGCTGCCTGGCGCTCGCGCTCCCGGCACTGGTATGGCGGCGATGAGCGGCGTCAACATCGCCTCGCTCGAGCAGTTCACCTATCGATATCCGGCGGCGAGCGTCGACGCCCTCGACATCGCCGATCTGCGCATTGATGAGGGGCTCACGCTGGTCGAGGGCCGGTCGGGCTCGGGGAAGTCGTCGCTCCTGCGCGTCTTCAACGGGCTGGTGCCGCATTTCCATGGCGGCACCGTCGGCGGACGGGCTGAGGTGCTGGGACGCAACGTCATCACCACGCCCACGCGGGTGCTCGCCACCGAGGTCGGATTCGTGTTTCAAGACCCCGAGTTGCAATCCGTATATCCGACGGTCGAGCGTGACGTCGCGTTCGGGCTCGAGAACACGGCCATGCCGCCGGCAACGATGGCGCAGCGCGTTGGCGAGGCACTGGACCAGACTGGCATCGCACATCTTCGCGGCCGGGCGGTCGCCAGCCTTTCCGGCGGCGAGCGCCAGCGCGTCGCGCTTGCGGGCGTCCTGGCGATGCGTCCGCATCTGCTCGTCCTCGACGAGCCGCTCTCACAGCTTGACGAGGATGGCGCGCGCTCCGTGGTTTCGATCCTCGGAACGCTCGCCAGGGCGGGAACCGCCGTCGTCGCCGCCGAACACCGCCTCGACCAGCTCGCTTCGCTCGACGGGCGAGTGATCGCGGTCGAGGGCGGCCACGTCGCCGAGGGCGCGACTGCGGGTCCGTGCCGCATTGTCGACGGAGCCGGAGGTCGCGGCGATCACCGTCACAGAAGCGGCCCCATGACGATCGCGTGGGAGCTGAGCGACGTGGCCGCCGGCCCTGCACGCACGCTCATCCTCGAAGGTATCTCCCTGACAGGACACGAGGGCGAGGTGATCGCCCTGGTCGGGCCCAACGGGGGCGGAAAGACAACATTGCTGCGGACCATCGCCGGGCTGCTGCAACCCAGTGGCGGGCGGGTGGACCGGGGACCCGGCCGCGTCGCGTACCTCCCGCAGAACCCGATGGCGCTGCTGCACCGCGCCACCGTCGCCGCCGAGGTCGCCTGGACGGTGCGCGGCGATGCACGCGGCAACGATGCGAGGTTGCTCATCGATGAGCTGGGGCTCAGCCACCTCGCCGCGCGCGACCCGCGCGACCTGAGCACCGGCGAACGCCAGCGTGCCGCGATAGCCGCCGTCCTCGCCGGTGCCCCACGGATTGCGCTCCTCGATGAGCCGACCCGTGGCATGGACGACGCGGCTCGAAACGCATTGTGCCGAGCGGTCGAGCGTATGCGCGCGGACCAAAGCTCAGTGGTAATTGCCACACACGACAGGAACCTGGTGGCGGCGCTTGCTGATCGCATCATCGCTGTCGGCGCCGGCAGCGCGAGAGAGCTTGCGCCGGTGGCTGTGGCATGAGGGTCGGGGCGATCTCCGTCGCCGGGCTGGCGCTGTTTCTCTGGCCGTTCGTGGCGTCGGAAACGCCGGCGGCGGCGACATCGATCGCTCTGAGCCTCGGCGTCGTTGCTGTGCTGATCTTCGTCGAGGCCGCAACACGACGGCTCGACGCGCGCAGGTTCGCGCTGCTGGCTGCGATCGCCGCCATCGACGCCGCGCTGCGGCTCGTCCTTGTCACCGGGCTCGGTGGGTTCAGCCCGGTTTTCTTCCTGATACTCGCCGCCGGGTACGTGTACGGCCCCTCGTACGGGTTCCTCGCAGGCTCGGTTGCTCTGCTCGCGTCCGCGGTCGCCACCGGCGGCATCGGGCCGTGGCTCCCCTACGAGATGATGGGATGCGGATTCGTCGGGCTGGCCGCCGGGCTTGCGGGTCTGCGACGCTCCGGCCCGGTCGGCTGGCGGGACGTCGCGGCGCTAGCCGCTGTTGGCGTGGTCACCGGTTTCGCCTACGGCGCGCTGCTCGACGTGTGGGACTGGACCACCTTCTATCGAGGGACCCCGGGGTTCGGATGGCAAGCGGGCCTCTCGCCCGCCACCGCGCTCGCGCGGTTCGGCCGGTTCTACGTGACCACGTCGCTGGTGTACGACAGCTTCCGAGCGCTGGGCAATGCCCTTGCTGTCATCGTCCTCGGGGCGCCGGTTCTGGCCGGCCTGATCCGCATGCGTTCGCGGTTCAACGTGGTCGTGCTCGACCGTCCGCCGCTGCCAGCGGGCGGATCGGCCGCATCGCTCAGCCGGAAATGAGTGCGAGCACCGCCAACAGGCCGGCGAAGACGGCTCCGATGATCAGCGATACCTTGGATAGCGGCCATGGGGTGCGCCGGCCGATGGTGAAGGTCACCCCGAGGGTCACCACCAACGCAGCCCCGTAGAGGTAGTGGAGCTCCTGAGCCGGCCGATGCCCCATCAGATAGAGCGATCCGCCAAGCACCACCTCGAGCGCCACCGCCAGCAGCAGCAGGCGCAGGTAGAGCTTGAGAGCAAAGCCGACGAGCGGCGTCACCAGCGAGGTGAGCCCGATGAGCGCTCCCAGCACCGCCGCAACCACGAGCACGAAGCCGAACTTCTGATGCAGGGTCACCCAGTCGATCGAGGTGATCATCAATCCGGCCAGTACTGCTCTTCGCGGATCGCCTTGTTGTCGAACCCGGCGCGTCGCATGATCGCGCGGGCTCCGCTGATCATCCCGGGATGACCGCAGAGGAACACGCCGCCATACCCGGGGCGCATGTCCGCGGCGTCCGCGTACTTGCGCATCACGTCCTCAACCCGTCCCAGCTCGCCGCGCCAGTCGGGATCCTCCCAGGGGCGGCTGACCGTGGGCACGTAGGTGAACCAGTCGAACTCCTTCGCCAGATCGACCAGCTCGTCGGCGTATCCGAGCTCGGCTGAGCGCGCCGCTCCCTGGATGATGATCACCGGGACCGGCGTCCACTCCCCCGACCTGGCCCGTGACGCGAGTGTCCGCAGCAGGCTCACAAAGGGCGCGACCCCGGTGACGGTGGCGACGAAGAGATGCGGCTCGTCGACGAGCGGAGCGTCGCGGAGGAAGAGGCCCTTGGTACGCCGGCGAACAATCACCTCGCCACCGACACCGAGCGCGAACAACGGATCGGAGAGCTCGCCCTCCGGCACCCGCTCGATGAATAGCTCGATCTCGTTCTCGAGCGGCGACGAACAGATCGAATACGGCCGTTCGATCACCCGGCCGTTCGACTGGAGGCCGAGAGTCACGTACTGGCCAGGCCGGTACGGCAGCTCGAGCTCGGTACGGATTCGAATGATCCACAGGTCTGGTGCAGGGTCGCGGCGTGACATCACTGTCGCGGACGCGTACTTTTCCGGATCCATCATGAGCGCGCTGAGAGTGTAGGGGGAAGCGGTGCGCGCGCTTCTTTTTCCAAAAGAGTGGAGACTGTCGTGGATGTACGGTCCACTCGCACTCGTCGGCGGCGACGAGTTCCACCCGGGCAACGAACACCAGGACGAAATTCTTCGAGACGCGTGCGGCGGCCGACCGGCCTACGTGGTGGCGACCGCTGCGCAGGACTTTGCGTCGGGAGCCGTTGAAGCCGCTCGTCACTGGTTCGCGGGACTCGGGCTGGACGTGCGCGAGCTGCGCATCCGCACCAAGGAGGACGCGTGCTCGCCAGAGGTCGTGGCCGCCGCCGAGGGCGCAGGACTCGTCTACATCGCCGGCGGCGATCCCGGTTGGGTCGTCGAGGTGCTGCGCGCCAGCCCTGTGTGGAAGGCGATCGCAGCCGCGTGGCGCTCCGGTGCGGCGCTTGCCGGCTCATCCGCGGGGGCAATGGCGCTCTGCGAGTGGTGCCTCGTCCAGACGAGCTGGCCTGGTGAGGTCGACGAGCGCTCTGTGGACGCCCTGGGCCTGGTTCCGGGCTGCGCCATCCTCCCCCACTTCGACGTGCTCGGCGACGCATGGATCCCGTGGGCTCAGGAGGGGCTCGTCGAGGAGGCACAGGTGATCGGTATCGACGAGCGCACCGCCGCGGTCCTCCGCGACGGGAGCTGGGAAGTGGTCGGCCCCGGAGCGGTCACGATCCTGCAAGGAGCACAGCGCCGCCGTCACATCGCAGGCGAAAAGATCGACGAGATGTCGAATCCGGAACCTTTAACCCTGCTCAGGCCGTAATCCGAACGTAACCCTGCTCCGTTTACATGTATGACAGGGTGGATAACCTGATCAGCGAAGGCATCACGAGAGACGGCAGACGACAATGAGCTTCCAGAGCGCAATCACTGACATGGACGCGGCGAAAGCCCGCGCCGAAGACGAGAAGGCCCGACGCAGGCTTCGCATCGAGCACATTCAGCGGCTCGAACGCGTCCTCGACAGTGTGGAGCACCACAACCTGCAGCGTGACCGCCAGGTCCCACCGGACATGTGGCGGCAGCTCGCAGAGCTCGAGGTCGTCCTTCCCGTTCCAGCTCCTCCGGCGCTGTGGCAGGCTCGCAACACCGCCCGCCTGCACGATGCGCTGCTGGACTGGGAGGCGGATCTCCTCGACAAGGTCGCGCCGCACCGCGTCGCATACGACGACACGCACGACGACTGACCTCACCGCCTGACACGCGTCTGGCACACTCAGCGGACGTGACCACCGCTGAACGTATGGCGCTCGTCGAGCGCAACACCGCCGAGGTGATTGGTGCGGACGAGCTGCCGCCCCTGATGGACGCCGGTCTCGAGCTGCGCCACTACATCGGATTCGAGATTTCCGGCAAGGCGCACCTCGGCACCGGGATCATGAGCATGGCGAAGGTCCGCGACCTGACCGCCGCGGGCGTCCATTGCTCCGTCCTCCTCGCCGACTGGCACACCTGGATCAACGACAAGCTGGGTGGCGACCGCGAACTGATCCGCCGGATTGCGACCGGGTACTTCACCGAGGCATTCCGCGCGTCAATCCTGTGTGTCGACGGCGACCCGGAGTCCGTCGAGTTCGTGCTGGCGTCGGATCTCTACCGGGACGATACCGAGTACTGGGCGACGGTCATCGAGGTGAGCAAGAACACGACCCTGGCGCGGATGCAGCGCAGCATCAGCATCCTCGGCCGTCAGGAGCGCGAGAGCATCGACTTCGCCAAGCTCATCTACCCGGCGATGCAGGCGGCGGACATCTTCACCCTCGGCGTTCACATCGCCCACGCCGGTATGGACCAGCGCAAGGCGCACGTGATCGCTCGCGACGTCGCCATGCAGATGCGCATCCATGCTGTTCGCGGAATCGACGGCACACCCATGAAGCCGGTCGCCCTGCACCATCCGCTGCTGCTCGGCCTGCGCCGCCCCCCGGTGTGGCCGGTCCCGCCCTCCGCGGCGCGCGACGTGTTCTCGGCGATGAAGATGAGCAAGAGCGATCCCGGCTCGGCCGTCTTTGTTCATGACAGTCCTGACGAGATCACGGCCAAGATCCGCAAGGCGTTCTGCCCACCGGGCGAGGTCACGTTCAACCCCATCCTCGACTGGATCGACAAGCTCATCTTCGGGATCGCCGGAGGCCCGTTCGTGGTCGATCGATCGGAGGCCAACGGCGGGCGGGTGGTGTTCGACACCAACGACCAGGTGGTCGCCGCCTATGTCGATGGCTCGCTCCATCCCATGGATGCCAAGGCGGGGCTGGCCGAGCGCCTCATCGACTTCCTCGAGCCCGCGCGGATCCATTTCGCCAAGCCCGAGATCCACGCGATGCTCGAGGAGATCGACGCGGCGATCGCGTAGCGGTCAGCGCAGGCCGACCGCCTCCTGCACCCTCAGCAGGGTTGCATCGGCCACCAGGCGCACCCGCGCAGCGGATTCGGCAAGCACGCGGCGGAGATCATCGTCATCGGCGCGAACGTCCGCGTAGCGGGCCTGAATGGGGCTCAGCGCGTCGATGACCGCATCTGCGACCGCTCCCTTGAGCTCGCTGTATCGCTTGCCTTCGAACGCCGCGAGCGCGGCGTCCGGACTGATCTCGAGCAGCGCGGCGTAGATGTCGAGCAGGTTCGCGACCCCTGCACCGACCGGCTTGTGCACCGCGGGACTCGGTGTCGGTGGTCGCACGCGCGATCTTGCGGCGGATGACGTCGGGAGGATCGAGCAACAGCACCGCGTGGCCGGGATGGTCCACCGCGATGCTCTTGCTCATCTTCTCGTCCGGCGTGTCGAGACCCATCACGCGGGCGCCGACCGTGCTGATCAGGGGAGCAGGAACCCGGACGACGTCACCACGCTGCGAGTTGAGCCGCTGCGCGAGGTCCCGGGTCAGCTCGATGTGCTGCCGTTGATCCTCGCCCACCGGGACGAAGTCGGCGTCGTACAGCAGGATGTCCGCGGCCATGAGCACCGGGTACGTGAACACGCCGGCGTTCACCCGCTCGACGCCCTGCGCCTCGCTCTGCGCCTTGAACTGAGTCATCCGCTCGAGCCAGCCCATCGGCGTGATCGTCTCGAGGATCCAGCACATTTGCGAGTGAGCGGTGACGTGCGACTGCACGAAGATCTCGCACCGCGCCGGGTCGAGACCGCAGGCGATGTACATCCCCGCCAGCTCCAGGGTCAGCGCGCGCAGACGCTCGGGATCCGGGTGACGCGTCAACGCGTGCAGGTCGACGATGCAGAAGTAGTTCTCGTAGCGGTCCTGGTCGCGAGCCCAGTTCCGCAACGCGCCGAGATAGTTCCCGAGGTGCAGCCCGAAGTCCGGTTGGATGCCACTCAGGACACGGGGGCGCGCGGTAGCGGTCGCGGACATCTCGTCCGCAGCGTAACGTCAGGCGGTGCGTCGGCGCTGGCGGCGAGGCTTCGCGACCGCCCTCGGCGACCAGCATTCCGTGACGAATCCCGCGATCTCGGCGGTGAGCCGCTCCGGCCGCAAGCGGAGCTCGAGGATGTTCGACGCCTCGACCAGGCGCGCATTGGGGAGCTCGCCGGTCAGCACGCCGGCGTCGGAGAACGGGTGCACCGGGTCGATGTGATGGCCGATCACCAGCGCCGGCATCCTGATCTCGCGTCGCTGCGCGCTGTACGGAGCGATGTGGCTGAAGAACAGGCCCTTGAGGACGGCGGCGCTGGGGATGGGATCCTGGCGGACGACGTCGAGCGCCACGTTCCCCCAGAAGGGCAGCGCCCAGCGCGGGATGGCGCGCAGGCCGGCGGCAACCGGCCGCATCAGGCGTCCACCGAAGTGCAGCCCCACGAGCAGCGGACCGAACGCGATCACCGAGGCGACCATCGCGTTCTCGAGCACCGGCATCTCGATGATCATGCCGCGCACTCGCAGCGGCGCTTTGCGCGCGATCTCGAGCGTGACATTGGCACCGAGCGACGTCCCGCCGACCACCGCTTCGTCGATGTCGAGATGGTCCAGGAGAGCGATCGCATCGGCCGCGAACGACTCGATCGAATATTCGGACATGGCCTCGGGGCGGTCGGAGCGACCGTGCCCCAGCGGGTCGAGCGTCAGCACGTGCGCGCCGCCGGCCGCGAGCGCGGTGGCGAGATGCTCCTGCATCAGCGCGGGCAAAAGCAGACCGGGCATGAGCAGCACCCACCGCTTCCCCTCGCCGAATTCCGTGTAGGCAAGGCGATGACCCCGAGCCTTGAACGTCGAGCGGACGATCGCCGGCGGGAGGTCAGTGGACATCGGGCGAACTATGCCCCAAAAATGGAGCCAGCGCCGCTACTCGTTCTCGTACTTGAAGGAGACGTTGATACGGGTGCGGAAGCGCGCGACCTTGCCGTTCTCGACGGTCATGTCGAGCTTGACGACCTCGGCAACGCGAAGATCCCGCAGCGACGACGACGCGGTCTCGATCGCGAGCTGCGCCGCCTTCTCCCAGGAACTCGGTGCTGGTACCGACCAGCTCGGTAACGCGGTAGACGCTTTCAGCCATGTGCAAGCTCCCTGGACGGTGGGTGAACGGATGGCCATTCTGACCACACCCGATCGCGATCCGGTGGCCGGGTACATGTGGCCTAAAGTCTCGACCCATGCGAACGCTGATCCGAACCGCCGGCCGCTTTCTTCTCGCCGGAATCTTCGTGTACTCCGGGTACGGCATGTTCCAGAGCGCCGAGCGCTACGCGAAGGTGGCGTCGAGCGCCGTGCCCATGCTCCCGGAGGACCCGAGGCTGGCCAAGGTGCAGGGAGCGGCGATGATGGGCGCGGGTACGACGTTCGCACTTGGGATCCTCCCGAAGACATCGGCTCGCATCCTCGCCCTCACACTGATCCCGGCAACCTTCATCGGTCACCCGTTCTGGAAGTCCGCCAAGCCCGAGGACCGGCGGCCCCAGCTGGTGCACTTCCTGAAGAACCTCGGACTCTTCGGCGGCCTCCTGTATGCGAGCGCGGACAAGCGCGCGCGGCCCGAGCCCGAGGACTGAGTCAGCTCGGGACGACGCTGTCGAGACTGGCGAGGTAGGAGCGCAACCCCTCCTGCCAATCGGGCAGCGGCGGCTCGCCGAGCTCGCGCCATGCGCGGTTGTCGAGCACCGAGTACGCCGGGCGCGCGGCCGCAACCGGGTAGTCGGCGGTGGTGATCGGGATCACCTCGGTCGGAAGGCCGCGCGCACTGATGATCGCGACCGCGAACTCGTACCACGTGGTCACACCGCTGTTGGTGAGGTGATAGGTCCCAGGAGGTGCGACTCGACGAGCCGTAGCATCGCCGGTGCGAGGTGTCCGGTCCAGGTCGGCGCCCCGTGCTGGTCCGCCACCACGCGGAGCTCCGGACGTTCGGCGGCCAGACGCAGCATGGTGAGCACGAAATTGGGACCCTGGCGGCCGTAGAGCCAGCTGGTTCGCACGATCAGGTGATCCGGGCAGCGCTCCCGAACGGCGACCTCGCCGTGCCATTTGGTGCGCCCGTAGGCCGACCGCGGCGACGCGACCGCATCCTCGGGAATCGGGATGGTCGCCGTGCCGTCGAACACGTAGTCGGTGCTGACGTGGCAGCATCGAATGCCCGCGGACGCACACGCCGCCGCGACCAGGCCGGCTCCGGTTGCGTTGACGGCCTCTGCCCCCGCCTCGTGCTCCTCGGCCGCATCGACCTGTGTCCACGCCGCACCGTTGATGACCGCATCAGGCCGCACCTCGGCGATCGCGCGCTCGACGGCAGCGCCATCGGTGATATCGCACTCCCATTGTGTCCGGCCGACCATCTCGAGGCCCTGACGGGCGCCTTCATCGAGGAGATCTCCACCAAGTTGCCCGGGAGTGCCGAGCACCAGGTATCTCAGAGCTCGACCCGCGAGTGGTCGCCGAGCATGAGCCGCAGGGCGGTCGGCCGAGCCGGCGACTTGCACACCTCGCACTCCTTGCCGATCAACGAGCCGTCGATCTTTCCCACCACGTCGTGGATCCGCGTGCCCTCGAGAACGATGCTGTTCTCGATCTCCGCGTTGCGCACCACACAGTCGAAGTAGATCGATGTGAACGGCCCGATATAGGCATTGTCGACGACGGTGCCGCTGCCGATGATCGCCGGGCCGCGGACCACGCAGTTGCGCAGCGTCGCACCCTCCTCCACCACCACCTTGCCGTGGAGGCGCACGTCCTCATTGACGGTCCCATCGCAGTGGGCCTCGAGGGTGTCGAGGATCATGCGGTTCGCCTCGAGGATATCGTCGAGGCGGCCGGTGTCCTTCCACCATCCCTCGATGATGTGGGGCATCACGCTCTTGCCGGTGTCGATCATCCGCTGGATGGCGTCGGTGATCTCCAGCTCACCACGCGCGCTCGGCTCGATGGCGTCAATGGCTTCGAAGATCAGTGGTGAGAAGAGGTACACGCCGACCAGGGCGAGGTCGGATCTCGGGACGGACGGCTTCTCGACGAGCGAGATCACCCGGCCGTCCTCAAGCTCGGCGACACCGAAGCGCTGCGGCTCCGGGACCCGGGCCAGCAGGATCATCGTGTCCGCCTCGGACCGCGTGAACTCATCGACGAGCGTCCCGATGCCCTGGGCGATCAGGTTGTCGCCGAGATACATGACGAAACTTTCCCCGGCGAGGAAGTCGCGGGCGATGCCCACAGCGTGGGCGAGCCCGAGGGGCGCCTCCTGTGGGATGAAGGTGACGTTGGCGTCGAACTTCGAGCCGTCGCCGACCGCGGCACGCACCTCGTCGGCGGTGTCGCCGACGATGATCCCGATGTCGTGGATGCCGGCCTGGGTCAGCGCATCGATCGCGTAGAACAGAATCGGCCGGTTCGCGACCGGGATGAGTTGCTTCGCGCCGGTGTGGGTGATCGGCCGGAGTCGCGTCCCCTTGCCGCCACTGAGGATGAGCCCCTTCATCGGGAGCCCGGTGCTCGCATAGCCGCAGCGTACCAGCCGGTCGCCTTCGCACCCCGTCCGGCAACGGTCTGGCAACGACCTCGGATGCGCGTGTTCCGGCGGTGGTGACAGTGCAACGGGGCGCAAAGATCGATCTGATGAACGGTCAGAACGCCTCAAATGCCCCTACGCTCTGTCCCGGCGACGCTCCGAGAGGGGGAGCGCCGCTCCTACCCCTTGTAGGATGCGCCGATGGGTCGACATCTCATCACGAGCGCCTTGCCGTACATCAACGGGGTCAAACACCTCGGCAATCTCGTCGGTTCGATGCTACCCGCGGACGTGTATGCGCGCCACATGCGCCTTCGTGGGCACGAGGTCCTTTTCATCTGCGCGACCGATGAGCACGGCACCCCGGCCGAGCTTGCGGCCGCGGCTGCCGGACTGAGCGTCGAGGACTACTGCAGCGAGCAGCACGAGATCCAGGCGGGCCTCGCCCGGCGTTACGGGTTGTCCTTCGATCACTTCGGGCGCAGCTCGTCGTCGCAGAACGCCGAGCTCACCAGGCATTTCGCCGAACAGCTCCGCGCCAACGGCATGGTCGAGGAACGGGTCACCGACCAGGTGTACTCACTCGACGACGAGCGCTTCCTCCCCGATCGCTACATCATCGGGACCTGCCCGCACTGCGGCTACGAGCGCGCCAACGGTGATCAATGCGAGAACTGCGCCCGGCTGCTCGAGCCATCGGACCTGATCAACCCGCGGTCCGCGATCTCCGGAAGTACCCGGCTGGAGGTGCGCGCCACACGCCACCTCTTCATCCGCCAGTCGCTCATGGCCGACCGGGTCCGCGAGTGGATTGAACTCGCACTCCGACTGGCCGATCCTGGTCACCTCGATCGCCAGGAACTGGCTCAATGTCGGGCTCGAGGATCGCAGCATCACGCGCGACCTCAAGTGGGGCATCCCGGTGGGGTGGCCCGGATTCGAGAGCAAGGTGTTCTACGTCTGGTTCGATGCGCCCATCGAGTACATCGGCGCCACCAAGGAGTGGGCAGACCTCGAACCCGACGCGCGTGACTGGCGCTCGTGGTGGTTCAACGCCACCGACGTGCGCTACACGCAGTTCCTCGGCAAGGACAACATCCCCTTTCACACCATCAACTTCCCGATCACGATCATGGGTTCCGGCGAGCCGTGGAAGCTCGTGGACTACGTCAAGGGATTCAACTACCTCACGTATTACGGCGGGAAGTTCTCGACGAGCCAGCAACGCGGCGTGTTCATGGATGCGGCGATCGACCTGCTCCCGGCCGACTACTGGCGCTATGCATTGCTCGCATCCGCGCCGGAGTCGGATGACAGCGAATTCACGTGGGAGAGCTTTGCCCTCACCGTCAACAAGGACCTTGCCGGCATCTTTGGCAACTTCGTGCAGCGCACCCTCAAGCTGACCGAGAAGCTGTTCGGCATGACCGTTCCCGAGGGCGGCGAATCCGGCCCCGAAGAGGCGGCCCTCGCCGCGTCGCTTGATGCGGCCCTCGCGATGGTTGCCACGGAGATGGATGCGATGCGTTTCCGGCCTGCCGCGTTTGCGTTGCGGAGCCTGTGGACGCTGGGGAATCAGTATCTCGATCGCTGCGCGCCGTGGCATGAGACCGATACGGCTCGGGTGGCCTGCATCCTGCGCACCGCGATCAACGTCGCGCGAATCGAGGCGATCGTGTCCTCGCCCTTCGTCCCCTTCGCCTGTGAACGACTGGCCGCCTCACTCGGCCTCACCCAGGGGGAGCGCTCGTGGCCGGGGGCGGCGAGCGATGAATTGGAGACGCTCGGCCCCGGCCGCATCCTGGAGATCGGCGATCCGCTGTTTCCGAGAATCGGCGACCGGAGCACGCTGGCCGCCTGGGTCGCGGAGATGGAGCAGCGGTTCGGTGGACCGTCTTAACGTTTGGTCGTTCTGACGCGTTAGTAACCTTTTCGACAGGTCAGCGAGGTACGCTGGACGGTGCCGATGAGTCCTGATTTTCCAGAACCACCGCCTCCGCCGCCGCCCGTTGAGCCTGCGCCCGGGCGAAGCGGCCGCCTGCGCGTGGTCGGGTTTGGGCTCGCCATTGCCGTGCTGAGCGCCACCGCGGGCTTGATCGTGACCCGGGCGGCGTCGCCCACCGCCGCGAATGCGACCGCAGCGACCAGCAAGCCGAGCCCGTCACCATCGACCCACCGGCCATCCTTCGGTCCGCGCGGTGGCTTCGGCGCTGGATGTGATGGGTCGTTCGCAGGCGCCGGATTCGGTATGCCCTCGTTCTTCGGCGGAGGGTTCTGCGGCGGTGACACCGGCACCGTCACCCAGATCAGCGGCTCGACGCTGACGCTGCGCACGCTTGCAGGGACGGTCAAGGTCACCACCACCTCCTCGACCACGTACAGCCGTGAGGAGCACCAAGTGAAGCTCAGCGCGGTGAAGACAGGCGATGTGGTTTCGGTCCGTGGCACGCGTGCCGGAACGTCGCCAACATCGACCTCGCCGATTGCGGCGACCGAGATCACCATCGAGGTACCGAGCGTCACCGGGCGCGTGCAGTCGGTCAGCGGCGACACCGTCACGCTGGTCACCGGCAACGGGCAACTCGAGTACGTGACGCTGTCGACCTCGACGGCGTATCACGGCCTGCGGGGCGCGTCGGCTGCATTGAGCTCGATCAAGGCCGGGGTCTACATCGTCGCGCAGGGAACGCAGGTGTCGTTGACCACGCTCAACGCGGATGACGTTCAGGTCCTCGGGACCCTGAGCCTGACGCCGCATGCCTTTCCCGGTCACTCCGGGACCAAGCCGATGCCGGCTCAGTCAGGCGGCGCAGGCAAGTCCGTCTAAGGGGAGCGCTGGCGCATCGCCCGCGCTCGCCGGCGCAATTCGCGCCGCTGCTCGGCCTGTGCCCTCAGGTCACGCGCCTTGTCCAGACGTTCCTGCTCGCGCTCGAGCTTGCGCTTGGACTCAAGTCGCGCGAGCACGCTCGGATCGTCGGCTGCAGCAGCGCGCACCGCGCATCCCGGCTCCTGATCGTGCTTGCAGTTCCGGAAGCGGCACTGCGCTGCGACCTCGGTGAGATCGCCGAACACTTCGTCGATGCCTGCCGCGGCGTCCCAGAGACCGAGCTCCCGCGTCCCTGGTGTGTCGATGATCAATCCGCCGCCTGGAATCTCGATGAGCTCGCGGTGGGTGGTGGTGTGCCGTCCCTTGCCGTCCGCACGCACCTCGGCGGTGGCCAGAACCTCGTTACCCGACAAGCGATTCACGAGCGTCGACTTGCCGGTACCGCTCGGGCCGACGAGCACGGCAACGAGGCCCTCGAGCAGGATTTCGCGGAGGCGCGCGAGTCCCGCGCCCGACGAGTTGACCGCGATGACCTCGGCTCCGGCGGCGACCGATCGGGCGGCGCGGAGGTCCTCATCAACGTCATCGCTGAGGTCGGATTTGGTGAGCAATACGACAGGAGCCGCTCCGCTTGACCAGGCCATGGCGAGTGCGCGTTCGATGCGACGGAGTCGCAGCGGGACACCGAGTGCTACGGTGATGAAGACGAGGTCGATGTTGGCCGCAACCGCCTGGCCCGCGGTCGCGACGCCGGCCGCACGACGCATGAGCACGCTGCGTCGAGGAAGCACATGCACCGCAGTGCCCGCGTCGATGGCCAGCCAGTCGCCCGTGGTGACGCTTCCATCGTCAGGGACGCCGGAGAGCGTGGTTGCAAGCGGGATGCGCTCCTGGCCGGCATCGGTCAGGACCGTGACCACGCGCCCGTCGACACGGACGACCAGGCCCCGGCGGCCGTCGGAGGTGGCGTCAGCGAATGCGGACTCGAGAGCCCCGTTCCACCCTAGCGCGGTGAGACGGTGAGGATCGTGAGACAAGTGGGAACTCCATGCTGCAGTGAGAGCCCGGAGCCCCGATTGCAGTCCCGCACCCGAATGTGACGCGGGTTCAACGGACGATCAGGCGGTGGAGCCGCCGGGCACGACATCGGTGGTGGGCGCTGCAGGCGCAATCGCAAGTGCCATGTCTGTTGCCCTCCAGTGGTCGTGCTGATTGATCGACTGCATCGTACCTCAGCCGATAGATTGGCGCATCAGGCTGCCCGCGCGACGCGCATCACGAATACGGAGGCCGCTGCAGCGAGCACCAGGCCGCCGGCCACGTCGGCGAGGTAGTGCTGTTTCACGAGGACGGTCGAGGCAAGGATCAGCGCCGCCCAGATCGCCGCGAGAATGCCCATCCTCCGGTCGATTCGCCACCAATGGATCGCGATGACCGTCGACAGGGAGGTGTGCAGGCTCGGGAAATCGTTGTAGGGCCGGTCGGATGCGTAGATGGTCCGGATCATTCCGGAGAAGGGATCCGTGCCCATGATTGCGGGCCGCGCCACATACGACTGCAGGAAGAAATAGAAGGCGTAGCTGATGAACCAGACGACGATCATCGTCAGGGCCGCCGACCGGTACACGCGGATCCGGAAGAAGAGAAATGCGATGAGGCTCAGCCCGATATACGGGATGAGTGAGACATAGGGAAGGGCGAAGATGGGCACCACTGGCAGAGCGCGGTCCAGGGGCGTCTCGAGGAAGATGCGGTTCGGGCCGTGATTGAGCGCTTCATAGATGAGATTGGTGGCGAGGATGGCCGGGATGAGCAGCAGGCTCACGATCAATCCCCAGCCCCGTTCGGCGATGACACCGCGAGCGAGCCGTGTCCCCCGCCAGGTTGACAAGGCCGCGGCTCGCGTTGCCGGGTTCATCTGCCTCCTCACGATCACCGTTTGCGTGTCAGCCTACTGCCGACACGTCCTCGATGCGATCGGCGGGTACCATGGACGGGACGCGGGAGTAGCTCAGTTGGTAGAGCGCTAGCCTTCCAAGCTGGATGTCGCGAGTTCGAGTCTCGTCTCCCGCTCCCCGTTCTTCATCGGGAGTTGCAAGAAACGGTCGCCGCCGAAGTAGGCGTCGTAGCCCGGATGAAGCGTTTGCGTTTACCGGGCATGATGCCGATCGCGAGTTCTCGAGAAGTTGCTGCCAGGATCATGGCACTCGTCAGGTCGTGGTCAGTTTCGTGAAAGGCAAATTGACGTGAAGCTCACGAACATTGCCGGCGCTGCTCTCGTCGCCGTTGGCCTGGCGGCATGTGCTTCGACGCCGGTGACGCCGCCGACCGTGAGCCCAACTCTCGTTCCAACGGCCGCTGCGTCGGTGGCGCCAACGCCAACCGCAACGCCGATCCCACCCACGCCCACACCGATGCCGGGTGTCTACGTGACCGTGACCTGCTCGAACGTGCCGCTGATGTGGGCTCAGAAGCCCTTTCCAAGGGGAAGCATCTTGGGCATCGCCACCTGGCACAACCTGACAATCGGAGACTACCTTGGAATTGGACTCGATATCACCAACCTGGTGACCTCTCCCACAATGTCGATTGGGGTGGAAGGCCTTGGCAGTGCGAATAACGCCTTCCAGCAGGGCACCTGGGGCTGGACCGAGGCGTCGAGCACCGCCGTGGAAGCGGCGGTCGCGCACGGCACCCTCACCATTCCGGCTTGTCCAGGGAAGTCGATATAGCAACAGCGGTGAGACAGCATCCGTGAAACGCACCATCACCATCATCACCACCGCGATTGCCGCCTCTTGGCCTCGCAGCATGTGGGTCCGGCCCAGCACCAAGCCTAACCGTGCCACCACTGAGCGTGACGCCAACGGTGCAGCCGACACCGAGTGCTGCAACAGCGTCGAGCCCAATGCAGAGTGCCGTGCCGACGGCGAGCCCAACTCCGATGCCCCTGCCTCCGCTTCTCGTGCTGTCGAACACCGCGGACATGAGGGTCGTCAACGCGCAGGGGGTGGAACAATGGGGACTGACGGCGGCCGCCATGGAGCAGATGACCGGTGAAACCGCACAACAGGTTGTCACCCAGGGTGAAAACGTCGGACCTCAAGTAGCTGGCCCGAACATTCTGCTGGTCGACACCCCTTCCGCCTACGGGCCGGGTGGTGCGGTGACCGACATCGTTGTGCTCTCCAGAACAGGCAAGACGCTCGGGAGCTGGGCTGAGCCGCTGGGGTCGAACACCGAGGCATTGATCACATCGGCTGACGGCACCGACTGGGCCTGGAACGTCTATTCCGGGATGAACGCAGCGGGAAGGGAGTACGGCCAGGTTGACGTCAGTGGCCTTGGCAAGCCGGTGCGGACGCTCTTCCATTGGGAGGCACCTCTCGGGTTCACGGACACCGCGCCTGCCTGGACCAACCTGGGGATCATGATGGTGCGAATCCCGTCCAAGACGAGTTGCTCTGTATACACCGGAAACGGCACCGCTGCATTCGTTATCAATCCGAGCATCGGTGCACTCAGCGACCTGCTGACTGGGGGTGAGCAACTTCTGAACGCTGATGCGCGGGACACGGTCGGCTGGCTGAACAGTGACGAACACTCGGTGGTCATCAATGGTGTGACTTACACAGAGAGCGCGTCGTTGGTTGCCGGTGCTTTCCTGTACGACCTCGAACCCCAGCTTGCGATCAGCCCAGATGACGACTATGTCGCGGTCAATCGAGTGAGTCAGAACGACACCTGTAATGGCGCCACCCCAGTGTCCAGCATCGAACTCGTCGACGTGCCCGAGCACAGTCATATCGATTTGATCGCCGCGTCGTACAAGTTCCCGACCACCGGGGTCGTATGCGACATCGCCGGTGGAGCCGGAGCGCTGCTCGGCGAGGTGCTGCGCCGGACGCCGCGGGCACAAGGCATCCTCGTCGAGGCACCGCTGGTGCTCGCCGAAGCCTTCACGTACCTCGATTCGCTCGGTCTTGCCGAACGGGTCGAGCTTCGACAGGGCGACCTCTTCGGCGACCTTCGAGTGAGCGCCGACGTCTATTTGCTGAAGTGGATCCTTCATGACTGGGACGATGCCGACTGCGTACGCGTTCTCGGCAACGTCGGGTCCGCAATGCCGGCCGGCGCCAAGCTGGTGGTGATCGAGGGCGTCCAGGAGCGGAACACCGCGCATGGGCGGTTCTCGCCGATCGACCTGCAGATGCTGGTGGTGTCGGAGGGTGGTCGGGAGCGATCCATCCCCGAGATTCAGGCGCTCATGACCAAAGCCGGTCTCCGTCCGACGAGCGTGCGTCGCACGCCGGCGGACCTGGCATTGCTCGAGGCCGAGAAGGCCTAGGAGACGGCCGGCACCAACCGGCCGTTCACGGTGGCGAGCTGCTGGGCATGGCCTGTTCGCGCGCACCTGTCTCATCCACCGCAACGTGACCACCGCGGATGACCAGCACGACGCTGCGGATCGCTGCGATGTCGGCGAGCGGATTGCCGGTCACCGCGAGAAGGTCCGCATCGGAACCTGCGACGATCCGGCCCTTGCGGTCGGCGACGCCGCAGGCGCCGGCCGCCACGACGGTGGCTGCGCGCAGTGCGTCGACTGGCGTCATGCCGAGGTCAACAAGCGCCTGGAGGGCATATGGCAGCACGTTGTGCGGCTTGCCCGGCGTGGCCCCGCCATCAGGGCCCGGCACGATTCGCGCCCCTGACCTGCACAGTCGTCGTGCGTTCTCGAGCATCAGTGGCAGCCGCTGTGCCACGCCGGGAGGCGGAGCCGGGGCGCCCGGGACGTTGCCCGCCGTCACGCTCACGAACGTGCCGCGCTGCGCGATCCGTTCGATGACAGCCGGATCGGAGTCGACGCCCTCGGCGGTGAAGAACGTAACGTGTTCAAGGGTGTCGAAGCCGGCCTCGAAGGCGTCGATGATGGCGGCCTTGCCGTGCGCGTGGGCCGCCGTCGCGAGCCCCTGGCGATGGGCCTCCACCACGATGAGGCGCAGATCATCGAGCCCGAATTGCGACTCATGGGGCAGGCTGCCAGGGGTGAGGTTGCCGCCGCTGGCCATCACCTTCACCACCTGGCACCCACGCTCGGCGCGCTCACGAACTGCAGCACGCAGCGCATCCGGTCCGGCTGCCACTCCGCCGAGCGCGGCGAAGTGGCCACCCGGCGTGGTGATTGGAACCCCGGCGGCAACGATCTCCGGGAGCAGCGTGCCGTCCGGGCGCCGGTCGCGCAGCTGCAGGGTGAGGTAGCTGCGATCACCGAGATCGCGCATGGTGGTGATACCGGCGCGCAGCGCGGTGGCTGCGGCTCGCCGCATCTGCTCCATGACCGTGGCCTCGTCGGAGGTGACGAGGTTGGCGAGGGCGTTGGGCGTCGCGTCAAGGCCGAGGTGCACGTGGCAGTCGATGAGGCCGGGGAGAAGCGTTGCGTCATCGCCGCAGTCGATGAACTGCGCGTGGGCGGATGGGGAGGCGCCGCTGACGTCGACGGCGCTGATGCGACCGTGCTCAATGAGCACCATGCCGGCGCCGAGCATTTGCTCGCCGTCGAAAATCCGCTTCGCTCGGATTGCCAGAGCCACGCTCATGATTGTGCGAGACGGAGAACGTGGCGCAGCCGATTGATGTCGTCCTCGTTGGTCCACTCGGTAACGGAGCACGCTCCCTCGCGGTGTGTTCCCGAACGAGGGGCCGCCGGTCGTCCTCCCGACCGGTGATTCGCACTGGTCATCGACGTCCTCCTCGCGCTGTCGCCGTGATTACCATTTCGGTCTGCCCGGGAAGTCGGTATGACACGCGTCGTTGGGGGCGGCCCAGTAGCGCCGCCCTCCTCGGTGAAAGCTGTCAGCGATCTATCGAGCGCGTCCGAGGCCAGGCCCTGAGGCTTGTGGGACGGTTCGGGGCTCACGCAGTCAGATTTTGGATCACGTGGAGCTCAAGACAACTGCGCCGAAGAGCTTACTGAGTGAGGCTCATAACCTTGTTGGTGCTGGGCGGCGCCGAGACAAGCGTCGGAACGTACTCAAGGAGTTGGATGCGACCATCGAACGTCCGGCTGTTGACCATGCCGAGAGCGACATCGGGATAGCCGTCATAGATCCGCTCCCGACCGCTGCTTCCGGTGATGACGGGAAAGACGACCACACGGAAGCGGTCGACGAGCCCCGCCTTGAGGAGAGAGCGGCACAGCGTGAGGCTGCCGATGGTTCGCATCGACTTGGAGGCCTTGTCCTTCATCTCCCGCACGGCCGCAATCGGGTCTTGTGCCACCAGTTGCGTGTTCGGCCAGGAAAGTGGCTCGCTCAAGGTGGTCGAGAAGACGACCTTCGACAAGCCCGCCAGGGCACCGGTGCCGGGCTCGCCCTGTCCGGCGAGCGTCGACATGACGCGGTACGTGGTTGCGCCCATCAGCACCGTGTAATCCCCTTCGGGCTGCTCGCCCAGCCACGCGAGGTACTCGGGTCCTTGGAGGCCCCACCAGCCGGGCCAGCCGTCGGCGGCCGCGTAGCCATCGAGAGAGGTGATGAAGTCGATGAGGAGCTCTGCCATCGTCGTGTTCCTTCCTTAGTTGGCGGTAACAGCACCGTTGGGATGCCGCTCGCGGCCGTCATCGAGAATCTCACGTAGCTTGCGCGCGAACGCTTCAGGCTGGCCAGCGTATCCGAATTCGCCCCCCGACGAAGCCCCCGTGATGGCTGGGAAGACCGTCGCCTCCTGACCCAGCAATTGCGGCTGCATGGCCACCGCTGCGCGTCCGGTGAATGTTCCCGCGGACTCTTCGCCCACAGCGATCACGATGCGTGTCGGTGCCGCGACCAGCGCCTCGACGTCGGGGCGATAGCTGGTGACCGCAGAAGAACGGTCGTGAGAGCATTGGGTTGTCACGGGAACCGTCGTCCTCGGCCGGCATCCCGAACTGGGCGGGATCCGGTATTGGTTGGGCGAAGTATTCCTCGGTGAACTCTCCGTGCCACGACGTCATGGCGATGAACGCCGCCATTCCGGCACCCCATCCCTTGCCGCGTACGCGTCCCGAAATTGGGCCATCGCGCGTTCGGCGGCGTCCCGCATCGGGAAGCACAGGCACGAGCGGCGGCTCATGCGCCACCAGGACGGTGACATCGTCCGGATATGCCGTCACGAGCGCGAGCGCGGTGACCGCACCGCCACTGCTCGCGAACATCTCGACCGGGCCGGTGTCGAGACTCCGGATGACGGCGTGCACATCGCCCGCCTGGACAGTGGGTGCGTTGTCCACCCGACCGTCTTTGCGGGTGCTGCGGCCGAGACCGCGCGGGTCATAGGTGATCACGGTGCGGTCGGGGAAGTACGACGCCAGCGTGCGGAAGCCGCTGGCGTCCATCGGCTGCCCGATCATGAACAGCGCCGGGCGTCCGTCGGCGGTGGGCGACGGGCCCTGGACGTCGTACACGATGTCGGCCTCGCCGGTATCAAGGGTGTGCGTCTTCATGTCCACGTTCTGGGTCAGCCCGCGAGGAGCCGCTCGAGCTTGTCGAGCTGCTCGGACCAGCCCTGCTCGGCACCAGCCAACGCTTCGGCGGGCGGCATCGGCTCGAAGTAGGACTGGCGCATGGTGAGCGCGGTTCCCCCATCGCGAGCCTCAAGGGTTACCTCAATGAGTGTTGCGAAGAGTTCGCCCTGTTCGTCGTTGACCGCCCGGCCGCTCATGACCAGACGATTCGGACGATCGATCTCGTAATACTCACCACCCATGTAGTGGGAGAAATGGCCCTCTGTGGGGATAAAGTCCGGCCACTCCATGGCGAGCCGGTAGGTCCCACCGACACGAAGATCCACCTCTGCGGCGGGGCAGGTGAAGCCGTTGGGCCACCACCACTGCTGGAGCTGGTCCGGATCGGTGAAGGCGTCGAACACCCGCTCGGGCGAGGCCTTGAGCGTGCGCTCGATGACGAGCTGCTTGGTTGGGGTCGCCGAAAGGACGTCAACGGCGGTACGGGTCTCAGGCATCGGGGGCCTCCTTTGTGGTTGCTGACTCTGTGGTTTTTTGGACGGCAAGGTGGGCCTCGAGACGGTCGAGGCGGTCGGACCATTCGACATGCGCGCGGCGGAGCCAGTCGTCCACGACGAGCAGGCCGTCGAGCTGCAGTCGTGCGGGGCGGCGCTGGCCGTCGCGTGCCCGGCCGATGAGGCCGGCCCGCTCCAGCACCTTGAGGTGCTTGGTGATCGCGGGCTGCGTCAGCGTCGACGCATCCGCGAGCTCGACCACCCCAGCCTCTCCGGCCACGAGGCGCTCGAGGATCGCGCGGCGGGTGGGGTCGGCGAGGGCCGCGAAGGCGCGGCTCAGCTGGTCTTTGGTATCCATTACCGAGAGGTTATATTACCAGATGGTAACAAGTCAAGCGCCAGCCGGCCCGCGTTGGAGACGTGCGGCCGCGGCCGCCCCGACGCTTCCCGTGACGCTGTCCTAGGAGATCTTGCGACGGTAGATGACCATGGAGAAGCCGTACGCAACGATGAGGATCCCGACACACCAGGCCATGGCGATCCAGATGTCGGTGCCGATCGGTTGTCCTGTGAACAGGTCGCGAATCGTATTGACGATGGCGGTGACCGGCTGGTGCTCGGCGAAAGCGCGTACCGGGCCGGGCATGGTTTTGGTGGGCACGAACGCCGAGCTGATGAACGGCAGGAAGATGAGCGGATAGGCGAACGCGCTGGCGCCGTCCGCTGACTTCGCGGAGAGCCCAGGGATAACGGCGATCCACGTCAATGCCAGTGTGAACAGGACGAGGATGCCGGCGACCGCGA
The DNA here is from genome assembly GCA_963743835.1 of Candidatus Dormiibacterota bacterium. Taxonomy (GTDB): domain Bacteria; phylum Chloroflexota; class Dormibacteria; order Aeolococcales; family Aeolococcaceae; genus Palsa-851. The sequence continues at coordinate 142,798 of CAVUQX010000006.1, read as the reverse complement.
GCCACGCCGGCACTCCCGCCCCCGAGCGGAAACCCATGAGGAGTGCGACAAGAACGACCACCACAATCGATATCAGATTGGCGACCAGCGATGTCAACACGTGCGCCCAGAGCACGGACGATCGTGCGATCGGCATCGACTGGAATCGCTCGAAGATGCCGCTCTTCATATCCAGGAAGAGCCTGAATGCGGTGTAGGAGATGCCTGACGCAATCGTGATGATCAGGATGCCCGGCAGCAGGTAGTCCACATACGCACCCGACCCTGACCTGATCGCTCCGCCCAACACGTAGACGAAGAGCAGCATGAAGCCGATCGGCATGATCGTGGTCGTGATGATGGTGTCCAGGCTGCGCGTGATGTGGCGGAGGGATCGCCCCAGCAGGACGGTGGTATCGCCGAAGAAGTAACTGGTCATGGCTGTTCCTCGTTCGTTCGTGGCGACGCTGCAGTCATTGCCTGCGCCGCCGCCCTGCCCTTGTCACCGACGATTGCGAAGAAGACGTCCTCGAGGGTCGGCTGCTTCTCGATGTATTCGACCTTGGCGGGCGGGAGCAGCTGCTTGAGCTCTGCAAGGGTGCCGTTCACGATGATCCGACCCTCATGGAGGATCGCGATACGGTCTGCGAGTTGTTCGGCCTCGTCCAGGTACTGCGTCGTGAGCAGCACGGTCGTTCCCTGCGCGGCGAGTTCCCTGACCGCCTGCCACACCTCGATGCGCGCCTCGGGGTCGAGCCCGGCGGTCGGCTCGTCAAGGAAGATGACCGGCGGACTCCCGATGAGGCTCATGGCGATGTCGAGACGGCGACGCATGCCACCTGAATATGTCGACACCTTCCGCGCGGCCGCTTCGGTCAGCGAGAAACGATCGAGCAGGGCATCCGCGATCGCGCCCGGGTCCTTGAGATGTCGCAACCGTGCGATCAGCACCAGGTTCTCCCGCCCGCTGAGGATTTCGTCGACGGCGGCGAACTGTCCGGTGAGACTGATGGACTCGCGCACATCCGCAGCCTGCGCGGCGACATCGAAGCCGTTGACGCTGGCAGCCCCCGTGTCGGCCTTGAGCAGCGTGGACAGGATCTTCACGATGGTGGTCTTTCCGGCCCCGTTCGAGCCGAGCAGGGCGAATATCCTGCCCCGCGCCACGTCGAAGTCCACGCCGCGTAGCACCTCGAGCGTCCTGTACGACTTCGTAAGGCCCTGCACGTGGATCGCCTGAACAGCCTGTGTCGTCATCGCGATGGCCCTTCGGCCCCGGTGGTCTCTCCCTCGGCGCGCTCGATGGCGCTGATCAGCCGGTCTCGCTCTCGGGTTCTCCACTGCCCGTTCGGGTAGTTTCGAACGAACGTCTCGAGGAACTCCACCGGGTCTTCGCCAACAATCTCGCGGATGGGAGTGTGGTTCGCCGCACTCTGCTCGAACAGATCGAGGAGGTCCTCGAACATCGCAGCCGCGGCGGCGCCGTCGCCGCCCGGCCCGGCGTACATCAAGTAGCGCTCCAGGGCCTCGACCGCCGTGCGATAGCCCGCGGGAAGCTGTCGCGTACGCGCCTTGTGCTGCCGCCATTGCCGCTTCTCACCGATCACCTTCGAGATGAAGCCGCCCTTGTCAATATCGGACATCGTCACTTGCCTCCTTCATGGAGCTGTTCGAGTTGTTCCGCGAGGAAGCTCCACGTCCTCCAGAACTCGTCGAGGTATTCCCGTCCCCGCGCGTTGAGCGAAAACACCTTGCGCGGCGGCCCCTTCTCCGACGGGGTTTTCTCCACGTCGACGAAGCCCTTCTGCTCGAATCTGACGAGCAGGGCGTAGACGGTGCCCTCGGCGATGTCGGAGAAGCCCTGCTCCCGCAACCGTGCCGTGATCTCGTAGCCGTACGCGGAACGCACGGACAGGATCGCGAGGACGATGCCCTCGAGGGTGCCCTTGAGCATCTCCGTCATCTGCTTGCCCACGGTACCTCCCGAACTACTCAGCGCTACTGACTACTGGTACATAGTACCACTGACTAGCGGCGCGTCAAGCCCCACGTCGCGGCTCGTCGTCATGCCCCTGCTGCCAGCGCGCCTCGGCACCTGGACTGCTACAATTCTGTGTATGTCGTGCGCAACTCAGAAGGTGATCGTCAGTCGGCCCCGTACCGTCCCGGCCGCGCCCTCAGCCGAGCTTCGCCGCGCCGATTTCTGCTGGACCATCGACGGCGAGCTGTTGAGCCTTCCCGACTTTCCATGCGCCGACGAGGATTGTGGTTGCAGCTGGTCGTTCGGCGGGGTAACCAGCGCCAGGGCGTGCACCTGGGGCGTTGCGAGGAGCGATCGATCGGATCCATCGCCGCTGCGGTGGCGAGTGGAAAGCACCTGGCCGGCTGGTCCGTGATCCCAGGTTTCGAGGATCACGTTCTTGCGTCGATCCGGGCCATCGGGGATGGGGTGCGCCTGATGCCGCTAAGGACGATTGTTGGCATCTGGGCGCTCAGCGACGAGCGTTTCAACCTGTTTGAGAGAAGGCCGGATGCGCTCCGGCCGCCGCGTGACGCCGCCCGCCTCGGGTGGCAGGACCGCGAAGATGACACGGCTACGACAGCATTCGGGAACGTCGACTTCGACTGAGACCGCCGGCACCGTGGTCACGCCAAACCCAGGCCCTTAGCCATCTTCGCCAGAACGTCCAGGTGGGCATCGAGGGAGTCGAGACCCATGCCCATCGTGTTCACGGACATATGACTCCCACCCGCCCCACGCCAGGCCTCGACGTCCGCCCTGAGGCCGTCAACGCCACTACGAGGACGCACGACGTATTCCCCGCCGAAGTCCTCCACCGACCTGCCCGCACGACCCACGCGATCGCGCAGTCGTTGCCACGCATCGATGCTGCGGTCGATGTCACCACCGATGAAGATGAAGCCGTCCGCGAGACGGGCGGCACGCTCGAACGCCGCATCGCTTGATCCGCCGAGCCAGATTGGAATCGACCGAGCCGGCTTCGGCACGAGCGCTGCACGATCAACGTGGTCGAAGCGACCGGAGAAGTCGACCACCGGCTCCGTGAACAGTTGCCGCAGCAGCTCGATCTGCTCCTCCTGGCGGGAGCCGCGCGTGTGAAAGTCCTGCCCGAGCGCGTCGTACTCAACCGGGTTCCAACCGATGCCGACGCCGAGTCGCAATCGGCCGCCGGAGAGCAGGTCGACATCGGCGGCCTGTCGCGCAACCAAGGCGGTCTGGCGCTGGGGAAGGATCAGGACCCCGGTGGTGAATCCGATGCGCGTGGTGATGCCGGCCAGAAACGCAAACATGACGAGCGGGTCGTGGAATGGGTCGCGCTCGGTGTACGGGCCGGTGAGTGGGGGCGTGCGATCAGCGTGCACCGCTCCGAGGACGTGGTCGTAGGCGAGGAGGTGGCTGTACCCGAGCTCCTCGACCGCTGTCCCAATCCGCCGAACGGCGGCCGGGTCTCCCCCGAGCTCGGTCTGCGGGTAGACAACGCCGATCTGCACAGGGCGACTCTGCGCGATGCGCGGTTATCGGTGCCGGCTATGCCGACGACGCCTCGCGCCGATCGACGGCGGCCGCGCCGGAATCCTGTGGCGCGGTGTCGACTCGCTCAATCCACGGCTTGGCCTCGAGTTCGACGAATGCCGCCCGTGCAGGGCCAAGGAGAGCCTGAGCCTCATCGCGACGTCCGCGCTGGAGCATCCACTCGCCCAGTTCCAACCGCGTGATCGCGGCCCAGAAGGGCATCTGGCGCTGCTCGAACATCGCAAGTGCAGCGAGCGACGTGCGCGCAACATCGGCGTCCCGTCCCTCGCGTGCTTCCAGGCGCGCACGGAAACGCAACGCGTGCGCCTGGAGGAGCGGGAATTGTGTCGACGAGAAACCTGTCACTGCACTTGCAAGCTGCTGACGAACCGCGTGGAGATCGCCGACTGCAAACGCGGCCTCCACGCTCTCGACAAATGCCCAACGCGACGAGTCGCTGTATTCCAGGAGGTCGTCAATCCCTCGTATATGGGCACCGAGGATGTCGAGTGCCTCCCGGTCACGGCCCTCCGCTCTGAGAACAGCGCATCGAGCCGCATCGTGCATGAGTTTGTATTCAGGGCCGGCTTGAGCACAGAGTTCGGTGAGTCGCTTGACGAGAGGTTGAGCCTTGCTCAGGTCACCTCGCCAGACATGGACCCACGCTCCATAGGTGAGCTCCGCGCCGAGGAGTGAATCCGTCACCTCGACATCCGTCGAGTCGAGGACATCCGCGACCACGGACATGGCAGCATCCCAATGACCGAGATCGACTTGCACGGGGAGCTGACCGATCGTGAACATGATCTCCTCGCGTCGTCGGCCAAGGAGCCGTGCGAGGGCAATCCCCTTCTCCGTGTACGTATACGCCTGCGCAGGGTTCAATGCCTGCAGATCCGCGGCGATGTTGTTATAGGCGCGGAGCGCTGCACGGTGGTTGTCCGACCCGAGGGCATGTTCCAGGGCGCAACCGAGAAGCGCTCGTCCCTCCTCCCGCCGTCCGCGAAGTCCGAGGAGAACGCCCTTGGTGTTGATGGCCTCACAGAACACCTCGGAGTATCCGTGCCGCTCCGCCGTATCCAGAGCGAGCTCGACGCGCTCGAGCGCGACATCGAGACTCCGGCGGGCCAGAACAAGCCGGCGTGCCAACTCCGCTGCCACCACGGCGAGATCTGCCTCGTGCTCAGCGGCGACCGACTCCACGGCGCTGAGCTCGGCGAATGCGCGCTCCATGCGAACCGCCGCCTGCTCGCTCTTGACTTCGTGTGCGTCGATGGCCGCAAGCGTCACCGATGTCCGCGCGGCCGCACCGATCCGCCCCTCCGACGTGTGCAACGCTACGGCTTCATCGAGATGCCTTCGTGCACTGGCGGTGTGCAGCTGCTGCCAGGCCATCTGGCCGGCCCGCGTGTGCAAGGTCGCCCGATCCGCGGGGTCGGCGAGCTGGAGCGCTCGATCGTAGTAGTGCTCCGCTGATGCGGCCGCCGCGAGCGAGGCGGCGTGGTCTCCAGCGCGGACCAGGGCATCGCAGGCGCGCTGCCGGAGCCCGGCCGCGTCGGGCGCCTCCGGGTCGGCCTCGAACGCCTCGAGCAAATGCGACGCGATGACTTCGGCGACGCCTTCCTCCTCGGTCCATGAGCTTTCGAGATACGACGCGGCACTCAGGTGACGCATTTTGCGATCGCGTCGCGTCAACGTCCCATACGCCACGCTCCGAACGAGATCCTGGACGAAAACGTATTGGCCTCGTTCCGGTGACCGCGGGTCTGACTGGATCGCCAGGAGATCCTTGTTGACCAGCGTCGACAGGCACCGTTCCACCGAGTCCGCCGGGAGTTGCGTGATGGCGCGCAAGCCTGCTGCCGTGAAGGACTTGCCAAGGACCGCCGCATCCTGGAGCAACTGCCGCTCGGAGCCACCAATGCTGTCGAGCCGTGCTGCAATCAACGCGTGTAGCGTCTCCGGAACCTCGAGTGCGTCGAGCGAACCCTCGACGTGGAAGGTGCCGTCCTGAGCAACGAGCAATCCACGGTCGATCAGCATCCGCACCGTCTCAACGGCATAGAGCGGGACGCCCGCCGCACGATCCAGGATTCGCGCGCTCAGATCGTCGGGCAGGCCCGGGGCCATGCCCGCGAGCAATTGCGCCATCGCCTCGGGCGGCAGAGGATCGAGTGACAGCGACGTGAATCCACGCTTGCCTGTGCCCCACCCGGCGCGACGATCCGCCATCTCGGGACGCGCCAGCGTGACCACCAGGATCGGCGAGTTGCGCGACCACTCCAGCAGGTACTCGATGAAATCGAGCAGGCCGCCGTCCGCCCATTGCAGGTCCTCGAATACCAGCACTGTGAGGTTCTGCGCGGCGAGCCGCTCGAAGAAGAATCGCCACGCTGCGTACAGGTCGCGGGGATCAGTGGCAACGCGTTCCTCGAGACCGACGAGGTGCGCGAGTCGTGGTTCCACCCAACGCCGCTCCTCACCGGACTCGACGAACTCCTCGACGGTACGCCGCAACTTTTCACGCGCGGCATCCGGAGGCTCGTTCTCGAGGATGCCGGCGCGCATTCGCACCATCTCGCTGAGCGCCCAGTAGGCGACGCCATCCCCGTAGGCGAGGCAACGGCCACGATGCCACCAGATCTGCTCGGTGACCCCGTCCACGTATTTGAAGAACTCCCACCCCAGGCGCGATTTCCCGACGCCGGCGAGGCCGACGATCGAGAGCAGGCGCGCTGTCCGCTCCTCGCCGGTCGCGTGCAGGAACTCCTTGAGCAGGCGTAGCTCGCGGTCGCGTCCGACGAAGGGCGGTTCCAACCCCGTCGGCCGGAGCGCTCCGCCTGCCGCCGCGACGACACGCTGCGCGCGCCAGAGCCGCTCCGGCTCCAGCTTGCCCTTGAGCCCGTGCACACCGGTGTCCTCGTACACGATCGCCGCCTCGGTCGCCACCCGGGTACCGTCTCCGACGTACACGGTCCCTGGCTCTGCAGCGGCCTGCACGCGTGAGGCGGTGTTCACGAGGTCACCCGCGACCATTCCCTCCCCGGTCGCCCCGAGGTTGACAGCAACCTCGCCGGTCATCAGCCCGGCACGGGCCTGGAGTCCGAGCGCTCCCACCTCTTCGCCGAAGGCGGCGACGGCATCGACCAGCTCGAGCGCCGCGCGCACCGCGCGCTCGGCATCGTTCTCCCTGCTGGTCGGCACCCCCCACACGGCCATGACCGCGTCACCGATGAACTTCTCGACCTCTCCGCCGTAGCGGGCGATGATCGTGCGAGCCGTGTCGAAATACGTGCTCAGCAGTGCGCGCACGTCCTCCGCGTCGCGCTGCTGGGACAGCGGCGTGAAGCCGACCAGGTCCGCGAAGAGCACTGTCACGTGCCGGCGTTCGGTGCTGCGAGCGGTCGCATCGATCTGGTTCGGCAGGGCAGCAGGGCGAGCCAGCGGCGCTCCGATCGTCAGCGCGGACCCGCACTCGGCGCAAAAGCGCTCACCCTCGCTGTACGCCGCTCCGCAGGACGCACATGCCCTGGTCAACGGCGAGCCACACTGGACGCAGAAGCGGGCGCCCGGGCGATTCTCGGTGCCGCATGTCGGGCAGCTCATGCGGTCGGCCTCGCCTCGCACGCGGTATTTCTCATCCGGGCAAGAGTACTCGCCGCCGAATAGGGTCGCGGCTCGAGCAGGTGAGGCCCCGGACCTTCTGAGGGTTCGAGCTTTCGCCACTGACGCTCTGACGAGTTGCTCAGCTCGCCGGCTACGCCGACGACGCCTCAGCCCAGAGAAGCTCGGACAGCTCGCCGGCTGCGTGACGGACACCGAACACAGGACCGTCAGGCTGCAGCGCCAGCCCTGCTTCGAGCCGTCCGGCGTCGACGGCGTCAAACCCGAGCCGGTCGACGAGTTGCAAAACAGCGGCGACCGCAGCGCGGTCGTCGCCGGCGGCGGCCATCGCGATACGGCCCGGCACACCGGGCGCGCGCCGGCTCTCCTCAAAGTCGTAGTAGCCGAGTTGGTTGAGACTCTTCACCACCCGCGCTGACGGAAACCGTTGCTGCACGACGACACTTGTGCCGCTCGGTGCCGTGGCGAGCTCCTTGTCGACGCCGTCGATGTCCTCCCAGTAGTTCATCGCATCAACGACGATCCTCCCGGCGAACAGGTCTGGCGACAGCTCGCGAAAGCGGTGCATCGGAACGGCCAGAACGATGAGGCCGGCAACGCCGACCACCTCGTCGGTCGTGACCGCGTGAGCGCCGGGAGCGAGCACGTCAACGATCAGCGCGATGCGGTCGGGTTGCCCCGAACCCGAGAGGGAGACGTCGTAACCGGCGGCCATGGCCGCGCGAGCGACTGTCGTACCCATCTTCCCAGCACCGATGATGCCCAGACGGCGGTCGACGGCGCCGTTAGGCACGCGCGGCTCCGACATTCGCGGGCTCCTGCTCACTCGCCGAATCGGGTTGCGCGGCCGGCTCCGAGAGCAGCTCTCTCACGCGCGGAATCACCTCGCGCCCGTAGAGTTCGATCGTCGCCATTCGCTGCTCGTGAGGCACCCGGCCGGTCGCATACGCCCAGTCGAATCTGCTGAGCCCGAGCATCCGAATCACCGACGCAATCTTGGTCGCCACGGTTTCCGGCGATCCAAGGTAGAGCGACCCGTCTGCGATCTCGGCCTGGAATCGCTCCATCGTCGGGCGCGCCCATCCGCGCTCGGCTGCGGCGCTCTCGAAGATCTCAGCCCAGTACGGCCACTGAGTCGCAACGGCCTCCTCGTCGGTCCTGGCCACGAATCCGTGCGAATGCATGCCGATCGGCAGCGGCGCGTGACCGTACGCATCGAGCGCTCGCTTGTACAGGTCGACCAGCGGAGCGAATCGCCGCGCAGGTCCACCGATCACGGCCAGCATCAGTGGCAAACCGTACCGAGCGGCACGAATCACTGACTGCGGACTGCCACCGACTCCAACCCATGTGGGCACATGGCCCTTGGGGAGCGGCGGACTGAGGTACTGATTGGTGAGCGGCGGACGAAAGGTGCCGGACCAGGTCACGGGCTGGTCTCGCAAGAGCCGGGTGAGCAGATCGAGCTTTTCTTCGAAGAGCTCCTCGTAATCGGCGAGGTCGAATCCGAACAACGGAAAGGACTCGGTGAGCGATCCTCGCCCCACGATGAGCTGCGCGCGACCATTCGACACCGCATCGAGGGTGGCGAAGTTGGTGTACACGCGCACCGGGTCCTGGGTGCTCAGGACGGTTACCGCGGTGCCGAGCCGAATGTGCTCGGTGCGGCCCGCAATCGCCGCCAGCATCACGTGCGCGGCGGAGTCCATCATCTCCGGGCGGTAGTGCTCGGCGATGTTGAAGGAGTCGATCCCGACGGCATCGGCCAGAACTGCCTCGTCGACGGTGTTCCGGATGACGACGTCACCGTCGACTGCTCGACCGGATTCGTCGACGCTCGCATACACGAATGTATCCAATCCGAACTCGATGTCCTCGGGGTTCACCTCCCGTCCCTCGCGTTCCGGAGTCAACTGGGGCATCAGCGTGCTTCCTCGGTCGCGTCACATGGCGGCGACGTGACCCCTGCCGCACGCACCAGGAGGTCGTACAGCACCTCCCGCTCCACCGAGCTCAGGGCACTGAACAAACCATCCTCGACGAGGCGCAGCCGTGCATAGGCGAGGCAGAGCTCGTCCTCGCCTCGGCGCGACAAGGCGACGATGTGCCGGCGGCGGTCGGCCGGGTCGCGGCGACGCGTGATTAGTTCCCGCTCCTCGAGCTCGTTGAGCAGCCCGACCACATTGGTGGGATCCAGGCTCAGCGATTCGGCAAGCCCCTGCTGGCCGGCAGGCCCGAATTCGCTCAACAGCCGGAGCGCGATCAGGTGGCGGGTGCGAAGCCCTCCTGGCGCGAGCGTTGCGTCAACGGCACGACGCCCGACGCGCGCGAGGTACTCGAGCAGCGGAAGCGTTTGCTTGTCCGCCTTCGGCTGGGACTTGCCGGCGCTCTTGATCTCAGCTTCGGTACTAACCTTAGTCATGCACCGATGATATACCAACCACTAGCTAATAGCAAAACACCAATGATTTGTTCTGCACAAGGCGATGGGCAGCGGCCATGAGGGCGGCGGCGGTGCACCGGCCGGGGATAGCATCGGAACCGCGATGGGGCTCTGGATGAGGTTGAACTCGAGATCCCGGTCCGTCGTCCTGCTGGCCGGAGCAGCCTCGACCATCGTCGTCATCGGGCTGCTCCTCGCCGCGATTCGACCGGCGGCGGGCACCTCGCCCACCGCGTCGCCGAACCCCACCGTCAACGCCGTGCCCACGCCCACCCCGCAGACCACCATCCCACTCGACGTCACCGCACGGCTGAACCTCGCTCCACGCCAGGCCGCCGCCATGTCGGTCAGCCCTGGTGCCGTCTGGATCGCGACTGACGCAATCGAAGATGGGGGCGCGGGCGTCCTCGTGCGAGTCGATGCGACGACGGCACGTGCAACCCAGAGCTGGGCCGTCGGCGGCCACCCGGTAGCCGTTGCCGCAGGCGGCGATTTCGTGTGGGTGGCAAACGGCGTCGCAAGTCGACCCTGGACCGCACCTGAGCAGAACACGGTCGAGCAGTTCGACATCACCACCGGTGCCCTGGTACACGTGTACCCCGTGTTCGACCCGCGAGGTCTGGTCGCCAATGGAACGTCCGCGTTGGTGATCGCTGCAGACCCGGCACAGCAATCGGCTATCAGCTTGCTGGCCGGGGGTCGCGCCGTCGCGGTCGCCACGCTTCCCGGAACCCTGAACGTCCCGCTCTCGACACTTTCACCCGAGGTTGCAGTCGCCGTCTGCGCCAACCAGGCGTTCGTGGCGCTGACCAGCCTGCTCACCTCGAGCTCGAACGTCACGATTTACGAGCTCCCGACGACCGGCGGTTCCGTCCGCATGATTGCGACGATTCCCAACGACTACGAGGCGTCGATGGCGTGCGACGCCAACTCCCTCTTTCTCATCGGCGCAGCGGGTGACGGGAATGTCTCGGTCGCACGCATCGCCACCGCCGATGGCGCTGTCGCACACCTGTGGGAGGGACCGTATCCCGTGGCTGTGGCGTCGCTCGGCGGGCGCATCTGGATCGCCTACTCCGATGACGCGTTGAATCGGTCGTTCCTGACGTCGCTCGACCCGGTCACGGGACGGGCGGCACCGTCGCGCTCCATGCTCCCCTCCCCGCCCACCACCGGCGACCCGAACCTCCTCATCCCCGGTGCGGAGGGGCTGTGGTTGGTGGCCAGCCTGGGGAATCAGCTCCTGCACATCGCGACGACGTGATCCGGACGCCCGCCGCGTGCACTAATCAGCCGGCTTGTCTCTCATACCGCAGGCCTCGCCACGGCGCCCCTGGCCCGAACCGCCGCATCAACTCGTTCGATCCACGGTTCGGCGCCCAGTTGCGCGAAAGCCGATCGGGCGCCAACCAACAATTCGGCGGCCTCGCTGTCGCGCTCGTTGCGGAGGAGCCACATGGCAAACTCGAGCTGCGTGACCGCCAGCCAGAAGGGACGGGTCAACTCCGCAAACGCCTCGAGGGCCATGGCGAATTGATCTGCAGCCTCGACATCATCGCCTCGACGTCCCGCAAGCACAGCTCGCCAGCGATGGATGTGCGCGTCGATGGCCGGCTGGCGTCCGGGGCGGTAGTGCGCGCGCACCGCGTCGATGAGCTCCACCACCTTTTCGTCGCGCCTGAGCGTGAACGCGGCGTCCACCGCCTCGACAAGGTTGAGACACGCGACCACGGGAAAGGACTGCTCGAGGCAAGCGTGCAGACCGCTTTCGGCTGTTGTCAACGCATCAGCTGCACGGCCCTCTGCCGATGCCATGGCCGCGCGCGCCGCATCGAGAATCCCGCGCTGCTCAACGCCGCTGAGGACGTAATCGACTGACTTCGCGAGGACGGCGCGCGCACCCTCGACATCCCCGCGCCGCAGCTGCAGCCAGACCACCCCGGTGACCAGGTTGGACAGGGTGAGATCTGCGGTCAGTTCGGGTGCGTCATTCTCCACATGCTCGCGATAGAGGTCCGCGTATTCGTCCCAGCGTCCGAGCTCGAGGAGCGCGTTGGCACGCGTGAGGCGTGCAAACACTGCACCGACACGATCACCCAACCTGCGCGCGAGAGCCTCGCTCTGCTGATAGTGCTCGAGGCAAGCCTCGAGCCGGTCGGCCTCTTCCAGCGCTGACGCGAGGTTCACCTGGATGGTCTGCAAGTGGTCGGCGTCGACAGTCCGGGTAGTGGCAAATCGTAGAGCTCCCTCCAGCAGCAGCACTGCCTCGTCCCGCCTGCCCCGGGAAGCGAGGATATTGGCGCGCGTGTTGAGTGCCATCACGAACGCGTCTGGGACATCGACCATCTCCGCGATCTGCAGCGCGCGTTCGGCGGCGCCGAGCGCCTCGTCCAGGTCGCCACTGAAGTACAGCATCGATCCCAGCTGTCCGCTGACCAACGCCAGTTGGGCTTCACGATCCGGGTCGTCCCCATCCGGCTTCTCCAGCATCGCCACTGCCTGACGCAATTTCTCGACGCCGACCCCGCGCTTTCCTTCCAGGTGGTCGAACTCGAGCAAGGCGGGCAAGGTACCGAGCGCTCGCGCTCGTCTGACCCAACCTCTCATAGAGCGCGCACGCACTCTCGAAGTGCTGCCTGGCGGCGGTTGGGCGCGCTCGTCGCTGGGCCGCCAGCCCTGCGCGCGCGTGCAGGTCGGCCTGTGATTGCTCATCACCGCCAAGGGTCAGCGCGCGCTCGAAATATGCCTGCGCTGAATCCGCCGCGGCGAGTGCGACCGCGTGGTCTCCGGCCCGCACCAGCGCGGCCCTGGCTCGATCCCGAATCTCTGCCGCGTCATCGGCGTCGGGCTCGGCGGCATGCGCCTCGACCAGATGCGAGGCAACCACCTCGGCCACCTCCTCTTCTTCGGACCACGAACTCTCCAGATACGTCGCAGCCGCCACGTGACGCAGCTTGCGATCGCGTCTCGCCAGGGTGCCGTACGCGACACTCCGTACGAGGTCCTGGACGAAGACGTACTGGCCGCGTTCCGGCGACCGCGGGTCCGATTGGATGGCGAGAATGTCCTTGTTGACAAGGCTGCTGAGCACGCGCACCACGTCGCGCGCCTCGACACCGGAAATGGCGGTGATCGCGTGGGCGGTGAAGGATTTCCCCAGTACCGCGGCGTCCTGGAGCAGCTGCCGCTCGATGGCCTCGAGGCTGTCCAGCCGCGCGGCGATCAGTGCGTGCAGGCTCTCGGGAACTTCAAGAGCGTCGAGCGAGCCGTTGGCGCGGAATCGGCCATCCTCCTCAACCACGAGCCCGCGATCGAGCAGCATGCGCACGGTCTCGACGGCGTAGAGGGGGATGCCGGCGGCACGATCGCGGATGCGCGCGCTCAGCTCGACGGGGAGGCCGGGAACGAGCCCATCGAGGAGCTGACTCATGGCATCCGAGCCCAGCGGGTCGAGGTAGAGCGATGAGAGCCCGCGCTTGCCGGTTCCCCAGCCCGGGCGGCGATCGCTGAGGTCGGGTCGCGCCAGCGTGATCACGAGGATCGGCGACGATCGCGACCACTCCAGGAGATACTCGATGAAGTCCAGCAACCCGCTGTCGGCCCACTGGAGGTCTTCGAAGACCAGGACGGTGACGTACTGGGTGGCAAGGCGCTCGAAGAAGAATCGCCATGCCGCGTAGAGGTCGCGTGGGTCGGTGGCCGCGCCTTCCTCGAGGCCCACGAGGTTGGCGAGGCGGGGCTCGACCCAGCGGCGCTCCTCGGCATCGGGCACGAATTCCTCAACGGTCTTGCGAAGCTTGGCCCGCGCCGCTTCGGGAGGTTCGTTCTCGATGATGCCGGCACGCATCCGCACCATCTCGTTCAGGGCCCAGTACGCAACCCCCTCTCCATAGGCAAGACAGCGGCCTCGGTGCCACCAGATCGTCTCGGTGACGCCGTCGAGGTACTTGAAAAATTCCCAGGCCAGCCGCGACTTCCCGACGCCGGCAACACCGACGATCGACATCAGACGCGCCGTGCGCTCTTCGCCGGTGCTGTGCAGCAGCTCCTTGAGGAGGCGAAGCTCGCGATCGCGCCCAACGAAGGGCGGCTCGAGGCCGGTCGGCCGCTGCGCACCTCCGGTTGCGGCCACCACCCGCTCCGCGCGCCACAGACGCAGTGGCTCGGGCTTGCCTTTGAGCTGATGCTCGCCCTCGTCCGCATAGACGATTGCCGCTTCGCTGGCAACTCGTGTCGCGTCGCCAACGTAGACGGTCCCGGGCATGGCGGCCGACTGGATCCGCGACGCTGTATTGACCAGGTCTCCGGCGACGCTCCCCTCGCCGCTCACCCCGAGCGTCACGGCGGCCTCGCCGGTCAGCACCCCAGCCCGAGCGCGAAGCCCCGGCGCACCGACCTGGTCGCCGAAGACAGCGACTGCATCGACGAGGTCGAGTGCGGCCCTCACCGCGCGTTCCGCGTCGTTCTCCTGTATTGACGACGCACCCCATACGGCCATCACGGCATCGCCGATGAACTTCTCCACGGTGCCGCCGTATCGACCGATGATGGTTCGAGCGGTCGCGAAGTACCGGCTCAGGAGCTCTCGCACATCCTCGGCATCGCGCTGGTCCGACAGGGAGCGTGAACCCCACCAGATCCGCGAACAGGATGCTGACATGGCGCCGTTCTGCGACCGGCTGATCCCCGGCGGCGGCCGTGGGCGCCGGTCGGCTCGGTGCCGAATCCACTGGTGCGGCGGCGGTTGGCCGAGCCTCGAGCGGGCCTCCGCACGCGCCACAGAAACGCTCGCCCTCATCGTTCGCGACCCCGCACGAGGGGCATAGGCGATCCAGCGAGGCGCCACATTGGCCGCAAAAGCGCCGGCCCACCCGGTTTGCGGCACCGCAGGCGGTGCATGTCATCGAGGCAAGATTACTCGCCGCTGAATGCGGTCGAGGCAGCGTGAGTTTGCAGTGCCCGTGGGATCGCGCGGCGTCAGTCGGCGGTGAGGGCTGCCGTGCGCGTGAGCGCGGCCACCGCGCCCGGGCGCGTCCGGCGCCCGAGTCCGCACGAGGTCGAGACAGCAACCTCACGACCCACATTGCCCTCGATCAGACCGCGCAGCTGTCGCTGCACCTCGAGATCCTGGTCCTCATGGACGAATCCCGCCGCAAAGCGAGTCGCCGCCGGGAGCTTGAGCTTGAGCAATGGCGCATACCACTCCGGGTCAGTCCGTGGCTCGATCTCGGCGGCGGCGAAGGGAGCGTGGACGAATTCCAGTGGACGCCCCTCAGGCCAGGCCCTGATGATCGCATTGGCGAGGAGCACCACCGGGGTCGTGTCGGGCATGGTGGCCAGCGCTCGGTGGTTCATGTCACCGAGGCACAGGTGGATGCCAAAGCGCGCTCCACGTGGCGACAGACGCGCGAGGCGTGCGATCCCGCGAGCCAGGAATCTCGCCATCGCCGGACGGAGAGGCGCCGGCATGCGTGCCACGAATGCGAGCTCAGCGGGGATCTCGATCTGGAACACGACGTCGCTGCCGCCGCGGCGTTGGATCTCACGGATCTCGCGCAGCGTCGCCTGGCGGAAGGCGGCGCGGTTGCGAAAAGGGCCGGTGGGACCGAGCGTGAAGAGGGCCATGTCGAAGTCGCCGGGAATACCCACCTGGAACGCCAGCGACGGGTTCTGCCGTTCCTCGCGCAGTCGCTGGAAGGCCGGCCAGCTGTCCTCGAAGTTGGCGACGTGCCCGAAGTCGAGCGAGTCCCCGCGCAGCCTGTGCCCGCGACGGACCCGAAACACCGGGATGTCGTCGTAGTCCGACCACCCGCCATCTTTCTTCAGCTCGAGGTCGGGATGGGTTCGCATCCCCTCAATGATGTGGATGATCCAGTTGTGCCTGTCGCCGGTCTCGCCATCCGGGAGCGTCTGCAGCGCCGGCCCAAGATTCGAGAGAGCGAGGCGCATCGCGTCGTCGGCATCATCGCCGGGGAGACTCCCCACGAGGTGCGCTGCTCTGGTCACGTTCGCCTCCTCAACTGGTGATCGCATGTGGCTTGGTTGGAGCCGAGCGTCGACTATACGAACTGCCCCCGCTGACGCAACCTGAGAGACGGCTCGGTGCGATTCAGGCAGGGGTGAGCATCGGCGAGCCCACGCCGGTGAGCTCGGCGCTGCGTGCCCAGAGCCGCTTCGCCAAATCCGGATCCTGCGAGGACCTCGAGGGCGCCATCACCACGGGAGCGCCGCGCATCTGACCGAGGCCACCGGGTCCGACATACGTGTTGCCGGGGATGTCCTGCGTTGCCGCGTAGAGCGTGGGCAGCGCCCCGTGCTCGGGATCCTGCGCGATCACGCTGATGCCGATGTGCATCATCATGCCGCGAAAACCGCGGAGATGTGACCCGAGATTGGTGCTGGCGACGCCGGGGTGAGCGGAGACGGCGCGTACGGCACTTCCCGATGCCTGGCGTTGTCGCTGCAGCTCCAACGTGAAGAGCAGGTTGGCCTGCTTCGAGTCGCCATACGCCTGACTTGAGTTGTACGTCCGGCGCTCCCAGTTGAGGTCATCGACGTCGACATGACCACCTCGATGGAGCCGTGAGGACACGGTCACAACTCGATCGGTGATGTGCGGCAGCAGCAGGTTGGTGAGGGCGAAGTGACCGAGGTGGTTGGTGCCGATCTGGAGCTCGAAGCCGTCTGCGGTCTTACCGTACGGCACCATCATGATGCCCGCGTTGTTGATGAGCACATCGAGCGGGCCGCCCCACGCCGCCGCGAATGCGCGAATCGACGCGAGGTCGGTGAGCTCCAGGTGTCGCACCTCCGTTTGACCCCCCAGGCGACGCGCGACCTCCTCGCCCTTCGCCACGTTGCGCACCGCGAGGACCACGCGGGCGCCGGCCTTCGCGAGCTCAACGGTTGTCGGCACACCGAGACCGCTCGATGCGCCGGTCACGACGACGGTTTTGCCGTTGAGGTCGGGGATTTCAGCGGCGGTCCACTTGATCGTTGCCATCCGACCACTCTGCGCGCTGGTGACTGTCGCGCGCGGTCCAAAGTCCTGCCGTCCGGGCATCGCCGGCGGAATCGCAGCGGCATCCGAATGTGTGTGCGGTTGCGGACCGACACGATCGATGCCCTCCTTCAAGCTGAACTTCTCGGAGACGGCGGAGTGCATTCCCAACCCCACTCACTTCGTCGTACCTGCCTCCGGGAACGACGGAGCCGCACGCGAGCTCCACGATCTGACGGGTATGGCCGCTGCTGGGGCGTCTCTCCCCTCCTGCCCCGGGGCGGCCATGCCTCGATCGTGACGCGGGATAATTCTGCGACCGGCCACCCGCGTCGCCGCCGGCTTCTAGCGAGGAGAGCGCAGATGGCAAAGATCGACGACTTGACCGACGAGAAGGCAGCTGAATTCGGCCACGCATTCGTCCGCTGGCTGACCGACGAGGACCCGGCGGAGACCGCGCATTTCTTCCCGGACCTCAATCCTCACGAGATCAAGGACCATGAGGCATCCGAGATCGGGCGCGCCGTCCTGGAAGACCTGCTCGCCGAGCGCTACGTCACCGGTCCGAGCTAAACCGCGCCAGGCGTCGGGGTTGGGGTCGGGGCCGATCCCGGAACCCCGCCGCTCCCGTACCCGCCGGCGGGGACCGCTGTCGTCAGCGTCGACCATGCGACCGCACTCGCCGGGGCGCTCACCGACGGGGCGCTGCCCCAGCCGCTGAACGTGGTGGTGAACGAAAGGGTGGCGATTGTCGACGTGTAGCTGATCGGCAGATCGGAGCTGGAAGCGACGATCAGCGAGGCTGATCCGGCCGGAAGGGTGGCTGTCGCCGGGATGATGCCGGAGATCCTCCTCGCCGATACCCCGCCCGCCGTCACCGTCGAGAGGGACTGGGCGTCAGCGTCAGTTCGCTCGCCTGGCTGCCAGTCGTGATGCCCGGCTGGATAACGTGGTACGGACCGTCGCCGCTCTTGACCGAGACCCACTTCCCAGCCACAGCGGCCGCGGTCGCCGGGGTCACCCCGATCTGATCCTCGACCGCCGGCGTGTTGCCCTGGAAGTACACGGTGCCGCTGACGAGAAGGAGCGTGAACTGCTCGGTGCCGAAGTTCGAGACGAAGGTGATGGCTTGGCGACCGTTTGCCTGCCCGGCGTCACCGACGATCGTCTGAGCATCACCGCCCGTCGAAACCGCGACGTAGTGAAACCCCGCCGACGCCGCGGTTGCGGTCAATGCCTGCTGGAAGGTCGCTCGCGCCTGGGCGGCGCCAGAGCTTGTCCCGGGCGCCGCGGTCGGCGGGTTCGAGGTCGACTGCGACTGCACATGGCGCAGCAGGAGCACACCGCCGACGCCGATGCCGGCGGCCACGATGCCGGTCGCGAGGAACACGGCGATGGCTGCGAGGGTCCGCGACGTGCGTCTCGGCGGCGTTGTCGATGGGGCGGGCGGCCACGCCGGTGGCTGTGGGGGAAACGCCCAGCGGTCGTCGTTCATCCGCCCACCATGGTGAGGGGTCCGTCCTTTCTATTTGCTTGCAACCGCATGGGTGTGTTCGATACTAGTCGACGACCGACCGTGCCGCACCCAAGGAGATGGCGATGAGCGATGCATCCATGGAGATTGTCTTCGACCACTTTCATGCCCGGCGAAGGCACGACCTCAATGCCATCGTGGCCGGCCTCGACCCCGAGGTCATCCATCAGGGGGTGATGCCCGAGCTGGTCTGCAACGGGCGCGAGGCCGTCGTGGAACGGGTGCGCGGCTCGTTCGACAACGGCGATTCCGGCCTCGAGCGACTCGAGCTGCACGCAGCCGGCGACAGCGTCGTGGTCGGCCTCGCCGGGCCGCGGTTCCGGGAGAACCCATTTCTCAACGGCGAGATCTTCATGGTCTTCACCGTCAGCAACCGCCGCATCCTGCGGATCGACGACTACCGGACCCGAGACGAGGCGTTTCGCGCGGTCGCCGGCCAGTCAGCTCGCGCCGGGGCCTGACGACCCGCCCGAGGTCGGGGTGGGAGCCGTTTCGGTATCCGCCGATTGTGCCGGCGCTGTCGAGGCCGCCGGTTCCTCAGTCGTCGCCGCGCGCATCGCGTCGCGGGTTTCGGCCGAAGCTTTCCGGAACTCACGAATGCCTCGTCCCACCGCTGCGCCGATATCCGGAAGTTTGCCAGGTCCCCAGATGATCAGGATCACCACCAGAACGATGATCAGCTCGGGAAGATGGCCACCAAAGATCTCCATGCCAACACCCAGTTTAGCGCGCTGCCACGACGCGAATGGAACGTATGGAGTGACACGCGCACGATTGGGTCACGTGCAATCGACAAATGCGTCGAATGGGGTTGACCGTTCCGAGGATGCCTGTTACGGTCGGCCTCCATTCACCCCAGGTCTCGTCGATCTCACGGAGGCAGTTGTTGCTCGCTCGCCGCGTGTCCCTCGTCGCCTCTGCTGGCGCGATCGCACTGCTGGTGGCCGGCTCCCCGCTGAGCCAGGACAGGGTCCTCGCTGATCAGTTCACCCAGCAGATACAGGCGCTTTCAGCGCAGGCCAGCGCGCTCAATCGCGCCATCGATTCGCTGAGCGGCGCCAGCTCGGCTGCTCTGAGCAATGCGCTCTCATCGGCGCAAGCCATTGCGAACACGCAGGCGAAACTGGCACAGGCACAAACCGAGCTCGATCAGGCGAACAGGAACCTGGCGAACACCAGCGTGCAACTGCAGATCGTCCGCACTGACTACACGGCTGACCAGGCGCAGCTTGCGCAGATCCTCAAGCATGTCTACGAGCTCACCGACGACGGATCCGTGACCGCAATCCTCGTGGACAGCAAGAGTTTCATCGATGCGATGGACGCGCTCACCAGCGCCAACCAGGTGAGCTCCCGCGTCGAGCAACTGGTGACTCAGATCCAGGGAAAGCGCGACCAGTTGGATCGCTTGCAGAAGCAACAGGTCCTCAACCAGTTGCACGCCAACACGCTGGTGGACAGCCTCCAAACCCTGTCGGGACAGCAACAGACCGAGGAGGTCGCGTACCGTCAGGAGGCGTCGACATTGAAGGGCAAGGCGGCCACGCTGCTGTCGCAACTCCAGGGCGTGCGCGCGAAGATCGTGGAGGTGCGTCGGGAACAGGAAGCGGCAGCTGCAGCTGCGGCGGCGGCGGCCGGAGCGGGGGCCTCCCATGTCATCGGCAACGCGCTCCGGCCATTCGCGTTCGGGCCGCGGTTTGACGACTATCCATGGGGACAGTGCACGTGGTACGTCGCGTCACTGCGCAACGTGTACTGGAGCGGGAACGCATGGGAGTGGGCGGCCACCGCCGCGGCGGCCGGGCGGCTCGAGGGCCGGACCCCGCGCGTCGGCAGCCTTGTGGTCTTTGCGCCAGGTGGCAACTACAGCCAGTTCGGACACGTGGCATATGTCGTCGCCGTGCAGGGTCCGAGAAGCTTCACGGTCGATGAGGCCAACATGCTCGGTCTCGGTGTCGTCGATCAGCGACACATCGGATCGTTGAACGGCGTCGAGACGTTCATCTACTGAACGTGGTGCCTCGCGAAGACGCGGGGTGCTTGGACGACGCGGCCTAAACCGCTCCGCCGCAACGGGAGGCGATAGCGACGGTCCGCTGACTACCATGCGACGCGGTGCTCAACACGAAGCTCGAGTCCCAGCAGCAGCATGCCGGGGGATTGGTCTATGGGCTCAGCGCGTACGTGCTCTGGGGCCTCTTCCCGCTGTTCTGGCCACTGCTGGAGCCGGCGAATCCGCTCGAGATCCTGGCGTGTCGCATCATCCTCTGCTTCGCCGTCGTCGCCGCCCTGCTCGGCGTCCGTCATCAGCTGGGCGGGATTCGCCGGCTGGATCGAGGGACGATCGGGAGGCTGTGTGCTGCAGGCATCGCCGTGGCGATCAACTGGGGCGTGTACATCTGGGGGGTCAACAACGGCCACGTCATCGAGACGAGCCTCGGTTACTTCATCAACCCGCTCGTGACCATCGGACTAGGCGTCGTCATCCTTCATGAGCGGCTCCGGCCGGTGCAGTGGGCCGCCGCGGGGCTTGGGGTGATCGCGGTGCTGGTGCTGAGCTTCGACTACGGACGACCGCCATGGATCGCGCTCGCCTTGGCGTGCACCTTCGGCACCTACGGGTTTCTCAAGAAGGGCGTGCGCGCATCGCCGCCGGAAGGACTGTTCATCGAAGGAGCGGTGACCAGCGTGCCCGCGCTGGTCGTGCTCGCTGTCCTGGCGCTCGCCGGGCATGCAACGTTCGTCGGTCACGCTGCGAACCCCGGACATCTCCTCCTGCTCATCTCGACGGGTCCGGTGACCGCGCTCCCGCTGCTGTTCTTCGCAGGTGCCGCATCCCGGCTCCCACTCTCAACGATGGGCTTGCTCCAGTACGTCACCCCGGTCATGCAGTTCGCCATCGGGGTGCTGATCCTCCGGGAGAGCACCTCGTTCGCGCTGCTGTGCGGCTTCGCCCTCGTCTGGATAGCCCTCGCGATCCTCGGATTCGACGGCGTTCGACACCGGCATGGGGCGCCCGCGGTGGCGGCCGCATAGCCTGAGTTCCGCTCGAGCTTTCGACGATCGCAGTGTCCGGTTCCGGAGCACTGCCCGGATTCGGTCAATTCCAGGGCGTATTTATCTAACCTTTCGGCATCGGCAGCATAAGCTTTATAAGCTTAGTAAGATTGGTAATCCATCGTTGAACTGGGGTAAACTCGGTTGAATCGATGGATGAGCTGGCCAATCCGTATCGCCCCGGCGCCGGCACGCCGCCCCCAGCCCTGACCGGTCGCGACGAGCTCATCAACCGCTTCGGCGTTGCCTTCCGCCGAGCGGTCGCCGGGAGGCCGGGCAAGAGCATCCTCATGATCGGCCTCCGCGGGGCCGGCAAGACGGTGCTCCTCAATCGCTTTGCCGAGATCGCCGAGCAGGAGGGCTTTCGGGTCGGCCTGATCGAGGCTCCCGAGCACGGTCACCTCCCGTCGCTGCTCGCCGGGCGGCTTCGACGCATCCTGCTGCCGCTCAGCACCAACGTCGTGTCGACGGCTGTCACCCGGGCGCTGCGGGTGCTGAAAACCTTCACGCTCCAGCTCCCCGATGGGACGCGGGTGTCCATCGACGTCGAGGCCCTGCGCGGGTCGCCGACTCCGGCAACCTCGCCGAGGATGTGACCGACCTGCTCGTCGCGTGCGGCGAGGCAGCCCGCGACCGGGGAACCGGCATCGTGCTCGCAGTCGACGAGCTTCAGTACGTGCCTGCTGAGGAGCTGTCGGCGCTGGTGGTGGCGATCCACCGGACCAATCAGCGCAACCTGCCGGTGATCCTCACCGGCGCGGGGCTCCCCCAGTTGCGCGCCCTGGTCGGAGAGGCAAAGTCCTACGCGGAGCGGCTGTTCGACTTTCCCGAGATCGGTTCGCTCGGCGCCGAGGACGCGCGGACCGCGCTCGCCGTCCCCGCCGAAGAGAGTGGGGCCCTGATCGACGACGCCGCGCTCGACATCATGGTTGAGCGATCCCACGGATACCCGTACTTCCTCCAGGAGTGGGGCTACCACGTCTGGAATGCGGCCTCGCAGAGCCCGATCACCGCTGATGACGTCGAGCGCGCGGCCCCGCGAGTTCAAGACCAGCTTGACCAGAACTTCTTCCTGGTACGGCTCGACCGGCTCACGCCTCGAGAACGGGAGTACCTCGGCGCGATGGCGTCGCTCGGGCCGGGGCCGCACCGCTCCGGCGACGTCGCGGCGGCGCTCGGCGTGCGTGTCGAGTTGGTCGCGCCACGCCGTGCCGCGCTCATCGCCAAGGGCATCATCTACAGCCCCGCACACGGGGACACCGCGTTCACCGTCCCGCTCTTCGACGAGTTCCTCAAGCGGGTGGATCCACCGTCCTGACCACGCGTGGCGCTTTCGGCCAGGTCGTGGGGCGGGCAGGGTAGCCTTGCCGAGCCTGTGGACACGGTTCTGCGCATCGGCAACGCCTCCGGCTTCTACGGCGACCGTTTCTCGGCCTTTCGGGAGATGCTCGACGGCGGTCAACTCGACGTCCTCACCGGCGACTACCTCGCCGAGCTGACCATGCTCATCCTCGCGCGGCAACGTCTCGCGCACCCCGAGCGCGGCTACGCAGGCACCTTCCTCCGCCAGATGGAGGACTGCCTCGGCACCGCCGTCGACCGTGGCGTCACGATCGTGAGCAATGCCGGCGGCCTCAACCCGGCAGGGCTCGCCACCGCGCTCCGGGACGTCGCGCGACGGCTCGGTATCCACGCCACCGTCGCTTCGGTTGAAGGCGATGACCTGACCGGGCGCGCCGCGGAGCTCGGCCTCGGGAGTCCGCTCGCCG
Source organism: Candidatus Dormiibacterota bacterium (assembly GCA_963743835.1). GTDB lineage: Bacteria > Chloroflexota > Dormibacteria > Aeolococcales > Aeolococcaceae > Palsa-851. The sequence continues at coordinate 119,857 of CAVUQX010000006.1, read as the reverse complement.
CCAACGCGTACCTGGGGGCGTGGGGTATCGGCGAATGCATTCGCTCCGGGGCGCAGGTTGTGGTCACCGGGCGGGTCACCGACGCCAGCCTCGTGGTCGGGCCCGCCGCGGCCCACTTCGAGTGGGAGCGAAGCAACTGGGATGCGCTTGCTGGAGCGACGGTCGCCGGCCATATTCTCGAATGCGGTGCGCAGGCAACCGGCGGCAACTACAGCTTCTTCACGGAACACGATGTGCGCCACCCCGGGTTTCCGATTGCCGAGGTGCACGCCGACGGATCCAGCGTGATCACCAAGCACGACGGCACCGGCGGCGCGGTCACCATCGAAACCGTGACCGCGCAGCTGCTCTACGAGATCGACGGTCCCCGCTACCTCGGCCCCGATGTGGTCGCCCGTTTCGACAGCATCCACCTGGCCAGCGACGGCGCTGACCGCGTTCGCGTGACCGGCGTTCGCGGCGAGCCGCCGCCGCCCACGCTCAAGGTTGGCTGCAACTCGCTGAGCGGCTATCGCAACGCTGTCACCTTCGTGCTGTGCGGCGGCGACATCGACGCCAAGGCCGCTCTGGTGCGCGATCAGATGACCGTACGGCTGGCCGCCGCGCCACCGGAGGAGGTTCGCTGGACCCTCGGACGAACCGACCATCCGGATGCGGACGACGAGGAGGCGGCGAGCGCGCTGCTGCACTGCACGGTGCGCGACCCGGATCCGGCAATCGCCGGCCGAGGCTTCAGCGCGCACGCGGTCGAGCTCGGTCTGGGGAGCTATCCCGGTTTTCACCTCACCGCGCCGCCCGGGGACGCGTCACCGATCGGCGTCTTCCACGCGGCGTTCATCGCAGCGAATGCGGTCGATCACGTCGCGGTGCTCGACGACGGCAGACGCATCCCCATCGCGCCGTCACGCGAGACCCGCATGCTGGACGCGGGTCCCGCAGACACTGCGGGCGACCTGCCGCAGCCACCGGCAGCCGGCCTGACGCGCGCGGTCCCGCTCGGCACCGTCGCCGGCGCGCGCAGCGGCGACAAAGGTGGCGACGCCAACCTCGGTGTGTGGGCGCGCGATGACCCGTCGTGGCGCTGGCTTTCGCACGCCCTCACCGTCGACGTGCTGCGCCGTCTGCTTCCCGAGACAGCCGAGCTGCCGATTCGCCGTCACGTGTTCGCCAACCTGCGCGCGATCAACTTCGTCATCTCCGGCCTGCTCGGCGAGGGGGTCGCGTCGTCCACACGCTTCGACCCACAGGCAAAGGCACTCGGAGAGTGGCTTCGCTCTCGCATCATCGACATACCCGAGGAGCTCCTATGACCGACGCGGAACTTGTCCATCTCGATGTCGATGGTGTGGTCGCGACCGTGACCCTCGACTCATCGCACAACCGCAATGCGCTGTCGCGACAGCTTGTCGCCGAGCTCACCGACCGACTGAGCACCGCGGCGGCGGCCTCAGACATCCGCGCCGTCGTGCTGACCCACACCGGCACCACCTTCTGCGCCGGTGCCGACCTCTCCGAGGCGTCGACAGGTCCGATGGCCGGCGCCGCGAGCGGCCTGCTGGACCTGATCCGCATGATCGTCGACCTCCCCCTTCCCGTTGTTGCCAGAATCGACGGTAACGTGCGAGCGGGTGGTATCGGGCTGCTGGGCGCCTGCGACATCGCGGTCGCCGGTCCCCGCAGTACCTTCGCGATCACCGAGGCTCGACTTGGACTGGCGGCGGCGGTCATCTCGGTGAGCGTCCTCCCTCGAATCGACGCGCGATCCGCCGCCCGGTACTACCTCACCGGCGCGACCTTCGATGCCGCTGAAGCGCAGCGCATCGGCCTGGTGACGCTCGCCGCGGACGACGTCGACGCGGCGGTGGCAATGCTCACCACCGACCTGCGCAAGGCGTCGCCGCAGGGGCTCATCGAATCCAAGCGGATTGCCAATCGCGGTGTGCGCGAGGCGATCGAGCGCTACGGTGAGGAGATGCTCGAGCTGTCCGCACGGCTCTTCGCATCGGAGGAGGCGCACGAGGGGATGACCGCATTTCTCGAACGACGGCTCCCGCGGTGGACCGCCTGATCCAGAGCGGCACGAGCCAGGACATAATCCGCGCGGTGACCAGCCAGGCGTGGGGATCGCAGCCGCCCTCAACCGACGGCGCCGTCGCGAGCCCATCGGCGGCGCTGCGGCAGGTCCTCCTCTGGGCATCGCGGCGCCGTCAGATCAAGCGGGTGATCACGTCGGCGCCGATCACACGAGATGTGGTTCGACGCTTCGTTGCCGGCGAGACGATCGATGACGCGCTCCGCGTCACCCGGACGCTGACCGGCGACGGGTTGCAGGTCTCGCTTGACCACCTTGGCGAGGACACCCTCGACACGGCCACCGCGAGCGCGGCGGTGGACGCGTACCGCACGCTCGCGCGGCGGCTTGCCGAAGGGGGCCTCGCGGCCCGCGCCGAGATGTCGGTCAAGCTCTCCGCGGTGGGGCAGGCGCTCGACGAGTCCATGGCACTCGACAACGCGCGGTCGATCTGCGACGCCGCCCGAGCTGCCGGCTCGTCGGTCACGATCGACATGGAGGATCACACCACCACCGACTCGACGCTGCGCATCGTTGGACTGCTCCGCCAGGACTTCCCCGCCACTGGGGCGGTGCTCCAGGCATCACTCCATCGCACCGAGGACGACTGCCGGGCTCTCGGCGTGCCCGGTTCGCGCGTCCGTCTCTGCAAGGGCGCCTACCAGGAGCCGGCCTCGCTCGCGTGGCAGCGCCCCGCCGACATTCGCGCTTCGTACATCCGCTGTCTCGGCACGCTCATCGCCGGTGGCGCCCTGCCGATGGCCGCGACCCATGATCCGAAGCTCGTCAACGCAACCGGACGGCTCGTCCGGCAGATCGGGGCACCAGGGTTCCGGCATGAGTACCAGATGCTCTACGGGATCCGGCCCGACGAGCAGCGCCGCCTCGCCGAGGCTGGTGAGACAGTGCGCGTCTACGTGCCGTTCGGCGTCCAGTGGTACGGGTATCTCATGCGCCGCATGGCCGAGCGACCGGCCAACACCGCGCTCTTCCTGCGAGCGCTGGTGAGCAGGAACTGATGGCCGCCTCGACGCAGACCGCGCGCGTCGTTGTCACCGGCGGTGCCGGGTTCATCGGCGTGCACAGCGTCGAAGCGCTGCTCGCATCGGGGGCCGAGGTGCTGGTCATCGACGACCTCCGTCACGCCTCGTACCGTCGCCTCCCCGAGCAGGCCCGGGTCGAGGTGGCCGATGTCGCCGAGGCGCAGGCTCGCGAGGCGATCCTGACCTGGAAGCCGACCTCGATCCTGCACCTGGCGGCGCAGGGGGGCGTGAACCGCTCCTGGCGCGAGCCGGCTGAGGACGCCCACATCAACGTGCTGGGGACGGTGAGCATCCTTGCCGCGGCGATCGCGGCCGGATGCCGGAGGGTGGTCGTCGCCTCATCGGGAGGCGCCCTCTACGGAGCCGCCCAGCGCCTGCCGACCCCCGAGGACGAGCCGACCCAGCCGCGATCGCCGTACGGCACCGCCAAGCTCAGCATCGAGCACTACCTCGGACACTTCACCCGCGCCGGGTCGCTCGACGCCCTCGCGCTGCGCTACGGCAACGTGTACGGACCAGGGCAGGACGGCACCGGAGAGGCGGGAGTGGTGGCGATCTCCAGCCACCGTCTGCTGGCCGGCAAGGCACCGGTGATCCGGGGCGACGGCTCCCAGACGCGCGACTTCACCTACGTCGGCGACATCGTCGCGGCCAACCTGCTCGGGCTCGGCTCGAGCGTCACCGGAGCCATCAACATCGGCACCGGCCGGGAGACCGCGATTGGCGATCTGGTCCGCAGCCTGTGCGGTCTCGCCGGCTGGTCCGGGGACCCCGAGCGCGAACCCCTCCCGGCCGGCGAGGTTGCGCGCAGCGCACTGGACAGCTCCCTTGCCGCCGAACGCCTCGGCTGGCGGCCGGGGGTCAGCCTCGATGATGGTCTCGCCCGGACCCTGGAGAGCTTTCGCGATCAGGTCGGCTGATCGCGATCAGGACGCCGCCACGTGGGCGGCGGTGATCAGTCCGGACACATCGAGCAGCAGGGCCACCACGATCAGCGCGGCGATCGCCGAGGTGCGCGCCGTCGAGAGTGGTCCGGTGCGGCGCCACGCGATCGTCCAGGCGGTGATCGGCGCCGCCGCCGCCACCGCGACGAGGAGGTACCGTGCCTGCGGCTGGAGATCGAACGTGGCCGAGTTCAGGACCGACTGCGCCAGCGCCACCAGGATCACCACGAGGAGCAGGATCGCGACGGCGCGACGCGCCGGATCCCACCGTCCCCAGGAGCGCACCACCGCGACGCAGGCGGCGATGGTGAGGAGTGCGATGGCCGCGACGGCGACCGTGCTCGGCAGCGGGCGGGCCCCGAAGATCGAGATCGCCACGAAATGCGCGCCATTGCCGTACATGCCCACCAGGCTCAGGGCGGTCGCCGCGACGTAGCCGCGAACCTGGGAGAGCGAATCGAAGACCTGCCTTTGGGTGGTGATCGGGTGCAAGGGCGGGAGCGGGCTGCCGAACGCAGCCGCATTGCGCACGAACCACCACCCGTCGAGCACGACCGTGGGGAGGACGACCGCAGCGAGCTGCACCACGCGGAGACGGCGCCAGAAGCGCACCGCGACGATCACGAGCAGCAGCACGGCCAGCGCCCACACCGTCTCCTTGGCGAGCACCGCGAGGGCAACCGCCAACCCGGCTCCCAGAGCAAGCCCTGTCGTGAGCACCCTGCTCTGCATCGCCACCACACCGGCGAGGACGAGCACGGCGCCGGCGAGCCACGCCAGGTTGTCGTCGTTGATGGCTCCCGCCAGGTACTGCGCCTCAGGCAGCAGCGCGACCAGCGCCGCGGCACCGACCGCGAGGTACGGTCGCGTCGGAAAAAGGCGGCGCGCCACCAGGAAGACGGTGAGAATCGTGAGCACGCCGAGCACCACCGAGAGGAGCCGGATCAGCCGGGCGTCATCCCCGGTGAGCTTGGCGACGATCGCGCCGAGCAGGTAGTACAGGGGCGGCTGCTGGCGTTCGGGCTCGCCCGCCGGGGGGAGGCGGACGTGGTCGGCGATCCCGGTGATGTAGTGGAGGTGGGAGAGCTCGTCGGGCGATGCCCCGAGCGGCGTGATCCGCGTGTACGCGATGGCGAAGCCCGCGAACACGGCGACGAGTGCCCCGAGCAGCGCCCGATCCAGATGCCGTTCCCTCCCCGCGCGCGCCTGAGGCGGTGTCACGGGAGCCGGGCGGCGCGATCGGCTCGCACCCAGACGGTGTCCGGGGAGCTGGCGTACTCGGCGACGTACTCGCCGCCGGCGAGCAGCCTCCCGATCTCCGGGAAGAGCGCCTGCGCGTGGGAGTCGACCACGATGAGCACCGGGCGCTCCCCGGCCACGTACTGCTCGACCGGGCCGCCGTATCCCAGCAGGACCTCGTCGTTGTAGATGGGCGGAGTCGGCATGTCGACCTGCAAGTTTGCGAGCGCATACACCCAGGCGTCATAGGACCAGACCACGGCGGGGTCGCCGCTGAACCCGTGCGCGGTGATCCAGGCCGCGACTCGGGCGTCGCCGGCCACCCGGTAATCGAAGTCGTCGAGCCAGGTGGTTCGCCACGTCGGGTCGAAGACGGCCGCGACCGCGCCACCGTAGTACCCGCTGAGCGTGTGCGAGTTGGTCGCCGAGGGTTGGATCGGCACCCAGTCGAGGCCGGCGACCCTTGCCATGACGATGGCGATGACCAGCCCGGCTCCCTGCAGACCCGGTCCGGCGAGCGTGCGCCAGCGCTCGCGGCGAAACCAGCTCGACGACGGCATGCGGAAGCCCACGACCAGCAGCGTGAGCGGCGCCACGGCAGGCGCCAGGAAGTGCGGATACTGCTGCCCCGCGACCGCGGTGACCACCAGCGTCGCGCCCGCCCAGAGCACGAGCACCCAGCCGACCCGATCGCGACGCCGGCTTGCGATCGCCCCGGCGGCGATCAGGGCTGTGGCGGCAATTGCCAGGGCGAAGTGCGCGACGCCCCCGACCGCGCTCGCGGGGAGCGCTTTCCTGGTGTAGTCGACGTAGAAGCCAGCGAGCGCGAAGGCCACCTTGCCGGCCCCGGCGGTGGCGATCGCGGCCGTGAGCCACACCAGCGTGATCGCCACGACGGTGCCGAGGAAGACGAACGCGTCGCGGCGGAGCAGCTTCGGTGCCAGGAGCAGGGCCAGGAAGAACGCCGATGTCTCCGCGACCGCGGTCTGCTGGTAGGCGATCGCCGCCGCCATCAGCACTCCTGCCACCAGCGGCCAGCGCGGAATCCGCCCCGGGGTGCCGGGCGGGTCGGGGCGCAAGATGTGCACCAGGAGGATCGCGCCCGCCCAGGACAGGGGTGCGATCAGCAGGCTTTCGGGCAGCGCCAGCTCGGCGTCGACGATCGGGAGACCCAGGATCACGGCGGCGATCAGGCCCGCGACCAGCGCGCGACGCGGGGTGTAGAGGTGTCCGGCCGCCCATACGATGGCCGCGAGCGCGATCGCACCGCTGATGAAGGTGAGCACGTGCAGCCCGATCTCGCTCGACCCGAACAGCCTCACCTCGAGCGCAATCGTCCAGAGCATGAGCGGCGGTTTGTTGTTCCAGGTCTGGAGATAGAGGATCTTCCCGCCCAGCAATTCGCGGGCGACGTTCACGTACCCCGCTTCATCGGTGTACCAGTGCGGCTCCATCAGCGAGGGCAGGCGGAGGATCGCCAGGACCACCAGTCCCGGGATCGCCGTCCTGCGCACCTAGGCTCGCTCCCGGCGGGCGCCCTCCGGTCGCCAGTTCATGGCCAGGGACAGGCGCAGCCGGATCACGTCACGCATCGCCCGGGCCACCGGGATGAGGCGCCCGCCGGATCGGCGGCCGGCGAGGCGGGGCAGGTGCTGCACGCGCATCTGGACCACCCGGAATCCCAGACGGTGGGCTTTGAAAAAGATCTCCGGGTTGAACACGGCGGAGCGTGCGCGAATCGGCGTCACCGCATCCCACAGCTCACGCGTGAACACCTTGAGGCCGCAGTCGAAATCAAGCTCCCGGATGCCGAAGGCGATGCGGACCACGCGGTTGTACACGCCGCTCACGAATGACCGGTACCACGGGTCGGCCCGGCGGTTGCGTATCCCGGCGACCATGTCGGCGTGCTCGAGCCCGGCAAGCAGCATGCTCAGGTCGCGCGGGTCGAACTGGCCATCGCCGTCCATGAACGCCAGGACCCTGCCTCGCGACGCGCGGAGCCCATCGCAGACCGTGATCGCGTAGCCGCGCTGCTGCGTATGGGTCACGACGGTCAGGTTCTGCGCGGACTCCCCCATCGCCGCGCGCGCGGCGGCGACGGTCCCGTCCTGGCTGGCATCGTCGACGAGGACGATCTCGTAGGTGCGGCCGCCCTCGGCCAGGACCGCCATGACGTCCTGCAGGACACGCCCCATGTTCTCAGCCTCGTTGTGGGCCGGGATCGTCAGGCTGACGTCGACCTCGGGTAGCGCCACCGGCGCTACGCCACCGTCTCCGCTGCTGGAGTCGCGATCTGCGCCTTGCCGGTGGCCGCGCGGGAGCGGCCGGTCGCCCACTCGACGTCGGACACGCCCACCTGGGTCAGGTCGACACGGTCGATGTGCGCATTCACCACCTCGATCACCGAGTCGATAAGTGTGCTGCGGAGCTTGTGCGCCTCGAGGCCAAGGTCCACCAGCAACTGGTGCTTGGCGTTGTAATAGTGGGTCGCCTTTTCGAAGCGCGGATTCGCGGTGTGTTCGATGGTGGTCTCGAGGTCGTGCGCTGTGCGCGCGTCACGCACCAGCTCCGCGAGCTGCAACACCGAGAACTGCTCGGTGAACTGATTGAAGACCCGGAACTCGCCGGGCTTCGCGGGGTGATCGATGCTCAGCTGCACGCAGGCCATGGTGTCGCGGATGTCGAGGAAGCCGCGCGTCTGTCCGCCGCTGCCGTACACGGTGAGCGGCTTGCCGATCGCCGATTGCACGATGAACCGGTTCAGCACCGTCCCCCAGATCCCGTCGTAGTCGAACCGGGTTGCGAGCTCAGGATGCAGCGCAGTCTCGGGGGTGTTGCACCCGTAGACGACGCCCTGGTTGAGGTCGGTCGCCGCGATGCCCCAGGCCCTGCACACGAAATGGATGTTGTGACTGTCGTGCACCTTGGAGAGGTGGTAGAAGCTGCCGGGCAGCTTCGGGTACGGCAGCGTGTCACTCCTGCCGTTGTGCTCGACGGTGATGAAGCCTTCCTCGATGTCGATGTTCGGGGTGCCGTACTCACCCATGGTGCCGAGCTTGACGAGATGGCACTCGGGCGCATGCTCGTGCAACGCGAAGAGCAGGTTGAGCGTGCCCGCGACGTTGTTCAGCTGGGTCATCACCGCGTGCTCGCGGTCGATCATCGAGAAGGGAGCGGAGCGCTGCTCGGCGAAGTGCACCACCGCGTCCGGCTTCGACCGACGCGATCAGCTCGGAGAGCGCATCCGCGTCGGTCAGATCGAGCAGACGCCATTCGATGTCGCCGCGGCCGAGCTCACGCCAGCGCTCGACACGACGCTCCATCGTGGAGATCGGGATGAGTGACGACGTGCCGCACTCGAGGTCCCAGCGCCGGCGAACGAGATTGTCAACCGCGATAACGCGGTAGCCCTGGTTCGACAGGTGCATCGCCTGCGGCCAGCCGAGATAGCCGTCCGCGCCGAGCACGATCACCGTTCGGTTGCGCATGCAAGAAGCTCCTGGGGAGTGTTGACCCTGCGACCTTCGCGAAGAAGAGGTTTCGAAGGGGTTATGGACTTGGATTATGCCTACACGATCCCTTGATTGGCCATGCCAGGCGATCTTTGGCGGATCGAAGGCCCCGGAATGGACGCATTTGAATCGTGCAATCCATCGACCCGGTGGCGGACAAAAGAGCGACAATCAGCTTTCGTGTCGATCTCGGGTTCTGCTCGCCGTGGGCGTCTGCTCCGGGCGGCGATCACCAGCGTCGTCACCGTCTTGGTGCTTCTGCTCGTCTGGCGCCTGTTCGGCGGGAACCACCTCCGCTGGCAGGGCATCAACCCATCGGTCGGATCGATCGCGCTCGCCGCATTCGGCGCCGCCTGTTTCCTCGTCGGCCGCGCCTGGCGCTTCGCGGCGCTCCTTCCCAGGCGCGACGGCAGTTCGCGGGAGTTGCTCGGCGCCACCGCGGCGTCCTGGGGCGCCGGCCTGTTGCTGCCCGGACCGTCTGCCGACGTCACCTTCGTGGCACTGGCGAGGACACGGTTCGGCGTGGGCGTGGCGCGGGGGTCGGGCAGCGCGATCGTCGCACGCATCCTCGACGTCGTCAGCCTCTCGCTGATCGCGGTTGTCGCCTCCTTCTTCACCGGGACCCACGTCCACCCGGCGGTCATCCTGGCCGCTGCCCTGGCATTCGGGGTCGGTCTCGGCGCGCTCCTCTCGCTGATCATCCCGGGACCGAGGACCCTGGTGACCAGGCTGGCGGCGCGGATTCCGAAGCTCGCCGGCGTCGCCTCCCGCGCAGAGGCCGAGCTCGAGGTGCTCAACAGCCGCGCACGGTGGGCGAACCTGGTCGGCAGCACGATCTTCTGCCGCGTCGCCACGGTCATCCAATACGCCGCGCTGATGAGCATGGTCGGGCTGCACCTGGGGTTCTGGCAGACCTGGTTCGTCCTGTCGATCCGGACCCTGCTCCTGACCATCCCCATCCAGGGCATCGCGGGGATCGGCACCGGCCAGGCGTGGTGGGCGGGAGCGCTGCTCCTCGAGGGCGTCCCCGGCTCGCTCGCGGTCGCTGCCGGGTTGACGCTGCAGGCGATCGACCTCGCCGTCTCGCTGCCGGTTGCGGGCATCGGCAGCACCCTGCTGTTCCGCCGCAACCGGGACCGCACGGCCGAGGAGCTCGGCGAGGGGGACGCGAGCGATGAGAACCCGGGTCATGACGTGGTCGGAACGCCAAACCCGACATCGCGCGAATCCCTTCACGTCGCCTGAGACGGCTGCAGCAGTTCATCACCTGGAGGAGGCGCACCCATGCCCTTGATCGATCGCGACGGTGAGTACGACGTCATCGTCATCGGCGCCGGGTCGACCGGCGAGAACGTTGCCGGTCGCGCCGTCAAGGGCGGGCTGACCTGCGCGGTGGTCGAGAACGAGCTGGTCGGCGGTGACTGTTCCTACTGGGCGTGCATGCCGAGCAAGGCCCTGCTCCGGAGTGGTCAGGTGCTTCGCGAGGCGCTCGCGGTCGACGGCGCCCGTCAGGCGGTCACCGGCACCATCGACAGCGCCGCCGTGCTGCGACGGCGTGACAACTTCACGTCCCACTGGAAGGACGACTCGCAGGTGCGGTGGCTCGAGACCAACCACATCGACCTCGCCCGGGGGACGGGACGGCTGGCCGGCGAGCGGCGAGTCACCGTGACGCCCGCGGAGGGCCCCGAGTTCACCCTCACCGCACGCCAGGCGGTCGCGATCTGCACCGGCAGCCGGGCGTCGATCCCGCCCATCCCCGGCATCGAGTCAGCCGGCGTTTGGACGAGCCGGGAAGCGACCAGCGCCCAGGCCGTCCCGCGCCGCCTGGTCATCATCGGGGGCGGCGTCGTGGCCTGCGAGATGGCCGATGCTTGGCGCACCCTCGGGAGCGAGGAGGTGACCCTCATCGTGCGTGAGGGACGGATCCTCAGCAACACCGAGGACTTCGCGGGCGACGCGGTGCTCGACTCCTTCGAAGCGCGGGGCATCACGGTCCTGTTCGACACCGCCACCGAACGGGTCACTCGCGCAGCCAGCGGCGAGGTCTCGGCCGAGGTTGCCGACCTCCGTGGCGGCAATCGAAGGACGATCACCGGCGACCAGCTTCTGGTGGCAGCCGGCCGCGCACCGAGAACCGACGCGATCGGTCTCGACAGCGTCGGCCTCCGCCCAGGCTCGTGGCTCACCGTCGACGACACCTGCCGGGTCGAGGGCGGCGGCGACTGGCTCTACGCAGCCGGGGACCTGAACCACCGGGCGCTTCTCACCCACATGGGCAAGTACCAGGCTCGCGCCTGCGGTGACGCCATCGTCGCCCGCGCCAGGGGCGAGCTCCAGGGTGATCCGCCGCCCTGGTCCCAGTACGCGGCGACGGCCGATCACGCGGCCATCCCGCAGGTCATCTTCACCGACCCGGAGGTCTCGGCAGTGGGCCTCACCCACGCCGAGGCGGTGAAGGCCGGCCTGAATGTCCGCGCAGTCGATTACGAGATCGGCGACGTGTCCGGGGCGGGATTGATCGCAGACGGATACAAGGGCCACGCACGCATGATCGTCGACGAGGATCGCAAGGTCATCATCGGCCTGACCCTCACCGGGCCGGGCGTTGGCGACCTCATCCACGCCGCCACGGTGGCGGTGGTCGGTGAGGTGCCCCTCCACCGGCTCTGGCACGCCGTCCCGTCATATCCGACGGTGAGCGAGATCTGGCTTCGTCTGCTCGAGACCTACGGGCTGTAGGTCAGTTGCCGATGTGGTTCGCTGGAACCGCGCCCATCCTGCCGGCCTGGTAGTCGGCAAGCGCCTGGGCGATCTCGGCATGGGTGTTCATCACGAACGGACCGTAGTGCGCGACGGGCTCACGGATCGGACGGCCGCCGAGGATGAGCAGGTCGAGGTTGGGGTGACGGCTCTCCTGGTGGGTCCCCGCGGTCGCGGTGATCACGTCACCGGTACCGAGCGCGGCAAGCTGGCCTGACTCGATCGGGCGTCGCTCCTCACCGACCGTCCCGCTGCCGGACAGCACGTAGATCAGCGCGTTGAAGTCACTCGGCCATGGCAGCACGAGTTTCGCTCCCGGGCTGACGGTCACATGCGCGAGCGAGATCGGCGTGTAGGTGACCCCTGGGCCGCGATGCCCGGCGACCTCACCGGCGATGACCCGCAGGAGCGCGCCGCCGTCGTACGAGGTGAGCAGTGCAACGTTTCCGGCGCGGATGTCCTGGTAGCGGGCCGGCACCCACTTCTGCGCGGCGGGGAGATTGACCCACAGCTGGAAGCCATGGAAGAGACCGCCGCTCGCGATCAGCTCCTCGGGCGGACGCTCGATGTGCAGGATGCCCGCGCCCGCGGTCATCCACTGCGTATCACCGTTGGTGATCAGCCCGCCGCCACCATTGGAATCCTGATGCTGAAAGGTGCCGTCGATCATGTACGTGACGGTCTCGAAGCCACGGTGCGGATGCCACGGCGTTCCCTTCGGTTCGCCGGGCGCGTACTCCACCTCGCCCATCTGGTCCATGTGGATGAACGGGTCGATGAGCGCGGGGTCGGTGCCGGCAAATGCGCGGTGGACCGGGAACCCTTCGCCCTCGAATCCGCGCGGCGCGGTGACCACGCTGATCACCGGACGGAACGTCGAGGCAGCGGGATCAGGTTGCGGGATATGCGGCAGCGCGGTGATGTCATCAACGGTCACAGCAGGCATAGCGGATATTCCTTATAGGGCAAGCGCCTTCACCGGCGCCATGACATGTTCCAGGTCCCAGCTCACGCCGGGGACGTCGATGTAGAGCTCGATCTCGTTGCCGTCCGGATCGGTGATGTACAGGCTGTGCGTGACGGTGTGGTCGCTCGCGCCGACGATGGTGACGCCGGCTTCCTGACAGCTCCGTATGGCGGCGCGCAACTCGTCGTCCGAGTCGCCCACCTTGAGGCCGAAGTGGTACATGCCCACGTGCCGCCCGCGGGGGAGATCTTCGGCATCCTCCCCAACCTCGATGAGCAGCAGCTCATGGTGGGTGCGGCCGCTGCTGAAGAGCGCGACTGGCACGTTGCCGAGCGGGCCGTTCTCCGCGGCACGGAGTCGCTTCCAACCGAGCACGTCGCCGTAAAAGGCGGCCGAACGGTCGATGTTGTGTACGTAGAGGACGATGTGTCCCAGCTCCTTGATCTCCATGCCAGGAAGCTTACCCGCGCGGCCACGGGCGAAACCGGAGGCACCGTTCGGCGCGACTGAGCGAGGATGGACGCCGTGCGCCGGGTGCATCTCACCTACCAGCAGATCATCGCGATGATCTACGTGTCCGCGATGTTCATGACCATCCTGGACGCGACCATCGTGTACGTCGCGCTCCCGGCGATCGCCCGGAGCTTCGCGGTGAGCCCCGCCGCGACCGACGGCGTGGTGGTCGGGTACCTCGTGAGCCTTGCGGTGTGGATTCCCGCGTCGGGATGGGTGGGAGATCGGTTCGGCACCAAGCGCACCTTCCTGGCGGCGATCGCGCTGTTCACCGTCGCGTCCGCGCTCTGCGGTCTCTCGCAGTCGGTCCTCGAGCTGGTGCTGTTCCGAATCCTCCAGGGTGCGGGCGGCGGCATGCTCACCCCTGTCGGCATGGCGATGCTGTACCGCGCCTACCCGCCGGCGCAGCGCGCTCGCGTGGCGAGGCTCCTGGTCATCCCGACCGTCATGGCTCCTGCGCTGGGTCCGCTCGTCGGGGGCGCGCTGGTCGACAGCCTCTCGTGGCGCTGGGTCTTCTTTGTGAACGTCCCGATCGGCGTGGCCGCGCTGGTGTTCAGCGCGCTCAAGCTCACCGAGCACCGCGAGCGCGCCGGCGAGCGTTTCGACCTGCCGGGATTCGTGCTCTCCGCCGGCGGATTCGGACTCTTCCTCTTCGCGATGAGCGAAGCGGCGACTGTCGGTTGGTCATCACCGCTGATCATCGCCACAGCCATCGGCGGCGCCGCACTCATCGCGCTGCTGGTCTGGGTCGAATTGCAGGCCGATGCCCCGATGATCGACTTCCGGCTGCTGCGCTACCGGCTGTTCGGGGTCGCCAACCTGGCCTCGCTGTTCGCCGCGGGCGGCTTCCTCGGCCTGCTGTTCATCACCCCGATCTGGCTCCAGACTGGGCGCGGGATGTCCGCGCTGGTCTCGGGGTCGAGCACCGCGCCCGAGGCGCTGGGTGTCCTGGTCTCGTCGCAGCTGGTGGGCCGCCTCTACCCGCGCATCGGTCCTCGCCGCCTGATCAGCGGCGGGCTCATCGGCGTGACCGCCGCGACCTGTCTCCTCACCGTGCGTGATGAACGGAAACCTCTGGCTGTTTCGTGCGGTGATGTTTGCCGTCGGCGTGGGGTGGGCCTACGTGGTGATCTCGATGAACGCCGGTGTCTTCGCGCAGGTGTCCGGCCGCGATACGGGCCGGGCCTCGGCCATGTACAACGCGCAGCGTCAGCTGGCGTCGGCGATCGGCGTCGCGGTTCTGTCAACGATCATCGGCACGCAGGCGGGGACCACGAGCCTCGCAGGCAATGTCCCGGTGTTCCGCATCGCCTTCTTCGCCGCCGCCGGCTTCACCTTCACTGGCGCGCTGATAGCCCTTGCGATCCGCGACAAGGATGCAGCCTCCACAATGCGCCGAAGCCCTGCTACGGCGCCAACCGCGATCCCGGCGGCCTAAAAGCCGCCGATTTCCGTAGGTCGTTCGGACACGCGGCCAGCCGCCAGTCCGAACTCCTTGCTAGCTCAGTGGCTGCAGGACTTGGCTTCGCCGGCGGAGTCCGAGGTCTGGAACGAGTGGCCGCAGCCGCAGGTCCGGACCGCGTTCGGGTTGTGGATCGTGAATCCACCACCCATCAGCTCATCGACGTAGTCGATCTCGGCGCCCTGGAGGTACTGCGAGGAGTACGCGTCCACGTACACCTTGATGCCTCCATCGACGTCGACGACCTGGTCGTCTTCCTTCGGCGGATTCTCATCCAGGCCCATGCCGTACGAGAAGCCGGAGCACCCACCGGACTGGATGAAGACCCGAAGTCCGAGTGCGCGATCAGCCGGCTGGTCGGCGATGAGGCCCTTGAGCTGCTCACGGGCGGTGTCGGAGATCGTGACGATGGACGGGGAGGTGATTGCCATGGCACCGATAATCATACGTCACGCTCCCTTCGGGGAAACCTCACCACCGGGAAGAGACCCCTCCGTGACCGGTATTCGACGCGGGGCGCGCTCGCCCAGCAGCCCTCGCGCGTGAGCCTCGCCTCCGTGCATGCGGTTGGCCACGGCTCCGAGGAGGATGAACTCGGCCAGGAAGTACAGCCAGCTGGCCAGCAGGAACACGAAGCCGAGAATCGCGACGGAGGTCGTCGATCCCTTGGAGAAGTGGGTGTAGAGCGGCCACGCCAGGGTCAGGATCTCCATCGCCGTGCCCGCGATGAGCACCCCCGGCCAGAGCTGACGAACCGGGTAGGTGCGATTGGGAACCAATCGATAGATCGCCAGCATCAGGAGGCACCACACGGTCAGTCCCACCAGAGGTTCGAGGCCCCAGATCGATCCCGGAAGCACCACCAGCGAGTTCGCCACGACCGTCGCCACCAGGGCAAGGACGAAAAGGAGCGTCATCACCAACGCCATCGCCCGTTGCCGGAGGAAGTTGCGCTGACGAACCCCGACGACGACGCCGAGCGAGAACTCCATCCCGGTGAAAAGGCTGCTGCCGCTCCAGAGCAGGCCGACGATGCCGACGATTCCCAGGGTGCCGCGGTTCTGCTGAATCTGCATGAGCACTGTCTGCAGCTCGCCCCCATCGTTGGGGAAGAACCCGACGATTGCAGCCAGCGCGCTCTTTGTCGCGCTCGGGGAGTGAATAACGTATCCGAGGATCGCCAGCAGACCGAGGATCAGCGGGAACATGCTGACAAAGGCCGTGAACGCCATACCGGACGCGTAGTTCCCGGCGTGGCTCGCGCCGAACGCTGCGATGAGCCGGCCGGGGTAGGTGTGTCCAGCCCACGTGGCAACCGCCGAGATGCGCCGCTTCATGCCATCAGCGTGACATTGCGTTCCCGCCTACGGCGATGCATCGTCGTGGCCGGCTGGGAGCTCTCAGTTAGTCCGACGCCGTGCTTGCCGCCTCGGCGGCGTATCGGGGGAGATGCACGTCGTCCGAGCCGGCGAAGCGCATCGCACCGGCGACGAGGTGATGACCCGCAACCTCGTCGATGAGCCGGAGCATCTCCTGGCAGAGCTGCCGGTAGCTCGGATGCCCCTGCGGAGACGTGCGCAGCTCGATCATGTGCATCGCCTCGCGAGCGTTGAGCTTGATGAGGTAGCGCATCCGGTGGCCAAGGGTGACCAGGTACCCGGCCTGCTGCGGGAACGCGTCGACGATCTCGCGATATGCGGCTTCGGCCTCCCTCACAGCCACGTGCCATCGCTCCCCCAGCCCGGCGTCGACCACCGCGTCGGGCACCTCGTACCCGAGCGTCGGCGTCAACTCCTGCCACTGCAGCGTGAGCATGCGATGGCGCTGCAGGTCGCGGAATGCGCCGTAGTCGGAGATGACTTCGAAGGTGTAGGCGCAGTGCTCGAAACCGCGTCCCGGACGGTGGCGGCGGTTGCCCCGATGCCCCACGGCGGCGGCGAATAGCGCGGCACGACCCACCTCCGAGAGCGGCCGCACAGCAGCGAGCAGTCGTTCCTCTGACGCGTGCGAGTACGGGAAGAGCGCAGCCGCCAGGATGCGGTCCTCGCCGTCACCGTCCCAGTCGACCAGGGTCACGCCGGGCGGCCCCCATTCGTTCTCCGGGGACAGCACGCCGGCATCCCCGCCAAGGCCGGCGGCGGTCTCGCGCAGGTAGTCGACCCAGACGCCGCCGCGATCGGGGCGGTCGAGGCGGGTCAGGAACTCCGGGATCAGCTGCTGCAGCTCAGTGTTGATGAGCTCTGCGTAGGCGCGCGCTTCGGGCAACGGGTGGGCGCGGAGACGGAGGACCAGCTGCTCGTACGCCTGTGGCGAGGCGAACATGCCGACGTTGCTCACCGTCCCAGCTGGAAGCAGACCGCGCATCAGATCGAGCGCCAGCGCTCGGATTGCTCGTTTGCGGGCGTTCGCGTCCGGCTCCTGCGGCAGCGTCTCGTCGAGATGCTTCGTCGAGTGGCTCGCGCAGCTCCGAATAGGTGTCGAACAGCATGTCCATGGCTCGGAGGTAGGTGGCCCCGAGCGGCGATGCGAGCACCTCGCGGTCACGCAGGTAGCGGTAGTGACCGTCGCGGCGGTCGGTGTACGGGATGTAGCGCGTGGACTGTTCGAGGTACGCGGCGAGCCGTCCCCATTCGATCGCCTTGGCGAGGGGCTGGGAAACCTGCTCGCAGGCGAGATGCACTCCGGCGAGCTGCGCCACCGAGTCGTCGCCGTACTCGGCGAGCACGCGGCCGAACAGATCTGAGGCTCGCTCGCGGCCGGCGTTCACGGCGGTCGCGAGCCGCCGGATCGCCGCCGGCGAGGAACTCGTCGACGAGCAGGCGGCGCAGGCTCTTCGAGCTGCGGCTGTAGCGGGCGAACAGGGCAGCCGCGGTCACCTGGGGAAGGTTGGTGAGGGCGAACACCGGCAGGTCCAGGTTGGTCACGTGCGGCGCGAGCAACGCCTGCTCCTCGGCGGTGAAGGCCTCGACGTAGTAGTCGGCGATCATCGAACGCAACTCTACGTATCGACGAGGCTGAGCCAGCGGCGGGTGGACGGCGGTGCGATCTCGTCTACAATCCGGGCCCAATGGCCGGCGCCGCCGTCCCGACCCCGCGCTTCCTTGCCGATGTCTACGAGGCGGCGAGCGAGTGCAACAAGTGCTCGCTGTGTCAGGCCACGTGTCCGGCATACGTCGTCAATCCCGTGGAATGGGAGACGGCCCGCGGACGCATCGCGCTGATCCGTGACGCCATGGAAGGCCGCCTCGAGCTGAGCGACATCGAGGACGGCCCGCTCTCGAGCTGCCTCACCTGCGACAACTGCGTCGCCGCCTGCGCCCCGCGGGTGCCGACCGGCCACATCGTCAGCCGCGCGCGTCAGGAGCTGCACGCGCAGGAGGGCTATCCGTGGGCGCAGTCCTTCGCGCTGCGCAGCGTCCTGCCGCGGCCGGGCGCGCTGCGCGCACTGCACGGTTTCGCCCGCTTCACGCGGCGCACCGGGCTCTACGGGCTCGCGCGCCGGACCGGCATGCTCTCATGGCTCGGCACCCTTGGTGCGCTCGCCGAGCAGGGCGGCCCGCCGCCCGGACAGGACCGTGTATCAGATGCTCGGTGACCTGCCGGATCCGGCGCAGCCGGTGCGCGGCTCGGTGGCGATGCTGGTGTGCTGCCTCTCGAATCTCACCGCGCCCGAGGCCACCGAGGCAACCATCCGAGTGCTGCTCGCCGCAGGCTACGACGTGCATGTCCCGCAACTGGGCTGCAGCGGTCTGCCCGCGCGCACCCTCGGCGATCGCGACGCCATGGTGGACATGGCGATCAAGAACACCGCCGTGTTGAATCATCTCGACGTCGATGCGTACATCGGTGACACGGCGTCCTGCACCGAGCACTACCGCGAGTACGGCAGCATCGCCGGCGATGATCGTCAGGTCGGCGAGCGTGCGCGTGAGGTCGCGCAACACACCGCGCTCGCCAGCGACTTCATCGATCGCAACAGCGTGCGCGGGACCCTCGGTCCGCTGCGCTGGCGAGTGACCATCGACGAGCCCTGCGCGCTGCCGATCGATGGTCCCGAGCGCGGTGCGATGCGGCGACTGCTCGAGCAGATCCCCCATCTCGAGATCGTGCCGCTGCATGAGCGGGCAATGTGCTGCGGCGGCGCGGGCACGTATTTCGCCCGACAACCCGAGCGCAGCGAGGCGATCCTGCAGCGCAAGTTCGAGAACATCCGCGCCAGTGGTGCGGAGATCGTGGTCACCGAGAACATCTCCTGCCTGCTCCAGCTCCGCGTGGGAGCGGCACGCTACGCGCCCAACGTGAGGGTGATGCACATCATGGAAGTGATGCTCGCCTCGCTCCAGGGCGCCGAGCGCCGTCGCGCCGTGCTCGCCGGCTAGCCGAGCGCGGATAGCGCCTCGTCGACATCCATGGCGATGCAGGTGAACGACGGCACGTCGCGCACCGTGTGCGTTGACGCCTCGCTGGCACGCATCTCGTGCACGAGATCGAGAAAGTCCGCCACCGAATCGCTCTCGAACGCAACCACGAACTCCTGGTCGTCGAGGCCGAACGAGTAGGTGGTGTTGATCTTCACGCCCGGGTACTTGTGGCCCATGGCGATGTGCTCGCTCATCTGCCGCTGCCGTTCCTCGGCGCTGAGCCGGTACCAGGCGCGAGTCTTCACGAACGGATACACGAACAGATAGCGACGGCCGGTGGGAGCGATGACCAGCCGGTTGCTCCTCCCCTCCTGGTTCTCGTGGCGGTGCTTCTCGACGTACATGCTCTGCTTGGTCATCGAGAAGTAGCTGTAGGGCTGCTCGAGGTAGGCGGCCAGACGCGTGCGGTTGAGGCGTGCGGAGAACTCGTGGAGGTCGTCGACCCGCTCGCTCACCAGCCAGAGCATGAAGTCGGCATCGCCGCGGGTCCCCACCGTGCTGTACGACCGGATGAGCACGCCATCGCGGTCGCCGAGCTCGCGAACCAGCGCGGCCACCTCCTCGCGATCGGCCGCGCGTTCGGTCGCGTGCCGCAGGCGCCACTCGGGTTGGACACGGTAGAAGGCGAACCGGATGTGCTGGCGTGCAGTCGGCACCGGTGCCGTGGCATCGCGGACGGTTATCGGAGCGGTCACCTCGGACATCGTCCGGGTCATCGTACCTGACCCCCTTTGCTTGGCAGGGACAGGGGCGGCGCTGCGGGTCACCCCGGACGATGCTCAGCTTGTTCGCTCCCTCGTTCGCGCGTCTCGATTGTCGCGCTCACTCGGTCGCTCTCAAATTCGCTGCGTCCGGGGTGACCCACATCACCACCCCTATCCCTGAGGCCGTCCGGGGTAGTAGCTCTGACCCGCAGCGCCCGCAGTGAGCGCCCTTGTCCCTGTTAATCCCCGGAGAGCGCGTCGGCGAGGGCGCGCTTGCGGAGCAGGCGCTGCTCGCGGCGGACGCGGGCCTCGGCCTGGCGCCGGCGCTCCTCCTCGGTGACCGCGATGACCTTGGCGACCTCGGCCGGTCTCCCCTCACGGTCGAGGCCGACGTACACGAGGTGCGCGCTGGCCACATGGAGCTTCTCGCCGGATGGGATTCGCTCGACGTCGACACGAACGCTGATCTCCATCGATGTGTGATGCGCGTCGTTGACGCGCGCATGTACGGTGAGCAGGTCGCCGATGTAGACCGGTGCGAGAAAGCTCATCTCGTCCATGGTCGCGGTCACCACGCGGCGCCGTGCGTGCTTGATGGCCGCAATCCCCGCTGCGGTGTCGACCAGCCGCATGATCGTGCCACCGTGCACGTATCCCGAGTTGTTGGCGTGCTCGATCTCCATCGCGACCGAGAGCAGCGTCTCGGAGTTGGAGGTCGGACGCGGGGTGAGGTCCACGTTGCTGTAGAGATCGTTGCGATCCTCGCGCGAGCGGATGAAGTCCATCAGCCGAGGACGTCCAGGCTTGCACGCACCAGCGTCTCGACTCCGACCGGGAGGGCCGCCTCGTCGATGTCGAAGTAGGCGCTGTGATGTGGGGGGACCGGACCCCGTTCCGGATGCCCGGCACCGACCAGGAAGTAGCATCCCGGCGCACGTTCCAGAAAGCAGGCGATGTCGTCGCCGACGGTGATCGGCACCGCGATGTCCACGTGGTCCTCACCGACTGTGGCCGCGGCCGCACGATGCACCAGGTCGGCCGTCGCCACATCCGACACGACCGGTGGGCAGCCGGTGCCTCGCGAGAACACCGCCTGGGCACCATACCCACCCGCCACCGCGGTGGCGATCTCTTCGATGCGGCGCAGCAGGCGGTCGCGCTCGCTCGGATCGATCGCGCGCGTGGTGCCGAGCAATTCGGCCGAATCCGCGATGACGTTGAAGGCGGTCCCCGCGGTCACGCGCCCGATGGTGATCACCGCCGGCGAGAACGGCGACGTCTCGCGGCTGATGATCGACTGGATGGCGAGGATCACCTGTGCGGTGACCACCACCGGGTCGATCGCCGTGTGCGGCATGCCGCCATGCCCGCCCCGACCCTGGATGGTGACCGAGAAGCTGTCGGCGCTCCCAAAGATGACGCCAGATTTGACAGCAACTCGCCCGGTCTCGAGCGGCGCCCACAGGTGGATGCCGAGGACACGGTCGACACCCTCGGCGGCGCCGTCGGCGATCATCGGCATCGCGCCTGAGGCGGTTTCCTCGGCGGGCTGGAAGCAGAGACGCACGCGACCCGACCAGCTGTCCCGCAGCGCAACCAGCGCGGTCGCCGCCCCGAGGGTCATGGCAACGTGACCGTCGTGCCCGCAGGCGTGCATCACACCGTCGACACCGGAGGTGACCACGCGACCCTCACCCCGCTCGGTGATGGGCAGCGCATCCATATCCGCGCGCAGCATCAGGGTCGGCCCCGGCTTGCCGCTATCGAGGTCGGCGATCACTCCATTCCCGCCCACCGAGGTGCGCACCGTGAAGCCGAGGTCGGCGCTGCGCTGCGCGACCATGACGGCGGTATCGCGTTCCTCCAGTGACAGTTCCGGGTACCGGTGGAGCACGCGCCTGGTTTCGGTGACCTCCTCGCGAGTCCTGTCGACCTCGGCGCGAATGCGGGCGTCGCCGTCCACCGCAACCCCGCTCACGTCGGGCGGGTGGCTCCGGCGCCGCTGCGCCGCAACGCGACCGCCTGGATGGAGCCGTTGTTGACCACCCGGGTCGCCCCCGCGGCGCGTGCGCGCCGGCGAAGGTCGAGGTCGCCGTGGTGCGAGAAGCCGACGATCTCGAGCGTCGGGCGCTCCGCACGAAGGCGCTGGATCAGCGCAAGGCGAGGCGCGACGGCGGTGTTGAGGTCGACGAACACCAGGTCGACGTCGGGGACGGCATCCCCGGCAACCTGGACGGCGCTTCCCCCGGCACGGCGCATCGTGGTGCTCAGCTGACTCGCGAACATGAGGTCGTCACTGACCAGCGCGACCGTGACCGTGCCCGGTGAGCCCATGCCGCCCATCATAGGTGCGTGGGCGGCCCGCCCTCGGGCAGACTGCCCCACGCGGCCGGACGCCGCGACGCAAGACCAAACGCCGCCGCAGAGGAGTGCCGCATGGAGATCGGGAGCGTGGGAATCGTCGGTGCCGGGCTCATGGGCTCGGGGATCGCCGAGGTGTGCGCCCGCAACGGGATCCGAACCCTGGTCACCGAGGCGGGACCCGAGCAGCTGGCCGCCGGTCAGCGCCGGGTGAGCGCCTCGCTCGAACGCGGACGCAAGACCGGAAAGCTGAGCGACGACGACGTCGAGCGCATCAACGGGCTGCTCACGTTCACACCGCGACTTGAGGATTTCGCGGAGTGCGATTTCTGCGTCGAGGCGATCGTCGAGCAGCTGCCCGCCAAGGTGTCGCTCTTCGAGCGGCTGGACCACATCGTCTCCGAGGACGCGATCCTCGCGACCAACACGTCGGCGCTGCCGATCATCGAGATCGCGCGCGCAACCCGCCGGCCGGACCGGGTCATCGGGACGCACTTCTTCAACCCGGCGCCGATCATGAAGTTGATCGAGGTGGTGAGGAGCATCGCCACCAGTGACGAGACCCTGGAGGAGACGCGCGAGCTGGGCGAGCGCCTCGGCAAGCGGATCATCGTTGCGCAGGATCGCGGCGGCTTCATCGTCAACCTGCTGCTCATCCCGTTCCTCACCCACGCGATCCGGCTGTATGAATCCGGGTTCGCAACCCGCGACGACATCGATGAAGGCATGCGCCTCGGCTGCGGTCATCCCATGGGTCCGCTGCAGCTGCTCGATTACATCGGCCTCGACACCGCGATGTTCGTGTGCGAGTCGCTCTACGAGGAGTATGCGAACAGCGACTTCGCACCTCCCCCGCTGCTGCGCCGCATGGTCTCCGCGGGGTACCTCGGGAAGAAGAGCGGGCGCGGCTTCTACGAGTACTGAGGCAGCGTTGCCTTGGGCGCGTCGGTCAGTTGGGCCGGTCCGCCGGCACGGGCGCGGGGGCCTGACGCTCCTCGACGTTGAGGTTGACCGCGCCGATCCGGTTGCCGCCGGTCCAGAACTCGGTGGCGTACACGCCGGGCTCGCCGAACATCGGCTGCAGGACGGTGACCGTGGAGATGCTGATCTCCTGCCCGGGCACGAGCCTCGCGCCCGCGGCCTGGAACTGCAGCGTCACCGGCGCCAGGACCAGCTTGCCCTGGGAGTCGGTCAGGCGAAGCTCGACCTCGTGTGCCTGCCCGACATCGGCGGCGCTGAACCGGAACCCCGCGACCACCGCGAAAGCCGCCCGGCCGGGGAGCGACGCCATCGAGAGCGCGCTGAACCCACCGCCGAGCACGTACAGCTTTCCATCCGGCGGCACCACCGCGCTGTCGGCGAAGAAGGCGAAGCTCAAATCCATCGCGCGTTACTTTCGCACGCAGGCCCTGGGCGGCACCGAGCCCGGGTGGGCGACCATTGAACGTGATGAGCGATCCGGCGCCGCGCAACCTGCACGTGTTCGTGTGCACGACGGTCGGCCGTCACCATTGCGGCGGCCAGGGATCGGAGCACGTCCTCCAGCGGCTGCGCGATGAGGTCGAGCGCCTCGAGCTGACCTGGGTGCGCACCACGAGGATGGGCTGCAATCAGCAGCATCACCAGGGGCCGATCCTCATCGTCTATCCCGACGGAGTTCTGGTACGGCCACCTGCAGGTCGCCGACATCGATGAGATCATCGCCGAGCATCTCATCGGCGGCCGTCCCGTCGAGCGTCTGCGCATCGTGCCGGACGGTCCGTGGTCCGCGACCTCGCTGACCTGAGACGGTGCGGCAGTGTAGGGTGAATGCGAGCAATTCACTGACACTGGAGGCGATTCGGCATGGGCTATCTCCGAGGATTCATGCATGGAGCGGCGGTGGGAACCGTCGTCGGCCTCTGCGTCGCACCGCAGACGGGCGACAAGACGCGGGCGCAACTTCGCGTCCTGACGGCCGCCGCACGCGAGGGCGCGATGACCACCGGGCGCACCCTGAGCAGGGCGAAGCCGATGGCGAGCGGAGCCGCCCACCTGGTGGCGAACGCGCGCCATCGCGGCGAGCATGCCGCCAACGGGACCGCCGCCAAGGGCGCGGCAGTCTAGGGACGCTTTCGGTTCAGCTGCCGACGGCGGCCGGCTCGGACACTGCACCGCCGAGCCCGCAGAGCACCCCGAGGGCGCCGCTGATGACGTCGAAGATGTTCATCACCTGCGTGAAATGGATGCCGGCGATGCTTCGGGTCGCCGCCGCGTTGTCCGGGTTGACGAATCCGATCAGCGCGAGGAGCAGGAGCACGACGCCGACGGTGAGAACGATCTCCTCGCCGATCCGCACCGGCGCTCGGAAGCCCGCGTAGACGAGGACGCCGCCGATCACGAGGTCGAGGAGGTCGCGCACATAGGTGAGATGGAGCATCATCGGCCCCACATTGCCCTGGGGCTGATGGTGGACCAGCGTCCCCGCGTCCCCGGTGAGCAGCCCACCGAGACCCACGACAACGAAGACGACCGCCCCGAATTGCGCATACAGACGTGCCATCGAGGTCAGACGGTAGCGGATGAACGGCCGACCCAGCGAGCCGCGACCATGGTGACGTTGTCGGTTCCGCCGCCCGCGAGTGCCGCATCGCAGGCGCGGGTGAGGGCCATGCCGAGCGGATCGGGTGCCGCCACGATCGCACCCAACGCCGGCTCGGACAGTGGCTCCCAGAGGCCGTCTGAGCAGAGAAGCAGGACCGCACCTGGCGAGCCGTCGACTTCGAAGACGTCGGCTTCGACCGGGTCGCCCATCACCGCGCGTTCGATGAGGTTGCGCTTCTGGTGGTGGCGCGCCTCGGCGGCGCTGAGAACCCCGAGCCGCACCTGACCCGCCGCCCAGGAATGATCGTCGGTGATCTGGATCACCTGCGACCCGCTGATCAGGTAGGCGCGGCTGTCGCCCACGTTGGCAACGGTCGCGTGGGCGCCGTTCACGATCGCCAGGACCAGCGTCGTCCCCGGGTTGCCGCCGATGGACTGGCGGGCAACGGCCACCGCGTCGTTGGCGGCCGCGACCGCCCGGCGAAGAGCCGATGCAGCGTCAACCACCGTCTCCGCCGCCGAGAGGACCGACATCGCACCCGCGATCGCGGCCTCGGCGGACTCGAGGCCGCCCTTGTGGCCACCCATGCCGTCGGCGAGGGCGAGCACCGCGGTGCTCCCGCCCGGCCCGACCCGGGCGTCCCACACGTCCTGGTTCTGGGTGCGTACGGGCCCGCGATCGGTGATCCCGGCGATCTCCAGCGCCTCACCATCGCCGGCGACCGACCGCGCGGAGCGGTCGTCGGTCACCCGCCGGCCCCGGCCTCGGCAGCGGCGGGATGCCCGAGCACTCGCTGCACGACCTCGTCGGCGGCGGTCACGGGATCCAGGCACTGGATGGTCTGCATGCCGAGGGCGTCCGCCGCCTCGACGTTGCAGAGGAGGTCGTCGATGAACAGGCAGCGCCCGGGGGTAACACCCAGCCGGCTGCAGGTCAGCTCATAGATCGCCGGGTCGGGCTTGCGCATCCCGACCTTCGACGAGTCGATCACCACGTCGAACAGCTCATCCACGGGAAAGAGCCTGGTGAAGATCGCCTCGCCCTCGCTCGAGATGTTGGTGAGCAGGGCGGTCCGGTACCCGGCGTCGCGGACCTGGCGGACGGCGTCGATCATTGCGCCGCAGGCGACCATGCCCCTGCCGAAGATCACCCGCTGGGCTTCGCGCGGATCCACCGGATCATTGCCGGCGGCGACGTAGCGGGCGATCATCCGATCGAAGAACTCGTCGTCGGTGATCTTGCCCATCTCGAGCAGGTGCAGATCGTGGACGCCGGTGGTGAGGTGGTAGTGGTCGCGGAACTCCCCGAGGAAGAACGCGATGACGGTGAACCACTCCGGCGGGACGTCGGTACGGTGGTGAAACAGGGGCTCGGTCATGACCCCGCCGAGATCGAAGATCACCGCATCGAATTCGCGACCGGTGGAGGCCGTCTCGGTGGTCGCCTGCTCTGTATGCATCTGCTCCATTGTGCCTAACCGTGCCAACATCCCCGGTCATGCTGGTTCTGAGCAGGCGCGACGTCGAGGGCCTGCTCTCGGCATCGGCCATGCTCGGAGCGCTGGAGGCCGGCTTTCGCGCGTACTCAACAGGGCAGGCGTCGGTGCCGCCCCGGACCGCGGCGCGGGCGCCCGCAGGTCTGCTCGGTGCGATGCCCGGCTGGGTTGCGGAGCAGGGCTTCGCGCTCAAGGCGGTCAGCGTCTTCCCGGGCAACGGGGAGCGCGGACTGCCGACCCACCAGGGCGTGATCACGCTGTTCGACGACCAGGACGGCTCGCTGCTGAGCGTCATGGACGGTGAGCACATCACCGCGATGCGGACCGGCGGCGGCGCCGCGGTGTCGACTCGCGTCCTCGCTCGTTCCGATGCCAGGACGCTCACCATCCTCGGCGCCGGCGTCCAGGGCCACTCCCACCTCGCCACCGTGCCACTGACCCGGGAGTTCACGGCGATTCGCATCTCCTCGCGCGACCGCGACCATGCGGCGGCGCTCGCATCAAAAGACCCGCGCTGCGTGGTGATCCCGAGCTTCGAGGAGGCGATCCACGGGGCCGACGTCGTCTGCTGCTGCACCGACGCCGGCGACCCGATCACACGCTACGAGTGGTTCGACCCCGGGACCCACATCACCTCGGTGGGCGGAACCTTCGGCCCCGAGCTCGACGCCGAGACGATCCGACGCGCGCGAGTATTCGTCGAATGGAAGGGTGCCGCGCAGAACCCGCCGCCCGCGGGGGCCCACGAGCTCCAGGGGATCGACCCGGCCGCCATCACCGAGGTCGGCGAGGTGATCGCGGGATTGAAGCCCGGGCGGGAGAGTGCCGACGAGATCACCGTCTACAAGTCGACCGGCAGTGGCTTCGAGGATGCCGTGGTGGCGCAGATCGTCTACCGGGCCGCCGTGGCCGCCCGGGTCGGCACGGAGGTCGAGCTGTGACCGCCATCGCGGGCCTCGACGCGGCGGCGGTGCACGAGATTGCCCGGCTGCTTGCGCCGCACATCCGCCACACCCCCTTGATCCCCACGCCAACGGGCGGGTACCTGAAGCTCGAGTCGCAGCAGCCGACCGGGAGCTTCAAGGTTCGCGGCTTCTTCGCAGCCGCCCATCTCATGGAGCGCGAGCGCGTCGCCCGCGGGCTCCTCACCGTCAGCGCCGGCAACGCGGCGCTGGCATGCGCGTACGTCGCCAGATCGCTCGGCGTGCCGTGCCGCGTGATGATGTACGACACCGCGCCGGCTCTGAAGCTCGACGGCGTGCGCGCCCTCGGCGCAACACCTGTGCAGCTGCCGCGCGAGCGCCTGGTCGAATGGATCGCGGCCCGTGCGTGGGAACAGGAACCTGAGGTGTTCATCCACCCGTTCGCGAATGACACGGTGATCACCGGTCACTCGTCGATCGTTCCCGAGATCCTCGCCGACCTTCCCGATGTCGAGCGCGTGTTCGTACCTGTTGGCGGTGGCGGCTTGATCTGCGGCATCGCGCTGGGGTTCGCGGCACTGAAGCCCGATGTGCACGTCATCGGCGTGCAGTCCGACGGATATCCCCTGTGGCAACAGGCGTTTGCCCTCAACGGCCCCCCAGGCATCACGCCCAGCACGATCGCCGACGGAACCTCCGCACCCTTCGACCCGGTGATGTTCGAACGTCTGCGCTCGCTCGTGACCGGGTGGGCTCTCGTCCCCGAGCCGACGCTGAGAAAAACGGTTGCGCGCCTCGCAACCGAGGTGAAGGTGGTCGCCGAAGGAGCGGGCGCGCTCGCCTACGCCGCCATGCTCGACGCACAACCAACGTCGCGCACGGTGGCGATCCTCAGCGGCGGGAACATCGACGCCTCGCTCCTCGGAGAGTTGCTCACCGAGTAGCCCGGCCCTCGTTGAGACTGGGGAGGGCCTGTGCGGAGGCGGGCCATCTCGCAGCCGGGATTAACATCCCGGCGAGAGCGAGCGGCGGGACGGCGAAGGCGTCCCGACCGCGTGCCCGCCGCAGCACAGACCCTCCCCAGTCTCACGCGCGCGTGCTACGGCGAAGGCGTCCCGACCGCGTGCCCGTGAGTCTCGGGAGGGCCTGTGCGGAGGCGGGCCGTCTCGGAGCCGGGATTAACATCCCGGCGAGAGCGAGCGGCGGGACGGCGAAGGCGTCCCGACCGCGTGCGTGGTTGAGACTGGGGAGGGTTTGTGCGGAGGCGGGCCGTCTCGGAGCCGGGGTTAACACCCCGGCGAGAGCGAGCGGCGGGACGGCGAAGGCGTCCCGACCGCGTGCGTGGTTGAGACTGGGGAGGGTTTGTGCGGAGGCGGGCCGTCTCGGAGCCGGGGTTAACACCCCGGCGAGAGCGAGCGGCGGGACGGCGAAGGCGTCCCGACCGCGTGCCCGCCGCAGCACAAAGCCTCCCCAGTCTCAACCACGCACCAAGTAGCGCCAGACGGCAGCGGAGATCAGCTCCCGCCGGAGCTAGCGACCGGGCCGCCGCCGGACCCGGCCTGCGGCGCCTGCGCGGGGACGAAGAAGCTCGGTTGCTGAGTCACCGGTTGCTGAGTGACCGGTTGCTGTGGGCTCTGCCCGGTGGTGGGGTCGACCACTGCCGGCGGGGTAGCCGGCGGCGTGGCGTGACCCGGGGCGCTGGTGGCGGCCACCACTGAGAGAACCACCGTGCATGCGGCCGCGCCGATGCCGGCATAGAGGGTGATCCGTCGCCGGAGCAGCAGGCTCAGGTCTCTGCGGAGGCGCGCGGAATCGAGTTCGCCAGGGGCCATCGCGCTCAGCGTAGCTGCCAAAACTTGCGGGATCGTGACCTTCCGGCGACGCCTTCGGACGGCCACCGGGAAATGCCATGCTTGCGGCCCCCGCGGGAAGGGTCGATGGTGGTGCCGGATTGGGCGTTCCGTGTCCGCCCGGAGCCGCGAGAGTTGCAGGGGAGATGGGTGAGGGGGTTCGCGACGACCCGACCGCCGGCCGCATGGTGTGGACGGTGATTCGGCGCGTCCGCCGTGCAGCGCTCGCCACCGGGGCTGTGATTTCGGTCGCGGCGAGCATGAGCGCCGTCGCCGTCCGGAGCGTTGCCGACGTTCAGCCGGGCCCGTCGAGCCTGGGAACGGGCGCGCTCACCCACGGCAAGCTCGTCGCCGGCGCGGGGGGCACCTACCTTCCGATCATCCCGGCCGGTATCACGCCGGGCGGTTCGGACCCGCGCAACCCTCTCCAGATCCCGCCACCGGGCGTCAATCCGCAGGGCATGAGCTGCCCGGTGGTGCGCCGCTTTCACAGTCCGGGCGGCGGGATCGTGCTGGTGCTCTCCATCCTCCCGACGTTCACCAAGAACGCGGCGGGTGGATACGACGGCTCTGACCCTCGTTTCGCCTATGCGGTCGCCGGCGCGATTCCACCCGGCGGGAACCCTGCGGACACTGCCGTCGGAAGCCCCGCCACAGCGGCCAACGTCGGCGGTCACGTGGTCGCGGTCACGGCATACCTGGGTTCCCGGGGCACCTGGGTGGACGCGCAGCCCATCGCGCCATATGGAGGGAGCTGTCAGGGCGCCACGTTCGCGTTCAGCAGTCCATACCTGGCGGGCGATGTACCCGCACCGGAGCCGCCGGTCAGCGTGCTCAGCACCCCGCCGTTCCCGATCGGCGCGGATCTCGCCACCGCGCTGACCCGCAACTGGACGGTCGGCACCGTCGACATGATGCCAGGCTCCTCGGCGACGTCGCGGACCTGGGTGCACGTCCCCACCTGCGCATGGATGGCGTCGACGGTGCCCACCGCGCCTGAACCCTCGCACGCGCTCACCTCGACGGTGGTGAGCGGGTACACGCTGTTCCTTCTCTACGACGTCACGGTGACTCCGGGGACCGTCGCATGGAGCTGGGGCGACGGCACGACCTCGATCGCACCCGGTCCGGTCGAGCACGGGCCCACTCGCCTCCCGGCGTACGACCCGTCGACGCAGCACTGGACCGATCCCTGCGCGGTGAGTCACGACTACGCGGCGGTTTCGACCGGCGCGACGATCACGGCGACCGAGACGTTCACAGTCACGATCACGGTCAGCTGGAGCGACGGGGTCGCGATCCACACGCAGCCGGTGGCCTGCGACGCAACCACCGGGGGCGCCTGCCGTCTGACGATCGGACCGGGTGACGGATGGCAGAGTGGTCCGCATCCCGTTGACCAGATCGAGCCGGTGCCGTTTCAACCGGCATCGCCGGCGCCATAACCGGTCGTCCAATCAGCGGCTGCGCAGAGATCTGCCGGTCATCTCCACGGGTACCGGGAGGCCCATCGCTTCCAGCACGGTCGGCGCGATGTCGCGCAAACCGCCGCCCGCGCGCAGCGGTCCGTCGCCGGCGCCGCAGAGGATCACGGGCACGGGACTGGTGGTGTGCGCGGTGAGCACCGACCCGTCGCGGCGGTCGATCTTGTACTCGGCGTTGCCATGGTCGGCGGTGATCAGCAGACCGCCGTGCGCGGCGTCGACCGCCTTCGCGATTCGTCCCAGGCACGTGTCCACGAACTCGATCGCGCGAACCGTGGCATCGAACACGCCGGTGTGGCCGACCATGTCGGCATTGGCGTAGTTGGCGACGATGAGCGCATCGTCGCCTTCCTCCATGCGCGAGATCACCGCGTCGGTGACGCCTGCGGCGCTCATCTCCGGGACCGTGTCGTAGGTCGCGACCCGCTGGGACGGGACCAGCAAGCGGTCCTCGCCCTCGAACGGTGTCTCGCGACCCCCGTTGAGGAAGTAGGTGACGTGCGCGTATTTCTCCGTCTCGGCGACGTGGAACTGGCGCAGCCCGGCGGCGCTCACCTCCTCGGCAAGCGTGTGCAACACGTCCTCGCGCGGGAACGCCACTCGGGCGTCGAGACCCCGCTCGTATTCGGTGAACGTGACCAGCTCGACATCGCGCAGCACCCTCGATCGTGGGAAGCCGTCGAAGTCCGCGTCCACCAGCGCGTGGGACAGCTCGCGGGCACGATCCGGGCGGAAGTTGAAGAAGATGATCGAGTTGCCGTCCTCGATGCGGATGCGCCGGCCGTCGTTGAGGATCGACACCGGGGGCACGAATTCGTCGGTGACCCCGGCGGCGTACTGCGCCTCGATGTATGCGATCGCGTCGGTTGCGACGCCGTCGCCGTCGCCCGCGATGGTCTCGTACGCGCGCTGGATGCGATCCCAGCGCCGATCCCGGTCCATGGCGAAATAGCGTCCGGAGACCGACGCGATCGCGCCCACTCCAACGGCATCGAGCGCGTCGATGAAGCTCTGGACGAACCCTGCCGCGCTCGCCGGCGGCTCGTCGCGTCCGTCGAGAAATGCGTGAAACCACACCGAGTTCAGGCCGCGACGACGGGCGAGCTCGGCCACGGCGACCGCATGATCCTGATGGCTGTGCACGCCGCCGGGCGAGATCAATCCGAGGCAGTGCAGCGCGGCACCCCGGTCGCGGGCACGGTCCACCGCGTCGCACAACCCCGGGTTCTCGTAGAAGCTGCCACGCTCGATGGCGCGGTTGATCGCGACCAGCGGCTGGTGGATGAGCCGCCCGGAGCCGATGGTGAGATGGCCCACCTCGGAGTTGCCCTGCTGGCCGGGCGGCACTCCCACCGCCTCACCGCTGGCCTCGACCGTCGTGTGCGGGCAGCGTTGCTCGAGCATGTCGAGCTCGGGGGTGCACGCGGCTGTGATGGCATTCCCGTACGGGTCCGGGTTGTATCCCCATCCGTCCAGGATCACCAGCACGAAGGGCCTCACCCCGCTCATCCCGCGCTACGCGGTTGCACGAGGTCCGGCGTGCGCCTCGGACGCAGCGGCGACGATGACGCTGAATTCCTCGGCGCGCAGGCTGACACCACCGACCAGCGCGCCGTCGATATCCTGCTCAGCAAACAGCGAGGCCGCGTTGGCGGCGGTGACGCTGCCGCCGTAGAGCACGCGCGGGGCACCGTCGAGGTACCGGGCGCGCACGTGCCGCTTGATGTGGGCGATCACCTCCTGCGCCTGCTCCGGCGTCGCGGTGCGTCCTGTACCGATAGCCCAGACGGGTTCGTAGGCGATCACCCAGTCATCGACGGACGGTGGGCTTTCGACCTCGGCAAAGACCGCGTCGAGCTGTCGTTCGACCACGTCGAAGGTGCTGCCGGCGTCGCGCTCATCGCTGGTCTCTCCCACCGCGACGATCACCTCGAGCCCGTGCGCGAGCGAGGCGACGAACTTCTTCCCGACCTCATCGTCGCGCTCGCCGAAGACATGACGGCGCTCGGAGTGTCCGACGAGCGTGAGGTCGCACCAGCCCGCGAGCATCACCGGTGAGATCTCGCCGGTGAACGCACCCATGTCCCGGTAGAACACGTCCTGCGCGCCGAGCCGGACCCCCGTGCCGTCCAGCACCGCGCGAATCGCCCAGAGATGCGTGAAGGGAGGCAGCACCGCAACGTCGACGCCGCTCGTCCCAGAGACCGCGGCGCATACGGCCTGCGCCAGCGCGACGCCCTCGTCGACGGTCGTGTTCATCTTCCAGTTCCCGGCGACCATCGGCTGCGACGCCCGGCCGCCCGGGGACGGCTGGATCAACGCCGCGCGACCTCGCGATCGCGCAGCGCCGCGACGCCGGGCAGCGTTCTCCCCTCGAGGAATTCGATGGTCGCGCCGCCGCCCGTGCTGATAAAGCCGATCTTGTCTGCAACACCCGCGTCCTGGACGGCGGACGCGAGGTCTCCTCCGCCGATCACGGTCGTGGCCTTGGACGCCGCGACCGCGCGGGCGACATCGCGGGTCCCGGTCGCGAACGCGGGAATCTCGTAGATGCCCAACGGGCCGTTCCAGATGATCGTCCCGGCGGTTGCGCAGTCGGCCGCGATGCTCGCGACCGTGTCCGGTCCGGCGTCGACCACCATCCAGCCGTCGGGAATCGCTTTCCAGGCCACGACCTGCGTCGGGGCATCGGCCGCAACCTGCTCGGCGACGACGCCGTCGACAGGAAGGCGAAGATCGGCGCGCCGTCCCGGAGCCGAGTTCGAGAAGACGCCGCGCGGTGGGCACCTCATCCTCCTCAACGAGCGATGTCCCGGTGGTCTCGCCGAGGGCGCGGTAGAACGTGCATGCCATCGCACCGCCCACCCAGAGCACATCGACGCGGTCGAGGAGATGGTCGAGCACGCCGACCTTGGTCGAGATCTTCGACCCCCCGACAATCGCCATCACCGGGGTGCGCGGATTGTCCATCACGCCTCCGAGCATCTCCAGCTCCCGCGCCATCAATTTGCCGGCGACCGCAGGGAGCAGGTGCGCGACGCCCTCGGTCGAGGCGTGCGCACGATGGGCGGTGCCGAACGCGTCGTTGACGTACACGTCCCCGAATGCGGCGAGCTTCCTCGCGAACTCGGGATCGTTGGCCTCCTCGCCCGGTTCGAAGCGGACGTTCTCGAGCATGCCGACGTCACCGTCACGCAGCGAATCGACCATGCTCTGGGCGCTGTCGCCGACCACGTCGGAGGCGAGGCGCACATCCGCCCCGAGCAGGCTGCTCAATCGGGCGGCGATCGGTCCCAGCCGTGCGCTGTCGTCGATCCTGCCCCTGGGGCGGCCGAGGTGAGCGACCACGATCACCCGGGCGCTTCGAGCCCGGAGTGCTTCGATGGTTGGGATCGCCTCGCGGATCCTGCGATCGTCGCTGATCTCGCCATCGCGCATCGGCACGTTGAGGTCCTCGCGCAGCAGGACCCGCTTGCCGTGCACATCGATGTCATCGATGGTCGCCTTGGACAGCGCCATCACTCCGGCCTAGAGCCTGGACACGACGAGGTTCACGAGGTCCACGACGCGGCAGGAGTATCCCCACTCGTTGTCGTACCAGGCGAGCACCTTGACGGTTCGGTCACCGAGCAGCATCGTCGACGGCGCATCGAAGATCGATGAGTGCGGGTCGTGGAGAAAGTCCATCGATACCAGCTGTTCCTCGCTCACCGCGAGGATCCCGTCGAGCTTTCCGCTGGCCGCCTCGCGCATCTCGCCGTTGACGTCGTCGATGCTCGCGCTCTTGGAGAGTGTCGCGGTGAGGTCGACGAGGCTGACGTCGGGAACCGGGACGCGCAGCGACATCCCCGCGAACTTCCCCTGCAGCTCCGGGAGCACCAGCGCAACCGCCTTGGCGGCCCCGGTCGTCGTGGGGATGATCGACAGCGCGGCCGCCCGCGCGCGGCGCATGTCCTCGTGCGGCGCGTCGAGGAGGACCTGGTCCTTGGTGTATGCGTGCACGGTGGTCATGAAACCGGTCTCGATGCCGAAGGAGTCGCTGAGCACCTTGGCGACCGGCGCCAGGCAGTTGGTCGTGCACGAGGCGTTGGAGATGATGTGATGCTCGGCGGGGTTGTACAGGGAGTCATTGACACCCATGCAGATGGTGATGTCCTCGTTCTTGGCCGGCGCGGTGATCACCACCTTGCGAGCACCGCCATCGATGTGACCCTTGGCCTTGACCGCATCGCTGAAGAACCCCGTTGATTCGACGACGACGTCGACGCCGAGGTCCCCCCATGGGAGACGCTGCGGATCGCGCTCGGCGAGCACCTTGATGACCTGTCCGTCCACTGCGATGCTGTCACCACTGGCAGCAACTGTGCCGGGGAAACGGCCGAGCACGCTGTCGTACTTGAGCAGGTGAGCCAGCATCTCGGAGGTCGTGATGTCGTTGACAGCCACGATCTCGAGCTCGGGGGAGCGCTCTCTGGCGGCACGCAACACGTTGCGCCCGATGCGGCCGAAGCCGTTGATGCCAACTCTCACTCCCATGCGGGGCAACCTCCGGTGACTGTTGATTCAGCGCCTGCGTACAGGCACTTCCACCCTATCACCGCCCTCACCCGCCGCGGCGACCAGGCGGTGCAGCCGCCCGGCCATCGCCGGCCTGCTGCAGCCGGCCAGCTCCGCCAGCTGCGCGAGGTCGTCGTCGGGGTGGAGGGACCGGAGCTCGGCGGCCTCGCGGAGCGCGGGCGGCAACGCCTGCCATCGCACGGAGTCGGCCTCGAGCGCCGCGATCGACTCGAGCTGACGAACCCCCGCTGCGGCAGTCCGGCGCAGGTTGGCGGTCTCGGCGTTGAGGCGGCGGTTCACGCCGCTGCGCACCTCCCGTATCACCCGGCCGGACTCGAAGGCGAGACGGCCGGCCTGCGCGCCGATCGAGCTCAGCGCCGCTCCGACACCGGCTCCCGAGCGCACGGTGACCACCCAGCGCCCCCGCCGCCGCCGGCTCCGCGCCGGAACTCCAAGCACGTCGAAGTCGTCGACGAGCTGGACGGCGCCCAACTCCGCGGCGCAACCGATCTCGAGGTACGGCTCACCGTCAGGACGCACCAGCCGGCCCGCACCGAGAAAGGCGCCGCGGAGGCGGCTCCTCCGGCAGCACGAGCGCTCCGACGGCGGCAGCGGGGTCGGTGCGTCGACACCGACGACCAGGTACTGCGTGCGCCTCGCGGCGGTGATCCGGGAGACGTGCGCCGGGATCCCGTCGGCATGCAGTGTCTGCATGGCCGCGCGCACGGCGACCGGGCGCGTCGTTGCGATCGCCCCCGGCGTCGTGGTCACCAGAGCGAGACCCTCGACCAGCGAACGCCGGCAGCACGGAAGCAGTGGCGTGTACGGTGCCAGCTCGGCGACGACGCGCTCCGTGAAGGAGAGCCCGGTGGCGCTCACAGCCGGGGATCCGGCACGTCGACATCGCGGTGCGACACGGCGACCTTGAGGCCGTCGGCGCGCAGCCGCTCAGCAAGCGACTCGACGATGACCACCGACCGGTGACGTCCACCGGTACAGCCGACCGCAAAGCGGAGCGTGTCCCGGCCTCGATCCGAATAGCGCCGCGACGACCAGGACATCAGCGAATGCGTGTGATCGATCAGCTCGCGCGCAACCTCATCCGCGAGGACGTAGTCACGCACCGGGATGTCGAGCCCGGTGAACGAGCGCAGCTCGGGGACCCAGAACGGGTTGCGCACCATGCGTGCGTCCACGACCCATCCCGCATCGTCTGGAAGGCCGAATTTGAAACCGAAGGACATCACCGTCACCGCGACTTCGGGAGTCGATTCCACCTCGCTCACAGGAGCTCCTTCACACGCAACGCCACCGGTCGCGGCACCACGGTGGCGAGCTGCTCGAGGGGCGCGTCGCGGATGGCATCGATGCTGCCGAAGTGACGGAGCAGCGCTCGTCGACGAACCGGGCCAAGACCCGGAACCACGTCGAGCTTCGATCGCAGCGCCGCACGTGCGCGGCGGCCACGGTGGTGGGTGATCGCAAATCGATGGGCCTCGTCGCGCACTCGCTGCACCAGGAACAGCGTCGGACTGTCCCGCTCGATGATGATCGGCCGCGCACGCCCGGGCTTGTACAGCTCTTCGTTGCGTTTGGCGAGGCCGAACACGGGAACCCTGGTCAGCCCCGCTTCGCGCAGGGCCTTCACCGCAGCGCTCAACTGCCCCTTGCCGCCGTCGATGAGGATGAGGTCGGGCAGCACCGAGAAGCTCAGGTCGGAGTCATCACCACCGCGAGGCGTGCGCCGCGGCCGCTCGTTGGTCCCGTTGGCTCCCGCCGGGTCGAGCACCGGGATGTCCAGGTCGGGCCCGTCATCACGCGGGCCGAGCCGCCGAAAGCGGCGACGCAGCGTCTCCTCGATGGATGCGAAATCGTTGGACCCCTCGACGGTCTTGATCCCGAAATGACGGTAGGCGGCGGGCGCCGGCCGTCCATCCTCGAAGACCACCATCGAGCCCACGGAGTTCGTCCCCATCGTGTTGCTGATGTCGTAGCACTCGATTCGCCGCGGCGGCGCGGGGAGCTGCAAACGCGTGGCGAGATCGTCGAGCAGCGCCTCGGTCTTGGCGGCGTCGTAGTCATCGACGATGCGCTGCTGCCGCAGCGCCACCAGCGCCGTCTCCGCGGCCTGCGCGATGAGACGCCGGGCGTCACCACGTTTGGGGACGTGCACCTCGACGGGACCGCCACGCTGCTCCGCGAGGAACTCCTCGAACACCTCGCGATCCTCGATGTCGTCGGACACGAGCAGACGGCGGGGAATCGAGGTCACATTGGCGTAGTACTGCGGTAGAAATGCACCGAGGCACGCGGCGGCATCGAGCCCCGCGACGCCCTCGAGCTCGTGCGTCTCCATCGCCATCACGCGACCCTGGCGGATGCTCAGCACCGCGGCCATCGCGCGCCCCGCCTCGACGGCGACCGCGATGCAGTCCTCGTCGGAACGGGCACCGCGCAACACCGTCTGGCGTTCGCTGATGCGCTCGATCGCGCGCAGCCGGTCACGAAAACGCGCTGCGAGCTCGTAATCGCGATTGTCCGCGGCCGCGTCCATCTGGTCGCGCAGCTCGTCGTGCAGGGTGTCCGACCTGCCCTCCATGAACTCCTGGACCTGCTCGAGGATCTCCGCGTAGTCGGGACCGTCGATCTTCCCCTCGCACGGTCCCGAGCACCGTTTGATGTGGTAGTCGAGACACACGTGTCCGCGCCGGAAGATCTCGTCGCTGCAGGTGCGGAACGGAAAGATGGTTCGCAGCGAGCGAACCGTGGTCCGCAACGACTGGGCGCTGGTGTACGGCCCGAAGTAGCGGGCGCCGTCGCGAATCACCTTGCGCGTGTAGTACGGCCGGGGGAACTCGGTAGCGCCCTCGGCGCTCTTGCCCCGGGGTTTGCGGACCTCCTCACGCGCCGTGCCAGGAGCAACCGCGTCGTGCACACCGGGCCGCGGAATCTTGAGATACAGATAGCTCTTGTCGTCCTTGAGGCGCACGTTGAATCGCGGGCGGTGCTGCTTGATGAGCGTGTTCTCGAGCACCAGCGCCTCGTGCTCGCTCTGGCACGCGATCACCTCGAAGTCGAAGACACTCGAGATCAGCTGGTGGGTGCGTGGCTGGAGTGCATCGATGCCCGAGAACCACGAGCGCAACCGGTTGCGCACGTTCGAGGCCTTGCCGACATAGATGACCCGCGCGTCTACACCCCGCATGACGTACACGCCCGGACCATCCGGCGAGGCGCGCAGGCGTGCCCGGAGCTGCGCCTTGTCGTCGAGAAGACGCTCTGATCGCCGCGGGGCCGCCATCGTGGTCACAGCTCCAGTATCGCTGCTCAGCGAGATCCCTCTGCCGCCTCGAGCTCGGCCAGGAACTGGGCCTCGTCGAGCACGCGGACGTCCAACCGCTGCGCTTTCTCAAGCTTGCTCCCCGGCGACGCGCCGGTCACGACCGCGTGGGTCTTGCGGCTGACGCTCGAGGTGGGATTGCCGCCCAGCGCCCGGATGCGGGCTTCGGCGTCGGTCCGGGTCATGCCGTCAAGGCTGCCGGTGATCACCCACGCCTGGCCGCTCCAGGGACCGCCCCCACCCGCCGAGCGCTCGGGATCGACCCCCGCTGCGCGAAGGTGCTCGAGGACCGCGCGTCCCTCGCTCGAGGCGAGCCACGCAGCAACATGCCCGGCAACGACCGCACCGATCCCCTCGACCCCGAGCAGGTCCTCCTCGGTGGCGGCGGCGAGCGCATCGATGGTTCCGAAGTGCGCCGCGAGCGTTTCCGCCGTGTGTTCACCGACATGGCGGATGGCCAGGGCGTTGATGAATCTCGCCAGGGGTACCTGGCGGCGCGATGCGATCAACTCGATCAATTTGGTTGCCGACCGCTCGGCAAAGCCGTCGAGGGTCAGGAGCTGCTCGGAGGTGAGATGAAACAGACCGGCCGGCTCGGTGACGTACCCGAGGTCGAGGAGTTGGTCGATGACCGCAGGCCCGAGACCCTCGATGTTCATCGCCCCGCGGGCGGCGAAGTGGATGAGCAACTCGCGGCGTTGGGCGGGGCAGAGTGGATTCAGGCAGCGGCGCACCACCTCGCCCTGCTCGCGAACCAGCAGCGAATCGCACGAGGGACAGTGGTCGGGCATCTGCCAGGGCCGGGACTTTGTTGGGCGCTTCTCGATGATCACCCTCACGATCTCGGGGATCACGTCGCCGGCCTTGTGCAGCAGCACGGTGTCGCCGATGCGCACGTCCTTGCGAGCGACCTCGTCCTCGTTGTGCAGCGTGCAGCGACGCACCGTTGAGCCGGCGACCAGCGTCGGCTCGAGGATCGCCACCGGTGTCACCGCGCCGGTGCGGCCGACCTGGACGTGGATGTCGAGCACCTGGGTCTCCCGCTCCTCAGGGGGGAACTTGTAAGCGATCGCCCAGCGTGGGGCGTGGGAGATTGCGCCGATCTCCGCCTGCTCCGCGAGCGAAGCGACCTTGATGACCACACCGTCGGTCTCGTAGTCGAGGTCGTGGCGCCGCTCCGACCAGTGGTCCAGGAAGGCGAGCACCTCGTCGATCGAACCGGCGAGCCGGCGGTGCGGATTCACGCGGAATCCCAGCGCGGCAAGCGTGTCGAGCACCTCGTCCTGGGTCCGGATTCTGCCCGGCGGATCGATGGCATACATGAAGGTCTGCAGACCGCGTGCAGCGGTGATCGACGGATCGAGCTGACGTACCGCGCCCGCGGCGGCGCTGCGCGGATTCGCATACCCGGGCTTGCCCGCCTCGTCGAGACGCGCGTTGGTCGCGGCGAATGCGGCCTTGGGCAGATAGACCTCGCCGCGAACCTCGAGCTCGTCGGGAAGCGTGCCGTCCACCGGCGTGAGCGTCATCGGCACCGACCGGATGGTGCGCACGTTCGCGGTGACATCCTCGCCCTCGACGCCGTTGCCGCGGGTTGCGGCGCGCACGAAGGCGCCGCGCGCGTAGGTGATCGACATCGCGAGGCCGTCGATCTTCAGCTCGCAGACATAACCGCTCACGCTGCCGATGGCTCGCTCCACCCGACCGCCGAAGTCGCGGACCTCATCGGGGCTGAAGGCGTTGTTGAGGCTGAGCATCGGCGTCCGATGCCTGACCTTCGTGAAGCTCGCCGCAGGCTCGCCGCCCACCCGTTGGGTCGGCGAGTCGGCGGTCTGCAGCTCGGGAAACGCCGACTCGAGGTCGACGAGCTCGCGGAAGAGGTGGTCGTACTCCGCGTCGGTGATCTCGGGCGCGTCGAGGACGTGGTACAGGCGCGAGTGACGGTCGAGCTCATTGCGCAGCGCCTCGACTCGCTCGCGCGCCTTCTCTGCGATTACCGGCTCAGGAGTTCTGGTTTCCATGCCCTGTTCACTCGTCGAGGATCGGCCAGAGCGTCGCGTCGGCGACCGCGAAGATCTTGACGCCATGATCGTCGAACTTGATGACCAGCTCCTCACCGCTCCTGGTCATCGTGCTCTTGAGCACCGTCCCTTCACCATAACGCTGATGACCGATGCGCATGCCCTCGCTGAACCGCTGCGGCGCAAGCTCGACGGGGTTCGGCCGCGTCGCATAGCCGACGATCGCACGTCGAACCGTTCCGGACGAACGGATATCCCCCAGCGAGGGCGCACCGGGTTGCAGCTGGACCTCGAGCATCTCCCCCGGGATCTCGCCCAGGAATCGCGACGCCTCGGCGAGCTGCGGGGTCCCGTAGGTGTGCCGCCGGAATGCGTGGAGCAGGTAGAGGCGGCGGCGAGCGCGGGTGATCCCGACATAGGTCAGGCGGCGCTCCTCGTCGATGCCCGCGTCGCCTTCCTCGAGCGCACGCGAATGAGGCAGGAGCCCCTCCTCCATTCCAGCGATGAACACCACGCCGAATTCGAGGCCCTTGACCTGGTGCAGGGTGATCAAGGTGACGCCCTGCACCTCATCGCGCATGCTGTCAACGTCGCTGACCAGCGCGACGTTCTCGAGGAACTGCACCAGTCCGTCGGGCGGCGGGACATCCGAATACTCGCCGGCGAGCCCGGCCAGCTCGAGGACGTTGGCCCACCGCTCGACGCCTTCCTGCGTCCCGTCCTGGAGCATCTCGCGGTACCCGGTCTCGTCGAGAACACGCTCGAGGAGCACGGGCAACGGGACCCGCTGCGCATCGGAGCTCAGCCGTTCCATGAGAACTCGCGAAGGTCCGCAGCGCCGTCATCGCCGCGGGTCCGAGAGACTGGTCGCCCTCGTCGAGGCGCTGGGCTGCCTCGAGCGGCGCCAGTCCCTTCTTGCGCGCGAGCTTCTCCAGCTCGGTGACGCTCCGATCGCCGATCTTGCGGCGCGGGGTGTTGACGACTCGTGCGAACGAGACCGCGTCGCGCGGGTTGACGCAGAGGCGCAGATAGGCGAGGACGTCCTTGACCTCTTTGCGGTCGTAGAAACGCAGACCGCCGACCAGCTGATACGGAATGCCGCGCCGGAGGAACACCTCTTCAAAGGCACGGGACTGGGCATTGGTTCGATAGAGCACCGCGCATTCGGCGAGGGTCACTCCCTCTCGGCCGATGAGGTTCTCGATCTCCGAGCCGACCGCGAGCGCCTCCTCGCGCTCGTCGTACACCGAGATGAGACGAACCGGTTCACCGATGCTCTGCTCGGTCCAGAGCTTCTTCTCCGCGCGCTGACTGTTGTTGCGGATGACCGCGTGCGCGATGTCGAGAATCGGTTGTGTGGAGCGGTAATTCTGCTCGAGAGACGACTTTACGGGCATCGGGAAAGTCGTGTTCGAACGAAAGAATATTGCGCACGTCTGCGCCCCTGAAGCCGTACACGGCCTGATCATCATCCCCGACCACCGTCACGTTGCGATGCTTCGCGCCAAGGATTTTCACCAGCTCGTACTGGGCCTTGTTGGTGTCCTGATACTC
Source organism: Candidatus Dormiibacterota bacterium (assembly GCA_963743835.1). Classification (GTDB taxonomy): domain Bacteria; phylum Chloroflexota; class Dormibacteria; order Aeolococcales; family Aeolococcaceae; genus Palsa-851. The sequence goes on along the minus strand of CAVUQX010000006.1, from coordinate 78,046 downwards.
GTCGACAAACAGATGCAGGAACCGATCCTGGTAGTACTCGCGCACCGAGTCGGCCTCACGAAACAGCGTCACCGCGCGCAGCAACAGGTCGTCAAAATCGAGCGCTGCGGCCGCATCGAGCTCGCGCTCGTACGCCCAGTAGATGCGTGAGATCTGCTCGTCCATGGTGTTCGGTGTCACCCGGGCCTGGAAATCGCGCGCGTCGAGCAGCTCGTTCTTGGCGGCGCTGATCGCATGCGCGGCGCGGCTCGGGGTCAGGCGTTTCTCGTCGATGCCCTCGGCGCGGATCGCGTTGCGGATGGCGGAGACGCGGTCCGCCTCGTCGTAGATGGTGTAGCCGGGGGGGATGCCGATCGCCTCGCCCTCGCGACGGAGGAGGCGCGCACCCAGCGAGTGGAACGTACCGAGCCACATGCCACGGATGCTGTCGCCGATCAACTGCTCCACCCGAGCACGCATCTCGCGCGCAGCCTTGTTGGTGAAGGTGACGGCACAGATCTCGTCGGGGCGCACTCGTCGCGTCGCGATGACATAGGCGATCCGGTGGGTGAGCACGCGGGTCTTCCCGCTGCCGGCGCCGGCGAAGATGAGCAGCGGACCATCGCGGGCCTCGACGGCCTCACGCTGGGGCGGATTCAGCCCCTCCAGCAGGGCCGTCGCCCCGATCGTCGCGCTCAGGCGTGCGCCCCGGTCGCGGGCGCCGGACGGCCCGCCGCTGCGTGGTACGCATCGGGCCGGCGATCGGTGTGCAGATGGTTGCGCGGGGTGCGCCGTCTTGCCTGTTCGACGGAATCGAGATCGACGTCGGCGATGAGCAATTCCTCTTGATCCTTGCTCGCCGGTCCGGACACCGGCCAGCCATCGGCGCCCACGATGATCGACGCCCCGATGAAGGTCACGCCTCGCTCGACGCCGATGCGATCCGAGCAGGCCATGACCACGCCGTTCTGCGCAGCCGTGGCCATCGCGACGTAGTCGCCCTGACAGTACCCGCGGTCGTCCCAGACCGTGCGCTTGAAGGAGGCCACCCAGTTGGTGGGCACCGCGATGATCTCGGCGCCGGCGAGCGCCAGCGCCCGCGCCGGCTCCGGGAACCAGAGGTCGAAGCAGATGATCATGCCGACCCGCCCGAAGGGAAGGTCGACGATCGGCAGCTCATCCCCCGGCTGGAACCATGTCTGCTCGTCGTAGTACAGGTGCAGCTTGCGATACGTCGCCATGCGTCCCGACGCGCCGATCAGGACCGAGCTGTTGTGCCTGCAGTCGCCGTCGCGCTCGCTGATGCCCGTGACGATGTGACACGCGTGCATGGCGCAGACCTCGCGCAGCGCCCGGACGGTCGGTCCGTCATCGGGGTCCTCGGCGGCGCGCTGCGCCTCGGCCTCGTCACCGAAGACGTACCCGCTCGACGCCAGCTCGGGAAGCACGATGAGATTCGCACCCTGCTCGGCTGCTGCCGTCGCCCAGAGCACGGCCCGTGTGCGATTGTGCTCGGGTTCACCGACGTGCGGCTCGTACTGGGCGACGGCGATGCGGACGGGGCGGCTCACATGCTCACGGTAGCGCAGCAGACGTGACCCCAGGATCACGCGGGATGCCCTCCGAGATACCGCACAAAATCTCGTGCGGCAGGGTGCCGGTCAGCTCCCCGACCTCGTCCGCGCCGATGCGAACCCCCGCGTGTTCGCCGATGAACATGGCGGTGTCGCCCGCCGCGACGCCGTCCACGTCCGAGACGTCGAGGCCGACCTGATCCATGCTCACGATCCCGACGATCGGGCAGCGCCGCCCGCGTATTGCCATGTGCCCGCGGTTCGAGAGCGCGCGCGGCACACCCTGCCCATAGCCGAGGGTTGCCGTGGCAATCAGGCGCGCGGTTTCGGCACGCCAGGTACGTCCGTAGCCGACGCTCTCTCCAGGCGCGACCGCGCGCACCTGGGCCACCCGGCAGAAGACGCTCATCGCCGGCCGGAGTGACGCCGGGCCGGGTACCGGTGGGTAGCCGTAGAAGGCGATGCCGGCGCGCACCAGGTCGTGGTGCATCGCCGGATGCGCCAGGATCGCGGCACTGCCCGAGGTGTGGAGCAGCGCGCCTGGCGCGACCGCGCGCAGCGCCTCGACGGCCTCGAGAAAGCGGGCGTGCTGGGTCACCGTGAAGCCCACGTCTTCGGCGGCATCGGCGAAGTGGGTGAAGATGCCGGCCACCTCGATACGATCCGCGGCGTCGCGCACCGCGTCCGCCAGCGACTCCACCGCCTCCGGAAGCGCCCCGAGCCGGTGCAGCCCGGTGTCGATCTTGAGGTGCACTCGCGGTCTCCGACCGGCCGCGGCCGATGCCACCGCATGCAGCCCGGCCGTATCGAGCACGGTCACGTCGACACGCGCCGCGATCAGGGCATCGAGGGTCGCGGGCGGGCTCCAGCCCACCACGAGCACGCGTGTATCGAACCCTGCAGCTCGCAGGCTGAGCGCCTCCTGCGGTGTGTACACGCCGAGCCAGGTCGCGCCGCCCTCGATCGCGGCCCGAGCGGCGATGGCGATGCCGTGCCCGTAGCCGTTCGACTTCACCATGACCATCACCGACGCCGGCCGAACCAGCGTGGCGATCACCTCGGCGTTCCGCGTCAGAGCCGCGACGTCGATCTGCACCCAGCGGAGCTCGGTCTCCCGGTCTCCCGTGGTCACGCGCCGACCGGCACCGGCTCCGGCGCGGGCGTGGCGACACCGGCCTGGGCAACCCGCCGGACCAGTCCGAAGGGCGTCTGCTCGTCCGACTGCCCGAGCGGGTTATCCGCAATCATGGCCAGAACCGCCTCGGCATCGACCCCGACGGACGCGAAGACCTCTGCCGCCATGTCGTTGGCGTCGATGATCGCGACCCCAACACGACGGCCGGTCCTGCGGCGCACGTCCGCGGCGATGCGGAGCGCTGCGCCCGACGGGTCCACCGGCGATTTGGTCGCCCATGTGTCATACGGCGGCAGGTTGAGCGACGACGGTCCGTCGATCGCGTTGACCCCGTGCCCGGCAACGCGGTAGAAGACGCCGCGCATGCCGAGCGGCTTGGTTGCGGCGGCGGCCGCAGCTGCGAGCAGGATCCGTCCCGCGCCGGCTTCGTCGATGGCCAGTTGCATGGTCGTCGGATGCGAAAGTCCGATACCGGTCGGCTCGTGGCTCACGTAGCGCGAGAGCACGCGAGCAGTCCGCGACACGGCAATGTCGTCGATGGGATACGAGCGTCCCTGGCTGATGGCGAGTGCCTTCTCACTGATGAGCAGCACGTCGCCGTCCTCCACGTCTATGCCGTCCTCGCGCAGGCGATCGAGACTCCCGCCGATCGCCTCGAGGAGATCGTCGCCGGGTTTGATGAGCGTCGAGCGCAGCGGGAAGCGCGCCCAGATCCGCCCCCGGTCCTCGAGGAACAGATGGCGGCCCCAGTTCAGCCGCGCGCCGTCGAGGAGCGCCTCGCCGTTGGCCACCTTCTTCGCGGTCGCCCGGTCACCGCGCCGGACGAAGCCGCCCTCATAGCTGTGCTCGTCGAGCGCGCGCGTCTTGCCGTCGATGTAGATGCGCAGCCAGACCTCCGCGTTGACGGCGCGCCAGAAGAACATCGATTCCTCGACCTCGCCGGCGCACGCCTTACGGAAATTCTCGGCCACCGCGGCCGCCTTCCAGTAGGGGCGGGCTCGAAACGACGGTGACCGCATCAGGCTCTGCAGGACCGCGCGCTGACGCCGGTACCAGCGGAACTCGGGCGTCGTGAAGCCGATCTTCTTGCGCCGCGCCTCGACCTTGCGGGGCAGGACGCCGTGCAATGCCTGACGCACGATCGCCCGCGTCCATCCGTTATGGATGATCGCCGCACGCGGGAGCGTGAGGATGTAATCGACGAGCTCCTGGTCCAGATAGGGCAACCGCGCCTCGAGCGAATGCGCCATCGAGGCGCGGTCCTCATAGCGCAGCAGCGGTGGAAGGCTGTACGTGCGAAAGTCCTGGAGCAGACGGCGCTTCAGGTCGTCGGCGACACGGTCGTCCTCGGGCGCCTTGCGTCCACGCGTGAACGATGGCGAGAGCATCCCGGCGACATCGACGCGCTGGCCACGCTCGCGCAACCGCCGGCGCACCAGCGGGGTGACGATGTCGCGGAGCAACCACGCCTCGCGCGCGAACTCCGCATACCGGCGTTCGCGGAGCAGCTGGCGCAGCAGCACGTACGGGTAGTGGTCGTATCCCGCGAGCAGCTCGTCGCCGGCCTGACCGTCGAGCGTGACCGTGACCTGGCGCCGCGCGAGCCGCATCACCATCCACATGGCGAAGGGCGCCGACGACACCATCGGCTCCTCCATGTGCCAGACCCACGCCTCCAGCTCACGGATGAAATCCTGGTCGGTGGGCTGCACCTGGCTGTTGTCGGCGCCGGTGACCTTGAGCACGCTGTCGATGTAGGTGCTCTCGTCGATCCGGTCACCGGGGAACACCGCCGAGAACGTCTTGAGGCGATCACCGAGCGATTCGGTGTCGGGCACGTGATCGCGGAGTTGCTGCGCCATCACGGTGCAGATCGAGGACGAGTTGAGGCCGCCGCTGAGACAGATGCCCACCGGCACGTCGGCGACGAGACGGCGCTGGACCGCGCGCTCGAACATGGCGCGAAATGCCTCGGGGCTCGCGTCACCGTCCTCGGAGAGCCGCGGGCTCCAGTAGACGCTTTCCGAGATCGTGCTCCCCTCGACGACCGCAAACGCGGCGGCGGGTACCTGGCGGATCCCGCGGAAGAACGTCCCGTCGTTGTGATCGAAGAGGCCGAAGCGCAGGTATTCGTACATCTGCTGCTCGTCGACCTCGCGTGGGAAGGTGTCGTCCTGCAGGATCGCCTTGATCTCGGACGCGAACACCACCCGACCACGGTGGCGCGCGTAGAAGAGTGGCTTGATACCGAAGTGATCGCGTGCCAGCACCAGTCGCGGCGTGGCCGTGCGTTCGTCGAGAATTGCGAGCCCCCACATGCCGTTGAAGCGGCGGAAGCAGTCGGTGCCCCATTCCGCATACGCATGCAGGACCACCTCGGTGTCGCAGGTGGTGTGGAAGGTGTGGCCGGCGCCCTCGAGCTCGGCGCGAAGCTCGCGAAAGTTGTAGACCTCGCCGTTGTAGATGATCTGCAATCGCCCCTCGTCCATCGACATCGGCTGAGCACCGTGCTCGAGATCGATGATGCTGAGCCTGCGGAACCCGAGCGACGCGGTGGCATCCTCGAAGTGCCCGTCGTCATCCGGACCGCGATGCCGGAGCGACAGGGTCATCGCCTCGAGCAACGCCCTGTCGGGCGGACCCCAGAAGCCTGCTATGCCGCACATCTCAGCGGCTCGCGGGCGTCAGTGGTGGTCGTGGTCGGTGCATGACCATGGCAACGATAGGACACCGGTGCAGGTCACGGAGAGATCCGGTTGCCGCCGGATGGAATGCACGACGAGGCTGCGTGCCCGACCTAGAAGTCCATGTCGTCGTCGTCCATGCCCATCCCGCCACCGCCGCCGTGGGAATGGCCGCCGCCGCCGCGAAGGCTTCCTCCGGCTCGGGCGCATCGGCGATCAGCGCGTCAGTGCTGAGCACGATGGTGGCGATTGATGTCGCATGGACCAGCGCCGACACGACCACCTTGGTGGGGTCGATGACCCCGCGCTTGATGAGATCCCCGTAGGTCTCGGTGAGCGCGTCGAACCCGTGGTCCCCCTTGGCCTCGGCGACCTCGTTGACCACGACCTGACCTTCGAGGCCGGCGTTCTCGGCGATGATGCGCAGCGGCTCGCGGAGCGCCCGGGCGACGATGTCGGCGCCGACGCGCTGGGTGCCGTCGAGCTTGAGCGCCTGGATTGCGGGGATGGCCCGCAGCAGCGCGACCCCACCACCGACGACCACGCCTTCCTCGATTGCCGCGCGGGTGGCCGCGAGCGCATCCTCGACGCGGGACTTGCGCTCCTTCATCTCGACCTCGGTGGCAGCGCCGACCTTGATGACCGCGACGCCGCCGGTCAGTCGGGCGAGCCGCTCCTGGAGCTTCTCGCGATCCCAGTCGGACGTCGTCTCCTCCATCTGCTGGCGGATCTCGGCATTACGGGCCTCGATGGTGGCCTTCGAGCCACCGCCGCGAACGATGGTGGTGTCGTCCTTCGTGACCGTGACCCGCCCGGCGACGCCGAGCTGGTCGTCGCGGACCGCATCGAGGCGCAGGCCCGTCTTCTCGCTGATCACGGTTGCCCCGGTGAGGACCGCGATGTCCTGGAGGATCGCCTCCCGGCGCTCCCCGAATGCCGGTGCCTTGACCGCCATCGAGCTGAAGGTGCCGCGCGCCCGGTTGACCACCAGGGTCGCGAGCGCCTCGGCCTGGACGTCCTCGGCGATGATGAGCAGGGGACGGCCCGCGCGCATCACCAGCTCGAGGCTGGGCAGGAGATCGCTGACCGACGAGATCTTGGCATCTGTGACCAGAACTCGGGCATCGTTGAGCACGGACTCCATGTTCTGCACATCGGTGACCAGGTGCGCGGAGATGTAGCCACGGTCGAACTGCATGCCCTCGACGACCTCGACCTCGGTCTCGATGCCGGTCCCGTCCTCGATGGAGACGACGCCTTCCTTGCCGACCTTGTCGAAGGCGTCCGCGATCATCGCGCCGATGACGGCGTCGCCGGAGCTGATCGTGGCCACGCGGAGGATGTCGTCGTCGCCCTTGACCGGGTGCGAACGTGCTCGGATCGACTCCACCGCCGCGTCGCATGCGCTCATCATGCCGCGGCGCAGGTCGTTGGGCGGAGCGCCCGCGGCGAGGTTCCGCAGGCCCTCGTCGAGCATCGCCCGGGCCAGCACCGTGGCCGTCGTGGTGCCGTCGCCCGCGATGTCGTTGGTCTTGATCGCCACTTCCTTGAGCAGCTGCGCGCCCATGTTCTCGAAGTGATCCTCGAGCTCGAGCTCACGCGCGATCGTCACCCCGTCATTGCTGATCAGGGGTGGGCCGAACTTCTTGTCAAGAACGACCGTGCGACCGCGTGGTCCGAGTGTCACCGCGACGGTGTCGGCGACGATCGCCGCGCCGCGTGCGAGCGCCGCGCGTGCGGGCGCCTCGAAGCGAAGCTGCTTTGCTGCCATTGCTACTTACTTCTTGCCGTTCTTCTCGACGACGGCCAGGATGTCCTTCTCGCCGAGGATCAGGTACTCGACATCGTCGATCTTGACCTCGCTGCCGGCGTACTTCGCGTACATGACGCGGTCGCCAACCTTCACGTCGAGGGGAACACGAACGCCGGTCTGCTCGTTGTAACGGCCGTTGCCGGCTGCCTCGATGATGCCTTCCTGGGGCTTCTCCTTGGCAGTGTCAGGCAGCAGGATTCCGCTCTTGGTCATCTCATCACGCTCGACCGGTTTGACGACGACGCGATCGGCGAGGGGGCGCAACTTGAGGGACATGGAACCTCCTGGATTCTTAGCACTCTTGGTGGGTGACTGCTAACACTCTACCTAACTGAGTGCCAACCGTGCAAGCCCGCGCCCGCACACCGGGGGCCTGTCACACCGCGGCGGCGGGTGCCGAGGGCGGACCGGTGACCCGGGGACGCGACGGCCGGAGGAAGAGCGTGAGTCCGACGGCGAGGAAGGCAAGCCAGAGAATCGCCTGGAGGACGGTCGGCGAAGCGCTGTAGCCGACGAGCCCGTGGAGCACGTCGCCGATTCCCTGGTCATCGGGCAGCGCGCCGCTCATGTTCCACAGGGTCGCCGAGGCGCCCGGCAGCACGTGCAGCTGCTGGAGGTTCTGGATACCATCGGCAAGGAGTCCGGCCGCTACCACCATCAGCAGGCTCCCGACGATCGCAAAGAATCGCTTGAGGTTGAGGCGCAGGCCGACCCGGAACATCGCGTAGCTCACCGCCAGAGCGATCGCCAGGCCGATGACCGCACCGATCACCACCAGCGCGGGCGAGCTCTGGTAGGTGATCGCGAGCAGGAAGATCACGGTCTCGACCGCTTCACGTCCGACCGTGACGAACGCCACCAGGCCGAGCGCGATCCCGGAACCGCCGGTGACGGCCCCGGAGATCTTTGCGCGCAGCTCCCGTCCCATGTTGCGGCTGTGGCGGCGCATCCAGAAGGTCATGTACGTGAGCACGGCCACTGCGACGCCGAAGACGCTGGTCTCGAACCACAGCTGGGAGGTCGAGCCGATGAACGCATCGCGGCTGGCGATCCACAGGACGATGCCGATCGCGGTCGCCAGGACGATGGCCGCGCCCGCCCCGAGGAACACGTAGCGAAAGAGGTCGCGCCTCCCCGCCGAGGCCAGATACGTGAGCAGGATCGAGCAGATGAGGGTCCCCTCGATCCCCTCCCTGGCAAAGATCAGCAGACTCCCGACCACGGACACGGCCCTCTTGGACAGAAAGAATTGTATGGCGCCTGAGCGGCGGTTAGATTAGCCTAACCTAACGGTCCGCGGGGGTCTCCACCCACACGGCCGACGCCGTGCTCCGGTCGATCTGGAACTCGCCGGTGCCGGTTTGCAGGACCCAGCCGGCCCCCGACCTCGCCACCACCCCGACGTCGATGCCGGGGACGATGCCGCGCTGGTCGAGGATGTGGAGCAGTTGGGGCGCCTCGTGCTCGGCGACCTCGGAGATCCGGGCCACCCGCGCGTGCTCGCCGTCGGCAAGGTCGACGAGGCGCACCAGGCGGCGCCCCTCGGGCGGGGTACGACCCGGGATCACGTTGCCGTGCGGGCAGGTGCTCGGCCTGCCGAGCTGGTCGTCGAGCCGGTCGAGGACGACGTCGGACATGCCGTGGGTGAGCTGGGCGGCCTCGAGGTCGGCGGTCGCCCAGTCGAGCCCGAGCACGTCGGTCATCCAGCGCTCGACGATCCGATGGCGGCGGACGATGGTCGCTGCCGCACGGCCACCCGCATCGGTGAGCTCGACCGACCGGTCCTCGGCGATGCGGATGAGGCCGTCACGGGCCAGCCGCTGGAGCGAGACCGTCACCGTCGGCGCGCTCACCCCGAGCCACTCGGCGAGGCGGCCTGGCCGCGGCACCTCACCCTCGTGCTCGATGTAGTAGATCGCCTCGAGATACCGCTCGGTGGTCTCCGAACGCTGGAGGGACGGGTCGCCGGCGGCGCTCATGCGGATGGAATCTACGCGCACTCCGCAAGCGAGGGGTCGACGTCGAAGCCCGGGGTGTCCGGTCCGTGCACCTGGAGTTGCTGCCAGCCGGCGGCCGCGATCATCGCGGCATTGTCGGTGCAGAGGTCGAAGGGCGGGATCACCACGTGGAGCCCGCTGAAGCGAGCCCCGACCGCCTCGCGCAACGCCCGGTTGGCCGCGACACCGCCGACCACCGCGACGGTGGTCGCCGCGGTGCGATCCGCCGCCACCTCCAGGCCCGCCACCAGCTGGTCGACCGCTGCCACCTGAAAGCTCGCCGCGAGGTCGGCGACCACCTGCGGGTCGGCGGGGACACCGTCCTCAGTGAGGGCTCCCGGGCCGAGGTCGCGCACCATGTAGCGCACCGCCGTCTTGAGGCCGCTGAACGAGAAGGCGCCCTCGAGCCGGGTGCGGGGCAACGGGAATCGCGCCGGGTCGCCGGAGGTCGCGACCCGCTGGATCGCCGGTCCGCCCGGGTACTCGAGGCCGAGCAGGCGTGCGACCTTGTCAAAGGCCTCGCCTGCGGCATCGTCGCGCGTGGCTGCCAGCCGCTCCGCGACACCGTGCTCGCGGAGCACCACACATTCGGTGTGGCCGCCGCTGACCAGCAGCGCCAGGTACGGCGGCTCCAGGTCGTGGTCGGCGAGCCATGCGCTGTACACATGCCCGGCGAGGTGAGAGACGCCGACGATCGGGAGGCCGCGGGCGATCGCCGCGCCGGTCGAGTACATGGTGCCGACGATCAGGCAGCCCGCCAGGCCCGGCCCGCGCGTGACCGCGATCGCATCGATGGCGTCCCACCCTCCGGACACGGGAGCGAGCGCGGCGTCGACCACGGTGGCGAGCCCCTCGAGGTGGGCCCGAGCCGCCAGCTCGGGAACGACACCGCCGTGGACGGCATGCAGAGCGATCTGCGACGACACCACCGACGAACGGATCTCGCGGCCGTCGGCGAGCACCGCCGCCGCGGTCTCGTCGCAGGAGGTCTCGATGGCCAGGAGGTTCAGGCGGACGGGTACTCCATCGAGGGACCGCCCCCGACCCCGGCCACGTCGAGGCCGTTGAGGATCGCCATGAAGCTGCGCTTGAACTCCGGGGCGTGGATGCTGTCGCTCCACATGATCACCGCGTCCTCACCGTTGTCGGTGTAGTACCCGCGACGGCGGCCGATCGCCTTGAAACCAAAGCGCTCGTAGAGACGGATCGCATGGTCGTTGGTATCGCGCACCTCGAGCGTGATCCAGCGGGCGCCGAGCGCATAGGCTCGCTGCACCAGCGCGGCGAACAGCACCGTTCCGTAGCCCTTCGAGTGGTCGCCGGCGCGGACGCCGATGGTGGTGACGTGGGCTTCGAGCGCGACCCGCCAGAGGCCTGCGTAGCCAACGAGCTGGCCATCCTGACGCAGCACGATGTACGACGCCTGCCGGTTCTGCGACAGCTCGCTGGCGTACGCATTCTTCGGCCACGGGGACGCGAAGACCTGGCGCTCGATTGCCTGTACGGCGGCGATGTCCTCGTAGCGCATCGGCTCGACTGAGAGGCGAGGAACGACCTGCATGAACACCCTGAAAACAACTGATCGGAATCGGGCATCTTCATCATAACCGCGCCATTGGGTGACGGCAGCCGCGCGTGACAGATGTCATACGAGGTTCCTGACCCGCCTCACTATCGGCGATGCGCCGCGCGCCTCAGGCTGGGCGCATGACATATCACCCCTCCGCCGCGGCCTCGCCGGTCGCAGACTCTCGACCTCACCGGACGGCGACGAGTGCGCCGTGCGCGTCGACGGTGTCAGCCGGCGCTTCGGGGCCGTGCTCGCCGTCGACAACATCAGCCTCCGCGTCGGCCATGGCGAGACGATTGCCCTGCTCGGCCCCAACGGCGCGGGCAAGACCACCACGATCTCGATGCTCCTCGGCCTCGTCGGCGCCCGACTCCGGCCGCATCGAGCTCTTCGGCTGCCCAGCCGGGATCGGCCGATGGCACATGCCAACGTCGGAGCGATGCTCCAGGACGGCGGCATGATGCCCGGTGTCCTGGTCGGTCGAGCTGCTGGCGATGGTGCGCAGCCTCTATGCCGGCGCCGCTCGCGCTCGACGAGGTCGTCGAGATCGCTCAGCTCGACGGCCTCGAGAAGCGCCGCGTCGACCGTCTCTCGGGCGGACAGTCGCAGCGCCTTCGGCTTGCGATGGCGCTCGTCGGCGACCCGCGCGCTCCTCATCCTCGATGAGCCGACCGCGGCCATGGATGTCGAGACGCGCCGAGGGTTCTGGCACGCGATGGAGGGATTCACCGCGCGCGGCCGGACCATCCTCTTCTCGACCCACTACCTCGAGGAGGCCGACGTCGCGGCGGACCGCATCGTGATGATGGCGCGCGGCCGGGTCGTCGCGGACGGAACGCCCTCGGCCATCAAGGACTCGGTCGGCCTGCGCGTCATCCGGTTCTCCATCGAGCATGCCGGGATCGCGGGACTCGAAGACGCTTGCCCGGCGCGGTGTCGGCAACCGCGCACGGCAGCCGCGTCGAGCTGCGCTGCAGCAACTCCGACAGCGCGTTGCGCGCGCTCATCGCGACCCAGCCGGATGCCCATGACATCGAGGTCGCCGGCATCGCCCTCGAAGACGCCTTCATCACCATCACCGACGGCATCGCCGCCTGATTGGAGACCACCTGCATGCTCAAGTACCTCGCTCTCGAACTTCGGCGCTCCTTCCGCGACCGCCGCTACCTGCTGCTCGTCGCCGGGCTGGCCGGTCGCCGCGTACCTGCTCTTCTCCACCGTCTTCGGATCGGCCGCCGACAGGACCGAGGGGCTTTCGCCGACGGTCGAGATCATGGTGGCGATGGCGACCTTCGGCGCCATGGGTGGCGTGCTCATGGCATCGGGTCCCCGCCTCGCCATGGACCGCCAGATCGGCTGGCTGCGCCAGCTCCGTCTGACCCCGCTCTCCCCGGCTCGCATCCTCGCGGCGCGCCTGATCTCGGCGATGGCACTGAGCCTTCCCGCGATCGTCCTGACGTTCATCGCCGCAGTGCTCGTCAAGGGCGTCACCCTGCCGCTCTGGGAGTGGCCGCTGCTCGTGCTGCTGATCGCCGCGGGCTGCCTGCCGTTCGCCGCGATCGGGATCCTCGTCGGCACGATCGCCGATGGTGACGGCGCGCAGGGGCTGACCATGGCCCTGTACCTCGTGCTCGCCGCGCTCGGCGGCCTGTGGATGCCCGTGCAGATCCTGCCCTCAGCCGTTGCAGACGGTCGCCAAGACGCTGCCCTCGTACCACCTCGCGCAGCTCGGCTGGCACATCGCGCACGGCGTTGCGCCCGCCTTCGGTGACGCCCTGGTGCTGCTCGCGTGGTTCGCCGGCGCGGCGCTGCTCGCGGTCGCAGCGTCCCGCCGGCTGACGCTGCGCACCGCGTGAGCGTGGCATAGCATCGTGAGCATGGACCACAGATCCGGAGTCCGACCCGGCACGCGTCGGCGCGCCCGACAACGTGATGTGGCCGATTCCCACAGTTGCCCGCCTCGCCTGGGCGGCGATCTGGCTGGTCTTCCTCGGCTATCCCATCAGCGACATCGTCGGCACCGCGTACTCGCCGACCAAGGCGGTCATCGCCTGGATATGCCTGATCGCGTTTCGCCGCCACGTACCTCATTCGACGATGTGGATCTGCCTCTCACTGGTGCCGCGCGTTGCGACCGGCGCGCAGCTCGCTCCCGCTCGCAGCACTCTTCGCGCTCGGGATCACGCTCGTCGCTCGTCTTCCGGGGCCAGTGGAGCGGGAGTGCTCGTGTACTGCGGCGTTGCCGCCGGGTGGACGCTGCGCTGGCGGTTGCTCGTCCCGGTCCTGTTCGTGCTTGGCGTCTTCATGGTCATCTCCGGCGCGCTCATCGGCTACGGTGGGCCGACCTCGGATTCATCACGTTCCTCACCGTCGCGCTCGGGTTCACGATGCTCGCGTTTCGCCGACTCATCGCCACCGTCATCGAGCTGCGCACCGCGCGCGCCGAGGTGGCGCGTCTGGCGATCGCCGACGAGCGCCTGCGCATCTCCCGCGATGTTCATGACATCCTTGGCCATAGCCTGTCGGTGATCGCGCTCAAGGCGCAGGTTGCGCGCCGGCTGATGCCAGTCGATCCGCAGGCGCGCCGCCGACGCGATGGCTGATGTCGAATCGGTGGCGCGCGAGTCCCTTGCGGAGGTGCGCGGCGATGGTCACCGGCTACCGGCAGCGCTCGCTTGCCGACGAGCTGCAGGGCGCGCGCGACGTGCTCGACGCCGCCGGGCATCGCCTTCGACGTCACGCGCGACACGACCGTCCCTCCGGCGCCGGTCGACAGCCTGCTCGCCTGGACGGTGCGCGAAGGCGTCACCAACGTGCTGCGCCACAGCCGCGCGCATCACTGCGAGATCTCGCTCTCCGCGAACAACGCCGGATTCACGGTGGCGATCGTCGACGATGGTGTCGGCGGGGTCGCGAACGCCGGTGGCAGCGGACTGCACGGGCTGCGCGAGCGAGTCGGCGCAGCCGGCGGGCGCGTCGATGCCGGCCCGGGCGAAGGCGGCGGCTTCCGGCTGCAGGCGTACGTTCCCCGAGGCGGCGGCGTGATCCGCGTGCTGCTCGCCGAGGACCAGGGCATGGTCCGCGGCGCGCTCGCCACGCTGCTCGGCGCTCGAGGAGGACATCGAGGTGGTGGCCCAGTGCTCGCGTGGCGACGATGTCGTTGCCGCAGCACAGGCCTCGCATCCCGACGTCGCGCTGCTCGACATCGAGATGCCCGGGCTCGACGGGCTGCAAGGCCGCAGCGCTGCTGCATCAGGCGCATCCCGCGTGCACGATCCTCATCCTCACCACGTTCGGCCGGCCCGGATATCTGCGCCGCGCGATGGAGGCGGGCGCGACCGGGTTCCTCGTGAAGGACGGTCCCGCCGATCAGCTCGCGGTGTCCATCCGCCGCGCCGTTGCGGGTGAACGCGTCATCGACACCGCGCTTGCCGCTGCAGCGCTGAGTGACGGCTCGAATCCTCTGACGCTGCGCGAGCGCGACATGCTCCATGCCGCATCCGGTGGCGCAACCATCGCGACGATCGCGACCTCGATGTTCCTGTCGCAGGGAACGGTGCGCAACTACCTCTCGTCGGCGATCCAGAAGACCGGTGCGCGCAACCGGCTCGAAGCGGTGCGGACTGCCGAGCAGCACGGCTGGCTGTAGGGGCGGTCGCGGTCAGTCGACGTAGAGAGCGCTGAAGTCCCGCGCGGTCGAGCGCCGGACCGCGACAGCGCGAGGGCACCGCTCGCGCCAGGGCGCGCGCCGGGTCGACGTGCTATCGACTCCGTCAATGTCGACGGCGTCGCTGCTGAGCACTCGCGCCCCGGCTGCATCGAACGCCGGCGGCGCGACACGCTCGCGGATGGGCGGCGTCGTCCCGCGTGTGCGACGTACAGCGCGCCGCGGCCGGCGTCGGCGACGACCCAGTCACCATGTCGATCGCGTCGGGGTCGCCGCACGCGACCACCTCGAGCGAGCCGACACCGTGCAGTGGCAAGTCGCGCGCCTGCGCAATCGCCGAGCGCCGCGGCCATCCCGGCGCGAACGCCGGTGTACGTCCCCGGTCCGGTCACGACCACCACGGCGGTATCGGCACGGCCCAGCATGCTGCCGAGCACCCGCGGGAGCGACGCCGCGACCGGCGCTCCGCGGATCACCTCGGCATCGATCAGCTCACCCTCGGGCGGACGCGAGCACGCAGACGACCCTCGACCTCGACGAGGTGTCGATGGCGAGCACGCTCACCGTGGTCACCGCTGCGCCCAGGCGCCGAGGAGACGCTCGGGACGCGCCTGCCGGCGGAGTGATCACCCGCGAGCCGTCGTCATCGATATCGATGCGTGATCGACGCCGATCCCTCCTGGTGCGGAGCGGCTGCTCACCCCACTCGACGACCACGACGCCGCCCGATTCGAGCATGTCGTCGATGTCGAGCAGGCGGATGTCCGCGTTCGGGCCGAGGCGGTAGAGGTCCAGGTGGTGCAGGACCTTCGCTCCGGCCCGATAGACGTGGTGCAGGACGAAGGTCGGGCGAGCGCACCAAGCTCGGGTCGATGCCCATGCCCGTCGCGATGCCCCGCACCAGGACCGTCTTGCCCGCGCCGAGCTGACCGCTGAGGAGGATGAGGTCGCCGGGCTGGACGCGAGTGCCGATGCGCTCGCCGAGAGCCAGCGTCTCCGCCTCGGTCGCAGCAGCGCGCCGCAGCCGCGACGTCGCTCACGCGAAGTGCCTCGAGCTCGTGCGCGGGGGTGGCAGCGACGCGCCTCCCTCCCGATCGAGCACACCGACGCCGGCTGCCGTCGCGGAGACGGCCCGACCACCGTCAGCGGCGCCAGGTCGGCCGGCCAGGAGGCCAGCAGTGCCGGCACCGCCTCGGCCGGCAGCGGTCGACCACCAGCTCGAAGTCCTCGCCGCCGCCGACTGCGAGGTCGGGCCACGCCGAGCCGAAGTCGGACACCAGCGCCGGTTCCACCGGGAGCCGGTCGAGCCAGATCTCCGCCCCGCACCCGGACATGTCGGTGATCCGCTCCAGCTCGACGAGCAGCCCGTCGCTGATGTCGCCGCCGCAGCGCACCCCGGACGAGGTCAGCTCCAGCCCCTCGGCGATCCGCGCCGCCGGCGAGAGCTGGGCGTCCACCCAGGCCTGCTCCTGCGCCGACAGCTCGTCCCGCCGTCGAGGAGCAGGCGCAAGCCCGCGGCCGCTCGTCCCAGCGCTCCGGTGACCAGCACGACGTCGCCCGGGATGGCCACTGTTCCGGCGCAGCGCCGCTCCGGGCACGAGCGTCCCTCCGACCGACGACATCGATGACCAGCGGCCCGTCGATGGCGCTGACGTCCCCGCCGGCAACCGCGCACCCGGCGGCCGTCGCTGCGGCGCAGAGCCCACGCTGGATCTCGAGCACGTCCTGGAAGCTCGTCGTCGAGGGCGCGCACAGCGTCGCCGATGCACCACACCGGGGTGGCCCCCATGCCGGCGAGGTCGGAGAGGGCGACGGCCAGCGCGCGAGCCCCGAGCCGGCGAGGCGTGATCCACCATCGCCGGAAATCGACGCCCTCCACCAGGGCGTCCTGGCTGACAGCGAGGTCGTGCCCCGGCTCCGGCGACCAGACCGCCGCATCGTCGCCCGACCCGATCGCCAGGCCGCTCGGCGAGGCCCGCGCGATCTCGGTGAGTGCCTTGAGCAGGGCCGCGCTCGCCGACGTCCGCGAGGGTCGGGCCCCCCTGCGTCGAAGGCTCGTTCGGCTGTCCGATCTGCTTCCAACGTCACACGTCCGCAATATACGTGGCGCGCCCGCGGGGTACGGTGGCCCGCGAATGTCCGGCTTGCGCTCGGACCCCCGGGCTCGCTAAGGTGCGGCGGGGACGTACCGACCGAGCCTCGTTCGGGCGCCGGCGGCAGAGAACACGGAGGACGCCTATTTTGACGTGGAGCCGGAAGGTGGCCCTGACCGTTGCAGGCGTCATCACCCTTCTGGCCACCGGAATCGGAACCATCCCAGACATTCAGGCAAACGGACGCGCATGCGCCGAGCTCTGCGATCGCAGCGCTGCAGGCAGCGGCGCGCGCAACTCATCGCAGAGCTCGCCGCGATGCAACCCAGCATCAGCGCTGCGGGTGGGTCCGTCAATTCGGCGGAAGCGTTGTTCAACGCCCAGCAAACAAGGGTGCTGAACGAGCGCAAGCAGCTCGCGAAGCTGAATGCGACTGCTGCTGTCGTTGAGCAGCCAGCTGAACAGCAACGACGCCACCGCCATGCAGGACAAGGCACAGCTGGCGGCGATCACGCGAGCCACCTACGAGACCAGCGGCAACAACCAGGTGCTCGCGGCGGTGTTGAGCGCCGGCTCCTTCAACCAGGCGATCGACGACTTGAAGGCGGCGAACCAGGTGTCACAACAGGTTCTCGACCTCGTCGAACGTCTTGCGGCGGCCAACCACGCGATTGTCGCCGAGCAGACAGTCGATCCGCGGCGACGCGTCGTCGGCGCAGCGCTCGAGGGACAGCTCGCCGCGCAGAGTGACCAGTTTCCTCACGTTGCTCGAAGACCGCAACACGCTGTTCTCCGGCCTCAAGGGACCGGCCCGACAGATCGCCGGCGAGATCGCCAACATCGACAACCAGATCGCCGCTCTCGAGGCCGGCCCGCGCATCGCATCGGGCATCGTGCGGCAACCACTTCGCGTACGGGTTCTGCACGTACTACGTCGCCACCCGTCGCTGCGTCCCATGGCTCGGGAATGCGGGCGAGCTGGTACATCGCCGCAGCGCAGATGGGATACAAGGAAGGCCGCACGCCCGTCGCCGGCGCGATCGTCGTCTTCTGGCCGGGTGTGGACGGCGTCAGCGCCGAGGGCCATGTCGCCTACGTGGAGGCGGTCGGACCAGCCGCGGGAATCCCCGCGGGGGACTTCAAGCTCTCGGAGATGAACTACGCCGGCTGGAACCGCGTCGACTACCGGGTCATCAGCAACGCATCCGGCGACATCGAGGGCTTCATCTACGGGCAGTAGCCGCCTCGAGCGCCTGCCGCAGGAGCTCCTGGGCCGCCGGTAGGGTTTCGATCAGGTCGGACGCGAGCGCTCCTGCGCGTCCCCGCCGAGCCTGGACCATGAGGCCCGCCTGGGCGTGAATGGTCACCCCGGCGATCGCGGCGTCTCGTGCAGTGAGGCCCTGGGCAAGCAGCGAGCCGATCAAGCCGGCCAGCACGTCGCCGGTCCCGCCGGTCGCCAGGGCCACGACGTGATGCGTGTCGATGTGCGCCGGCTCACCCGCCGCGGCCACGACCGTCTCCGCACCCTTGAGCACGACCACCACGCCGTGCTCCTGTGCATAGCGTTCGGCGGTCCCGACGCGATCCGCCTGCACGGACCTGGTGTCGGTGCCCGCGAGGCGAGCCATCTCCGCCGGGTGCGGGGTGACGACGATCGCCTGGGCGCCGAGCTTCAGATCGAACCCCGACGACGCCACGATGTTCAGCGCGTCAGCGTCGACCACGGCCGGACAGGGCAATCCGACCAGCAGCTCGCCGAGCGCGCTGACCGTGTCGGGCGAGCGTCCGAGGCCCGGTCCGATCACCAGCGCGTCGGCGCCGCGGAGCCGGTCTCGCACGGTGGCGACCGCGTCCGGGTGGAGCACCCCCGTGCCCGCATCGGGCAGCGGAGTCGGCATCACCTCGAGACAGCCGGCGGCGATGATCGAATGGATCGCCTCGGGGACGCAGACCTCGACGAGACCGGCGCCGCCGCGCGCCGCTCCCATGGCGGCGAGGCGCGGCGCGCCCGTGAAGCCCTTCGACCCGGCCACGACCACGACCCTGCCGAAGGTGCCCTTGTGTCCGTCCTCCGGGCGATCGGCGAGGACGAGGTCATCGGGCGGCACCGGCAGCTCGCGGCGCCGGCCGCCGATGTGGTTCACCGCCACGGCGATGGCGAGGCCGCCGTCGTGCGTCAACGACAGCGCGATCGGCGTCTCCTCGCCGCGGATGTGGACGCGCGGCGGCCCGCCGCGGCGCCGGACGACCTCGATGTCGCGATACGCGGGCATCGCCTGACCCGACGAGGAGCACAGCTTCTTCACCGCCTCCTTGGCGGCCCACCTGCTTGCCCATCGTTCCGGCTTGCGAGCGCTGTACCGCTGCTCACCCTCGGTGAAGATCCTCTGCGCGAAGCGCGGATGACGCTCCAGCGCGGCCGCGATGCGGTCCACCACGGTCACGTCGACCCCGACCACCATCGTCATCCGACGACTATTCCACAGTCACCGACTTGGCGAGGTTGCGCGGCTGGTCGACGTCGCAGCCGCGCTGGACCGCGACGTGGTACGCGAACAGCTGCAGGGGCACGACATTGAGCAGCGGCGAGAGGACCTCCGAGCACGCGGGCACTGGGACCGGCGTGGCGAACCCGGCATCGAAGGGATCCTCGCCCTCGGTGACCAGCGCGATCACCGGCGCGTCACGAGAGTGCACCTCCTGCACGTTGCTCACCATCTTGGGCAGTGTCGCCGACCGGGTCGCGATGGCGATCACCGGAACGTTGGGCTCGAGCAGCGCGATCGGACCGTGCTTCAGCTCACCGGCGGCGTATCCCTCGGCGTGCACGTAGGAGATCTCCTTGAGCTTGAGCGCTCCTTCCATCGCGATCGGGAAGTTGATGCCCCTGCCGATGTACAGCGCGCTCTGCGCGTGCGCGAATCGCTGACCGAGCTCGACGAGCATGGGCTCGAGCTCGAGCGCACGCGTGAGCAGGGCCGGCACCTCCTGCAGCTCCGCGACGAGGCGCTGATGCTCGGCCACGTCGAGCGTGCCGCGCGCGTCACCGAGACGAAGCGCGAGCAGCAGGCCGCACACCATCTGGGTCATGAAGGTCTTGGTGCCGGCAACCGAGATCTCCGGTCCGGCCTGCATGTACAGCGCGCCGTCCGCCTCGAGCGGCAACGCGCTGCCGACGACATTCGTGATTGCAATCACCTTTGCCCCGGCCGCATGCGCCTGGCGCACCGCGGCGAGCGTGTCGGCGGTCTCACCCGACTGCGAAACCGCGATCACCAGTGAATGCTCGTCGACCAGCGCCTCGCCGTAGCGGAACTCGCTCGCGGCCTCGACCTTGCAGCGAATCTTGGCGAGATGTTCGATCGCGTATCCGGCAACCATCGCCGCATACCACGCCGATCCGCATGCCACCAGGACCACCTCGTGCACCTGCGCAAGCTGGTCGTCATCCATCCCCAGCTCCGGCAGCACGACCATGCCGAGGTCATCGATGCGGCCGCGGAGCGCGTTGCGTACCGCCTCGGGCTGCTCGTGGATCTCCTTGAGCAGGAAGTGCGGGAAGCCGTTCTTCTGCGCCTGTTCCGCCTCCCAGTCGACGGTGACGATGCGCGCCTCGACAGCGGTTCCATCGAGCTGCTGCACCGTTATCCCATCGGGGGTCGCGGTGACGATCTCCCCCTCACCGAGCAATGCGATCCGCTTGGTGTACGGGATCAGGGCGGTGATGTCACTGCTCACGAACACCTCACCGCGCCCGAGCCCGACCACCAGCGGCGCGTTCATCCGAGCACCGACGACACGGTCGGGTTGATCGGCGGAGATGACCACCAGGGCGCAGGCACCCTGCATGCGATTGAGCGCGCTGCGCACCGCTGCCGCAAGGTCTCCGTGAAAGGCATCCTCGATGAGGTGGGGCACGACCTCGGTGTCGGTCTCGCTGAGAAATTCGTGTCCGCGCGACATCAGCTCGGCGCGCAGCTCGCGGTAGTTCTCGACGATGCCGTTGTGGATCACGTGAATGCGGCCGGTGCAATCCTGGTGCGGATGCGCATTCTCGAGCGACGGGCGTCCATGTGTCGCCCAGCGAGTGTGTCCGATGCCGACTGTACCGGCCGGGGTTCCCTCCGCCTCAACCTGGCGGGCGAGGTCAGTGACCTTGTTGGTGTTCTTGACGGTGGCGACATCGCCGTCGGGGTCCATGATCGCGATCCCGGCCGAGTTGTAGCCCCGATACTCGAGACGCCTCAGGCTATCGAGCAGGATCGGTGCCGCGGGACGCGGGCCGGTGTAGCCGATGATGCCGCACATAGGACCTCTCTGGAACGGACGTGGCCGGAACGGGTTACGGGATGGCCGTCGGGGTGGGCGTTGGCGTGGGTGCGGGCGTCGGCGTCGGTGGAGGCGGCGGCACCGTCCCCATCTCGATCGTGACCGTCACCTTGCTCACCGAGAGTTTCAGCCCGGCCGGAATGACGAGATTGACGGTCTGCGTGAAGTCGCCGGTGATGCCACTGAGCGGGATCGGGACGGTGCTGATGGTCAGGAACGAGTTGAGCAGGTCCTGCGGTCCCGTCGCGACGACCGTGAACGGGTTGTACGTGATGCCGACCAGGTAGTGGCCGGCGGCAGGAGTTCCCGACGAACTTCGGCGTCACCGCCACAGTGAGCGTGGTGATGTATGCGGTGATCGAGATGCTGATGTTGACCAGCTGGGGGCTCACCCCGAGGTCGTTGATCCTCCGGTTGCTGGAGTTGTAGACGTAGACCGGCACCTGCGCCGCGAAGTTGGCTTTCTGGTTGCTCAAGTTGACCGCGGCCACCGCCGTGATGCCGGAGAGCTCATGCTCCGGCCCGCGGACCGCCACCGTCGACGGCGACGGTTGCTCGACGCCGCGCTCGTAGCCCACCGGTGGCGGATTGGTGACATCGATGGTGACCGGCACCGAGACCGACCCGAATCTGTCCACGTCGACCTGCAGCGACGCCGGTGCATCGATGAGCTCGATCTGCGAATCGCTGTTGATGATCGTCACCGGGATGGAATACGTCCCGACGCGATTCACCGCCGCCCAGTCCACATTGGCGATGAGCACCGCCGGATTCAGCGAATCAAGGGTGTTCTGCGAACCGCCGACGCGCGCCTGCACATTGTTCACCGGGTGCACGAGCACGTATCCGGCGGGAAGGCTCACGGAGCTCTGCGGGATCGGAACCGAGACCACCTTCGTCTCCGGCGGGTTGCCCGCGTACACCACGCCGACCCAGGTCACGAACGCGATGAGGGAGCACAGCACCTTGAGCTTCCAGTTCCGCCGTACGAAGCCCGGGAGTTCCACGGGTGCGAACGTCGCCTCAGGGTGCGGAGCGTGCCGACTCGCTGCAGCGGACGGAGCATCGCCGAGCGTCCCGAGCTGCCCTCGGTCGCAAGCAGGGTGACCAGCATCTCGTGGAGCTTCGCCTGGTCGAGACCGCGATAGATCTTGCCGTCGTGCGCGATGCTGATCAGGCCGGTCTCCTCGCTCACGATGAGCACCACCGCATCGCTCTGCATGGTGAGGCCCAGCGCGGCGCGATGCCGCGTGCCCATCCGGCCCACCCCGGGAAGCGTCTCCGCGAGCGGCAGCACGCAGCCGGCGGCGATGATCCGGCTCTCCCGGATGATCACCGCTCCGTCGTGCAAAGGCGAGCCGGGGATGAAGATGGTGGCGAGCATCTCGGCGGTGACGTCACCGTTGACGTGGACGCCGGTGGCTGCCAGGTTCTCGAGCCCGGTCTCGCGCTCGAAGACGATCAGCGCGCCGACCTTGTGCTCGGAGAGCGAGCCGGCCGCGCGGAGCACCTCATCCACGGTGCGGGCATAGGCGAGCTCCGGCTGACGGCCGAGCACGGCGCGGACGGTCCCGAGCCGGCCGACCTGGTCCAGCGCGCGGCGGAGCTCGGGCTGGAACAGGACGATCGCGGCGATGACGATCGCCTGCGTGCCGTTGTTGAAGATGAACTCGAGCAGGCGGAGGTGCAGGATCTGCGCCGCCCACCCGACCGCGAAGATCACCGCCAGACCGAGGAGCAATTGCACCGCCTGCGTGCCCCGGATCAGCTTCAGGAGCTGATAGAGCAGGAAGGCGACCACGAGCACGTCGAGGCCGTCGCGCCAGCTCAGGCTCTGCAGGAAGAAGTGGATGTTGCGGAGCAGGTCGCTCACGCCGCCGCCTCGTGGCCGTCGCCCGCATAGATCAGGGACAGCAGCGCCTGCTGCACCCAGAGGCGATTCTCCGCCTGGTCGAACACCACCGACTGGGGCCCGTCGATCACCGAGTCGGTGATCTCCTCACCGCGGTGCGCGGGAAGGCAGTGCATGACCCGGACACGTGGCGGCGCCAGACCAACCAGGCCGTCATTCACCTGGAGGTAGGCGAAGTCCTCGCGCCGGCGCTGCTGTTCGGTTTCCTGGCCCATGCTCGTCCAAACGTCGGTGTAGATGATTTCGGTATCACGCAGCGCCGGACCAGCCTCATGGGTGATCTCGAAACCGGTGCCCGGACCGCGCAGCCGTGCCGCCCGCTCGACGACCGCGGCGGAGGGCTCGTACCCCGGCGGGCAGATCACTCGCAGGTGCACCCCCAGTAACGCCGCGGCGTAGATCCAGGACGTGCAGACGTTGTTCCCATCCCCGATGTACGCGACCGTCGCGCCGGCGAGCCGCCCGGTCACGGTCCGGACGGTCATGCAATCGGCCAGCACCTGGCATGGGTGCTCGGCGTCGGTGAGGGCATTGATCACCGGGGACGACGCGGCCCCGGCGATGGTCACCAGGTCTCGGTGCGAGACCAGGCGGGCCACGATCCCGTCCGCGTAGCGATCGAGGATCCGGCTGATGTCCGCAGCCGACTCGCGCTCACCGAGCTGGACCTCCGGGTTGAAGAGCGCGATCGGGTGACCACCGAGACGGTGGATCGCCACCTCAAAGGACACGCGGGTGCGGTTGCTCGGCCGCTGGAAGATGAGCGCCAGCGATCGGCCCGCGAGCGGGCTGCCGAGATCCCGCCCTGCTTTGGCCGCGTCGGCCAGGTCGAGCACGGCGATGATCTCGTCGCTGGTGAGGTCCGCGATGCTCAGGAGATCACGGCCGGCAAGGGAATGACCCATCGGTCCATATGGTTGCACCGCTGCGTCAATCGCGCGTCCCGTACGCAATCCCGTACGCAATCCCGCGCGCAGAGTGTCACACGCTATACCGTTCGGCCGTGGACATCGCGGTGGTCGTCAACGGCGGAATGGCCGAAACGCTGCAGTCGACTCCCCTGCTGCGCACGCTGCGCGCGGGCTACCCGACCGCTCGGATCGCCCTGGTCTGCCCCAGCACGGCCGTCGACCTCGCCGACGGCATCCCGCCGGTCGACGTGGTCGTGCCGCTCGCCGGGCTTCGAGGCAGGCGCACCGGAGGCCTGCATCTCTGGGCGACGCTGCGGAGCCTTCGCCTCGACTCGGTGTTCCTCTGCACCTCCGGCTCCGCACCGGCCACCGCCGCATATTTCGCGGGCATCCCCCAGCGGAGCGGCGTCGGCGGCGGCATCGGGCTCCTCCTCACCGGCCGGGTGAAGCCGAGGCGGTCCGAGAACCAGGCGGAGACGTGGCTTCGTCTCGCCGAGGTCGCCGGCGTCCATCAGCAGCTCCACACCCCCGTCTATGAGCCGGGACCGGAGGCACGGCGCCGCGCTGTCGACGTGCTGCACGGCAGCGGGCTCGGCGACGGCCGCCTCCTGGTGGCCATCGCCCCGGGCGCCGGCTATGCCGAGAACCCGGGTGCGGCCGCATCGGAGACGGTCTGGGACCCCGAACGGTGGGCCCACCTCGCCAACCTGCTCTCCCAGCGCCACGGCGCCGGGATCCTGCTGGTCGGATCGGCACACGACCGGCTTGCCGCCGAGCACATGAAGGTCGACCTCCGTGCGTCGGCGACCGACCTGGTCGGCGAGATCGATCTGGCGACGCTCGCGGGGGTGATTGCCCGGTGCGACCTCCTCGTGGGCAGCGACACGCCGCTGCTCCAGCTGGCGGCCGCGATGGACACGCCCACCGTCGGGCTGTTCGGTCCCACCGACGGCGCCCGGGGCGGGGCGTACGGCCCGGCGCACCGGGTGGTCCAGGCCATCGCGCCGCCCCGCTATGAGAACGGGGTGATGAACCTGGCGACCATGGACCAGATCCGCGTCGAGGACGTGCTCGCAGGGATCGAAGCGACGATCTGAGTCCTAGCGGATGTACATCAGCGCGCGCTTGAGGACATCGAGGTTGTCGAGCGCGTATCCGGTCCCGCGGACGGCACACAGCTGCGGCTGGCTCTCGCGGTGGACCTCGATCCCGGTGGCGCCGGCGATGGCATCGTCCAGGCCTTCGAGCTGAGCGCCGCCGCCGCAGAGCAGGATCCCCTCGCGCTTGATGTCACCCATCAATCGCTCCGGGGTATCGGCGATCACCGCCTCGATCGCAGCAACGATGGGGCGCACGTGCGCCTCGAGGCACGCGTTCAGCTCGGTCGACGTGATCGTGAGTGACGCCTCGCCGGCCTCACCGACGCCCACGACATCGAGTCGCCGCTCCTCGTGGGGACCGACCCGGGCCAGCGAGGCGATCAGCTCCTCCACGGTTGCGGCATCGAGGGTCATGCCGTGCGCCTGCCGGACATGCTCGTCGACACACGCGTGGAGGCGAACGCCGCCATGACCTGCCAGGCAGCGGCCACTGACCGTGCCCTCGAGCGCCAGGGCCGCGATGTCGGTCTTCCCGGCGCCCACATCGACGACGAGGTGGCCGTTGGGTCCGCTGAGGCGGATGCCCGCACCCATCGCCGCGGCCAGGGGCGCATCGAGCAGATAGGCGGTCCTCGCACCCGCCAGCGCGGCCGCCTCGAGCAGCGACCTGCGCTGCCCTCCGGGCAACGACGACATCACCGCGATCACCACGTCGGGCTTGAAGATGCGCTGCCGGCCGGCGGCGCGGATCATCGCGTGGTTGACGAGCCAGCGCGCCGATGCGGCGTCGGCGATCTCACCGCCGGCGATCGGGCGGCGCAGCTGAAACTCCGGATCCTCCGCGGCGGTCTCGAAGGCTGCGTTGCCGAACACGGCCTGCTGCATCCCGCTGTCGCGGAACGCGACCGCGGTGGGCTCGCTGGCGATCATGCCCTCACCCTTGACGATGATCCTCATCGTCGTCGTGCCGAGGTCGATGCCGACCTTCTTGCCCAGCACTGCTTCCGGGTGCCTCAGTCGCCGACCACGCCGGTGAGGTCGCGCACCTCGGTCCCCGGCTCGTCGGTGACGACGCGTTCGATGTCCGCGCCGAGCCCGGCGAGCTTGGTCTCGAGATCGTCGTACCCGCGCTCGAGGTGAAACACGCGGTCGAGCTCGGTCGTGCCCTCGGCACAGAGACCGGCGATCACGAGCGCCGCGCCACTGCGGATGTCGGGGATGCTCATCCTCGTCCCGTGCAGCCTCGCCGGGCCGTTGATCACCGCGCTGCGTCCGTCGATGGCGATGTGCGCACCCATCTGCTGCAGGAACTCGACGTGGCGAAACCTGTTCTCGTACAACGCTTCGCTGATCACGCTCGGCCCGGTCGCCTGGGTCATGAGCGCGCAGAACTGCGGCTGCATGTCGGTCGCGAAACCCGGATGCGGCCACGTGGTCATGTCCACGCCGCGCAGGTGCGAGCAGGTCACGCGCACGTGATTCGCACCCTCGACGATGTCGCACCCCGCCGAGCGGAGTTTGCTGAACAGCCAGCGCAGATCGCTCGGTCGCATGTGTTCGACGACGACGTCGCCGTAGGTCGCGGCGGCGGCGATCATGTACGTTCCCGCCTCGATGTAATCGGCGGTGATGTTGTGTGTCGTGCCGTGCAACAGCCCGCCGCTGCCCTCGATGACGATCAACTCGGTGCCGACGCCGGTGATGTGCGCACCCATGCCGATGAGACATCGCGCCAGGTCGTAGACGTGCGGTTCGCGAGCGGCGTTGCTGATCACCGTGATGCCCTCGGCGAGCACCGCCGCCATCATCAGGTTCTCGGTGCCGGTGACCGTCGGCATGTCGAGCGAGATCCGTGCACCGTGCAGACGGCGAGCGCGCGCCACGTAGCCACCCTCGCGCTCCTCGACCTCCGCACCCATCAAGCGCAGGCCCTCCAGGTGCTGCTCCACGCGACGCATGCCAATGTCGTCGCCTCCCGGCCTGGCGATGCTCGCCTCCCCGGCTCGTGCCACCAGCGCACCGAGCAGCAGGAACGAGCCGCGCATTCGCCGGCTCAGGTCGGGGTCGACCTCGGTGGTCCGGAGCTCCGCGGCGTGCAGCCGCCACGTATTGGTGTCGGGGTGCTCGACCCGGACCCCGACGTGCCCGAGCATCGAGGCCATGGTCGAGATGTCCTCGATATCGGGAACGTTGCCCAGCTCGACCTCCTGGTCGGTGAGCAGCGCCGCCGCCATGACCGGCAGGGACGCGTTCTTGCTCCCGGAGATCGCGACGCTCCCTTCGAGCCGAGGGCCGCCACGGATACGGAGGAGTTCCATCTGCGCTTACCGTACTCGACGGCGACCGCTGACCGGGCAGTTGCCGACCGGGTAGATTAGAGAGTGGCATCCAGTCGGATCGCCGGCATTCTATCGGAGACGCCCATGGCAACCGCAACGCTTTCCACCACTGAAACCGTCGAACAGCTGCTCGGCGACGACGCCGCGTCCCTGCTGGAGCATGAATGCGAGACGGTTCCCCGGTCGATGCTGCACCTGCCGGGGCCCGACTTCGTCGACCGCGTCTGGACGGGTACCGATCGCTCCAACCGGGTGCTGCGCAACCTCTCGTCGCTGTATCAGCACGGCCGGCTCGGGGGCACCGGTTACGTGTCGATCCTCCCGGTCGACCAGGGCATCGAGCACTCCGCCGGCGCGTCATTCGCTCCCAATCCCGAGTACTTCGACCCCGGCAAGCTCGTCGAGCTCGCCGTCGAGGGTGGATGCAACGCGTTCGCCTCGACCTTCGGCGTGCTCGGCGCCGTGTCGCGGCACTGGGCGCACCGGATTCCGTTCATCGTCAAGCTCAATCACAACGAGCTGCTCACCTATCCGAACAAGTTCGACCAGATCATGTTCGGCACGGTCAAGGAGGCCTGGAACCTCGGCGCGGTCGCGGTCGGCGCGACCATCTACTTCGGGTCCGAGGAGGCCGACCGCCAGATCCAGGAGGTCTCGGTGGCATTTGCCGCGGCGCACGAGCTCGGCATGGCGACGATCCTCTGGTGCTACCTGCGCAACGCGGCCTTCAAGAAGGACGGCGTCGACTACGCGCTCGCCGCCGATCTGACCGGGTCAGGCGAATCACCTCGGCGTGACCATCGAGGCCGACATCATCAAGCAGAAGCTCCCGACCAGCAACGGCGGCTTCACAGCGCTCAACTTCGGCAAGACGGCGGACGCGGTGTACACCAAGCTCGACGTCGGATCACCCGATCGACCTCTGCCGCTACCAGGTGCTCAACTGCTACGCGGGACGCGTCGGGCTGATCAACTCGGGCGGCGAGTCGATCGGCGCTGGAGACCTCGCCGCGGCAGTGAGCACCGCGGTCATCAACAAGCGCGCCGGTGGGACCGGGCTGATCAGCGGCCGCAAAGCATTCCAGCGGCCGATGCGCGAGGGCGTGCAGCTGCTCACCGCCGTCCAGGACGTCTACCTGGACGAGAAGATCACGTTCGCGTAGGTCTTCGAGCCGGGCCCGTGCTGGACCCCACCTCGGCCATACTTTTCCGCTGATGGACTACGAGGAGATCCCCCGGACCGGCGACGAGCGGTCGACGCTGCTTGCTTTCCTGGAGTGGCAGCGCGAGACGCTTGCCCGGAAGTGCGCGGGCCTGGAGCCCGATGCGTTGCGCATCCGGTCGGTGGAGCCATCGACCCTCACGCTGCTGGGCCTCGTACGACACATGGCCGACGTCGAACGCGGCTGGTTCCGGCGGACCCTCGCCGGCGAGGAGATCATGGATCGCTACTCGTCGCCGGACGACCCCGATGGCGACTTCGACCACGTCGACACGGCGGATGTTGACGAGGCATTTGCCTCGTGGCGCGACGAATGCGACCGCGCCGACGAGATCGTCTCGCGCCGGGCGCTCGATGCGACCGGGCGACACCGGACCGGCCGCGAGGTGTCGATGCGCTGGATCCTCAACCACATGATCGAGGAGTACTCGCGCCATAACGGCCACGCGGACCTGCTCCGCGAGCGGATCGACGGCGCCACAGACAAGTAGTTTCGATGTGCGCCCCATCGGCGCGCCGACACTCAGCCAGCGCAGGAAACTCAGACGACCTGAGGCCGGAAAGTTGTCGCTGCCGTTGGCCGGCGCAAGGCGGGCTCGGGTAGCGGGTGTCCCGGAGGGCGGCGCCGGCCGCCCTCCGCGACTGCGTATCCGTGCTCTACGGAACCCGGATCCGCCAGAGGCCGCGACCGTGAGTGGCCGCGAGCACCGTGGCACCGTTCGGGTCCAGGCGAAGGTCGTTCAGCGAGGTGTTCGGGAGGTCCGTCCCGAGACGCGCCCACGCAGTGTTGTTTCCGCCACCGGCGTTGGCGATGAAAGCCCCGACGTCGGTGGCCAGCAAGAGTTTGCCGCCGGTGAACACGAGCGCGTCGCTCGGCACATCGGGCAGCAGCACCGAGATATCGGTCCAGGTTGCACCACCGTCAGTGGACTCGAAGACATGGCCGGTCCCACCGCCCGGAATCCAGCGCCGCGAGTAGCCGTTGTACACCGCGTAAATGTGTGCCGCATTCGCCGGATCGACCGTCAAGCCCGCGACATAGCGATTCGGCAGGTTGGGCGCTGAGATGGTGTGCCAGGTCCCGCCATAGTTGGTGTCGATCCCGGACGCGAATGGTGGTGTGCCGCCGATGTTGCAGTTGCCGCACCATCCGGCATACGTGACGCCGCCGTTCACCGCGAGAGCGGTGATTGAGTGACCGGCGCCGGTGTCGTGGACATTGGTCCAGCTGCACGGTCCGGGTGGGGTGGCCGCGGGCTGGCAAACCGTTGCCCACGCTGCAGTATCGTCCCAGACGTACTCACCGCCGGCAACCCAGTGATTCGGATTGTTGACATCGGTTGCAAGCGGTGCGATGAAGCGCGGGGTCGGGTCGCATTTGGTGGGATCGAAGGGCCCGATGACGCTGAAGCACGACGGCGAGATGGTGAGGTATGTGTGCCCACCGTCCGTTGTGAGGTACGGGTTCAGATCCACGTACTCGCCGACCATGTCCATCGCATTAGCTGGGTTGACGATGACGTCGCCGCCGTCACCACCGGCAGGCGTGATGCTGTGACCCGAGCCGGGCCGTAGCAGCGACGTTCCGTTGTCCTGCAAGCCTCCCCACTCTGCCAACCCCGACCCCATGGCGCCGGCCTCGGCGTCGTAGTACTGCAGGGTATGGATGGTGCTGTTGAGATCGCTCCAACCGCCCATCGGCGCGGTGTTGTCGAGGGATCTCGAGTAGATGCCGCCGTCGTTGCCGATGTACACCTTGTTGCCGACGATCAACACCGCGTGCTGATCGGGATGGGTCACCGGCGGGCACGTGTTGGTCGCATCGCACGAAAAGGCGTAGTTCCAGTACGGGCTGATCGTCGTCCAGGTCGCACCGGCGTCAAAGGTCTGATAGACCTCTTCGAGACCCGCGAACACGTGCTCATCATTGTTCGGGTCGACGGTCAGGAACTCGTTGTACCAGGCTTGCACGCCCGGCGGGACGCCGGTTGTGCAACCCCCCGACCCCGAGTTGCACAGCGTCGTGGAATTGGCGATCAGCGTCCATGGACCGCTCGGATTGCCATTCGCCGAGAGGAAGATGCCCTGAAGGTTGACGTGCGAAGGCGCCTCGATCATCGCGTAGAGCTTCGAACCACTCGCTGAGTACGCGAACGTGGTGCGACCGAGGTCGCTGGTGTTGATCGCTCCGCTCAGGGTGAGCTCCGAGAAGGTTCCTGCCAGTCCATGGTGGGTCGAGAGGTAGAAGCCGTTGTACGCCGTGTCGGCAGGGGGATTGCCCTGGCCGCGCCATCCGTCGGCGGCCAGTACCGAGGCACCGTCACTGCCAGGCACGATGACGACATCGGTGATGAACGAGGTCTGGTACGGGTTGTTCGTTGGATTGGGATCGGGCTTGAGGACGAGCGTCCACGGCGAATGGGTGTCGCTCGCGCTCCGGCGCCACAGGCCGTTGTTGGAGGCGTCGTAGACGGTGCCGTGACCGTCGAACACCAGGCGGTAGCTGGTGAACCCCGAGAGGCCGCTGCCGCCGACGAGTGACCACGACGCGCCGCGGTTAGTGGACCGGAAGACACCCTGTCCGCCGTACGAATCGGCATTGGTGTTGGCCTCACCCGTGCCCACCCAGACCGAGTGATCGGCCGGGTTCACCGCGATCGAGCCGATCGAGAGCGACGGCTCCTGGTCGAAGACGGGGGTCCAGTGCTTGCCACCATCGGTGGTCTTCCAGACGCCGCCATCAGCGAACCCGGCGTAGATGGTGCTCCCGTCATTGGCGAGGGCGGTCGCCCGCCCACCCACGATACGGAAGCCGGCGCCTGCGTTCGACCAAACAGGGTCGGTATAGCCGTTTGGTTGGGCATTGTCGGATCCGGTGGTCAACTGATTCCAGCTGCCGCCCACGACAGGGAGCTTCGCGGCCTGAGCCTCGGCATTGGCCAGAGCCTGTCCGGACACGGTGAGCGCGGGAGCGGTGCGTTCGGCCCCATACGCGGTCGCTTCCTCGATCGTCAGCGCATCCGCGGTATGCGAATTCGCGGTCAGGGCGCGGAGCGTGTTCTCGCTCCGTGCTGCGCCGAACAGACCAGGCGATGCGCCCGCCTGTGCCCCCGTGACCGCCAATGCCACGAGGGATGCGATCCCCGCGACGCCGGCAACCGAGGACCGTACCTTGTGTGGCCCGAAGACAGACATGCTGCGCCTCCCAAAAGCGAGTGATCCTCGCCGCTCTCCCGGATTGACGACACTAGTACTCCTTTCGTCTGGCGCGTGTCAACCATTTGACGCACCTGCGAAGGTTGGTGGGCGTGCTCCGGATGAGCTGCAGTCCGCTCCAAGGGGCCCCCCGGCACATCAGCCCACCATGGAGCGGACTGAAGAGGATGCCCCGCCAGAGGGTTGGCCGGACCGCAATGGGCACCGGCGACCAGACTAGCCGCCGGTGAATTTACGCTTGGGACAACAGTGCCCTCACTCGAGGGCAAACACCAATCGCCGACGAGCGGTCAATTGTTGGCCCCGCGCCCGACTAGAAAGGCACAGGCGTATCCGGCGCGCGAGTTCCTGGCGTGCTCGCCATACGACCGGTAGGGAAACGAGGGCGGGATCGCGAGCACCCGTCCGTTCTCGCCCTTGACCACCTGCCAGCCGCCTTCATGGACGTTCCAGTGATGCCTGTGGCACAGCAGCACGAGATTCGGGACGTTGGAGTTCCCGCCGTGACCCCAGAAGAACACGTGGTGGGGATTGGTCCACGAGGGGGGCCGGTCGCAGCCCGGCCAGACGCAACCCTTGTCACGCACCCGCAGCGCCGCCCGACCCGCTCCCGAGGGCACCCGCAGCGCCCGGCCCACCTCGATCACCGCCGCATCCGGGCCGAGCAGCACCCGGCGGATGCTCGCATCACACGCGAACCGCTGCACCGTCGCCGCCGGGACCACCCCGGCGAACTCGAGCTCCCCGCCCGGCGCTCCTTTCAGGCCCATGACGGTCTCCACTGACGCGGTGAGCTGAAGGTGAGTGCGAGGGCCGCCCCCCTCCGTGGTGAACCCATGGTCGAGGGAGTGCATCGCGAGCTCGACGAGCCCGTCGGCCAGGCGTCGTGCTCGCGGGCGATCATCGCCGGCACCGGAGCGTCCGCACAGCGGTCCGAGGGCGACCCTGAGCGCGGCGCCACCGACCGCGTCGAGAAGCCCGCGAACGACCACCCGGCCGTCCTCGCAGCGGGAGAGCTCGAGCCGCCGGCACTCGACCGCGTTGACGTGCTCGGCGAGCACCGCGGCGGCATCGGCGGCGTGGCGGGCGTGGTTGCAGTCATGGAAGAAGCGGCTCACCGAGTGTTCGAGGGCCTGCTCGAGAAGGGGACCCTCCTCGAACGTCCCGGCAGACCCCTGGACTGCCCGCTCGGTCCCGGCCAGCAGAGTGAGGTGGGCGAACCCGATCCGCCCCTCTTCCAGGGCGGCGACACTCGCCGGCAGCCGCTCAACCTCCTCCCCCGTCGTCACCGAGCGGCCCGCAGCCTGAGCAGACATCCGGCACTGGTGACGGATCCAGTCGATCGGGGACGTGGAGCCCTGGGCGATGGCTTCCTCAGTGGAAGCGAAGCCCGCCGCCTCGCGGGCGAAACGGAGTTCGAGCAGATCGATGCCGTGGCGCAGCCGGATCAGACGCTCGCCCAGTTCGAAGGGCGTCACCGCGCCGGCAGGGAGGGCCACGAACGTCTCGATGAACCCGATCAGCCGCTCGAGGGGCTCAACATCGTCGCCGCCATCACACATTCCAGTAGTATACACAAACATGTGTATGACAGCATGTGGGCGGCGCGCCGCCCGGTCTCCTAGCCGAGGGCCCCCACCGACACCCCTACCCGGAGCGCATCGAAGGGGTGACCGTCACCCCGACCAACAGCCCCTCCGGGCTGATCAGGCGAGTCACCACCTGCCCCCACGGTTCAGTGCGCGCCCGCACGAGCAGTCGATAGCCACGTTCTTCCAACTCCCGGCTCGCCAACTCGATGTCGTCGACGTCGAACTCCAGCCATGCGTGTGGCGTGACGACATCCAAAGGCCACGTCGCGGAGCCGAAGCACGACTCAGCGGCCTGGCTGAGCGGCCACACCGCGAAGGTCTTGGCCCCGTCGATTTTCTCGGTGTGGAGGTAGTCACCCTCTTCGACCGTGAAGTGGATGCCGAGCGCCTGTTCATAGAGCCGGCGCGACTCCTCCAGATCGGATGAGATCGGCCCAAAGCCGGCGATGAAGAGAACTCTCACGTGCCCGCAGTTAAGCAGACAACACCGCCCCAGCCGCGGCCCACAACGGGACGACATGACACGATCTACAACGTGACGACAACCCCCGCAGAGGTCCAACACCTCCGCGACCTCGCCCGATTACGGCGCGTCCGCGACCGGATCGACCGGGAGTACGCGCAGCCGCTCGACGTCGAGGCGCTCGCCCGCGGCGCGAACATGTCGGCCGGGCACCTGAGCCGCGAGTTCAAGCTGGCATACGGCGAGGCGCCCTACGGCTACCTCATGACGCGACGCATCGAGCGCGCGATGGCCCTCCTGCGTCGTGGCGATATGAGCGTCACCGACGTGTGCTTCGCAGTCGGCTGTTCATCGCTCGGCACCTTCAGCACGCGCTTCACCGAACTCGTCGGCGTACCGCCCAGCACCTACCGTCGCGACGCGGCGCGCACGACCGCGGGGATGCCGTCATGCGTGGCGAAGCAGGTGACCAAACCGGTCAGGAATCGAGAAGCGCCCGTCAACGAACCGCAACTAGCATGACCGTCATGGACATCACCACCGACAAATCAGGAGCAACCATGACAGCCTCGACGACGATGGGAATCAAGACCGTGCTGCACCCCGTGTCCGACCTCGAGAAGGCCAAGCCGGTGTACACCGCGCTGCTCGGCGTGGCGCCGATGGCCGACGCGCCCTACTACGTCGGCTACGAGGCCGAGGGCCAGCAGATCGGGTTGGTACCGAACGGCGCAGTGCAGGGCATGACCTCACCCACTGCGTACTGGCACGTCGCCGACATCGAGGCGAAGCTCGCCGAGGTGACCGCCGCGGGTGCCACGCTGAAGCAGGCCCCGAACGACGTCGGTAACGGCCGCCTCGTGGCCACCTTCGCCGATCCCGACGGGAACGTGCTGGGGCTGATCCAGGACAAATGAGGCGACGGCACGCCCGGCGAGATGCATGCGCCGAAGCGGGAACCAGGTGACACCTTCCTCGCGCACGCCGGCTCAGACCGGCGTGCGCAGGCCGAACCGACCGACCGGATCCGCGGCGCCCCGCCCGAGACCGACGCGACAGTCGCCAGCACCACCAGGGATCGGCACCCACGACCTGATCCGCGTGCAGGGCGCCCGCGTGAACAACCTCAAGGACGTCAGCGTCGAGATCCCGAAGCGCCGGCTCACCGTCTTCACCGGCATCTCAGGATCGGGCAAGAGCTCGCTGGTATTCGGCACCATCGCCGCCGAGTTGCAGCGGCTCATCAACGAGACATACAGCGCGTTCGTCCAGGGCTTCATGCCGACGCTGGCGCGGCCCGAGGTCGACGTGCTCGACGGCCTGACGACCGCGATCATCGTCGACCAGGAGCGGATGGGCGCCAACGCCCGTTCCACGGTCGGCACCGCCACCGACGCGAACGCGATGCTGCGGGTCCTGTTCAGCCGGCTCGGGCAGCCACACATCGGCTCGTCGAACGCGTTCTCATTCAACGTCCCGTCGGTCCGAGGGGCCGGTGCGATCACGATGGAGCGAGGTGCCGGCAAGACCGTGAAGCGCACCTTCACCAGCACCGGCGGCATGTGCCCGCGCTGCGAAGGGCGTGGCACGGTCTCCGATATCGACCTCACGCAACTCTTCGACGACTCCAGGTCGCTCGCCGAGGGCGCGATCACCATCCCCGGCTACAAGACGGACAGCTGGTGGACAACCGGCGTCTTCATCGAGTTCGGGCTTTCTCGACCGGAACAAGCCCATCCGCAAGTACACCAAGAAGGAGCTCCAGGACTTCCTCTACAAGGAGCCGGTCAAGGTGAAGGTCAACGGCGTCAACCTCACGTATGAGGGGTTGATCCCCAAGCTGCAGAAGTCGATGCTCTCCAAGGACCCCGACGCGCTGCAGCCGCACATTCGGGCGTTCGTGGATCGGGCAGTCACCTTCAAGGCCTGCCCCGACTGCGGCGGAACCCGGCTCAGCGACGCCGCGCGCTCCTCGAGAATCGGCGGCATCAACATCGCCGACGCCTGCGCGATGCAGATCAGCGACCTCGCCGAATGGGTCCGTGGAATCAGCGAGCCGTCGGTGGCGCCGTTGCTCGCCACGCTGCTGCAGACCCTCGACTTGTTCGCGGAGATCGGACTCGGCTACCTCTCGCTCGAGCGACCGGCGGGCACGCTGTCAGGCGGTGAGGCCCAACGGGTGAAGATGGTTCGCCACCTCGGCTCCTCGCTCACCGACGTCACCTACGTCTTCGACGAGCCCACCACGGGCATGCATCCGCACGACATCCAGCGAATGAACAACCTGCTGCTGCGGCTGCGCGACAAGGGCAACACGATGCTGGTCGTGGAGCACGAACCGGAGACGATCGCGATCGCCGACCACGTCGTGGACCTCGGACCCGGCGCCGGCGCTGCGGGCGGAACCGTCTGCTTCGAGGGCACGGTGATGGGGCTGCGCGCCAGTGACACGCTCACGGGTCGCCATCTCGAGGATCGGGCCGCGGTCAAGGAAACGCTGCGGAGGCCCAACGGGGCGCTGAAGATCCGCGGCGCGACAACGCACAACCTGCGCAACGTCGATGTCGACATCCCGCTCGGGGTGCTCGTCGTCGTCACCGGCGTCGCCGGTTCGGGCAAGAGCTCGCTCATCAACGGGTCGATCCCAGCCGCCGCGGGTGTGGTGTCGATGGACCAGGCGGTGATCCGCGGCTCGCGACGCAGCAACCCTGCCACCTACACCGGACTGCTCGACCCGATCCGCAAGGCGTTCGCGAAAGCCAACCACGTCGACGCGGCGCTGTTCAGCTTCAACTCCGAAGGCGCGTGCCCGAATTGCAACGGCGCCGGCGTCATCTTCACCGACCTGGCGATGATGGCCGGCGTCGCCACCACCTGCGAGGAGTGCGAGGGGAAGCGGTTCGAGGCGTCGGTCCTGCGCCACCACCTCGGCGGCCGCGACATCAGCGAGGTGCTCGCGATGTCGGTGACCGAGGCCCGGGAGTTCTTCGGCGCGGGCACGGCTCACGCGCCGGCTGCGCACGCCATCCTCGAACGCCTTGCTGACGTCGGACTCGGCTACCTCAGCCTTGGCCAGCCGCTCACCACGCTTTCCGGCGGCGAGCGGCAACGGCTCAAGCTGGCCACGCACATGGCCGAGAAGGGCGGCGTCTACGTCCTCGACGAGCCGACCACCGGCCTCCACCTCGCCGACGTCGAGCAGCTGCTCGGCCTCCTCGACCAGCTCGTCGACTCCGGCAAGTCGGTCATCGTCATCGAGCACCACCAGGGAGTGATGGCGCACGCCGACTGGATCATCGACCTCGGCCCCGGCGCCGGCCACGACGGCGGCCGGATCGTCTTCGAGGGCACACCTGCCGACCTCGTGGCCGCCCGCTCCACCCTCACCGGGGAGTACCTCGCTGCCTACGTCGACCCATCAGGAATCGAGAAGCGCCGGTTGGCGACCGGCACTCTAGAGTGACCGCCATGGACATCAGCATCAACTCGACCTTCCTCCCCCACAGCGATCCGGACGAGTTGCTGGCCTTCTATCGCGACACCCTCGGCTTCGAGGTTCGCAACGACGTCGGTTACGCGGGGATGCGCTGGGTCACGGTCGGCCCCACCGGCCAGCCCGGGACGTCCATCGTCCTGTATCCGCCGTTCGCCAGCCCCGGCATCACCGACGACGAGCGCCGCACCATCGAGGAGATGATGGCCAAGGGCACCTACGGCATCATCGTCCTGGCCACTCCCGACCTCGACGGCGCCTTCGAGCGGCTGGAGGCCAGTGGCGCCGAGGTCGTCCAGGAGCCGACCGAGCAGCCCTACGGGATTCGCGACTGCGCGATCCGCGATCCCGCGGGCAACCTCATCCGTATCAGCGAGGTGCGATAGGGGAGTACCGCACTCCCAATCGCGACAAAAGCGTCGACACAGGTCGACTGGAGAGAGGAGGCACGTGGAAGGAGCCGACGCACTCGGCTCTCGACATGACCTGGAAGGGTGGCCAGCACACGGGCACCGTTCTCAAGGCAACCTTCAAGTCAGCCTCCAATCAGTACAAGGGGCTCCGCATCGTCAGCGCGATGAGTTCGGTCCCCACATCAGTCTGCTGGACGCGACCTCCTCGCGCTTCAGTTCCTCGCGTCCCATGGTCGAGGTGCGGACTCCTCGGATGTGTCCATGAACCCAAGTCAGCCATCGCTGGCTGCGGACCAATGCCACAATCGACTGATTTCTGTGTAGTTGTCGGCTACGGGACTGATCACCCGTAAC
Organism: Candidatus Dormiibacterota bacterium; assembly: GCA_963743835.1. Classification (GTDB taxonomy): domain Bacteria; phylum Chloroflexota; class Dormibacteria; order Aeolococcales; family Aeolococcaceae; genus Palsa-851. The sequence continues at coordinate 40,190 of CAVUQX010000006.1, read as the reverse complement.
CGCGAAGCGACGCTCACACCACCAGCAGTGGCGTGTCAAGGGCCACATCGGGAAGGAGCGAGAGCTTGGCAGCCGACCGGTCCAACACGGTGAGCGCTTCCGACTTAAAGCGGTCCACATCGCGTGTCAGCAAAATCGCCTCCGGGAGCGTTAGTACGGGGGTGGATCAACACGCCGGATCTCTGGGAAGGAGCCGAGGCCATGCCGCCTGGCTTGGCATCGGCGACGGCGAACGCTATGAGCAGGTCCGAACCGGGTCGATCAGTTGTGGGTCCTCGACGTCAACGGGCAGCGATTGCTGGTTGATGCCACCTACTCGCCGGACACCTCCCAAGCTGACCGGGCGGAGTTGGACCAGATCGTCAAATCACTCCAGTTTGGCGCTCACCAGCTGCGGCGTCAGCAGAATCGCCTACTCGAGCGTTAGGAAGAAATGATTGGATCGGCAAGTCGGATGACGACGAGCGAATCCCTGTCTGAGCCAGCGTTCGAGGCCCTCGTGGCCGCCGACACAAAGCGGTTGTTCGGCCTCGCGCTCTCCATTCTGAGAGACGAGGGCGAAGCCGAGGATGCCGTGCAGGAGACGCTGCTCAAGGCATGGCGTTCGTGGCCTTCCATCTCGGACAGTGACCATCTCCCGCGCTGGCTGACTTGGGTCTGTGTAAACCACTGCACCAGCATCCGCCGACGGCTTCGCGCGCACGGTGGGCCGCCACTCGAACTCTTCGAGACGGCGGGACCGACCCGTGGTCAGACCAGTGCCGCAGAGATTATCGACGTGGACCGTGCATACCGCCACCTGTCGATCAGGCAGCGAGCAGCGATCACCCTGAACTATGGGTACGGGTACTCGGTCGAGGAGTCCGCCGATTTGATGGGATGCAGGCCCGGGACGGTGCGCACGCATGTCGCGCGTGGGCTGGCGTCAATGCGCAAGGAGCTTGACGATGCTTGACACCGAGGCCGAACTGGACCGAAAGCTGCGAGCGCTGTTCGAGCAGATCAAGACTTAGGATCCGCCGGCAAGCCTCGCACCCTTCACGGTGACACCGGTGCGCTCGCGCAGTGGGATGCTCAGCCGTCTGGTCGCGGTAGTCGCCGTTGCGGCGTTAGCGGCGGCGATCGGGCTGTTCGCGACTGAGTTGAACGGTCACCATGCCGGTACCTCACGACCGACAGCACAGCCCGCATCGACGCCTACTCCCAAGCCCACGCCTCACACGTCCACTCCCGGCGTTGAGGCACTCACGGCCGGGACGTATCCAGTGCTGGTGCTGGGAACCGGCCTCTATCCCGAGTACACCGTGGTCGTGCCCAACGGGTGGTTTGAGCAGGACGCCCAATTCATCATCACCGGAGCGGCCAAGCCGGTGCTTGGCCTCAGCGTGTGGGCTGTGGGACAGGTCTACCGCGACCCGTGCCATTGGCAGGGCCAGGCCTTCGATCCGGGGCCGAGCGTCGCGGATCTCGTCACCGCTCTTGTCGCGCAGAAGACGCGCAACGCCACCAAGCCGACCGACGTGACCCTCGCCGGATTCGCAGGCAAATACGTCGAGTGGTCGGTGCCGGCGGACCTGAGGTCGAGCGCATGGAGTGAGTTCGACGCCTGCGATGTCACGCCCGGAGGCGATCACAACTTCAACAGCTGGCTGGCCAGTGGCGGCGGCGGGGGCTATCGCTATGAGGAGGTCCCGGGCCAGGTCGACCAGTTGTGGGTCCTCGACGTCGACGGGCAGCGACTGGTCGTCGACGCCACCTACTCACCGGGCACTTCCCAAAGTCAACGAAAGGCATTGGAGCAAGTCGTCGAGCTTCACTCCGGTTCGGCCCTCGGGCGTAACTGGTCCCTGCGACTTCTGCCATTGATTTATTGACCGCAAGTGCCGGCGTTCAGCTCAGGCGCACGGCGGTTGGAGGTTCGAGGTTCATGAGAAAACCGGAACCGTCGTCAATCTCGCATCGCGTCAGTGCTCCGAGGCGCGTGGCGGCCAGATCCTCCTCTCCCCGCGCGCCTATCCGACCGTGACCAACCTCGTGAGCGTCAAATCGGCCGGGTCACTCCATCTCAAGGGATTCCACGATCCGGTGCAGGCACACAACGTGACGAGCCTCCGGGAGTAGTTGCCTGACCACTCGAGGCCACACGGCCTGACCCGCGCCTACGCGCGCCCCTCCTCGCGCTTCAGCTCCTCGCGGCCGATGATCGAGAGGTGCACCTCGTCCGGCCCGTCCATGAATCGGGCCGACCGCGCGTAGGCGAACATCTGGGTGAGCGGCAGGTCCTGCGAGACGCCGGCCCCGCCGTGCACCTGGATGGCGCGGTCGATCACCGCCTGCGCGACGTTGGGCGCGACCACCTTGATCGCCGAGATCTCGAAGCGCGCACCGAGGCTGCCCTGGGTATCGAGCAGCCACGCGGCCTTCTGGCACAACAACCTCGCCTGCTCGATCTCGATGCGCGACCTGGCGATCTGCTCGCGCACCACACCCTGCTCGGCGAGGCGCTTGCCAAACGCGGTGCGCGACTTGGCGCGCTCGCACATCAATGACAGCGCGCGCTCGGCGGCGCCGATCAACCGCATGCAGTGATGCAGACGGCCCGGGCCGAGCCGCGCCTGGGCGATCATGAATGCCGTCCCCTCATCGCCGATGCGGTTCGACTGCGGCACCCGGACGTTCTCGAGCAGCACCTCGCAGTGGCTCCCCGGATCGTCGAAGCCGAAGACCTTGAGCTGCCGGACGATGGTCACACCGGGTGCATCCATCGGCACCAGCACCATGGTGTGGCGCGCGTGCCGCTCCGCATCAGGATCGGTCATGCCGATGAGCAGGATCACCTTGGCGTTGGGATGCGCCGCCCCGCTGGTGAACCACTTATGGCCATTGATGACGTAATCATCGCCGTCGCGGTCGATGCGCGTGGCCAGCTGCGTCGGATCCGAGCTGGCGACCTCGGGCTCGGTCATCCCGATGCAGGAGCGGATCTCTCCCGCGAGCAGCGGCGTCAGCCACGTGTCCTGCTGCTCGGGGGTCCCGAACTGCGCGAGCACCTCCATGTTCCCGGTGTCCGGCGCCGAGCAGTTCATCGCCTCGGACGCGATCGAGCTCCAGCCCATGATCTCGGCGAGCGCGCCGTACTCGAGGTTGGTGAGGCCGGGGCCGAATCGCTTGTCCGGCAGGAAGAGATTCCAGAGACCTCGCCGGCGCGCCTCGGCCTTCAGCTCCTCCATGATCGGGGAGATGCGCTGCGGGGTCGTCTCCGCGGAGAAGCCGCGCCAGTACTCGTCCTCGGCCGGCCGGATGCGTTCATCCATGAAGCGCCAGACCTTCTCGCTGAGCTCACGCACCCTTGGGGTCTCCGCGAAATCCATGTTCAGCCTCCTTCGGTGGAACGCAACCGGTCCAGTGCCCCAAGCCCACTCTCGACGATGGCCGGGACCATCTCCCCCATCGTCTCGAAGCCCTCGCCGACGGTCATTCCCATCAGGAACCGCGCCGTGATGCCCTCGGCAATGATCGCCAGCTTGTATGCGCCGAGCGCGATGTACCAGTCGAGCGATGTCAGGTCGCGCTGCGTTCCCGCAGCGTAGTCGCGGAGCAGGTCGGCGCGCTTGTAGAAACCGTCCTCGACGGTGATCGCCCGGCCGTGCAGGGTGCGCGCCGCCGCCTCGGACGCGTCATCGGCCCAGTACACGCAGAGCAGGCCCACGTCGCAGAGCGGATCGCCGATGGTGCACATCTCCCAGTCGATCACCGCGACGATGCGCGACGGATCCGCGGGCGCGTACATGACATTGTCGAGCCGGTAATCGCCGTGCACGATTCCCGGCGGCGACTGCACCGGCACCGTCTCATCAAGCCGCCGGCGCAGCTCCTCGATGCTCGGCAGCTCGCGTGTCTTCGACGCCTCCCACTGCTGCCACCAGCGCCGCACCTGGCGAGGGAGGAAGCCATCGGGATGCCCGAAGTCGCCGAGCCCGATCGCGTCGGGGTCGATCGCGTGCAGGCGCAGGAGCGTGGCGACGAGCGCCGACGACATCGCTCGCTTCGTGTCCGTCGTGTCGGGGAACTCGGCCGGCAATGCATCGCGAACCACGTGACCGTCGATCCACTCCATGACGTAGAAGCGCGCGCCGATGACGGAGTTGTCCTCGCAGAGCGCGATGACGTGCGGCACCGGGATCCCGGTGCCCTGCAACGCCGCGAGCACCCGGTACTCGCGAGCCATGTCGTGGGCGGTGGGAAGGACGTGCGCAAGCGGCGGACGGCGAACCACGAATCGGCGCTCGCCGTCATCGACGATGTAGGTGAGGTTGGACCGTCCGCCGGGGATCACCTCGCCGCGCAGCGCCCCGGCGAGTCCACCAACGCGGGGTTCCAGGTATCGGGCGAGCGCCTCGAGGTCGAGCCCCGTCGGCGATGTCACTGAGGGGGCTGCGAGTGCCCGTGCCGGCGGCGCCGGATTTCAGCGACCTGTAGCCGCAGGGTGGCGCGCTCGAGAGCCATCACCGCTTCCTCGCTGCCGACGTTCTGGGCGAGGAGCTCCTGTGCACGCTTGCGCGCCTCTTCGGCGCGCGCTTCGTCGATGTCCTCGGCGCGCTCGGCGGCATCCGCGAGGATCGTCACCTTGTCGGGCAGGACCTCGAGGAATCCGCCCGAGACCGCAAGCACATGCTCGGCGTCCTCGTTGCGGATGGTCACCACGCCGGTGCGCAGGGGCGTGAGCAACGCGATGTGTTGCGGGAGGACGCCGAGGTCTCCTTCCACGCCCGGCGCGAGCACGAAATCAGCCTCCTCGCTGAAGACGCGACCCTCCGGGGTGACGAGTTCGACCTGGAGCTTGGCCATGTGGGTCTATTCCTTGGTGGGCTCGTCCGATTTGGCCGCAGTAGTGTCTGCCGCGGGTGCGGTATCGGCGGAGGCCGTAGCGTCAACTGGCTTGGCCGCGGCGTCCGACGTAGTGGCGTTGGAGCCGGCGGCGTCCGACGAGGCGGCGCTAGATCCGGCGTTCGCGTCCGACGGCGCGCTGCCCGATCCGGCGTTCGCATCCGCAGCCGGCGTCTCGGCCGTCGCGGCCGGCCGTCCGCAGCCGGAGCCGCCGCACCCTCAGCGGGCTTCGCCTCCTTCTCCTCGTCACCCTTCAATGTGGCGGCGCGCTGTACCGCCTCGTCGATGGTGCCGACCATGTAGAACGCATCCTCGGGCAGGTCGTCGTGCTTGCCGTCGAGGATCTCCCCGAACCCGCGGATCGTCTCCTCGAGCGGCACGTACTTGCCGTCACGCCCGGTGAACACCTCGGCGACGAAGAACGGCTGCGACAGGAAGTTGCGCACACGGCGCGCACGGCTGACGGTCTGCTTCTGATCCTCGGTCAGCTCTTCCTGCCCAAGGATCGCGATGATGTCCTGCAGTTCCTTGTACTCCTGGAGCACGCGCTTCACACCCTGGGCGACGCGGTAGTGTTCCTCGCCGACGACGTTCGGGTCGAGCACGCGGCTGAAGGACTCGAGCGGGTCCACCGCCGGGTAGATGCCAGCCTCAGAGATCGACCGGCTCAGCGTGACCGTCGCGCCGAGGTGGCCGAACGTCGTCGCGACCGCGGGGTCGGTGAAGTCGTCCGCCGGCACGTAGATCGCCTGCACCGATGTGATCGATCCCTTGTTGGTCGAGGTGATCCGTTCCTGCAGGTCGCCCATCTCGGTGGCCAGCGTCGGCTGATACCCGACCGCGGACGGCATGCGTCCGAGCAGCGCCGACACCTCGGCACCGGCAAGCGTGTACCGGAAGATGTTGTCGATGAACAGCAGCGTGTCGGCGCCCTTCTCGTCACGGAACCACTCGGCGATGGTGAGCGCGGTGAGCGCGACACGCGCGCGTGCGCCCGGCGACTCGTTCATCTGCCCGTAGACCAGCGCGGTCTGGTCGAGGACCTTGGATTCCTGCATCTCGCCGTAGAGCGCGGTGCCCTCGCGGGTGCGCTCGCCAACCCCGGCGAACACCGAATACCCCGCGTGCTCGCGGGCGATGTTGCGGATCATCTCCATGACGATGACCGTCTTGCCGACCCCGGCTCCGCCGAAGAGCCCGATCTTCGAGCCCTTTGAGAAGGTGCAGATGAGGTCGATGACCTTGATGCCGGTCTCGAGAATCTCCGTCTCGACCGACTGCTCGGAGATGGTCGGCGCGGTGCGGTGCATCGGCATCCGTTCCGTGCCGGTGAACGGGCCCTTGCCGTCGATCGTCTCACCGATCACGTTGAACATCCGGCCGAGCGTCTCCTCGCCCACCGGTACCTGAATCGCCGCACCGGTTGCGCGTACCTCGTCACCGCGACGCACACCCTCGGTGGTGTCCATGGCGATGGTTCGCACCGTGCTGTTGCCGAGGCTCTGCTGCACCTCGAGCACGAGGAGCTTGCCGCCTTCGCGATCGATCTCGAGCGCGTCGAGAATCTCCGGCAGGCGCTCGCCGCTGAACTCCACGTCGACGACCGGTCCGATCACCTGCACCACGGCGCCGGTGCCCGATTGCAAATCCACAACTGCCATCTCTCTCTCCTCAGCCTTCGAGCGCCGCTGCGCCGGAGACGATCTCCATCAATTCTGTCGTGATCGACGCCTGCCGCACCTTGTTGGCGGTGAGGGTCAGGTCCTCGATGAACTCGCTTGCGTTGTCGGACGCGTTGCGCATCGCAATCATGCGTGCAGCCTGTTCGGATGCCGCGTTCTCCAGGACGGCGCGATACACCTGCGCCTCGACATATCGCGGCAGCAGCGCGTCGAGCACGTCCTTCGGGTCGGGCTCGTACTCGAAGTCGGCGCTCACCGCCTTCGCATCCTCGGGCGGGACGACGGGGATCACCCGCTGCAGCACCGTCTGCTGGCGGCCGACGCTGATGAAACGCGCATAGACGATGTCGATCTGCTGGACGTCGCCCCGCTCGAACTGCTCCATCGCAACCCGCGCGGCCGGGAGCACATCGCCCATGGTGGGTCGCTCGCCGAGCATGCTCTGATCCGCGATGAGATCGCGGTGCAGGCGACGCAACACATCACGCCCGCGGCGGCCGATGGTGACGTACGAGACCGGGATCGACGCTTTCGCGGCATCGCTCAATGCCAGCCGCGTGTTGTTGCTGTTCAGCGCGCCGGCCAGTCCGCGGTCGGCGGTGACCAGGATGATCAGCCGCTTCTGCACCTCGCTCACCTTGAGGAACGGGTGCTCGTACTGCGGGGTGCGGCGCATCAGCTCGGTCATGATGCTCGCGATCTCGTCGCTGTACGGGCGCGCCGCGAGCACGCGTTCCTGCGCACGCCGCATGCGCGCTGCGGCGACGAGCTCCATCGCCTTGGTGATCTTGCGCATGTTCTGGACGCCCTTGATACGGCGGCGCAGATCGCGAAGGCTGGGCATCGGAGGTCAGCCCCTGAAGTGGCGGGTGACAAGCACGACGACGTGACCCACGGTCATCCGGCGAAGGTCTTCTTGAACGCTTCGACATCGCCGCGCAGCGACTTCTCCAGCTCGTCGGAGATGCGGCCGCTCTTGCTGATCTCCTCCTCGACCTCGGAATGCTCCTGGTCCATGAAGCGCAGCAGGCTCTTCTCGAAATCGCGCACGCGGTCGAGGGGAACGTCGTCAAGGAAGCCGCGCGCACCGGCGAAGATGCTGATGACCTGCTTGGCGAACGGCATCGGCTCGTACTGCGGCTGCTTGAGCAGCTCGGTCATGCGCTGGCCGCGGTCGAGGCGGTCGCGCGTGCCCTTGTCGAGGTCGGCCGCGAACTGCGCGAATGCCGCGAGCTCGCGATACTGCGCGAGGTCGAGGCGCAACTGTCCGGCGACCTGCTTCATCGCCTTGGTCTGCGCGTCACCACCGACGCGGGAGACCGACAGTCCGACGTTGATCGCGGGCCGGATGCCGGCGTTGAACAGGTCGGTCTCGAGGTAGATCTGGCCGTCGGTGATCGAGATGACGTTGGTCGGGATGAATGCCGACACGTCGTTCGCCTTGGTCTCGATGATCGGCAGCGCGGTGAGCGTGCCGCCGCCCTCCTTGTCGCTCATGCGCGCCGCACGCTCGAGCAACCGGGAGTGCAGGTAGAAGACGTCACCCGGGATACGCCTCGCGAGACGGTGGGCGCCGGAGCAGCAGCGAGAGCTCGCGATATGCGTCGGCGTGCTTGCTGAGGTCGTCGTAGATGATCAGCGCGTGGCCGCCCTTCTGCATGAAGTACTCGCCCATCGCGCAGCCGGCGTACGGCGCGAGGAACTGCAGCGGCGCCGGGTCGGACGCGGTCGCGGCGACGATGATGGTGTGCTCCATGGCGCCGTGCGTCTCGAGGGTCGCCTTGATCTGCGCCACCTTCTGCGCGTTCTGCCCGATCGCGACGTAGATGCAGATGACCCCGGTGCCCTTCTGGTTGATGATCGCGTCGATGGCGATGGCCGTCTTGCCGGTCTGACGGTCGCCGATGATCAGCTCGCGCTGACCGCGACCGATCGGGATCATCGAGTCGATCGCCTTGAGGCCGGTCTGCATCGGCGTGTCGACGTTCTCGCGCTGGATGACGCCCGGCGCCACACGCTCGGTGGGAAGCGTCTGCGACGTCTCGATCGGACCGCGGTCGTCGAGCTGCTCACCGAGCGCGTTGACGACGCGACCGACGAGCTCGTCCCCGACCGGCACCTCGGCGATGCGACCGGTGGTGCGGACGTTGTCGCCTTCCTGAAGGTGCTCGTACGGGCCGAGGATGACCGCGCCGACACCGTCCTCGCGAAGGTCGAGCGCGAGCGCGAGGACCACGCCCTTGCCACCCGGTCCCGGCATCTCGAGCAGCTCGCCGGCCATCGCACGTTCGAGGCCGTAGATGCGTGCGATGCCGTCGCTGACCGATGTGATGACGCCCTCGTTGGCGTCCACCACGGGCGCCTCGAAGCTCGCGATCCGTTGTTTGAGAATCTCTCCGATCTCGTCGCTGCGTATGGCCATCAGTCAGTCATTCCTCTCTCTCGATCAGGCAAGCGCTGCCTGGAGCTGTTGCAGGTGGGTGCGCAGGCTGTCATCGATGACCCGGTCACCGATGCGGATCACGAGTCCGCCGATGATCGACGGATCGCTGCGCACGGTGGTCTGAACGTCACTGCCGAGCTGCTTGCTCAGCGTTTGACGGATGTGCTTCTCGAGCTTTGCGTCCGCGGGCACCGCGGTGGTGACCTCGACGCGCACGACGCCGGACGCCTTGTCGGCCAGCGCATCGTAGTGATTGAGGATCTCGCGCGCGATGCCGACGCGGCGGCGCTCGATGAGCAGCCGCGCCAGGTTGCGTGCTTCGGGCGAAGCGCCCTTGAGCAGCTTCATCCCCTGGCGAACGCGCTCGGCGAGACTTGTCCGGGGATTCGCAAGTGCCTCGCTCACCGCCGGGTCGCTGAGCACCTCGACGACGCCGGCCAGCTGCTCGCGCCAGCCGGGGATGTCCTTCGCCTCCTGGGCGAGCGCGAAGTACGCCTCGGCGTAGCGGCGGGCGAGGATGCTGGCGCGTTCCATCTCAGTTCTGTTCGGCTTTGCCGGACGGCGTGTCCGCGACCTTGTTCAGCGCCTCGTCGATGAGTCGCTGGTGCGCCTTGGCGTCGAGGGTATCGCCGAGCAGGCGTTGGGTGGTTGCGACCACGAGGATCGCGACCTCGTTGCGCAGGTCCTGGATGGCGCGATCGCGCTCGCCACCGATCTCGGCGCGCGCACGCTCGATCAAAGCCTCGGCGTCGGCCCTCGCTTTGGCGATGATCTCCTTGGCTTCGGCGGTGGCCTCGCCGTGCGAGCGGTTGAGGATCTCGCGAGCCTGGGCGCGCGCCTCTTCGAGCGTCTTCTCGACCTGCTCCTGCACCCTGGCGAGACGCTCCTCCGACTCCTGCGCCGCGCGCAGCCCGGCCTCGATCCTGCTCTCGCGATCCGTGGCCGCCGCGATGATGCGCGGATACACCCACTTCCCGAGGATGAGGATCATCAGGATGAACGCGATCAGCTCAGCAAAGAACGTCCCGTTCGGTGTGAGCAGACCGGCGTCGGCAACCACGTTCGTCACACCCGCCCTACTTCACGCCCGTTGCGATGACGTAGATGAAGAAGAATCCCAGCGCCAGGTTGATGAAGTACATGCCTTCAACGAGGCCGATGATCAGGAACATGGTCACCTGAAGGCGTCCCTGTGCCTCGGGCTGGCGTGCGGTGCCGGCGATCGTCGCGTTGCCCGCAAGACCGTCACCGATTGCGGCGCCGATCGCGCCGCCGCCGAGTGCCAGTCCGGCGGCGATCAGTCCGCCCATGATCGCGAGTGCGTGGGGCAGGGTGCTCATGTGGTCTCTCTCCTCAGGTCGTTGGTGTGTGCTGCCGCACCGTGATGCTCTTCCTCGAGACCTTCACGGGCCATGCCGAAGTAGATGATGGTCAGAAGCATGAAGATGAACGCCTGGATGGTGCCGATGACAAAGACGTCAAAGACCTTCCAGAAGACGAGCAGGACGATCCAGATCGGCGAGAGCGCGGTCTGGATGAAGGACGAACCAGCAAACGCGGTGTATGCGAGGGTCAGCAAGTAGACCATCACCAGTCCGCCGAAGATGTTGCCGAACAACCGGAGTGCAAGGCTGAGCGGCTTGGCGACCTCTTCGATGATGTTGAGCGGCGTGAAGAGGATCCGGCCGATCAGGGGCAGTTCGAAGGGCTTCGTGAAGCGGCGCAGGTACCCGCGAAATCCGAGGACATGGATGCTGTACCACTGCACGATGACGATCACCGCCAGCGCCATCGCAAGGGTCAGGTTGATGTCTGCAGCGGCCGGCTCGACTGGAGCCGCCAGCGGGAACGCATCGAGCCAGTTCGCCAGAAGGATGAAGATGAAGATGGTGGCGGCGAGCGGCAGGATGAATCCCGATCCCTCCTCCGAGACCATCTCCTTGGTCAGGTTGCGGATGTAGCCGAGCAACAGCTCGAGCACCATCTGCAACTTGCCCGGTGTGCCGTGGCTCAGCCGGTAGGCGACCCCGAAGCCGAGCGCGAGGGTGAGCACGATCGCGATGCCACTGGAGATGAGCGTGTCGTAGTTGAACGTGCAGAGGAATGCGTTACCGCACACCTGGATCGTTGGATGAGTTCCCGGAATGGTATCGGCGACGATCATGCGATCCGCAGTGATTCGCGCAGCGCTGCAACGGCAAGGACGACCTGGGCGATGCCGAGCCCGAGGATGACCAGCCAGATGTTGCTGAGCCCAAAGGCAAGGCCGATCGCGACGCCGATCAAGCTGAGCGTGATGATGCGCAGCAGGCTGGTGGCCAGAAACGGAAGCGGCAAGGCGATCAAGCGCGCCGCGAGCGCGCCGTTGATCGATCCAATGGCGAGTCCCGTGGCCAGCGCACCACCAGGCCCGGCGTGCCCAAGGACAACGCCAACCACCGCGGCGACGACCGCGGCACCGGCGCAGAAGATCGCCGCATTACGGACCAGGCGCAACGCATTTGCGGCGGTTTTCGGGCGTGGAGACGTACCTTCCGAGATCACCTCGACCACCACTGCCTTTCTTGGACTGTCAAACCAAGGCAACGATATCAACTGGACCTCGCGACACGGCCCAGCGATCAATCAGAGGAAGGGTCGGAACCGGGAGTAGGCCGTGTAGCACGCGGCGGCGATGCCCACCAGCAGTCCGATCAACACCCCAAGCGGGGTGGTGTGCAGCAGCGCGTCGACGCCGACACCGAGGAGGAGCGGCACGATCAGCGCAACGGCGATGGACACCCCCATGACCGAGAGCTGGCCGCCGGACGGCGGGCGCCGGCCCGGGGGGCTGCTCAGTCGGCCTCGCCCCGATGGTGGATGTGCGACGGCAGCGCCCGGCGGCCATCGACCTGCACCTCGCTCTCCTCAATCGCCGCCACGAAAGGGAGCCTGGGAACCCTGCGCCGGTTGCGCCAGATGAGCACGACCAGCGCGACCACCATCAGCCCGAGCGCGAGGTCGATGATCCGGCGGTGCCCGTAGATGGTGAGCGCCAGGCACCCGAGGATCCCGGTCACCAGATAGAAGGTGACCGCAGTCTCGATGGGATTCAACCCGACCGCTCGGAGCCGGTGGTGCAGGTGACCCGCGTCCGCCTTCGCCGGGTTCTGGCCCGACAGCGCGCGACGAACGATGGCGAACAGGGTGTCGCCGATCGGGAGACCGAGCGCGATCAACGGCACCAGGATCGAGAGCCCGACCACCACCTTGGCGACGCCGAGGATGGTGATGGTCCCGAGCGCGATGCCGAGGAAGTGCGAGCCGGAGTCCCCCATGAAGACCCGGGCGGGCGGCAGGTTGAAGACGAGAAAGCCGAGGCAGCAGCCCATCACCGCCCCGCTGAGGATCACCACCCCGCTCTGCACGTCGTTGGCCACCTGGATGCGATTGATGGCGGCGAGCAGGCAGACGCCGGCCACGATCGCAACGACCCCGGCCGCGACCCCGTCGGCACCGTCGAGCAGGTTCACCGAGATCTGCATCCCCACCAGCCAGACGACCGTCACCGGCGCTGCGAGCAGCCCGAGTTCCCAGACCGAGGGGGTGTGCGAGCCGGGAATGGCGATCGAGGTGATCGCGATACCGAGCACCACCGCGAGAACGCCCACCCCGACCTCGATGCCGAGCTTGCTCAGCCAGTTGAGATCGAGGATGTCATCGACGGCCATGGCGAGGGTGATCGCCCCCGTGACCGCGACCACCTGCCACCGGTAGGTGATCGCCGAGCCGAAGATGGCGATCGCGACCGCGAACCCCGCGTAGAGGGCAAGGCCGCCGAGGCGCGGCGTGGGGCGCGGGTGGAGATGGCGGTCGTCGTCGGGCTGCGCCATGGCCCCGGTGCGCTTGGCCAGCCACATCGACCCGGGCACCGCGGCGATGCACACCGCACTCGCGATGAGGAACGGTGGCAGCGCGCTCAGCCAGGGCGATCCGCTGACGGCGGCGGCGATCACGCGGTCGATGCACCTCGATATGGCAGCGGGAACCGGCGGCACAGGGCCCGGCTGGCCTCCTGGACCTCGGCGCGAGCCGCCGGATCGTCAAAGCCGCCGAGCATGCGGGCAACGAGACCGGCGATCTCGTCCATCTCCGCAACACCCATGCCCCGCGAGGTCACCGAGGGCGACCCGAGCCGGATGCCGTTGGGGTTGTACGGGGTCCCGCCGTGGCCGGGGAAGGCGTTCGCGTTGACGGTCACGCCGACCTCGTCGAAGCCCGCCTGGACCTGGCGTCCGCGCAGACCGGTCGGCCGGATGTCGATGACCATGAGGTGGTTGTCGGTGCCGCCGGTCGTGAGCTCGAGACCGCGCCGCATCAGCCCCGCGGCCATCGCCTTGGCATTGGTCACCACCGCCTGGGCGTAGTCGCGGAATTCGGGCTGGGCGCACTGCTTGAACATCACCGCCTTGGCGGCGATCGCGTGCATCTGCGGGCCGCCCTGGACATTCGGGCAGACGGCCTTGTCGATCTGGTCGGCGTGCTCGGTGCGGCAGAGGATCGCCCCGCCCCACGGTCCGCGCATCGTCTTGTGGGTGGTGAAGGTCACGAAGTCGGCGTGGGGGACCGGGCTCGGGTGGGCGCCGCCGGCGACCAGGCCGGCGAAGTGGGCCATGTCCACCATCAGGTAGGCGTCGACCTCGCGGGCGATCTCGGCAAATGCGGCGAAATCGAGGATGCGCGGGTACGAGCTGTACCCGGCAACGATCATCTTGGGGCGGAACTCCAGGGCCCGCTCCCGCACCGAATCCATGTCGAGGACTCCGGTGATCTCGTCGACGAAATACGGCTCGAAGTGATAGATCTTGCCGCTGAAGCTCACCGGCGACCCGTGGCTGAGGTGGCCGCCCTGGTCGAGCGCCATGCCCATCACCTTGTCGCCGGGGCTGAGGACGCTCGCGTAGACGGCCATGTTCGCCTCGGTGCCGGAGTGGGGCTGCACGTTGGCGTGCTCGGCCCCGAAGAGCGCCTTGGCACGGTCGCGGGCGAGGTTCTCGACCTTGTCGACGACCTCGCAGCCACCGTAGTACCGCTTGCCGGGCACGCCCTCGGCGTACTTGTTGTTGAGCCAGGAGCCGAGCGCCTCGAGCACCGCGACCGAGGCGAGATTCTCCGACGGGATCAGCTCGAGGGTGTCCTCCTGACGCTCCAGCTCCTCGTCGAGGAGCGCGGCCACATCGGGATCGGTGGCGCGCAGCGCGGGTTTGGCGGTGAAATCACCCGTCTGGACATCCGGACGCGTATCGACATGAAGGCCGGTCACTGCGATCTCTGCCCCTCCGTGGTGGTTGCTGGAAAGCCCCCAAGATGCGAGAACAACGCGGCGGCGCTGATCGGGCCGTCGCGGAGCACGCGAGGGTTGGTCGTGGTGCAGTCGATGATAGTCGAGGCACGTCCGGCCGAGGGACCGCCGTCGAGAACGGCGTCGACCTCGGCGCCGAGCGCGGCCGTCACGCCGGCCGCCGTGTCCGCCGCGGGCTCGCCGTGGCGGTTGGCGCTGGTGGTGGCGAGCGGCCCGGTGAGCCGGAGGAGCGCCAGCGCGATCGGATGGTCCGGCACGCGGACGCTGAGCGTCGACCCCTCTCGCGGCACCGCCCAGCGATGGCCGCGCAGCGGGCTCACGATCGAGAGCGCTCCCGGCCAGTACGCCGCCGCAAGGATCCGCGCCTGCGGGCTGAGGTCCACCGCGTCCTCGATGCCGGCGATCGACGCCGCCAGGATGGTCAGCTCGAGCCGGTCGGGCCTGCGCTTGATGGCGTAGACGCGGCTCACCGCGGCGGGCGCGGCCGGGTCGCAGGCGATCCCGTAGACGGTGTCGGTCGGGATCACGATCACGCCGCCGCGCCCGGATCGCTGTGACCGCGGCGTCGAGGTTCACGGCAGCTCGACGTCGAGGACGCGGGTGCGCCCGGTCAGGTCGGGCACCAGGGTCGCAGCCGCGCCCGGGAACGTGTCGGCGACCAGGGCGGCGACACCGTCGGCATGGCGCGGGTCGACCTCGAGCATCAGCCTCGAGGTGGTGACTTGCGCCGCGATCGAGGCGAGCAGCGACCGGTAGGCGTCGAGCCCGTCCTCACCGCCGAGGAGCGCCCCCCGGGGTTCGAAATCGCGGACATCCCGGTCGACGCTCTCGAGCTCCTCGGTGGTGACATAGGGCGGGTTGCTGACGATGAGGTCGAAGGCGCCCTCGAGCCCGTCGGCCCACGAGCACCCGACGAGCTCGACGTCGATGCCGAGGGCGATCGCATTGGCACGGGCCACCTCGAGCGCCGCGGGGCTGATGTCGGTGGCGACGGCATGCGTGGCCGGCACCTCGGCGGCGAGCGTGATGGCGATGCACCCGCTGCCGGTTCCCAGGTCGGCGACGCGCAGCTCGGCGCCGGGCCGGTCGCGCAGATACGCCACCGCACGCTGCACCAGCGTCTCGGTATCGGGCCGGGGCACGAGCACGTCGGGCGTGACCCGAAAGGGCCGCCCGTAGAACTCGCGGGTGCCGGTGATGTACGCCACCGGTTCGCCCTTCCCGCGCCGCCGGATCAGCTCGCGGATCGACGTCAGCTCCTGCTCGTCGAGCGGCCGGTCGAACTGCAGGTACAGGTCGATGCGCCGCAGCCCCAGCGCCTGCGCGCAGAGCAGCTCGAAGTCGAGGCGTGCCGACGAGCTCCCGTGATCCCCCAGATATGTCGTGCTGAGCCGGAGCACGTCGATGAGCGTTGGCGCCGTCGACGCCACCTCAGGCAGCATGTCCCGGGGGAGCGGCATCATCGTCGTCCTCGAGCAACCGTCGCGCCTGGTCCTCGTTGGACAGCGGCTCGATGAGCAGGTCAAGGTCGCCGTCGAGCACGCGCTGGAGCTGATGCAGCGTGAGGTCGATGCGATGGTCGGTGACGCGCGACTGCGGGAAGTTGTAGGTGCGGATCTTCTCGCTGCGATCACCGCTCCCCACCATCGATCGGCGTGTCGCCTTCAGCTCCGCATCGCGCTCCGCCTGCGCAAGATCGTAGAGGCGCGTGCGCAGGACGCGCATGGCCTTGGCGCGGTTCTTGATCTGCGACTTCTCGTCCTGGCACGTGACCACCAGCCCGGTCGGCAGATGCGTGATGCGCACCGCCGAGTCGGTGGTGTTGACGCTCTGGCCACCGGGACCGGTGCTCCGATAGACGTCGATCTTCAGGTCGTTCTCGTTGATGTCGACCTCGACGTCGTCCGCCTCGGGGAGCACCACGACCGAGGCTGCGGACGTGTGAATGCGCCCCTGCGCCTCGGTCTCGGGAACGCGCTGCACGCGGTGCACGCCGGACTCGAATTTGAGCCGCGAGTAGGCGCCGCGCCCGTGGACCTCGAAGACGATCTCCTTGAAGCCGTGGCCCGCGGTCTCGTTCTGGTCGAGCACCTCGATGCGCCAGCGCTTCTGCTCCGCGTACCGCGAGTACATGCGGAAGAGATCGCCGGCGAACAGTGCGGCCTCGTCGCCGCCGGTCGCCGCACGGATCTCGACGACGACGTCGCGCTCGTCGTTGGGATCCGCGGTCAGCAGGCGTGCGCGCAGTCCCTCGTACTCCGCCTCGGCGGCGGCGAGCTGCGCCTGGTGCTCCTCCTCTGCCATCGCGACCATCTCCGGGTCGGTCTCCGCGCGCGCCATCTCCTCGGCCTCGTGCGCGGCCGCCCGGGCTTCACGCCAGCGGCGCGCCGCCTCCACCACGTCGCGCAACTTGGCCTGCTCACGGGACAGCTGCTCGATGCGATCGAGGTCCTGGTACGCGTCGGGTGCGCTGAGCAGCTCGCCCAGCTCGGTGTAGCGTGCCTCCAGCGCGGCGAGGCGCTGTTCGAACGCATTCATCTCGGTCATGACCAGTCTCTCAACGCGTCCCGGACGCCTCGAAGACGACGGTGTCACCGGATCGAGCCGCGTCGAGCGCGGCGATGGCGACCTCGATCTGCGCGTCGACGGGCCGCCGCGTGCTCAGCAGCTGCGTGCCGAGCACCGGCGCAAGCGCGATGCGTCCCGGGCAGCGTATGTCGGATGCGGACGAGCGCGCGAATGATCTCGTACGACACCGCCGCGACGACCGGCACGAGCACGATCTGACAGACGAGCCGCAGCGCCGTGGGCAGCAGCCCGAGCGGCGCGAAGACGCCGATGCTCACCAGCGCGACAACGACGAGAAAGCCGGTGCCGCAGCGAGGATGCAGGCGGCTGCGCGCACGCACGTGCGCAACGTCGATCGCATCGCCGGACTCGAGCGCATTGATGGCCATGTGCTCGGCGCCGTGATATTGAAAGAGCCGGCGGACATTGGGGATGAGGCTGATCAGCAAGAGATAGGCGATCAGCACCCCGGCGCGGATCACGCCCTCGATGAGCACGGCGCCGATCGACTGCGATGAGCCGTGGTGCAGCAGTCCGCCGAGCAGCAGCGGTGCACCGATGAACAGCACGAGCGCGAAGACGAGCGACGCGATCATCGCGCCGCGGAGCGCACCCTCACCGATCTCCGCGTCCTGACCGAGCTGCACGAGCGCCGACCACTGGAGCGCGCGCATGCCGAGGTGGATGGTCTCGTAGAGCCCGGCGACGCCGCGCAGAAACGGACGCCGCCACATGCTTGCGGTGTACACCCGCGAGCGCAAGACGTCGGTGCAGACCGCGATCTCGCCGTTGGGCCGGCGCGCCGCGATCGCATAGCGATCCCTGCCGCGCATGAGCACACCCTCGATGACGGCCTGGCCGCCATAGAAGAAGGTGGCGGGCGGCGCGCTGACGGCATTGACCGCAACCGTGAGCAGGAGATCGCGGCAGCGCAGGGCTCTCGGCATGATCGGCATGCTAGTGGTAGTACCCAGATCGTGGTCGGGTGCCGCGCGACAGCCGAGAAGGTGGAAACGAGGGCGATGAGTTTCGCCGCGGTTTCCAGTCTCTATCCTCGAACCCGACCACCCTATTCGAGGAGGGCATCATGACCGCCACCTACACCTTCGATATCTTCTCCAGCCTCGATGGCTTCGGCTCCAACAGCGGCGCCTACGGCGGCTACTGGGGCAAGCAAGGCCCCGAGCTGCTCGACCGCCGTCTGGCCCTGTACACCGAGCAGCAGCGCATGGTCCTCGGGGCCAACACGTACCGGCAATTCGTCCAGATGCTGAGCTCGAGCACTGACGAGTCCGAGGTGCGTGACGCATGGGTCGCCCGGATGAGGAGCCTGCCGCTCATCGTGGTGTCGACCACCCTGCAAGGACCCCTCGACTGGCCGGACGCGACCGTCGTGAGTGGTGACGCCGTCGACGTCGTCGCCCGGCTCAAGGCGGAGTCCGAGGTGCCGTTGCGCTCGCACGGCAGCGTGTCGATGAACCGGTCGCTGATGGCCGCCGGCCTGGTCGACCGCGTCCAGGTGACGATCTTCCCGGTGATCACCGGTCAGAGCGGGGTGGACCCGATCTTTCAGGGTGCGGCCGACTTCGACCTCGAGCTGATCGAGAGCCGGACGCTCGACGGCAACATCCAGGAGCTCATCTACCGGCCCACCCTGCATCGATGAATCACTGCCCGGAACTGACACTCGTGACGAATAGCACCGAGGCGTCGGAGTGTTCGAAAAGGCGTCAGGGATAGATACCGCGATCCGTGGTTGCCTCGGCGACACGATCGATGGCGAGAATGTATGCGCCCTGCCGCAGCGAGACCCCGTGTTGCTGTGACGTGTCCCACACCTCGGTGAACGCGCGGTGCATCACCCGCTCGAGGCGAGCGTTGATCTCGTCCTCGTCCCAGAAGAATGACTGCAGATCCTGCACCCACTCGAAATACGAGACGGTCACACCGCCTGCATTGGCGAGCACGTCGGGCACAACCGTGATGCCACGCCGCTCGAGCAGGACATCCGCGTCGGGGGTGATCGGGCCGTTGGCCGCCTCGAGGACGAGTCGCGCCTGAACGCGACCGGCGTTCTCGGTGGTGACCTGATTCTCCAGCGCGGCCGGCACGAGCACGTCGCAGGGCACCTCGAGGATCTCGCTGTCGGCGATGGTGGTCGCGCCGGGAAATCCCGCGACGCCGCCGGTCGCCTTCTTGTGCGCGATCAGGCGATCGACGTCGAGGCCACTCGCAAGATGGATCGCGCCGCTCGTGTCGGAGGTCGCAACGACGGTGAACCCCTGCGCTGCCATCAACTGCGCCGCGATTGATCCGGCGTTACCGAATCCCTGGATGGCGACGGTCGAAGCTTTGGGATCGATGCCCAGCCGGTCGCACGCCTCGAGCGCAACGAACATCACCCCACGCCCGGTCGCAGCGTTGCGCCCCTGGCTGCCGCCGACCGAGAGCGGCTTGCCCGTCACCACAGCGGGAGTGGAGAACCCATGCTCCATCGAGATCGTGTCCATGATCCAGGCCATGATCTTCGGTGACGTGTTGACGTCGGGAGCGGGAATGTCGTATTCGGGTCCGATGATGACGCTGATCTCCGTCGCGTAGCGCCGGGTCATCCGCTCCAGCTCACCTTCACTGAGCTGCTTGGGGTCGACCACGATGCCGCCTTTGGCGCCCCCGAACGGCAGTCCGGCGATGGCGCACTTCCAGGTCATCCACATCGCCAGCGCCTTGACCTCATCGAGGGTCACGTCCTGGTGATAGCGGATGCCCCCCTTGGCCGGTCCCCGGGCCATGTTGTGCTGGACGCGGTAGCCCTCGAAGACGCGCACCGAGCCGTCGTCCATCTTCACCGGGAAGCTGACGATGAGCTGGCGTTTCACCTCGCGGAGCACCGCGCGCAGGCCAGGCTCGAGGTTGACCAACGCCGCCACCTGATCGAACTGCTGCTGGGCGTTGCGCCAGGGGTTTTCCGCAGGCAGAGTTGAAACGGCCTCAATTGTGATCGCGTTCACCTGGACACCTCGGCGGACCGGCGACCCCTCGTTCGCACTGCGGTTCGCCGTCCTCGAGCCTAGCGCCTCCCGATGCGGTGGCGAAAGGGCGTCAATTGACCCCGCTGGATGGCTACAGGGAGGTCGGAGTGAGAGCTACTCTCGGCGTGACGGCCGGAGGCACATCCGCGCGTGCGGAGTTGGGGAGTTCATGACTTGATCCACTCGGCATTCGCGGGATCAGCCAGGTTGCGCATGCCCGCTTCAGACCGGTTAGCGATAGGACTCGACATTCGCTCATGGAGGTCGCGGATCTCTCTCAGCAGCGTACTTAGTCGCTTGTGCGCAGAGTCAGGCTCGTGAATCGGCCCAATGCTTGCGCGGGCGGGAGGCGACGGCGGCCCACGACGAGGGTGAGCAAGGTGCTGCCGGTACTTGCCATCGGTTCGTTGCTTGCCGCCTGCGGCAGTGGCAATCATCCAGCACGGAGTTCGACTCCCATGCCCGCGCCGAGCGTGACGGCGAACATGACAGCTGCTCCGACGCTGTCGACGACCCCACAACCCGCGTCGCCGGCGCCAAAACCGGCGTCACCTGCGCCACAACCAACCCCTAGCCGGACAAGCATGCCGCCTCACCACAACACCTCGCCGCCAGCACGCCCTCACGTTTTGCTGATCATGCTGGAGAACAAGGGCTATAGCGCCACGCTCGGGTCCTGCGCAGCCGACCCGTACCTCTGCTCGCTCGCCTCCCAATACCTGAGCGCAACAGCCTGGTACGCCGTCAGCCATCCCAGCTTGCCCAACTACCTCGCGATCACGAGTGGATCGACTTAGGGGTGCTCGAGCGATGGCTGTCCTGTCGGCATCGGCGCCCCGGATCTCGGTGGCCAGCTGACCGCTGCAGGGATCCCATGGGACGCATACATGGAGTTGCTGCCGTCAGCCTGCGACAACATCGCTGCGAGCGGAGTGTACACGCGCGTGCATAACCCCTTCGTGTACTACACGGACAACGCGAGCCCTTGTCACGACGTCCCTTACCCTGGAAGCGGCGGCCTGATCTCTTCCCTCGACGGCTCGACCCCACCCGATTTCGTCTGGATCAGCCCAAACCTCGACAACGACATGCACGACGGCTCGGTCCAGCAAGGCGACGCCTGGCTGAAGGCCAATCTTGCTCCGGTGCTCGCCTCATCATGGTTCACTGGGGGCACTGCCACGGTTATCGTCACGATGGACGAGAACGACAGGCAGTCGGCGCCGGCGGGTGGGCAGATCCCGTTCGTGGTCATCTCCAGCAGGGCCAAAGGCGCGGGCGCGGTGACCACGTACGGCAATCTCTTTGGGACGCTGCGCTCAATTGAGGAGGCGTTCGGGTTGCCCCTGCTCGGGGGCGCGCAAAGTCTGAGCAACGGCGATATCGTCAGGTACTTCGGCTGACCTTATTGCGACAACGGTTGTCCCGCAAGAGCGATCGCTCGATCCCCCAACCGAACGTCACGGATAGATGCCGCGGTCGGTCGTTTGCATCAACTGATGCCATATCTCAGCGGATGCTCATAGGACCCCTCGCCCAGCCGAAAACTCTCGAAATGAATTCAAAAGTCGGGTCGGGACGGGTTGGCTGGGGAGAGAGGATTCGAACCGCGTATCCGGGACTGAGCGCTGCGGCGGCGAGAGTGGGAGGCCGAGTGTAGTGTCAACACTTATCGGCTGATCGAACCGTTGAGCAACATAGTAAACTTGCAACTGTTTTCAGATTGAGGGGATAGGGATGAGGTTTCCACTCGCGGCTGGTTTTGCCGCATCTGTGGCCATGAGCGTCATCGGCGGCTCGCACCCGGAACAGCAGGATCATCTTCGACAAACCGGTCGTGGCGGAGCTTCAACAATCAACATGGAACCTCAGATGCGGGGAGGTTCTGATCCAGTGGTGCGCCGCCGCCCACTAATCCGACGTCTCGCCGGATTGCTCGGACTAGTGGTTGGAGTGCCCGTCCTGACCCTCGGCTTAACAGCGGGCACTGGATCCGCCTCGCAGGTCGGTCACGTGACGCTCTACCGCGGCATCTCCGACCCGGGAGCGATCGCCGCTGGATCTGATGGGGCCCTCTGGTTCACCAACGACGGTAACGACGCGATTGGACGCATCACCACGACAGGAAAAGTGACCATGCGTTCCGGTCCTGGCATCAGCGGCCCCGCTGGCATCACGGCCGGACCTGATGGGGCCCTGTGGTTCACCAATGTCGGCAACAATTCGATTGGACGCATCACGACCGCCGGCAAGATCACCGATTACACCGGCCCAGGCATCGCCGACCCGCAAAGGATCGTGGTTGGGCCCGATGGTGCCTTGTGGTTCACCAACCTCGGTAACAAGTCGATTGGGCGGATCACCACCACTGGGGTGGTCACCAACTACACAGGCTTCGGTATCAACTCACCGTTCGGGATCGCGTCCGGATCTGACGGTGCCTTGTGGTTCACAAACGAATACAACCACTCGATCGGTCGGATCACTACCACAGGGAAGATCAAGGTGTTCACCGGCACCGGCATCAGCGGCTCGTTAGGTATCGCTGCCGGTCCCGACGGCGCCCTGTGGTTCACCAACTCTGTCAACAACTCGGTCGGGCGGATCACCACCAAGGGCACGGTGACGAATTACACCGGCGGGGGCATCAACAGTCCGGACGAGATCACCGCCGGGCCTGATGGCGCCCTGTGGTTCACCAATTTCGCGGTGATTGGACGGATCAGCACCACCGGCGTGATCACCACTTACAGCGGTGGCGCCCACGGCGGGGGGATCGCCGCCGGGCCCGACGGAGCCCTGTGGTTCACCAAGATCAATAACTTTGGCAGCTCGATTGGGCGGATCACCACAACTGGGGTAGTCACCGATTACACGAATCCAGGCATCAGCAACCCGAACGAGATTGCGGTCGGGCCCGATGGTGCCTTGTGGTTCACCAACGATTCCAACAACTCGATTGGGCGGATCAGCACCACCGGCGTAATCACCGATTACACCGGCCCAGGCATCGACAACCCGCAGGGGATCGTGGCGGGGCCCGATGGAGCTTTGTGGTTCACAAACGATTTCAACAACTCGATCGGCCGCATCACCACAACAGGGGCGGTGACGAACTACACCGACCCCAGCATCAGTTTCCCGCAGGGGATTGCGGTCGGATCTGACGGCGCGCTGTGGTTCACAAACGAGGTCAACAGCTTCAACAGCAGTTCGATCGGGAGGATCACCACCGCAGGGGTGGTCACCAACTACACCGGCCCGGGTATTTTTTACCCAGTAGGGATCGCGGCCGGGCCCGACGGAGCCCTGTGGTTCACCAACAGTAACAACAATTCGATCGGACGGATCAGCACCTCCGGGGTTGTCGCAAATTACACTGCCACCGGCATTGCTGGCCCGCAGGGGATTACGGTCGGCCCCGACGGTGCCATGTGGTTCACCAACAATAGCTGCTGCTCGATCGGACGAATCACCACCACCGGTGTCGTCACAACCTACGCCCTCGGCATCGACAGCTTCCCGCGAGGGATCGCGGCCGGGCCTGACGGTGCCCTCTGGTTCACCAGTGGCAGCTCGATTGACCGGATCGCCACGACGGGGGTTGTCACGAACCAGTACGGCGTTTCCGACTGCTATATCCCGAACGGGATCGCGCCCGGCCCCGACGGCGACATGTGGTTCACCTGTGGCCGCAACAACGTCATCGGGCGGATCACCACGGGGTAAGTTGCCTTGCCTGTGGCCGGCTCGTAGCCAGCTAACATCAGAGGGACGGCTTCGAGAGAGTGTTCGGCCGCTCGGGCTTCTCCTCGGTTGCTGGCGGGACTGGACGGAGTAGTCCCGAGGCCATGGTGAATTTGGATGCCGTATGTCTCCGGCGACCTCACCTCACATAAACGGCGAGGTCAAGTGAGGCGGTGCATGACCACCTCCACAGACTGGCGTCGAAGTTTCCACCACGATCTCCTCGATCTTCCAGAAGTGATTGCTCACGGCTGCGGCCATGGCAGGCGTAAGTGGGCACGGGTCTTCCCCGCGTCGGGATCGGGCGGGCTCCCGGTGGCCTCGTCTACACGATGGCGGAGGGCAAGGCGATCCAGCCTTCAGCGGGCTTCTTCCTTGGGCGCTCAGGCATGAATCCAAGGGAGCAAACGGGGGTATTGACTTTTTGAGCAGGACCCGACCGCCCCCCGACTACACCACTCCACCGCGCATTCGAACCGCGAATCGGCTGACCCCGGGATTAGGCTTTCTTCGCCTGCTCGGCGCGCCGGCGGAAGCGCTCGACCTGGCCGCCGGTGTCGACGATGCGCTGCGTTCCGGTGAAGAACGGATGGCAAACGGAGCACACCTCGGTCTTCAGCTCGGTGAGCGTCGAGCCGGTGGTGAAGGTGTTGCCGCAGAGGCAATGCACTTCGGCGTCGACGTGGTAGACGGGATGGATCGCAGCTTTCATGGGGCGCCTTGGTTCACGCGGAAGGGACCACCTGACGATACCACGCCGGCGGCGGACCCAATCCCGGGCACCCGCCGCGGGCCTATCGCTTACGCGACGCCGACGCGTTCCGCGGTATCGATCGCGAGGTTCGCCCGAGCCGCGGTCTCGGGTGTGGCTTCGCCGGACAGCTCGCGCAGGGTCCGCCCGCTCGCGCGAACGTAGAGCCACGCCGACCCCAGCACCACCACGCTGACGAGCAGGACGATCCCGATGGCCAGCGTCGGAACGTTCACCAGCTTCAGCCCGGAGACGAGCAGCACGGCACTGAGCGCACCCCTGAGGAACAGTGTTGGAGCGTACGACGACACCGCGGCGCCGATGAGCACACCGGGGATGCTGCCGATGAGAATCGAGGTCGTCAGGCCGAGCTTGAAATCCCCGAAGAGGATGTGGGCGATGGCCGCGGCACCCACCATGGGGATCGCCTGCGCCAGGTCGGTGCCCACCATCTGGGACCCGCGCAGGCGCGGGTACAGGAAGAGGAGCAGCACGATCACCAGCGTGCCCGACCCCACCGAGGTGATGCCGACGATGAAGCCGATCGACGCCCCGATGGCGAGGGTCGGCAGCTTCTTGACGCGGAGCTCGTCATCGAACCCACCGGCCTGGCCCTTTCGGTGGTCGAGATACATCTTGAACCCGAGGGCGGCGACGGCAAGCAGGAGGACGGCACCGAGGGTGACGCTGACGACGCTCTGCACCCGGTTCCCGTTGCCGATCGATTTGAGGAAGACAACTCCGACGAATGCGGCCGGCACGGAACCGATGGCGAGCCAGGCGACCAGACCCCAACGGACGGTGCCCCGACTGGCATGGACCGCGGCACCGACCGGCTTCATCACCAGCGAGGCGACCAGGTCGCTGGCCACCGCCGCAACCGGCTGGACGTGGAAAAGCAGCACGAGTACCGGCGTCATGAGTGCGCCGCCGCCCATGCCGGTGAGCCCCACGGCGCAACCGACGATCAGTCCCGCCAGCGCGATATACAGGTCGATCTGCATCCGTCGGTCCCCTTCTCAGCCCCGTCCTAGCGCCCGTTTGACGCGCTCTTGCACAACTCTGAGGGATTGGTCCTCACAGAGCAATTGCGTCGATGAGATGAAAATCATCTCCTGATGCGAACGATGCCAAGGATTCCTGGATCGGTTCGGCCGCGCCGCGGTCAGTCCACGGCCATCGCGACGGGCCGGGTGAAGTTGCCATGGGTCACGCCCGGCAGCCGCTCCACCAGGTGGTGGTAGCCCGCAGCCAGGCCGATGCCGTCCTCCGGCAGCAGCCCGCGAGCGGTGAGCACGTCGATGAGCCAATCGTGGTCGCAGTTGAGCGAGCGCCACTGGATCTGCTTGGCGCCCATCGCCAGCACCGCGTCGGCGGTCCTGCCGAGCTCCGCGCTCGAATCGGTCAGCCCGGGGAACGTCAGCAGGTTCAGGCACACCTGGCCGCCGGAGCGGGACATCACCCGACCGCATTCCAGGACGTCGTCGATCGCATAGCCGACCGGGCGGTAGTAGGCACGGAACACCGCGTCGGTGAAGGAGATGGCGCTGATGCGGACGCTGTTGCAGCCGGCATCGATGAGCCGCTGGAGGACCTCGGGCCGGCTCCCGTTGGTGTTGACGTGGATGGTCGCCTCCGGATGGTCCCTGCGGATCAGGGCGACGGCGCGGGCGAGGACGTCGTCGCGGGTCAGCGGCTCGCCCTCGCACCCCTGCCCGAAGGACACGATCCCCGCATCGGAACCGCCGAGGTGGAACGACGCGATGCCGGCGAGCTCCGCCTCAGTCGGCGCGAAGCGCATCCGTGGCTGCGGTGCCGGCGCCTCGCCGTCGGTCTGCAGCGAGATGCAGCCGAGGCAGTCGGCGTTGCACGCCGGTGATGCCGGCAGCGCTCCCTCGTAGCGGCGCAGGAAGGTGTTCTGCGCGGTGTAGCAGCGGAGGTCGGTGGCGCAGATCGCGAGGTGGTCGACGAGGCGATTGCCCGGCAGCGCGAGGCGGGCGCTCTCGATCGCGGCATCGAGGCCGCCTCCCGCGTAGCGTCGCGGCTCCCACCATCCGAAGGCGTCGGTGCTCAGGGCGGCGACCAACAGCTCGTCGTGGTGCTCGACCACCGCCGCATATCCATACAGAGGAAGCCGCCTGCTTCCCGGCAGCGGGCGCGACGCGGGCAGCAGCGTGCGCAGGTACCCGACCGGCAGCACTGCCGCGACCGGGAGCAGGTCCGCCTCGACGTCGACCGGGCGGTCCTTCGAATCCAGCGCCAGGGCACGCCGTCCCGGGAGATGCATCAGCGTGGTGCCCTCGGGCAGCGGGATCATCTCGGAGGCGTCGAGCTTGACCAACCGGCCGCCAGAACGGGCCGCGGGGCGGAATCCTCCGAGGACCTCGATCTCGCCGTCAGGGCGAGCGACGATGGGGCGCATTCCCCGATTCTCCCCCAGGGCCCGTGGGGTCAACCTCCCGGCGGTTACTTCACAAGGCTACGTGCCGGTTCCCGCGCTGGTGGGCTGCGGCGCGAAGGTCAGACGGAGCGGCGCTGGCAGTTCCCCACCACGGCGACGGCCCCGGCCCCGATGGCGAAGAGCAGGCAGATCGCCACGCCGACCAGTGAGATCGTGGTGACGCTGCCGATGAGCCCCGAGAGCAGCAGCCCGGCGATGATCACCGCGCCCAGGAAGGTCGCGAGCGTCATCCAGTAGGTCGACGGGGTGACCCAGGTGGTGCGCAGGGTGCCGCTCGGTGGCTTGGAGAACATCGCGATCATGAAGGCGTCGGCGACGGGGATGACCGCGGAACCAAAGCGTCCTGGCGGCGGCACTGGCGAATCGGGAACACGCGTGAAGGCGTTGGGCATCGACCAAGGGTAGTACGCGGCCGCGAGTTCATCAGAGATCGCGTTCACACCGTCACGGCCCGGCGTCGAGAGGCCGCCGGTGCCAAGGCATGACGCCAACCTGCACCGCCAAACCGTTGAACCCGATCGTCTACCATTCCCGACCGGATCAGCCATCCAGTCAACCATGGGAATTGGGGGGATACACGGCATGTTGAAAGCCGCCAAATATGCGATCCCGGCCGGGGTTGCGTTGCTTGCCTTCGGAACATCAGCCGGCTGCGGTCGGCGCAGCCGGTTCGGCGACACGGGCCGCGGCGACGAGCCAGGCTCCTCGGCCGCTCTTCGCCGTCCTGCACAGCCCGCGGAGCCGGACGACCAATACGGTGGGCGCGCCAACGTGGACCTTCAGCTACAGCTATCTCGCCACCCCGTACTCGGACACCTTTGTCGGCACCAATCCAACCGGTGGAGCGTCGACGACGGTGCCCACCTACATCATCCCGATCAAGATGTCGCTGAGCGGCTTCTCGCCCAGCCCGACCAAGAAGCTGAGCAATGGCAAGACCGTGATCGCGAACACCGTCGCGAGCCCGATCTTTCAAAACCTCGACTACAAGCAGGGTGGCACCGACGTCGGGACCACGCAGTACATCGACGCCTTCCAGCGAGCCGCGCTCTGGGGGACGGTCAGCGCGCACCCGACCTATCACGTGCTCCTGGGCACCCCGACCGTGGAGCCCCTGCAGACCTTCGCCGTGCCCTCCGGGGACGGCGTGGTGACCAAGGAGTTCGGGGTCAAGGTGATCACCGCGGACATCAACTGGTTCGATGCCAAGGTGCAGTCGCTGATCACCACCCTCGGGATCCCCTCGGGAGCCCTGCCGATCTTCCTCACCACCCAGACGTTCCTGACCCAGAGCGGGCAGTGCTGCATCGGCGGCTACCACAGCGTCAATGGCGGCGGACTCCCATACTCGATGTTCACGTACATCCAGAAGCCCGGCGTCTTCTCGCAGGACGTCTCAGCGCTGTCCCATGAGATCGGCGAGTACGTCGATGATCCGAACACGAACAACAGCACTACGCCGCCGGCCTGCTCGGCCCTCGGCAACATGAACAGCCTCTATGAGGTGGGTGATCCGATCGAGGTCGACACCAGCCCGAAATACGGCGACTACGCGTACGCGCTGGGCGGCTTCACCTACCACCTCCAGGATCTGGTGACCCCGGTCTACTTCGGCGCACCGACGAGCACAAGTGTCAACGGCTGGTGGTCCTTCCAGGGCCAGAAGTTCAACACCGTCTGCGCGAACGGCGGCTAAGTTCTTCAGCCGCAGGGGTCCGGCGTTCACCCGCGCCGGATCCCTGCGGATCGCTTACGCGGCGGCGAGCTCGTCCGGGATCGCGGTCACCACATAACTCGCTCCCGCGCGGAGCACCCGGATCACCAGGAAGCGCTCGATCGGGCCGTCGACCATGAGGCGCTGCACGTCGCGCGGGCTCTCGACCGGTCTGCCGTCGACCTCGATGATGATGTCGCCGGGGCGGAGGCCCGCGGATTCGGCCGGGCTGCCCTTGATGACCTCGACGACCCCGAGGCCCTTGCTCCTGCCGATCTTCGCCGCCCAGCGCGGCGGTATCGGGCGCGAGCCGCCGGCGACGCCGAGATGCGCTCGCCGCACCCGTCCGTCGCGGACCAGGGCGCCGATGATGCGCTCGGTGGTCGCGTTCACCGGAACGGCGAGCCCGAGACCGACGCCGGCGAGCGCGGTGTTGATCCCGACAACGCGGCCGGCCGAGTCGGCGAGCGCGCCCCCGGAGTTGCCGGGGTTGAGCGCCGCGTCGGTCTGAATGACGTCGTCGATGACCCGCACCTGCGCACCGGATCGTGTTGGGAGCGAGCGCCCGAGGGCGCTCACCACGCCGGCGGTGACGCTGCCGGCGAGGCCGAGCGGATTGCCGATGGCCACCACCAGCTGGCCGACCCGGAGTGCCGATGCATCGCCGAGCCGTGCCGGCTGGAGATCGCCGTGCTCCGCCACCAGCACCGCGAGGTCGGAGAGCGGATCCCGGCCCCGGACGCGGAAGCGGAGCTGGCGGCCGTCGGCGAGATCGAGCCGCCCGCCGTCACCGCCGGCGACGACGTGCGCCGAGGTGACCAGGTACCCGTCGGCGCTGAACGCGACCGCGGAGCCGCTTCCGAGCGGGGAACGTCCCCCGCCGGAAGTGACCTGCACCGCCGCAACCGACGGTGCGAGCGCGGCGGCTACCTGGGTGAGCGTGCGCGAGTATGCGTCGAGCAGCTCGCCGTCATCGCTCGGGTCAGCCGACATCGGGACCTTCGGCCCGCGCCTTCTGAACGGCGGTGAGTGCGCCACGGAGGCTCTCGATCCACTCGGACTGATGCTGGCCGACGAGGCGGACGCACCAGGCGAGCGCCTCGCTGCGGCTGCGGGCCACACCGGCCTCGATGAGGGTGTCGAGCACGCGGCGGTCCTGGAGCCGGAGCCGGGTCATGACCGGGACGCCCAGGGTGGTGAAGAGCTCCTCGACGCCACCGCAGCGGGCTCCCCAGGAGACCTTGCGGCCGAAGAGGCGCTCGGCGTCGCGGGCGACCTTGACGCGAGCGTCGCGGGTGTCGCTCCGGAACCGCGAGATCCGGGCGCTGCGAGCGGCGGCACGGGCGCCTTCGGCGGCGTCAGCGGGAAGCTCGGGCTCGTCGATCTCGCCGACGATCAGGATCTCGTCGGGATCGGAGGTGATGGTGGGGGCAGACTTGTAGAGCCCCTCGGGCAGGCGGCCGGCGAACCAGCCGGAGACTTCGTCGTCGGTGAGCGGGTCGGGAGTGCTGTGTCCTTTCATGGATTACATGATTACACAGAACGATGGTAAGCGTCGGCCAGCTCAAGCTTACCTCGCCCCCGACCGCCCGATCCGCCCAACGGCCGCTTTGCAGGAAGCGGCCGCCGGGCGGACGCGGAGTCAGCTCCGCAGCAACAGGTGGAAGAAGTCCCGATACCGCTGCAGCGCCTGGCGCAGATCCTCGGTGGAGACGTCGGTCCCCCGCGACCACGCGCCTTCGAGCTGGGCACGCTCCTCCGCAAAGACGCGGGCGAGCTCCCGAATGACCTCGGCGACCAGCGTGTCCGCCTGCTCCACGGCCGTGCGCGGCTCGTCGACGAACGTCGTCTGAATCGCCGTCCAGCGCGCCATGAACTCGCCGTTGTTCGCCAGCAGCGGAGCGCCCTCGCCGCTCGTGCCGTTCGTCGGGCGCGAGGCCTGACCCTGGATGGTCACGTCGTTCGATGCACCGCCATCGGTCCGCGCGGGATCCGCGGTGGTCGCCGGCGCCGCGGGCGGGGCGGAGCTCCCGGCCGGCGGCTCTTCAGTGGTCGCATCCGTGCCGGCGAGCTGCTCGGTCGTCAATGCGGGGCTGGTGGTCGATTCGGTCACTGTTGCGTCCTCCCGGTTGCGATCGCTGGCTCCGTGGGCGGTGCCGCGGGTGGCGGCGCCATAGGCGTCGCTCCTGGATTCAGCGGTTGGGCACCGGCGCCAAGCAGGTCGTCGAACAGGGCGCGGTACTGCGTCATCGCCGTGCGGAGTGCCTCGGTGTCGGCTGTCCCCTGGCCGCTCGCAACCGCAATCGCATGGGCGCTGCGGTAGTTCTCGACAACGGCCGCGTGATCCACGGAGACGTCCTCGGCGCGCTGCTCGAACTCGGCGACGGGATAGCCGCGATCGGTCATGACCTGCGAAACCAGCGCGTCGGCCTGACGGACGCTCTCGACCGGCGCATCGACGAACGCAGCCTGCACGCGCTGCCACTGGGCGATGTACTGCTGGCGAGCCTGCTCGGGCAGCGGCACGATGGTCAGCTGCTTGCGGCGGTCCACACGACCGGCCAGCTCGGCCTCGGCCTGACGCCGGTCGCCGGTCTGTTGCACGGTCCTGTCGTATTCAGGCCCGAACGTGTCCTGTAGACGGCCTGATCTGCGTCGGGAGGCGGCCATCGCCACGGCGATGATGGCGATCACGACGATGACGGCAATGACGATGTAGGCGAGTGTCGACATTCGCATCTCCTTCTATCCGGAGGGTCATCACGATGGACCCTCAAACTGATAGTCAGACTATCACATCATGCATGGGCCAGTTGTGCGGATCAGATCGTGGGCGCTCGGTCGGCCGTGATCGGGGCATCTGGCGCGAAATGTCGGGTGCAGGGCTGGATCGCGACGTTGATGAGCGTCCCCGCGCTTGACGGTCTATGACACCTGAACGGTGACTGAGAACATCCGCTGATCCGGGCGACACAACACCACCTCGCCACAAATGCGGCGGGACGCTGTTACTGCGGAGTGGCCGGCTCGGATTGCCGTGAAATGAGCAGTGACCGTCCCACACCCCTGTCCCGGCACGCATCCTCCCGGCGACGACACCACCTGCATGGACCCCTGCGGCGCGAGGACTGGCTGGCTCGCGAACTACCGTTGATCGTCCAGTACGTGCTGTTGAGTTGCACAACGAGCGACTGTCCGACGTGCATCGAAACTGACCGGCCATTGTCGGCCTGAGTGACGGTCAGCGCTGCTGACGGATCAAGTGACGGCGTCCTCGGGACCGCACCGCACCCGACAAGGCCGATACCCAAGACAGCCACCGCAAGATTGCGGGCGAGCACTCGAGCTTTTGTCGCTGTCGGCACGAGGCTTCGCGGGCCAGAGACCCATCATGTCAACTCTACGCATTGCCCGGCGGACGGGTTCCAGGAGCCGACTGTTCGCACGTGCGCATCCCGCCTGAGATACGCAGTCGTTAAGGAAGCGAGCCTCAGTCGCGGCCGAACGCGGCAAAGCGCCGATCGCACCCAACATAATCGTGGACGCCTGCTACTATCCGGCCGCTTGCGAAGCCGTTCAGTCCGCCGCACCGGTGGCAGGTTTCGCTCGAAGGGGCGCTGGGGAATGGAAGGTCACCAACGTGCGACAACTGGAATCCACGACCGGCAGAAGGCTTGGCCGCCGTCTCCGCGTCGCCGTGCTGCTGGCGGGAGTGCTGGCGGCAGCGGCTTGGGGGGTGGCGCCGCGAGGCGTCGCGGCGGCGCCGGGCAGCCACTCGGCCCAAACGAAGGTCCACTTCTTCCCATCGACCACGTACGAGAAAACTCACCCGACGTCATGCACGACGGACTGCGCCCTCATGACCTTCCATGGCGGCACGGTCCAGCACGCCGAGTTGGACTACCTCATCTTCTGGGCGCCGTCCGGATACTACATGCCCTCGGCTACCGGAACGGCCTGAGCACCTGGCTGACCGAGGTCGCCGTGGCAGACTACTCACCGGGCGATCAGTTCAGCGTCGCCCAGCAGTACTACGACAACTCGGGGCCAGGCTCCACGAAGAACTTTGTGCCGTACGCGATCACGAATGGAGGGGTAATCGTCGACACGGACGCGCTGCCGGCGAGCGGATGCACCGATTCGGGCACGACGCGTGCGTCAACGACACTCAGATCCGAACCGAGATCCAGAAGGTCATCACTGCGCACAAGCTGCCGCAGAACGAGAACACGGAATACATCCTGTTCACCCCCTTGAACTCGGCAGCTGCTTCACAGCGCAAGCACTTCGTGCGCGTACTCGCAGTACTGCGGGTACCACAGCTTCTTCACCGGGACACAGGCCAGATCGTCTACGCCAACATGCCCTGGGCCTATTCTGTTTCGGGCTGCGATGTCAATCTGGCGTTCAGCCCCACGGGCTATGCTAATGGGTCCGCGATCGACCCAGAGGTCGGGGTCCTCAGCCACGAGCTAATCGAGACGATGACCGATCCCAACCTTAACGCGTGGTACGACCATCAGGCAACGAGATCGGTGACAAGTGCGCCTACATCTATGGCAGCGGTGGCTATGGCTCGATGACCGGGCTGGCCAACAACGGGTTGGGATACTGGAATACGACCCTGCAGCGGTGACGAGTACCTCATGCAGCTGGAGTTCTCCAACTTCAACTCCAATGGGACGACCACCGGGTGCGTCAGGACGGACACCGACACGCAACCGAGCTTCACGGTCACGATCAGTCCGAACCCGCCGGTCCACGGATCGTCAGCGCTTCACGGCGAACGTCACCGATCCCTATGGCATCAACCGGGTGGTCTGGATCTTCGGCGACGGCACCTCCGCGACCGTCTACGGCACCAATACGACCAATCACACTTACGCGACCGCAGGTACGAAGACGCTCACCGCGATCGTGACCGACGGCCATGGCAACGAGAAAAAGGTGATCGAGACGATCACTGTGTCGTAGCTGACTTCTTCCTGAGGCGCGGGCTCCGTCAACTCCCGCGATTCGACCAAGAGACGGCCGCCGTCACAGCGGTGGCCGTCTCTACTGCGACGAAGTTTAGAAGTACGACGTGCTGTATCCGGGCGCTTTCACAACCTCGGGGCCATCATAGATCTCCGGCGTCGCTCCCCGAGTACCAGGCGAGACCAATACCGCGAGGTCGGAGAGTGATGCCCCCGGACGCGGAAGCGAGCTGGCGAACGTCGGCGAGGCAGAGCCTGCGGCCGTCGCCGCCGGAGACGACGTGCGCAGAGGTGACCAGGGGCAGCCGTCGGCGCTCAGCGCGATCGCCGAGCCCGCTTCCGAGCGCGGATCGTCCCCGCTGAAGTGACTGCACCGTACGCCGCATGTCGCCGGCGGTCCAGTCGCCGATCTTCATGGTGGTCAGCTCTTCCAGCTTATCGCCCAGCGGTGAAGGGGCCCTTCGACCGGTATTTAGCTCGCCTATCCGTTACCCGATCGCTCTTGCGCGGGGATCATCAGCCAGTTCAACCGATCAATCTGGACAAAACTGTACTGGGGAAAGGTGGCTTTCGCGTGAGCGACATCCGCAGGGGTCCAATACTCCACGATGAGGATCGGAGGAACCTGATTCAAGAGATGCCGGGCGCCCCCAAGGACCATCTTCTCGGCGCCTTCCACGTCGATCTTGATTAGATCCGGCCTTCCCAGCCGCTCGGCCATCCGATCAGCGGTTTCGCACCGCACAGGTTCGCCATGGGCGTGTTGGATGCCCTGTATCAAGGTGCGCATCGCACTTGTTTCCGCGTTGTACAGGATGGCAGCGCCCGCACTGTCAGATAGGCCCATCTCATGGATAGTGATGTTGGTTGTGTTGTTCATTGCGGCAGCTCGTCTCAATCGCGTGACGTTTTGGGTGCAGGCTCAAAGGCATGGACATGGCCGTCGGGCCCAACGCAGCGGCTGGCGAATAGCGCGTGCATCCCAATGTGGGAGCCGACATCCCAGAAGACCGACCCCGGACGCAGGAATTGGGCCATGACGCTCAGCGTCTCAGGCTCGTGTGCGCCGGTCCAGAAGGACTTCTCGTTGCGAGGGTCGATAACCAGCCTGAGCCCCTTGGCCGGACCTGACAGGACAGTTACCGGGATCGGACGGTTGGGGAGCAGGCGGTTAGCAATTGGCCGTAAAGTTCGACCCATCGGTCGGTCACCCTTGAGCCCCGACGCGACGAAGGCCGGAATCCTCACGAGCTAACAGTAGCCCAGACGATTGCCCACCCCCGCCGTGCCCGAAGTAGAGCGTCGCGACCGTCTGCCACGGATCCGGCGCGTAGCTCTGGGGGGCGTATGGTCCGCTCAGGGCGAAAGCTGGGCCGACAACGAGCGGAGGACCGCCAATTGACCGTCAGTCGGCGCCGCTTCGGGGCGGACCTCAAGCACCCGCTGGTATGCGTCAGTCAGCGACCAGCCCATCATCAGGAGCGCTGCACACACGACCATCGGGGTCCGCTCGACGCCGGCATGGCAGTGGACCAGCACGTCGTGGCCCTGCTTGACGAGTGAGGAGACGGTCACGGCTGCATCTCGAAGCTCCTCGATCGAGGGTGTACCGTGATCCTCTAGGGGGATATGTCTGACGAGGATCTTCGGGGGCCAATGGCCGACGTTCGATCCTTTCTCGCGCAAATCGACAACGCAGTCGATCCCGTCGCGAGCCAGGCGCGCGCCAGAGCTCGCGGAGGGCGCGGATCCCATGGAAAGACCCGGGATGACGCGAACGGCGTCCGGTCTTCGGCGAAACATCTCCACTACAATGGCGAAATCCTCGCCTCCGCGGGAGAAATGCGGAGGGGCCAGGTAAGGAACGGGGCGAGATCCTCCAATCCGAGATCCTCCAGTCAAGGTATGCACCCAGAGCAACTCCGCAAACTCACCCGCAAATGGGCGATCCCAATCATCGTGGTGATGATTCTTGGAGCCGTCGGCTCATACCTCGTCAGCAAACGCCTGACGCCCATCTACCAGGCGACTGGGAGAGTGCAAATCGTCGCCGCTCCGGCGACCGCCGGCGCCGGATCGCTCAACATCAATGCAACCGAGGCGACCACCACAGCCGCCTCGTTGATGACCCAGAACTCGCTCCTCGAGCAGGTCATCGCCACCCTCAAACTGCACACCAACGCCGACGACCTGCCAAGAACGTCACGGCCACCGCGGAAACCAACACAGCGCTTGTGGACGTCACCGTAAGCGATCCCTCTCCCAACTCATGCTGCCGAGATTGCCAACGCACTTGATGGACGCATATGTGGCACAGGTGAAACAGGCGAACTCGAACCAGATCAGCCAGGATGGCGGCGCGATCAACTCCAAGATCACAACCATCACGACACGCTGCATCAAGAGGAAGCCGAACTCGCGGCGGAGGTCGCGGCGAAAGCAGAATACGACTGCCGTGCAGGCTGAAATCTCGGCGAACAGCGCGCTCCTCAGGCAACTCACGTTGAGCTATATCGCCTTCCAGGCGACCGGAGTATCAGGGTCTCAATACCGTCACCGTGGCCGAATTTGCATCGCCGCCGGTCGACCCGGCTTCGCCTAAGGTGCTCCTCAATACCGTGGCGGGCGGGCTGGTGGCTCTGTTGCTCGCCGCGGGCATCGCCTACCTGATTGAGTTTCTCGATCAAGGACTGCGGCGCGCAGACGATGTGCGCGATCGGCTGGGCGTCCCATGTCTGGGGGTCATTCCCAAGTTCCGACATATCCCCGGGCGCGGCCAGGCGCACGAGCCCAACCATCGCCACGACGAGGCGGTACGGGAGG
Source organism: Candidatus Dormiibacterota bacterium (assembly GCA_963743835.1). Taxonomy (GTDB): domain Bacteria; phylum Chloroflexota; class Dormibacteria; order Aeolococcales; family Aeolococcaceae; genus Palsa-851. The sequence continues at coordinate 3,765 of CAVUQX010000006.1, read as the reverse complement.
CCTACAGGCGGCTTCGGATCAACCTGCTCTTCTCCACGCCCGACGAAAACCTCAAGAGCGTGGTGATTACGTCGGTACGGGCAGGGGAAGGCAAGACGTGCACGGCTGCCAACCTGGCGGTTGCGCTCGCGGGCGCTGAGCGGCATGTCCTGCTGATCGACGCGGACCTGCGCAAGCCCGACCAGCATCGCTTGTTCGGGACGACGCTGGAGGGCGGCCTGAGTGAACTCATCCTCAAAACACCGACTGCCGCGCGGGTGCAAATGAACGGGTTCCGTCCCACTAACTTCGCGAACCTGTCGCTGCTCACCAGCGGCACAGTTCCGCCCAACCCGGCTGAGCTGCTGGCATCCAAGCGCGCAATGGCCTTGCTGGATTCCATCGGTCCCAACGAGGATCTGATCGTCATTGACACCGCCCCCGCCGGATTGGTGACCGACGCCCTCAGCATTGCTGCCGGCGCCTCGGCCACGGTTCTCATCGTGGAAGCTGGGAGAACAAAGGCCTCGCAGGCCGCCACCACCATCGAGGCGCTGAAGGAGGTTGGTGCGAACGTGATTGGGGTTGTGCTCAACAAGACCTCACGTCGGGTCGGAGCCGGCTACTCGTATCGCTACGGATACTCGACGTACGGCCAGGATGGGCGGTCCCCGGGCGACGAAGCAACCTCGGACGATCTCCTGAAGTCCTGAGCCGCGTCCCGAAAAAGCCGGGGATCAGCCAGCAGAGGCCGCGGCGACCCGCCGGGCGCTCACTGCTCCGCTCCGATAGACCTTTAGAGCGGCACAAGTTGATCGAAGCCAAGCCTGTTCGTAAACGGAACGCGGAGGTCGATGGGGCGCCATGAAGGTTGTCGTCGTTGGGTTGGGTCGCCTCGGTTCGCCGATGGCTGCAGTGTTCGCAGCTTCTGGGGCTACCGTTGTTGGGGTTGACTCAAACGACGAGGTCATTCGAGCTGTGATGGCGGGTCACGCTCCGGTTCTCGAGCCAGGTCTCACCGAGATGCTCCAGAGTGCCCGCGGGCGTCTCTCGGCAACAAGTGACTTCGGTCAGGCGTTGTCGGGTGCGGACGTCAGCTTTATCGTCGTTCCGACGCCGAGCGGCGAGGATCGAATGTTCTCCTTAGCGCACGTGCTTGCTGCAGTGAGAAGCATCGGGAGTGTGCTGTCGAAGAACTCTGCCAAGCGCCACGTGGTGGTCGTGACGAGCACCGTGATGCCGGGCGCCACTATCGGTCCTATACGTGAGGCTCTGGAGAAGTCTTCAGGTCTAACCGTCGGACAGGAAGTCGGCCTCTGTTACAGCCCTGAGTTCATTGCTCTGGGCAGCGTTATCAACGATCTGACCCGGCCGGACATGATCCTGGTGGGCGAGTCCGACCGCGATTCTGGGGACGTATTGCTCTCCGTCCTGCAGGAGGTGACCGGGTCGGACGTCCCGGTGGCCCGTATGGATACGACGAGCGCGGAGGTGGCCAAGTTGGCCGTGAACACATTTGTGACGACGAAGATTTCCTATGCGAACATGATAGGCGAGATTTGCGAGGGCCTTCCGGGCGCAGATGCTGGCCTCGTCACCGCCGCGGTTGGGCTGGACAGTCGGATCGGGCCAAAATACCTAAGGCCGGGGGCGCCGTACGGCGGACCATGTTTTCCGCGCGATAACGCTGCCCTTGCGGCGCTCGCGCGTTCGCTTGGTAAACGCGCTGACATCGCCGAGGCGACTGACAACATCAATCGCCGTCAGGTTGACCGTGTCATGGCGGCGGCTAAGGATTACGCTCAGCCAAGGAGCCGGGTTGCGATTCTCGGACTTCGTACAAACCGGGCACGCCGGTTCGCGACGAATCATTCGGTGTTCACCTCGCTTCCCGCTGCTTGGCAGACGGGTTCGACGTTGTAGCGTGGGACCCGATGTACCGGCTTGGACGGATTCCACCCGAGCTACAGGACATTCAAATGACCGACTCGCTCGCCGAGTGTTTGCATGCCGCCGACATCGCCATTGTGGCGACCCCGTGGCCCGAGCTTTCAGAGCTGCCGTCGGCCGTGAGCGGGCGCAGAGGCCCGCCGATGGTGGTTATCGACTGCTGGCGCCTTCTCGATCCTGGCGAAACTGATCCCAACACATCGTCGTCCACGCTCTTGGAGGCGGTCGCCGCCCGGCTGCAACCAGCGGAGCCGCGAGCTGATCCACCATGAGGCGACGGCCGCCGCGCAGAATTATCAGACGAGCTCCGAACCCTCGCGCTCGTGACGGAGCCGCACGCGGCGCAGGACCCGCTAGCCAAGTCCGCGCAGCGCCCGGAGGCGCTCAGCCTGTTGCCGCCCGACGATCATTCCGACGTACTCGTGGTCCTAGCCCAGATCGCCCCGCGCCTTGGGGATCTCGAGGCCAACCTCCGACGACACCTCGAATTGATCGAGGAGGCCGCGAGCCTTGGTGCCGCCCTGATCGTTTTTCCGGAGCTCTCGCTGACCGGCTATTTTCTCAAGGACCTGGTGCCCGATGTCGCCCTACGCGACAACTCCGCTCAACTGCTGCAGCTCGCCGGCGCGTCCCGCGACATCGACGTGGTGGCGGGATGCGTTCTCGAAAGTGACAACTACCGCTTCCACAACGCCTCCCTGTACATGGCCGGTGGTCGAATCCAACACATCCACCGCAAGGTCTACCTCCCCACGTATGGGCTGTTCGATGAGGCGCGTTACTTCGCTGTAGGCGACCGCTTCCGTGCCCTCGATGCGCCGCTCACTGCAGCTCATCCGTCACGTCCCTGGCGCGCCGGGATCTTAGTATGTGAGGACATGTGGCATCCGACCGCACCCGCGCTGCTTGCCCGCGACGGTGTCGAGGTATTCATCTGTCCGTCTTCCTCACCGGGCCGTGGGGTCATGCTGGGTCACGCGCTGGGCACGGCGCAAAGCTATGACGCCATGACTCGCACCTATGCGCAACTGTTTACGTCGTTCCTACTCTATTGTAACCGGGTCGGTTTCGAGGACGGCGTTGGGTTCTGGGGCGGGTCTCGAGTTGTGGGACCCGACGGCCGCTTGCTCGACGATGCCGCGGGCGCCGACGAGTGCCTACAGTTACACCGGATCAACCTCGCAGCGGTGCGGCGCGCGCGCATCGCGAACCCAATGCTTCGGGATGAACGATATGACATCAACGACGCAGAAGCAGAGCGGCTCCGACGCACTGTCGATTGACAGCGCGGTAGTCCGCGACCTCCTCATCCGCTTCGTGCGCAACGAGGTGCGCAAAGTGGGTTTCGAGCGGGTTGTCGTCGGCCTGTCGGGTGGCGTCGATTCAGCGCTGACTGCTGCTATCGCGAGTGCCGCCCTCGGACCGGATAACGTGCTGGCCGTACTCATGCCCTATCGCACCTCGTCGCCGGCGTCGGAGGGCGACGCGCGCATGATCTGCGACTGCCTCGGGATGGCTCCGATGCTCGTGGATATCTCGCCGCAGATCGATGCGTACTTCGCGGCGTTCCCTGAGGCCGATCGTGGTCGGCGTGGCAACAAGATGGCGCGGGAGCGCATGACCGTCTTATATGACATGTCGTGGAAGCAGCAGGCTTTGGTCATCGGGACCAGCAACAAGACCGAGTTGCTCCTCGGCTACGGCACGCTTTTCGGGGATATGGCCAGCGCGCTCAATCCCCTGGGCGATCTCTACAAGACGCAAGTGTTCGCTCTGGCCGAAGCCATGAGGCTACCAACGAGGGTGATCACCAAGCCACCCGGCCGGCAATCATTA
>CAVUQX010000005.1:0-1038270 GCA_963743835.1 Candidatus Dormiibacterota bacterium | reverse complement strand
GTGTATGTCCTGTACTGGAGCGTACGTATTGCTATGAAGGCTTCGGCCTTCCGGTCCTCGAGGCGATGCGTCAAGGCGTGCCAGTCGTCATATCGCCGGATCGCGCCCTCCACGAGGTCGCGGGCGGCCATGCCGTCGAAGCAGCGGGATGGGCGCCACAGGAGCTCAGCATTGCCGTGTTGCGTGCAGTCAACATGACTAACGCCGATCTCGCCGCCGCTCGTGGGCACGCCAACCAATTCACCTGGCGCGAATCAGCAAGGATCACCCGTGCCGCGATTGCAGCGGCACTCCACTAGTGAGGAAACTCGCGGTTGTGGGATGCACACGAGTTCGCTGCCGTGGCGCCGAGAAGATGCGAACTCCCACTCCGACTGTCTACTTGGTGAGCGTTTCGGTCGAGCGTCTAAGCGGAATGGCGGAAAAGCGCGACTTTACTTTCGAGAAGTCCTGGGACGCCCCGATCGGAAAAAAACGCGCTCGATATCGCAGATGACAAAGCCTGCAAGGGCGAGGTGGCCGACTACCTCTTGCCACGCCGCACCCCCCTCGTACAGCTCGGTCAGGCTCAACTCAACTTCACATGCAGCGGTGTTCTTTAGGACCGAAGATGCGCCGCGTAGCGCCGCCATCTCCGCTCCCTGGAGATCGAGCTTCACGAAAAACGGCGGCTCGCTGCATTCGTCGCGCAGCACATCAAGGGTGGTCATTGTGACCGGCTGAAACCCTATGTATCGGCTACTCGAACTCGCGATCCGATGTCGTTCGGCCATCGGGAGCAGCGAACTGCTTTGGCCGTTGGCCGCCACGTTCAACACGCCCTCCCCCACGAGTCCAAGACAGGCCCACGCGTAGCCGGATCCACGCGCTGTCGGCTCCGGCGCGCCTGGAGAGCTCCTTGAACGATGCTTCGGCTGGCTCTATCGAAATCACGCGCCCCATATAGCCGTGGCTCCGAAGCTGGACCGCATACTGGCCGATGTGAGCACCTACGTCCCACACCGTTCTGACGCCGCTTTCGCTGATGAGGTGTGTGCGGTGCTCAGCAAACGATCCGGCGTACGCCCCAATTTCGATACCAGCCCAGGCTAGTACACTTCGGATTCGAACCTTCACGCCATCAGTCAGCAGTTCGCGAAATGCCATCAACGCGTCCTCGCGGTAAACGGCCCGGCTTGGACGAGAGGATATCCATCTGGAACGATGCAGAACAGAACGATCGGCGGGCGTGGGCGAGAATCGGGTTGAGGCAGCGCGGCAGGGCCGCCTAGCCTTCGCTCATTCAAGACCGGCGATCAACACTCAGATCACTCTGAAACCGGAGTCATGTCCGGATCTCGTGGGATCTGCGACGCCTTACATCCGTGTCGGTCGGTCCGACTCCCGAGGCGGGCGTCCCGGCTGATAGCCGTGAGCACGCGGAAGCGGACCTCGCGTAAAGTTCCCGCTTTCTTTCAATATCGATGTTGAAGAGAGCGGTGGCGGCCGCGCGCCTCGCCGACCAAGGTGTCGTAGGGCGTCTCTGAAGCCGCCACGCACATCGGATTTGGTTGCCTGTCATGCACTCGTTGAAACTGCCACTCCGCCAGGATCGCGGGTCCGAGATCGATTCTTGTTTTGCAAGCTCCAGGCGTACCACGGCCTTCACAGGGACGCGGCAGTGCGCAGGCTGGTGACACCCCACACCTGGTCAACTAGTAGCGGCGAAACCACCACCCCGCAACCGCGCCGACTGCCCGTTTCCTCAGACAACGAGCCCTTGGGTAGTAAAGTTCCCACCCTGCGAGGTCCTCTTTTGGGAGGTAACTTTGGGTTAGCGCCTTCCCCGGGCCGAAGTCATCGAACCCGTAGCCATCGTCATCACTCACTTGGAAATCGTCGATCATCACCACCGCGCTTCTCCAAGCGCCAGCAATAATCCGCAGCTCCTCGGCGAGCGGTAGGTCATCCTCCCAGTGTGCGTCTAGGTAAATGAATACCCAAGTCAGCGGTGGCGCGAGAATCTCGGCCGCCAAGCGCAGGAAGGCTCGGAAGTAGGCCCGCCACACCCGCACATCCGCAAGGGGCGCCAGTCGCCGCTGGCTGTAGAAGTCCTTCGGGTTCGCCTCGACGGTGTCGATGCGCGTCCCTAGAACCGCCGAAAAGACTGGTGGACATCCCCCTGTAGGTGCCGGTTTCAATCGTGCGGTCGAATGTCACGGTGCGCGCGAGATCACGAACAATTTCTCGACGTCGTTGTTGACCGTTAAGTGGTCCCCCCCAAGATTCCCGATAGGGCGGCCAACAAATGAACTCGTCCCGCGAGGTCCGGCGGAAGCAGTCTAGTCGTGACCGAATAAGCTTTCCAAGCCAACGATTCATTCAGCAGACCCTACATCCGTCAAGACCGTTCCGTCCGGATGTCGCAAGGTGATCGGACGTGAACGCTTGGGCCATATCGCGCAGGCCATGAATCTGTCGCCAACCTCACCCCGGCAGGTCTCCGAGGCATATCCGACCCGAACCTTCTCCCTCCCTCCAGTTGTAGACCCGAGACTCGCCGACCAGTGCGCACATGATCGCATCCCGTAGTCCGCCCGAGGCCCCTCGGTGCCGAGGTGCTGTAGTTGGGCGGAATCGGCTCCCCCTGCTGAGCTCGAGCGGAGGTGGCACATGTCGCGTCGTCGGCGATCACCTGATCTCCGAGATCGAGGGTCGGCAGAGCGATTGCCCTTCGAGGCGGAATGACCATTTGGGTGTTTGGTGGGGCCGGTTACTTGCCGCTTCAAGGATAACTGATCGCTCCGCGACCCGAAGGGACGCGCTATCGACGGGGGGCGCCGTTCAGGAAGGTTACCGTCGTCGTCGCCAACCGCGAGGATGAGGCCGTCGGAAACCCACGTGCAGTTATCGTTGACCCGAGCTCCTCCGGATTCTCCGATTGCGCAGTCGTTCCGGGTTCGCCGACTAGCAAGTTACCAAAGCTTGCGTACGGTGGACGGCGGACTTAGGTGTCATCCTCATCCAGTCCCCCGAATTCACGAGCTGCGCCGTATTTGCGGGTGAGGTTTCGGGCGGGTCGTAGAGGTCAGGCTCACCACGGTCTTGCACTTCGCGTTGCGAGTTCACCGTAGCCTGCAGATCGTACATGGAAGTCACGAAGAGATCGCTCCTTGGTCCTCCATAGATAGGGAGTCGGCGACAGGCTGCGCATCGCGGATGCATGGTCGGGCAGGACGCCGTGGAGTTCGGCGTTCGCGACCAGCGTCTCTCGTTGCCCGTCATCGAAGTCGAGACCGTGTGCTGCTCGGCAGCACCTCGCTCAAGTGCCGTCGCGAGCGCCGCCACTGGCTTCTTCGGGGTCTTCACTGCCGCATCGACGACGACTTGACCGAAGGCGCGGGCGGCAACTGCATCGCCGGTGGCGGGGGCGGTGGCATGAGCATGAGCGGCGTAATGCCAGAGCTGGGGAGCCGGCTCGTGGCCGTGATCGCCCACTAGCCGTAACTACACTGCACCTTCAGCCATGGTGCGAACGTTCAATCGACGACCCGTCGCGCCGTCTCGACCGCTCCCGAAACCTGCCCGGGAAGGCGGTCGTCTTCTGCGTCGGATTGGCCTGCTGCTCCTGATGCTGAGCTTCCTCGCGATCGGTTGGAATGCGGTCCGCATCGATGGCGTCCAGCCAGGGCAGGGCTTACTTGCCGCCGCCGTGGCTGTCCTGGCGCTTGACGCTCTCGGCCTCAGACGAATCGGCCGCCTTCCTCGGGGAATGCCCTTCGGAGCCGCGCTCATCGGTCTCGCGGGCCTCTTGACCGCGATCTTTCCGCCGTCGCTCGCCTACATCGCTGGCAGGTTCGACGTCTCCAATCTGGGCGCGGCGTATGGCCAGGTTGCAGTTGTTGGCGGCAACCTCACGCAGTTGGCCAAGTTCGAGGCGGCCCTTCTGGGGATTGTCATCGCCGTCCTCCTCGTGCGACCGTCTGTTGCTGAGGTGAGGCAACTCGCGAGCGCCTGGGCGGTTTCGGTGCTGGTCAGCGCCATCGCGGCGGCGAGCGACGCAAGCGGACGCACGGTATCAGCACGCACCTGCTCGGCTTCGTCGATATCGTCGGCCGACAGTGGGGCTCAGGTCGCGCAATCTAACCATCTCGCTGTAGCGCTTGCCCTCGCCATGCCAGTCGTGCTCTTCTGGATCGTTCACGGCAAGCGGATCGCCAAGATCTTCGGCGTTGCGGCCTTCGGTCTCGTTGCCTTCGGCAGCTATCTAGCAGGGTCTCGGGGCGGGTTCGTGGGGGTGCTCGTCGCGGTCGCGCTCTTTGCCCTGATGACATCGAGGATTCGGCTGAAGGCCATGCTCATCGGCACTCCTTTCCTAGTCGCCGTCGTCTGCATGGCGCTCGTGGCGTCGCCAGCACTGTTCGCGACGATCGCAACGGATCTTCGGCTCGCAGGCAATCTCGGCTCGGCTAGCAACGCCATTCACGCCCTCGCGCTGCAGCAGGGAATCCTCGATGTGCAGCAGAATCCGATCTTCGGGATCGGCTTTGATCACCTCACTGGAGCAACTAAGGTGCATCTGCAACTGCTCGCTGCTGGCGGCATCATCGCCCTCGGCGGGTACTTGATCTACTGGTTGAGCGTATTTCGAGCCAGCCTCCGCGCGCGCGTGGTAAGTCCAGCGCTCGGATCTGTGCTCCTAGCATCCATGCTCACCTTCCTGATGCTCAACTTCGTCGAGAATCAGGTCGCGACACTTATCTACGTACCAGCCGCGCTGCTCGTCGGCTTGGCCGCACTGCAGCAAATGGAAGCGCCAGCTCGGGAACCTGCGTCGGTCAGAAGGGTCGTTGCTCTTCATTCGTTGCGTCACCGATTGAATTATCGCTGACGGACGCGCGGATGTCTCTCGCTTATAGTGGCTTGGTGATAGCTCCTTCAACCAATCACCGGAAGCCGAGCTCCCCGGCTGGAGCTTGTATTGGAGTGACTGTGCGCCATGACGTCCGACGCCCGTGTTTGGGCGATCGCGCGAACCCGGCCGGGGCTGCGCCACCGATGTCCACCGCACCCATTAGGAGGCCAACGACCGGAGGAGATCCCCCGCGGGGAGGATGGCCGCCGTCGTGATTGCCGTCTTGTTCTTCGTGAAGACGATCAGGATCGTCGTGTTGCGCGCTTGGTTGTTTTCCCAGACGGTCACCTAATCGCAAAGTTGCCTCCGGCCGTGAAGAGCCCGACGCGAGGTGATTCTTGCCCACGTGGGGACAGGCCCCGGCGCCGAACCGATAAGGCCAGGGACCGATACCGTTAAGGGTGACGCTGAAAGCACACCTTTAGTCCGATGGAATCCTCTTCCTTCGGCACACTGCCGGTGCTTCTCGACGACCCGGTACGGCTGCATTCCACGCCCTCGTACCTGTGAGGCTTCCAGGTTTGTGGGATCGCAGCCGCTGTCGTCAGGAGGGTGCGGCCAACATGTCCGTTCACCCAGCGTCAGCACGAGCGAGCCGCTAGCGCTCATGACGGGGGGATATGGCTGTGCGTTGCCCTCTGCGGAGATTCATCGTCGACCTTCTAGGGAACATAGCGAATTGCTGGCGGAGCGTATAGCCAGTCGGTGCGCGGGCACGAGTGGCTCACCGCCCGCAGTCATCCACTCTGACACTCCACCGGCGGTCTACGCTCAGATCAGTTCGAAATTGGTAGTTGTGTTGCCCTGGAAGTTGCAGCTCGACACTTATCGGCCAGGTCAGCGCGTTGATCTGCTTCTCCCATGCGAGTTGGTAGGTTACCGACCCATTTCGTCCTACCTGAGCAAATGGCCCGTCATACAAGAATGTCACCGTGGTTGTCGCATTGACATCGAGTATCAAGTCATACGAAACCCACTGGCGGTTGTTTTCGACACCCAAATCCTCTGGGCTTTCGGACACCGCGGGGGCACCCCCTTCGCTCACCTGAAGGTCATCAAAGTTCGCGGACGGTGGAAGATATACCCTGATGTAGTCCTCATACAATCCACCTAGTCGACGAGCAACGCCGTGTTCGCAGGGGCCGTTTCGAGCGGGTTGTGATAAGTAAGGGTCAACGCGTCTTGAACGTGCCCCAGCGCATTGACATTCGCGACTAGCTTGTAGTTGCGAGTGACGAAGAGGTCACCCTTCGTCCCCGAAAGATTGAAGTCGGCAACCAGCACCGCATCCCCGGAAGGGCGCTGCGGGAGCACGCCACCGATTCCTGCGTTGACGACCAGTTGCTCCAACTGCGAGTCGTTGAAGTGGAGCACGATGTGCTTTTCGGCTGCGCCCCGCTCGAGGGCGGTAGCCATAGCCACCCACTTCGCCCTCGGTGTCTTGAGAGCGGCATCCACGACCGCATGGCCGAAGGGTCCGAGGTAAGCCTTCCCGGGATCGCCGGGACGCGCCATGTTGATGATGTAGTTGAGCTCGAGCAGTGTGTTGCCCGGGCCGACGACCTGCGGGTAGGGCGGCACCTGAACACTGCCCACCACCTGCAGCACGTACGAGAGGGCGACCGGGTCCACGTTGATCACTCCATCGACGGATTGCCCGGTGGCCCGTGTGTAGAACTCAGCCGCGAGCGCGGCGGAGGTCGGGTAGTTGGGGGACCAGTCCGAAGTCCGAGAGCACGAGATTGGTCCCGGTGATCTCCTCGATTGGAGCCGGCGCCGGAATGTTGGTCACCAGCGCATCCGAGAATTCCGAAGGCATGAAATTTGAGCTGAGCAGCTGCCCGTCCTGAAACACGACGACGCCGACCGCGCCGATGAAGCCGCCACCACCGCGCTCCTCCCCCGGGTTGGTCAGCAGAATCAGGTAGCGGTGTGTGCCTGTCCCCACGACGCGCGGCAGCGCCTGCAGGATGGTCAGGCCGGCTCGCACCGGGCCGTCCAGGCGCTGCTGCGCCTGCTGTGCAGCCGTACGCAGATGATCGATCGGCCCGAACAGGGAGCCGCTCGGGACGCTGGCTACCGAGCTGTCCAGGGATGCGAGAGTCTGCCAGCGCGCGCGTTATCGCGGAGCGCTCGGTATCGCCAAGCGCGGCGAGTTCCTTGATCACCCCGGATCCCCCACTGGAGGACCCGCTGTGGAGATCCTGCAGCAGGGGGATGAGATCCAGGGCGAGGTTTGTTCCTGCCTCGCCCGCATGGCGTAGGGAGCGCACGGCGGCGACCTGCCGGTCGAACCACGGAAGGTGCCCAACGGCTCCCGCGATCCATCCGTTATCGATCACCGACGACCGCTGGCCAAAGTCCTGGTTCGCTTCCTCGAGCTGCGTCTTGGCTGCAGCGAGCTCGTCAGCAGTCGGGTCGAGCCCCGCGCTCCTGAGGATGCCCTCAGCGCTGAGAACGTCATTGCGGCCCTGCTGGAGGGCGTTGTAGGCCGGGAGGTAGCGCACGAGCAGGACGATCACCACGGCAGCAAGCGCGGCCGCGATGCCGCCGCCGATTCCGAGGGTCCACCGACGCGAAAGCGGCCAGCGCACGCGCCGCCGCTTTCGCTTAGGGCTTAGGAATAGCCCCGGATGGGACGCCCTCCCGCTACTACCCAAGCCTCATCACGAAGATGGGTTGGCCGCAAGCCTCCGTGGGAAAACCCAGCGCCGGGTCCGGATTGCGTAGCCGGTCACCAGCGCAGCGCTCACGCCCATCACACCAAGTAGTGCGATGCCCGCAGGCGGGAATGGGCTGCCGGCGGGAATGAGGGCAGCCGTCGTGGTAGCCGTCTTGCACGTGATCGTGATCGTCGTGTGGTGAGACTGCTCGCCCGCCTTTGGGTCGCGCTCGGTCGCCCAGATCTCTACCTTGCCGCAGACCTTGCCGCTCGCGGTGAAGGTGCCATAGGCCTTGTCGTTATTCCCGATGACCGCGCAGTGATCGGCGCCGGTCCCAACCGAGCCCGCGTTGTGTGGAGTGACCGAGAAGCAGACGGTCCCGCCAGGAGGGAACTCGGTCTTGGTCTTCTTGTCGAAGAACGTCACCCGGCACTGCCCATGGTCTGCAGAAACGTGTCCGGGGCTGCATTCCACACGCTCGTGCTCGTGCGGCCGAGACGACGTCTGCGGAAGTCGCGGCGACGTAAGTCGCGCTCGCCGAAGATGCGGCGAATACGTTGACGCTGCCCAAACTCAAAGTGAGGAATCCGCCGGCAACCAGAACCGGGGCCAAGAGGGCAGTTCGTGCCACTCGCATCATCATAAGTCCCGACCCTCCTGTGAGCCTTGCAGCGATTTGGCTCGCAGGATAACAGGCCGATCCTCGATTACGCAATCCCTTTTTCCTCTTAGATACAGGCAATACTGCGTTAAAGGCGTCACAAGCGTCAATCGGCGCGAGAATCGCTAACCAATCCCCACCGTCTCCTCCGCCCGCGGCATCTCGAACCGGAAGAGTGACGCCCCGGTGAGGTTGTACCGCCGCCGAGCGAACAGGTAGCAGACCCAGCCGATGACCGTGTTCAGCCCCTTGTCAGCGAGCCGCTGCATCACCGAGATCGCGGTCGCAATGTCGAAGCTGATCCCGAGCAGCACGAGCAGCCCCGCGGTGCTCGCCTCCACCGCCCCGAGGCCACCCGGGGCGAGAAGCTCGAACCAGGCAGCCCCCTGGGTCACCGCGTAGACGAAGCCGGCGCTCGTCCAGCTGAGCTTGCCGGGGTCGACCGCCTCCGCCACCGCCCAGAGCAGGCTCACCGCCATCATCGCCTGGGCGACGCTCAGGGGCAGGTATCGATACGTATCGGCGTGTCGGAAGAGCACCCGCGTGTCGCGGTGCAGCTCATCGATCGCCGGCCGGAGGCGTTTCAGCACCGGCACCCTCCCGATGAGCGCGCCGCACGCGCGCATACAACCGCTCAACGGTGAGGATCGCGACGATCGCCACCACGAAGAGCATCGGCACGATCACCGCGATGGCGATGAGGTGCAGGCTCAGCGCCTTGGGGAGCGCGAGCACGAAGAGCATGAAGACGAACAGCAGCTCCTGCACCGTCTCGCTCGCAACCACGCTCGCCCAGATGCACGGCTGCGGCCTTGGACAGGAGCAGCGCGCGGGTCAGTTCCCCGAGCGGCAGCATCGCGGTCGCCTGCCCGGTCTCGGTGAGAAACACCGTGTCCAGCAAGGGGAATCTGATGCCGAGCGCGCGGTTCAACGTCCACCAGCGCACCCCCTGCACGATGTAGAAGCCGACTGCGAGCACGACGACGATCGGGATGTAGACGAGGTTGAAGTGCTGGAACGCGATGCCGATCTTGTGTGGATCCGCATACACCAGCAGCGCGGCGATTGCGCCGAGCGCGAAGAGCACCGGCAGGTATGTCACCCACCAGCGGCGCGAGCGGCGGACCACATCGTCCAACTCGTCCTGGTCCTGCTCCGACCGGCGCCCGTCGCTCGTCGGGAGGGGCTGCCTCCGTCACCACGCGTCCGATGGTATGCCCATGCCGTGCGCACAGCGCCCAGCGCTGGTTCGGCGTCAGTCCGGTGGGGTGCCGCCCGGCCAGGGGAGCGCCGCGAAGCCGATGGTCCCGGGCCCCGTGTGCGCGCCGAACATCGGGCTCAGGACGAGGGTCTCGGTCCGGACCACCCGCACGGCCTGGCTGAGGTGCGCAGCCAGCTCGGCGGCTTCGTCGGGAGCATCGGCGTGGAACACCATCAGCCACTGCGGGCCCGGGCCGAGCTCGTCGACGGCCACGCGCTCCAGCTGCCGGATCGCGCCGCCGGCGGTGCGGGTGAGGCCGACCCTGCCCGTGTTGCCCCCCTCGACCAGCCGGAAGACCGGTCGGACCCGCAGCGTGTTGGAGATCGCCGGCGAGGAGCGCCGGCACGCGCCCGGTGCGGGCGACGTAGGTGAGGGTCGCCAGCGCTCCGTACACGCGGACCTGCGCTCGCACGCGGCGCGAACCGCCGCCTCCCATCCAGGCGCGCATCGGGCGTCGTCTCCGCGAGGTATGCGGCGCAGCGGGCGATCAGCGAGAACCCAGCCACCGCGGTGCCGGTGTCGATGACCGTGACCCGGCGCCGCCCCTCCTCCGCCTCGAGCATGCCGGCCGCGAGGTTCGCCGTCGAGTGCATCGCGCTCCAGTGCTCGGGGATCGTGAGGCAGAGGATCGTCTCGGCGTCACTGCGCCGGAACGCCTCGAGGTACGCGCCGGGGGAGGGCGTCGAGGTGGCGGTCACTCCGCCCGCCGCGCAGCAGCGCGTAGAACTCGGGGTAGGTCGCCGCTGTTCCCGTCATCGACGAACTCCCTGCCCCCGACCGTGATGCGCTGGGGGACGACCACCACACCCCGCTCGAGGTCCTCCTGCAGCGCGGCGCCACCGTCGACCACGAGGGCTCGATCGCCCAATGTCTTCTACCGTACCCAAAGCCGCATGATTGGCGGCATCATGATCTCCCCGTGGGTCGTGGCGGGTTGGTGCCTCGCCGCCTACCTCATCGGCGGGCTGCCGTTCGGCTGGCTGCTGGTTCGCCGCAAGCGCTACGGGCTCGACCTGCGCAAGTTCGGCACCGGCAACATCGGCACGAGCAACGTGTACCGGCACGCGGGCATCGACATCGCGGTGATCGTCGGCCCGCTCCAGTTCGCTGCAGGGATTCGCGCCGGTGCTTGCGTCGCGTCTCGGCGGGCTGCCGCTGAGCGCGAGCATGCTGATCGGGGTTTGCACGGTGGCCGGCAACGGCTGGCCCGTGTACATGAAGCTTCAACGGCGGGCGCGGTGTCGCGGTGGCGACCGGAGCGGTCGCGGGCTCTCCGTCGCCGGGCTGATCGCGCTGCTGATGTGCTTCGCATGGGGTGCCATTCGCGGCCGGATCGCGCTGGCGGTGCTGGTCGCGTTCGTGCTGTTGCCGGCGGTGGCGTTCGTCTTTGGTGGCACCGACGGCTGGATCCTCGGCAGCGGCTGCCTGGCGATCCTCGTGCTGCTCTTGCTCCGCCGCCTCGAGGGACTGCCCCGCGACGCTCGCGTCTACGGCCACTTCTGGCGGCGCGTGTATCAGCGTCTCGTGTTCGACGAGCGTCCGGGCCGTCCGCTCATGGGCCCGCGCACCGACCAGAACGCCGACTCGCTGCCGCACTGACGCGGCGCGTCCTTCAGTCGCTGGTAGATCTCGCCGAACGGGTACCACCACTCCGGGTTGCTGCCGGATCGCCGCCTCCAGCCCGGTCGCGATCCGCTGCGTGACCTCGGCATCAGTCTCCCCCGGCTCCACAACCACCGGCGCATGCACGACCAGCCGGTACTTCCCCTTGTGCCGCCAGCAGTCGACCGGCATCACCGGCACCTTGGCGACGCGTGCCAGCCACGCCGCCGCGGTGCTGAACTCGACCTTGCCGCCGCAGAAGTCGACGAGCACCGTCTCGCCGCGGTCGGGGATATCGCTGAGGATCGCGGCGAACCTCCCCCGGCGCACGGCCCGGATGAGCCCGCGCGCGGCGTCCGACGACACCAGCACCTCGAGGTCGGTTTTCCGCCGTGCCCAGGCGGCGATCCTGGTCACCAGGTCGGGGCCGACCGGCGCCATCACCGCGGTCACCCGAAGGCCCGACGCGTAGCCGCACGACGCGGCGACGTCCCAGCTGCCGAAGTGCGCGAGCGCGAAGACTCCCCCGCCGTGCTCATCGATCGCGGCATGCGCGTGTTCGAGGCCGTACGCCCGGAAGTGGCGGTGCATCGCGTGCGCCGGCACCCCGTACTGCCAGACGAAGTCCACCGACGTCTTGGCGTAGTTGCGAAACGACGCCGAGGGCGCGGCGCCGCGCGCCCCGGCGGTCGAGCGTGGGATCGAGCACCCGATGATTCGCCGCGCATCGACGCCGGCTCGACGGGCGAGCTCGCATAGATGCAGGTGCCGATGACGTCGCCGATCGCGTACCGCCCCGAGCCGAGCAGCCGTAGCAAGAGGCTCGCGGTCCACATGCCGGCGCGCAGCGCTCTCGAGGGGGGCTCGAGCAGGGCCGCCGACCTCGACGCTGCCGGCGTCAAGTGACCTTGCTGGCCTGGTCCGGGGTGAGCGCGATGTGGTGCTTGGCGGTGATCTCGCGCACCGTGCCGCTCTGGGCGCGCATCACCAGGCTGTGGGTCTCCGCCCACCAGTTGTGGTAGCGGACGCCGCGGAGCAGGCCGCCGCCGCTGATGCCGGTCACGGCGACCGCCACCTCGCGGCCGGGCACGAGCTGCTCCATGGTGAGGAGCTTCTCCGGGTCGTAGCCGGCCTCGCGCATCGCCGCGGCCTCGTCCTCGTGGCGCACCCAGGGACGGCACTGCAGCTCGCCGCCGAGGCAGCGCATCGCACAGGCGGCGACGATCGCCTCGCGGGTGCCGCCCGATCCGATCATCACGTCGATGCCGGACCCCGGCCAGGCGGCCATCATGGCCAGCCCCACGTCGCCGTCGCTGACGATGGCGACGCGCGCACCGAGCGCCCGGATCCGCTCGAGGAGCGCCAGGTGGCGCGGCCGGTCGAGCAGGACGACGGTGAGGTCCTGGACCTGGACGTTCATGGCGAACGCGACGCGGCGGAGGTTGTTCTCCGGCGTGTCGCTGATGTCGACGGCGCCGCGCGCCTGCGGGCCGACCGCGATCTTGTGCATGTACGCGACCGGCGGCGGGAGCAGGATCCCGCCGGTCTCGGCGACGGCGGCGACGCTCAGCGCCTGGCTGAGCCCGCCGGCCACCAGGCTGATGCCGTCGACCGGGAGGACCGCGAGGTCGACGCGGTCGCGTCCGGCGCCGATGGTTCTCCCCGCGAGCAGCCGGCTGGTGGAGCCCTCCGGGCCGATGACGATGCGCCCTTCGAAGGGCATGCCCTCGAGCGCCTCCTCCATGACCATGTGACCGGCGTCGCGGGTGCCCGCCTTGTCACCGCGTCCCAGCCAGCGACCCACGGACAGCGCGGCGGCCTCGGTTGCGCGAAGCAACTCGAGGCCGCGGTTCCGGCCGCGGACCATCCGCTCCGCCGCCGGGACGCCACGCGCTGCCGTGCTCATCGCCAAGCAGCGTACCCCGCTACATGATCCCGACGAATTGCTGGCCGGTGATTGACGGGGCGATCTGTGTGACCGCGAGGGTCACGGTGTTGACGGCGACCAGCGAAGCCCCTGTCAGGCTGTCGTTCTCGATCGAGCCGTAGAGGAGACCGTCGGCGCCCCACACCGCCGGCGAGAACTGGCCGAGGGTCCGGGTGACTGCTGCGCCGGTGGCGAGGTTGAGGACGCGCAGGGTGGCGTTCCAGGTCGCCTGGCAGACGGCCTCCGCGGCGGGGACGGTCACGTACGCGAGCTCCGTGCCGGCCGGGTTGAAGACCGCGTCACCGCCGACGTTGGCGCCCGACATCGCGAAGTTGTGGCGAAGCACGCCGCCGCTGGTGATGCGCAGGCCGGTGGTGTTGCCCGTTCGCGTCCGAGGAGAAGCACGCGGTCTGCGTGCCGGGCCCGACAGCGCTCAGCGGGCATGTCCAGCTGCCGGTCAGAGGCGTCACCACCTCGGTGACGGGATTGATGGTCGCCGAGTACGCGGACTGCATCTGCATGTCGAACGATCCGCACCCGCAGCCGCCGGTGGGCACCCGGGCGAACGCGATGCCCGAGGACGTCCAGCTGATGAGGTAGTACTGCCAGCCCTCTGGCGCGTCAGCGGTTTGCACGTTGGGATTGTCGAAGCGATCGGCGATGGTCGTGGTCGAGCCACCGGGGTGCACCACCACGATCCGGTTGAGGTTGCCCGCGTTGGACTGGTCGGTGGTCGCGTACGCGTAGGAGGTGCCGTCCGGTCCGATGACGACGCCGTTCGAATCGCCGGGGATCGGCCCGAGCGTGCGGACCGCGCCGGACGTGGTCAGCTCGTGCTCGGCGCCGCCCTGGCTCCAGTACGCGCCGTCCGGGCCGGCGTTGACCATCCATCCCTGGATGGGGTTGATCGTCGTCTTGGCGACCACGGCGCCGCTGTGGGAGAGGATCTCCAGCCACTGGGTGGCGCCGGCGGTGAGCACCCTGACGACGTCGGGGCTCGGCACGGGCGCCGGAACGGGCTTCGAGGTGGGCGCTGCCGTGGGCACGGCCACCGGCGGGGTGAGGTGCACGTGCGGCGAGGCGTCGCCGCTGGTTGCATTGGCATTGACGTCGGAGACAGTTGTCGTCCGCGTCGTGACTGCGGCGACGCCGCACCCTGAGAGCACCACCAGAGCCGCTGGGATGGCCAGTGCGGCGAGATTCCGGGTCATCGATTTGTGCCTCCGTCATCCGATCAAGTTGACCGTGGAACGAGGCACCGCACGGCGGGTTTCGCGTAACGAAACTCGCAGCCGCGCGTTGCGGGCGGCTCAGAACTTGCTGATCGTCTCCGTGTGCACGCCCGGCGACGTCGGCCGGTGAGCACCGTCTGATCGTCCACCGGGAGCTCGCGCGTCGCCGCCGCCATGAACGCGCGGAAGAGCGGATGCGGGCGTCCCGGACGCGAGCGGAACTCGGGATGGAACTGCGAGCCGACGAAGAACGGATGGTCCTGGAGCTCGATGATCTCGACGAGCCGGCCGTTCGGCGACGTCCCCGAGAACACCACGCCCGCGCCGGCGAGCGCGTCGCGGTAGTGATTGTTGAACTCGAAGCGATGACGGTGGCGCTCGTACACCACCGGCTCGCCGTACGCCTCGGCGGCGCGGGTCCCCGGCGTGAGCTTGCACGGATAGACGCCGAGCCGCATGGTGCCGCCCTTCTCCTCGATGTCGCGCTGCTCGGGGAGGAGGTCGATCACCGGGTGGGAGGTGAAGGCGTTGAACTCGGTCGAGTTGGCGTCAGAGGCGTCGAGCACCTCGCGGGCGATGTCCACCACGGCGCACTGCATCCCGAGGCAGAGCCCGAGGTAGGGCACCAGGTGCTCCCGGGCGTATCGCGACGCGAGCACCTTGCCCTCGATGCCGCGATGCCCGAACCCGCCGGGCACGACGATGCCGTCGGCGCCCTCGAGCGGGCTCATGTCCTCGTCGAGGTGCTCGCTGTTCACCCAGACCAGGTCGAGGTCGGCGCCGCAATGGACCGCGGCGTGCCGCAGGGATTCGATCACGCTGATGTACGCGTCCGGCATCTCCACGTACTTGCCCACGACCGCGATGCGGACGCTCGGCTTTGGCGCCGCAATGCGCGCGCAGAGATCCTTCCACTCGGTGAGATCCGGTGGCGTCGTGTCGAGGTTGAGCAATTGCGCGATGTAATCACCGAGCCCCGCGTCCTCGAGCATCAGCGGCACCTGATAGATGGAGCTCGCGTCCGGCACGTTGATCACCGCGCGCATCTCGACGTCACCGAAGAGCGCGATCTTCTCCTTGAGCGCTTCGCTGATGGGCTTCTCACTGCGCGCGATGATCGCGTCCGGCTGAATGCCGATCGAGCGGAGTTGATTGACCGAATGCTGCGTGGGCTTGCTCTTGAACTCTTCGCTGGCGTTCACGTACGGCACGAGGGTCAGATGGACGTAGCAGACGTTGTTGCGACCAACGTCGTTCTTCATCTGCCGGATTGCCTCGAGGAAGGGCAGTGACTCGATGTCACCGACCGTCCCACCCACCTCGACGATCACGACATCCGGTTGCGGCAGCTCATTTTCGGCAACTCTGAGCACGCGATGCTTGATCTCGTTGGTGATGTGCGGGATCACCTGCACGGTGCCGCCGAGGTAGTCGCCCCGGCGTTCCTTGGCGATCACCGACGCGTAGATCTTGCCGGTCGTGACGTTGCTCGCCTTGCTCAATGCAACGTCGAGGAACCGCTCGTAATTACCGAGGTCGAGATCGGTCTCGGCGCCGTCGTCGGTGACGAACACCTCGCCGTGCTGATACGGCGACATCGTGCCCGGATCCACGTTGAGATAGGGGTCGAGCTTCTGCATCCCGACGTGGAGCCCGCGCGCCTTGAGGATCGTGCCGATCGATGCGGCGGTGATTCCCTTGCCGAGTGAGGAGACCACTCCGCCTGTCACGAACACGAACTTCGCCATGCGCAGAGCCTCCCGAGTGGTTTTTCCGATTGTATCAGCCGCACGTCGCAGCGACGCACCGATGTTCGATTGCGAGGGTCAGCCGGCCCTCGCCTCGAGGAGGACGACGCGGGTCTCATCGGTCTCGCCGGTCGAACCGGTGAGCACGAGGCGCGGCTGGGGCTCCCAGGCGCCGTCGGCGAGGCCCATCTCCTGGGCGAACTTGCCGACCGGGTCATACTCGCCGGCGCCGCCGGCGCCGAAGCGGGCGGGGATGACGATGCTCGGCTCCACCGCATTGACGAGCCGGGCGGCATCGACGGCTCCGAGCGCGTCGCCGCCGCCGACCGGGATGACCAGGACGTCGACGTGGCCGAGGCTGTCGATCTCGTCCTCGGTGAGCTGGCGGCGGAGACGTCCGGCCGCGACCACGCGAACGTCGTCGACCGCAACGCGCATCACCGTGGTCTCACCCGCGGCGAGCCCGAGGATGCTGACGCCACCGATCTCGAACTCGCCGGGCCCGCAGACCTCCTGGACCTCGCCGTCACGAGGGCGGAGCTTGGCGGGATCCGTGGTCCCCTCGGTCCGCACGATCATGCCGACGGTGCCCTTGGCGAGCCCGGGGAGCGCCGTCTGGGGCGGGTCGATGAGGACGGTCATCTCCCGCCCGCGAAGACGGATGCAGGAATGGCCGTGATACGTCAGTTCCATGTGAGTCCAGTGTGCCGCCTGGGCGCCATCAGCCGTCGGGCGACGCTGGGCAGGGGTCATGCGGCTCTTCGCGGGTGCAGCAGATCCCGGAGGTTGACTGTGGCTCGATCGCGCCATTAGAATCGATGCCAGGACTGGGAGCCCGGGACGGCTTCGTTTCGGGATCGGCTCCCCGTGGCGGGTTTTGGGAGCGAGAGAGGCCTGTGGAACGTGTGGACGATGTCGCTCGTCGTACCGGTGTCTTGCCGGAGGTAGACGAGACCGCCTCCTCCATCCCCGACATCGAACTCGTCGGGGAATCCACGCCCCGGGTATCGGCACCACGCGTTGATGCGGCCCCGTCACCGCGCCCATGGCCGGTGATTCTCGCCGCGGTGACATTTGCCGTGGACCTCCTCGCGGTGATCATCAGCGTCTATCTTGCGAAGACTGTTGCCCCCGGCGACGGATGGGACGGCGGCATTTCGCTCAGGACCAACTGGCCCCTCTTTGCCACGGTGGCAGTATGGCCGGTGGTTTTTACCATCTACGGCCTTTACGACCTCCGCCGCCCGACTCACGCAACCGCTGAGCTGCAGCATCTTTTCAACGCGGTGCTGATGTCAGTGCTCCTCGTCGTGCTCATCACCTGGGTCACTCGACTCCAGATCTCACGCAGCTTTGTCGTCTGGTTGCTTGCCTTCAGCTTGGTCACCATCATCGTGGGGCGCCTCATGACGCGTCGCCTCGGTCACGTGATGAACAGCCGCGCGATCACCAGCGTCGTGACTCTCATCGCGGGCACAAACGACGATGCGCGCGCGCTCGCGCGGACTCTTCGGCGGCGGCCGTGGATGGGCTACCGGCCATGCGGTTTCGTCGAGGACAAGCCGTCGGGTTTCGATTTCATCGACGGCCTTCCCGTGTTCGGTGCGGTGGAGGACATCGCAGCCATCAGTCGCGAACACGGCGTGGGTTCGGTCATCATCGCGGGCAGCGCGGCGGGCGGCCCCACCTTGCAGTTCATCGACTCCGCGCTCGCCGCGGATGTGGCGGTTCGCGTCTCGCCGGGCCTGGCGAATTTTGGCGCGGCGCGGGTGATCCTCGAGCCGATCGACGGCATGGCGCTCATCTCGCTGCGCCGGAACCGTTTCTCACGCCGTCAGCGTCTCGTGAAGCGTTGCCTGGACATCACGCTGGCGTCCATCGTTCTGATCATCGGCGCGATTCCAATGCTTGCCATCGCGATCGCGATCAAGCTGACGAGTCCCGGCCCGGTGCTCTTCCGGCAGCGGCGCGTCGGCGAGAACGAGCGCGAGTTCACGATGATCAAGTTCCGCACCATGATCGTCGGCGCGCACGCGCAGCGCCATGCTCTCGAGAATGAGGCTGACGGCCTCCTCTTCAAGATGCGGCGTGACCCACGCGTCAGCAGAATCGGCCGCTTCCTGCGCAGGACGTCGCTCGATGAGCTGCCGCAGCTGTTCAACGTGCTGAGCAGCACGATGAGTTTGGTGGGCCCGCGCCCGGCGCTGCCCGAGGAGGCATCCTGTTACGCGGAGTTGCAGCGCGGTCGTCTGCGGGTCAAGCCAGGGGTCACCGGGCTCTGGCAGGTCAACGGCCGGCACGATCTTTCCTACGAAGACTACGTTCGCTACGACCTCTTCTACGTCGAGAATTGGTCGCTGACCATGGACCTCTACATCCTCGCCAAGACGGTCCCCGCTGTGCTCAGCGCGCGCGGCTCGTACTGATCCCGGGTGTCCATCGCGCCCAGGGGCATTAGCCGCTTCCGACGGTCAGCTGGACGGATTTGGACCTGCCGTTCGAGTACACGGTCAGCGTGACCTGCTGACCGGGCGCAAGCCCGAGCACCGTCGGGTCCAGGGGGTGCGTCGCATCGAGCACCGTGCTCCCGACGGCGGTGACCACGTCACCCGGCGCCAGGCCGGCGGTGGCGGCCGGGCCGCCCGGGGTGACCGACAGCACCAGCGCCCCCACCGGCAGGCCCGCCGCGGCGGCGGTGGCGGGATCGATCAGCTCGCGACTGGACCCCGAGGACGGGTGCCGGGGTCGTCCCCGAACCGCCGGTCGCGGCGACCACGAGGTTTGCGGCGGCGGTCATGGAGAGCGCGACCACGCCCGGCGCCGCGCTGCCCGCGGCGACCAGCACGCCGATGACGTTGCCGTTGCCGTCGAGCAGCGGGCCGCCGTCCCGGCGCGGATCGGGCACGGCGTCCACGGTGAGCACGTCGAGCAGTGGCGCTGCGGCGCCGGACAGATGGATGGTGTCGCCGATCGAGCTGACCGCCCCGGTGGCGAGGGTCACCGCCGCGAACGGGATGTGCCCCACCGCGATCGCCAGGTCGCCGACTCTCGGCGGCACCGACGCGAAGACGAGCGGCGTCAGGCCCTGGGCGCCGACCGCCTGGAGAAGGACGACGCCGTGGGTCGGGTCCGCCCGGACGATGGTGGCCGGATAGCGGTGCCCGTCTGCGGTCGCGATCAGCAGCGTGCCGGCGCCCTGGATGGCGTGGATGCTCGACACCACCAGGCCGCTCGCGGAGACCACGAAACCGTCAACGATGCCGGTCGGTCCGTTGAGGAGGGAGCTGGCGGTCACCGGTTCGGTGATCACCTCGACCACCGACACCGACTTGGTCTGCGCGATCGAGCCGGCGGTGAGCGCGCCGCCGGTGCCGCCGTTTCCGCCGACGATGGTCTGCTGGGTGACGCGCTCGACCGGTCCGTAGCGCGCGTAGATCCCCCAGGCGGCGAGGCCGCCGCCGACCAGGCCGATCACCGCGCTCAGCACCACCGCGGCGATGAGCCGGTCGCGCGGCCGGGCGGCCGTGGTCATTCGACGGGCGCGGCTGCCCGCTGATTCAAGTAGCGAACGATGCCGGCGGCGTTGCTGTGCACCCCGTTGAGCACCTCGGCCTTCTCGCGGATACCTTCGGGCAGCGTCTCCGGGTCGAGCGCGAACGCCTCGGCGAGCGCCGCGGCGACGTCGTCGATGCCCGCGTCGGCCGAAGTCCTCGATGACGCGCTCGGCGACCTCGACCCAGCCATGGAGCATGTCCTCGGCCTCGGCGAGCGTGGCCTGCGCGTCGGCAACCGGGCCGTAGTGGGTGAGCACCATGCGCTCGGGGCGCAGCTCGGCGAAGCGCCGCAGGCTGTGCACCGCCTGCTCGAGGTCGAAGTCGGGCGGCGGGGTGGCCGGCCGGAGCACGCCGAGGTCGGGCAGGAGCACGCCGACCGCGTCCCCCACCAGCAGCGTGCCGGTGTGCTCGTCCAGGACCGCGTGGTGGTGCTTGGCGTGGCCGGGGGAATCGACGAGCACGAGCTCGCGGCCATTGCCCACGTCGACCCGATACCCGTCACCCGCGGCGATGAGGCGGTCCTCCGGGACGGCGGTCATCCGCCCGTAGAGGCTGTCGAGCAGCGGGCCGTAGACGCGCGACGCGCTGTCGATGAGCCGGCTCGGGTCGACGAGGTGGCGCGCGCCGCGCTCGTGGACCACCACGGTGGCGTTGGGAAAGTCGGCGGCGAGGTCCCCGACGGCGCCGGCGTGATCGAGGTGGATGTGGGTCACGATGATCCAGCGCAGGTCGAGCGGGCCGAGCCCGAGGGCGTCGAGCGCGGCATGCACGGCGGGGACGCTCGACTGCGAGCCGGTCTCGACCAGCGCGGGCATCGGCCCGTCGATCAGGAAACCGGCGGTGAGTTGATCCATACCGCCCAGCAGCGTGTCGAGCTGATGGATCCCGGGTGCGATGTCAACCGCGGCGCTCATCCTTCCAGCGGACCCCCGGCTATGGCTTCGGGCTCGCCGCTGCCTGCTGGGCGAGCAAGGCCTGCAACGCCTTGAGGTCGGCCTGCACCTTCGCCTCATCGGCGCCGTAGGCGGTGTAGTTGCCGGCCATGAGTGCAGACTGGGCCGCCGCGTTGTCGGTGATGAGCTTGCTGTCGAGCGCGAGGATCTGCTGCTGGATCGTGCCGGTCGGGATGCTCGTGGGCGTCGGCGATGTCCCGGGGCTCGGCGACGGCGATGTCGATGGTGATGGTGACGGCGACGGTGACGTCGTGCCCGTTCCCGTCGGAAGCGGCAGGCCGGGGACCGCATTGCCATTGTTGAGCAAATTCGCAACTGCGGCGGCGAACGACGTGCCCTGCTGCACATTGCTCTGGTCGCCGACGATCACGTACTGCAGCTGTGGGAACGCGGTGCCGCCGTTGGCGCCGGCGGTGACGTACATCGGCCGCACGTAGAGGAACGAGTCGTTGTTGAACGGGCAGGATGATCACGTTGCCGAGGGTGACCGTCGACCCGTGCTGATCGAGCAGGGAGATCTCCGAGCTGATCACCTGGTTGGTGTTGATGTTGTTGTCGAACTGCAGCGGCCCGAGCACGTTGTCCGCGTTGTTGAGACGCACCGAGACGAGCTTCGGGTCATTGGTACCCGTGTAGTCGCACTCGGCCGCGAGCCACGCCGTCATGTTGTTCGCGGTGGCGCCTCCCCCGCTGGCACCCGGAGAAAATGTCTGCAGCAGCACGAACTGCGGGCTGCTGGTGTCGGGCAGCGTTGCCTCGACGTAGTACGCGGTGGTGGCCTGGTTGGTCCCGTTGAGGGTCTGCTGCGCGATGTTGAACAGGTCGCTGCCGTTGTAGAAGACCGTCGGGCTGGTGATGTGCACCTGCGCGTATGCCTGCGCCTGGTCGTTGAAGAGGTCTTCCGGGTAGCGCAGATGCGAGCGGAGGTACGACGACATGTCGCTGAGCGGGGTGAGCAGCCCGGGGTAGATCGCGTTCCACGCCGCGGTGATCGGCTCGTTCATGTTCACCGCATACAGCGTGATCGCGCAGGTCTTGGCGTCGATCACCGCCTTGACGGCGTTGCGCATGTATGACGTGCCGTCGCTCTGCTGGTACGACTCGGGGAAGAGCGAGGTCTTGACGTAGGCGTCGGCGATCCACATCAGGTGACCGGTCTGCGGGTCGACCACGATGTACGGATCCGCGTCGACGGTGAGGAACGGCGCGAGCGAGGTGATGCGAGTCGAGATCTGGCGGTTGACCAGCGCTCGGCTGTCGGGGGTGAGCGAGTTGTTGAGGAAGAGGTTGAAACCCCCGAAATCCTCGAGCGAGAGGGCCAGCTTGTCGATCGGGTTGGTGATCGGGATCCCGTCCTCGCTGGTGGTGCCATGGACCTGGTTGTCGCCGCTTCCGGACGGATAGTTGAACTCCGGCTGGGTGGTGCCGGAGATGACGCTCTGGGTCGTGTCCAGGCCGCAGTAGATGGCCGGATCCGCGGTCGGAGAGTTGTCGAACGAGAGGTCGGGTGGCGAGCCAGGCGTGACCTGGGTCATCGGCTGCTGCCCGACGAGGACCTGCGGTTTGCCCTCACCGGCGACCGCGTTCACTGAGACCGCGGTCACGCCGTAGCCGTGCGTGTAGGTCAGCGAGGTGTTGACGAAGGACGCGTTGGGGACGTCCGCCTCGGCGATCTCGCGCGGCCCGAGCATCACCTCGGTGTCGCCCCCGGTGGTCGAGTTGGGATAGCGATCCACCGAGATCGTCGAGTACGTCTGGTAGCTGCGGCTCCGGTCGATCTGCGCCAGCGTGTCGGGCAGTTGGGTCGGGTCCTGGATCCGGACGTTCTGGAGCGTGCCGAGGTCGGACTCGAGATCGCTGAGCGTCGGGGCGTGCGGCGTCCCGAAGCTCCCGCTCTGCACCTGCGGATCCGAACCCGTGCTCTGGATCGCCCAGGCGTATCGGCTGGTGGTGAGATAGTCGCCGATCGTCGGTGTCTGCGCGGTCTGCTCGTTGGGCCCGACGCTGGCTCCCTGGTACACGGCCGCCGGGATGCCCTGGGTCAGCCCGGCGACGAGCAGCCATCCGCCGAGCATCGCGCCGAACGCGATCGCGGTCCCGGTCGACGCCCGCCGCCAGCGGATCGCCACGAGGACCAGGGTCACCACCGCCAGGACGGCGGCGAGCACCTGGAGGAACCCGAGGACCGGCTGGATCACCGCGCGCTGGGTCGCGTCAAGCCCCACGTAGGGCGTTCCGCTGGACCCGTTGCCGGTGGCGTGGGTGCTCGTGGCCAGGTGGTAGACGCCGAAGTGGGCGCCGAACGCGGCGAGGATGAAGATGGCGGCGAGCCCGATGCCGCCGGTGATGACGGCGGCGCGGAGCGCGTCCTCCGGGGAGCGACCGGCCGGCGGCTCGAGCGGCAGGGGCAGCTCCTCCGGGGCGTTCATCACCGTGATCGAGACGACCGCAACCGCGATCGCGGCGAGCATCCCGAGGATCACGCCGCCCCAGAGCAGCCCCATGAGGTCGTCGATCGCCGGGAGGGTGAAGACGAAGAATGAGTAGTCGGCGTGGAAGACCGGGTCGGTGGCCCCGAAGGGCACCGAGTGGAGCCAGAGCAGGATGTCCTGCCACTCGCCCGAGAGCGTCGAGCCGCCCGCGATGCCGGCGATGACGGCGATCACCGCGCCGGCCCACAACACGATGCGGCGCCCGCGCCGGTCGAGATTCGCCGCCGCCATCGAACAGCCGACGACGGCTGCGCCGAAGATCACGGCGATGATCGCGAACCCGATAAAGAACAGGATGATGTGCGCGATCAGCGGCGTCCAGAAGACGTTGGTGTGGTTGACGCTCGCGTAATAGAGGTACTCGGCGCGCAGTCCCAGCAGCCATCGGGCGACGATGAGCAGCACGATGATGACCGCGATGACGCCGCCGATGATGATCCGGCGCCGGAGCTGACCTGGCGGACGAACGATCCGTGGACGGGAGCGCCGCCGAGCAAAGATCTGCTCTGGATCGAAGCCGAAGGCACTCATCTGGTCACCGAGTGTACCTGCGGACGGTCCGCCGAAAGCTTCAGGGTCAGCGGCGTTGGAGCAGCAGCCTCACGTCGAATGGGTCGCGGCGGCGGCGAACCCTGCGTGAAACCTCGGGGCGGATCTGCACCATGTAGGGCTCCTGCTGACGCAACACCTCCTCGATTGCGTCGGCGATGAGCATCCCGGGATGGACGGTCGGGACCCGTTCGCTCAACGCCTCGGCCATGCGCTCGCTGACCTCGGTCAGGTTGAGCTCATGCGCCTGCTCGAGCACGTCGAGGCAGTCGTCGAGACGCCGGAGCCGCAGGCGCCTGTCCTCGCCGTCCATGGAGGTCATCGTGGCACCACGTTAGCGCACCACAGTGAGTTGCGGGAGCGCATCAGGTGGAGACCGGCACGCGCCTCCGTGGCCGCGGTGTCGCGACGCGGGTCCCGGTCACCCGTGCGACCTGCATCCGAGGGGCCGGCAACATGCGCGCGAGGTACTCGCCGGTGGCGCTCCGCGGGTTGGCGGCCACCTCTTCGGGCGTTCCCTCGGCCACCACCTCACCGCCTCCGTCGCCGCCACCGGGGCCGAGATCGATGATGTGGTCCGCGGTCTTGAGGACGTCGAGGTTGTGCTCGATGACGATCACCGTGTTGCCCGCATCAACGAGTCGATGCAGCACCACGAGCAGCTTCTCGACGTCGGCGAAGTGCAGGCCGGTGGTCGGCTCGTCGAGGATGTAGAGCGTGCTGCCGGTGTCGCGTCGCGACAGCTCGGTGCTGAGCTTCACGCGCTGTGCTTCACCACCACTGAGCTGCGTCGCCGGCTGGCCGAGCCGGATGTACCCGAGGCCGACGTCCTGCAGCGTGCGCATTCTGCGCAGGATGCGCGGCTGGTGCTCGAAGTGCGACGCCGCCTCGTCGACGGTCATCTCGAGCACGTCGGCAATGCTCTTGCCGCGGAACTTCACCTCGAGCGCCTCGCGGTTGTAGCGGCGCCCCTTGCAGACCTCGCACGGCACGTAGATGTCCGGGAGGAAGTGCATCTCGATCTTGATCATTCCGTCGCCGGCACACGCCTCGCATCGGCCGCCCGACACGTTGAAGGAGAAGCGACCCGGCTTGTACCCGCGGATCTTCGCCTCCGGAAGCTTGGCGTACAGGTCGCGGATGTCGGTGAACACGCCGACGTAGGTCGCCGGGTTGCTTCGCGGCGTGCGCCCGATGGGTGACTGATCGACGTCGATCACCTTGTCGATGCTGGCGATGCCCTCGACCCGGTCGTGCGCGCCCGGGCGTTGCTTGGCGCGGTACAGCGACTGCGCGAGCTTGCGATAGAGGATGTCGTTGACCAGCGTGCTCTTGCCGCTGCCACTGACTCCGGCGACGCAGATGAACGAACCGAGCGGGAACGTGACATCGACGTTGCGCAGGTTGTTGGCGCGCGCGCCACGCACCACCAATTTCTTCGTGCCCGCGGGACGGCGAATCAACGGCAGCGGGATGCTCCGCTCGCCGCGCATGAACTGCCCGGTGATGCTCTCCGGTGTGTTGACCACGTCCTCGACCGATCCCGACGCCATGACCAGCCCGCCGTGCTCGCCGGCGCCCGGGCCAATGTCGACCACCCAGTCGGCCGCGCGGATCGTCTCCTCGTCGTGCTCGACGACGATGAGCGTGTTGCCGATGTCGCGCAGCGCGATCAGCGTGCGGATCAGCTTGTGGTTGTCGCGCTGATGCAGTCCGATCGAGGGCTCGTCGAGGATGTAGAGCACGCCCATCAGCTTGCTGCCGATCTGCGTCGCCAGCCGGATGCGCTGCGCCTCGCCACCGGACAGCGTCGCAGCCCCGCGGTCGATGGTGATGTAGTCGAGCCCGACGTCGTGCAGAAAGCCGAGGCGCTCCTTGATCTCCTTCACCACCTGCCGCGCGATGGTCAGCTCGCGCTCGCTGAGTCGCAGAGAGTCGAGGCGCCGCAAGGCCGAACTGATGCTGTTCTTGCAGAACTCGGCAATGTTCATCCCGTCGATGGTCACCGCGAGGTACTCGGGTTTGAGCCGCGCGCCGTTGCAGGTCGGGCACGGCTTCTGCATCATCAGGCGCTCGATCTCCTGCTTGACCCATTCGGACTCGGTCTCGCGATAGCGCCGCTGCAGGTTGTTGATCACACCCTCGTAGCCGGCTTCGAAGCTGCGCGAGTGGCCGCTGTGCGACGTGTAGCGCATGCGCACCGTCTCGTCCTTGGGCAGTCCGTAGAGGATGAGCCTGCGCTCCTTGGGGTCGAGGTCCTTCCAGGGGATGCTGAGCGGAATCTTGAAGCGCCGGCAGACGGTCTCGAGCACCTCCATCATCCAGTGCTGCGAGGGGCCGCGCGTCCATCCCGACAGTGCGCCTTCGTCGATGCTCAACGACGGGTCGGGGACCACCGCATCGGGGTCCACCTCGAGACGCACGCCGAGACCGGTGCACGCCGGGCACGCGCCGTGGGGATTGTTGAACGAGAAGTTGCGCGGTGCCGGTTCCTCCATCGAGATCCCGCAGTACACGCACGCGAATTCCTCGGAGAAGAGCATCTCCTGCATGCCACTTTCGGCGTCCGCCGGGATCAGCAGGATGAGCCCGTCGCTGAGCTTCGACGCCTGCTCGAGCGATTCGTGGAGTCGCGAACGAAGCTCCGGTCCGATGATGATGCGGTCGACGACCACCTCGATGTCGTGCTGGAACTTCTTGTCGAGCGTGATCGGCTCGGACAGGTCGTGGAGCTCACCGTCGATTCGCACGCGAACATAGCCGAGACGCTTGGCCTCGTCGAGGACGTCGCGGTGTTCGCCCTTGCGGCCCTGCACCATCGGCGCCGAGATGAGCAGGCGCGTTCCCTCGGGAAGGAGCAGCACCTGGTCGGCGATCTGCTCGATCGACTGCTTGCTGATCTCGCGACCGCAGTTGGGACAGTGCGGGTGCCCGATGCGCGCATACATGAGGCGCAGGTAGTCGTAGATCTCGGTCACGGTGCCGACGGTCGACCGCGGGTTCTTGCTCGTCCCCTTCTGGTCGATGGAGATCGCCGGGCTCAGCCCCTCGATGTGATCGACATCGGGCTTCTCCATCTGGCCGAGGAACTGACGCGCGTATGCGCTCAACAACTCGACGTAGCGACGCTGGCCTTCCGCATAGATGGTGTCGAACGCGAGCGACGACTTGCCACTCCCCGACAGCCCGGTGATCACGATGAGCTTGTCGCGCGGCAGCGTCAGGTCGATGTTCTTGAGGTTGTGCTCGCGCGCACCGCGGATGACGATCTGATCGTTGGGCATTGACCGTCTAGCGTACCCAAGTGGCGTCGATGACCAACCTGGGCCATGGGGATGGGAAACGCGGGATCGGAACGCGGGCCATGGCGTCAGAGCATAGCAAACGTATGTTCGGTTTTATTGGGCGCCGGTTGGCTACATGGCATACACAAGTCTGCCAGGTGCGTCATTCCGTTGGGATGACTGGTAAGTCAGTTTGTGGTGGACGTATAACAACTGTGCATGAGGGGCTTGGGTGCTGGAGATGCGCCGGAATCAACGGGAGATCTCAGCGCAGTCGAGGCAATCCCGGTTCAGGCAGGCGCGTAGCTCCCGTGAAGTAGCGTCGAGGGGACGCCCCGGTCAGTTGCCTCTAGCGGGACGTCGGCGAACGGCTTCCGCGATCAAGATCACGATCACAGCCGCCACGGCTCCGAAGACGACGCACTCCCAGGCCGCGAATATGGGCACAGGGCAAACGCTCGCGCCTCCCCCTTCCGACCCAAAGGATTGGCAGCTTTGCGCCAGCGAGGCCGTACAGAGACCGACCACGGCTCCAACCGGGATCGATGCAAGTCGAAGGATGTTCGTGAGGTTGCTCATGTCATGAGACCGTAGGCTAAATTGGCCGGCGCGTCATTCTTCTGGCATGACTGGTAACAGCGTTCGTCGCGGCCAGAGCAGGCACGAGAGTTAGCGGAGCGATCCGCCTGGGGCGTTCCAGGCGCCCGGATCGACGATATGGGAAACCACACACCGCCGCCTCACTCATTCGAAGCAACGAGCGAAGGGGCACTCGAACGCGCCCCTTCGCTCGGGATCTCTCGCAGATCAGTCCGTAGGCAGGAAGTACCGGTCGAGGGCCCAGTCGGCCACGTCCCGACCGAGCTCGACGCCGACCTCGCCAGAGTTCGCGGAAGTGGAGCCCGGCCCAGACGCGGGCATTGACGACCTGGCGATCGAGATCTTCGACCGTTGCGTAGTGCCGCGATGTTGTCAGCGTCGTGACGTTCTGGCCGACGGCACCAGCGATGTTGATCTCGATCCGGTGTGTGCCCAGCAGCTCCGCCGCCACCTCTGCATCAGACGATGTCAGGCAGCCGTGGGCAGCTGGGTACTCGGGATGGTTTGGCGTTATCAGCAGCGGCGTCCACGTCGGGTCGGCCGTCGTCAGGGGGTTTCCGTCGATGTCGGCGTGCTGAATCGCCGTCACCGGCCGCCAGAACGTGTAGTAGTACTTCGCGTCGAAGCAGGCGATCCCCGCGTCGCTGTCGGTGAGGTTCGCCATCGCGAGCCCGCGCGCCGTTTCGACGAGGTCGAATCCGTGCGCGCTATCGAGGTCGCGCTGGGTTTGATTGATCTGATTGATCGCGTTCGCGTTCCAGAACTCCGCGATTTTCGTCTGCTCGTCTGTTCTGACCGTGCTCGTTGCGCTGCCGTACGCCTGCAGCTCGGCGAGTTGGGTCGCGTACTTCTTGCTAGTGAGCTGCAGCGGCGGGCCCGGCCGGAACTGGGACGGGCTCCTGAGCATGAACGGCTTCATGAACGCGACCCAGGGCGTCTGCGCCGACTGGGCCGATGGGGGCGGCGCGAAGATCCAGACACCCGGCGTCAAGGGGCCCTGCCCGTATGGAGTTCGAGATGGGAGCGTCGCGTCCGTCGCCCGTTCTGAGCGCGATGATGTCTTCCGCTGCAGCCACGCCGATCGCCACGCCGGCGTTTTTGCCCGCGGCAGGAAGGCCGGCAAGATAGGACGTATACGTCGTCCCGAGCGTCGCTGCCTGCGCCGGGAAGTAGTAGGCGAGGGCGGTGTAGGAGGCTGCGGCGACTGCCGCGTCGGTGAAGCGCCTACCTTGTCCACCGGCGCCCTGAAGTGGTGGTACGGCTGATAGCGCCCCTCAATCTTCGTGACGGCGTCGTAGACGGACGCCTGCACGTACGACATGTAGATGAGGCCCTCGACTTGGAAAATCGGCGGCGTCGCGGCTCGCACCGTGTTCACGGCGATGATGTTCCAGTCGAGTGCGGTGGCGGCGGATCCCTCGGAGGCGCCCTCGGAGGCGCCCTCGGCTTTGGTCGACGCGCCGGCGAATGCCGCGATCGCGAGGATAACGCTCATAGCCAGTCCGGTCATTCTCAGCGCAGCGGTTCCCGGTGGTTTCATTCGAAACGCTCCCTTGTGGTCGATTCTGGCCCAATCACTCCCTTACTAACGCTTCCGGAGGCGATTTTGCTGACACGCGATATACGCATGTTGGGCGGCACGCGCGCGGGTGCCCGGGCACGCTGTCGCCAAATCCGAGCCTTCCGTTGGTTCGGAGGGATCTGCCACAGCCATCACTGGCATTTGCACGAGAGTGTTGGCAGCTGGTCAGGTCCGAGGGGCAGCGCGTACTGGCGATGCCGCCATCGCACCTGTCCCAGTCGTGGACACTAGCGCGGGCGCCCGATACGCCGGCAGGCTGACGGGCGCTCGCCCTGCACGGCATTGGACCTCGCTGCCCGCCGTCCACTGTCAAGCGCTGGCCGACCGAGGATTGGCGCTGCGCGACGAAGTTTGAGCGGCAGCCGACCTTGCCTAGCTCAACTTGGGGTCGCGCTTGGCACTCAGGGCCGCGCAGCGCTTGCAGAGTCGATAGCCGCCGGTGCCCGGAGCGTCATAGCCCCGCAGCTTGATGCTCTGGCCGAACCGGCACGTGCTCTCGGTGTGATAGTGACCGTGCGCCCGTTTGCCGAGATGCGCCGCGCCTGTCGAGTGGAAGGGATCGACGTAAGCCATCGACATTGCAGCGTAGCCTTAACCGCACGTGTAGCAGGCGGCACGGCTTCTGATCCAAAGGAGATCGACCATGGCTTGGCAACATCAATGGGCGAAGCACCCGACGGTCCGTGGAGCCGACCGACTCTCGCTCGGGGAGCGAGCCGCGGACAAGATGCGCAACGGGATGGGGTCGTGGCCCTTCGTCTTCGTCTTTTTCGGGGTGATGATCATCTGGGCCGTTGTCAACGGCGTGCTTCATGTGGGCGGAAAGTCAGGATTTGACCCGTACCCATTCATCCTGCTCAACCTGTTTCTCTCGATGCTGGCGGGCATTCAGGCGGCGGCCTTGTTGATCGCCGCGAAACGCGCTGACGCGATTGCGTCTGAGGTGGCGCTCCATACCGAGAACAACACCGACGACATCAAGACGCTGCTCGCCGAGAACACCGCCCTCACCGCGCAGGTGAAGAAGGCCACGGACCTCCTCGACGAGATTCACCTCCACGTCGCCAACATTGGCAAGAAGGTTGGAGCAGACCTGGGTCACTTCGCCCCCGGCGAGACACCGCCCACCGGTGCCTGACACGCGTGGGATCTCGGGGGCGCATCGGGCGTACTAGACACGTGAGACAACGCATGTCGTCACTCGCGGCGAAACGGTGGCGGGCCGACCGTCCGCGGGGTGGATCAGTGCGGGCTGCGAGGGCGACGACTTCTCGCGGCGCCCCACAAAGGCCATCAGAGTCGCGAAGAAGACAAAGAACACCAGCAGCATCGCCGAGCTGAGCACCGCGTTGCGTAGCAGGTAACCGAGCACCACACAGAGAACCAAGACCACAAACACGCCGAGCAGCAGCCACCGCGGGCGACTAGCTAGCCAGCGCATGCCGCGATGCTTTTGGTTGCGTATCCGATCGTTTCCAGGACCCTGCGAGGCCCCCGGCGCCCACCATCGCTGTCGCGACGATCCCGATGAACTCCCCGATACCAGGGCCCACCGTGTAGACCCCGCCCGCTGTCGTCGAGTAATACTCGGTCACCTGTCCGACGCCGGCGAGCAGTCGCAACACCACGCAGAGCCCCATGACAAAGGCGATGCCTGCGTAGACCGGGGCGTCGGTGGACGGCATCGGGGAGATGGTCATCCGTGGCATGAAGGTCCGCAGGACGAGCAGCGTCAGGCCGAGGAGCGCCGCGATGCAGAAGTCCCAGCCCGGCCAGTACACCAACGCGCTGTGACTGCCGTTGAAGGCGCCGGTCTCAACCACACACTGCTTGATGGCCGAGCACGTAAGGCCCCAGGGAATCGAGGCGCTCCGCCACGGCAGGAAGGAATCGACAAGCGCGACGATGAGTCCGGCGCCTGCGACCAGCGCGCCCTTGGACAGCGACTTCCGCGCAAGGTTCGGAGACATTTCACCCTCCTGCAGGGTGGCAGGTTACTCCGTGGGAGGTGCGCTCGGAGGACCGGCCGCGGCGCTTGCAACCGCCTCGGCCTTTTCCTTCTTCTCCCGGCGGACGCCCTTGGGCACCAGGCGCATCTTCACCTCGTCATCGACCACCTCGACGATCACCGCATCGCCCGGACCGTGCTTGAGGCGCAACAGCTCCTCGCTCAACGGGTCCTCGATGACGCGCTGGATCACGCGCCGCAGCGGGCGTGCTCCATAGATCTTGTCGAAGCCTTCGATGACGAGCTTCTCCTTGGCATCGTCCGACACCGTGAAGGTGAGCTCCTGGGCCGCGAGGTGGATCGCCACCTTGGCGAGCAGCAGGTCCACGATCTGGCGCATCTGTGGATGGTCGAGTCGCTGGAAGACGACGACCGCGTCGACACGGTTGAGGAACTCGGGACGGAACTGCTTCTTGAGCTCGTCCATGATGCTGTCGCGCATCTTCCCGTGCTCCGACGATGACGCCCGCTCGTCCGGCACGGCCGGCTGGAACCCGAGCGACATGTTGAGCTTCAACCCGTGCACGCCGAGGTTGCTGGTCATGATGATGATGGTGTTGGCGAAGTTGACCGCCTTGCCCTTGGCGTCGCTGAGCCTGCCGTCCTCGAGGATCTGCAACAGCATGTTGAAGACCTCGGGATGCGCCTTCTCGATCTCGTCGAAGAGCACCACGGAGTAGGGGCGCCGGCGCACCGCCTCGGTGAGCTGCCCGCCCTCGTCGTACCCGACGTAGCCTGGCGGCGATCCGACCAGCCGCGCGGTCGAATGGCGCTCCATGAACTCGCTCATATCGAGCCGGATGATCGCGTCCTCGTTGTCGAACAGGAATGCCGCGAGCGCACGCGACAGCTCGGTCTTGCCGACGCCGGTCGGGCCGAGGAACATGAACGATCCGATCGGCCGCTTGGCATCCTTGAGTCCGGCGCGCGCACGGCGCACCGCCTGGGAGATGACCTTCACCGCATCGTCCTGGCCGATGAGGCGCTTGTGGATCTCCTCCTCCATGCGCAGCAGGCGTGAGGTCTCCTCCTCCACCAGGCGCGAGACCGGGACGCCGGTCCACGACGAGATGATCTCGGCGATGTGCTCCTCGGTCACGTCCGGGACGGTCGCGCCGAGCTCGTCACGCCACTTGGTCTCCTGGGAGACGTACTTGTCCTTGAGCTTCTTTTCCTTGTCGCGGAAGTTGGCCGCGGTCTCGTAGTCCTGCGCCGCGATCGCCTCTTCCTTCTGCGTCTGCAGCTCGCGAATCTCGCGCTGCATCGAGCGCAGCTCTTCCGGCGTGGTGGTGAGCTTCATGCGCACGCGTGCACTCGCCTCATCGATGAGGTCGATCGCCTTGTCCGGCAGCGAGCGGTCGCTGACGTAGCGCACCGACAGCTCGGCGGCGGCCTTGAGCGCGTCGTCGGTGATCTTCACGCGATGGTGCTTCTCGTACAGCGGACGGATGCCGTGCAGGATCTCGATGGTCTCGGCGAGCGACGGCTCGTCGACGAACACCGGCTGGAAACGGCGCTCGAGCGCTGCGTCCTTCTCGATGTACTTGCGGTACTCGTTGAGCGTGGTCGCGCCGATGCACTGAATCTCACCGCGCGCAAGCGCGGGCTTGAGAATGTTGGCCGCGTCGATGGCACCTTCCGCGGCGCCGGCGCCGACCAGCGTGTGCAGCTCGTCGATGAAGAGGATCACCTCGCGCGACGCGCGGATCTCGTCAAGGATCTTCTTGAGACGCTCCTCGAACTCGCCGCGGTACTTGGTGCCCGCAACCAGCGCGCCCATGTCGAGCGTGAGCACGCGCTTGCCCATCAACGACTCGGGAATGTTGCCGAGGATGATCTGCTGCGCGAGCCCTTCCGCGATGGCGGTCTTGCCAACGCCTGGCTCACCGATGAGCGCCGGGTTGTTCTTGGTGCGCCGGCTGAGGATCTGCACGACGCGCTCGATCTCCATGGCGCGGCCGATCACCGGGTCGAGCGAGTTCTTGATCGCCAGGTCGGTGAGGTCGCGGCAGAACTGGTCGAGCAGCGGCGTCTTGGAGGGCTTCTTCTGCGCCTCCTTCGACTCCTCGTCGATGCCCGAACTCGTGGAGCAGCTTGTCGATCTCGCCGCGAACCTTCTCGAGGTTGGCGCCGAGGTCCTCGAGGACGTGAGCGGCGATGCCCTCACCCTCGATGAGCAGCCCGAGCAGAAGATGTTCGGTGCCCACATAGTTGTTGCCCATCCGGCGCGCCTCTTCAAAGGAGATCTCGATGACCTTCTTGACGCGCGACGTCGGAATGATCTGCTGGATGATGATCCGCTCGTTGCGACCGAGCACCGACTCGATCGTGCTGCGGACCTTGTTTATCTCGACACCGAGATT
The DNA here is from genome assembly GCA_963743835.1 of Candidatus Dormiibacterota bacterium. Taxonomy (GTDB): domain Bacteria; phylum Chloroflexota; class Dormibacteria; order Aeolococcales; family Aeolococcaceae; genus Palsa-851. Next base: position 1,004,897 of record CAVUQX010000005.1, on the reverse strand, counting down.
GTTGAGGACCTTGGCCGCAAGTCCCTCTCCTTCACGGAGCAACCCCAGCAGCAGGTGCTCTGTGCCGATGTACGAGTGATGCGAACGCTCAGCCTCTTCCTGGGCAAGCGTGAGCACCTTCTTCGCCCTTTCGGTGAAGCGCTCGAACGGGTACAAAACCGCCTCCATTGCCCTTCCGGCCCCCCCGTGGATGGAAAGGGTCAGACCCCGGGCACTGCTGTAACGCCCCTCATACTACCCGGGTTGGCGGACAGCTAAGCAACTTTGCGAATACGGGCTGGTAGCTCCGTCGAAACGGCCTCGTCGCTGCGCACAACCGTCGGCGTCACCGTCCTGGTGACGGCGCCCTACGCTTTCGGTTCTGCAGCCTCAATATCGGCGCCCGCGCCGGCCCCGTCCGCCGGGGGTTCGAGTGCGGCTTCCGTGGCGGCATCGGCCGCGGTTATCGCTGCCGACGTCTCGTCGCCGGACCCGGCAGACTCCGCGGCCTCCTCGACCTCGGCTTCCAGCTCGGACTCGACGCCGTCCTCGTGATCCTCAGTATCGGCGTCGACCTCGGCTTCCTCGTCAGCGGCTGCTTCGTCGTCACTGGCGGCGTCGTCACTGGCGTCATCCGCGACGGCGTCATCTGCGGCCGCGTCGTCGGCCAGCGCGTTGTCGGCGGCAATCTCCTCAGCGCTGGCGGTGCCGGCCGCGACCGCCTGTTCAACGGCTGCGCGGGTGGTCCCCTCGACGCCGGCGTCGGCGAGCGCGGTGGCCATCGGCGTCACCGCCGTGACCACGGTGTCGCTCTCGTCGTCGTCATCTTCGGGGTAGTCATATGACGGTGGCGTGATCTCGTCGCCCTCGCCGGTCGGACCGCCGCCGTGCAGCTGGCGCAGCGAGAGGCTGATGCGACGCCGGACCTTGTCGGCGCTGAGCACCATGACCTCGACCTCCTCACCGACCTTGAGGACATCTTCGGTGCGTTCGACGTGATCCCACGACAGTTCGCTGATGTGCAGGAGTCCCTCGACACCGTCCGCGATCTGCAGGAACGCGCCGTACTTCTTGGTCTTGGTGACGATGCCGGGCACCGCCTTGCCGGGCGGGAACTGCTGTTCGATGGTGTCCCAGGGATCCTGTGACATCTGGCGCAGCGAGAGGCTGATCCGCGACAGCTCGGGATCGAGCTTGATGACCTTGACGGACACCTCATCACCGACAGTGAGGACGTCGCTGACGTTGTTGATGCGATCCCACGACAGCTCGCTGATGTGGATGAGGCCGTCGGCGCCGCCGAGGTTGACGAAGGCGCCGTAGGAGGTGACGCCGCTCACCTTGCCGGTGATGACGTCGCCGACCTTGAGCTTCTCGAAGAGCTCCTCGCGCTGGCGCGCGCGATCCTCATCCTGGGCCGCGCGCTGCGACACGATGAGCCGGTTGCGCTTGCGGTTGACCTCGAGGATCTTGACCGGGATCTTGGTGCCGACCAGCTCCATGAGGTTGCCGCTGAACTGGCGCGCCACCTGGCTGCTGGGCAGGAACCCGCGCAGCCCCATGATGTTGACGATCAGGCCGCCCTTGTTCTGCTCGCGCACCTCGGCGTCGAGGATCTCGCCCTCGGACTCCTTTTCTGCGACGGCCTGCCAGATGCCTTCGGCGCGTGCCTTGCGCAGGCTGAGGACGACGTTGCCGTGCTCATCCTCGGGCTGGATGATGTAGACCTTGACCTGATCACCGGAGTTGAGGGTGACCGGCTGCTCGCCGCGTGCCGACAGCTCGCGGTTGGAGATGATTCCCTCGCTCTTCGCGCCGATGTCGACAAGGACCTCGTCGGGATCGACACGGACGACGACACCGTCGACGATGTCACCGTGGGCCAGGGCCCTGATCGAATTCTGGTCCTCCCGCAGGAGGTCCTCCATGGTGAGCGTCTCGGGCTCCTGGGCCGTCGTCGGGGTCAATGCACTCCTTTGCTCGTACTCCTGCCTTCAGAACAATCTCTCTCGCCGGTCAGGGTCGCGTGGCTTTCGCCTTCAAATGATCGTGTCCGGGGCTTGAATGGCGCGTTTGCACCGATGCCATCACGATCTCGCCGAGTGTATCACCCGAGGCAGATTGCTCCTCTTTCGCCGATTCGTTGCACACCGTTGGCGCCGCCGCGACAGTGCCATCAGCGAGGCGTCGCAACCGCCGTGCGACGCTGCGCCACGAAATGCGAGTGACCATCACCTGCGAGGAATGCGGCGAGCGACATCGTCTCGAAAGGCGTGTCAGCGAGCCGGGTCCCATCTGGATTGTGTGCCACAACTGCGAGCTTCCACTGCAAGCGGTGCTCGACGGAGTGACCACCACCCCGACAACGGCTCCTGCAGCCCAGCCCTCCCGGACTCCGTCCGCGTGGGCTGGCGTCGTCGACTTCCGCGCAGTCTGAGCGACGTCGCTCCTTCGGGAGCCCCGTCACCGGGCAGCTCGAGGAGGGGGCGGATGGGAACCGTTGGCGGTGGTGCTGACGGCGGGACCTGAGCTACGCTAGCTGCCATGGCGACCACCTCGGCGCCGGCGACCACCAAGGCGCCGGCCCCGGCGAAAGCCCCCGGACGCGAGGAGCGCGACCAGCGAGAGTTCGGCTGGAACGTGATGGTCTGGAATGACCCGATCACCCTCATGTCATATGTGGTGCTCGTCCTGCGCCGCCTGTTCGGCTACGACCACGCGACGGCCACCAAGCTGATGCTCCAGGTGCACAACGAGGGGCGTGCGGTGGTTGCGACCCAGCCGCGCGAGCAGGCGGAGGTGTCGGTCGCGCAGCTCCACTCCTTTGGACTCCAGGCGACCCTGGGTCGTCCCTGAGACGCCGGAAGGCGCGGCGAATGGCCCAGGTGCTCCGTCGCCGCGGGCGGATCCAGGTGAAGGTCGACAAGCGCGAACGTGAAGCGCTGATCGGGATCATCGATTCGCTCAGCCCCCGTCTCGCCGCACCGCTGGCATCGGCGCCCCGCGCCTATGACGACGCCAAGCTCCAGGCCGAGTACGACCGATGGGTGCGACCCGACATCGAGAAGGGCCGCGAGGTCGACCTCACCATGGTCCGCGACGCGCTCAGCGCCGGCGAGGACACGCTCCCGCTCACCGAGGCGCAGACGCTGGCCTGGCTGCGGGCCTTCAATCACCTCCGCGTGGCCGCGGGCGAGATCCTCGGCATCGAGGGGGACGGCTGGGAGGACACCGCGACCGACGCGACCCGGCAGAAGCCGGAGTACGGCGTGCTCATCGCGCTGGGGTATCTCCAGGAGGAGCTGGTCGCGGCGCTGGATTCGTAATCGTCGCGCGGCCCGGCTTCGTGTGGCCTGATGAGCGGTGCGGCTTGACGGCGCGTGGCGGTGGCGGCGGATCCGGGGTCGGATTGATGTTGTCGCTCCGCCAGTGGACGGTCTGGTCGACGGTCACGGCGGTAGGCCTCGAGGCGCCGGTCGCCGAGCAGCGCCTCGATGCATGGCATGCTGCCGCCGACATAGGTGCTCATCAGGTCGATGTCCGTCGCCACGCACCAGCTGCGGTCGTCCGGCCACCACAGGCTCGGGCTCTCGGGCCATCGCATTCGCGAGAAGGCGGTTCCCGCCGCACGGAGCGGGCCCCGCAGCAGCGCCATATTGCGCTGCGGCATCGCGATCAAAGGCACGGTCCCGGCGTGAAACGGCGCGTCGCCATATCCCTCCCAGACGCCGAACCAGCATTCCGACGGCGTGGCGGTGAAACCGGCGAGCACACCGGCGAGGCTCGCCGCGGTGCGCGACGGCAGTGACCCCATTGAGGGCGGTGCGTCCCAGACCCCGGGCTGCGTCGCCTGGCGCTCGAACCTCCAACCGCCGGTGATCGCCACCCACTCCATGGCCGCGTGAGCGACGCGGCCGTTCGCGGCTGCGACGTCCAACCATGCAACGTCAACGCTGCTCCCAGTTTCGATGTCGCGGGAGGCGGGATGAAGGACCCGCGCGTATGCCGCGAAGGTGACCGGCAGCAGCGAGCCGACGTCGTATTGGAAGTTGCGCACGCTTGCCACGATCCAGTTCGCGGGGCTCACGTTGTCGACGAGTTCCAGGTCGCCAAAGGATCGCGCGTCGACCACGGATCAAAGTATGCGACTCGTCGGCTACGCGCTCGGTTTCGTCAAGACGTGGACGCCGTCAGCGCCGTCGACCGCGACACAGAATCCTGCGCTCGGGCACGAGAGACCAACGATGGCCTCAGAGCCGTGCGGGGCCACAAGCGTCTCGGTCCACGAAGACGACCCCGCCGCCGGATCGTGCGACACGAACACGGAATCCGAAGCACCACCCACCATGCAGAAGGCTCGGCTTGCGCAAGAGACGCTGTCGAGCATCATCGAACCGCGAGTCTCGTGAGCTTCCACGCGCTCGCACCACCGGTCGGGTCGGTGGAAGTCACAACCTCCCCTGACGGGTGATGGCAACGCAAAGCCTTACCGACGGGCATGAGAGTGCGGTGAACGAGTTGGCGGCAGGCGTGCCATCGCATTCCTCTCTCGAGCCAGGCCGAGCGATGTCACGTCGCTCATCACGACCTATATATGCCGCCCGGAGTGTCTACCCCTTAGTTGGCGGCGGGTCAGTGGGGATGGTGGTGGTGCTTCTTGCCGGCAGGCTTACCAGGACCGGAAGGCCCGGCATCGCTCGGCTGCTGAGCGGGCACGAGCGCCGACTTGCCGGTGGTGGCGTCGGTGCCCGGCATGAAGTAGGCGGTGCCCCATGGCGTGTTCGCGGTGGTGAGCCCGGCCGGCATCGCCGGCCAGCGGTCGGTGACACCGGTGAGCGCGTGGGCCATGACCTGGTGCCAGATGGGCGCGGCGCCGGTGATGCCGGTCGTCCCCTGCATCGCCGAGTCGTCGGCGTTCCCGACCCAGGTCGCGGTGGCGAGCTGCGGCGTCCAGCCGACCGTGAAGTTGTCCTTGAAGTTCTCGCTCGTGCCAGTCTTGGCAGCAACTCGATGACCGGGCAGCGTCAGCAGGCCGTGCGCTCCGAACTCCATGACGCGGTTCGCATCGTTGCTGAGGATCGTGTTCATGATGAAAGCGGCGCTGGGATCGACCACGCGTTTCGCGGCCGGCGTCGCGCCATGCATCGCGCGCCCGTCGAGCGTGGCGGAGATGATGAAGCGCGCCGGATGCAGAACGCCGGAGTCGGCGAGCACCGTCGCCGCCTGTGCCATCTCCAGGGTCGGCACCGGGTACGTACCCAGGGTCATGCTCGGGCTGTATGAGGCCGGTGACCTGCCGAGCGTGGTCACGCCCATGGCGCGGGCCGTCTGCACGATGTTGGGGATCCCGGTTGCGACCTCCACGCGAATCGCCGGGATGTTGAGCGAATTCCCGAGCGCCTGCTCGACGGGCAGGATCCCGTGCCACGTCCGGTCGTAGTCGAGGGGGCTGTACGGCTGCGTGCCGTTGGGTCCGCCACCGGTCGGCAGCGTCAACGGTCCGTCGAGCACCGGCGTGACCATGCTGATCGTTCGATCCTCGATGGCCGTCGTGTACGTGAACAGCTTGAAGGACGATCCGGGCTGACGCGGCACCGCCGCCATGTCGATCTGCCCACCGGGAACATTCGAGCCGGCGCTCCCGACATAGGCGAGCACGTCGCCAGAGCCCGGCGAGATGACCACGGCCGCGCCGTCGGTGACGTGCAGCCCGCCGAGCTGCGCGATCTGCGCGCTCACCGCGTGCTGCGTGAACTGCTGCAATGCGAAATCGAGCGTGGAGACGATCCTCAACCCTGCGGTGTGAGCGTCGAGATGCCAGGTGGTCCGCACGCTGTTGGCGACGCGGGCCACGAAGAAGGGCACCAGGTTGATGTTGTCGGGATTCGAGGTGGCGTAGACGAGGTGCTCGTGCTCCGCGGCGGTCGCCTGCGCCGGCGTGATGGCGTGGGTGTCGACCATCGCGTCGAGGACCTGCTGCTGCCGTGCGCTTGCAGCAGCCGCATCGAGGTGCGGGTCATCGCCGGTTGGATTGTTGGGAATCCCCGCGAGCATCGCCGCCTGCGCGAGGTCGAGATGCGTCGCGTCGATACCGAAATACGTGTGCGCCGCGGCCTCGATGCCGGTCGCTCCCGACCCGTAGTAGATGTCGTTGAGATACTCGTCGAGGATCACGGCCCGGGGGGTCGAGTTGACGAGGCCCTCGGCGAGGCCGATCTGCTGCAGCTTGTAGGCGATGGTTCGCGAATCGCTGAGGTAGAGGATCTTCGCCAGCTGCATGGGGATGGTGCTGGCCCCCTGCGTGGTGCCGTGCGTGAGATCGGAGAAGGCAGCGGCCGCGAGCCGGGGGACGTCGACGGCACCCTCGGTCCAGAAGGAGCGATCCTCGATGGCGACGATCGCCTGCTGCACGAGGGGCGAGATCGCGGTGAGGGGGACGGGGATCCGCGTTGCCCCGGGAGGATGCAGATCGGCGATGAGGCCGCCGGTACGGTCGTAGACCAGCGAGTCGTCGGGGAGAATGCGTGCGCGCGCCCCTGCGTTCGATGCGGCCGCATTGCCGAGCGCGAAGAGCACGAGGGCAGCGCCTGCGAGCGGCAGGACGAGCAGCCCGGCAATCAGCCCGACGATGACCTGACGCGTCCGCGCGCGTTCGCGTGCGGCGGGGAGGGTCACGCCGAGGCGGCGGTGCCGGATCAACCGTTGGCGTCGCCGGAGATCCGCGTTCACGGCGTCGGCGTTTGGGCGGCTCGGTTGATTTCCCATATGCATTCATCGAGCGCCGCCGTGCGCCTGCTCGCAGGGCGGCGCCTCAACCCAGCCTACCGAGGGTGTACCCGGCCGCGCCGACGGGCTTGGGGGTTCAGGCGGGGGGAAACCCACCCTCGGGGGGACGGTAGTGAGAGGCGTCGATCACCTGGTGATGGATGTCCCCGTCGCTGTGGCCCTGCGGCGGCCAACGCGCCCAGATCTCGGCGCTGACGTCGTCGATGCCGTCCACGAGCACCGGAGCCCACACCTGGCCGATATAGGCCTCGACCGCGACCGGCGCCGCGAACATGCGCCAGCCGCCACCTCGAGGCGTGGTGGTCAGATGCGCCTGCGGCTCCTCGTTGGAGCTCTGCGGGCCGGGGGTTGGGTCGGCGTGGTCCGGGTGGTCCGCATCGTGCGTCATCCTCAGAGCCTCCTCGAAACCACCAGTCGGGCGCCGGCCCGGTGAGTCTGATGCGCGTGCGCAGCGGCTCGCAACTGCGCCATAGTGGCGCTGGCCACACGTTGGGGGTGGCGTCGTAGACGGAGGCGATCTCGTGGCACACAGCAGCTCACGCTGGATTCCGCTCATCGTGCTTGCTTTTGCGGCGCCGCTGGCCGCCTGCGGAGGCACGAGCACCCCCGCAGGGACTTCAGCTCCAGGGACGTCGTCTCCAGCGACCTCTGCCCCCACCCCGACGGTCGCCCCGGTCGCCACGACCGCGGCGGCCCCTTCGTGCCCCTCCGGAGGCACTGTCGGATCCGCATTGGGGACCACGCTCCCCAATCCCGACCGGCATCACCAGTCCAGCGACAACAACGCTCCCAGCCGGTGCGACAGATATCAACTGCGAGTACCACGGAACGACCGAGAACGTGATCATCTCGATCCTCACGGGCATTCAGGCTTCTTACATATCCAAGTTCAGCGCCAAATTCCCGGTGGGGTTCAAGCCGGTGTCCGGAGTTGGCGATGTTGCTCGGTCTTTCAGCCAGCCTCTCGGCGGTGGCAAGAACAACCAGGGTCTGGTCGCGGCCAAGGGGTCGACTGTCGTGGCGATCGTCGCGACGGCCACCCCGGCGACCCTGAGTTAGATCGAGGCGCTGGTCAACTCGCTGCTCTAGCAGCCACCCGCCCCGCATTTCGGCACCGCCGCCCCGGCGGAAGACGGCGCTCCAGCGCACCCAGCCCCCGCGCGACCGGCGGTAACCCGGCGATCAGCCACGTGACCGCACCGCACCCAGCGCCGATGGCCGCCCCGGCGATGACATCGGTCGTGTAGTGCACCCCCACGTACACGCACCCAAATCCCACCACAACCATCCCCAGGACGAACACAAGGCCCAACCGCCCCCACGCCAGCACCCCGACCACCGCCGCCACCGCCGCAAACGCTGTGAGGCTGGACGGAAACGAATTGTTCGGCGGATGCGGATACAGCGGCACGAAATGCAGCGCCACAAACGGCCGGGGCCGATACATCAACTGCTCCGCCTCATGACACACCCACTGCGCCACCCCCAACCCCACCAGCGCCGCCACCCCCGGCCGCAGCCGCCCATCCCAGATCCACAAACAAAAGAACCCAACCGGGCACAAAACAATGAATCCCGCCGTCCCCCAAATAACAACCGGGGTCATCCAAGGATGTGCCACCGCAAACGCATGCAGCGCAGCCGAAGACCCATCAATAAACGTCTGCATCAGTTAGGAACTGTGCGTCAACAAGCTGCGGAAGAGACGCGCCAGAAAAGCCCCGGCCAAACGAGCCCTGACACTAAGCACCCGGCGGGTGGCACCGCGGGGGGCAGCGCCGACGCGCCCAAAAAGCGCGGCGGCGAGGGGTCCCCGCGGTGACAGGACCCGCACACCACTAGCGCAGTGCCAGTAGCGAGTAACTTTCATTGAGAAGTCCAACGCCACCGCCGAGTGCGTCAACGCACCGACGCTGATGTAATCCGCCCCTGCAAGTGCATACGCACGCGCGTTGGTCACCTGGACTCCACCGCTCACCTCGACGGTCGCACGGCCGCGGATCAACTGCATCGCCTCACGTACCTGGCCGCAGGAGAAGTTGTCGAGGAGGATGTGCGACGCCTTGTCGGCGAGCGCCTGCTCGAGCTCCTGCAGGTTGCTGACCTCGACGTGAATCTCCATCTCCGGATACGCCTTGCGCGCGGCACGCAGCGCCGGGGTGATCCCGCCCACGAGCGCGAGATGCGTGTCCTTGATCAGCACCGCGTCGTACAGCCCCATCCGGTGATTGACCGCGCCGCCCATGCGGGTCGCGTACTTCTCGATGGCGCGCAGTCCCGGAGTGGTCTTGCGGGTGTCGAGGATCTGGGCCTTGGTGCCATCGACCGCTTTCACGTACTTCGCGGTCATGGTCGCGATGCCGCTCAGATGCTGGAGGAAGTTCAGACCGACACGCTCCGCGGTCATCATGCCGCGCGCAGGTCCGAAGAGCCGCGCGACGATCTGATCGGCCTGCACCTTTTCGCCGTCCTTGGTCTTCGCGTCGAACTGGATGCGCTCGTCGACACGCTGGAACACACGCTGCGCGATGCTGAGGCCGGCGATCACGCCGTCCTGCTTGCAAACGATCTTGCCGCGACACGTCATGTCCATCGGGATGACAGCCTGGGTGGTGACATCGCCCGCTCCGACGTCCTCGGCGAGCGCCGACTCGATGAGCAGGTCGATGCTCTCCGACGAAAGCGCCTCGGTGATGGGTCTAAAGGTGACGGTCAAAGCGTGCTCCTCTGTCCTTGTGCATGACGAGATCGCCATGCCATTGATCGCTTGCTTGGGGGAGATCAGAACGGAGGTGGCAGCCACGGCTCTCCTCGCGAGCCAGGGCAGCCTCGCACACCAGCGAGGCGGTGGATGCCGCTGAGTGCAGCTGCATCGCGGGAAGCGCGGTCGCGCCCGCCGTCGCGACTGCAACGTGCTCGCACGCACGAGCGGCGGCGCGCAGGCCGGATTCGTCACGCACCACGCCGGCGCCCGTCCAGAGCGTGTCGCGGAGCGTTGCCCATCCCTCGCGCGGATCGAGCTTTGAGGCGCGTGGGCTGGTTGCACGGACGACCGATGCCGCCTGGGGCGGTGGCGATTCCGCCGCCCAACCCAGGGCCGACTGCACAGCCCGCCGCGAGAACACCACCGACTCGAGCAGGCTGTTGCTCGCCAGCCGGTTCGCGCCGTGAACGCCGGTGTATGCAACCTCGCCGCACGCAAAGAGACCGGGGACGCTGGTCGCGCCGTCGAGGTCTGTCCTGACCCCGCCGATCATGTAATGCGCGGCGGGCGAAACCGGGATCGGGTGGCGCGCGATGTCGAGACCGTAGCGAGCGCACGTCGCCGCTATGGTCGGGAAGCGCACGGCGGCGCGCTCGCCGAGCGGCGAGCAGTCGAGGAACACGCAGGGCTCACCGGTGCGCTGCAGCTCCTCCCAGATGGCCCGGGCGACGATATCCCGGCCCGCGAGCTCGCCACGCGGATCGGCGTCGAGCACGAAGCGTTTGCCGTCGCGGTTCATGATCCAGGCACCTTCGCCACGGACTGCCTCGCTGATGAGGAACCGGGGCGCGCCGTCGATGGCGAGCGCTGTGGGGTGGAACTGAGCGAACTCCATGCCAGCGACGTCTGCGCCGGCGGCATAGCCGAGGGCGACGCCGTCGCCGGTGGCGGATTCGGGATTGGTGCTGTTTCGCCAGAGCCGGCTCGCACCGCCGCTGGCCAGCACCACCGCCGCGGACGACAGCGTGGTCGTGTGCGACTCGGTGGGATTGGTCGTGATCGTGATCGACACGCCGCAGCCGGCGCCGTCGGCGGTGGTGAGGATGCCGGTCACGTCAGCGTGTTCGATGACTCGCGCGCCACTCGCGCGCAGACGCCGGATCAACGCGGTTTCCACCTCGAGCCCGGTGGCGTCGCCGCGTGCATGGAGAATGCGTGGACGCGAGTGTGCCGCCTCCTGGGCCAGCAGCAATTCCCCGTTCTGGCTGTCGAATTCGACGCCCCAGTCAATCAACTGGCGAATGCGCGCCGGGGCTTCCTCGACAAGGACTCGCACCGCCTCGGGATGGCAGAGCCCGCGGCCCGCGGCAATCGTGTCCTCGTAATGCAATTCCGGTGAGTCACCGTCGCCGACGGCGGCTGCGATACCGCCCTGCGCGTACCTGCTGCACCCGTCATCGAGCGCGCCCTTGGTGACCACCGCAACCCGTGCACGGGGCGCGGCGGTGAGTGCGGCGGATAGCCCTGCTATGCCACTCCCGACAACGACAACGTCGTAATCCGTCGGTGCGGCCCCGTTGATCACGCGATTGCCGCCTGCTCACGAACGCGATTGCCGGCGTCCACGCACATGGTCGACCGAGTGAAACCGGCGGCGCGCATCAACGCAGTCGCAACACCGCACGACCCATCGAAATCCAACGCGGCTCCCCCCATTGTGGCGCGGTGGATTTCCGACTTCATGATGACCCGCTGCATGATCTCCCCTAGACGCCACGACCTACGGGCGCTGTGTCGACCCCCAGCCGAACGACATCAATCAACCGTGTGGTCCCTATTCTAGCAGCCAGTACGATTTGGTTTGTGGGGGCTGCCTTTTCGACCTCGGTGAAGTCTTCCGTCCTTACCACGGCGACGTAGTCTACGTCCAGTCCCGCGTTTTCCAGCAAGGACCGAACAGTTGTTGCCAGCGCTGTCGCGTCTCGCTCGCCGGCCTCGAATCGCCCGATCGCCGTGGCCAGGCTTGATGGAATCGCCCTTGCCCGCACTCGTTCTTCGGGGCTGAGATACAGGTTGCGGCTCGAGATGGCAAGCCCATCGGTGTCCCGAACCGTAGGACACACAACGATTTCGACGCCGATGTCGAGGTCGCGGACGAGGTGGCGGACCACGGCGCATTGCTGCGCGTCCTTCTGACCGAAGTAGGCGCGGTCGGGAAGCCCGGCGACCAGCAGCTTGGTGACCACCAGGGCGACCCCGTTGAAATGGCCGGGGCGGCTGGCGCCCTCGAGACGCTCGCCCAGCGGTCCGGCGATATCGAGGCGCGTGACCCCGCCGGGCGGGTACATGGTCTCGACGCTCGGGATGAACGCGGCGTGCACCCCCGCGGCGGCGAGCATGCCGAGGTCGGCATCCATGCTTCGTGGGTAGCGGGCGAAGTCCTCGTGCGGGCCGAACTGCGCCGGGTTCACGAAGATGGTCACGACCACCCGGTCGTTCTCCGCGACGGAGCGCTCGATCAGCGAGCGATGGCCGGCGTGCAGGGCACCCATGGTCGGGACCATCCCGACCGACAGGCCCGCGGTGCGGCGGGCCAGCGACCACCGCCGGAGGTCGTCTGGGGTCGAGAGGAGCTCTGGGGTGCTAGTGGAAGGAATGGGCATCGTCAGGGAACCGGCCCTCGCGGACGTCGTCAGCGTACGCGCGTGCCGCGTTGACGATGGTCTCGCCGAGGTCGGCGTAGGGCTTCACGAATTTCGGTGCGACACCGCGGAGGTGTCCGGTGATGCCGAGGAGGTCGTGGATCACCAGGACCTGCGCGTCGCAATCAGGTCCCGCGCCGATGCCGATGGTCGGGATGGTCACTTCGCGCGTCACCTGCGCGGCAAGGTCGCGCGGTATTCCTTCGAGGACGAGCGCGAATGCGCCGGCGTGCTGGAGGGCCTGCGCATCCGCGAGGAGACGTTCGCGATCGCTCGCGCTCCTCGCCTGGACCTTCAGACCACCGAAGGCGTTGATCGACTGCGGGGTCAGCCCGAGGTGGCCCATCACCGGTATCCCCCGCTGGGTCAAGTGCGCGACCGTGTCGACCGCCCACCCGCCACCCTCGAGCTTCACCGCGTGCATCCCGGCCTTCAAAAAGAGGACGGCATTGTCGACGGCGCCGGCGCAGGAGCCCTGATACGCGCCGAAGGGCAGGTCGCCGACGAGCAGCTGCTCGGGTGCGCCCCGCGCCACCGCGCGGGCGTGGTGGAGCATCTCGGTCATGGTCACCGGGAGGGTGTTGGGATAGCCGAGGACGTTGTCCGCGAGCGTGTCCCCGACCAGGAGCACCGGCACCTCGGCCTCGGCGAGGAGTTGCGCCGTCGGATAGTCGTACGCGGTGAGCATGACGAAGCGCGTGCCGGCGGCCTTCCACGCCGCGAGGTCGCGGATGGTGATGGCCATGGTCAGGCGACCTGGGCGCGGTCGTCACCCGGGTGCGGCTGCGCCGCGTCGGGGCGCGTCCCGACCAGCGACTCCATCGCGCGGGTGAGGTGCAGGTAGAGATCCCGCGCCTCGGGGTAGGGCTCGAGCGCGTCGAGATGGGCGGCGATGGCGTCGGTATCGCCACGTGCGACGGGGCCGGTGAGCGCCGCCGCGGGGCCGGCCCGGCGGGCGTTGTGCGCAGCGCCTTCGAGCAGCGCGGCCAGCGCGGCGTGGGCGGTCTCGGCGTCGATGCCCGTCGCCTCGAGGAGCCGGGTCGCCTCGGCGAGCAGTGCAAGGGGGGCGTTGCCGGCCAGGACCGCGGCGGCGTGGTAGAGGGGCGCACTCGCCGGGTCGATGTCGAGCGGTGTGGCGCGAAGTGCCGCGACCAGGTCGAGCAGGCGTTGCCGCAGGAGCCCGCTCGCGTCCACACGGAAGAACGCGCCTTCCAGGAGTGACGCGCTGTCAGGTCCGGCCAGTGCCTGGAGCGGATGGAGCACGCCGACCTCGGCGCCCGTGACGCGCAACGACGCGATCAACTCGGGGCCGAAACGCGCGCCCAGGTGAACGACGCCACGACCGCGCAGCGAGATCCCGGAGGCGGCGATGGACGCCGCGACGGTCGAGATTGCGCCGTCCGGGACCGCGAGGAGCGTGAGGTCGGCGAGGGCAGCGGCTTCCGGCGGCGTGGCCACGGCCTCGGCTCCGATGGTGTCCGCGAGCCGCGCAGCCATCTCGCCCCGGCGACTGGCCACGGCCGCCACGCGATACCCGGCGTCATGCGCGGCGATCGCCAGCGCCGAGCCGGCCCGGCCCGCACCGATGATCGCCAGCGACGGCGTGCCGACTCCCTCCACGTCTCGGTCCTCCTGTGGATCCAAGCGTTCTTCGCAAGCAGGACACCGACCCGTCAGCGGCAGCGGTCCTCGAGGCGCGAGACGCGTCCCCGGGTCGCATAGGAGCCGTCGACGGCCACGATGGCCCGTCGGCCAGAGTGTACCCCTACGCTCCGGCTGCTGCCTCAGCGGGCGGAACGTAGTCTGGCGGTGCCGGCGGTGCGTCCTCGGGCGGCGGCCCGCTGCCATTCACCGGCGCGACGCCGTTGTGCGACTCGGCTTCCTTGATGATCCGCTCCATCTCGGGAGCGTCCATCGTCTCGACCTCGACCAGCCGCGACGCCAGCGCCCGGAGCACGTGCTCACGCTCGCGCAGCACCTTCTTGGCCCGCTGGAACGCATCGGCGACCAGCTGATGCACTTCCTGGTCGATCTCGGAGGCGATGCCCTCGGAGTAGTTGCGCTGCTCGCCGAGATCGCGGCCGAGGAAGACCATCTCCTGGCGCTCGCCGAAGGTGAGCGGGCCGAGCTTGTCGCTCATCCCCCACTCGGTGACCATCTTGCGAGCCAGGTTGGTTGCCTTGCGGATGTCGTCGGAGGCGCCGGTCGTGATGTTGTCCTCGCCAAGGATCAGATCCTCGGCGCAGCGACCACCCAGGATCTGTGCGAGCTGGTCGACCAGCTCGGCCTTGCTCACCAGGTAGCGATCCTCGATCGGCAGGCTCATCGTCCAGCCGAGCGCCTGACCGCGGCTGACGATCGTCACCTTGTGCACCGGGTCGGTGTGCTCGAGGGTGGTGCCGACCAGGGCGTGGCCCATCTCGTGGAAGGCGATGGTCAGCTTCTCCTTGTCGCTGATCATCCGGCTCTTCCGCTCGGGTCCCGCGATGACGCGGGCGATCGACTCCTCGAGGTCGTTCATGACGATGACCTTGCGATTCCCGCGCGCCGCGAGGATCGCCGCCTCGTTGATGAGGTTGGACAGGTCGGCGCCGCTGAATCCCGGGGTCTGCTTGGCGAGCACCTCGAGGTCGACACCTGGATCGAGGGGCTTGTTGCGCGCATGCACCTCGAGGATCGCGCGGCGGCCGCGGATGTCCGGGCGGTCGAGCATGACGTGCCGGTCGAACCGGCCGGGGCGGAGCAGTGCGGGGTCGAGGACGTCGGGCCGGTTGGTGGCCGCGATCACGATGACGTGCTGATTGGTCTCGAAGCCGTCCATCTCGACGAGGAGCTGGTTGAGGGTCTGCTCGCGCTCGTCGTGTCCACCGCCGAGGCCCGCGCCACGCTGGCGGCCGACGGCGTCGATCTCGTCGACGAAGACGATGCAGGGCGAATTCTTCTTGGCCTGGTCGAAGAGGTCGCGGACGCGGCTCGCGCCGACACCGACGAACATCTCGACGAACTCCGAGCCGCTGATGCTGAAGAAGGGCACGCCCGCCTCACCCGCCACAGCCTTGCTCAGCAGCGTCTTCCCGGTGCCCGGAGGGCCGACCAGCAGCACGCCCTTGGGGATGCGAGCGCCCACCGCGACGAACTTGTCGGGGTACTTGAGGAACTCGACGATCTCGTTGAGCTCCTGCTTGGCCTCGTCGACACCGGCGACATCGACGAACGTGATCGCCGGCTTGTCACCCGCGAGCAGCCGCGCGCGGCTGCGCCCGAAGGACAGCGCCTGGTTGTTGCCGCTCTGGGTCTGGCGGAAGATCCACAGCAGGATCAGCGCCATCAGCCCGAAGAGGATGAGGTTCGGAAGGATGACGCTCAGCAAGAAATTCCCCCCGCCGGCCGTATCGACCTTGTAGTTGTAGTACTTGGCAACTTGGAACTCCTTGGCGACCGCGTCTGCTGACGACTCTACGGTCGTGAATTGCGTCGGGTTTCCGTCCTCGTACCAGGTCACGGTCTGCCCGTCGCTCTGGATCTCGGCGGGCTGATGTCGTGCTGGAGCTGATGACGGGAGTCTCGCCGGTTCCGTAGTTCGCTACAGCCTGGTCGAGCACGCCCGCGGGCTGGCTTGTGGCATTGCTGCTCGGGAAGGTCTTGTAGAGGACGGCGGCCAGCACGATCACCGCAAGCGCGATGACGATATAGGTGACGCTGCGGCGAGACGTGGGCACGAATTCAGTCTACCAGGGGTCCACGATCTCAACCCTGGAACGCAGGAGCCGCCGCTGCCGCTCCGCGAGCACGACCAGCCGCCGCCGCGCTCCGGGGAAGACTGCCTCGAGTGCGGGGATCACCTCGTGGCGCACCCGGCTGCGCAGAAACCGCGGGTCCGCGTTGCTCGGATCGTCGAGCGGGTCGATGCCCAGCGCCGCGCAGTAGGCGACGGTCGCGTCTCGCCAGACACGGAGCAGGGGGCGCACCAATCCGCGCTCGCGCTCGTCCATGGCGGGGAGTCCGCGCGGCGAGGCACCGGCAAGGGCGCGCATGAGCACCGTCTCCGCCTGGTCGTCGGCCGTATGCCCCAGCGCGATGGCTCCGGCGCCGACCCTCCCGGCTTCGGCGCGCAGGGCCGCGTGGCGTGCGGTGCGGGCTTGATCCTGCAGCGATCCCCCAGGGGCAACGTGAACGGAGATCGACCTGAATGCGATCCCGCGATGCGCCGCCAGGTCCGCGACGAGGTCGGCCTCGGCTGCCGATTCGGGACGCAGGCCGTGGTCGACGTGAACCGCGGAGAGCCGCCACCGCCGGGGCGGCGCGAGGCGGGCGAGCGCGTCCAGCAGTGCCGTCGAGTCCGGTCCTCCACTGCACGCGACGAGCACGTGCTCGCCGGGAACGATGACGCCGCGGCGATCGACCGCGGTCGCAACCGCACGCCGCACCCGCGCCACCGCCGCGGTGCGCTCACGCGGCGCCAGCGTGCCGGACATTCCTGGAGTGGTGGCGGTTCCTGGATTCGAACCAGGGACATACCGGGTATGAACCGGCTGCTCTACCACCTGAGCTAAACCGCCGTGCAAGGAACTGGGGAGGGAGGACGCGGAGACGCCTTGATGCGCGAGCTCCACGCTGGTCATCGTACCCGTCAACGCCTTCCGACCACGTTTGACACCACCCGTGCCGATTGATCAGAATGACGCGCGCGAACCATCACCCAGCGCTCACTCAAGGGGGAAGTCATGCGAGGGATCATCATCCGCAAACGGGTTGCGGTGCTGTCGTTGCTGTCGCTTCTGGTGGCGCTGCTCACGGCCTTCGGGGGAGCGGCGGCGACCACAGTGGCTGCAACCTCAACCGTCAAAACAACCAGCCTGGGAACGTTCGCGCCGACCTTCGTCGGCCCGGCCGCCACCGGGTGCGCAAAGGGTTGCTCGCTGCTGAGCGGACCGGTTAGCGCAACAGCAACCGCGGCGGCCCCTGCGGCCACCGGGACGGGAGCGGGGACCGCGTCGCGCCCACACGCCATGGCGTCGCCGAACGCCCATCCCCTGCATCTCTCCGCGGCCGCCAAGCGTGCTCTCGCCCAGGTCGCCTCGTTCCCGGTGCCGTCCGTGAGTTGCGTTCCTCTCGGCCCAGGCTGCGACAGCATCAGCACATCAGCGGGTGGCGCCACCGGCGTGAAAGGCCTGAAGGCGGTCGATAGCGCCAAACACACGGCCAACGAATTCAAGGACGTCGAGCCCCCCGACCAGGGCCTGTGCGCCGGCAACGGAAGCGTGGTCGAGACCAACAACATCGGCGAGATCCTGGTCTTCAACACCGCCTTGCATCGCACATCCTCGCCGATCTCGCTCGACACGATCATGGGGCTCACCGGTCTGAATTGGAGCAGCGGCGGAGACCCCTCCTGCCTCTATGACTTCGCCAACGGCGGGCACTGGTTCTTCACCGAGATCGTCTCGGCGAGCCCCGAGGCGACTGGGGGCGCGTTCACCGGATGCTTCTCTGCTGTGGCCAACGAGTGCTACGAGGGCATCGCGGTATCCAACAATGCCGACCCCCTCGGCGGGTACCACGTGTACTTCTCGAGTGCCGACTACAACCCGGCCGAGCCGGGTTCCCCAACCCTGCTCAACGACTTCGCGAAGATCTCGGTGACCCGGGACGCCTTCCTGATGTTCTACGACGAGTTCCCGCTCAGCGGGGCGTCGCCCGGCTTCGGCGGTGGCTTCTTCAACGGCGCGCAGGAGTTCGCCTTCAACAAGTCCGCTCTCGAGCAGGGGCTGCCGGTCTGGCTGTCCCCCGGAAAGCCGAACCCGAAGGTCACGGTGGCGAGGGAGAACATGGGTCTGATCGCCACCCCGGACGGGACCTGCGCCCGCGACAAGGTGCTCCACCAGGGCGGCATCACCTGCTGGGTTGCGGTGATCCCGGCGCAGCCCGCTGACGCCGGCCAGTTCGACAACAGCAATGGTGGCAGCGGGTTCATGCTCGGCTCGCTGGACTTCTACGGCTTCGTGCCGCTGCCGACCTCCGGCGACAACCGGATCGCGGCGTGGGCGTGGACCGGGCTCTCCGCCCTCAACAGCTCGGGCTGCAGCGCGTGTGGCGCCATCCACTTCAGCGGCGAACTCTTCACCGGCGTCGATCGGTATTACGGGCCTGAGAACCTCGCCAGCCCGCAGAAGGCCGGTCCGATCCCCTTGGGCGATGAGTGCGGAGCGGCGGGATTGAGCGTGGGCTCGCCACCACCGGCGTCCTGCCCCGAGGGCGGGATCGCGACCAACGGTGACTTCATGACGCAGGTCTCGCAGTCGCAGGGTCAGCTTTTTGGAGCCACGAACACCTTGCTCGCCCAGACGTACAAAGGAGCGAACGCGGAGTTCCATCAGTCCGCCGTCTATTGGGTGCTCGGCACCAGCTCGTTCGACAGCACGGGCAAGTTCACGCTGACCAACCAGGGATACGTGTCGGCGGCGCACGAAGACCTTGAAATGCCGGCCATCGCGGCTGAAGGGACCGGTGGCAACGGCAAGGCGATCATGTTCTTCACGGTGAACGGCAACGGCGGGCCGACCGGCGCCGACAATGGCGGCTTCTACCCGAGCACCGCGTTCGGACGTCTGACCAGCACCTCCAACGGCTTGCTCAACTCGACGATCAACATCGCTGATATGGGCAAGTCCCCACAGGACGGGTTCAGCGAGTACCAGGGCTACCCCGGCACCACCCGCCCACGCTGGGGAGACTACAGCTGGGGGATCTTCCTGCCGGGCTCCGGCGGGCGGATCTACTTCGCGAACGAGTACATCCAGTATCCGAACTGCACAGGGTCCGCGTTCACCCTGACGATCGGAACGTGCGGCGGAACCAGGGACGGACTCGCGAACTGGGGAACGTCGGTCAACTACGTGGTGCCGTAGCTCCGCGCAGCAACCGGTAAGCGACTGAAGGGGAGCGGCCGAGCCGCTCCCCTTCTTGTTGCTCGTGCGGTTACGTTATCGAAACCACGGCCGCGAAGATCGCCGACTTCGGTCGTGGTTGATCGCCGACAGCACTGCCCCAGCTCACCACGAGCAAGCCACCGTCCTGCTCACCATCGATGCTCCGCGGCGTCGGCAGCGTGGAGATCCCGAAGGTGTCGCCTGGCCACACCGACCGATCCCCGAACCTGTCGGAGATTCGCACCGGCGCAGACAGCCATCCGCGCGTGATCGAGAACGCGCGCAGGTACTGGGCGTAGCCACCCGCAGCATTGTCAGCGAGCCAGCCCACATAGGCGGTCCCCGGTGAGCCACCCGCGACCTCAACAATGTGCGTGGCATTGTCATTGTCGGGCGTCACCCGCTGGAGAGCAGACCACGTCCTGCCGTGGTCGGTCGAATACGCCAGCCACCCGACGTCTCGGCCTTGATGCTGGGTGTCCCAGGTCATGTAGAGGTTTCCCCCCGCGTCGATGCCGATCGCACCGTCGATCCACCACTCTGCCTTGGACATCGTCAGGCGATCGGGTCCGACCTGCACCGGCGCCGACCACGTCCTCCCGCCATCGTCGGATGACGTGAAGTAGCTGTGCGCCGGTGTCATCGTGTAGATCACGTCGTTGGTGATGTGATATCCCTGGTACTCGAGGTCGATACGGCCGTCCGGCTCAATCACAAGCGGCGCGCTGTCACCCCCACTCGCGGGAAATCCGGGGCTCACCGGGATGATCGGGCCCCAGGTTCTGCCTCCGTCGGTGGACTTCTGGATCACGACATTGAGGTCGCCGGTTGCGAAGGCGCAACTGCCGGCTGGATTGCATATGTACGTCACTGCAGCCGCGCTCGGCCCGTAGTCCCAGGTGACGTAGACGGCTCCGTCGGGGGCGACCGCGATGAAGTCTCGATCACCCCAGTTCTTCCGGATCGGCGGCACGAGCGAGCTGACCTGAGAAAACGTCACGCCGTGGTTGAACGACGCGGCAACCACCGGGTACGTGTACCCCTTCCTCGTGATCATGAAGGACGCGTAAACGGTGCCATCGGGTGCGACCGCGAGAGCTGGATCCCAGCTCGAGGCGACCGACCCCGGGGGGTTGATTGGGGAACCGAAGTGACGGCCGCCATCGGCCGATCGAGCAAAGCCGATGCCATGGCACCCCATCCAGAGCTCATAGACGTACCGGCCTGAGCGATCGGCCGCCTGCTCGACTTCCGCGTTCTGGCCGGTGCATCCGCGGCTCACGTCCGCAATCTGACCGACCGTATACGTGGTCGCGCGCACAGCAGCAGGCACTCGCACCGGCACGCCCAATGCCGCCGTCACCGCGAGCACGCTCATCGCGACAGCGCTCATCAACTTGCGCTCGCCGGCCCGGCGGTGAGCGCCCCCTTGCGGTGATCGTTGACCCTGCATGGTGCTACCTCAATGTCTCCGAACTCGGGGACAGGGTACGCACCTGGGTCGGGCGGCGGCAAACGGCCGGGCACGCTCGCGCGTTTCTCGCTGTGTATCGTGAGACGCCTCCAAACTCCTATCGAAACGCACGCCAGTGCGTCCGAGAGTGGGGTGGTTGCGGCGGTCGGATTCGAACCGACGACCTTCGGGTTATGAGCCCGACGAGCTTCCACTGCTCCACGCCGCTCTCAGAGGATACCGCACGTGACCTTGCATCCTCGGCGCGGCCCGGTGTCAGTGAGGAGTGGGCGCCGGCTTCGGAGTGGGCGTCGGCGTCGGCGTCGGCCCATGACTGGGGCTGGGGCTCGGCGACCCCGTGGGCTTCACGGTCGGCGTCGGTTTGGGGGTGGGCGACGTCAGCGGTTTGAAAGTCGGGATGGGCACCGACACGCCGCCGGTCGAGGCCTGGGCTCCCCCCGGCGGAACGATGACGTAGAGCTGCTCTCCCGGGAAGATGTAGCCGAGCTGGCGCGCCTGCTGTTCGAGCCAGGCGACCGTCTGAGCATCGGCGATCTCCCGCTCGCGCTCGGAGATCTGCTGCGTGAGCGCCGAGTTCTGTGCGGAGAGGGCGGTCACCTGGGCATCGAGATGACGCGTCTGGGCCACCTGTCCGTACACCGCGAAGGCAACCAGGCCGCAGACCCCCGCGATGAGGACAACCGCGATTCGGCGCAACGTGATGGGGCTGTCGTTGCCTGGACGTGGAGTGGAACGGATGACACGATCCTCTTCCCGGCGCTGGTGAGACGAATGCAGCGATGTGACGCCGGGGGTGCCGCGATAGGATGCGGCCCGCGGCCGGTTTTGACAAGCCTCGAGGCCCAGTTCAGGGCTCGGTTGCCGCCCATCGCGCCTGCCAGTCCGAGTTGTCGAGGTCGTGCAGGTCGACGCCGTCCTGGCGGGCCCGAGCCTCGAGCGCACGGAACCGCGACGCGAAGCTCATGGCTCGCCCCCTCAATGCCTCCTCGGGATTGACGCGCAAGCGTCGGGACAGTGCCACCACCGCGAAGAGCAGGTCGCCGATCGCCGCCTCGGGGTCTCCGGCCTCCGCAGCCCAGTCCTCACCGCGCTCCGCCTCGGCCAGGCCGGCGGCAACGTGGTCGACGCGTTCGAGCGCGCCCCGAACCGCCTCGAACGCCACCGTGAGGGTGGGTGTCTCGTCGAAACCAACCCGCGCCGGGCGCTTCTGCACTCCCTGCGCGTGCGCCAACGCGGGCATCGCCGCGGGGACGCCGTCGAGCAGTGACAGGCGCTCGCGTTTCTCCGCGGTCTTGAGCTTCTCCCAGTTGACGACGACGCTCGCCGGTCCGTCGACGGCGACGTCGCCGAACACGTGCGGGTGACGGTGGATCATCTTGGCGCGCACCTCGTCGGCGACATCGCCGATGTCGAAGCGATCCTGCTCCTCCATCGCGATCGCGCTGTGCATGAGCACCTGGAGCAGGAGGTCGCCGAGCTCCTCGCGCAGGGTTCCCGGTTCGTTCCGGTCGATGGCCTCGAGGACTTCGTACGTCTCCTCGAGCAGGTAGGGGCGGAGGCTGCGATGCGTCTGCTCGCGGTCCCACGGGCATCCGCCCGGTGCGCGGAGTTGCTCGACCACCTCGTTGAGCGCGCGCAGCGACTGCACGGCGTCGTCACGCATGAGCGTTCTGCGCTCCAACCGGGACGCGACTTTGCGCGCGCACCAGCCGGCCCAGCTCGCGAAGCACGGGCGTGAGCGTCGTCTGCCACGCATCGCCGAGGTGCAGCTGCGATGGCGTGGCGGTGATCCCGCGGAACTGTGCGGCAACGCTCTGCAGGTCGAGCCCGTGGTCGAGGGTGAGACGGATGACGACACCGCGACCGCGCTCGGTGTCGACGCCAAGAGCGCCTGCGGCAGCGGCGAGCAGACGGACGCGCAGCGAGTCGATGAGCGCCGAGGTTGGCGCGGGCATCGGACCGAATCGATCGACGAGCCCGCGCGCGCGCTGATCCAGCTCCTGCTCGCTCACGCACGCGGCGAGCTCCTGGTAGCAGCGAAGCCGGAGGCGTTCGTCGGACACGTAGTCAGCCGGGAGAAACGCTGCAACCGGAAGCGTCACGGTCACCTGTGCCGGCGATTCGAGCAGCGGCTTGCCCTGCAGGGAGGTCACCGCGTCGGCGAGCAGGTGGTTGTACAGCTCGAGCCCGACGGCCGCGATCTCGCCGTGCTGCTCCTCGCCGAGCAGGTTTCCCGCACCGCGAATTTCGAGGTCGCGCATGGCGAGCTTGAACCCCGCGCCGAGGTCCTGCAGGTCGCCGATGACGTCGAGCCGCTTGTCGGCCCTCTCGGTGAGCGACCTCGCCGGCGGATACATCATGTATGCGTAGGCGCGCTGCCCCGCACGTCCGACACGGCCACGCAACTGATACAGCTGCGCGAGCCCCAGCCGGTGCGCGTCATCGATGACGATGGTGTTCGCGTTGGGGATGTCGAGCCCGGACTCGATGATGGTCGTGCACAGCAGCACATCGATCTCGCCGTCGCCGAAACGGCGCATCACTGACGCCAGCATGCCCTCCGGCATCTGCCCGTGCGCCACCTCGATACGCCCTTCAGGCACCAGTGCGCGAAGACGATCGGCGACCGCCTCGATGCCCGCCACCCGGTTGTGCAGGAAGAAGCACTGGCCGCCGCGCGCAAGCTCGCGCGTGATCACCTCGCGTATCAGCGAGTCCTCGCGCGCGGTCACGTACGTCTTGATGGGCTGGCGTTCCTCGGGAGGCGTCTGGATGACCGAGAGGTCGCGGATCCCCGCGAGCGACATGTGCAGGGTGCGGGGAATCGGCGTGGCCGAAAGCGAAAGCACATCCACGGCAACGCGGAGCTCCTTGAACCGCTCCTTCTGGAGCACGCCGAATCGCTGCTCCTCATCGATCACCACGAGTTCGAGGTTCTTGAACTCGACGTCCTTCTGAAGCAGGCGGTGCGTGCCCACCACGATGTCGACGGCACCGCTCCGCAATCCCGCGAGCGTGCGCGCGATCTCGTCGTCGCTGACGAACCTCGACAGCTGGCGCACCGTGATCGGGAATGCCGCGAGCCGCTCCGTGAACGTGATGAAGTGCTGCTGGCAGAGCACCGTCGTGGGCACGAGCATCGCCACCTGGCGGCCTTCGATCGCGGCCTTGAACGCCGCCCGGATCGCGAGCTCGGTCTTGCCGAATCCGACATCGCCGCACACCACGCGATCCATCGGCCGAGACGCCTCCATGTCGCGCTTGATCTCCTCGAGCACGAGCACCTGGTCGGGCGTCTCCTCGTAGGGGAATGAGCCTTCGAGCTCCTGCTGCCAGGCCCCGTCGGGCGCGTACGCATGGCCCTGCGCCTGCTCGCGGCGCGAGTAGAGACCGAGCAGCTCGCGCGCGACCTCCTCGGTGCGCTCCTTGACTCGACGTCGTGTCCGCTCCCACTCGCCACTGCCGAGCCGCGAGAGCTTGGGGTGCGACTCCGCGCCGCCGACGTACCGGTCAACGCGGTCGAGATGCTGGGTGGGAACGAAGAGTTCGATCACCCTCGGCGTACTCGAGGAGCATGTACTCGTG
The DNA here is from genome assembly GCA_963743835.1 of Candidatus Dormiibacterota bacterium. Lineage (GTDB taxonomy): Bacteria > Chloroflexota > Dormibacteria > Aeolococcales > Aeolococcaceae > Palsa-851. The sequence continues at coordinate 980,738 of CAVUQX010000005.1, read as the reverse complement.
CACCGCGCCGCCGTCGTCGGTGACCGCGCGCATCTCGATGAACCGCGAGATGCCGTGGTCGCGATGCACCACGAGGTCGCCGGGCGCGAACTGGAGCACGAACGCCTCGCGCGCGGCGTTGCCGCTGGCGGCACGCCGTGCGCCGCGCGCCGACGTGGAGACGGCGCGGCGTGAACCTCTCGCCAGCACCGAACGGCGGCGTTTCACCGCACCGAACAGCTCGGCGTCGGTGTACACGTGCACCGAGCCGTCGGCGACCGCGAATCCCTGCGTCAGGTCGGCGGACGCGACCACGATCGCGCCGGCGGGAAGTGGTGTTGTGGCAGCCGCGAAGTCACTCGCATCGACCGTGTCGGCGCCGTGCTCGGAAGCGAGTTCCTCGACACGATGCTGCTGCCGCGACACGACCAGCACGCAGCCCTGCTCGTCGCGCTCGTGGAGCGCCTCGCGCACGAACGCGTCGACGCGTCCGACGTAGCTTTCCACCCCTCGCCACCCGAGCTCCGCCGCGAGCATTGCACCATTGGGCGCCTCGCGCACCAGCTCGAATGACGTGTGGCGATCCAGCGCCTTGAACAGGGCGTCGACATCGACCAGGCCCGACGATGCTCCGTGCGGCAGCTCGCCCCGGGCCTCCTCCTGGAGACGCAGACCCTCGATCTCCTCGGCGTGGCGCTCGGCCGCGGCGATCAGACGCTCGCGACCACCGTCGAGCAGGACGATCGGGTTGTCGAGGTGGTCGAGCAGCGTCGAGGGAGGATCGTCACCGAGGTACGGGAAGAAGAGGTCGAGCCCCTCCTCGTACACGCCCGACGCGAGCAGCCCGCAATCGCTGTCCCACTGCTCGCGCACGTCGTCGCGGAGCGCCGTGGAGTTGAGGCGGCCGACCGACTCGAGCGCACGGGCCACCGAGTCACCGCTGAGGTCGAGCTCGCGCGCCGGCCAGACCTGTGCGACTTCGAGCTTGGCGATCGACTCCTGGGTCGCCGGGTCGAAGGCGCGCAGGTCCTCGACGTCATCCCCGAACCACTCAGCGCGCCAGGGTCGCGCACGGTCCACGCCGAACACATCGACGATGCCGCCACGCACCGCGAAGTCGCCAGGGACGGAGACCGCGCTCTCGCGACGGTAGCCGAGCTCCACAAGGCGCGCGAGCAGCGCATCGCGGGGCAGGCGCGCACCACGCTTCACCTCGGTGAGCCCCGCCTCGACGACACCGCGCGACAGCGTCGGCCGGAGCAGACCGCGAGGCGAGGCAACCACGAGGAGCGGCTCGGCGCCGGCGTGCAGCCGCATGAGCGTCGCGAGCCGCGCGCGAGTCACCTCTTCGGACGGCGGCACCCTGTCGAACGGCGGCGTGTCGCCGGCGGGGAAGATCGCAGCGCCGTTTCCGCCGTCCCAGACGAGCGCGTCCGAGTACACGCGCTCGGACTCCGCGGCGACGACCAGGACCGTCCGCGACGTCGTCTCGCGCAGCCACCAGGCAAGCAGGCTGACCGCACCCGAGGGAACCCCCGCGACGATCCCGCCCCGAGCGCTGCCGAGCCGGCCAAGCTCGGGTAGCCGGTCGAGGCGCTCTCGGAGCGTGGCCGCGGCCACGGCGGTCGAGGTGCGGCGGGAATCAGTCCGTGTCGGCACGGTTCCAGAAGTTCATGGCCGCCGCGACCCCGTCGCGCATGATCGCCACCGCCATGGTTGCGGCGCGCTCGACCGCAGCCTCTGCCGCGGGACGCTCGTCGGGGCGGAACGGGTCGAGCACGTGCTCGATGAGGTCATTGCTGTCGCCGGCCCTGCCGATCCCGATTCGGATTCGGGGAAACGTATCGACCCGCCAGGAGTTGATCAGCGACTGCACACCGCGATGGCCCGCAGCGCTGCCCCCGAGCTTGATCTTGACGCGGCCGAGCGGGAAGTCCGCCTCGTCGTGGACGACGATGACGTCGCCGGGAGGCGTCCCGTGCCTGCTGGTGAGCTGCGCGGCAGCCTTGCCGCTGAGGTTCATGAAGGTCTGCGGACGGGCGGTGAGGACGTCATAGCCTTCGATGGTTCCCTCTCGCACGCGTGCCAACCCTTCGCGCCGCTCGCGGCCGAACTTGCCGCGCCGCTCGAGCTCGTCAAGGCACATCCAGCCGACATTGTGCCGGGTCCGCGCGTATTCGCCTCCCGGGTTGCCGAGGCCGATGATCAACTGGGTCACGCGGATCCGGCATCGGCCGTCTGGAGATCGGGGATGTCGGCGCCGGGAAGCAGCGCACGGGTGGCGGCGGTCATCGCGGCCGCCTGCTCCGGGAGCGCGTGGTCGTGCCCGAGGCAGTGGAGCAAACCGTGGACGGCGAGCAGGCGAAGCTCGGCGACCCCGTCCGCGGCCTGCCCCATCGCGCGCTCCACCGAGATCGCCACGTCGCCGACCCTGGCGCTCTCGCCGGCCGGGAAGGCGAGCACGTCGGTGGGGGCGTCGATGCCGAGAAAGCGCGCGTTGAGGTCCTGCAGCTCCGCGTCGCCGGTCAGGCGCACGGACAGGCTTGCCCGGGGTGGGATGTCGAGGCGATCACCGCAGGTACGCAGCAACGACCCGAGGCGTGCGTCGATGGCAACACGACGCTGCCGCGGGCTGAGGCACGAATCGCGGATGACGGTCACCCGCATGGGCGCGGATGCGTCAGGTGCTCTTGACGCGACGTTTCCGCGCTGCAAGCAACTTTCGCTTGCGGCGCACGGACGGCTTCTCGTAGTGCTCGCGTCTGCGAACCTCGGAGAGGATGCCGTTCTGCTTGATCTTCTTGTTGAACCGTCGTAGCGCGCTCTCAAAGGTCTCGCCTTCGCGGACCTTCACTTCCGACACGGTCGGAATCACCTCCTTTCTGCCTTTCGGCTGGACCCGCACCTCACTGGAGCGGACTTCGAATTCTACCTTGAGTTCCTCGACGCCAAGCAGCGCGGCCGCGAGTTCGTCCATGACCGTGCCCGCCCGGCCCGCGAGGAGCAGGCTCGCCATGCCGTCGAGGTCGGTGGTTCCCTCATTGATGATGACGAGCCTGCCGCCGTGCCTCACCGCCTCCACCGGAACGCTCGCGGCCGGCCAGACCGAGAGCGTCGACCCCACCGCGAGACACAGGTCGCACTGCCGCGCCTCGTGGAGGGCTCGATCCATGTCCGCCGGCACAAGCGGCTGGCCGAAGCTGATGGTCGCGGTCTTGAGAAGGCCGCCGCAGAGCTCGCAGTGCGGATCCTCATCCCCCTCGCGCACCCGATCGAGGGCGACGTCGATCGGCATGCGCCGGGCGCAGTCGAGGCAGACAGCCTCTGCCGAGGTCCCGTGCAGCTCGATGACATTCACAGTGCCGGCCTTCTGGTGGAGGCCGTCGATGTTCTGGGTCACCACGACCGGAGCCAGCCCCGCCCGCTGGAGCCTCGTGACCGCCAGGTGGGCGGCGTTCGGCTCCGCGTTCGAGAATCGACCTTCCAGCCGAGCCTGCCAGCGCTCGACGCGCACCGAGCGGTCGCGGACGTAGTTCTGGATCGTGTAGCGCTGCGGGTCGGTGGTCTTCCAGACCCCGTTCGGCCCGCGAAAGTCGGGGATACCGGACTCCGTGGAGATACCGGCGCCGGTGAAGACCAGGATGCGCCGCGCCTGGCGAAGCCGCGGCAGAGCGTCCGCGAGGCCGGGAGTGGGATCCATTCCCGAATTGTCCGCCGAGCACGACAGCCAGCTGTCGCCAGGTCAGCCCAGAATCGACTCCGATGACCACCCTCGCATTCCCCGACACCCCACTTGCGGCGGCACTCGACGACGAGCAGCGCGTCGCCGTCGAGCACGGTGACGGCCCCTGCCTGGTGATCGCGGGGCCGGGCAGCGGGAAGACGCGGATCATCGTCGAGCGGTTCCACCGGCTGTCGGCCGCCGGCGTCGGACCGGGCACGCAACTCGTGCTCACCTACACGCGCAAGGCGGCTGACGAGATGCGAGCCCGCGTCGAGCGCGCACACGGATCGTTCGGCGATGATGCGCCGCTCACCAACTACCACTCCTTCGGGCTCCGCGTCGTGCGCGAGTGGGGGTGGCTCCTCGGCATCTCCCCCGTGCTCCGCATCGCCGACGCGGCGGAGCGCTGGCTCCACGTCGAGGCGGTGCTCGATGAGCTCCGGCCTGCGTTGCTCTGGAACCCGCTGCGTCCACACGACCTCATGGACCCGCTCCTCGAGGTGATCGGCACTGCCAAACAGGAGCTGGTGACGCCCGACGCGTACGCGGCGTGGGCGGTGACCCGCCTCGCGCGGTGCGACGACCCGGCCGAGCGCATTGTCCTCGAACGCCACCAGGACGTCGCGCGTGTCTACGCGCAGCTCGACGAGCGCTACCGCCGAGCCGGAGTGTTCGACTTCGACGACTGCATCCTGTACGCGGAGCGCCTCATCCGCGAGCAGCCGGCGGTGCGCAGCGCGGTCGCGGATCGCATCACCCACGTGATGGTCGACGAGTACCAGGACACCAACTACGCGCAGGCCAAGCTCGTCGAGACGCTGGTCGCCGGGCACCGCAATCTCTTCGTCGTCGCCGACGATGACCAGTCGATCTACAAGTTCCGGGGCGCGAGCCGGGCGAACCTCGATCGATTCACCCGCGAGTACCCGGAGCACCGCCAGCTCGTGCTCACCCACAACTACCGGAGCACCGATCAGATCGTTGCCGCGTCCCGGGCGGTGATCGCTGTCGCCAGCCCGGCGACACGCATCGAGAAGCAGTTGATCGCCGACCGCGGGCCGGGAGCCGCCGTCGAGGTCTGGCGGGCCCCCGAGGAACGCAGCGAGGCGATGGCGGTGGCGCGCGAGTGCGCTCGCCTCATCGCCGCCGGGACGCGACCCGCGGACATCGCGTGGCTCTTCCGTCAGCACATCGACATGCAGCCCGCGATGCGCGCGCTTCGCCAGTGCGGCGTGCCCTACCAGGTGGCCGGCGGCCGCGGGTTCTTCCAGGAGCGAGAGATCAAGGACGCGCTGGCGCTCCTGGCCGCCATCGAAGATCCCGACGACTCCCAGGCGGTGCTGCGCTGCCTCACCCTTCCGGGGTGGGGCGTCTCCACCGCCGGTCGCGTCGCGCTCGTCCGCGCGTCGCATCAGCACGATGTGCCGCTGGTGACCCTGATCACCGACGCGGCTGTCGAGGATCTCGACGACGTGGACCTTGCGGCTGCGCGCCACTGTGTCGAAGACATCGACGAGCTCCACGCCGCATCGCTGCGCGAAGACGTGCGCGATCTGTTCCAGCTGGCGCTCGAGGCAAGCGGATTTCTCGGCATCGTGGATGAGCAGTCCGGCGTCGCGCGGCTGCAGATGGGCGCGAACCTCAACAAGCTCGGTGAGCTGCTCGAGACCTTTGCCGACTGGAGCGACGACCGGCGGGTCAGCACTGCCCTCCGCTATCTGGGCGTGCTCCGTGACAGCCGCGAGGGAGGCGAGCTGCCGAGCATCGAGGCGATCGAGGACGGCGTCGTGCTGCTCACCGCGCACGGGTCGAAGGGGCTCGAGTGGCCGGTGGTCTTTCTGTCGCGATGCACCGAGCGCCGGTGGCAGGGACGGACAACCTCGTCGTCCGATCTGCAGCTCCCCGACGACCTGGTACCGGAACCACCGCCCCCCGGCGACGTGGCCGTCGACGAGGAACGGCGGCTCTTCTACGTGGCCTCGACGCGCGCCCGCGACCGGCTTGTGTACACGTGGGCGCGCTCGTACCCGCAGCCGTCGAGCGAGGAGTTGTGCACGCCGTTTCTCACCATGGCGATGTCGCTCCGCGGCGGACCCGTGCTCTCCAAGGAGATGCCGGCGGACAGCACCGTCGCGGTACGCGCGACACGCCCGACCGGATCCCCCGTGCTCCAGCGCCTCTCCATCGCGGTGTCCGACCTGGGCGTCTTCAGGAGTTGCCCGCGCCGCTACAACTACTTGAGGCGGTGGCATCTCCCCGTGCGCCCGGATGCGCGGAGCTGGTACGGCACCATGATCCACGAGGTGCTGCGGTCGGCGGCAACCCGACGCATGGCCGGCGAGGATGTCAGCGCCGATACCGTCGCGTCGATGTGGGACGCCGCATGGGAACAGTCGCGCGGGCCGAAAGGACGGCATACCGAGCTCCGTGCGCACGGCGAGGAGCAGCTGCGCCGCTACCTCGAGTCACCCGGGTGGATCGACACCACCATCGACCAGGTTGAGGAGCCGGTGACGATCAGCCTCGACCATGCCGACGCCGCGGGCCGTTTCGATCGAGTCGACACCAGGTTCGACGGCATTCCGACAGTCGTCGACTACAAGACCGGACGTCCCAAGGAGGAGCCCGCACTGCGGTCGGACCTGCAGCTGCGCGCCTATGCCGTGGGACTCGCGCAGCGCGAGCATGCCGATTCGGTCGCGGTCGAGTTCCACTACCTGCAGGGCGCGGTCACGCGTGTCGTCGCGGACAAGGCATTCCTGCGCAAGGCGCATGGCCACCTGTCTGCCACGGCGCGCGAGCTGGCACTGGCGTCGAGCACCGGATCGTTTCCACCGAAGCCGTCACGCTGGCAGTGCCAGCGATGCGACTTCCGCACCGTGTGCGACGAGGGACGTGCCGCGGCCACGAGCGAGGAGTGATCTTCGGTCAGCCGCAGACGGCGTGCTCCCGGGCCATCAGTGCCCGAACGACGGATAAGGCAAGCGATGCCATGCCGGTGTCGGGAACCGAGACGATGCTCACGGCGAAGATCAGGTCACCATCGCGCGCCTGAATGTCGGTGTAGACAGTTCCGATGTATGGGTCGTTGTACGGCACCGGCTTGTACGGCGCGCCTTCGTCTATCTGGTACATGAAGGTGTCGTTACCGAGTACCGACGTCGCGACAACCCTCTCGACGCCATTGCCATACATCGGCATGTTGTTCGGTCGATTCGATGCCTCCTGTCCCCCCATCCATCGCTCCGCGGCGGCCACGGTGCCGTAGTCAACGATCTCATCAGCGAGCTGGACGACCTGGGGACGAGGGATCGGGTACCGCATTCCGATGGACTGAAAGGACTCAAATGCACTGCCGACCGATCCATCGGTCGCGTCGCCGAGCAGTGCCCGCGCCCCGAGCTCGCTCTCTGGTGGTCCCTGCGGCGTGAGGTTCGCGGGCATCTCTGATTTGGTGAGCAGGGTAATGGTCTGGATCGCGCAGGGGCGGCTCGACAGGTTCACATCGGGAAACGCATTCGTGTGTTGCGCGAGATGCACGGCGCCGGGCACCACACCACAACCGCCGAGAACCAGGCTCGCGCCGAGACTGGAGAGGATCCAGGTCCGGCGATTCAACTGACACACTCCAAGCGCACGTGACCTCGTGCCTTCCATTTCGCGGTTGCTAGCTGTGCACCAGTACACATCCTTTCGCTCACCGTGTGGGTGCGGATGCCTTGCCTGTTTGGTAACAGCCTGAGACACGCTCCTGCTCGATCGGCCCGTGGTTGGCTGAGGAGCGCGTAGAGTGCGTCGACGAACCGTCCTGGCACCAGGGAGCGCGAAACTCGTCCTCAGAAACCTGCGCGTGACAATGTCTTGAGAGGGGTCACGCGAGTCGCCAGCCAACGGCCGCGTCTCGCCGTGCTCGTGGTCTATGGGGTTGCCGCGGCCTGCCTCATTGCACTTCACCTCGCGACCAACGGCACGCTCGGGTTCCACATCGACGAGCTCTACTACCTGGCGAGCGGCCGCCATCCGGCCCTTGGATATGTCGACTACCCGCCGATCGTCCCCCTCGTCGGCCGCCTCGAGACAGCGGTCCTTGGAGTCACTCCCTGGACCCTCCGGCTGATCCCGGCACTCCTCGGCGGGGTCAACGTCATCCTCTGCGGCGCCTACGTTCGCAAGCTTGGCGGCTCGCTGGGTTTCCAGGCGCTTGCGATGCTCGCTGGGGTCACCGAGCCGCTCATCCTCGGTACGTATCTCTTCCAGACCGTGGTCTTCGACCAGGTCGCCTGGATGCTCTCGCTCTACTGGTTCCTCTCGATCGTCATCGATCGGAAGCCTCGAACCTGGATCCTGCTCGGCATCACGCTCGGGGTCGGTCTCGAGATCAAGTACCTCATCCTGCCGCTGATCGCCGGCATCGGACTTGCGGTACTCCTCACGCCGTCACTCCGCAAGGACCTCAGGACCAGGTATCCCTGGGTCGGGGCAGCATTGATGCTCCTCATCTGGATACCGAACGTCGTGTGGCAGATCGCCAACGGCTTCCCCACGCTGGTGTACATCTCGAATCACACGGGAGCGATTCAAGCCGGCGGCGGAGTTCTTGACTTCGTTGTCTATTTCCTGGTCCTGCTCTTCCTGCTTACGCCGCTCTGGATCGCCGGCTTCGTCTCGCTCTTCCGCAACCCACGCATCCGCCCGATCGGGATCGCGTGCGCGACGCCGCTGGTCGTCTACCTCCTGGTCGGCAAGTACTACTACCCCGGACCCACCATCCCCATCGTCATGGCCGCCGGCATCGTCGCGATCTCGAACGTCAAACGTCCGCGCCTTCGACCGGCGTTGGCAGTCGCGGTTGGAGTCGCGAGCCTGGTCGGACTGGTCAGCCTCGCAAAGATCACCATCCCACTGACGCCTCCCGATCAATTCCACACGACCGGTCTCGATACCCTGGACACCGACCTTGCGTCCACCGTCGGGTGGCCCCAGATCACCAACCAGATGACGGCGATCTATGGAGCGCTTCCCACGTCGCAGCGCGCCACGACGGTCATCGTCTCGTCGGATTACGGCGTTGCAGGTGCGCTTCAGATCTTCGGCAACCCGAAGCTCCTGCCGGCGAGCTTCAGCCCTCAGCTGAGTGACTGGTACTGGCTTCCGCAGGATCTCCCCGCGACAGATGCGCTCATGGTCGGCTACGCACCGTCAGACGTCGACTGGATGTGTACCTCAACGCGGTTGGTGGCGCATCTCGTCGTCCCGTACCAGGTCGTCAATCTGGAGCAGGGCGCACCGGTGACCTTTTGCACGCTCAACGCGCCACTCCCAGCGTTGTGGGGGCGGCTCAAGGACTTCTCTTAGGATCGCTGCGGCAGCGACCCTTAGGCCGGACCCGCCCGCGCCGTCGCGCCGGCGGCACGGAAAGAGACACAGGCGTCGGCGAGCACAGATACGGCATGCTCCCGGCTGTACGGCGCACCGCCATCGCCGGCTCGTGCCCGTTCGGGATCCGTCCAGCCGGACATGTCGAGCCTTCCAACCGCCGGCTGCGGTTCCACGTTCACGAGCGGTCTCCCCTTCGCGTCGGTGAAGGTGAACGCACCCGACGGTTCCCGCCGTATGAGAAATCGACCTTCGTGCTGACGGCGGTGATGAAAGCGGCAGAGCGAGATGAGGTTGCGGAGATCGGTACGACCGATTGGGTACCAGTAAGCGATGTGATGTCCGTCCGTTCGCGGCGCCGGAACTGAACACCCCGGGTACCGGCAGCCGCCATCGCGGCTCTGCATCGCCAGACGAAGACGCGGCGTGATCAGCCGCCGCGCGCGCCCAACATCGATCGGCAAGCCATCGCGCTCCGTCACCGTGACGACGTCAGCGTCACAACTTAGCCACCGCACAGCGGCAGGCGAGAGCCACGGACCGTTCTCGATGTGCGACCTCCCACCCGTGAACTTCCCACTCAATACGTCGGCGTCGACGTGGACAACGACCTAAGTCGTGGGTGCGACGACGGGGACTGTTGCATCTGCCGCGATCCATCTCTCGCACACGCGCACCAGAGCGTCTGCGCGGAGCATCGGATGCGTGCGGTGCTCGGCTGCGAGCTCGGGTTGATCCGGCGAGGGGACGTGCCGTTGTTCAGTAGCGACCAGGTGCGCCGCCGCCTCGAGCGCTGCCACGACCAACGGCACCATCCTCGCGGGGAAGCACAGCCATCAGCTGGAGCATTCCGTCGTCACGCCCACCACGTCCGGACGCCGCGATTGAGGAGAGCGTCGCCGGCCCGACGTGGATCATCGGCATCGAGCGCCTGCTTGACACTTCGACAGATGCGCGCGAGCTGAGCGCCGGCCGCGTGCAGCGCCACGAGGCACCACATCTCGTCATCGTCCGCCGTCGCGACCTTGGTGACGGCCCGGATCTTGTCAAACGACAACCGGCCTTCGGCGAATGCGGCTCTGAGCACCGGGAGCTCCTTGAGTGCGTGGCCCGCGCGCACCATCTCTCCCCCATTCCAGACGTCGCATCCGATGTTGATCGACAGCCAATGCGCGCAGGACCGCATGCCGATCTCCGCCCACGAGCCGTCGATGTCGAGGTCTGCGCTGAGCTGTACAAGTTCCGCAGTCGCGGCGTTGATGCGCGCCGCAAGCACGCCGATACGCTCCTGGAGTTCTACAGCGCCGACGTTTTGCATTGGCATATTATAGCAAACATATGTTCGCTCAAGGCGTCCGAGCAACCGCCGCAAAGCACGCTGCGCCTACTTCCCAGATGCGGACGTCGAACAGCTGGGACTCCCACGGAATCAACAAGCGGCCGTCACGTGCCGGCGCTGCCCATGGCGGCGTCATGCCAAGGCAGCTCCGCGGCCGCAGCTACTTGCGCGCAGTCAAATCGTCAAGCAGCGAGAACAGGCGATCCGCCACGCGCGAAGGGTCAACTCGATACCCACCGTGCTCGTACTCGTTGGTGATCCACGGTTTGCAATTCCCAAGCAGCGACACCGTTTCAAGCGCCATCGTGCGCTCCACGTACTCGTCGTCCCAGTACACAGTGCCCACAACCGGGACGGTGTTCGCACGCAACCGAGGAATGTCATACAGCGGTGCCCAGCCCTCGTGGTTCGCGAGCACGTCGGCGGCTTCGCGCAGCGGTCGGAGCTCACCGAGCTCCTCGAGCATCCACGGAAACACCGCCTCCCCGGTGAAATACGGCGCCGGTTGCGCGTCGAGCGCGAAACGGGGATCGGCGAGACGCGCGCGCTCTGCAGCCCATCGCGTTGCAGGACCGTTGGAATACGCCGCCTCGTGCAGGACTGTGTAGATGGGATTCGCAGGCGACATCACCCCCGCCATCTCCTCATGGATCCGACCGCTGAGCACGTGCAACTGCTCAAGGTCGTTGTCCGCCCGCTCGACCAATCCGTGCAGCTCCGCGGCGCCGTGCTGATGGCCGAGATAGCCGCCAAGCATGAGAAACCGGCGTGCCGTGAGCCGCTGTCCGTGGCCGTCAACTTCATTGGTGGTCTCAAGATGGTCGACGATCCGCCGCACGCGTGCTGCGTCTCCGGGAAACCGCGCGTAGTACTCCGCGTTGCGCGTGGCCACATGGTTGAACAATCGCGTGCAGATCTCCTCGGTCTCATGCAGCACCGGCGCGAATCCCCCGGTGATGATCACGCCGCGGAGATGTTCGGGGAGATACGACAGATACGTCAGCGAGCAGAAGCCGCCGAAGCTCTGGCCGAAGACGTACCAGTCGGCGTCTTCGCCGTACAGCGTCGAGCGCAGGCGATCGGCATCACGCACGATCAAGTCCTGCCGGAAGTTGCGCAGGTAGTCAGCCAGCGGGACCGGTTCGGAGAACGGCAATGACCGTAACTCAACTGGCGTGCTCAACCCCGTGCCACGCTGATCGAGCAAGAGAACCCGATAGCGCGTCAACAACTGTGCGAGCCAGCCCCCACGTTGCTCCGGAAACGCCACCTCGTGGCCTGGACCACCCTGAAACCACACGATCGCCGGCCACTTCGCGTCGTCCGCATGCTCAGCCGCGACAACCTCGCGCGCATGGACGCTGATGCTCGGCCCCGACGCCTCGTTCCAGTCCAGCGGGACGTCGATGCGATGGCCCGTGACCACCATCCGATCCACAGCAACGCGCGAAGCCATCAGCGAATTGTGCGAGTTAGCAGCAACCCATTGGACCGAGGCACAGAGCGAGGCGACGCTGGGGCGAGTTTCAGAGAAGGAGGCGAGCACCGCAGAGAGGGAGCGCACTCAAGTGCGTGACCGAACGAGGAGCGCAAGCCGACGCTCTATGAGGCCGGCCCAGCGCCGCCGTCACTTATGGGTGGAGGCGGAATTCTCTCCAGAAACCGACCAAAGACGCTTCGTCGCCCTCCGGCTCGACATCCTCGGGAAGCTGGGTGCGCCACGGGAGCATCAGGTCGAACACGACCTCCTGGATCGTCCAGAGGATGTCCATGACCTCGGTGATCTTGACCTGGCGCCGGGCGAGGGCGGTCTCCACCGTGGAGAGCGCATCGACGTCGCCGGTCTTGCGGACCGCGCCGCGTGCGAAGACGAACACCTTCTGCGCCCGCTCGGCGACGTCCGGCGGAACCTCTTTGATGCCCTGGAGGTGCGTTTCCTCGCAGAGCTCGATAGCGCTGTCGACCCGCTCGACGAGCCGGCGCAGGCGGGTCCGCTCGACGACTTCGCGGCGGTGCCTGCGACGGGCGGCGTGCACTTCTTCAGTGGCGCTCTCGATGAGAAGCCCCGGGTCGACTACCTGACTACGCTCCAGTACCTCGGGTTCTCTTATCACGTTGCTAAGCCTACCCGCTGTGGTCATTGACATCAACAGCACATTTAGGGTGAGATTGATGCATGGACCGCATCAATGCCGACCTTCTACGCACTTTTGTCGAAGTTGCCAAAGTCGAACATCTCAGCCGCGCGGCTGAAGCGCTGCAAGCTGATCAATCAACCGTGTCCCGAAAGGTGGCCCGCCTCGAGCAGGAGGTCGGGGTCCTGCTCTTCGAGCGGATCGGCCGGAACATCCGTCTCACCCAGGCCGGACGCCGGCTGGTGGGGCGTGCCGAACGCATCCTCGACGACCTCCGCGACGCCATCGCCGAGGCCGAAGGAGCCGTCGCCGCGGAGAGCGGCCGGGTCTGCGTCGCCTTCCTGCACACGGTCGGGGCTCGCTGGCTACCGGAGCGCCTCGCCCGGTTCCTCGAGAGCTACCCGGCGGTCCGGTTCACCCTCGAGGAGGGCACCACTGCCGAGGTGATGAGCGGGGTTCTGGGCGGTGACTACGACCTCGGCATCCTCGGGCCTCCGCCGACGGGCGTGGTCGATCTCGAGATCCATCCCCTCTTCCGCGAGCGTGTCGCCGTGGTGGTCCCGGTCAACCACCGCCTGGTCGGCCGCAGCTCGTGCACGCTCGAGGACGTGGCCGGCGAGCCACTCATCCTCCCCCGGTCCCGGAGCGGGCTGCGGCGGGTCATCGATGCTGCCTTCGCGGCCCAGGGACTGACCACCCACGTCGCCTATGAGGGCGACGATTTCACGATCGTCCAGGGCCTGGTCGAGGCCGGGCTGGGGACAACCCTCATGCCGATGCCGCTCCCGGTGCCGAGCACCAGGGTCGCAGTGATCCCGCTTCGCGATCCACCGATCGCGCGTACCATGGCCCTCTGCTGGGATCGGCGACGCACCCTGCCTCCCGCCGCCAACCTCTTCGCCCAGCGGCTCATCGCCGAGGCAAGCGACCCATTCGACCTGGCGGTCAGCGCCTGACCGTCCCCTGACACCCTCTCCAACCATGATCATCGCAGCCGTCCTGATCGTCATCGTCGTGCTCCTGGCCGCCGTCGGAGCCGGCGCGCTCGTCAGCGCGCGGCGCGGCAGGCAGGACCCGTCGCCGGCGCCCCTGGTCAGCCAGAGCCTCGCTGATGCCAACCAGTACGCGGGGGCGTTGATTGCCGAGGCGCGGACCTCCGCCCTGCATTCGCACGAAGCGGCGATGGAGGAAGTCCAGGAGCGGCTGACCGCTGTCGAAGGTCGGGAAGCGGTCATCGCCGAGCGCCACAAGCACCTGCGCGAACGCCGCGAGATCTTCGACGAACGCCGATTCGCGTACCGCAAGCGCCGCGACGAGATCGAGGAGCGGCGCGCGCAAGTCGCCGAGCAGGGCACCCAGATCGAGGAGACGCTCCGCGCCAAGGCGGCGCTCGACCGTGACGCGGCCGCGGCGCTGGTGCTGGAGCGCGTCCAGTCAGAGCTCGTCGCCGAGCGGGCCGCGCTCGTCGAGGCGACCGTCGCGGAGATCGTCGGGGATCGCGTCGAGACCAGCGCCAACGACCTGATCGTGCAGGCCGTCGAGCGCCAGGACGCATCCAACGTGGACAGCGCACCGCGCATGTCGCCGCTCTCGCTCGAGGGGCTCGACGACCACGCCCGCGAGCGCGTGCTCTCGGCGCTGACCGTGATCGCCGAGCAGACCGGCGCCGAGCTGGGCATCGATACGGAGAAGCAGCAGGCGACGCTGCGGACCGTGGACCCGATCGGACGCGAGATCGCGCGCCAGGCCGCCCTCGAGGTCGTCGACCGCCGCATGCAGGCAACCGAGGTGCCCCCCTTGATCCAGCGGGCACGCCGGACGACCCAGCGCCGGGTGGTCGAGATCGGCGAGCGCGCGCTCTGGCAGATGCAGATCGAGGGCCGTCCCGAGCTCGCCGAGCTGGTCGGCACGCTCCACCACCGCTTCTCGTACGGGCAGAACGCGCTCCTCCACTGCGAGGAGACCGGGCATCTTTGCGGTGTCCTGGCCGCCGAGATGGGGCTGCCCCAGAACCTCGCCCGCGAGGCCGGCATGCTCCACGACATCGGCAAGGCAGTCGACCACGACGTCGAAGGGGTGCACGCCATCATCGGCGGCGAGCTGCTTCGGGTCCTCGGCGTCGATCCCGGGATCGTTCATGCGGTCAAGGCGCATCACTTCGACGAGGAGCCGACGACCGACCTGGCGATGCTGACGATCTGCGCCGATGCGATCTCAGCTTCACGTCCCGGTGCGCGCCGGGACACGCTGGCCACCTACCTGCTCCGCCTCGAGCAGCTGCAGACGATCGCGCAGCGTCACGGCGGGGTTGACCGTGCCTTTCCGCTGCAGGCCGGGCGAGAGCTCCGCGTCTTCGTCAAGGCGTCACAGGTCAAGGACACCGACATGCCGCCCCTGACCAGCGAGATCGCTCGCGAGATCGAGGCGGAGATGCAGTACCCGGGGGTCATCAAGGTCACGGTCATCCGCGAGACCACCGCAACCGCCACCGCCCCCGCCCAGCTGGTGCCGGTGCGAGCCGCGGTCGCCGAGCACACCAATGGCAACGGGCAGAACGGCAACGGACATCAGGAGCCGGCGGCGGACGATTCCCTCGGTGGCGATGACGACCCCGTAGGCGCCGACGACGACTCCGCGGGCGCCGACGACGACTCCCCCTCCGCCGACGTCTGAGCGGGACCCGATCCGGCACCACGCAGGTGCTCGCCGACGACGCGAGCGGTCTCGGCCGGACGCTCGTGGAAGAAGAGGTGGCCGCAACCCTCGAATGGGCGAAGCCGCGCGCCGGGGATCTGCCGCGCGAGGATGCGCGCGTTCTCGAATGGGATGACCACGTCATCGGTGCCGTGCATGACCAGTGTGGGGACGGTCACCGACGCCAGTCGCTGGAATGAGTCGTCCGGCGCCCACATCGCCTTGAACTGGGCGGAGAACACGCGCGGACGCACCGGGTGCCGTGCCCGCTCCCGTATCTGCCCCTCGATGAAGTCGGGGCGGGCGCGCTGAAACTGCGGTGAGTACAGGACGGTGCAGGCGATCCGATATGCCTCCTCCGGGGTCCTGGCGCCCTTGCCGAGAAGTGCCGCCTGGTCCTCGGGTCTCGGGTCCACACCGGCGTCGCCGCCTGGCGACGTCGCCGCCAGGATGAGGTCGGCAACCCGCGCCGGATGGTCGACGACCAGGTGCTGCGCGACCAGGCCGCCCATCGAAGCGCCGAACACGGCCGCGGTTGCAACATCAACGGCGTCGAGCACCGCGACCACGTCGACCGCCATCGCCGTCAACGTCGTGTTGCCCGCGCCTTCCGACTCGCCGATGCCGCGCGGGTCGAACGTGATCACGCGGTGCATCCTCGCCAGGTCGGGGAGGATCGGGGTGAACGCCGAGCGACCCGCACCGAGTCCCGGGATGAGCAGCAGAGGCTCACCAGCGCCGTCGAGGACCACCGACAGCCCGATGCCGTCCGCGGTTCGCGCGGTGATCCGTTCCGTGGCCACGCGACCACCATACCGGGAGGCGGGTGCCGCACCATGCACGCTGCCGTGCCTCGATTCTTCGTCGAACCCGACCAGGTTTCCGGGGGTCGCGCCACGCTTACCGGCGCCGACGCAAACCATCTCTCGCGCTCGCTTCGCGCGCTCGCCGGCGAGACCATCGTCATCGTCGAGAACGGCCGTATCGAGCACGGGCTCGAGCTCGACGAGGTGACCCCGTCGCGCGTCAGCGGCGCGATCGTGTGGAGCCGGGCTGTCGATGGCGAACCCAGGCTCGCGGTGCACGTGCTCCAGGCGATACCGGCGCAAGCGATGGACGCGACCGTCGAAGCGCTGACCGAGGCCGGTGCGGCGACCATACGCCCGGTGCTCACCCACCGCTCGGTATCGCGCCCCGACCCGACGCGGGTCATCCACCGGCTCGAACGCTGGCGAGCGATCGCACGCGAGTCGGCGCAGCTGGCGGGCCGGGCCGCGCCACCCGACGTGCACTCGATCCTCCCGCTGCGCGAGGCGCTGAGCGAGCTTCCACCGGGCGCCCGCATCCTGGCGTGCGTGATCGGCCAGGACGCCGTGCCGATCATGAGCGCGGTGCCGGCGCCGCCCGCCGGCGTCGGCGTGGTCATCGGCCCTGAGGGCGGCCTTGACGCCGCCGACCTCCGGGCGCTCGCCGAATCCGGGGCGGCCAACGTCCACCTCGGTGCGCGCACGCTGCCGAGCCGCCTCGCCGGCGCGGTTGCGACGTCGCTCCTCCTTGCCGCCGCGGGTGATCTCGATACGGCGGTGCGGCCGCGACCGGCGTGACCGCCCCGCCGCCGGATCGCCCGCTGCGCGTCGCGCTCACGGTCCTCGGATGCAAGGTCAACTTCGCGGAGATGGCGGACCTCGCGGGCCGGCTCGCCGCCGGTGGGTGCGAGGTCGTCCCCGAGACCGAGGCGGCCGACGTGCGCGTGCTCAACTCCTGCACGGTGACCGCGCAGGCAGATGCGACGACTCGGCAGCGCATCCGCCGGCTCCGCAGGCTCGACCCCGGCGCTCACCTCGTGCTCACCGGCTGCAGCGTCGATGCGAACCCCGGCGCGTACACCTCCGTCGACTCGATCTTCGCCAATCCCGACAAGGCCGGCATCGCCGACCACGTTCTCGCGATGTCACGCGGCATCGGCCCGCCACGCGAGCCGGCGGCGATGCGCTCGCGGGCGTTCATCAAGGTGCAGGACGGCTGCAACCATCGCTGCACGTACTGCATCGTCTGGCAGGCGCGGGGCGCGTCGTCGAGCGTGCCCGCGGCGGTGGTGCACGATCGCGTCCGCGCCGCAATCGATGCAGGCCATGGGGAGATCGTGCTGTGCGGCGTCGACCTCGGGTCGTACGGACGCGACATCGGAACCGACCTCGCGACCCTGGTCACATCCCTGCTCGATGTCTGCGGGGACGGCGCGCGCATTCGGCTCAGCAGCGTCAACGCCAACGACGTCACCGCCGCGCTGGTCGCGCTCAACGCGCACCCGCGGCTCTGCTCGCATTGGCACATGCCGCTCCAGAGCGGCAGCGATCAGGTGCTGCGCGCCATGCATCGCGGCTACCGGCGCGCGCAGTACCTGCGTGTGGTGAGCGCACTGCGCGATGAGAACCCGGACACGGAGTTCACCACCGACATCATGGTGGGATTCCCCGGCGAGACCGAGGAGGACCATGCCGAGACGCTGTCCCTGGTCGAAGCGGCGGGATTCCTCCAGGGCCACGTCTTTCGCTGGTCACCTCGCCCCGGAACCCCGGCGACCGCCATCAAATCCCGCGTTGACGATGCGACGGCCCGGCGGCGCAGTGTCGAGGTGCGACGCGCTACCCGGCGCACCGGCGCGCGATCGCTCGCTCGCGCGTGCGGTCTCGTCCACGAGGTTGCCTGGGACGCGGTTGACGGAGACACTGCGCACGGCCTCACCGCCGGCTATCACGAGGTCGTCGTGGAAGGCGTGGACGGTATCCGTCAGGGAGCGCTCGACCTCGTTCGGGCCGACGCCGTCGAGGGCGACCGCCTGCGCGCTACCCTGCTGCGCTCATGAACGATTGCATCTTCTGCGCCATTGCGACACACGAGATCCCGGCCACCTTCGTGCGAGAGGACGATGAGGTGCTGGCCATCCGTGACGTGAATCCGCAGGCGCCGGTCCACATCCTGGTCCTCCCCCGGGAGCACATCGAGTCGGTTGCCGAGCTGACCCCGTCTCAGGATGGCCTGTGGGGACGCATGCTCCATGTGGCACAGGCGATCGCCGAGGACGAGGGGATCGACGAGACCGGCTTCCGGCTCGTCGTCAACACGGGAAAGATGGGCGGTCAGACGGTCGACCACCTGCACATGCATCTGCTGGGAGGACGCCAGATGACCTGGCCGCCCGGCTAGCGACGCGCCGGATCAGCCTCGAAACGCCTCGCGGAGCGAGTCGAAGAAGCCCTTCTTCACCTCGGCGGGCTTGCCCTCGCGGCCACCAAGCTGCTCGTAGAGCGCTCGTTCCTGGTGGGACAGGTGGCCCGGCACCACAACGCGCACCACGCAGATGAGGTCGCCGCGCCGGCCGGTGCGGACGTGCGGGACGCCGAGCCCGTGCATCTTGATCTGGCGCCCCGGTTGCGTCCCCGGCGGCACCTCGACCGGGTGCTCTCCATCCACGTTGTCGATCGTGATGGTGTCGCCGAGCACGGCCTGGGTCACGGTGATCGGGAGCTCGTAGAGCAGGTCCTGGCCGCGCCGCACCAGATTGGGATGCGGCTTCACGCGGAACCCCAGGTACAGGTCGCCGGCCGGTCCGCCGCGTGGCCCCGGCTCGCCCTCGCCGGTCAGCCGGAGGTTCACATCGTCGTCGACGCCGGCGGGGATGGTGACCTCGACCGTGTGGCGTCCCTGGATGCGTCCCTGGCCGCGGCAGACGGTGCACGGCTCTTGAATCACCTGACCCTCGCCATGACACGTCGGGCACGGGGTGACGCTGGCGACCTGTCCGAAGATCGACTGCATCGTCCTGCGCACCTGGCCGCTGCCCGAGCAGGTCGCGCACTGGACCGGGCTGGTGCCCGGCTTGGCGCCCGATCCGTTGCACTCGGTGCAGACCGTCGCCCGCGGTACCTCGACGGTTCGCGTGGCGCCGAAGACCGCCTCCTCGAAGGAGATCTCGATGTTCATGCGCAGGTCGTCGCCGCGCTGCGGACCGGTGTGGGCGCGTCGCCGACCGCCACCGCCGAAGAACATGTCGAAGAGATCGAAGGCGGAGTCGAAGGAGAAGTTGCCGAAGTCGGGCTGCGCGCCGTCGGCGACGTGACCGAAGGCGTCGTAGCGCTGACGCTTCTGCGGATCACTCAGCACCGAGTACGCCTCGCCCACCTCCTTGAACCGCTCCTCGGCGCCCTTGTCGCCGTTGTTGCGATCCGGGTGGTACTGCATCGCGAGCTTGCGGTACGCGACCTTCAGCTCGTCGCCGGATGCAGTCACGCTGGACGCCGAGCACCTCGTAGTAATCGCGCTTGACGGTCGCCATCGCTCAGCTTGCCGAGGAGGTCTGACGTGGTCGGGCCACGCGCACGATCGCCGGCCGGAGCAGGCGGTCGTGGAGCCGATAGCCGGGCACCAGCTCGTCGATCACGGTGTCGTCGGTGACGTCGTCCGACTCCTCGGCGGCGATCGCTTCGTGGATCGCCGGGTCGAAGCGCTCGCCGACCGCCGGCACCGGAACCACGCCGATGCGCTCGAGGGCGGCCTCGAACTCGCGGACGACGAGCTCCAGACCGCTTACAAAGAATTCCTCTGCGCCCGCTTCCCCGGCGTGCTCGACGGCACGGCGAAGATTGTCGAGCACGGGAAGCAACGCGCGCGCCGCGTCCTCGCTCTCATATCGCCGCGCGTCGGTCAGCTCCTGACCCTTGCGCCGCTTGAAGTTCTCGAAATCCGCCGCGAGGCGAAGGTAGCGAGCGTCACGCTCGTCCGGCTCCTCGCTCGGGGCGCCGTCCGGCTCGGGCTCCGCCGCGGGGCTCGCATCGGTGATGTCGTTTTCGTCCATGGTCATCCGATCACTATGCCCAGGCTCAGCTCAAAGCACGCCCGACGGCACGACCAACCCGCTGGGCAACGTAGCGAACCCGGGGTCCGACCTGCGCGTAGGCCATGCGGGTCGAGCCGAGCACGCCGATGGTGCCGCGCCGCTCCGCCCCGGCGCGGTAGGTGGTGAGGACGAGGGAGCATCGCGACAGCTCGGCCATCCCGCTCTCGCGCCCGATCATGATCTGGATGCCGTGATCGAGATCGGCGGCGCTGATCAGGGCGGCGAGCATGCGCTCCTCCTCCACCACCTCGATGACCTGCTGGAGCAGCTCCACGTCGCCGAACTCGGGCTGGTGCAGGAGGTTGCGCACCCCGTCGTGGAGGATGAGCGTGTCCTGCTGGGCGTCGCAGACGGTCATGAACGCGACGATCTGGGTCAGGAGATCGCGCTCGAGACCGGCGTGCAGGCCCACCGACTCGGGCAGTCGCGACATGTCGGCGGCATTGAGACCGACGACGGCGGCATTGAGCCCGGATGCGATGGCGCTGAGCACCCCCTGGTCGGTTGGCGAGGTGAGGTTGAGCGCCTGCTGGCGGACGAGATTGCCCTCGAGCACCAGGACGAGGAGCGCCTGAGCGTCGCTGAGCTTGACCAGATCGAGGTGCTTCACCCGGACGCCGAGGGCACGCGGCGCGGTCACGAGGCTCACCGCGTCGGCGGCATGCGCCAGCGCGGTCGCGGCGATCTCGAGGATGTCCTCGATGCCGCTGGGCATCACCGCGAAGAACGGATCCACCTGACGGCGAACGGCAGGCGGGACGTCCTCCTCATCCATGAGGAAGTCGACGTAGTACCGGTAGCCGAGGTCCGAGGGCACCCGGCCCGCGGAGGTGTGCGGCTGGATCAGGTATCCCACCTCGCTGAGCGTCGCCAGCTCGTTGCGAATGGTCGCCGACGACCAGGTGGCCAGGTGGACGGCAAGCGACGCCGATCCGACCGGGACCCCCGTGCGGGTGTAGTCCGCGACGACGGCCTTGAGGATCTGCTGCTTGCGCTGATCGAGCGGGACTGGATGTTGCACGTCTGCCCAGTTGGACGGTGCCGCCGCGGCGGGGCGCCGGCGCGTTAGCACTCGTCAGGGTTGAGTGCTAAGCCTACCAGCTAGGCAGCCCGATCGCCCACCAGCCGGAGCGTGACCTGATTGAGCAATGCCTCGCCTCGCGCGGTCGCTCGCACACGATCGCCCTCGACAGCGAGGAGTCCCAGCCCCTGCAGGGAACGCGCCTCATCGAGGCGGGACGCGTCCAGGCGGACGCCCTCGCGAAGGCGGAGCCCGAGCATCACCCGCTCCTGCTCGCGCATCCCCGGTCCGACAGGCTCCGACCCGGTGATCGGGAACTCCCCGGCCCGTACCGCGCGTCCGTAGGCTGCGATCCCCCGGCCATGCCAGTGGCGCACCGAGATCGCGCCGGCCTCGACATCGAGCCCGATCGCCGCGGCAGCGGCCGCCGGGAGATGGCCGTGGGCGCCGACGCCGGCTGCGGCGTAGTACCCGTTGTGCCAGTACACGAGGTTGTGGCGGCACTCCTCTCCGGCGACCGCGAAGTTGCTGACCTCGTACTGGTCGTACCCCGCGCCGCCGAGCAGATCGACCGCGATTCGATGCTGGCGCATGGCGCGAGCTCCCTCGACCGGCGTCACCTGGCCGCGCCGGACGCGAGTGTGCAGCGGCGTCCCCGGCTCGACGGTGAGCTCGTAGCAGGAGACGTGCGTGGGTCCGGCCGCCACCACGCGCTCGAGGGTCCGCCGCCAGCGGCTGTCACCGAGGCCGGGGACCGCATAGATGAGGTCGCAGTTGATCGAGGTGAACCCGGCTTCGCGAACCTCGGCGACGGCGGCCACCGCGCGATCGGCGTCGTGCACCCGGCCGAGGAAGCGGAGCGCATCGGCTTCGAGGCTCTGCACCCCGATGCTGATCCGGTTCACGCCCGCCGCCTTCCAGACCCGCGCCCGCGCGGCGGTGATGCTCGACGGGTTCGCCTCCATGGTCACCTCGGCGCCGGCGGCGACCGAGAACGTGGCGCGCACCGTCGCCACCAGATCGGCGAGCAGCTCAGGCTCGACCAGCGAGGGCGTCCCGCCGCCGATGAACACGGTGTCGAGGGTGAGACGGCCGAGACATTCGCCGAGGTGGCGGACCTCGGCGACCAGCGCGTTCATGTAGGCCATCGAGCCGGTTGCACCGGCGACGCTCGTGAAGTCGCAGTACTCGCATTTCCGCTCGCAGAACGGGATGTGCAGGTAGAGCGAGCGAACGTCGTCGAATGCGGTGGTCACGCGGGTGTGTCTTTGGCCTGCTGGCTGTGAGCCTGCGCGTCGTCCATCTTGTCGACGATCGACTTCGGGCCCTGCGTCGCCTTGTCGGGCTTCGGTGGCCGCGGCGTGCGCGGTGGCGGCGGCTTGAGACGCATGCGCTTGTAGAGCGGCGGATAGATGTAGAACGCGCCCACGAAGCTGGCGATGTCGATGGCGGCGAGACCGACGACCTCGAGTGGTTCGTTGATCGCGGCGGTGCTCGTCGCGGACGCCGATGAGCCCAGCCCGAACAGGTACAGGAGCCCGATGAAGAGGAGGAACCAGATGAAGTACTGGGTGACGCCCACCATCGCCGATTCCATGAAGCGCATGGATCGCTGCTCCTTGGTGATGTACTTCGCGACCTGCGCGGCGACCAGCGCGGCTGCGACCGCGACCAAGGGCCCGACGGCACTTGCGTTGACCGCGAGCAGGAGGATCCAGAAGCTGATCTTGCTTCCGGGTGTCGTGAAATACGTGATCGCGCCGATGACGAACTCGCCGACCGCCATCACCGCGATGAGGATCGCCAGGGAGCGTTTCGCCCACGGAACATAGGGCTCGCTGAGCCGCTGCGCGCGTGCCGCCGCACCCTTGAGCGCCGGTCGTGCCTTGGTGGCCGCGGGCTTGGCATTCGACTGCTGCTTGCCATCCGAGGAGCCGTTCTTCTCCTTGACTTGCGCGGTCTGCCGGGCCAGCGAGACCTCGGCGCGCGTGGCCCGCTCAACCGAATCGGGACGACGGCGAGGGCGTTTGCGGGGCGGATTGGGACGAGGCATCAGGCGTCCACCTACTGCTCGTCCATCTTGAGCACGGCCATGAATGCCTCCTGCGGAATTTCCACGTTGCCCACCCGTTTCATGCGCTTCTTGCCCTCGCGCTGCTTCTCGAGCAGCTTGCGCTTCCGGGTGATGTCCCCGCCGTAGCACTTGGCAAGGACGTCCTTGCGCATCGCGGACACGGTCTCGCGGGCGATGATCTTGCCGCCGATCGCTGCCTGGATGGGCACCTCGAAGAGCTGGCGAGGGATCAGCTTGCGCAGACGCTCGGCCAGCTTGCGGCCGTGCGCGTTGGCCCGGTCGCGGTGGACGATCATGCACAGCGCGTCGACCCGCTGCCCGCCGACCAGGACGTCGAGCTTCACCAGGTTCTCGGCGCGGAACCCGGCCATCTCGTAGTCGAGCGAGGCGTAGCCCCGGCTGCGCGACTTGAGCTGGTCGTAGAAGTCGTGGATGATCTCCGCCGAGCGGCAGGTCGTAGGTGAGCGCGACCCGATCGCCGGGTTGGTACTCCATGTGCTGGAACTCGCCGCGGCGCTCCTGGCACAGCTCCATGATCGCCCCGACATAGGTGCTCGGCACGATGATCGTCGCCTTGGTGCGCGGCTCCTCGATGGCCTCGACCATCGACGGCGTCGGGCAGCTTGTCGGGGTTGTCGATCGCGACCACCTCGCCGGTGCGCAGGCGAACCCGATACTCGACGGTCGGCGCGGTGGTGATCAGCGAGAGGTTGAACTCGCGCTCGAGGCGCTCCTGCACGATCTCCATGTGCAGCAGCCCGAGGAACCCGCAGCGAAAGCCGAAGCCCAGGGCGGCTGAGGTCTCCGGCTCGAAGACCAGCGACGCGTCGTTGAGGTTGAGGCGCTGCAGCGCCTCCTTGAGGTCGGTGACGTCGTCGCGGTCGACCGGGAAGATCCCCGCGAACACCATCGGCGTGACCGCCCGGTATCCGGGCAGCGGATGCGTCGTCGGATGGGCCGCATCGGTGACGGTGTCGCCGACCTTGCTGTCGCGAACGTTCTTGATCGAGGCGATGAAGTATCCGACCTCGCCGCAGAGCAGCTCGTCGACCGGCGCCATCGCCGGCGCGAAGACCCCGACCTCGTCGACGACGAACTCGCTCCGGTTGTTCATCATGCGGATGCGCATGCCGCTCGCGATGCGGCCGTCGACGATGCGCACGTACACGACCACGCCGCGGTATGCGTCGTACTTGCGTCGAAGATCAGCGCCCGCAGCGGGCCGTCCGGATCGCCTTTGGGCGGCGGAACGCGGTTGACGACCGCCTCGAGCATCTCGTGGATGCCGATTCCCTGGCGCGCGCTGGTGAGGATGGCGTCATCCGCCGGGATGCCGATCACCTCCTCGATCTCGCGCCGCACCAGCTCCACGTCGGCGCTGGCGAGGTCGATCTTGTTGATGACCGGGATGACCTCGAGGTGATTGTCGAGCGCCTGGTAGACGTTGGCGAGCGTCTGGGCCTCGACGCCCTGCGTGGCGTCGACCACCAGCAACGCGCCCTCGCATGCCGCCAGGGACCGCGACACCTCGTAGGCGAAGTCGACATGTCCCGGGGTGTCGATGAGGTTGAGCTCGTAGGTGATGCCGTCGGAAGCGGTGTACGCGAGCCGCACCGCCTGGGCCTTGATGGTGATGCCGCGTTCGCGCTCGAGGTCGAGCTGGTCGAGCACCTGGTCCTGCATATCCCGCATCGCCACCGTCCCGGTCGCCTCGAGCAGCCGATCGGCGAGCGTCGACTTGCCATGATCGATGTGCGCGATGATGCTGAAGTTGCGGATCCGGTCAAGACGCATGCGTCACGGAGATGCCTAGTCCTGGAGCGCGACGTCGCCGTCGAGCGCGGTGCGCAGGATCTCCGCAAGGTCGGTCAGCCCGCGGCGGCTTCCTGAGAGTCCGGGCTTGACCCGGTGCGCGAGCACCATCGGTGCAACGTGCTCGACATCGTCGATGCCGACGGCGGCGCGATCCTCATGTGCGGCCAGCGCCTGCGCCGCCTTGCGCGTGACGATGTCGGCGCGATGACCGTCCACCTCCAGCTCGATGCTGAGCGCGGCGATGGCCACGAGGATGTTGCGGTCCACCACGACGTCGGAGAGCGTCGACATCGCGCGGGCGATGCGATCCGCCTCCGCCTGCTCGGCGGGCTCGAAACGCGCGGCAAACTCGGTGGGATCCTCCTCGAACGCCTCGCGGCGCTCGACGATCTCGACGCGCTGACGAACGTCGCGAATGCCCTCGACGTCCACGCACAACCCGAAGCGGTCGAGCAGTTGAGGACGGAGCTCACCTTCCTCGGGATTCATGGTGCCGACAAGGATGAAGCGCGACGGATGCGACACCGAGACCCCCTCACGCTCGACGGTGTTCTGCCCCATCGCCGCGGCATCGAGGAGCACATCGACGATGTGATCGTCGAGGAGGTTGACCTCGTCGACGTAGAGGATGTTGCGGTTTGCCTCGGCGAGCACACCCGGCTCGAATTCCTTCTCGCCGCGTTTGATCGCCGCCTCGATGTCGATCGCACCGACGACGCGATCCTCGGACGCGTTGATGGGCAATTCGACGACCCGCATGCGCCGGCGCCCACGTGGCAGCGTTTCTCCGCCCTCCACACGCACCGTGCATTCGAAGCACTGCAGATCGGCATCGTCGGGTGGGCAGCCGTAACGGCAATCGGCCACGACGTCAAGCCCTGGCAGGAGTTTTGTCAGCGAGCGGACGGCCGTGGACTTCGCGGTCCCCTTCTCGCCGCGAATCAGCACACCGCCGATGGCGGGATTGATCGCGTTGAGAATGAGGGCCTGTTTCATGAGGTCCTGTCCCACGATCGCGGTGAACGGGAACACGCTTCTGCCGGTCTGCATCGCATTCATTGTGCCATGCGACCTCGAAGCGTCTTCTCCGACGCCCTCGACGATCGCCCCCTGGGAGAGGTCGTAGAGCCCGAGATATTCGCCCCCGGCGCGGTCGGCAAGGTCGCGGCAGGCATTGAAGCCGTAGCCGCCGAAGAGGGGCTGCCGGCTGTGGACGCCGACGCGGGGCATCGGTTTCGTCGTGTGGTCGCGCGCCGAGTTCGATGACCAGCATGTGCACACCGTCGGCGCCGAGCTGTTCGGCGACGCGCTGCGCCTCGATGAGCGGTTCCTCACCGAACAGCGAGATGTTGCCCCGCCCATCACTGATCAGCACCATCAGGGGATACACGCTCGGGTCGCGCAGGCGCTCGGTGCGCACGATGCGCAGCCCCGCGACCAGCCCGTGGGTCAGTGGTGTCGTCCCGCCGACGGTGAGCCGCTGCAGGCGCTGCTCCGCGAGGTCGACGGATGAGGTCGGCTGGAGCACCACCCTCGCCGCGCGGCCGGAGAAGACGACCAGGGACACCTTGTCGCGACGGAGGTATGCGTCGCGAAGCAGGGAAAGTACCGCGCCCTTGGTCGCCTGCATCCGCTGCTCAGCATCCATCGATGCGCTCGCGTCGACCACGAAGACGATCAGGGTGCCGGTGCGCCGGTGGCGGACCTTCTGGCGAAGGTCCTGACGCTCCAGGTGGAGCGCGGGCCCGACCCGGTCCGCGGGCCGGTCGGCACGCCGCCGGACCTGGTGCGGGGCAGCGGCTCGCATGGTGGCGTCGAAGGCGATGTCGGTGGTCTTCTCGGTCTGCGTCGCCCGGACGTAGCGGCCCCGCTTGTCGCTGCTCTTCGATGAGCTCCGCTTGCCGGTCGTCGAACGGCTCCGGCGATCGCGGGGCAGCGCGATCTTGCGTACCGGGAAGATCTCGCCCTCGAAGAGCTGCTCGGCGCTCCGCCGGGTCACCGCCTGGGTGGCCTGCTCGCTGCCCTGCACCTGGCCGGGGCTCTCACCCTCCTCGCCGCTTCCGGAATCGTCGGGTGGCTGGTCGCCCGCCTCGGAGGTCTGCTCGGACACCACCGCCGCCTCGGCCTCCTGGGCGATCTCCTCGAAGCGCTCCCGGGCCCGCTCCGCGGCAGCGCCGGCAGGCTGGGAGACGCCATCCTGACGGCTTCTCCGGCGGTGGGCCAGCGCCAGCTCGGCAGCCGTGGTGGCGTCGGCCGTGGTGACCACGAGGCGCTGGTCGGCTTGCGCGGCCACGCCGGCCGCCCGTTCGCGCACGATCCGCTCCGCCTCGTCCCACGCGCGCACCGTCCGCGCGGCGCTGCTCACCACGATGTCGGCGCGGTGTCCGAGCGCGCCGGCGTCGATGCACACCAGCGCGATGAACCACCCGATGGTCGGCGGGACCTGCACGCGCGGCAGCAGGTGCTTCGCCTCCTCGATGACCGCCTTGAGATGGTCCTCGCTGTCGAGGAACTCGCTGTCGAGACCGGCGCCGTCGCGGCTCCGCTGCGAGTCGCGCTCCATGATCCGCACCCGCTCATCGAGGTCGCGGAGCCCGGTGATGTCGACGCACAGGCCGAATCGATCGAGAAGTTGCGGACGGAGGTCGCCCTCCTCCGGGTTCATGGTGCCGACCAGGATGAATCGCGACGGATGCGAGAACGAGATCCCCTCGCGTTCGACGACATTCCAGCCCATGGCGGCAGCGTCGAGGAGGACGTCGACGATGTGGTCGTCGAGCAGGTTCACCTCGTCCACGTAGAGGATCCCCCGGTTGGCGTCGGCGAGCAGCCCGGGCTCGAAGCGACGCTCCCCGAGCTTGATCGCCGCCTCGGTGTCGATGGTGCCGACGACGCGGTCCTCGGAGGCGTTGACGGGCAGCTCCACCACTCGCATCCGGCGGCGCTCGACGACGGTCGGCCTGCCGGCGGCGACGCGGGCGCGGCAGTCGTCGCACCAGGTCGCAGGCGCCTCCGGGTCGCAGCGGTAGCGGCAGCCGACGATGACGTCGATCTCGGGAAGGAGCCGGGCGAGGGCTCGCACCGCCGTCGATTTGGCGGTTCCCCGCTGCCCGCGGATGAGGACACCGCCGATGCCGGGGTTGATGGCGTTGAGGACCAGCGCGGTCTTCATCGCCTCCTGGCCGACAAGGGCGGTGAACGGCATGAGGGAACGCGAGTTCGACATCAATTCCCATTGTGCCAGCGGTGCCGGGGACCGAGCCTGCTACAACGCCTCGATGCAGAGACCGCTTCGCGTGCTGCTCGAGGCGAGCTGTCTTGCGGACGGGCGGCGCGACGCCGGGATCGGACGCTACGCGAAACAGCTGATCGAAGCCCTGCGCGATGTGCCGGGCATCGAGGTCATGCCCTCGATCCCACCCTCACCTCCGTGGAGCGAGGCACGGCCCGCGCGCTTCGTTCGCGCCCAGCCACACGTCCTCTCCGATGCGATGACCTGGCATCCGCACCTGATCCACGGGCTCAGCGGCGAACCGGTCGTCGGCTTCCCCGGGTCCCGTCAGGTCGTGACCCTGCACGACGTGGAGATGTGGCGAGGGGACTCCGCGCACCGCCTGTTCGGATCGCTGCTGGCCCCGGTCATCCGATCCTGCGCAGCGGTCATCGCCGTGAGCGAGTCCACCAGGCAGGACGCCGTCGACCTGCTCCATCTCGACCCGGCTCGCATCCACGTGGTGCCCCTCGGCGTGGGGCCGGTGTTCTCGTCACGGCCGAAGCTTCGCGATGCCCGGGTCGCCGAAGCCCTCGGCCTCGACGAGCCCTACGTCCTCTGGGTGGGAAGCCTGCGTTGGCGCGATCCACGCAAGGGGCTCGACACGCTGCTCGAAGCGATGGCGCGGCTGCCGGGCGGCGGCCTCCTGGGGCTGGTGGGTGCCCTCGGACCCGAGGCCGATCGCCTGGCCGCCGACGCGTGGCGGAGGCACGTGCGCATCGTGTTGTGCGGACCGGTCGACGACACCGATCTCGCCTCGCTGTACCGGCAGGCTGCGGTGGTGGTCCTGCCGTCGACGCATGAGGGCTTCGGGCTGACGGCCCTCGAGGCGATGGCCTCGGCGGCACCGCTCGTCGCCACGGCGGTGGGGAACCTCCCGCGCCTGACGCTCGACGTGGCCGTTCTGGTCCCTCCGAGAGACCCGGTCGCGCTCGCCGCCGCGATCGAATCGGTCCTCGACGAGCCGGTCCGCGCAGCACGCATGCGCCATGCCGGGGTGGACCGGGCGTCCGGGTACGCATGGGCCCGCACCGCCGCCCTGACCGCGGAGGTGTACCAGGAAGTCGCGCTCCGGAGCACGGCGAGCCGCAGCTGAATCCGCGCGCGCCTCAGAGGTCTGCGGCGACCGCCCGACGCTGATCATCGTCGAGCTGTACGTCCACCGTGAGATGCGAATGCTCGGTCCCGACGACGATCGCCGAACCGCCGGCGATGGCGGCGCGCTGTTCCGGCTCGAGGGCGAACCGCAGCAGATGAGCCGCGGCGCTTTCGCCGGGCGGTGACACCACCTCGGGGACGCCGCGAACCCGCGTCCCGCCGACCTCGATGAACACCGCATGCTCGATGCCCTCGAGGTGCGCCGCCGCAGCCGAGAGGTCGGCGGGGTCGGCCACCTCGAGAAAGAGGAGTGCCAGGAGCTGACCGGGTTCCGGCACCACCCCGTTGAACGCGGCGAGCTCGACCCCGACACGATCGGGGTCATCGATGCGTTCGGTGCGCAGCGCCTCCTCGAGGGTGGACCGGATCGTGTCGCGGTTCTCGAACACCAGCGCGAGCGTCTCGCCGAGGTGAATCCGCCGCGATCGCTTCAACTCGGCGGTGCGATGCCGCTCGTCGCCACGAGCGAGCTCGTAGCCGGCGCCGACGCGGACGTCACCGAGGTCGATCCGGGCAGGTCCTTCCGGGGTCACGGATACCTCCATCAACTCGAGGCCGGGCGACGCGAACTCTGGCACGTCGCAGCCCCGGCCGGACGCCCGTGTAATACCTGACCTACGCGGTATGATTTCTAGGCCATGGCAATCGTTCCCTTCGATCGCAGCGTTCTCAAGGTCAACCAGGCGATCCTGATGAGCGTCATCGTCGTCGCGTACGTCGTGGGCCTGGCGTATCACCCGATCGCGTGGGTACTCCCCGTGCTCGCGGTGATGATGCTGGCGGCGGTGGCGTCGCCGTCGCTCAACGTGCCCCGGCTGCTCTACCTGGGCTGGCTCAAGCCGTCCGGCATGGTGAAGCCGAGGGTCGTCCAGGAGGACCCGGCGCCGCACCGGTTCGCGCAACTGGTCGGCGGGGTGTTCCTTGCGGCGGCAAGCGTCTTCGTATTCACCGGCATCCTGCTCGTCGCCTGGGTGCTCGCCTGGATCGTGGCCGCCCTGGCGTTCCTCAACTTCGCCTTCAACATCTGCGTCGGCTGCATCGTGTATGCCCAGCTGGTTCGGGTCGGGCTGCTGCCGCTCTCCCGCGAACCGGCGCGATGATCCTCCTCCTGGCACCGCTGATCGCCCTCGTCGCGATCGGTGGCGTGGCGGTGGTGCTGCGGATCCAGAAGGGCGGACAGCGCGAGCTTCTCGGCAGTGTCGTCGAGACGGCCGGTGGGCGCGGTGAGCTGCCGTCGATCCTGTACTTCACCGGCGAGTCCTGCACCATCTGCCATACCGCCCAGCGGCCCGCGCTGCGCTCCCTCGCCGCCGGGATCGACCCGGGGATCGCGATCCGGGAGATCGACATCGCCGTCGAGCCCGAGCTGGCGCGTCGCTACCGGGTCATGTCCCTCCCGACCACGATCGTGCTCGACCCGTCGGGTCAGGTGACCGACATCAACGTCGGCTTCGCGAACGGCGAAGTGCTGCGCCGCCAGCTCGTCGATGCCGGCATGACGGTCGCCGCGTAGCCAGTGAGTGGAGGGGACTCCGGCTCCGGCTTCAAACCGGACCATTCAGCCTCCGCCAGGGTCCCCTCCACTCACACCGGGTACGCTTGAGCGCATGGCCGTCACCGAACGCGCTCCCCGAACTCGCGCGCTGGTCCCCACCGATCTCTTCGCCGTCGACGACCTGCTCGGCGACGACGAGCGCCTCATCCGCGACACCGTGCGCGCCTTCGTGCGCGAGCGCGCGCTGCCGGTCATCCCGGAGCACTTCGAAGCCGGCACCTTCCCCCGTGAGCTGATCCCGGAGGTCGCCGAGACTCGGGCTGCTGGGTATGCATCTGCAGGGCTACGGATGTGCGGGCACGTCGGCGATCGCCTACGGGGTCGCGTCCGAGGAGCTCGAGGCCGGTGACAGCGGGTTGCGGTCGTTCGTCTCGGTGCAGGGCTCGCTCGCCATGTTTCCGATCTGGAAGTTCGGGAGCGAGGAGCAGAGGGCCCGCTGGCTTCCCGAGATGGCCGCGGGACGGGCGATCGGCTGCTTCGGGCTCACCGAGCCGGATGCGGGCTCCGATCCTCGTCGATGCGCACCTCGGCACGACGCGACGGTGGTGACTGGATCCTCGACGGCACCAAGATGTGGATCACCAACGGCTCGATGGCCGACGTCGCCGTCGTATGGGCGACGACCGATGCGGGGTTCGCGGATTTCTCGTGGAGCGAGGGATGCGCGGCTTCACCACGTCCGACGTGCACAACAAGCTGTCGCTGCGGGCGTCGGTGACCTCGGAGCTGTCGTTCGACTCGGTGCGCCTCCCGGAGAGCGCCGTCCTCCCCGGGGTCACCGGCATGCGCGGACCGCTGTCCTGCCTCAACGAGGCGCGCTTCGGGATCGGCTGGGGAGCGATGGGTGCCGCGCGAGCCTGCTTCGAGTCGGCGCTCGAGTACAGCAAGACCCGGCGCGCATTCGGCAAACCGATCGGGGCGATGCAGCTGACCCAGCAGAAGCTCGCCAACATGGCGACCTCGATCGTTCAGGGCCGCCTGCTCGCGCACCGCCTTGGCACGCTCAAGGATGAGGGCCGCCTGCACCCGGTGCAGGTGTCGATCACCAAGCGGGCCAACGTGCGCGCCGCGCTCGACATCGCGCGCAGTGCGCGCACCATCCTCGGCGCCAACGGCATCACGCTCGAGTACCCGGTCTCGCGGCACATGGCCAACCTCGAGTCGGTGCTCACCTACGAGGGCACCGAGGAGGTGCACACGCTCATCATCGGGAAGGAGTTGACCGGCGAGAACGCGTTCGGCTGACGGTCAGGCGGCCTCGTCCCAGCTCTCGGTCTCTCGGAACGAGTGATGGCCGCGCCGGGCGACGATCAGGTGATCGAGCACCGGAACGCCGAGCAGCGCACCGGCACTGCGGAGTGCGGCCGTGACCACGCGATCCGCGCGGCTCGGCGCGGGGTCACCGCTCGGGTGGTTGTGGCCGATGATGACCGCAACCGCGTCGCTGCGCAGCGCCGGACCGAAGACGTCGCGGGGTTGCAGCCGCGACGCATTGATGGTACCGACCGCAACCGTCTCGAGCCTGATCGGCCGGTGACGCGCGTCCAGCAGGAGCACGACGACCTGCTCTCGCCGCGCGCTGCGCAGCCCGTCGAGCATGAGCAGCGCGTCGCGCGGTGACCCGATCGCCGGGCGGTCGTCGTCGGTCCAGCGCTCGGCCAGCTCCCACATCGCGGCGAGGCGCTCTGCCCGCTCCCGCGGGACCCCGTGCTCGCGCATCAGACCCGAGGCGTCGAGCGCCCGGCGCTCCCACCAGGGAATCCTTGCGACCCGATTGGCCACGGCGCTCAGGTCAGCCGCCGGCGACGAACCACCGAGCGCGCGGGCCAGGAGTTCTGCCTCACCAACTGCACGCTCGGGCTCGGTCTGCACCTTCCGAGAGTAACACAAACCTGTGTAACTGCGGTCGCGCTGAGTCAGGAATGGGTCAGGAGCATCCCCACGACGAAGATGACCACGATCACGACCCCGGCGACGGCGACCGGGATCCACCCGTCTCCCGCCGAGAGCAGCGACGGCGAGCGCGCAATCGTCGGCGGGACCGGTGCAGGGGGGTCGACCCTATCGGCGGGCGCTTCGATGGTGATCAATTTCACGCGTCCGGGAGCGTCCTCCGGCAGCTCGGCCGGGTCGAGCAGGGCTGGGGCGACCGCGACGCTTCGCCGGCGACGCGATGAGCGGACCTCAGGCACCGCGCTCACCCTCGGCGATGAGCGCGGCCAGCACCTCGTCGGCGAACGAGCGATACGCCGCGGCCGCCTCCGAGGAGGGCGCCATCACCGTCACCGGTTCGCCGGCGAGGGCCGACTCCTGCAGACGCACGGTCACCTTGATGACCGTGTTGAACACACGAAGATTCGGAATCGCGCGCAATCCCTCGAGCAGATCTCGAGAGAAGCGGGTGCGCATCACCACGAATGTCGGCAGCAACCCGAGCACGCGCAGGTCCGGGTTCAACTCCTGACGCACATGATGCACGGAACGCAGCGTCTCCTTGAGCCCCTTCACCGCGTACCCGGACATCTGCATCGGTATCACGATGAAATCCGTGGCCGCAAGGACGCTGATGGTGTGGAACGCAAAGCTCGGGGGCGTGTCGAAGAGGATGAAATCGTAGTCCCGGCAGTCGCGATCCAGCGCGCGACGAAGGCGCGTCTCTGCATCAAGCGTGGTCGGCAGGCCCGCCTCGACAGCGCTCAGGTCTGGATTGGCGGGCAGCAGGTGCAGACCCGGCCATTTGGTGCGGACGATCAACTCATCGACCGACTGTTCGGGCTCGAGTATCGCGTCAGCGACGGTGTGCGTGAGCGAGTACGGGTTGAACCCGAGTCCGGACGTGAGATTGGACTGCGGATCCATGTCGACGGCAAGCACGCGCCGTCCGCGCTCGGCGAACACGGCCGCCAGGGAGGCGCAGGTGGTCGTTTTCCCCACCCCGCCTTTGCCGGAAATACAGGCGATCGAAACAGCCACCGCGACCGGTTAGTCTAGTGCAGCCCGTCGCAACCGGCACACGAGAGTGGGCGAGGTGGCGGCAGTGACGGTCAGCTCGGAGCCACCCGCACTGTCGGGCGTACCGCGGGTGCAGTCGCCATGTCGTCCTCCCAGGCGCGGTTGAGACGCCGCTGGATGATTGTCATGAGAATCAGACCGCCCGCAACCGGCAGCAGCATCCAGAGGATTGCGCGTGTCGGGCGCAGCTGCACATCGGTGGTGCGCAGCATCCGATCCTCGACGATGCGCACGCGCTCCAGGGTCATCACCATCGCCACCGCGCTGAATGGCAGCACCAGCTCGAGGTACGGAATCAGCACGAAACCGCCGAGCAGCGCGTAGGCCTGGAGGACGGTGAAGTGCGGGTCGAACGGCAGCGTCACGTTGGCGACGGCAAGCACGATGCGGACCGCACCGGCGATGCTCACCAGCCATCCGAGCGCCCACGGGATTGCGACCGCAAGCGTCGAACGTCCCGGGATCACATGCATGCGGGGATCGAAGTTGCCGACCTCGCGGTTGACACGCTGGTGCCAGATGAGGCTGTACACGCCGAGCGTGACGATCGAAAGCAGGACGATCGCCATGGCCGAGCGCCGTTTTCCTGGCGGCCCGAACGAGCTCACCTTGGGCAGCGCTTTCTCGGGCGTCGTGATCGCCGCGACCACGGTGACCTCGGTGGGGTCCGGCTCGAGGGTCTCGACCGGCGGAGGCGCCGGACTCCCGTCGATCACGCGCTCCTCATCGCCGTCGCCGTGCGCCATCTCGCCCTCGGGTGAATCCGAAGTCGGTACCGACAGGGGCCACGCCCACGTCGGGGGTGTCGGTGTCGAATCGGTCGGGGCAACGCCCTCCGTGTCGGGCGCGGTCAGGGTCGCGACAGCGGGCGTGGTGCCCGGCCGCGATGCGGTCTCGGTCATCCCGTGTTCCTCATATACGGCGCCGCCTCGGGCGATGCCGCGTGCTGCTAGTGGGACGTCGACGCTCCGGGTACTGGATTCGAACCAGTGGCCTTGCGGTTAACAGCCGCCTGCTCTACCGCTGAGCTAACCCGGATCATGACTTCAAGTCTACCTGCCGTGACGCACCGTGCCCTCAGGAGCACGATTCGTCACCCGCCGGCGACCGAGCCGCGCCGTCTACTCGAGGTAGTCCTTCAGCTTCTTGGAACGCGACGGATGGCGCAGCTTGCGCAGCGCTTTCGCCTCGATCTGGCGAATGCGTTCGCGGGTGACGCCAAAGCGCTTGCCCACCTCTTCGAGCGTGCGCTGATGGCCGTCGATGAGGCCGAATCGGAGCTGGAGCACGCGCCGTTC
The DNA here is from genome assembly GCA_963743835.1 of Candidatus Dormiibacterota bacterium. Classification (GTDB taxonomy): domain Bacteria; phylum Chloroflexota; class Dormibacteria; order Aeolococcales; family Aeolococcaceae; genus Palsa-851. Next base: position 945,390 of record CAVUQX010000005.1, on the reverse strand, counting down.
ACGCGGCGTGAGCGTGTCGAGAATGTCCTCGACCTCGGTGCGCAGCATGGTCAGCGACGCCGCGTCGGACGGCGCCGTCGCCTCCTTGTCCTCGACAAAGTCACCGAGGTGCGAATCCTCTTCCTCGCCGATCGGCGTTTCCAGCGAGACCGGGTCCTGCGAGACCTTGGTGATCTCGCGAACCTTCTCCGGCGTGATCCCCATCTCCTCGGCGATCTCCTCGTCGTTGGGCTCGCGACCCAACTCCTGGAGCAGCCGGCGCGATACGCGGACGAGCTTGTTGATGGTCTCGACCATGTGCACCGGAATGCGGATGGTCCGTGCCTGGTCGGCAATCGCACGCGTGATCGCCTGGCGAATCCACCACGTCGCGTACGTCGAGAACTTGTAGCCCTTGTGGTAGTCGAACTTCTCGACGGCGCGAATCAGCCCCATGTTGCCTTCCTGGATCAGGTCCAGGAAGGACATGCCGCGGCCGATGTACTTCTTGGCAATGCTGACCACAAGACGCAGGTTGGCTTCGGTGAGCTGGTTCTTCGCCTCTTCGTCACCCTGCTCGATCAGCTTTGCGTAGTGGACCTCCTGCTCGGCCTTGAGGAGCGCGACGCGGCCGATCTCCTTGAGGTACATGCGAACCGGGTCGTCGAGGGAGACGGAATCGATCGCCTCGGCCTTGGCGATGAGCTCCTCGTCGATCTCGTCGACGGTCTCGAAGTCCTTGTCCCCATCACTGACCTCGATCCCCATCTCGCGGAAGACGTGGAAGATCCGTTCGAGATGATCGGGCTCGACATCGATCTCCGGAAAGGCGGCGAGGATGTCATCGGGCGTGAGGTAACCGTGGTCCTTGCCCTTGATGATCAGCGCTTCGGCAGCGGAGACCAGCAGATCGGCGCCGGAGGGCGGCGGCAGGGTGGCTGCTCTGGATCGGGCGGTGGTGGTGGCTGCAGTCATCTCAACTCTGTCTCATGCGGCGCAGGCTGACGCCCGCTCTGCGAGGTCCGCCGGACGATGGTACGAACGACAGTGCTCACAATAATTGTGGAAGCCGTCTGCGTGTTCCAATTCGGGCGATCGGACAGGGAAAAGATCCACGCGGGCACGAGCAAGATGGTGGCTCGGGAACCCTCGGATCAAACATGCGCGTCCGCTCGCGCGTATGGTGCCCCGCTCAGTGGACCGCCAGGGTGCGGCGGAGATGGGGCGCATCGGCCGCGAGCCGGCTCAGCTTGGCTGCGAGCGCGTCGGCGTCCTCGGTGCGACCCTCGTCCCTGGCACGGTGCATCTCGGTCGAGATGCTCACCAGCGCCCGCCGCACGCTCTCCTCGTGGATGAGCCGAACGCAGTCGGCCATCAGCTGCTTGATCGCCTGTGGCTCGGCCTCGTCGGCGAACTCCGGCACCTCCCGGACCAGGAGCCCGGCCGCACGACGCTGGTCGCCCCCGCTGAGCCGGCGCAGGGTGAATCCGGCGGGGTCGCTGGACGCGGCGTCGTAGATGCGCCGGGCGGTCGGGTTGGTGAACTCGTCGGGTCCGAGGCCGCTATCCGACCTGAGCGCGGCCGCAAGCTCCGGCCGGATCATCACCACGCGCGCCAGTTGCGCCTCCCAGGTCGGCATCGGCTCCTCCGCTTCGACCGGCTCGGATTCATCTGCGGCGTCCGAGGCGGTCTCGGTTGGAGCGGCAACACGGATCCTGGCGGGCCGGCGTGCTCCATCACGCATCGAGTTCGCAAGGTCGGTGCTCAGTGACCGCGCCTGGATGTCCAGGCGCCGGGCAGCCTGCTGGAGATACAGCTCGCGTGTGGTCGCCTCCGGGATGCGCGCAAGCACTGACACCGCTCGCTCCGCCGCCGCACGCCGCGCATCGACGCTGCCACCCTCGCCGGCCGCAAGGGCGGCGTCGAGCAGCACCTGCCACGCCGGGGGTGATTCCTCGATCGCCTGGGCGAACGCGGCAGGATCGCTGCGGACCAGCTCGTCGGGATCCTTGAATGCCGCCGGAAGCCGGCAGATCCGCGCCTGGATGCCCTCGGCCGCGATGACGTCCACGGCTCGGGTTGCCGCAACCCGTCCGGCCTCGTCGCCGTCGAAGCAGAGGATGAGCGTCTCCGCGATCCGGCCCAGGCTGTGCACCTGCTCGCGGGTGAGCGCGGTCCCGCTGCTCGCGACGGTGTGCTCGACGCCCGCCACATGGGCCGCGATGACGTCGAAATACCCCTCCACGATCACCGCCGCGTGCTTGGCGGCGATTGCCGTTCGGGCCAGATCGATGCCGAAGATTGCCGCCGACTTGTGATACGCGGCGGAGTCCGGGCTGTTCAGGTACTTGGGCTTGGCGTCACCGAGCGCTCGGGCGCCAAAGCCGAGCACCTCGCCTCGTTCGTCACGGATGGGGAACACGAGGCGATCCCGGAAGCGATCACGCGTCCTGCCCCTGCCCGGCGGGTGCGCGAGCCCTGCCTCGACGACCTCGTCGACGGTCGCCCCGCCCTTGCCGGTCAGATAGCGCGCCAGCGCGTCCTCGCCGGCGCCGCCCGCCGGGGCGAACCCGACGCCGAATCGACGCGCCAGTTGCTCCTCCACACCGCGGTCACCGAGCAGGGCCCGACCGCGTTCGCCGGCTTCGGTGGCCCAGAGCACGTGCTGGTAGTACGCCTGCGCCTTGCCGTTGAGCTCGATCGATCGCCGGCGCTTCCGCCCGGCGCCGCGGTCCGCGTTCGGCCCGCTCTCCAGCTCGACGCCGGCGCGGTCGGCGAGCATCTCCAGCGCCTGACGGAAGTCGATCCGCTCGATCTGCTGGATGAAGTGGAAGAGGTCGCCTCCCTTGCCGCAGCCATGGCAGAACCAGAGCTGGCGCTCCGCGTTCACGGCAAATGACGGCGTCTTCTCGGCATGAAACGGGCACAGCCCGGTCAGCTCCCGCCCAGCTCGATGCAGGGTGACGTAGCCCCCGATGATCTCGACAAGATCAAGCCGCGACTTGACCTCCGCAACAGCGTCCCCAGCCATGGCCCGCCAGCCTCGACCGCTTCCTAGCGGGTGAAGAACCAGCGGCGGCGCCTGCCCGCGACGTCCTCGCGATCGGGCGAGCCGGCCTCGAGATCGCTGATGCGACGATCGCGATCGGCGAGGCGGCGATCCTTCTCTGCCTGGGCCGCCGCGTGCTCGGCGCGGGCGGTCTGCAACTCCAGCTGCAGTTGCTTGACCAGGTTCTGACGGGAATTCAGCTCTGCCTCGAAGCGTTGCCGCTGCTCGGAGTAGATGCGCTGCTCCAGGGTCCGCTCCCAGCGGTCGAGCAGACCGGCGACGAGCTCGCGCGGATCGAGCGAGGTCATCGAGGCCACATCGCGACGGGGCTCGTTCGAGCCGATCTCGATCATCGATCCGCCGCGACCATGGGCGGTCTGTGCCTCCGCGGCGAGCTCCTCAGCCGGCGGCGGAACCACCTTGTCCGGCCATGACGAGGCCTGTGCGGTGCCGACCACATCGACGGTGGGGAGCAGATCGACCGGTTCAACGCCGTTCGCCGCGATCGGTGGGGGTGGCGGGGCCTGAGCACTCATGGCGTCCATCGCCGCGCTTTCGATGCCGAGGTCGCCGAGGCGAACCAGGTACCGCACGCCGTCGGGACCTTCCTCCCGGCGCGAGGGGACGTCGCCTGCTTCGACGCGTCGAAGCAGGATGCCGAGCGGGAGATCCAGCCTTTGCGCCACCTCCTCAACGGGAAGGTATGGCTCGGCACCCGGCGCGGTAGTGGTGGCTATGGGCATGGGTGTCTGCGGCCAGGACATCACCATGAAGAGTAGGCGAAACGCTATATCACGTGGGGAATCGCCGGGGATCCGTTACCGGTGGGCTAGCGTCCTACGACCTCTATCGCATACTTCGAGTTGTCGGTGAGCAACACGATGCCGCCAAGCTGCTCGGTGATCACGGCGCGCACCGGCGATGTTGCGAACACGTCCGGCGCGTCCTCGTGTTCGGTCACGGTCCGGCGCACCGCATAGGGCATTCCGGGTGTCGGCGGCGACAGCTCATCACCCTCGACGACGTGACCGTCATCGAGCATCTCGGGACGACCGTTTCGAGTTGCGATCTTGCGGATCCTGACGTGCTCGGTCAACCGGTTATCGCCTCCATATCAGTGGAGCGTAGCGATACCAACCGGTTGAAGGTCATTCCGGTGGCGCGGTGTACCCGTAGAACAGGATTTCGTGATCGCGGAAGCTGCCGGTCTTGTCGACGGTCCCGCCCAGCTTCTCGGCGACGCGTCGCGAGGCGAGGTTCTCGGGCTGGATGAGACTGATGACGTGGGTCACGCCCAGGGTCGCGAACGCCTGGCGCAACGCCTCGCGGGCGGCTTCGGTCGCGTACCCGGAACCCCAGTGCTCCGGAGCGATGACCCAGCCGGCCTCGATCTCCGGCCACCCCTCGGGAAACCAGACCCCAGCCCTGCCGAGCAGCTCGCCGGTCGACCTGAGCTCGACGGCCCAGAGCCCGAACCCGCGGATCGTCCAGATGCCGGCGTGCATCGCCATATACCGCCACGTCTCCTCCCGGCTCGGCACATCACCGGATGCGAGGTAGCGCCGGACCTCCGGCTCGGACATGATGCGGAGATACGCCTCGAAGTCATCCTCGCGAAATTGGCGGAGCCGAAGCCGCTCGGTCTCGACCTCGCGAGGAAAGCCGCGTGCGGGATCGCTCAGCGGTCCCGCTCCACCCGCGCCAAGCGCGCATGCGCCGCCGCCAGGCGTGCGGCCGGCACGCGGAACGGTGAGCAGGAGACGTAGTCGAGTCCCCAACTCCTCGCAGAGTGCGATCGAGTTCGCATCGCCGCCGTGCTCGCCACAGATGCCGACGCTCAGGGACGGACGCACCGCCCGCCCCTCCTCCACCGCGAACCGCATCAGCCGCCCGACTCCGTCGCGATCGAGGGTCTCGAACGGGTTGCGCGGCAGGACCTTGTCCTCCACATAGCGATTCAGGAATTTGCCCTCGGCATCGTCACGTGAAACACCGAACGTCATCTGGGTCAGATCGTTGGTGCCGAACGAGAAGAAGTCGGCGGACTGCGCGATCTGCCCTGCGGTGAGTGCCGCACGCGGGACTTCGATCATGGTGCCGACGAGATACGACACCTTGCTCCTGGTTTCCCTGAAGACCTCCTGCGCGACGCGGTCGATCACCTCGCGAGTTCCTGCGCAACTCTTCGAGCGTGCCGACCAGCGGCACCATGATCTCCGGGCGCACATCCACGCGCTCCTTCTTGAGCGCGACCGCCGCCTCGATGATCGCGCGCGTCTGCATCTCGATGATCTCGGGAAACAGGAGACCGAGCCGGCAACCGCGAAGACCCAGCATCGGGTTCTGCTCATGCAGGGCCTGCACCTCAGCGAGCAGGCGCACCTTGTCGCGGTATGACTTCTCGGGCTTCTTGAGCGCCTGCGCACGCGTGACCTCGACGAGCAGCTCCTCGAGCGAGGGCAGGAACTCATGCAGCGGCGGATCGATGAGCCGGATGATCACGGGCAATCCGTGCATCGCCTTGAGGATGCCGTAGAAGTCATCGCGCTGCATCGGCAGCAGCTTGGCCAGCTCGACGCGCCGCTCCTTCTCACTGGGCGCGAGGATCATCTTCTGCACGATGGGGAGGCGTTCCTGCTGCATGAACATGTGCTCGGTGCGGCAGAGCCCGATGCCCTGCGCGCCGAACTCGCGCGCACGCACCGCGTCGTGCGGATAGTCGCCGTTCGCCCACACCTCGAGACGCCGGAACGAATCAGCCCAGCGCAGGATCTCCTCGAGCTCGCCGGAGATCTCCGCGTCGAGCATGGGCACCTGCCCCTCGATGACGTTGCCGGTGGATCCGTCGATCGTGAAGGGCTCGCCTTCCTTGATCGTCGTGCCACCGGCGGTGAAATGGCGCTTGACCAGGTCCACCAGAACTGTCTCGGCACCGGCCACGCAGGGTTTGCCCATGCCTCTCGCCACCACCGCCGCGTGCGACGTTCGGCCGCCACGCGAGGTCAGCACGCCCTCAGCGGCGATCATGCCGTGCACGTCGTCCGGGTTGGTCTCGATGCGCACGAGGATGACCTTCTCGCCCTTCTTGGCCAGCTCCTCGGCGCGATCGGCGTCGAACACCGCCTTGCCATAGGCGGCTCCCGGTGACGCGGCGAGCCCGGTTGCGAGCACGTGGATCTTCGCCTTCGGATCGATGCGTCGATGCAGCAGCTGATCCACCTGTCCCGGTTCGACGCGGAGCACCGCCTCACGCTTGGTGATGAGCCGCTCGCGCACCATGTCGACGGCGATCTTCACCGCCGCCTCGGCGGTTCGCTTGCCACTGCGCGTCTGCAGCATGTACAGCGTGCCGCGCTCGATGGTGAACTCCATGTCCTGCACATCGCGGTAGTGTTTCTCGAGCTTGCGAGCAATCTGCTCGAACTGCTTGTACGCCTTGGGAAGATCCGTCGCCATCGCGGCGATCGGCTTGGGCGTGCGGATGCCGGCGACCACATCCTCGCCCTGGGCGTTGGTGAGGTACTCGCCGTACAGCTTCTTCTCGCCGGTCGAGGGATCGCGTGTGAATGCCACGCCGGTGCCTGAGTTGTCACCCATGTTCCCGAAGACCATCGACTGCACGTTCACCGCGGTGCCGAGGTCGTGCGGAATGCGGTTGTAGTTGCGATAGTCGGTTGCGCGCTTGTTGTTCCACGACTCGAACACAGCGCCGATCGCCGCACGCAACTGGTCCATCGGGTCCTCGGGGAACCCGGTGCGTGAATGGCGCTTGACGATGGCGCGGTACTCGACGATCAGCTCATCGAGCGCCGGTGCCGTGAGATCGGCATCGGTCTTCGCCTTCTTGCGTTTCTTGATCTTGTCAAGCGCATCCTCGAACAGCTGGCCGTCGATCCCGAGGACGATCTTGCTGAAGAGCTGGATGAACCGACGGTGCGCATCGAGCGCGAAACGACGGTCATTGGTGAGCTTCGCGAGTCCCTCGAGCGTCGCCGAATTGAGGCCGAGGTTGAGCACAGTGTCCATCATTCCCGGCATGGAGAACTTCGCCCCGCTGCGAACGCTGACGAGCAGCGGATTGCGCGGGTCGCCAAAACCCTTGCCGGTGGCCTTTTCGACGACCTTGAGCGACTTCTCGACCTGCTCCCACAGCCCCTCCGGGAACTTCGCACCGCGCGCGTAGAAGGCGTTGCATGCCTCGGTCGTGATCGTGAAGCCGGGCGGGACCGGGAGTCCCGCGCGCGTCATCTCCGCAACGCCCGCGCCCTTGCCGCCGAGCAGGTCGCGCATCGAGGCACTGCCTTCGTCGAAGCGATACACCCATTTGTGCGCGCGAGGCCGTACGGCGACGCTCCGCTTGGAGCCGCCGCGACCGGCGGTGGTGCGCGACCGCGTTTTCGACGACTTCGTGCCCCGGGTGCTTACCGCCATTCGCGAGTCCTCATCATTGGTTGGTGCACGCGCGTAGGCGCTGCGCAAGGCGTGAGCGTAGCATCGCCCTGCCGCGGCGCCGAAGGCCGGGAACGGCGGTGCGCAGGCGGGCCCCAAGGCTGGGAAGGGCGTGTGCGGAGGCGGGCCGTCTCGGAGCCGGGATTAACATCCCGGCGAGAGCGAGCGGCGGGACGGCGAAGGCGTCCCGACCGCGTGCCCGCCTCCGCACACGCCCTTCCCAGCCTCAGGCGCGACGGCTCGAGGAGACGGCGGTGGCTACTTGGCCTTCGCGGAGGGCTTCTTCGGCGTGTGATGCGCGTGGGCTTTGGTCCATTCCGCGCGCTTGGGGCGGCCGGTGACACCGGCCTTGCCCAGCGCGGGGCCGAGTTGCGACTGCATGAAGGCGTCCTGGTCTTCCTGGGTCTCCCAGACCTCGACCACGATCCAGCCGCCACCCTCAGTGGGACCCGCCAGATGCGTGTGCAGACCGGCGGGCCAGTCGCCCTCGCCAGACTTCACGTTGATGCCCAGGGTCTCGTTGACCTGGTCATAGGTTTCGGCACCAAAGCCTTCGAATTCGAGGATGAGGACCTCAGACATTGCTCGTTCCCTTGGATGACGCGGAGGCCGCCGGCGGGGCCGCCGGGATCATGTCAGGCGAGACCCGCCACCCACAAGGGCTCTACAGGATGAGCATGGCGTCGCCGAACTCGTGCCAGAGGTACCGGCGCTCGCGCACCTCGGCATAGGCGCGTTCCAGCAGCCGGTTGTCGAGGAGCGCGCCGAGCATGTCGAGGTGCGTTGCAGGAGGCTCGTGCAGTCCGGTGAGCAGCGCGTCGACGACGCGCAGTCGTGTGTGCGGCGTGATGACCAGCCGGGTCCAACCATGCATCGGCTGTACCTGACCGACGGCATCAACCGCGGTCTCCAGGGTGCGGATGACGCTGGTGCCGACGGCGATCACCCGTGACGCCCGGTTGATGCGGTCGGCGGCGTCCTGACGGACCGCGAAGCGCTCCTCGATGAGCGGCTTGTCGATGTCGACGTCGTCGTCCTGAAACGAGCTCAGCCCGCAGTGGAGAACGATGTCGGTCACGTCGACCCCGTGCCGGCGCAGGTCGCTGAGCAGCTCCCAGGTCAGGTGGCGCCCCGCTGACGGCGTCTCGACCGAGCCGGGAGCACCCGCGTAGACCGTCTGATAGTGCTCGAGAGGAACCGCGTCGGGCACGTATGAGTAGCGGATCGGCTCGCCGGCACTCAGCAGTGTCTGCACCGGGTTGCCGCTTTCGACAACCATGCGCCACAGGAGCGGCGCGTCGGCCCGCGGTTCGAGGACGCGGAAGCTGAGGCCGCCCGGGGCGCGCAAGGTCTCGCCGGGTTCGAGTGGGACGTTGCGGTGCGGCGGCGCGGTTTCCACCGCGAGCGCGTCCCACTCGCTGTCGCGGAGCGCGCCGGGGCGAAGCTGCACCTGTCCAGCACCGTCTCGATCCACCCGCAACGCAGCCGGCAGCGTCCGGCTCGAGTTGACGACGAGCAGATCCCCAGACGCGAGGTGCTCGCCGAGGTGAGCGACCGAGGTGTGAGTGATCCGACCCGACTCGCGTTCGACCACGCAGAGCCGCGCGCCGTCGCGACGCATGCCCCGCAACTCGGCCGGAAGGGACGCGCGCAGCTCGCGAGGCGGGGAGATCATGCCAGGTTCGCCGCTTCGATCCGATCTGCCGCGGGAAGGCGTCCGACCAGCAGCGTGAGCAGCCGCTCGGCCACGTCCTCAGGGCGGAGCAGGTCCGCCGGGTTGGCCTCCGGGTCCGCGGCCATGTGCATCGCCGTATGCATGTCACCGGGGTCGACGCTGATCACGCGAACCTGGGTTCGCTGCAGCTCCGCCGACCAACTCCTGGTCAGGGCATCGAGCGCCGCTTTGGAGGCGCTGTAGAGGCCGAGGCCCTCGAACCCGATCAGCGCCGCGTCGGTGCTGATGTTGACGACCAACCCGCGGTTGCGAAGCAGCATCCCGCCGATGACCGCCTGGGTGAGGCGCAGGGGTCCGAGGACATTCGCCTGCAGGACGTGCTCCAGCGCGCTCGACGGCGCATCGGTGAGCTGGGGCAACGGCAGCGGGCCGAGCTCGGCGGCGTTGTTCACGAGAACGTCGACGCCCCCGAAGCGCTCCAGCGCGGTGGCCGCGAAGCGCTCGACGTCGGTTGCGTCGGCGAGATCGGCGAGCACCGCAAGGACTTCGACGTTGAGCGCGCGGCATTCTTCTGCGACGGCTTCGAGGGCCTCTCCTCCACGGGCGCAGATCGCAAGTGTTGCGCCCTCGCGCGCCGCGGCTCGAGCCAGCGCCCGACCAAGGCCTCGTGAGGCGCCGGTGATCATCACGGTCGTTCCGTTCAGTGTTCCCATGAGCTCAATCCTGCGCGCGCCACGGGCCGAGCGCGTCCGCCGGATGCCGCAGATGCGGGTCCGCCATTCGGCGGACGGTCAGTTGACCAGGCCCTCGCGGATGGCGAGGACTGCCGCCTGAGTCCGGTCTTCCACGCCGAGCTTGGCAAGGACGCGGCTCACGTGCGTCTTGATGGTCTTCTCGCCGATACCGAGACGCTGCGCGATCTGTTTGTTGGCAAGGCCTTCGACGACCAGCCGGAGCACGTCGCGCTCGCGAGCGGTGAGATCGCCGTGCGCGGGCTGCGGCGAGCCACCGCGGCGCATGAGCCGTGCCGCGACCGAGGGATCGAGTGCCGGACGCCCGGCGTGCACATCCCGGATTCCGTCGGCGAGGGCCTGCGGGTCGACGTCCTTGAGCAGATAACCGGCCGCGCCGGCCGCGAACGCCGCAAAGATCTGCGAGTTGTCCGCGAAGCTGGTGAGCACGAGCACTCGCACTCCGGGCGCAACCTCGAGCAGGCGGCGGATCGCCCCGATCCCGCCACCCCCGGGCATGACCAGGTCGAGGAGGACGACATCGGGCGCCGATGTGCTGGCGACGCCGAGAGCGTCGTCCGCGCCGGCGGCCTCACCAACCACCTCGATGCCGTCCTGCAGGCGCAGAAACGCCCGGAGCCCCTCGCGGACGACCGAGTGATCGTCGACGATGAGGAGGCGAATGGGCGCAGTCATCTCCTCATTGCTCATTCTCACTTCCTGGGGAGTGTCGCGGTGACGGTCGTGCCGCGGCCCGGACTGGTGCGGATCTCGAGGCGCGCGCCGATTTCCTGAGCGCGTTCGCGCATGGATGCAAGCCCCATCCCGAGCCGGGTGCGCGGCACCGCACGCACATCGAATCCTGGGCCGTCGTCGCGAATGCGCAAGCTCACCGTCGTCGCGCTCGCGCGCAGGGTCACGTGCACTGACGATTCGGGTGCGTGACGCATCGCGTTGTTGAGTGCTTCCTGTGCGATGCGCAGCAACGCGTGTTCGGTTTCCAGCGGGAGTTGGATGCCTTCCGCCGCATCGACGACGATGCGCGCGCCGCTGGTGCGCAATGCCTCGGCGTAGTCGGCGAGCGTGGCTGCGAGGCCGTCACGTTCGAGGCTCTTGGGGCGGAGTGCGTGCACCAGTCCCCGCAGCTCCTGCAGGGCGGACGTGGTTCGCCGCTCGAATCCCAGGAGGGTGTCGCGCGCCTCATGGTCGCGGGTCGAAAGCGCCGCAGCCCTGGCGGCGAGCACCAGGCTGAACAGCGTCTGCGTCGCGGCATCGTGCAGCTCACGCGCGACGCGGTTCCGCTCCTCGACGACGGCGAGCCGTTGCGACCGGGCGTACAGCTCGGCATTCGCGATCGCCACACCCGCATAGGCCGCAAGGGTTTCCAGCCGGCGGGCGTCGGTTCTCGTGAAGTGGCCGGAGTGATGTCCACTGACGAACAGGTTGCCGAGGACCGCGCCCCGGTGCCTGATCGGGACGCCGAGGAAGTCGGTGAGGGTCGGATGGTGCGCGGGGTAGTACGAGAAGCGGGGATGCTGCCGGATATCGTCGAGGAGGATCGGGCCTTCCTCGAGCAGCGCGCCGAGCACGCCGTGCGTACGCGGCAGCTCGCCGATCGTCGCCGCAACCCGCTCACTGATCCCCGAGGTCACGAAGCGCGCGAAACCGCCGCGCCCGTCGGGCACTCCGATGGCGCCATATCGAGCCGAGACCTGGCGGCGCGCCGCCCGAACGATGCGCTCGAGCACCGTGTCGAGGTCCGGTGCGTCACCGAGGGCGAGCAGGTCGAGCACACCGGCAGCCACCGCATCGGTGTCGCTGCGAGCACTGACCACGTCGTGCTACCCGTCGTGCCCGCCGTTGGCGCGCTCGCGAGCTCGTGTGCGGCCCGCTTCGAGCTGATCCTGCAGCGCTGCATCCAGCCCGTCTATCGGCACGCGGACCTGGGTCATGCCGTCGCGCTCGCGGATGGTGACCGCATGGTCGTTGAGCGAGTTGAAGTCGAAGGTGATCGCCAGGGGGGTGCCGATCTCGTCCTGACGGCGATAGCGACGGCCGATCGCCTGGGTCTCGTCATAAATCGTCGAGAAATGGGAGCGCAGGTCGTGCTCGATGCGACGCGCCGGCTCGATGAGCTCCGCCTTCTTGGACAGGGGCAGCACCGCCACCTGCACCGGCGCGACGTCAGGATGGAGGCGCAGCACTACACGCGTCTCACCGCGCACCTCCTCCTCGTCATAGGCGTCGACAAGCAGCGTGATGAAGATGCGGTCGGTGCTCACCGCGGGCTCGATGACGTAGGGGACATAGCGCTCGTTGGTGTCGGGGTCGAAGTACGAGAGGTCACGCCCGCTGTGCTCCATGTGCGTCTTCAGATCGAAGTCGGTGCGATCAGCCACTCCTTCGAGTTCGCCCCACCCGAACGGGTATCGATACTCGATGTCGCTGGTTGCGGTGCTGTAATGGGACAGCTCCGCCTTCGCGTGCGGGCGGAGGCGGAGATTCTCCTTGCGCACGCCCATGGTTTCGACGTGCCAGTTGAACCGCTCCGCGCACCAATACTGGTGCGCCTCGACGTCGCTGCCGGGCTTGCAGAAGTACTCCATCTCCATGAGCTCGAACTCGCGCAGGCGAAACACGAAGTTCCCGGGGGAGATCTCGTTGCGAAATCCCTTGCCCTGTTGGGCGATACCGAAGGGCAGGCGGCGCCGCGTCGAGTTGACCACGTTGGCAAAGTTGACGAACATTCCCTGTGCCGTCTCGGGGCGGAGCCAGATCTGCGCGGCGTCCTCCTCGACAGGACCGATGAACGTCTTGAACATCAGGTTGAACTGCCGGGCGGGGGTGAGCTCGCCGCCGCATTCCGGACATCCGGGGGCATCCGGCGGCTTCCCGCGGGCGCGCCTTTCGTCGGCAAGGTGGTCAGCGCGCCAGCGCCGCTTGCACGGGCCCATGCAGTCGACCAGTGGATCGGTGAACCCCGCGACGTGACCGCTCGCGACCCACACCTCGGGGTTCATGAGGATCGAGGTCTCGATGCCCTCGACGTCGTCACGCAGCTCCACCATCGACGCCCACCAGCGCTCCCGGATGTTGCGACGCAGGCGGACTCCCAGCGGGCCGAAGTCGTAGACGGCGTTCAGTCCGCCGTAGATCTCGCTCGACGGGTAGACGAACCCGCGCTGTTTGGACAACGAGACGATTTTCTCGATGACGTCCGACTGCGCCGCTCCTGCCTGGGTCTGCTCCTCGGCCATGGCCGGTCAGTCTACCGGCACCCTCACGGCACCCCGCCCCTCGATCGCCCGGAGCACGTCGATCGATCGCAGCCGGCGATCGAGGTGATGGGCGAGCTCGGACTCCACGATGCGCTCGAGCGTCTGCAGCGTGGCGGTGTCGAGCCGCAGTCGCAGCCACAACTGCTCATCGCCGTCCGCGGCGGCGCGCAGCACCTTGATGACCCGCACCGAACACTCCACCGCCTCGGGATCACCCGGGGCGCAGCGCTCGCAGAGGAGCCCCCCGCCCGGTGCGCTGAACCAGGCCGTTGCCTCGGGGAGTCGCCGCTCGCAGCTCACGCAGCCGATGAGCTGTGGCGCATAGCCGAGCCGGTCAACCATCCGTCGTGCAAACCACACGATCGCGGCGCGCGGATCCCGTTCCGGGTCGGCGCAGGCCGTCAGCGCGCTCGCGACGAGCGCGTAGATCTCCGGGTCGGCGTGGTGGCTCTCGAGCACGCGGTCGGTGAGCTCGGCACACAGCGAGGCGCACGCGGCACGTCGCGCGTCACTCCGCAGCGGCGTTGCCGAGACCGTCTCCGCCTGGGTGAGCACATCGAGCTCGCCCCGCCCTCGCGCAAGTTGCATGCGGCTGCGCGTGAAGAGATCGGTACGCGACGCGAGGCGGCTCTGACTCTTGCGCACACCTCGTGCGATGACCCCGATCTTGCCGTGCTCGAGGGTCAGCACGGTGAGGATGCGATCGGCCTCGCCGTAGTCGATGCGGCGCAGCACGATTCCCTCGTCACTGTAGGTCGGCATCCGCCCATCATGCGCACTACTGGTGGCGAGCATGCGCCGGCGACTCCTCCTGGGTGTCCCGGAACTCATGCTGAACATCGTGGTCGGTGACGCGAACCGAGCGGTCTCGCACCAGCGGGACCGGGCTGGTGATGCGGACGGATTGGATCCCCTGCCGCCGGATCAACTCGACGGTGAGGGTCGCGCCTCCGAGCTGGATGGTGGCGCCGACCTTGGGAATCTCGCCGAGCAACTCGTAGACCAGGCCGCCGACGGTGTCGGCATCGACGGCAGGCACCTGGAGGTCGAGCTCCTCCTTGAGGTCATCCACGGGAAAGCGGGCGCTCACCACCACCTCCTGGTCCGAGATGATCTGGAGCTCCTCGACCTCGCGCATGTCGTATTCGTCGCGTATCGGTCCGACGATCTCCTCGATGAGGTCCTCGAAGGTCACGATGCCGGCGGTGCCACCGTGTTCCTCGACGACCACCGCGATGTGGACCTTGCGCTCCTTCATCTCGCGCAGAAGCTCACCGACCCGCTTCGCCTCCGGCGTGTAGTACGGCTCGCGCGCGACCGCCTTGAGCGGGCGCTGATCGTCACCGATGACGCCATGACGCAACAGGTCCTTCGCGTACACGACGCCGACGATGTTGTCGACGTTGTCCTCAAAGATGGGGATGCGCGAGAACCCGTATTCGATGATCACCTTGATCACGTCGGCGATCAAGTCGGTCGCCTCGACCGCCACGATGTCGACGCGTGGGACCATCACCTCGCGGACCGACTTGTCGGTCATCTCGAGGATGCCGTGGATCATCTCGCGTTCCTCCTGCTCGACGATCCCCTCCTGCTCGCCGACGTAGAGGAGCAGCTTCAACTCCTCCTCGGTCACGAACGGGCCGCGCACGCTGTGGCCCCGCGTGGCTGCTCGCACGATGAGGCGTGACATCGCGCTCAGCCCGCCGATCAGCGGGCGCAGCACTCGGGTCAGGAGCTGGACCGGGGCCGCGAGCACCAGGGCGAAGCGCTCGTTGAACCGGAGCGCGAGCGACTTCGGCGCGATCTCGCAGAAGATCAGCACCACGACCGAGAGGACGATGGTGCCGACGACCTGTGGGATTTGGGTGAGATAGCTGCCGATCAGCAACGCCGTGGCGGTCGAGACCACGATGACCGCGACCGTGTTCAGGGTGAGGATGGTCGACAGGTACGCGTTCGGGTCTGCGTGCAGGCGCGTCACCGTACGGGCGCGCCGGTTGCCCTCCTCGGCCAGGCTCCGCATCCGGATCCGGCTCACGCTCGTCAGCGAGGTCTCCGCCGCCGCCGCGAACGCGGCGATGACGAGGCCCAAGACGATGACGACGATGAGTGGGGTCATCGGCTCGGGGACTGTGGAGGGTCTGAGCCGCTCACCGGAAGAGTTCGCTCACGCTTCGCCCCTCGTGAACACGCACGATCGCCTCGGCGATCAGTGGCGCCACCGAAAGGATGCGGAGCTTGGGCGCGTCGTCGAAGCTGTGGCTGCCGTTGTGATACGGGATGGTGTCGGTGATGCAGATCTCGTCGATGGGCGCCGCGTGCAGGCGTGCCACGGCGCCGTCGCTGAGAACGCCATGAGTCGCCACCACGTCGACGGATTTCGCGCCGCGGGCGAGAAGCGCAATCGCCGCGTTGACGAGTGTGCTGCCAGTGGAAATCAGGTCGTCGACGATCACGCAGACCGCGCCTTCGACGTCACCGATGACATTGACGACCTCGACCGTGTCGTCTCGCGGACGCCGTTTGTCGATGAAGGCGATCGGTGCGTCGAGGATGCGCGCCAGGTTGCGAGCGCGGTTCACGCCGCCGGTGTCCGGCGACACCACCACCACGTCATGCCCATGGCGTTCGCGCACCCGGCGGGCGAGGATCTTGGTCGCGATCAGCGCGTCCACGGGGATGTCGAAGAAGCCCTGGATCGCCTCGGCATGGAGGTCGACGCAGATCACCCGATTGGCGCCGGCGAGCTCGATGATGTTCGCCATCAGCTTGGCGCTGATCGGGTCGCGCGCCTGGGTCTTCTTCTCCTTGCGCTGGTACCCGTAGTACGGGATCACTGCGGTGATGCGCGACGCCGAGGCGCGGCGCAGCGCGTCGAGGATGATGAACAGCTCGATCAGGTTGTCACTCACGGGATGGCAGGTCGGCTGCACCAGGAAGACGTCGTGACCGCGCACCGACTCGCGGATCTTGACGTCGAACTCGCCATCGGCGAACCGTGTGATCTCGCATTCGGCGAGCTTGACGCCGATCTCACGGGCGATCCGCTCGCTCAGTTCGGGATTCCCGCTCCCCGAGAGGAGCAGCAGCTCGCCGTAGGGGTTGGAGTCGTTCACGACTGCACCGGCCGGCGCTCCGCCCATCCCTCGATGTTGCGCTGGCGGCTCCGGCCGACCGCGAGCGCCCCGGGTGGCACGTCGTGGTCGATGAACGAGCCGGCGCCGACGTAGCAGCCGTCTCCCAGGCGAACCGGCGCCACCAGAGTGGAGTTGGTCCCGACGAAGACTTGGTTGCCGATGACGGTGCGGTATTTCGACGAGCCGTCGTAGTTGCAGGTGACCGTGCCGGCGCCGATGTTCACGTCCTCACCCACGTCGCTGTCGAGCACGCAGGAGAAGTGGTTGATACGGGTTCCTGCGCCAACGGTGCTGTTCTTGACCTCGGCATGCGTCCCCAACTCTACCCCGGACGCGAGCACGGTATTCGGACGGACCCGGCAGTAGGCACCGATGCGCACATCGTCGCCCAGCCGGCACCCCTCGAGACGGGACTCGCCGATCACCACTCGCTGCCCGGCTCGAACGTCGTGGAGGACCGCCATCGGCCCGATCTCGCAGCCTGAACCGAGCATGGTCGCCCCGGCGAGGGTGGTCATGGGATGGATGACGCTGTCCACGCCAACCCGGACCTCCGGGCCCACGAAGGTGGTGGCCGGGTCCTCCACGGTCACGCCGGAGAGCATGAGCGCATCCAGGGTCCGACGCCGAAGGGCGGCTTCCGCAGCTGCCAGCTGGCGGCGATCGTTGATGAAGATGAACTCGTCGGGATCGGGCGCCACCAGTGCCTCCACCGGCCCGGTGAGGAGCTCGATCACGTCGGTGAGGTAGTACTCGCCCTGCGCGTTGGCACTGGTCAGGCGATCGAGCGCGGGCCACAGCTGGGCGCCGTCGAAGACATAGATCCCCCCGTTGCATTCCATCGGCACCGGCTCGCCCGGGGAGAGGTCCCGCTCCTCGACGATGCGCAGAACGTGGCCGGCGTCATCGCGGACGGCTCGGCCCAGGCCGGACGGATCGGTGGGGATGCCGAGCAGCACGGTGCACGCGCGCGGCGACGAGGCATGAGCAGCGAGGAGCCGGGCCAGGGTCTCGGCAGTGATCAGGGGGGCGTCGCCGACCATGACCAGGACGGGACCGTCACCTCGTTGGGATGCCGGAACGCTCCGGAGCGCGTCGCCGGTGCCGCGCGGCGCCATCTGCTCGACGCAGATCGCAGCGTCCCCGAGCAGATGGCGGAGCCGCTCGTCACCGGCTGCGGTGACCACGATCGGGGTATTCCCGGTGGCGGCCTGCGCGGCCTCGACGACATAGAGGATGAACGGGCGACCGCCGAGCGGATGAAGGACCTTGGGGAGAGCGCCCCGCATCCGTTTGCCCTGCCCGGCGGCGAGGATCACCGCGTGGGGCCCGTCACCCATGTGCCCGCGAGTATACGGGCTCGCCGGAGCCGGGCTTCGGGCCGCCGTCCGTACGATGAACTCGTGCAGAGCTCGATGCTCGATATCGACGGCCCGATCTACGTCGCCGATTTCGGTGGCGACGGCCCCGTGATGCTGCTTGTGCATGGTCTCGGCGGGGCGCACCTGAACTGGATGTCCGTGGCACCCCAGCTCGCCGGCCACCACCGTGTCTACGCGCTCGACCTCCCCGGTTTCGGTCGCTCCCCGCTCGCCGGGCGGCGTTCCACGATCGCCGCCAACGTCGACCTGCTGACGCGGTCGATCACCCGGCTTTCGCGCGAACCGATTGTGCTCATCGGCAACTCTATGGGCGGCCTGCTCGCGATCGGGGCGGCAGCGCGGCACCCGACCCTCGTCGACGCCCTCGTCCTCGTCGACCCGGCGGTGCCGGCGCCGGGTGGCGAGTTCCGGCCACGGCTCGACCGCGTGTCGCGAACCTTTATCGCCACGGCGTTCATGCCTCGATGGGGTGCCCGGAGGCTCAGCCGCGCCGTCGCGGCGCTCGGACCCGACAGCCTGGTGCGCGAAACCATGCGGCTGGTCAGCGGCGACCCGACCCGAATCGAGCCGACCGTGATCGACGCCCACATTGCGCTCGAAGCCGAGCGGCTTGCCGAGTCGAGCTGGCATGAGTCCTTCTACGCGGCCACGCGCTCGCTGGTCGCGACACTCGCGCT
This sequence comes from Candidatus Dormiibacterota bacterium, assembly GCA_963743835.1. GTDB lineage: Bacteria > Chloroflexota > Dormibacteria > Aeolococcales > Aeolococcaceae > Palsa-851. The sequence continues at coordinate 927,030 of CAVUQX010000005.1, read as the reverse complement.
GAAGCGACGGGTGCTCCGGTGGATCGAGGAGGTGGTGGCGCCGACCCTGCTGCTCCAGGGGGACCTCGATCGCCTGGTACCGGTGGCCTCGGCGCGAGCCGTCGCGTCGCTCCGTCCCGACTGGGAGTACCACGAGTTCGCGGGCGCGGGCCACGTGCCCATGCTCGAGGTGCCACGTGAGTTCGTGGAGGTCGTCAGCGAGTGGCTGAGCCGTCAGGGTGCAGCCGTCTCCCGTGGCGTTGCCCCGGCGGGCGCTGGGTTCCGGGTCTGACGAACCCGGCGGTTCGCGTGGCCCGCGGGTAGGATCGTCGTGCCACTGGGGAGTCGCCAAGTGGTAAGGCAGCGGACTTTGGATCCGCCATCCGAAGGTTCGAATCCTTCCTCCCCAGCCAGTCTCCCGCGTGGTTTTGTGGTTGCCACTATGCACATCTGCTCGATTGGCTGGGGGCCCTTTGTTTCGATAAGGAGAAGGCGGCGGTGGAGCGGGCGGCGGCGTGCCCATCGAGGCGGGGCAGAACATGGTGTCCGTGAACATCACGGTCGAGTTCCAGCTCGAGTAACCGTCGGTCCGCGCCTCCGACGTGTTACTGCCGCAAATGGCTATAACCTGTCCGGGGCCTCGACTGACGGGCGCCCTGCGAGGATCTGACGGCGCAGGACTTTGAGCGTGGCGACGAAAATCTCTGAAAAGGTCGGGAAAGGCTGGATGGTGTCGCGCAGCACGTCGAGCGTTACGCGGGCTCGAATGGCCAGCGTGGCCTGCTGCAGCCACTCGCCTGCCTCGGGCCCCAGAGCGTAGGCGCCCGTCAGCCGATCGCCGTCACTCAGGAGGGTCAGGAAGCCGTTGGATTGGATGCGGGTGTAGGTGGCCGTCTTGGCCACCTCGGAGAGTGGTGTCGTGGCGGTGAACGGGGCGTCGCTCGCGCCCACTGAAGCGGCTTGCGGGTCCGTGTAGACGACAGAGGGCGTGGCCTCATAGTTGGCCCTGCGTGACTCGCCAAGGATATTGGCAGCGACGACCTCGCCCTGGTACTTGCCGACATGGGTCAGGAGCCGAATCCCGGTCACGTCACCGATTGCCCACAGCCGTTCGCCGGCGCGCAAGTGCGCGTCGACTGGAATGCTGCCGCGCGCGTCGGCCTGGATACCAACCGTGTCGAGGCCGAGTCCTTCCGTTCGCGGACGTCTGCCGGTGGCGATGAGCAGTTCGTCGCCACGCAACTCGCGGGCGTCGTCAAGCGTCAGGACGTAGCTGTCGCGGTCGCGCCGGGCCGCCGTGACCTTGACGCCCAGCATCAGCTCGACACCATCTCTGCGCAAGACCTCGCCGAGCGCCTCACCCAGCGGTGCGGCCTCGTGGGCCAGCACACGCGCGGCTCCCTCGGCGAGGGCCACCTCGCCGCCGAGGCGTCGAACGGCCTGAGCCATCTCGACGCCCACCGGCCCGCCGCCGAGCACCAGGAGACGGCGAGGGATGGCCTTCATGCCGGTCACTCCGCGGTTGGTCCAGACGCCCTGCAACTCCGACAATCCAGGTATTGGTGGGGTGATCGGATCCGATCCAGTCGCCACGACTATGTGGTTGGCGGTATGGCGGGCGCCATCCACTTCGACAACACCTACTCCTGCAAGCCGGCCAGTACCACGCAGCAGTTCAATGCCCTTGGATGCCAGCCAGCGCTCCTGGCCGGCATCGGAGTAGTCGGAAACCATGTAATCGCGCCACGCAAGCGCCGCGGCAACGTCAACCTCGGCACTTGCCGCCGCTTGGCGTGCCTCGTGAACCGCCTCCCCCGGCCGCAGCAGCGTCTTGGAGGGGATGCACGCCCAGTAGGAGCACTCGCCACCCACCAGCGATCGCTCCACGAGAGCAACCCGAAGACCGCCGTCCGCCAGCTCGCCCGCACAGTGCTCGCCCGGCGAACCGCCGCCGATGACAATGACGTCGTAGCCGCTCACGTTCGCGCTCCCAGACTGCCCTCGCTGGAGCCCCCTCCCTGATCCTGCATCACGTACCGCGCATACCACTCCGGCCAATCCGGGTCCCGACGCTCGATCTCTGCTTCATGGCGGCCAAACGCGCCCGCTACGGCTTGCCCGACCAGTTCCGGTTGGCGCCTCGTAGCCACCACTCTGCACCTCCTCGTCATTGAAGCCGTCCCGACCACCGGACCACCGGAACTCAATGTGGCGACACATTAGCTCCTCCCTCACTCACTCAGAGGTGTGTCCATATAAACCTGCCTTCAGCCTCTGGAGCGTGGTCGTCGAGGCTGACCAACCGCTTGACTTGGCAACCTCGCGGGGCGTAGCGTCGACGGCGACGAAGGTCGACTTCGGTGGTGGTGCGAGTTCGCGCAATGCGAGCCGACTGGCTCCCGGGCGATCGACCTCGCGAAGGTGGCGGAAGGCCGGCGGGTTGGTGGCCGGAGGAGCATCGAACAACGCCGCACGGACTCCAGCATGGATGCATCTGTTGCGGACAACGGCAAATATGAGGAGTGCACATGTCTGGCGACTCACGAACCACGGGTGTTGGTCGAGTCACAATCGATAGCGACGACTTCGGGGAGGTCAGGCCGTTTCACATCGAGGTGTCTGCATGGGAGCAGCCACAACTGTTCTGCGAAAAGATGCGCGATTCGTTCCGGTCGCTGCGCTGAGTGGGGGTGCCAGTGTCCGAACCCACGCAGCCCGCAGCGCGAATGATCGTGTGCCACTTCATCGTCTCCGATGACGTCGAGCGCTCCGCGCGCTTTTATACCGAAGTACTCGGCGGCAGGGTGGTCTTCGGCCCAGTGCCGACGAATATCGAGCTCGCCAACACGTACATCATCATCAACGGCGGCGGAGGCCCCACCGACGACAAGCCCACGGTCACCCTCGAAACGCCAAGCGACCCCGACCGAGTCAGCAGCTTCCTCAACATCCGGGTCACAGATATCCACGCCGTGTACGACGAATGGAGCGCCCGGGGTGCCCAATTCCTGACGCCGCCGAAGCAGCACGCATACGAGATCCGTTGCTACATCCGAGACCCCGACGGTTACATCATAGAGGTCGGGCAAACCACCGACCCAAAGGGAGACTGGTGGCCCGCCGGGTGGCAACCGATCAACTCCGGCGAGCAATCCGACTGAACCCCTCAGGCAACCTTTGCGACCGGCCGTTTCCACGCACGCCCGATCGGATCGGTAGCCTATCTCGACATGACTGAAGACGCTGCGAGGCTCGGCGTGACGCTGACCAACCTTGACGAGCCACTGTTTGACGCGGCGGGTGCCACCAAGCGAGACCTCATCAACTACCTGGACAGCGTGGCCGGTCGGATCATCCCGGAGCTCGAGGACCGGCCCCTCTCGGTGATCCGTGTGCACCGCGGTCAGGAGGCCTTCATGCAGAAGAACCTCCCCTCGTACACGCCTTCCTGGGTGCAGCGGGTGACGATGTGGGCGGAGTTGTCGAAGCGGGATGTGAGCTACGCGGTCTGCAACGACCGCAGGACGCTGCTGTGGTTCGCGAACCAGCGCGCCGTCGAGTATCACCCGGCACTGGTACGCGTCGAGACTCCCGATCACATGACGCATCTGGTGCTCGACATCGATCCGCCACACGCCGACGCTTTTCGCGACGCCGTGCAAGCCGCACGCGTTGTGCGGCGCGTGCTCATCGACGCAGGGCTGGACGCGGTCATCAAGACCAGCGGAGCGAAAGGGCTGCACATCTTCGTTCCCATCGACAGCAGCGTGTCCATCGAGGCGGCCGCCGCCGCCACCCGCGCGATCGCGGCCCGAGCCGAGCAACTGGATCCCGACACGCTCACCACCGCGTTCGTGAAGGATGACCGGGGCGGCAAGGTGTTCGTCGACTCGACGCGCGTGGGCGGGGCGACTGTTGTCGCCGCATACAGCCCGCGCGTGCGACCAGGCGCTCCCGTGTCGTTTCCGTTGGACTGGGACGCGCTCGATGATGCCTCGCCTGCTGACTTCACGATACTCACCGCTGTTCGTCAGATCGGGGATGACGACCGGTGGGCGGCCCGCATGCCGCCGCCACAGCGGCTGAACGCCGAGCTGCTCGACGAGGGCAGGGCCATCCCGGTCGGTCGAGTCCAGGCCATGCACGAGGGCAAGCGCCGGGCACGGGGCAACAGGTAGGGCTCCCCCATCCCGGAGACCATGCGTGGCGCAACGCGGGACCAGGACGAGATGCCTCGAGGTGTCACAGGCAACGGCGTCACCTCGTCTGAGGTGTAGAACCGAGAACAAGGAGAACGCTCATGAAAGTGTTCGTTGCCGGGGCAACCGGGGCCATGGGGAGGCAGTTGGTTCCGCGACTCGTCGCCGCGGGCCACATCGTGACCGGAATGACACGCACCCCTGCCAAACAGGACGCCGTCCGGGCGATGGGCGCGCACGCGGTCGTCGCCGACGCGCTGAATCCTGAGCAGGTGGCAGAGGCGGTCGCCCATGCGCAGCCGAATGTGATCGTGCATGAGCTCACCTCCCTTGCGGGTGCGATGGACATCCGGCACTTCGATCGCGGTTTCGCGCTGACCAACCGCCTGCGAACCGAAGGCACCGATCACCTCCTTTCGGCCGGGCGCGCCGTCGGAGTGCGAAGGGTTGTGGTGCAGAGCTTCACGAGCTGGCCGTACGCGCGGACGGGGTCCGCCGTCAAGTCGGAGGAGGATCCGCTCGATGCGACGCCCCCGAAGGACATGCAACGCACCATGGACGCGATCCGGCACCTCGAGCGCGCAGTTCTCGAGGCGGATTGGACGGAAGGCGTGGTGTTGCGCTACGGCGGCTTCTACGGCCCTGGGACGTCGCTGCAGCGAGGCGGCGCGATGACCGAGCTCATCCGCAGGCGGCGAGTTCCACTCATCGGCAATGCTGCCGGCGTCTGGTCGTTCATTCACATCGAGGATGCGGCGGACGCGACGGCAATCGCGGTCGAGCGTGGGAGGCGCGGAATCTACAATATCGTCGACGATGAGCCGGCGGCAGTGGCCGAATGGCTGCCCGCACTGGCGCTGGCGGCCGGCGCGAAGGCGCCCTTCCGAGTGCCGCGCTGGGTTGCTCGCGCGCTCGCCGGTGAGGCAGCCGTGGTGATGATGACCGAGATCCGCGGGGCTTCCAACCAGAAGGTCAAGCGGGAGTTGGCCTGGCAGCCGGCGCACGCGAGCTGGCGCCGCGCGTTCGTGCAGGAGTTGGCGTGAACGCTGAACGGGAGCAGATGCTGCAGGAGCTGCGGCCGGGCGCGTTTGCGATCGCTTATCGCATGCTCGGCAGCGTGGCCGAGGCAGAGGACGTCGTCCAGGATGCATTGCTGAAGCTCGACGCAGCACTGGTGGCCGCTCAGCAGATCAGGTCGCCGCGCGCGTTCCTCGCCACCGTGACCACCCGCCTCGCCATCGACCAGCTGCGCTCGGCGCGCGTACGCCGGGAGCGCTACGTGGGTGATTGGCTTCCCGAGCCCATCCTCACCGACGCAGCCGCCGATCCCGCCTCATGCGCAGAGCTCGAGGAGGCAGTCTCGCTGGCGATGCTCGTGCTGCTGGAGAGCCTCTCGCCCGAACAGCGTGCCGCGTTCCTGCTGCATGACGTCTTCGATTACGACTACGAGGAGATCGCCGCGATCATCGGCAAGAGCGAGGCCAACGTCCGGCAGCTGGCGGCGCGCGCGCGGCGCCACGTCAAAGAGCGCAGGCCGCGCTTCGCACCGTCGCCGGAGCAGCGCTGGGAGCTCGCCGAGCGCTTCTTCGAGGCAACCCACAACGGTGACGTCAAGTCGCTCGAATCCCTGCTTGCACATGACGTGGTGCTCACCGGCGACGGTGGGGGCAAGGTTCCGGCGTTGGCGCGCTCGCTCTACGGCCGTGACCATGTCGCCCGCACGCTGCTGGCATGGCTCCGCGTGACTCGACGGCTGGCGGTCTCGATCCATCCGAGCGAGGTCAACGGTCACCCTGGAGCCCTGCTGCTCGACAGCAAGAGCCGCGTCGCGGGTGTCTGGGCGCTCGATATCGCGGATGGCGAGATCCAGGCCATCCGATCGGTCGTGAATCCCGACAAGCTCCGCCATCTCGGCACCGTTGCGGACGTTCGCGAACTCGTCAAGGTCCTCCACCGCGAGGGAGGCGGCTCCGCCGTGGATCGGCGTGCTGGTTCGCCGAGTTCTAGCTCGCATCACCCAGACGTGCCCAGTTTGATTCGATAATCGATGAAGGTCGCAAACCGCGACTGTCGTACGCCCAGCTGCTCGAGCTCGATCGAGCGCGTGAAACCATCGAAAAGACGCTTGCCGTCGCCGAGGATGAGTGGCGCGACGATGATCGTCAGGTCGTCGACGAGGCCGGCCTCGAGGAACTCCCGGATGATGTCAGCCCCGCCCATGACGTGCACGGTCTTCTCGCCGGCGGCAGCGCGGGCACGTTCCGCCGCATCGGCAATGCTGCTCACAAAGGTGAAGCCGTGCCCCGGCGGCTCTTCCTCGGGCCGGTGGGTGACGATGAAGAAGGGAATCGGCCAGGGATTCCGGTCGCCCCAGTGGTCGGCGGCTTCGTACGTCCCGCGGCCCCCGATCACGGCCCCCATGGTCGCCGTCTTCTTCTCAAACCAAGCCTGATCATCTGGCTCCATCCCGCCGCGCACTGCGGAGTCGTACCGCCACGCGCCGCCGAACACCCAGTTGTGCAAGCGCTCGCCCCCGACCCCAAGGCCGCACCCCGGTCCGTCGTTCGGACCCGTGATGTAGCCATCCAGCGACGTCGTGATCAACGCCAGCACCTTGCTCATCGGATACCTCCTCGTGATCTCATGTCGGCAGAGACGCAGCACGGCGTCGAAACTCATCCGGTGAGCGGGGCCGTCGGGCAGCCGTCGCATCCTACAAACCAGACCCGCCGCGTCGAGATCCCATGCGCACCGATGCGTTTTTTCCACCACGCATCGGCCGAGCTTGACGGAAGTCACACTGCTGAGCGTGGACGCCGCCGCCCTGTATCGAGGGCCACTCGAGGATTTCGTGGCGCGGCGAACCGCGCTGGTGCGAGAACTCCGGCGCACCGATCGCGAGGCGGCCGACGCCGTCGGTAAACTCCGCAAGCCTTCCGCCGGCGTCTGGGCGATCGATCAGGTCGCGGCGGAAGACCCTGCACTGACCGCTGAGCTTCTGGCTGCCGGTGCCGACGCCCGCCAGGCCCAGGGGGACGTAGCGGCGGGAACGGCGAGCCGCGAGGATCTCCGCATCGCTACGGGAAGGCTTCGCGACGCGGTCGAAGCTGCCGCACTGGCCGCGGTCGGCGCGCTGACCGGCGCCGGCCACGCTGCTTCCGACGACACGACCCGAAGAATCCGAACGACGTTGCAGGCGGGTGCGACAGGCGGCGCAGCAGACCGTCGGGCGCTGTGGACAGGCACGCTGGACCGTGAACTCGATGTGGCAGGTTTCGGCGTGGTCGGCGAACCTGAGGATGACCCTGCCGAACTCGCGGCAGTCCTCGCACCGCTTCGCCGGCCGCGCGCCGCGCCCGCGCAACGGCCGGCGCCGGAACCGGCCACAGCCGGCCCGAAGGGTCTCGAGCGACGGCAGGCGGAGCGCGATGAAGCGAAACTGCGCGCGGCTGCCGAACAAGCCCGCGACGCCGCCGTTGCGAAGCGGCGTCAGGCTGACCGACTGTCGGCGGAAGCCCGCACCGCAGCCGACGAGGCAACTGTCGCCGAGCGCGCCGCGGTTGCCGCAGAAGAGGCCGTACGGGCAGCACGCGCAGCGCTCGACCGCTGACCGTCACCCTTGTGCACGCCGACGCCGAACATCACCAGGGCGATGCCGATGAGGTCCGCCACCGACGGGATTTGGCGTAGCACGATGACTTCCATGATCGTTGCCGTCGCCGGAAGCAACGCCAGGAAGAGCGCGTAGGTCGATCGCGGGAGCCGCGCCATGGCGAGTTGATCGAGCACGTAGGGGATCACCGACGAGGACACCCCGACTCCGATGCCCGCGGCGATGGCGATGGGAGCGCCGAAGGCGCGAGCCGCGCCGAGGAAGCCGATCGGTGTCACGAAGATGAGCGCGAAGAGCATTGCCGCGGCGAGTCCGTCGATATCACCCACCGCCGAGCGTCGTGAGACGCGGTGGGCAAGGATGATGTACAGGGCGAAGAGCGCCGCATTCGCAAACGCAAACGCGACTCCGAGCGGATCGCCGAGGGCGCGGGCGTGGGTCAGCAGCAGGACGCCCACAGCGGCTGCGGCGACCGCCGCGATATTGCGCGGGATACGCACGTGCGCGTCAAGCCCGCGCCCGGGCAGCTGCATCGAATCCCCGAGCTCGCCCTCCAGGTGCCGGAGGTGGGCGAATGCCATCGGATCACCGGCGAGGACTGTTACTACCTCAAGATGCACCTTCAATCCATCGAGGAGCTCACCACGATCCTCGACCGCTTCCTTGCGTACGGTGAGACGACGACCTCGATCGTCAACGCCTCCCCCATCCCCCATCGAGATCCGCCCATCCCGGACGAGGCCTAACTCCGTCCGCTTGTCGAGGGCCTGGCTGGGGTCGAACCCAACGCGCATCCGATCAGGCCGCGACGGTCAGGACGACGTTGCCGACCTTCTGGTGCAGCTCGACATATCTCGTCGCGTCGACCACCTGCTCCAGCGGATAGCGGCGATCGATGACAGCCCGATATTTCCCCGCTTCCATGAGGTGCTTCACAAAGAGCACGTCCTGCTTCGTGAACTTTGGGGGAATCTTGAACACCACCTTGCGGTCTCCGATCCGCGACGTCCACGTGGCGAGCGCGAGGTTGCGAAGCCCGTCGGTCGGCAGATAGACGCCACCGGGCTTGAGCGAGGCCTTGCAACCAGCGAACGAAAGCTTGCCCACGGAGTTGAAGATGACGTCGTACGTGATGCCGCTCTTGGTGAAATCCTCCTGCGTGTAGTCGATGACCTCATCGGCGCCGAGGGATCGCACCAGCTCGAAATTCGGTGTGGTGCATACAGCTGTGACATGGGCGCCGAAGGCCTTGGACAGTTGGACGCCGGCCGTGCCCATGGATCCCGACGCCCCATGGACGAGGACCGACTGTCCGGCTCGCACTCTCCCCGGCCTCAGGCAATTCAGGGTCAGGATGGCCCCGTCGCACACTGCCGCCGCCTCGTCGAAGCTGGCGCCGTCGGGCATGGGTGCGAGCGGGCCGCTCTCCTGCACACTGATGAACTCCGCGTGCGCTCCGAATTTCCACGGCTTCATGCCGAAGACGGCGTCCCCGACCGTGAACTCGGTGACAGCCGGCCCCGCGTCCTGGACAACGCCGGCGAACTCGCTTCCGAGGATCCGTTGCCTCGGGCGGCGGATTCCGGTCAGGAATCGGGAGAAGAATGGCTCAGCAGCCCGCAGGGCGCAGTCCGATCGATTGACCGTGGTTGCGTGAATCCGGATCAGCACCTCATCGCTCTTCGGAACCGGCTGCTCGACGTTCTCGAGATGCAGCACCTCGGGTGGCCCGTACCGGTCGTGGACCACGGCTCTCATGAGACTCGTAGTGTGTCCATTTCCCGAGTCCACGCGTCTTATCGGTATGCGAACTGCCTCAATAGCAGGCGTGATGCCTGACCATGCGACCTGGACACTGATCACACCAACGTTCACGACCTCAGGGTGACGACGACGGCGCGCCAGGAATCGGTTTGAGATCCGGGGCGACCCACGTAGCGCGTGCTCGAGGACTCCCGAGCCGCTCGGGAGAGTAGTGGTTGAGGAGCAGGTGCTTGTCGAGCAGTTGCGGGCACTGGTCGACGAATCCGCTGAAGCTCGAGGGCGGGCAGTGCGCGATCCCAGCCGCGACGGCATACACCCAGGCTCGGGTGAGCGTGTCGTGGTACAGCCCGGGCCGCCCGTTGCGCTGTGCGAGATTGCGGATGCCGGCGGCGGCCCTCCGGATTGCTTCTTCAGGCCCGAGTGAGGTCACATAGAGCCAGGCCATCCGCAGGTGGGCGCGATGGGGGAAGGCGTCGCCTGAGAAATCACCACGCTCGAACATCGCAAGGAAGTCGTCGTCAGACATGACGAGAGCTGGAGGCTCATCGGATCTGTGATCAGCATGGTGTCCAGTCACGGTGCGGTATCTCCAGCGGTAATTCTGATTCGTACTATTCGCAACCGTACCTTCCTTCGCCCACCGGAGTCAAGGACGCTACGTCCAAACGCGAACTATTCCATCTCGTAGTATCTTGAGCGCGTGGCTGATACGATTCGTGCCCAGAAGGGCCGCCGTACCGCTGCCCTGGATCCCGCGCCGCTCCTGGTTGTCGCGTTGCAGCGGGCGACCCACGCCGCGGGTGTGAAACTCGAGGCGCTGCTTGCCGACACCGGTGTATCACAGGGAGAAGCTCACGTCCTTGCGCTGCTCGCCGACGGGGGCGAGCACGCGGTCGGCGAGCTCCAGCGTGGTCTTGCTCATCGCCCGTCGACGCTGAGCGGACTCCTCGATCGAACTCGAAGGTCGTGGTCTGATCCGCCGCGCGCTCAACGAAGCGGATCGCCGCTCCTTTCTCATCAGCCTGACGCGCAGCGGTCGCGTTGCGGCGCGGGCCGTCCTCGAGGCGCTGCGTGCAATCGAGCACGAGGCACTGGCCGGTGCCTCCGCTCGTGACCGCGCCGGATTCATCAGCGTCACCCGCGCGTTCGGGAGCTGATCCGCCGCCGCGTCGGCCTCAGGTGAGCCCGAGCGACCGCTCCAGCTCGCTGATGGTCTCAGTCAATCGAGCCGGTCGCGACAGCGGGATCATCGAGGCGCCGGTCAATGCCGACACCACCAGGGATGCCTGCGCATCGGGATTCCGCGACCCGACGAGGGCGCCGTCGCGCGCGGCCTTGACCAGCAAACCGCGGACGGTCGCCTGCCAGATGTCGGTCGTTTGCTGATAGAGCGTCCGGATGGCCGGGTCACGTGCCGACCGGAGCGCCAGCTCGCCCATCACGGCGAAGAGCTCGGGCTCCTCTCGGACGAGCCGCCTGATTCCGACGAAGTGGCTCCGGAGCTGATCGGCCGGCGAGCCTGCCGTGGGCATCGCAGTGCGAAAGCGCTGCACCGCGTGCTTGAGCACGTCACCGATCAGGGCTTCCTTGGTCGGGAAGTAGTAGTGGAGGGTCGCAACGTTGACTCCGGCGGCGGCGGCCACGTCGCGGGTGCGAAGACCCTCGAATCCCAGGCGAGCGATCAGCTGGTAGGCCGCCGCCACGAGATCCTGGCGACGGTCGACTGCGGAGGACTCGGGAGCCTTCTTTTTCGTCTTCATGAGCTGGCGACCAGCTTATCACTCAATCAGTTGATTGACACGCCGAGGACGCCGTGCTAGCCTGCCTCAATCAACTGATTGATCGCATACCCACCACGGAGGCACGTCATGAACATCGTCATCTTCGGCGCCAACGGTCCCACCGGACGTCTCCTGACCGAGCAGGCGCTGGCAGCCGGTCACACGGTCACGGCGTTCACGCGTCATGCGGACGCATTCCGCCTCCGTCACGCGCAGCTGCGCGTCGTCCAGGGAGATGCGCTCGACCTCGCCGCGGTGAACACTGCCGTGGCCGGACAGGATGCCGTCCTCTCGACGCTCGGCACCAAGTACAGCCGCAAGCCGATCACGCTCTACTCGGCCGCCATCGCCAACGTGATCCAGGCGATGCACGACAACGGGGTTCGTCGTCTCGCGTGCGTCAGCTCGAGCGTCACCGATCCGGTGACGCGATCCCGGGACACCGGTGGTGGCGTGCTCTTCGAGAAGGTGATCAAGCCGTTCGTCACCAATGTCATCGGCAAGACGATGTACGCGGATCTCCTCAGGATGGAGCGCCTGGTGATCGACAGCGACCTCGACTGGACGATCGCCCGCCCCTCCGGGCTGTTCGAGACGCCCGCGGTGACCGAGTACCGGCTCGCGGAAGGTTTTCTGCCCGAGCATTTCACCTCGAGGACCGACCTTGCCGCATTCCTGCTCCAGCAGGCGACCAGCGATCAGTACGTCCGCAAGGCCGTGGCGGTCGCGACCGTCGCGGTGAAGCCGAAGATGGTCAGGATGCTGCTGAAGGAGGCGTTCGGCATCTCCATCGGGGGTCCCAGGACGCAGCCGGCGAGGTAGGGTCGAGCGCCTTACGCGCCCTGAGGCTGTTGCTGCCCTGACCATTCGGGGAGTTGCTGCAGCGACCAGGTGTTCCCGTCGGGATCGCTGAAGGTCACGAACGAACCCCACGGCTGGACGTCGATCTCGCTTGCCACGACCCCATGGCTGATCAAGTGCTCGCGAGCCGCCGCCACGTCGGCGACCACCATCTGGACACCGCGCTGCGAGCCAGGCGGCATGTCGGTGATCCCCGTGCCCATGACGATCGAGCACGCGGAGCCCGGCGGGGTGAGCTGCACGAAGCGCAGCGTCTCGGTGACCTGGTAGTCGTGGTCCGCGTTGAAGCCGACCTGATCGGCATAGAAGGCCTTCGCGCGGTCGACGTCGGTCACCGGTATGGCGACGAGCTCAATCTTCCAATCCATGCGCGTAGTCTATCGAGACGACATAAGGAGTTTCCATGCACAAGCGGTTGGTGACGCGCTACGCGACAAAGTCCAACGAGGCGGCGGACGAGAATCAGCGACGGGTCGAGGGGGTGTTCGCCGAGCTCGAGGCCAACAAGCCCGGCAACGTGAGCTACATCGTGCTGCGCCTCGAGGATGGCTCGTTCGTCCATGTCTCGTTCCACGACCATGGTGATGACGAGGTGAATCCGATCTCGTCGACCGCGGCGTTCGCGCACTTCCAGGACGCGCACGAGGAACGGCGCGAGGGCGGTGTCAACCAGCAGAAGGCGACGCTGGTCGGCTCCTACATCACCAAGATCGAGTAGCTTCGCTTCAGCTGCGGCGTTAGATCGCGCGCATCCGGTTGTTGCGAGGGTTGTGCTCGACTTCGGCGAGCCCGAGCGCCTCCATAAGAGGTGGCAGGTACATGCCGAAGCGTCCGCGTAGCCCCTTCTTCATCCCGTACCAACCGCCGACCGGGTTGTCAGCCGAGCGTCCCCATGCCTCCACGGTGCCCTCAGCCGCGGGCTTCTGCTCGTCCGCGCTGCCAAGCGGAACCCAGTCACCGCGCTCTTGGAGCATCTGATGGAGGTCGTCGAGACAGCGCAGCTGATACCGGAGCTGGGTGCTCCCCACGGTGCAGACCAGGGCGGGTGGATCGGCGGTCTCATCCCGGTACATCTCGTAGTTGGACGTTCCACTCGGAGTGGTCAGCTGCCACGGGTGCTCGCGGGTCCCGCTCCCCTTTGCCATCCTCGCCTCCTTTGACCGTATAACCGCTCACAGTCTAGAGGGCCTCGGCGCCGGGACTCGTCCTCCGCGCACCGGATCTGCTCGGCGTGGTATTGCAACGAGCGGCATGGATCTCCAGCCAGTTGGTGATCGAACTCCAGGTCGGAGAGGCACCACGAGTGAGGAGGCTGTCGATATCTGTGATCACCGTTCGTCGTGTGAGTAGGACCACCGACAACAGGAGCACACGAGATGACCGACGCAACATATCCCGCCGATGCCGGCGCCGCAACGTATCTGCTCACCGTGCGCGGCACTACGGTTCCGTCCACGCTCGACGCGACACGCGACATCCACAACTCGACGGCAGGTGCGCCGCAGAGTGCGGCGGGTGCGCGCTCGCTCGGCGACCTGAGTCACAACGTCTACGCTCCGATCGGCAGGGATCGCGACGGTCAGTTGCTGTTCGTCGACCTCTGGAACAGCGTGCAAGGCCTGGGCACCTTCTTCGCCAACCCGCAGGTGCAGGCTGCGGCCGGTCAGTTGTTCGCGCAGCGCGATGGCACCGTGTGGTCGGCCCTCGACGGCTTCGGCGCCTTTCACCTGGCGCTTCCCAACGGCCGCTCGATTGGCGCCGTGGGCCTGATCCAGGTACCGCTCACGTCCATCGAGCAGGCGGCCGGCGCGTTCACGGCCTACGCGGCAGCGACGCTCAACCAGGCGCGCAGCTACGGCATCGTCAGCCACAGCATCTGGCTGCGCGTCCCGAATCCGGGCGAAGCGCAGACCCAGGAGGTGATCGGCGTCGATTTCTGGATGGATGCCGACCGCATGAACGAGTACTACGAGCTCTCCCTCGGCTTCGAGCACTTCGGGCCGGTCTTCGCTGGGGCACCCGACACGTCCGTCTGGCAATCGGCTCCCGGCGATTGGGTGGAGTGGTAGCGGGCATTTCAGAGCGGTGACTCGGGAGGGTCTGTGCGGAGGCGAGCCGTCTCGCAGCCGGGGTTAACACCCCGGCGAGAGCGAGCGGCGGGACGGCGAAGGCGTCCCGACCGCGTGCCCGCCGGAGCACAGACCCTCCCGAAGTCACCTCCCGAGTCACCCGAGGTTCCGGGATGATGCGCGGATGACGGTCATCGCGTGGATCGGCGCCGCGCTGGGCCTGCTGGTCCTCCTTTCGACGCTGATGAGCGTGGTGACCTCGCTGGTCCTGCCGCGGCTCGGGTCATCGAGGATTCAGAAGTACGCCGGCAGAGGCACGATCAAGGTGTTCTCTGGAATCTCGCATCGCTTCGACACGTACGAGGAGCGCGACCGATTCCTCGCCCTCCAGGCGCCGATTTACCTCATCGTCATCCTGGCGATCTGGCTGGCCGCACTCCTCATCGGATTCGCGCTGATGCTCTGGCCGTTCATGAACACCGGCGGCTTCGTACACGCCCTGACGGTGAGCGGATCGTCGCTCTTCACCCTTGGGTTCGCCACCGAAACCGGTGCCGCACCTCGGCTGCTGGTGTTCGCAGCAGCGGCGGCGGGATTGTGGATCGTCGCCCTGCAGATCGCATACCTGCCCGTCCTCTACGGCGCCTTCAATCGGCGCGAGGTGCTGGTCACCATGCTCGACAGCCGCGCGGGATCCCCCGCGTGGGGACCTGAGCTGCTGGCTCGCAGCGAATTGGTCGACAATGTCCAGAACCTGGCACGCCTCTATCAGCGCTGGGAGGAATGGGCGGCGGACGTGGCCGAGACCCATGCCTCCTACCCGGTGCTGCTCTGGTTCCGCTCGCCACATCCCTACCGATCGTGGGTCATCGGTCTGCTCGCGGTGATGGACGCGGCCGCGATGCAGCTGGCCACGCAACCGTTGGTGGCGCCGTCCGAGGCTCGAGCCTTCCTGCGCATGGGTTACATGTGCCTTCGCGATCTTTCGACGGTGGTTGGTCTGACCTACGACCCGGACCCGAAACCGGGCGACCCTATCCAGCTGACCGAGGACAATTACCAGGACGCCATCCACCATCTCGAGCATGTCGGCTGGAAGATGCAGCGTAGCGCCTCCGAATCGTGGATTCACTTCCGCGGCTGGCGCGTCAACTATGAGTCGCTGGCCTACCGCATCGCGGATGCGGTCAACGCACCCCCGGCACTGTGGGCCGGTCCACGCAGGAATCTTCCCCCGCGGCTGCAGCCACCCGAGCGGCCGCCCCACCGAGAGCCGTCACCGGAGATGCAGCGCATCCGCAAGCTCACCGAGAAACGCCGGTCCGCTCGCGAACCGTGAGGTAACCGTTCGTTACACGCTTGCCATATGCGGCGTCACGCGATCCCTAGCATGGATCGACACCGAGCAAGCCGCTCGATCAACGCAGGTCAAAGAAATGCTCAGGTGGCGAACAGGGGCGGCCGAGCACCGATCGGCTCCCGGTCAGAGCGACACCGGACGGCGCCCCGAGACCGTGGCCGGGAATCAGCCGTGCTCCGCTCTTCGTTGCTCGTCGCTCGCCGGCATGCCCTGCTGCTACGTCGACCGTCGCGGACGCCGCTGCAAGACAGCCTGGTGTCCTGCTGATCGGAGCGTTGTGGACGGCAAGATCTACTGCGCGCTTCACGCGCACGCCATGCAGGCACTCGAATGGGAATTCGGCGCCGCGTCCCACCCCGACATCGACAGTCGAACCGTCCCGGTGTTGCAGTGGATCTCGTCAGCTGCGGCTGACGAGGTGATCGCGACGCTCAACGTGTTCTGCGCGCTGAACGGCGAGATGCTCGTGGCCGAGCCGGTACGCCGGCGCTTCAACCCGGTATCACACAGCCGGGTGTGGGAGAAGCAGTGGAAGACGCTGTCGCCGACGAGCGTGACCATCCGCGTCTCGATCAGCTCTGATGAGGACCGGCCGACCGAGATTCACATCACGGTCAATGGCCACGATGTGAACGTCATTCCCCCGCCGTTCAACCGCGAGCTCACCGCTCCGACCGAAGCCGACATGCGCTGGCTCGACCAGGAAGTGCTGTCCCCCATCAGCGCGGCGGTGGCGCGGTGGATGATGCAGGCTGCGGAGACCAGGGACCTCGGGTACATCCCGGTCGGCGGCGGCATCGATGACGCCGACGCGCGGCTCACCGCGCGACCGACGATTCAGAAGACAGCCGCGCCCGCGCGACGAAACAGCGTCGATGAAGCCGCGCTCGATGAGGTGCGGCGCGCCCATTTCCTCTATGGACTCGAGGAGATCCAGGCGGTCGCTGATCGCACCGCGCAGAACGGGTAGCGGCCTCCGTCACGCGCGGCCCCTCCCCGACTAGGCTCGTTGCGTGGCCGGTGGATCGCGCACGGAGAGTGACCTTCGCGTAGCGGCAGCGAGCGAGCCGGACCTCAGCGCGGAGATCATCGAGGAAGTTGCCGCGTGGGGTGCGGCGGCGGGGATGCCGAGCTGGAGTCCGGGGTCTTTCACCGGCCCGGGAAGCGTCGGTGTCTCCCGGCTTCGCGGCGACATCGCAAGTGGTGGCCTCTATCTGATCTGGCGAGGCGACCGCCCGATCGGGACCTTGTCACTCCTCGATCGTGACCCTGTCTTCTGGCCGGACGGCGGCGATGCAGCCCTGTACCTGCACCGATTCGCGGTCAGCCGTGCCGCGGCCGGTGCGGGGCGGTTTGCGGTGGAGTGGTGCCTGAGTGAGACACGCCGTCGTGGTCGATCCCACGTGCGCCTCGATTGTCTCGCGGACAACCCGGGCATCCGCCGGTACTACGAACGCTTCGGCTTCACCGCCGTGGACGAGGTCGAGATCACCGGCACGCGATATAGCCTCTACGAGGTTCGAGTCACACGGCCGGGCTGACGTTCTCCCGGTTCTGATACGAGCGACGATCGCATCGAGCACTCGGTTCCGGTGCCGGCATGTTCCTAGAATCGGACATTGTCAGCCCAAACTTGCAGGAGGGTGTCGTCGCCGAAGACGGCCATGCCTTCGGTGTCTCGTCGGTTCATCGACCAGAGATATAGGTCGGAGGCCGTGCCGCGCAACTCGCAATGACCACGACCACGATCGCTGGTGACCTCGACCCGCTCTCCGATGATCAGATTCCAGGTGTTCCCGGCATCCGTCGCCACCAGTCGCAGGATGCGGCCACCGCCGTCGGGCGCTCGGGTCCGCCGCACCGCGAGGCCGAACCACTCGTCAATGGCATCGACCGCATCGACAGCCGTGAGTGGCGTGATCGGGCCATACGCGGACTCCGCATCGCACCGGTGCACGGCGGTCTCATTGGCCTGCCGTCGCGCCCAGAAGGCGAGCGCGTTGGGTGCCGGCCCCCAGAACCAGAAGGTGTCATCGGGAGAAGCGGTCTGCAACGTCTTGATGAGCGCCCCACAGCCATCGCGATACCACTCGAGCAACGCATCGCGCCCCGCCGGACCCTCGAAATCACGTTGGAGCCGCACCGGCAGCTGCTCGCGGACGATGGTCGCCGCCCACCGGTGAACGTCACCGATGTGCCGGACCAGCGTCTCGACATCCCAACCCGGGCACCCGGGCACGGGGGCATCAAGGGCCCCGGACTCCGCGGCCCGAGCGAGTGCTTCGCCTTCGGCACGGATTCGTGCGACCTGATCGTCGATGTCCATGACGCGGAGTCTCGCATCACGCGCCGAGGGCTCAGGTGCCTGGGTCAGCCCGGATGGGACCCGAGGTCATCCGGCGACGCCCAGAGGTCGAGACGCCAATCGTTGCATCGCAATGGGTGCCCCGGTGGATACTCGAATTCGAGCTCGCCCAGGTTGATGAATCCGGCCCTCCGGCAGAGCGCATTGGATGGAACGTTCCCAACCTCGGGAAACGCATGCAGGAATCGACGCGCGTGCTCCAGGCGGACTCGCGCGATCAGTGCGGCAAGCGCCTCGCCCGCCAATCCTTGGCCCTGGAACTCGGGAAAGATCATCCATCCCGCCTCGTAGACGACCTCATCTCGCCAGGGCTTGTCCCAGTAGCCGATGTTCCCGACGATCCGCAGCCCGGGGCGCAGCACGACCGTGAACATGCCGCCGGTGCCCGATCTGCCTGTGTCGAGGTACCGGGAATGTGCGTCGAGGATCTGCTCGCGACTCTGTGCCCCGCCCAGGTGCTCCATCATCTCGGGGTCGGAGAGAAACCGTTCAACGACCCAGAGATCGCCGTCCGCCCACGGCGCCAGCTCGATCATCGTCTCAGCGTATGCCGGGCGCCCACCGGATCGGACTCCACGACGTCGCAGACCTGCGGACCTTTCCCCAGAGGGATGTGGATAAGTGGCGAGATCGTCCGCAGCCTCAGAGACGTCGCCCCATATCGGGCTGTGGATAACTTGCGAGCGCCGATCAGGTAGCCAGTTCGCGACTGGGGCGGGCCACGTGGAGGGGGTCGATCAGGTCCGAGTACTCGCGAGCCAATCCGCTGCTCCGCGCCTCGGCACTCACCGCGGCGGCCACCGCCGGAGCCACGTCGCGGTTGAAGACCGAGGGGATGATGTACTCCGCTTGGAGGTCGTCACCGACCACGCCGGCGATGGCGTGCGCCGCGGCGAGCTTCATGCCGTCGGTGATCTGGGCGGCGCCGCTGTCGAGCAGACCGCGGAAGAAGCCCGGGAAGCACAGGACGTTGTTGATCTGGTTCGGATAATCGCTCCTGCCGGTTGCGATGACCGCGGCCACCCCCTCGATCGCCTCGGGCTGCACCTCGGGTTCCGGGTTCGCGAGCGCGAACACCACGGGATTCGGGGCCATCAGGCGCACGAGCTCGGCGTCGAGCGCGCCGCCGACACTCGTGCCGATGAAGACATCCGCGCCGGCCAGCGCCTCGCGGAGTCCGCCGGTCACGCGCAGTGGATTGGTGGCGGCCGCGTAGATCTCCTGCGTCGGGCTGAGGTCGGGTCCACCCTCGCTGATGATCCCGGCTCGATCGACGCCTATCACGCTCCCGGCACCGGCCGCGAGGAGCAGGCGGGTGACCGCTGTGCCCGCGGCGCCGACACCGAGGCAGACGACCCGGACATCCTCGATGCGCTTGCCGACGATCTTGAGCGCGTTGATGAGCGCGGCGGTCACCACGATCGCAGTGCCGTGCTGGTCATCGTGGAACACGGGGATATCGAGCAGCCCCGTGAGGCGCCGCTCGATCTCGAAGCACCGCGGCGCCGCGATGTCCTCGAGGTTGATACCGCCGAAGATCGGCGCGATGTTCACCACCGTGTCGACGATCTCTTCGACATCCTGCGTGGCCAGGCAGATCGGGAAGGCGTCGACGCTGCCGAATTCCTTGAAGAGCATCGACTTTCCCTCCATGACCGGGATCGCCGCGTCGGGCCCGATGTTGCCGAGACCAAGCACCGCGCTGCCGTCGGTGACGATGGCGACCGCGTTGCGCTTGATGGTGAGGTTGCGCACGCGGCGTGGATCCTCGGCGATGGCCATGCAGATCCTCGCCACCCCCGGCGTGTACACCATCGAGAGGTCGTCGCGGGTTCGGATCGGGTGTCGCGGCGTGACCTCGATCTTGCCGCCGAGGTGCGCAAGAAACGTGCGGTCCGAGTATTCGAGCACCTCCACGCCGGGCACGCTCGACATCCGCTGGATGAGCTTCTGGGCGTGGTCTTCGTCGGCGGCGAGCACCGTGATGTCGCGGACGATGCCGTTGCCCTCGACCCGAACGATGTCCAGCGCGCGGATGTCGCCGCCGACGCTGCCGATCGCCGAGGTGAGCTGGCCGAGCATCCCCGGCCGGTTCACGATGCGGCACCGCGCGGTGAAGGCGAAGCTCGCGGACGGATGCTGGATCACGGCGCGGCCCATCTTGACGCGAGGGGCCGCCGGTTCAGCGTGTCGCGGTCGCTCAGCCCTCGGTCAAGCCGATGAGGGGTGGCGAGAATACTTCATGTGATGTATTATCTGCGACATGAAGGACCGCTCCCTCCTCCTTGAACGCCTCATGGCCGCCCAGGGGGAGATGCGGCGCCGATTCCTCGAGGTGGCGTCGCCGACGCTGCAGACCGAGTTCGCCGAGGTCGGCGGCACCACCCTGCATCAGATGGAAGTGGTCCGGCGCCTCCTGCTCGGCGATGGGATGAGCATGCGCGAGGTCGCCGAGGCGCAGGGCATCGGCCTCAGCGGCGCCACCCAGCTGATCGACCGCCTCGAGCGTCGTGGGCTGGTCACCCGGGTACGTGACGTGCGCGATCGGAGAGTGCAGCACGTCGTACCGACCGAGCACGCGCGGGATCTCGCAGCACGCTTCAAGGACGGGATGCGCCGAGCGTCGACCGAGGTGTTCGCCACCCTGGACGACAACGAGTTGCAGACCTATGTGGACTTGACCGAGCGCATCGCCGCGACTGTCCAGGATGGCGACGGCGAGCATCTCCGGAGGGCCACCGCGTGACACAGCGCCAGATCTACGCAGTGCTCGGCGCCCTCATGCTCGGGATGCTGCTCGCAGCCCTCGATCAGACCATCGTGGCAACCTCGCTTCCGACCATCGTCGGCGACCTCGGGGGGCTCAACCAGCTGTCCTGGGTGGTCACCTCGTACCTCCTCGCGTCAACGGTGTCCACCCCGCTCTACGGAAAGCTCGGCGATCTCTACGGGCGCAAGTTCCTGTTCCAGGCCGCGATCGTCATCTTCATCGTCGGCTCGATGCTCGCCGGTCTCTCCCAGAACATGCTAGAGCTGATCGGCTTCCGCGCCATCCAGGGGATCGGCGCCGGCGGGCTGATGGTCGGAGCCCAGGCGATCATCGGCGACGTCGTCCCCCCTCGTGAGCGTGGCAAGTACCAGGGGTGGATGGGCGGCGTCTTCGCGCTGGCCAGCGTCGCCGGGCCACTCATCGGCGGCTTCCTCACCGACGACGCGTCATGGCGCTGGATCTTCTACATCAATGTTCCGATCGCGGCGGTTGCCTTGGTGGTCACCGCGACCGTGTTGAAGACGCCGGCCCGCCGGATCTCGCACAGCATCGACTGGCTGGGCGCCTTCTTCCTCGCAGCGGGTGCTTCGTCGCTGATCCTGATGACCACCTGGGGCGGCACCCAGTACGCGTGGGATTCGCTCCCGATCGTCGCGCTCGCGATCCTCGGCGTGGTCATGCTCGCGGCCTTCGTCGTGGTCGAGCGCCGGGCCGTTGAGCCGATCCTCCCCTTCCGGCTCTTCCGCATCCAGGTGTTCAACGTCGCAAGCGGCGTCGGTTTCGTCATCGGATTCGCGATGTTCGGTGCGATCACCTTCCTGCCGGTGTTCCTGCAGCTGGTGGACGGCGCGAGTGCGACCAGCTCCGGGCTGAACATCCTGCCCCTGATGGCCGGCCTGCTCGTCGCATCGATCACCAGCGGTCAGGTCATCAGCCGCGTCGGCCGTTACAAGATCTTCCCGATCATCGGCACCGCGCTGGCCGCAATCGGCGTCTTCCTGCTCTCAACCATCGATCCGCAGACGCCGCGCTTCTTCCTCTCGATCTACATGGTGATCCTCGGACTCGGCCTCGGCTGCGTCATGCAGGTTTTGGTCATTGCCGTCCAGAACGCGGTGGAGCAGCGTGACCTCGGGGTTGGGACCAGCTCTGCAACCTTCCTGCGCTCGATGGGCGCGTCTTTCGGGGTGGCGATCTTCGGTGCGATCTTCAGCAACCAGCTGGCGTCCAACTTGCGCAAGAATCTGCCGGCGAGCGCGTTGCACTCGGGGATCAACCCCGCCTCGCTCGAGGGGAATCCCGCGCAGCTCGCCCACCTCCCGCCGGCGATTCACACCGGGCTCATCACTGCCGTGTCGGAGTCCCTCCATGTCGTCTTTCTCACCGCCGTGCCGATCCTGGTGGTCGCTTTCTTCCTGACCCTGCTGATCAAGGAGGTCCCGCTGCGCACCAAGGCGCGGGGGATCCCGGGCGCCGAGGAAGGTGTCGGCGTCGAGGTGGCGGCGGACCTCGGCGGCGCCACGCCGGTCGAAGCCGGGGTCGGATCAGAGCGGCTCTAACCATCCGCACGAGCGGGATAGACTTCCGGGCATGACCGCGGAGCGCAGACGGCGGATGGTGATCGCGGCCGGGCTCGGTTTGCTCGCGACCGTGACCGCCACGCGCGTGCTCGCTCTGCGCCGCGAGCTGGCCGGCGACGCTGATCAGGCGGAGGGCACCGGGGCGGCGCTCACGCGCTCGAGCGTGGCAGTGGCCGGCAGTGCGCTCACCGTCGAGAGTGCCGCCGTCGCGGGGAGCGTCGCCACTCGTCGCTCCAGCGCGGTCGCTGGATCCGCGGTTACCGCGTACTCGTCCGCGGTCGCGGGATCGGCGCTCACACGAGCATCGGCGGCCGTCGCCGGGAGCGCCGCGACCGCGCTGAGCGCAGCCGTGGCAGGGAGCTCGGTGACGCTCGCCAGCACAGCGGTTGCGGGCAGCGTGCTCACCGTCTTCGGCGCTGCGATCCGGCGTTGCGTGCTCACCATTGCGTGCCTCCGCTGCACCCGCTGCATCGCCTGTGTGGCGTGTTCGGACTGCGTGGACTGCACCGGGTGTGTCGGCTGCCGCGGATTGCGCGGTGCCGTCGGGAAGATCGGTATCAGCGCCGCCCGGTGACGGCCCCGAAGCTCGCGGACGACACCATGGCCGCGTATTTGGCGAATACGCCGGTCGCGTAACGCGGCTCGGGCGGTTTCCAGCCGGCGAGGCGCTCCGCGATCTCTGCGTCATCCAGCTCGACGTCGAGACGACGCGACACCACGTCGATGTTGACGATGTCGCCGTCCCGAACCGCGGCGATGCGCGCCGCCGAGCGCAGCCTCCGGCGCGACGTGGGCGACCATGAAGCCCGTGCGTCGCCCCTGAGAAGCGACCGTCGGTGATCAGCGCCACCGAGTCGCTGAGGCCGGCACCCACGATCGCGCCGGTCACCCCGAGCATCTCGCGCATGCCCGGGCCGCCGATGGGTCCCTCGTAGCGGATGACGACCACGTCGCCCGCGTGGACGGCGCCCTGGCGAACCGCGGCGAACGCCTCCTCCTCCGAATCGAAGACCCGCGCAGGCCCGCGATGCGAGTCGCGATCGTTGCCCGCCAGCTTGACCACGCATCCGTCGGCCGCCAGGTTCCCGCGCAGCACTGCGATCCCTCCGTGGTTGCGCAGGGGCGCATTCGCGGGGCGGATCACCTGCTGTCCGGGTGTCTCGGTCGCCGCCGCGGCGACCTCGCTGAGCGTCCGTCCGTCGACGGTCCTGGCTTCGCCATGCAGCAGATCGAGCTCGAGCAACCGCTGCATGACGCAGGCCGAGCCCGCCTGCCGCGAAGACGTCGGTCGCGACGAAGCGGCCGCCGGGCCGGAGGTCGGCGATGATCGGCGTCCGCGCGCAGATCGCGTCGAAGTCGTCGATCTCGAGCGGCGACGCCGGCCTCGGCAGCGATCGCGAGCAGATGGAGCACGGCGTTGGTGGAGCCGCCCGATCGCCGAGAACGATGCGATCGCGTTCTCGAATGCGTCGCGAGTCACGATCGAGCGGGCGTTGATCCCCTGCTCCACGAGCCGCACCGCGAGGCGCCCCGCCGCCTCCGCGACGGCCGGCTTGTCGGGATGTGTCGCCGGAACGGCGTTGCGCACCGGGAGGCGACAGCCCGAGGAACTCGAGCGCAGTGCTCATCGTGTTGGCGGTGTACTGACCGCCGCACGCACCGGCACCCGGGCAGGCGTGCTCCTCCACCGCGCGCAGTTCGTCGGCGTCGATCCGGCCCGCGTTGTATGCACCGACGGCTTCGAAGACGTCCTGGACGGTGAGGTCGCGGTCGCGCAGTCGCCCCGGCTGGATGGTGCCGCCGTAGAGCACCAGGCCCGGGATGTCCATCCGGCACGAGCGCCATCGCGGCCGCCGGGAATCGTCTTGTCACAGCCGACGATGAGCACGAGCCCGTCGAAGCTGTGACCGCGGGTGACCAGCTCGATGGAGTCGGCGATGACCTCGCGGGAGACGAGCGATGCTTTCATCCCCTGCGTGCCCATGCGTGACGCCGTCGCTCACCGCGATGGTGTTGAACTCCATCGGCGTGCCGCCCGCGGCGCGAACCCCCTCCTTCACCTTCTCCGCGAGCGCGCGGTGGTTCCAGTTGCACGGCATCGTCTCGATCCAGGAGTGACCGACGCCGATGATCGGCCGTTCCAGATCCTCGCGGCTGAATCCGATCGCGCGAAGCATCGCCCGCGCGGGCGCGCGATCGGGACCGTGCAGCATCACCGAGCTCCGGCGCGTCCTCGCTGTTTCAGGCATGCGCGGAAGCATACGGCGCACCCGTCACAACTCCGTGTATTGACTGGAACGACGTCGAGGCCGTATCCTTCGCGGCGAGATGTCGTACGGCTTCGCGCTGGTCCTGCTGGTAGGCCTGCTCCTGATTAGGAGCGGGGCTTTCATGCTTCAGGCCAGTCGCGTGCGCAGGTAGGCACAAGACCCAAGCCGGAATCAAGCAAAAGGCCCCCTCCCAGGAGGGGGTCTTTTTTTGTTCCCGGCACAAGCCAACTGGAGGAACTGACATGGCCGGCCCCGGACAGGCACCCGCCCCGTACGACGGCATGGGGACACCGACTCGCTGGGACGCAAGCACCCACGACGACGGCACCCAGGCCGAACGCCTCGACGCCGCGCGCGCGGATCGTTTCGCTCCCGGCACGCCCCGGCACGACGAGAGCGAAGAGTTCGTGCGCCGATCGCTCAACCGCTACTACCAGTGATCACCACCCGAACGGATCAACGCTCGAGTGCGGCTGCGACGACAGCAGCAAGCCCCGACGGCCTGGCGGAGCCGCCTCGGATGCTCACCGGCGCGCAGATCGCCCTCGAATCGCTCATCCGCGAGGGTGTCGACACGATCTTCGGATACCCCGGCGGCGCCAACCTCTGGCTGTACCGCTACCTCCCGACTACCCGGCGCTCCACCACGTCCTGGTGCGCCACGAGCAGGGCGGCGCGCATGCCGCCGACGGCTACGCGCGCAGCAAGCGCGGGTCGGTGGGCGTGGTCTTTGCGACCAGCGGCCCCGGAGCGCTGAACCTCGTGACCGGGCTCGCCACCGCGTACATGGACTCGGTCCCGGTGGTCGCGATCACCGGCCAGGTGCCCTCAACCGCAATCGGGACCGACAGCTTTCAGGAGTCCGACGTCATCGGCTCGACCATGTCGGTGGTCAAGCACTCGTACCTGATCACGCGCGTCGAGGACATCGCGCCGACGATCAAGGAGGCGTTCCACATCGCCCGGACGCGGACGCCCGGGCCCGGTGCTCATCGACTTCCCCAAGGACCTCCAGGCCGCGATGACCGCGTTCAACTACCCGGAGGGCCCGGTGCGGCGTCGTTCCTACCCGGCGCCGCCGCGACCCGACCCGGCGAAGCTGCGCCAGATCGCCGAGCTCATCAAGGGCGCGAAGCGCCCGGTGATCCTCGCGGGCCGCGGCGTGCTCATCGCGCGAGCCGAGGAGGAGCTCGCCGAGCTCGCGCACCAGGCGCACATCCCGGTCGGCTGGACGCTGCTCGGCACCGGCGCCTTCCCGGTGACCGATCCGATGGCGCTGCAGATGGTCGGGTTCATGGGCGCGGGCTACACCAACAAGGCGGTCTGCGAGGCCGACGTGCTGATCATGATCGGGATGCGCTGCGACGACCGGGTCACCACCCGGCTCGACTCGTTCGCGCCGCGCGTCGAGCACCTCGTGCACATCGACATCGACCCGGCCGAGATCGGCAAGAACGTCGTTCCCGCACGTGAGCGTCGTCGCCGACGCCAAGGTGGCGCTTCGCGAGCTGAACCTGCTCGTCGAGCCCAAGCGCGAGCACGAGTGGCTGACCCAGATCGACCAGTGGAAGGAAGAGCACCCGGTGCGCTTCACCAATCACACGGGTCTGCTCCAGCCGCAGCAGGTGCTCGAGGAGATGTACGCGCGCTGCGAGGACGAGGCGATCGTGCTCGCCGACGTCGGCCAGAACCAGATCTGGGCGGCGCTCTGGTTCAACTACCGCAAGCCGGGTCTGTTCCTCAACTCAGGCGGCACCGGGACCATGGGCTACGCATTCCCGGCGTCGATGGGCGCGAAGCTCGCCAACCCGCACAAGACGGTGTTCTGCGTCACCGGCGAAGGCGGCTTCGTCGATGAACATGCAGGAGATGGCGACGATGGTGGAGAACAACATCGACGTCAACGTCGTCATCCTCAACAACTCCTCGCTCGGCATGGTGCGCCAGTTCCAGGACGACTTCTACGACGGCGTGCGCTCTGCGGTCGACCTGACCTTCACGCCGGACTTCGTGAAGCTCGGCGACGCCTTCGGCATGAAGGCGATGTCGACCGACCGTCTCGAGGATGTCGGACGCGATGCTCGACGAGGCGATGGCGCACAAGGGACCGGTGCTGCTCAACTTCAACATCGACCCGAACGCGAACGTCTATCCGATCGTGCCGCTCGGCATGGGCATGCTCGACTTCGTCGAGGCGAGCTGATGACGCCAGAGCCGGCTGCTCTCCGTGCTTGTCGACAACAAGCCCGGCGTCCTGCAGCGCGTCGC
Source organism: Candidatus Dormiibacterota bacterium (assembly GCA_963743835.1). GTDB lineage: Bacteria > Chloroflexota > Dormibacteria > Aeolococcales > Aeolococcaceae > Palsa-851. Next base: position 900,151 of record CAVUQX010000005.1, on the reverse strand, counting down.
GTCGATGATCCGGCGGCGCGGGTTCAACATCGACTCGCTGTCGGTCGGGCCCACTGACGACGACACGATCTCGCGGATGACCATCACCGTGCACGTGGGACGCCAGCAGGCGGAGCAGGCGACCAAACAGCTCGCCAAGCTCATCGACGTCATCACCATCGACGACATCACCGGGCTGCGCAACGTGGCGCACGAGCTGGTGCTCGTCCGCATGCACGCACCTCCCGGCGAGCGCACCGAGCTCCTCAACCTGGTCGACATCTTCCGGGGCAGGGTCGTCGACGTCGCCCCCAGCTCGGTGATCATCGAGGTGACCGGCAGCGCCGAGAAGATCGACAACTTCATCGAGCTGATGCGGCCGTACGGCATCAAGGAGCTGGCGCGCAGCGGTGTCGTCGCCCTGGTGCGCGGCGACCAGGCGCGCATCCGGCTCATGGACTTCGCGATCGACGGCGATGAGCCAGCACACAGAGCCGTCGCGCCTGCAGGGCGTGGCCGGCGACACCACCGGCAACGTGTGAGCAAGCGCAGAGGAGGCAGCGATCAATGACCGCTCGGATGTACTACGACGCAGACGCCGATCCGGAGGCGCTGGTCGACCGGCCCATCGCCGTGCTGGGCTACGGCTCGCAGGGCCACGCCCACGCGCTCAACCTGCGCGATTCGGGATCACGACGTGCGCGTCGGGCTCCCCGAGACCAGCAGCAGCCGCGCCGCAGCGGAGGCCGAGGGGCTGCGCGTGCTGACCCCGGAGGAGGCGTGCGCGGAAGCCGACGTGATCATGGTGCTTACGCCCGACACCGGTCAGCGCGCGCTGTATGACGAGGCGATCGCGCCGCACCTGCACGCCGGACAAGATGCTGATGTTCGCCCACGGTTTCAACATCCGCTACGACGCTCATCGACCCGCCGGTCGGCGTCGACGTGAGCATGGTGGCGCCCAAGGGGCCGGGACACCTGGTGCGCAGCACCTTCGTCGACGGACAGGGCGTGCCCTGCCTGTTCGCGGTGCATCAGAACGCCACCGGCCTTGCGCGCGAGCGCACCCTCGCGTACGCGCGGGGCATCGGCGGCACTCGCGCCGGCGTGCTCGAGACGACCTTCGCCGAGGAGACCGAGACCGATCTCTTCGGTGAGCAGGCGGTGCTCTGCGGCGGCATCACATCGCTGGTCAAGGCCGGGCTTCGACACGCTCACCGAGGCCGGGCTACCAGCCCGAGCTCGCGTACTTCGAGGTGATGCACGAGCTGAAGCTCATCGTCGACCTGATGTATCAGGGCGGCCTGGCGTACATGCGATACTCGGTCAGCGACACTGCCGAGTACGGCGACTACGTCAGCGGTCCGAAGGTGGTCGACGAGCGCACCCGCGCAACCATGCGCAAGCTGCTCACCGACATCCAGGACGGCACCTTTGCGAAGCGGTGGATCGAGGAGAGCGAGGCGGGACGGCCGAACTTCGTCGAGTACCGCGACGAGGAGCAGCACCTGCCCATCGAGCGGGTCGGCGCCGAGCTGCGCTCGAAGATGGGCTGGCTCGACGCCAAGACCGCGCCCGGGATGGACAAGGTGCTGGCCGAGCCCGGCCGCGAGGAGGCGCGAGTATGACCGAGTCGCTCGTCGATCCTCGACACCACGCTGCGTGACGGCGAGCAGTCGCCGGGCGTCGCGCTCAACGCCGAGGACAAGCTGCAGATCGCGCATCAGCTCGCGCGGCTGAAGGTCGACGTCATCGAAGCCGGCTTCCCGCACAGCTCCCCGGGCGATTTCGCCGCGGTGAAGGCCATCGCCGAACAGGTCGACGGCGCCGTCATCGCCGGGCTGTCGCGATGCTTCGAGGCCGACGTGCGCGCGTGCGCCGCGGCGCTCGAGCCCGCCGCCCGCGCTCGGATCCACGTTTTCATCGGCACCTCGCCGATCCATCGCGAGGGCCAGCTGCGCATGACCCAGCGCGAGGTGCACGACCGCGCCGTCGCGATGACCGCGCTGGCGAAGACGTTCCGCGAGGACGTCGAGTTCTCGCCGATGGATGCGAGCCGCACCGAGCGCGAGTACCTCGCAGAGGTCGTCGAACAGCTGCATCGAGGCCGGGGCCACCACCATCAACCTCCCCGACACGGTCGGCTACGCGACGCCGGACGAGTGGCGCGCGCTGATCGCCTGGATGTACGAGCAGGTGCCGGCGCTGCGCAACGTCGTGCTCTCCGTACACTGCCACAACGACCTCGGGCTCGCCACCGCCAACTCGCTGGTCAGCGTGCTCGGCGGCGCGCGGCAGATCGAGACCTGCGTCAATGGCATCGGCGAGCGCGCCGGCAACGCCGCGCTCGAGGAGGTCGCGATGGCCATCCGGCTGCACGGCGACGACGTGTACGGCGTCGCGACGCAGCTCGATCACTCGCAGCTCTATCGCACCTCGCGCCTCGTGTCCCAGCTCACCGGCATGCTCGTGCAGCCCAACAAGGCGGTGGTCGGCGCCAATGCGTTCGCCCACCATTCCGGGCATCCACCAGGACGGCATGCTCAAGGACCGCCGGACGTTCGAGATCATGGAACCGGGTCAGGTCGGGCGCCGGGTCCACGCTGGTGCTGGGCAAGCTGAGCGGACGTCATGCGCTGCGCGACCGTCTCGAGCAGCTGGGCTACCGCCTCGACGGCGAGGAGTTGCAGCGCGCCTTCGTCCGGTTCAAGGAGCTCGCCGACCGCAAGCGTGACGTCACCGACCGCGATCTCGAGGCGATCGTCGCCGACGAGCGCCAGGGCGGCGAGGAGACGTTCCGGCTCGAGCACCTCCAGGTCAGTTGCGGCACCAACCTGCGCGCCACCGCGACGGTGCGCATGCTGCTGAGCGATGGCGCGAGCCACGAGGCGGTCTCCGTCGGCGACGGCCCGGTCGACGCGACCTATCGGGCCATCGACTCGCTGGTGCAGGTGAAGGCCGAGCTCGAGGAGTTCGCGATCCAGGCGATCACCGAGGGCATGGACGCCGTCGGCGAGGTGAGCGTGCGCCTGCGCCAGGACGGCGCGTTGACCTGCGGGCCATGGTGCCGACACCGACATCCTGGTGGCGGCGGCGAAGGCCTACGTGCACGCGCTGAACCGCTTGACCGCGCGCCTCGCGGCAGGGCCGCGCGTCACCCCGGAACGCATGGCGGCATGGGCGCGACCACCGCGGCCACCCCGGTCCGGCAGCCGCAGGCGCCGCGGGAGCCGAATGACGCCACGCACCCTCTTCGACAAGATCTGGGACGCGCACGTCGTCGCCGAACGAGCCCGGCGAGCCGTCGCTGCTCTACGTCGACCTCCACCTCGTCCACGAGGTCACCTCGCCGCAGGCGTTCGAAGGCCTTCGCCTCGAGGGCCGCGCGGTGCGCCGCCCCGGCCTGGTTGTGGCCACGATGGACCACAACGTCCCCACCGACGGCGACGGGGTGAGTGGCGCCGACGCCATGAGCGCCGCGCAGATGGAGGCGCTGCGCAGGAACTGCGACGAGTACGGCATCTCGTGCTTCGGTGCCGGGCATCGCTGGCAGGGCATCGTCCACGTGATCGGTCCGGAGCTCGGGCTCACGCTCCCGGGCACGGTGATCGTCTGCGGCGACTCGCACACCGCGACGCACGGTGCCTTCGGGGCGTTCGCGCTCGGCATCGGTACCTCCGAGGTCGAGCACGTGCTGGCGACCCAGTGTCTGCGTCAGTCGCGACCCGCAGACCATGGAGGTGCGTATCGAGGGCGCGCTGCCCGTCGGAGTCACCGCGAAGGACGCCGCGCTCGGCGTGCTCAACGCCATCGGCACCGCGGGTGCCGCCGGCCACGTCGTCGAGTACACCGGGCTCGGTGGTCCGCGGCTTCTCGATGGAGCAGCGCATGACGCTCTGCAACCTCACCATCGAAGGCGGAGGCCGCGCCGGGATGATCGCTCCCGACGACACCACCTTCGCGTACATCAAGCGCCGTCCGCTATGCGCCGCGCGGGCGCGATCTGGGACGCAGGCGGTCGCCGCTGGAGCGAGCTGCGCAGCGACGACGGGCGCGACGTACGACCGCGTGGTCGTGCATCGACGCGGCCACGCTCGAGCCGACGGTGACCTGGGGCACGACGCCCGCGCAATCGGTGCCGGTCACCGGACGCGTCCCTGACCCGGAGTCGTTCGAGGATGCCGCTGAGCGCGAGTCCGCGGTGCGCGCCCTCGCCTACATGGGGCTCGAGCCGGGCACGGCGATCGCAGGACATCACAGCTCGACACCGTCTTCATCGGCTCGTGCACCAACGGCCGGATCGAGGATCTGCGCGCCGCCGCCGCGATGCTCGACGGCCGGCGCGTCCACGACGGTCTCCGCGTGCTCGTGGTGCCGGGCTCCGCGCAGGTGAAGGCGCAGGCCGAAGCCGAGGGGCTCGACGCCGATCTTCACGAACGCCGGGGCCGAATGGCGCAATCCCGGGTGCTCGATGTGCCTGGGCATGAACCCCGACATCCTCCAACCCGGCGAACGCTGCGCGAGCACGAGCAATCGCAACTTCGAAGGCCGCCAGGGACGCGGCGGTCGCACGCATCTCGTCTCGCCGGCGATGGCCGCAGCCGCCGCCGTCGAAGGGCGTTTTGTCGATGTGCGCCGCATGCCGGTCGCGGCAGGGCGCATGCATGAAGCCGTTTCACCGCGAGGACGGCGTGCTCATCCCGCTCGATCGCTCCGACGTCGACACCGACCAGATCATCCCCAAGCAGTTCCTCAAGCGCATCGAGCGGACCGGCTATGGCGAGTTCCTCTTCAACGACTGGCGCCGCGACCCGGCGGGAGCCGAGCGCCCGATTTCGTCCTCAACCAGGAGGCATACGCGCCGGGACCGTCATGGTCGCCGGGCGCAACTTCGGCTGCGGCTCGTCGCGCGAGCACGCCGTGTGGGCGCTCGCCGACTACGGGATCCGCGCCGTCATCTCCGAGTCGTTCGCGGACATCTACCGGTCCAACGCGCTCGGCAGCGGACTGCTGCCGGTGACGCTTGCCGGAGCACGAGGTGCGCGCGCTCATCGACCTCGCCACCGAGCAACCCGGGATCACCGTCGCCGTCGACCTCGAGGCGCAGACGGTGACCTGCGGCGACCTGCGCTTCGCCTTCACCATCGACGCCGTTCGAGCGCCGCCGTCTGCTCGAGGGCCTCGACGACATCGGCCTGACGCTCGAGCACGAGGCCGAGATCACCGCATTCGAGGCACGACGCCCAGCCTGGATGCCGGACCTGGCGCGCGCGGTGGCGGCGGCCTCGTGAAGGCGAACGTCGTCGTCCTGCCCGGCGACGGCGTCGGCCCCGAGGTGGTGAACGCCGCGCTGAGCGTGCTCGCAACCGTGTGCGACGCGGATGACGCGCGAGGTCGAGCATCGACGTGCACGTCATCGGCGGGCGCGCGATCGACGAGTTCGGCATGCCGCTGCCCGACGAGACGCTCGAGGCGTGCAAGCGCCGCCGACGCGGTGCTGCTCGGCGCGGTCGGCGGCCCCGCGTGGGATCACCTGCGCGGCGAGCAGCGCTGCGAGGCGGGCCTGCTCAGGCTGCGCCGCGAGCTGGACGTGTTCGCCAACCTCCGTCCCGGTCAAGGTGCATCCGCATCTCGCCGACCGCACGACGCTGCGCACCGAGGTCATCAGCGGCACCGACCTGGTGATCGTGCGCGAGCTCACCGGCGGCGCCTACTTCGGCCAGCCCCGCGGCCGCACCGGCAGCGGGCGCGGACGAGATCGCACGCGACAGCATCGTGTACAGCGCCGCGGAGATCGAGCGGGTCGCGCGGGTCGCGTTCAAGCTCGCGCAGTCGCGACGCGGCGAGCTCATCTCCATCGACAAGGCCAACGTGCTCATCACGAGCCAGCTCTGGCGCGAGGTCGTGACCGGGCTCGCGGCCGAGTATCCCGACGTCACGCTGACGCATGAGCTCGTCAACTCGTTCGCGATGCGCCTGGTGCGCGAGCCGGCGACCGTCGACGTCGTGGTCGCGGAGAACCTTTTCGGCGACATCCTCAGCGACGAGGCCGCGGTGCTCGCCGGCTCGCTTGGCCTGCTGCCGTCGGCGAGCCTCGGCGCGACCGACCAGGGGTTGTACGAGCCGATCCACGGGAGCGCGCCGGCCCTCGCGGGCAATGGCATCGCCAACCCCTACGGCACCATCCTCTCGGTCGCGATGCTGCTCCGTCACTCGCTGCACCGCGACGACCTCGCGGTCGCGATCGAATCCGCCGTCGACGTCTGCATCACCGAGGAGTGCTCACCGCCGACCTGGGCGGGACGGCCGGCACCGACGCGGTCGCCGACGCGGTGGCGCGCGAGGCGCTGCGCACATCTCAGCGCGCACAGTGGAGCACCGTCGTGAGCATCGAGATCTACGACACGACGCTGCGCGACGGTGCGCAGGGCGTCGGCATCAACTTCTCGGTCTCCGACAAGCTGCGCATCGCCGATCATCTCGACACGCTCGGTGTCGCCGTCATCGAAGGCGGCTGGCCCGGCGCCAATCCCACCGATACCGAGTTCTTCTCCGCGATGCAGACGCACCCGCTGCGCAACGCGACTCTGGCCGCGTTCGGTGCCACCCGGCGGCCCGGCATCCAAGCCGCAGGACGATCTGCAGCTGCGCACGCTGCTCGAACTCGATGGCACCGATCATCACGCTGGTCGGCAAGGCGTGGGACCGCCAGGTCGTCGACGTGCTGCGCACCACGACCGACGAGAACCTCGCGATGATCGGCGACATCGGTTCGCTGGTTCGTCGACCACGGCCGGCGCGTCGTGTACGACGCCGAGCACTTCTTCGACGGGTACGACAGCGATGCGGACTACGCGCTGCGATGCCTCGACGCGGCCGTCAGCGCCGGCGCCGAGCGAATCACGCTCTGCGACACGCAACGGCGGGCACGCTGCCCGACCGTGTGGAGTCGGTGGTCCGCGAGATCACCGCACGATTCGGCAGCGTCGCCGGCATCCACTGCCACGACGACTCCGGATGCGCGGTCGCCGCAACCCTCGCCGCGGTCCGCGCCGGCGCGGTCCAGGTGCAGGGATGCATCAACGGCTACGGTGAGCGCACCGGCAACGCGAACCTCTGCACGCTCATCCCCAACCTGCAGCTCAAGATGGGGATCCAGGTCATCGACGCGGTGCAGCTGGCGCGACTCACCGAGGTCGCACGCGACGTCGCCGAGATCGCCAACATCGCCCCTCCCCTGTCAGCGCCGTACATCGGCCAGGCCGCGTTCACGCACAAGGGCGGCCAGCACATCGACGCGATGAGCAAGGCCTCGTATGCGTATCAGCACATCGACCCGGCACAGGTCGGCAACGAGCGCCACTCGGTGATCACCCAGCAGTCGGGGCGCGGCACCGTGCTCGAGAAGGCGGCGGCCTTCGGCGTCGACCTCACCGCAGGACCGGGCTCTGGCGCGGCGTGTCGCCGATCAGGTCAAGGAGCTGGAGTTCAGCGGCCACTCGTTCGAAGGCGCCGAGGCGTCGTTCGAGCTGCTCGTGCACCGCGCGCGCGGCAATCCCGCGCCGTTCACGCTCATCGACTACATCGCGCTCGTCGAGCAGCGCGAGGGACGCCCGCTGGTCTGCGAGGCGACCATCAAGGTGCAGGTCGGCGACGAGGTCGTGCACACCGCCGCCGAGGGCAACGGCCCGGTCAACGCGCTCGACGCCGCGCTGCGCAAGGCGCTCACGCCGAGCTATCCCGAAATCGGCGCAACGCAGCTGTTCGACTACAAGGTGCGCGTGCTCGACGGGCGCGACGGCACCGCCGCAGGGGTCCGCGTGCTCGTCGAAAGCGGAGACCACCACCGGCGCTGGAGCACGGTGGGCTGCAGCACCAACATCATCGAGGCGTCGTGGAGCGCGCTCGCCGACGCGTTCGAGTACGCGATCGTCGCGACCCGAGAGCGCTCAGGCAAGCTAAGCCTTGCGGGCGAGCACCTGGAGGTAGTCTGAACTCCAGCGTCAGACCGCCGCCCGTCGACCTGGTTGAGCTCGGCCATCAGCTTCCTGCTTTCCTCACGCAATCGCTGCAGTCTGCTCGGCGTCGACCATGCTCAGCATCGCCCGCAGCGGCGGATTGGCGCGCTCCCAGAACTCCCACCCCGCGTCCAGCAACTCGAACTCGAACGTGAGCGCCTGCGGGTAGATCTCGATCGACGAGGTGAGCCCCTTGAACCGGCGGTGCACCTCGTCGGTCACGCCCCATTCGAATGGGGAGTGCATCCCCGGAGGCGGTGGCGGCCCGTGCTCGGTCAGCATCGCCGTGAATCGACCCAGGAATCCCTTCGGGCCGTAGTTGGCCATCGCGACGAGCCCGCCGCGCTTGGTGACCCGAAAGAGCTCACTGGCAACGCGATCCGGGTCCGGAGCGAACATCGCGCCGAAGACCGAGGCCACGACATCGAAGCGCTCGTCGGGAAACGGGAGCTGCTCCGCGTCGGCTTCGCGCCATTCGATGGCGAGGCCGAGGGCGGCGGTCCGCGACCGGCCGAGCTCGACCATCGTCGGCGTCAGATCGGTGGCCACCACGGCCGCGCCGAGGCGAGCAGCCGCGATCGCGAAGTTCCCGTTGCCTGCTGCGACGTCAAGGACCTCCGAACCCGCCTGGAGGCGGCTCCGCTGGGCCAGCTCGATCGCATGGGGTTCGAGGTGACTGGCGATGGCGCCGTAGTCTCCGAGCGACCACATCCAGCGGATCGCGTCCTTCATCTTCGGGTCGTCCGCCACGGGAAACCTCCTATGCAGCGACGTCTCGCCGCGCCAGCACGACGCCGGCGGATCCGAACCCCACAACCACGATCGCCAGCATGGCGATCAGGCCGCCGACGAACACGGGCGTGATCAGGGGCGTGCCATACAGCTGAAACACTGACAGGTTGTCCGCCCATGCCGGCCATTTGAAGAGCGGTCCGAGCTCGAAGACGAAGTACGAGATCACCGTGACGGTCGAGAGCACCACCACCGCGGCGCGCGGCCGCCAGCCGGCGAGGAGGGCACCGGCCGCCGCGAAGGTGAGCCCGAACGGAATGAGCAGCGCCGTCGCCGTGAGCAGTTTTCCGACGTCAACCGGGATGCTTTCGGCAGGCGCCAGCGCGAGGATCACGGCCATGGCGGCGAACGACATGATGGTCACGATCGCGGTGAGCTCGGCGGCTCGCTCACCGAGGACCCCCCAGCGTGGGATTGGCTCGGCGAGCTGCATCTCGAGCACACCGGACGAGTCCTCGCCGGACCAGCGCGACACGACGGTGATCGCGAAGATGGCTACGAGCGCCTGCGCGAAGCTCAGCCAGATCAACGCGAGCAGCACGGTGTGCACGCTCCCGGACAGGCCACGCAGGTAGGGGCTCAGGCTCGGGGTCGATGCGAAGAAGGTCGCGGTGACGTTGACGAGGAGCACGACCGCCGCAGCCGCCCCCGCCATCCCGGCGGTCCAGCCGAGCGCGCCGCCACGATGGATCCACAGTCCGCGCGCAACCGGAGTGCGTAGCAGCGGATTCGACGACGGCTCGTGGACGTCGGGTGCACGCCGCGAACGCGTGTGGATGAGCCCGGCACCGATGTCGCGCTGGACGAATCCGACCGACGCGATCACAGTCGCGACCGCGGCGACGATGAAGAGCCCGAGAGTTGCCGCAAGGTCGAAGGTGCCGCCCGGGGCAACGGCGTTGGACTGGTTGAACAGGTGGAAGACGGAGATGTCGGTGACCGGCGATCGCTGCACACTCGACCTGCCGATGCTGTCGACGAGAAACATGAGCACCAGCAGCAGGCTCCCGCCTGCCGCAGCCGAACGGAAGTCGGCGGCGAGCTGCGCAACCAGCAGCCCGATCCCGAAGCACGCGAGGGTCAGGCCCCAGAGTGCCGCGCTCTCGCCGACAACGCCCGCCACCTCCACCGACTGGCCCGCAATCAGGCATCCCACCCAGGCCGCGGCGCCGGCCACGAACACGATCTCCGCGCTGAGAAAGGCGAAGAACACGCTCCGGGTGGCGAGGAGCCGGAGGCGCGAGATGCCGGTCGCCAGGAACAACTTCGAGAGACCGCGGTCCTCGTCACGACGCACCGCACCGCAGGCACTGATGACGCCCCACGCGGCGAAGACGATGACCAGGAAGCCGTAGCCGCGCCATTGCAGATACCCGGCGGCGGTGTCGGCCCGTATCGGGAGCGGGAGGAGCCAGCTGAACTGAGCGCCGAGCACCGTGATGGAATGTCCGAACGCCGCCTGTGACGCATGCGTCTTGCCGGCGATGATCGGAAACGCCGCGCTGTTGACGAGCACGTAGACGATGCAGAAATACGTCATCGCGATCAGGCCGATGCGATGGAGGCGCAGCAGCAGACGCGGAGGCATCACTTGCTGTAGTAGCTGAGGAAGATCAACTCGAGGCTGGGTTCGCGACTGACCATGTCCGCCACCGTGTGGCCGCTGATCGCCGCGAGCAGGCCGTCGAACCCGCCGTGCACGGTGCACGTGAGCCGGCGTGCGTCCACCGCGACGTCCTCGACCCCCGGAGCGGCGCGGACCGCCGCCTCCGGCACGTCGCCGCCGAATTCGATGACCACCTCGTGATAACGGAGCTCGTGCACCCTGTCCATAGTCATGTCGGAGACGAGGCGGCCGTCCCGAATGATCCCGACCCGCGAGCACGTTTCCTCGACCTCTGAGAGCACGTGCGATGACAGGAACACGGTGGCCCCGGCTGCGCTCACCTCGCGGACCATGCGATGGAACGTCTGCTGGTTGAGCGGATCGAGACCACCGGTGGGCTCATCGAGGATGAGCAGGCGCGGACGATGCATGAAGGCGAGCACCAGCCCCAGCTTCTGCTTGTTGCCGCGCGAGTACTCGCGGAAGCGCCGCCCGAGGTCGAGCTCCATGCGCTCGGCGATGTCGGTGACACGCGCCCTGTCGATGGTTCCGCGCATGCCGCCGAGGTAGGCGACGACCTCGCTGCCACGCATGCCGCCGAACTGCGGGAGCTCACCGGGCAGGTAACCGACCTCGCGTTTCACCGCAACCGCATCGCGATCGCAATCGAGCCCGAAAATCGTGGCGGTTCCCGCCGACGCATGGATGAGTCCCATGAGGAGGCGGATCGTGGTCGTCTTGCCTGCGCCGTTGGGTCCGAGAAAGCCGAACACCTCGCCTTCGGCGACCTCGAGGTCGAGGTCGAACAGTCCATGCCCCGAGCCGTAATCCTTGGTGAGCCCGTGCATGACGATCGCGCTGGTCATCGCTTCCTCCGCTTCTCGAGGCGCCGGATCAGCAGTGGATACTGGTTGATCATCTCCTGACACCAGTCCGCCATCGCCTGCAGCCGCTGGCGACCCTGCGCGCCGGATGCGACGCGAGCCCCCTGCCGCAACTGCGCAACCAGGTCGCTCATCTGGCGCGCCCGAGCGGCAAAGATCGAACTCGAGGTTGTAGAGGGCCTCGTAGCGGATTCGCCGGCTGCCCGGCTCACCGATCGCCCTCGCTAACCCAAGCTGCGCGAGCTGTCGTGAGGCAACGCTGGCGCCGCTCTTGGCGATGGTGAGGTCCGCGGCGATGTCGTCGAGGCTTGCGGGCTCCCGCCGGAGCAGCAGATACGCATAGATGCGTCCGTGATTGCGCGGCATTCCCCAGCCCACCATGAGCTGGCCCATGTCCTCGATGAACGCCCCCTGCGCTGCGGTCACGGTTCCAGGTCCACGTTCACTACATTCAGAATATCACGATTCCAGGACGGTGGCCCCCGTATCAGGTGCGGAGGCTACGCTTGGCGGCATGAGCGAGGTGCAGCGGATTCTCGATGCGATCTTCGCGATCTCGTCGGACCTGGAGCTGCCCGCCGTGCTCCAGCGAATCGTCCAGGTCGCGTGTGATCAGACCGGGGCGCAGTACGGAGCACTCGGCGTGCTCGGGGCCGAGTCCGCAGAGGGCGAGATCCTCCTGTCCGAGTTCATCACCGAGGGCATCGACGATTCGTTGGTGCGCCGGATCGGGCACCTTCCGAGAGAACTCGGCATCCTCGGCCACGTCATCCACGAGCCTCGTCCGCTTCGGCTCGATGATCTGGGTGCCCACCCGAACTCGGTTGGATTTCCCGAGGGACACCCGGCGATGCACACGTTTCTCGGGGTGCCGATTCGGATTCGCAACGAGGTCTTCGGCAACCTCTACCTGACCGAGAAAGCGGGCGGCGGTCCGTTCACCGACAACGATGAGACCCTTGCGGTCGCGCTCGCCAGCGCCGCCGAAGTCGCGATCGAGAACGCGCGCCTGCACGAGCGCGTGCAGGAGCTCGCGCTGCTCCACGATCGCGAGCGAATCGCACGTGACCTGCACGACACCGTGATCCAGCGGCTCTTCGCAACCGGGCTCGGCCTGCAGGGACTTTCGCGGGTCGTGCGCGACGTCACCGTCGCCGACCGGATCCAGGCTGCTGTCGATGACCTCGACGCAACCATTCGGGAGATCCGCAGCGTCATCTTCGAGCTGCAGGCCGACGAGCGCGGCACCGCCGGATGCAGGATTCGCGTGCTGGCACTTGCGGCCGAGATGACTTCCGCGCTCGGGTTCGAGCCGCGCGTTCGCTTCGACGGGCCGGTGGACTCCATCGTCGGATCGGACCTCTCCGAGCATCTGCTGGCCGCACTCCGCGAGCTGCTCAGCAACGTCATTCGCCACGCGCGGGCGACCGCCGTGGAGGTGCGCATCCGCGCCGGTGTCGAGGTGATTCTCACCGTCGAGGATGACGGCCTCGGTCTCGACGAGGAACGAGGCGCGGGCCTCGGCCTCGCCAACCTCAGGGAGCGGGCTCGCGCTCTCGGCGGCTCGTTCAGCCTCGAAGCGGGCCAGGCGCGAGGTGTACGAGCCGTGTGGTCAGTGCCTCGCGAGCTGCAGAGGAAACGCTGATCTCCCTCAGCGGGCGACCAGCGGCATGCGGACGGGCCGGTCGAGGTTGCGCGACACGCTGACGAGGAACGAGCGGATGCTCGCTTCGGCGACCCGATGGAGCAGGAGGACATCGGCGTGCCGCCCCACGAATCCAAGCGGCGGGTCGTAGCTCCCCATCAGGGTGATCTGGCACGTGTTCGGCCCCAGCGGCGCGAACTCGAGATCGCCGTCGAGGTGTGGGAAGAAGCGGGTCGCGCCCGGTGCCCACCAGTGCATCGGGACCACGAGACGGTCCTCCCCCTCGTATGGATCGGCCAGATCCACTTCGATCGTCTTGCCGAGTCGTGGCATGCCGTGGAGGATGGTCAGACGGAGGGACAGTCGCTCGCCGTGACGGTACGCGGCGCCAGCGCTCGCCTCGATCACCACCCGGGGATCGGCGCGCACTCGCGCCCTGACCTCGTCGTAGTTTCGGTCGATTTGCACGAAATCCTGAATGAGCATGTCACGAGTGAGCATCCGATCATCGCCCGGTGGCGACCAGAGCATCTGGGCGTCGATCCGTGTGACCAAAGGCCCGCCTACACTGGGACGATGCCCGCCACCCGCGTTCGCGTCCTGCTCTGCGACGACCACGAGCTGGTGCGCCGCGGACTCCGCTCGTTGCTCGAATCCGACCTGACGATCGAGGTGATCGCCGAGGCGAGCTCCGCTGATGCGGCCGTGACCGCGTCCGCCGAGACCGCGCCCGACGTGGTGGTGATGGATGTCCGCATGCCGGGGCGCTCCGGTGTCGAGGCGTGCCGGGACATCCGGGCCCACCGCGAGCAGACGCGTGTGCTCATCCTCACGTCGTTCGCCGACGATGAGGCGCTGTTCAGCGCGATCATGGCCGGCGCATCCGGGTACGTGCTGAAGCAGATCCAGGGCAACGACCTTCTCGACGCCATCCATCGCGTCGCCAACGGTGAGTCGCTGCTCGATCCATCGGTGACCGGCCAGGTCCTTGCGCGGATCCGGGGTGATGTCCTTGGGACGGGCAGCGATGGTGGTGTTGAGCAACTGACCCCGCAGGAGCGACGCATCGTCGGCCTTGTCGCCGAGGGCATGACCAACCGTCAGATCGGGGAACAGGTCCATCTCGCGGAGAAGACCGTGAAGAACTACGTGAGCAACATCCTCATGAAGCTCGATCTCTCGCGACGCGCGGAGGTGGCCGCGTTCATGGCCAAACGCAAGCGCGGCGGCGACGCCCAGACCTGGTCCTAGCAGCGCCCACCGGGACGTTGGTCCCCCCGGAACCGGGTGCGCGGTCACTGGATCAATGCCTCGCGGCACTGGTTGCGCCCTAGGCCGAGCCCGAGGATGAGGCTCAGGTCAAATCACCACAAGGAGATACCCACCATGACCAGTGGCATTCGTTGGCGGATTTTCGTCCTGCAGATCGGGCTGATCGGCATCCTCGGCTTCGTGAGCGGGTTCGCCTTCTGGGGAAGCAACTTCGCGACGTCGACCGTGCACGACCAGCTGGCTGCACAGCAGATCTACTTCCCCGCCGCCGGCTCACCGGCGCTCGCCGCGCTGCCCAAGGTGGACGCCGCGGCGATGACCCAGTACGCGGGTCAGAAGTTGCTCACCGGGCAGCAGGCATCGGTTTATGCAAACAACTTCATCAACGTGCACCTCGGCGAGATCGGCAACGGTCAGACCTATTCGCAGCTCAGCAGCGCGGCGCAGGCGGCTCCGACCGACACCAAGCTCGCCGGTGAAGTCGCCACCATCTTCAAGGGCACCACGCTCCGCAGCATGTTGCTGAACGCCTACGGCTGGGGCCAGATCGGCCAGTTCGCCGGCTACGCGGCAGTGGGCCTCCTGATCGCCACGCTTGCGGTCTTCGGTGCCTTTGTCTTCGAGATCTCGAGCTTCATGGGATCGAGGCGCAAGGAAACCAGGCCACTGGTGTCCGCGGCACCTTCGATCAAGGCGCGCGCGGTCTCGTAACCTCAACTCTCGGCAATTCCCTTGATGGCTCACCGGCTCGCGGCCGGTGGGTCATCTGCGTTGTGTGCCCCTGCGGGTCAAACTCAGCGCATCTCCACGGCGGCGCCGCCGAAGCTTCGCACCGCCCAGGCCACCGCGCCGATCAGGCCCGCGTCGGTGCCGAGTGCGGCGGTCACGATCTTGCAGCGGCGGTAGGGGATCTCGAACGCGATCTGCGTCGCGGCCAGCCTTGCAGGCTTGAGCAGCAGGTCGCCAGCGTGGATCAACCCGCCGCCGATGACGATGCAGTCCGGCGCGAGGACGTTGATGAAGCCGCCGATCGCCCTGCCGAGCGCGTGACCGGCATCATTGAACACCTGGAGCGAGAGGGCATCGCCGGCGTTGGCGGCGGTCACGATGGCGCGCGCATCGATCGTTGCGGGATCGACCCCCTGGAGCGACGACGCGGTCCCCGCCGCGAGCTCGGCGCGCGTGCGAGTCGCGATCGCGGTCCCGGACGAGGTGCCTTCGAGGCATCCGGGATGGCCCTGGCCGCACGGGGGCCCGTCATCGCTGATCGGCGTGTGGCCCACCTCACCCGCCGATCCCGTGGCGCCGTCGTAGAGGTCGCCGTCGATGAAGAGAGCACCGCCGATACCGGTGCTCACCGTGATGAAGAGGAGATGGCGCGCGCCGCGCCCGGCGCCGGCCTTCAACTCCGCGTAACCGGCGGCGGCCGCGTCGTGGCAGAGCACAACCGGGCACCCTACTCGTTCGGAAAGCATTGCCGCGGCGGGGACTTCATTCCATCCGCTCATGTTCGGGGCGTCGTGGACCAATCCCGCACCTGGGTCGATCGGGCCGGGAAAACCCATCGCCAATCCCCGGATGTGGGCGCTGCCCGCCGCCTGGCGGGCGCTCTCGGCGACCGCATCGAGGACCGCGGCCGGGCCATCCTGCGCCGGGGTGTCGCGGTGCACGGGCTCGCCGTGGGTCACGTCGCCGATCGCGACCGCGGCGCGGATGCTGGTACCGCCCAGGTCGACCCCGATGAGCGCCGCGGTCATACGCTCCCGACCGATTCGTCCCAGTGGCTCGGGTGCGCGATCCGGGCGGCGTCCTCGGGCCCCCACCTGCCGGCCGCGTAGAAGGTGATTGGCGGCGGAGCCTCGATCACCGGTTCGACGGCCGCCCAACCGTGCTCGACCTCGTCCTCGCGGATGAACAGCGTGTGATCCCCCTCGAGCGCGTCGTGCAGCAGCCGCTCGTATGCCTCGGGCGGTGAGGTCTTGAATGAAGTCACCGTAGTTGAAGTTCATGTCCACGGCCTGAGCCGTGACCTCCGGTCCCGGTTGCTTGGCGACGAACGAGAGCGCGATGCCCTCGTCGGGTTGAATGCGAACCACCAGACGGTTGCGATGCAGCGTGTGCACGCCGGCCGTCTTGAACAGGTGCAGCGGCACGTCGTGGAAGGTGATCACCACGCGGGTGTCGCGGGTCGGCAGCCGCTTGCCGGTGCGGAGCAGGAAGGGCACCCCGGACCACCGCCACGACTCAAGGTGGAGGCGCAACGCGGCATACGTCTCGGTGGTGGACGTTGGCGAGACATCGGCTTCCTGGCGATACCCGACCACCTTTTCACCATCCACGATCCCCTCCGTGTACTGGCCGCGGACGACGTCATGCGGGTGGATCGGCTGGATCAACTCGAGCACCTTGACCTTCTCGTTGCGGATCGCCTCGGCGTCGAAGGAGAGCGGTGGATCCATGGCGACCAGCGAGAGCACCTGGAACATGTGGTTCTGGACGATGTCGCGAATCGCACCGATCTCCTCGTACAGCTTGCCGCGGCCGTCGACACCGATGAACTCAGCAACGGTGATCTCGACCCGTGCGATCGCATCGCGATTCCAGACCCGTTCGAAGAACGAGTTCCCGAAACGGAAGACGAGGAGGTTCTGAACCGTCTCCTTACCCATGTAGTGGTCGATACGGAAGATGCGTTGTTCAGGAACGACGTCATGCAGCGTCTGGTTGAGCGCCTCGGCCGACTTCAGGTCGTGACCGAACGGTTTCTCGATGATGATCGATGTGCCGTCGGCCAGTCCGGCCGACTTGATGCCTTCGATCAGCGACGTGAATGCCGAAGGCGGCACCGCGAGATATGCGATGCGCCGATCGAGGGTGCTCGCCGATCGGAGCGGCGAGAGATCCCCGTCGGGCGGGAGCGGCACGAAGCGCAGGCGTTGTGCGAACGACGCGAACACGTTCTTCTGCAGCGGCGTCCGCGAGAACTCCTTGACCGCCGTTTCAGCGAGGTCGCGAAAGCGCTGATCGTCCCACGTGAAGGGTGCGGCGCCGATGATCTGGCCCTTCTCCGGCAACAACTTCTGGCGGTGGAGGTTGTACAGGGCGGGGATCAGCTTGCGCTGCGCAAGGTCACCGGTTGCGCCAACGATGACGATGTCCTGGTCGGGCGGAGCCTTGAGCGGCATCGACGCTCGAGCGGGTGCCGCTACCGGCCGGTGAAGTGACGCACGGTGGCGTCAACAACCTTGATGACCGCAGCGACGATCGCGCACGAGAAGCTGAACAGGATGACCGGGAGCTCAGCGCCCGGCGTCGAGTACGTGTAGGTCGCCAGCAGCGCGCTGGTGAACAGACCCATCACGCAGAGCACGAGAAGAAACACCACCGTGCGCGTGGCCCCGTCCAGCACCGGCGTACCACGCATGGTTTCGGCGACGCTGGGACTGAGCTTCTCTGCCGGGGCGACGTACCGGATCGCGAGGACGAGGAGTCGGAGCAGGAGCACGCCGACGAAGATGAACACGATGGTCAGGACGAGCGGCAGCTCCACGCTCGGCGTGCTGTACGAAAGCGCGGCGAACAGTCCGGCCAGCAGCAGCCCGAAGAGCACCGCGATCATCCCGAGCACCGTGAGCCAGGTGATCGCGTCCCACGCGGGCAGGTTGACCGTCGGGAACTGCAACGGGCGCACGATCGACTCGCCGCCGGTGAGCTGATCGATGAACGCCGGCTGTGCGGTCAGCCCCGAGACACGCGCCTGCATGCCGTAGTACACGCGCTCCGGCGCGATCGGCGACGCCTCGGCGAGCAACCCCGGCTGCGGACCGGGATAGAGACGCCGTTCCTCGGTGCGGCCGTCGGGGTACGTCAGGCGCAGCAGGCCGCACTGTTCGCAGTGCCATGCGCGTATGGGCAGGCCACCGACGATCGGTCCGTAGTACGTGACTGTGCGGCGAAGACCCTCGGGCCCGACGGCACCTTCGTAATGGGCGAATTCATGCGCCAGGATCCCGGTGACCGGCGCTGGGTGGTCGCAGGTCTCCGGGGTTGGCGGGGTGACGGACGGTGCGTCAGCGACAGCCACTGAGGATCGGATTGTAGAGCGGTGGGCGTCAGCCAACGGTCCGGCACGCGCGTGCGTTGAACCCGGCTGCGCGCATCGCCGCCGCGAGCCCCTCGGCGTCGTCGCGGTTCGGTGTGAGGGTGAAGACGGCCCCGCCGCTTCCGGTCAGATGCCAGGGGACCTCAGGGACGACCTGCCGCGCTCGGTGCAGGGCGGCGGCCAGGGCGGGGTTCGCCCGGCCGGCCGCGCCCTCGAGCGCGCTCCCCATGAGGTCGGGGTCGGGCGGCCGACCGGCCTGGAGCAGTTGAGCGAGCCGGTCCGCACGGCCGTCGTCTCGAATCTCGGCCGAGAGAACGGCCGCATAGGTGTCGGCGGTCGAACTCGGCGTCGTCGACGCGATCGCGAGGTTCAGCGTCGGGGCGGTGAGCGCCTCGAGGCGATCGCCGCGGCCGCGAACTCGTTGCGCGGACAGCGACAGCAGGGCTGGGATGTCAGTGCCGATGCCGAGCGCGGCCGCCGCCACCTCATCGGAGTCAGTCGGCACGCCCAGGCTCTCGAGCCTCGCGACACCGACGCGCAGCACGGCTGCGGCATCCGCTGAGCCGCCTCCGAGCCCGGCGCCGTGCGGAACGGTCTTGGAGAGCCATACCCGCATCGCGAGCGGGCGATTCGCCAGCTTGCGCAGCACGTGGGCGGCGCGGACGGTGAGGTTGCCGTCGCCGTTCGGGACCCCCGCGGCGGCGGGCCCGTCGACCGTCAGCGACAGCGAGTCGGTGTCGGCGAGCTCCAGGCTGAGGCCGACCAGGTCGTGCCAATCGACCGGTACCAGGACGCTGTCGATGTCGTGCCAGCCGTCCGCGCGCCGGGCGACCACGGCGAGAGAGAGGTTGAGCTTCGCGTATGCGGGAACGATTCGGGTGGAGAGGCGAGACACAGTCGCTGATATACTGCTGGCTTCGTGCGTCCCTGGCTCGGAATCGCCTGGGGGGGCGCGCACAGTTATCGAGTGATCTAGAAGAGCGAGCATGGCTAACTCCCGATCCGCGCGCAAGCGCATCCGTTCCAGCGAGCGGAAACACATTCGCAACCGCGCGGTCAAGTCAGCGGTCCGCACGAAGGTGATCAAGGCGCGCCACGCACTACTCGAAGAGGGCGGCACCGGAAGCGACGCCGAGTTGCACGCCGCCATCCGCGCACTCGACCGCGCGGCGGAGAAGGGCGTGCTGCACCGGAACAACGTTCGCCGGCGGAAATCGCGCCTGGCGTCGATGGCCGCTCGACTGGCGAACGTCGCTGAGGGTGCAGAGGGCGCTGCGGTCCGTTCCGCCGCAGCCGGCGGCGCCAAGGGACGCAGTGCGAAGCAGCCCGCGCGTGCGACCGCCGCGAAATCGGCCGCCAGGCCCGCTGCCAAGGCCCCGGCCGCGAGAGCCACTGCTGCGAAAACTGCGGCGCCGAAGGCTGCCGCACCCGCCAAGCCCTCGAAAGCTAAATAACCGCCCGCCGGCGCGATCGGCTCAGTGGCGACGCTGGCCGCGCTCGGCTGTCAGTTCCGCAGCGGCCCGGAGGACCGCGAGGCGGAGCCCGTCGGTCTCGGCGATCTCGCCTGACTTGAGCTTGCGATCGACGTCGTGCAGCGCCGCAAGCCAGCCGGCGGCGAGCGCTGGAGAAACGCTTCGGGCCTGACGGCTGAGGCGATCGGCCTGCCAATCCGGTTTTCCGAGCGCCGCCGCCAGGCCGGCGCCCGATCCGTGTCGCTGGACGTAGGCCTGGGTGAGGACGAGGTCGCGAATCTGGCCTGCAAGGATGGCGAGCAGGTACTGTCCGGCCCTGCCCTCGGAGAGCAGCCGGTCGATCGATTCGGCGCCTTTCGCTGGAGTCGGTCCGAGCAGCTCGCCGAGCGTGTCGTAGAGGCCTGCCGCCTCGTCCCCGGCAACAGCGGTTCGGACGTCGGCGATCGAGAGCGGCCGTCCCGCAGCAAGCGCCAGCAGCTTGTCGAGCTCCGAGGCGATGCTTCCCAGATCAGGACCCGCCACCCTGATGAGGTGGTCCACAGAGCCGGCACCGAGCCTGACGCCGCGTTCGCCGATCTCGCGGTCGACCCACGTACGGAGGTCGCGACCTTTGACCGCAGCGTGAAAGACGATTGATCCGCCACGTGCCTTCACGGCAGCGAGGACGGCATTTCGATCCGGGACCTTGGCGTGCGCCACCATGCAGAGCACGGTGGTCGGCGCCAGCTCCGCAAGGATCGTCACCAGCCGCTCGGGAGGATCGATGCCACCCCGCTTCGCCGATCCGGTGAGCTGCGGCGGATCGCGGAGCAGCAGGGCTCGCTCGGGATCGAACAAGGGCATCTCGGCGACCGCATGACGGAACTCATTGAGCCGGGCGGGGCCGTCGAAGACCTCCACGTCGAGCTGCGGAGGCCGCGCCCGATGACGCCACGCGCTCACCGATCGGTCCACGAGGAAGCGCTCGTCGCCGTGGATGAGTGTCAGTTGATTCAGCGGGGCGCCCGGAGCCATCGGTGCAGTATCGCAAGCGAGCTCACGGGGTCTCCTGGAGGCCCGCCGGTCCACCTGAGTAGCTCAGGTCGCCGTCGGTGCTGGTGCGGTCTACCGGGTACCCCTGTGGCGCCGGAACCGCCGGCACGCCCTGTGCGATCGGCACGGCAAGCTCCAGCGGGCGGGCGGTGGCGAGCAACACGGGAGAGATGGCCCCGCCGGGTGGGGTCACGACCAGGTCGGCATCCAGGGCACTGCCGTAGACCGCGCACAGGTCGTCCTGGTCAGCCGTCCCGGTGTCGCCGAGGGCGAGCAGACGGCCACTCGGATCGTCAACGGTGAGCGCACACATCTGGCGTCCGGTTGCGAGTGCGATGAACCCGAGACAGCGCCAGGTGGCACCGCCGAAGGACCACGCCCCACCATCCGCCTCGAGCACGTTGGCGCCGGCGTTCTCAAGGGCGGCGACGATGTTGTTCCCCCCCGGGTTGAGACCGCCCGGGGTCACCACCGTGCCAACCGAATAGTGGCCCGGGAGCCCGCCGAGCCCGTTCACCGCCGCCTGCTCGCCCCCGGTCACGACGACCATGTCGAGGCGGGCGGTGGCAGGAGGCAGCAGCCGGCCAAGCGCCGCGAGGAGCAGGGTCGGCGATGACCCGCCGTCCACCAGGACGCTGCTCCCGTCGCCGGTGTGCACGAGGATCGCCGGGGACGACCCGGTGTTGAGCACGGACACGTGCAGGCGGCCGTCGGGACGAGACGCGATCATCCAGGCCGCCGCGGCGGTGACAAGGGCGGCCAGCGTAGCGGCGACAACGGCACGCCGGTTCACTGGAGCGGTGCCGTGCTTCGCGTCATCACGGCGAGCGTCGTGAGGCCCGTGACCACGCCGACCCCCTCGGCGATCGACCACGCGGCCGGCCAGTTTCCAACCTGGATGGCTGCGCCGGGGATGGCGGAAAGAATGCCTGCGAGGGTGGTGATGGCCGAGGTGCCCAGTCCCGTCAGCTGGAGGAGCGCCCATCCCAGGGCGGGGTGCAGAGCGCTCAGGATCGCGCCGGCTCCGCCGATGAGGATCATCGCCGGAAGGAGCGGAAGCACAAGTGCGTTGGCGACCGGGCCCACGAAAGAGATCACGCCGAACGTCCCCGCCATGATCGGTGTCGTGGCCAGCTGCGCGGCCACAGTGACAGCGAACGGCTCGGCGATCAGACGAGGGCCCGGAACTCGCGAAGAGATCGGAGCAGCAAGCAGCAGGATCCCCGCGGTGCCAAGAAACGAGAGCTGAAAGCCGGGATCCTCGACCAGCTGCGGATCAAGACCGAGCATGAGTGCCCCGGCGAGAGCGAGCATCGGTATCGGATCGGTCCGTCGTGCGCCCGACGATGCGAGCATCGCGGCGCCCGCCATGAGAGCGCTCCGGATCGCGGCCGGCCCGGCCCCGCTGATGAGCACGTATGCGGCCACCACCGGCAACACCACCAGCAGGGTTCTCCGCCTCGACCACTCGAATGCTCGAGCCACGGCACTGACAAGCCCGATGACCAGGACGACCTTCAAACCCGAAACCACAACGATATGGATGAGCCCGGCGTCCTGAAGCGGAGCGCGGACGCCGGCAGGCAGGGGCTCGTGGATGCCAAAGGCGATGCCGAGGATCAGCGCCGCGCCCGGTTCCGGAATTGCGCCGTTGACGGCAGTGAGCAGTTGCGCTTGCGCCCAGGCGATCGCGCGTGCCGGCGACGGGCCTCCGGCGGCGAGCACGAAGACCTGTGGGGACGTCGCTATCGCTTGCACATCCTCCCGTTCGAGTGTCTGCGCCGAGTTCGCGCCCGGACGCCGATCCAGCGGACGGAGACCCGACGCGTCGATCTCGACATCGTCGCCGGGAGACAGCGCCGGGATCAGCGGACCGCTGACCAGGATGCCTCCAGAGACGCGCCCATCGGTGTCGGCATCCGACAGGTGCGTCGCGTCGATGATGGCGGTCGATCCGCTCCCGGGATCCGCGCTCCGCACGGTGCCCAGGATCACCAGCGGTCGGACCCCGAAGTGGCCGTTCACGGAGCCAGGCCCGGGCACGACCACTGCCGACGACCCGCGAAGCACGCCCAGGACCACGGCTGCGCTGACCATGCCCGCAGGCACAACGTGGTGCGGAGCGATTGCGGCGCAGATGAGCAGGCACGCGGCGGAGGCACAGATCGCCGAGACCAGCGAAGCAGTCGACAGCGAGACCGCGAACGCGACGCCACATCCGAGCGCGAATCCGGCCCACATCAGGGATGCCCGGCGACCCGTCCGTGAGCCGGCCAGGCGGCTCACTGCTGGGGGAGCACGACCCGGAGGTAATGCTCGAGACCGGTGACCGTCGCCGAATCGACGCCCAGGTCGGAGTGGAGCTGGCTCATCGACGTGAAGGGACCCCACTCGACGCGGTACTGGACGATCTCCGCGGCGAGTCCGGGCGGCATGCCCGGAACGGCGTCGAGGTCTGCCTCCGCGGCGGTATTCACATCCAGCTTGGCCGCGGTGGTCCCCGCCTTCATGAACGGGACATTGATCTGGCGGCCGTCATTGACCCGCTGCGCCATATTGGGCAGGTGGCCGGGGTCCGCGAGCGTGGTGACGCCACCGGCTGCGGCGATCGCATCCGCGACTCGCGCGTCGGGGCTGCAGCTCATAGAGGCCCGGGTGGGCGACCGCTCCGCTGACGAACACCAGGACAGTTGGCGGGGCCGGCGGGTCGACCGTCTCGCCGACGGGGACCGGGGCTGCGGCGGCAGCCTGATGCAGAACCGACCATCCGGCCACCGCGGCCAGCAACAGCACGCCGGCGATCGCGAGCGCAACACGCCGCGGAGTCAGTCGAATCGGTTTATTCGTATTCGCCAACATTCACAGAAGTGTAACAGAAGCGCGTACCGGGAGCAAGTCGATCCAGCCGGTCCTGCGACCCGCTCGAAACGGCGGGCCCAGGTGCCGCTCAGTTAGGACGAGGCGCCGTCGGCAACCGGTACCTGAGCTGTCCGTCATCCCCGACGACGGTCGCGGCACCGGCGCGCTCGGCGAGCCACCGGACGGCACGGCCGGACACCTGGTCGCCCAGGACGCTCAACTCCTTCGCGATCTCGGACGCCGAGGCGGACCCGAGCTTGCCGATCGTTGCCAGGACGATGTCCGGCGTCACCGACGCGGGCGTGGCCCTTCCCTTTGGTCCTCTGCCCCGGCGCCGGCTCTTGGCGTGACGCGCCGCCGGCGCAGCCGACCTTCGAACGGCTCTCGGAGGCGCTGCCGCGTCAGCGGCCCGATCGATCAGGGCAAGAGCCTCGCGGACCTCGCGGCGGAGCGCCGCGTTGTCGGCCTTCAGCTCGGCGACCTGCTTGACGAGCGCCTCGATGCGGGTCACGAGCCGTTCCGCCGCCTGGACAATTGGGAAGTCGTCCCGAGGCCGGGTCTCTGTCGAGGGCGGCTGCGTCGGGCATGAAATCTCCTGGAGTGCACGTGTCTCGCGCAGTCGCCGCGATCAGATTCGCGGAACTGCCTCGGCGCAGTCATTGTCCGATACCAAGGCTCGAAGCCGCAATCGAGCTCAATCACCGACTGCAGTCCATAGACAGCGGGCCGGTCACGGCCGCCGGCGTGCGCCCGGTACCATGACGCGGGGCCATAGCTCAGCTGGAAGAGCGCTTGCATGGCATGCAAGAGGTCGGGGGTTCGAGCCCCCCTGGCTCCACCAACGTGAGGCGTCCACGGCTGCTGGCCGATCTGAGAACGACGCCTTCGCTGAACCGGCCGGCCATCTGTCCGCCGGATCACGGGGCAGACTGGCGCCGCTGGTTTCTCGCATACAACTCCTGCACCGTCCAGGAGTTGCCATCAGGATCGCTGAAGTACACATGTTTGCCCCAAGGCTGAGCTTCGACCTCGCTGGTTTCAATGCCGCGCTTGTCCAATTCGGCTTTGGCGGCCTCCGCGCTGTCCACCACCAGGATCAATCCCCTGACCGTGCCCGGCCGCATTGTTGAAGTGCCCTCGCCGATGTGTATGGAACAGCTCGACCCGGGTGGCGTGAGCTGCACAAAGCGCACGTCATCGTTGATGCGCTGATCCATGTCGACGTTGAAGCCGACACGCTTGTAGAACTCGATCGCTCGGTCCGTGTCAGTCACGGGGACCGGAACGACCTCGAGCGTCATGTCCATCGCGGCACCTCCTATCGTGGCTCCAATCGGCTCGGATATCCCCCAACGGGACGATTTCCCGAGTGATGATTCCCCCAACGGGGTGAAAAACGGCGGGTGGACCAGCATGTGCGCTTGCAACTGGATATGATCCGGCACGCCTCACAAGTTGTGGGGCCAGCCCAGGAGCACAGGCTAGACCTGGGTCAGGACGCCCGCAAGCCATCACGGGAGGACCGCGCGTTGCGAGTCAACAAATTTTCGATCGGCGGAATCGGGTTGGGCGTATTGGGCTTGCTCACCGCCGCCGCCTGTGGGAGCACGTCCAGTCCCAGTTCTTCGTCGGGCACGCTGGCAGCTAACCAGACGCTCCACTTCCCCGTCTTCCAGGACCCGGGGACATTCGATCCGGCTGAAATCATTGCCGAGGTCGACTTCGAGCTCATGCAGAACGTGTTCGACAATCTCTGGCGGTTCGACGACAAGCTCAACGTGGTTCCAGACATCGCGACGGCGGTTCCGTCACAGGCCAACGGCGGGATCTCCGCCGACGGTCTCACGTACACAGTCCACCTGAACCCGGCGGCGAAGTTCTCGAACGGAGATCCGGTCACATCCAAGGACGTGCTGTACTCCTGGAACCGTGCCGCCGCGCTTCGAGGCGGATACGCCTCAATCCTGGGCATGATTCAGGGCTTCGGGGCGGTGCAGAAGGCCGCCGGCGCCCCGCCAACGTCGGGTACGCCGACGACGTTCCAGGGCAACATTGAGACGCAACTCAAGGCTGGTAACCCCGCTTTCATGATGAGCGGCTTGACCGCCATCGACCCTGAGACGGTGCAGATCAAGCTGAGCGGAGCGTGCGGCTGGTGCCTCACCGCCTGGACACTCGAGAGCGTCGTCGGCGCGATCGTCGATCAGAAGGTTATTGAGGGACCAGGTGTCGACCCCGTGAACTGGTGGCAAACCCCCACCGATCTGGTTGGCACCGGTGCCTACAAGCTCACCTCCTACATCCCGAAGCAGTCGATGACGTTCTCGGAAGTACCGAACTGGTGGGGTTCTCCGAAGCCCACGCTCAAGACCATCAACATTGACATCAAGGATCCCTCGACGGCTCCGACGACGGTTGACGCGTTCTTCCAGAAGAGCTACGACATCGTCGGCTACGGCGGCGACAGCGCCCTCATACCGCTGGCCAACATCCTTGCGGTCCAAGCAAATTCGAGGGAAAAGCCGGATCTGCTCACTCAGCCCAAGGGGCGCACCACGTGGGTGGGTTTCAACATCGGCTGGCCGACGACCGGCGGACCGTTCCTCGGGTTGGGAGTCGCTGCGACGAACCTGCGCCTTGCGTTCGACCTCGCGGTCGACAAGCAAGGATTGGCCACGACTGTGTGCCACAACCTGATCTGCTCGGCAGCAACGGGAGGCCTGATCACCACCGGCCTCATCGGCAATAGCGGGCCGAACAGCGACCCGCTCGCGAAGTTCGACCCAGTCAAGGCGAAGTCACTGCTCAAGCAATACGATCCCACGGGATCGCTCACCGCTCACCTCACATACTCGTACAACGCGAGCAGCCTGAACGAGAGCGTGGCCGAATATCTGCAGAACGAGTGGAAGACCAACCTCGGTGTAAACGTCACCCTCAACGCGGTCTCAGACGCATCGATCTTCATCAGCAACTACACAACCGGCAAGTATGTGATGTCGCGCAACGGCTGGCAGTTCGACTACAACCACCCGCAGGATTGGTACGACAACCTCTGGGGAGCCATTGCGACGTCCGAGGTCGACAACGCGACCGGATTCGACACCCCCACTTACGACAGCACGCTGAAGACGGCGGACGCCGAGCCGCTTTCCCAGGCGCTGTCGCTCTACCAGCAACTTGCACAGATCCTCCAGACCAATGTCGTCTACATTCCGCTCTACTACTCGGTGGGTAACTTCCTGATCCAGCCGTGGGTCCAAGGAGCAGGCTCCAACACCGCCTTCGACCACTACTGGGACGAGATCAAGATCCTCGCCCACTGAGCCAACTGAACGTCAATCGAACGCGGGGGCGCCCGGCACGAAGTCGGGCGCCCTTGCGCTCTTCCTCTTCCTGAGAGGACCTAAAGGAAGATGCTGACCCGGGGAACGCTGATCTACATAGCCCAACGGCTGGCGCTGATCGTGTTCACGCTGGTGGCTGTGTCGTTCATGGTCTTCGTCACCGTCCACAGCCTCCCGGGGAACGCCTTCGAGAGCGAGCGCGTGCACGGTGCAGCGCTGAAGTTACTCCTGCACGAGTACGGGCTCGACCGTCCGATTCTCGTGCAGTATTGGAGTTTCCTCACCAACGCAATTCACGGTAACCTCGGTGTCTCCTTCCAGATCCGAGGATTGCCGATCACACCGCTAGTGGTGCGCGAGCTCAGCGTGAGCGCCGAGTTGGGTGGCACTGCTCTGCTCATAACGATTGGACTTGGAACGACGTTCGGCGTTCTTGCCGCATTGCGTCAGAACAGCTGGGTCGACTACACGCTCACTTCGATCGCGGTGGTCGGATACAGCGTGCCGAGCTTCGTGCTCGCCGGGCTTGGCGTGCTCATCTTCAGCTACTGGCTGCCCAACCTGACAAACGGCGTGATCTCCTACCCCGCGGTATGGTCGGGCACCTACGGAACGTTGGTCGAACTCTCGCTGCCTGCGGTCATCCTGGGCTTCTACACCTCGGGCCAAGTCACCAGGATCACCCGGGCGGCGATGCTCGAGGTGCTGCAGCAGGACTACATCCGCACCGCCAGAGCCAAGGGCCTGAAGAGCCGCGTCGTCACCGTTCGCCACGCGCTGCGCAACGCGCTGATCCCGGTCATCAGCATCCTGGGACCGCTGGTCATCAGCATCATCACCGGCAGCGTCATCATCGAGAATATCTTCGGCATTCCGGGGCTGGGCAAGGAGTTCGTGGAGAGCATTCTCGGAGCCGACTACAACGTCACGGTGGGGGTCTTCGTCATCTACGCGCTGCTGATCGGCATCGCCAACCTCGTCGTCGACTTGCTGTACACCGTCATTGATCCAAGGATTCGATACTGATGGCCACCATTGCGACTCCGGTCCTCGAGGAATATGCGGGCGGGACCGTCGCACGGGCGCAGGTGGGGCTCTGGCGTGACGGGTTCCGCCGTCTGCGACGCAATCGACTCGCCTTGGTGGCCCTGATCTACCTGACGGTCCTGGTCCTCTTCGCGATCGTCGCGATCTTCTGGACGCCGTACAACCCCGCGACAATCCTGCCTGATACGCTCACATTCCAGGGTCCCTCGGCGGCGCACCTGCTCGGCACCGATGATCTCGGACGCGACCTTTTGAGTCGCATGATGCAGGGGGCGCAGATCTCACTGATCGTCGGCGTCGGAACGTCGGCGATCGTGCTGACCGTCGGGGTCGTCGTCGGGCTGATGGCGGGCTATTTCCGGGGCTGGGTCGACAACGTCATCAGCGTGTTCATCAACGTCTTCTACGGCATCCCCGGAATCCTTGTCGCGATCGTCCTGTACCTCGTCCTGGGGCGCGGCCTCGGCAACATCATGATCGCCATCTCGGCGACCGCGTGGATGGATATGGCCCGACTGGTCCGCGGGCAGGCCTTCAGCATCCGCGAGCGCGAGTACATCGAGGCGGCGCGGGCGAGCGGCGCCAGGTCGGGGAAGATCCTCTTCGGGCATATCCTCCCGAATGCGCTCGGCCCTATCATCGTGCAGGCGACGTTCATCATCCCGATCGCGATCCTGACCGAGGCCTTCCTCAGCTATCTTGGCCTGGGTATCCCAAGCCCACTCGCCTCCTGGGGATCGATCGCGTCCGAGGGGTATGCTGCACTACCTTTGGAGCCGTACATGATGCTCTGGCCGGCGATCGCGTTGTCCGTCACGCTGCTGGCATTCAATTTCCTCGGCGACGGCCTTCGCGACGCCTTCGACCCGCGTCAGCGTCGGTGACAGATTCCATCCTCGAGGTCCGGAACCTCAACACGCACTTCTTCACCGATGACGGCGAGGTCAAGGCAGTTCGTGGGGTGAGCTTCAGCGTCGCCCCTGGGGAGACGCTCGGGATCGTCGGCGAGTCCGGGTGCGGCAAGAGCGTCACCGCGATGTCCGTCCTGGGCCTGGTGCAGCGACCGGGCAAGGTGGTCGCTGGCGAGATCATGTTCAAGGGCAGCGACCTGCTGAAGCTGTCCAAGGAAGAGTTGCGCAACATCCGCGGACGCGACATCGCGATGATCTTCCAGGACCCGCTCAGCTCGCTCAACCCGGTGCTGCGCGTGGGCTATCAGATCGACGAGGCGATGTACGCGCACGACAAGATCCCGAAGGACCAGGTCGAGACCCGCGCGGTCGACCTGCTCAAGCAGGTGCGCGTCTCCGACGCGGCGCGCCGGATCAGGGACTTCCCTCACCAGTTCAGCGGTGGGATGCGACAGCGGGCCATGATCGCCATGGGCCTCTCCAACAAGCCGGATCTGCTGATCGCGGATGAGCCCACCACCGCGCTCGACGTCACCGTGCAGGCGCAGATCCTCGAGCTCCTGCGCGACCTCAACGAGCAGACCGGTGCGGCGATCATTCTCATCACCCACAACCTCGGGGTCGTCGCCGGCCTCTGCAAGCGAGTGCTCGTCATGTATGCAGGTGAGATCGTCGAGGAGGGAACCGTCGAGCAGATCTTCGAGCGCCCGCAGCATCCATACACGTGGTCGCTGCTCCGCTCCGTCCCCCGCATCGACGCCAATCGCGGGCACCGGCTCCTCTCCATCGAGGGGCTGCCGCCCGATCTCATCGACCTGCCGCAGGGCTGCAAGTTCAACCCGCGCTGCCCGTTCCGGGTCGAGCGCTGCTTCAGCGAGTCGCCGCCCATCGAGCAGGTGGCGCCGGCGCAGCATGCGGCCTGCTGGGTGACCATGGAGCGCGCCTACGCCGAGATGGGCGCGGGCAGCATCACCGACACCAGCCCGGGGGCTGCGAGCGGCATCCATCCCGCGGGCCGCACGCGCCCGGCGGCCGAGGTACCGGCGGCGCTCGCGGAGCCGATCAGTGACTGACACGGTGGTCGCGCCCAGCGCGCGGGTTTCGCCGGCCGTCGAGCCGTTGCTGCGCGTGGCCAACGTGGTGAAGCATTTCGGTGCCGGAGTCGGGTCGTCGGTCAAGGCTGTCGACGGCGTGAGCTTCGACATCCTCCCGGGTGAGACGGTCGGTCTCGTCGGTGAATCGGGATGTGGAAAATCGACGCTCGGCAGGCTGATCACCCAGCTCATCCCGGTCACCTCGGGAGAGGTCTTCCTAGACGGTGTCGACATCACCAAGCTTCACGGCGAGAAGCTGCGTCAGCAGCGCAAGCAGCTGCAGATGATCTTCCAGGATCCGTACGCGTCACTCGACCCGCGCATGACCGTCGGCGACATCATCGCCGAGCCGCTGGTGAACTTCAAGATGATCAGCGGACGTGCGAAGGATGTGCGCGTGCAGGAGCTGCTGCGCACCGTCGGACTCAATCCCTACTTCAACAACCGCTATCCGCACGAGTTCAGCGGCGGTCAACGTCAGCGCATCGGCATCGCACGCGCGCTCGCGCTCAACCCGAAGCTCATCATCTGCGACGAGCCGGTGTCGGCGCTCGACGTCTCGATCCAGGCGCAGATCATCAACCTGCTCGAGGACCTGCAGCGCGAGTTCGAGCTCACGTATCTCTTTATCGCACATGACCTTTCCGTGGTCCGGCACATCAGCAACCGCGTCATGGTGATGTACCTCGGCAAGATCGTGGAGGTCGCTCCCAGCGAGGATCTGTACACATCGCAGGAGCATCCGTACACGCGGGCTCTCCTCTCCTCCATCCCCGTCCCCGATCCACGCATCGAGTCGAAGCGCAGGCTGGTTGAGCTCTCGGGCGAGATCCCCTCGCCGCTCAACCCGCCGTCGGGATGTCGCTTCCACACCCGCTGTCCGATCGCGCAGGTTCCAGGAATCTGCGCGGATGTCGAACCGCCGCTCGAGTTGAAGGCCGCCGGCCACCTTGCGGCCTGCCATTTCTCCGATCAGGTCAGGACGAAGATCGCCGTCACCAACTGACTCCGGTGTCAGGACCGTCCCTCATAAGATGGTTGCCGCAGCAGTGTCCGACGTTTTCGGAGAAGTCATGAGCGATATCGACCAGCGTCCACGCGTTCTGTACACCGCCGAGGCGACCGTCACCGGTGGGCGTCGCGGTCATGGCGCCACATCTGACGGCATCCTGGAGGTCGACTTCACCTCCCCAAAGGAGTTGGGTGGCGACGGCGCACGCGGGACGAACCCGGAGCAACTCTTCGCGCTCGGGTTCGGCGCCTGCTGGGAGAACGCGATGCTCGGCATCGCGCGTCGCAAGGGCCTTGACGTCGAGGATGCGGTCGTCACCGCGCGGGTCGGGGTCGGACCGATCGCGGTCCGGCCGCTTCGGGCTCGCCGTCGAAATGCTGATCACCCTGCCCTCGCTGCCACGACCGCGAGCAGGCACAAGCCCTGATCGAGGAGGCGGAGCAGCGCTGCCCGTACTCGAACGCAGTTCGCGGCAACGTCGAGGTCACCCTCACCCTGCTCTGACGCGACGCTGGGCGCCACACGGCCGGCAGCGGTCCGCTACCGTCGTGGCGTGAAGCGTCTCTGGGCGCCATGGCGGATGGCGTATGTCTCGGCCGTCGCCTGCGGCGACGGCGCGAACCGGTGTTTCCTCTGTGCGCTGCCGCCGGCGGCGGACGAATCGCTCGTCGTGGATCGCGGCGAGCTCGCCTTCATCCTCATGAATCGCTATCCGTACACGAGCGGCCATCTCATGGCGGTGCCGGTCCGCCACGCGCCGGGGGTGCTCGGGCTGACACCTGACGAGGGTGCGGCCATCTTCGCCGCGACCCAGCGGGCCATCCGCGTGCTGACCGATGTGATGCATCCGGATGGCTTCAACATCGGCATCAACCAGGGCAGCGCTGCCGGCGCGAGCGCCGAGCATGTCCATGTCCACGTCGTGCCGCGCTGGGCCGGGGACACCAATTTCATGCCCGTCCTCGGCGACGTCAAGGTGCTTCCCGCAGGACCTTGAGACCACCGCAGCCACATCTGCGCGAGGCCTTCGTTCGCCTCGGGCCGCTATAGTCCTTGGCAGATGGGCTCTGTAATCAAGAAGCGGCGCAAGAAGATGCGCAAGCACAAGCATAAGAAAATGCTGAAGAAGACGAGGTGGGCTCGCCGCGGTTAGTCGCCGCGACGGTGTCTCCTCCGCTTCGCTTCGCGCCGGTTATCCAGTGGTGGAACGTGGCAGCACGCCCGCGCCCACCATGGGACACGGAGTGCTGATCGCGACGCCCGCACATGTCGAAGAGCACGCGAGAAACCTGAGCACCGACAGGCGAAAGCCCGTCAGGCGCGAGCGTACGAGTGCAGCCCTGCGATCCAGAGGTTGACGGCGTACAGCGTGAAGAGGATGGCGGCGAACCCGAACGCGGTGATGATCGCGGCGCGCTTCTCCTTCCATCCGTAGGTCACACGGGCGTGGAGGTAGATCGCGAAGATCGACCCACGTGATGAAGGCGAACGTCTCCTTTGGATCCCATCCCCAGTAGCGGCCCCAGGCGTGCTCGCCCCAGATGGCGCCGCAGATGACCCCGAAGGTCCAGATCGGGAAACCCGATCATCACGAAGCGATAGCTCCATCTGTCGAGCAGTCCCGGCTTGGGAAGCGCGCGCTGCAGCCCAGTTCGCCATGGCGTGGTTGCCGCCACCGCTGCTGAAGCCGCCGCCGTGCCGCCACCGCCGCCACCCATGGTCATCGTGGCCACACCGCCGCTGCTCACGCTCGCCGGCACGACCGCAGGCGCCACCGCCAGCAGCCGGTTGTCCGCCCACCGACGCGCCAGGTAGGCCATGCCGAAGAAGAACGAGAAGCTGAGGATGGCCGAGGATGTCGCCATCGCGGTCACGTGGATCGTCAGCCAGTAGCTGTGGAGGGCCGGGACCAGCTGGCCGGGCGGCACGTAGAGCATGTACGCGACGCCCATCAGCGCGACCGTCACGATCATCGCCGGCAGCCCGATCAGGCGCATCTTCGCCCGCACCATGAGGATCACGCAGACCGTGACGATGACGAACGCGATCCCGGTGGAGTACTCGTACATGTTGCCGAGCGGCCAGTGGCCGGCCTCGAGCGCGCGAGTGAAGATCGACGCGAAATGGATCGGCCAGCCGATCAGGACCAGGGCCATCCCGATATCGCCGAGGATCCGCTTGCGGAACGCGAGGTGGAGCACGAATGCGACCACTGCGAGCGTGTATGCAGCGACCGCTATCCCGAACAGAACCAGGGACGCCGGGGTACTCGACATGCCTGCGGGCGAGTATAGCCACCGAGGTTGCCGGGACGGACTCCGCTCCCGATGCGTCCGCGCGAGTCCGGCCTGTAAAGGAATGGACGCGAGCCACCCGTTTGCGCGGCGCCTCCGTACCATGGGGGCAATGTCCCGGCCGCGCGTCCTGCTCGCCGACGATGACCCGCGCGTGGTGTCCGTCGTCTCCCGCTACCTCGCCCTCGAGGGGTACGAGATGTCCATGGTCACCGACGGCGAGGCGGCGGTCCGGATCGCCGAGGCCGACCGCCCCGACCTGATCATCCTCGACATCATGATGCCGGGCATCGACGGCATCGAAGCCTGCCGGCGGATCCGGGCGAACGCCGCGACCTCGCAGACCCCGGTGCTCATGTTCAGCGCCCTTTCCGAGGAGGCCGAGGCCGCGCGGCTCGCCGGCGCCGACGGCATGCTCCCCAAGCCGTTCAACCTGCCGGCGCTTGCCGAGGCGGTGAAGACCTTCTTCGCGACCCGGACGGCCTCGTAGGCGCTCCCGAGCGCCAGCCCTATACTGCAGAACGCCTCGGTGTGACCTGGTCTCGGGGCGGTAGCTCAGCTGGGAGAGCGCTGCCCTCGCACGGCAGAGGTCAGGGGTTCGAATCCCCTCCGCTCCACCACCGGCTGGCGGTCGGCGGCCTTCACGACTCCACGTCCAGCGGCTGACGGCCGCTAAGCTCCCTTCGGCGTGCCCCTCCAAGACCTCGCCCAGTCGCACTCCCGGAGTGGTGATTGCCGCGCTGCTGCCCGGTTTCGCCCTGGCAACCTTGCTGAGCCCTCGATGGCACTGGTGGGCCCGGCTTGCCATGTCGCCGGGACTGTCTGCCGGGTTCATTGGCGTCTTCGGGATGGCCATGCACGATGTGCACATCCCGTTCGAGCCGGTCAGTGCTGCCACTCTTGCATCGTCCTCGGCCTCGCGGCGGTGTTCCGCTGGCGCCGCGCTACCACACCCAGTCAGAGCAGCGATCTTCCCTGGTGGCTACCGATTCCGGGGCTGCTTGTCGGTTTGGTCGGTGCGGCGGTCTTCGTCTGGGCGCTGCATGGACAGGTTCTGCCCCCGGACTGGGACGCACCGACTCACGGCGGCCTCGCCGCCGACGATCGCCCGGACACACGACGTCCTCCCGCTGATTCCGATCCCTCTTGAGGCGACCGCATTCGTGCGCGTGCGTCCGGGGTTTGAGGCGATGGCCGCCCTCGTATCGTGGCTTGGAGGGCCATCCCCGGCGTCGTCGATGGCTCCAGTGGTTGCGGCGACGATCTGCTGATGCCGCTCTCGTTGACGCTGCTGGCTCTCGAGGCAACCGGCTCAATAGCGCTGGCGGCGGTCGTCCCGTTCTTCGCGCTCGGGCTGGCGTTTCCTTCGTATCAGGCGATTCTCGGACGGTTTCCGGAAATGGTCGATTCGACGCTCATCGTGCCTTTTATCGTCGCCACGCTCCGCGTCATCCGTGGCGTGTCCACGCGTGACCACCTGCCCTGCTCCTGGCGATCACAGCATCCATCTGGGTGATCCACGGGCTCGAGGTGTTCACCGCGCTCGTGGTTGCGTGTGGACTGCTGGCGATGGCTGCCGTTCGGGCGATCAGGGCGTCACCCCAGCTCGCGTTCCAGCGCATCGCGGCGGCGGTTGGGGCGGTCCTTGTGGGCGCGGCGCTGGTGACGGTCCTGACGCGCATGCCGCACGTTCCGCCGGCGATTCCCGCGAGCCCTCGTCGGTCGTGCTTCCCAGCAGGAGCTCACCCGGTGCAATTGCACCAGATCGCGGCCGCAATCGCCAGACCGACCTCATCAGCCCGGTGACCGTCGCGCTCTACATCATCGGCGTGATCGCTATGCTGGTCCAGCCGCCGCATGCTCTGGGTGCTCGTCGCCCAATTCGTGCTCCTCGCTCCTGATGGTTGACGATTTCTACCTGCACAAGCTCGACAAGCTCTGGCGGCTCATCTACCCGTGGGGAGATCCGGATCGAATCGTCGGGGTGCAGTACTGGTTGATCCCCTTGTGCTGGGCACCGGGTTTCTTGCGTGGTGAGCCTGATGCGATCGCTGTCTCGCACACGGCAGCTGCAGATTCGGGTCGGCATGGTGGCGGTGGTCGTTCTCGCTGTCGCGGTGGCGTTGCGTCATCCGCTGGGAACCCTTTGGACGGACCTGATCGGTCGGTATCCGTTCTCCGTCTACCCGCTCGGTGTCCTCGACCCGTTATCCGACTTGCGCCCATGGCTCCTCGCCGTCGGGATTGCGGCGTTGACGGTGGTTGCCGCCTGGCTCGCGATGGGCCGAGGTCTCGGTGCGCCACGAGTTATTCGAGATCGGTTGGGTTCCGCGGCGCAGGGCCTCGACGGCGCGGGGATACTGCTCGCGGTCATCCCCGTGCTCTGCGTCGTCGTCGGCGCATCCGTGGAGCTTGCCGTGTATCAGCCCGAGGTCGCGACGCGATCACTGGTTTCGCCGGCAGACGTGACCGTCCTCAATCGCATGGGCGAGATTCTCCCCAAGGGCGCCGTTGTGATGAATGACGGTGGTGACGACGCGGGCGAGTGGCTGGCCGCGCTGACCGATTTCACTCCTTTCAACTCCAAATGGATTTGCGTGGAGAACGCTGGACACGCCGCTTGACGTCGACCTCGAAAACGCGTGTGCCGATCCCGCTGCCGCTAAGTCCGCGATTCAGCAAGCCCATCCCGATGCGATCTTCATGGGCTCGCTGGACATCGTGCCCCCGGAATACCCGTGGAACTTCCGTTGCATTTCGAACCTGCCGGACCTGCGACTCATCGTGTCAGTGCCGGGGAACGGGACCGTCTCTGCCGCTTTCGCGGTGATCAAGTGACCGGCTTTGGGGCCGGACGATACTCCTCGCCGAGATCAGTCTCGGCGCGGTTTGCGACATATGGCGGCGAGCCCGACCGCGCGGTTCATGTTGACTGAGGGGTCATCGGCAGGGGCCCAGACGATGTCCGTTGCGAACCATTCTCGTGGCGCCGGCGGCGTAGGAACTGGTCCTTCTTCACGCGCGGGCTGAGGCGGTTCGATGGCCCGCTTGATCCGCTCAACGGCTCCCGGAGCTACCTTTCGGACGAGTGCCGCCGTAAAACGAACCACCTGCGGACGAGCGGGGCGATCCGGCAATGGCTCGATAGCATTCGGCGGAGGTACGTCGGTTGCTGGAGGGTCGTCGAACGGCATCGACCCCTCCGGAAAGATGCGTGCCAACAGGCTGACCTCATCGAAGACGAGCCCGAGCAACGCGCTCAGCGCAGGGGGCGTGAACTCCATGAGATGGGACGGAGACAATAGATGTCCCTCGGGCGCGTGCTCGAATGACCAGAGTCGGTTCGGGGTACCGACGAAGCAGACCCCCGCATCGTCGACGGAATCCGCCATTCTTCGGACAAAGACGAACGGGTCGACGACGTGTTCAAGCACCTCGGAACTTGCAACGAGGTCATATGACCGGGGCGTGCACGGTTCGGGCAGCGAGCCCATCAGGTCGGCGACCTGGAATCGAACGTTCGGTCCCCCGAAGTTCGCGGTCGCATATGCGATGGCGGCTGGGGAGCTGTCCAGGGCGTCGACGCTGGCACCGGCCCTGGCGAGGAGCGCAGCTCCATAGCCGGTGCCGCACCCGAAGTCGAGCACCCGCATCCCTTTCTTAACCAGGTGGTCTGCAATCCACTGATACGTACCTTCATGGCCCGCCGAGGTGATGTCGCGCGTCGCGCTGGGGACGTACCTGTCCTGGCCATCTGCGGTCGCGAGATCAACGTCGGTCATCGGTGCGCAAGCTTACTCGCGGCTTGGAGTTCAGGGGCGACGCGATATCTACTTCGGCTCGTCGGTTACCGTCGGCGCTTTGCCGGACGCTGTTCATGGCGCCGACCGTTGACGCGTAGGCCTGCCCACATGCTGTAGTATTGTCTTATGACAATAGAGAAAGATGTCAGAGACGACTACGGTTCGGCGGCCCCCGAGCTCGGACCGGCGTCGCTGATCGAATTCCGGCTCGATCCGGTCTCCGGCGTGCCGCTCCACCTCCAGCTCGTCCACCAGGTCGAGCATGCGATGCGGCTCGGATATCTCAAGCCCGGCGATCAGCTGCCCAGGGTCAGGGATGCAGTCGCTTCGCTGGCCATCAACCCGAACACAGTCCTCAAGGCCTACCGCGAGCTCGAGATCAAGGGCCTCGCGACCGGACGCCCCGGCCAGGGCACGTTCATCAAGGCGACCCTCAGCCAGGCCACCCTGCCCGAGCTGACGCGACTTCGCCGCTCCCTGCTCGCCTGGCTGGAGACTGCCGAAAGGGCAGGGTTGGACGAAGACGGATTGGTTGCGCTCTTCACCAGCGTGCTGCGGGATTTACGTGACCGCCGCGGCCGCTCCGCCGACGGTGTCGCAGGCGGCGAAACCGAGGGGGTCGCATGAACGTCATCGAATCCAGCGGCCTGGGCAAGCGCTACGGCAACACCTGGGCGCTGCGCGAGTGCACCCTGGCAATCCCCGGCGGGCACGTGGCGGCGCTGGTCGGACCCAACGGCGCAGGCAAGACGACCTTGCTGAACCTGACGGTCGGCTTGGCTGCTCAGACCGCGGGCACAGTCACCGTCCTCGGCGGTATGCACGCAGGCTCCGCGGAGGCGTTGGACGGCACCGCGTTCGTCGCTCAGGACACGCCGCTCTACAAGAACCTCTCCGCCGCCGAGCTGCTGCACCTGACCCGTAATCTGAATCGGCGGTTCGACGACGGGTATGCGACGGCTCGGCTGGACGAACTCGGCATCCCCCTGGGACGCAAGGCCGGCAAGCTGTCCGGCGGCCAGCAGGCGCAACTGGCACTGACGCTTGCGCTGGCCAGGCGTCCCCAACTCCTTGTGCTCGACGAGCCCATGGCCATGCTCGACCCACTCGCCCGGCACGACTTCATGGCCACCGTCATGACCGCCATCGCGGACGACGGCTTGTCGGTCGTGCTCTCCTCGCACGTGCTCGCCGAACTGGAGCGGGTGGCCGACTACCTCGTCCTCATGTCGGGTGGGCGCGTTCAGGTGGCGGGCGAGGTCGACGACCTGCTCGCCAGTCACGAGTTGCTCAGCGGACCCGCCGCCGAGGCCGGCGATTGCACGCGACGACTGAACGTGATCCACGCCAGGCGTGGCGAGGCTCTGGTTCACCTGCTGGTCAGGAACAACGGAGTGCCGGCTGCGATCCCTCCGGGTTGGGAGAGCCATCCGGTGAGCCTGGAGGAACTGACACTCGCTTACATGCGCGACCCAGCAGCCGGGGCGATCCCTGGTCGCGCGCGCCCGTCACTCGTCCAACCCATGGAGATGAGGAATTGAGCGCGGCAACAATGCCCACGCGTACCGAACACGCCTTAGGGGTGCGGCCGCTGCCCTGGCGGCGGATGGCCTGGGTCACCTGGCGGCAGCATCGGCTCGCACTGGCAGGAGTGGTCGGGTTGTTCGGCGCGGCTGGTGCGTATCTGGCGATCACGGGCCTGGCCATGCACGTCGCCTACACCGCCGTCAGCGACTGCCGGCCGGCAAGTTCAGCCATCTGCCAGCAGGTCGCCGGACGCTTCCTGGATACGTACTCGCCCGGCACGGGGATCACCCTTGGCCTCTTTCAGGTGATCCCGGCGCTGATCGGAGCGTTCACCGGGGCGCCGCTGCTGGCCAGGGAACTCGAGACCGGCACCTTCCGATATGCATGGACCCAGGGCTTCGGGCGCTCACGGTGGACCATTGCCCAGCTGGTACCGCTCGCGGTCGTGATCACGCTGGCCGCCGGAGCGTTCAGCGGGCTCGTCTCCTGGTACGTCCAGCCGATCTTCGGCGCGGGCGACAACAACGGCCCGCTGTATCCAACACTCTTCGACCTCCTAGGGGTTGCGCTCGCAGCCTGGACGCTGACCGCGTTCGCGATCGGCATCCTTGCCGGCTTCCTGATCCGTCGAGTTCATCCCGGCGATGGTCGCCACGATCGTCGTATGGGGCGGGCTCGCCTTCGCGACCGGAGGGTATCTGCGCGGGCACTACACCGCGCCAGTCGTCACAACCAGAGCGAGCATTCCTGTCCAGGCCCTGGTGATCAACCAAGGGTGGTTCAGGGGCGGAAGTCCAGCGAGCCTGGACATGATCAACAACACGCTCGCTCGGGTCGACGTGCGGGCGGTGACCCCCGAACTGTTCCAACCCGGGCCCGCAACCCCGGCCACCCTTGGCGACCCCGTGCAGTATCTGGTCCAGCATGGCTACACGCAATTGACGACGTACCAGCCATCCGGCCTGTTCTGGCCGTTCCAGTGGATCGAAGGCGGTTGGCTCCTCGTCCTTTCCCTGCTCCTGATCGCTGCCACCGTCTGGCTGGTCCGCCGGCGAGCGGCATGAAGCCCCGCGAGACGGCCGATCAGACGCGAATGACGACAAGTCCTGGGATGCCGTCATAGTCGTCGTCCTGCGTCACCACCGGAAGTCGGTTGGCCATGGCCGTGGCTGCAATCCATAAGTCGTTCAGCGGCATTCGCCGTCCTGTATCGCGAAGAGTGATACGGAGAGCAGCCCACGCGTGCGCGACCAGGCTGTCGATGGGAAGGGGGTCAAGCGCTTCCACTCGCGTAAGTGTTTCGAGCCGCTGAGCGCGGGCAGTTGCATGGGTGGCGGTTAGGACCCCGAGCCGCAACTCCCCAACCGTAACGACTGATACGGAAATTCTCTCGGGCGCCAGGTCGTTGACCAGGCGGTGTTGCTCGATGGCAATGAAGAGTGACGTGTCCGCCAAAGCGCTATCCGCAGCCTCATCGGTCACGGCACGGGGACGTCGTCTGTCGTGTCAGGCACGAGCTGCTTCAACTCGTCCGTCAGGGCTGCGTCGGCGCGCCAGTCGTCGACGTCGTGCATCAGTTCCTGCCAGCGAACGGATCGGGGCCGGCGCGCCAGCGGTACGAGTTCGGCGACAGGCCTCCCGCTCACCGTCACCCGAAGTCGCTCGCCTGCCTCAACTCGGCGGAGCACTCCGCTTACGTCGTTACGCAGGTCGCGAGCGGGAATATCGGTCACTTGGGCACTGTAGCATAACTGCTACAGCAGCATAGCCAGATTACCTGGGGGGACGACTTTCGCTCACGAGGGCCCGATCTGGGCGAGCCTCGACGCGACCTGGGCAAGCTCCTTCGCGGTCCTGACCGGGTCGGGGGACGTGTTGCGCACGCCGACCATGTCGATTCCGAGCTTGGCGTACTCCTCCATCTCCCGGAGGAATCCGTCCAGATCCTTGGTGGGGTCGGCACCGCCCTGGATGGTCTTCTTGATGGTGGCCATGTCACGGCCTTCCGCTTCGCAGTGCTGGGCGAGGATGTCCAGCTTGCGCTGCACCTCCTGGGGCCCGAGCGCAAAGAGGTTGCAAGCGTCCGCGTAGCGCGCCACCAGCTTGAGGGTCTTTCGCTCACCGCCGCCGCCGATGAGGATCGGCGGGCGAGGCTGCTGCACGGGCTGCGGGTGGCAGAGCGTCTCGGCCAGGTGATAGTGCTTGCCGTCGTAGGGCCCGTCGTTGTCACTCCACATCTGATTGCAGATCTGAATCGTCTCCTCGAGCCGTTCGAACCGTTCGGCGATCGGCGGAAAGGGCACGCCCAGCGCCAGGTGCTCGCGCTCGTACCAGGCCGCCCCGATCCCGAGCATGGCCCGGCCGCCCGAGACCACGTCAAGCGTGGTGACGATCTTGGCGAGGAGGCCGGGGTACCGGTAGGTCACGCCCGTGACCATCAGCGACAGGGTGATTCGTTCGGTCCTGCCGGCGACGAAGCCGAGCGACGTGTATCCCTCGAGCATCGGGTCCTGGGCGGTCGCGAAACCCTCCATCTGAAACCAGTGGTCCATCATGGTGAAGGTCGAACAGCCGGACTCCTCGGCGGCCTGGGCGGTTGCCGCGAGGGTCGGTCCGAGGGCTTTGCTCCCACCCGGAAGGGTGAAGTTCATGAAATGAAGCGCGAGTTCCATCAGGTGGCTCCTGCGGGTTGCTGCGGCGGATCATGAAAGGCTAGTGGACTGAGCCGAAACGGCGTTCTGCGCATTCCCGCTGGCGTCGCTTAGGCTACCCGGGAGGCATGCGGGCGCTAAAAGAGGATCGACTGTGAATCATTTCGAGGGCCGGACCATCCTGCTGACCGGGGGCACCGGCTCTTTCGGCCAGCATTTCACGCGCACCGCGCTCGCGAACTGGGATCCGGCTGCCATCCGCATCTTCAGCCGCGACGAGCTCAAGCAAACCGACATGGAGCGGAAGTTCGACGACCCGCGGCTCCGCTTCTTCATCGGTGACGTGCGCGATCGCGACCGGCTGCGTCGCGCCATCG
The DNA here is from genome assembly GCA_963743835.1 of Candidatus Dormiibacterota bacterium. Lineage (GTDB taxonomy): Bacteria > Chloroflexota > Dormibacteria > Aeolococcales > Aeolococcaceae > Palsa-851. The sequence goes on along the minus strand of CAVUQX010000005.1, from coordinate 858,427 downwards.
AAGGCGCCGACGTGGTCATCCACGCCGCCGCGCTGAAGCACGTGCCGGTCTGCGAGTACAACCCGTTCGAGGCGATCAAGACCAACATCCTCGGCACCCAGAACGTCGCTGAGGTATGCCTCGACGCGGGTGTGCCTCGAGCACTTGCGCTGAGCACCGACAAGGCGGTGAGTCCCGTCAACCTCTACGGCGCGACCAAGCTGTGCGCGGAGAAGCTCTTCGTCCAGGCCAACGTGTACGCGGGCAAGCACGCCACGCGGCTCTCCTGCGTGCGCTACGGCAATGTGGTCGGATCGCGTGGGAGCGTGGTGCCGCTCTTCCGCGACCAGTCAGGGGCGGGGGCCGGTGAGCTCACCGTGACCGATGAGCGCATGACCCGCTTCTGGATCACGCTCGACCAGGCGGTGCAGTTCGTGGCGGACTGCTTCGTCGCCATGTCCGGCGGTGAGGTGTTCGTGCCCAAGATCCCGAGCACGCGAGTCGCTCGATCTCGCTGAGGCAATCGCCCCCGGTCTGCCGATTCGCTACACGGGAATCCGTCCCGGCGAGAAGCTGCACGAATCGCTGATCACCCCAGAGGAGGCGCGCCATACCGTCGACAAGGGGTGGTGCTACGTGGTCGAGCCGGAACATGCCTTCTGGACCCCGCTCGACGCCAGCGATGGCAGCCCGGTGGCGGAGGATTTCGTGTACAGCAGCGACCGCAACACGAAGTGGCTCGACATCGCCGAGCTCCGTGACTTGCTCGCCACAGTGCCGCACACAACCACAGCGGTGCCGGCGCCGGTCGGATGAGCCTGACCAGTCCGCCGGCGATCGCCGGCGGCACGCCGATTCGAGTCCAGCCACTCCCCTACGGCCGCCACCACCTCGACGAGGCCGATATCGCGGCGGTCGTTGCGGCGCTGCGCTCCGGAACCCTGACCGGCGGAGCATTGATCGCCGACTTCGAGCACGCACTGGCTGCTCGCTGCAAGGCGGATCATGCGGTGGCCGTCGCCAACGGGAGCGTCGCCCTCGACCTCGCCGTGCTCGCACTCGGCATCGGCCCCGGCGATGAGGTGATCACCACTCCGCTGACGTTCGTGGCCACCGCGAATGCGGTGCTGCGCGCCGGTGCGACCCCGGTGTTCGCCGATGTCGGCGAGGATCGGTGCCTCGACCCGGAGTCGGTTGCACGCGCTGTCACTCCGCGCACCAAGGCAGTGATCACCGTCGATTACTCGGGCCTTCCGTCGGACGTCCCTGCGCTGAAAGCCGCGCTGCCCCGGCCCCTTCCGGTGATCGCCGACAGCGCGCATTCGCTCGGCGCATCGCTGAACGGGCTCCCGGTCGGCTCGCTGGCAGATATCACCACGCTCAGCTTCCACCCCGTGAAACAGATCACCACCGGTGAGGGCGGCGCATGCCTGACCTCGGATGCCGGCATCGCGGACCGCATTCGCAAGCTGCGCAACCATGGGATGACGAGCACCGCCGACGAGCGCACCGGCGCGCTCTGGAAATACGACGTCACCATGCTCGGAGACAATCACCGCCTGACCGCCCTGCAAGCGGCGCTCGGCATCGCGCAGCTGCGCCACCTCGACAGCGTCGTCGCCGAGCGGAGCGAGATCGCCGATCGATACGACGCCATCCTCGTCGACATCCCCGGCATCGGCCTTCCTCCCCGGCCGGCCGGCCGGCGGAGCGCATGGCACCTCTACCCGATCGAGATCGACCCGGCCGGGTTCGGATGCGAACGTGACGATGTCATCGATGCGCTGCGCGCCGAAGGGATCGAGGCGACGCTGCATTACCCGGCGGTGCACCTGCTCTCGCTGTACCGCGAGCGCGGCGGCGTTCCTGGCTTGGCACCTCGTGCCGAGCGACTGTCCGAGCAGCTGCGTGACGCTGCCGCTCTACCCGGCCATGACCGTTTCCGACCAGGACGACGTCGTCCTCGCGCTGCAGCGGATACATGTGTGGGCAGCGGCGGCGCGGTCCGGTCGTGACCCCCAGGGCGTTGCTCGCCGCCGACTGCGGGCGCGGCGTCGGTCTGGGGCACCTCGAGCGCATGCTCGCTCTCGCCGATGCCTTGCAGCCCGAGATCGAGGTGTCTGGTGCTGCTACCCGATGACGACGCGGCGCTGCGACGGCGTGTCGTCGATCGCGGTCACACGCCCATCGAGGCTCGAGGCGACACGCCGCTCCGCGTTGCCGCGGCAGTCGGCTGCTTCGACGTCGTTCGACGTCGTCGTCCTCGATGGATATGTCTTCGATGTCAGGCTGCAGCGGCGGCTGCGCGCACGCGCGCCGCTGACCGTCGTCGACGACCTCGGGCTTCCGGCGGACTGCGACCTGGCGGTCAATCCCTCGCCGGGCGGCGACGTACTGCGACCGGAAGGCGCGCGCGCCTTCCTCGGGGGCGCCGCGTACGCACTGATCCGGGCGTCGGTTGTGAGCGCGCGAGAGATGGCATCGCGGAGCGAGCGCGAACCGCGGTCGGTCTTGGTGTCAACGGGCGCCACCGATCTGGCGGGCCTCGGACTGACCGTCAGCCATCGGCTCCTCGAGCGCGATCCCACCGTTGCCGTGACGCGGGTCGTCGGACCCGACTCGATCTCGCTCGCCGACGGGGCGTGGCCGCGCGAACATCTGCTGGTGGCACCGCCGGATCTCGCCGGAAGCTCTGAGGACGGCCACCGTCTACGCCGGTGCGGCCGGCACCACCGCAGTTCAGGCCGCGTGTATCGGATGCCCGTCGGTGATCACGCCAGCGGTGAGCAACCAGGACGCGCAGGCGGCCGCCCTCGCTGCCGCCGGCTGCGCCGTGATGATGGAACCGGCCGACCTCGCCGACAGCATGTCTGACGCTCCTCGACGATCCGGCGCGGCGGGCGGAGATGGCCACGCGCGGCCGCGCCCTCGTCGACGGACGCGGCGCCGCGCGGGTCGCGGCGGAGATACGCCACCTCGTCGCTGCTCGGGCTGCGTGATGACCACGGTCGCGGTCATCCAGGCGCGCTGCGGATCGACGCGCTTCCCGCGCAAGGTGCTCGCGCCCCTCCAGGGACGGCCCATGCTCGCTCACATCATCGAGCGCGTCTCGCGAGCCACGCTCGTCGACCGCGTCGTCGTCGCCACCACCGACGGCGCCGGTGATGACGAGGTGGCGGCGCTGGCGGTCGCCTCAGGCGCCGGCGTGACGCGCGGACCCGAAGCCGATGTCCTCACCCGCTACGTGATGGCGGCGCACGAGCACGGTGCGGACGTCATCGTGCGCATCACCGCCGACTGCCCGCTCACCGATCCCGCGATCGTCGACTCCGTCATCCGTGCTCGGAGCGACAACCGACGCCGACTACGCAAGCAACGTTGAGCCTCCGACGTTTCCGGAGGGATACGACTGCGAGGTGTTCACCTCCGCCTGTCTCACCCGTGTCGATGGGGAGGCGACGCTCGACTATGAGCGCGAACACGTCACCGTCCGGATTCGCGAGCATATGGATGACTTCCGCACCGCGCATGTCGCGCATGAGCCGGATCTCTCGGCGATGCGGCTGACGGTTGACGTCCCGGCCGATCTCGACCGCATCACCCGCCTGCTGGACATGCTTCCGACGTCGCCTGCGCCCGATCTCGCCGCGGTGGTCGCGGCCTTCGAGCGCGATCCCGCGCTCCAGGATCAGCGAGGACTGCCATTGCGCAATGAGCGCTATCGCGCGCAACGCGAGGCCGCCCACCGCACATGACGGTCCCGGCCGCGCCGGTCGCGCACGGACGCCGCGTCTTCCGCAACACGCTGTTCACCGGCGCCGTGGGAGTGTTCTCCCTGCTCGCCAACTTCTTCGTCATCGGCGAGGCCGTTCGGCATCTCGGGATGGGGCCGTACGGAGTCCTGACCCTTGCACTGGCCTTCTCGCTCTCCGCCGGCTTCCTCAGCATCTCCGACCTCGGCCTGCAGTCCGGGGTGACGCGGTTCGTTGCCGATGCGGATGGACGCGGGCAGCGCGACCGGATCAGCGAGGTCGTGAGCTCGGCGCTCGCGCTGCTCTCGGCCGCGGCGGTGGTGGCCGTCGCGATCCTGCTCACGCTTTCCGTTGTCGCGACGCGCATCTTCACCAACGTCCATGGCGCATCGCTGCAGAACGATCTCCACCTCCTGCTCGTCCTGTTCGCGGCCGAGGCCTTCTTCGGCCTCCCCGCCCTGGCCTTCGTGGGCGTCCTGCAGGGACTGCAGCGGTATGGCTGGATCAAGGTGGTCGACCTGTCGCGCCAGATCCTCTACACCGTGCTCGCATTGATCGTGCTGCTCACCGGCCAGGGTGTCGTCGCCTTCGGGGCGGCGATGATCTCCGGGACAGTGCTGGCGGCCGCCGGCTATGCGGTGGCGGCACGCATCCTCTGTCCCGACCTGCGGATCTCACCGCGACTGGTCAATCGCGCGGCGCTGCGGCCCCTGGCGGGGTTCAGCGTCTGGGTGTTCATCACGCGGATCATGGGTGTCATCTGGGCACAGATGGACACGCTGATCCTGTCGGTGCTGGTCGGTATCAACGTCCTCGCCGGTTACAGCATCATCGCGCGACTTCGAATCCGCGGTTTCCTACCCGCTCTCGTTCACTGCGGCAGCCGTGGTCCCGGCGGCGGCGAACCTCCGCGCGCTGGAGTTCGCGGGTCCGGCTTACGCGACCTCCTGATCCGCGGCACGCGCTACACGCTCGCTCTGTCCATGCCCGTCACCATCGCGGCGATGATCCTGGCGCGCCCGCTGATCGTGGCCTGGGTCGGGAGCGCGTACGCGAAGTTTGTCGGGCCCGCGCAGCTGTTCCTCACCTACCAGTTACTGTCATGCACGGCAAATATCGCCCTGACCATCCTGATCGGCATCGGCCGGATCAAGGCGGTGACCGCCTACGTCACGCTGGCAGTGGCGGTGAACCTGATCCTCTCGATCGCACTGGCGAAACCGCTCGGCGTCACCGGCGTCATCATCGGCACGCTGGTCGGCTACGGCATCACCGCCCCGCTCTACATCCGGTTGGTCGCTGGAGGAGCTTGGCGATGGGAATTGAGACATTTCGTCCGTCGCGCCATCCTTCCCATCCTGCCGTGGGCGGCCGTATTCGCCGCGTGTGATCGGGCTCACCGCAATCCTGGCAAATCCCAGCAGCCTCATCGCAATCGCGCTGTGCTGCGTCCCCGCCAGTCTCGTGTACGTCGCCGGTGTCGTCGGTTCGCGATGACGGGCGAGGAGCGGAGCGCTTGCTCGGTTTCGTGCGCCAGCACGGAGTACCGGCTGATGGACCGGTCCGCGTGCTCGCGCTCGACCACTTCTTCGACCAGGACCTTCGCGCGCTCGAGGCACACCCGCGGTCTCGACGTCCGCCGGTTTCCCTACCAGCGTCTGCGCGCGCCCGCGCTGCGCATGCTGGGCCAGCCAGTGGCCCGCGGCCTGCACGCGTACAACGACCCCGACCTGGCCGCGGCGCGCCTCGCTACGCGGCCTGGCTGGCCAGGGAGGTGCGAGCGGCTCTATCTCGAGCGCGCCTTCGATGTCATCGTCCTCCCATCCGACACGTTCTTCTATGTGCGAGCGCTTCCTGCCGCCGCGCACCGGCTGGGGCATCCCGGTCGTCGTGGTGCAGAAGGAGACGACCATCTCGAAGCGCACCATGGAGCGCTTCAGCGCGGGAGATGCGCGACGAAGCACCGTTCATCGCCGACTGGATGACCGTCTGCAGTGAGCGCCAGCGTGAGTTCTGGGTGCGGGCAGGCGCCGACGACGACCGCGTTGAGGTGACCGGGCAGCCGCGCTTCGACGTCTACGCCTCGAGCGCCAGACGCGCCTCGGTCAGCGCGACGGCGCGTCCTCTTTCTGAGCTATGCGCTCGATGCCTACGTCCCCGGCACCGGGCCAGGCGAAGGGGCTTCGCACCTGGGAGCCGCTGCGCGATGCAACCGAGTACGCGCTCTGGTCGACTGCGTCGCGCGCGGGACGTGCGAGGTCATCGTGAAGTGCCACCCGCAGCAGAATCAGCGCGCCGAGTCGGCCCGACATCTCGCGCGGTCTCGCCGGCGGCGCCTGGATCGCGAGCGTCGATCGTCGCCGCACCGGATGCGGACACGCGTGAGCTGATCGTCGATGCCGACGTCGTCGTCGGGTTTCAGACCACCGCGCTGTACGAGGCCGTCGCCGCCGGCGAGCAGTCATCTATGCGGCATGGGGTGAGGCGTATGAGCGCCACCGCAACGGATTGATCCCCTTCCACGACGCGCCGCGGGAGTGCCTGCGTCACGCGACGTCGGCGGAGATGCTCGGCGCCGATGCTCACCGACGAGGTGATCGCCGGCGGCGGCCGGCTGCACGTCCTGGTACGAAGCAGGCGCTCGGACCCATCGACGGGCACGCCACCGACCGTGTCGCCGCGCGGCTTGGCCGACGTCGCGCCGAGTGGTCCGCAACCGAGGAGCCGCGCGCGCCCTCGAGGCGCTCGGCGAGCTTCGCGATGGGCCTGCTCGCGCGCTCAGTCGCGCCGAAGCGCTGTGGACCGCGGCCCTGCCGGCCGCGCACATCGCAGCGGACAAGGAGAGTGGTCCGACCAGGCGACGGCGCGCGGCGGAGGGCCGGTCGTTGGCTGCGTCTCGCCGTCTGGCGCCGACGGGAGCGCACCGCGGGGCGTGACCGCGCGAACGCGCTCAGCCGACGCTCACTGATTCGGCCACTGCCGCCGTGTCCAGAACACCTCGTGGTCGTCGTGTCCGAGCGCCCAGAGCAGTCGGCGAGCGACATCGCCGGCAATTCCGGTAGGGCTGCGAGAGCGCCGGCCGCGGCGCACGCCTGGCGATGTCCTGCAGCGATGACCCTCGCATCCGAGGCGCTGACCATGCTCGTACGCGCGGCCTTCTCGACCAACCAGAACGCGAGGTCGTAGAAGCCGTACATGCGCAGCAGGCAGAGATGGCGATGAGGCGTTCTGCTCGACTCCAACGCTGCGTCAGCGCACGCCTCGCGCAAGTACAGCGCGTCACCCGCCACCAGCTCGGCGCTCAGCGCTGAGGTCCCGGCTGCGGTGTGCAGGTACTTGCGTAGGTAGTGCAGCGGCCTCGTCGTTCGCGTTGCGATATGAGCGATGGGTTCGCAGGTCGAGCAATCGAAAGCCCTGGTCGCTGCATGAAGGCGTGCACGTCGCCGAAGGTCGGCTGGCCCTGGTACAGCTCCAGGAACTCCACCTCGAGCTCGACGCAGAGCAGCTTCCTCGAGTGTGCGTCGGGCGTGAGCGACGAGAGGATTTCCAGCTCGGTCCCCTGCGTGTCCAGCTTCATCAGGCTCGGCACCGGACGGCGATGCTCGGCGAGGAAGTCGCGAGCGACTTGCAGTCAACCTCGATGACGCGGCGGACCCCCGCATACGAACGCCCGCTGTACTCGAGAATCACCGGATTGTTGGGTGGGATACAACGATGAGCCGGTAGGGCGATTGAGCATGTAAAACTGGCGCTTTCCGGTCGTGCCCGCGAGCGCCACCGGAAACCAGTGGAGATTCGGCGGCGATTCGCGCCGGCGCAGCGCGCACTCCTCGGCCTCGTCGGGCTCGAAACAATCGACCTCCAGCACGGCCAGGTAGTCGCGCCACTGCGGCGCGACGCCGCCCGCGGCGCCGACGTCCATCGCGGGAGCGGCGCCGCGCGCAAGCGTCGTGGCGATGATCCCGTCGGGTCGAGCGGGCTCCGCCGGCGACGGGCGTGATGGCGAGACTGCGCCAGGGCGCGCGCGAGCTTACGAATGACCCCGCCCCTTGGCACGCGGCTGAGCCTCGAGCCTCAGTATCCCCACATGTGCTGCAGCGACACGCTGCCGGCCGTCGAGCATGTGAGGATCTGACAGTTGACGTCGGCTTCGGCACACGTCACCAGGATGGTGCCGTACCCGCCCGCACCGAGGAACGCCTCGCAGTTCCTCGAATAGCTCGTCGAGCCCAGACGACCTTGCCCGTGAACGGCGCTCAGCTCCACCTCGCCGGTTCGCCCGAACCCGATGGTGCGTGCAACTCGACCTTCACGGTCGCGCGTGCGGAATGGTTCAGATTCCCGGCGCCGTTGACGGCCAGGATCCCGTGCGCAACCCCCGCGCGCTGAACGGACGTGGCCGATGATGTTGGTTCGCCCGACAACGCCTTTGGATGGGTGCAACCAGTGCGGAAATCCGTCGATCGTGGCGTTGAGATTCCGCCAGCAACTCTGGAACTCGGTGACGTCGCGATCGCCAGTGCGCTTGTTGCGCACGACGAGATTCCCGAACGCGTTGATCCGCTGAGGATCGACGTTCATCTTCTTCCAGTCGGGGCTGATCAGGGCAAGCGTCGGCCGGCCGCGCCGTCAGCGAGCTCGTACCCTCGCGAGCACCTCGTCCGTGTAGTGATATCCGACTGTCGGGACAGGCTAACCGGCGCCGATCGAGGACCTTGCCATCCGCGTCGAAGAGACACCGCGACGAAATCCGAGACCTGGGGGTTCGCTGATTCGAACGAGAAGCCGAACTCGATCTCCGAGCGGCTCATCGAGCAAGGGCAGGCCATGCGGCCAGAACAGGAATCCGCGCTCCTCCATCGCCTCGAGGAATTCCTTCTTCTCAGCAGGCGAGCGGAGGACGGTGCTCGACCTGCGCGATGGTCACCTCGTGATTGCCACGCATCGAAGGACGGTCCTCACCCGATCCTTCATCGAATGCGAACCAGTACGACGTGCCGTGGCCCTGGTAGCGGTAGCTCCAGAACCCCGACCTCTCCGCGCCGGGCTCGCTTTTGGGAACGCTGATCTGCTCGACGGTGCGTGCGTCGTCGCGCGCGAACGATCCCTTGTGGTCGCCCCGGGTCCAGTGCACCTCGCTGTCGGATGTGCTGAGGTGATGGTCGTAGTTCGGCAAGGTGAGCACCAGGCTTGCCGTGGCGAGCTCGCTCAAAGGAAGCCGCGATTCGCAGACATGGTCCGGGCCGTAGTCATGCGCACCGTGCAGGCTGGTGAGCGAGTCCTTCCAGAACAGGTCGGCCCATACCCGCCACCGAGGGTGACGGTTCCCGGTGAGTGCCGGGTGCGTGGTCGGATCTCGACCACGGCGGTGCCTTCGCGCTCCGGAAGCAGGTCGTCGAGCGTGAAGTGCTCGGTTTCCTGCGGGAGCATCAGCAGGAATCGCTCGTGGTGGCTGCGCGCTATCGGTGCTCGTCACCCGCACGAGCAGGGGATCCTTGATCGGGAAGAAGTCCGCAAAATGGTTGAAGAGGTAGATGTCACGCGGCTTCGACCTCGGCGGGGATCGGGATCGTCGAACCGCAGTACTCCCACCCCTGACCAACCCAGAAGACCGGCGTGACCTTGTCGCTGCGCTCCACCCAACGAAGCGCGTTGAGGTACGCGGTCTTGACATCGGCGCCACCGACCACGACGGCATCGAAGCCCGCGATGTCGATGGCCGCGGGAAGGGCCGCGCCGGCGAGGATGTCGCTGTCACGATGCGACACCCACTCCCATGGACGTCCGGGGTCGCTCCGCGAAGTGCATCGCGGAATTCGGTGTCGCTGTACACGACCCGGTTCCACCGCGCGCTCGCGAAGCTGGGTCACCACGTCGTTCAGGTCCTGGTCGATCGACGCGATCTTGGGTCGGGGAGCGCCGGGACGGGGCTGTCGGGGCCTGCTGGGGCCGCTGCCGCCACCGCTGCTTCAACTTCATCCCGAGGAGCCCAGGATCGGTCCGCAGGGTCGCGACGGCCTTGGCGACCTCACCGCGAAGAGGTCTGGCAGACGGCGATCTGGTACTTCATTCGGTGCCCCCAGGATGGATGGCAGTCGAACGTGGCTCCTGGCTGATTATGCCCCGGCGTCACCGTTCTCGCCCGACGCTTCGCTCAAGGACGATGAAATCCGGCCCTGACGGCCCGCGCGGCGGAACCCCGCTCGCTCGAATGCTCGAATTGACGCGGCGTTCTCAGCATGGACCGGGCCCGCAGGGCTCCGGACCTCCGGGTTCGGGCTCCATCTCGATCACCTGGCCGGGCACGCACGATCCCAGTCCGACGCCCGCCTCGCGACGGGGCGACGGCAACCGAGACGGTGCCGATGCCGCCGTCCAAGATCCACGCGCACCTGGCCGACGGCGTCGCCCCCTCCTCGGCGATCCACAGCCGCGGGTGCCGTATCGGCGAGCCGGCGCGGCAAGCCAGTTCGCGTGCGGCGATGGCTCCGACGCCCGACCGGTGACGCTGAAGCGCACGGCCTCCGGGTCGTTTCGCCATTCCAGCAGCACGGCCGCGTCAGCGTCGTGTGCAGGACGGCAGCGTGTCACCCCCACCGCGGCTGCCCGCGGTCAGCGGACCAGGTCGTCCCACTGGAGCACCTGGTCGCCGGCCACGTCGTGAGCAACGTGACGCCCGACAACCTGGTCCAGCGCGTCAACCGGGATGCCGAATCCCGGGCGCTTGATGGCGAGGTCGTCGCGGGCGCAGCTCGCCGCCGGCAGGGACGTCGCGGGCAGCCACGAGGCTCCGCCGGCCGAGCCGGAAGAGGTCGGCCTCGGCATCGGTCACCCGCTTCACGCTCGAACCGAGGGCGTCCTCGGCCTCGCGGATCGCGGTGACCATCCCCGCGAGCTCGCCGGGCTCGAGCGCGAATGGATGATCCGGACCGCGTCTGGTCGCGGCTCAGGGTGAAGTGCTTCTCGACCGCGCACGCGCCAAGGGTCACGGCGACGACGTCGGCGGTGTGCCCCGGGGTGTGGTCCGACCAGCCGATCGGGACCTGGAACGCGCTGCGCAGCGTCGTGATCGCCCTGGAGGTTGAGATCGGCGAATCGCGGTGGATAGTTGACCGCACAGTGCATGACCATCAGGTCGCTGCGCTCCGACCGCCGCCGCGGTGTCGAGGGCGCGTTCGATGTCGCCCAGCGAAGCCATGCCGGTCGAGATCAGCATCGGCTTGCCGGTGCGTGCGACGCGTTCGATCAGAGGCAGGTGATTCACCTCGTAGGAGGCGATCTTGTAGGCCGGCACACCAACTGCTTCGAGCGCGTCAACGGCGGCCTCCTCGAAGGGCGTCGAGAAGAAGGCGATACCGCACGACGCCGCATGCCGCGCGAGGTCCGCGTGCCATTCCCAGGGGATCTCGACTCGTTTGATGAGGTCCCAGACCGACTCCTTCTGCCGAGACCAGTCCCTTTTCCTTCAGATACGTGATGTCCGGCGTCCGCCGTCGAGTACAGCCCCTCCGCCGTGTACGTCTGGAATTTGACCGCGTCCGCTCCGGCCTCGGCCGCAACCTCGATGAGCCTGAGCGCCGTGGGGAGGTCGCGGTTGTGGTTCGCCCCCGCCTCGGCGATGACGTAGCAGGGATGCCCGGGGCCGACCGAGCGGTCGCCGATGACGAACTCGGGTTGCCCGTAGACTCGCGCGCTCACCGGCGACCGTCAGCCGTGCTGTCGGGGCCAATCACGAATTCAGCGCAGGGAGCCGCCATGCGCCCAGATGATAGGTTCCCCGGCGTGGCGAGGCGATGTGACCGCTGACGTGCCGCGACCGGGCGTGCGCCGCCGCGTGCTCGACTGGGCGTGGAACCACCCCCGCTGGAAGCGACGCATGCGCGAGGCATGGGGCATCGGGCGCGAGGTGGCAGCGTCCGCCGGCCTTCCGCGGCCCTTCGATCCTCCGGAATGGGCGGCGCTTCGCAGCATCGCGGCCACCTCGCAGCCGCCAGAACCCGGCGGGGAGCGTGTGCTCTTCATGAGCTGGCGCGGTTGGTCGATGCATCTCGCGATCGAGACGGTGCTGGCGCACGCGGTACGCCGCCGCGGCGGTGACCCGGTGTTTGTGTACTGCGGCGGCCGCCTGCCGATCTGCGACGTGATGCCGGTGACCGCGGCGCCCCCAATGCCGTGTCATTCCTGCCGCGGATATGCGTCCGGTGCGATTGCCGCGGCAGGGTTCGACAGCCTTGCCCTCCGTGACGTTATGGATGTCGAAGCGACCGTCAGGATCGCGCGCAAACGCGTCGCGGCGCTGACCACGGTCAGCGACTGCGAGCGGTATGTCGATCAGGGCCTTCCGCTCGGAAAGCTCGTTCGCGTTTCGGTGGCGTGGTTCCTCTCCCGGGGGTCACTCCCCGACACACCGGAGGTGGTCGACGCGTATCGCTCATTCCTGGTCAGCGGCATCGTTGTCGCCCGAGGGCTGCGCACCATGCTCGAGCGGACCGGTGCCCAGCGACTCTTCATGTTGAACGGGTCGTTCTTCGCAGAGAGCATCATGTCGGCGATCGCAGAGCAGCGGAAGATTCCGTTTGCCACCTACGAGAAGGGCTTCATCCACGACGGGATCGTGGTGACCCCGCAGGCGGCGGCCTCGCGCCTCACCATCTCCCCCGGCGTCTGGGAATCCGCGCGGGACACGAGCCTCAGCACTGCCGAGTCCCGGGAGATCGACGCATACCTCGATGCGCGCCGGCGCGGCGCCGGTACCCTGGACAACTTCTGGCGCAACCCGGTCGAGGACGTCTCCCAGATCCGCCATACAATCGGTCTCGACCCGGACCGCCCACTTGTGGTCATGTTCTGCAATATCCTGTGGGACAGTGCCGTGGTGGGGCGAGATCTCGCCTTCCCGTCGATGGGCGACTGGGTGGTCGGCGGGATTCGATGGGCCGCATCGCATCCGGAAGCGGACCTGGTGATCCGCATCCATCCGGCCGAGGTTGGGCTGCGCAACCATCCGACCCGCGAGCGCATGGCCGATCACATCGCGGCACACGCGGAAGTCCTCCCCCAGAATGTCCGCGTGGTGCAAGCCGAGGATCCGACCAGCTCCTACGTGTTCATGGACCTGGCCACCCTCGGTCTGGTCTACACGTCGACAGTCGGTCTCGAGCTGGCTGCACGCGGTGTTCCCGTCGTGGTCGCGGCTGACACCCACTACCGGGGACGGGGCTTCACGATCGACCCGGATAATCCCGGCGACTACTGGGCGGCGGCAGACCGTCTGCTTGCGTCACCGCCCGACACCGAAGAGCGGACGCGGACCAGCGAGCTCGCCCGCCGCTACGCGGCGCTGTTCTTCTTCAGGTTTCACAACGTCCTGGCGGCCGTGACCGAGGACGGGCGGAGCAGCCCGAGGATCAAAGTCACCGCCGCCCAGCGATCTCGACCCCGGGTCCGACCCCGCGATGGACCGCGTGGTCGCGGCCGTCCTGGACGGCACGTTCCCGATCGCACCCGTCGGTCGCTCGGCGTCGCGCTGATGGCAACGGTGCAGCCCTCGACGACGGCATCGCTCAAGCGAGCTGCGGCGACGTCGCTGCGCCGCGTGCTCCATACGACCTATGACCAGCTCGATCGCATCCAGGGCACGCATGACCGCCTTATCCCGCCGCGCGACGTGAACCCGAACCTGAAGTTCACGCCGCAGCGCTCGCGCTATGCGCGAGAATTCGCAACCGGCGGCGACCGTCTCGCGGACATGCTGGTGGCGTATGCGGACCTCACGCCGTCGAGCAGCGTGCTCGACATCGGCTCGGGGATCGGACGCGTCGCCAGGTCGCTGACCAGGTTCTCGGGCCAGAAGGCGCGTATCGCGGGTTCGATGTCGATCCGGCCGCAGTCGCATGGTGTCAGCGCGCCTATGGACTGTTCACGAACTTTGCGTTTGCCTACGCACCGCTTCCCTACGTCAATGTCAAGGATCCCGCCCAGACACGCGCGGAGGACTTCATGTTCCCGTACCCGGAAGCAACGTTCGACGTTGCGTTCTCGGTCTCGGTCTATACGCACCTGGCGCGCCCGATCATCGACCCACTACCTCGCGGAGACATCGCGCGTGCTGAAGCCGGGCGGCATCTGTACCAACACCTTCTTCGTGTTCGATGACATCGCCATCGCGGCGATGCAGGCCGGTCGTACCGATCGCGCCTACCACGATGTCGGCGACGGGATGTACGCATGCGACCCGGGGAATCCGAATTTCGGCGTCGGATTCACGCCGGAGGTCATCGCCTCACTGCATGCGGCGCATGGGCTGGCGCTCATCCCACCGGTGCGATTTGGCACGTGGAGCGGAAGGAAGGACCAGGCATACGTTTTCCAGGACGTGGTTGTCGCGCGCAAGGCTGACGCGACCGCGATAAGCGCCCGGATGATACGACGCGGGGTCGCGCCCGCAAGCTCTCGTCGTGGCGGTTGCCATCGTCGGTTGGCTCGTCACCGGCGTGAGCCTCGCGGACGTCATCAAATTCGTTGCCTACGACATGCGTTTCGTTGCGCTCCCTGGCGTCAGCGCTGCTCTGGGCGGTCCGCGGGCACCGCAGCGGCTTCCTGGTGACCATCGCACTGGGATGGCCGCTGGGTCAGGCGCTCGAGATCCTGGCCTTCAGCGGAACCGCGCAGATCGGCATGCGGACGCTGTTTCTGTTCTACCCAATCGTCGTGTTCGTGCCCTGCGCCCTTGTCGTCTGGCAGCGGCGGCGCGTCGCTCCCGCGGAGGAGCCAGGGGAACCCATGTCACCACAGGCCATGTGGATCGCTGCCGGCGCGATCGCGCTGGGGTTGGTCTACCTGACCCTCATGTTCCTGCCGCTCGCGCCCTTGCCCGGCTCGAGCGTGGTGGTCGAGTACCCCGACTACCCGTACTTCCTCTCACTGATCGCGCAGGTGCTGCATCACTGGCCGCCCACCACACCGGGCCTGGTCGGAGTCCCGCTGAGCTACGAGTGGTTCGTGCTCTTCCACATTGCCGCGGCGGCCCAGGTGACCGGCGTTTCCATCCCGGTCATCGGGCTGCGGCTCGACTACATCCCGACCGTGCTGGTTGTCGCCTGCCAGCTTCTCGCGGTGGGCCGGCTCCTCAGCCGGTCGTGGTGGACCGGCGTGACCGCTGTCGTTGTCATCTTCCTGCTCGGCCCCCTCGACCTCACCTCGTCGACGAAGACGCCCTTCGGGGACAACGTCTTCATCCATCTCTGGGACAGCTGGACGTTCCCCTTCGGCATGATGTTCTTCCTCGCGTTGGTCTATCTGCTGGTGGAGCGCGTGCGAGCGGAGACCTGGCGAAGGCCGCGCGACCTGGGCTCGTGGGCGCTGATCGCCCTGCTGATGGTCGGCGCATCAGGCGCGAAGGCCACAGTGCTCCCGGTGGTCATCGTCGGCACGGGTCTGTACCTTGTGGTCCGATTCCTGTTCCGCCGTGAGATCTCGCGAGCGGCGATCGCCACCGTCGTTCTCGGGATCCCCATCTTCATCGTCACCTACGTCGCGGTGTACGGGGGGCAGACGCCCGCGACGCACATCGACCTGTTCGTCTGGTTATCGGGTGGACCGGCGGTGCTTGCCGCCAACCTCATTCACCATGCCGGCATTCGTGCCGTGGTGGTCCCCCTGGCGTATGCCGCCGATTTCGCCGCGCTGGTACTTCCCCTCGCGGGCGTGCTGTACCTGCTGCGGCGCAAACATCGTCCCCGACTTGCCTTGTTCGGGCTGCCGCTCTGCATGTTCGTGTCCGGTGTCCTTATCTCGCTTGTGATTCACCACAGTTCGTACAGCGAGTTGTATTTCTTCGACACCGGGTACGTGGCCGGCGTCTTTGTGGCCGCCGACGGGTATCGTCTCGCGTGGCTCGACATGGGAAGCGCACTGCCGATCTCGCGTCGCACCGCCGCTGCCGCGTTCGTCGCATGGGTCGCACTCCTGATCGTGATCGTCAAGCTCACCGAGAACTCAGTGGCCACGCCTCGCGAACAGGTCAATCGCTACGCACTGATCGTCGCAATCGGCGTTGCGTTCGTGATCGTGTGCGCCCTGGTGGCGTTGCTGCGCCGCCAGCTCAGCGCCGGGGTGATCGCCCTCGGTCTTATCCCGTTGCTCGCCGTGTCGGCGCTCACCTCACCGATCCTCGCACTCCCGAGCGCACGTGCCGCGCTCGCCGGCGAGCCGATCGCCAACGGGCGGACGGTGATCGTGCCGGGACTGCTCTCTGCCCTGTACTGGTTGCGAGATCACACTTCGGTCAACGCCGTGCTCGCAGTCAACAACCACTGGATCGACCCCGGCAGGACGTTCGGCAAATTCTATTACTACACGGCGCTCTCGGAACGGCAGGCCTTCATCGAGTCATACAACCCGTACCCCATTCCCCCCGGGCCCGGGACACCGGCCGGTGCGACGTTCATCTACCGTCAGCGTCTGAATGACGCGGTCATCGACCACGCCAACGCGACTGCGCTCCAGATCTTGATTCATCAGTATGCTGTTCGCTATCTCCTGATCGACCGGACGCTCGGCCCATATGACCCGGCCGTTCTGAGGCTCGGTCACATTGTTTTCAGCAACCCGGACGCGGCGATCGTGGCGGTCGGGTGAGCTCGATGGATGGAGATTCGAGCGGCCTCGACAGTCTCGGGGGTCGATCGTCGCCTCCCGTGGAGCTGGCTTCGCCCTCGCAGCCCAGCGGTTCACTGATGGGGCCTGAATACCGCACAGTCACCACCCTGATCCCTCGAATCGCATTGGGCACCGTGGCGGTCCTTGTGGCGGGATCGTTTGCAACCAACAACAACGTGACGGGGAGCTTCAACAAGCCGCTCTACCTCTGCGTTCTCGCGCTCGCCTTCGCCATCACGGTCATCTTTCTCCACGATCATCGCTCGGCACGATTTGATGCAGCCGTCGCGGTGGTTGCGTCGGTTGGATTGATCTGGGGTATCTGGACGATCGAGCGGCCGCAAACGCTCCGCAACGGCTACTGGGAAGGTTTCGGCAGTCACGTGGCACTTGCCGTGCTGGTCCTCCTGCTCATCTTCGGGACCCTGCTGCAGTCTCGATCCCTTTCCAGGCGTGTCCGAATCGGCCTCGTTGTGATCGTCGCGATTTGCTGCGCGTTCGACGTACTCGGTGCAATCCGCACCTCTGACTACCTCACGTATGTCGGCAACAACCAGAATGAGATCAACGACATGCTCGGACCGGTGACCGGAAGGTTTCCGGATTCCACGTACATCCCGCAATACACTGCTTTGTACGGCTGGCTCTTCCTGCCGTTGAAGTCTCGCCTCAGTCCGCTCGCGCTGGTCGGCGCGATGTCCATATTCCTGACGCTCCTCGACTTCGCAACCGTCATTCTGGCAGTGCGGCTCGCGAGGCGTGTTCTCGGAGCTGGAGGCTACCTCCTCGCTGCTGCCCTGGTCGTTCCCATCACCTACGTCACCTCGCATCAACTTGGCGACACGAGCTCGATCGCCAGCCTGTTTCAAGAGCTTCCCATTCGCCTGATCTCGGGCTTTGTGATCATCGCCATCGGCCTGACCGATCTTGTTCTTGTCTATCGCGGCACCGTACGAAGGGGCCACCTGTCGCTCATCGGAGTGGTGTGCGGCGTCCTCACGTGGAATTCACAGGACTTCGGGCTCGCCGCGACTGTCGTGTATGGCGTGATGATTCTGCTGGGTGGCATGTCGTCTGTTCGGCGGCGTGCCATTGGCGCATGGCTGTTGGGTTTGATCATCGGGGTCGCATCCTATCCGCTCTTTCTCCTCTCCATTCGCTCCCCACTCAACCTGAGCTTTGTCGCCGCCTTCGTCAAACTGTTCGGATCCGGACTGGGCGCGGCTCCCATGCAGGTCCCTGGCCCTGTGCTCGTTGTGATGCCACTCATCGTGTGCTCTGCCGCCGCGGGGTGGGCCTTGATGAGGAGGCGCCGCCGAAAAGGGGTGCCCCCGGATGCGCTCCTGGACCAAGCGACGGTAACGCTCACGTTCATGGGGACGTGGTCGCTCCTCGGCCTGTTGTACTACGTGAATCGTGCGTATGCGGAGGGCCAGTTGCAGACGATGCTTCTGCCTAGCGCCGTCTGTGTAGCCGCACTGCTCTCCATAGCGATTCGCTCGGACGAGGTACGTGCGCTGTGGCGCCGGCGGCCTGACCTGACGCCGGCTCAGCTGTCAGGAAAGTTGAAACTGCTTCCAGTGGCCATCCTCGTTTCCCTCTGCTTCTCCTCCGCCCTGCTCACGGCCGATCCGGTTGCTGCGGCAAAAAGCCTTGTCAATCCGCCGGCGGCGAGCGGGTTTACCGGCATCGATTTTCCCACCCTCCTCCCTGCAATCCACAAGGCGCAGGAATACACCGCGGGGAGACCGGGGAAGCTGTCCTATCTGGGTGAGAGCTTCAACATCGTGTCGCTCCTGACCCACGTGCCGAGCGATGGGATTCTCTTTCCATTTCCACCAGAGGATCTGGCCAGTGCTGTGGTGCAGATTGACTGTCGATACATCGAGACCCACCACACACAGTGGATCGTCCTGTCGACGCTCTCGCTTGAGGTGTTCGGACCTCGTGCATGCGGCATGTATCAACCCGTGAAGCTGCCAGGGGTGCTATACGGGCAGCTTCAGGAGTTGAAGTGATGTGGCCGCCAGGGCTGGATCGGTCACGATGGCAACCACCCAGCGTGCGGAGATGAAGTCGGCTTGCCGGTTTCATACGGCCTTCGGTGACGGAAGCGGACCGCAAACTCGTAGGCTGTCCTTCGTGGTCGACATCGCATGAGCCTGCAATCCGGCACGCCGTCGGACTCTCGCTCGGAGAGTCACTGGGCCGCGTACGACGCGGCCGGCATCCAGACACTGTTGGCGGTCGAGGACAGGCACTTCTGGTTCCGCGCTCGCAATCAGATCATCCGATCGCTGGTGAGCCCGCCGATCCAGGAACTTGCGCCTGGGTTTCGCATCCTCGAGGTCGGATGCGGCAGTGGCAACGTGCTGAGAGTGCTCAAGAGTTCGGCGGCAGGACGTGGCTGGGTGGAGGGGCTCGAGGTCAGTGCAGCGGCCGCCGAAGTCGCCCATCAGCGCACGGGGCTCACGATCACCAACGGGCACCTCGCCGACCTTGCGGCACCCGAGCCGTACGACATCATCGCCGCCTTCGACGTCCTGGAACACATCCGTGATGACGCCGGAGTCCTCAGTCAGATGAGGGAACGGCTGAAAGACTCGGGTCGGTTGATCCTTACCGTGCCCGCGCATCCGGAGCTCTGGAGCGCGTTCGATGTCGCGTCGGAACACATGCGCAGGTATACACGGGCGAGCATCACTCGAGGCTTGCACACCGCCGGGTTCGACATCGAGTACCTCAGCTATTTCATGGTGCTTCTGTTCCCGGTCATGTGGTTGCGTCGCCGGTTCCTCAGGAGTGACGGACAGAGCCTGGGGGCAGTGTCTAGATTCTGAATTTCACATCGTTCCCGGACTCAACGAAGTCGCATTCGAAGTGTTTCGCCGCGAATCAGCCCTGATCAAAGCTCGCAGACGGCTGCCCATGGGGACATCGCTCGCAGTCATCGCCCGGCCGCGTCTCCGCTCGCGTTAGGCGATGCGAGCTCCGGCGACCTGAGACGCCTCGTACGTAGCGCGGAGACCGAGAGCGAACTCGGTGGGCGTGTATGGAATGAACGATTGCAGCTTCGATACGTCCAGGACAACGGCATGCACATCGAAACCGCGAGCAGGCACGAATGACAGGATTGCGCGCCGACCGACGAGTGACTCGACCGCCTCGATGATCTCGAGCACGGTGAGGCCGCGCTCCGAGCCGATGTTGACCACGCCGACGTCTGACTGATCGACGATGACCTGCGAAGCAGCGGCGGCGACATCATCGATGAATACGTAGTCGCGCAGCGCGGAGCCGTCCCCGTAAACGTCGATCGTTTGTCCGTTCGCGATCCTGTCAAGGAAGATCGCCACAGCGCCCTGGTCCTTGTGCCGTGCCTGATGCGGCCCGTACACGTTGGCAATTCGAAGGATCTGGAGCCGGGATCCAAATCGGCGCGCATACATCCGTGCATAGTTCTCGCACGCCAGGTGCAGCGCGCCATACGGTGAGATCGGTTCCGTGGGCTCGTTCTCGGACACCGGAAGATGGTCGGGGTTTCCATACACCGTGCCACCGGACGAGATATACGTCAGGCCGACGCTCGGTCGATCGCGCATGGTTTCAAGAACGGCGAGCAAAGGCAGGAGCGCTTGCATCGCCGCCTCAGCGGGCTGCGCGGCTGTGGCTGGAGGAGTCATCGCACCTGCCGAGAACAGCACATGGTCGACGTCATGGACAACGGCTTCGAGCAACTCTGGCTGGCACACGTCGCCTATCACCATTCGTGCGCCGGCTCGTTCACCAGCCTGCGTGCGGGAAGTGCGAGAACGGCTCAAGCCAGTCACGCAGGCACCGGCCGCGAGCAGGCGCTGACCGATCGCCGCTCCAATGAAGCCCCAGCCGACGATCAAGACCGTTGGCGGGACGGGACTTTCACCCGTCATCGCCGAAGTATACGAGGAGAGTCGCGTCACGATCGGGCCGGGTACATTCGGCTGAGCAGCACCGTGGCCCTCCTCATGGTTTGGGGTGTTCGTCATCTGTGGTCTCGACGATCACATACGTTGGTCGTTCCATAAGCCGCACATGCATCCTGGCAAGGTACTCGCCCATGATGCCGAGGATGAGCAGCTGCACCCCGGAAAAGATGGCGACGATCGAGGCAAGGAACGGGAATCCCGGTACGGAGTTGCCGGCGATCAGGTAGCGTGCAACGACAGCGATGATGACCACACCGCCGAAGATGGTGAAGACAAAGCCGATCATGCTGGCAATGCGGAGTGGACGCTGGCTGAACCCGGTGATCATGTTGAGAGCGTGGTGCACCAGCCTTCCGAATGTGTAGTTCGACTTTCCCTCCAATCGAGGTTCATGTCGGACACTCACCGCGGCGAATCGGGTGGTAGCCCAGGTCAGCAGCACGTCGAGGTGCATATCCGGGCTCTGAAACCGCTCGAATGCCTGACGCACGTTGGTGCGAAAGAATCGAAATGAGCTCACGCTTCGTGCCACGGGCGCACCCATGGCCTCCTCGAGCGCGTACTTGGTGATACGTGAGGCCGCCGAACGCCAGAGGCTGTGCTGCTCCGCCTCGGGCGTTCCGTACACGACGTCGACGTCATCGGTCAGACGCTCGACGAGCCGCGCGATTTCTTCTGGCGGATTCTGGAGGTCGTCGTCGAGCGTCACGATGTATCGATAACGCGCGGACCGGATCCCAACCAGGAGCGCATTGGGCTGGCCGAAGTTGCGCATCAGCCGGATTCCCCGGATCCGGGCGTCAGCATGATTCGCCGCGGTGATGACGCTCCAACTCGCGTCAGGGCTCCCATCGTCGACCAGGATGATTTCGTGCGCAGTCGCAAGTCGATCGAGGACGGCGGTGAGCCGGGGAAGCAGCGACGGGAGCATCGCCGCTGAGCGGTGTACCGGAATGACTGCCGATATCCCCTCAGGAAGGCTGTCGGGCCGATCCACGGATGCAATGTAGCGCCTTCGCACACCCCGACGTGACGCCAAGCGCGCAAGCTGTCCGGCTAGGTCCCAATGGCCGGCTGCGCGCCAGCCCGAGGTCGCGTCGCCACAACCGTGTAGCCAAGACAGTCCTCACCCCAGTCCCTGTGGAGGCTCCAATGGCCCACGACCGCAGCAGCGGCGGCGATGGGCACGAGCGGAATTCGCATTCCGCCGAGGGGCGCGATCAGGGCGATGACCTTCTGCGCCGCGACGGTGACCGGATTGCCGCGACTGAACACCCGCACATCGGCAAACCCGGCATCGCGCAGCAGATGCGTGATCCCCGACGGCGTGAAACGCCAGTAGTCGTACGGCACGAAATGCCAGCGAGCCGCAAAAGGAACAGTCATCAGGAGGCGTCCTCCGGGGCGCAGGCAACGCCGCACCTCGGTGAGCAGCAGCGATGGCTCGAGGACATGCTCGAGGACCTCGGTGCACAGGGCAAGGTCCGCCGACTCGTCCGCCACCGGCCATGGGTATCCCGTGACGTACAGCGTGTCGTCTCGAGCGTAGCCGAACCGGTCGTCGGCCTCGGCGATATCGAGCCCCTGATAGCTGCCGGCTCGTGTGAGCAACGATCGGTAGGGTTGTTCCCCGCAGCCGACGTCGAGAACGGCGCCGGTCTCGCCGGCCAGCAAGGGCCGGAGATCGTTCCAGATCGACGCGAGCTGCAGATCCCCGAAGCGTCGCAACGCGGTGGGGTCGCGCAGCGCCGGGGGCCGCCAATTCTCCGTTTCGCGGAGTGCCAGATTGCGCCGTTTCATGATCCCTGCTCGCGCTGACTGCGCACCATCACACACAGGGTATCAATCCGCCCAGCGCCCGGGAGATCGCCGAAGGTGCCTCTGTGGACGTTATGGGCCCTATCATGTGCCAGATGCCCGATTCGCCACTGGGCCGGCGGAAGATCAGCGCAGTCATCGCGTGCTATCGCGACGCTCCGGCAATCCCGATCATGCACGAGCGTTTGGTCGCGGTCTTCACAAAGCTCGACGTCGATTACGAAATCATCTTCGTCAACGACGCCAGTCCCGACAACGCGGCGGAGGTGCTCGCCGACCTCGCTGCCCGAGATGGTCATGTGACCGCCGTGACCCACAGTCGTAACTTCGGATCGCAGAGCGCCTTCACCAGCGGTATGCGCATCTGTAGCGGAGATGCGGTCGTGCTCCTCGACGGTGATCTGCAGGATCCCCCCGAATTGATCGAGGCGTTCTACGAGAAGTGGCTGGAGGGCTACGACGTCGTCTATGGGAGCCGCGTCAAGCGCGACGCGAACCGGTTCCTGCAGGTCTCGTATCGCGCCTTCTACCGGCTGTTTCGCGCGGCGTCGTATGTGCCGGTCCCGCTCGATGCCGGCGACTTCTCTCTCATGGACCGTCGAGTCGTGGATGCGCTCAACCGTCTTCCGGAGACCAATCGGTTCCTCCGGGGGCTGCGCGCATGGGTGGGATTCCGCCAGATCGGTGTCCCCTATCACCGCCCCGAGCGCATGTTCGGCACGACCACGAACTCATTGCTGCGCAACATCGGATGGGCCCGCAAGGCAATCTTCTCGTTCTCCTACATCCCGCTCGAGCTGATCACCCTCGTCGGCGTCCTCACGACCGTCGCGGCATTCGTCGCTATTCTCATCACCGTCATCATCCGCATCGTGAATCCGGTGGCCGCGCCGACCGGCTTCACGTCGCTCATCGTCCTGATCCTCTTCATCGGGGGGATACAGCTGCTCTGTCTGAGCGTCATCGGCTCATACTTGGCGCACATCTACGAGGAGGTGAAGCGTCGGCCACCGTATATCGTCGCGGAGATCGTCAATCGCCCCGTAGCTCCGCCCGACCGGCTCACGCGGGCCGCGCTGCCTGCAACTGAGGAGGATGAGTCATCCGCTGTCTTGTGACCGGCGCCGCCGGTTTCGTGGGCGCGAACCTCGTGCATCGCCTTGTTGCTGATGGCCATGAGGTGTTCGTCATCCTGCAGCCGACCACCGACACGTGGCGCCTCGACGGGCTGGGCGACGTGCGTCGGATCGAGGGAGACATTGCACACCGCGACGACATGGAGCGTGCCTTCACACGTGCCCGCCCCGAGTGGATCTTTCACCTCGCCGCGCATGGTGCGTATTCCTTTCAGACCGACACGGTGGCGATGGCCCACAGCAATGTCGTGGGCATGGCGACCATCCTGGCCGCTGCCGAGCGCCACGGCTGCACGGTCGCCATCAATACCGGCACGTCGTCGGAGTACGGCGACTGCGATCACGCGCCGGGCGAAGCTGAACCCCCACGCCCCAACAGCGACTATGCGGCGACGAAGGCTGCGGCAACGTGGCTCTGCCAGCGTGCTCGAACGCGCGGCGTGCCGGTCACGACGCTGCGGCTGTACTCGGCATATGGACCATTCGAGGAAGAGCGCCGGCTGATCCCGACGCTGGTGCGAGCGGCTCTCGCCGGAGCGCTGCCGCCGCTCGCCTCGCCGACCATCGTACGAGACTACGTGTACGTGGGCGATGTCATCGACGCATACATCGCGGCAGCATCGGCGCCCGGCAGGAGCACGATCTACAATGTCGCTTCGGGCATTCAGACTTCCCTCGCGGAGCTGGTCGCGACAACGACCGAAGCATTCTCGATCGGCGCGGAGCCGGTGTGGGGCGGATACCCACAACGTGCGTGGGATACGCGTGTGTGGGTCGGCGATCCGACGCTCATCAACGCGGAGTTAGGGTGGCGGGCTACCACCGGGATCACCGACGGCCTGAGACAGACTGCTGGGTGGCTCGCGGAGCACCCTGCCGAAGCCGTGTCCGCGGGCCGGTAGCGGGCGGGGACCTACAATCGTCCGGCGATCAGGTAGAGGTTGCCGAGCGGGACGGGGACGGAAATCCTGCCGACGCGACTCGCGTTCAAAGCGCCGAGCGCCATCCCCTTGGCACGCGCCGGCAGCGGGACCAGATGCGTGATGTATCCGACGCTGTACGTGTTGCTGACGTGCCCCTGCTTCAGGACCTTGAATCCACCCGCCTCAAAGATGCGTCGCATCGTGGCCGGGCTGTAGAGATATGTGTGCTCGATGTCGATGATCGGGCTGCGCTCCTTCATGAGATGCGCCGACACCGATTCGACGTTGTGGTTGAGGCACAGGATCAGGCCGCCGGGGCGCAGCGCGGCACGGCAGGCATCGAGGACAGCCTCGGGGTGCGGAACGTGATCGAACACTTGAAAGAGACAGACCGCATCGAACTCACCATCACGGAAGAGCCCCGGGCGCATGACGTCACAGACGATCTGGTCGCGTACCACCGGAGACGCGTCCCTGATCGCCGCTTCGCTCGGCTCGACCCCGCGAACCGTTGTGTATCCCTGCGCCATCGCCTGCTCGAGAAAGAAGCCGTCCCCGCAGCCGATCTCGAGCAGCGACTCCTGGTGCTTGCTGAGGGCGCGGACTTTGGCGAGATACCTTCCGTATGTCGCCTTGAGATTGGCGGTCTCGGCCTCGTAGTCGAAGGTGCTCTCCTTGTACAGATACGCGAGCGTTGCCTCGTCAAGGACAGGGTCCGAGCGCACCAGACCGCAACGCGCGCACTTGACCATGCGGTAGTGCACGCGATCCGGAAGCCGGCGTGCGGAGAAGCGAGCCGGCGTGATGTCGTCGACGTCGAAATTGGCCGGGTAGAGCTCGTTCGAAGGGGTGTCGGGGCCGCAGATCGCGCAGTGCGTCGCCTGGAATGTCAGCGCAGCGGCGACGCCGTCCTTCGCGGTGGTGGGCATCGGCGAATTATGGGGCAGGGTACCGATATCCGCGCTTGTGGGAGCGCCGGCTTCAGGCGGGGACAAGGCCGATCTGCCGCACCGCGGCCATCAGCCCAGCGACGTCGAGGCCGTTGCGGCGGCGGAGAAATTCCTCCGACCCGGTGGTTTCGCCGGTCGGATCGGTTACCCCGCACCGGACCAGTCGCACACCCATGCCGTGGTCGGCGATCGTCTCCGCAACCAGCGAACCGAGGCCGCCAACCGGACGGTGATCCTCGATGGTGATGCACGCGCTCTTCGACGACAGAAGCGCGACCAGGTCGTCGGTTGGTGCCGGGGCAATCGAAGCGGCGACAGCCACCGCCGTGTGGATTCCCTCTGACTGCAGTTGCCGGCGCACCTCGAGCGCGACTCCGGTCATCGATCCGATGGCGATGATCGCGATGTCGCCGTCACCGATAACCTCCAGACGACCCCATCGAAAACGACCGTCGAGCTCGGGATGACTTCGCGGTTTCCTTGGCGAGGCGCAGATACATTGGCCCAGGGCGCGCGTAGTGGTCTCGGAGAGCACGGTCGACCTGGCCGTCATCGGCTGGTGCGACGATGCCGACGCCGGGCTGGACCCGCATCAGGGCGAGGTCCTCGAGGGCGTGATGGGTTGGGCCCGCGGTGCCGTACGCGAAGCCACCGCCGATCCCGACGATGCGGACGGGAAGTTGATGCAGCACCGCCCCATTCCTGAACTGCTCGTAGCCGCGCATCGACGCAAAGGTTGCAATCGAATAGCAGAACGGAATCAAACCCTCGTGGGCCATTCCCGCCGCCAGAGACATCATGTTCGCCTCCGCGACGCCGACGTTGAAGAAGCGATCAGGATGACGCTCGACAAACGGCTCGAGCACCATGAATCCCAGGTCCGCGGTGAGCAGAACCACGCGCTCATCATGGTCCGCGATATCAATCAGTGTCGAGACGAATTGTTTTCTCACCCGATCTCGCCCATCGCCTGCTCGAACTGCGCGTCATCGACCGGGAGGTAGTGCCACTTGACCTGCCGCTCCATGAAGCTCACTCCCTTGCCCGCAAGGGTGTCCGCGACAACGAAGAGCGGTTTCCCCGGCGTGTTGACGTTCAGGGCAGTGGTCAACTCATCGACATCGTGTCCATCCACCCGCCTGCATTCCCATCCGAGCGCCCGAACGAGCTGGTCGACGCCGCTGAGGTCGATCACGTCGACGGTCGGTGCGAGTGCCTGCTGACCGTTGTTGTCAAGGATGACCGTGAGGTTGTCGAGCTTGTGGTGCCCGGCGAACATCATCGCCTCCCACACTGAGCCTTCGTTGAGCTCCGCATCGCTCATCAGCACGAACACTCTGCCTGGCTTGCCTGCGATGCGCCTGGCCAGCGCAACGCCGGCGCCGAGTGATGGCCCATGGCCAAGCGAGCCCGTCGAGAAGGTGATGCCGGGCAGTGTGTGATCGGGGTGGACGCCGAGCTGGCTGTCGTCACCGCAGTACGTATCGAGGGTCTCGCGACTCATGAGGCCGAGCTCGGTGAGCACACAATATTGCGCCAGGGCCGCGTGACCCTTCGACAGGATGAAGACGTCGACCTCGGCGTCGACCGTCCCTGAGAACAGCGCGACGAGGATGTCAGCGATCGAGAGTGCAGAGCCGATATGTCCCACGTGCGCGCGCTTCGACTGCTCGATGATCAACCGCCGAACGCGGACGGAACTGAGAGCATGAGCCGTATCGCTGCCTGCCATCACATCGCTTTCATTGGCTTGCGGTGCCTTTGATCCGCTCTCAAAGCCGTACGAGTGTAGCCCAGTTCGGTCGTTTCCAAGGCCGGAAGCGGGTCCGGGGAGCCGCCCCCCGTATCGATCCGCAGCGCAGCCTCGGCCATACCAACCCAGAATCCCGATCCCCACGCGACGTGCAGGACCACAAAGATTGCGGGAATGCGCATCCGCACCGACAGGGTCTCGCCCCTCCCTGCGTGGATCCCCGCCGCGACGGCACCCGGCGGCATACACGATGGCTCCTGCGGCAACCGCGGGCCGTCCCCGCCTGGTCATTCCCAGCATGGCCGCTACGGGGATCGCGGCCGCGAGCGCGGGTGCGGCAAGATGGTACGGACGGATGACCCCGAGGCTCGCACGGGCAACCCGAACCTTCGAACGCCCGTAGCGAAAGTACTGGCGGGCGAGGGCGGGGATCGATTCCCGCACCCAGTACCTGGTGGGGATATCGGGGCTGAAGAGCACCCGCCCGCCGGTCTCGCGGATCCGATGGTTCAGCTCGTAGTCCTCGTGCGGCGGATAGGCTTCATCGTAGAGGCCGACGCGTTCGAAGGCACTCCGCCGGAAGGTCCCCGGGAAGACCGTGGGCAGCTCCTCCACCCGCGTCGAATATCGATAACGCGCCCCGCCGACTCCGAACGGGGATCGCATCGCACGCGCGATTGCGCGCCCGGTGATACCCACACCCTCGCCGTCTGCACGGCCACCCACATTGTCGGCACCAGTTTCCTGCAGCAACTCGATCGACCGTCGCAGATGATGTGGCGACCATTCCGCATGCCCATCCTGGCGCGCGATGAATTCACCTCTGCTCGCGAGGATAGCGAGGTTGAGACCGTGCGCCTGGGTCCTCCCCGGGTTGTCGATCAAGCGCACATTGGGGTGGAGAACCGATGTCGATTCAACGATGGTTCGAGTGCGATCGGTCGATCCGCCGTCGGCAACGATGACCTCGTAGCGGTCAGCAGGGTAGTCCTGATCCAGCACGGAGGCCAGACATGCCTCGATATATCGCTCCTCGTTGAACACGGGAATGACGACACTGACGAACGGCAGCTCACTGGACTCGTGATGGGCCATCGAGGCTGCTATGGTGCCACCACGTGAGGACGTTGGTGACAGGCGGCGCCGGTTTCATCGGTAGCCATCTCGTCGATCGCCTGGTCGAGCATGGCGATGCGGTGACCGTCCTCGACGATCTCTCCACCGGACGCCGCGGCAACATCGGGCGCCACGCCGAGAGTGACGGCGTACGCATCGTCGAAGGGACCATCCTCGACGACGCGTTGGTCTACACCCTTGTGGGCGACTGCGATCGAGTGTTCCATCTCGCCGCGGCGGTGGGCGTCGCACATATCATCGCGAATCCGCTCGGCGCGATCCAGGTCAACAGTCGCGGGACCGAGAACGTGCTCGCCGCATGCGCGCGGCTCGACCGTAAGGTGCTCATCAGCAGCTCGAGCGAGGTGTATGGACGCGGCGGTCGGGTTCCGATGCATGAGGACGATGATCGCATCCTCGGCTCAACGGTCATCCAGCGGTGGTCGTATGCCACCGCGAAGGCGCTCGATGAGCATCTCCTGCTCGCGCATGCGGCCCTCGGGTTGCGCGGCGTGATTGTTCGTTACTTCAACATCTACGGACCGCGCATGGATCCCCAGGGCTACGGCAGCGTCATGGCCACCTTTCTGCGTCAAGCGCTCGACGGCGACCCCCTGACCGTGTACGGCGATGGGCTGCAGTCGCGATGCTTCACGTACATCGACGACTGCATCGACGGCACCATGCTCGCGATGGAGCTGCAGTCCGCCGAGGGACAGGTCTTCAACATCGGCGATGCGACGACCGAGACGACCATCGCGGACCTCGCCCGCAAGGTCATCGATGCGAGCGGCGGCAACTCGACGATCGCCTACGAGAGCTATGAGCAACACTTCGGTCCCGGCTTCGAGGACACCCGCCGGCGCGTCCCGTCCGCGGCTCGCGCCACCGAATGGCTTGGCTGGACCGCGCGCGTCGGACTCGACGAGGGACTGCAGCGAACGCTCGCTCATTGGGAGCAGACCGGCTCCCGCTGAGCCTACAGCGTGTGCCAGCCGGCTCGACCGTCCCCGCGCACACCGCGCGTGTCGAGCACGAGTGGAGCGCGTTCTCGAATCAGTGCCCAATCGATCGCGGTATGGGCGGTGGTGATGACCACGAGGTCGCTCGCCTCGACCTCGGCGGCGGTGAGCGCCACCGCCTGCAGGCTCGAGCCGCCACGCACAGAGAGTGATGCGACGTGCGGGTCGACGTACCGGACCAGCGCGCCGCGACTGATCAAACGATCGGCCACCTCGATCGCCGGTGACTCGCGAACGTCACCGATGTCGGGTTTGTATGCAACGCCGACCAGCAGGATGCGCGAGCCACGCATGCTGCGCCCGATGTCGTTGAGGACATCGTCGGCTCGTTGCACGACGTAATCGGGCATTCCCCGGTTCACCTCGTTGCCGAGGTCGATGAACCGGGTGCGGAAGTCGAGATTGCGCATCTTCCACTGGAGATATGAGGGATCAACCGGGATGCAGTGGCCCCCGACACCGGGCCCGGGATAGAACGGCATGAACCCATACGGCTTGGTGGCGGCGCTCTCGATGACCTCCCACACATCGACACCGAGCCGGCGGCACATCTGCGCGACCTCGTTGGCGAAGCCGATGTTGATCATGCGAAAGGTGTTCTCGAGGACCTTGACCATTTCGGCGGTGGTTGCGTCCCGTACCGGGGTCACGACGTCGACGATGGTGAGGAGCGCCTGTCGCGCAACCTCGGTCGAGGCATCGTCAACGCCACCCACGACCTTCGGGGTGGTGCGCAGCGTGAATCGCTTGTTTCCAGGATCGATCCGCTCGGGGGCAAAGGCGAGAAAGGTATCCACTCCCATCACCAGGCCCGAGCGTTCGAGGATGGGCCGGAGCACGTCCTCAGTGGTTCCCGGGTAACTCGTGCTGGTGAGCACGATTACCTGCCCGGGACGCTGGCATGCAATCAGGGCTTCGCCCACCGCCTCGATGGCAGAAGTGTCGGGTTCGCGCGTGTCGCCGAGCGGGGTGTGCACGCAGATGTCGACGACATCGAGGTCGCCGGCAGCCGCGAGCGAGGTGACCGCGGTGAGCCGGTCATTGCGGCGCGCCCGTGCCACGTCGCTCGAGGGAACATCCTCGATATAGCTCTCGCCCGCCCTGATCGCTGCGCATCGCTGCGCGTTGGTGTCAATCCCGACGACGGTGAAGCCTGCGTCGGCATAGGCGACCGCCGTCGGCAGACCCACATATCCGAGCCCCACAATCCCGATCCGAGCGCTGCGATCCCCGATCCGCCCGACGAGTTGCTTCGCCTCGCCGGTCAGTTCCACAACCGGCGCACTCATACGGACAGCGTCACGAGTACGCGCCCGCGTGGCGTCGCTTTCAGTACGCTCCGTTGGAGTGCGCGATCGCGCGAAGGGTGCTCCACAGCAGCGAGATGTCGAGCCAGATCGACCAGTTCTCCACGTAGTAAAGATCGAGATGCACGCGCTGCTCCCAGGGGAGTTCGGAGCGCCCGCGAACCTGCCAGAGCCCGGTCATCCCCGGCGTCACCAACAGCCGGGCGTGCGCGCCGTGGCCAAAGCTGTCGACCTCGTCCTGGACGAGTGGCCGCGGTCCGACCAGCGACATGGTCCCGATCAACACGTTGAACAACTGCGGCAGCTCGTCCAGCGAGTACCGCCGCAGAAACCGGCCAACCGAGGTGACCCGATCGTCTGACGGCGTCTTCACGAGCATCTGACCTTCGCCGGTGGCGGTCTCAACCGGCTGGAGGAGCGCACCCGCACCGACACGCATGCTGCGGAACTTCCAGATGTTGAAGGCGCGACCCTCCTTGCCGATCCGCCGCTGCCGGAAGAACACCGGACCGCCATCGTTGAGCTTGATGGCCACCGCGATCGCCACCAGCACCGGGCTCAGGACGATGATCAGGAAGAGCGACGCGACGCGATCGAACACGGATTTGACGACGCGCGCCGGTCCGCTCAACTCCGGCTCACAGATCTCGAGCAGTGGGAGTTCGTCGACCGGGTGCATGACGATGCGGGGGCCTGCGATGTCGGCAAGATCCGGGACCACCAGCAGTCGGATGCCCGACCCCTGGAGCGCCCACGACATACGCCGCAACTCGCCACCCGTCGAATGGGTGGTACCGACAAAGGCGATGGTGTCTGCGTCGAGACGCCTCACCTCGTTGACAATCTCGTCGACATCGATGGGCTCGTCCTCGGGAAGTGCATCGGTCGCGACGACGCCCACCACCGAGAAGCCGGTGTGCGTATTTCGATCGATGTAGTTGCGGAGCTGCTCGGCTCCCTTGCCCGGTCCGACCTCGACGATGCGGTGGATTGCGACGCCATCGCCGAATCGACTGCGCAACGCCTTGCGCGCAACCCAGCGGCCAAGAAGCGTCAGCAGCGCGGCCAACGGGATCGTGATCAGCACCAGGCCACGCGAGAAGTCGGCTCGAAGCACGTAGGACGTGAAGCCGATGAGCGCGAGGATCCAGATCGACGCGTTGCACACGCGCCGGTACTGCTCGGGTCCGGCAGCCAGGTAGCGGCGGGCGTACGAGCCGCTCAGCAGCATGGCCGCGACCCAGAGCGCGGGAAAGGTCGCCGCAATCGCCGCGTAGGGCAGGCGATCGTTCAACTTCTCGGGCGAAGCGCCGAAGATGGCGAGCGTCGCGACCGCCACCGCGAGGGTGGCGATCACCGCATCGAGAACGACCAGGAGGGCGATCCATCGCCGAACGGAGACGCGCTGCGAACGGGATTCGATGCGGGGATAGACGCTCGTCGGCCAGAAGGCGGACGGCGTCGCCCCGGGCTGTCCGACCAGCTGCACGTGCTTGGGGCGATTCACGGGTGTCTCCGGCGCGCCGTCAAGCTCGATCGCGACGCGATCCCCCCGCCCAGTGCCACTCGCTCGCCGGCTTGCCATGGAACCCTCCGGGGACGCTTCAAGATCTCGGGAACGGGAGCCCAATCGATCTGATTATGAGGGCTCTAGCCTATCGCCCCCAGGCTCGGAGCCTCCCCAGGGGCTCCTCGCAGCCGAGGACGATGGCACGCGCAGGGCGCGGAACGTCAACGATCTAGCAATTGATCTCAGGATAGCACGCGCTTCCGTGCGGCACTGCCGGCAGTCGAGCGCGTCTCGCATGACTGGCCGCTAAGCTCCATCCGGCGTGTCACTCCAAGACTTCGGGCAATCCCTCCCCGGGGTGGTGATTGCGGCTCTGCTTCCTGGCTTTGCCCTTGCGACCCTGCTCGCTCCTCAGTGGCGGTGGTGGACGAGACTTGCGATGTCCCCCGGGATGTCCGCGGGGTTCATCGGCGTGGCGGGGATGGCGATGCACGACGCCCACATCCCCTTCGAGCCGGCGACCGTGCTACCGCTGATCGTGGTTCTGGGGGCTGCAGCGGTGCTCCGCTGGCGCCGGGCTTCCCCCGCCGCCAGCGCCGCCTCCCCGTGGTGGGTACCGATTCCAGCGTTGATCGGAGGTCTGATCGGGGCGTCGGTCTTCTTCTGGGCGCTCCATGGCCAGGTGCTCCCTCCCGACTGGGACACCGCGACGCACGGTGGGCTTGCCAACACGATTGCGCGAACGCACGACGTGCTACCGCTGATTCGGATCCCGATCGAAGGGACGGAATTCGTGCGAGTTCGCCCTGGGTTCGAGGCGACGGCCGCGGTGGTGTCGTGGCTCGGCGCACCGTCGCCCGCGATGGCCATGGGGCCGGTGATCACGGTCACGCTACTGCTGATCCCCCTGTCCCTCAGCCTGCTTGCGCTCGAGGCGACGGGATCGGTCGCACTCGCAGCGGTGGTTCCGTTCTTCGCGCTCGGGCTTGCCTTCCCATCGTTTCAGGCCATCGTCGGCCGCTTTCCCGAGATCGTCGACTCGACGCTGATCGTGCCCTTCATCGTTGCCGCGCTTCGTGTCTTTCGAGGCGTCTTCACGCGTGACACCGCGCTGCTCCTGTTTGCGATCACGGCATGCATCTGGGTGATACACGGCCTCGAGGTGTTCACCGGCGCGGTGGTCGCGTGTGGCTTGCTCACGATCACGGTGGTGCGGGTTGTGCGAGCCAATCCTCGAGTTCGCGCTTATTCGGGTGGGCATCGCTGCGGGGGCAGTGCTGGCCGGAGCGGTGATCGTGACTTTCCTGACGCGATCACCCCACGTGCCTCGAGCCACGGCGACGCAGCCGTCGTCGGCCACCATCTCGGTCACGAGCGCACCGATACACCTCCATGTGATCCTCGCCTCCATTGCGCAGACCGATCTCATCAGTCCGATCTCTTTCGCGCTCTACTTCATCGGCGTCGTGGCGCTCATCGTCCAGCGTCGCATGCTCTGGGTGCTGGTGGCTCAGGTGCTGCTGGTGGCGTTCATGGTGGACGCCTTCTACTGGCACAAGCTTGCGAAACTCTGGCGACTTATCTTTCCGTGGGCCGAGCAGGATCGCATCCTCGGCTATCAATACTGGTTGATCCCGCTCGTGCTCGGCGCCGGGTTCCTCGCGATCATCAGCGTGATGCGCTCGCTGTCGCGGACGCGGCAGTTGCGGATCGGTGCGACCGTGGCCGGCGTTCTCGTCGCGGGCGCTGCGTTGGTTGTGCGCCATTCCCTCGGCCGTCTGTGGACCTATCTCATCGGCCAGTACGCGGTCTACACCTACCCGCTCGGACTGTACGATCCATTGACGGCATTGCGGCCCTGGATCCCCGCGATGGCGATCACCGCGGCAGCGGTGCTCGTCGCGTGGGTTCTGTTCGTGGTCCGGGCTGAGATCCCCGCCCGTGTCGCCGCTCGATTTCGCGTGGGCCCGCATCGGGTCGAGACCGCTGCGCTCGCCCTGGGGGTTATCGCGGTCGTGTGCGTGGTGGTCGGCGCGTCGTATGAGCTCGGCGTTTACCGGCACGCGGTGGCCACGCGATCGCTGGTGACTCCGGCCGATCTCACGGTGTTGCGGACACTGGCGGCCACATACCCGAGCACAACGGTGGTCATGACCAACAGCGGCAACGATGCGGGTATGTGGATCGCGGGGCTCACGGATCTGACACCGATGGTGCCCAACGGCTTCGAGTTCGGAGCGCTGACGTTGCCATTGGACATCACGGTCAGCAAGGCGTGCACCGAACCGGCCGCTGCCGCAGCGGCGATTCAACACGAGGCCGCGCTCACGGGCGCGAGCATCCTCTTCATGGGCGCGCAGTCCATCCCGTCGCCCATGAATCCGTGGAGTGTCAACTGCATCGCCAGGCTGCCGAATCTGCGGTTGGTCACGTCAGCGCCGTGGCAGGGATCGATGGCGGCGGCGTTCGCGATCACGTAGCCGCACCGCCGCGAGCCGGCGGTGCGGGAGGGGTGTAGGTCGCGACAGAACGCTGTGATCGCTCTCAGCGCATCCTCATGCAGGTCCACCGCCAATTCGCTATCGTCTTGGGCCACGTCCCTTCAGGAAAGGGAATGAGAGGGCGCCATGTGCTGAGGCCGGTCGCAGCCGGGCTGTCCCGGCCTCGCACTCGCGTTCACGCCGGACGCTGGCCCCTGGGTGCGTCAGCGGCGGGCCGGCGAGGGAGACGGCGCAGGCGGCAGTAGCGGCGGCAACCCATAGAGCTGGAAGCCCCAGTCGAACAGCCGGCTCTCCAGCAGTGCCGGGTAGTTCGCGCTCAGCAGCACCGCAAGCAGGCGATGCCCGCCGCGGACCGCCATCCCGATGAGGCAGGCGCCGGCGTTGCCGGTCCATCCCGGTTTGATGCCCACCGCGGCCGGATATTCCTGCAGCAGCGCGTCGAGGTTGTGGAGGTGAAACGCCGGGTGCTCGGCGCTGGCCGGCAGGTTGATGGCCCGGCTCCCGACGATCTGGTCGAAGAGCGGGAAGTGCTCGTATGTGTATGCCGCGATGACCGCGAGGTCATACGCCGTGGAATACAGATGCGGGTCGTCGAGGCCGGCAGTTGCCGAGAAGTGCGAGTCATATAGCCCAAGGGCGGCAACCTGCGCGTTCATCGCCGCAACGAATGGGGCCTGGCCGACCGTGTCGACCGCAATCGCACTCGCGGCGTCGTCGCCACTCGCGAGCAGCATGCCGTCGAGCAACTCAGCGACGGTGAGGGTCTCGCCTGCCTTCAAGTGCATGAGCGTGTCGGCGCTCGACTGGCCCAGCGCGTCGGGCGTGATGGTCACCGCCTGGTCAGTGGTGAAATTCTCGAGCGCCACCAGGGCGGTGAGCACCTTGGTGAGGCTGGCGGGGGCGAGCTCGATGTCGGGTTCCTTGGCCCAGAGGATCGCACCGGTGTCCATGTCGACGAGGATTCCGGCCCGGGCACGTATCGGCGGAGCCCCGGCCGGCATCGTCTCCGGGATCGTGAAGGCGAGATTGGCGCTTGCCACCTGCATGCCGAGGGACGGGCGCGGCGTCGGGGTCGCTGTCGCCCGAGCCGCCGCCGAGACGCCGGCTGGATTCACCGGGAGGCGCTGTGTCGTTGCCACGGTTCCAACCGCAACACCGGCGGCCAGCACTATCAGACCGAGGCGGGCGGAGCGGGGCACTTTGAACATGAAGGGGTGCGCCGAATGGTATCCCGAGTTCGGGATATCTTTCCGTCTGTTTTGTCACCAACGGCGCTGCCGGCGCGGCGTGCACCGGACAAGAAGCGGGCTCAGACGAGCATGCGCTTCCTCAGGTGTTGAGGGAGAGCTTCTCCCGCTGCCGCCACCTGAGGCTGCAGCGCCTTCTCCTTGGTGAGCGCTCGGAACATCATCGCGATCGTCACCTCGTGGTCGGGGCGATGGATGACGCTGACCGGATCCCCGCCGGCGACGCGACCAGGCACGATCACCCGCAGGTAGGCTCCGGGCGTACCGCGATCCGTGAAGCGCTTGACCCACAACTGCTCCTCGAGCCATCCCGCAAAGGTCCGACACGGGATGCGCGGGGATGTCACCTCGAGGACGCACTCGTCCCCGACCTGCCAGCGCTCGCCGACGAGCGCGCCGTTGATGTCGAGGCCGGTGGTCGTCAGGTTCTCGCCGAAGACGCCGTTGCCGAGCGGACGGCCGAGCTCCGCCTGCCAGTGGTCCAGCTCCTCTCGCGCAAAGGCGTATACCGCCTGGTCGGTACCGCCATGTGATTTCGCATCGCAGATGGCGTCACCCGCGACCCCACTGAAACCCAGCTGTGGACCCGGATCCCGAAGTTCCACCGGCTCGCTCGACGGGCGTTTATCGATGCCGGTGACGCCGGCGTCCGCGTGCCGAGTTGCCCTGACCGTACCGAGGTTTACCGAGAGGAGGGTGGCCATCTGTGCTTCAGAGGATACCCGCGACTTCGCCGATCAACGTGACCCCGCGCCTGCGCGCCCTGCCGGTGATATGCTCTGAGCGTTGTGAATTCCGCTCTGAGCGTAACCGCTGATGAGATCCGGCGCGAGCTGGGAGCGATCCTTCGCGGACACCGTGAGGGTCAGGGGCGGAGGCTCGGCGAGATCGCCGGCGAAGCCGGATGCTCGCCCGCCTACCTTTCCGAGGTCGAGCGGGGGCTCAAGGACGTCTCCGCGGACCTGCTGATCGCAATCACGTACGCGCTCGCGGTTCCCATCGGGGCCGTGTACGCCGACCTCGGCCGCCGGCTCAGCGTGTCGTGGCAGGAGGAGCCGGCGTGGCCGTCCGACCCCCGGCGCCAGCTCCGCGCGGTGACCTCGGGGCTCGACGCCGCGTCGCTGCGGACCGTCGCCCAGTTCGGCGCGTTCATTGCCATGAACCAGGCGGAGCCGACCCGCCGACGCATCGGCTTCGTTCCACCAACAGCGGAGGGCTCGCGATGACCCTGGTCCCAACCGTCGTCGAAAGCACGACACGCGGTGAGCGCTCGTACGACATCTACTCGCGCCTGCTGCGCGACCGGATCATCTTCGTCGGCGGTGTGATCGATGATGACCTCGCCAACCTGGTGACGGCGCAACTGCTGTTCCTCGAGGGCGAGGATCCCGAGCGGGACGTCCACCTCTACATCAACAGCCCGGGTGGCTCCATGACCGCGGCGCTGGCGATGTACGACGCGATGCAGTACGTGCGTCCCTTGGTTGAGACCACCTGCCTCGGGATGGCCGCGAGTGGCGCGTCGCTCCTCCTGTCTGCGGGAGCTCCGGGACGCAGGCTGGCGCTGCCCAACTCGCTGGTGGTCATCCACCAGCCATGGGCGCAGGGCATACAGGGCCAGGCAACCGATCTCGACGTGCACGCGCGCGAGATTCTTCGCCAACGCGCGCTGCTCGTCGAGCTGTATCACCGTCATACGGGACGCGACTCGGAGCAGATCGGGCGCGATATCGAGCGTGACTACCACATGACCGCGGAGCAGGCGCTTGCCTACGGGATGATCGATCACATCATCGAGAAGCGGCCCGCAAATACGTTGCCTAGCAAGGAAGATCGCGAGCCAATATTGGTCACTGCTGAGCAGGATGGAACCACTATTCCGACCTGAGCCATCCCGGCGCGTATTTCCGAACAGGGCGGACCTCGTGCCGAGCGAGCTTCCAATCGAGGCTGGTGTCGATGGCAGCGGCGGTCTTCAAACCGCCGGGGCCGCCAAGCCCCCTGGGGTTCGACCTCTCACTCCGCCAAAAACGCCCTAGAGAATAAGGGTTTACCTTGCTGGAGAATTGGCGGACGCGATGGTCTT
Source organism: Candidatus Dormiibacterota bacterium (assembly GCA_963743835.1). Lineage (GTDB taxonomy): Bacteria > Chloroflexota > Dormibacteria > Aeolococcales > Aeolococcaceae > Palsa-851. Next base: position 820,702 of record CAVUQX010000005.1, on the reverse strand, counting down.
AGCACGGTCTACCCGACCCACCGTGCGGCCTGGACTTTGGCCGCAATGGTAGGTTACGCTCGGAGAACCATCATGGAAGGGCCCGTGAAGCAACTGCCATACGGTGTCGTGCTCTTCATGGTCGTCCTGCTGACTGCATGTGCGTCGTCTTCCCAGGCCATCGACGCCACGCATGGTGGTCAGCCGACGGGGGGCGTGACCAGCACGCTCGTCAAGAATGAGGTTCGCGTCGTCCGCATTGCCGGCGGGTTGCGTCTTCCTCCGCTCAACCGCACGATCACGGATCCTCAAGCCGTAACCCGTCTCGCAGCGGACGTCCGAAGCCTGCCGGTCCTGCCCGCGGGTGAACACTGCCCCGCGGATCTGGGCACCGTGTATACCCTGACGTTTGTGCAGCCGAGCGCGACGTGGACCGCCGTACTTCACGCCCAAGGATGCGAGACGGTCCAGCTCGACACCGGGGAGACACTGTGGGCAGTCAGTGCTCCCTCTTTCTGGAGCGATCTCGCATCGGCTCTACGGATACCCAGGTCCCAGGTGAATCCCGTCGTGTGTGCAGGCGCAACGCCCGACGTTATCGCGGGCGTGGCTTGTGTGCCGCCGGCGTGAGTGTCCTGAGCTCATCCAAGTCGCTGGACGGGTGAGCAGGCTCGGCGGGTTGCTGCAAGGTACGGCCGAGATGCATTCGAAGCTCGAGCTTGTGGGATGCGAGCAGAAGTGCTGCAGGGGGAACGCGGCCGGCAATCGATACCGACATCGCAAATGGGCACGGCGTTCGGCGGAGCGGCCAGGGGGCAATAGACGAACACGCTCGAACGCACGATCGCCCGGTTCCAGGAAGCGCTGAGCGTCACTCAGTGGCAACTAGCGGAGGTCGCAGCTCGACCGAGGAAGCTCGTTGTGGGCGCCTCCTGCCCAAACGAGGAGTCCGGCGACGGCAAAGCACACGATGACGTCTGTCCGTTATTCGAGGCAGGCGCAACCCTCGAGTGGATCAAATCCCCCCGCCTTGTCAATGCCCTTCCCTATGGAGGTCGTCGGAGTGTCCAAGTGAAGCGGGCGCAGGCGAATTGCGCCAAACACGATTACTTCTCTTGGCACGCGAGGACAACGCGGATCGTCGCGCCGCCCGTTACGGTCACCGGCCCACCTGACGGGCAATCAACGTTGCCACCGTCATACAGTGGGCTGCGGCCGGTGATCGCGTAGGTGCCAATCGGGACTCGCGCTGAAAAGGCTCCGTCGAATCCTGCAGCTGCGGTGATTACGGTTCCGTCCGAGTCGCGAAGTGTGATGGATCCTTTGAGCGGACGCGGCGTTCCAGGAAAGATTCCCCCGACTGCTTCAAGCGTGCCTCGGACGACACCGGTGTTCACGGTCGAGCTTTGCAAGAACGTTGGCGTGACCACACTCCAACTGGCGCCGGCATCGTCGGTTTGCCAGAAGGTGAGCGGCGCGGTGTTCGGCGTCGCGGCATAGTTGGCGCCCCCCGAACTGATGTCGACCGGGGTCGCCCAACCAAGGCTTGCGTTGACGAAGTCGATCTCGTCGATATCAGAGGCAGGCCCGGCCGCACTCCCACCGGATCCGGCGGTTCGACGAGCTTCTTGCCACGAGCGCCCGCCGTCCCTTGTCGTCCACACCACGGCGGAGGGGTTGTTGTTCCCGGTCAGTCCGAGGGCAAATCCATGATCGGCGTTCAGGAACTGCACGAAGGTGGCGGGAGGCTCGCCGCGTTGGGTCCAGGTTCGACCGCCGTCGGTCGTGGCGAACAGCAGAGGAGTGCCGTTCGCCGCCACCAGTTCGCCGTCGAGCGGCGAAGTGAACTGGGGAGTGTTGAGGGCGCATCCGATACCGCAGTCGAACGTCTGCGGACGCCACGTGGCGCCCCCGTCGTGCGAGACCTCGAAGAACGGACCGCCGTTGACGCACCCTCCGGCGACCCATCCGGTCGTCGAGTCCGCGAAGGTCATGCCGTACTTGGCACACGAAACAGGGAGCGCCCCAGGCGCCGCGGTCCCGCGCGCTGGTGTCGTCTCCACCTGCGACCAGTGCATCCCACCGTCGACCGTCCGAAAGATGAAGATTGGGGATCCCTCGGTCCCGTCCTGGGTGTCGAAGAACCATCCATGTGTGCGGTCGACGAAGTCGAGATCGGTGGCTGAATATATGCTTTGGGCGGTTTCGTCGAGTGCGGTGAAGGACTGTCCGCGCGTCCATGTGGCGCCGCCGTCGTTCGTCGACCACCCCACCAACTGGTAGGTGCCAACAAGCTGGGTCGACCCAGACGACGCGAGAATCCGGGCCGACAGGGCATCAACCCACGCCACTTCGATGACGTTGAACCGCCCAACCGGCGGCGGGACGATGGTCCACTGCTGGACGCCGACGCTCGTGTGCAGGATGTCGCTCCCGCCACCCCATGCCCATCCGGAGGTTGGACTGAACATGCGCAGGTCGGAGACCTCGGCGGGCCCTTGCACCACGCCCGCAGGTGAGCGCGTGCCGCCCGAATGGAGCAGCGTGACCCCGAGAGGAACGCCAATGACCACGGCGACCAGAACGGCGACCAGGGAACTCAGCAGGCGCCGGGGTCGCGCAGCCGTGACCCGAACTCGTTCCTGCGGCTGCGCGGTTGGTGCGTAGGTCGAATAACCCTTGAGATACCCCGTGAGCGAGGAGGCGAGATTGTTGTCGTCGCGGTCATTCACGTTGCAGTTCCTGCCTGAGCTTGCTGAGCGCGCGCGAGAGATGGCTCGCCGCGGCTCCGGTGCTGCACCCCATGAGGCCGGCGCACTCAGTCAACGTGTACCCGCTCAGGTAGTGGAGCGAGACCACAGCCCGTTGTTGTCGGGAGAGCCGCCCGTAGGCGCGGTGCAGATCGAAATATTTCCCGTCAGCCTCGAGGTGCTGGTCAATCTGAGCGCGCTCGGCCCTGCGCATCATTGCCGACAAAGATCGGCTCAGCCAGCGCCGCCGGTGCAGTGCCTGATGCACACCGATCGCCATCAGCCACGCCCGGGTTTGCTCGGGATTGGTTCGGGTCGCCCATCCTCGCCAAGCAGCAGCAGCCGTCTCCTGGACGGCATCCTCGGCATCTCCGGGATCACCGAGGATGGAGAATGCGAGGGCAAAGAGGTGGCCGCGCTCAGCTGCGAGCAACGCTTCGAACTCGCCAGCGTCCGACGCCGATTGGTCGTGGATCACCCCGCGGCATTCTGCCGCAGCATCAGAGAGGTGACCATGCCCTTAAGTGCCCGCTCGAGCGCAAACGCATTACCCGCGTCGTGACGTCGCGCCCCGCCGAGATGGTGCCGTGAGAGCGACCCGAGACCAGACGGATACGTCATCAGGCGTGTGCCGCCGGGCCTAGCGGATTGTGTCTCTCGGCCGGATGGCGTCGATCAAATCGGGAAGAACACTCAACGGAGGGCAGATCTTGAGTTCGACATTGATCCCTGCCGGTCACGAGCGCAGCCACAGCTGATAGCCGCCGTACACCGCGAGCTGATGGAAGTGGCTCGCCAGGAAGGCGGTGAAGCGGGAATCGGACGGCCCCAGCCCCAGCTCGGACCAGAAGATCTCATTGCCGGGATTGCGGATCAGGCAGACATCGTGCAGCTGAGAAAGTCGGCGCTCGGCGGGTTGGAGATAGGGGTCGAGGGTCCACCAGATGCCGTCGACCAGCTCCACCCCCGGCGGTGGCGGGAGCGAGCTCCAGAGATAGAAGCTCAGCATTCCCGGGAAGGTGACCAGCGATCGGCAGCCGCTGTGCTGAGCCGCCGTCACGACCTGTTCGATCGGGCGGTTGTCGTCCGCCGGGCGGTGGATCAGCGACGCACCGCTGAGCGTCAGCGACGGGGCCTGGCTCCACGCCTGCCACGAGGCGATGCCGAGTGAGAACGGGCCTATCAGCAGCAGCAACGCCGCCACTGTGATGACCTGGCCAAGCCGGGCCCTGAGGGCGGCGTTCAGGTCCGGTGCCAGGTCGCTCGCAATCACAACCCCCGCCAGCAGAGCGGGAAACAGCGCAAACGAGACCTGATCGCCGGCGATTGGGTAGACCTGAAGCGACTCCAGCACCGTCAGTGTGGCAAGCAGTTGGCGCCCGCGCATCGCCGCCTCCGTGGTCTCGCCGTTCCGCGGGAGCAGCAGCATCGGTCCCAGCAGCAGCCCCAACAACGCCAGGCCATTGGCGGGGAACGGCGCGGGCTGGAGGAGCAGCAGCGCTACCACGATGGTGATCACCACGCCCGCGAGGCGCAGCGCGAGCCGTGCTTGCGGCGTGCGCGCCGCCGCCATTACGAGCAGCGCCAGCGCTGCCGTCGCCATCACCACTGGCAGCCATGTGAACTGGAAGGCGGTCGTGCTCGCCCGCGTCAGGTTGGCGGCTAACATCGCACGAATCATCGCGGGCACCGACTCCCCCATGACCACCGCGATAGCTCCGATGAGCACGGCACAGGCTCCGCCGGCCACCACCATCGCGATCGGCTCGATGCGGTGCAGTGGCCAGCGTCGCGAAGTGGGTATGACCTGCAACGCCACCACCAGCAGCATCACCAGCAGTGCGAACCCGACCACTGAGGGATCGTCGCGGCCTGCCACGAACAGAATCACCGGCGGTGTCAGTCCCAGCGCCAGACCGGATGCCCACAGTGGTGAGCGTGGTCTCGCGCTGACGCCAAATAACGCCACCAGCACCGCCACCCCGGCGTAGGCGCCGATGTTGATCTTGGTCAGCGCCAGCACCGCGACGCAGACGCCGACCAGCACCCCGCGTCGCACCGGCCCCGCGCTCGGCCCGCTGACCGCGAGCACCGTCAGCGAGAGGAACAGCAGCACCAGAATCGATGGCTCCATCGGCTCGCCGGTCACCGGCAGCGCGGCGATCAGCGCCACCACCTGGCCCAGCACCGCGGCGCTCAGGCGACCGGTAAGCCGCAGGCACACGAGCGCTGCGGCGGCGCTGATGAGCGCGGTCATGATGCCCGTCATCACCCTGCCGCTGTTGTGGTCGATGCTGACACGCAGCAGCGCCAACGGCGCAGCCATGAGCTCGTGATAGGCCGGCCCGTAGGGCGTCAGCACATGGCTATAGACGCCGCCGTGCTGGGCGAACAGCCGCAGGCTGTACAGGTAGAAGCCCTCGTCGTCGTGCGGCGCCCAGCGGGTGAGGGCAATCGGCACCGCGATCGCCGCCATCAGCAGCGTCAGCGGCACCAGTGTCAGCGCAACGAGCCGGCGGCTCGGTGGCGCGGTGGTGGCGTCGGCCGACACGCTGGGCTGCCTCACGGCGCCGCCGGGGATCGGAAGGTTCTCTTCACCCGCGCCGGCGAGCCGAATCAGGAGCCAGCACCATGACCCTCCTAGCAATCCGACACCTACCGGTAATCGAACAAGGTACTCGCGGATCTGGCATTCGAGTCCAGATCCCCACCAGGACCCGGCACGAACAATCTTCCAGAGCCCACTTGTAAACCGAACAGCCTCTGCCGGTGTTTAACGGTGTGGTGGATGTGACTGGCAAGTCGAGGGCACCCATCGATACGGAGATGGAGGATCTCGTCCGCGGTGAGTTGCGGCGACTGTACTCGATCGCCTTCTCCATCCTGCAAGACGCGAGCGAAGCGGAGGACGCGGTGCAAGAGACCCTGATCAGCGCGTGGCGCAAGTGGCCCTGGGCAGCCGGCGCCAGCCCGACGGCGGGTTGGCTCACGCGCGTCTGCGTCAACCAATGCCTCAATCGCCGCCGAACGAGGCTGCGCCAGATTCGCTTGGCCGAGACCGCAGCGACCCAGGAGCCGTGGCAGGACGTCCATCCACCAACCGACCTCGACCTCGGTCGCGCTTACGCTCAGCTGAGCAAGCAGCAGCGTGCGGCGGTCGCACTCCACTACTTCTACGGATACACGCTCGACGAATGCGCCGAGCTGCTCGGCAACCGTCCGGGGACGGTGCGCAGTCATCTTGCGCGGGCTCTGGTGACGCTGCGCCGGGCGGTCTCGGCATGATCAACTCGGACGACGAGCTCATCGACTTGCTTCGCGAGCAAGTGACCCACCCACCCGCTCCGCCGCCTGGATGGGAAGACGACCTCATCCGCAGGATCAGCGAGACACCGGTCAGGTCGTCGATGGCGACGCGATGGTCAGCGCGAAGCCGGCAGGCGCAGAAGCGGTGGCGGCCCCTGGTGGCGGAACTCGGAGCAGCGCTCGCCATCGCTGTCGTGGTCGTGCTGAGCATTCAAGCGGTCTTCCACACCGGACCCAAATCCATCGTCAACGGACGATCCCCTGCGACGTCGCCAGTGACGTCACCGACCACGGGGGTGTCAAGCCCGTCGCCGACGGCCGCCGGTGCGAGCGGATTCCAACCGCAAGCCGTGACCGCCGTCAGTGAAACCACCTTCTGGGTGCTCGGTACCAACGGTTGCGCGGCTTCGGGCTGCGTGACCGAGATCATGCACACCGTCAACGGCGGGAAGTCCTTCCAACGCATTCCGGCTCCGCCCACTGACTTTCTCGCAGGGAACACATCGACACCTGGTCCACCGTTGGTGAGTGACATCCGCTTCGCCGATCTCTCCAACGGATGGGTGTTCGGCAACACACTGTGGGCGACTCACACGGGCGGCGCCGCGTGGCATCAGCTCACCTTCGGCGGGAGCCTCCTCGGCGTGGACCAGCTCGAGCCGGGAGCGAATGGATACGTGTACGGCGTCTTCGAGCTGTGTGCCGATCCCTCCACGGCGACAGGTTGCGTTCATCACCTCATGCGGTCGCGCGCCGCCAGTGATGCGTGGTCGGTGATCACGCCCCCGGGCAATCCCACTGGATGGCCGAAGATCGGGGTCCACGGCGACACGGTTTGGGCCATGTACTTCCAGCGCAGCACGGGGCTCGAATTGATCTCTCACGACGACGGCGCCGTGTGGGTTCGCGGCGCCTCAGCGTGCGAGCCCGATCTTCCCGGCAGCCTCGATCCGGTCTCCACCGCCGTCATATGGGCTTTCTGTGTCACCGGCAATGCGGGCGGGCCCATGGTGTCGAGCAACGGCGGGTTGACCTGGGCGTCGGGCGGGGGGATCGGCGGCTTGTTCAGCAACGGCGGCACGGTGGCGGCGCTGTCGACGCAACACGCCTTTGTAGCCGATATCGGGTCGGGGCTCTCGGTGACCGACAACGGTGGCCGGACGTATCAGTCGATCGCGGAGTTGAGCGGGGCGGTGTGGGTCGGCTTCACCGACCTCAAGGTCGGTTATGTGATCACGAACGTCCAGAACACGCAAGCCACAGGGCTCTGGCGCACCACCAACGCCGGGGCCACCTGGTCGCCGGTGTCAATTGCCTGACACTCGACTTGCGACCCATAGCTATCTCGGTCGAGCCTTGGTGAACCTCAGGAAGGAGCGACGACGGTGAGAGGGATCTCGCGACTTACTGGTCTTGGCGCGGTCGTGCTGACGAGCGTTCTCACCGCTCTCGTGGTCCTCGCCTTCCACCATGCGGCCCCGCTCGTTCCGGCCAGTGGGGGCACTCAGGTGGACGAAGTGCATGTGACGCGCGCTCCGGGACTCTTGGTGTTGCCGGCACTCGACCTCACGATCACAGACCCGGCACTCGCCGCGCGCCTGGCAACCGACATCCGCAGCCTGCCGCTCGCCCCGAGTGTCTGCGTTGGCGGAGCGGACTATGGCACGTCCTACTCACTGACGTTCGCATCGCCGGGGACTCCGACCTGGACTGCCGTGATCCAGGTGTTCGGATGCGATGAGGTGACTATCAGCAACGGTCCGGCGCGCCAAGTTCGATCGCCGGCATTGTGGGCCCATCTCGCACAAACCTTGGATCTCACTTCGGATGAGCTCCGGCCGCTACCGTGCGGAGGCCCAGGACTGACCAAGTCGAGTGTCTGCTATGCCGAGAGTGTCCAATCGCCCGACACGGCGCCGTGGGCGCCTCTGCCGATCCAAGCGTACCTGCCGACCCCCCTCCCGACCCCGACCGCAACACCGGCTCCTCGATGCAAGTTGAACGACCTCAAGGTGCAACCCATGGCCTCGGGAGGTGCCACGGGGAATGAGGCGGTCGTCTTCGTATTCATCAATCGCACATCCGGTGTGTGCCTGACGGGCGGCTATCCCCGAGTGGTGCTGAGTTAACCGGGAGAGCGCACGCTCGTCGCGACCCCGGGCGGATTCTGGGATCAACACAGCCCTCCCACCGACCTCGATCCCGGCGCGACTGCTCAGTTCTCCGTCGGCTCCAGCACGTCATGTGAGACCGGTCCGCCGCCGCCGTTGTATGAGCATCTCGCGGTGACGCTGCCGGGCGGTGGCTCATTCACCACGGTATTGACTGGCGCAAAGCCTCCCGACAGCCAGATCCCTCTGGGCGTCGACGCGCAATGCGGGGTTACGGTCACGGAACTGGCGAGTGCGATCGCCCAGCCGGTGTACCCTCACGACCCCCTGCTCCAGCTGGCGGCGACCGTCAGTACGCCCGACACGGTGACGTCCGGCGCGGTGTTCACCTACGTCATCACGCTTTCCAACGCCACGGCGGAGCCGGTCTCTCTGGATCCATGTCGTGGCTACTACCAACAGATTGACTCGTCCAAGAGCCAATACTTCGCCTATGAGCTGAACTGTGGCGCCGCTCATCCGATCCCCGCCCGAGGCAGCGAGAGTTTCGCAATCGAGATGACCGCCGCGGGGCTCACGGCAGGCGAACACAGGCTCAGCTGGAACCTCGATACCGGTGGGACACCAGGCCCAGCGGTGTCGGCGATATTGAACGTCGTGTCATGAGCCCGGCACATCGACACACATCCCAGAGGACACCTCGAGCGGAATCGAGACGCAGCGTGCTCCTCGACGATTCCAACACTGGCGTGCTCTTCGTGGCGATCATCCTCACTGCTGCGGCGGTGATGTTCGGTGCGATCTTCTCGCCATTCGTCACCGATAGCTGCATCAACTGCCCCTCGGACTACACATTTCCCGCGCGAAGCGTGTTTCAGGGTCTCGACGGCTGGATCATTCTGCTCGTCATGGCCGCGCTGCTGCTCAGCGCGGCCTACCTGAGCAAGCGGCGGCAGCGAGGCTTTGCAATCGCGTGCGTCGTCCTCGCGGCCTCTGCCGTAGCACTCTGCATCTTCGAGAGGGTCGATGCTGCGCGTCGGGTCATTGCTCTTGGCGGAGGAAGTCCGCCGGTTGAGCTCGGTCACCCCGGCGCAAGCGTCGAAGGGTTTCTTCCTCCCGTTTACACCGACTTCGGTTTCTATCTCTTGCTCATTTCGTCGACTGTCGCATTGATTGCCGCAAGCGCCGCCCTTATCGCGACTCCGCGGAACCGGACGCCCGATCGGATGGCGGTCAAGCAGTCGAGCACCCACGTGCAGCCGCCATCACCCTCACGCAACGTGCCCTTTCACCGACGTTCAGGGAGGGCCAAGTGACCAATGGGCCCCTACGCGCCCTCGGCCTGGTCGTGGTAGTCATTGGAGCAGTTGGGTGCGGCTCTCAGCTCACCGGCGCTTTGAAACCGAAAGTCACTGCGACGCCAGTGGTCACGCCTTCCGGATGCCCCCAAGCCGTCTACGGTAAACCGTGTTTTACGCCGGGCCCGAGCCCCACTCCGAGCAGCATCCCGCTTATCGGCGTATCTGATGTTGCATTCAGCGATTCACAGCACGGGTGGGCCGTAGGTTCGTCGTGTGTCGACAGCACCCAAACCTGCACGTTGCTCGCCGATAACACCTCGAATGCCGGCGCGAGCTGGAGCCGACCGATCTCGTTCGGGAAATTCCCCGAGGAAACGTTGGCGGGGGTCTGGGCCCCGGCGACCTTGAGCATCAGGTATGTGGGTGCCAACATGTGGGTGAGCGGCCCGGGTATCTACGAGAGCCACGATCGTGGGTTGATATGGAAGCGCGTGTTCAGCTCGCCCGTCTTCGAGCTGGAGCCAGCTGGAGGCACCGCATGGGCAATCGCCGGCTGCGCAGCCGCCGATCCCTCGAGCTCCTGCGTGCTGTTAACATCGCCGATCGGCTCGGACGTCTGGAGTTGCTCCCCGGTCCAGCCGCCCATCGGCGCTGCTGCGTCGAGTGCTTCAGGGTGGCCGTTGGTGTTCCTGGAACGTGCACCTCATGGGGTTGCGTTCGTCACCGGCGGAAGCCCACAGCCGGGAGTTCCAACCGTGGGTGGCGATCACCCGGGACGATGGAGCCACCTGGCGGAAGAGCAGGCTGCCGTGCACGTTCGGCATCGCCGGCCTTCGCAGCCCCGACGGCATGACCGTCTGGCTCCTGTGCGGGAGTGCCGCTGGCGCGGGCAGCGGACCCAAAGCGGTGTACGTGTCGCTGAACGGAGGTAGGAGCTGGGAGGAACGCGCCAACAATCTGTCCAACCCGCCCGTGGGCAGCATTTCCTGGGGCGGCTATGCCAGCAGCCTGGCGGTGACCGATGGCGGAATCGGACTTATCAGCTCGTTGAGAGCGGGCATCATTCGAAGCGTCGACGGGGGGCGGTCATGGCACGACGTCGGCTCAAGCGCGACATGTCTTCTTGAAGACAACGGCGTCACCGAGCTCTGGCTCCTCGCCACGGGCATCGGCTGGGCACTTGAAGAGAACGACGACGGGGGACCTCAATGCCCGCTCCTCATCCGCACAACCAACGCGGGACTTACCTGGACCTCGGAACGCGCCCCACTCGGCTGGACCGCAATCCAATGGCAATAGCGCTGGCGCGTTGCGTCGGCGAGTGGCGTGGCACCCGACGGCGTTGATTCGCTCATGTTCACGACCAATCGCCTGACGCTCGGGATGGCTGCGACATTCGCGGCCGTCGGCCTGGCCGCGTGCGCCGCCACCTTCGCGCATCCGACCCCGAGACCAACCATCGCGCCGTTGCCGGCACATTCGCCTGCAAGCAGCCCCACGTCCATCCCAAATTCTCCGCCGCCCGGCCCGGATGTATCGGACGCCCAGTTCGTCGACGGCACCCACGGTTGGGCGCTCGTGGACTTGCCGACCCTCGACGGGTGTTGCAGCGGGCCAGCGCCACAGCGACTTGAATGGACAGCCGATGCCGGTACTACCTGGACGGACATCACACCGCCATCGGCTCGTGGCGCCAGTCTGGTCGGAGTTGACTTCCGCACAAAATCCGAGGGCTGGGCGGTGATCGCAGGTGAACCCAACTTGCCGCCTCTGATCAGCCATACGGCGGACGCAGGTCGTGCATGGACGACTCTAGCGCTTTCCATCGGGTCAAGCCGTGTACGGGAACTACAGCAGCGCCGCCATTGCGTTCAGCGATGCCTCTCATGGCTGGGTTGTCGTCGATGAAGGGTCGAACTCGACTGCGTTCTACGGGATCGGCTACCGCACGGTGAACGGTGGCCGTACATGGAAGGCGCTGTCGGTCCCAGCACGTGGCGCTGTCTATTTCATGAACGCGACGACCGGGTGGATCTTCGGTAGCTGGGCACCTGGTGGCGGCTTCTACGTGACACACGACGGAGGCACCACGTGGCTGGCATCGTCCGTGCCTCCGCCGAGTGGCTATGCAGCGGATGTGGTGACCTACGGCGATCCCGGTCCTGAACTCCCGGTTGCGGGGTCGCCGGTCGTTGAAGCCGCATTCAGCGATCCCACGAGCGGGACGGTCGTCGCGGTTGGTTTCTACGTGACACACGACTTGGGCAATTCGTGGTCGTTGTCTGGTGTCTACAGAGTGCCGGCGCCGAACGGGAACGCGTTCTCGTCCGCGATCGTCAGCGACGCGACGTGGTGGCTATCGCCTCCAGAATGGCCGCACAGCCGCCTGATCACGACTGCCGACAGCGGGATCACATGGTCGACGCGCACCTCCCCGGCGCCCCAGGGAGCGTCGTTGGGAGGCCTCACGTTTGGTGATCTCGACCACGGCTGGGCGCTCGTCAACTTCTCGGGGTGTCTCATGTACAAGTCTGACTGCTTCTCGGCCACGCGCCTTTACGGGACACAGGATGGAGCCGTGAAGTGGCGAGCGCTGAATCCGTGATGCATCAGGGGGCCCGCAGCGTGCGGTTCGGTATGGTGGCGGCTCTCTCCGTCGTGTTCGTCGCAGGCTGCGCCTCCGGGAGCGCGCCACCCCCGGCCCCATCGCGGCCTTCGCCCAGCGCAACAACAGAGTCGACTCCCTCGTTGGCAGCGACAACTCCGACACCATCGTCGTCAACCGGTGGTCCCTTCATCGTTGATCTCACTTGGGTCAGTGACCAGACCGGCTGGGCGCTGAGCGCGGTCGGGTGTGCGTCGGGCCTCTGCGCCGAAGTGGCAAGCACGATCAATGGTGGAAAGACGTGGCGTCCATTGCCGGCTCCGCCGGCGCTGATCCAGACCGGCACTGTTGACTGCAGCAAGGCCGCCTGCATCTCACACATCCGTTTCGCCAGCACGATGTTCGGCTACCTCTACGGACCAGCGCTCCTCGTGACCATCGATGGTGGGCAGACCTGGCGGCCGGAAGAGAGTCTCCCGGTCGAAGCCCTCGAGCCGACGCGGGGACAGGTGTACCGGATCGTGTACGACCACGGCGGGTGTCCCGGACCGTGCGACCGGACCTTTGAGGTCGCCTCGGCGGGTTCGGCCGCGTGGCGGACCGTGCTGACCATCCCATTCATGGCGGTGCAGTCGCGTCAGGACTCCGCCCAACTGGTCACGCAGGGCAGTCGGGACATCTACATCGCGATCTACGGCGATCTCGCCGCCGGGGGTGGGACGCAGCAAGCAGTCCTGTTCCGATCGCTCGACGCCGGGCGTACCTGGCGCCGGCTCGGTGATCCATGCGGAGGCAGCGGAGCCGCAGTCAACGACGCCACCGGGCTCGCGGCATCCACAGGCGGCTTTGTCGTCGCGCTGTGCGTGCCCCGAAGCGGCAACTCCCGTCTGTTCGTTGTGACTTCCAGCAACAGCGGCGCGACGTGGGGTCCGCCGCACCTCGCTCCTGGTTCCCACCTAGAACTGATCGCCGCCGCCAGCCCGACGCATCTGGCACTCGCCACCGGCCCGATGTCCGGTAGTGGTCCGATCACCTACACGCTCTATGTGTCTGCAGATGGTGGAGCGCACTGGTCTTTGGCGGTCAGTGACCCGGAATACCTCGACGCAGCAGCCCCGGGCAGCGCGTTTCTTGGCTTCGAGGATTCCCTGGTCGGCCGTTGGGTGGGCTTCGAGAGGGCGATTTGGACGACGCAGGATGGCGGCGCGCTGTGGACTCGACGGCCGTTTCTCTAGCTCTGCGTGCGTCTTCGACAGCGCGTCTGATTGGCTGCATGCTGGTCGCGATCACCCTCCTCTCTTGTGCCGCGAAGTCGGTTTCGACACCGATTCCGTCCGCCTCGCCATCCGCGAGCGACTTAACCAGCACCTTGCCCGTCACCACCTCGACACCGACTGCAACGCCGTTTCCTCCGGCACCGTCGGGCTTCCGACCACTGTCGTTGACGTTTGTTAGTCCGAACGATGGCTGGGCGATCGGGACGGGCGCGTGTGCAATGTCCTGCGTCTGGGTCTACCACACGACCAACGCTGGCGCGACCTGGACCCGAAGCGGTGCTCCGCCGGCTTATTTCCCCATCTACGGCTGCTATGAGCTTGCACTGCCATGCGTCGACACCGTGCGCTTCGCCACCGCCAAACGCGGATACACATTCGGGGCCAGCTGGGGTGATGTCTACATGACCAGCAACGGAGGGATCACATGGAGTTGTGCTCCCATCACTGACGTCAGCGCACTTGCGCTTGCCGGAGACTACGCACTCCGTCTCCAGGCTGCGGACGGTGGCTGCACCACCGGAGAGTGTCAGCTCAAGCGGAGCACCAACGGCGGTCTCACGTGGTCGTCGGCAGGCCAGCCGGTACTGACGCCCGAGGGTCTCGGGGGCAACGTCTTCCTCCAGTCAGACGGCTACGCCTATGCGGTCGGGTATGGCAATCCGGCCGGCGGAGGACCGGAGACGGCGGAGATCTACCGCTCGCGCAATTTCGGCGCCACATGGACGTATGAGAACGATCCCTGCTCGAACGGATCGCCCGGCCGCCCGATCACTGTCGGTGTCGACGCGGCCGCTGGGGGAGTGCTCGGCATCGACTGTCTTGCTGAGGAAGATGGCGCTCAGCGCGGCTTCGTCGTCGTGTCCGTCGACGGCGGAGTGCGCTTCGGACCACCGCACGCAGCGCCGCCTTCGTTTGCCGTGTTCGCAGTTGGTTCAGCGGAGGTGCTCGCTGAGGCTACGTCCACCGGCTTGTCGGTGAGCCACAACGGCGGGGTGACATGGCATGCAACGTATCCGTGTCCTTCCGTGAACAAGGAAGATCAGGGCATCCAGTTCGTCGGCTTTGAGACAGCGAATGTCGCCCACCTCATCTGCGGCAACGCCATTGCGCGGAGCACCGACGGCGGCCTGACCTGGGCGACCTACCGGTTCCCGAGCTGACGGACGAGGCATGACGGCGACCAAATCTTTCCGAAATCTCGAGGTGTGCGTGATAATCGGTCGGCTGGTGCCACCACTTCAGAATCAAGCGCAGCCGCCGTGCGTCTGAGCGTGGGAAGGAAATCGCAATGGGCATCCCCGACCAACCTGGTCGACCCAAGCTCCTGGTCTGGCTCGGGGGCTTTGTCGTCGTGTTCGGCGTGGTGGCGTGGCTTGTCACCGGCGGAGCCAATCGTGTGACTCCGCCCTCACACGGTCATCCGCCGACGCTCACACCAGGGCCGACACCAATGCCCTCAACGTCCGCGCTCGGACCAACATCAGTACCTCTGGGTTGCATGGTGAGCCAGATACAGCTGGTTGGCGCCTTCAGCGCATGTACGTCAATCGACCGCACGTCACGCGCCGTGTGCGAAGTCTCGCCGTATACCTTCAACGGGGTATTCAAGCTGCTTGGTCGTAGTCACGACTTTCTTCTCTACCTGAGCATCCCCGCCAGATATCCGGAACCCGGAGACTACAGCCTGGCCAATGGGGGTGCGGAGGTCGGCGTCCACGAAGACGCGACGGGGGGATTCTGGCAGTCGGTATCCGGAGTCCTCACGACCACCGGTCTCGACGGCCGATCGGGCACCGTCTCCGCAGTCCTCGAAGCCGCTGCGAGCAACGATACCGTCTTGCCGGGTGCCACGCTCAGAGTTGATGGACCATGGAGTTGCCTCTAGCGGGGGGTGTATAAGAGCCCGAGAGTGATCCCACCGCAGCCCGAAGGTGCCACGGAGAACGGCGAAGTCGGAACTCGTCGCCTCAGCACCGCTCCGAGCGCCGACGCACAGCCGGGGAAGCGGCCGGTCGACAGAACCAGTACGGCAATTATCGTGGTGGCTGCCGCGCTGGCCGCGGGGATCACGCTCTATCAGCTGAGCCGTCCTGGACTCCTCTTCGGGATCACACCGGACATCTCCGTGTGGATCGGGGCGTCAATCCGGCTCGTCCATGGTGCGATCCCGTATCGGGACTTCGACCTCATCCAGCCGCCCGGTTTCACGCTGCTCGCAACCCCGTTCGCCGCACTTTCCGAATGGATTGGTACTCGCGACGCGCTCGCGGCGCTGCGTCTTTGCACGCCGCTGCTCTCCGCAGGGAGTGTGATCCTCATCGGAGCGGTGATCCGTCACCGAGGCCGCAGCGCGCTGATCGTCGCATGCGGCGTCATGGCCTTCTTTCCCGCCGAGATGTACGCGCTGCGCAGTGGCTTGCTGGAGTTTGTCGTCGATTTCTTCTGCCTTGCTGGGCTCGCGCTCGTCTTCGACGGCGACGGGTTCACCTCGTCGCGCCGGCGCATGGTGTTTGGTGGCGTTGCTTTCGGTATTGCCGGATTGGTGAAGTCGCCGGCGATCGTCCCGGTGCTCGTCGTCTTCGTGCTGTGCCTTCCAGAGATCCGGCGTCGCCTGCTTCCTTTCCTCGCCGGTGTCGTCGCGGGCTTCGGGATTCCAACGCTGCCGTTCTTCGTGCTCGCGCCCGGTTCTCTAATACGCGACGTCCTGAGCCCGCTCAGCTACATACCTGTGGCAAACCGAGTTCCAATCTCGACGCGGCTCGGTGAGCTCACCGGTGTCTTCGCCTTTGGCGGCAGCCCGGTGGTGGCGATCGCCGGCACCGTCGTGCTGGTCGCAGTCGTGGCAGCGGCTTTCGTGCTTGCTCCGCGCAGGAAGCCATCGCCACTCGAGTGGTTCGCAATAGGCGCGACGGTGCTTGCCGCACTTGCCCAGCTCGGACCCGCTTACTACTTCCCGCAGTACGCGGCGTTCATGGCTCCATTCCTCGCCCTGCTGCTCGGCATCTGCCTCGCACGCCTGCTCGCGGAGCGATCGCCCCGTGTCGCGTTGGCCATCGCCACGGCCGGGGTCATGGTCCTGTGCGTCAGCCAGCTGGTCGCAATCCCCGGTACCGCCGCGCACGACATCGCTGGTGTCGTGGACGCCGTCATTCCTCCGGGGGCCTGCGTGCTCTCGGACGCGCCGTCAAAGCTGGTGACAACGAACCGGTTCGTAGCGGCGGCTTCGGGATGCAACACGATGATCGATCCCCAAGGCGCGACCCTGTCGTATGGATATGCGTCGGCCGGTGCAGAGCACCTCTGGACCGTCGAGGTCGAGCATGCCGACTACATGGTGACCAGCACCCGTTTCGCGATATGGGACATCCCGCCAGACGCTGCGCTCCGCGCCTATGTCAGCGCGAATTTCCAGCTTGTTCGCGAAGGTGGCCTGCTGTTCTACGTGCGCAACGGGTTCCCGTACGGCGACGTTGCGGAGGCTGCGCCGGGGTCACGATAGGATCCGACTAAGGTTCGCAGTCAGGACGCGGCCCGGCGGGGTTGCAGAACCGCCGCCCTGATGTATTCCAAGGGGTGGAGCGCACGACGACCGGTGCCGTGCTCGATCTGCTGTCGGCAGGAGACACCGGTGGCGGCGACCAGTGTCCTCGGGTCCTCCGAGTTGACAGCGGGAAAGAGGCGCATGCCCCCGATCCGCATCGACAGGTCGTAGTGCTCGGCCTCGAAGCCAAATGAGCCCGCCATGCCGCAGCAACCGCCGTCGACCTCGACCACAACGGACCCGGGGATCAACGAAAGCAACCGCACACTCGCGGCGGTACCGGCGAGTGCCTTCTGATGGCAGTGAGCATGGAAGAGAAAACGCCGGCCCATGAGCGGCGAGGCTGGATTCATGCGCAGGTGTCCAGCTTCAAAGGCGTCGAGGATCAACTCGTCCGCAAGGCGGACTCGACTCGCAACGACCTTCGCCTCCGCGCTGTCAGGCTGCAGAGCGAGGTGCTCCTCGGCGAGCGTGAGGATGCACGACGGCTCCACGCCAACAATCGTCACCCCCTGCCGGGCGAGGCGATGGAGGCGGTCAGTCATCGCCCTGGCGTACCGGCCGGCGGCGTCAAGACGCCCCTTGGAGATGGCGGCGCGTCCGCAGCAGTGATCGCCGATCAGCTCGACCCGCCATCCGGCCAGCTCCAGCAGTTCCACCGCCGCGATGCCAACCCCCGGTTCCGTGAACGTGGTGAACGAGTCGGCAAGCATCACGACACGTCCCCGGGACCCTCGAGGTGGCCGCGGCTGCCGGCGCGCATTCCACCGCAGCAGCGTCCGCCGGTGGAATCGTGGCAGCGGCCGCCTTCGCGTGACCCCCAGGGTTCGCTCCATCAGCGCACGCGATCCCGGCAATGACGTGACCAGGTTGGAGACCGGCGCGAGCATCGACCCCAGCTCGATTCAGTGTGCGCGCTGCGGCGAAGAACCGCGCGCGCGCCGGCACACCATGAATCCCCTGATAGTGAAAGAGAAACTCACTTTTCAGGGACGCCATGTCCACGCCGAGCGGGCACTCGCTCTTGCACGCCTTGCACTCGAGGCAGAGGTCGAGTATGTCATGCAGACGGTCGTCGCCGAGCGCCGCTCTCGGATCCGGCTGCGACAGCGCCAGGACCAGCGCGTTGGCGCGGCCGCGGGTGCTGTGCTCCTCCTCGCGCGTCGCCATGTACGACGGACACATCACCCCGGTCGACCCTTTGCGGCACACGCCGATGTTCATGCATCGATCGGCCGCGCCACGCATGCCGCCGGTGCCCTTGAACGAAAGCCGCGTTGACAGGTCGAACGCCGGCGCCAGCGCGACGTCCCGGATGCTCTCGCTCATCGGTGGCGCGTTGACGATCTTCCCCGGATTCATGAGCGCATGCGGGTCGAAGAGCAGCTTCAGCTCGCACATCGCCGCGTAGAGCGCGTCGCCGAAAACGATGCGGTTGAACTCGCTGCGAGCGAGGCCATCGCCGTGCTCGCTGGAGTTGGCTCCGCCGAATTCGCTGACGAGGTCGCGAATCTCGGCGGCGACGGTGCGCATCGTTGTCACCTCATCGGGACGGGTCAGATCCATGAACGGACGGATATGCAGACACCCGACCGAGCAGTGACCATAGAAGCCGGCCACAAGGCCGTGTCGCTCCAGGGCGGCGCTGAAACGTCGCACATAGTCGGTCAGGCGGGCCGGATCGACGGCAGTGTCCTCGATGAACGCCACCGGACGCCGCGTGCCCTCGCTCGCGGCCATCAACAACCCCAACCCAGCCGATCTGACCTTGAGCAGCGCCGCCTGCTGTTGCGGTGTGGTGGCACGAAGCGTGTGATAGCCATGGCTGTGCCGGTGCCAGAGCGCCGCAAGCCGCTCCACGCTCGCGGATGCCTCGGCGGCATTGTCGCCGTCGAAGGTGACGAAGAGCAGCGCACCCGGGTCGCCTTCGAGGATCGACCCGAGTGCAGCGTATTCAAGCTTCTGTCGCGAGAGCGCGAGAATCGTTCGATCGATGAGCTCCACCGCGCTTGGTCCCGCGCTCAGAGCGTCCTCGGTGGCCGCGACGGCGTCGGCCACGGAGGCGAAATGGCCCACTGCAATCGCCTTTGCCCGCGGAACCGGAACCAGGCGCACGGTCGCCTCGGTGATGATCACCAGTGAGCCCTCGGACCCGACCACCAGCCGTGCCAGGTTGAAGGGCGGCGCGTCGCCGAGTTCGATCGAGTCGATACCCGCCCGCACGGCGCCAGTACGGGGGGAATCCCTCGGCGATGGCGGTGCGATGCTCCTCGACAAATCCTGGGAGGCGGGCATTGATCCGCCCTTCGAGCGTGTCCGCACCACTGCGTCGGAGCATCTGCTCGGCGTCGACCGGTCCGAGCGTTGCAACGCTCGAGTCGCTCAGCACCACCTCCAGTGACTCGACGTGATCGATGGTCATGCCATGCACCACCGATCCACTGCCGCCGGAGTTGTTGCCGATCATGCCGCCGATGGTTGCGCGGTCACTGGTGGACGTATCTGGGCCGAAGACCAGGCCGTGCTTGCGCGCGGCGCGATTGAGGTCGTCCTGTACAACGCCCGGCTGGACGCGGGCGAGACGCTGCTCGGGATCCAGATCGACGATGGCGTTCATGTGACGAGAGGTGTCGATGACGACCGCGCGACCGACGGTCTGACCTGCGAGACTGGTTCCCGCGCCTCGGGGCAGCATGGGAACGCGCCGGCGCGCGCAGACCCCGACGGCAGCGGCAACATCGGCGGCATCGCGCGGAAAGACCACCGCGATCGGTTCGATGCTGTACATGCTGGCGTCGCGCGAGAACAGGTGACGCGTGTACGCATCGGCGCGCACCTCCCCGCTCATCGCGGCGCGGAGCTCCGTCTCGAGACCGGTTATCGGCTGAGACTCCAACGTACCGATTCTCAACCAACGACGCCCTGATCACGAAGCGTTGCGATCTCCGTCGGCGAGTACCCGAGCTCGCGGAGGACATCATCGGTGTGCTCACCGAGTGTTGGTGGCGGACGGCGCACGGTTGCGGTGTATCGGGACAGCTTGATGGGCGATGCGGTCATGCGAAGGGTGCCGGCGGAGGGGTGCTCGGCACTCACCACCATGTCGCGCGCCGTCACCTGTGGATGCTCCAGCGCGCCCGCGACGTTGTTGATCGGCCCGGCCGGAATCCCGACCCGCGACAGCTCATCAGCCCATGCGACGGAACCCCTCGTTGCAAGTGCGCGTTCGATGAGCGGGATCAGCTGCGTGCGGTTGGCGACACGCTGTGGGTTGCTGTCGAAGCGTGGATCATCGACCAGCTCCGGCAGGCCGATGAGCGGAGCGAAACGTCGCCAGAGCGTGTCGTTCCCCACCGCCACCATCAGATGCCCGTCCGCGGTCTGGAGCGCCTGGTACGGAACGATGCTCGGGTGTGCCGACCCATACCGGCGCGGCACCTCGCCCGACGCGAAGTAGCCACCCGCCAGGTAGGTCAGCGATGCGATCTGGCCATCGAGCAATGAGATGTCGATCCACTCACCGCAACCGGTGGTATGCCGCTCGTGGAGAGCAGCAAGGATGCCGATCGCGGCCCACATCGACGCGCCGAGGTCGGCAGCGGAATTGCCGACGCGTACCGGCTCCCCGTCGGCCTCGCCCGTGACGCTCATGACGCCGCCGAGCGCCTGCGCGATGGCGTCGTATCCGGGCTCGCCCGCGTAGGGCCCGGTCTGCCCAAATCCCGAAATCGATGCGTAGATCAACCCCGGGTTGCGAGCGTGGAGATCGTCATACCCGAGGCCGAGTCGTGCGGCGGTTCCGGGCCGGAAATTCTCCACGATGACATCCGCCCGATCGACCAGACGGAGCGCGATCTCGCGTCCCGGTGCGGCCTTGAGGTCGACGGCAATGCCTCGCTTGTTGCGGTTCACCGAAAGGAAATACGCGGATTGATCTCCCTGATACGGGGGCGCCCACTGCCTGGTGTCGTCGCCGGTTCGCGGGTTCTCGAGCTTGATGACATCGGCACCAAGATCGGCAAAGATCATCGTGGCGAATGGACCGGACAGGATGCGCGAGAGGTCGAGGATGCGCACCCCGGCGAGCGGGCCCGACGACGGCGACTTCGCGGCTTCCGGATCCATCGACCGTTTCTCCTAGGACAGCACGCCGACGTAGAGGTTGACGACCTCGTCGTTGTGCAGCAGGTCTCGTCCCTTCCCGTCGAGACGGTTCTTGCCGAGCACCAGGACATATGCCCACTGCGCGTGACGAAGGGTCTCGCGCGTGTTCTGCTCGACGACCACGACGGCAACGTTGGTGGCGCGCACCTGCTCGATGCGCTCCCAAACAGCGCTCTGGAATTTCGGCGAGAGACCGGCGGATGGCTCGTCGAGAAGAAGGACCGCAGGGTCCACCATGAGTTCGCGGGCCATGGCGAGCATGGTGCGCTGACCACCGCTCAGCGTCTCGGCGTGGCGGCGGTGAGCGAGCTTGAGGTCAGGGAAGAGCTGGTACAGCTCCTCGGCGCGCTCGCGCAGCCCGTGCCTGCGGCTGTATCCGCCCATCTCGAGGTTCTCCTGAACCGTGAGCTGGGGAAAGACGTTGGCAACCTGCGGGACGTAGGCGATGCCGCGACGCACGAGCTTCTCCGACGGCAATCCGGTCGCGTCCTTGCCTTCGACGCTGACCGTGCCCGCGCTCGAGCGGATGACACCCGCGATCGCCTTGAGCAAGGTGGACTTTCCCGCCCCGTTGGGGCCGACGATCGCGGTGATGGCACCTCGGTGGGCGCGAACGCTCACGCTTTCGACGATCGGCGCACCCCCATAGCCGGCGGTGAGGCCGGCGACGTCAAGGGCAGCGACGGCCGCCGTCTCCACCGGGACCGGATCAGGACTTAGCGTAGTCATAGGTGGGCAGCTCTCCGAGATAGGCGTCGACGACGGACGGGTTGCCGCGGAGTTGATTGAATGGTGCCTCCGCGATCACTCGACCCTCGGCCATCACCACCACCTGGTCCGTCACCCGCTCGATGAACGGGAGGTTGTGCTCGACGATGACCACCGAGGTGCCGGCCGTGACGAAACCGAGAACCGCGGTCGCCATCCGCTCACCGAGGACCGGGTTGACCCCCCCCATCGGCTCGTCGAGGATGACCAGGCGTGGCTTGGCCATGCGCATCCGCGCGAACTCCAGGAGGCGCTTCTGACCGCCACTGAGGTTGCCGGCACGCTCATTTCGCAAGTGGAACAACCCGAACTCATCGAGAATGTCTCGGGCTTCGACCAGCTGCGCATTGGCCTTCTCCTTCTCGGCTCGCGACGGACCGCGCAGTGATCGCCAGAACCGCTCACGGCGCGGCTCGAAGCAGGCGAGGATCAGGTTCTCGAGCACGCTGAGACCAGGCCACTCGCGAGGGCTCTGGAAGGTTCGGATGAGTCCCATTCGCGAGATGACGTGTGGGGTCTTGCCCTGCACCTCCCGGCCCTCGAAGCGGACCGTCCCCGTATCCGGAATCTTGAAGCCGGAGATGAGATCGATGGCAGTGCTCTTGCCCGCACCGTTGGGCCCGATCAAGCCGGTGATCTGCCCTTCGGCGGCGGTGAAGGAGCATGCGTTGACCGCCTGCACGCCGCCGAAATGCTTGTGCAGATCCTGCACCTCCAGCAGCACGGTCACGCCGCGCCGGCGTCGAGATTGGGACCGGTGACCACCGGCCCGACCGCGGCGGTGGCGTCCCCCTTCCCGGCGGGGTCCTTGTCGCGAAACCGGCGTTCGGGAAGAATGCCCTGCGGCCGGAATCGGATGAACAACACGAGGACGACACCGGTGATGATCAGGCGGAGCGCCGGAGCGAAGCTGGGTTGGTTGGCAATCTCGGGCAGATACCGGGTGGCCTCCTGGAGTCCCATCACCATGACCGCGACGCCGAGGACGACGCCGCGGGTACTGCCCCGCCCACCGACGAGGATCGCGGCGTAGAGGATGATCGTCTCCACCGGTGACCACGCCGACGGATTGAAGGCGGTGAGATATCCGGCGTAGAGCGCGCCACCCAATCCCCCAAGTGCGGCACCGAACACGTACGCCTTGAGCTTGGTCAGGTAGATGTTGCGGCCGAAGGCTGCCGCTGCACGCTCGTCCTCTCGAAGGCTGCGCAGCGCGAGGCCGAAACGGCTTCCGTTGAGCCGCGTGGTCACCAGCAGAACGATGATGAGGACGGCGATGCACAGGCCGAGATAGAAGAACGAATAGCTCGAGTAATCGAGACCGAAGAAATCGCCCATCGGGTCGAATAGGCCGGAGACTCCGTTGTAGCCGTTGAACAGCGGCACGAACTGGCCGGTGACGACGTAGAGGACATAGACGGCGCCGAGGGTGACGATCGAGAAGTAGATCCCGCGGAGGTGTCGCAACGCGATTGTCCCCACGATGAGTGCGAGCACCATGGCGCTGATGACGGCCACCGCCACCGCGATCGGAAAGGGCAGTGTCAGGCCGAGGATGTAGGTGGTGGGGTCGGTTGCGGGCCCGACGGTCAGCACCAGCGTCATGTACGCGCCGAGCGCGACATAGCCATAGAACGCAAGGTCGAAGTCGCCCGACCAGCCCCAGACGACGTTGAGGCCGAGCGCCATGATCGCGAAGATCGAACCCTCGGTGAGGACGGTGACCAGGTAGTCGATCATTCGAAGACGCTCCGCCTCCCGCCGACGAACAGCCCCCGCGGACGGACCAGGATCACCAGCGAGAGGATCGCGAAGGCGAACGCCAGGTTGTAGCTCGCGCTGACGTATCCGCCGAAGAATTCCAGCGCGATACCGACGATGATTCCGCCGACCAGCGTGCCGACGGCTCTCCCAAGCCCGCCCGCCACGGCCGCGGTCAGCGTGATCAGGAAGAAGCTGAAACCGGAATAGGGACTGAAGGTGCCGACGCTTTCGGCGAGGATGAACCCCGCGTAGCCGCCGATCAGCCCGGCCAGCAGCCAGGTCAGCGCCGCAACGCGGTTCGCGTTGATCCCGGAAACCCGTGCCAGCGAACGGTTTTGCGAGACCGCGCGCAGCGATTTACCGAAGCGCGTGTGCACGATGATCACGTAGAGCAACGCGGTGATCACCACCGTCGACACCATGATCTGAATCTCGGTGTCGGTCCACAGGAAGGGACCAACGGTTCGCGGCGCCCCCTGCGGGACCGCGTACCCGAGGTTGGAGGCGCCGAAGATGATCACCAGCACGTTCTGGATGACGAGCGAGACCCCGAGCGTTGCGATGAACGTGGGCAGCCCGCCGATTCCCCTGCGCACGAATCGATCGACGACACCGTTGTGCACGGCGAGAGCAAGGAGACCGCCACCGGCGGCGGCGGCCAGGCCCGAGAGAATGACGCCCCCACCATGCTGCTGCACGAGATACGCGCAGTACGCGCCGACCGTGAGGATCTCACCGTGCGAGAGGTTGGCCACGTTGGTGACCGAATACTCGAGCGTGAACGCGAGCGCGGAGAGCGACAGGATCGCGGCGGCGACCAAGCCAAAGCCCAGGGTGAGCAGCGCCTCGTGCACTTAGACCGATTCTCCAACGATGTGACTGGACGGCGCGAGCAGGTCCGCGACGCGGGGGCGGCGCGCGCTACGTTGCCGCGTCACCCCCAAGGCGTCAGCGTCAGGGAGTCGCAGCGGCAAGGTCCGTGGCGGAGAGCAGCGCGATCTGGACCTCGGCGCCGGTCGTGGCGTCGGCCTGGAAGGCTCCGTACGGCCCGAAGACATTGTTGAAGGCGTTGAAGATGAGGTCACCGCTGGCGCCGTCCATCTTGATCTTGGTCCCGGCCTTGATGCCCGCGAGGCACGCCTTGTACGTGTCGCAGGGTGTGCCCGGCGGGTTGGTGACCTGCTTCATGTCTGCGATCACCGCCGGACCGTCGGTGGTACCCGCCTTGTCCATCGCAAGTGCGAGGCTCAACACCGCGTCGTACGCGTAGTTGGCGCCGGCGATCGGCTGCGCGCTGGCGCCGTTCTGCGCGGCGAACGCGGCAGCGAAGTTGTCCGCGGCAGCGCCGGTTGCATTGGTCCCGTACACCGAGACGAGGTGCGCATGGGCGATCGGATACGTGATCGCCTTGAGGTAGTCGTTGCCGCTGGTCACGTCAGTGCCGACGATCGGGATGGCGAGGTTGTCGAGCTCCTTGAAGTTCTGGAACATGACCGCCGCCGTTTGCGGATCGAGCTGCGTGAAGATCACGTCCGGGTGCGCGGCGATGATCTGCTGGACCTCGGTGAGATACGAGGTCTGCCCGGGCGCGACCGTGATGTTGGACACGATCGTGTTGCCGAACTTCTCCCACGTCGCCGTGATCGGCTTGGGAATCGTCTGCTGGGCGATGTCCGACGAGAACAGCAGTGCCGCCGTCTTGTATCCCTTCTGCTTGGCGTAGAGGGCCATCGCCACGCCGAGCTGCGAATCTGACGGGCTGTCGCGCCACAGGTACTGGTTGGTGTTCTTGTCGAAGGCGGTGCTCCCGCCCTGGAACTCGGTGGGGATTTTGGCGGCGCTCACGATCGGCGACACCGCGGCGATCTCCTGAGTCTCCGGCCCGATGATGCCGCTCACGCTGTCAGTGGAAAGGAGCTGACGCACCGCCGGAACCGCATCCGCCTCGTCGCATTGCGTGTCCGCGTGACTGAGGTCCAGCTGCTTACCGAGCACACCCCCCGAGTTGTCGATCACCTTCTGCGCGACCTGTGAACCCTGGAGCATCGCCTGCCCGAGGACGGCGAGCGGACCGGTGAAGCACGAGAGCACACCGAACGAGACGTGGCCGGCGCTGTCGGTCTTGATGTTGCCGCCGCTCGAACTACCGGGAGACGTGCTGCCGCAGGCAGCGACGACAACCGCCACCGCGACGCCGGTGAGCAGGCGTTTCGGAGCACGTGTGTGCGGGGTCCGGGCCAAGACTGTCGGCGACACTGTCCAACCTCCGTCATTGGCCCGGCGAAGGGCCGCACCCGATACTCGCCGGGATTCTGCTCCGACGTGGACAACTATGTCAATGGGTCAGTGGCTAGTCCAATTTATTCGCGCATAATTCCACGCGTGAGCCTCGACACCTCGCCGCTCCGGCCGCTCGGCCGCACGCGCCTGTACGAGGATCTGGTCGAACGTCTGGGGGAATTCGTGATCCGCACCAACCTCGGCGTTGGGGAGCGATTCCCGCCTGAGCGCGAACTGGCGTCGCGCCTCCAGGTCAGCCGGGCCTCGCTGCGTCAGGCGCTCGCGGTGCTGGAAGCGCAGGGATTCATCGAGGTGCGCCACGGCGGTGGCGTTTTCCTCCGTCGCAGCCGGGGATTCGGTGGCGTGCTGCACAAGCTCGTGGAACGGCGGGGCCGGCTGCCCGAGGTACTCGAGGCTCGCGAACTCCTCGAGGTGCGCCTCGCCGAGCTCGCCGCGATCCGGCGCAGCGAGGAGGACCTCATGGCGATGCGGAGCGCGCTGGTCGCTATGGAGCAAGACATCGCCTCCGCCGGGCTTGGGATGGACGGTGATGCGGCGTTCCATCACGCGGTCCACCGGGCCGGCAACAACAAGGTGCTGGAGCACGTGATCGATGGGCTCGCCGAGGCGATTCGCGAGACTCGCCTCGAATCCCTCAGCGAGCCCGACCGACCGAAGAGCTCGCTGCTCGCCCATCGACGCATCCTTGACGCGATCGAGGCAGGGCAGCCTTCCGGTGCGGCTGACGCGATGCGGGCGCATCTCCGCCAGGTCGCCGACGTCGCCCTGCTCCGATGGGACCCACCCGTCGAGGAGGATCACTTCCCGCCATGACGCCGCCGTCGTGGCTTGAACACGTGACCGCCGTCGCCGAGCGGGGCCGGGCGATGCTGGGGCGCGGGTCGACCGGCAGCCACGGTGTCGCGAGCCTGGCGGCGACCTGCGACCGGCTCATCGCGCGCCGCGGCGAGGCCTCGGGTCTCGCGCTCGCGACCGAGGTCGTGCTGACGCTGGAGCGGATGAGCAATGCGGAGACGGCGGAGTTCCTCGAGGTGCTGGCCGGCTCGTTCTCGCCGCCCCCCGACGCGGTGGCCGCTGCCGTTGCGCGCTGGCGGTCGGATCCGACCGACGAGGCCGTGATGGCGCTCGCGATCGCGACCGAGGCACCTCGGCAGGAGCTCTTCCGGCGGCTCAACATGGTCGGAGGGGGCGCCGCCGCGCTCGTGAAACTCCGCGGCCTGCTGCTCACGCTGCTCCCGGCACGCCCGCACCTCCGTGGCGTCGATGCCGACCTCCGCCACCTGCTCTCGTCGTGGTTCAACGGCGGATTCCTGCGCCTCGAGCAGATCAGCTGGGAGACGCCGGCCGCGACCCTGGAACGGTTGATCGCCTACGAGGCGGTGCACGAGATTCACGGCTGGGACGATCTGCGGCTCCGCCTCGCCACCGATCGGCGCTGTTTCGCGTTCTTTCACCCGCTGCTCCCGGGTGAGCCGCTGATCTTCGTGGAGATCGCCCTGACCCGCGAGCTGCCGGCCGCGATCGCCCCGCTCCTCGGAGCGGGTCGGTCGATCGCCGACTTTCGCGAGGCCCACACCGCCGTTTTCTACTCGATCAGCGACTGCCAGCCCGGCCTGCGCGGGATCTCCTTCGGAAACTTCCTGATCAAGCAGGTGGTGCGCGAGTTGACCGCCGAGCTGCCGGGGCTGCGAACGTTCGCAACGCTGTCGCCGGTGCCGAGCCTGGCACGGGCGGTGGCAGAGAGAGACAACGTTGACGGTTTCACCGATGAGCGGTTGCGCGCGCTGACCGCGGGCCACCATGAGGAGCTCCGCCGCCTCGCCTCGACGGGCGATGAGCTCGAGGCACTGTCGCTGCTGCTTCAGGCCCCCGGACCGCACGCGCCGCTGGTCGCCCGCATCGCCGGACGCCTGGCCCTTGCCGACCTGGCGCATGTCAAGGTCCGTGGCCGCCTCGCCGACAGCGTCGGCCACTTCCACCTCGCCAACGGCGCTCGGCTGAAGCGCGTCAACCCGGACGGCGACCTCTCACGGCGGGGACAGCAATCGCATGGGGTGATGGTCAACTACGTGTACGACCCGCAGCGGTTGGAGGTGAACCACGAACGCTACGTTCGCTCCGGTCAGGTTGCCACCGACGCGTCGTTGAGCGGTGAGCTCAAGGCGATCGACGCGGCGTGGGCGAACACGGCCCGGCGCGCGCGGCGCGCCGGTTAGCCCCCGCGGGACCCGCGGTCTACGTGGCGCCGACGGCGGTCACCACCGCAGGGTCGGCTCGCACCGGGAAGTTGACGGAGTTGGCCACGTAGCACAGGTCGTGCGCGCGCTCGTGGAGCGCGACCGCGCGATCCATCTTCTCGGGCGTCGCGATGGTGACCACGGGGTGCAGCGACACCTCCTCGAAATGCCCCCCGCCGTCAGGTGTTTCCACAAGCGTCCCGATCGGATGGTCGACGTACTCGGTCACGACAATGCCCTCCTTCGCGCAGAGGACCAGATACCAGAGCATGTGGCACTGCGACAGCGATGCCACCAGGAGGTCCTCGGGGCTCCATCGGTCGGTGGCGCCGCGGAAAGCCGGATCGGCGCTGCCGGCGATGGTCGGCTTGCCGTCGATCGAGACGTCATGCGACCGCTCGAACGCCTGGTATCCGCTCGTTCCCGTGCCGGTGTTGCCCGTCCAGGTCACGGTCAACGCATAGGTATGGGTTTTGGCCATCTCAGCAATCCTCCTCCCCTATTCTCACCTCGGCGCACCGCGCCTCGCCCTACTCGTCCGAATCGACGAAATAGGTCTCGCAGGCGAGTTCCAGCAGTTCGGTGTTCAGCTCGACCGGCTTGCCGAGGTAGAGCGCCGCGTGGATCACGTGGTTGAGCAGGTCTCGAGGGTGGGTGCCGTGCAGCGGCCGCCCCTTCGCAAAATAATGCTGCTCGAGCAGGCGGTCGACGAGTCCCTCGTCCATGCGCAGGTTGTTGTCGACGCAGTTCCGCCGCCAGATCTCCTTGTACTCGTCGACGGTCGGATCCGGGACGTGCACCTTGAAGCGCACGCGGCGGAGGAACGCCTCGTCCATGAGGTTCTGCGGCCGCAGGTTGGTCGAGAGCATCACCATGCAGGTGAACGGCACCGGGATGCTCGACCCGGCGCGAGGTATGTTGAGGTAGTCGACCTTCTTCTCCAGCGGCACGATGAGCCGGTTGAGCAGGTCTCGCGGCGACATGTTCTGCTGGCGGCCGAAGTCGTCGATCAGGAAGAGACCGCCATTGGCCTTGAGCTGCATCGACGCCTCGTAGAAGCCGAGGGTATGGTCGAAGCCGAGCTCGAGCATCCGTGGGGTCAGCTCACCGCCGACCTTGACCGCGGGACGCTTGGCGAGCTGCCAGCGACGGTCGTGGGGCGGCAGCTCGCGGTCGATGGGCTCGTGGTGAATCGGGTCGTAGAAGCGGATCACCTCGCCGTGGACGTACAGCGCGCGGGGGATGAACATCGGCGCGCCGAGCAGCGATGCCGCGGCCTCGGCGATGGTCGTCTTGCCGTTGCCGGGAGGCCCGTAGAGGAACACGGCCTGGCGTGCGCTCAGCGCGGGCCCGAGATGGTCGAGCACGACCTCCGACAGCACCAGGTGGCTGAAGGCATCGTGGAGGCGGGCGCGGTTGACCTGCCCGTCGACGTGGGACTGGCGCTCGGCCATCGCCGTGTAGTCAGCGATGGGCACCGGCGCGGGGCCGGCGTACTGATTGATCTCGAGCAGTTCGCGGGCGCGCTGCCGGCCGGTGGTCGAGATCATGTGCTGCATGCCCGCGTTGATCGGCTCGCCCGGATCGAGGTTCGCGGTGTGCACGCCGGTCGACGAGCAGTAGCCCTCGTCAGCGAGGAATCGCGAGGTGGTGTCGATGAACGAGAACGGCAGGCAGAGGTGGTTGGCGATGTCGCGACCGAGCATGCTGCCGTTGAAATAGAGGACCTTGAGGACGAGGTCGCAGACAAAGCTGAATGGCAGCCCGGTCTCCTCAGCGGTCCTCGGAGCCGGAGGCAGCGCGATCGGACTGGAGACGGGCGCGGTCACAGGCGCAATCACTGCCATCGACGTCCGATTGTGTCATGGGCCGGTTTGCCCTCCCGGCACGCGTGGCGGATTGTCATACGACCGTTCCAGGGACCCTGCTGGTACGGTTGGAGGCGATGGCAGTACCGTTGGACGAAGGCGCCCCCGGCAGGCGCCGCGTTGGGCCCTTCTGGATCGAGGAGGGTCCGGGCGCGCTCCTCGCCGGAGCGGCCATCGTCGCCCTCTTCGCGGCGCTGTTCCTCCTGGCCGTCGCCATGCGTCCGGCGTAACCCGGCCGGCGCCGTGACGTTTCATCGGGGACCTCGACAGCACTGCCGTCGCGCCACGGCGCCGAGGAGTCAGGAGACGATCTCGCACATGCATTCGACGGTTCCGGCGTGAGCCTCGACCAGAGCCCGGAAGCCCGGCGCCGCCGGGCCGGCCTGCCGAACGGCTCCCGCACCCCGATGCGCGCCACCGGCTCGAACAACCCGGGCATCGGCGCCGCCGAGGCCGCGGCTCGTGCCGAGCTCCGCCGCCGGCGGGCCAGCGCGTACCGCCACCTGCGCACGCCCCGCAAGCGGGGACGCGTTCTTCGAATCGTCCTGATCGCGATCACCGTCTTCGCAGCCATCGGCGCGGGCACGGTCGGCGCGGTGTTCGCCGGCTACAACGCGTACAAGGGACAGCTCCCCGACGCGGCGACGATCACCAACATGGAGCCGCAGATCGACACCAACGTCTACGACAACGCGGGCGGCCTGATCCACGTCTTCCACAACGAGGGCTACCGGCATATCCACGAGGATCTGAGCCAGATCTCGCCGTACTTCAAGGATGCGATCGTCGCCATCGAGGATCACAACTTCTACACCGAGGGCTCGTGGGACCTCGCCCGCCTGGTGGAGTTCGGGTATTGCCGACGTGACCCATCACGGCGCCTCGCTCCAGGGCGGTTCGACGATCACCGAGCAGCTCGCCAAGATCAGCCTCTACGGGGGCGCGGATCCACCCCAGAGCATCGACTACAAGATCAAGGAGATCGTGCTCGGCAACGAGATCGCGCTCAACTTCACCAAGAACGAGATCCTCGACATGTACGTCAACCGGATCTTCTACGGGAACTTTGCGGTCGGGATCGGCAGCGCCGCCGAGCTGTACTTTCTCAAGCCCGCCAACCAGCTCGACCTCGCCCAGGCCTCGATGCTCGCCGGTCTGCCGCAGTCACCGACCGCGTACAACCCCCTGCTCCGGGACCCCGGGGAGGCCATCAACCCGCGCGCCAAGTCTCGCCAGAAGGCGGTCCTGCAGGCGATGCAGGCGAGCGGCTTCATCACCCAGGCACAGGGCGCCGCCGCGTACAACGAGAAGCTCAGCGTCCATTCGTGGACTGAATCCGAGCCCACGTACGATCCCGACTTCATCTCGTACCTCGAGACCTACCTCAACCAGTATTTCCCGCAGTACGCGAGCCCAGGCGGCTACGAGATTCAGACGACGATCGACCAGGCGAAGCAGAATCTCGCCGATACCACCGTTCACAATCTGGTGGCCAAAGAGCGAGTTGCCGAAAACATGGGGGACGGTGCACTGGTGAGCCTGGATCCCCAGAACGGCGAGGTCCTCGCCATGGTGGGGAGCTGGAACTACGCCGACCCGTACTACGGACAGGTCAATGAGGCCGCGGCCGTTCAGCTCAACATGGGGTCCACCACCAAGCTGTTCACGTACACGACCGCCATCGCATCAACCAAGTTCACGATGACGACGCCGATCCTCGACAGCTACTACAAATTCCCCGGGACACCCCCGTATTCACCATACGACGATGACCGCCACCTTCACGGAGTGTGCGAGCTGAGGCTCTGCCTCGGGAACTCCTTCAACATCCCGGCGGTCAAGACCGAGTACGCGACCGGCACGCAGTACATCGCCAACACTGAGCTCTCCATGGGCGTGCAGTCGCTCAATCAAAACTGCCGCTTCAATGGCCAGACCTACGTGAACTGGCCGACCACCACCCAGTGGGCGGCGACACTCGGATCGCTCACCTGTGGCATCACCCTGCTCGACCTCGCCGACGGGGCGGCCACGCTCGGCGATCTCGGCGTCCAGCACAATCCCATGCCGGTGACCAGGATCGTCGCCCAGATGACGGGACAGACGGTGTTCACGTACGACCCGGCGGCAGCGGGACACCAGGTGATCCCTGCCAACGTCGCGTACATCATGGATGAGATCACGAGCAACGACAACAACCGGATTCGCGAGTTCGGACGCAACGGGTATCTGACCCTTGGATCGCGCCGGGTGAGTGCAAAGACCGGAACCGCCGACTTCTTCATGGACAACCTCACCGTCGGGTGGACGCCGAACTTCCTCACCGCTGTCTGGGTCGGAAACGCGCAGCGCAGTTGCCTCCAGCCGAAGGACTACTCGTACATGAGAAGACAGATCGCGCGGGGCAACACCGTTGAGGGTACGAATGATTGGACGTACCCCTTCAGCCCGCGAGACCTGGCGCACTACGGTCTCAAGCCACTGCACCCCAGCGACCCAAACTGCGGCCACCTCGACGGCGTCGTCTCCGGGTACAGCGGCGCGGCCCCCATCTGGCACGCGTACATGTCCGCGGCGCTGAAGGGCGTCCCAGACACCTGGTACAAGCAGCCCGCCGATGTCGTCGTCGGACCTGGCGGCGGCCCGGGCGACGACGCCAACTTCTACCTCCCCGGCACCCAGCCGGGCGCCAGCACCAACTGCACGTACTACAACCCGACGCCGCAGCCCACCGAGACCTGCACCTACGCCGGACCGTCCGCGGCACCACCGCCGCCGCCCCCCAACCCCAACCCATCCCCGAGCCCGAGCCCCGGTGGCGGCCCGACACCAACGCCCCTCCCGACGCCACCGGCCCACTAGCCCGCTACGAGCCCACCCTGCGCTGGCGGGCCAGCTCCCACACCGCGTCGATGTCCTCGAGGACCGGAAGCTCAGGGTCGGCGTCGATTGGGCCGCCCAGCTCGTCGCCGGTAAGGGGCGCAAACGACGCGTGCACATGGCAGATGACCACGTTGTTCCGCGCCGGGCGGCCCTCGACCTCGTCCAGGCCGAGCAGCGACCACCAGTAGTCGAGGGTCACGTCGGAGCCGGCTGAGAGCACGGCCGAGTGCGACAGGAGGGGCAGCTCGACGTTTCCCGGCTCGCCGCCGCCGAACGCGCGGAGCAGCCGGCTGAAGCTGTCACCGTCGATCTCCGCGTCGATGACGATCCGGCCCGAGCCGTCCGGCGTCTCCGGGGCGATGACGGCGTCGTCCACCTCGACGCCGTCGAGCCGCTCGCCGAACGCATCGAGCCGGAAGAGATCCGGCGCCACGCGCAGGTCGCCGAAACCACTGCCGGCGATCGAGTACCGGCTGGTGCCATCGGCTTGCGCGACGCGGATCACGAGCCTCTCGGCACCGGTCGCCCCCGCGGTGAGCGTCGCCCACATGACGTTCCCGCCGCGGACGGCGAGGTCGGCGTCGAAGGTGCGTTGCTCGATGCGCCTCAGCTCAGCGCCTGGGACGGAAGGCTCAATGACCATCGACGTCCGCTCCTCGAAGTGGATGCCGACCCGCATGCCGAGCGACGTGTCGATCCGTTCGAGCAGACAGCGATACAGGGCACCGAGAGTTATTTTCGGATGAGTTGTCGCAGCACTCCGCAGTGGTGGCACGGCGTGACCATAGCCCATCAGCGCCGCAGCCACCGGGGGTGTCGCAGCGTGCGATCGGTAGACTGAACCGAGTGACGGACGCGGCTCCACCCACCTACGCCGCGCCGCCGCCGGGACCCCACCCGGTCGCGCTCGCGATCGCCATGGACCTCGTGACCCGGTACCGTCTCCGGCTTGCCGATGCGCGCGACGGACGCCTCGGGGAGATGCTCGGCCACTACGTGCTCGCGGCGGCGATGTGGAACGGCCCTCGCGCCGCGCTGGTCGCCTTCTACGAGCCGCCGGCCGACCCAGCCATGGCCGGCTCCGATCTCGCCGCACGATGCGACATGGCGCGACGCTGGGGCTTCGACCGCCTCCGTCAGCAGGGGGCGCAGGTGTGCGACATCCTGCTGATCGCGCTCGGTCCGCTGGCCGGCACGCTGTCGGCGTCAACCACACCGGGTGACCCGGTTCGCCTCGGTGTGGCGTGGATCGACCCGGTCAACGCCACCGCAGGCGCGGTGCTCCCGATCCCACCCGGCCTGCCGTCCGTCGGTGAGCTGCGCTCGCGCGTTCGCGCCGTGCACGATGGGGCGCCGGTGCCGACGCTCGCCGCCGTCGATCTTGCCGAGCGCCAGTCGGTGGCCGGCGGGTATGTGGCGCCGGTTCGACGAGCGATGGTCACACAGCCGTACATGACCTACGGGCTGATCGCGGCGTTCGTGCTGATCTGGATCCTCGAGTACGCCACGATGACGCTGCATCCCACGAACAGCGGACCCGACATCTGCACGTGGGGGGCGCTGCCCAATGCGGACCTGTCGCTGATCGGTTTGAGCCCGGGGTGCTCGGTGAGTTGGTGGCGCTTTGTGAGCAGCGCCTTCCTGCACGACCCCAGCAACGTCTATCACGTGCTCTTCAACAGCATCGCGATGCTCTTCATCGGCAGGCTGGTGGAGCAGCTCTACGGGCGGCTCGTGCTCCTCGGTGTCTTCCTGATCACAGCCATCGCCGGGGGTCTGCTCTGGGTCGCGGTGAGCACGGTGGGACCGACCCTGCCGGGCATCCAGGCGAACACCATCTCGCTGGGTGCGTCAGGGGGTATCGCCGGTCTGATCGGACTGCTGCTCATGCTCGGGAGGGTGCAGGGCAAGAACGTACCCGTCGGGATCACTCACACGGTGCGCAATTACGCGGTGACGGTGATCGTCCTCAATGTGGTGCTCACGTTCGTGTTCGGACCATCGCTGGACATCAACAACTACGCTCATATCGGCGGCCTCATCGCCGGGGCGGCGCTGGGGTTGGTCGTCCCGCCGCTGATGTCGATCGGCGGCCGCGACCACATGATCGTCGAGAAGGTCGTGCTCTGGCTGGCGATCGCGTTCAGCGCCGCGTCGTTGCTCTTTGCGCTGCTCAACCTGACGACGGCGATCATCCACCCGCCCCAACCCTTCACCGGATAACCCTCGCGAGACCGCTCAGGTCAGACGGCGCGCTCGCCCGCCGGGTCGCCCCACAGCCCCTCGAGGTCGTAGAAGGTGCGCTCCCCGGGGAGGAAGACATGGGCGATCACGGCGTCGAAGTCTGCGCACGCCCAGGACGCGTCCTTGAGGCCCGCGACCGCGAGCGCGCGCAGCCCATGCTGCTTGCAGACATCGGTGATATTGTCAGTGATGGCACGAACCTGACGGTCAGTGTCGCCCTCGCAGATAACGAAATAATCGGCGATGGTCGTCTTGCCCCGGATGTCGAGCACCACCACGTCACGCGCCTTCTTGTCGGCTGCTGCGGCGGCGATGATGCCGGCCAGGTCCGTGGAGGTCATCCGCTTCGCATTATGCATCGTCTCGATTCTGCTGGTACATCCCTTTCCGTGCGATGAGGCCGGCCACGACCTCCGGAACCAGGCCCTCGATCGACTCCCCTCGCAGACAGCGCGATCGGACCTCGGTCGCGCTGACTTCGGGCGAGTGGACGGTGAGCAGGGTCATGCGGCCGGGAGCGAAGCCGAGACGTTCTGCCTCAGCGGCGCACAGCGGCTCCGCGCCGCTCCGATTGACGATCACGAAGTGCTCGGTGCGCAGCAGGTCGGCGGCTCGATGCCAGGCGTTGATGGTTCGAGCGGCGTCAGCGCCGAGCAGGACCGTGAGGTCGGCATCGGGATGCTCGGCCCGTAGCGCGTCCATGACGTCCGCGGTGTACGAGAAGCCCCCGCGACGTATCGCCAGGTCGAGCGCCCGGAGCCCTGGCTCACCCGATGCGGAGCACGCCGCCTCGAGGAGCTCGAGGCGCTCCTGGGGGGTGGCGGATGGCGGATCTCGCAGCGGCGCAAGTGCCGCGGGAGCGAACCACACCTCCTCGGCGCCGATGGCCTCGCGAGCCTGAGTCGCGATGGCGAGGTGGCCGTTGTGCACCGGGTCGAACGTCCCCCCGAAGACGATCGCGGACGTCACGCGAGCCCGACGTCGGTGTAGGTGAACTCGCCCCCGCCGATCAGGACCGTGTCGCCCTCACGACACCCCGCGGCGGCGAGCGCCGCGTCGACGCCGGCGGCACGCAACTTTCGCTGCAGGCGAGCCACCGCCTCGTCGTTCTCGAGGTCGATGCGACCGACCATGCGCTCGACGAGCTCGCCGACCACCCTGTACCCGTCGTCCTCGCGGACCACGTCGGTGGTGACCACGCGCCGCGGCCGGGGTCGGTAGACGCGGTGCAGCCCCGGCGGCGCCGGTCCCGGCGCATCGCGAATCACGCGACCCGCCAGCTCCGCGGCGGCGAGGAGCAATTCCGCGCACCCGTCGCCGCGCTGTGCGGAGATCCGGAACGACTCCGGGATACTCGGCTGCGAGCTGATCAGCTGCGTCGGCGCCCTCGGGAATGTCGATCTTGTTGAACGCGATCACCGATGGACGTCCGGCGAGCTCGGGGCTGTACGCCTCGATCTCGGCGCCAACGGTCGCGAGCGCGGCGCGCGCGGCCTCGGCGCCGGCGGAGGCGTCGACGACGTGAACCAGCGTGCGCGTGCGTTCGAGGTGACGGAGAAACTCGAGGCCGAGGCCGGCGCCGTGGCTGGCACCCTCGATGAGCCCGGGCACGTCGGCCAGCACGAGCGTGTGTCCACCCTGGAGCTCGGCGACGCCGAGGTTCGGATGGAGCGTGGTGAACGGGTACGCGGCGATCTTGGGCTGTGCGCCGGTCAGCGCCGCCAGCAGCGTCGACTTGCCCCCATTCGGCAGCCCGACCAGGCCGATGTCGGCGATGAGGCGCAATTCGAGGCGGATGTGGCGCTTCTCCCCAGGATCGCCGAGCTCGCCGGCGCGCGGTGCCTGCCGGGTGGCGGTGGCGAACCGGGTGTTGCCTCGACCCCCACGTCCGCCGCGGGCCGCGAGTGCGACGGCTCCGGGCCGGTCGAGGTCGGCGAGCACGACGTCGCCTTCGCGAACGATCGTCCCGATGGGGACGTGCAGGGTCAGGTCCGTGCCCTGATGACCGGAGCGCTTGCCACCGCCTCCGGCGCGTCCATCCTCGGCATGGAACGAACGCCGCTCGCGGAAGCCGGACAGCGTGGTGTCCGTGGAGTCCGCCACGACCAGCACGTCACCGCCGCGCCCACCGTCGCCCCCATCCGGACCGCCGTCGGGGACGTACTTCTCGCGGCGAAAGCTCACCGCTCCCCGCCCGCCTGATCCCGCCGCCACATCGATGTCGACTTCGTCGATGAAGGGCGAGCCGCGAGTGGCCGTGGCTCAGCCGGTCGCTGTGACCGGCTCCTCGTCGGGCTCTTCGATCATCTCGCCGACCGAGAAGATCGGCATCGCGCGGACATTGGCGCGAGTCCTGTCGTGGCCGGTGTGATCGTAGGCAACGGTGCCGGTGCGCAGGGCGAAGAGCGTGTGATCGCGGCCGACGCCGACGTGCTCGCCCGCGAGGATTTTGGTGCCGCGCTGACGGACCAGGATGCTGCCCGCCAGAACCACCTCGCCGGTGTGGCGCTTCACGCCGAGGCGCTTCGCCTTGGAGTCGCGTCCGTTGCGGGAGCTCCCGCCACCTTTCTTATGCGCCATCGGCTGGTTCCTTCTTGGCTTTCGGTGTCCTGGTTCGCTTCGGCGCCGCCGGCTTCTCGGCGGCGGCCGCTTCCACCTGGGCCTCCACCGCGTCCTCGACTGCTTCCTCGGCGGCTGCGATCTCAGCCTCGGCGACCTCGGCTTCGATGGCGATGGCGGCTGCCTCGGTCGCGACCGCCTCGGCCTCTGCTTCGATCGGATCGGCCTTGGCTGCGGCCTTGGGTGCGGCCGCGCGCTTCGGAGCGGATGCCTTCGGCTTGGCTGCCGGCTTGCCACGCCCAACCTCTTCGATGAGCAGCTCGGTCAGCTGGCTGCGGTACCCGAGGGTGCGCCGGTGGCGCTTCTTGGGCTTGTAGGTGAAGACCCGGATCTTGCGGCCGCGCCGGTGCGCGACCACCGTCGCGGTGACCGACGCCTCGACGGGCGAGCCCTTGGCGACATCGGTCTCGGCGCCGTCACCGATGAGTAGGACCGACTCGAGGGTCACGGTCGAACCGACCTCGACGGGAATGCGATCGACAAGGATCCGGTCGCCGGAAGCGACACGATACTGGTGACCGCCGTGTTGAAGGATTGCGTACATATGCCTCTCTCGCCGGGAGCGGGTTCACTCCACTGAGGAACGCCGGCTGATACCGGGCGCGATACGCGAGGTTACCACGTGAGCGGGGTGCGAGGCCTTCGCGAACGCGATGAAATCAGGAGCTGAAGACGTTGAGCGGGGCTGCGTTGACGATGGTCACGTGGTCACGCGACGCGTCGGTGACCGAGACCTGGATGGGGAACACGCCCTTCCCGGGGTTGGGGATGCACTGCGCGATGAACTCGATGGTGAGCGTGCCCGGCCCGAGGGATGTCTGCGGAGGTAACTCGAAGCCCCCATAGAAGACGACGTACGAACCCTTGACGGGCGCGATCAGCGACTCCACGGATGAGTTCCCGCCGAAGGGCATGATCGTCGACTGGTACTGGAGCACCGGGGGAAGCGTGACCAGCACGTCGACCGTGGGCGCGATGCCGGTCCCCTTGTTCATGACCGTGACCCGATACGTGACCTGACCCGCGGGATGCACCGACGTCGGTCCGACCGATGCGGCGATTCCCAGGCGCGGCGCGGCGTTGACGGCAATCGAAATGGGACGGCTCTGCACGGTGTCGGTGAGGCTGTCGTCGATCACCTCGGCGGCGAGCGAGTATGTGTTTGGTTGGGCGACGATGTTGACCGAGAAATCGATCGTGACGTTCGCGTAGTCGGTCGTGCCGTTCGGGGAGGTTGGCGAGGAGAGCGACCAGACGCCCCATTGCGGGTTTCCTCCGCCAACCTGCGCGTCCTCGGGCGTGGTGCGCGCGGCGCCGTTGCTGTTGATGAAGTTGGTGGCGGCGTACTGGAAACCGGCCGGCAGCACCGCATGGATGACGACGCCCGAGGCGTTGCCCGGACCCAGGTTGTGCACCGTGATCTCGAAATCCGCATCGGTGGTCCCAGGAGTGAAGGAGGCGCCGAAGCTCGAGCTGAGCGTCACCGAGAGCTGCGCCGCCTCGGTGCTGCACGACGTGAGGAGCAGTGCGAGGGGTGCCAGAATCGAGACGGCAAGGATGCCCGTCAGGTGCGACGCCAGTGCCCGCACCCGCCTGCTCCGCGAGCTCGGCGAAACGGTCAGACCCTGGAGGCGGTGCGAAGCGGCGCGAGCGGACGCCGCTGCCGCGAAGCGGTCAGCATGATGTCGGTCGTCCGCGGGAGCGGATCCGGATAGCCGATCTCGCCGAGCAGACGGAGCGCCAGGCCGACGTCGAGGCCGATGACGGTGTCGATGCGTCCGGCCACGGCTTCGACAAAGTCCGAG
The DNA here is from genome assembly GCA_963743835.1 of Candidatus Dormiibacterota bacterium. GTDB lineage: Bacteria > Chloroflexota > Dormibacteria > Aeolococcales > Aeolococcaceae > Palsa-851. Next base: position 781,179 of record CAVUQX010000005.1, on the reverse strand, counting down.
CCGCCGCCCTGGATCGCATAGGCGCCGGCGCGATCGAGCGGCTCCCCCGAGGCGACGTACATGTCGAGGGCGTCATCCGTGAAGTCGCAGAACTTGACCGCGGACCGGCTCACTCCGAGGGCCTCACGGTCGCTCTCGGTGCACATCGCGCACACGCCGGTGAGCACCGTGTGACGCTTGCCGCGGAGATCGTTGAGCATTTCGCGCGCCATCTCGGGCGTGCGCGGCTTGCCGAGCGGGCCGCGAGGACCCACCACGATCGTATCGGCGCTGAGCACGTAGGTCCCGGCCGGGACGAGCTTGCTCACCGCCACCGCCTTCTGCCGCGCGACCAGCTGCACCGCCAGCTCGGCGCTGACACCGGCCGGAAGGGCGACGTCCTCGGGGGGCTCCATGATCCGGAAACGGATCCCGGCCCGGGTCAGCAGCTCGCGCCGGCGAGGCGACCGGGACGCGAGAACGATTCCAATCATGTGGCGTTCACGTAAACAACGGCCGCATCGAAATCTCGCGCCAACTCACGTTCCATGCTAGCACCGCGACGCGATGCCCAGTTGATGAAGTCGGCGTTCACGCACAACGCTTTATGGGCGCGCGGCGATGACCGACGTCACCGATGCCGCGATCGAGCACGCAAAGGCCATGGCCACAAGCGAAGGATGCTCCCGCTGGGCGGCAGCTCGCGCGAGCCTGAGGAGCACGGCATAGAGACCCACCCCCACCACCAGCCCGACGACCCACAGGGGCGCCACCGGCCACCGCTGCGCGGGAGGGATGACGATGGCCAGCACCACCACGAGCGACGCGGCCACGACGATTGAGCGCGCTCCCACCGACCCGGTGGCGGACTGGGGTTTGACCACCATCGGCAGCGCAACCAGCACGCCCGCGACGGTGAGCACGCGAGCCACCGCGTCGGTGGCACCGGTCGCCCCGGAGATGTCGGTGGTCGAGAATGAGGCTGCGACCAGCCCGAGGAGGACGATCGAGATCCCACCGACCGCCACCAGGAGGCGGCGCCTGCGCGACCAGGGGTCGGGGGCGATCAGCGACCCGGCGACGACGACCAGGAGGACGGCCGCGACCAGGTTGGGCGTCGCGCCTCCAGGGGGAGGGAGCGATGCCGCGGGTGTCCCGGGCAGGGGCGCCATCGCCGCGCCGACGATCGCCGCGGCGATCGCGGCAAGTCCGCGGGCGTCCGGCGGGGCGCCGCGGGGCAAGCCCGCACCCCGCCAGGTGATCCAGGCCAGCGCCCCGAGGAAGAGCCCTCCGGGATACACGGCAAGAGCGACGACTTCGAGGAGCAGGCCGAGTGGGTCCACCGCGTCAGTGCCCGAAGACGAAAACGGAGAGGGACTGTGGCGCGAGGCCGATCGCGATGCCGAGGGCGACCAGCAGCCACGCTGCCAGGTCAGACAGGCGCTCGGGCCAGGCCGGCGTCATCACCGGTCGAACCCGGGCAGCACACGCCAGGACTGCCGCGATGAAGATCGCGCCGATCGCGATCGTGGCCGCGATGGTTGAGCCGACGTTGCCGGCAGCGAGTGCCTCGAGGAGCAGCAGGCGGCCCCAGAAGGCCGGCGACGGCGGAACGCCGCTGAGCAGCGCCCAGGCCACCCGCCGCGGCCACAGCAGCCCGGAGTTTTCGGGATCGAAGCAGGATGGGTGAGAGGGCAAGATGGGAAAGCACGATCACCAGTGCGCCGGTGATCGCCGGCGAGACCGGGGCTCCCTCGACCGCGGCGACGCACAGCGCGATGTCCGCCATGAACACGCGGCCGTAGCGCATCGATTCGGGGCCGCGAACAGCCCAGATGCCGCCCCAGACGGCACTGCCCAGGCCTGCAACGAGGAGAACGTGCTCGAAGACCGGGGTTCCCGTGCCGAGGATTCCCCCGGGGATGCGCTCGGCGATGACCAGGACGACCGGCACCAGCAGGATCAGCCACGGGGCGATCTCCACGGGGCGGAGCGTCCGCATGGCCCCGGCCGCCCAGCCCCCGAGGGGGTAGACGGCGAGGAGCGCGGCAACCCCGGTCGCGAGCAGGGCCGCGACCACGACGGGCCGATCCCCGGTGGTGAACCCGGTCAGCGGCAGCAACGGTGAGGCAGCGACGATCGCGGCGGTGCCGGTTCCGGCGACGCGGCCGGCCGCGAGGGTCACCCTTCCCGGGGACTGCGCAATCCAGCGCAGGACCAGGGTCGCGACCGCCGCGGTCAGGACGAGACCCGTGACCAGCGGGTTGCTGCTCGACATCGCAACGACTGCGGCTGCGCCGACGACACCGATGCTCCTCCCGATCGCCGGGTCGATCGACGGCTGGAGCAGGATCACGAGGACCATCGACAGCGCGGCTGCGATCAGCACCCCCTGGCCGGCTCGGTCGAGACCGGTGATCCCGCTCAGGGCGCCCAGCGGCACCGCGGGCGACGACGACCTGTGTGCAGAGAAGGTCAACGCCGCCCCGACCAGCGGGACGATCGCCACCAGCCGCGCGGTGCGGCGGCGGAGGACTGCCGAGGCCACGAGGCCGAGCACGAGCCATCCGGCGGCGATGACCAGCGGGTTCACGCTTCAGCTTCGACGAGAGGACGGGGGCGCCGCGAGCTCCGGCCGTTGAGCCATCCCGCGAGGAACGCCGCGAGGGGAGCGGCCAGGCACGCCAGCACCGCTCCGCCGAAGGAATCGGTGCCGCTGCGCAGCAGCCAGGCGGTGGCTGTCGAGATGCCGATCATGGCGACACTGACGGCGAGGTCTTCCACGGTGCGTGAAACCAGCAGGCGCACGATGCCGCACACCCAGGCGTAGGCGATCGGGAAGAGCAAGCCCTCGGACACGGTCACCTGACCGACCGGGACGTTGAAGCTCACCCAGGAGGCGACCGGAATCGCGGCGGCAGCCCCGAAGGCGCGCGTGCTCCGCGGACCGAACAGCCGGTCCGGCGGAGCGAACGCGGGGATCATCGGGTCCAGCCCTGACAGCCAGGGCAGGACGCGTCCGCCCAGCCATCCGACCCAGGCGAGCAGCACCGCGGCGACCGCGCATCCGGCGAGCACCGCCACCCCGGGCGCGCCACCGAAGGTCGCGGCGCTCGGAGCCAGCCCTGCCGCGAGAAGCACGACCGCGATCGCCACCGCCCGCCTGCCATCCACCATGATCGCAGCAACCGCTGCGATCACACCCGCGACGGAGAGCAGCGGCGCGGAAACACCCATCAGTGGATCAGCTGGAACAGCAGGATCAGCGCGACGGCTCCCCCGAGGACCACCATCAGCTGCGGCTGGATCACCAGCCAGTCATCGGTCAGGTGCAGGAACGCATTGCCGCGAAGGGCGACCGGACGGAGGCGTCTGACCACCCTGAGACCGACGGCTCGAGTGGCCGAAAGCGGCCGGACCCCCTCAGACGGCCGCGTCGCCGGCGCCCAGCCCATGAGCGTCGCGAATGACCACGCTCCCGCCGCGACGATGACGAACGCGACCAGGATGTACCCGCCTGACCAATCCCCGGCGGTGGCCCGGATCGCCGCCGCGCCGATCGGCTCGGTCAGGCCGCCCGAGCTGAGTGATGCGAGGACCGAGGTCGCCACCGTGCCCGGCACGATCGCGGCGACCACGGACACGACCGCGGCCGCCGTGGCGAGCACCGACGGGTAGCGCGTCCGTGACCCGTCGTCCTTCTCCGTGACGATCATCGCGGCAGCTCGGACCGCGGCGGCGGCCCCGAGACATCCGGACAGGCCGAGCGCGGCGAGCAGCGCGGCTCCGGGCCGTCCAACCGAGACGGTTGCCGAGAGCTCCAGGATCAGCGCGGTGATCCCGAACCCGAGAGGCAGCGACCCGGCGGCACCGAGAGCGAGCGCCGCGAGTGCGGTCCCCCCCGCCCGCGTCCAACCTGCTCCCATGCGGGGGTCAGGGCCGTCACCAGCATCAGCGAGCAGATGCCGGCGGCGATGGCGGCGCCCGCCGATGGTCCCGCAATACCGGTGAGCGCCACCACCGGCGCCGCAGCCACGACACAGAGCGCCCTGCCGGCGAGCACCGGCATCCTCGAGCGCCACAGCGCCACTGCCACTGCCACAAGGGCTGCAACTCCCCCGACCGTCGCCAGCCCGATCGTGACCTGTTCGGGAAGTGGACCGGCGGCGGCTTCACGCAGGCGCAGCAGCACGATTGCGCCGCACGGGATCGCAGCGGTGGTTGCCCACGCGGCGGTCGGGGTCCGGGTTCCTCGGATCGGCACGAACGCCGGCGACAGCAGGCGTACCACCCCCGCAGCAGCCCATGGCCAGGCGACGGTCGCACCCATCGCCCCTGCTGGGATCACCGCGAAATCGGTGGTTCCCGCATCGCTGAGGAGCTGGACGCCGGCGACGAGCAGTCCGAGTGACGCGAGGTGTTCGATAGCGATCGCAACCAGCCCGCCGCGTCCCGGCCTCCCTCGCGCAGCGCTGGTCATGAGCAGCGTCCCGACGCCGGCGATCTCGATCCCGCCCACGAGCATCACGACGTTGCCGGCAAGCGCCGCCAGGGTGGTGCCGGTCAAGCAGACGAGCACCGCGGCCACCTCGCGGGTCCGACGATCACCCTCGAAGAGCAGCAGGAGGCCGGCTGCCGCGGCCGCAAGACCCAGGATCGCGCCGGGGAGTTCGAGACGGAGCAGGTAGGTGATTCCCGCGACCGGGGTCCCGAGCGACGTCTCGATGCGACCGCTCCCGTTGAGGAACGCGACCTCGACGGCGAGCATCGCGATCGTGGCGGCGATGCCCACGGCGGCAACCGCGCGAGCGACCCGGGCCTGCTCCGGCGTGAGCGCGAAGACGACGAGCGCCGCCACGATCAACGGGGCGGGGCTGAGCGCCAGCTGGAGCCCGCCGCCCAGCATGGTGGCGCTACCTCCCGGTACGGGCCAGCGCCGGCGCTCCGACCTCGGTGGCGCAGTACGGGCAGACGCCCCAGCCCAGCCGGAGGCTGCGATCGCAGCCGGTGCATCGGCGGGCGAACTGCGTCCTGCAGTACGGGCAGAGGATGAACTCCTGCTCGATCTCCCGTCCGCACGTCGGGCAGGGCCGGGTTGGGATCCCCTCGACCGGCGGCTCCAGCAGCACCTGCTCCTCGATGGCAAGGGACCGAACCTGCTCCATGGTCAGGGGCGGCCGAACCATGAAGTAGATGAGCGCGCCGAGGAACGGCGGCACGAAGCCGAGCAGCATCGCGAAGAGCGTGAAGCCGGGCGACGTCGTGCGCCGGCGGGCGTCGCGGACCACGTAGAACGCGAGTGCCAGCCAAAGCACCACCAGGTAGGCGATGACGATTGCGATCACCGCGGTGAGCAGGGTTCCCAGGTCAACCAGCAGCATCGATGACTCCTCCTGCCGGGCCTCGGCGCAGCAGATCCAGTTGTGCCTGGGCCTCGGCGAGGCGGCGGCGCGTCTCGTCCACAACCTGGGCCGGTGCCCCGTTCACGAACGCCGGGTTCGCGAGCTGTGCCTGAAACCGCGACACATTTGCCTCGAGCATGCCGATCTGACGTGCGGTCGCACTTGCGTCGGCGGCGGTGTCGGCGATCACCACCTCGGCGTGGAGACTACCCGAAACCACGACAGCTGGATCGAGGCCACGCCCGTGGCTCTCGACGACAGCCGCCAGGGACAAGGCCGCCGATCAGGCGGCTGATGTGCTTGTTGATGCCCCGGCCCTCGCCATCGCGGACGGCGATGCGAATCCGGTCGCGGGCGCCGCGCGGAACCTTGTGGCTGTGTCCCAGCGCCCGGATGCGCTTCACCAGCTCGATGGCCTCGGCGATCTCGTGATGCGCTGCGGCGGTTGCGGCCTCGGTCCAGAGCGGATCCTCCGCCGGCCACGACCGGTGCTGCAGCGTGGGCGCCGCGTTGGGCAGCTGCTGTGCGCACTCCTCGGTGACAAACGGCATGAACGGATGGAGCAGCCGGAGCAGCACGTCGAGAGTCGTGACTGCGGTCCATACCGCGGCGCGACGCGATTCGTGGTCGCCGGCGTCCGCGAGGCGCAGCTTGATGATCTCGACGTACCAGTCGCAGAACGAATGCCAGGTGGTGTCGTACAGCGCGTCGACGGCTTCATGGAATCGGTAGGCGGTGAACCCTGCGTCGCACGTACGCACCGCCGTGGCGAGCTCGGCGAGCATCCAGCGATCCTCGGGACGCAACGTCTCCGGTTTGGGCGGATGGACGTCGAGATCGGCGATCGACCCGTTGCCGACCTTGGCGACGAGAAATCCGCGGGTCACCTGCCACAGCTTGTTGGCAAACCGCTGGTAGGAGGCGATCCGATCCTCGTCGAAGCGCATGTCCTGGACACTGGTCGACACCGCTGCGGCCCATGCACGCACCGCATCGGCGCCGAACTTGTCGATGAGGTCGAGCGGGTCGACCGTGTTGCCCTTCGACTTGCTCATGCGCGATCCGTCGGTTGCCTGGATGGTGCTGGAGATCAGCACGTCGCTGAACGGATTCGCCCCGTGAACTTGATGCCGGTCATGATCATTCGGGAGACCCAGAGAAAGATGATGTCGCGCCCCGTGACCAGGAGGTCGGTCGGGTAGAACCTCTCGAGGTCCGGTGTCTGTTCGGGCCACCCGAAGATCGCAAATGGCCAGAGCCCACTGCTGAACCAGGTGTCGAGCACATCGGGGTCGTTGGTGAGCGCGGTGTCGCCGCACTCCGTGCAGCTGGTCGGTGGATCGATCCACGCGAAGCGATGACCATTGCCACACGTCGACACCGGAATGGCGTGTCCCAACCAGATCTGCCTGCTGATGCACCAGTCCTTGATGTTCCGCATCCAGTGCAGGTACACGTCGGTGTATCGCGCGGGATGGAACGTGATCTCCCCACTTTCGACGGCTCCGATCCCTGGAGCGGCAAGCGACGCCATCCGGACCCACCACTGCTCGCTGACGAGTGGCTCGAGCAACGTCCCACTGCGGTCGCAGTACCCGACCTCGTGCGTGTACGGCTCCTCCTTGACCAGCACGCCCAATGCGCGCAAAGCGTCGGCCACGGCGGTTCGCGCCTCTTCGACCGGCATGCCGTGGAATTGGGGAAGCGCCAGGCACGTCCATGGTTCCATCGAGCGCGATGACATTGATGATCGGCAGAGAATGGCGCGCCCCGATCTCGTAGTCGGTCGGGTCGTGACCGGGGGTCACCTTGAGCGCACCGGTGCCGAACTCCGGTCGCACCGCCTCATCGGCAATGATGGGCACCACCCGCCAGGTGAGCGGCAGCGTGACGTGCTTGCCGATGAGCGACTTCGTAGCGCGAGTCACCGGGTGCGACGGCGACCCCCGTGTCACCGAGCATCGTCTCCGGACGCACCGTCGCGACCGTGATGCTCTGGCCACCCTCGACCGGATACTTGAGGTAATAGAGCGTGTCGGTCTGCTCCTGCCATTCGATCTCCTCGTCGCTGATCGCCGAGCGGCAGCAGCGGGCACCAGTTGACGATTCGCGGGCCGCGATAGACGAGCCCCTCGTCGAAGAGCGTCTTGAAGACAAGCCGGATGGCGTGCACGTACCGGTCGTCGAGCGTGAAGCGCAGGCGCTCCCAGTCGCACGTGTATCCCATGCGCCGCATCTGTTCGATGATCCGCCCGCCGTATTCCTCGTACCAGGCGTCGACTCGCGTCTGAAACGCGGCCCTGCCCAATGCCTCCTTGGTCAGACCCTCCTCGGCGAGCTGCCGCTCGATGACGTTCTGGGTGGCGATCGCTGCGTGATCCGTCCCCGGCGCCCATTCGACCTCATAGCCGCGCATGCGCCGTTCGCGACACACGGTGTCCTGGATGGAGAACGTCGACGCGTGCCCCATGTGCAGCACACCGGTGATGTTCGGCGGCGGAAGCGCGATGACGATACGCGGGCTTGGTGCTTGTGACATCGGCATGTCCGACCCCGAGCTCGCTCCAGCGCTCGCGCCATTTCGGTTCGACGCTGGACCAGTCGAAATTCGTGTTCATGGGGCGATTGAGTATATGGGGCGACCGGGTGCTACTCGCCCGCCGGGATGGTCGCCCCGGATTGCGCATTGCGCCATTCGGGCATGAATGGCGAGGCCGTGTAGACGAGCTGCGGGGTCGAGGTGGCGAGCTGCTGCGCGGCTGCGCTCTCCCCGACCGTCGGGAACGCCACCGCCGTCGACGCCCCCGGCGATGCGACATTGGCGACCGATCCGAAGTACGCGCGACCGCCGCACCCCACGTAGAACGAAACCAGTCCGACCAGGCGCATCCCTCCCGGCGACGTCGCCGTGGCGGTGAGCGGCACCACCACCGCCGCGGGTTGCCCGGACACCGCCGCGGCCACGTTCACCGGCAGCTGGGCGATCGCGCCGTCGAGGTTCGGGATCACCGCGGCGGCCGCGTTCTCGCCAACCTGGGCCAGCTCAGTCGGGATTGGTCGCATCGAACGACTGATCAAACCCACCGAGCGAACGCAGCGCGGCGGGCAGGCTCGGTGCCGGCGCAGCGATCGCGCACCCCGATGCGCTGTTGGTGATGACGTGCGTCAGCGTGATCAGAGTCACAGCGAAGAAGACCACCACGGCCGCCGCGGCCAGGGCCATGGCTCGTCGACTCACGCTCAGGCCGTACGCCCCTGCGCCGCCTCCTCGGTCGCACCGACGCGACGCTTGGGCTCCTCGGTGAGGAGCAGCGGCTCGACGCCTTCGAGAATTGCCTGCTCGGTGATCACGCAGCGCTTGATGTCGGGACGGCTCGGCACCTCGAACATGCTGTTGAGCAGCACGTCCTCGATGATCGACTTCAGTCCGCGAGCGCCGGTGCCACGGGCCAGCGCGCGTTCGGCGATGGCGCGCAGCGCACCCTCGTGGAACACCAGCTCGACGTCGTCGAGCGCGAAGAACTTCTGGTACTGCTTGACGAAAGCGTTCTTCGGCTCGGTGAGGATGCGGATGATGTCCTCCTCATCGAGGTAATCGAGCGCCACCGTGATCGGCAGCCGGCCGACGAACTCGGGGATGAGCCCGTACTTCAGCAGATCCTGCGCCTGCAGCTCGCGGAGCATCTTGGTGGTCTCCTTGGTGCGCGTCCCGCGCGGCTTGCTGTTGAAGCCGATGGCGCGCTTGCCGAGGCGGTGCTCGATGATCTTCTCCAGGCCGTCGAAGGCGCCGCCGCAGATGAACAGGATGTTGGTGGTGTTGATCTGGATGAAATCCTGGTGCGGATGCTTGCGACCGCCCTGCGGCGGCACGTTGGCGACGGTGCCCTCGAGGATCTTCAGCAGTGCCTGCTGCACGCCCTCACCGCAGACGTCGCGGGTGATCGAGGGGTTGTCGCTCTTGCGGGCGATCTTGTCGATCTCGTCGATGTAGATGATGCCGCGCTCGGCGCGCGCGATATCGAAGTCGGCCGCCTGGATGAGGCGCAGCAGGATGTTCTCGACGTCCTCGCCGACATAGCCCGCCTCGGTGAGGCTGGTCGCGTCGGCGATGCTGAAGGGCACGTCGATGATGCGCGCCAGCGTCTGCGCGAGAAACGTCTTGCCGCAGCCGGTGGGGCCGACCAGCAGAACGTTGGACTTCTGCAGCTCGACGTCGCTGTTGGTCTTCGCGTGCGCGATGCGCTTGTAGTGGTTGTAGACCGCCACCGAGAGCACCTTCTTGGCGTGCTCCTGGCCGATCACGTACTGGTCGAGCGATGCTGCGATGACCTGCGGGTTGGGGATCGTCCCAGGCTTGCCCGCTTGGTCGTCGTGGAGCGGTTGTCCTCCTCGAGGACCTCCTGGCAGAGGTCGATGCACTGGTCGCAGATGTACACGCCAGGGCCCGCGACGAGCTTGCGGACCTGCTCCTGTCCCTTGCCACAGAACGAACAACGCGTGTGGCGCCGGCGGTCGTCGCGCTCAGTCACCGCATACCCCTTGGATTGTCCGCATGCCTACCGACGACCGTCCGGTCTCGGCATACGCGTGCGCCGTTGCGCCGCCACCCGCCTGGGGTGTCTCCGTCTCAGGCGGCGCGCCGGGCGGCCGTCCACCATTGCTTCCCTCGCCGTTCGGCGATCCGCCGCTCTTGATGCGGCCCTGGATGATCTCGTCGATCAGGCCGTACTCCTTGGCCTCCTCGGCGCTCATGAAGAAGTCGCGATCGGAGTTGTGGTTGACGACCTCGATCGCCTTGCCGGTGTGGTGGGCGAGGATCTCGTCGAGGCGACGGCGCACACGCAGGATCTCCTGGGCGTGGATCTGAATGTCCGTCGCCTGGCCGCTGAACCCGCCCGACGGCTGATGGATGAGCACGCGGGTGTTCGGGAGGCTGAGACGCATGCCCGCTGCACCGCCGGCGAGCAGTATCGCCGCCATCGACGCCGCGATGCCCATGCAGATGGTGCCGACGCGCGGCTCGACGTACTGCATGGTGTCGTAGATCGCGAGGCCTGCATACACCGATCCGCCCGGGGAGTTGATGTACAGCCAGATGTCCTTCTCGGGATCCTCACCGGCGAGGAAGAGCAGCTGCGCCATGACGACGTTGGCGACCTGGTCGTCGATCGGCGTCCCGATGAAGATGATTCGGTCCTTGAGCAGCCGCGAGTAGATGTCCATCCCGCGTTCGCCCCGATTGGTTGTCTCGATGACGTACGGGATCAGATTGGTCGGATTCATTCTGTTTTCCATTATAGGAGGCCTTTTTTCAGTCGCGCTGTCGGAATCCGTAGACGGCCAGGCTCATCATCAGCAGGCCGAAGGCGAAGAGCACCGCCACCTCGGCCCAGAGCGAGACCGTCCAGCCGAAGAGGTGACCTCGAAGCCGTGGACGACCTGTGAGGGCAGCCCCGATGCGGTGAGCACGATGCGCCGCAGCGCATCGATGCCGTAGCTCGCCGGGTCGAGGCGCGTCAGCACGAGGAGCCATGCCGGCAGGTTCCCGGTGAGAGGGAAGAGCGCGCCGGCGAGAAAGAACATCGGCATCATCAGGAAGTTCATCACCATCTGGAACCCCTGCATCGTGCGCATCCGCGCCGCCACCGCGACCCCGAGTGCGCTCAGCGCGAAGGCAAACAGGAAGATCGCCGGGATCAGCTCCATGACGCCGACCACCGTCAACTTCACGCCGACCAGCGGCGCGAGGATGAGGATGACCAGCCCCTGGATCATCGCCTGCGTCGCGCCACCGAGCGTCTTGCCGATCGCCACCGCGGAGCGATGGATCGGAGCAACGAGCACCTCTTTCAGGAACCCGAACTCGCGATCCCAGACGATCGACATCGCGCCGAAGATCGACGTGAAGAGCACCGACATGCCGATGATGCCGGGGAAGATGAACTGCACGTACTGCAGCGACGATCCCGGCGCCACCGAGACCACCGGTGCTGCCGCGCAATGATGAGCTCAGCCCGCTGCCGAACACGAACAGAAACAGGATCGGCTGCGCGAGCGATCCGACCACCCGCATGCGATCACGCCAGTAACGGATCAGGTCGCGACTTCCAGATGATGTATGATCGCGCGCATCGTGGCGCCGCGGATGTTCACCGACGCGTGTCTGCGGAACGGTCGGAGCGGTCAGTACCTGTTCCGTCATCGCCGCCCACCTCCCCATATGCGGCCCATGTTTCGCATCGTATCCAGCGATGTATTGCTCTGCTCGCGAATGGCGCGACCGGTGAGCTTGAGGAACACGTCATCGAGGCTCGGACGGCGCGCGCTGACCGCGGTGATCGGCACGGTCAGCTCCGAGAAGAGCCGCGGCATGAACGATGCTGAATCCGGCACCTCGACCTGCAGGGTGCCGTCGACCTGGACCGGTTCGAGGCGCATCACGCTGCGGATCTGCTGGGATGCGACCGCGGTGTCCGGCGTGGTGATGGTCACCACATCACCTCCGACCCGGCTCTTCAGCTCCGACGGCGTCCCGAGCGCGACGATCTTGCCCTGGTCGATGATGGCGATGCGGTCGCAGAACTCGGCCTCGTCCATGTAGTGCGTGGTCATGAAGATGGTGATGTGCTCGCGCGTCCGCACCGCATGCAGGTAGTCCCAGATCTTGTTGCGCGTTTGAGGATCGAGACCAAGCGTCGGCTCGTCGAGGAACAGCACCTGCGGGTAATGCAGGATGCCGCGCGCGATCTCCAGCCGCCGCCGCATCCCACCTGAGTAGGTGAGCACGGTGGAGTTGGCGCGCTCGGTCAGCTCCACGATCGCAAGGGCGTCGTCGATGCGCTGCTTGCGCGTCGGCGCGGGCAGCCCGTAGAGGTACGCGTGGAAGTCGAGATTCTCACGCGCGGTGAGCTGACCGTCGAGCGAAGGGTCCTGGAAGACCAGGCCGATGCGGGCACGGACCGCGCTCGGATCCTTGAGGACGTCGATGCCGGCGACCTGGGCGACCCCTGAGGTCGGCCGGATGAGGGTGCAGAGGATGCTGATCGTGGTGGACTTCCCGGCGCCGTTGGGGCCGAGGAACCCGAAGATCTCGCCGGCCCCGACCTCGAGATCGATGCCACGGACCGCCTCGACCTTCCCGTAGGTCTTGACGAGATCGCGAACGCTGATCACCGGCTGGGCCATGCCCGGGACAGCTTACCCACGCACGCCGGAGACCACGCCTCAGGTGGCGATGAAGTTGGAGTCCTCGGGGGTGACGATCTCCAGGAGGCGCTGCCCGGCTGCGCGCCGGCGCAGATCCACACGGGCGAGATCCTCGAGCCGCCTGCGCTGGGCGGCGTCGATCTTCCGCCCCTCGGCGACTGCCCGTGCCTCCCGCTCCACCTGGTTCTCGTCGACCTCGATCCCCTCGGCGGCGGCGAGCGCGTCGAGGGCGAGCTCGAGCCGGACCCGGCTGGCCGCCGACTTCGCGGCGTTCGGTGCGGAGAGCGGCCATGGTCTGCCCGCTCATCTCGATGTAGCGGTCGAGCGGAAGCCCGAGCGATGCAAGCCGGTACTCGAGGTCAGCCAGCTGGCGCTCGATCTCGCGCTCGATCATCGCTTCGGGAACGTCGACCCGCACGTAATCGCGCAGCGCCTCGAGAGCGGCACCCTCGTGATGTTCGCGGTCCTGTTCGGCAGCTTCGACCGCGAGCGCGGTGCGGTAGTGCTCGCGCATGTCCTCCAGGGTGGGACCGTGCTGATCCAGCACCGCGAGGGCGTCGTCCTCGGGCGGCAGGTTGCGCTCGCGCACCGCGTGCACGGTGACGTCGATGGTCACGGTCGCGCCGCGGAGCTCCTCCTGGCGGTAGTCCTGGGGCAGGGTGGTCTCGAAGGTGCGCGACTGCCCTGCGGTGAGGCCGATGACACCGTCGACGATCGCCGGGATCACCAGCTCCCGGTCCAGCTCGAGCTCGCGCTCCTCGCCATCCTCCCCGGTGAGCACCTCATCGCCGCGGCGCATCACCAGCGTACAGCGGATCACGTCACCGGCCTGGGCGGCGCGGTCGACGTCGACGAGCTCCGAGTGCCGGCGCCGCGCCTCCTGGATCGCCTTGTCGACGTTCTCCTCGGTGACCTCGGTGGTCTCCATCGGAACTCGAAGGTTCAGGTAATCGCGCAGGTCAACCTCCGGCTTCACGGTCACGGTCGCCGTGAACTTGAGTGGCTGGTCGCGCTCCAGCTCGCCGAGATCGAGCTCAGGGTCGCCGACGGGCTCGACGCCAGTCTCGTCGACGGCACGACGGTAGAGCTCGGGGACGAGGTGGTCGACGGTCTCGTGCCGGATGGTCTCCCAGCCGATGGCACGCTCAACCATCGCTGAGGGCGCCTTGCCCGGACGGAACCCGGGGATGCGGACGCGCCCGGCCAGGCGGCGGAGCGATGCCTGGACGGCTGCCTCCACCTCGTCAGCAGTTGCCTCCACCTGGAGGGCGACCTGCGAGGCGGCCTTGCGCTCGAGCGTGACGGTCATCGATGAACTCTTGGGACTCTTCTCTGGAGTGTCGGTCATCTGGGTACTCATGTTTCTGGGTGGGGCCATGCGCGGACCGAGACTTCGAACTCGGACGGGTCACCCCACGGGATCCTAAGTCCCGCGCGTCTACCGATTCCGCCATCCGCGCCCGGTCGGTCGAACCGGCCAGAGGCCAGTTTACGGCTTGGGCAGTGGGCACTATCGTTGTGCGCCACGCCAGAGACGGTATGGGCTGGATTGCGACACAACGATCGCTGGACAAGCCCCTCACAGGTGCCTACTCTTGACCCATCCCCAACCCGCAGATGGAGGATCTGGATGGAGCCGAATCACCTGACCGCAACGGCAGGCCCGCAGGAGGTCGTTGCGAAGATCGACCAGAAGGCGCTCCGGCTGTCGGCGCTGCTGCGGGAGATAGACAACCACCCCATCGAGCTGGAGACCGCACTGCGGGACCAGCTCGATGACGTTCTGGAGATGCTGGCGTGCCGGATCGCCGCCACCAGGACGCTGCTGCACCGATCCAGCCTCGAATTGACGGGGGCCGGATCACCCGCATAACCGGCGCCATCAGGCGCCTCGGGACGGCGACTGCAGTGGAGGCTGCGGCCGCCGTCCTGATCGTTCTCGCCGCGATCGTGGCGCGCTTCCTGTCGCTCCAGACTCAGCCGGGCGGGCTCTACCCCGACGAGGCGGCCGAGGGTCTCAGCGCCCAGAGCCTTCTGAGCGTGCCCGGCTATCACCCGGTGTTCTTCAACAGCGACGGCGGCCGCGAGGCGCTGTACGCCTACATCGTTGCGGCCGTCTTCAAGGTCTTCGGCTCGTCGGTTCTGACCCTGCGGGGCGCAGCGGCGGCGGTCGGCGTCGCGGGGGTGGTCGCCACCTACGCCGCGGTCCGCCGCTTCGGCCGCGGACCCGCGCTCATGGCCATGGCCTGGACGGCGGGGTCGCTCTGGATGATCGCGGTCTCCCGCGACGGGTTCAGAAACATCCTCACCGTCCTGGTCGGCGCTGCCGCGCTGGCAGCGCTGCTTCGCTGGGGTGACCGGCCATCGCGCTGGACCGCGGTGGCAGCGGGGGCGGTCACCGCCCTCGGGTTCTGGTCGTACCAGCCCCTGAAGCTGCTTCCCGTTCTGGTGATCCTGTGGTTGGTCTGGATGCGTGCCCGGCAGCCCGAGCGATTCCGGGCCGTCCGCGGCACGTGGCGCTGGGCGACGGTCGCGTTTCTCGTGGTCGTGGCGCCGATGGTGTACACGGCCATCACCGATTTCTCGGGCTACTTCGGCCGGGCGGCATTCG
Organism: Candidatus Dormiibacterota bacterium; assembly: GCA_963743835.1. GTDB lineage: Bacteria > Chloroflexota > Dormibacteria > Aeolococcales > Aeolococcaceae > Palsa-851. The sequence goes on along the minus strand of CAVUQX010000005.1, from coordinate 765,981 downwards.
TCTCGGTCTTCAACTCCGGCTCGATGTCGCAGGACAGCTACCCGGCGCACATCCTCAAGACGCTCGGCATGTTCTTTGTCACCGGGGATCCGAACCCCCGCCATGACGTCGCGGCGCTCCCCCTCCTCGGCCCGATCCTGGTCGTGCCGTTGCTCCTGGGCATCTGGCATTGCTGGCGACAGCGCGACGACCACGGGTATGCGCTGATCCTGCTGGGGCTGCCGGTATTTCTCATCCCTCCGCTGATCGCCAACGAGGGTGGCGCGCCCCACTTCCTGCGATCGCTCGGTCTCGAGCCCTACGTCGCGGCCTGCATCGGCCTCGGCTGCGTCGAGGGGATCGCAATCGCCCACAGGCTGGCGCAACGCTTCGCTGGGTGGCAGCGGTCGGTGACCCAACCAGGCTGGACGGTCTGCGCGATCGCGGTCACGGGGCTGGGGATTGCCTCGGCGGTGACCTATCTCAACCGCCCGGTCGCCGATCGCTATGCGGCTTTCACGTTCGCCGACGTCGCCCTGGCCGATGCCGCGGTCGACAACCCGACAGACGGCGGCGCATCGACGCTGCTCATCCTCGACAGCTACGACGCGATGGACGTCCAGTTCCTCGACGCCGGGCGGTTGCCGACCATCGTCGCGCCGATGACGAAGATCACCAACGCGGCGGTATACACGCTCATCGTCGCCCCGTCGCGGACTGACATCGCCGCCGCAGTCGGTCCGGGCATCGCGGCTCAGGCACGGGTCGGCGCGACCGACCCCGACGGCAACCCGGTGGTCTTCGAGGTGGTGCCGCAGCCCGGAGTGCCGGTCCTGCCCTGACGCGACGGCTCTATCGTGGCGGCGATGCTGCGCGGATATGCGGGAAAGATCTGGCTGATCACCGGCGCCGGGCTGGTCGCGCGCCTTGCCCTCCTTTCGTATCAGCCGCTCTGGCGCGACGAGGCGTTCACCGCGCTGGCGGTGCAGCGTCCACTCGGCGCGATGCTCGACGTGGTCCGCAACGACAGCGCGCCGCCGCTCTTCTACCTTGTCGAGCGGCTCTTCGCGGTGGTGTCGAGCAGCCCGGCCGTGCTCCGACTCTTCCCGGTGTTGCTGGGGACGGCGGCGATCCCCCTGCTCGCAGCGCTCGGACGGCGCATCGGTGGCGACACCGGGGGGGTCTGGTCGGCGGTGATCGGTGCGGTGGCGCCGGCGCTGTTCGTGGCCTCGCTCGATGCGCGCATGTACATCCTCGCGACCACGCTGGTGCTCGCATCGACGCTCTGCCTGCTCCGCGCGCTCGAACGGCCTTCCGCGGTGCGATGGACGCTGTATGCGCTGATGTCGATCCTGGCGGTGTACACGGTGTACTTCGCACTCTTCGCGGTGTTCGCGCAGGTGGTCACGGTTGCCGTACTTCAGCGGCGGCGTTTCAGGACAGTCGCGCTCGTCGGCGTCCTCGGGCTGGTGACCGTTGTGTCCCTGGTCCCCTGGATCATCGCCGCACGTGCGCAGCTCAGCCACAGCACCGGCGCGTTCTGGGTGCCATCGCTCAGCGTCACCAGCCTCTTCGGTGGCCTGGAGCAGTTCTTCACCGGTCCACCCCTCAATACGTGGGTGACCGGATTCGCGCTCCTCCGTGCACTCGAGCTGGTCGGAGACGCCGCCGGGTGCCTGGCGCTGGCGGCACTGGTGGTGAACCGGAAACGCCTCAGCGCAGCGGGCGCGGACACCGCCGCGGTGCTCGGCCTCGCAGTGGTGATCGGCGTGGGGGTGATGCTCCTCGCAAGCTTCTATCACCCGCTCGAGGACGGGAAGTACCTGAGCGCGGCGTGGGCCCCGGCCTATGCCCTGCTCGGTGCGGGATTGGCGAGCATTCCGTGGCGCCGTGTCGCCTTCGGCGCCGGCGCCGTCACCGCCGCGGTCTCGGCCGCGACCGTCCTCACCATAACCAATCCCGAGACGCCGATGGCACTCGCAAGCATTGAAGGACAAGTGTCACGGGGAGGCCTGGTGGCCGCTTACCCGAGCGAGTACCTCCTCGTCCGCTACTACGGTGATCAGGCGACCGACCAGAACACCCGCGCGCTGGCGAGGGGCGTTCCGTGGTTCTGGGGCACTGCCGTGTATCCCCCGGGTGCCGTCCTGTATGCCTTGCCCCGGCCTGGTTCGAGCGACGTCTGGTACGTGTACGAGCCGGGGGATCCGATGCCGAACGCCACCGGATACCGCATCGCAACTACCCGCTGCTGGACGGGCGTGTGTGTCACGATGCTCAGCCCGCTGGCAGGAGGAGGCGCCGGGTAAGAACGCGATGATGCGAGGAGGACATCGTGAAAGGTTTTCGTGACTTTCTCAACCAGGGCAACGTTGTTCAACTGGCCGTCGCGGTCGTCATCGGCGTCGCGTTCGGGGCGGTGGTCAGCGCGCTGGTCGCCGACATCATCAACCCCGTCATCGCCATCCCGTTCGGCAAGCCCAACTTCGACAAGCTGATCCTCACCATTAACGGCAGCGAGATCCAGTACGGCACCTTCCTCACCGCGGTGATCGCGTTCGTGTTCATCGCCGCAGGCGTGTACTTCTTCTTCGTCTTACCGTACAACCGCCTGCAGTCACGCGCGCGTTCCTCGGCGTCCGTCGAATCGAATACACGCGCGTGCCCCGAATGCCTGACCGTCATCCCCAAAGCTGCCCACCGATGCTCGGCGTGCACCGCGGTGGTCGAACCGCAAGCGGCGTAACGAGGTCAGCGTGCCCGAGGTTCACGAGGGGCATCTCGACGAGCTCACGCCTCGGACGCTCCTCGGTATCCTCGCGGTTCGTCAGGATGTCTTCGTCGTCGAGCAGAACTGCGTATACGCGGACATCGACGCTCGCGATTCGGAGGCGGAGACGTTGCAGCTGTGGATCGAGGACGGCGACGGCCGCGTGCTCAGCACGCTCCGGCTCCTGACTGAGGACCGCAACGGACACCGCATCGGGCGCGTCGCCACCCTGGCCGCGGCGCGGGGCCGCGGCTATTCGGGTGCGCTGCTCAGACGCGCGATCGAGCTGGCAGAGCCGCCGATTGTGTTGAGCGCACAGGCATATCTCGTCGACTGGTACGCACGGTTCGGGTTCGAGGTCTGCGGCGCGCGCTGGGTCGAGGACGGCATCGAGCACGCGCCGATGCGCCTCGACGTCAAGCCGTGACGATATTCACGATGCGGTCGACGACGGCGATGACCTTGCCCGGGTGGCGTCCGCCGAGGAGCTCCACCACGCGCGGATGGGCGAGCGCCAGCGCGCTGAGGTCGGCCTCGGACGTCCCCGAATCGACCTCGAACTCACCACGGCGCCTGCCGTCGACGGTGATCGCGATGTTCGCGCGTTGCGGCGTTGCAAGCTCGGGGTCGTAGACCGGCCAGGTGCCACGCTCGTGGACCGATTCCTCGTGGCCGGTGCGGTCCCAGAGCTCCTCGGTGACGAACGGCGCGAAGGGCGCGAGCAACTTCAACAGGGTGTCGGCGTCGACGCGCCGCGCGGTTCCGTCCGAGCATTCGTGATCGAGCTCGCGAGCGAATTCCATGAGGTACGCGATGGCAGTGTTGTAGCGCAGCTCGGCGATATCGTCCTCGACCTGCTTGATGAGGCGATGGCGTCGCCGCTCCTCACGTCGTCGCCGACGTCGGTGCCGGTTGCGAGCTGGGTCGCGCGCCACGTCCGGTTGATGAACCGGGTCATGCCGGCGATGCCCTTGTCGCGGAAGTCCCCACCGAGCGTGTATGGCCCCAGGTACATCATGAAGAGCCGCACCGTGTCCGCCCCATAGCGCTCGATGTACTCGTCGGGGTTGAGCACGTTGCCCCGGCTCTTCGACATCTTCGCCCCGTCCATGATGATCATGCCGTGGGCGCGGAAGCGGGTATACGGCTCCGCGGCAGGCACCAGAGCCATGTCGTGGAGCGCGCGCATCACGAAGCGCGCATAGAGGAGATGGCGAACCGCGTGTTCGTTGCCGCCGATGTACATGTCGACCGGGAGCCAGGTATCGGTCCGCTCTTTGTCGAAAGGAACGTCGTCGAAGTCGGTCGACGGATAGCGCAGGTGGTACCAGGCGGAGTCGAGGAATGTGTCGCTGACGTCGGTCTCGCGCCGCGCCGGCTCACCGCATTTCGGGCACGGGACATTGACCCACTCCTCAACTGTGGCGAGCGGCGAGAGCCCGGTGCCGCGAGGACGGAAGTCCTCGACGTCGGGGAGCAGCACTGGGAGATCCTCCTCCGGCACCGCGACCGGTCCGTCCTTGGGGCAGTGGATGATCGGGATCGGCGGGCCCCAGTACCGCTGCCGCGAGATGAGCCAGTCGCGAAGCTTGTACTGCACGCTCGGCTCACCGCGACGCAATTCGTGGAGACGCTCGACGATGCGCCGCTTGCCCTCATCCGAGTCAAGGCCGTTGAAATCGCCGCTGTTGACCAGCGTCCCCGACCCGCCGTATGGGGCTTCATCGACGTTGCCGCCGCTGATCACTTCGACGATCGGAAGCGAGTGTGCGCGCGCGAACGCCCAGTCACGTGCGTCGTGGCCGGGGACCGCCATGATCGCGCCGGTCCCATAGCCACCGAGCACATAGGGAGCCGCCCATACCGGAAGGCGCGCCCCGGTGAGCGGGTGGATCGCGGAGGAGCCGAGCTCCATCCCGATCGAGAAGTCGGGTTCGCCCACGGTCGGCGGGAACTTGTTCCGCCACGCGTTGACCTCGCCCATGCGCTCCGGGGGCACGAAGTCCTCCAGCTCCGGGTGATCGGCGCCGATGACCAGGAAGGTGGCGCCGAACAGCGTGTCCGGACGCGTGGTGTACACGGTGACGTCCTTGCGCCTGCAGCCGTCGAGGTCGAACAGGATGGTCGCGCCCTCGCTGCGCCCGATCCAGTTGCGCTGCATCGTCTTGGTCGACTCCGACCAGTCGAGCGTGTCGAGCGCGTCGAGCAGCTGCTGCGCGTAGCGCGTGATCTTGATCCACCACTGGCGGAGGTATCGGGTCTGCACGATCGTGTGGCAGCGCTCGCACCGGCCCTGCTCCACCTGCTCATCGGCGAGCACGGTGAGGCAGGACGGACACCAGTTGACCGCGCCCTCGCGCCATTCCGCGAGCCCCGCGTTGAAAAGGCGGACGAACAGCCATTGGGTCCAGCGGTAGTACGCGGGGTCGGCGGTGTTGACCTGATGACTCCAGTCGAACATCGAGCCGATCCGTGAAAGCTGGTTCTCGCGGAAGTTCTGGACTGCACGACGCATGACCACGGCGGGATGCTCCCCGATCTTCATCGCGTAGTTCTCGGAGTGGATGCCGAAGGCATCGAACCCCATCGGCTCGAAGACCGTGTCGCCCATGAGGCGCCGCCAGCGGCCGTAGATGTCGCCCCCCGCGAACGGGATGATGTGCCCGACGTGCAGCCCCTCGGCCGAAGGGTACGGGAACATCATGAGGTTGTAGAAGGGCCGGTCGGGATCGTCGAGCTGGGTGCGGTAGTCGCCGCGCTCATCCCAGATCCGGCGCCAGCGTGCTTCGACCGTCGCGTGGTCGTACGCGTCGAGGCGGCCTGGATCAGGCGCGAACGGGGCGGCGAGCTCGTCCATGACTCCAAGGGTATCCCGACTCCGCGCCCCGCCCAAACGCAGATGCCGTGAGGACCCGCGAGTACACTCGGGCGCTCATGGAACCGGGGCACACCGAGATCGAGATCCGAGACGCGCAGGGTGATGCCGAGCGTCGACGCTTTGCCGAGGTGGACGCAGAGTCATTTGCGGGGAACGCCGCGGCCAACATGCGCTGGCTCGACGCAGCGGTACCGCACGCCCCGCTCCGCCTGGCCCATGTGGGCGGAGAGATCGTCGGCGGCTACATGCTCCTGCCCATGGGTCAGTTCTTCGGGGGCAGATCGGTGCCGGCGCAGGGGGTCACTGCCGTCGCGGTGCATCCCGCATGGCGACGCCGGGGCGTCGCGGGAGCGCTGATGCGCGACTGCATCGCCTTCGCCCGCGAGCGCGGGGCCGGGGTCGCGCCCTTGCACGGGGCAACCGTCCGCCTCTACCGCCGCTGGGGCTGGGAGGTGTGTTCACAGACGCTCCGGCAGATCGTTCAGACCGCTGCACTGACTGGCTTTTCGGGCTCCGGGAGCATCCGGCCCAGACCGGACCGCGCTGCTGTTGAAGCGTTGCGCAGATCACACCTCGTCCACTGGGACGGCCCTCTCGACCGTCCCGACTGGTTCCTCTCCGTGGAATGGGACCCGGGCGACGGTCAGACACCGCGGTTCGAATACGGCTGGTATGAGGGCGACGCGCTCACCGGCTACGTGCGCTACGAGTTCGAGCGTCAGCCGGGGAGCTGGATTCGCCTGCGGGTGCAGGAGTTCATCGCCACCACTGTCGACGCCACGCGTGGCCTGCTCGGCTTCCTGGGCGGCCAGGAATCGCAGAGCAGCGACGTGGTGTTCGTCCACTCCGCGTTGGTCGATGTGTCACCGCTGCTGTGGCTGCTGTCGGAACCGCATCGCAACCTCGAGGTCCAGGGCTTTCTCTGCTGGATGCAGCGCATCGTCGACGTCGAGGCCGCGATGACCGCGCGGGGCTGGCCCGCTCGCGCCGCGGGGCGCGTGGAGCTGGAGGTGACCGACCCGGTCACCGGCGTCGAACGAATGGTGGTCGAGGTCGAGTGCAGGGTCGGCGCGAGTCACCCCGGGCGGGAGCGGTGCGATTCGGTGCGGCACCGGTGCACTCTCGGCGTGGTACTCAACTGCGCTGCGCGCCCAGGACGCCGTCCGGCTCGGCCTGCTCGAGGGCGGAGCAGACGCGGTGGTCGAGATGGACGGCCTCGTCGCCGGCGGCCTGCCCTGGATGCCCGACTTCTTCTGATCGCCCGATCCTAAGATCGCGACGATGCCCGACCCCGCGCTGCTGCACCTGCGCCTGTCGCGATTGCGATCACAGCGCCTCACCGACGACACACGGCTCAACGGCGACGTCGCCGCGGTCACGCGCGCGCTCTGTGCGCTGCAGGCGCAGGCCTTCGATGCGGCTCGTCACCAGGTACGCGTCCGCAGCGTTGGGCTCACAGCCGCCGCGGTGGATCACGCGTTCGAGGAGGAGCGCTCGGTCGTGCGCACCTGGTTGATGCGCGGCACGTTGCACCTCTGCGCCGCGGAGGATGTGCGCTGGCTCGTGGACGTCTTCGGCTCTGCGCTCCTCCAGTTCGGTGCGAGTCGACGGAGATCCCTCGGTCTCGACGACGCCACCTGTGAGCGCGGGGTGCAGGTGCTGCGGACGGCGCTCGCGGACGGTCCGATGGCGAGGCGGCAGATCCGCGAGCGGATGGTCGTCGCCGGGGTGCTCGAGGAGCCCGTCGGACAGTCGCTGGTCCACCTGCTGTATCACGCCGCGGCCCTGGGCGTGATCTGCTCCGGTCCTCGCATGGGTCGTGACGACAGCTTCGTGCTTCTCGACGACTGGGTGCCCAGGTCGTCGCGTGGCCCGAGCGGCGGCGCCGCCCTCGCTGAGCTGGCGCGGCGCTATTTCGCCGCCTACGGCCCCGCCGGCGCTGCCGATTTCGCTGCCTGGTCGGGCCTCCGGCAACCGATGATACGTGCGGCAATGGCGGCGATCGTCCCAGAGCTGGTCGAGTTCCCAGGGTCGATCCGGGGTCTCTGGACGCTCGGTGCCGCCGACGTTGGTGGTATCGCCCGTCCGGATATCCGCCTGCTCGGCCATTTCGACACGTACTTGCTCGGGTACCGCCGCCGCGAGCACCTCGGTGGCGCCGAAGCCGAGGCCTGGATCCACGATGGAGGCGGCGGCTGGATCCGTCCGGTGATCTGCGTCGACGGCTGGATCGCCGGAGGATGGCGGCTGGAGCGGACCGCGCGCGAGATCGAGATCACGATCATGCCCTTCGATCGGATCGGCCGCGGGGCGGATGCGGCTATCGGCCGCGAGGTGGCCGCCATTAGCCGCTTTCTGGATCGTCCGGCGCACTGGTTGCGAGGGCCCTTGGTCGGTTTTGGGTCTGCGCAGTCGTAGATCTGGCGCCGGCTGCGGCGTCCCGGTGCCTCTATTGGCGCCCTCGCCGTGACGGGCGCCCGTAGCAGGATGACCAAGGTGGTGACGGAGTAGCGCGATACCGGTTCCAAACGCGGCATGCGAGCACGCTCCGCGCATGCAGGCCAGGGCACGGGCAGGCTCAGATCGGCGCCTCACGCAACGGTTGGCGCGAGCCTTTATCGCGATAGCGGTTCTGATCATCGCTACCCTCCTGGCTACGGGCGCCTGCTTTGCCGCGATTCTTGGACACTTCGAGCCGGCGGTCAACGCACTGATCAGCGGGAGCGATGCGGTCGACGAGGTGCACAACGGCATGCTCGATGAGGAGACCGGGCTGCGCGGATACCTGGATAGCGGCGATCAAACGTTCCTGGCCCCCTACTACGCGGGCCAGGCGGAGATCGCCGCAGGAGATGCCGAGTCGATCAGCCTCGCGACGCGGCCTGATCTCGTCGCGGAGGTCATAACCCTGCGCGTCGAACAGCAGCGCTGGCTGAGCGAGTGGGCGACGCCGGCGCTGGCCATCGAGCGAGCCGTCACCGGGGCGGCTCAGCGCGAGAGCTTTCTCCTGAGTGGCAACGCGCTCTTCAACGGCTACCGGGAGGCGGACAACGCCCTGACAGCCCAGGTCAACTCCGACGTCGCGGGCGAGCAGAAAGCCGAACACGACGTGGTGCTCATCGCGCTCGCCGTATCCGTCGGTATGCTCGTGTTCACCGTCGTCGTCGCTCGCCGGCAGCACCGAGCGCTGCGAGCCTCGATCGTTATGCCCATCAACGACCTGCTTTTGACCATGAGAAGGGTCAGCTCCGGCGACCTGTCGGCTCGGCCGGCCGGTGTCGGTCCTCTTGAACTTCGCGAGGTCGCCGACGAGCTCGGACGGATGACCTTGACGCTTGCGGAAGAACGATCTCGCATCGCCGGTCTTGAAGTGGAGGCGCGCCTGCAGGCTGATCGACTCGGGCTCATCGTCAACGTCGGCCGGGAGATCTCGGGCAGCCTGAGCCTCCGCTATGTTGCAGAAGCGGTGGCGAAAGCAGCGCTCTCGATCAGCGGCTTCAGCGCCGCCCGGATGTGGATCATCAACGCTGACGGGCGCGAGCTCAACGTGGTGCACGACACCGAAATCGACCGCGATCACGTAAGCCTCGCTGTCGCAGTGCAGCTGGGAGAGGGTCTCGTAGGGAGAGCCGGGCAATTCGGTCGCATGCTGGCTACCCTGACGACCGGCGCACTGGCCACCGAGTATCGCGTCGGAACGAGCATCGCCGCGCTTGCGGTGCCAATGATCGTCGGTGCGCGAATCGTCGGCGTCCTTGAGCTTATGTCCGCGGAGCCGGCCGCTCTGGACGAGAGCAGCGTCGACGTGATGCACAGCCTGGCTGGGCAGGCAGCCACCGCACTTGAGGCGGCGCGCTTCCACCAGAGCGCCGACGAGTTGAGCCACACCGACGCGCTGACGCACCTGCCCAATCGACGCCGGCTGGAGCTGGACCTCGACGTCGAGGTCGCGAGAAGCCTGCGATACAACCGTCCGATCGCCTGCATCATGCTCGACGTCGACCACTTCAAGATGGTCAATGACGTCCATGGTCATCAGGCGGGCGACGAGATCCTGTCCGAATTCGGCAGCGCCTTCAGCAGCACGCTGCGCGAGACGGACACAGCGTACCGATACGGAGGTGAGGAATTCTGCGTGCTCCTTCGGGAAACGGATGCGGAGGCCGCCGCGATCGTCGCCGAGCGGCTTCGCGTGGAGATTGCGACCCGCTTCGCCGGCAACCAGGGCGCCGCAACGGTGACCGCGTCCCTTGGCGTCGCCGCCCTCCCGAGCGACGCATTCGACGCCAAGACCCTGGTCGCCGCGGCAGATCGGGCCCTGTACGCAGCCAAGGCGGCGGGGCGGAACTGCGTCAGGCGAGCCACAGCGATACCGACAGTTGGCTCCGGCACCACACGAGGACGCTCACGTCCATCGCCGGAACTACCCCTCCCGATCGTGGTCAAAAACACTCCCGCGGCGTCCTAATCGCGAGATCGTCATTCGCCGGGCCAGCGCTTGTGCGACACGGCCTGACAGCTTCCCCGGGGTACCATTGCGAGGGCCTGGCCGGGGTTCCGCGGATCGGGCCCCTCGTGCGCCAGCGGGTTCGTCGGGCAACGAAAGCCCGCCACCCTTCAATACACGCCGACGTAGCTCAGTGGTAGAGCAATGGTTTCGTAAACCATTGGCCGGGAGTTCGAATCTCCCCGTCGGCTTGCCAAACCCCATATGGCACAAGGGGTTTCGCCCCAGGATCGTCACCTCGCGCCTCTGGCGTACCCCATTGGGTACCACTGTCTGCCAAGCTACCTCCATAGCGCACGAAGGCAGGGATGGGCGATCAACGTGCTCGACATCTCCATGGACAAGAAGACGCCGCACGTGAGGCCATGGCAACGATGGCGATGGCCTTCGCCACCTTGGAGCGTCGCCTCATTAGCGAGCGGACCAAGACCGCGCCGGCTGAGGCGCAGAGGCAGGGGAAGGTTCTCGGCAGGCCGGTGATCATGAAGCCCGCTACTAGACGGCGCATTTAGTAGCTCCGCGACAAGGGCATGTCATACGAGCCAATCGCCATCTCTTGAACGTGCGCGGCGTCACCACCGATGGCGGATCGGTCTGGTACCCGACAACGGTTCGTCGGGCGTGCCTGTCATGAGTGCGGCGGATGTCCCTAGCTCATCCCCTGACCGGACGTCGTAGAGTTAGCAATAAGGGTTGACCCGCAGGAGACAGGGAGATGAGCGCAGTGGACGCAGAAGCAACGGCGGTCCGCCGGCGGCTTCTGATCGGGGCAGCGGTTTTCGGACTCGTGTTCGTATTCGCCACTACGTCATCTACGGTGGTTGACCATGTCGTGAGACAAGGGTCGCGACCGCTCGCGACTGCCGAGCATCGCAGCTTCCCCGTAATCGCCAGTGCCTCGGGCGTGCTGCAAGTCGGGAACGGCAAGACCTTCGTTCTCCGGGCCCCGTTCAGCCAAAACGAGGATGTGCTGCTGGCTTCGGGCCAGGCGGCAACGGTCAGCGTCGACGCGATACCCGGGTCGGCGTTTCCGGCGAAGGTCGCCTCGATCGAGACCAGCGCCACTCAAGTCGGCGGCGTTTCCGAATACTATGCCGAGATTCAACTTGGTACGACTGACCCCCGGCTGCGAAGCGGTCAAACGGGATCGGTCAACGTGACGGTTGCCTTTGCGAACAACGTGCTCGCAGTTCCGTCAGTTGTGTTGTTCACCGGACCGAACAACCAGACCCAGGTCGATGTTTGGTCAAACGGGCAGGCATACGCGACACCAGTCAGCATAGGATTGGTCGGCAATAGTCTTACGCAGATTGTGTCGGGAATCCAGGCAGGCGAGCAGGTCATGATCTCTCCCTCTGGGCCGTTGTAGATCCGTTCCAAGGACTGTCAGCGCACGGTTAGGCTGCGGGTCCCGTAGTCACACCGCTTCGCGGCGCGACTACGCAGTCAGATCCTCAAACCTGCCACTTGACCACGCTGTTGCCTTCGGTGAGACTGGCTGTCGTACCGGAGAACTGGACGAAGGTCGGCATGGTGCCGTTCGGCACGGTGAAGAGGACCCATCCTCGGTCGCATTGCCCAGCCGCGAGCGACGTGTTCGCACCGCCGAGCGAGTTGAGCGCGGCAAGCGCCGACGGCTTGAGCGGGCCTTCTGCAAACGCCGTCGAGGCGGTTGACCCATTGGAGAGCAGCAGCGCGAAGTCGGTGGAGTTAGCTCCGGTGCTCGACCCTGCTGTCCCAGCGCATTCCGTCGCGTCGATAGCTGCCCACGTCGTGCCCGCGTCGGGCGATGTGTCGTACTGACCGCTCGACGTGACATTCGCATAGAAGGCTTGGACCTCTACAGCAGCGATGCCCTCGAAAGTCACCGGCACAGTCACCTTGGTCCCCAGCGGGTAGCTCGACGGCGCTTTCGCTGAGGCAGATGTCGCAGGGCCAGGCGTTGATGCCTGCCCGGTGGCGACTGGCGGCTCGGATACGGAGCAGGCGGTCAGGAATACGGCGCAGGAAGCCATCGCGGCTACGAGACGCCGGTTGCTGATCGCCACCTTTCCATCCCTTTCCTATCTGTCCCGACCCGAGATGACCGGTCACGGCGCGACTTTACGGGGTCGGAATCATGGCTGTCATCACTCCCTGCGGGGCTGTGTGACACGGGACGGGTCGGTGGCGGTGTTGACACGTGCTGCGCCCGAGTGCCAGCGTTGCAGGCATGAGGCGACCAGTCTGGGAGCGATGGTGGTACATCCTCGTCGACGTGTTTGCGATCTCGCTCTTGGTCGTTGCACTTCACTGGAACACGGGCACAGGCGCGCTGGCACCGCATGACGTCTTGCGTCCCAGTCCGCCGACTTCAGCGCCCATCCATAGCTTGACGCCCAGCCAGAACGCGATCCAGAACGCGATCCAGATTCAGAACAAGATATGTCTCGCATCGGGGAAGGTCTGCTTACTGGAATGATCGGCTGTGTCCCGCGCAGGGTCCACACAATGACGCTGTACGGGGCTACAGGGCGATGCATGCCACAGGTGCGAGAGTGCCCCCCATGGCAACGCGTCCAGGCCCGCAGGTGGTCACAAACGGAGATGCCAGCGTCCCAACCTACACGTATACCCTCGTTTATGTGTTGGTCTAGCGACTCAACGGACTGAGGAAACCTTGGCATGGGAGGCTGGTCGCTGTAGACGTCGTTGACCGCGGCCACCACCCGGAATGGCATCGTAGGCGAAGAAGCGATGTCGTTATCTAGCGCGTAGCTCTCCTGATCCCGACGAGAAACGCCTCACCCATGATCCAGATGAAGATAACGACACCGAGCCCGAACCCGGCCACAAGCCCGCCCGCAGCCTCGCACCCGACCTGCCCATTGCTCACACCGCCGACGCACTGAGCTTGCGGGGCCGTCTGCGTGCTGATAGCCCACACGAGCATCAGAATGTTGAACGCAATCAGTAGAAAATTTGCCACGTACCGTCCAACGCCGTGCTTTCGAGGTGCCTTGTCGGTGGTTATCTTGGTCACCGCCATCGTTAGTTCTCCTGAACAGCTCCCGTGCATCTCACGAGGGGCTCCAAGCCGCTTTTATGGCGTGACTCAATTTGGAGGGTGCGCCTCGCCACAATCGCGGCGCACCTCTGTTTAATCGCGATGCGTACTCGTCACTTTCCGGCAACGCCATCACGGATGTCGGCGATCCGTCACATGCTGCGAAGACGTTGGTGGTGGTCAGCGTGTAGGTTCACCCCTGCCAAGCGGTGACAGGATGCGAGGTGCCAGGACCCACTGACTCACGGGCTGCGACGTCGGCGTGTAAACCCTCGGTCGCTCTCGGGAACAATTAGGCCCAAAGGCCCTGTGCGGCCACTTCGCCTCACGCTCGTTCGCCTTGCAGCGCAACGCCGTCTCGTGACCGTGATGACGCGTTCGCGTTGGATGGGCAGCCATGAGACTCACGACTGTCATCGGAAGTGCGATCGCCGCCGTTGGCCTCGCAGCGTGTGGGTCAAGAGTGACGCCGACTGCGCGGCCAGCTACGCCGTCGCCGAGCCTGTCCGTCTGACCAGCCACTAGGAGGTCTCGGTTGCAGTCCTGCTCAGGGAGCCATCCTGCCATCTGAGCGCGTGGCGGTGCCTGTGAAGTACGGCTGCGCAAATACGTTGCCGACGTTCTCGTGTCGGAGGATCTCGGTTATGCGAAGCCAGCGCGCGAAGGCTTCGTGGAAGCCTGCAGACGGTTGCTAGTGGCTCCTCAGGAGACTATTTACGTGGGCGATATGGTGAACGTCGATATACGGACCGCCACCACCGCTGGACTCTGTGGAGTATGGCTCGAACGGAACGGGACCCAGTCAGATGAGTATCAACCGCGGGTCGAGAGTCTTGCGGAGGTTCCGACGCTGGTTGCAGCAGAGCTGCTCGGCTAGGCCGAGCAACTCGCGTGAGGAGGACGCGGAGGTCTTCTTCCCTAGGTCGAGGGCGATCAACGGCGAAGAGACATCAGGGAGAATCAGCCAGTGAGCGAGGAGCCGGAGTCTCGTGCGGGCGCGGCGGAGGCCACTCTCCTGGCGGAGAGCCCGGCTGTGTTCGGAGCGGCCCTTCTCGACCTGGGTGAGGCCAAGTTCGCTCGTCGCCCAACTCCCGACGAGTGGTCGCCCCTCGAAATCCTCAGGCACGTCCGCGCGAGTGATCTGATCGTTGCATCTCGGATATGGAACGTGCTGACACGTCCCGACGGAGTCCATCTCGGGCTGGACGAGCGGAAGTACGGCGACTTGTTGGCGAGGGCTGATGTATCAGCGGCCGACCAGGTCCAAGCCTTCGTTCTCCGACGCCGCGAACTTGTGGGGCTCTTGCGAGGAACTCTCGTCGCCGTGAATGGACCGCTCCGGTCCAGACGGACTTTGGCGAGGTCTCGATATTGCGACTTGCTGGCGACATGGCGTCGCATGAGCAAGAGCACCTGGGGCAGCTTGCTGCGGCAGTCGACGCCCTCGGCACCGCGACCCCACCCTAGGGCGAGAGCAGTTGGTCTTGTCAGTGATCTGGAAGGCGCGATGCCAGCTATTGAGCTGCGCGCTCGGTACCAACCATGAATTCGTTTGGACGGCGCGATGATATTGGGCAAGCGATCAAACGCGCCGAACCACAGGCCATGGCACACTAGCGATCTTCTGCAGCACCTCCGGTTCCGGAGATCATCAAATGGCACTCGGTAAACCAGTCCTGCTCACCACAGACGGCCAGGCCGCGCTCATCGCCGAAATGCGTGAGCTCGTCGATACCAAGCGTCCTGAAATCGTCCAGCGGGTTGCCACCGCCCGCGCCGAAGGTGATCTGCGGGAGAACTTCGGCTACCACGATGCCAGGCGCGAACTGGGTCTTCTCGACGGCCGCGTACAGACCATCGAAGGGATGCTTCGACATGCACTGATCGTCGAGCCCGCTCCGTATGACGGTACCGTGGGCTTGGGCGCGTCTGTCGTGGTGCGGGATGATTTCGGCGAGTCCGAGTACACCATCGTTGTGCCAGCTGAGGCAGACATCGCCCGTCAGCGGATCTCGTTGGATTCGCCCTTGGGAGCCGCGATCTCCGGCCATCGCGCCGGCGACGAGGTCAGTGTCGACAGTCCTGGCGGGATCCACCGAGTCGTCATCGTCCAGGTGCGCTAACCCAGGCGGCGATCATTTGGTCGAGACCGTGGCTGACAGCGCCTTGGTGGAGGCGTCGATATCGCAGCACAGCACGCGAAGTGCTGCTGGAACGCAGCGCACGGTCACATGAGACCCCGGCGGAATGTCGACGGTCTCGCCATCCAACTGCGCCGCACCGCCCTGCTCCCAAAAGAACGTCATGCTCGCACCTTGCGATTGCGTATGCGGCCATACCATCGCCCGAAGTCCAAACCAGCTCATGCGGAGCGCCGTCGGCCACCGGCGGTGCGGTACCAGGATGACTTCCATCAACCCGTCGGCACGTCGCGACTTCGGACTAACGCGAAAGAACTTCGCCATCGTGGAGATGATGTGCCAACTCAGGCTGTCAATACTGGCCAGCCGGCCGCCGATCATGACGGATACTGGCCGCGCTCGCATCAACGTCCGCGGGATGAGGGCAAGATCGGCGACCATCCCCCGTCGGCGACCGTTGGCCACGGAAGCTCCCGTGGCCAAAGCACCGATCGCTGCATACGACAGTGCGTACTGTGCCACGGGTTGTTTGTGATTGTTCGCGCTGTACGATACCTCGAGGACATCCACCGGAATGGGCTCTGCCGAGGGCACGTACTCGAGCCGAATTCTTTGCGAGGGTGGCCAGCTCCGGTACTGATCATTGGCATTACCGCCGCCGCAGACAACGAGTACAACGCGGCTGCCGAACGCAACAGTCGCAGAGAGTATGCCGTTGCCGATCTCGTTGAGGGTTCCATCCCCGCCGATTCCGATGATTGTCCCATCGAGATACTCGGCAGCCCACGCTTCTGCCACCTCGCGAGCGTGCCCAGCGTAATCGGTGGTCACGAGCTCCACGTGGCTTTGCAACGATAACTTCAGTTGCCGAAACGCAATCTGCGCCATGCTGTCAGCTCGTCGAGAGAGGGGATTCCCGTTGGCAACGATAAGCACCGGAGCTCCGGTCCGGAGTCGATGAACCGATGTCCCCGAGGCACCCATCCTATTAGCCTGTCACACGGCTAAGGCGACCTTGCTGTCGGGGCTCAGGCGATCCCCGATACCTCGTGGACCTCGCCGCAATCCACACCGAGGGCGGCGTGGTGATCGCGCACGGCCTGCTCATTCGGCGCATCCAGGAGGCAATACACCTTGCCATCCGCGTTGTGAAAAAGCTCGACCTGCTGGACGCCGAACTGGTCGGTCGTGCCGGCATGCGCACCTTCGGCAATGCTGTCGATGGCGTCCTGAGGCAGCTTCAGCTCAGGGTGGAAATCCATGAATTGCGGCATATCGTCGTCCTCCAGTCTCTCGATACAAGCGCGCCGGATGGTACGCCCTCGGCGTCGTGGATCGCACTCAGCGGCGATCTCGCGCGTCTGCCTTGATCCTCACCGCCGTCGAACCTCCTCGCTCATCGCCGGCGCCGACGCCGACACGGCGACATACGTCCGGTCATCGCCGTCTGCCCGGCTCGCACCGACCCGCTCAGCGAGAAAGTCCTCCCAGGTCTTGCGTCCTACGCCTGCGTCGAGCGGCCCGAGAACCAGGTTGCCGCCGGCGCGGATGGTGCGAGCAGTCTTGCCACCCACCCAGACAGGCACGAACAGGCGGCGCAGATGGGCGGCGCGCGCATAACTCTTGATCAGGTCGACCATCCGGTAGACGCGGGGTCCGCCGAGGTCTGCCACGTATCCGGCCGGCTCGCCGAGCGCGAGCTCCACGAGCCTCGCCGCGACCTCGTCAACGTCGACCGGCTGAAAGCGAAATCGCGCAGGCACCGGCGCCACCGGAAGCTTGGTCAGTCCTTTGCCGGTGATGAGGAAGAGCTCAAAGAACTGCGTGGCGCGGAGCGTGGTCCAGGGCAAACCGGACTCGGCGACAACTCGCTCAGCGTCCCGCTTGTTGCGGAAGTAGATGAACGCGAGGCGGCCAAAGCCGACAACCGGGATGCGGTCGGTGCCGACGACCGAGATGTAGACGATGTGCGGCGTCCCGGCCCGCGACGCGGCGCCGACAAGGGTCCGGGTCATCTTGACGTCGTCCTTGAAGGTGCCCGCGCAGTGGACGATCGTGTCCACTTCTGCGACCGCGGCGTCGATGCCCTCGCCGTTGAGCAGGTCACCGATCACATGAGCGGCACCGTCCTCGGACTGGCGGGTGCGACGGCTGAGCACCCGAACGTCGCGCCCTGCGGCGCGCAAGCGTGCAACGACATGTCGGCCGAGCGTGCCGCTGCCGCCGGTGACCAGGATTGGGGTCGTCATGACGGAACCTCCTCGCGTCGTGTTTCGGGCGAAACCCCTTAATCCGACCTCGTGGTCACATGTGGTGGGTTTCGCGGGTCACTCGGATGACCCGCCGCAATGAGGGAATGTGACCGATGAACGATAACGAGTGGCTGGCGGAACGATTCGAGGCCGAGCGGGGCCGGCTGCGCGGGGTCGCCTTCCGGATGCTCGGGTCGCTGAGCGAGGCGGACGATGCCGTCCAGGAGTCCTGGCTGCGGCTGAGCCGGTCAGGCGCCGGCGGGGTCGAGAACCTCGGCGGGTGGCTCACCACGGTCGTGGCCCGCGTCTGCCTGAACATGCTCCGCGCGCGCAAATCGCGACGGGAGGACTCGCTGGATGCCCAGGCGCCCGGGGTCGCCTTCATCGACTCGGACGCGACCGATCCGGAGCACGAAGCCATCCTCGCCAACTCGGTGGGCCTCGCCCTGCTGGTCGTCCTCGAAACCCTGTCTCCCGCGGAGCGGCTCGCCTTCGTCCTCCACGACACGTTCGCCGTGCCCTTCGACGAGATCGCTCCGATCGTCGGGAGGACGCCGGCCGCGGCACGCCAGCTGGCGAGCCGCGCGCGCCGCCGGATCCGCGGGTCGGCAGAGGTTCCCCGTGCCGATCTCGCCCGCCAGCGAAAGGTCGTCGACGCGTTCATCGCCGCCTCACGAAGCGGTGACTTGGAGGCGCTGCTGGCGGTGCTCGACCCGGATGTCGTGCTCCGGGTCGACGCCACCGCCGTGCCTCATGGCGGCGCTCGGGAGCTGCGAGGCGCGGCCACGGTCGCTCGCGGGTCGCTCGCGTTCTCGGCGCGCTCGCAATTCGTGCAGGCCGCCCTCGTGAACGGAGCCGTCGGGGTGATCATGGCGCCGCGCGGCCGGTTGTTCGGAGTTGGCGTCCTGACGATCCGCGGGGATCGGATCCTCGAGATGGACCTGGTCGCCGATCCCGATCGCCTGCGACGGCTCGAGCTGGCGGTCCTCGACGACACTACGCGATCGCGGCAGCGGCGACCCCGAGCCGTCCGCCTCGGGCCAGCAAGGCCTCGAAGTCCGACGGCTCGACCGCGCGACTGAACAGGTAGCCCTGCGCGAAATCACAACCGCGGCTGCGCAGAAAGTCTGCCTGCAAGGACGTCTCCACGCCTTCTGCGACGACCTTGAGGCGGAGCACCCGCGCCATGTCGAGGATGCTCTCGGCCAGCGTTGATCCAGGATCCGCATCGGCCAGCTCATCGACAAAAACCTTGTCGACCTTGAGCGTATCGAACGGGAGCGCCCTCAGCCTTGAGAGCGCCGAGTATCCGGTGCCAAAGTCATCGATGGCAAGCCGAAGTCCGAGCGCCTTGAGGCCGTTGAGCGTTGCGAGCACGGCATCGGACTCTGCGATGACCACGCCCTCGGTGAGCTCGATCTCGAGGTTCGCAGCCGCGAATCCGGTCTCCCGGAGGATTTCCGCAACGCTGGCAACCAGGTCGGCCCTGGCGAGATTGCTTCCCGACAGGTTCACCGCAAGGCGCATGACGGGCAGGCCGGCGTCCTTCCACCTGCGACCCTGCGCACACGCCTCGCGCAGCACCCCTGCATCGATGCGCTCGACAAGATTGAGCTGCTCGGCGAGCGCAATGAAAACCGTGGGACCGATCCATCCGCGAGTCGGATGACGCCAGCGAGCAAGTGCCTCCGCACCAACGATCACCCCGGTGTCGAGCGCAACCACCGGCTGGTAGTGGACCGTGATCCCACCGGACTCAATCGCGACGCGGAGATCCTCACCGAGCTGCAAACGGTCGACGAGCTCGGTGCGCATCTCCGGGACGAAAACCTGACACTGTCCCTTACCGCTTCGCTTGGCGAAGTACATCGCCAGGTCGGCATCGGCAAGCATCGTCTGCGAACCGGCCCGGCCGGCCGCCGAGGCGATGCCGATGCTGACGCGCGGCGCAACATCTTTCCCGCCCAGGACAAGCGGTTGCTGCACTGACACGAGCAGACGCTCCGCCATGGCAATGGCTTCGGCGGCATCGGTCCCATCGAGCAGGACGGCAAACTCGTCGCCCCCGAGACGCGCCACCGCATCCGACGGGCGCGCCGCGGCGACCAGACGCTCGGCGACCGCGACCAGGAAGGCGTCGCCGGCCTGGTGCCCCAGCGTGTCGTTGATCCGCTTGAAGTCGTCGACATCGACATAGAGCACGCTGTTGACGCGCTGACGGCCGGGAGCGGACGCAGAGTCCTCCAATTGCTGTGCAAACCAGTCGCGGTTCGCGAGCCCGGTGAGCGAGTCGTGGAGCGCCTGGAATGTGAGCCGTTGCTCGTACTGATGGCGCTCGCTCACATCGCTGACGTTGATCACCATCCCGGCCACGGCCGTATCGCCGAAACGATTGGTGACCCTCGCCCAGACGTGATGCCAGCTGCCATCGGCGTGCTTGAGCCGAGCTTCGACATCGAGTGCGAAGCCGTCACCACCGGACACAGTCCGATCCCACACCTCGCCAACCTTTGCCAGGTCGTCGGGATGCACCACATTGGTGAGACGCGTGGTTGCGAGACTCTCCAGGTCGAGATACGCTCGGAACGAGGGTGTGGCGAACACGATCCTTCTGTCGGCGTCAACCACCAGGATTCCGTCACCGACGTTCTCGACGAGTGCCTCGAGCCTGCGCTCTCTCGAGCGCACCGCATCGCGCTCCGCATCGAGCTGATCAGCCAGGCTGTCGAATGCCTGCCCCAGCTCGGCAATCTCGTCGTTCCCACCTGCGGCGACGCGTTGTCGCAGGTCGCCGGAAGCCAGACGGGCGGTGGCTAGCTTCAGGGCATTGAGCGGGCGAAGCACCGACTGCGCGAGCCTGTTGGACAACCACAGCGCGATCACGAGCCCGAGCACGAGAGCGAGCACGACTCCGACTGCTGACGTTCGCACCGCCGCATCGCGCTCCTGACGCAGTCCGGTGACGTGCGCGTCCCCGATCGCCTCGAGGGCCAGGACGCGCTTCGTCAGCGAGGTCACATCGGAGTCGAGCTGATCCTCGAGTGCGCTCGAGGTGGCGGCAGAGACAGTGACGGATGTGCCGGCCAGTTGA
The DNA here is from genome assembly GCA_963743835.1 of Candidatus Dormiibacterota bacterium. Taxonomy (GTDB): domain Bacteria; phylum Chloroflexota; class Dormibacteria; order Aeolococcales; family Aeolococcaceae; genus Palsa-851. Next base: position 745,317 of record CAVUQX010000005.1, on the reverse strand, counting down.
ATCGCCACCCGGTGAGGCGCGGCCGCGTTCCATTCCGATGTCAGAGCCGGGAGCGCCTCGAGCTGGGCGGCGGTCATTCCCGGCAGCGTTTCCAGCGTCTCGAAGTCGTCTTCGACCTGCTTCTCCGAAGTGCTCATGCGGCTGAGATCGTCAGCACCGCGGCCGATCACGACATCAAGAGCGATGAGGCCGAAGTGCTGCACATCCTCGTCTGCGCCGGATACCGTGCCGCTGACCTGCTGGGCGGTGTCGAGGGCAGCTGACGCGCTGGAGTTCACCACCAGGGCGCCCGCGGAAACCCCGGCGAGACCGACCAAGGGAAGCAGCATCAGAAGGGCGGCCCAGCGAAAGCGGGCCTTCAGCCGCTGTCCCGTGAAGGGATCGCGCCACCAGTGCATCAGTTTCTCAGGTTCTCCAAACACCGGTTCAGGCAGCTGTCAAGAGCGCGAACCGTGGATTTGCAATGCCACCCCTACAGTGACCGGTCCCAGCCCCGGGATCCGATCGTCACCGTGCTCATCCAGATACAGAAGTGTTCGTGACCGCAGGCCTCCGATCCTTGGGGTCGTATACCGCAAGGGGCCACGAGCCTCTAGAAGAGCAGGTGCAACGCGAACGCAACCCCCAGAGCGACCACGACGGTGCGGAGCACCACTGGGTGGAGGCGGCGAGCCAGCGCGACGCCGATGAACCCGCCGGCGGCGCTCATCGGCACCATGACAAGGACGGCGAGCCACGACACCGGACCGAAGAAGGCGAAGTAGATCGCCGCCACGATGTTGATGACCAGAGACATCATGCCTTTCAGCGCATTGATCCGCTGCAGGTCATCGCGGATGAAAAGACCGAGCACCGCAAGCATCATCACGCCCAGACCGGCGCCGAAGAACGCACCGTAGATGCCGCCGAGGAACTGGGCCACCGCAAGGATCGGCGAACGGTGCTGTTCGCGTGCGGGGCGGCGCGCACGCACGCGCGACGTGACCACCGGCTGGAGCAGAAGCAGGGCGCATGCAGCGAGGATGAGCCACGGAACGATCGCGGCGAATACGTGATTGGATGTGCGCGTCAGGAGGATGGCACCGACGATCGCGCCGGCGATGCTGATGGGTGCGAGGAAACGCACCCGTTCGCGCTGGACGCTGAGCTCCTGGCGGTACGCGATGCTGCCGCCGGCATACCCCGGGAGCAACCCCAGGGTGCTGGTGACGTTCGCCGTCAGGGCAGGCAATCCGATCAGGAGGAGCACCGGAAAGGAGAGAAGCGTGCCTCCCCCGGCAACCGCGTTCACCGCACCGGCGATCAGCGCCGCAGCAGCGACCAGGAGCAGCTGCGCGGCGTCGAGGTGAATCACCGCTCGCCGGACGCGATCCTCACGCCGCGGGCGATGCCACCACGGCGTTGCGGAGCTTGCCGATGCCCTCGATCTCCAACTCCATGACATCGCCGGGCTGCAGGTACTCGGGTGGGGTGCGTGCGAACCCGACGCCTTCCGGTGTGCCGGTTGCGATCAGCATGCCGGGGAGCAGCGTCATGCCGACGGAGAGCCATTCGATGATCGCGTCCACCGGGTAGATCATGTCGCGGCTGTTCGCATCCTGCTTGACGTCGCCGTTGATCCGAAGCTGCAGGTGCAACGACTGCACGTCTGCCACCTCATCTCGTGTCAGCACCCACGGGCCCACGGGGCAGGATCCGTCGAGGCTCTTGCCCTTGAACCACTGGCCACCCCAGCCATTCTGGATGTCGCGGGCGGTCACGTCGTTGAGCACCGTGTAGCCGAAGACATGGCTGAGCGCGTCCTGCCGCTTGATGTTGGCGCCGCGACGCCCGATGACCACGCCCAGCTCGACCTCCCAGTCGATCTTCGAGCTCACTGACGGATCGATGCGGATGTCGGCGTACGGGGCGCTGATGGTGGTGATCGCCTTGGTGAAGATGGTCGGGGGTCCGACCTCGACGTTCGAGGCGCGTGCGGTCTCCTCGGCGTGCTTCTGGTAGTTCCGCCCGATCGCCAACACGTTGCCGCGCGGTGGGTCGAAGGGCGGCAGCAAGACGAGGTCGGCCAGCGGTCGCACCGCGCCCGCGGGTGCTGACGCCACGAGGACGCGCAGACGGTCGAGTGCAGCCTCGCCGCCATCGACGACGTCGAGGACCGTCGCCGGCACCCCCGACCCTGCGCCGTTGGCAGCCGCCGCGACGTCGATGACCTCATCGGTCGAGCCATCGCGTCCCACACCCAGGCGCGACGCCTCACCGTCGCGAAACATGAGCAGCTTCATACCTTGTTCGCCTCCGGGCCGGTCGCTGAGCTGAGAACTCGTCGCCGCTCCCAAGAACAGTTCCTCGAAATCCTGGCGATCGAGGAGTTCGCCCGGTGCACCTTCCATGCGGATGGATCCAGAGACCAGAACAGATGTGTACGCCGCGATCTCGAGCGCGGCTCGTGCGCGCTGCTCCACGAGGAGCACCGCTTTCCCCAGCGCACCAAGGCCGCTCACCTGCTCTCGAAGCAGCCGGTCCGCAAGTTGCGGAGCGAGGTTTGCGGTGGGCTCATCGAGGATGAGCACCTTGGGATCGAGCATCAAAACGCGCGCTATCGCGAGCATCTTGCGTTCGCCGCCGCTCAGCTTGTCGGCACGGCGCTTCAGCATCGGCTTGAGCGCGGGAAACACCTCGATCACCTCCGGAACCCGCGCACGAACGGTCGCCGCAGACAGCAGATACCCGCCCATCTCGAGATTCTCGAGCACCGTCAAGGGCTCGAAGATGTCCTGCACCTGCGGCACGTAACCGACGCCGCGCCGCGCGAGCTCCTCCGGCCGCTTGTTGGTGACCTCCTGGTCGACCAGCATGATCCGTCCTTCGGTGACCCGAAGAATCCCGACCAGCGCCTTGAGCAGCGTGCTCTTCCCTGCGCCGTTGGGGCCGATGACGGCAACGATCTCTCCCGGCCCAACGCTCAAGCTGACATCGCGGATCACCGGAACACCGCCATAGCCGGCGGTGATGCCCTCGGCGCGCAGGAGCGGATCGGGCCGCGCCGCGGTCGCGACCGCGCGGCTATCCGACAAGGTACGCGTCAACGATTTCGCGTTGCTGGCGAAGCGCAGCCATGGTCCCCTGCCCGATGACGCTCCCCTGCGCCATGACCACGACCGGGTTGCACATGCGCTCGATCATGTGCAGCTCGTGCTCGACCATAAGGATGGTGAGGCCCTCGTCGCGAAGCGCCTCGCAGTAGTCGGCGATCTGGCCGATGATCGATGGGTGCACTCCTGACATCGGCTCGTCGAGGAGCAGGAGCCTGGGCTGCAGCATCAGCGCGCGCATGATCTCGACGAGTCGTTTCTGACCGCCGCTGAGCGAGCTTGCATAATCCGATTCCTTGGCGCTCATCCGGAAGCGATCGAGCAGGAGACGCGCCTGCTCCACGAGGCGATCCTCATCCGCCTTCCAGTACCGCTTGCCGAGGAGCGCACCGCGGAGCGTGTCGCCGCGGTTGCCGGGTGCGGCCGCGAGCAGATTCTCGAGGACGGTGAGCTGCCCGAACTCGGACGGGAGTTGAAAGGTGCGTACCAGACCGCGCCTGGCGCGACGGTATGCGGGCCACCCGGTCACGTCGTCGCCGTCGAAGATGATCGCTCCGGAGCTCACCGGCAACGTCCCCGCGAGCACGGCGAGAAATGTTGACTTGCCCGCGCCGTTCGGGCCGATGAGCCCCGTGATCCGTCCGGGGAGGACGTCGATCGAGACATCCTCGACGGCATGCACGCCCTCGAAGTGACGGCTGACGTGCCGTGACACGAGCAAAGGCCGTTTGCCCGGATCCGGCTGGCCCGCCACCGGGGTCACGGGAAGTGCGTCAGTCTCGACTGGCACCTGCACTCCCCACCTCCACGACCTGCCGTCGTGGCGGGAACACGCGTCGTCGCTCGGGCAGCACGCCGCGCGGACGGAACCAGAGGAACCCCAGGATCAGGCCGCCGATGCAGACCCACTCGAGCGCCGGGATCAGGCCGGGCGGACCGAACGGCGGCAGGTAGCGCGTCGCCTCCTCGAATCCCACAGGGACCAGCAGCGCGCCGAGCACCGCCCCGTAGTTGTTGCCGCGTCCGCCGACGATCACGGCGGCAAACAGGATCAGGGTCTCCGGGTAGAGCCAGGTGGATGGCGCCCACGTCGTGATGAAGCCGACAAGGATGGCACCGCTCAGGCCCGCGATCGCACCGCCGACAACGAACACGGTCATCTTCAGCGCGACCGCATTCTTGCCCAGCGCATTGGCCGCGGCCTCGTTCTCGCGCATGGCTCGCAGCGAGCGTCCGTACGGCGAGTTGATCACCCGCTGCACGAGGAGGAAGACGATGAGCGCGAGGATGAGCGCACCGACGGTGTACGCCCACAGGTAGCCATCCGAGTATGGGTTGAACTTGTCTGAAAGTGGCTGGGGGACGAGTGAGAGACCAGCGGCCCCGTCGAGAAAGGGTGGCGTGTTGGTGACCACCAGGCTTGCGATCACCGAGAGCACGAGCATCGCGATCGCCTGGTAGTCGCTGCGCAGCCGCCGCAGGGCGACGAGCCCGATGGGCACGGCGATCACGGCGCCGACCACTGTCGCGCCGATCCAGGGCAGCGGAAAGCTCATGTTGAGACCGAGGATGTACGTCTGGAAGCCGCCGTTCGCGGTGTCGCGGGGCAGGGACAGCACCGCCGCGGTGTATGCGCCTGCAGCCTGGAAGATGATGAAGCTGAAGTTGACGATGCCCGACACGCCGAACTGGAGGCTGATCGCCAGGCACGCCAGGATATCGACCGCCGCGTAGACGAGGATGGTCGTGAGGTAGTAGGTCACCCTGCAGCCGCGAGTGCGCCTCGCTTGGCAAGCAAACCCTGAGGCCGGAGCACCATGACCAGGACAAGGACTGCGAAGGCGACGACCTGCTTGTACTCGGGCGAGATGATCGCGGCGCTGAGCTCGGTCATCTCACCGATGATCACCGCGCCGATCATGGCGCCATAGGGACTCCCGGCCCCGCCGAGGATCGAGGCCGCGATGATCGGGATCAGAAACTCAGAGCCGCTGGCCACCGAGAACGAGTCCGAGTTCATGCCGGCAACCGTGCCCGCGATACCACACAGCGCTCCCGTGATGAGCCACGCGAGATCGATCACGCGTGACGTGGGGATGCCGCAGTTGCGGGCGAGGGTCGGGTTGGCGGCGGTGGCGCGCATCGCCTTGCCCAGGCGGGTGAATCGGAGCAGCGCGTGGATGGCGAGCATGACAACGACGGCCACCCCGATGATCGCCAACTGTTCCCCGGTGAGCGCGATCGATCCGAAGTGGTATGTCGTCCCCGCGTTCTGGTGGTACGAGACGCTGTAGTACCCGACGATCGGCAGCAACACATTGGCGATGACCAGCGATACGGCGAGCGAGATGATCACCATGCCGATGAGGTTGGTTCCTTTGCGCTGGAACGGCGCGTAGACGAGGCGGTTAAGAAGGAACGAGAACACGGCCCCGAACACGGCGGCCACGGGCAGGGCAAGCCAGATGCTCACACCCGCGTTGTTCGCCGCGTACGCGGCATACGCGGACGCGATCATCACCTGCCCGTAGGCGAGGTTGATCATGTTCGTGATGCCGAATTGCATCGTGAAGCCGACTGCCGATATCGCGATGATCGACATGGAGACCAGGCCGAAGCCGAAGGCGGCGACGATGAGACTCATCGCCGCCACCGCCGACCGATGTGTGGCTCAGCCACCGCCCGCCGCGATGATCGCCGCGGTCTGCGCTTGGGTGAGCGTGCCGATGGTGATCTCATTGCCCATGGCGTCATACCGGACCAGGATGTACCCCTGCTGGGAGTTGTTGTACTGGTTGTAGTTGGTGAGTTCCACCGGCTCCGACCCAGCGGACCTTCTGGCCGTTCTTGATCGCGGCGACACCGGCTGCGTAGGTGTTCACCGTCGTGGCTCCGGTAACGCCGTTCCCGACGTCTCGTATGACCGGGTTGTACACGGTGGGGTCGGTGCTCTTGGTCTCATCCATGGCCAGCGCGGCCTGCATGATGCCGTCGTAGAGATGGAGGGTGGCGCCGCGCTGCGAATATGTCGGCGCGGCAGGAAACTGCGAGGCGACGGCGTCGAGGTTGGTCTTGAACTCGTCGTATCCCGGCCCGCTGAACGACACGCCGAGGTCGACGGCGGTGAACTTGGAGACCACCGTCTGAACGCCGATCGCTCCGGTGACCGCCTTGAACCACACCGGGTCGATGGTTGCCGACGTCCCCATGAAGGGCAGCATCACGCCATTGTTCAGCTGCTTGACCTCGGCCATGTAGGTGGCATCGGTCGGACCGAGCGCCTCGGTGAAGATCACGTCGGGATGGGTTGCCAGCATCGCCGTGACCTCGGTGCGATAGGACGGCTGGCCAAGCGCGATCGCCTGGTTGATGGTCACCGTGGCACCGAGATGCTGGAGGGCGGTCATCGCCGGGCCGACAAAGGCCTGAGAACCGATGTCGTTGCCGAAGACGAGCGCGACCTTCTTGTAGTTGAAGTGGTCGAGCGCGCTTCCGACCATCGCGAAGGCGTCGAATTCGTCGGGGGGGACGAGACGGTGGAAGTAGGTGAACGAGGTCTTGTTGAACTCCGACTGGCCGGTCATGCAGAACATCGGGATGTGCGCCTGGTTGAGGATGGGAGCGACGCTCGCCGCCTCGTCGGATGTGCACCCGACCACCGCCATGAGATTTGAGTGGCTCGCGATCATCTGCTGTGCGGCCGGGACCGCATCGGCCGGTTCCCCGCGGGTGTCAAACTCCTGGCAGCTCACCATGTGCCCCATGACCCCGCCGGCATTGTTGATGGCTCGTGCCGCAGGCAGACACGCGGCGAAGTACGCCGGTCCAAGCGCGGCATCGGCTCCGGTGAAGGGCGCGATGACGCCGATGAGCAGCGGCGACGTGCTGGGCGACGCTCCTCCCGAAGGTGTGCTCCCGCACGCGGCGAGCGCGATCGAGAGCGTCGCGAAGAGGACCCCCACCCCCTTGCCGACCCTGTGATGGCTTGCGAGCATCAGATGCCTCCAAGCGCCCGAAGCGCGGCTGGCGAAGATTGTCGACAATAGTAGCGACAGTGTTGTGAACAATCCAGCCCCCTCTTCCGGCTCGAGTGAGCGGCGCTCGCGGTTGGTCAACGACCCCTGCGACCGGCTGCGTGACGCGATCATCAGCGGCGACTTCCAACCCAACGAACGCCTGGTCGAGGCGGATCTCTCGGTCCGCTACGGCGCCGGTCGTACCGCCATCCGCGCAGCCCTCGCCACGCTGGACCAGGAGGGACTCATCGTCCGCGAGCCCAACCGAGGAGCCCGGGTTCGCCTGATCTCGGCCCGTGAGGCGTTCGAGATCGAACAGGTGCGCAACTCGTTGGAACGGCTCCTCGCCCGGAGTGCAGCGGAGCGGGCAGCGAGTGACGATCTCGAAGATCTTCGGGGCATCCTTGCCTCGATGGCCGACCGGCTTCGGGAGTCCGATTCACTCGGCTACATGCAGCTCAACCCCCAACTGCACCGGCGGATCTGGCGCATCTCAGACAACCAGGTGGCGATCAAGGTGCTGGTCACGCTGAAGTCGCAGAGCATCCGGTTCCAGTACGGCACGATCCTCCGGCCCGGCCGCCCCGCGCAGTCGTTGCGGGAGCACCGGGCAATCGTCGCGGCCATCGCCGCGCACGACCCCGATGCCTGCGACGCGGCGATGGCGGAGCACCTCGGCCACGTTCTCGAGACCCTGCAGTGGGCGATTGACTCGCAGGATCGCCAGCGCGCGTGGTCTTCGAGAGAGGAGCCAAGGCTCAACGCCCCGGCGTAGAAGGACCCTCGGGGCGCCAGGCGTCGGGATTCCATAAGCTGCGCCACGTGCTCGAGGGCAACCGCCAGGCTGTGCCCGGGACGGTGCCGCTCACAACCATCGCGCGTGAGTGGGTGCGTCTCGGGTGCATCGGCTTCGGTGGTCCGCCGACGCACATCGCGTTGCTGCGCCGGATGTGTGTGGAGCAGCGACACTGGCTGGACGCCCAGGAGTTCGAGGACGGCATCTCGACAACCAGCATGCTCCCGGGACCGGCGTCGACACAGCTCGCGATCTTCTGCGCCTGGCGGCTTCGCGGAGTCCGGGGCGCGCTCATCGGAGGGATCGGCTTCATCGCGCCGGGGATGGTGCTCATCCTCGCGCTCTCAGCCGTCTTTCTCGCAAGCCATCCCCCGCTCTGGATTCTCGGTGCCGCGGCCGGCGCGGGCGCGGCGGTTCCGGCTGTTGCCCTGCATGCGGCCTGGGGTCTCATGCCGTCGAGCTGGCGGCGAATCGGTGACGAGCGCGTACAGAAGCTGCGCTGGGTCCTGTACGCGCTCGCCGGCGGCGTCGCCGCCGCCACGATCGGCCCGTACCTCGTCCTTGTCCTGCTGGCGTGCGGCCTGGTCGAGGTGGCCATCCGGCATCAGGCGCGGACGTCGACAGCGCCCCGCTCGCCGATGGCGCTGCTCCCGGCCGCGCTCATCCACACGGTGGCGCTCGGCGGAATCGGAGCCGTCGCCTGGGTGGCCTTCAAGGTCGGCGCGCTGTCGTATGGAGGTGGCTTTGTGATCATCCCGCTCATGCAGCACGACGCGGTGATCACGTATCACTGGATGACGGGAGCGCAATTCCTCGATGCCGTCGCGCTCGGCCAGGTCACGCCCGGTCCGGTCGTCCTCACTGTCGCGGTGGTCGGATACGCAGCCGCCGGCATCGGCGGGGGCCTTCTCGCCGTGGCCGTCGCATTCACGCCCTCGTTCATCTTCGTCCTCGCCGGCGGCCCACGGTTCGATCAGATTCGGACCAACACCTCGATCGAGTCGTTTCTCACCGGCGCGGGCCCGGCCGTCATCGGCGCGATCGCGGGCTCGACCATTCCCCTGGGTCTCGCGTTTCAGGCGGGCTGGCAGATCCCGGTCCTCGCGGGCGGGCTGATCTGGCTCTTCGTGATCCGTCTCGGGGTCGTCAGCGGGCTGGTCATCGCTGGGGTGATCGGGCTGGTCATCGCGCTCGCCGGAGGTCCCGTCTGAGCCCTGGCACTATTGACATCCAGACCAGATGCAGTAGGACAATACCGGCCGTGAAAAGTTCGGACGGCGAGCGGGCCATCCGCTGTGCCCGCTGCGGCGGGTCGCGGCTCATCCCGCTGACGGTCCACTACCAACGAGCGGAGCACCTGCAGTCGCTGCAGCTCAGCCGCCCGGTCCGCGCGGAGCTGAAGTGCATCGCCTGCGGACATCGGCACTTCGCGCGTCCCGCGGCTCTGTTCGCGGTGTGAGCTGACCCGCGGTCAGCGGGTGACGAGTTGCACGAGGCCGATGACGTTGCCGGCCGGGTCGCGCACGGTCGCCAGGAGCCGATCCGGGCCGTCCGGCGTCGGATGCTCCAGCACCTCGCCGCCATGGGTTCGGACGAGCTTCATCGCCTCGAGCATGCTGTCGACATTCAGCCACGGCAGCATGCCGGCATCGCGCGTCGGCGTCCGGTCGGTCGTCCATTGACCGATGAGGCCGGGGGCGTCGAAACCAGGATGCGGATGATCGATATTCCAGCCGAAAACTCGCGCATAGAATTCCGCGGATCGCTGCACGTTGAGAGCGGGGATCTGCAGATAGGACAGCTGGCCCTGCGCCGGTCGGAGCGACTGGTTGAAGGCTTCGGCTTCGTCGGCTGCCACCGCCGGATCATGTCACCGAATGGAGAAACCGCTTCCTGTGTCGGCCAACCGCGCTCTCTTCTCTACAGCCCTGTCACGATTCACATGGCGCCGGGTGGTTCGGGCCGGACCAACGCGCCGGGCAGCGGTAACGCGACAGGGCTCAGTACGTGCGAGCGCCGACGCCTAACCGGTTATCGGGTCAGAATGGGCCGGTGGCATCCGAAGCGTTCACCGTGCAGCGCGGCACCGCCACCCTGGTAGGCGAGCGCTGGGCGGGTGATGGACAGCCTGTGGTCCTGCTCCACGCCGGGGTGGCCGACCGCCGGTCCTGGTATGCCGTCGCCGATGCGCTCTCGCCGACGACGGGCGTGGTGGCGTACGACATGCGCGGCTACGGCGAGACCTCCGGAGTCACATACGGCTTCTCGCACCTCGACGATCTCGACGCGGTGCTCGACCAGGTGGCCTCCGGCCCTGTGTGGCTGGTGGGGAGCTCGATGGGCGGCGAGGTCGCGATCGACGCGGCCCTGGCGTCGCCGGATCGTGTGGCCGGCCTGGTGCTGCTCGCCCCGGCGGTGAGCGGCGCTCCCGAACCGACCGTCTTCGATGCCGACACCGACCGGCTCGTGCGGTTGTGGGAGGCCGCGCAGACTTCCGGTGAGATCGACGAGATCAACCGCGTGGAGATGTGGCTCTGGCTCGATGGCCCGAGCGCGCCGGAGGGCCGCGTCTCCGGCCCGGCACGAGATCTCGCGCTCGCGATGAACGCGATCGCGCTGAAGAACGAGATCCCGGAGGAATCGGGGAAGAGCGGCATCACCGCGTGGTCGAGGCTCGAGGAGATCGCCGTACCGGTGACGGTCGCATGTGGAAGCCTCGACCTTCCCTTCGTGATCGCGCGTTCCAAGGAGCTCGCCGACTGGTTGCCGCGGTCGCGGTTCGAGCTGTTCGAGGGAATGGCGCACCTTCCCTATCTCGAGCAGCCGGCGGCGGTGGCGGACCTGATCAAGTCGTCGATCAGCTGACCCGGATCACGGCCCAGGAGTGATGGTCAGGTAGGTCGCGATGGCGGCGCCGCTGTCGGTGGTCGCGATGATGTCGTAGCGGGTGGGGCCGGGGGGGACCGTCGCATCGGCGACAAAATGCCCGATCGGATCGAGCCGGCGGCTGACCAGGATGGTGGGCGGAAGTCCGGGCGCCGTCATGCCCACGGTGAGCGATGCAATGTGGATCTCGCTGGTCTCGTTCGAGTTCGTGAAGAAAGTGACATGAACCTCGTCCGCGCCTGTCTTGTCGGGATCGATGTAGACCTGTGCGAGTCCACCGCTGGGCAACTGGATCGAATACAGGGTGGGCAATCCGCTGAACCGGGTTGCCGTGACAATGGGGGCGGGTGTGATGGTCGTGACCTGGAGGTGGACTTCGGCGGAGCTCGTGGCGTTCTCGATGATCGCAGCGACCTCCCAGATTCCGGCGATTGCCAGGTTGCCACCTCGGGCTGCAAAGTTCCCATCAGCTTGACGCTTGAGCGTGAGCGTTGACTCGCCAAGCTGTGGACGCAGCGGCTGCGTGAACTCGAGCTGCACCGAAGTCGCGTGCACCGTCGCGCCGGTATCGTAGTTCGTGACGCGAAGCACGAAGTTGTTGAAGCCGGCTGTCCCCGGTGACACGGTGAGGCGGACTTTCACCGTGGTCGCAAAGTCGCTGCCGGTGACCACGAGCTGGCTTGAACGTGCGGTCGAGACCGCTGCAGCGGATGCGACCGGCGGAGCGACGTTCACGAGCGCTGCGGCCACGAGCACCACGGCGGCGCCGATCATGACTTCGGTGGACCCGACCCGTCGCAGGCCTCGCAGGGCACGTGCGGCGCGGGGCACGTTGCGGTAGCGATTGATCGCCCCGAGAGCTGCCAGGATCAGGAAAAGGGCGACCTTTACCAGCACAAGCAGACCAAAAGCGGTGCCGAAGAGCTGCCCGATGGACCCTACCTCGATCACCGCGCGAAACGTTCCGGTGAGCGCGACCAGGACGATCGCGATGCCGGCGATGGTCGAGAACCGGCGCACCGCTCGGCCTTTGGCAGCCGTCGGCTGTCCTCGAACGGTCACGATGAGGACCAGCAGCCCGCCAATCCAGACGCCGCTCGCCGCGATGTGGGCCCACTGCGCGATGAGATTGACCGCGACCGGCGCCTGGGCGCCGGCATGGCTCGCTGCGACGTCAACCCATATCGAAGCCGCGGCACCGATGGCCGCCAGCGATACCGCGGCACGCTTCGCAGCAGTTGGTGCCACCGACGCGGCGATCACAGCCAGTCCCGTCGCCGCCGTCGCCGCGATGCGCTCGATCGCTGTCGTCCCCAAGGACGTCAAGAACAACGAGCCGAAGCTCACCCCCGCGGCTTCGCGCTGCGCCTCAACCACGCCTGCGATGCCAAGTGTTCCGACGATCCAGGCGCCTGCCAGCATTCGCCCGGTGAAGGCCGGGAGGTCCTCCAACGCGAAGAGACACGTCGACGCAATACCGACGATGCCCATGACACCGATGAAGAACAGCCACCGACTGACGACCGCGAGGACCGAGGGCGGCGGTGAGACCACCGATTTGCTCGCGTGCGCGTTGGCGCTCGTGGCCGACTCCCCGACACCAAACGCATACGCACCGGTAGCCAGATGACCGTCCGTCTCTGAAACGGTCTTCCAAGTCACCGTGTACACGCCATCTGGGATGGGCTTCAGCGACACCTCCAGCTCAAGTGGGTGACCCGGCACAACGACAGTTGGCCCGGCGTCGACGCTCGCTCCTGAACCGTTGACCACGATGATGCTGGATAGCTTCGGGTCTGGCGTTTCTCCGAAGGTGATCTCGACAACTTTGGGTGCTGTCTGGACCTCGGCGCCCTCCGGCGGAATCGCGCTCTGCGGCAGCGCGTGAGCGGCCGCGGTCAGGGGCAGCCCGAGGGCCGCCCCGATCGCCATCGTCGCGGCGACGATGAACGCCCGCCGTGCCCGCATCGCTACGCGCTCCTGCGGCGCAATCCTATGGCCAGATTGAGTCCGCTGAGCACCACCGCGACGATGATCGCGATGATCCCGAGTGTCGTCGCCCCCGACGCGCTCGTCTTCGCGTCACCGGCAGCGGTTGACGCGGACTGCGCGCTCGTCAGCGCGCTCGCCGCCCGCTGCACTCACCGCGTTGACCTTGGTCGCCACCGCGGCGGCGGCCGGGATGACGACGGGGAACTGCACGGCGCTCGAATCCGCGACGGAGTTGAACGACGTCGGGCTCGACGCAATCGTCTGGTTGACTGGGACACCGCTTATCGAGCCGAAGACATGAAAGGTATAGGTGCCGACCACTGTCGGGATAAGCGCGTAGTCGTATTCGTCGTGCCTGCCGTTGCCGGTATCGGAGTCATACAGAGGCACGGGGCAGAACGGGCTGCTCGTCGTGCTCCCCACCGTGACCGTGACCTGGAGATCGGGATGCGTGCAATCCTGGTTGAGAGTGCTGACCGGGGTCCCGATCGGGTTGGTGGCCGACGGGACGTCGACAAACATCTGGATGGCATTTGCGGCGCCGACATACGTATCGGTACCGCCCGCCGGCTCGAACTGCCATCCGATGGCGATGCGATATTTGCCTGCGGTGAACACGAAGTGTGCGGAAGCAGCGGCGAATGACGTCGCGAGTGCGATGAGCGTCGCGGCGGCAACCGCGGACGCTCGAAGGGCATTTTTCCCCACGTGATGTCTCCTCGTGATTGAACGATCGAAGGTGAGCCGAAGCTCACGGACGTCCGGTCAGTGGTCGAGGAGGAGCGGTGGTGGTCTCCGCCAGAGATGCCGGCCCAGCCGGTCGATCGGAGCGACCGTCTCAACGGCCGGGCGGCGAATACTTGCAACGGCCCTGCAGGCGCCGTCGAACGATGGCGCGCAGGAGGGCTTCCACGCGCTCGACGACCACTTCGCGCCGATGGAACAGAACCTGGCAGATGCGGATCAGGCATGCGAGCAGCAGCGACACATAAAGATGGACGAGCGGGGCGGCCCAGTGGATCCCGGTGACCGCTCCGAGGCCGGGCGCAGGTTGCGACCGCGCCACAGCCTCGATGTTCTCCTGCACGAGGTAGAGGACGATCTGGGCGGCCGCCAGCGGCAACCAGATTGCGACCAGCCGGGTTCCCGGAGTGGATCCGCGCTGCGGGCTCCCGGCGAACCTCACCTGGCCGTCCACGCCAGAGCTGGCGCACGCCCGCGGCCGGCGCGGTCGAGCCGCTGATTGAGTGCCTGCCAGGCGCGCGCCAACCGGAACGCGAAGACGGCGCTCAGCACGACCAGCGCGCCCGCGACCGGGAGCATGTAGGCGTGCACCGGGTTGGTCATCGAATCCACGACGCCCTGCGGTCCCCAGACGCGAAGGTACTCGAGCGTGTGGCTGATGAACAGTCCGATGAGCGCGACCAGGACGCCGCCCGATGCGGCAAACCTCGCCCGTCGACGCTGGATCACGCGGGGAGCATAGCGTCGGCCGTCGGCGCCCGTGCCATGTCCACGGCGAGCGAGCCATAATTGGCGCCGCGCTTGCGGGTGGGAGGCCGCCGGCGGGTCCGGGTGCAGCCTTCAACAACCGTTGCCGAGAGCGAGGTTTGTGGATGAAACCCTCGGGGAGCCTCGGAGGGATCACTCGATCGAAGCGCGGGCAGGCCCTGCTCGTGGTTCTGGCGCTCGCGGGCGGCCTGGGCATCGGCGCGCTCATGTCCCTGACGCTGCACCCGCGCGCAACGACCACCGCGGCGCAGGTGAACATCACGCCGTCGGCAAACGTGATCGGCGCGCCATTGACCCGGCAGCCGACGCCTCCGCTGACCGGGCTCGTCGACCAGAACGGTCATCCGATCTCGCTGGCGGACGAGAAGGGCCACGTGGTGCTCCTGGCGTTCATGGACCCGCTGTGCGTGAATCTGTGCCCGATCCTGGGCCGCGACATCGTTGCAGTCGAGCAGGCACTGCCGAAGACGATCAAGCCGGTCCTGCTCATCGTCAGCGTGATGCCCGACCGCACCGCCGCCAACGTGGCCGAATTCATCAAGACAAACCTGACGACCCAATGGGACCCGGGCTGGCACTGGCTGCTCGGACCGGACGCGACCCTGAAGATCACATGGTTGAAATGGGGCGAGCCCCTTGAGCCGCCGAAGACCAACTACCTGGATGTCATCGACCCCCAGGGCTATGTCCGGGTCATCTACCCGGCCCCGCTCTTCGTGAGCGACGTGACGCACGCGATCACCGTGGTGGCGCACGAGTAGCTGCCTTCTGAGCGAAACCGCAATCGCAAGGTCTGGTTGAGAAGAAGGCCGCTTTTGCGCTAAGGTCGCGGCCCATGCCGACATACAAGATGGGCCAGGCGGCGGAGCTGCTCGGCGTGAGCGTTGACACGGTCCGCCGCTGGGCCGATGCCGGCCGCATTGCGACCGTGCGCACCGACGGCGGCCATCGCCTCGTCGATGGCGTGGCGCTTGCGCGTTTCGCCATCGAGGTCGCGAGCAGCCACCCGACCTTGCCGGTGACCGAGTTGGCGCGCAACCACTTCATCGGGCTGGTCACGGACGTCGCGACCGATGGCGTGATGGCGCACGTCAAGCTCCAGGCGGGACCGTTCCGGATCAGTTCACTGATCAGCTCCGAGGCTGTCCGCGAGCTCCACCTGGAGCCCGGGATGCTCGCCGTCGCCTCGGTGAAAGCCACCAACGTCGTCATCGAGTTGCCCCCACCAACCGAGACACCGCCGAGGAGGCAATGAAGATCGGAACCCGCACCATCCTTGTTGCCGGCTCCGCCGCCCTTGCACTTGCAGGGTGCGGTTCGAAGTCGACACCGGCCTCCTCGGCATCACCCGATCCACTGCGCGGGACGATCACGGTCTTCGCCGCCTCATCCCTGACCTCGGCGTTCAACACCGCCGAGAGGGGGCTGGAACTCGATCACCCGGGGTTCAAGGCCCAGTACTCATATGCCAGCTCGCAAGCGTTGGTGACCCAGATCATCAACAGCGCGCCTGCCGATGTCATCGCCACCGCCAACACCTCGACGATGATGCAGCTCGTGACCGCCGGGCTCGTCCAGACCCCGGCGGCATTCTGCAAGAACAAGCTCGAGATCATCGTTGCGCCGGGCAACCCCAAGGGCATCAAGACCCTCGCCGATCTCGCCATGCCCCGGCTTTCGGTCGTGCTTGCGGCGCCGAGCGTCCCGGTTGGGGAGTATGCCGCCAAGGCGCTGAAGGCGGCGAACGTGATGCTCACGCCCAAGTCGTTTCAGCTCGACGACGCGGAGGTGGTGCAGCAGGTCGAGTTGGGGAACGCCGACGCGGCCCTGGTCTTCGTCACCGATGTGGTGACCACCGCCGGCAAGGTGACCGGCGTCCCGATACCCGATGCCCAGAACGTGATTGGCACGTATGAGATCGCGGTGGTCAAGGCGAGCACGAACCAGACCGCCGCCGCGGCGTTCGTGACCTCGGCTGTTTCCGGTGACGTTCACGCGCAGTTGCTGGAAGACGGATTCCTGAACCCGTCGTGACCCGGGGCGTCACGCGGCGCCCTCTCCTCGGTCTCGTCATCCCGGCCGCGGTGGCGGTGCTGTTCATCGCGCTGCCGCTCATCGGGTTGCTCGTCCATGTCGACTGGAGCAACCTGCCGTCGCAGCTGGTATCGACGGACGTGCTCACGGCACTCCGCCTCTCGATCGAGTGCTCGCTCATCGCAGTCGCGATCGCGCTCGTCATCGGCATCCCCCTCGCCTACCTGCTCGCGCGGACATCCCTTCCGGGGCGGCGCGTGATCCGCGGATTGGTGACGCTGCCACTGGTGCTCCCGCCGGTTGTCGGCGGGATCGCTCTGCAGGCCGCCCTCGGCCGCACCACCCCGATCGGCACGGTGCTCGACCACTTCGGGATCGTCCTTCCCTTCAGCACCGCCGGGGCGGCGATCGCCGAGGCTTTCGTTGGATTCCCATTCCTGGTGATCACGGTCGAAGCAGGGCTCCGGCAGCGCGACGAACATTTCGAAGAGGTCGCTGCGACCCTCGGCGCCCGGCCATGGCGACGGTTCTGGCAGGTGACCATGCCGCTCGCAGCGCCGTCGATCGCAGCCGGAGCCGCCCTCTGCTGGGCCCGGGCTCTGGGTGAGTTCGGCGCGACCATCACGTTCGCGGGCAGCTTCCCGGGAACCACCGAGACCTTGCCGATCGCCGCCTACAGCTCGTTTGAGGGCTCCGGGCAGGTCGGCGAGGCGATAACGCTTTCGCTGCTGCTGCTCGCGATCTCGGTGCTCGTCCTGGTGGTGTTGCGCGACCGCTGGCTCGGTGCGCTGCGGTGACCCTCCATGCGCAGGTCCGCACCCGGCTGGGAAGCCTTCGCCTCGACTGCGATCTGTCCGTCGACTCCGATGTCACCGTGGCGGTGCTCGGACCCAATGGTGCCGGCAAGACGACGCTGCTGCGTGTCATCGCGGGGCTGGTCCCCGTCGACGAGGGCCGCGTCGAGGTTGACGGCACGGTGTTCGAGGACACCGCGACACGCACCTGGATCACGCCCGAAGCACGCCGCGTCGGATTCGTGTTCCAGGATCACGGCCTTTTCCCTCACCTCAGCGTGCTCGACAACGTCGCGTTCGGCCTGCGCGCACGCGGTGTCGACCGTGCGACCGCCCATGCGCGTGCAACCGAATGGCTCGAACGCGTGGACCTCACCAGGCACGTCGCGTCGCGCCCATCGGCGCTGAGCGGTGGCGAGACGCAACGCGCCGCGCTGGCGCGCGTCCTGGTCACCGACCCGGAGGTGCTGCTGCTCGACGAACCGCTGGCAGCGGTGGACGCGTCGGGGCGCCTGGAGCTGCGTCGCGCCCTGCGCCGGCACCTCGCCACCTTCACGGGGGTGCGACTCGTCGTCACGCATGACCCACTCGAGGCGGCATCGCTGGCCGAGCGCGTTGTGGTGCTCGAGGATGGCCGCATCACGCAGGAGGGGCCGTTCACCGAGGTGTCATCGAGACCTCGCTCGGCCTGGATCGCGCGCATGGCGGGTTTGAATCTCCTCCGCGGCGTCGTATCCGACGGTTCGATGCTCGTCGACGACGGCTCGCGGCTGACGGTGGCCGCCGGCATCCGGGGGCCGGCGCTGGCGACCATCCAGCCGCGCGCCGTCGCCCTCTACCGGCAGGCACCCGACGGCAGCCCCCGCAACGTCCTTCGCTGCACGGTCGCCGGCGTCGATCCCGAGGGCGACCGTTGGCGAATCCGGCTCGATGCACCGTTTCCCCTCGTGGCCGAGGTCACGCCGGCCGCAGCCGCGGAGTTGCGTCTCGCCGAGGGCGGTGAGGTTTTCGCGGTCGTCAAGGCAACCGAGATCGACGTCTACGCCGTGTGATCGCGGTCGGGTCCGACGCCGCGGCTTGACCGGCTCTAGGCGGACTCGTCACGCTGACCTCATGAACGCACCGACCGGAGCCGCCCAGCCCGCTTCGGTCGACGCGGTCGTCGACCTCCTCGCCGCCGGCGATTATCTCTGCGATCGGCGCCTCGCGACGGCGATCCTCGTCTCGATGCGCATCAACAAGCCCCTCTTCCTCGAAGGCGAAGCCGGGGTGGGCAAGACCGAGGCCGCGCGAGCGCTCGCCTCCGGCCTCGGTGCCAGGCTCATCCGTCTGCAGTGCTACGAGGGCATCGACCTTGCGCACGCCGCATACGAGTGGAACTACGCGCGCCAGCTGCTCCACATCCGGCTGGTCGGCGAGCGCGAGGATCGTGTCCGCACCGAACAGGACGTGTTCGGACCGGAGTTTCTCCTGCGCCGGCCACTCCTCGACGCCATCGACAACCACGACCCCGTCCCGCCGGTGCTGCTCATCGATGAGATCGACAGATCGGACGAGGAGTTCGAGGCCTTCCTGCTCGAGATCCTCGCCGACTACGCGATCAGCATCCCCGAGCTCGGGACGATCCGCGCGACCCATCCACCGCTGGTGATCCTGACCGGGAATCGCACGCGCGAGGTCCACGACGCCCTCAAGCGGCGGTGTCTGTACCACTGGATCGACTACCCGGACCTCGAGCGAGAGGTGGCGATCGTACGCATCCGTGCGCCCGAGGTCTCCGAGCGACTCGGACGCCAGGTCGCCGAGGTGACCCAGCGGCTCCGCGGCCTGGACCTCTACAAAGTGCCAGGAGTGGCAGAAACAGTGGACTGGGCACGGGCGCTCGCGGCCCTCGGCCATACCGAGGCGACACCCGAGGCCCTCCGAGAAACCATGGGCGCGGCGGTCAAGCACCAGGAAGACCTCCAGCGCAGCGAGGAGGCGATCACCGAGCACGCGGGGCGATGATCGGCAACGCACCGGATCCCGTCGAGAGCGTCACGCTGTTCGCGCGTCTGCTTCGCGACGCAGGGCTCACCACAGGTCCGGAGCGCGTGCGCGACGCGTGCGAGGCGCTGCTCGCCATCGATCTAGAACATCCGGATGAGGTCCGTTACGCGCTCCGGGCGGTGTTCGTGACCCGGCGAGAGGAGGGCCCGGTGTTCGACGCCGCCTTCGACCTTTTCTTCTCCAGCCCCGGTGGCGAGGGCAGAGCCGGCAGCATTCCCGGACGCAGTCGCCCGCTGGCGCTCGATCCCAAGCAGGCGCTGGCATGGATGAGCGCGCTTGGGCTGTCGTCACCGGGCGTGGCGCGCGAAGTCGAGGGACCACCGGCATCGAGCGCCGGGTACAGCGCCGAGGAGCTGCTTCGTCAACGCGACTTCCGGGAGATGAGCTGGGACGAGCTGGCTGCGGTACGGAGGCTGCTCCGCCAGTCGCCGTGGAAGGTGGCCGAGCGCAGGACGCGGCGCCTCCGGGCGGATCGCCGCGGTTCGGTGGAGCTGCGCCGGACTCTGCGGGCGGCAGCACGTGAGGGCGGTGATGCCCCGCGGCTTGCACGCGCGAGCGTCAGCACCAAGCGCCGCCCGCTGGTCATCCTCTGCGACGTCAGCGGATCGATGGATCGGTACTCACGACACCTGCTGGTGTTCGCGCACGTGATCGGCAGGCGCGAGCGGGTCGAGACCTTCGCGTTTTCGACACACTTGACCAGAATCACGCACCTCCTCCGCCATGGGGACATCGATTCCGCGCTCGACCACGTTGCCGCACAGGTGCATGACATCGGTGGCGGGACGCGTATCGCCGACGCGCTGCACACCTTCCAGCGCGACCACGCGCGGCGTGTGCTCGGCCATGGTGCGGTGGTGCTGATCATCAGCGACGGATGGGACCGCGGTGATCCCGAGCAGCTCGGCCGCGAGATGGCTCGGCTCCGGCGCAGCTGTCACCGCCTCATCTGGCTCAACCCGCTGCTGGGCAGCACGGCATATCAGCCGGAGACGCGCGGCATGGCCGCGGCGCTTCCCCACTGCGACGACTTCCTGAGCGCCCACAGCGTCGACGCGCTCGACGCCCTCGGGAGATTGCTCGGTCAGCTGCCTCGACGGGTCAGCCGTTCGCCTCGCGGCGCCGTCGCCGCGAGCGGCGCACCCGGCGCAGCAGCAGGAGGCTGATCAGTCCCGCGAACGCCGCGGCGATCATCGGGGGCCGGACCTTCAACCTGCTCATGCGCTCCATGGCGACAGCGCGTCCGAGTGCCAGTGCGTCAAGCGATGCCGGCTCAGACGGCGACGGCGCCGGCGAAGGTGCGGCCGCCGGGGCGCTGAACGACGAGTTGCCTCCCGGCGAGGACGATCCGGATGCCGGCGCCGCGGTCGGTGGTGGGGCCTCGAGCTTCGACTGAATGCATGCCGCCGCCTGTCCGACCAGGTGGCGCGAGACGTCCTCCATGATGCCGCGGCCGAACTGGGCAATCCTGCCCACCACCGTGAAGTCCGTGGTCAACGTGACCTTCGATGTCTCACCATCCGCGGCGACAGCCATGATGGTGGTCGCCTGCGCCGTCCCCGAACCGGTCGTCTCGCGGCCTTCCGCCTCGAGCGTCGCCGTGCGCGCAGCGGTGTCGCGCGAGGTGATCCGAGCGGTGCCGTTGTAGCTGACGGTGACCGGCCCGACCTTGATCCGAACCTTGCCCTTGAACGTGTTGGGATCGACCACCTCGGACAGTTCGGCACCGGGAACGCAGCTCACGACGTTGTTCACGTCGAGCAGAAACTCATAGACCCGGTCGGGCGCCGCCCTGACGGCAAAAGAGTTTTCGATTTCCATTCACCGAATTGTGCATCCTGGTACCGAGGGCCGGCTTGCAGAGAGAGGGAAGGGCGTGTGCGGAGGCGGGCCGTCTCGCAGCCGGGGTTAACACCCCGGCGAGAGCGAGCGGCGGGACGGCGAAGGCGTCCCGACCGCGTGCCCGCCGCAGCACACGCCCCTCCCTCTCTCTGCTGTCCCGTCCCGCCACGGGAGGGGGATACTCATGTCGTGCGAGAGCTGTTTCCGACACTTCGTGAATGGAGTGAGAGTGACCCGCTGGTGGCGGTGGCGACCGTCGTCGGCACGTCCGGGTCAACCCCCCGCCCCATGGGCGCGCGCCTCCTGGTGAGCCGCGACGGTCGGATGGCCGGCTCGGTGAGCGGCGGCTGTCTCGAGTCCGCGGTCGTGCTCGAGGCGCAGGCGACCATCGCGGGTGATGCCCCTCCGCGGCTCCTGCACTACGGCATCAGTGACGAGATGGGCTGGGCCGTCGGGCTGTCGTGCGGCGGCGAGGTCGACATCTTTGTCGAGACGCTGGAGGGTGATGGGTCGGATCCCGTGATCGAGGAGGTCCGGCGCGCGATCGAGACGTCGCGGCCGGTGGCTCTGCTCACCGCCCTGGACGGCGACCAGGCGGGCAAACGCGCCGCGGCAACGGCGGACGGCGGCATGGTCGGCAGCCTCGGTGGCTCGTCCACGACGGCCGAAGCCGTTGCGGCGGCGCGCCCGCGCATCGCATCCGGACTTCCCGGTGTCGAGGAGATCGCCGGCGTGCGCGTCTTCGTCGATCCGATCGTTCCGTCGCCCCAGCTGGTGGTCATCGGGGCGGTGCACATCGCCATCTCGCTCACGACCATGGCTCGCGCCGCGGGATTCACCGTGTCCGTGGTCGACCCCCGCACGGCGTTCAACAACGTCGAACGCATCGTGGACGCCGAACAGCTGGTCACCGCATGGCCGGATGAAGCGTTGCCCCGATTCGACCTCGGACCGCGCGATGCCGCCGTGTGCCTCGCCCACGACCCGAAGTTCGAGGACCCGGCGCTGAGTGCACTGCTCCGCACCGAAACCGGGTACATCGGCGCGATCGGGAGCCGCGGAACTCATGCCAAGCGCGTCGCCAGGCTCCGCGAGGCGGGCTTCGCCGACGCGGACATCGCACGGATTCACAGCCCAGTCGGGCTCAACCTCGGAGCCGCCACGCCCGAGGAGATCGCCATCGCCATCCTCGCCGAGATCGTTGCCGTGCGCCGAGGCCGGAACGCCGGGTCGCTGTCTGCCGCTCCCGCGGCCCCTGTCGGGTGAGGCTGGAGGTCCTTCCCGCCTCAGCGGTCGACGGGCCCTCATCGGAGTGGGCCGGCGCCGTCCTCTGCCGTGACGTCCTGGACCCGAACGGCCACCCGGTGCTCCTCAAGGGAACAGTGCTCTCCGCCGCCCACGAGCAGGCCCTCCGCAAAGCAACGCCTGAGGAGTTGCACGTGCTCTGGCTCGATGACGGTGACGTCGGCGAGGACGCGGCGGCGATTCGCATGGCGACGGCGATCGCCGGTCCGGGGACCTTCGCCCGGCCGCCGGTGGAGTTGCAGGCGCGCCTGGTCGCCTCGTGGCGTGGGATGGTCAGCGTCGATACCACGGCGCTTGCGGCGGTGAACGCGGTCGACGGGGTCACCGTGTTCACCGTGCCTGACGGCCTGCACGTCGACACGGGGAGAACGCTGGCCGGGGTCAAAATCACGCCACTCGCGATTTCGGAATGGTCACTTGAGCAGGCTGAGCGCGGCGCGCTGGCCGCCCGGGGCGAGGCTGGGATCGTCAGCGTCCGACCGTTCCTGCCCTTGCGCGTGGCGGCGATCGTGCGGCAGCAGCTCACCGACGATGCACGGACGCGTTTCGAGCAGTCGTTGACCCTCCGCAGCAGCTGGTTCGGAGGAAGCATCGAGCCGGTGCGCTACGTCGACGACAGCCCCGACGAAGTTCGCAAGGCGCTGATCGACGCCGCGGCCTCGGCTGATGTCGTCCTCGCCGTCGGCGTTGCGTCGGTCGATCCGCTCGACGTGACCTGGCAGAGCCTCATCGCCGCGGGAGCGACCTCCATCCGGCGCGGCCTGCCGATGCACCCGGGCAGCAGCTACTGGATCGCTGAGCTGCTGGGCAGGCCGGTGATCGGGGTGGCGTCGTGCGGCATGTTCTCTCGCCGGAGCGCGCTCGATCTGCTGATCGCGCGTCTCCACGCCGGCCTCCCATTGGACCCCGCATACCTCGCGTCGCTCGGCCACGGAGGGCTGCTCGGCAAGGAGGCGGCCTGGCGGATTCCTCCCTACGAGGCTGCCCTCGGTGACGACACCGACCAGGACTGATCTCTCGCCGCCCGATCCCGGAAGTCGTACGCGATCCGGCCATCCTTGATCACCAGCCGGATCTGCGCAGGGTCAGCGAGGCTGTCGATGTTCTCGAGCGGGTCGCCGCGCACCGCGACGACATCGGCGATCTTCCCGGCCTGGAGGGTGCCGAGATCGGCACGCCGGAGCAGCTCCGCCGGCACCGCGGTCGAGGCAACGATCGCCTGCATCGGGGTCATCCCGCAGCGGACCATCATTCCGAGCTCGCGCAGGTTCGTCCCGTGGGGTCCGACCGCCGCGTCGGTGCCCATGGCGACCTTGACCCCAGCCGCGATCGCGGCTGCGACGGCGGCGCGATGCAGCGCGCCGATCCGTTCGGCCTTCTCCACCATCTCCGGTGGCAGTCCGCCGCCACCGGCCTTCGCCCCGGCGACCACGTCACCGGGCGCGACCAGCGTGGGAACCAGGTACGCGCCCTTCTCCTTCATCAAGGCGATGCCCTCCTCATCGAGCAGGCATCCGTGCTCGATGCTGGTGACCCCGGCGATGAGCGCGTTGTGGATCCCGGCGGGGGACATGGCGTGCGCCATGACGCGCTTGCCGACCACAGCCGCCTCCTCCACCGCGACACGGATCTCGTCGACCGAGAACTGTGCGTGGTCGGGGAGGTCGCCGGGGCTCAGCACACCGCCGCTGGTGCACAACTTGATCCAGTCGGCACCGGCGCGGAGCACCTCACGCACCTTGCGCCGCATCCCGTCAACGCCGTCGACGACGGGGTGGGGCACGTCGATGTCGGACCAGAGGTGCACACCGCACGGCATCCAGTCGTCGCCATGGCCGCCGGTCTGACTCAGCAGGCCGATCGCGAGCTCCATGCGTGGCGCGGGGAAGTACCCCGCCTCCGACGCCAGGCGAACGCCGACCGGCGTGTTGCCGGCGTCTCGCACCGTGGTCACCCCGGCCGCGAGAGTCCTGGCGCAGTTGGGGATCGATTCGAGGAGCGCGAGCGACGGTGGCGTCATCAGAAAACGCACGAGGTTGGTGCCCGACGTCGCCAGGTGGACGTGCATGTCCATGAACCCGGGGAGCAGGGTGAGGTCGTCATGCTCGAAGACCTCGGCGTCGTCGGGAATCCTGAGCGATGAGCGTTCCCCCACCTCAGCGATCCGGCCGTCCTCGATGATGATTGCCGCTTGCTCGAGCGGGTCGCGCCCGGTGCCATCGATGAGCCGGTCGACCACGACGACGAGTGCTGGCACCTCACCTACCTCCTGGGGTCGCGACCGGAACCGAGCGAGACTACCAGAGCCTCAAACAGGGTCAGCGGCGAGGCGTTCGAAGTCCTCACGAGTGTCGATGTCGATGGGGTGCCCGCCCGGCCGGTCAGCCGCTACGGCCGCGACCAGCTCGGGGTGAGCGCGCACCAGAGCCCGGCATCCGACGTCACCCTCGAGTGCCTCGATGTCACCCCAGAGCTCGCGGGCAAGCACGACCGGGGGGTGAAGCAAACCGTCGAAGCTGAGCGCGGCGGCGGGGAGGCCGGAGACCGCCTGAGCCTCGAGGAGGCGGTCGACAACCTCGGCGGTGATGTCCGGTTGATCGCCGAGGATGACCATTGCACGATCCACCTCGGCTCCGAGTGCGGCGATCCCGGTCTTGAGCGACGTGCTCATGCCCTGGACGTAATCGCGATTGACGACCACGCGGGCGCGGCCGAGGCGCACCAACCGCCGGATGTCATCGGCGTGAGCGCCGAGGACGAGCACCACCTCGTCCAGCTGCGAGTTGCACGCGGCGGCGAGAGCGGTCTCGAGAAGCGGCCTCCCATGCACGGGGAGAAGCTGCTTCGGTTCCCCCATACGGCGCGATGCCCCGGCGGCGAGGATGATCCCCGCCGTCCTCGACCGGACCACTCAGCCGGCGGCGGCTCGGAGGAACCGTGCCGGGCCCGCGACGAACTGTTCCCGGCATCCCGAGCAGCAGAAGAAATAGGTCTGCCCGTCGTGGATCGCGGTGTGGGCGGCGTCCCGGGTGTCGACGGTCATTGCGCAGACCGGGTCGACGGCAAACCCCATGATCGCCTCGGGCGCGGGAACGGGGTTCGCGATCACGCGCTCGTGACGAAGGGCCACCACCTCGGCGAGGGCATGGAGAGCGATCTCCTCCTGCGCTCCGGCACGCGGCGCCCCGGCAGGAGCACGAACCCGAGCCCGCTGCGCGTCGGACACGCCCCGCCCCTTGAGTGTGGCCATCACCGATGCCGATCTGCGCACGCTGGCGACCAGCGCGACGTCCGCATGAAGGAGGGTCAATGCGGCCTGCAGGGCGTCATCGTCGTAGTGGCCCATGGTGGCGACCACGACCCAGCAGTCCCTCTCGCCGGTGAGCGAGCTGAGGTCGAGGCTGCCGAGCACCCGGTCCGCGCCGGGAAAATCCGCGTGGGATGCGCCGGGATGCACACCGCACGTTCGGTAACCGACGACGCGGCCAAGCTCGACGAGCGTCCGTGCGGCAGGGCTCTCCCCGATGACCACAAGGAGCGGCTTGGGGAGGTGCGGGTCGATGAAGATGTCGAGCGTCCCGCCGCTCGGGCACGTCGTGGCCACGGTGAGCTCACCTCCATTGCGTGTCTCGACCGCTTCCACGTCGGGGCGGATGCGGACCAGCCGGGGCATGCCGTCGCTCATCGACACGAGCGCTTCGCGGCGCACGAGCGCGTCCGAACAGCTGCCGCCGATCCACCCGTGCAGCACGCCGTCGTCGGTGATCACGGCCTTGTCGCCGGGATGCGCCGACGTCGGTGATTCGGTGCGCACCACGGTGGCGAGTGCGCACGGACGCCCCGACGCGGCGTTCTCTGCGAGCAGGCTCACCAGGCGATCGTCTATTCGGTCACCCCCTTGCTGCGCAGCGCGGCCCACACCTTGTCGGAGGTCACCGGCATGTCAATGTTGGTGATGCCGAGGTGCGACAACGCGTCGATGACCGCGTTGACATAGGCGGCGGGCGACCCGACGGTTGCGGACTTGCCGACGCCCTTGGCGCCGATCGGATGGTGCGGGGACGGCGTGACCGTCTCGCCCAGCTCGAAGCGCGGCGTCTCCCATGCGGTGGGGAGCAGGTAGTCCATGAAGTTGGAGCCGATGCAGTTGCCGTCCTCGTCGAAGGTGATCAACTCCATGAACGCGATACCGAATCCCTCGGTGAGACCGCCGTGGATCTGGCCCTCGACGATCATGGGGTTGATGCGCACCCCGCAGTCGTCCACCGCAACCATGCGGCGCACCTTGACCTGGCCGGTGCCCTTGTCGATGTCGACCACGACCAGGTAGGTCCCGAACGGGAAGGTCATGTTCGGCGGGTCGTAGTAGGTGACCCCTTCAAGGCCGGCCTCGAGGCCCTCCGGGAGGTTGGTGTAGGCCGCGAACGCGATGTCCTGGATGGTCTTGATGTTGTCGGGCGAACCCTTGACGTTGTACTTGCCTTTCGCGAACTCGATGTCGGCCACGTCCGCCTCGAAGAGATGCGCGGCGATCAACTTGCCCTTGTCGCGCAGCTTGCGCGACACCATTGCGGTTGCCGCGCCACCCACCGGCGTCGACCGCGATGCGTAGGTGCCCAGTCCGAACGGTGTGTTGTCGGTGTCGCCCTCACGGACCTCGACGTCGGATGCCGGAATCCCGAGCTCCTCGGCGACGATCTGCGCGAAGGTCGTCTCGTGCCCCTGACCCTGCGACTTGACGCCGAGCTTGAGGATCGCCTTGCCGGTCGGATGCACGCGCAGCTCGGCCGAATCGAACATGCGCAATCCTGCGATGTCGTAGTCCTTGCCCTTGCCGGCGCCGACCACCTCGGTGAAGCTGGCGACACCGATACCCATCAGCTCGCCCCTGGCGCGCTTCTCAGCCTGCTCCTTGCGGAGCTCGTCGTAGCCGAGCATGTCGAGCGCGACCTTCATCGCCTGTGGATAGTCACCGCTGTCGTACTCAAAGCCGGACGCGGACTGATATGGGAAGGCCTCGGGCTGAATGAAGTTGTTGAGCCGGGTCGCGACGGGATCCTGTCCGAGCTCGACTGCAGCACTCTCCACCAGCCGCTCGATGAAGTACGAGGCCTCGGTGACCCGGAACGAGCAACGATAGGCCACGCCGCCGGGTGCCTTGTTCGTGTAGGCACCGTTGGCCACGATGTGCGCCGCGGGGATGTCGTACGAGCCGGTCACGATGTGGAAGAGGCCTGCCTTGAACTTGCTCGGCTGCGCATCCGCGAAGAACGCCCCGTTGTCGCTGAGGAGGTTCACGCGAAGTCCGATGAACTTCCCGCTCTCATCGATGGCGAGCGAGCCGTCCATGTAGTAATCGCGTGCAAAGCCGGTCGAGATGAGGTTGTCGGTGCGATCCTCGATCCACTTGACCGGACGCCCGATCAGCAGGGATGCCGCGGTGGCGACGACGTACCCGGGGTAGATCGGCACCTTGTTGCCGAAACCACCGCCGAGGTCCGGGGAGATGATCCGGATCTTCTCCTCGGGCAGGCCGGCGACGATCGCGAAGAGCGTGCGATGCGCGTGCGGCGCTTGACTGGTCATGTAGATCGTCGCATTGCCCGTGACAGGATCGAGGTCGGCGACGCAACCGCAGGTCTCGAGTGGCGACGGATGGCAGCGGGGGTAGAACGTCTCGAGGCTCACCACCTTGGCAGCTCGCGCGAACGCGGCGTCGGTCGCGTCCTTGCTGCCCGCCTCCCAGTGGTAGATCCTGTTGTCGGTCTGCCCCTCTTTCTCGTCGCGGATCACGATCGCGCCAGGCGCGATCGCCTGCTGCGGGCTCGTGATCGCCTGCAGCGGCTCGTAGTCCACGCTCACCAGGGCCGCTGCATCCTCGGCGATGTACTTCGTCTCGGCGATGACGCAGGCGACCTCCTGTCCCTGAAAACGAACCTTGTCAGTCGCGAGCACGGCCTGCGTATCACCCGACAGTGTCGGCATCCATGCGAGCTTGTGCTGCGCGAGCAACTCGCCCGTCACGACCGCGATCACTCCCGGAATCGCCATCGCGGCGCTGCTGTCAATGCCCTTGACGCGCGCGTGCGCGTGGGGGCTGCGCACGATGACCATGTGGAGCATCCCCGGGAGCACGACGTCGTCGACGTAGTGACCCTGACCGTGAATGAATCGAGCGTCCTCCTTGCGAGCGAGCGAGACGCCGATGCCGCCCATCGCCTGACGCGCGGCTTCCGTCGCTTCTGCGGTGTCGACTGCCATCACGCCACTCCTGCGGTGTTCTTGGCGGCGTTCGCAGCGGCGGCGTGCTGGATCGCCTTGACGATGTTCATGTAGCCCGTGCAGCGGCAGATGTTGCCGCTGATCCCCCAGCGAATCTCGTCTTCGGTGGGATGGGGGTTGGCGTCGATGAGCGCCTTGCCGACAAGCATCATGCCGGGGGTGCAGAACCCGCATTGCAGGCCGTGTTCCTCGTGGAAGCCCACCTGGATCGAATCGAGCGTGCCGCCCTTGGCCAGGCCTTCGACGGTGGTGACCTTCCTGCCCTCGAGCATCGGTGCGAGCAACGTGCACGACTTGACCGGCCGGCCTTCGAGCAGCACGGTGCAGGCTCCGCAGTTGCTCGTGTCGCACCCGATGTGCGTTCCGGTCATCCCCAGCTTGGTGCGAATGAGGTCGACGACGAGCGTGCGCGGCTCGACGTCGACGCTCTTCTCGGCTCCGTTGATCTCGAACGTCACCTTCATGCCGCTGCTCCCTGGGCGCGATTGATCGCGGTATGCAGGCCGCGCTGCACGAAGACGCGTGCAACGTCGCGCTTGTACTCCGCACTCCCTCGAATGTCCGCCTTCGGTTCGGCCGCGTCACCCGCCAGCCGGGACGCTTCCGCGATCACCTCGTCCGTCGGTTCCCGACCCACGAGCGCTGACTCCGCGGCAGTGGCTTTGATGCTGTGCGCACCGACGGCGCACAGGCCGATGCCTGCGCTTGCGATGCGCCCATCGTCACCGAGCACAACGTGGACGGCGGCCGCGACGCTCGCGAAGTCGCCGATCTTGCGCTCGAGCTTGAGATACGTGCCACCCGACTTCCCGGTGACGACCGGGATCCGGATCTCGGTCATCACCTCGTTCGATTCGAGTCCGGTGGTGAACGGACCTTGAAAGAATCCTGCCGCCGGCAGCACGCGCTCCCCGCCTGCGGACCTGACGACGAACTCTGCGCCGACTGCGAGCATCACCGCACCCCAGTCGCCGGCGGGATCCGCATGACAGATCGACCCGCCGATGGTCCCCATGTTCCGGATCAGCGGATCGGAGATGAGTGGTGCTGCGTCGAGGAGCACATCGAGCGTCCCGCGCAGGTCGGTGGCACTCTCGACATCGCGATGGCGAGTGCGCGCTCCAATGCGCACGTGCCCGTTTTCTCGACGAATTCCCTCGAGACCGTCGACTCGCCCAATATCAATGACGATGAGAGGGGCCGCAAATCGCAGTTTCAGCAGCGGGATCAGGCTCTGCCCTCCGGCGAGCACCTTCGCATCGTCACCATGCTGAGCCAGCAGGCTGAGCACCTCGTCCAGCGCCCCCGGCGCGATGTAGTCGAATGCGGCTGGGAACATCCAAAACCTCCGGGAGTGAACCCACGTAGTCTCGAGGAGCGGTCCGCCATCGGATAGTGGACTAGCGTACGCCACGAGGGGCTACGTCGAAAATGCTCACGGCGCGCACGGGTGAGCCTGAAATACCCTTGTGGCGACGGTGTCTATGATGGTTGCCGGACTCCAGACCCAGGGTGGAGGATCAGAGCTCTGACGATGTTGACGCACGCCGTGTCCAACGACCTCGAGTTGGTCGCCGGTGCCCAGGCGCGTCTCCTCGACCAGGTCGGCCTGATCGCACCTGAAATGATCGGCCTCGATGCCGCTATCGGACGGATCCTTGCCGAGCCGGTCTCCTCGCGCGCCGACCTCCCGGGCTTCGACAACTCCGCCATGGACGGCTACGCCGTGCGAGCTGCGGACATCGCGCATGCGTCGACCGGAGCCCCGATTCGCCTCCCGGTTCTCGGTGAATCCCGAGCCGGCGCCATTCCCGACGCGCTGGTCGTGGGAACAGCGATGCGGATCATGACCGGTGCGCCGATGCCCGAAGGCGCCGACACCGTGGTGCGGCAGGAGGACACATCGCGCGACGGCGCGGCGGTGATGATTCAAGTTGCGACACCTCGTGCGACGAGCGTGCGCTCTCGCGGCGCCGATGTCCGTGCCGGAGACACGCTGATCCAGCCCGGGCAGCAGTTGACCAGCATCGATATCGGTGTCGCCGCAGCGCTCGGTCACGACCGTCTTCTCGTGGGCGGGCGACCGCGCGTCGCCCTGCTCGCCACCGGCGACGAGCTCGTGCCGGCAGGCACCCCTCCCGGTCCCGCACAGCTGGTGGACTCCAACTCTCCCATGCTTACCGCGGCCGTCCTCGAGGCCGGCGGAGTTCCGGCCTTCCTCGGCATCGCACGTGATTCGCAGGACTCGGTGCGAGCACTGCTGGAGGCGGCGTCCTCGTCGGACGTTGTGGTCAGCAGTGCCGGGGTCAGCGTCGGCGACCATGACTGGGTCCGCGAGGTTGCGGCCGAGCTGGGAACCATCTCCACCTGGCGCGTGGCCATGCGTCCGGGCAAGCCGGTGCTCATCGGGACACTCGGTGACGCCATCTTCATCGGCCTGCCCGGCAATCCGGTCAGCAGCTCCGTGACCTTCGAGCTCTTCGCGCGACCGGTGATCCGGCGCATGCAGGGAGCGCGCGAGCTGCACCGGCGGCGGGTCCGTGTCCAAACCGGTGAGGCGATGTCCAAGCCGCCTGGGCTCGAGACCTATACCCGCGCCACCCTGCATACCGCTGAGGATGGCGGGCTGCCCCGCGCTCGCAGCTCCGGCGATCAAGGGTCATCGATGCTCCATTCGCTCACGCGCGCGGACTGCCTGCTCGTGTTTCCGGCGGCCTCCGAGGTCATCGCGGAGGGCACGGTCGTCGAGGCGATTCCACTGCGATGACAGCCGTTTCCGCCCTGCCGGCCGTGACCGCAAATCCTGACCTCCTGGGTCGTTCGCTGCTCGATGTGCGCATCTCGGTCACCGACCGCTGCAACTTTCGCTGTCCGTACTGCATGCCAAAGGCGCGGTTCGGCCCGGGGCACCATTTCCTGCCGCGAGCCGAAGCGCTCGACGCGAAAGAGATCGTCCGTCTCGCGGGAGTCTTCGCGTCGCTCGGTGTGACCAAGATCCGCCTCACCGGCGGAGAGCCGCTGCTCCGTCCCGACCTCGTCGACATCATCGAGGGCATTGCGCGTCTCGGCGTGCCCGACATCGCGCTGACCACCAACGGAGCGCTGCTCCGCCGTCAGGCGGTTCGCCTCCGCGATGCGGGTCTCCATCGCGTGACGGTGAGCCTCGACTTGCTCGATCCCAGCGTCTTCTCGGCGATGAGTGACTTGCGCGTCGAGCTGAGCGAGGTGCTCGACGGGATCGCCGCCGCGCGCGAAGCGGGGCTCGAGCCCATCAAGCTGAACTGTGTCGTGCAGCGCGGTGTCAATGAGGACGGCCTGCTCGACCTCGTGGACTTCGCGCGGCGCGAGGGACTGAGCCTGCGCTGCATCGAGTTCATGGATGTCGGCTCAACCAACGGATGGCGCATGGCCGACGTGGTCAGCGGCGACGAGATCCTCGAACGCGTTCGTCAGGTGTACCCGCTGTCCGACGAGGACCCCGATCCGAGCGCCGTCGCGCGCACCTATCGATTCGTCGATGGCGCCGGCGACCTGGGGGTGATCACCTCGGTGAGCCGCCCCTTCTGTGGCGACTGCACTCGCGCGCGGCTCGGCGTCGACGGCAAGCTCTACACGTGCCTCTTCGCAACCTCGGGCATCGACCTGCGCGAACCGCTGCGCGCCGGCGCCGATGACGACACGCTGCGGCGGATCGTCGCGGGCCGGTGGAAGCGTCGCGACGATCGCTATTCCGAGCTGCGCGGTCTCGGCGTCGCCGCGGGCGAGCGCATCGAGATGTCGTACATCGGCGGCTGACCATGGACGACATCACCGTGCTGGTCTTCGGACCGCTGCGCGAGCGCGTCGGCGTGCGCGAGATCCGTGTGGCGGGCGGCACGGTGCAGGAGGTGTGGGACGAGTTGGTGCGCCGGCACCCCGCAGCGGCGGTCGACACAGGGTCGATTCGCGTGGCGCGCAACCTCGGCTACTGCGAGTGGGACACCGTGGTTCACGACGGGGACACGGTCGCCTTCATCCCCCCTGTTGCGGGCGGAAGCGATGACGCATCGCCGGTGCGGGTGTGGATCACCGACGCTCCCATCGACATCGCGTCGGTGATCGCAAGTTCGGGGACCTCGCGCGACGGCGCGGTTGCGACGTTCATCGGCCGGGTGCGCGACCACAATGACGGCGTTGCCGTGCAGCGCATGGACTACGAGGCGTATGCCGAGATGGCGGAGGCTGAGATGCGCCGCATCGGCGACGAGCTGCTGGCGCGTCGGGGAATCAGCACCATCACCATCGTTCACCGGGTCGGCGCCCTGCTCATCGGCGATGCGAGCGTCGTCGTGGTGGTCGCCGCTCCGCATCGGGACTCGGCATTTCCCGCGTGCCAGGAGGCCCTGGAACTGATCAAGGCGACCGTGCCGGTGTGGAAACGCGAGCACCGACCGGATGGTGCCATCTGGGTCGATGCCCGCCATCCCTCAGCGCACGAGGCCGGCTCATGACCGAGAAGCGTCTCACCCATGTGGATGAAACCGGCCGCGCGCGCATGGTCGACATCAGCGACAAGGAGGTGACGCAGCGCACCGCGACAGCGCGAGGTCGGGTCAACTGCAGCGCCGAGGCCGCGCGGCGAATCGCCGGAGATGTCATCGCCAAGGGGAGCGTGCTCGACACTGCGCGTCTCGCCGGCATCATGGGCGCCAAGCGCACCTCGGATCTGATCCCGCTCTGCCATCCGCTTGCGCTCCGCCACGTCGAGGTGGACCTGCGCGTCGACATGTCCGATACGCCGGGCGTGGCAATCGAGGCGACTGCGCGCGTCGAGGGCCCGACCGGTGTCGAGATGGAGGCGCTGACCGCCGTCGCCATCGCCGGGCTCACGGTGATCGACATGATCAAGGCGGTCGACCACTGGGCGACGATCACCGACGTGACCCTGGTGCACAAGGAGGGCGGCCGGAGCGGATCGCTCGACCGGCCCGAGACGGGCTAACCCGCCGGCGTCGACTGCTCAGGGTGACGGGTGTTGCCGGAGATGAGGGCCAGTGCATGGGGCAGCGCCGACCACACCGCATCAAGGCATTCGGCAACGGCGTTGGGACTCCCGGGCAGGGTCAGCACAAGACAGTTCGCGGTGACACCGGCGACCTGACGGGACAGCATCGCGTGTGGCGTCGATTTGAGCCCCTCGTGGCGCATCACCTCGGCCAATCCGGGCACCTCGTAATCCAACATCGGCTGCACCGCCTGCGGGGTCACATCCCGAGGGCCGAGTCCAGTCCCCCCGGTGAGGATGAGAAGGTCGGCGTGCTCTGCGCATCGCCGGACCGCCGCACGGATCGACTCGATGTCGTCAGGCACGCTCTCGCGCGCGACCACGTCGGAGGGAAGCAACGCGAATCGAGCCACGATGACGTCGCCGCTGCGATCATCGGCATCGACTCCCCAGCGGCTGTCACTCACGGTGATCTCGGCGGTGCGCCAGCGGTGGGCGTCGCTCGCTACATCGGTCACTCGCGGATGATCCGCTCGTGTCCGGCGTAGACGTTCATCTGCTCACCCCGCAGGAAGCCTACCAAGGTCATTCCGGAATCGGAGGCGAGCTCGACGGCGAGGCTGGATGGGGCGGAAACGGCCGCCAGCAATGGAATCCCCGCCATCAACGCCTTCTGCGTCAACTCGAAGCTGGCCCGGCCCGACGCAAGGATGATGTGCGATCGAAGCGGCAACAGTCCCTGCGTCGCCGCCCAGCCGATCACCTTGTCGAACGCGTTGTGGCGTCCGACATCCTCGCGCAGACAGAGCAACGCTCCGGCACCGTCGAAGAGTGCCGCGGCGTGCAGCCCACCGGTGCGTGCGAACTGTCGTTGCGCGGAGCGCTGCAGCGCGGGGAGACCGAGCAGGAGCGCCGGTGAGACCCGAAGCGGATCGCCGGCCACGTCGTATCTCGAGCTGGTACGCACCGCCTCGATGCTCGCCTTGCCGCACATGCCGCATGACGAGGTCATGTAGAAGGCACGCGGCGTGACGTCGCGGGGCGATGCGGCGGCGGCCAGTGTGACCTCGACGATGTTCAACTCCCCGGTCGCAGCCGCAGCGTCCGGACACATCCGCATCGAAGCGATCTCACCCGACTCACGAATGATGCCCTCGGTGATGAGGAAGCCGGCGACGAGGTCGAAGTCGTCGCAGGGCGTGCGCATCGTGACCGAGAGCGAGACCTCGCCGATCCGGATCTCGAGTGGCTCCTCGGTGCTGACGTCGTCACTCCGCCAGGTCACGGCGCCGCCGGCCGCAACCTGCATCACACGCCTGTGGCGCACGGTCATCCGGACCACGATAGCGACGTGCACGCTCGAGGGTGTCGGGGCACGATCATGGCGTCATGAGGGAAGCCCCCGGCGACAGCGACGTGCTACGTGAGCTGGCGTCGCGATTGAGCGCCGCCGGCGACGGCACCGGCGCGCTGGAGCCGATGGATCTCGCCGTCCGGGCGCGTCTGCTTCGGATCGCACGGGATGTCGCGCACGCGACCGAGCGGCAGAACGCACCGCTCGCCGCTTATCTCATCGGTCGCTTCGTCCAGGAGGCGATGCGATCCGGGATGTCGCAGCGCGATGCGATCGAGCAGGCCGCATCCGTGGTGACATCGATCATCGGCGAGCCTGCCGGCTGATCTCAGCCAGGTCCTCGGGTGTGTTGATGTTGAGCGCGAACCGCTCGGAGAAGCCTGCGCCGCGCCACTCGCTTTCCGGAACACGCAGCGCCTTCGCCGTACCGATGAGCCGCCGGAGCGATCGGTTGGGGCCGGCCAGCGCAGTCTCAGCGGCCGCGAGGAGCGTCGTCGAGTAGACGGCGTGGAGCGGCTCGAAACCGCCCCGGGTCTCGCACAGCGCGACGTCGCGATCACCGATGAGATCCGCCAGCATCCTGATCAGCCCCGGATCCACCCAGGGGAGGTCGACGGCAACGACCGCCAGGAGCCGATGCGGGGAGTAGCGCAGCGCTGCCACGACTCCGCCCAGCGGTCCCGCGTTGGCCGACGCATCCGCGATCGCCTGGCGGCCCGGCATTGTCGCTGACGTTCCCCCCGGCGCGATGAGCACCGGGTCGCACACCGCGTCGAGCCGCGCGACCGCACGCTCGAGCAGCGTCATTCCCTCGAAACGGATCGTCGCCTTGTCGACACCCATGCGCGAGCTGCGACCCCCGCAGAGGATCACCCCGGCTAGTCCGGCGCCTGAGGGCGCACGATCGTGCGGGCTCACGTCCTCGTCAGCTGCGGGTGGGGCCTCCACTGGGCGCAACCTTACGAAACGCCACGGTACCGGCCCTCGGTGCGAGACGGCGATCCCTGCGTTGGCGCGGGATCGCGCGTCGCGCTAAGCGTTCAGGCCGTTGGCGACGTTCGAGAAGACGTTGTTTGCCTGGTGGCCGACGGCGCCGACAACGACGATGACGGCGATCGCGATCAGGATCAAGATCAGCCCGTACTCGACGAGCCCCTGACCACGTTCGTCATCGCGCCGCCGGCTGGTGGGAACGGTCCACGACCTCACCAGGGCTACCAACGCGGGGAAAAATGCCGGGATCATGTCGAAGAGCATCGGTCACACGCCGCGACCACGCGTTGTGGTTGGGTCACGAGGTTGTTTCGTTCACTGCCAGCAAAATGGCGAGTGTTACCCAGGCGTTACCGCGAGATCAGCGCGCGAGTTCAGCATCCTTGAGCGCGGCTCCATACCCATCGGGGAGCGGCCGCGGCGGCTGGGGTCCGACGTAGAGCGCTGACGGCCGGATGAGCCGGTTGTTGGCAGCCTGTTCCGCGATCGCCGCGGTCCAGCCGACCGTCCGGCTCGACGCGAATGTCGGGGTGAACATGTCGGGCGGAATGCCGACGCTGTTCATCACCACGCCCGCGTAGAACTCGACGTTGGTATACAGACGGCGACCGGGCTTGAGCTCGTTGAGCACGCGGAGCGCGGTCTGCTCGACCTGGACGGCGAATTCCGCCTGGGGACCACCCAGCTCGATGGCGACGTCACGCAGCAGGGTCGAACGAGGATCGTCGGTCTTGTACACGCGGTGTCCAAAGCCCATCAGACGTTCCCCGGATGAGATCTCGTGACGCAGATACTCCTCCGCCTTGTCGGGTGTGCCGATCGCATCGAGCATCGCCAGCGCACGCGACGGCGCGCCGCCATGCAGTGGGCCGGCCAGGGCACCGATCGCTCCCGTCAGCGCGGATCCGATATCCGACCCTGTCGAGGTGATCACCCGTGCGGTGAAGGTCGACGAGTTGAAGCCGTGGTCCATGGTGAGGATCAGATACTGCTCAAGCGCACGAATCGCCCGCTGGCTGGGGCGCTCGCCGGTGAGCATCTGGATGTACGCGCCCACGTAGCCGAGGTCCGCGTCGGGCTCGACGGGCTCGAGACCAAGGTGATGCCGGTGCAGGCGCATGAGCAGCACCGGGACGATCGAGGCCATCTTCAGGCACTCGCGGCGAACCTCGTCCGCGGGGATGTCGAGAGTCGGCTTCTGCTCGAGCGCCGCCCCCGCGATCGACACGGCCGAGCGCAGCGCCATCAGCGGCGTGTAGCCGGGGAGCGCTGCTATCCGCGGGAGCATGTCGGCGACCGGGGCCGGCAGGGAACGCGCCTCGACGGCGAGGCTGTGGAAAGCTTTGAGCTGGACGTCGTCGGGCAGCTCGCCCTCGACGAGCAGATGCCAGACCTGCTCGAAGGAGCAGCGGCGGGCCAGTTCCACGGCGTTGTAGCCGCGGTAGTGGAAGAAGCCCTCCTCGCCGCGCACGTCGCCGACCGACGTTTCAGCGACGGCGACGCCCTCGAGCCCCCGGGGCGCAAGGCCTGGCGGAGCCGACCCTGCCGGCTGCACCTCCTCGATGTGCGCAACCCGCACCACGTGGCGGATGGAGAGGATGCCGGCGACACGCTCACCGTCCATGACGGGGAGGTGTCGGAACCGACGCTCCCTGAAGACCTCGAGACCCTTCTCAACCGTGTCCGATACCGACACGGTGACCGGATTCTTGGTCATGACCTCCTCGACCTGGGCGGTGGCGGGGTCGATGCCGTGGCCGACCGAACGCAGAAGGTCTCGCTCGCTGATCATCCCGCGGAGCCTGCCCTGCGGATCGAGGACCGCCGCTGCGCCAACGTTTGCGCCGTCCAGGATCACCGAGGCCTCTGCGA
The DNA here is from genome assembly GCA_963743835.1 of Candidatus Dormiibacterota bacterium. Lineage (GTDB taxonomy): Bacteria > Chloroflexota > Dormibacteria > Aeolococcales > Aeolococcaceae > Palsa-851. The sequence continues at coordinate 707,514 of CAVUQX010000005.1, read as the reverse complement.
GGGTGATCGAGGTCGGCACCACCACCGCCGGCTTGTGCATCACGTCGGCGACGGTCAGGGATGCGGTCACGTTGTCAGTCTAGCGCTGTCCACCGGGGACCTCGGTGCCACCGGCGCCCTCTTTCGCCGAGCGCGCAGGCCCACCCGGGCGTCACGATCTGGCGACCACATGGCTGGCAACATCGAGACCGGCACCCGGCACACCGGTGACATGGACCCGGACGCATACCGGCATGCTGCGCGCCGGGTCGCCGACTGGACCGCCGACTATCTGCGCGACGTCGAACGCTTCCCGGTCTTAAGCCCCGCGGCGCCGGGATCGGTGCGCGGTGAGCTCCCCGCCTCGCCGCCGCGGCACTCGGAACCGATCGACGCGATCCTCTCCGACATCGAGCACCTGCTCGTCCCCGCGACCACGCACTGGCAGTCGCCGGGGTTCATGGCCTACTTCGCGTCGACCGGCTCGGCTCCGGGGATCCTCGGGGAGACCCTGGCCGCCGCGTTCAACGTCAACGCCATGCTCTGGCGTACGGCGCCGGCGGCAACCGAGCTCGAGCAGGTCACCCTGGACTGGCTCCGCCAGATGGTCGGCCTGCCCGAGCCTCTCTTCGGGGTCATCAACGACACAGCGTCGTCGAGCACGCTCTACGCACTCGCCGCGGCACGGGAGGCGCAGGGCGATCTTCGTATCCGCGAGCTCGGCATGGCCGGCCGCCCCGACCTGCCCCGCCTGCGGTATTACGCATCGGCCGAGGCTCACTCATCCGTCGAGAAAGCCGGCATCGTGCTCGGCATCGGCAGAGACGGGCTCCGCCGGATCCCGGTGGACGGGCGCTTTCGCATGGACCCGGTCGCCCTGCGCCAGGCGATTCACGAGGACGTCGCGGCCGGAATCCGCCCGTTCGCGGTCGTGGCGACGGCGGGAACCACCTCCACGACCAGCGTCGACCCGATCCCCGCGATCGCTGCGCTGTGCGAGCAGCACGGGCTGTGGCTGCACGTCGACGCTGCATATGGCGGCGTCGCAGCGATCGCGCCCGAGCTGCGCTGGGTTCTCGACGGCGCCGAGCGTGCCGAACTCGATGGTGGTCAACCCGCACAAGTGGCTCTTCACGCCGATCGACTGCAGCGTGCTGTGGACCCGGCGGCCAGAGGTGCTGCGAGACGCTTTCTCGATCGTCCCCGAGTACCTCACAACGACCGACGGGTCCGATGAGGATGCGCCCAACCTCATGGATTACGGCACGTCGCTCGGCCGGCGCATGCGCGCGCTCAAGCTGTGGATGGTCATCCGTCATTTCGGCACCGACGCTCTGGCGCAGCGCATCCGTGAGCACTGCGAGTATGCCTCGACGCTCGCGCGCTGGGTCTCCAGCGAGCCGGACTTCGAACTGCTCGCGCCCGCACCGTTGAGCGTTGTCTGCCTGCGCGCGCATCCTCCGGGACTCGACGATCCCGGAACACTCAATGCGCTGAATCAGCGCATTGTCGAGCGGATCAACACCGCCGGACAATTCTTCGTGAGTCACACGAAATTGCGCGGTGACTATGCGATTCGCGTGGCCTTCGGCAACCTGCGACAGGAGCAGCGTCACGTGCGCGGAATCATGTCGGCATTGCGCGGCGCCATCGACGATGTAGGATGAGCCGCAATGTTCCGCGCCCTCGGGGCGAGACTCACCCTCGACCATAAGGGGGTGGCCGGAGCTGCGCTTTTCGAAGCAGCGGCTCAGAGAACGTGGGACTGGGCAACCAGTGGTCTTAAGACCGCAGCGGCGTCGCTCACCGAGACCGACCTTCAGGAAGATGGTGTTCAGGTCCATGTCATTCGCTGCGACGGTGGTACCCGTTCCCTGTGCCGGATCACCGTGCAACGCGCTGATGAATGGGATCCATCGCTGCTCTGGCTGACCACCGTCGACGTTGTGCGCACCGGTGACGTGGTCGATATCGGGGTATCGGTGGAGCAGGATCTGCGTCACCTTCGTGTGCCGCCGTCGCCGCTCGCTCCGCCGCTGGTCGCGCTGCTCCACGACTTCGTCAGCGAGGGCGCGACCGCAGGAACCCAACGACTGCGCGCGACCCCGGAGGCAGTCGTGGGGAGCGAGCAGATCGACGCCTTTGTCCAGGGGTGCCTGCTCGATCCCGGTCGCCGTCTTCCTGTCGTGCTCTTCAGCGCCGTGAAAGAGGAGGACGGCACCTACCCGTCGGATGCGGGCAATCCAGGGCTCACCGCCCGCGAGCTTTGCGGACTCGCGCACGTCTTCCTCATGCCTCGTGTCGAGGATTCGCATCGGCTCACCAAGCGGCTGGGCATGCTCTCGGTCTACGACGGCGCGGTACGCATCTACTGGCCGCGGCTCCGGCTGACCGACCCACCGCCACGCCATCCCCTGCATCTCCGCCAGCGCCTCAACACGTCCAGCGGCCCCGCCATCATCCGTCGAGTGGTCGAGGCGGGTGCGCGCTCCTACCGCCCACCGGACGGCACCGCAACCCTGCTTGCGATTCGCTGGCGCGAGCACGAGGAGGAGCGCATCGCCGCGATCACCCATGATCCCGACCCCGCGCGCCAGGCCTCGCTGTTACGTGATGAGCTGCTGCGAGTGATCGACGCCAAGGTGGCGCTCGAGCATGAGATGGAGACGCTGCGACATCAGTTGATGCGCGCGGACGAGGACGATTCGCTCCTCACCGGCGTGCGGACAGCCCCGCAGCCGGCCACCGAGCTCACTGGAAGGCAGGCGCCATCGGCGCACGAGGCCGCGCCCTCAGACCCGGACGAGGTGGCCTCCCGAGACTGACCGGGGGCTGAGCATCGTCAACGACGCGCACGCCCGTTGCTCCGTGGCGTGCGACCGGACACCACGCGGGTGACACCGAGCTCGTCTTTCGTCCAGGTCACATCGACGAGGCCGGCAGCCCGAAGTGTCGCCTGCGTCCGGCGCGACAGATACGTTCCCACCTCCACAAGCAGCACACCACCCGGCTTGAGCCACTCGTGCGCCTCCGCTGCGAGCCTGCGCACCAGCCCGAGACCATCATCCGATCCGTCAGTCAGCGACACAAGTGGCTCGAACTCGCGAATCTCCCGAGGCAGCTCCTTCAGGTCTCTGCGGAGCACGTATGGGGGATGGATGGTGAACACGTCGATGGTGCCGCGCAGCCGGCGGGGCAGCGCATCGAGAAGGTCACCGGCGCGGAAATGCGCATTCCCGAGCCCGAGGCGGCGCGCATTGTCCTTGCCGAGCTGAGCGGCATCGGTCGAGATGTCGACACCCCAGACGTCGGCGCTGCGGACCTCGTTCGCGACCGCGAGCGCCACCGGCCCGGCGCCGGTCGCGACGTCGACCGCAACCCGCGGGCCGCGCTGCCGTCGCAACGCTCTGATCGCCTCTTTGGCAAGCAGCTCGCTCGATGCGCGCGGCACGAAGACGTTGTCCCTGATCAGCAGATCGAGGCCGCGAAACGCGTAGTGCCCTTTGATGCGCGGGATGGGCTCACCCTTGATACGCCGCGCGACCATCGCCGCATACCGCTTCTTCGACGTGCCGTCGAGGACTCGCTCCAGGAGCGCCTTGGTCAGCGTTCTGCCGAGCACCTCGGACATCAACTCCTCGGCGTCGTAGCGTCCGAGGTTGCGATCCCAGTGGTCGATCGCCGTCGACTTGTCGATCTTGCGTACGGCTTTGTCGATGTGTTCGGTAACAGTGATGGCGGGCATTGACCGCGCATGGTAAGCGGTGGTGCGGCCGGCACGCGCACCATGTCGGCGTGCGCGTGAACCCTCCGCAGGATCCCGGCCTCTGTGCATCGTGCATTCATGCGCGGCTGGTCCCGGGCGCTCGATCGACCTTCGTGCTCTGCGAGCTGGCGGATACCGACACGCGCTTTCCCCGCTATCCGCCGCTCCCCGTGCGCCGGTGCGACGGCTACGTCGTCAACGCCGGTCAGGCGACCCGACGCTGACCAGGACCGAGCGGCGCTCGTTCACGATGGGGAAGGTACGAACGATCGCCGATCCAGGGCGCCGGGGGAACACCGAGGCCCTTCGTCGTCTGATTCAGCCAGACCCCGTACTTGCTGCGCAACAGGCTGAAATCCGCCCACGCCTTCTCGGGATTGTGCAGCTGATACCCGGCGCGCTCGAGGCGCGCGCAGGCCTCTTCGAACTCCTCGCGCTCAACTCCTGGATTCGGCTCGCCGGTGATTCGAAAGTGGTCGCGCATGTCGGCGACGAAGTGCGCGCCGACCTTGTGCATGAGGCGTGCCTGACCGACCGGTCCTCCATCGATGGTGGTCAGCACCAGGGTCGCGGCGTCCATCACGGCACCGAAGGAGTTGGCCCACGCCTCATTGTCATGGCTCGAACGGAAGTAGAAGAGCAGCGGGTACGAGAGATGGCTCTCGATGACGTCCACCGTCCACGACCGCCACTCGTCGAAGGTCGCGACCAGCTGCTCGGGCATGTTGTCCTTGGCGCAGGTCTCGAGCAGCTGGATGCCGGTCGGAGGTGCTCCTGCCAGGGCGTCGAGCGCCACGACCGCGGTCTCGCGCCGCTGGAAGGACTGGAACAGTGAGAACAGCAAGCTGATCACCAGGGCGAAGAGACCGAAGCCGCTCGCCGCCTCGATTGCCGCGAACGTGCTTGTGGCGACGCCGGTCGCGCCGATGCCGTCGACCGAGAACGAGAGCATCTGGCCGGTTGAGAAATACAGCGTTGTCCCGAACGAATCCGGCTGTGGCTGCAACCCCGCGCGAAGGCCGTTGAAGATGAGCGCGTAGCCGAGGATGAGCGCGAAGCCCCAGATGACGAGCAGCGTCACCAGCATCATCGGTGCGAATGCGGCCAGCGCCGTCTCACGCATCTGCAGCCGTCTGGGGAGCTCGGCGACCTTTCGCCAGGCGCGCCATCCACCCCGAATCAGCGTGAAGCTGAGGCGGAACTCGCCCCACCGCAGGGCGTGGCATGACCACGGACTGGAAGACGTCGTAGATCGTCACCACGAGGATCACGGCGCCAAGCGCGATCTGCAGACCGTCGGTGACGCTCACGACAGCAGCTGGCTGCGCATCTCGGTGAGCTCCGCGAGCACCTCCTGCAACGCCTCCATGTCTTCCGAATCGACAGCTACCCGGCGCAGCACTGCGATCTCGGCGATCGCGCTGTCCATCGTGTCGATGCTGTGCGGCGGATCGTCCCATCGTCTCGTGAGCAGGCGCAACCCGAGTGCCCTCGCCTCCCCGGCGACGTGACTCACTCGGCCCGGCTCATCACATGCTCCGTTTCGCCCACACCAGCAATGTCGAATAGTGGTACGTCATGGTGCCGCCGAGCGCATCGATGGCGTCGCCGACGGCATCGAGGAGGCTACGGCGCTGCGCGTCCGGGAGCCGGACGTGGTCGCTGTGGGTGGCGATGAGCTCGGTCCAACTCTCCCGGTCGTAGGTGGTCTCCCAGGGAAACGCCCGCGCCTCGATGTCGCTGAAAAGGTCACCGTGAGCGAATTCCCGCAGCCGGTCGTGCGGCTCCTCGCTCGGCTTGATGGTGACGTTGGTTTCGGCAATCTCCGGAGCAAGTCGCCGGTATACCGCCTTCAGCGCCTCTTCGGCGGCGCTGTCCGGCCGTCCCCGGTTCCAGAACACGCCGAGGTGTCCTTCAGGATGCAACAGCGAGGCCGCCTTGACCACGCCCAGCTCCGGATTCACCCAGTGCCAGGCCTGCCCGGAAACGATCAGGTCGTACATGCGCCGGCCGGGTTCCCAGGTCTCGAAGGTTGCCGCCTCGACGGTGACCCCATGGCCCCGGGCGATCGCAGCCATGGCGGGATCCGGCTCGATACCGAGCACATCGCATCCGCGCTCGACCAGCAACCTGGACGCCTTGCCGGTACCACACCCGACATCGAGCACGCGGCGCGGGGAGTACGCCATCAGCGCGTCGATGAGTGCCGGGGGGTATGAGGGCCTGGCCTTGTCGTACAGCGAAGCCACGCCCCCGAATGAGAGTGCCCGGGCCCGGTCGTCGTGCATCCGTTCGGGATGGTTCTCCGCCATGGACCGGGTCAGCTCAGCCGCGACGGCTGCGGGGTCAGCGCTGCTTCGAGATCCCCGGCAAAGCGAGCGGCATCGTCGGGCTCAAGGCACGACGTGGTCACCCGGATGCCGCGTGGGCTGGCGATCCGGAAACGGTCCCCGGCGAGCACCCCCCACCCGCGTTCCTGGAGCGCCGCTACCGTGGCGTCCTCATGAGCCACCGGGATCCAGACGTTGAGACCCGAGCGCCCGTGCAACTCGATGCCCCGCGCGTGCAGCGCCGACCGGAGCCCTTCCCGGCGGCGGGTGTAAAGGGCCGCGACCGTCTCTCGACGAGCTGCTGCGTCGGGGTCGCTCCAGAGTGAGACGACGAGCCGCTGGAGGAGATGCGATACCCAGCCGGCCGCAAGGAGGCGCCGGCCCTCGACGCGGGCGACCGTGGTCGCATCGCCGGTCATGACGGCGAGGCGGAGGTCCGGTCCCAGCGACTTCGACACCGAGCGGAGATGTGCCCAGCGAGCCCGCCCCGGCTCACAAAGTGAGTGGCAACCGCGTTCTGTGATGTCGAAGGCATGATCATCTTCCAGCACAAGCACGGACGGATGGCCCGCGAGCACGGCTCTGAGCTCAGCCGCACGCTCGGCGTCGACCGCCGACCCATAGGGGTTCTGAGCGCGAGGCGTGACCGCACAGGCGACGGCGCCACTCCGGAGCGCGCGTGCGAGGCCTTCCGGCGTCGGACCGCGACCGTCGATCGCCATCGGGATGACCGTGAGACCGAGGGCCGAGGCGAGGTCGATGACGCCGGGATAGCACGGGTCCTCCACGGCGATGCGATCGCCGGGCCGGACATGGGCCATGAGCGCGAGCTGGATCCCGTCGAGCGCACCGCCGACCACGGTCATGTGGTCGCGCGGCACGCCGTCGCGATCGAGACGGGCCGCGGCAAGAGCGAGCAGGTCAGGGTCCGACCCGGCGGCACCGTAGAGCACCGGCATGTCCGGCAGCGAGGCAAATGCGGCGCCGAGATCGGGCAGCAGCGCGGGATCGGGATTGCCGGAGAGGAGATCGACGACTCCGGCGGGCACGATCGGCCTGCCCCGAGGCGACGGGGGAACGCGTGGCGCGATGGTGGTTCCGAGGCGGCCGGCACCGGCGACAAGCCCGCGTCGACGCAGCTCGCGGTATGCGGACGCGACCGTCGCGGTGCTGATCCCACGATGCGAGGCCAGCGATCGGACGGTTGGCAGACGGGTGCCGGCGGTGAGCTCGCCCTCGCGAATGCCGCGCTCGACGCTCTCCGCGATCTCAGACGCCCGGCGTCCGGTGATGTGATAACGTATCGGTACGTTCATCGCTTTGTATCATAACAAATGACACAGAACGTGTCTACGCACTTCATCCCCCGTCCTCAGGCATCTCGCGCTCAGATCGTGATCGCCTTTGCCGCGGTATATGTCATCTGGGGATCGACGTACCTGACGATTCACATCGCCAGTGAGACCATCCCCGCGCTGCTCATGTCGTCCGCCCGTTTCGTGCTCGCCGGCCTGCTGCTCCTCGCCTTCACGCACCGACCAGGAGCGCCCCGCGAGCGGCTCACCCGGATCCACTGGCGGTCGGCGCTGATCATCGGCGCGTGCCTGCTGCTCTTCGGCAACGGCGGGGTGGCCTGGGGCGAGCAGTACCTGCCGAGCGGGTTCGTCGCGCTCATCATCGCGACGGTGCCGCTCTGGATGGCTCTGTTCGCACCGGCGTTCGGCGGCCGCTGGATCAACTGGACGGCGGCGGTCGGCATTGCTATCGGCCTCGCCGGGATCGTCCTGCTTGTCCGTCCGGGCGGCAGCGGATCCGGGCACTGGCAGACGCTCGTCGTGCTGCTCGCGCCGGTTCTCTGGGCACTCGGCTCGCTGTACGCACCCAAGGCACCATCACCCCGGCAGCCACTCACGGCGATCGCGATGGAGATGATCGCCGGCGGTGTGCTCCTTGGGATCGCGGGCGTCGCCACTGGCGAGCTCGGTCGCGTCCACCTCGGCGACATCTCGTTCGCCTCGATCGCGGCCTTCATCTACCTGGTGCTCATCGGCGCGCTCGTCGGGTATGTCGCCTACATCTGGCTCCTCCACCACGTCTCGGTGACCGCGGCATCGACGTACGCATTCGTGAACCCGGTCGTGGCAGTCGCACTCGGCGCGGTGGTGCTGGGTGAACAGGTGACCCCGATGACCGTCGTGGCCGCCGCCCTGATCGTCGGCGCGGTGGTGGTCCTCCTCTTTGGCCAGAGCCGGAAATCGGAACCCGCGGTCGTCCTCGAGGCACCGATCCGCGACGTCGCCTGACGGCGTCCCCTCGGAAGAGGGGTGACAATGGGTCCATGGACAGCGAAACGCTGGTGGTCGACCACACGGCTGAGCCCCAGCGGCCGCATACGCGCATCGGCGTCAAGGACGTGCTCTGCGTCGGGCCGATCATCGCCAGCACCATCTATTCGTACGTAGGGCTGCCGCTCACACCACTGCTGCTCGGCCGCAACCCGGTGCTGCTGAGCGCACTGCGCGGGAGCATCGCTTCGATGGTTGCGTCCGGTGGTTTCGTGCGGGTCGGGAGAGTGCCACTGCTGCTGGCGCTGCTTGCGCCGATCCCGATCTCGATGCTGACCGATCCATTCTTCTTCTGGGCCGGGAAACGATATGGGCGCAGCATCATCAACTACCTGAGCGAAACCGATCCGCGCTGGCGCAAACGATCCGCGAGAGGCGAGCGATTCTTCAAGAAATACGGCGTGTGGACGATCGTGCTCGCGCCATTCCTGCCGGCCCCCACGCTGTTCTTCTACATGGCGGCAGGCGAAGCGGGGATGCCGTTTCTCGTGTTCATCATTGCCGACCTGATCGGGACGCTCGCCTACATCGGGCTGATCGTCGGCGCGGGTGTTGCGATCGGCCAGCCCGCGGTGACCGTGGCGCAGACGATCAGCAACTACGCCCTGTGGGTCATCATCGCGATGGTCGTGCTCATCATCGCCTGGTCATTCTTTTCAGCATGGCGCGCACCTCGCGAAACGACCCGAGGCTGACCGGCGAATCGAGGTCGTCCTCGAGGCGGCGGTGGCTGCTGATCACAGCAGCCGTGTTGCCGGCATCCTCGTGCAAACAGCCAATCCTCCGTGCCACCTGAAGGTACTCTGCTGAGCTCAGGGGATCGCGACTTCCTCGCGATACTTCTCCTGCCGGTGCATGCCGCTTTCGACAACGTCCGCGATCCGTTCGACCGCATCCCAGAGGTCGACGAAGCGTGTGTACAGCGGAGCCAGTCCGAAGCGGCACATGTCCGGCGGACGGAAGTCGCCGATCACGCCGCGGTCCGCCACCGCGCGCACGATCGCGAGCCCGTCGCTGTGCCCGAGGGAGACCTGAGCGCCGCGACGTTCCGATAACGCCGGGGTGGCAACCTCGAACCCGAGCGGACGAAGACGCACGTCCGCACGCCGGATGAACACCTCGGTGAGCAGCGCCGCCTTCTCCCCCACCGCGTGAGCCCCGGCCTCGAGCTGGATGTCGATGCCGATTTCGAGGGCACCGATCGCGAGCACCGGGGGCGACCCGCTCATCCAGCCGCGCATCCCCGGCGCACGGCGATAGTCGGAGTCGAAGAGAAACGGATTGTCGTGGCCCAGCCATCCCTGGATCGGGTTGCGCAGCTCGTCCTGCAGGGCAGTGGCCACGTAGAGATATGCCGGGGAACCGGGTCCACCGTTCAGGTACTTGTAGCCGCAGCCGACCGCCAGGTCGACCCGGTGGTCATTGAGCCGGATCTCGACAGCGCCCGCGGAGTGCGAGAGATCCCACAGCGTCAGTGCACCGACCGCATGGGCTGCTTCAGTGAGCGCGCCCATGTCGTGGCGCTCCCCGGAGCGGAAGTCCACCTCGGTCAGCATGAGCAGCGCGGTATCGCTGTCGAGCGCATTTCCAAGCGAGCCGCGCTCGACTGCACGGATCTCACACCCCAGCAGTTCGGCGACGCCCTGGGCGACGTAGAGGTCGGTTGGGAAGTTGCTCCGCTCGGTCACGATCACGCGGCGCTGCGGGCGGGCGCGCATGACAGACGTGGTCAGCCGGAAGAGGCCCACGGATGTGGTGTCGGCGACCAGCACCTCGCCGGGTGACGCGCCGAGCAGCTCACCGATACGATCGCCGACTCGCTGCGGCGATTCCATCCACCCCAACTCCGTCCAGCCGCGCACGAGGATCCTTCCCCATTCATGCTCCGCCATCTCCTGCAGTCGCGGGACTGCGGCTTTGGGGAGGCGCCCCATGGAGTTGCCGTCAAGGTAGATCGTCGAGCCGTCGTCGAGGAAGCGATCGCGAAACCTCGCGAGTGGATCCTGGCCGTCCAGCGCAGCACACGAGTTGCGGTCGAGATTGTCTGGAAGGTGCGCGCTCACAGGCGGTTCCTGACCTCCCACAGCTCGGGGAAGAATCGCTGCGTGATGGTGGTGTCGAGATACGCGACTCCACCGCCGCCGGTGCCGGGTCGCGAACCGATCTCGCGTGCTGCCATGAGCGAATGATGAAAGCGCCAGCGCGCGATTGCCTCGTCGTGGTCGAGGAGCAGCTCGCACAAGTGGTGGAGCACCGCCCGTTCAGGGGTCGCATGGTCGTGGTACAGCGTCGCCAGCGCCCCGACGCGACGCTCGCGCATCGCCGGGTTATCGCCATCGGGCGCGTCGAACCCCTGCGCGCGCAGCGATGAGCAGAGCGCGGTGAAGAGCGTCGGCAAACCTGCACGCCGGCGCAACTCCTCCTGGTCGTGCCGCGAGAGCGGCGAGGTGCCCGCCGGGGTGGCGCCGTCGAATCCGCCAAGAACTTCGATGGCGCGGAACTGTCCGGACTGCAGCCCGGAGGCGGGTTTGAGCGGGTCCCGGAATTCGAGGAATCCCTCCGGGGTGAGGGTCTCGAGCACGCGCAACTGCTCGATCAGCAACTCGTCGATACGGACCGTGCGATGAAGCGGCGCCATCGCTCCCTGCGGACGGCCTGCCTCGAGCTCGCCGACCGCGTGATCGAGCTCGTGCAGGATCAGCTTGAACCACAGCTCGTACGCCTGATGGATGACCACGAACAGCATCTCGTCATGCGCGCCCTCGGTGAGCGGATGCTGGAGGTCGAGAAGCTCGTCGATGCGCAGATACGAGCTGTAATCAGTGCCGGCCATCACCGCGCCGGCACTCTACGCCCATTGCTCGTGCCCCCGGGAGGGGTGCCCGCAGACGGGACGCATCAACCCCGAGTGACCAGGATGTCGTCGAGCGAGAATGCTTCCGGCGGCGACAGCTGATCGAAATTGGAGGAGCGTGGGTCCTTGTCCGGCCGCCAGCGAAGGAACCGCGATGCGTGGCGGAAGCGGCCGCTCTGCAGGTGGTCGAAGGACACTTCGCAGACCAGTTCGGGACTCACCGGCGTGTAGGCGCTGTCGGCGGATCGCTGCCAGCGACTCGGGCCGCCCGGGGTACGACCCAGTCCGAAGCTGTCGCCTCCGACAAGCGGCTGGAGCTTCGCGAGGATCGCGCGCCGCTCGGCGGCGTCGAACGAGGAGGTATGTCCGACGTGGTGGAGCGCGCCGTCGGTGTCGTAGAGGCCGAGGAGCAACGACCCGATACCCTTGCCGTCCTTGGCGAGACGGTATCCACCGATCACGCAATCGACGGTGCGCAGGTGCTTGACCTTCACCCAGCGGCGCTCCCCGGGGCGATAGATGCCCGAGGGTTCCTTGGCGACGACGCCGTCGAGCCCGGCCCCCTCGTAGCGGGTGAACCAGGTGGCAGCCTCGTCCGCGTCAGTGGTCTGCGGCGTGACCCCGACCGTGGGGCTGCTCGCTACCGAACGCATCAATCCACTGCGCCGCTCGGTGAGGGGCCGTTCCCGCAGGTCCTCGTCGTTCAGCCCCAGCAGGTCGAAGAGGACCACCGACGCCGGGGTCTTCTCGGCGAGCATTCGCACCCGCGATGCGGCGGGATGGATGCGCTGCTGCAGCGCGTCGAAGTCCAGGCCATGGTCGGTCGCGATCACCACCTCGCCGTCGACGATGGAGCGTTCCGGGAGCGCTGCCTTCAGTGGCTCGATCAGCTCCGGGAAGTAGCGCTCGAGAGCGAGGGCGTTACGGCTTGCGATGTGGACGTTCGGGCCGTCGCGGAACACGATCGCCCTGAAGCCGTCCCACTTCGGCTCGTAGAGCCAGCTTCCTTCCCGTGGGATGTCTGGAGCCGCTCGTGCCAGCATCGGCTCGAGGGGTGGGGCGAACGCTAGCGACACGAGCGGAGTGTCGCCGATCGGGCGGTGGTCCGGCTACGCGGTGACGACGTAGGGGCGCGAATCGCGCATGCGAAGCCGGAGCAGGTTGTCGACGTCGACCACGTCGCCGACCTCGCGGACAGCGCTATCGAACCGGGTGATGTCGGTGAGCTCGTCCACCTCGCCGCGAAGCGTGATCACGCCGCGGTTGGCGCGGATCTCGAGGCCGGTCGCGAGGTCGCCGAAGCCGAGAGAAAGCGCGACGCGGACGCGGTTGGCGAGCGTCTCGTCCCAGCTGGCCGTTCCCGGCCGGCGCGGACGCCTGTCGACGGCCGAGCCGAGGAGGTTCGCCGCTCCGACGGTGGCATGCCGTGCCGCGGCCCGGCGGCGGGCTCCGGAACGGGGGTGGAGGAGGAATGCTGCGATTGCGACGACTGCGGCGCCGGTGGCTGCTGCCGCGAGCTTGAGGACCCGGGTCACTGGCGGAACCCTCCGTAGGATTGTGTGCAGGAGCGCTCGTTTGAACGGGCGCGGCGACGGTTGGTTACGCGGCGCCTGCTAACCGGTCGGAGGAGGGAAATGACGGATATCCGTCCACCGGTAGCCGTCCCACCAGCGAAGCGTTCCCGTGGCACCCTCGGGATACCAACCGGGCGGCGGTGGCGGAATTGCACCCCGCGACCGCATGACCTCATTGCGCTTGGCAAACGTCCAGACGAGGGACCCGATGATCCCGCCGAGGATGACGATCAGCAGCCACACCACCTTCTCGCTGCCGATGGCGCGGAACTGCATATCGGGGATCTTCGACACCTCGACGATGACCACGATCCAGTAGACGACGGCCGCAAGCCAGACGAGCCCGAACACAATCGGGAAAGCGAGAATGGAATACATACGAGGCCAGCTTAGAGCGAATCGAGTGGCGTCGTCGGGACGGCGGTTTCACGCCTCACCGCCTGTCGACGGCGCCTGGCGTCCTGCGTTGCGGCGAGGGCAGCCGCCGCGACATTGGGGGCCGCCATCGGCGGAAAGGGCCGGACCGCGCTGACATTGACTTCGCAAAGGACGTATGTGTCCTCACCGGCGGCGGTTTGTGGACCGTACAGGAGGTCCGCGTCCCAAATGACCGGGAGCGCATCGCGATCCAGACCGAGGACCTCCTTCATTCGCGGCACCCATTCCGTCTGCATTCGATCGCGCATTCGCCGGTAGGCCTGGGCATCCGCGCCCACCATCGCCGAGCGCACCTCGGACGGTCGCAGCTCGTCCGCGTCCAGCAGTCCCTGCGGCCATTGGTGGCAGAACCCGACGACCTGGTCGTGGGAGAGATAACACCGGATCATTCCTTCAGCCAGCCGCTCCTGGTACGGCTGCGCGACAAGACAGCCGGACCACGCGAAGTACTCCGCGCATCCAGACATGAACGCTCCCAGGGTCGTCGTCTCGAACGACCCATCCTTTGCCCTGGCGTCGAACACACGAACGATCGCCTCGAGACCCGGCGCGGGATTCGTTTCGGTCAGGTCCACCCTCCACACGCCGTTCCCGCCGTTGCCTCTGCCCTGCTTCAGCACGAGCCGGCGGCGCTCGCCCAGCCATGGCGCGAAACCCTGCGTCAACTCTGTGGGCGTGCGATACAGGCGTGTCTCGACGCCCCACCCGATGTTCCGAGTCGTGAAGAGGACTTCCTTGGTTCCGAGCTGCAAGATCACCGACGGATTCGCCGATACCCACACACCCTGCGCTGCGGCATCGGTGAGCAGCGCATCAAGGTTTCGTCGATTGGCGCCATCCTGAATTGGATTGACCCAGACGAGCGCACGTCCAGTCCGAGCAGTTCGTCTCGAACCGCGTCGATAGCGTCGTCCTCGAACACGACCGCTCGGGGTGCTATCGAGTGCTGTTCGAACGCCTCATAGAGCGGTGCGAGTCCGCGCCCCTCATCCGGCGCCGATGGTCGTGCGCTTCGGTCGCCGCGCCACAGGATTCCGATTTGCAGATCTTCAGACAATGGTGCGCTTGACTATCGCGTCGGCATCGGCTGCTCACGCCCGATAGCCGTTACCGCGGGACATTGATGCCCCCTCATCGGGACGCCTACGCACTACGGGACGACGAAGTGGAATACCCATGGACCGACGATTCGGTTGCTGCTGCCGATGCTGTCGATTGTCAAGGTGAAGCTTCCCCGCTTCCCGTACAGCGTGTTGTCGAACGCCTCTACCTCCTCGCCGTTCGGCGCCTGGAACGAGCCGCCGGATTCGACGAGATCCGTGGGGTCTGTGAGCGCGCCTGCCTGCAAGTCATAGCCTTCGCCTGTAATGCGCGCCGTCAAGTACGGCTCATTCGGTGAGAAACCCACTGACGCCCGTAGGTATACCCGCGTCTCCGACGGCGTTGCGACCACTCTGTCAAGAGTGACCGCGACCCTTCGCACGGTGGCAGTCCTGCCGACGTTTGTGGTCTCCCCTGCCGACACCGGGACGAGGAAATGGAAGGCATACGGGCCGGCAACGATCGACCCGGCGCGGCTCACAATGTGAACACCGGGCACCGTGACCGTGAGAGCCAGTTCGTGTACGGCCGCGGGGATCGTCTCGGCGTCGTACTTGATGATGCCGACCGAGTCGTTGGTTTGAGGATCTGTCTGGAAGTAGGCGTCATACCCGGGGAGTGTCTGGCCCTGCGAATCGCTCACGGTGGGCTGACCGGTGGGGGTCGCGAAACCCGCATATATCACCGAGCCCGAGTGTGGGTTAACCGCGTACGTGATCATCACTCGGTTGACGTCTGCATACGCCCGTTCGATCGTCACACTGACACCATTGCGGGTCTGCGAGAGGGCGAGTGTTTCTCCGAGGTTCTGTCGGTACACAGCAGCAGTGTCAGGAGCGCCCTGCGTTACCGACTGCAGGAGCGTGACGCCCGCGTACGTTGTGCCGCCTGCGAGAGCCACTCCGAGGACCACCACGACCGTGATCCTGATCCGCGAGCGCGCCAGACGCCGCGAGCGCGGCCGCTTCGTCGCGCCGACCTGACGCCGTACCGCAGGCTCCGTACCCAGGAAGAGGAGCGGCGTGCTACAGGCGACGTCGGCGGTGGCGCGCTTCAATCGGCTAGAGAGGGGAGCTTCGAGGAAATAGTTGTTCATTGCGGTCCTCTAGTCTTCGTTCACGTTGTAGCCTTCGCCGAGCAACGACCGAAGTCGTTCCCTTCCCTTGCGCAGCTGAGCATCGACGTTTTGCGAGGAACATCCCAGCATGGCTGCGATCGAGACGGTGCTCTGGTCCTCGAGCGTGACGTCAGGATCACGCAGAGTCGCATCCGTGTGGGCAGACGACGCAGTGCTCGGACGATGTCGATCGTCTCGACGTCCCACGCCTTCGACGGCTCTGCCTCGGCACGTCGCAACCGGTACAACAGCGCCTCGCGCAGAGATCGCTGGCGGCTCCGGCCCGCCAGGCGCACTGCCGTGATGCGAAGCCATGGCCAGACCGGGTCGGCGAGATACCCCGGGTTGCGTCGCTCCTGTTGGAGCGCGATGACGAACGTTTCCTGTGCGATCTCCTCCCCAAGGGCCCGACTCCCGGTCAGCATCGTCGCCAGGCCCGCCAACTGCTGGTAGCAGGCGACGTAGATTGCCGCTACCCGTGCGTCAGGATCCTGACCGCCCGCTCGGCCGCCGGAGCTCGCACGAGACGTCGCTGTGGCCGTAGAGAGGTCCATCACCCGTATATAGGCACCGCCGGGCTCAAAACCCAACCTCACGGGGTATCCCGACCGGAGCCCCGGTTGTGGAGGGCCGGCTGCCTACCTGCCTCGTTTCAAGGCGGCTCGCACGCGGGCGAGCGAGCGTCGTTTGAGCATCAGCAATCGCTCCTCTGCCGGGCTTACTCCCATGAGCACGAGCTGCGTTTGACCATCGCTCGGTCGGTAATCCTGATTCAGCGCACGCGCGATCGACGCCTGTTCCGCCTGACGCAGCGAGTCTTCTCCCGGCGGAAGCGTCGAGGAGTCGCAGGCTCACATAGAACTCAAAGTTGTTGCGTTCAGTGGGTACGAACGCGGCGACTTCGTAGTCGATGAGATCCAGCCGGGCCAATTTTCCGAGCAGACCAAGGAAAGACTCCGGCGTAAACACGTGGCAGTGCACGTCGACGAATTCGTTGCTCGTCTGCATGCGGCGGACGGCCTCGAAGGCGGCGACGTCTGGATCAGCGAAGTCCTGGCGGACAACACCGCTGTAGTCGGCTCCGGCCCATGCGGCGGCCGGGTCAACCACGCCTCCGATTGCCTTTGCATAGAAGTCATACGCCTGGCGGAAGCTCGGTTGACGAAGCCCACGCAGATTCGCATCGACGAGGTCACTGATTTCTGTGAGCGACCGATTGACGTCGAAGCAATATCGCTTGTCCGGGATGACCAGCGAAAGAATCCCACCGGGACGCAACACGCGCGTCAGGTCGTCCAGCCAGCCGATCGTATCCGGTATGTGTTCGATGACGTGTGACGCGATCACGTAGTCGAAGGGCGCGTCACTAGCGACCGCCTCCGAGAGGTTCGTGCTCTCCCCGAGCACATAGTCAACGTCAACGATCTCGTCGAGTCGGTCCCGCATGCCCTGGTCAGTCGCGTACTTCTCATGGAGCTCTGCCGCGCTGGCGTGGTCGACGTATCGGACGGGACCCTCTTCCTTACGGACGCGCGGTGTCGCGAGGGGTCCGATCTCCAGCCCACGCATGTGGGCAACGTCGATTGCCGCTAGCTCATGCCGCGTTTGGATGGTTCACCTCCTCAGTTGAGCCGACTGCAATCCGCTCGTCTTTCCTGGGGATGCTGTGCCCATGCCCGGACTCTACCGGCGTGGAGTGGTTGGCTAAATCCGCAGGGCATTGACGTTTGGACCCCGCCCAATGCGATGGTCAAGGCAAGGCAGCGCCGTCAGTGAGGTAGTGGTCGTCCTTGGCAGGTGCGGGGGCTACGCGAACATTTGTGCGCCGAAGGCCTCGAGAGCTCTAAAATGCCTCAACACACCCGACCTCGGACGACCTCTAAGGCCAGTCAGCCCGCGGCCAAGCGCACTCCTGCAATTTGTCACTGAGGTAGCGGAGACTCGATGACCGACGCCGAACAGATAGTGACGATGCTTATCGATGAGGCGCGAGGACAGATTGCATTGCAGTCATCAAATGCTGATAGCCACGACACCAAGGCACTTGCGCTATTAGGGGCAGACATCGCAGCGGGGCTGGCGATCCTCATCTTCACGCCGTTCAAACTTCACGCCGTTCAAACCTCCGGCGTTCCGCCAGGCATCTTCGACCGCTTGTGGTGGATTCCGCTCGTTGGCGCCGCCCTGTCGGCCATAGCGTTCGCCTTCACGCTATGGAATCGTGACTTCAGAATCGGGCCCGCCCCGGATACGTTCTACGCGAACCACATCTTTCAGACGAGCTTTGCCGCGAAGTATGCCCTGCTCACCGATCTGGGTATCGCGATAACCTGGAATAAGGAGCGCATCAGATCGAAGAGCACAGGATGGATCATCGGAGCGTGTGAAATGGTCGGAACTGGTCTAGCCTGGCTCATTATCTGGGCAGTGGTAAGGTGATCGGGTGACTGATCAGGCTGATCATCAAGAACAGGTCCCGGCACCCACCGACCCCAAACAGGCGGCTCCGACAAGCCCCCCACCCCGGCTGGACGGTGAATGGACCCTTCACCATCGTCAAGCTGGGTGCAGGACCAGATGGTGCGGAGAAACGCCGCCGCGGTTGAATCTTCGTGACGGGACCAGGCTCAGCTAGACGGCGAAGCGCGCCCCAAGCCGGCAGTTCGCCGCTGCTGACGCCAAATCTGAGACACCTCGATTTGCCTTAGCGTTGATCTGGCTGGTGCGCCCAGGAGGATTTGAACCCCCGACCTTCTGATCCGTAGTCAGACGCTCTATCCGGGCTGAGCTATAGGCGCGCGCCAGAGCGGTGACTGTACCCCATCGCACCTTAACCAATACCCCGCCGCGCGGCGTGGGCCGGTCGCGGCATGATTCAAGTTCAGAGGCTCATCGGAGGTGCGTCCAATGGCAGTGACCGGCAGCGTCGAGACAGGAGCGCTTCCTTCGCTCGATTTTGTAGGCGAGGTCGCCCAGCAGATCCGTGTCGACGGGATCCGCGCGAGCACCAAAGCAGGATCCGGGCACCCGACCTCCAGCATGTCGGCCGCCGACCTGATCGCGGTCCTGGCTGCTCGTCACCTCCGCTACGACTTCGCCCAACCGGAGCTGGACAACAACGACCACCTGATCTTCTCGAAGGGCCATGCCTCACCACTCCTGTATGGCCTCTACAAGGCCGTCGGCGCGATCAGCGACGAGGAGCTGATGACCTATCGCACCTTCGGCTCGAGGCTCCAGGGCCACCCGACGCCGATCATCCCGTGGGTGGACGTGGCCACCGGCTCCCTCGGTCAGGGGCTGGCGATCGCGGTCGGCGTCGCCCTCGCCGCCAAGTACCTCGACAAGCTCCCGTTCCACGTCTGGGTTCTCTGCGGCGACAGTGAGGTCGCCGAAGGCTCGATCTGGGAGGCTCTCGACAAGGCCGGTCACTACGGGCTGTCCAACCTCACGGCCATCTTCGACGTCAACCGTCTTGGCCAGCGCGGGCCCACCGAGTACGGATGGGACCTGGAAATCTACCGCCGCCGGGTCGAAGCCTTCGGGTGCCGGGCCATCGTCATCGACGGCCACGACCTGACCGAGATCGACGAGGCCCTCACGTCTGCGCGCTCTGACGGGGACCGCCCGAACGTCGTGATCGCTCGCACCATCAAGGGCAAGGGCTTCAAGGAGATCGAGAACAAGGACGGGTGGCACGGCAAGGCGCTGCCTCCCGACATGGCTGAAAGGGCAATCGCGGAGCTCGGAGGTGAGCGCGACCTGCGCATCGACGTCCGCCCACCCGAGGCGCTCGAATCGGCTCAGATCCACGCCGCCGACACCCCGCTGACGCTTCCGACGTACAAGCTGGGCGACAAGGTGGCGACGCGTAAGGCCTATGGCGACACGCTTCGTGCGCTCGGCGCGCGACACGAGGTCGTGGCGCTCGACGGTGAGGTGAGCAACTCGACCCACGCCGATGAGTTCAAGGACGCCTACCCCGACAGATTCTTCGAGATGTTCATCGCCGAACAGGAGATGATCGCGAGCGCGGTCGGTTTCGCGGTTCGCGGATACGTCCCGTTCGCCTCCACGTTCGCCGCATTCCTGTCCCGCGCCTACGACTTCGTCCGCATGGCCGGCGTGTCCCAGGTGGATCTGCGCCTCTCAGGCTCTCATGCGGGCTGCGAGATCGGCGCGGACGGTCCATCGCAAATGGCGCTCGAGGACATCGCATCACTGCGTGCCGTGCACTCGTCGACGGTGCTGTATCCGAGCGACGCGGTATCGGCCGCGAAGCTGGTTGCGCAGATGGTCGACCTGAGCGGCATCAGCTATGTGCGCACCACCCGCGGCGCATACCCGGTCCTGTATGACAACGATGAGGAGTTCCCGATCGGGGGATCCAAGGTCGTCCGACAATCCACCAACGATGTGGTGGCGCTCATCGGCGCCGGCGTGACCCTGCACGCCTGCATCGCAGCGGCCGAGCGGCTGTCCGGCATGGGTATCGCCTGCCGCGTCATCGATCTCTACTCCGTCAAGCCGGTCGACATCAGGACGCTGCGCGAAGCGAGCGACGCGACCGCGGGCCGGTTCGTGATTGTCGAGGACCACTATCCGGAGGGCGGTCTCGGTGCCGCCGTGATGGAGGCGCTGGCGCTCGATGAGAATCCGCCGCGGGTCACGCACCTCGCGGTGCGCGGTCTTCCCGGCTCCGCCAGCCCCGACGAGTTGATGGCCGCGGCCGGCATCGACGCCGACGCAATCGTCGCAGCGGTGAACACAGTTGTCGGCACCGCGGTGGAGGCCCGCTAGATGGCGAATCCGCTGCAGCAGCTCAGCGAGCGCGGGCAATCGGTGTGGCTCGACTTCATCAGTCGCGAGTTGGTGACCACAGGGCAGCTCGAACACCGCGTCGCCGAGGAGAACGTCACCGGGCTGACGAGCAATCCGACGATCTTTCAGAAGGCGATCGCGGAAGGCTCGCTCTACGACGACCAGATCCGCGAACTGATGGCATCGGGGATCGACGATCCCATGGACGTGTTCACGGAACTGGCGATCAGCGACATCCAGCACGCGGCCGACATCCTGCGACCCGTGCACGAGCGCACCTCCGGCGCCGACGGCTACGTCAGCCTCGAAGTCCCGCCGTCACTGTCGCATGACACCGAGGCGACGATCGCCACCGCGCGCACCCTCTGGGAGCGTGTCGACCGCCCCAACCTCATGATCAAGATCCCGGCAACGCTCGAGGGAATGCCCGCCATCCACCGGACCCTCGCCGACGGTCGCAACGTCAACATCACACTCATCTTCGCGCTCGCGATGCACGACCGCGTGATCGAGCAGTACATCTCCGCCCTCGAGGATCGCCATCGCAACGGCAAGTCACTCGACGTCCACTCGGTTGCCTCGTTCTTCGTGAGCCGGGTCGACACGCTCGTGGACAAGCTGCTCGAGCAGAAGCTCGCGGCGGACCCTGGGAATGCGACCATCGAGGGCCTGCTCGGCAAGGCGGCGATTGCCAATGCGGTGCTCGCGTATGAGCTCTTCGAGCAGCGGTTCGGCAGCGAGCGCTTCGCTCCGCTCCGCGCCGCCGGCGCCCATGTCCAGCGCCCATTGTGGGCCAGCACCAGCGCCAAGAATCCCAACTACCGGGACGTGGTGTACGCAGAGGCGTTGATCGGCCCGGACACGGTGGACACGATGCCGCCGGCCACGATCGAGGCCTTCAAGGACCACGGGGTCGTCGCCGGCGACACCGTCAAGTCCGATTACGCGGGTGCCCACCGGGTGATGGAGCAACTCGCCGAGGTTGGCATCGACATGGATGCGGTGACCCAGCAACTGCTCGACGACGGCGTCAAACAATTCGCCAACTCATACGACGAGCTGATTCGCGGCATCGCCGAGAAGATCGATGCGTTCGGCTCCGGGTACTCGAAGCGGCAGCACATCGACACGGGGGCGATCACGGTGCCGCTCGACACGCCGTCCGCAGGCCAGATCGCCACCGGCATCTGGCACCGCGACCCGAACACCTGGAAGCCCGGAGACCCCGCGCATGCACAGGTGATCAACAACCGACTCGGATGGCTCGACGTGGTAGGCGCCATGCAGGAACGGGTTCCGGCGCTCCAGGCGCTCGCCGTCGAAGTGCGTGAAGCGGGATGGCGCGACTGCATCCTTCTGGGGATGGGCGGATCGAGCCTCTGCCCCGAGGTGCTGCGCAGCTCGTTCGGAAGCGCGGAAGGGCAGCCGACCCTGCATGTGCTGGACACGACGGATCCACTCGCGATCACCCGGGTGAGCGGCGCCATCGACCCGGCCCGGACTGGGTACATCGTCTCGAGCAAGTCGGGGACGACCGTGGAGACGCTGTCGCACCTCGCGCATTTCTGGGTGCTGACCCAGACCGTCGGTGACGACACCGGCTCGCATTTCATCGCGGTGACCGACCCCGGCACACCGCTTGCCGACCTGGCGCGGGAGCGCAGCTTCCGGCACCTCTTCAAGAATCCACCCGACATCGGCGGCCGTTACTCCGCGTTGAGCATGTTCGGCCTCGTCCCGGCCGCGATCATCGGCATCGACTGCGAGCTGCTGCTGCAGCGAGCGGCAGACATGCGCAGGACCTGCATGGCGGGCGTGCCCGGTGACCTCAACTGCGGGCTGAGCCTCGGCACCGTGATGGGCGCACTTCATGACCAGGGACGCGACAAGGTCACCATCCTCGCGCCGAGATCGATCGAGGCCTATTCACTCTGGGCCGAGCAGCTCATCGCGGAGAGCACTGGCAAGGAAGGCAAGGGCATCATCCCGATCGGTGATGAGCCGATCGGCGCGCCGGCGGCATACTCCAGCGATCGCCTCTTCGTCGCACTCCACCTCGGCGAGGATGCCGAGTTCGACCATTCGATCGACGCCCTCAAGGCCGCCGGCCATCCGGTGATCACCTTCGATCTCGCCGACAAGTACGACCTCGCCGCCGAGTTCTTCCGCTGGGAATTCGCGACGGCGGTGGCCGGCGCGCACCTCGGCATCGACCCGTTCGACGAGCCGAACGTCAAGGAGTCGAAGGACAACACGCAGGCAGTGCTGCAGCAGTACGAGCAGAGCGGCTCGCTCCCTGATGAGGCCGCCGCGGTCACCGAGGGGGCGCTGCGCGTGTACGGCGACGTCTCGGGCAACAGCGCATCGGGCGCGCTCGCCGCACACCTCGACACCGCGAACCCCGGCGACTATGTCGCGCTGATGGCCTACGTGACCCCGGACGAGAGCAGCCAGGCGGCGCTACAGCATCTGCGCGTCGCCATCCGCGACTCGCGCAGGCTCGCGACCACGCTCGGGTTCGGTCCGCGGTTCCTGCACAGCACCGGCCAGCTGCACAAGGGCGGCCCGAACACCGGCGTCTACATTCAGATCACCGCTGACGACGGGACCGACGTGGCCATCCCGGGCGCGCCGTACACCTTCTCGATCCTCAAGCGAGCCCAGGCGGCCGGAGACCTGCAGTCGCTGCGCAACCACGGCCGCCGGGTCGTGCGCGTGCACATCGCGGGCAACCTCGATGCGGGGCTGTCCAGCCTCACCGACGCAGTCAGCGCAACCACGGCGGCGCGCTGAGCGCAGCCTTACACCAAGGACCACGACCATGCAGATCGGCTTTGTCGGGCTCGGCAGGATGGGCGCCAACATGGTGCACCGGCTCCGCCGCGACGGTAACCACGCGGTCGTCGCCTTCGACCCCAACCCGGAGGCGCGCGCGAGCGTCGAAGCCTTCGGCGCAACCACCAAGGCCAGCATCGATGAGCTGATCGCCGCACTCGACAAGCCTCGCGGCGTGTGGATCATGGTGCCGTCGGGGAAGATCACCGACGACACGGTGGCGGCATTGCAGTCGCTGCTCGAGAAGGGGGACACCATCATCGACGGCGGCAACAGCAACTACCACGACTCGATGACGCGGGCCACCACCAGCGCCGAGCGCGGTATCAGCTACATCGACGCCGGAACCAGCGGCGGTATCTGGGGACTGCAGGTTGGATACTGCCTGATGGCCGGAGGCGAGAAGGAAGCGGTCGATCATTGGCGGCCCGATCTTCGAAACCCTCGCGCCGCCCGACGGATTCCTTCACGTCGGGCCATCGGGCTCCGGCCACTTCGTCAAGATGGTGCACAACGGCATCGAGTACGGAATGCTGCAGGCCTACGCCGAAGGCTTCGCCATCATGCAGGCAAAGCAGGATTTCGGCGAGCTCGACCTGCATGCGATCGCGCATCTCTGGAACCAGGGGAGCGTGGTGCGCTCGTGGCTCCTCGAGCTCGCCGAACGAGCATTCGAGCGCGACCCGCAGCTTGACCAGCTTCGCGGCTGGGTCGACGACTCCGGGGAGGGGCGCTGGACCATGGAGGAGGCGATGCAGCTGTCGGTTCCTGCTCCCGTCCTGGCGCTCTCGCTGATCATGCGCTACCAGTCGCGTCTTCCCGACGGCTTCGGCAACAAGGTGATCGCGGCGCTCCGCAACGAATTCGGTGGGCATCCGGTGAAGGCCGAAGCTCCTTCGGGGAATCCGGCATCACACTGACCGCGGAGCCCCTGCTGCAAGAGCGACGCCGCGAACCGCGGACACCGGTGCCCTTCTGCGCGGTGATCTTCGGCGCGAGCGGTGATCTCACGAAGCGCAAGCTCGTTCCCGCCCTGTACGCGCTCGTTGCCGAGGGAAGCCTGCCGCAAGGATTCACCGTCATCGGCGCGGCGCGGAGTCATCTCTCCGACGACGAATTTCGTGCCGACATGCGTGAGGGCGTCGAGAAGTACGGTCGCATCCACCTCCGTGAGGACGTGTGGGAGCGATTCGCCGCGGGGCTGCGCTACGTGTGGTTCGACATGGATGCCGAGGATGGCTTTGATCACCTCAAGCTGGCGCTCGAGGCGGCTGATCGCGAACGCGGCACCGCCGGCAATCGCCTCCTGTACTTCAGCACGCCACCTGATGCGGTCATGCCACTCGCGGAGAAGCTCAACGCAGCCGGGCTGACCACGCAGGTGCCGGGAACCTTCGTGCGCGTGATCATCGAGAAGCCGTTCGGACGGGACCTCGCAACTGCGCGCGAGTTGAACGCACGCCTGCACACCGCGTTCGTCGAAGAGCAGATCTATCGCATCGACCACTACCTCGGCAAGGAGACCGTACAGAATCTCCTCGTCTTCCGCTTTGCCAACGGGATCTTCGAGCCACTCTGGAACCGGCAGTACATCGATCATGTTCAGATCACCGTGGCGGAGGAGATCGGCGTCGAGGGCCGGGGCTCGTACTACGAGGAGGCCGGTGCGCTGCGTGACATCGTGCAGAACCACATCATGCAACTGGTCGCGATCATGGGCATGGAGGCACCGTCGAACTTTCAAGCCGAGATGGTTCGCGATGAGAAGGTCAAGCTGCTCCGCGCGGTGCGGCCGATACACCCGGATGACGCACTCTCGCACTCGGTCCGCGGTCAGTACTCCGCGGGGTATATCAATGGTCAACCGGTGCCGGGCTATCGTGAGGAGAGGGGCGTCGCGCCCAACTCACTTCGCGAGACCTTCGTCGCGATCAAGGTTGACATCGACAACTGGCGCTGGGCCGGCACGCCCTTCTATCTGCGCACCGGCAAGCGCTTGCCGAAACGCTCCACGGAAATCGTGATCCAGTTCCGGCGCGTGCCCCATTCCCCGTTCGCGGGCAGCGTGCCGCTCGCGGCCGGCGCGGTGCCGCAGGACGGCATCGATCCGAACCTGCTCATCCTGCGGATCCAGCCCGATGAAGGCATCAGTCTTCGCTTCGGCGCGAAGATCCCCGGGCAAGCCCTCCGAATCGAGTCGGTGAACATGGATTTCATGTACGGCACCGCGTTCCGCGAGCAATCGCCGGATGCGTATGAGCGTCTCCTCCTCGACTGCATGCTCGGTGACCCGACGCTCTTCGCGCGTGAGGACGAGGTCGAGGAGGCGTGGCGGTTCTGCACCGCGATCCTCGACGGGTGGCGCGCGCATCCGCCCGATCGGACCAACTCCCCAAACTACCCGGCGGGGACGTGGGGACCCGAGGAATCTCACGCGTTCATGGCACGTGACGGACGCGCCTGGCACGTCCCCTGACGTGACCATGGGCTCCCTGGACGAGCTTGGCGGCGAGCGCGTCGTCAGTCAAACCCCCCAGGAGGTTGCGGACACCGTCGCGACCTGGATCGCGGCTGAGAGCCGTCGCGCGTTCGGTGATCACGGCAGCTTCTCCATCGCCCTCTCGGGCGGCAGCACCCCGCGCCTGCTCAACGAGATCCTCAGCGGTCCGGGGTGGCGTGACCGGATGAGCTGGAACTGGTGGAACGTGTATTTCGCCGATGAGCGCGCCTGCCCCCCGGATGATCCCGCCAGCAATTACCACCTCGCCGAGACGACCCTGCTGAGTCGTGTTCCGATCGACCCCGCTCGCGTACATCGAATGCCTGCCGAACGTCCCGACCTCGACGCGGCCGCGGCGGAATACTCGGACACGCTCGCGAGCTCGCTGCCGCCGGCTGACGGTGCACCACGGCTCGACGTGATCCTTCTCGGCCTCGGCGAGAACGGTCATACCGCGTCATTGTTCCCGGGAACGCCGGCGCTGGAGGTCGCCGACCGCTGGGCGACGCGAGGGCTCGCCGACTACGAGCCATTCGATCGCATCACCCTCACCTACCCGACCATCAATGCGGCGGCAGCGGTGGGGTTCATGGTCACCGGGGCCGCCAAACACGAGGCTCTGCT
This sequence comes from Candidatus Dormiibacterota bacterium, assembly GCA_963743835.1. GTDB lineage: Bacteria > Chloroflexota > Dormibacteria > Aeolococcales > Aeolococcaceae > Palsa-851. Next base: position 681,230 of record CAVUQX010000005.1, on the reverse strand, counting down.
TGCCACCGCTCGGGGCGAGGTACCGGCCTCACGCGTCCATCCGATCGACGGGACGCTCGCCTGGTTTCTCGACGCCGCTGCCGCAGCCGGGTGACGGCTCGGACAATTCGGGGAGACTCTCGACCCGCGTCTGCCAGAATCCGCGGGATGCCCCGGTCGACCTGGAAGCCGTGCCGAGATGCCATCCGAATCGCGCCGAGCCTGCTCGCCGCTGATTTCGGACAGATAGCGAAGGCCGCGCACGACCTCGAGGACAGCGGCGCGGAACGCATCCACGTCGACGTCATGGACGGCGTGTTCGTTCCCAACTTCACCTTCGGCACCGACACGGTGCGTGTGCTCAAGCGTGCGACGACACTGCCGCTCGAACTGCATCTGATGATCGTCAACCCCGACGCGCACCTGAGCACCTTCGCGACCGCCGGCGCGGATGCGATCACCGTGCACTACGAGGTATGTCCGAACCTGCACCGCACCCTCTCCTCCATCCGGGCGCTCGATTGCCGCTCAGGTGCGGCGATCAATCCCGCCACGCCCGCGACGATGCTCGACGACATCCTCGATTCGTGTGACCTTGCGCTGGTGATGACCATCGATCCCGGTTTCGGCGGTCAGACGCTGATATCGCGCACGCTGCACAAGGTCGAACACATCCGGCGCGAGGTGCAACGTCAGGGTCTCGACACTGAGGTCGAGGTTGACGGCGGTGTCGACGCGACGAATGCCAAGGCGTGCGTCGATGCCGGCGCCGACGTGCTCGTCGCCGGAACCGCGGTCTTCCGCCACCCGGGTGGCCCGAAAGGCGGGGTCGAGGCGCTGCAGCAGGCAGTCACCGGGGCCGCCGCGCAGTGACCGAGGTCGCGACCGCAACCGTGGCCGACGGCCACGAGGACATCGCGCGCGCTGCCGCGGATCTGGCCGCACGGCTGCCGTCACCACTCGAGCCGCTGGCGCAACTCGCGTACAACTACATGTGGTCCTGGTGGAAGGGTGGCGACGACGTCTTCCGGATGATCGATCCGGTGCGCTGGGAGGCGAGCAACCACAACCCGATTCGCCTGCTGGACGAGACCTCCTCTGCAACGCTCGAGCGCGCGGCGTCGGACAGCACGCTGCTGCACCGGCTGACCGAATCGCTCGCTATGCTCGACCGTGACCTGGGCCGTCCAGCCATGCCCGGCAGGGCCTCGCCCCGGGAGCCCGTCGCATTTCTCTGCGCCGAATTCGCGGTGCATCGCTCGCTGCCGATCTACGCGGGGGGCCTCGGTGTGCTCGCCGGCGACATCCTCAAGGAGGCGTCGGATCTCGCGCTGCCCATGGTCGGAGTCGGACTCCTCTATCGCCAGGGCTATTTCCAGCAGCGCATGGACCGCTCCGGATATCAGATCGAGTACTGGCTCCAGGTCGATCCCCAGCGAGTTCCCGCCGCTCTTGTCTACAACGGTGACGTGCCTCTGACCGTGACCGTCCCACTGCGCGGCCGCGATGTCGTCGTCCAGGTCTGGAGGCTCGACATCGGGCGCACGCCGCTCTACCTCCTCGATGCGCAGCGCCCGGAGAACTCGCCGATCGACCAGTGGATCACGAGCCGTCTCTACGTGGCCGATCGGCCAACGCGGCTCGCCCAGTACGCGTTGCTCGGCATCGGTTCGATGCGGATCCTCGACGCCATGGGGATGGACCCGTGTGTCGTCCACCTCAACGAGGGACACGCCGCGCTCGCGCCGCTCGAGATGGCTCGCCGCGAGATGGCGCTCGGCCGGTCGCGCCACGAGGCGTTCACCGCTGCGCGCGAGCGCACCGTCTTCACAACTCACACACCGGTGAGCGCCGGCAACGAGGGGTATGACGTCAGCGAGATCGTCGAGGTCCTCGGTGACTATCCCGAGCAGGCCGGCCTCGATCTCGAGGGCTTCCTCCACCTCGGGCGCACCCGGCCGGACAACCCTCACGAGCAGTTCGTCATGACGCCGCTCGGCATCAAGATGAGCCGGTCGCGCAACGGCGTGAGCCGCCGCCACGGTGAGGTAGCCCGACAGATGTGGCAGTCGCTCTTCCCCGAGCGTCCTGCCGACACGGTCCCGATCGGACACGTCACCAATGGCGTGCACGTCCCCACGTGGACGGTCCCGCGCATGCGCGACCTGCTCGATCGCTACCTCGGCTCAGGCTGGGAGGCGCGCGCCGCCGACCCCGACACCTGGGTCGGCATCGACGACATCCCCGACGCCGAGCTCTGGGCGGTGCGCAACGCGCTGCGCGCAGAGTTCGTGCGGGACGTTCGCGAGCGCAGCGTCGCCAACCGGCTCGCTCGTGATGAGCCACGGTGGTACGTCGAGGCTGCCGAGCATGGGTTCGACGAAAATGCGCTCACCTTCGGGTTCGCCCGCCGTCTCGCCGGTTACAAGCGCATCCAGCTGCTGACGCTCGATCCCGCGCGCGCCTCCAGCGTCCTCGAGAACAAGGATCGTCCGGCGCAGATGGTGTTCGCGGGCAAGGCGCATCCGCAGGACGAGGAGGCAAAGCACGCCGCCCAGGGACTGTTCAGCTTCGAGCGCGAGCCCGCCGCGATGAGCCGCATCGCGTTCCTCGACAACTACAGCCTGTCCATCGCCGAGCACATGGTGTCGGGATGTGACGTGTGGATCAACGTCCCCAGGCCACCGCTGGAGGCAAGTGGGACGAGCGGCATGAAGTCCGCGCTCAACGGCGGCCTCAACCTGTCGGTCCTCGACGGATGGTGGGCCGAGGCGTACAACGGCACCAATGGCTGGGCGATCCCCGGCGACATCCTTTTCGACCACGGCATGCAGGACTCCCGGGATGCGGCAACGCTGTTCGACATCATCGAGCACGAGGTCGTCCCGCTCTTCTATCAGCGCGATGACCAGGGCATCCCGCGTGGTTGGGTGCAGCGGATGCGCGCCTCACTGCGCACCAATGGGCCGCGATTCTCCGCGCAGCGGATGATGCTCGACTACGCGCGCGACGTGTACAACGTCACGCCGTCGCGCTGAGGAGGGATCCGGGGTCAGGATCGGTTTCGGACTGGGCGTCACCTTTGCACTCGGGGTCGGTGTCTGAACCGGCGTCGGTGCGATGGTGATCGGCATCGTGTTCGGTGGTGGGGTGCGGGTCGGCGTGGCCGTTGGTCGTGGCGTCGGGGTCGCCGTTGCTGCGCCCGCGGTGTCGATGCTCGTGGGCACACCACCCGCGTCGGGGGGACTCGGCGTATCCGTCGGGGCGATGAGCGGTGCCGGAGGTGGCGTCGGCGATACCTGAACCCCGGGGCCGCCGAGCGCCTGGGCGGCGAAGATGATCATCACCACCAGGGCGACCACGGCCGCCGCGGCCACCGACCAGACCTTCCATCCCACGCCCCCGGGCCGTATCCCCTCTTCGGCGTTGTCGAGCGCGAGACCTCGGAGGGGTGTGTCCTCGTCGTCATCGACGATCTCGACGTCCGCGGCCGCGGGAGCCGGGTCGGTGAGCCGATCGGCGACGACCACCGCCAGCCACGCGCGCCCCTGCTCCCGCCAGCTCGCGCCGAGGAAAGCTGATCCGGCGGTCTCGACATCGCGTCGGAAGGACGCCGCAGTGGCGGGCCGGTCACGTGGGTCCTTGGCAAGGCCGCGGATCACGAGCTCCCGGGCAAGCAGCGGAACCGCTTCGCTCGGCAGTGCTCCCTGCGTGTGCTGCACGCCGAGCCCGCTGAGGTCGGTGCCGAGGTACGGCGGCCGCCCGGTGAGCGTTTCCACCAGCACACCGGTCGCCGCGTAGATATCCGTCGCGACGGTGTGCGGTCGCCCCGCCCAGAGCTCCGGAGCCATGTACTGCGGCGTCCCCGATCGCCAGCCGCGCCGGAGCGGCGGGGAAGGGATGCCTGCGTCGCGCAGGATGCCGGTCCCGTCGGTGTCGAGCAGCACCGCATTCGGTGTCACATCGCGATGCACGATCCCTGCCGCGTGGAGCGCCTCCATCGCGGCGAGCGTGTCGTCGAAGACGACCAAGGCGGCGGTCGCGCTGAGCCGGCCGGATACGTCGATGAGATGGCGCACCGTGATCGCGTCCACCCACTCATAGACGATCGCTGCATGCCGGTCATCGAATGCGATGACCGAAAGCAGGTGCTGGTGGCGCAGCACGCAGAGGATGCCCATGTCGTGGCGGACCTGGCGCCGATATGCGGCATCGGAGGACAGCGCCGGGCTGAGCAGGCGGATGACCACACGCGATCCCGTGGCGTTGTCATGCGCGTCGACGAGCGCGCCGGTGCGGTCGACGCTCATCCCCCGATCGAGTGTGTAGCCGGGAACGTATACCCGCGAACCGCCGGTGTCGGGGGCTCCAGCCTGGTCCATTCATCTCAGTATGCCGTGGCAAAAGCGCCATTTACACGCATTCGTGCACCGAGCTCACCGGCGGCGGGCACTAGAATGGCCGGGCAGTGGAGTACGTCGAGAGCATCCTCGACCTGGTCGGCAACACCCCGTTGGTCCGGCTGAGCAAGGTCACCGAGGGGCTCCGGCCGCTTGTGCTCGCCAAGCTCGAGCAGCTCAACCCCGGTGGCAGCGTCAAGGACCGGATCGGCCTGTCCATGCTCGAGGACGCCGAGGGTCGCGGCCTGCTCAGGCCGGGCGGCACGATCGTCGAGCCGACGTCGGGCAACACCGGTCACGGGCTCGCCATGGCCGCTGCGATCAAGGGCTACAAGATGATCTTCGTCATGCCCGACAAGATGTCGGCCGAGAAGATCAGCCTCCTGCGCGCGTACGGCGCCGAGGTGGTGATCTGCCCCACCAACGTCGAGCGTAAGTCCTCGCAGTCGTATTACTCGGTCGCGGACCGCTTGACCCGGGAGGTTCCCGGGGCATTCCAGCCGAACCAGTACTTCAACCCGCGCAACCCCGAGGCTCACTACCGGACCACTGGCCCTGAGATCTGGCGGCAGACCGACGGCCGGATCACCACGTTCGTCGCCGGCGTGGGAACCGGCGGCACGATCACCGGGGTCGGCAAGTACCTGAAGGAGCAGAACCCCGCGGTTCGCGTGATCGGCGCCGACCCTGAGGGATCGATCTACAGCGGTGAGATCGCGCCGTACAAGGTCGAGGGTGTCGGCGAGGACTTCTGGCCGGGCACGTTCGACCGCGAGCTGGTTGACGAGTTCATCCAGGTCACCGATCGCGAGAGCTTCGTCGCCGCGAGGAAGCTCGCTCGCCAGGAGGGCATCCTCGTCGGCGGGTCGGCCGGCCTTGCGCTCCACGCGGCGATCCAGGTCGCGGTCGAACTCCAAGCCGGATGACGTGATCGTGGTGCTCCTCCCCGACACAGGTCGCAACTACCTGAGCAAGTTCTTCTCCGACGAGTGGATGCGCCAGAACGGCTACCTCCAGCGGCTCGTCCCCGCCCGCGTGCGCGAGGTCATCGATTCGCACACCGACGGGGTACCCGAGCTGGTCAGCGTCGGCGCCGGCAAGTCGGTCGGCGAGGCCATCGACCTCATGCAGCAATACGGGATCTCGCAGCTCCTGGTCACCGAGAACGGGACCACGGCCGGGGGCGGCGTGGTCGGCAGCATCCAGGAGCGCACCCTCCTCGACCGGATCTACCGCGACCCGGCGGTGGTGACCACCTCGGTGTCGACGGCGATGGATCCGCCCTTCGCGCGCGTCGCAGCCGGGGCTCCCATCGAGGAGGCGTTCGAGGCCCTGCTCGGTGGTGAGCCGGCGCTCATGATCATGGAAGGCGACCTCCCGGTGGGCGTGATCACCCGAAGCGACCTGCTCGAGTTCGTCGCCCGCCGCGGACGCAGCTGACCGGCGTGGAGCACCGCAGGCACGGTCTGGCCACGCGCGCCCTGCACGTCGGGCAGGGACCCGATCCGTCGACCGGGGCGGTGGTCGTCCCGATCCACCTGGCCACGACATTCGCGCAGGAATCGCCTGGCCGGCACAAGGGGTTCGAGTACTCGCGCTCCGGCAATCCAACTCGCGGCAATCTCGAGGAGTGCCTGGCGTCGCTCGAGAACGCGCAGCACGGTCTCGCCTTCTCGTCGGGCCTGGCCGCAACCACGGCGGTGATGCTGCTGCTCGACCCCGGTGACCACGTGGTGTTCACCGAGGACGTGTACGGGGGCACCTTCCGGCTCTTCGACAAGGTGTTCCGGCGCTACGGCCTCAGCTTCACCGCGGTCGACCCCACCGACCCCGAGGCGATTGCCTCGGCGATGACCGATCGAACCCGATTGGTGTGGCTCGAGTCGCCCACCAATCCGCTGCTTCGCATCGTCGACCTCGACGCCGTGAGCGAGCTCGTGCACGGCGCGGGAGCGATCGTCGCCGTTGACAGCACCTTCGCGAGCCCGGTGCTGCAGCGACCGCTCGAGCTGGGCGCCGACCTGGTCATCCACAGCTCGACGAAATTTCTCGGTGGCCACAGCGACGTGCTCGGCGGTGCGGTGCTCACCTCCGACGACAGCCTCGCTGAGCAATTGCGATTCCACCAGAACGCCGTGGGCGCGGTGCCGTCACCGTTCGATTGCTGGTTGCTGCTCCGAGGGTTGAAGACGTTGCAATTGCGCGTCCTGCGCCAGTGCGAGAACGCGCTGGCAATCGCGCGATGGCTCGAAGGTCAGGATGCGGTGACCCAGGTGCACTACCCCGGTCTCGAGAGCAGTCCCGGTCATGCGCTTGCCCGACGCCAGATGGGCGGCCACTACGGCGGCGTTGTGTCCTTCGAGATCTCATCGAGAGAGGCCGCGATCTCGTTCCTCGAACGGCTGCGCGTCTTCACGCTCGCCGAGTCACTCGGTGCGGTCGAGTCGCTCGCCGAGAGCCCCGCGCTGATGACCCACACATCGATCCCGGAGGAGATCCGGACGCGGGTCGGCGTCAGCGACGGGCTGCTGCGCCTGTCCGTCGGTATTGAGGACGTCGACGACCTAGTGGCCGACCTGGAGCAGGCACTGGCGTAGCCTCGCGTGGCGGAGCGCCGAGCTTCCACTCCCCGGTGGTGAGCAGCAGCGTTCCATCGATCTCCGGCAGTGCCGGGGCGCCGAGGCGGCGGAGCTTGCGCCACTGTTCGCCGTCCTCCTCGCTGAGGAAGGTGATCGCCTTGCCCTCGTTGCCGTTGCGCGCGGTCCTGCCGACCCGATGGGTGAGCCACTGCGGTGTCTCGGGGAGCTCAAAGTTGATGACCAGTCCCACGTTCACGACGTCGATGCCTCGGGCTGCGACGTTGGTGGCGACCAGCACCTCGGTACGGTTCGCTCGGAACGAATCCAGCGCGCGATCGCGAGCATTCTGCGAGAGGTTGCCCTGCAGCTCGCCGGCGGTGTGGCCCATGCGAAGCAGGTCGCGAACCAGCTTCTTGGCTCCGTGCTTGGTGCGATGAAAGACGATTGTCTGGTTGAGCTCGGATGCCCGCTGGCGGCGCAGCAGCCGTGACAGCGCGTCGATCTTCTGGGACTTGACGACGCTCATGACACCGTGCTCGAGCGCGGGCACCTGCTCATTGACGACGCGAACGCGCGCCGGCTCGTAGAGGTGCTTGGTGATCATGCTCTGCACCCAGTCGGGCATCGTCGCCGAGGCAAGCACCGTCTGCCGCCGCGCGCTGCTGCTGAAGTTGGGGCACATCGCGATGATCTTCTCGACATCTTTGGCGAAGCCCTGGTCGAGCATCTCGTCGGCCTCGTCGAGCACGAGGTACTCGATGTCGCGAAGCCGGGCGAGCCCGTTGGATGCGAGGTCGAGGAGCCGCCCCGGGCATCCGACGATCACGTCCGGCGCATTGCGCAAACCGCCGGTCTGCGGGCCGTAGCCGACGCCGCCGATGCAGATCACGGTGCGCAGGGCCGGGTCGACCTTGCGGATCACCGCGTTCACCTGGGTGGCCAGCTCGCGGGTCGGTGTAACGATCAGCGCCCTTGCCCCGTGGCCCTGGTGCCCGGCAAGCCGCTCCACCATGGGGACGACATACGCGAGCGTCTTGCCCGACCCCGTCGGCGCCTCGATGACGCAGTCGTGGCGTGCGAGCAGGGGCGGGATCGCCTCCTGCTGCACTGTGTTGGGCTCTGTGAAACCGCTCTGGTTGAGAGCGGCGGACGTGCGCGGACGCACGCCGATGGATTCAAACGTTGTCAACCGTGTTACCTCGGGAACCGGGTCATCCCCGTTATCCCAGAATCCCCTCGCTGGACTGTCGTGTGCCGGATTCTTGAGACCCGCCGTTCACCGGCGGAGAGAGGGTTCACCAAGAGGCATGGCTCGCCGATTCGCGAGCACTTGCCAACACAGTACCACAGGTTGGTGCAGAGACCGCAATCGGTGATGCAGGCGGTTTCCGGCTCTCGGGTGTATATCCTCGCTTCGAATGACGTTCGACGCCTTCCTTCACCAGCTTCCCGACGCTGACTCTGCGGAGACCGGCGAATGGCTCGAGTCTCTCGACGCGCTGGTTGCCTCAGAGGGCACGGTCCGCGCCCGCTTCGTCATCGGCAAGCTCCTCGAACGCGCCCGGCGGCTTCAGGTGCCGGTGCCATCGCTGGTCTCCACGCCGTACATCAACACCATCCCTCCTGATGAGGAGCCCTGGTTCCCGGGCGACGAGGAGATGGAGCGGCGCATCCGGCGGATTGTTCGATGGAACGCCGCGGCGATGGTCACCCGTGCCAACAAGCGAAGCGACGGGATCGGTGGCCACCTCTCGACGTATGCATCCGCGGCGTCGCTCTACGAGGTTGGCTTCAACCACTTCTTCCGCGGCAAGGATGACGGCAACTCCGGCGACCAGATCTACTACCAGGGGCACGCGGCGCCGGGGATGTACTCGCATGCGTATCTCGAGGGTCGCATCACCGAGGCCCAGATGGACAACTTCCGCCAGGAGACGGGGGGCAATGGCCTCAGCTCATATCCGCATCCACGCCTGATGCCGGATTTCTGGGAGTTTCCGACGGTGTCGATGGGACTCGGTCCGCTCAACGCGATCTACCAGGCGCGCTTCAACCGCTATCTCTACAACCGGCACATCGTGGACACGAGTGAGAGCCACGTGTGGTGCTTCCTCGGTGACGGCGAATGCGATGAGCCGGAGACCCTCGGCGCGCTGTCGCTGGCGGCGCGCGAGCAGCTCGACAACCTCACGTTCGTCGTCAACTGCAACCTGCAACGTCTCGACGGACCGGTGCGCGGCAACGGAAAGGTCATCCAGGAGCTGGAGGGGATCTTTCGCGGCGCCGGATGGAACGTGATCAAGGTCATCTGGGCGCGCGAGTGGGACGAGCTGCTCGCGCGCGACGTGCACGGCGTGCTCGTGGACCAGATGAACCGCGTCCCCGACGGGGAGTTCCAGAAGTACACGACCGAGAGCGGTGCATACATTCGCGAGCACTTCTTCGGCCCCGATCCGCGCCTGCGCAAGATGGTGGAGCACCTGTCCGACGACGATCTCCGCCACCTCCGACGGGGCGGTCACGACTATCGCAAGGTCTACTCCGCGTACAAGCTCGCGCTCGAGCAGCGCGGCGCGCCGACCGTGGTCCTCGCCCATACCGTCAAGGGCTGGACGCTCGGTGTCGGGTTCGAGGGACGCAATTCGACGCACCAGATCAAGAAGATCGGCGAGGCTGAACTGCGCGCGTTCCGCGACCTCCTCGAGCTGCCCATCAGCGACAAGCGGCTCGCCGAGGCCAAGCCCCCCTACTACCACCCCGGCGCCGACTCCGATGAGGTCGAGTACCTGCTCATGCGCCGTCGCGCTCTCGGTGGGGTGCTGCCGCGCCGGCTGGTGCGGAACAAGCCGCTGGAGCTCCCCGGCGAGGGGCCGTACGCCGAGTTCCTCACCGGCAGCGGGACGCGGGCCGCGTCGACCACCATGGTGTTCGCCGGCCTGCTGCGCAACCTGCTTCGTGACAAGACGATCGGCAACCGGATCGTCCCGATCATCCCGGATGAGGCACGCACCTTCGGCATGGATGCCCTCTTTAGCGAGGTGAAGATCTACGCGCCGTTCGGGCAGACGTACGAGCCGGTCGACGCTGGGATGGTGCTGTCATACCGCGAGGCGGTCGACGGCCAGATCCTCGAGGAAGGAATCACCGAGGCGGGATCGATGGGCAGCTTCACCGCCGCGGGCACCGCGTACGCAACCCACGGCCAGGCGGTCATCCCGTTCTACATCTACTACTCGATGTTCGGCTACCAGCGGGTCGGCGATCTCATCTGGGCATTCGGCGACTCGCGCGGCCGCGGCTTCATGCTCGGCGGCACCGCCGGACGTACGACGTTGAACGGCGAGGGGCTGCAACACGAGGACGGACACTCGCCGCTGCTCTTCAGCGCGATTCCGAACGTGCGCATCTACGATCCGGCGTTCGCTTACGAGCTTGCGACGGTGATTCGCGACGGCATGCGCCGCATGTACGTCGACGGCGAGGACATCTTCTACTACATCACGCTGTACAACGAGAACTACCCGATGCCGCCGATGCCCGAGGGCTGCGAGGAAGGCATCCTGCGCGGTCTCTACCTGTACAGGGGTGCCGGCGGCGAGCGCACCCACCATGCGCGCATTCTCGCCAGCGGGAGCGCGGTACAGGCCGCCCTCGAGGCTCAGGCGATGTTGCTCGAACAGCACGACGTCGCCGCCGAGGTATGGAGTGCCACGAGCTTCCAGTTGCTGCGCCAGGATGCGCTCGAGGTCGAGCGCTGGAACCGGTTGCATCCCGACCTCGAGCAGCGCGTGGCCTACGTCGACGAGCAGCTGGGCGCTGACGGTGGGCCGATCGTCGCGGTGACCGACTACATGAAGGCGGTCCCCGACCAGATCGGACGGTTCATGAAGGCGCCGTTCATCCCACTCGGCACCGACGGCTACGGCCGCAGCGATACGCGTGTCGCGCTGCGCCGCCATTTCGAGGTCGACGCAGGGTCAATTTCGGTCGCGGTCCTTGATGGTCTGGCACACCAGGAACAGCTCCCGCGCCACGTTGTCGCCGCTGCCATCGAGCACTACGGGCTCGAGACCGAGCTGCCCGACCCTCGCGACCGCTGACGCTCAGCCGGCCCGAGGGACAACGACGCGCGTTCCGTGTACACCGCTCCTCCGGGTGCGGAGCGCGACTCGTAGAGCACCAGTCGCGACGCGGTGAATCGGATGTCGGGCTGTCGCCGCGTCGCCACCGCCCACGCGTTTCGTGCGTCGTCGCTCCAGGGAAACCGTGGTCTGCCAAGGGTGCAGTGCGGGTTGTAGTGGCGCTGGTCGACCTCGAAACCGGCGGTGCTGAGGACCGCGCGGCAATCGAGCGCAAGAGCGGTGAGCGGAGCGACATCGCGCGACGGCCCGAGCCAGAGGACGCGAGGCGTGCCGCGCGGTGGAAACGAGCCAAGCCGGTCCAGGACCACGTCGAATGGCGAGGCGCGAATCGCCAGCGGCGTCACGAGATCGACGGCGACAGCGGCACGTTCGTCTTCGACCTGACCGAAGAAGTGCACGGTCAGATGGAGTGTTTCAGGACGCGCCCAGCGAACCTCAACGACGCTCTCGCGAAGCTCGTGGTGCAGCCGTTGCGCTCCCTCGAGTCCCGGCTCGGCCACGGGAACCGCGAGGAAGCACCTCACCCGGCGGGCGAGGGAGTCGCGCTTGCCTTGGGGCTGGGGCTGGCGGGTGGCGGCGTCGGAGCGGGCGACGTGCACGGGTTGCCCCCTGCGTTGGACAGCGTCACCTCGATCGCGTTCGCCTTGCACAACGTGTCGACCTGCGTGAACAGCGCTTCGACGAACCACTGGGGCCTGTCGGTGACGTTGTACGGGTTCCCCGCGTAGATCAGGATGTGGCGGACGCCCCAACCCGCTGCGGTCTTCGAGTACACCATCACGATGTCGTAGCCGCCGGCGTCGTGGACCGGCGTTTTGGTGTACGCGCCGACCGGCGTCGACTCGACTGCGGCCGCGAAGGCCGGGTCATAGGTCTTGAGCACGGCCGAGGTCAGGATGCCGAGGGTGCCGCCCTTGGCCGCCGTCCCGGTGGACCCAAGTCATCCGAATAGGTCTTGGCGGTGGCGCTGAAATTCGCTCCCTTGGCGAGAACCGACTCGACGAAGGCAGCGCGTTGCTGCGCGAAGACATCCTCAACACGCTGCTCGTTGAGGTTCGAGCGGATCTCGTCATCGAGCTGGGCGATTGACCCTCCGGCGCCCGCGAGCTCGGTCTGCAGCGCGCTCATGCTCCCCGCCTGCTGCGCGTCGGTCGCGACCTCGCCCGCGACCTCCGTCGAGGTTGCCTCCAACCCGAGCTTGGTCGCCTCCTGGAGGATGACGGTGTCAACGATGAGACTGCGCAGGACCGAGGCGCGTACATACGTGGCCTGGGCGCCCGGTCCGCAACTGCCACCCCCCTGCGCGATGCTGATGCAGGCGCTCTGGTACCGGACGTTGAACTGGGCCAGCGTGATCGCATCGGGACCCACGCGAGCAATCACCGGCGACGGCCTCGACACGGGCGGATTGGTGGAGCTGCACGCCGCGAGCCCGAGGGCGCAGGCTGCCGCGATCGCCACCCCGCCCCTTCGATGGAACATCCTCACGCCAGTGTATCGGGGGCTGCCGCAGGCCCGGCTCGGCCGGTGCTCCGGCCGCTGACCCGAGCCCTGAACGACGGGGTGACCACGACGATCACGGTCGTCGCGCCGACCAGCAGCGCGCCAACACCGATCGCGTTGAAGAGGAAGGCGCGCGGCATCAGTCCGTATGCGACCGTGCCGAGTGGTTGCAGGCCCGCGAAGATCGTCGCGTAGATACCGAGGAGCCTGCCGCGCAGCGCCGGGTCGGTGTCCGTCTGCAGGAGCGTCGTCATCGACGTGCTGATGGCCACGAACGCGAAGCTGATGCCGACCAAGGCGGGCAACGTCACGCCGAGCGCGGTGCCGTGGGCCACGACGAACAGGCTTGCGGCGTAGACAACCCCTCCGACGAGCATGAGCTGGAGGCGCCCGGCGCCCCGCCCCATCGACGCGATGGCCAGGCCACCCACGAGACCGCCGATCCCGCCGACGCTGTACATGATCCCGAGCGCCTCGGGTCCCACGTGCAGCTGCGTTTTGGCCAGCACAGGCAGAAAGGGCATGTACGAGACGCCGCAGAACGCGAGCACCGAGGCGACGACGACCACGCCGCGGATGAGTGGGTCCGCGCCGGCAACCCGGAGCCCTGCGATCAGCTCACCCCATGCCGTGGCGCCCGCCTGCCGTGGCAACGGGGCCACGTCCGGGATGACCGTGAGGAGCACGACGATCGGCGCCAGGTATGCAACCGCGAGAAATCCGAAGCACACCGCGGGACCCGCAAATCCGATGAGCAGCCCGGCCAGCGACGGGCCGACGATCCGGGTCGCGCTCATCGCAGCCGCGCCAAGCGCGACCGCATTGACGACCAGGTGTCGCTCGACGAGGTCGGCGACCAGCGCCTGACGCGTCGGGAGGTCTGCGGCGTCGGTCGCGCCGAACACGATCGCGACGATGAGGATGGCCACAAAGCTCGCGTGATGGGTCGCGACCAGGATGGCCAGAGACCCGGCGCTGACCCCGAGCAGGGACTGGGTGACCAGCAGGATCCGGCGACGGGGAAGACGATCGGCGAGGACGCCGCCGGCGAGCGAGAGGATGACCGACGGGATACCGTCCGCCGCCGCCACCGCGGCCACGGCGGTGGTGCTGCCGGTCGTCTGGTAGACGAGATAGCCGAGGGCGACGATCTGCATCCAGGTGCCGAGCAGCGTCGGCCACTGCGCCGCCCAGTACCAGCGGAACGGCCGAACGCGCAGCGCCGGCGGCGGCCAGCGGCGTTCTGGGAGCGGGGCCGGATCAGGCGTCTGCGTCACTCGCCAAAAGACATGTGCACGCTCGTCGACGTCCGCAGGAACCCGGCGTTCCGGTAGGCGCCGTCGGCACCCGGGGCCGCTTCGAGGAAGACGGTCGCAAGCCCGGAGTCGAAACCCTGCCGGGCCAGGGTCGACACCATCGCGCCGGCGAGCCCGCGCCGCCGGTGGGACGGTGCCACCGCGACGCCGACGACCTCGGTTGCGCCGCCGGCGGCCGGACCCGACTGGGCCGCAGCGACAATGTGTTGCGCGTCGGAGTCCCTGGCGATCAACGCGTGCCCTCCCCGCCTCAGGACGCCCCGCAGCCTGGCGACGGTGCGCTCGTCGGCGGGTTCCGGGTCGTCGAAGACGTCGTGCTGGAGACGTGCCATCTCGAGCAACGCTGCGTCGTCTGGCGGCGCCTCGACCGCCAGACCGTCGGGAACACGCACGTCGCACACGGTGGTGGCGGTGCAGGTCATGAGCGGCAGACGATCTTCCACGGACCACCCGTGCGCCGCCAGCCTGGGCTCGACCGCTGGTGCCACCGATGGCAAGAACTCGACACGCGGCATGCGGTCGGCCGCGCGGAACGCTGCTACCAGGGCGGACACCTCCGCGTCGTCGGGGTCGGCGCCGTCATCGGGCATCGCGTAGTTGAGAAAGCGGAGCCTGGTGGCGGAGCTGAGCAGGAGGACGAAGGCTCCCACGCGGGGAAGGTCCTGTGCGCGGCGCGATTCGCGGATGAAGGCCATGATCGCGCGATCGGCGTCGAGGTTGACCGCCTCCGGTCCGGCCATCACGGGAAACTGCCTAGGCGGCGGCGACGGAGGCACCATCGGCACGCGGCAACGGCTGATCGTCGAGGAACGCCGCGATCAGCGCACGCTGGCGTCGCGAGAGCTCAGGGCTCCACGCATGACCGGCCTGCCGGATGACGTCGAAGGACAGGTCGGGCGCGTCCGCGACCGCCGATTGCAGGCGCCGCACGTTGACGATGCGATCGTGTTCGGCGACCAGGATCAGCGTTGGGCGTCCAGAACCGCGGACCTGGGCGAGGTCGTCGCGGCGGATCGCGTCGTGCAGCCACTCGCGCGCCGCCCGCGGATCCGCGAGCACCTGGTTGTCGAAATTCGCCTTGGCGGCGACGGGATCGACGTTCTTCCCTTCCACCATCAGGCGCTTGTAGATGTCGCTCATGGTGCGCTGATGCGCGAGCCACGTGATGCCCGGGTACACCACCGGCGCCAGCATGAAGCCGACCTGGATATGGAACGCGCGGCGCACGAGCCACGGTGCCACCAGCGGCGTATGCAGGATGAGACGCTCGGTCGCCTGCGGGCGAGCGCGCTGGACCGCCAGCACAACCGGGGTCCCGAGGCAGAGCCCCGCAATGTCGAAGTGGTCGGCGCCTGCGTCATCGGCTGCCGCGAGTGCGGCACGGGCCAGCGCGGGTGCGGTATGGCCGCCGTCCAGCGGCGCCGATCGCCCGAAGCCGGGAAGATCGGGGGCGATGATGGTGCGCCGTTGGACCAGGACGTCGAACCAGTCGGTGAAGTTCTCCGCCGATCCGATGAATCCGTGGCAGAGCAGGAGCGGCCTGCCGGACCCGCCGGTCAGATAGCGCAGGCGCTTGCCTTCGTAGGTCGTGAAACGTTCTTCGAGCCCGTTCACGGCAAACGTCACTCGGTGTCGATCTGCGCGCGCTGGAGGCGTCCGCTGTAGTCGATGTATACGGACTTCCATTCGCTGAACTCGTCGAGCACGTGGCCACCGGCTTCGCGGTGGCCGTTCCCGGTGTTGCGAGTCCCGCCGAACGGGAGCTGGATCTCCGCGCCGATGGTCGGGGCGTTGATGTAGACGATGCCGGAGTGGAGCTCGTTGATGGCGTGGAAGGCGGTACGGAGATCGTTGGTGTACACGCTCAGGCTCAGCCCGTACTGAGTCGAGTTGGCGGCGGCGATCGCGTCCTCCATCGTGGAGACCGGGATGATCACCGTGGTCGGGCCGAAGATCTCCTCCTGCGCGATGCGCATCGCCGGCTTGACGTCCCCGAACACGGTGGGACGGTAGAACCAGCCCTTGGCGAGCGCTCCCTCGGTTGCGATCTCACCCCCGAGCAGCAGCGATGCGCCCTCGTTCTTGCCGATCTCGGTGTAGGAATGGATGCGCCGGAGTTGCGTCTCGTTGATCACCGGCCCGATCTCGACGTTCGTGTCGAGCCCATCGCCGAGCCGGAGGTGCGACGCACGCTCGACCAGTCGCGCCGTGAAGCGATCGAGCGCGCCGTGCTCGACGATCAATCGCGATGAGGCCGTGCAGCGCTGCCCCGCCGTGCCGAACGCACCCCACAGCGCGCCGTCGACAGCAAGCTCGACGTCCGCGTCGTTGAGCACCACGATGGCATTCTTGCCACCGAGCTCCAGCGAGCACTTCTTGAGCATCCTGCCGCAGGTCTCGGAGACGATCCGCCCGGTGTCAACGCTTCCCGTGAAGTAGACGGCGGCGACGTCGGGATGAGCGACGAGCGCTGCACCCGCTTCCTCGCCGAAACCGAACACGATGTTGACCACGCCGGCCGGGAGCCCCGCGTCCTCGAGCGCCTCGACAAAACGAAGGGCGCACAGTGGCGTGTCCTCGGCGGGTTTCAGCACGACGGCGTTCCCCGCCATGATCGCCGGGAAGATCTTCCATGACGGGATCGCGATCGGGAAGTTCCAGGGGGTGATGCAGCCGACGACGCCAAAGGGCTGGCGCATTGTCATCGCCCACTTGTCGCGCAATTCGCTGGGGACCGTCTCGCCGAATGCCCGGCGCCCCTGGCCGGCGATGAACTTCCCCATATCGATGGCTTCCTGCACATCACCGCGCGCCTCGGTGAGCACCTTGCCCATCTCTCGAGTCATCAGCTGCGCCAGCGCCTCCTTGCGCTCCTCCAGCAGCTCGGATGCGCGCAGGATGATGGCCGCGCGAGACGGCCATGGAGTCCGGCGCCAGGCGTCGAACGCGTCGCGCGCGGCTGCGACCGCAGCGTCGACGTCGGCGGCATCGCTGCGCGGGAACACGCCGATGACATCGTCGTTGTTCGCCGGGTTACGCGACTCGAAGCTGCGCCCCCCGGTGGCCGGCCTGAAGGCTCCGCCGATCAGGTTTCCGACCGCGAGCGCGGTTTCCGCCACCGCCATCAGGCCGCCTCCTCGCGCACGGCGGCTTCGAGGATGTCCAGCCCGGCGTCGAGCTCGGTGTCCGGAATCGTGAGTGGCGGGATGAGCCGGATCACGTTCCCATCGATACCACACGAGAGCAGCAGGAACTCCGCGAGCAAGCGCGTTGGCGGCAATGCGGTCGACAAGCTTGGTTGCGGGAGCATCGCCCTTCATGAACTCGAGGCCGATCATCATGCCGAGGCCGCGCACATCCGCAAGCGCCGGAATGGCGTCCTGCCAGCCCCGTGCCCGTTCCATCACGTGACGGCCGAGCCGTTCGGCTCGTTCGGGAATGTGCTCGCGGGTCATGGTGTCGATGACCGCGACAACCGCTGCACACGCCACCGCGTTGCCACCGTAGGTGGTGCCGTGCTCGCCCTCGTGGAACGCGCTCATGACACGGTGCCCGGCGACGATCGCGGCGATGGGCATCCCGTTGCCCAGCGCCTTGGCCACGCAGATGATGTCGGGCTCCACACGCGTGTGGTTGACCGCGAACATCTTCCCGGTGCGAGCGAACCCACTCTGCACCTCGTCGGCGACCAGCAGGATCCCGTGGACGTCGCAGACGCGACGCAGCATGGGCATGAACGTCGCGGGCGGGACGACGTAGCCGCCCTCGCCCTGCACGGGCTCGACGATGATCGCCGCCACGGTCTCCGGGGCCGTTGTTGTGGCGAAGAGCAACTCCAGCTCCCGCTCGACCAGCTCGCAGACATCGTCGTCGGCGTGGGTGCAGTAGCGGAAGCAGTACGGGTAGCGGATGTGGTGGATGCCCGGCAGCAACGGTCCCATCCCGCGACGGTAGGTGGCTTTGCTCGCGGTCAGCGAGAGCGCTCCGTAGGTCCGGCCGTGGAATCCGCCGACAAACGCGATGATGTCGCTGCGCCCGGTGGCGCGTCGCGCCAGCTTCATCGCACCCTCGACCGCCTCGGCACCGGAGTTGGTGAAGAACACCTGATCGAGCGATGGCGGCACGATCGAGACGAGCGCAGCGGCCGCCTCGACCATCTTCGGGTGGTACGCGGTCACCGACGTGTGCCACAGACGATCGACCTGCTCATGCACGGCGGCGACCACGGCCGGGTGACGGTGGCCGAGGTTGGTGACCCCGATCCCACTGCCGAAATCGAGCACGTCGCGCCCGTCGACGGTGTGCAGATGCGCACCTTCGGCACTCTCGACAACGAGGTCGGAGTACCGGTGATACGCGGGAGAGATCAGCTCCGCGTCGCGTTCACGCCATGTCGCCGCATCCGCGGCCGTCAGCATTCCGCTCACGAGCCGGACGTTGCGGTCGCATGCCCTGATGAGGCGGGGCTCCGAACCCCCACCTTGCCAAGGGCGAGGAACCCGCCGAACATGATCGCGATGCCCGCCGCCTCATAGGCGCCGAGGACGTCAAGGTTGGCGATGCCGACAGTCTTTGCCGCCGAGAAACCGACCGCGATGATCAATGCCCCGGCGGTGAGGAGCACGTTGCAGATGACCCGGTCGATGCCGGCACGGTCGCGAATGAACCGATATGCAGACCATGCGGATCCACCCACCAGCACCAGCGTCCCGATGATGTTGAGGAAGACCACGCCGATGAAGAGCAACGAACCTTGTTGAATGGCGTCGCCCAGCACCCCCTTGGCCGTGGCCAGCTTGGCGGCGTCCACGGGGATCACCGCCGCGTCAACCGCAAGGACGATCGTGATCGCACCCAGCACGATGGCGCACGCCCAGGCGACACGGCGTGGCGCGAGCAGGAAGATCGTGCCGAGGGCCAGATAGATGACTCCAAGCACCCCGCCCAGGAGATAGAAGCCGCGGAAGACCGCCGGTGACCAGCCGCCCGTCTCTCCCGCCGCCTGGAACGCGGCGGCGCCGGCGAAGATGAGCAACCCCAGGGTCCAGGCCGCGAACGCGGGCCGCCGGCTCCGGAGGAACTTGAGGAAGACGACCACAGCAAACGCCGCACTCAGTCCACTCGCAACAGCAGCGAACACCATGGAGATGATCCTAGCGAGGTTGAGCGGGTCCTTGGATTTGCCGTGGATTTGCGGCGGGTTTCCACGGGCTAGTTCCAATGGGCGATTGACAACCAGTCGTGCCCGAGTGTACACAGACAGCCTCACCAGCAATTGCCTCGCAGAGAGAGGAGAACCCAGCACATGGTCAAGCCCACCAAATGGGTGTTGTCGATCGCTTCAATCGCAGCACTTGGCGTATTAGCCGCCTGCGGGACGAGCAGCACTGGCAACACAACCACCGGGTGCACCGGTTCGGTAACGGTGGCCACCGAGCTGCCCACCAGCGGAGGCGATGCCTCTGACGGATTGCCGACGCAGTACGGGGCGCAGCTGGCCGTCGATCAGGCCAACGCCAACCATTTGCTGGGCGGCAGTTGCACCGTGAACCTCATCACCAAGGACGATGCGTCGGTCGCCCTGGGCAAGCACGACCCGAACCTCGGTGCGGCGAACATGAGCGCATTGACTGCGAACGCCGCGGTCGTGGGGGTGGTCGGACCGTTCAACTCGGTTGTCTGCGAAGCTGAGGCACCGATCGCGAACCAGGCGGATCTGGTCGAGATCAGCCCGTCCTGCACCAACCCCGGGATCACTCAGGTTGGCGCGGATCCGAGCGTCAATACTGTCTCGTTGCGCCCCACCGGGAAGATCACGTTCTTCCGCGTCTGCACCACCGATACCGAGCAAGGAGCTGGTCTGGCTCTAGAGGCCAAGGATCTCGGCGCGAAGAAGGCGTACGTCTTCGACGACCAGGAGTTGTATGGCCTGGGTCTCGCGACCGAGTTTATCAAGGACTTCACGGCCGGCGGCGGCACGATCGCGGGCCATCAGAGTCTCCCCGGCACGACCACGTCCTTCACCAGCTACCTGCAGCAGGCGAAGAGCAAGGGCGCTGACCTGATCTTCTTCGGCGGCACCTCGAGCAACGGCGGCGGCATCATCCGTCAGCAGATGTCCGATCCCACCGTTGGGATGGGCAGCGTCAACTTCATCGGCGGCGACGGCATTTCGGACAACCTCTTCCTCACCCAGGCGGGCAAGACCGCCAATGGCGTGTACTACACGGTCGCCGCGCCGTTCCTCACCCAGATCTCCTCAGCGACAACGTTCCTGACCCAGTACAAGGCGTCGAAGTACGCGACCTCGTCGAACGGCCTCGTGGGCGGACAGGTGTATGCGTACACGGCGAACGCATACGACGCCATGAATATCATCCTGAACGCGGTCAAGGAAGCGATCACCGCAAACGGTGGAACCATCCCCGGCAACCCCCAGACGTTCCGTGCGTCCGTCCGGGCTGACGTCGCCTCCATCCAGTACGACGGCGTAATCGGACATACGTCCTTCACGCCAGTCGGCGACACCACCAACATCGCGCTGACGCTGTATCAGATCCAGAATGGCGCCGCGGTCGCGGTCAAAGCGCTGAGCGTCACTCCCGCCGGCTAGAGAGCGGGACACACAGCCACGTGAACACGAGCGGCGGGAGGCACAGCCTCCCGCCGCCTCCGTTCGACGCAGGGGATCGGGGATGAGCCCACCTGCGGACGACGCCGGCGAGGCCGTCCTCGTCCGGCCGCGCACGGCTGCCGGCCTAGGGCCGACTCTGCGCGGCATCTCCTTTCCCGCGTTGGCCGTCACGATCCTCGTTGCCCTGGTCGTCATCTCGGTGGCGAGGAACGGCGGCACCGAGACGGGCGACCAGATCCTGACCGGACTGCAGGTGGGCGCCATCTATGCGCTCATCGCCGTCGGGTACACGATGGTCTACGGAATCATCGAGTTGATCAACTTCGCACACGGCGATGTCTTCACGCTCAGTGCCTTCTACGCCATCACAATCGTGGCCTGGTCGGATGACCTGCACGTCCCCATCGACGGGCTGGCGACGCAGCACGGCGTCCTCGGTCTCGTCGCGGCGATCGCGATTCTCATCACGCTGACGATGATCGCCACGGGCCTCACCGGCGTCGCAATCGAACGTCTCGCTTACCGTCGGCTGCGCAACTCCCCGCGCCTCGCTGCGCTCATCACCGCGATCGGGATGTCGTTCCTGCTCGAGGGCATCATGTTCGCGTTCTTCGTCCCGCCGGGCGGCCTCGGCGGCAGCTATCCGACGGGGATGGACTCTTGGATCAACGGCATCGCATTCACGGTTGGCGGCGTCGTGTTCGACTGGGGCGACCTCTTCGTCATCGTGGCGGCGGTCCTCCTGATGGTCGGGGTGCAGCGCTACATACAGTCGAGCCGACTCGGCAAGGCGATGCGCGCCTCCGCGCAGGACCGCGACGCTGCGTTGATCTGCGGCATCAACATCAACCGAACCATCGCCGCAACCTTCTTCATCGGCTCGGCGTTGGCGGCCGCCGGTGGCGTCGTGTACGCGACCCACTACCACACCATCCTCTGGAGCCAGGGTTACCGGTTCGGCATCGTCGCTTTCACTGCGGCCGTCCTCGGGGGCATCGGCAACATCGTCGGCGCGGGCATCGGCGGCTTTCTCATCGGGCTGATCGAGGTGTTCTCCGCCTCGTTGCTGCCCAACGGCGGCGGGTGGAGCGACGCCATCATCTTCGCGATCCTGATCCTGATCCTCACCCTACGGCCGTCAGGGCTTCTCGGTATTCGGGTGCCCGACCGTGCCTGACGAGGCGGCCGGGAGCGCTGTCCCCAAGGACGTCGCGGCGGTGCCCCCCGACGATGTCGCCGCGGACATCCTGGGGACCACTGCTGAGTCCAAACCCGAGGAGACCGGCGTGCTCTGGGTCATCGCAATCTCGGGTATCGCCCTGATCGTGTGTGGGTGGTTCCTCCCGTGGTACGTCGAGCTGACGAGCAACGGGATTGGTTTCAGCCCGATGGACGCGGTGCTCAACTTCACAGGGGTCGGCACCATCTTGTTGTACGTGGTCGGGCTGGGAATGCTCGGACTCCTCGGCGGAGCGCTCTACGACATCTTCTGCGTCACGACCCATCGGGGAGAACCATTTCGACTGGCAAAGCCGCGCGCTGTTATCTCCCTGAGCGGGGTTGCTGCGGTAACAGCCATCTCCATCCTCATCGGGGTTCTTCGCGAAGAACCGCTCTTCGGCAACCTCTCGCCCTTCTCGGTGACGGACAACGCCGTCTGGATGACTCTGACCGGCTTTGCGCTCTGCGCCTTCGCGTACGGCATGCGTGGGTGGATCACCCAGCACGGCGGAATCGCCTTCACCGCCGTCGCTTTCGCGGTAGGCGCTGCCTTCCCGATGATCTTCAATCAGTCCGCTGATTTCGTTGGCTGGGGAGCGCGCTTCGCCGCCATTTATGTGCTGCTCGCTCTCGGACTTAACGTGGTGGTCGGATTCGCAGGGCTCCTGGACCTTGGCTATGCCGCGTTCTTTGCCATTGGCGCCTACACCACAGCTGCGCTGTCCGGGCCGCACTACGGGCTGCACCTCCCTTTCTGGGTGATCATCTTTCTCGGCGCAGCCGTCGCGTCACTTTTCGGCGCAGTCCTTGGAGCCCCGACGCTGCGCCTGCGCGGCGACTACCTCGCCATCGTGACGCTCGGATTCGGCGAAATCATTCCGGACCTTGCGACGAACAACGTCTTCGGCGCAACCGGGGGTCCGAATGGACTGCAGGCGTATCCGGCCTCATTCGGAGGCTTCAACCTCGCCCAACTCGGCGCCATCCCCGCGAACACCAAGTTTTACTTCTGGATGCTTCTGGTGCTGGTGGCGGCCGTCGTGATCGCTCTTCGCAACCTGGAGCGGTCTCGCCTCGGGCGTGCCTGGGTCGCAATTCGCGAAGACGAGATCGCGGCTGCTGCAACAGGGATCAACACCGTGAGCACCAAGCTACTGGCGTTCGCGATCGGTGCCTCCGTGAGCGGTTTCGCGGGCGCTTTCTTCGGTGCGATGCTCGGTATCGTCGCGCCGGAGAACTTCCAGTTCGCGGTGTCAGTCACGGTGCTGAGCACGGTGGTGCTCGGCGGCATCGGCAACATTGCTGGGGTGGCGGTGGGCGCCATACTCATCGCGTTTCTGATCAACTGGGTGCTGCCGTACATGACGGAGTGGACCACGACGCTGTCTCGCGTAACAGGCGCTACGCAGCTCGCAGGAATCGACTTCAGCCGCTACCAGTACATGTTCTACGGCCTTGTCCTGATCGGGATCATGTTGCTTCGACCCGCGGGGTTGCTGCCGAGTTCGCGCTCGCAAGGTGGAGCTGGTTGCGCCCTCGGAGTCGGAGACGGAATCGCTCGCTGCGTTACAGGGAAAGGCGTGAGCGCGCTCCTGGAGATCGACGGCATCACCAAGGTATTCGGCGGCCTGCGGGCTGTTTCGAACGTCAGCTTTGATGTGGAGGAGGGTGCGATCATCTCCATGATCGGACCAAATGGCGCTGGGAAAACGACGGCATTCAACTGCGTCACCGGCCTTTATCCCCTGAGCAGCGGCAACATTCGTTTCAAGGGCAAGAGGATCACCGGCATGCCACCGCATCGCATCACGCGGCTGGGCATTACAAGGACCTTTCAGAACATTCGACTCTTCTCCTTCATGACTGCAGTCGACAATGTGATGGTGGGCGAGCATTCCCGCATGCACGCCAAGGTGTGGGACGCCGTGTTTCGAACGCCCAGCGAGCGGCGGGAAGAGCGCGACGTTGAGCAGCGGGCGCTCACGACGCTGCGACGGCTGGGAATCGCGGGCTATGCCGATGCTTACGCGCGCAACCTCCCCTACGGTTTGCAGCGCCGTCTGGAGATCGCGCGCGCGCTCGCAAGCGGCCCCAGTCTGCTCCTCCTGGACGAACCGGCGGCGGGGCTCAATCAACGAGAGAAACGCGAGTTGATGGAACTGATCGGGCAGCTGCGCGCCGATGGGTTGACGATATTTCTCATCGAGCACGATATGCGCGTGGTCATGGGAATCAGCGACCGGATCGTTGTGCTCGATCACGGCGAGAAGATCGCTGAGGGCGCCCCCCAGGCGGTACGTGAGAACCCTCGCGTCATCGAGGCGTATCTGGGTAGCGGAGCGAGTGAGATGCAAGTCTCATGACAGAGACCGCAACTCCCGCCGCGCACGGGGGCGCCAGCGAAACCTCGCCAGACCCGCTCCTCGAACTACGCGGTCTCGATGTCTTCTACGGACGCGTCCAGGTGCTGCACGGTGTGTCGCTCACCGTCGGCCAGGGTGAGATCGTGGCGCTCATCGGCAGCAACGGCGCGGGGAAAACCACGACCCTGCGAACCATCAGCGGCTTGGTGCGCCCTGCGCGGGGCGAGGTCCGACTCCGCGGAGCACCCGTCCACACACTCGGCGCAGAGCAGATCGCCCGTCTCGGCGTGTCGCACGCTCCTGAGGGCCGCCGACTTTTCTCGCGCATGACGGTTCGCGAAAACCTCGAGATGGGCGCATACAGCAGACGCGACAAACCAGGCATTCGCGAGGATATGGACCGCGTCCTCAAGCTCTTTCCCCGCCTCCGCGAGCGGTCGGGCCAGCTGTCGGGCAGCCTGAGCGGCGGAGAGCAACAGATGGTGGCGATCGGGCGGGCGCTGATGGGCAGACCGTCGATCCTCCTGCTCGACGAGCCATCGCTCGGTCTTGCCCCGGTATTGGTGGACGCCATCTTCGAGGTGATCCGTGAGGTCAGCGCAAACGGGACGACGATCCTGCTCATCGAGCAGAACGCCCTGCTGGCACTCAAGACCGCAAGCCGCGGCTACGTGCTCGAAACGGGAAACGTGGTGCTCTCGGGGCCATCGGCAGAGCTCATCGCCTCGCCCGACATCCAACGGGCCTACCTGGGCATGTAATCTCGTTTACAGGGAACCGGCGCGCGTCCTCGACCCGTTTATAGGAAGCGATGACACCGATCAGGGAGACGACCTCGCCCTCCGAAGATCCGATCTCGGAGAAATCGGTTCCTGTTCCCGCGCCTTTCCCCACGCCCGAACCCGCACGCGATCAACTCGCCATCGAGCCCCCAACGCGCGACTTTGTCGGGTGGACGGCGCAGCCCGAGCTCTCGAACGGCCGCCGTCTCTCGGCGGAGGTCACTCGAAAGGTGCTCGCCACCGCGCTCGGGCTCAAGCCCGAGGATCTCGCGTCCCTCGAACCGGCGCGGCTGCGCGCGGCGCTGGACCGCCTTCGTGAGATGGCCGGCTACACCCGCAAACTCCTTGAGGTCGCGGCGACCGACGACCTCACCGGTGCGCTCCGGCGCAGCGCCGGGCTCGCCGCCCTGCAGCGCGAGATCGACAGGTTTCGCCGCGTCGGCGGACGGGGCATCGCGGTGATGTTCCTCGACGTCGACAGCCTCAAGCACGTGAACGACACCGACGGGCACGCCGCCGGGGACCGCGTGCTCGTCGAGGTGGTCGCCGCGATCCGTCAACGGGTTCGCTCGTATGACCTTGTGGTTCGCTACGGGGGCGACGAGTTCCTCTGCGCCCTCGTCGACGTGGAACCGGAGGACGCCGAGCGCACCCTCGCAGATATTCGCCGTCAGTACGCGGCGACGACCGGCCATTCGGTCAGCGTCGGTATGACCCGGGTCGGCGAGTTGGACACCGCCGAAGCGGTGGTCGCACGCGCCGACGCCGCCCTGTACGCCGAGCGCCGGCGCCTCGAACAGCCCCATCCCTGAGAGCTTTCGGCGTCACGATTCGACCCCCGAGACCGCGGGTACCCTCGCATGCAGAAAGGAGCTTGGACGATGGCCCTCGATGTGGTCGGCAAGCTGGCAAGGGTGACCGCCGACATCACCCCAGGACACCTCGGGGAGGTGCTGATCGAGGTGCGTGCCGGCACCGAGCGGTTCCTGGCGCGCGCCTCAGACAAACAAGCAACTATCACGAAGCATTCCCAGGTCCTTGTGGTGGGTAGCCTGGGCGGTCGCACCGTTGAGGTGGCGCCGACAGACACCATGAGGTTGCCACGATGACTACGCTGGGCTACCTGATCCTGGGGATCATCCTCGGCGCGCTTTTGATCCTGGTGCTGCTGTTTCGGGCGGCGTGGCGAGTCGCCGAGCCGGATGAAGCCCTGATCGTGTCGGGGTTCCGGACCAGCCAGCGCCCCGACGGCGTCGGTGAGAGCATGGGGTTCCGAATCGTCACCGGGCGTGGCTGCCTGGTCGCACCGGGCATCACCAGGGTGAGGCGTCTCTCCCTGGAGGCTCATGAGAGCGAGATCGGCGTCCCCTGCGTATCGCAGCAGAAGATCCGGGTCGACCTTCGTGGCGTGATCGTCTACAAGGTCGGCGACGACTATCGTTCGATCGCCAACGCGGCGCGACGCTTCCTCGACCGTCCTGCGCAGGAGCTCGAGACCAAGGTGCAGAACGTCTTTGTCGGACATCTGCGCGCCATCGCGGGATCGATGACCGTCGAGGACATGATCAGCGACCAGGACAAGTTCGCACAGCAGGTGCGCGATCGCTGCTCGCAGGAGATGGAGTCGTTCGGCCTGGTGATCGACAGCTTTCAGATCCAGTCGATCACGAGCCCATCGAACTACATCGAGAACCTCGCCGCTCCGCATCAGGCGGAGGTCGAGCAGAACGCGCGCATCGCGCGCGCCAACGCCGAGCGCACGGCAGTCAGCCAGGAGCAGATCGCGCTCGCCCAGATGGCCGAATCCGCGCGCGATACCAATATCAAGAAGGCCGGGTACCAGGCAGAGGTCGACACGGCCACCCAGCTGGCCGCTCAGCAGGGCCCGCTGTCCGAGGCCAAGGCCCACCAGGCGGTGGTCTCCGAGCAGACGCACGTTGCCGAGTTGCAGGCGCAGCAAAAGGAGCAGCAGCTCCAGGTTGACGTGCGCCGGCCTGCCGACGCCGAGGCATACCGGCAGACGACGCTCGCGGCTGCGGGGCGCGATGTGCGCATTCACCAGGCAGAGGCCGAAGCGCAGGAGGTCCGTCTCCGCGCAGAGGCGGTGGCCGCCCAGACCAAGGTGCAGGCCGAGGCGCAGGCCGCGGCGCTGAAGATGCAGGCAACCGCCCAGGCCGACGCGACCCGGCTCACCGGACAAGCCGAGGCTGATGCCATCAAGGCCAAGGGGCTCGCCGAGGCGGACGCGATCCGCGCTCGTATGGAAGCGGAGGCGTCGGGCATCGAGCGCCGAGCAGCAGCGATGAGCCAGAACCAGGAGGCGGTCATCGCCCAGCAGATCGCGGAAAAGCTGCCGGAGATCGTCGCCGCAGCGGCCGCCCCGTTCGAGCACGTCGACCAGTTCACCGTCCTCAACGGCGCCCAGGGCGTGACCGGTGCACTCGCCGAGATCATCCAGCAGGCGGGAGCCCTCACCGGCCTGGCGCGGCAGTCGCTCCTGCCCGCGATCACCCGGGCGGCATCCGCGCCCCCCGAGACCCAGCATCTCAACGGCGCTCGCAACGGCGGCGCGTATGAGAACGGTGACAGCAACGGGCGGCGCAAGCGGCAGACTCCTGTCACGATCACCGACCCGGACTCTCCCGGGAACGACGCCAGCGAGGAGCACGCACCGCAGTGACGACAGACCTTCCCGAGCTCTCCCTCTCAGCGCCCCAGGCGGCCACCACGGTCGCTCCCGCAGAGGCCGAGCGCGAGGTGACCATTGACCCGGAGGCCGCCAAACGGATCGACGCCATGGTGACGACGTTCGTCGGAAGCCTCCGGGCGATCGACGTCCACGGCGACGACTACCGCAGACGTGTGGACGACATCGACAGCCTCGCCGACCGCGAGATCCGCTCGACGTCAGACATGAGCAACCGGCTGCTCGACCGGCCGACCCGCGCCATGCGCGGTCTCGGCCAGGGTGACGCACCGATCGCCAAGGGCCTCCTCGAGCTGCGGCGCTCGGTCGAGGAGCTGAACCCGGCGAAACATGATCTGACCCAGGGCGGACCCCGCAAGCTCCTCGGCGTCGTGCCGTTCGGTGACCGCGTCCGGGCGTACTTCGCCAAGTACCAGAAGTCGCAGAGCCACATCGAGGGCATCGTCGGCGCCCTGCGGGAAGGCGGCTCCGAGCTGGAGAAGGACAACGCGGCCGTCGCCCAGGAGCAGAAGGCGCTGTGGTCGCAGATGGAGACGCTCCGCCAGTACACGTACATGGCCGAGAAGCTCGACACCGGCCTCGAGGCGCAGATCAACCACATCGCGATCGGCGATCCCGAGCGGGGCAAGGTCCTCCAGGAGGACATCCTCTACCCGGTGAGGCGGCGCCGCCAGGAGATCCTCACCCAGCTCGCCGTCGCAGTCCAGGGATACGCCGCACTGCGCGTCGTCGAGATCAACAACCGCGAGTTGGTTCGAGCGGTTCGTACCGCGACCACGACCACCGTCGCCGCGCTGCGGACGGCGGTCATGGTCGCCCAGGCGCTCACCAACCAGAAGCTGGTCAGCGAGCAGGTCAAGGCGGTGAACGAGACCACGAGCGCGATGATCGAGAGCACGTCGTCGGTGCTCCGCGAGCAGACGGCCACGGTGGAGAGTCAGGCGGCGAGCCCCGGCCTCGACATGGGCTCGTTGCAGCGGGCCTGGGACAACGTCTTCGCCGCGCTCGATCAGATCGATACGTACAAGCTTCGCGCCCTCGAGGCGATGAAGATCACGGTGCGTGACCTCTCCGACCAGGTCGAGAAGTCCCACGCGCAGGTCGAGCGCCTGCACACCGCCGACGCGGCGGCTCCACGGGTCGCCGGCGGGCAGGGCCTCCGCCTCAGCTGAGGTCGGCGTCGCTCAGAAGTGGGCGGCGTGCATCCAGACCAGCCCGGCGGCGGCGGCGATCACGAAGAGCGCGTACTCCGCGATGGGCTCGCGATGTCGCAACGGACCGACGATGGATCCAGCCACACCACGTGTCCCGTACCACAGCACGAGCAGGATCGCCGCGCGCAACCCGGCGTGGGCGTTGTTCACCCCGACGATCGCGGCACCTCCGAGCACGATGCCACCGACCAGGAGTGCCGATAGGATCGTGGCGGGGATGGTGAGGCGCTCCGTCCGGAGGCCGTCGAGGCTTACCAGAAAGGCGACGGCGAACACCGCGCCGAGCCGCAGGCGGATGGGCAGGGTGGGCGAGACGCCGCCAAGCAATACCGGGGCCAGGACGGCGATCCCCGAAACGTCGCGGATCAGCCTGGTGAACCAGCCCTCCCTGCCCAGGGCCCGCCGTCCTGCGAGACGCGGCACACCGCCGATCACGACCGCGGCGATGACCCCTCCAGCGATCCGGATCGGGAGCGGGAGGACAGCGATCGCCAAAAGCGTTCCAAAGGAAAGGACGGCGGCCATCGGGAGCGCGGCGCCCACCGGCCCGGGCCTCGAATCCGAGGGGTAGATCAGGAAGTCGTAGGCGACCAGGATGAGTCCCGTGAGGATCGCCAGCCCGGCATCGGCGGCGGCGCTGCGATTGAGCCCGACGGTCTCGGGCCGCAGCGCCACCTCGGCCGCCGCCACCGCGAGGCCGAACGCGGTGTGCACCATCGGCAGCGGTATGTCGGCGAGCACCCGGACCTCGCCCGTGATGCCCAGCGCGCTGCGCGCCTGGTCGGCAAGATAGCCATGGCCGCGACGGCGAAAACCTGTTCGATTATCCACGTCGGCCTGTGGAAACGGTGGAGAACTCGGGGAGACCCGGCTCACGGAGCCGAGGTGCCGGCCCGTCCATAGAGGTCCTCGATGCGCACCACGTCATCAATCTCCGGCGACGACACCTCGAAGAGATCGGTGTCCTCGACCGCGATGAATCGATGCTTGCGCCCAGGACGGATGTGCGCGCTCATGCCAGGAGCCAGTCTGTGCGTGTGCATCTCGCCGTTTTCGTCCTCGAGCTGGACATCCAGCAGTCCGGACTCCACGTAGATGCACTCGTCCTTCTGCACGTGGTACTGCAGGCTCAGCGAATGAGCCTTGTCGACGTGGAGAAGCTTGCCCAGGTAGCGATCCGTGACCGCCCAGTGGAGTTCGTAGCCCCAGGGCTTGTCCACCCTCCGCGAATCGGGCTCATCGACGGAATAGGATGCGTCCACAATCTCGGTCATTCGCTGGCTCCGACTGCGACCCGCTCTGACACACCGCTCTGGTTCTCGAGAGCTGCGATGAGGTCGTCAACACGCGCGCGCGTGGTTGCCTCTGCATATACCCGCATGAGCGGCTCTGTGCCACTCATGCGCATGAGCACCCACGACCCGTCGTCCAGGTAGAACTTGAATCCGTCGTCATCGCGAGTACGGACGACCTTGCTTCCGGCCAGATGACGAGTGTCGTTCTGCTTCATCCGCGCGTAGATCTGCGACTTGCGCTCCTCATAGCCCTCACGTGGAAACCGGATGTCATGGCGGTCGTAGGCGTGTGCTCCTACCAGGTCTTCGAGATGGACGAGAATCCCTGAAAGCGGCAGGCCATAGTCAACGATCATCGCTGCCATCATCAGACCGGACAGGATGCCGTCGCGCTCAGGGATGTGACCTCGGAAGGCGTACCCGCCGGATTCCTCACCACCCAAGATCGCGTCGGTCTCCATCATCTTGGTGCCGATGTACTTGAAACCAACCGGTAGCTCGTGCACGGTGACGCCAAAACGCTCGCCCAGGGCGTCGATCATTCCCGAAGTTGTGATCGAACGCACAATGTCGCCGCGCAGCCCGCGCTTCTCGAGCAGATACATCGCGAACAGCGCCATCACCTGGAGCTGGTTGATGTAGCGACCGTTCTCGTCGATGATGCCGACGCGGTCGGCATCGCCGTCGTTGGCGATGCCCAGGTCGAACGCCCCCGACTTCATACGCTCCATCGCCTCGGGCATGTATCGGTCGATGGGCTCGGGATGCATTCCCCCAAAGCCTGGATTCCGCTCTCCATGCAACTCGACGACGGTCGTCGATCCGCCGCTGAGTGCCCGCGCGATGAGCCCGGCGCCGGCGCCGTACATGGCCTCGTGGAGCACACGCAGACCGTGACCACGAAGTCTGTCGATGTCAACCATCTTGCCGAGTTGATCGAAGTAGTCCGGGAGTGGGTCGATCGACTGCAGCCGTCCGGTCGCGACCGCCTCGTTGTAGGGCATCGTGGTCACGCCGGACTCGACCGCCGCGGCTGTGTGATGCTCGATCTCAGTGACGATCTCCGGCGGCGCGGATCCGCCGAAGTCCGGTTTGTACTTGATCCCGTTGAATTCAGCTGAATTGTGGCTCGCAGTGACGACGACCCCACCGGCCGCATGGTGCTGGGTTATCGCCCAGGATACCGCCGGCGTGGGGGTCACACGGTCGAGGAGTGTCACGCTTCGCCCATTCGCCACGAGAACCTGGGCGACCTCCCGGGCAAACAACTCGGCACAGAAACGCGAGTTGTGTCCGACGATCACAGTCCGTGCGTCACTTGCAAGGTACGACGCAACGCCCTGGGCGACGGCGCGCACGTTCGCGTATGTGAAGTCATCCGCGACCACGGCCCGCCACCCGTCGGTCCCGAAACGGATCGGGCTCGGCATCATTGGTCGCATTCTAATCACACCAATCCTCGGTCTCGCATTTGGGTCAGAGAACCTCATCCCGCCCCGCTGCCCGGAGCTGCTCGACGACCTCTTTGACGAGCTGCGATTGGAGCGCGGGAACCACCAGAACGGCGTCGGGGGTGTCAACCACGACAACCCCATCGATGCCGGCGACGGCAACAATCCTTCCGGATCGCGAGATCACCGTACAGCCGTTCGCCGCAGTGATGGACACAAGTCCCTCGAGCACGTTTCCATCCGCGTCAACGTCGCCCTCGGCAACCCGCGCATCGTGCACGTCCGTCCACGACCCAAGGTCGGACCAACCGAACGTCGCTTCGACGACCGTGAGACGTGGCGTGTGTTCGAGGACCAGCGGTTCCACCGCCCGAGCCGGCAGCGAGCCATAGATTCGCATCACCTCCCCCTCGTCGCCCCGGATGCGAGCAGCTACCGCTTCGTCGAGGGCCGAGCTGAGTTCGGGATCGGCGATTCGCAGCTCATCGAGGAATCGACGGGCGGTCCACGCGAACAGCCCGAGGTTCCACAGGTGCCTTCCTCCCCTGACGTAGGACTGCGCCACCTCCGCTGACGGTTTCTCCGTGAATCCCGGTGATTCATATGCAGGCAGCACCGCAGCCGCCGCCGCGACGCTGGATGGGCTCGGGGGTGCGCTCCACAGATCAGGGGGCCGACGCTCACCGACCTCCACGTATCCGAATCCGGTGACGGGCGCCACAGGAACGAGGCCGACGGTCGCAAGTCCGTCGGTAGCCTGCGCCCAACCTGCCGATGCGAGCACGGCAGCGCGATACGCAGCCGGATCACTCACGCGATGGTCCGCATGGACGCTTGCGATCAACGCATCCGGATCCTCGCGAGCGATGAGGCCGACGGCGAGTCCCAGCGCTGGGCCTGTCCCGCGAGCGAGCGGCTCAGCGATGAACGCGCCATACGGCAGCTTGAGATCGGCGAGCGCAGTCATGCAGCCCTCGATCTGATCCACTGCCGTGACGATCCGGACGCTCTCGCCCAGGCCGATGACGCGATCCACGGTGGCTCGAAGCAATGTCTCCCCTCCGCGAGCGAGCGGAAGCAGATGCTTGGGTGTCGACCGCCGGCTCAGCGGCCAGAGCCGGGTACCGCTGCCGCCGGCGAGCACGACGATGTGTAGGCCCACGCCCTCCAACCGATCCTGAGCTACGCGGTGGCCGCGGTCAGGAGTGGTTCGGTCCCGGCGTCCTCGGCCCATTGATCGGCGAGGGTCGTGCGCTCCCAGGGAAGATCGAGGTCGCTCCGTCCAAAGTGGCCGTACGCGGCCACCTGGCGGTAGATGGGCCGGCGCAGTTCGAGGGCGCTCATGATCCCGAAGGGGGACAGATCGATGTACTCATCGATCAGCGAGGCGATCACGTCGTTGGGCACCTTCTCGGTCCCGAAGGTCTCGACCAGCACCGAGACGGGCTTGGCGACGCCGATCGCGTAGGCCACCTGGATCTCGCACTTCGTTGCCAGACCCGCCGCGACCACGTTCTTGGCCGCCCAGCGTGCGCCGTAGGCGGCGCTGCGATCGACCTTGGACGGGTCCTTGCCGCTGAAGGCGCCCCCGCCGTGCCGGGCATACCCCCCGTAGGTGTCGACAATGATCTTGCGACCGGTCAGCCCGGCGTCCGCCTGCGGGCCCCCGATGACGAAGCGCCCGGTGGGGTTGACGTACCGCTTGGTGCCCGCGTCAAGCCATTCCGCGGGGATGACCTTCTCGACCACGTGGTGCTGGACGTCCTCGAAGATCTGCTCCTGGGTGACCTCCTCGCCGTGCTGGACGCTCACCAGGACGGTGTCGACACGCCGCGGACGCCCTTCGGCGTCATATTCGATGGATACCTGGGTCTTGCCGTCGGGGCGAGCCCAGCGCAGGGTCCCATCGCGCCGCAGGACCGCGAGCCGCCGTGCCAATTGATGGGCCATCTGGATTGGCGCCGGCATCAGCTCCGGGGTCTCGTCGCACGCAAAGCCGAACATCATTCCCTGGTCGCCGGCGCCGCCGTGATTGACGCCCTGCGAGATGTCCGGCGACTGCTCGTCGATCCCGACCAGGACACCGCAGGTCTCCCAGTCGATCCCGTATTTGGCCCGCGTGTACCCGATCTCCTTGATGGTCTGGCGAACCAGGCCTGCGATATCGACATATGCCTCGGTGGTGATCTCGCCGAAGACGATGACGGTCCCGGTGCTCAGCGCGGTCTCGCAGGCGACACGCCCGAGCGGGTCCTTGCTGAGCACGGCGTCGAGGACGGCATCGCTGATCTGGTCAGCGACCTTGTCGGGGTGTCCCTCAGTCACCGATTCAGAGGTAAAGAGACGGTGGCGCGTTGGTGGCATTGGAGCTGCCCTCCACCCCTACCGGCAGCCACCGAGCCGCCCTGTGCGTCTCCGGCCTGCTCCTGTCCAGGGATCGCAAGATCGTAACAGCGCGATGGAAGCCCTGGGCTGTGACGGATTTGTCCCTTTGCGAGGACCCTCTCGACCGTGTACTGTTACCCGGTAACTATCACCAACCCGGGCGCCGTATCACAACGCGCCGGACGGAGGAACAAGGCGCGTGTCGGTAGACCAAACTCTACGTTGCCGCGATTGCGGCGTCGACTTCATTTGGACTGAGGGCGAGCAGGACTTTTTTGCCTCTCGTGGCCTCACAAACCCCCCTTCTCGCTGCCCCAGCTGCAGAGCGGCTCGTCGTCAGAGCGGCGGCGGTGGTGGCGGCGGCGGCTTCGGCGGTAGTGGTGGTGGCGGCGGTGGATACCGCAGCAACGGCCCTCGCCAGATGTACGAGGTCCCCTGTGCTGGGTGCGGCGGCGTGGCGCGCGTCCCGTTCCAGCCTCGCGGCGACAAACCCGTTTACTGCAGCGACTGCTTCCGCGCAGCGCCTCGGTGAGTGACGGCGGCCCAATCGCGGTAGGGACGAGGGTCAGCTTTCCCTATGGCGGCAGCCGGCGCACCGGCACGGTCGCTGACGTCTCCATGATTCCCGACCAGTCGGGCGGCCAGACGCTTGCGTACCTGATCGACGTCGGCTCTCGCAAAGTGTTTGTGCAGGGCGAGGGCATCACCCCGGCCACCGGGCCGGGGGCTGCCTTCGATCCGGTCGCTGAAGGTGTCGCCTACGGCCGCAAGCGGCCGCGGAATCCGCGCAACCGGTAGCCGGATTCGGGGCTCCCGCTCCGACGCCCCGTCGCTCCGGCGTGACCGCGCGACCATGGCGTGCTGGCTATCCTGTGAGTCATGGCTTCTGATCTCACGGCAGACGGCGCCCCGGGGACGCGCACGCCCACTCGCAGGCCGATCCGCATCTGGATGGTCCTGCTCGCGCTCGGCGTCGCATCGATCATCGCCGGCGGCGCCCTGATCGCCGGCCCGCTGATCGGCGTATTCCAGCGCGGCGCCGTCGATTCGACGGCACTCAAGCACTGGAAGGGCGGCAGCGTCAAACCCGCCGTGGCCCCGGCTCCTGTCGCATCCAAGTCACCTGCCGCGTCCAAGTCACCTGCCTGCGGAACCAGCTCTGCGACCGA
This sequence comes from Candidatus Dormiibacterota bacterium, assembly GCA_963743835.1. GTDB lineage: Bacteria > Chloroflexota > Dormibacteria > Aeolococcales > Aeolococcaceae > Palsa-851. The sequence continues at coordinate 646,090 of CAVUQX010000005.1, read as the reverse complement.
CTACGCGCTCGTGAACTTCGGGGCGCCGGCGCAGTATCACTACGCAGCGGTTGCCGGAAACGGCACCTGGGCATTGCTGAACTCGCGGTCGATGGTCCACTACGCGGGCACACCGAATCCCGGTCAGCAGGGCAATGTGATCATCGCGTTCCACCGTGAGCCGGACTTTCAGTACATCAGCGGGCTCAACGTCGGCGACACCATCGCGATCGAAAACCGAGCCTGCCAGACGTTCGTCTACAAGGTGACGCAGCGCTGGGACCTGGCGCCGGCCAAGGTCACGCAGCTCGTCCCGACCTCGGGCCACGAGCTGACCATGATCACCTGCGATCCCTGGTGGCAGGACTACAACCGCCTGGTCTGGCGCGCCGAGCTGATCTCCGCACCGGCGCCAAGCTCGCCTGGATCAACCGGCGGCTCGGTGTCCAACCCGGCTTTCTAACCGTCTGACGAGCCGGCCGAATCGGCCGGTTCCGGGTGCACCGGTTCCGGCTCCGCGTAGCCTTCGAGCGGACCGGGGTACGCCTCTTCGGCCCGCGCCTCGAGCCGCTTGCCCTGGAACCTGATGAAGATGATCGCGGCCAGGACCGCCGCGACCGCGAGGGCGATGAACGCGATGCCGACCGGTCCGCTGAGATGCGTGATCTGATTGCCCAGCGCGTAGGCGGCAATCCCGTAGAACGCCGCCCAGACGATCCCTCCCGCCGTGATGGCCGCGAGGAAGCGGAGCACCGGCATGCGGTTGGCGCCGGCCAGAAAGGCGAGGTATGTCCGTAGGATCGAGACGAAGCGACCGAAGAACACGACCTTGGTCCCGTGGCGCGCAAAGATGTAGCGCCCGACCTTGACCTGCGGCTCGTTGAGGCGCACGTACTTTCCAAATCGCCGCAACAGCGGGTAGCCGCCGAACCAGCCGATGCCGAAGCCGATGCAGTTGCCCGCGATAGCGCCCGCGGCGGCTGCGACGATGACCCCGGCGATCGACAGGTGCCCCTGGGCCGCAAAGATGGCTGCCGCGATCAGCATGGTCTCGCCGGGAATGGGTATGCCGATCCCCTCCACACCGACAAAGAGGGCGACTGCGGCATACCCGAGCGTGGACAGCCAGCCGTTGAGCCCGCTCAACGATTCGGCCCTGCGCGGTCCACCTCAGACGGGCGGCACGGGATGATGGCGCGCGACGTCGACGCGGCGACGCGACCGGTAGGCGGCAAAACGGCGGACCAGCTCTCCGCGGAGTTGCTCCGGCGGCACGACCGCATCGATGATGAGCTCGGACGCGAGCCGGAAAACATCGATGTCATCGCGGTACTCGTCCTGCAGTCGCTGCACGAACGCCGCACGGTCTGCTTCGGGCGTGTCCTGGATCTTGTTGTAGTACACGGCGTTGATCGCCGCCTCCGGACCCATGACGGCGATCTGTGCCGTCGGCAGCGCGAGCGTGCAATCGGGTTCGAACGCCGGGCCGCTCATCGCGTACAGACCGGCCCCGTATGCCTTGCGCAAGATCACCGAGATGCGCGGAACCTGCGCCTGCGCAAGCGCGGCGATCATCTTGGCCCCGTGCCGGATGATTCCCTGGCGCTCGACCGCGGTGCCGATCATGAACCCGGGCACATCCGCAAGGAAGAGCAGTGGGACATTGAACGCGTCGCAGCACGTGATGAAACGCGTTGCCTTGTCGGCGGAGTCCACGAAGAGCACGCCGCCTTTGAAGCGCGGTTGCGATGCGAGGACGCCGACGGCGTGACCGTCGATGCGCGCGAAACCGCAGACGATCTCGCGTGCGAATAAGCGCTTGATCTCGAAGAACGTGCCCTCGTCGATGACACCGCGGATGAACGTCAGGACGTCGTAACCCTTCGACGCCTCAGCCGGGATGACGTTGGAGATGTCCTCGCATCCCGCCTCGACCTCGCGCGATGCCGCGACCGCCGGTGTGTCATGCCAGGATTGCGGCAGGTACTCGAGATATCGCCGCGCCGCCACGATTCCTGCGTCCTCGTCGGCAACGAGCACATCGCCACAGCCGCTCACCGTGCAGTGCATGCGCGCACCACCCATCTCCTCGAGCGTGACCTTTTCGCCCACCACGACCTCGGCCATGCGCGGCGAGCCCAGATACATCGACGCGTTCCCTTCGACCATGATCACCACGTCACAGAATGCGGGGATGTAGGCGCCTCCCGCGGCGCTCGGTCCGAAGAGCACGCACACCTGCGGCACCTGACCCGAAAGCCGAACCTGCATATGGAAGATGTGGCCGGCGTGCCGCCGCCCGGGGAACATCGCAACCTGTTCGGTGATGCGCGCGCCGGCTGAATCCACGAGGTACACGAGGGGAATCTGCAGACGTTCGGCGGTCTCCTGGATGCGCACGATCTTCTCAACGGTACGCGGGCCCCACGAGCCGGCTTTGACGGTCGGGTCGTTCGCCATCACGGCGCAGGTCCTGCCGTGCATCACACCGATGCCGGTGATAACTCCCTCCGCGGCGAGCTCCGGATCCTCGGTCCCCGCAAGCAGCCCATCCTCGACGAAGTCGCTGCCGGAGTCGAACAGGCGCCTGATCCGTTCGCGCGCGGGCAGCTTGTTCTGGGTCGCGAGCTTGTCGCGATGGCGCTGCGGCCCACCAGCGCGCGCACGTTCCAGGCGCTCCTCGACGGATTCAGCCAACGCTGGTCTCGACGTTCGCTTCCTGGGGAGCGCGACTCCAGATTCCGGCGCGATACAGCTTGCCGGGCAGGTCGCGGCGAAGATCGCCGGCGAGCGCCTCGGCGACGGCGCACATCGCGGCGATGTCGATGCCGGTGGTGGCACCCATGGCGTGCAGCGCCTGGAGCGCGTCCTCGGTGCAGACGTTACCGGTCGAGCGTGGAGCGAACGGACACCCGCCGATGCCGCCAACCGATCCGTCGAAGCGGCGTACGCCCGCGGCGAATGCAGCGACGACGTTGGCAACGCCGAGCCCGCGCGTGTCATGCACGTGCAATGAGAGGCGATCGATCGGCACCGCGGCGGCGACCAGCGCGCACATGGCGGTGACATCAACCGGAGTTGCCACGCCGATCGTGTCCGCGATGCCCACCTCGGCGACACCGCGTGTCGTCAGGTCGGCACTCAGCTCGGCAACGCGGATCGGTGCGACCTCTCCCTCGAAGGGGCAGCCGAAGCTCACCGACACCGCAACGTCAACCGTGCACGCGCGCTCGCCGGCCAGCTCGACGATGCGTGAGATCTCATCGAGGAACTCGTCAACGCTTCGATTGACGTTGCGCCGGTTGAAGGAGTTGGTCGCGGCGATGGTGACCAGCACGTTGCGAATGCCGTGCGCGAGCGCGAGCTCCAGGCCGCGGAGATTGGGGATGAGCACGCGCAACCGCGGCAGGTCGTTCTGCAGTCCGGCGAGCACGGCCGGTGCATCCGCCAGCTGCGGAACCCACGTCGGTGAGACGAACGACGTCGCTTCGACACGTGGCACGCCCGCATCGAGCAGCCCGCGGACGAGCTGGATCTTCGCTTCCGTGCTGATTGTGTCGGCGATGTTCTGGAGCCCGTCGCGCGGAGCGACGTCAGTCCAGAGCACCTCGTTCAATGCCAGATTCCTCCCAGGGGTGAGCACGTCCCGTCACCGTAGCAAACCCGAGGGCTACACTCTCGCCAGCCGATGCCGCGGTTCCGCGTTCCCGACTACATCCGAACCACCTTCGCGGTCAGCGATTGGCGCGCTTTCCGGCTGTGCGGGATGGACGAGGTTGGTCGCGGTGCCTATGCAGGCCCGCTCGTCGCCGCCGCGGTGGTGTTGCCCCAGCGCTTCCGCCATCCCCTGCTCCGTGACAGCAAGCTGCTCACAGCCAAGCAGCGCGAGCTGGTCGGAGCCGTGCTCCGCGAGCGAGCGGTCGCGTGGGCGGTGGCGGAGGTGAGCGTCGAGGAGATCAACACGCGCGGTCTGGGGTGGGCGAACGTCGACATCTTCCGCAGGCTGGTCGAAGCCGTGGATGCAGACGGCTATTGCTGCGACGGCAACCTGCGCATCCCGGTGTCGCGTCCCCTCCACTCGCTCGTTGCCGGCGATCGCAAGGTGCCGGCGGTATCGGCCGCATCGATCATCGCCAAGGTCCATCGCGACGCGCTGATGACACGCATGCACGATGAGGCGCCTCACTACAACTGGGCAAGCAACAAGGGATACGGGGCCCCCGAGCATCGCGCGGCAATCCGCGAGTACGGCCCGCACCCTGCGCACCGGCGTGTGTTCCTTGCGTCCGTCATGCAGACGGAGTTGGACCTGACCGGGACCGTCGCTCAGGGAGTGGTCGCGATCCCTGCTGCTGGAGCCGGCTGAACCTCGGTCAGTTGGCGCCGCAGCCGCAGCTGCCGCCGCCGCAACAACCACCGCCGCCCCCGCCGCTCGTCGATGCCGACGCGTCAGAGCCGGATCCGGCGTGGACCGCGACCCGGCTGATGAGCGGCATGCTCGCCCGGCTCTCGCAGCTCGGGCAGATGGCGGCGACTTCGCGGTCGGCCATCGGGCGAAGCAGTTCGAACACGGCCGAGCAGTCGTTGCAGCGGTATTCGTACAGGGGCATCGCGACAAGCGTACCTCACGCTCGGGACGACTTGACAAGTCGAACATCTGTTCGATAGAGTCAGTTCATGCCAATTCGAACGATCGAGCTCCAGCTCCCGCTCGACGCAGATGAGGCAGGATCGCTCGCCCGCCGCCGGGTGAGCCATCTCGCCGCGGTCGATGGGCTCGAGCCGGCGGCATTCGTGAAGCTGATTCGATCATTCCCCTCGCTGGGAGCTATCTACGCGGCGTCCGAGCCTGAGCTTGCCCGGCTCGTCGGGCCGGTGGCCGCGGCTCGCATCCGGTGGTTCCTCGACGCGCCCTTGGACACTGCGCTCGCCCGCGAGGCATCCCCGATCAGCCTTCGCGATATCACAGCGCCGCTTTCCTCCGCCGCCTGAGCCTCGCCCGTGCGAGGCGCGCGCACGATTATGGGGAGCGTTGAATCGTGCAACCAACGTAGAATCAGTCCTTTGGTGCCAGTTCCATTGTGTGGCGCCATACATGGCAGGTGAGAACGGAGGTTTGTTGCAACATGCGGAGTTGACGTTCCAGAGCTGCCGTGCTTGACCGCAGTCGCGCGGCGGATACGATCGGGGACCTTGCGGATCATGCGGTCACGCTCGCGCGCGGTGCGGGGAGCGCAGCCCTCCCGACGGTGCAGCGTGGGGCTGAGGGATTGAGCCAGGTATTGCAGACTGCCGCCACCACCCTGGCGGAGACTGCCGAGACCATCGCGTCCGACAGCAGGGTGAGCGCAGCGGGCAACGCTGCACGCGAGCGCATCGCCGACGCGTCGGACAAGTTGAGCACGGCCATACGTCCGAAGAGGAAGACACATCGGGTCCGCAACCTCTTGATCGGCGCAGCAGTCGTCGGGGGCGTATTCGCGCTCATCCAGTCGCCGCTTCGCAACAAGATCCAGGAGCGCCTTTTCGGACCGCCACCGTCCGACGACGACGATCTTCCCCAGATCACCCTGCCGGACGACGACCGCCATGTCGAGATCACCGATCTCACCAGGTCCGGGAAGACCGAGCCTGATCCCGCCGCCAATGTGGTCGGTACCCCGGTGGTCGCCGAGCCGGCGCCCCAGGGTAGGAGCCACGGTCATAACCACGACGAACCAATAGACAACCAGGAGACCAATGCCTGACGACCGCCCCTATCAGGGACGCCCTTCTTCGGACCGTCCCTCGTTCTCCGGCCCCCGGCAGTTTTCGGGCCCTCGACCCAGCTTCAACAACGACTCTCGGAACGAACTCGCGGCCACCGTTCCGCCCGGCCCCGCGGGTTGAAGTACCCGCAGCGCCGATGTCGCATTCGCTGCGCCTTCGTGACGGCGACCGCGAGATCGAGGTGAGTGGCTCGGCGGCCTTCGTGCGCCAGGTTCTCGACGACCTTCCCGCCATGTGGACCCGTCTGCATGGAGAGGGATCGACCCGGCCTGCTCGGATCGACCTTCCCGCGCATGCCGAAGCCGCCGGAGCTGCAGCCGCACCGGTGGTCGCCGCGCACGTGAATCGTGTGCCGGAGAGCGCGCCCGAGCCTGCACGGACACCCGCACCGGCAGCGGCGTCCAACGGCAAGCACACCACCACGCGCAGCACCCCCGACGACAAGGTGCTCGCGGTCCTCAAGGAATCAACGCGACCCCTTGCTGTGGCAGCGATCCGCAAGCGCCTCGGCGGCAGCTTTACGCCGCAGCAGGTTCGGCGCATCCTCGAGCGCAACGCGCCGAAGGTCACAGTCACTGACGAGCGGCCGGCCACATACCGCCTGCGCTGACCTCGCGGGCGGGACCTTCAGCTAGGGTAGAAAGCACCCTCTGTGGTCTGGCGACCGGGGGCGGGGGACACTCCGCTCAGCTTGTCCGCTCCCTCGTTCGCGCAAGCAGATTGTCGCGCTCGCTCGGTCGCTCCCAAATTCGCTGCGTGCCCCCCGCCCCCGGCCGCCCTACACGCGTCGTGCCATCTATCCTTGCTGAATCCTGTTCGGGTGGCGTTGCGCATAATGGGGCGGGCAGGGAACTCCTCGACTATGCGACGTCCATTCCTCGTCCTCCTGACCTTGCTGATCGTCGGCCTGGCGGCGTGCAGCTCGGCGACGGCTGACGGTCCTTCGGGCACACCGGGGCCGACGCCGTATCCGACCCCCGTCGGTGGCCTCGGTCACCGTCCGTCGAGCCCGGTGAAGATCGAGTTGCTCTCCCCGACCAGCGGAGAGGTCGTTCACGGGACCATGCTGGTGGTCAGGGTGTCGATCACCGGCGGTACCGTAACCACCTCGATCACCAGTCACATCACTCCGACCAAGGGTCACGTGCACCTGTACCTCAACAACCAGCTCATCTACATGAGCTACACGCTGTCGCAGCCGATCACCGTGAAGCCCGGGCTTCCATACTCGATGTACGCGGAGTTCGTGGCCCAGGACCATTTCCCATTTTCGCCTCGGGATGTCACGCCGACCGTCTTCTTCACCGTCGCGCCGGCCTGACCAGAGCGAGCGTGATCGCGCACATCGTCAGCGGTCTGCCCCTGCCACTGCAGTGGGGCTTGGCGCTCCTGATCTTCGGTGGCGGCCTCCTGGTCTTCGCAGTCCGTCGGAGCGTCCTGCGGATCGCGGGAGGGGTCGCGGCCCTCTGTGGCGCCGGCGGCCTCGTGGCCAGTTGGGTGTTCAGCCCGGCACTGCTGGTGGCGGCGCCGTACCCTGTGCGCATCGTGTCGCCCCGTCCTGGTGCCGAGGTCGGCGCGCCCCTGACGCTCACGGTGTGCGGAGTAGAGGCGTCCGGCAGGCTCGTGCCGGCGACGTCCTCCCAGTTCTACCTCGCGGTGATCATCGACGGTATCCAGGCACCGACTGTCGACGTCTGGCACGTGCCGGTCGATCTCTCGTCGGGACGGCACACCATCCAGGTCGAGCTCGTCTCCCCAAGCCATCAGTCTTTCAATCCACCGGCGACCTTCTCGGAGACGATCACGGTCGCCGCGGGCGCGGTGCCGGCCGTTCCCGGCAGCTGTTGAGCGACGAGCGCAGGGCTCGCATCCTGGTCGTCGAGGACGACACGGCGCTGCGCGAAGTCCTCGCCGGTGCGCTCGACTCCGCCGGCTACGTGACCTCGGTCGCTGCCCACGGGATCACCGCGTCGCAGATGCTTCGAGACCCGGAGGCGATCGATATCGTTCTGCTCGATATCGGCCTCCCCTTCATCGATGGCTGGCAGATCCTCGAGCACATGGACAATCAGCAGCGCCCCGCGGTCATCGTCATCAGCGCCCGCGGCGAGGAGACCGACAAGGTTCGCGCCCTCGACCTGGGTGCGGACGACTACCTGGCCAAGCCCTTCGGCGCCGAGGAGCTCCTGGCGCGAGTACGTGCGGTCCTCCGCCGCGTCAGACCACCCGACGGCGCCGGCGGCGTCGTCGTGCGAGGCAACGTCCGGGTTGACCTCGGCGCCCGGTCGGTCACGCGCGACGGCGTGGAGGTACGCCTTTCGCCGACCGAGTGGCTGCTGCTCGCTGAGCTGGCGCGAAATGCCGGCGCGACGCTCGACCACCGCACCCTGCTCCAGCGCGTATGGGGGCCGCAGTACGCGGACGAGCGCAACTATCTGCGGACATTCGCGCAGCGCCTGCGGGTCAAGCTCGAGGACGACCCGGCGCACCCGGAGATCGTGGTGACGGTTGGACGCCAGGGGTACCGATTCGGGTCACCTCGTTGATCATTCGTTGACTGACTTGCTGAGACGATGTGCGTTGCGATGGGGTCGAACTGAACAGCGGAGTTCTGAAGATGATCGAACAGCTATCGGAACGCGGCATCTAAGCCCGGCATGGTGACCGTAGTTCCGAGCGCGACTCCCTCCGACACCGGCGGCACCCGCCGTGCGACCGCCTCCCGTGTCCGGCCGGTGGTGGTGCTCGTCGCCGCGGCCGCTGTCCCCGTCGCATTTGCGCTCGCACTCCTGCCGTTCCGCGGCCAGGCGCCGGCCGCGGTTGTTGCGCTCGGCTTCGCCGTCCTGGTGTCGCTGCTCGCCGCCACCGGGACGCGCCTCTCAGCACTCATCGCGGCAGTGTCAGCAGCACTGTGCTACGACATCGTCTTCACCCAGCCGTATGGATCGCTGACGATCTCGCATCCGCAGGACATCGAGACGACAGCGCTCCTACTTGTCGGTGGCCTCATCGTCGGTCAGCTCTCGGCTCGCAATCGCTCGCACCGCACACTCACCGTGCAGCAGCGTGCGGACCTTGCGCACGTCCAGGCAATCGCGGAGCTGATGGCCGCCGGCGCCGAGCCGCACGAGGTTGTCGAAGCCGTCGCCGACGAGCTGCGCAGCCTGCTGGGTTTGCGCGAGTGCTGGTTCGACACCTCGCGGTCGGAACGACCGGGTCCGACAATCGACCGCAACGGCAACGTGAGCTGGGGGCGCATCTGGTGGGGGGTTGACACGCTCGGACTTCCCGGCAAGGAGATCACCATCGAGGTCGAACACGATGTCCGTCGTCTCGGCCGTTATGTGCTGGTCGCCGAGGCCGGCACCAAGGTGTGGCGCGATCAATTGCTCGCCGCTGTGACGCTCGCCGACCAGGCCGGAGCCGCCCTGGGTGCCAGTCCCACACCGGTAGCGCTCGCACATCGCTGAGCGCACCCGTCGAAATCATTGACCGGTTGTTGACTGAGCAGCCTCCAAAGTGAGAGATGGTTCGTTGGCGCGTTCACTGGTAGAGGCAATGTTTACAACCATTTTGGTCGCTTCAGACGGTTCCGATTCTGCTGATGACCTCCTGGCGGTTGCGTGGTCGCTGGCAACGCAGGACCGGTCAAAGGTTGTCGTCGCGCACGTCAATGAATTGATGGTCATGCGTGGCGGAGCGCAGCCTGTTCATGTCGATGAGGCCCTTCTCCAGCGCAAGGTACGCCGGCAGGTGGACGCTTTGAAGGCTGCCGGACTTGACGCGGAGATCCACATGCAGTCGACGATCGGCAAGGCCGCCAGGTCCATCGCGGAGATGGCACGCGAATGCCACGCAGATCTCATCGTCGCGGGAGCCAGCCGTCATGGTCCTCTCGCAGACTTTGTGTTCGGGACTGCCGGTCAGCGGATGATCCGCCTCGCGCCGTGCCCGGTTCTGGTCATCCCGCCACACAACTAGACCGTTGACGCAGCGTTGACGCAAGCGATTCAATACTCAAGCCGTGCCACTCGACCTGCTGGTGCTGCTCTGCTTCGCGGGAATGATCATCGCCGCGTTCCTCATGTCCAAAGGCATGGGGAGGATCTGAGATGGGGACTGAGCTCACCGGCTACATCGTCTCCGCAGTCATCGCGCTGCTTGCGGCCATCTACCTGATCATCGCGCTGGTCGCCCCGGAGCGCTTCTGATGGCCCTCGACATCATCGCGGCGGTCATCACGTACGCTGCCGTCGGCGTTGGCGCCTGGTTCATCGGCGGCTACATGGTCAAGGTGTTCAAGGGCGAGCGCGTCTGGCTCAGCCGCGTGATAGCCCCAATCGAGCGTCTCACGTACAAGACCATCGGGGTCGACGCGGACCACGAGCAGGGTTGGATCGCGTATCTCGTATCCATCCTCTCGGTGACCGTGATCAGCATCGCGTTCACGTACGTCGTCCTTCGCTTCCAGGACCATCTCCCCCTCAATCCCGAGAACCTCCCTGGTGTGCCGGCGCCGCTCGCCTTCAACACGGCGATCAGCTTCGCCACCAACACCAACTGGCAGAACTACAGCGGCGAGACCACGATGAGCTACTTCTCGCAGATCGTGGCGCTCGTGCTGCATCAGTTCCTCAGCGCCGCGGTGGGAATCGCTGTGGCCATCGTGGTCATCCGCGCCATCGCGCGCCGGACCATGACCACGCTGGGGAACTTCTGGGTCGACATGGTTCGCTGCATCCTGTATGTACTGCTGCCGATCAGCGTGGTCCTCGCGATCGTGCTCGTTGCCAGCGGCTCGATCCAGAACTTCAACAGCTACACGGTCGTGCACACGCTCACCAACGGCGTGCAGACGATCGCCCAGGGCCCTGTTGCAAGCATGGAGGCGATCAAGGATCTCGGCACCAATGGTGGCGGCTTCTTCAACGCCAATGCCGCGCATCCATTCGAGAATCCCAACGGACTCACGAATTCGCTCGAGATCTTCATCTGCCTGCTCATCCCGTTCGGGCTCACCATCACCTTCGGAAGGTGGGTCGGGCACGTGAAGCAGGGAATCGTGCTCGGCGCGGTCATGGGAATCATCCTCGTCGGCGGCTTCGGCGTGATGGCTTGGCAGGAGCAGCAGGGCAATCCTGCGTTGGTCAGCACCGGTGCCTCGCAGGTGTCAACCAACACCCTGGCGGGCGGCAACATGGAGGGCAAGGAAGCTCGCTTTGGGCCGATCCAGTCTGCCTTGTACAACAGTGCCACCACGGGGACGAGCACCGGCTCGGTGGACGCCTCGCAGGACAGCATGACGCCGATCGGAGGCCTGGTCTCCCTCGTGTTCATCAAGCTCGGCGAGATCACCCCAGGTGACGTCGGTTCAGGTCTCTACGGGATGGTCGTTTTCGCAATCGTGGCGGTGTTCATCGCCGGCCTGATGGTGGGCAGAACGCCCGAATACCTCGGCAAGAAGATCGAGGCACGCGATGTGAAATATGCGGCGATCGCGATCCTCGTCCTTCCCGCGTCGATCCTGGGCTTCTCTGCCGTGGCGGTCCTGACCACGGCGGGACAAGCAGGTCCGATTGCAACCCAGGGGACGCCGCACATGCTGACGGAGATCCTCTATGCATTCTCGTCCGCGACCGGCAACAACGGGAGCGCGTTCGCGGGACTCTCGGGGAATACCAGCTTCTACAACTTCATGCTGGCCGGGGCGATGTGGGCAGGTCGATACCTGTTCCTCATCCCCGTGATGGCGATGGCCGGCAATCTCGTGAAGAAGAAGATCGTCCCCGCGAGCGCTGGGACGTTCCCGACCGACGGACCGCTGTTTGTCGCCCTGCTGATCGGCACGATCATCATCGTCGCCGCCCTGACGTTCTTCCCCGCAGTCTCGCTCGGGCCGATTCTCGAGCACTTCAAGCTCATCGCGGCATTCTGATCATGGCCATAGCATCCACGCGCACCACCAGGCGCCGGCGCACCAGCGTCACCGATCCCGAGCTCCTGATTCCCGCAATCGGTCAGAGCTTCGTCAAGCTCGACCCGCGGGCCATGGTTCGCAATCCCGTGATGTTCATCGTGGAGATCGGCGCGGTGATGACCACGTACGGGTTCATCGCCGGCATCGTCGGCAACTCCAGCGACACCAGCTTCGTCGGTCAGATCGCGCTGTGGCTGTGGTTCACAGTGCTCTTCGCGAACTTTGCAGAAGCCATCGCCGAGGGACGCGGCAAGGCGCAGGCGCAGGCGCTGCGCCGGACCCGGACCGAGACGATCGCACGGAAGTTGCAGGGTGGCATCGGCGGCACCGAGGTCGCCGTTCCTGCACCAGACCTTCGCAAGGGCGACATTGTGGTGTGCGAAGCCGGCGACGTGATCCCGAGCGATGGCACCATCGTCGAAGGGATCGCGAGCGTGGACGAGTCGGCGATCACCGGTGAATCCGCACCGGTCATTCGCGAGGCCGGCGGCGACCGGAGCGCCGTCACCGGCGGCACGCGTGTCCTGAGTGACCGCATCGTCATTGAGATCACCCAGAACCCGGGCGAGACCTTCCTCGACCGCATGATCTCGCTCGTCGAGAGCGCGTCACGGCAGAAGACGCCCAACGAGATCGCCCTCAACATCCTGCTCGCGAGCCTGACCCTCATCTTCATGATCGCGGTGGTGACGCTGCAGCCGTACGCGATCTTCTCGGGCGCGTCGATCTCCGTCCCGGTCCTCATCGCGCTGCTCGTCTGCCTGATTCCCACCACGATCGGCGGTCTGCTCAGCGCCATCGGCATCGCGGGCATCGACCGTCTGCTGCAGAAGAACGTCCTGGCCATGTCCGGACGCGCAGTCGAAGCCGCAGGCGACGTCGACACCCTGCTGCTCGACAAGACCGGGACCATTACCCTCGGCAACCGTCAGGCGACCGAGTTCCTGCCCGCACCCGGCATCACCATGCAGCGGCTCGTGCAGGCGGCGGACCTGGCCAGCCGCGCCGACGAGACCCCCGAAGGCCGATCTATCGTCGCCCTCGCGCGGCGTTTCGGCGCCCCCGAAGAGGTCGCCGGTGATCCCTGGACGTTCGTGCCGTTCACGGCAGAAACCCGGATGAGCGGCGTCGATCGGGCCGGCGACAGCATCCGCAAGGGCGCCGGCGACTCCATCGACACGTGGTCCGGCGGCAACGCTGTCTCCACCGAGGTCAACGCCCAGGTCGAGGTGATTGCCCGCAGTGGTGGAACACCGCTGCTCGTGGCCGAGAACCGCATCGTGCTGGGCACGATCCACCTCAAGGACATCGTCAAGCCGGGCATCGCCGAACGCTTCGCGGAGCTGCGCCGCATGGGGCTTCGGACCGTGATGATCACCGGGGACAACCCGCTGACCGCGGCCGCCATCGCCGCCGAAGCAGGCGTCGACGACTTCCTCGCTCAGGCAACCCCGGAGAACAAGCTCGACCTCATCCGTCAAGAGCAGGCCGGCGGCAAGCTCGTGGCCATGACCGGTGACGGCACCAACGACGCACCGGCGCTGGCGCAGGCCGACGTCGGCGTCGCCATGAACAGCGGCACCCAGGCTGCCAAGGAGGCCGGCAACCTCGTCGATCTCGACAGCGATCCGACCAAGCTCATCGAGATCGTGGAGACCGGCAAGCAGATGCTGATCACGCGTGGCGCGCTCACGACCTTCAGCATCGCCAACGACGTCGCCAAGTACTTCGCGATCATCCCCGCCATGTTCACGGCGTATGCGGCGCTCAAGCCCTTGTCCGTGCTCAACGTCATGGGTCTGCACTCGGCGCACAGCGCGATCCTGAGCGCCGTCATCTTCAACGCGCTGATCATCATCGCGCTCGTCCCGCTCGCGCTCCGTGGCGTGCGTTTCCGCGCCGTCGGCGCCGCCGCATTGCTGCGTCGCAACCTGCTCATCTACGGTCTCGGCGGCATCATCGCGCCCTTCATCGGCATCAAGATCATCGACGTGATCATCACCTCGATTCACCTGGTCTAGGCGATACACACCATGGGCAATCTACCCAAGCAGCTCCTGATCGGTCTCCGGCTCACCGTCTTCGTCGCAGCGCTCGCGCTCGTCTACACCCTCGTGATCACGGGCATCTCGCAGGTCGCGTTCAACGGCAATGCCAACGGCAGCCTGGTCACCGTCAACGGCAAGGTCGTCGGCTCGACGCTGATCGGGCAGAGCTGCCCGCAGGAGACGGTTGCCAAGGACGGGAGCCTGAAGATCACCATCGATACCAAGTACTTCCAGGGACGCCTCTCGTACACGACCAACGCCAGCACCGCTGCACTCCAACCGTGCAATGCCGCCAACTCGGCCGGCAGCAACCTGGGACCGTCCAACCCGGTGCTCAAGGAAACCATCACGGCAGCGGTCGCCGCCTACACCGCCGCCGGCGTCTCCACCCCCATCCCGATCGACCTGGTCACCTCCGACTTCACCGGCTTCGACCCGGACATCAGCGAGGCCGCCGCACTTGCTCAGGTGAACATGGTCGCCGCTGCCCGCGGCCTCAGCGCCGGCAAGCTGCACGCGCTGGTCGAATCCCAGGTGCAGGGCCGCATCCTGTGGGTCTTCGGTGAGCCGGTGGTCAACGTCCTCCAGCTCAACCTCGCTCTCGACGCACAGCAATCGAGCCTTACCGGCTAAAGCGTTTACCAGAGGATCGAGTTCGAACATCATTAGTCGTATGACCGAATCGCTCGCCACTGCAGCGGTGCCGGTCCTGGCAGCGGCCGGGCGCGGGCACCTGCGGGTGTTCCTCGGGGCCACTCCGGGAAGCGGCAAGACCTTCGCGATGCTCCGCGAGGCGCACGACCGCCGCTCCCAGGGAGAGGACGTCGTCGTTGGCTACGTCGAGACCCACGGTCGCAAGCTCACCGAGCAGGCGATCGGCAGCCTCGAGGTCATCCCCCGCCTCAAGGCCGAGTACCACGAAAAGCTCATGGAGGAGATGGACCTCGACGCGATCCTCGCGCGGCATCCTCAGGTCGTCCTCGTCGATGAGCTCGCTCATACCAATGTACCGGGTGTCCGACATGCCAAGCGATACGAGGATGTCGAGGAGATCCTGGCCGCCGGCATCGACGTGGTGACCACGGTCAACGTCCAGCATCTCGAGTCGGTCAAGGACCTCGCCGAGCGCATCACCGGCATACCGGTTCGCGAGACCCTCCCCGACCAGGTTCTCGACAATGCTGACGAGATCCAGTTCATCGACATCTCCCCCGAGGCGCTGCGCAAGCGCATGCGTCACGGCAACATCTACGCCCCAGACAAGATCGACACTGCGCTTGCGAACTTCTTCCGCCCGGGAAACCTCGCAGCGCTCCGAGAGATCGCGCTTCGAACTCGTGGCCCAGACCGTCGGTCGCGCTCGTGGCGCGGTCCGCCCCGCCCCGCAATCGGTGCTTGTGGCCGTCAGCGGCCGGCTGAGCAGCGGTCCGCTCATTCGCCGTGCGAGCCGCCTCGCGAGACGCTTCGGCGGCTTCTGCACCGTGCTCGTCGTGACGGGCCGGCACGATGAAGAGACGGAGCGCGGCAGAATCAAGGCCCGGGAGCTGGCCGAGCTCCTGCAGTGCGGGTTCATCGAGCGCGACGGCAATGTCGCCGACGCCGTGATCGGCGTCGCACAGGAGCTCGCGGTGCAGCACGTTGTTGTCGGTGAAGCAGCCCATGCCGGCGTCCGCGGCCGCCTGCGGCGCGGGTTGGTCGACCGGCTGATAACCGACCTCCCGGATGTCAGCGTGCACGTCGTGGCTCGCCCTGCCGCGGTGAGCCGCGACGTTCCGTTCGCCGGCGACCAGCGCCCCGACTCGGACATGCTCCTGCGTGCCCTGCACGCCAGCGCGAGCCGGTCCGGACTGCGCGTCTATCTTGGATATGCCCGGGGCTGTGGCACCACGGTCGCGATGCTCGACGAGGCGAATCGTCGCAGCCAGCGCGGCACGGACGTCGTCGTTGCGGCGGTGAAAACCGATGGGCGCAACCGCTGCGAGCTGGCGCTCGGTGACCTCGAGATGCTCGGCGGGCCGACCTCGCCTGCGCGAGAAGGAACTGTCGACGTGGAAGCGCTGCTCCGGCGCAACCCCGAGGTCGCGTGCCTCGACGATCTCGCCGGGGTTGACACGCAGGGTCGGCCGATCACCGACGCAGTCCCTCGCTTGCTGCGTGCGGGGATGATGCTGATCGCGACCCTGCACCTCACCGATCTCCGCAGCACCGTTGAAGGCATGGGCGCGATGCTCGGGCCGCGTCCAGAGCATGTTGTGGATGACGCCTTCCTCGACGAGGTGACCGAGCTCGAGATCGTCGACATCACACCGTCGCTCCTGGATGAGCGCCTCCGGCGCGGTGAGATCGTCCCAGCGAGCGAGGCGGCTCGGGCTCGTGCCCTGGCGTTCCGACCCGAGGTTCTCGCGTCACTCCGCGAGCTGGCGTTCCGGATCCTCGCCGAGCACACCGATCGCCGCCTGGTCGCGTACATGCGAGACCGCGGGATCGAGACGCCATGGGAGGTGAAGCCGCGGGTCATGCTCTGCGTGCCGCCACGCTCCGGCATGGAGGACGTCATCGCCGGCACAGCGGCGCTCGCGGCTCGAACTCGACGGCAAGATGACCGCCGTGACGGTTCGCGATCGCAAGCGCTCCGAGCAGGAGATGCAACTCCTCGGTACCTACGCCGCCCTCACCCACCAGGCCGACGGGACCTTTGTAACCCTGTATGAGAGCGACCCGGCGAAGGCGCTGACGCAATACGCGCGCAAGATCCTCGCCACCGAGATCGTGGTCACCCGCGGTCGGGGACGTCGTGGGACGCTGCGCAAGCTGATCGAGCTTCTCACCGACGTGGACATCCACGTGCTCGCGACCCCGCACCAGGCCGCAGCAGCCTGAGCGCTCGCGCTGGACGCTTCGGGTTCTCCTAGGAAACGCCCGCCGCGTCGGAGACCGCCGGACCCGGGTGAACCGCCTCGACGGGGGCGGATGGGAGCGTGAAGGCGAAGACGGCGCCACCGCCCGGCTCGGGGTCATCCAGCCAGATGCGCCCCGCGTGCGCCTCGATGATCCCTCGGACGATCGCAAGCCCGAGACCGGTGCCCTCTACCCCCGAGTGCTCGTCGCGGACGAAACGCTCGAAGACGCGGTCGCGCAGGCTGGCGTCGACGCCGGGGCCATGGTCGATCACCCGGGTGACGATCGTGCCGCGGGCCCCCGGGCCGACGTGAATCTCGATCGGTGACGTCGGAGGGGCATAACGGTCGGCGTTGACGAGAAGGTTGTCCAGAACCTGGCCGATCCGGTCCCAGTCGGCCACGGCCTCGAGTGAACCTGGTTCGGTGCTCACGCGAACGGTGCGAGTGGGACGGATCTGCTTGAGGCGGCCCACGGCCGCTTCGACCGCATCACCGACATTGATGTCCTCGAGGCGGAGTTCGAGCGCATGCCCTTCGATGCGAGCCAGGTCGAGCATGTCGCCCACCAGCCGGTCGAGTCTCCGGGACTGCGTGACGATTCCTGAGAGCCCGTCGCGAACGGCCCCGGAGATATCGCTGCGCCCTTGGAGGACGGTGGCGCCGGTGAGGATGCTCGCCAGGGGCGTGCGCAGCTCGTGGCTCACGTTCTGGAGGAGCTCGCGCCGGACACGGTCCGCGTCCCGCAGCGCGGAGACCTGCTGCTGCGTCTGCGCCAGCCGGACCGCCGTCCGGGCCGACGCCGCCTGCTCCTGGTACAGCCGCTCGAGCTCGGTATTCGCCTCGGCGAGCGTTCGGGTCAGCCGGCGCGCCTCGATCATCGCGCCCCGGCGAAGCGCAGCGACCCCGCCGACCGCGCTCGCGGTCGCAAAGAAGATGACCAGGTAGAGGACATCGCTCGGATTGGCGAGGCTGAGCGTGTCGACCGGCGGCAGAAAGAAATAGTCGCCGAGGAGGGAAGACATCGCCGCCGCGACGAGCGCGGGGATAAGGCCCGTCAGGAGGCCGAGCGAGGCGACGATCCCGAGGTAGAGGAAGACGTAGGCGCGTGCCTCCGACGTGGGAAGCCGGGCCAGGATGAGGGTCAGGAGCGGCGGGCTCACCACCGCGATGACGATCCCGATGACGAGGACGCGATCGGTACGAAGACGCGTCATGTCAGGGCTTCGCCAGCTGCTCGTTGAGCGCATCGACGAGACGGCTCGACGCGGCCTGGAGGCCGTATTCGGCCATCAGCGTGTTGAGCGCCGCGGGATCCGCCGGGTAGTGATCGCGCCGGCCGTCGGGAAGCTCGATCGGGAGGTCCGGGACAGGCGGAACCACCTGGCTCGCACGGGTCAGGTAGTCCTGATCGTGCTCGCTCAGCCGCCGAGCTTCGAGGAGCGCGGCGACGCCGCCATGCTGGCGGATCATCGAGGCGGCGGCGACCGCGCCAACGCCTTTCAACCCGGGGAGCCCATCCGACGGATCGCCGCGCAGCATCGCGTAATCGGCGTAGCGACGTCCCGGGATCCCGTAGCGCCGGGTCACCTCGGATTCGTCGACGAGAGCCCATGCCCCCTTCTCCGGGTAGAGCACCGTGACCCGCGGGTCCTCGACGAGCGCGAACAGGTCGCGGTCACCACTGATGATCTCGACGGTCGACCCCGCCTTCGCGGTCCAGGTGGCGATGACGTCCTCCGCCTCGTAGCCGGGCACGCCGAGCGCATCGATGCCGATCGCGGCGAGGAATGCGTCGATGACCGGCATCTGCGGGATGAGCGCCGGCGGGATCGGTTCCGCAACACGCTGGGCCTTGTACCCCGGGATCAGCGCGACGCGCCAGTCCGGCCGCCAGTCGGCATCGCTCGCGATCGCCATGTGCCTCGGTTGCCTGGTGCCGGCCAACCGCGTCAGCGTCTCGAGGAATCCCCGCCCGGCGTTGATGAGCCTGCCGTCCGGGGACCGGACCGTCTTGGGGACGCCGTAGAAGGCGCGGAAGATGAGGCTGGACCCGTCAACGAACAGCCAGTCGCAGGACATCGATCGGCTACCGGCACCCATTCATGAGCGCGGCCATCGTACCGTCCACCGCCTCGCTCCTCCGGGCACATCTGCGACGCTTGAGGTATGAGCGCCGACATCCCGGAATTGATCGTCCCGGACGCCGCCGCGTGGCGAGCCTGGCTCGCCGTGAACCATGCCAACCCTGCCGGTGTCTGGCTCGTCCTTTCCAAGCAGGGCACCACGCAGCCAACCGCGCTCAAGTACGCCCATGCCCTCGACGAGGCGCTCTGCCACGGTTGGATCGACGGCCAGGCCGCCCCGCGAGATGACATCACGTACCGGCAGCGATTCACGCCGCGACGGGCGCGAAGCAACTGGTCGGCGCGCAACGTCGGGATCGTGGCCCGGCTGCGCGCCGAGGGCCGGATGCATCCCGCCGGGGAGGCCGAGGTGGTGCGGGCACAGCGCGACGGGCGTTGGGACGCCGCCTACTCGGGCCCGGCATCCAGCGAGGTGCCACCCGACCTCACGGCGGCGTTGGCGGTGCAGCCGCAAGCACAGGCGATGTTCGAGATCCTGACCAGCCAGAACCGCTACGCGATCCTCTATCGCCTCGGGAGCGCGAAGCAGCAGGCGACCCGAGAACGGCGCCTCGAACAGTTCGTCGCGATGCTGGCGCGCGGCGAGACGATCTACCCGCAAAAGCGGACCCTCTGACGCGCGCCGGGGCGCTACGGAGTCGGAGCAGGCGGTGCCAGCGGCGCGGCGCCTTCGGGTGAGGGAAGCTGAGGGGGCGGCCCGGATGGCGGCGTGGCGAAGGATGGCAGGGTGACCGTGACCGGTGCGGGCTGAACCGGCGCATCCGGCGGTGCGCTCGCCGTCGTCGGCGGCTCCAGAGGAACGCTCACGGGCGCGCTATCGAGCGGTGGCGGTTCCGGAGGCGCGGGCGGTTTCTGCAGGTTGTCCACCTGACGCTGCACCGCGTGCTGCGCGTCCTGCGCTGCCTTCTTCACGTCGTCCAGAAAACCCATCTCCATGTCCCTCGTGGACGCTGCCTGTTGCGCACAGCATATGAGGTAGCCGTGCGGCGCAGCGCGCCCCGATCAGCTCGTGCGGCGGCGTGCCTGACGGATCAACCAGTTCGCTGATTCGCCGGCCCGCGATGAGACCGTGAATCCGCAGACGCGAACTCTCTGAGGGTCATCCCTCCGCCGCTGCCACGTCGCCGCGGTCTCCGCTTCGGCGACCGACCGAGTGGTGTGCGACGGAGCGCTGAGCAGTGCCTGGAAGTGCCGGTGCGGCATCGTGATCTGGGCGATGACGATCGCCAGAACCAACACCGACATGTTGGCAGTCGCCACTGATCCAGTTGATCCGGTCAGATGGACGATCAAGGCGATCACCGCCACGACAGCAGCGATGGTCGTCTGTTTCGAGAGGAACCTTGCGATGCTCGCGGCCCGCGGACCGTCGACAACCTGACTGGACACTCCCCCTTCCATACGACCGATCGTACCAAAGGCGTCACAAGACCGCAACCAGCAAGTTCCAAAGACATGACTCGCCTCGCTCCTTAGCCAGCCGTTACCCCAGAGACAAGACGTCCTTAAGGACGCAGCGAGCATTTTGTGCGCTGACAGATGCCCGGGTTCGTTTGAGGAGGAGTTGGTTATGTCCAGACGACCATTGATCACGCTGGCATTGGTGGGGACGGCCACCATCGCCAGCGCATCGCTCGCCACCGTGACTGGGGCGAGCGCAGCTTCCGCGGTGAACAACAGCTTCAGCACCACATCACCGATCAAGCATGTGGTCGTGCTCTTCCAGGAGAACGTCTCCTTTGATCACTACTTCGGCACCTATCCGAACGCGACCAACGCCGACGGACACCCATTCAAGGCGAAGCCGGGCACGCCCACGAGTCAACGGGCTCACACCGGCGCTGCTGACCGCAAATCCCAACGGGGTGAACCCGCAGCGGCTCGGCGTGGCAAAGGCCCTCACCTGCGACCAGAACCATGACTACATGCCGGAGCAGCAGGCCCTCGACGGTGGCCTGATGGACAAGTTCCCCACGTACACCCAGGTCGAGAGCTGCTCGGCGCCCGACACGGCGCCTCCAGGGCTGGTTATGGACTACTACGACGGCAACACCGTCACCGCGCTCTGGAACTACGCGCAGCGCTTTGCCATGAGCGACAACAACTTCGACACGACGTTCGGACCGTCCACGCCGGGGGTGCTCAACCTGGTGTCGGGGCAGACCCACGGTGCGACACCTTCGACGCTCTCGGGCGTGACCGACAACGGCACCATCTACGGGGACGCTGATCCGGCGTATGACGAGTGCTCGGCCGGCTCGACGGTCGCCATGAGCGGCACCAACATCGGCAACGAGCTCTCCGCCGCACACGTCACCTGGGGATGGTTCCAGGGTGGGTTCACGCCGACCGGATCAGTGGGCGGCACGGCGGTCTGCGGCGCAACCCATACCAACATCGGCGGCGCGGCGGTCAGCGACTACAGCGCACACCACAATCCCTTCGAGTACTACGCGAGCACGGCGAACCCTGCGCATCTTCCACCGGCCACCGAGGCTGAGGTCGGTCACAACGGACAGGCCAATCACCAGTACGACCTCAGCTACTTCTACAAGAGCCTGACCGACGGCAATCTGCCCGCGGTGAGCTTCGTCAAGGCGCCGCGGTACCAGGACGGCCACGCCGGCTACTCCGATCCGATCGACGAGCAGACCTACTTGGTGAACACCATCAACGCGATCGAGCATTCGGAGTTCTGGAAGTCGACCGCAATCGTCATCACCTACGACGATTCGGACGGCTGGTACGACCAGGTGATGCCGCCGATCATCAACTCGTCGGCGTCGGTCGAGGACGCGCTGTCGGGTGTCGGCGTCTGCGGCCATGGCACACCGGCAGGCGGATACGAGGATCGCTGCGGCTACGGCCAGCGGTTGCCCCTGCTGGTGATCTCGCCCTACGCGCGCGAGAACTCGGTGGACAACGCGCTCACCGACACGACCTCGGTGCTCCGGTTCATCGAGGACAACTGGTCGCTGCCACGCATCGGCGGTGGCTCATTCGATGCGCTCGCCGGCACCATCGATGGAATGTTCAATTTCCACCATCGGAACGCGACCCCGCTGATCCTCAACCCGTCGACGGGAGAGCCGGCCGTCTAGCCCTCACCGCTGCAAACGTCCTCCTTCCGAGAGCGGGGCGCGCAGGCGTCCCGCTCTCCCTGTTGCGGTGTCAGGGCGCGCTGACCCAGCGAGCGATGCTGGTCAGCTCGTCGCTCCAAATGTGGCCATCGGGTCCGGCGCATAACGTGTAGGAACCATCACCCGATGGGGACGCGAACGTTGTGTATGCGCCGCCCGGCGACATGTGTCCCACGCCGTTGCTCGTGGTGAACCACATCAACTTCCCCTTGAGCGCGAGACAGCCGAGCCCGAGGCCGCTGATCGCAGGCACCGGATGATCCTTCATGGTGCCCGTGCTTGAAACCTCGGCGAGGTACCCCTCCTCGGCAATCCAGACCTTGCCGTCACTCCCGACTGCAAGACACGCCGTGTTCGTCGCCGGGTGATCAAGCGCGTATTCCGTATACACACCGGACATCGTCAGGCGGCCG
The DNA here is from genome assembly GCA_963743835.1 of Candidatus Dormiibacterota bacterium. Taxonomy (GTDB): domain Bacteria; phylum Chloroflexota; class Dormibacteria; order Aeolococcales; family Aeolococcaceae; genus Palsa-851. The sequence continues at coordinate 623,720 of CAVUQX010000005.1, read as the reverse complement.
ATCATCTGAGCGCCGTCGCTGAACCACATCGCGCCATCAGGGCCCGCGATGATCGTGGAAGGAATGTTGCCGCTCGGTGGAGCGGGAAAGTCCGTCACGACGCCGGTGGTTGTCACGCGCGCGATGTGGCCGTTGAGCTCGACGTACCAGAGGTTCCCGTCAGGTCCGGCTGCAACCCAGTTCGAACCTGTGGGCATCGGAAACCAGCTGAAGACACCGGCCGTCGTGAGCCGGCCCGCATACGGCGCCGCGCTTGCAAACCACAGCGCTCCATCGGAGCCCGTGGTGATGCCGATGACCTGCGGGGGCTGGTATCCAGGATCCGGTGACGGGAGTGGGAAGAGATGGACCGTCCCCCGTGGTGTGATCCGGCCAATGGTGGCCCCCTGTTTCTCCGTGAACCAGACGGCGCCGTCGGGACCGGCCGTCAGGTCAAGGATGCTGCCCGTCAAAGCTGGGATCGGGTACTCGACGGCCTTGACAGTCGACGCGGCTGCAGGTCCTGGCGCCGCGGCAGCCGCGAGGCAGAGAACACCCAGTGCCGCGAGGGCTGACTTTCGGCGCATGCGAGGTACCTCTTTGGCGTTTCCGACATCTGAGGCGGGGGACTCTCCGCGGATACCCTTCCTGATCCAGTCTTGATCATACTCGCCAATAGCGTCAATCGCTGCAATACCCACGGCGGCTGGCCACGCAGGAACCTCCGTCAGGGCGGCGGCTCGACCACGGCAACGCCGTCAGCGATGTGGATGCGCCAGCCCTGCTCGTGCACCCGGCGGTGGTGGGTCCGGCACAACGAGACCAGATTCCCCAGCTCGGTGGGACCGTCCGGCCAGTGGATGATGTGGTGGCCATCCGTCCACGCCGGCGGTCGATCGCACCCGGGAAACCGACAGCCCTGATCGCGCAGGTTGAGCGCGGTGCGGAGGTGGGCCGGGATGGTGCGCGTCTCCCGTCCGACCGCGAGCGGCAGGACCGGTGGGCGGCTGCCGGTCCACGCCGAACCACCCGCAGCCGGCGGCGCAACGGCCACCACCGTGAGCGCCGCATCACAGGCGATGCGCCGCGCGGTCTCGGGATGGATCGGTCCCACCCCGCGCAGCTCGGCCGGCCAGCCATCGGCGTCACCCCGGAGCGTGGCCGCGCTCACCGTGAGGGTGAGATGGGGGCGCTGGCCGTGCACGTCGCGGTGGTCCCCGCAGCGCAGCTGGGTGGCGGCCAGCTCGACGAGTGCGTCGGCACGGCGCTGCGAGCCGGTTCGGGTCTCGCCATGGGTCATCCCCTGACTGAGCGCGTCGATGGCGGTCTTCACCAGCGCGCCGCCTTCGGCGTCGAGCTCCCCGCGAAGGACGAAGACCCCGCCATAGGTCTGCTCGCACTCGAACCAGCGCCGCTCGTGGGCGCGGTTGTCGTCGGCGAGCACCCCATCGGGATCGATCCGGAGCCGCGCCACCTGGGTGACGGTGCGCATGTCACCGGGGTCGAGCGTCTCCGCCGCGCCCACCAGGATGTGCTCCAGCAGCGCCACCTGCGCCACGCCGACATCATTGGCGAGCTGGGCGATCATGGTCACGTTGCTCAGGGAGGCGCGCCCGGCACGGGCGCTGTCGAGCGTGGCCGGGAGCTCGCCGAGGGTGCGCGCCAGCCGGACGCGGGACGCGCCCGCCTTCCAGGTCACGGCGCAGTGATCGCGCACCCACGACGTGGTGCTGCCCGCCCCATCGGCCAGCGCGCCGTGGGCGCGATCGAAGCGGTCCAGGCGACGGAGGAACTCGGCCTCGAGGCGATCGGCAGCCCGCCGGATGGCGACCAGGTCGTCGCCCAGCGCCTGTGTGGAGAAGCCGTCGATGAACTCGCCGACGAGTGCATCGACGGCCTCAATCAGCCGCTGTCCGGCATCCGGTATGGCGAACGCTTCCACACACAATATTATACCAAACACCTGTTCGCCACCGCACGGACAATGCGGCGCACTTGACTGGTTATAGCCAGTTCTGGCGATAACCCGGCGAGGCTGCCCGGCCTTCGACTACTGGAACCAGCCCGCGAGGTCGAGGATCGCGTTGATCGTGCCAACGGCGTTGTACAAAGCCACGTCGCCCACCGACGGCGCGCTCTGAGCGATGCCGACGATCGACAGATTCGCGATGACCCACAAAATTGGCAAAACTGGGCGGGCCAGGATTCGAACCTGGGACCGTGGGGTTATGAGCCGGGAAAGGACCCGTCCGGGGATAACCGCCTACGTCCGTAGTTGTTGCTGCGTAAGGGATTTCGCCCATATGAGGGTCCGCGGAAGTCCGCCTGTTTCCGTGCCGGTTGGGGTCAGCGTTGGGGTCAACCGTATGCTGGAACCTGTTAGCGACACTCCACATCTACGTTCGCCCCGTAAGGGGTCAACGCGGGTGTCAATAGAGATGCCCTTGGTCGCCGAAGGCGGTAGACCGCCCGCCCAGCCGCTCCCCGTGGGTCACCCGACTTCGACGGCACGGAGGTCGCGGGGCGGCCGAGCTGCCTCCAGCTGCCCTAGCCGTGCGAATTCTGCGAACATACGTTCGTGTGTGATGGGAACCGAAGGAACCGCTCCGGCACCACCTCTGATACAACCGAGAATGTGGCGAGACCCCCGCGGCCGCTCGATTTTCGCTTCACCATGACGATCAGGAGCGACGAATGGCGAGCATCACGGTACCGATAACTCCCCGAGTACTGCGATGGGCGCGCGAAACGGCCGGTTTCTCACTAGACGACACGGCTCACAGGCTCGGGGAGCAAGCTACAGCGCGTGCAGGCCTGGGAGGCGGGGTCCGAACAGCCAAACGTTGGCTCTGCTCGCGCACTCGCGGCGCTCTACGGTCGCCCTCTTAGCGGCCTTCCTGCTGCCCGAGCCACCGACTGAGCCGCCCACGCCTGTCGACTTTCGGCAGGGCACCGGCACAGGGCAGATCACCAGTCCAACCCACTTCGCAGTGCGCGCTGCGATGAGAATGCCAGAGACTCCGCTGCAGAGTTGTTTTTGACGCACTCGGTATCGTTCCCCAATGGGGTAGGGGAAGCGTTGGCGAGGAGAGCGATGTCGCGCTCGCAGCAGAAGATGCACGCGGGCGGCTCGACGTGTCCCTCGCCGAGCAAGCGTCATGGCGAGATCCCTACCGCGCGTTCGCGGCATGGCGAGCGGCATTGGGCCGTACGGGCGCGTTGGTGCTTCAACGCAAACTACCTTTGGCCGAGGTCCGCGGCTTCTCGCTGACGACGCCGGGTCCACCGACGCTCGTGGTCAACCGATCTGACGCTGTGTCCGCCAGGATCTTTACGACATTTCACGAGCTCGGTCACATCCTCCTCGGCACCGGTGGCATTTGCCTTCCCGCAACCGCCCCGGAGGCGTTGGTGCTCGCGCCTCGAGAGGAGGTGTTCTGCAACGCGTTTGCCGGACACCTGCTTGTGCCTTCCGGCGCCCTGATGACCAATTCAACTGTCGCCGAGATCCGCGCGATGAACCGCGTGCCATCTGACGCGGATCTCGCACCGTTAACGGCTCGCTTCAGCGTAAGCGCCCAGGTGATCTGGTCCCGACTGCACGCTCTCGACTACGTGAACGACGAGCGATACCGCGCGAAGTGGGCGCAATGGCAGCAGCGAAAGTACGAACCTGGGCAGGGCCAAGGCGGCGGTGGCAAGACAGGCGCGCGCGCACTCTTCACGAAAACGGCGGTGCATATGTCAGCGCGGTGCTCGAGGCGCGAAACCGCAGGGCTCGTCAGCCTTGCTCAAGTCACGGAATGGCTTGAAGTTAGGTCAAGGGATGTCCTCACGTTGGAGGAGCAGTTGAGTGCAGCAGGAGCAGGGTGAGCCCGGCAGGCTGACATATTGCGCCGACACGAGCGCGCTGTTTGACCTCAAGGAACACTGGCAAATGGGTGTGTTCCCGTCGCTTTGGACCAGGATCGATCGAATTGTCGCAGAGGGCCGGCTTTTCGCACCGCAGGCAGTCCTCGAGGAGATCCGTCGGGGCGACGACGACTGGTCGCCTGGGCCACTAGCCGTCCAGGCATGTTCCGTCCTCTGTCGGCGGAGGTGCTGTTTAAGGCTAAGGAGATTCTCGCCCGTTTTCCCGACCTTGTCGATTCAACAAAACGGCACGAGGATGCTGACCCGTACGTCGTGGCACAAGCGGTGCTCGAAGGGGAGTCTCCGGGAGACCTGCTTTCGCCACCGTCGATCTGCGCCGTTTTGACGCAAGAGCACCGGAGGATCGGGAGAATTCGCATCCCGCATGCCTGTGCGGCGTACGGCATCGAATGCTTCGACTTTCGCGAGTTGTTTCGACGTGAATCCATCCAGATCTTAGTTCCCGGGCTTTCGTTGGTGCGGTTTTCAAGTTCGTGCCGTGCAACTCCGGTCGTGGTCCTGGACGTGCGCAGCGTATTCAGAATTCGGCGGTCACATCAGGGACTCCGTCGCCGGAGTTCGGATCGGACCAGGGCCATACGCTGTCGGTTAGGGTGTCAGTCGGCTCAAGCTGATGAGGGTCGTGTGGGTGGACTTTCGTGACTCCCCTACCAAGATCGGTCACCGATTGTGAACATCGAACTGGGAGGGCGCGGCCCGCTCCCCTTCTTGGAGATCTGCTAAGGCTGCGGGAGTTCCACGTTTACTCCGTAGACAAGGATCTCCCATGTCATGGCTGGGTCAGCCTTGATGACCAGCGTTAGTGGAACCCCGGGCTGGATCGACCCGCCGCTACCGCTGATCTCTCCCGTGCAGGATTCTGTGCCGTCGGTCGACCCATCAGATCCGATGATCTCGAGCGATCCAGGTCCGGAGCACCTGAGCACGATATTTGCGTACTCGGTTTTCGGCGTGAAGGTCGGAAGCGTGATGGAACCGCTGCCATTGGTGGCAGGGACGAGGGGCGTAGCCCCTGCTGGCACCTTGAAATCCAATGGGTACCACCACGGGGGCCGGCGTTGGCGGCACGATCTCGTAGGGTTTCGGCGCAGCCCCACTGAACTGCACGACGCGCGCCTCCCACGTCGTCGACTGCGTCGTCGCTATGCGCAGGGACACTGGTTGCCCGGTGACCTGATTCTTCGGCACCAGGAGGCCGTTGATGCCGGGTGAGGCGTTGCAGCTCTCTGACGTGTAGTCCACGGAACCATCGGACGAGAGGATGGTGATCGACCCGGTTCCCATGCAGGCATACTGAATCCAGTACGGCTTGGTTGGGGTGAAGGTCGGCAGGGACGCTGACCCGTCGGCGTACGTGTCGCCGACCAAGAGCGGAAAGGCACCCACCGGGAACGCGATACTCAAACTCGGAAAGTTCGCCGGCACCTCGCTTTCTGCGACGAGCCATTCCCATTTCACCGACGAGCCGGTCACGACGTCCAGGGTCAACGGTGCGCCGGTTGCCGCTGCATCCAGTGCGACCGTGGTCGCAGCCACGGACCTTTGAGCAGGGTTGAAGATCCGCCTTGACCGCACGGTTGGTCGACTGGATCTCAAGCTGCCCCCGCTCCCAATGCAGTCGTATTGGACGTACAACACCTTTGCATGGGCCAAGAAGGTGGGGAGCACCGCTCTGCCCTTGCCGCGCGTGGTCGGCACCACGATCTGCGCTGATGCGGGAAACCCGGAGCTACCGGTGACGGGCATTGCGGCAAGCTTGGTAGCCGGCGCAGGTGCCGTCGAGTGGACGTGACCGCTGAGCTCGAGCCCAAACGTTGCAACCGCCACCGCGACAACCGCGATGCCGACTGCCGCCGCCAATCGATTGAGAGCCCTGTGACGCGGACGGTCGGCCACCGGAGCGAAGGTGGTCAGCCGTGCTGGTGGGTTCTTGGCCTCTATGCGCTCGTCCACGGGCGCAGCTCTCCGAACGACCGGTGGCGTGGACACGTCGGCCCCCGCTCGGGCGCGCGCGATCAAGTCGTGTGGGAGCGGGCTCTTCAAGGCTGTCAGCCGGTCACTCAACGATTCCGTCAATTGCGGTGCGTTCATCGACTGTCCTCCAGCAGCTTCCGCCGCAACGCGATTAGTGCCCGGTGCGTGGCGACTGCGGCGGCGCCAGATGAGATACCCAGCGCGGCCGAAATACCCGAGTAGTCGAGATCAGAGCCGAACCGCAACGCGAGTACCGAGCGCTGGTGCGGCGTGAGCGCGCGTATCGCCTCAAGGAGCCGCTCGTTGCTGATTCCAAGCGGTATATCGTCGTTGCCGGTCCAGTCACCGCGAAGCTGGACGAGCCGTTCCCACTGTCGTTGCCGCCGCCGCCGCCGATCTCCGGCATCTCGCGCGACGTTGACGACAATGCGCCAGAGCCATGCCTCGACCTGACCCTTCCGGCTGTCGAAGCGTGGTAACCCCCGTAGGGCACGCTCAAGCGCCGATTGCGCGAGATCCTCGGCCTCGAGGTCACTGCCGGTGACCATGGTTGCGAATTGATACACGCGGGCGGCGTACCGCTCGCAGAGTTCGCCGGCGGAAAGCGATATCGCCTTGTCGCTTGCCGATACGCGGTCGGCAGCCACTGACGTAACGGTCGTGGAGGTGGTCACGAGATGCATACGCTCGAAGTGCCTGCAAACGTTACATACCCTTCAGGCCGAAGGAGGCCCTCAGGTCATTTCCTGTGGTCTCGTCACCTCGCCGCCAAGGGGCTTGGCTCCCTGAGGCGTACCTCCCGGAGGGGGCTGCTTAAGCACATTCGCGGATGCTGCCATGGGCTAGGGTCCCTTCCGTCGAACCCAGGATAGACGCTGATCGGTGCGATTCTTGAGACCGTGCTTGGTATGTTCGGCTACTTCCTCGGAGGACCGATGCCGTTCCGCTGTCAAGGCTGTTACCGGCTCTCAGGTCGCCTATGACCGCGGGCAATCGGCGTAGATGGTGGCGGATAAGGGGTCAAGTTCCTCAGGGCGCTGCTCCACGTACGTGCGCGGTCCGAGCGTGCACTCGACGGCGCTGACCGTCCTGGATATGGAGTCCGCATCGCGAGGCAACTCGACAGCTGCCGCATCCGAGAGTTCCGGTGGCCGCGGTAGCACGCTCGCGCGATAGCCGCAGCCGTCGTCGTCATCGAGGACGACCGTGGAGAGTCCCGCCGAGGTCGTCGCATACGCGACAGTCACCGCCAGGCGTGTCATCGCAGCCGCGCTTGCTCCGCGGAGTTCGAGGCGTCCATCGTCTGTAGGTAATCACCACCAGGTCGGCGGCGTCGCGAGCTGCGAGGCCGGCGTCAGTCGGTGAGCCCGCCGGGCCGATCCGGCCCGCAGCGCGCAGACGTACCGTCAAGTCGGCAATCAGCCACAGGGAGACTCTGCGGAACGTCAGGAACGGGTGCGCCTGCCGGGACGAGGGGCGCGATCGCCTCGGCGCGAAGCGTCTCGGATGCAGCGAAAGCCAAGCGGGCGGCGGAGTAGCCAACGTCGGCGCGGCGCCGGGTGTCGGCCTCGTCACCTCGATGCCAGTTCAGCGCAGCCACTGCAGCCCGCGTGACCTCGACGGTGGCCGACAACGACACGGCCAGATCGATCAGTTCGCGCGTCACCTCCTCGTCTTGCATCAGCGGGTAAAGTTGGGCCGCCACCTGGTGCAGATGGGCCGCGGCCGTAAGCAGAGCCCGGTCCGGGGCACCAGCGCCGTCGTTGTCGAAGCCGGCCGACGCGGAGGTCCTAGTTCCCAGGAGTCTCTTGGATCTGGATGCGGGCTCGTTGCAATCGGTAATCCGCGGTTTCCTCATCGAGCTCGGCTCGAATTGCCAGCACCTCGTCGCGGAGCTGCGCGAGGCGCACTCTCCGCTTTCCGTTGGCGATGGCAAGAGCCCGTTCAATCTCAAATGTGAAAGTCACAAGCTCGACGGCTACCGGAGCGCGGTCGCCGCCAGCACGGAGTGCTGACTTCAGAGATGCCAGACGGCGAAAGGGGCTGTACGTCATCGCCGACCATCGTCGCTCTGGCCAGGCCGATTTGCAACAATTGGCTCCGCTTTGTCGTCTACGAACAGCGATTGGTCGCCGGTGCCCGCCACGGGTTGGATCTACGCAAAAAGTTCGTTCTCTCGCGGCTAAACTGTCCTCAATGGAAGCGCACGGCGGCGTTCATCTCCCCGCCAGCGGTGGAGGGTGGCGAAGACCTCCGTGGTCGACACCGGGCGGGCGGCGACCACGCTTCCGGCAGGCGCTCAGGTCGGGAACTCGGGTCGACGCCGTGTACGTCGCGGTGATTTCAGGCATGTACCTCACCAACGCCAAAACGTTCTGGGCACTGGAGCGGCCTTTTTCAATCTTCTCCGTCGGAATTGGGGGCTTAGCGTTCGGCTACGGAATCACTGTGATCCTGACGTCTGGACGACGCGGAGGAGTCGTACCAGCCTGGCTGGGGCTCAATGTCAACCCCGGCGCCAGGGCGTGGTTCGAACTCGCCATCGTCCTTCCTCTGTTGATCGGTGGTCTCGGGGCTCTGTTCTTCGAACCAGGACCATCCGCTCGGAGTCAGATCTTGTTCACTGTCTTCTTTTTCGCGCCAGCTGTCATTGCCGCCGGATGTGTCCTTCTTTCCCGGGCGTGCTCGTATCGCGAGATCAAGAAGGCAATCGTCTCCTGTGTTGCTCCGAGTTACGTCATGTCACACGACCACTTCTGGTGGTGGGACGGAGCTCAATGGGCGAGCGCTTCCGCGGCAGCTCCATCTCAGGCTCTGCGTTCGCCAGACGGCAATTACTGGTGGACTGGGCGCGACTGGTGCGCACTGCCGCCGTTCCCATCGAGGATGCCAAAGGCGTCCCAGGCTCCTCCGGACCCTTCAGCGAGAGTTGGCGTCAGCTAGAGAGGCTTGGCCACCCCTGCGGTTTTCAAGTTCGTCCCCGGTGCGTTCGGGCACGCCCGCAAGTGGTCGTCCCGTATTCAATTTTCTGCGGGCGCATAGTGATTCAGTCCGCTGGCGACCGGGAGCGGCCGCGCTGTACGGTGTCAAATAGGGTGTCATGGGGCCTCAAGGCAGATGAGGCTCGCCTGAGCGACCTTCCCCTCACGAGAGCCCCTGCGCGAACCGTTCCACACGCCCTTGAGATAGCGCCGGCGGTAGTCGGTCAGTTTGAATCTGGTCGCTGCGGAGAGCGATCAGGAGGTCCGGCCAGGGCATCGCACTCACGACAGAGCCGCCCGCTGCCTTTCCAGCGGCGACGGCCTTGCTTCCCACAGAGGGTTCGTGGCCCCAGAAACCGACCCCCGCCCCGGAGGTGGATCAGACCATCATCTGGTCGCGCGCGCATCTCCGGCCCAAAACCGAGGAATGCGACCCAGGGCTGACCTCCGGACTCGCCCGGCGTCGCTGCGGGACCAGACATGGCCACAGAATATTCCCGAACGGCGTCCCAATATCTCGGGTGCCCTTGTTCCTGGGTCATAGCGATCTCGGGCTCGTTGCGCTGGCTCCTACGCGTTACCAGAGCGGCGTCGATCGGGTATCCGCAAAGACCGCGCCGTGGCCTGCTCGTCTCAAGAGACATTGGCGGATGCTCGCCTGGTGGGCGAGTGCCTACTTGCATGCGAGTCCGAGGATGTAGATCCGATCTCCGCCCAGGTCGTCGGATCGTCCATCGCGCCACGGAGTCGTCGCTCATCGTCCACTTCGGAATTGCCGTCTATACCAGAGGCTAGCGATGACCGTGCTTATCCAGAGCACCACCACCATTACAACCAGCGCGATCCACCAAGTCACACCAGCGAGGGTGGCGGAGACACACGCGACCCAAGCGATGGCAACTCCGACAGCGACCATCGCCGAACCCTTTCGCGGTAGGCGTGGGAGACTCCCAAATCGGACGACCCGGCTCAGCGCATATGTCGAGACTGCCGATATGAGACCAAAGGCACCCACGACAACGAACCGGCTCAACACGTGAGAAGCGCTCTCATCCCTCTCGAACGGTACGTCCCCAATGAGTGAGAAGGGCGACGACCTTGTCAAGCTTCCGGACGCTCCCGCGACATTGGTGCGTCAAATACATCATTGCCCTGTCGCGCATGATCCGAGCTGGGTTGCACACGGCTCAAGGGACATTGGCGGATGCTCGCCTGGACGGGCAGCCTCGTGCCCGGCGGCCTACTGTGAAGCTGACGGCGGTTGCGCGAACAGGGCTACGAAGCGTTCTGCCTCGTCACGGCCAAGCACGAACCGACCCCGCGCCGTCTCGCCCTCGACCTCGAGGATGGTCCGCTTGGCCAGGATGCCCGTGGCGCCAACGACCCGAACCCATTTGACATTCCCGTAGTCCCGACGCCAGGCCGCAGTCCCGGGCCAAGAGCGAAGGAAGCTGGCCAAGTCCGTCGTCAGCCTCCCGTTTGAGACTACGAGTTTCAATCGGTAGAAGCGTCCTGTCGACCACGTCCCGCCCCACAGCCAGCCGATGAACCAGTAGTCCAATGTGATGCAAGGGTATCGCCTCGATCGGATTACGTTGATCACGAAACGGTGGCAGCGAGGCGGATGTCGGCCACGGCGACGCAGAGCGCTAGTGCCGATGGTGCCCCGCCTCGTGTGCAGCGGTCGTCGGGGGTGATTAGCGCGTCCTCGCGAGAGGCAGCATCGTCTCCCTCGAGAAGCCGGCCACCAGTACCGTGAACTCCCTGTTGATTTGACGGCGGCGGTTGACCTCGCGGCGGTTCTTGAGTTCGTGCCTGGCGCGTTCGGAGGTGACCGCAAGCGACCGTCTCGTACTCAAAGTCGCCACCCGCATCCGCGATGCTGTACGCCGAGTCCGGGGGTGACCGCAGAATCGGGTGTCAGATAGGGTGTCGGTCTGCTCAAGGCAGTTGAGGCTCGCGTAGCCCAGTATCCGGAAAGCCAAAGCCTTGATATGCGGAACATCATCCCCTTGGCAGCAGCTGACCCACCAGTTCAAGGATGGCGTCGGTGACGGTCTCCGGGTCGGTGATCAGACCGAGGTGGTCGCTGGCCAGCTCGATCACCGGCCAGCCAAGGCGTCGTGCCTCGTCACACGGCTCCCGATACTCCTCGCTGAGCCGGAGATAGGCGCACGGCGCATCCGGCCATCCGGGCACCTCGGGAAGGACCTCTTCGAAGAGCGCAAGAGGCAGCCGCGGGCAACCCCTGACGAAATGAGTTCTGACCATTGGATCGGGTAGAAGGCGGACCAGCTCGTTCGGACCCCACCAGTCTGACCACGGGGGTAGCCATCCGTCACGGCTCATCCTCGTCAACTGCTCGGCCAACGCAGAAGGAAGTCGTGGCAATCGAGCTCGCGCCGGGGTGGGGGAGCCTGGCATCGACGTACACGCAGCCCTCCACTCGGCGGGTCGCCCGTGCGGCAAGCGGAAGAAATGGGCCGGCACGACTGTGGCCGACGAGGATGGCTGGGCCCGTGATCGCGGCGGTAATCGCGTCGACCTCGCGAGGCCAGTAGGGGAGGGCCACCCCCAGGGCGTTGGTCAGGTCTACTAGCGACACCCTCTCGCCGCGTCGGCTCAGGCTCGCGGCCACTGCCTCCCAGCTATCCCGCCCGACAAGAGGGCTGTGCACGAGGACGAGGGAGGTGGTCACAACGAGGGCAGCTTCGCACCCGCTGGGCACCGCCTGGAGGTTCCCAAACCGAGGGACCGCTTGGCCTTTCGTGACGCAAGAAGGTCGTGCGCACCAGTTGGTGCAACTGTGTGTGATGTGAAGGAGCGATGCCGAGAAAGAAATGCGATGGATGCGGAGAAAAAATGGAGGGAGAGGAGGCGGATGCAGGTGCGAGACGATGTGGATGACGGTGTTGAGTGCGGAGGCGCGGCTTGGGTGAGCTGGCTCGGCAGGGTGCGTGGGGCTTCCGTCCGGGGCTGTCCGCCTCCGCGCCGACCGTCTCGGCTTAGCGAGCCACCCCGGAACCGGGAGACCAGCCCAGCCGCTTGGCCCGCTTCCGCTCCTCTCGCTGTCGGCGCCTGTCATCCGCGCGGGTCAGCTGCGGGGACGTCAGCAGAACCACGGCGCGCTCGGCGCTTTCCCGCACCGGCGTCCACGGACCTCCCGGCGCCTGCACTCGGGCGCACTCGGCGGCTGCAGCGGCGATCGCCCGCCATGCGGCAACGGCCGCGGGCGTTGGGTCGGGCGACCCACGGAGCACGCGGAGTCTCTCTGCGGCTGCGAAGGCGATGTCCCAGCGGCGCAGAGCCCGGCGCACAGCGGCCTGGCGTGCGCGTTCCTCGCGCGCGGTCGCACGAACGCCGGCCAGCGCGTACCGGCGCGTCTCCCAGAACTCCGCGCCGGAGAGACGTAACCGCCCCCTTGCATGTGGCCATCGCGGCAGCAACTCGGGTTGGCCCTGGCGTCGACGCCGGTAGGCGGCAGCCCGACACGCCGGGCAACAGAATCGCGGCGGACGTCCGCGGACGGAGCGCCCCTCCATGGCAATGTTGCACGCAGCACAGTGGACCGGAACCTGCTCGACGACTGGTAGCTTCACGACGTCGTCATCGCGCCGCCGAGCGCAAGTAGTACTAATACCCGCGATGTGAAGCGACCATTGCCATGCCTCGATATCGCTCGCATCGGATCGAGTATGCCGTGGCGCCGGAACGTATACCAGGGATCGCGAAAAGTGTAAGCAACCGGTAAGCGCTGGCGATGTAGAGTGCACGCATGGCGCAGTCAGAGATGTTCTTCGATGAACCTCCTGTGCGTGAGAACGCCGACGTGCGACTGCAGCCTGTTGACGTCCGTACGCGCTTCCGCACAAACGCCCGACCCGGACACGCGCACTGCTGCTCACCGTACGCGAGGTTGCGGACCGACTCGGTGTGGCCGTACGTTCGTGTACGAGCTCATCGGCTCCGGCGAGCTTGAGACGATCAAGCTTGGAAGGCTCCGCCGCGTTCCTGTGCCGCACTCGACGCCTTGGTCAGCGTCTTCGCGTAGATGCTCGAGCCGACTGAACATCTAGTCGGACCGCGCCCGACGGTCCGCCAGACGCGGCGATCCCGCTGCTGGCAAACTTGGAGCCGGTTCTCAGCGTTGCGGGCACACGGGCGGGGGCACGATCACGTGACCAGCAAGCGGGGCAACGGAGAGGGAACGTCCGGCGCCGTCCCGACGGTCGGTGGGAAGGTCGCGTGGCGTTCGACCACGGCGGTCGGCTCCTTCGACGATCGGTGTATGCGGAGACGCGCGACGAGGCCGCGCGTCAGCTCCGCGCCGTCATCAAGGCGCACGAAGATGGGCTCCCCATCCCCGACGGGCGACAGACGGTCGCCGCGTATCTCGTTGAGTGGCTTGCCGGCTCAAAGTCGACGATTCGAGCGCAGACCTGGTGCGCGTACGAGCGCCACCTGCGCCTCCACGTCTTTCCGTTCATCGGCCGTCGCCGGCTCGCCGAGCTGCAGCCGTCCGATATCCAGCGGCTCTACCTCGACCGCGTGGACTCCGGCCTGAGCCCGACCACCGTCCGCCATCTCCACGAAATCCTCAACAAGGCGTTCGGTCAGGCAGCGCGCTGGGGGCTCATCTCCCGCAACCCTGCTGCGCTGGTGCAACCACCTCGGCGCGCCCACCACGAGATGCGGACCCTCGACCCGGGCCAGGTCCGGGCGTTGCTGGACGCGGTCGCTGACGATCGCCTTGAGGCCCTCTACGTCCTCGCCGTGACCACGGGTATGCGCCAGGGCGAGCTGCTCGCGCTGCGCTGGCGGGATGTCGACCTGGCGACAGGCCGGCTTCGGGTCACCGGCACGCTGTACTGGCCACGGGGCGGCACCCCAGCCATCAGCGAGCCGAAGACCTCCCGTTCGCGGCGCCAGCTTCAGCTTTCCGGAGCCGCCGTGAGCGCGCTTCGGCGCCATGCCGCTCGGAACGCCACCGAACGCCTCGCCAACGCTGGGTGGGACGACCCGATCGGTCTCGTCTTCACCAACGACTTCGGGAGGCCGGTGGACGCAAGCAACCTTCGCCGGTCGTTCGCGAACTTCCTCACGAAGGCCGGACTTCCCCGGATTCGCTTCCACGACCTACGCCACACGGCAGCCACGCTCCTGCTCAGTGGCGGCGTACACCCGAAGATCGCGTCGGAAATGCTCGGGCACGCGAGCGTCGCCTTCACCCTCGACGTGTACTCGCACGTGACCGAGACGATGCAGCTCGAGGCCGCCCGGACGATGGATGCGATTCTCAGCGAATCTGACCCCAACCACGTTGGGGTCAACGTTGGGGTCACACACCAAACGCGTCACCAAGTTGACACGCGAATCACCCTCGATTCGAATACAAAACCGGGGTGGGCGGGCCAGGATTCGAACCTGGGACCGTGGGGTTATGAGCCCCCTGCTCTAACCGGCTGAGCTACCCGCCCTGGCGCGACTCTATCCCGCCGGCCGCTGGCAGCACGGCGTTGGCGATCTCGGCCACCATAGAAGGTATGAGTGAGATCCCCGCCGTTGTGGCCGATTGCGACCGCACGTTCGCGGCCGTCCAGCGCCTCGTCGACGCCGTGGAACCGGACCAGTGGACGGCACCGACCCCCTGCACCGAGTGGGACGTCCGTCAACTGCTGAACCATGTCGCCAACGGCAATATGGTCTTTGCCGGTGTTGCGGATCGCACACGCCGATCGGGTCCCGTCTCAACGGAGGAGCGCGCCGTGGATCGCCTCGGGGACGACCCCGCAGCCGGATTCCGAGCAACCGGCGCAAGGATGCACGAGGCCTTCCTCAGCCCCGGGTTCCTTGACGGCACGGTCGATACACCGATGTTGGGTGAACAGCCTGGAACGACGGTCGTACACATGCGCATCAACGAGTTGCTCATCCACGGGTGGGATCTCGCGCGCGCGATCGGGCGTCCGCCCGACCTCCCGGAGGATCTTGCCGAGGGTGCGCTCATCCTGTGGCAGACGCGGCTCGCGGACAGACCCCGCGAGGGCATGCCGTTCGGGATCCCCGAACCGGTTGCAGACGACGCACCCGCAATCGACCGGCTCGCAGCCTTTCTGGGGCGGAAGCCCTGACCAGTCCGGCGCCGCGCAGGCCGAGCAAGGATCAGTACTTCCTGCTGATCGCCCTTGCAGCCCGCACGCGTGCGGACTGCCTCGGACGACGCGTCGGAGCGGTGATCACCCGCGATGCACGCGTCCTGAGCACCGGGTACAACGGCACCCCGTTCGGTATGCCGAACTGCTCCGAAGGTGGCTGCCACCGATGCTCACGGCGCGACGATGAGGGGCTTCGCGGAGGCGCGTACGACGTCTGCATCTGCGTCCATGCCGAGCAGAACGCACTCCTCACGGCCGCGCGCTTCGGCCAGCAGACGCTCGGCGCCTCGATGACCTCCACGATGCAACCCTGCTTCGGCTGCCTCAAGGAGATGCTGCAGGCCGGCATCAGCGAGGTCCACTACCTCCATCCGTGGGACCCCATGGAGGCATACGACGACCGCGCCCTGGTGCAGCAGTACGCTGCGTTGCGCGCGCGTTTCGATGCCTTCTCCCAGGTTGGCGACCCGGCGATGGACACGTCGGAACTGTTCGGAGCGTTTCTCGAGCGAAGCTGATCAGGCGCCGGTCTGGTCGACCAGCTGGACGCGCTCGTGCTCGATCGCGGTGGCGAGAGCACGAACCCGCGAGAGCGTGTCGATATCGGCGGGTGCCTTGTCGTGCCGCCACCGAGCGATGCGAGGAAACCGCAGCGCAAAGCCGGACTTGTGTCGCGCCGAGAACTGCACCGCGTCGAAGGCAATCTCCAAAACGATGCGCGGCTCGACGGTGCGGTAATGACCGTGATCGGCGATGGTGATGTCGAGAAGCAGCGAGGTCATCTCGGCAATCTCGACGTCGGTGAGCCCGGTGTAGGCCTTGCCGATGGTCGCCAGCTCATCGCTGTCGTCGACGCGCACCGCGAAGGTCACGTCGCTGAGCACGCCGCGTCGCTTGCCGTGACCCCATTCCGCGCCAACCACCACGACATCGAGCGTGTCGAGAGGACGCTTGAGCTTGAGCCAGTTCAGGCCGCGCCGGCCCGGCGTGTAGGGGGATTCGGGTTGTTTCAACAGGAGCCCTTCGTTCAATCGAGCGCGGGCATCCTCGAAGCGTCGATCAATCTCGGCCTCGCCCTTCACCCGCTCGAGATGCGCGAGCGCGAGCGGGTGCGGGACCGTGAGGGCTTCAAGACGTGCACGCCGCTCGCGGAGGGGATGGTCGATCAACACCGCGTCGTCCACTCGGAGCACGTCCCATGCAACGTAGATCACCGGCACCGCCGCCATCACCTCGGCGTCCGGTGAGACACGTCCGAGCCGTGTCTGCAGCGCATGGAACGGCATCACCCTCCCATCGTGGAACGCGAGGATCTCGCCATCGAGCATCACGTCGGCACGGAGATGCACCGCGGCATCGGTGATCTCGGGGAACTGGGCTGAAATGTTTTTCAGGTCGCGGCTGTAAAGTGCGGCGTCGCCGCCGTGCCGGTGAAGCTGGCACCTGATTCCGTCATATTTGTCTTCAACCCAGACGTCCTCGCCCAGCCGTGCAACCGCTTCCGCGGCGTCGGCAACCGGGGTGGCGAGCATGGACCGGAGCGGCACGAACCAGTGCGGGGCAGCGTCATCAAGCCGTCCCCCGCGGGCCAGGAGCGCCGCCTCACCGAGGTCACCCGTGAGCATCACCGCCCGGCTCACCGCATCGGATGGCGCTGCGAACGCGAGTGCGATCGCCTCCTCCACAAGGCCTTCGCGCAACCCGATGCGCAGCTCGCCGGTGATCAGCTTGGCGATGTAGCGCGCCTCATCGGGGGTCACGCGTCCGAGGAGCGCGCTGAGCCGCGCGTTCCGCTCTTTGGCTGTGCGCGCACTGGCGATCTCTGCAAACGCCTCGCCGAGGTCGCGGATCGCGATCGGCGCCGTGTCGCGGCCGTCGACGCCGGACAGCAGCTCTCCGGTGACGTCACCGGTATCCGAGTGCCGCCGCCACGCTGCACGGATGGTTGCGTCATCGGCGCCACTCACGGCGCGCAGCACCGCGGAGAACGCGGCGCCGCCGACCTGGAGGGTGCGCTGGTCGCCTGCGGGAAAGACGCCGCCGCCGAAGTAGCGCGCGGCCTGCGCGAGCTCGGCCTCGTCGGTCGCGGCGAGGAACTGCGCGAGGATTCGCACCTTCTCCGACTTCGAGGAGGTCCCTGCAATCGCGTCGCCGGCGCTCGCCAGCTCGGACAGCGTGGTCACGCGCGGATCATCGCCCGCGACGACGGGGCCGCGTCACCGGCGTCAGCGTCGCCGAAGCTACCCGGTCGGGTTGTACACCGGAGGCGGATGCGCCGCACACCCGTCGCATGCCGGCGACCACCAGAGGCTGCCCCCACTCCCCTGCCAGAAGGCGGCGACAGCATTGCTGTACCAACTCACTGCCGAGAGTTGCGAGCTGGCCGCGACCTGGTTGAGCTGCTCCGGGCCGACCCAACCGTTGTGAGGGTCGTAGACCGCAGCGGCGAGGCTGCCATCGGCGCGCTGCATCACCACTGTCACCGCACTCGCAGCGGTTCCGGCCGCGGCCGGCCGGCCCATGCTCACGGTCGAGTCCACCTCCAGCTGCCCGGGGCCACCATTCGGGGTCACGCTCGCTGCCCACACCGACCCGTTGCTGGTCCGCCAGATCGCGTCGACGTTGCTGACGCCGGCGGTCACCACGGTCGGATCGCTGGCCAGGCCACCGGTGCCGATTTCATGGGCGCCATACCAGCCGTAGGCCGCGGAGAGGTCGCTCCACAGATTGCCGGCTACGTCTCTCCACACGATCCCGACCGTCCCATCGGCGGTCGCCACCGCGTACGCGTTGCCCTGGACCACGCCGGAGTTGAGCGGCGTCGCGCCTGACCAGGTCCCGGTGAAGGTGTTGACCCAGAGCTGGCCGTCGACGCTCTTCCAGATGACCTCAATCTCGCCAGGCCCCTGGCTCACGGCAGTCGGAGCCGAGCCGGGAGCGAGTGTGCCCGTCGGCAGCTGCTGCGCCGGAAGCCACGACTCCGTGCCGAAATAGCCACTTTGCGACTGGACCTGCCAGAGGGCACCAGTGGTGTCCTCCCAGAAGACGTCAACCTGGCCCGGGGACGGTGAGACGACGGCAGGGTCGGAGGCGACATTGCCCGGGGTGATGGCCGCAACCGCAGCCGGCTGCCAGGCATCGCTGCGGTAGTTGAGGTCGTGGAGCCTGGCGTCGGTGCCACGCCAGATCACGTCCATGTCGCCGGGCTGGTCCGAGACGCTCTGCGGGGTCCCGGCAACGCTCGACGCGGTCAGCTCAACCGGCGTCTGCTCGGTCTGACGGAGCCAGCCGATGATCGGCGTGTAGCCGTTGGCCGTGACCAGCGATCCATTGAGCGGAAAGCGATCGGTCCCCGACGAGGTGGCGTTCTGCTCGACCAGATCGACATATCCGGGCCCGACATCACGAACGACCGCAACGTGGCCGGAGCCGTCCCAGTAGCTACCGAGCCAGCCGGGCGCGAAGATCATGAGGTCGCCCTGCATCGGCGCCACGCCGGCCCCGTTGGCAAATTGCTGCAACGGGATCGGGAGGTTCGGACCCGCGCTCCACATCGAGTACGCCTGACCGCCCCAGGTCGCCGGCTCTCCCCAGGCGTAGTACGCATAGCGAAGCGCGAGCTGGGTGCACTGGAACTCCGGTCCGAACTCGCATCCGAAGGGTGTGCCGCACCCCACGTCGTTGAACGACGACCCGTTGCCGTAGGCGGTGAGGTTCTGGCAGTTCGTGACCCAGGTGGCCCAGGTGCAGCCGCTGATGAGCGGCTGCCCGTAGTTGCCCGTGCCCGCGGTCTCGGCGGCGAGCATGCCGTGCGTGACCGTCGGCGCCGCGGGGGGCGGCGGCGGGGTCTTCGCCGCTGTCGGCGTCCGCGGCGCGGCCGTGAGAGCAACCACCGCACCGACGCTCCACGCTGCGGCGACCGGCGCCGTGCTGTACGCGGTGGTCCTGGCCGCAGCTCCGGCGCTCAAGAGCGGAGCAAAGCTCGCGGATCCAGCGAGCAACGCGGCAAGCGCGAGTTGATGGAAGGACGAATGCATGCCGGCCCAGACTGCCAGACGTCCTCTGACGTTGCCGTCACGACGTCGCAACGATCGAGTTCGCCCACCGGTGACGCCGGCGACTAGCCTCAGTCAGGCGATTACTGGAACCAGCCCTCGATGTCGACGACCGCGTTGACGCTGCCGGCTGCGTTGTAGAGGTCGACGTCGCCCTGGCCGGGCCCGGCAAGCGGGTCGAGCTGCGCGACCACCAGGTTGGGGAGCACCTCGCCGGTGCTCAGGTTGATGTCGGAGGCGTTCGGGGCCGTGTGAGGCGTCGCCGGGTACATGACCAGGTAGGTCGCCGAGGTCGGCGCGATCGCAGTCAGGTTGGCGATGACCGCCACCACCGTGGTACCCGAGGGGATCCCGCCCTGCCCGGCCACCGTGATGAGCGACGGAATTGGCGGAGCGATCGTGTGCCCGGCACAGCCCGGTCCACCGCCCACTGTCCGGGTGTCGCAGATGCGCGTCGGCTGGATCGCCTGGTACTGGGCCCCTGCCGGTGCGGTTGAGCTCCCAAACCAGCCGTTGGCGTCGATGACGAGGTTGATCGAGCCGGCAGCGTTGAAGACGCACAACGACGTGTTGTGCCCACCCGGAGTGGATGGCCCGAGCTGGACCATGACCCGGTTGGCCGCCACCAATCCCGCAGAAAGGTTGAGGTTGGAGAACTGTGGGCCATGCCTCCCGCTGTAAGGACACTGACCCGTCGAGGTGGTCGCCGAGAGGCTGAGGAAGGTCAGGGCGCTCCCGGCGACGCCGGTGAGGTTGACGACGACGCCCGCCGCGCTCCCGTCCGCGGGAACACTGTCGGAACCGATCCCGATGCCGGTGACATTGACGAGCATTGCGGCTCCAGGTCCGAGGATGCCGTGGGCCTTACATGCGGGCGTCGGCGACGTGGTCCTCGTATCGCACACCCGAACCGGCGCGATCGGGTGGAATTCGCCGGTGACCGTGCTCGACGGTGCCGGCTCGAAGTATCCCTCGACGTCTGCGAGGACGTTGACCGTGCCGTAGGCGTTGTAGATGTCGATCGCTCCGCCCTGACCGAGCGTCACGGTGACCAGGTTGGCGATCACCTTGCCGGCAGCGAAGTTGAGGTTCGAGGCGCGTGGGAGCCCCGTCCCATAGGGGTAGACGGTGAGGAGGCTGTTGGCATTGCCCGCGACCTCGGTCACGTTGAGGACGACCGCGGTCGCGTCGCTGGGAATCGGCACGCCGAACGAGAGTCCGGTGAGCTGTACCTTCCTGGTCGTGCCTGCTCCGAACGTCGGATCCTGCACGCACTGCACGCAGTTCGTCGGCCTCGTGTCCAGGATTCGATAGGGCAGGATCGGGTGGTAGTTGGCCAGGCCCACATAGATATAGCCGGAGCCGACGGTGATCGAACTCGTCCCCAGCGAGTTCGTGCGCCTGCGCCTCCACGAGTCCCGAGGTGGCGCTTGGCGGTGTGGTGAATGTGAACGCATCGGGAGTGAGCGAGCCGTGCGTGGGCAGCAACGGCGCGCCGTTGAAGGTGAATGTGAACGTGCCGTCGGTGCCGAAATCGTAGCCGGCAACGGTGACCAGTTCGCCGCCCGATGCCGGTCCCGCTGCGGGCGACAGTGACGCGATCACCGGCCCTGCGAACGTGTACCGGCCGATGTACGTGTTCCAGCAGGTGTTTACGGTTGCGCACCCGGTGCCGGTGTTGCCGTCGTTCTCCTCCGAGACGACCCACACGTCAGTGGGACGCGACGGGTCCTGCACGGCCGCGGAATAGTCGCCCCAGGTGCAGGTCGCGCACGCCGCAGGTTGGTAGAAGTCGTTGCTCGGGTGCAGCGTGCTCAGGCTGCTCCACACGCCACCGGTGATCGCGGCGACCATCATCGCCTCGAGCAGCGTGCTCGACGATTTGTCGAATGTCAGGATCGCATCACCCGCGCTGTCGAGGGCCAGCGCCGGGTCGTAGAGGTACGCACCGCTCACAAACTCGGCCGGGAACTGCGTCGGCGCGCCTACGACTCCCGGCGATGTGCCCGTTGCCGGAATCGACACGACGTTCAGACACGAGCGCACCTGGCTGTCGCCGCCTGGCGTGCACTCGGTGTTCCCCGCGACCCAGAGCACGTTGCCCTGCCACACGGCACTCAGGAAGCGGTCGGTTCCGGTCGTCAGCGTGGCCGTCGTACCAGCCTGCGCCGCCGCGGGCGGATTGCTCGTGGCCGTGGGCTCGGACCCGGCGGTACACTTCCACAGGACCGCACCCGCAGCGGGAAGTCCATTGATGGCAAACACCGCGATGCTGCCAGGTACCGTGCCGAAGCAGTTGGCATCATTCGCAACCGCGTAGGCAACTGACTGCGCTGTCGAGGCCTGCGCCGGTTGCAGCCCGATCGGCCCCGGTTCGACGAACGCGTCGCTGTTGGCGTTGAACGCGCCGCTGATGAAGTCAGCTCGCCGGATCACCTCCATCTGACTCGCCACCGGGAGACCGGTGCTGCAGCTCTGGTAGTCGCTGGTCTCGACCAGAAAACTCGCGGTGATGGCGAGCGAGACCGTCGAGAGCTCCACGCCACTGCCAATCTCGGGGTCGATGTTGATCTGACCTCGGTCGATCCATGGCAGCGCAGGGTTGGCCTGCGACAGCATGATCTCCACCTGGCTCACGCACCCCGACAACGTGGGGTTGTACTGCAACACCATCAGGATGAAGCGCCCGGACACGGGATCGTACACGACGTGTGGATACCGCAGGGAGAAGCCAGAGGTGTTGCCGACCATCGCGCTGAGGTTCATGAAAACCAGGGCTGCGCCTGAGCGCGTGGTGACCTCGAGCGCACTGTTCGCGACTTCGACGATGTTGCTCGGGCCGATCGCGATGCTCGGATCGGCGGGCGACGTTACGTTGGGATTGCTCGATCCCGCATGCTGGAGCGCGAGCAGGTCGCTGAGCCCGGGCTGATTCTGCAGGAGCGACGGAGAGCTTCCCGCGGCAACCGATGCAGCGCGCAGCGTGTGTGCACTGGTGCTGTGTGCATCGCCCCGTGCATGCTGTGATGTTGCTGTGAGCGATCCAGCGCGCGCGGATGCGGCTGCGGAGACTGGCATCGCTGACCACGCGACGGTGAGTGCGGCGACCAGTGCGGACGACAGGATGAACGTGCGGCGCACCGTCTCGATTCTAGGTGCGAATGCCCGTTGTGACACGCCGCTGTGACAGAGGTTATCGATTCGTGACATCCACATTGTGCTCGCCAGACCACTGTCCGGGCGTCTGGCACCGGCATGGCGTATAAAATCGTCTTACGGATCGCTGGCAGATCGCCCACCTCAGGAGATGCTTGATGACCGACCTACGCGGCTGGAAACCGGTTTCGATCGCTGAGGACGACGACGAAGAAGCGGGTGGCGACGAGGAAGACGACGAGGACGAGTAGCTCCGTCGGCGCGGCGGAGCGCTTCCGCCAGGTCAACCTCATCGCCGATCCACTCTATGGCTACATAGAGATCACCAAGGATCGTCCCGGTGAGGCGAGCGAGCGTCAGCTCCTCGACACCGTCTGGCTGCAGCGTCTCCGCCGGGTCCACCAACTCCAGTCGGCGTGGTGGGTCTTTCCCAGCGCCGAGCATTCGCGTTTCACCCACCTGCTGGGTGCCATGCACCTGGCGAGCCTCTTCGCACGGCGCATCGACGGCTCACTGCGCGTCGCGTTCCCGGACGCGCCCTCGCCGGCGCTGGTCGAGGAGACCCTCCGGATCGCTGGACTCCTCCACGACGTCGGTCATGGTCCGTTCGGGCACTTCTTCGACCACGAGGTTCTCGAACAGTGGCACCTCGATCACGAGGTGATCGGGCGTCATCTCGTGACGCATCAGCTTGCCGACATCATCGGTTCGCTCCGCGCCAGCCCGTCGGGTCGCTTCGCACCGGCCGAGCAGATTGATCCGATGTGGGTCTCCTGGGTGATGGCGGATGCCGACATCGAGGGCTACGCGCCTCCACCGTGGCTGCGTGCCCTGAAGCCGATTCTCTGCGGTCCCGCCACAGTCGACAACCTCGACTACGTCCCGCGTGACGCATACATGTGCGGCATCAGCCTCGGCGCGGTGGAGGTGCAACGGCTCATCCATTACACGTTCGTGAGCGGGGACAGCATCGTGCTCCACGCGCATGCCGCCGGTGCACTGGAGATGTTCCTCGCGTCACGTCTGTACATGTATCTGCAGGTCTACCACCACAGAACCGGCCGTAGGTTCGACCTCTCGATGCGTGAGGTCTTCGCGGACACGATCGCACAGCTGCTGCATGGCAACCCGCTCGAACACCTCGACGAATATGAGTTGCTCAATGACTGGTCGATGCTGGTCGCAGTGCAGCGCTGGCTCCGCGAACCACCGGGGACGGAACGGCGCCGCCTCGCTGACGCATGGGCGCGCATCGCGGCACGCGATCTCCCCTGGCATCTTGCCTACGAAAGCGTGGTCCACATGGGAACCGATACGTCGACGCTGCAGGAGCGGCTCGATGCGCAGCTCGCGTCCAAAGCGCTCGGTGCACGCGTCGAGGTCGACGTTGCGATCGCACGTATCGCACCGCAGAATCCGATGACCGACGACGGCATGGTCCGGATCTACGACCCGCTCAACGACACCATCGAGGCCGCGCGTGCGGCCGAGCTGGTGGCGCGGCTACCGCAACACAATCAGGTCATCCGCGTCTTCACCGACGATGTCAAAGCGCTGCGAACCGTGCGCGATGCCGTCAAGGCAGTCATCGACACCTGATCAGCCCAGCCGCGCCTCGATCCACTCGACCGCCTCTACCGCCGATGCCACCTGATGCACGCCAGGGTCGGGTTCGATGTGCTCAGGACGGACCACACGCCAGCTGTTCACCGCGACGACCGGTGTACCAAGAACAAGCGCGAAGGCAATCTCGCTGAGAAGTCCCATAGCCGCCACCGATTGCGATCATCGCGTCGCAGGACCGCGCGATCAGGGCGTTGCGCCGGTGGCCCAGGCCGGTTGCGATCGGGATGGTGATGCCCAGCGCAGCATCGTCCGGATCATCTCCTGGGAGGAGGCCGATGCAGGTGCCCCCGGACGCGCTCACGGCAGCGGCGGTCGCACTTGCCACGCCCTGCCCTCCGCCGCAGACGACAAGGAAACCGCGCTCGGCGAGCAGACGCCCAGCCGCGGTGGCAGCGCTCCGATCATCGTCGGTGGCCTGCGAGGCGCCGCACACGGCGACGATTCGCCGCCGCTCCGACATCGCGCGGTGCCGACTCGCGCTACGGCGCGACGGGAAGACGCGGGCCCGACGGCATCACCGGGCCGGCGGCCGCGCTGAAGTTCTCCTGGCTCACCTGGGCGGCGATGTGCGAGGCGACATCGCGGAACACCTCACCGATCGGGCTCGACGGCGCCGCCGCCATGATGGGGCGACCGTCGCCGTCTGCGCCGCGGATGCGCGGGTCAAGGGGAACAGCGCCGAGGAAGGGAAGCTCGTATCGAGCGGCCAGGTCGCGTCCGCCACCGGATCCGAAGATGTCGGTGCGCTCGTTGCAGTGCGGGCAGATGAAACCGCTCATGTTCTCGACGACGCCGAGGACCGGAACATTGAGCTTGCGGAACATCTCGATGCCACGACTCACGTCGGCCAGGGACACGTCCTGTGGGGTTGTGCAGATGACCGCACCGGTCATCGGCATGCTCTGCGCGAGGCTGAGCTGCACATCGCCGGTCCCTGGTGGCAGATCGATGACCAGGTAATCGAGCTCACCCCATGACACCTCGTAGAGGAACTCGCGCAGCGCCTTGGCAAGCATTGGACCGCGCCAGATCACCGGCTGGCCGGGGTCGAGGATGGTGCCGAAGGACACGACCTTGAGCCCATGCGCCTCGAGTGGCTGCATCTTTCCATCAGGACCTGCGTGCGGGCGCTCGCGAATCCCGAGCATGATCGGCACGTTGGGGCCGTACACGTCCGCGTCGAGCAGGCCGACGCGCGCGCCGGCGAGTTGGAGGGCGATCGCGACGTTGACCGCCACGGTCGTCTTGCCCACGCCGCCCTTGCCCGCGCTGATCGCGATCGCATTGCGAACCCCGGCGATCTCCTGGCGACCGGGAAGCCCGCGCGTGGAGCTCACCTCTGCATCCCAGCGGATCTCGACACGCGTGATCCCTGGGACCACGCCGACGACCGCCGTATCGATGTCTTCACGGATCCGGTCCTTGAGGGGGCATGCGGGGGTGGTGAGCACCACCCGAAGCGACGCAACCCCGCCTTCGATCGCCAGGTCACGCAACATCCCGAGCTGGAGCATCGGCTTGTGCAGCTCGGGGTCGATGACAGTCGCGAGCGCGCGCTCGAGGGCGCCAAGCATCTCAGGATCACCCATCGTGCCTCGAGTATACCCAGGGCCCCCTCGGACCAAGCTCAGGATGGCTGGGTGGTGAACCAGTGTTTGAAGAACGAGAGGGACGTCCCGAGCCCGACGCGGACGCGCGGGAGCTGCCACAACGCCGTGCTGATATCGGTTGCGCTGTCGACGCGAAGATCCTGAAGACCCGCGAGATACCCATAGCTCGCGAGCGTTCTGAACATCGACGCCTCCTGGGTGGTTCCCTGCGTGCTCAGCGGCCACGGCCAGAGGCCGGTGTATGCGATGAATTGCACCGGGTCGCCGGTGAGGTTCATCAGCACCGTCTTGGTTCGATTGGTCAGCGGGTTGAGTGTGTCCGGTCCGGCGGAGAAGAATGACGTGTCGTCATTGACGGTGTGATCCTCGATCGAAAAGCCGGTGTTCGCGAGATTCTGGATCTCGGATGCGGTCATGTATGTTTGCGGCCCGACCTTCCCACCGATCAGTGCGGTGCACGGGAAGAACACTGCGGTGAACCCGTCCGCACGCAGCACCGGCACCGCATTCGTCCACTGACTCAGACGTCCGTCGTCGAACGTGATCACGAACGGATGCGGTGGCAGTGGAAGCCGGTAGAGCAGTGCATCGGACAGGTGCTGCAGTGAGATCGCGTTTGCGTGGATGCTTGCCAGAAATGCCATCTGTGCGTCGAATGCGCTCGGCAGCGTCGTGAGGCCGATCTCGAGCCGCCATCCATACGTCGACGGTTCGATCGACCGTGGCGGGATCTGATCGACGAGGTGATACATCAGGATCGGCACGTCGAGCTGCACGGTAGGGATCGCGGCGGGAAGGATGACCGGAGCGTCAATCGAACTCAGGCCCCTCGCCGAGCACCGCTGCAGCACCGGATGCAGGATCGGTGGTGACCTGCAGCGTTGTCATGGAGAAGAGCGCGGCGACGCCGGCGGGCCGCAACGCGGCGGGATCGGCGAAGACCACGTGGACAGGGAATTCCCACACATCGCGGATGTGGATCGATGGATCCTCGGGCGGCGTCCAGCTCGAACTCGAGGACCGGATCCGCGACAGAGACCCGATCCACAGCCGCATTCGCGAATTTCCGGGTGAGCATCACGTCGCGTGCGGCGGACGACGGCCACGCGGCTTGCTCCTGCGGCGTCAGCTCCGACCACTGCGACGCGTAGTCGCGTGTGCTGAACTGGTTCTCGAAGCTGCTGGCGAGCGCGATGACCTGGGGCGGGGCGACGACCAGGCGAACCGGTGTGACCTTGGTGGTCGACGACGGCGTCCGCGACGGCTGAGGTGTCGGGGTGCAGCCGCTCAGCGCGAGCAGCGTGAAACTGCCGATCCAACACGCCAGGGCACGTCTTCTCACCTGCTCATTCAACGGCATCGGTCCACGCTGCGCACGGCCGTTCATGCGACAGGGTGCACCGGAATTGATGCGCTCTCTACAATGCGGCGGGCATGCTCGATCGCCGCGTGATACGCGATCTCGAGGGTCAGGTCGCTCCCTCTCACGTCTACACGCGTCCGGCGGATCTCGCCGCCTACGCATACGACGCCTGGGGAGCCTCCGGCGAGCGCCACCTCCCGGACGCTGTCGTGTTCCCCGGATCGACCGAGGAGGTCGCCGGCATTGTCAGCGTCTGCGCGGTCCACCGTGTCCCGATCGTCCCTCGTGGCGCGGGAACCGGGTACGCGGCCGGCGCCTCACCGTCGCACCGCGGGGTGATCGTCAGCCTTGCCCGTCTCAACCGGGTCCTCGGCATCGAATCCGAGGCGCTGCGCATCCATGCACAGGCGGGCGCCATCACCGCGGGCATCCATGCCCAGGCCGCGGCGGTCGGCCTCTACTACCCGCCCGATCCGGGCTCGTCGACCACCTGCACGATCGGCGGCAACGTGGCCTGCAACGCCGCAGGCCCGCATACGCTTCGCTATGGCGTCACCGCGGACTTCGTCGCGGGGATTACGGCGGTCCTCTCCGACGGGCGGATCGTCCGCCTTGGTGAAGGCGGCGACACCTCGGCCTCCGGGTTGCTCTCGCTCCTGGTCGGCTCGGAGGGAACGCTCGGGGTGATCACGGAGGTGCTCCTCCGGCTCATCCCCGCCCCGAAGGCACGCTCCACGCTCGCCGCCACCTTCAGCGGCATGGAGCGAGCCGCCGCGGCGGTGGCCGAGATCAGCGAGGCGGGCATCGTCCCGGCGGCCCTGGAGTTTCTCGACGCCGGCGCGCTCGACGCGGTTCGCAAGGCCGGTGGCGGCGATATCGGTGGCGACAGCGCGGCCCTGCTCATCGTCGAGCTCGAGGGCGACCCGGCCACCGTCGGAGCGGATACCGAGGCTGCCTGCACGGCGATCACCCGTGCCGGGGCTTCACAGCTCCAGCGCGCGACCGAGCCGGGTCAGGCGCAGCGCCTGTGGGCCGCCCGCAAAGCGGTGAGCGCTGCCGTCGCCAAGGTGCAGATCGGCAAGGTGAACGAGGACGTGGTCGTCCCGCGCGATCGAGTCGCCGAACTGGTCGCGCACACCCGCGATCTCGGCACGAAGCACGAGCTCCCGGTGGTGAACTTCGGCCATCTCGGTGACGGCAACGTCCATGCCACGTTTCTCATCGATCCGCGGATCGACGGCGAACGGGCACGCGCGGACGCCGCCGCGGGCGAGCTGTTCGAGACGGTGCTGACCATGGGCGGCTCCCTGTCGGGCGAGCATGGCGTGGGCGCCGCCAAGCTCGAGTATGTGGAGCGCCAGCTCGGCCCGGGGACGGTGGCGTTGATGCGCCGGATCAAGACCGCCCTCGATCCGCACCACGTGCTCAACCCCGGCAAGAAGGTCCCGGAGCGTCAGTCCTCGGCCTCGAGCACGGCCAGCAACGAAGCGGCGTAGTCGGTCTCGTCAATGCGCCGGGCCAGTTCGCGCCCGTCGTCAACCGGCAGCTCCATCGACGCGTCGTACACAAAGCTGTACACGTTGCTGAGCGTCCAGTCGCCGAACCCGAGTGAGGCGAGCGCGTCCGGAAGTCTCGGCTCGCTCATGTCTGCGTCGAAGGTGTCGGTCGCGGCCTTGTAGAGGGAGCTGAGGTTGCGGTACTCAGTCTCGTACTCTTCGATCAGCGCCGGGTCGGCCTCCTCATCGCGCAATCGAGCGAGCGTCCGGCGCAACGACTGGATCTCCAGTTGATACTCGTCCACCCTCTCCCGAGTTTAGAGGAGCGGTCAGGCCACAGACGACCAGCCTCCCCGCACAATCCTCAACGGCCTCGGTTCGTTCCGTCCTTTGGATACATACGTGCAAAACGCCGGCGTTCGAGGGTGAGGAATGCAGCCCCGATCGCCGAGAGCAGTGTGACGCCCGAGACGGTTCCGAGCCCGAACCACCCGCCGGGGATCCCCGCGAGCAGGCTTGCGCGGTCCGCGACGGGGGCCGCTGCGCTCGAGGCCGTGCGCGCGGATCGCCCGCCCGGCGTCGCGTCTGCGGTGTGAGGGACGCTCGTGGCGACTGACGGCGAGCTCTTCGGATCCCGTACCGGCGAACCAGCGCGCCGATCTGTCGAGGACGGGGAGGCCGATGGCCTGGGGTTCGTCGTGGGGCGAGGGGTCGGCTTGGGTGTCGGCCTGGGCGTCGGGGACGGAGCCACATGGAACGCTCGGTTGGCGATGGCTTCGCTCCCGCCGACCGGCAAAGCACCACTGTCCACCGCCGCTGTGGAGACATCGTCATCACCCGCCGTGGCATCGCCGGGCACCGGCCCGCTCACCGTGGCGGAGCAGCTTCCGCCGGCCCCGCCGATCGCCATGGGGGAAATCCCAATCGGTTCGCTCGACTGCGGGTTCACCCACGTGAGGACGACCGTATCCCCGGCTGCGACCCCCGCCGCTGCACAGTCCGCCAGATCCCAGTTGTAGTGATAGGTGACGTTGCTTCCGATGACGCCCGACGACGCGCCGACCAGGGTCAGCGTTGCTGAGCTTGCGGAAGCCTTGGCTGACGCCGACAGGGAACCCAGTACGACGAGTGCGTACGCCAGAGCAACCACGGCGCCACCTGCAGCTTTCCGCATGCTGCGACTTTAGTTCTTTGGGAAGCGTTTGCCTCGAATGACGCGACAGAGAGGATCAACCTCCGCGCACATTCACCAGATTACCGACCAGGTGGCCGACGCCGAATGCCACGCCCGCTGCGACGGTCGCGAAAGCCAGCTGGCGGAGCGCCGATCGGACCCTGGATCGACCGGTGAAGATGGCGACCGTCCAGCCGACCGCCAGCACTGAGACGGCGCCGAGCACGATCGACAGCAGCGCCGCGGTCGTTCCGCTTGTGAAGAACCAGGGGAGGAGCGGGATGACCGCTCCGATGCTGAACATGACGAACGACGACCCGGCCGCCTGCCACGGGTTTCCAGTCTTGCCGGGCTGCAGTCCGAGCTCTTCGCGTGCATGGACCTCGAGGGCAACCTCGGGGTTGCGCATGATCGCCTCGGCGATGCGACGAGCGTCAGCCTCCTCGACGCCGCGAAGCCGGTAGGTGGCCGCGAGCTCTCGGGTCTCGTCCTCAGGATGTCGCTCGAGCTCCCGACGCTCGATCTCGAGCTCGCGCTGCAGGAGCTCCGACTGCGCGGCCATCGAGACGTACTCCCCCGCCGCCATGGAAAACGCGCCCGCGACGAGGCCCGCCAGCCCCGCGAGCAGGACGACCGACGGGACCGGGTTCGCACCCGCAACCCCGAGGATCAGCGAGATGTTGGTGAGCAGGCCGTCGCTGATGCCGAAGACCGCCGCGCGTGCGGCCCCACCCTGAAGATCACGGTGGTGGGACCGTTCGTGAGGCTGTCGGAGCTCGCCCGCCTCACCGGCAGGAGCAACCGTCTGTGCCATATGGAAAGTATGCCGAGGTTTCGAGATGCGGGCGTTCAGTGCTCCCGACGGAGTTCGGATCTAGAAGAAAACGTGGTGTAGCGCGATCGTCGGGATGGCGAGGATCGCGATGATGTTCATCACCTTGATCATCGGGTTGATCGCGGGGCCGGCCGTGTCCTTGTACGGGTCACCGACGGTGTCACCGGTCACCGCCGCGGCATGCGCATTGGAACCCTTGCCGCCGAAGTTGCCCTCTTCAATGTACTTCTTGGCGTTGTCCCACGCCCCGCCGCCGGTGGTCATCTGGAGCGCAACGAAGAGGCCGACAACGATCGTCCCGAGCAGCATTGCGCCGAGGGCCTGCGGCCCGAGGAGGAAGCCGACCACGAGCGGCGCGATCACTGGGAGGATGCCGGGAATGATCATCTCCCGCTGCGCGGCCGCGGTCACCAGCGCGACGCACTTGCCGTACTCGGGCTTGGCGGTGCCCTCCATGATCCCGGGGATCTCGCGGAACTGACGCCGCACCTCGACCACTACCTCGCCCGCTGCGCGGCCGACCGCCAGCATCGCGAGGGAGCCGAAGAGGAACGGCATGATGCCGCCGAGGAGCAGTCCGGCGATGACCGGCGGGGCGGTGAGGTCAAACGTAATCGAGACGCAGGCCTGCGCCATGCAGCGTGTTGTTCAGGATGTCGGTGTAGCTCGCGAAGAGCACCAGCGCGGCGAGTTCCAGCCGAGCCGATTGCGTAGCCCTTGGTCACTGCCTTGGTCGTGTTCCCGACCGCGTCGAGGGGATCGGTGACCTGACGGACGCTCTCGGGGAGGTCGGCCATCTCGGCGATGCCGCCGGCGTTGTCGGTGATCGGTCCATACGAGTTGATGGCCACCACGATGCCGGTCATGCTCAGCAGCGCCGTCGCGGCAATGCCGATGCCATAGAGACCGCCCAGAGCTGCTGACGCGAGAATGCCGATCGCGATGATCAGCACCGGAATCGCCGTCCCCTCCATGCCGATCGCGAGCCCCGCGATGATGTTGGTCGCGTGCCCGGTCTGCGACGCGCGGGCGATGGTGCGCACCGGCCAGAACTGCGCGCCGGTGAAGAACTCGGTGACCGCGACGATCAGCACCGTGATGACGATGCCGATGACCGCGCACCAGAAGAGGTTGAACACCGGATGGTCGAAGTGGGTCAGGTACCCGCCGTTGTTGAGCAGCACGGTGATCAGCAGAAATCCCGCCAGCGCGACGATCGCCGACACGATCAGCCCGCGATAGAGGGCGCCCATGATCCAGGTGCCGCGTCCCATGCGCACGAAGAACGTGCCGATGATCGAGGCGACGATGCTGACCGCCCCGAGCATCAGCGGGTAGAACACGAATACCAGGTCGGGCTTGCCGCCGACCTTGTAGAGCAGGCTGCCGAGCAGCATGGTGGCGACCGCCGTGACCGCGTACGTCTCGAAGAGGTCCGCCGCCATCCCCGCGCAGTCGCCGACGTTGTCACCGACGTTGTCCGCGATCACCGCCGGGTTGCGAGGGTCGTCCTCGGGGATCCCGGCCTCGAGCTTGCCGACCAGGTCCGCGCCGACATCCGCCGCCTTGGTGTAGATGCCGCCGCCGAGGCGGGCGAAGACGGAGATGAGTGAGGCCCCGAAGGCAAAGCCGACCAGCGCGTTGAAGTCCTGGAAGAGCCCATACGCCAGGGCGACGCCGATCAGACCGAAGCCCACAACGAAGAAACCGGTCACCGCCCCACCCCTGAAGGCAAGCTGCAGCGCGGGGTTGACCCCACCACGAGCCGCCTCGGCGGTGCGCAGGTTGGAGCGCACCGAGATGTTCATCCCCACATACCCCGCAGCCCCGCTGAGCACGGCGCCGATCAGGAAGAGGACCCCGTCTTCCATCCGAGCGTGAAGGTGAGGAACAGGAAGATGACCGCGCCGATCCCGGCGATGATCGTGTACTGGCGATTGAGGTATGCCTGGGCCCCTTCCTGGATCGCCTTGGCGATCTCCTTCATCCGGTCGTTGCCCTCGGGCTGCCGGAGGACCCAGAAGATCAGATACACCGCGAAGAGGAGCGCCACCAAACCGGCTGCTCCGATGGGCAGCAGGATGGCGCGATCAAGGGTCGGCATGCGCTCAGGTCTCCTCAGGACGGTGAGTAAGTGCCCGGGCGGCTGTAATGCGCGCCACCCCGGGGCCGCCGCATTGTACCCGGCCGGTCCTGCCGCACACCAACCCCTATGCTGAGGCGGTGCCGAAAGCCGCCGGCCTGACCGCCATCGTGACGGTCGGCGATGAGATCCTCAGCGGGCACACGCAGGACACCAATTCGAGCCTGCTGGCGCGCCAGGCGTTCGCCGCAGGGCGGCCGGTAGCGCACATCGAGGTGGTCCCCGATCAACCCGGCGCGATCATCGCCGCGATCCGGCGCGCCGTCGACGACCCGGAGATCACACGAATTGCCGTCTGCGGCGGGATCGGCCCAACGCCCGACGACCGCACCTTTCAGGCCGTGGCCGACGCGCTCGGGCTGCCACTCGAGCTCAACGCGGTCGCCTACGGAAACATCGAAGCCCTGGCGCGGCGGATGCACGCGGCCGGCTGGATCGACAAACCTGAGGTATCGGAGGCCAACCGGCGCTGTGCGGTGGTCCCGGCGGGTGCGACGGTGCTGCCCAACCGGGTCGGCATGGCGCCGCCGCTGGCGATCGCGATCGGCGACGACCGGTGGCTCTTCGTGCTTCCCGGCATCCCGCGCGAGTTCAGCACCATCGTTGAGGAAGAGTTGATCCCCAAGTACTTCGCCGGCGGGGTCGCGCCGGTCGTGCGCGAGGTGCGCTACCGATCGGTGCCCGAGTTGGAGATGTCCGAGCCCATGCTCGTGCTCGAGGCGGAATTCCCCGACGTGACCGTCGGTTCATATCCGCAAGTCGAGCGACGAGAGCTCGTCATCCGCCTGCGCGGGCGCGAAGCGGAACGCGTGGACGCGGCAGTAGCCCGGCTGCGCGCGCTGCGCAGCGACGGCTAGGAGAGACCGCAGCGGGTTACCCCGCTGAAATCAGACCTTCTGCAGGTTGCGCGCGCGCGGGCCCTTGGGCGAGTTGACGATGTCGAACGTCACCTGCTCGCCTTCCTGGAGGGCGTCGAAGTCGACGGTGGTCAGCTCGGTGCGATGAAAGAACACCTCGTTGCCATCGTCCGCGCGAACGAAACCAAATCCACGGTCGGGAATAATCTTCTTGATTCTTCCAGCGGTCACAGCATGTCCTCCAGGACTCTCGCCGACACGGACGCCCACCGCGTTCACGACCACTATGGGAGCGTCCCCTGTCAGCAACGGGAACCCGCAAAAGACCGCGATGGAAGCACCGAAGGATGACGATTTCTCGCCGTTCCGGTGCTCATCGCAGCATAGCAGGGTATTCACTTGAGCCGCGTTCCCAGGCCGCGCGAAGTTCGTGCAAGCTCTCGGGAAGATTCGCGTAGTAGTCCTCGACATCGATGTTCGCGGGCCATGGGTTGGGGACGGAACGCTCGCGCTCGCGACGCGCCTCCTCGAGCCAGACACCACCGAATGCCGTCTCGGCACCTGATGCATCCATGAGCCCCGCGTCGCCCAGGCCGTGGCGCCGGTCGAAGGGTGGTACCCCGGCTGCGCGCGGACCCGGACTGCTCCACATCGCGGCCATCAGCCCCGCGCACCCGCAATCGACCAGCGCGTCGACTGCGCCCGCAACGAATCGCCGCGTCGGCGCGTCGTCGTCGAGCTCATCGTCATCGTCGCTCGCAACGGTTCGTTCCTTGGCGTGCAGGTGCGCGAACAACGGCGCGGAGCCGGTGAGCAACTCGCCGAGCTGCGCGAGAAACGTGGCTGCAGCAGGCTCGAGCACGCCCCCGACCTGCGCCAGTGCGTTGCCGCTCAGGTCGAGACCCACGACGTCCACGAGACGCGCAATCTCAGCCGGCCGCACCGCGCGAGCGATCACGAGGTCATCCGCGCTCAACGACAGCATGCAGCGTTGCTCGCGCTCATGGATGCGCTCGCTCATCATCACGGTCCAGGTGCGCAGGTGCTCGATGCGCTGTGGTCGCACCCCGCCGGCAGGGTCATGGCCGATGTCCCACTTCGCGATCGCCGGATGTCCCGCGAATGCGCTGAGCATCTCGTCGATCCAGCGTGCGCATACCTCGAGCATCAGTTGGTCGGTATAGACGTAACGCGGTCCGCCCGGTTGCGTGACCGCATCGGTCACGGCGCGCACACCCGGACGCCGCGCATCGACGTCGATCGCGTATGCCGGGAGCATCACGCACCCGCCCAGCGTCTGCACGAAGAGCACGGGGATCACCTGCAGCGAGAGTTCGGCCGCAACGCCAAGGAAATGCTCGAGATTGCGCTGGCGCGCCGGCTCAACCCGCGACGGCGTGGGCATGAACGCATCCCACAGCAAGTGCGTCCGCACGGTGCGATGACCGCTCGCCTTGATGGCACGGAGGTCCGCGTTGGTGCGCGCCGCGTCGTACTCGTGCCAGATGTACGGACCGACCTCGCGCGACCAGTACGTCACGCCGACATCGACCGGTTGACGCGTCGTGGTCGGATCGGTCGTGTCAGTAGACGAAGAGGTCGATGCCTCCCGCAACGGTGAGCACCTGACCGGTGATATAGCGCGCCTCCGGAGACGCGAGGAACACGATCGCATTGGCGATGTCCTCCGGCTCTCCGGCGCTGCGCATCGCGGTGCGAAGCACCATGCGATCGTTCATCTTTGCGTCACCCATCTGCCACGCCTCGGTGCCGATGATGCCTGGCGCGATGATGTTCGCGGTGATGCCGAATCGCGCGCCCTCGAGCGCCATCGACTTGCCTAGCCCGATCAGCGACGCCTTGGTCGCGGCATATGAAGCCTGCCCGAAACCGCCAAGGGTGCCCGCGACCGACGCCATGTAGATCACGCGGCCCCAGCCCTGCTCGCGCATGTACGGCCATGCGGCCTTGGTGCAGTTGAATGCACCGCTCGTGTTCACGCGCAAGTCGCGGTCCCACAGATCGTCGTTCTGGTGTTCGATCTGCGCGATGTGGTCGAGGGTCCCCGCGTTGTTGACCAGGATATCGATGGACCCGAAGTCCTTCTTGATGGTGGCGAAGACTTCGCGCACCTGCTCGCGATTGGTGACGTCCATCTTCATCGCGGCCGACCGGCGTCCCATCTGCCGGATCTCCTCGCTCGTCTTCTCCGCATAGACGACGTGTTGCGAGGTGAAGAGCTGCGCGAGCGCCGAGTGTGCTTCCTCGGCGGTGTGCTCGAGGTCCGGGTCCGAACTCGATGAGGATATCGGTAACGACGACGTCCGCCCCCGCCCGAGCGAGCTGGAGGCAGTCCGCCCTCCCGAGACCACGCGATCCCCCGGTAACGACGGCGACCTTACCGGTCAGATCGAACATGCAACGCTCCTGGAGAGGCTTGTGACGGCGCGATCGGAGAGCTTAGCGCTCGGTCCGTAGATCAGGTTCATGACAGAGCGGTGTCGCCCGTTCAACGGGGAGGCAGCGCGCCTACCCTCAGGGGTGTGTTGCCCCAGCCGCCTTCACTGGATGACACTCCGCTACCGGCGCCGCCGCCTCCCGTCTCCCCCGGCACGCCCCCCGCATGGGGACCAGCCATGCCGTCTGCCCCTGCGACCACCCATCGCGGATGGACTCCTGCACTGGCGGTCGCGCTGGTGCTCTCCCTGATTGGACTTACCGCGGCGGGCTCGTTGCTGCTTGCACACGTGATCAGCAGCGCCGTGCCCAACCACGCCCTGCTGAACATCCCCAACGTCGGCCCGGCCGCGTCATCCTCTGGGCCACTGCCGTCCGGCAGGTCGTCGCCGCCCAGCGATTCCAGCGTCGCCTCGCTCCTCGCCGTCCTGAACGCGACCCCTCAGACGCCGCACGTCACCATCGACCAGGCACTGGCGATGCGGATCGTCGACACGATGTGGCCGGTTCGCGAGCAGGCGCTCGACACGGACGACGCCACCCCCCTCGCCGGTTTCGAGACCGGCAGCGCGCTGCAGGGAGACACAGCCGATCTGCTGGCGCGGGCGTGCGGATGCAATGACTACACGCCGCGCACCATTGCGACGCATGACCTCTTCATCCCGAGGCAGACCGCGTACCCGGCATGGTTCATCGCCGAATTGACGACGGGTCCGGTCGACGTCACCTCGTCCGACGTTTCGCTCACGGTTTTCACACGTGCCTCTGCGACCGCCCATTGGATGCTGTCGCTCGAGACCGGGTACTCCATCGGAGCACCGACAGCCTGGGTGTATGCGACGCCCGAGACGATGACGAGTGGTTTCGACGTCCCGAGCCCCACCCACAACGAATTGCCCGGAGATCTCGCCGCCTACTACCAGCACTGGGCCACCGACGGCACTGCGCCGACCAGCCAATTTGCGCCTGGCGTCTTCACCTCGTCGGTCGGACTGACCCAGGTCGCCACCGACAAGACCCACGCAGCCGAAGGGCAGGTGCACCGCGTCGTCTATTCGGTCGATCTGGCCGAGGACGGGGTCTGGTCCGCATCGGCGAACAATGACCGGGATCAGGTTCCGTACGGGTGGACGCTGACCTGTGGCACCGAGCGATATGTGTCGACCACGACCCCCGCCAAGGGCGCTGCCCCCATCGTCCAACCTCCCGACTCCTCAGCGTGGGGGGCAACGCTCCCGCCGGGCCCGTACACATCGGTCACGCAGTGGGGATTGCACGAGAGCTGCTTCATGGACGACCCCTTTGGCGCCCCGTACATCGTCATGGGACACGACGGAGGCGTGACCAGATCCTCGGGCATCCCAGCCGTCACCGGCTGACGAGGACTTGCCTCAGCTCGCGGCTGCCACCGGTATCGAGTCGGTGTCCGCAACCACGCGCGGACGCGTCGCGGTGGCGGTGCGCTCCCCGAGCACGTAGCGGCTGATCACCAGGCGCTGGATCTCCGCGGTTCCCTCCCAGATCTGGTAGATCTTGGCGTCGCGCATGAAGCGCTCGACCGGGTAGTCCTTGATGTATCCGTATCCGCCGAGGATCTGGACGGCGTCGACGGTGACCTTCATCGCGATGTCGCCGGCAAACAGCTTCGCCATCGAGCCCTCGCCACGGGAGAGCGGGATGCCGTTCATCACCATCCACCCGGCTCGCCAGGTGAGCAGGCGGGCGGCGTCGATCTCGGTCGCCATGTCGGCGAGCTTGAAGGCGATCGCCTCGTGCTTCGAGAGCGGCTTGCCGAACGCGAAGCGCTGCAGCGAGTAGTCGCGGGCAAACTCGAACGCGGCCCGTGCGATGCCGAGCGCACCGGCCGCGACCATCGGCCGCGTCGCCTCGAGCATCACCATGGCCCCGACCCGCCCCGGGCCGGTTTCCTCGCCGCTCTCGTTGTAGCCGAGGCGCTGGTTGTCGGGGATGAAGCAGTCCTCGAAGATGACCTGCGCGGTGTGCGACGCGCGCACGCCGAGCTTGCGTTCCTTGCGCCCCTGACGCATGCCCGCGGTGCCCTTCTCGATGACAAAGGCGGCCACCCCGACGGGGCCGAGCGATTTGTCGGTCGTGGCGAATGCAACCTGGACATCCGCGATCCCGCCGTTGGTGCAGAACTGCTTGGTCCCGTTGAGCACGTAGCCACCGTCGACCTTCGTCGCGGTGGTCTCCAGTGCCAGCGAGTCCGAGCCGCTGTTCGGCTCGGTGAGGCCCATGGCGCCGATCTTCAGCTCGGATCCGGTGAGGATGGAGATGTATTTCTGCTTCTGTTCCTCGGTGCCCATCGCGAGGATCGCCGTGGCGGCGAGACCGGTGGCACCGATCGACGTCGCGATCCCGGCATCGCCCCAGGACAGTTCCTCCTCGCGGATCAGGTTGGTGACCAGGTCGATGCCGCCCCCGCCGTACTGCTCGGGGAAGCTCGCGGTCGCATCGAGCCCCAGGGCGTGCGCCTTGCGCATCACGTCCCACGGGGTCTCCTCCGCTTCGTCGTAACGCTCGGCGACCGGGCGCATCTCCTTCTCGGCGAACTCGTGCGCGAGCGCTCGGATCTCCTCCTGTTCACGGGTGAGCGAGAAGTCGAGTGCCATGTGCGTGGTCCCTTAGCGTGAAAGCCGGACGGTCGCCCGGCCGTTGGTCAAAACGCGGTCGCCGCGATCCGAGGATGCCGCCACCTCGAGGGTGGCCACTCCCGAGTTGTCGACGCTGACGACGGTCCCCGTGCAGATGATGGTGTCGCCGGGGAGCAGCGGCTTGCTGAACCGGCAGAAGAGGCTGAGGAGATTGGCGTTTCCGCCCGCCCAGGATGCGATCGCCTCCGCGAGGATCCCCATCTCGAGCATGCCGTGGGCGATCGTGCCCGGGAGGCCGACCGATCGCGCGAACTCCGGATCGAGGTGGATAGGGTTGTTGTCCCCGGAGGCGTCGGCGTAGGCGTTGACCTGGCCCTGGGTCACCGTCATGGAGAACGGGGTGACGATGTCGCCGACTGCGACCTCGGACGCGGTGGGTACGCTCATGCGGCGGCCCGAACGATCATCAGCGAGGTCCCGCGGCACACCACTGCATTGTCGGCGGGACGGATCGCCTCCATCGCGAGGCGCACGAAGGTCATGCCCCGCCTCGTGTCGACGCTCGTGATCTCCGCCGCCGCGTCAACGATGTCGCCGGGGCGGACCGGCTCCGGCCACTCGAACGACTGCTCGCCGTGGATGAGCCCGGCGAGGTCCATGCCCACCTCGGGATCGCCGAAGAGCTTCGCCAGGGTCGGGCCGAGGCAGTAGACGGCCGCGAATGTCGGTGGCACCGCATCGGGCTCTCTGACCTCGGTCTCGCCTGCGATCGCCCTGGCGACCGCCCGCGCCGATTCCGGTGCGATGTGCTGACCCGGCGCTTCATACCGGCGGCCGACGTGGCTCTTATCAGGCACCGATCCCAACTCTCCTCAGCCGGGTAAACGCTCCAGTCGCACCGGTCAGCTCAGAAATTGACATCGGTATCAACTATTCCCGAGACGAACCATACACCCGGGCTGAGGCATCGTCAAAAGGAGGTGGCCGATGCGCGTGGATCAGCCCGTATCTCCCCCACGTCGCGTCCCGCCCAGTTGCGCATGGTCAATGTGGCGAACGGCCGCAGCCGTTCCGGAAGGTCGAATGAGAGCACCCCGAGCTGCTGAAGCAGGGCGATCGCGACGACCGGAATCGCCTCACCGCTGCCTGATTCGAGCTTGATCGCGATGCCCGGGCCGCCCGTGCGCACGACTGCCGCCCAGACCGCGGCGCCTCCGATCTTGGCGGTCAGGTCGGCGCCGGCGACCTCGAGTAACGCTGTGTCAAACCGTCCCGTCCCAGCGACGAGGAAGGGATGAGCCGCCATCGCTTCCTGGGCCCGGCGGAATGCCGCGTCCGCACTGGCGACGGCAAAGCCGCGAGCGATCGCCATCAGGGGGATGCCATAGGTCGTCAGCCCGCAGCCGTCGATGCCGCGATGCGCGGTGTCGAGGTCGATGCCGAGCATCTCCTGGAGAGCCCGGCTCACCGCCTGCTGGCAGGGGTGTCCCAGTTCCATGTAGCCATCGAGGGGCCATCCCATCACCGCGCAGGTCGCCAGCATCGCGGCGTGCTTGCCGGAACAGTTGTTGTGGATCGGGCGGGGCACGCCACCTGCCGCGAGGAGGCGTCGGGCGGTCGCGTCATCAGAAGGAATCTGCGGTCCACACCCGAGCGCCTCCTCCGGCACCCCCGCCCTGGCCAGCAGCCCGCGGACGGTTGCGACGTGCTCGTCCTCTCCCTGATGCGAGGCACATGCGACGGCGATCTCCGGACCGCCCGCCCCGAGGCGGTCGGCGGCCAGACGCAGGAAGGGCAGCGCCTGGATCGGCTTGACACAGCTCCGGAGCGTCGTCTCCACGTCCGGCGACCCCGCCGAGTGAAGGACGGTGCCTGCAGCGTCGGTGACGGCGATGTGGCCACGCACCTGGGCCTCGATCGCGTCGCCCCGGAACACGGTGGCAAGGATCGGAGGCGCAACCTGATTCACGGGCTCACTTTGACGGCGCCAAGCTCGTTTTGGTACGGTCCCGCGGTCACCGGGGGAGGCAAGGGCACATCGCCCCGGTTCAGTGCGTGTAACTGCCTAGGCGAGGGGAGCAGCGATCGCGACCCACGTTCATCGATTGGTACGGCACCTCTGGGTAATCGCCACAGCGGCGGTGCTCGTTGTGCTCGTAGCTCGACCCCCACAGGTTCCCGGGGCGCCCCTGCTCCGCAACCTCGCCGCAATTCAGATCAACGCGGTCGTCGAGAATGCGACGACCGTGACCGCGATCGCAGTGGAGCCGATCAAGACGGTCGTGGTCCAGCCGGGACAGACCATCGCCTCGCTCTCGGCGGCATATCACGTCCCTACCTCGGCGATCCAATGGGGCAATCAACTCATCCCCAACGCGGTGCCCAAGGCCGGGTCGACGCTGCTGATCCCGCCGGGACCGGCAGCGCTCGTCGAGGTGCTTCCCGGAGAGACCCCCACGGCATTCGCGGCGCGTGTTCGCCTGGACCCCGCGGTGATCCTCGACTACAACAAGCTGACCAGCGATGCCCCGATGGCCGGCGGTTCCTATCTCCAGGTCCCGCTCTCCCGCGCGCCCGACGGCGCGCTCATCGGGTCGTATTTTGTGGACGCGGAGAACAGTGTGCCGGCGGTTCCCCCACAGACCCCGTACCACGACGGCTTCCCCTACGGTCAGTGCACCTACTACGTGGCAACCCGACGCGCGGTCGACTGGAGCGGCAACGCCATCAACTGGTGGCGCGCCGCGCGTGGCAAGCGTCCTGAAGGGCATCTCCCCGTGCAGGGCGCGATCGTGGTCTTCAACATCGGATGGGTCGGCCACGTCGCCTACGTGGAGCACGTCAACCTCGACGGCACCTTCGAGATCTCCGAGATGAACTACCGCGCCGACGGCGGGGGCTGGGGACGAGTTCGACTACCGCACCATCGACACTTCGGACCCCTCCATCATGGGATTTATCTACTGAGGGCTTAACGCTCGCGCTCTGTGGTGAGGCCGCAGGGGACGGGGGCCACTCTGCTCAGCTTGTCCGCTCCCTCGGTCGCGCAAGCAGATTGTCGCGCTCTCTCGGTCGCTACCAAATTCGCTGAGTGCCCCCCGTCCCCTGCCGCCTTACACCCGTCGTGCCTCTGCCTCACTGCTGAATCCCTGCTCGACGCGCCCGCCGCTGCACGACGGCCGCCAGTCGAAAGCTGCGTAGAGGAAGGAGTGACTTGCAAAGGCCAGCTGTTGAAGGCGCGTGCGGATGCTTACGGCAGGGCAGCCGGCAAGAAAAGAGATGAGCGATCCATCGAGGACCACCCGCGCGAAGACCTACGGCAACGATGGCTGTAGGGCGAGAGGGGGACGATCGGCACTCAGCGAGTTCCGGGTCGCGAGAGAGGAGCGCGATACTCTGTTTGCGCGACCGAGCGAGCGAGCCCGGTGTTTGAGCAGAGGTTCGATCGTCCCCCTCTCGCCGCACCACAAAGCCAACGAGACTGCGAAGCGCGCCTACCCTGAGAAGCGGTACCCGATCCCCGGCACCGAGTGGATGTATGTGGGTTTCTCGGCGTCGGGCTCGATCTTGCGACGCAGGCGGTAGACGTGGGCGTCGACGGTACGGGTCTCGATCTCGACCTCGTAGCCCCACACGCGACGGAGCAGTTCTCCGCGGCTCATGACCTGCCCCGGCCGAGACGCGAGCAGCGCGAGCAGGTTGAACTCGGTGAGCGTGAGCATCACTTCCTCACCATCGCGGAACACCTGGCGGCGTCCGAGGTCGATCGTGAGTCCGGGGAACTCGAAGCGGTCGCGAGGCTGTTCCTGTGCGGAGATCTCGCTGCGGCGAAGGTGCGCCCCGATGCGCGCCATCAGCTCGCGGACCTCGAAAGGCTTGGTCACGTAGTCATCGGCGCCCAGCTCGAGGCCGACGACCACATCGATGGTGTCGCTCTTCGCGGTGAGCATGATGATCGGCAC
The DNA here is from genome assembly GCA_963743835.1 of Candidatus Dormiibacterota bacterium. GTDB lineage: Bacteria > Chloroflexota > Dormibacteria > Aeolococcales > Aeolococcaceae > Palsa-851. Next base: position 581,349 of record CAVUQX010000005.1, on the reverse strand, counting down.
GCGTGCGCCTTCGGCGCGCAGACGCCGGCACACGTCGAGGCCGCTCATGCCCGGGAGATTCACGTCGAGGATGATCAGGTCGGGATTCTGCTCGCGAGCGAGATTGAGTCCCTCGACGCCGGTTGCTGCCTCGATGAGCGTGTGATTCTGTGCGCTGGTCGCGAGACGCACGATCTCGCGACTCGGCTGGTCGTCCTCGACGATGAGAATGGTCTTTCCCGCCCCGCTCATCCGACAGGCACCTCGATGAATGTGGAGATGCGCTTCACGAAGTTGGCCACCTCAATTGGTTTGGTGATATAGCCGGAGCAACCGGCTGCGAGTGCTTCCTGTTCATTGCCCTTCATCGCATTCGCTGTGAGCGCGACCACGGGAACCCCTGCCGTCTTTGGATCCGCCTTGAGCATACGGGTGAGAGTCAGCCCGTCCATGCCGGGCAGCTCCACGTCCATGAGCACGAGATCGTAGACCTTGGACCGCACCTTGTGGAGGCCCTCCTCGCCGTCGACCGCGATGTCGACGTCGAAGCCGCTCCCGAGCAGGACCATCTTTGCGAGGTCGCGATTGCTGGCATTGTCCTCGACGAGCAGGATGCGATTGTGGCGATGGCCATTCAGTACCTCAATTCCTGCCAGAGGTAGCCGGAACGTGAACACCGAGCCGCGGCCCGGGTCGCTCTCCAGCGAGATGCTCCCACCGTGCAGCTCGACGAGCCGACGCGTGAGCGAAAGCCCGAGGCCCGTGCCCTCGACCTGCCGGGTGGTCGCATGGTCGAGCTGGTAGAACTCGTCAAAGATGCGTTTGTGGTGTTCGGCGGGAATGCCGACCCCGGTGTCGCCGACGTCGACGATCAGGTCCTCGCTGTCGGTGCGCGCCGAGACCCAGACCTTGCCGCCCTGCGGCGTGAACTTGATGGCGTTGCTGAGCAGGTTGTAGAGCACCTGCTTGAACTTGCTCTTGTCCGCGCGGATCTCGAGGTGGACCGGGACGACGTCGATGCTCAGGTCGATGTCGCGACGCTCGCTCAGCGAGCGGATCACGTTATGGACCTCTTTGACCGCATCCTGCACGCCGAAGCGGTCGTAGGCGAGCTCCATTCGACCCGCCTCGATCTTGCTGAGGTCGAGCACGTCGTTGACGAGCTCGAGCAGGTGCTTGCCGGAGGCGTGAATGTTCTGAAGGCATTCCTGGCGCTGCTGCGGCGTCAGATCGCACGAGGTTGTCCTTGAGGATTTCGCTGAATCCCAGGATCGCGTTGAGCGGCGTGCGCAACTCGTGGCTCATGTTTGCGAGGAACTCGCTCTTCAGCCTGGAGATCTCGGCGATCTGCGCGTTGGCCACCTCGACCTCGCGCTTCTGCGTGGCGATCTCGCCGAGCTGCGCGCGCTGCGCCGTGTAGAGCCTCGCGTTGTCGATGCTGATCGCAGCCTGGCTCGCGATGATCCGCATCAGCGCCTGCTCGATGCTGGTGAACGGCTGCACCTCGCGCCGCGCGAGGGTGAGCGCGCCGACGAGTCGTTGCGGCGACTCCAGCGGCATCACCAGGCACGAGCGAGGGGCGTATGCAAGACCGAGGGTTTTGAAGCGACGGTCCTTGGTGGCATCTGCGACAGAAACGAGCTTGCGGCGTTGCGCCGCCCACCCCACGATGCCCTCGCCGAGCTCGAATCTCGCAACCTGACCGAGGTTGTCGGTAAATGGGTACGTCGCGATAGCAGACAGGGCACGGCCGTCCTCCTCGAGGAGGAAGACCGTGGCAGCATCGCAGTCGACGAGGTCGGCCGCGGCCTTGAGCATGAAGTCGATCGTCTCCTTCAGCTCCAGACTCGACGTAAAGAGGTTACCGACCTGGCCCAGAAGGTCGACAATGACCTTGTCGTCCATCGCAGATCCGAGTATACCTGCGAATTTCGGCGCCAGCGGACTGTCGGGCAATTGCAATCGATCCAGTGCAGTGCTCATGACCGCCGCCTCTGCAGCTCCTCGACGAGCGCAGGGAGCACTTTCAGGGCATCGCCCACGACTCCCAGATCGGCGAGCTTGAAGATCGGCGCGTTCTCGTCTCTATTGACCGCAACAATTGCTTTCGCGCCCTTCATTCCAACAGTGTGCTGCATGGCGCCGCTGATACCGAACGCGAGGTACACGGCAGGTTTGACGGTTTTGCCGGTCTGTCCGACCTGCATCGCGTACGGCACCCAACCTGCATCGACGACTGCTCTGCTCGCTCCGACTGCAGCGTTGCCGAGCACCGCGGCGAGTTGATCGAGGAGCTCGAAATTCTTGGGATCGCCGAGCCCGCGCCCGCCGCTGATGACAATCGGCGCCTCTTCGAGCTTCGGGCCCGCGGCGACGTCGGCGACCCGATCGGTCACACGCGTCGCCTTGTGCTTCTCATCGATCGGCGAGGTCACCTGGGTGACCGCCGCCGGGCCGCCACCACTGGGCTCGGCCACAAAGGACTTGGGGCGAATGATGGCCAGGGCCGGCCCGCCGCCTTCGAAGCGCGTCGCGACGTTGAGGGTGGCACCGAAGACCGAGGAGTGGACCGAGACGCCGTCGCCGTCGGTCACGTCGAGGCCGTTGGCGATCACCGGGACGCCGAGCTTCGCCGCCAGCCGTCCGGCCACATCGCGCGAGGTGTAGGTCATGCCGAAGAGCACCAGATCTGGTTTGTGCTCGTGCATGAGCGCGGCAAGCGCATCTGCCGCCGGGCCGCCGAGGAGCAGTTCACCCCAGAGGGGATCGGTCCCCGCGTAGAGGGTCGTCGCGCCGTGGGCGCCCAGCTCCGCAGCGGCGTCGGCGGCATCCGGCGCGAACGCGACCGCCTCCACCGTCGCGGCGAGCGATCGCGCCTTGGTCAGCAGCTCAAGGGCGACCGGCGCGGGCTTGCCGCCCGCGACCTCGGCGAACACCCAGATCTTTCCCAGAGCCATCGCTCAGATCACCTTCTTTTCCGCGAGGAAATCAGCGATGCGCTTGTAGCCCTCGCCGTCGTCCTTGACGATCGAGCCGGCCGCGCGCTGGGGAGCGGATTCGACCCCCATGATGCTCTGACCGGCCGTGGCGCCCCCGGCGCCGTCGAGCCCGAGGTCGCCGGCTGTGAGCCGGTCGAGCGGCTTCGACTTGGCGCCCATGATTCCTTTGAGCGACGGATACCGGGGCTCGTTGACCCCGGCGGTCACGCTCACGACGGCGGGCAGCCCGGCCTCGACGAGGTCGTAGCCCGCCTCGGTCTGGCGCTTGACCTTGAGCGTGGTGCCGTCCACCTCGAGCGTCTTCGCGAAGGTGACGGCCGGGACGTCGAGCAGCTCGGCGATCATCTGCGGTACCACGCCGGTGTAGCCGTCGGTGGACTCGGTCGCGGTGATCACCAGGTCGAACCCTTCGCGCCGGATCGCCGCGGCGAGCACCCGGGCGGTCGTCAGGGCATCAGACCCTCGCAGCGAGTCGTCCGAGATCAGGATGCCCTTCGAGGCGCCCATCGCCAAGGCTTTGCGAACCGCGTCGAGCCCGCGCTCTGGACCCATCGAGACCACGGTCACCTCGCCACCCTGCGCCTCGACGAGCTGCAGCCCCGCCTCAACTCCGAACTCGTCGCCAGGATCGAGAACGACCTCAACCCCCTCGCGCTTGAGCAGATGCGTGGTCGGATCGAGCTGGCCGGTGGTATTGGGGTCGGGGATCTGCTTGACGCAGACGACGACCTTCATGAGTGCCTCCGTGTTTGTCGCCTCGGGATCGAAACTCTAACGCACCTACGCCCGAATGCCCGGATCGGGGCGACCAAGTCTTGTCGCGACCGCTCCGAGATCGACCTCGCCAGCCCCCGGAACGCGCACCGCCTGTGGCTGGGTTGCCCTGATTGCAGCGTCCAATGAGCCCTCAGACCAGCGGTCTTCGGCCATCGCGACCACCCCATAGTGGTAGCGGCGTCCGGCCAGCCATGATTCCCAGTCCGGGGCGGCGGTCACGGCCTCGATGCCGTCGTCGCTGAGCTCATCCGGCCTCCTCGCCGGCTCGCCGTCGAGCGAGGCAACCGTCCACCGCGCCTCGGGCCAGCGCCGAGCCGCCGCCACCACCAGCTTGTGCAGGCGGCGTTGCTCCGCGGTCCCGGCAGAGTCGGGTCGCGGCCCGGTCAGGACCAGGATCCGCTCGCAGGTGACCGCGTCGCGACCTCCGACGAGGGCGGACGGCTCGACACGCCAGCTCTCCGGCGGCCGCCGGTCGAGCACCGAGCGCCAGCGAGCCCGCAGCAGGCGACGGTTGCGTTCGATGCGCGTGCTCGGCACCGTGCCGGTGCTCGAGCCACCGCGCACGTGCTCGACGACCGAGCGAGGCTCATAGACGACCCGTCCGGGGCCGGCCGCGAGGGTGAGGCACAGGTCCACGTCCTCGCAGTAGACGGGGGCGAACCTGGGGTCGAATCCGCCGACTGCGTTGAACGCGGAGCGACGGACGAGCAGGCAGGCGGCCGATGCGTAGTCGACGGTCCGGCAGAAGTTGTACTCGGGGCGGTTGGCGACGTCCCCGTCTCCGTACTGCCGGACTCGCGCGTCGCGCCAGACGATCGAACCGGCCTCCTGGAGGCGTCCATCCGGGTAGAGCAGCTTGGGGGCGACGGCGGCGATTCCCGGGTCCGCATCGGCGAGGTCGATGAGCGGCTCGAGCCAACCGGGTCGCACCCACGCGTCGCTGTTGAGGAGCAGCAGGTGGCGGCCACGCGCCATCGCGGCGCCCTGGTTGTTGGCCGGACCGAAGCCGAGGTTGCGCGGGTTGCGCAGAATCCGGGCGCCGCCGACCCGCTCCAGCTCCTCAAGCGTGCCGTCCGTCGAAGCGTTGTCGACGATGACGACCTCGTAGCGCGGGCTCGGTGACCTCGGCGAGCAACCGGAGCGCCTCGCTGGTGAGGTCCCACCGGTTGTAGGTGAGCATCACCACGGTCACGTCGGGCCGAGCGACCTCGGGAAACCGGATCACGTTCGGCGCCGCTGCCACCGCTGGTACCCCTCGCGGATCGGGCGTGCGATCCGATGCTCGGGGGAGGCTCGAAGGTGATCGAGCTCGGCCTGCAGGCGAGAGAGCTCGGCCTGCAGTGCGGTGCGCTCGTCGACGAGACGTCGCTGGAGGATCGCCAGCGCAGACGCTACGGGATCCGCACCGAATGGGGTCGTTGCCGGCGACGCGGTGTGGGGGAGCCGCTGGGCAAGCTCTGCAAAGGCGCCCTCGAGTGTCTCGATGGCCTTGTCGATCGCCGCGGGATGGGCACCGGCGATGAGCGTCTGCAGCATCCCGGCGACCGCCGGCAGCACCGGAATCGCGGGGTCGAACCGATCGCCGATCCCGGTATCGAGAGCCGCGACGGGCACGCCGAGTGAGGCAGCCAGGTGCGCGCCCGCCGGAGTGGTTGCAAGGACGGCGATCGAACCTGACATCGCCGCCGCGATATCGTCGAGCCCGACCCAGGCGGGGAGGTGATGCACGCGTTCGGCGACCAGTCCGGGTACCCGGAGCACCGCGTCGAGCGACGGCTGCCCGGTGGGGTTCAGGGTCGCGACAACTACCGAGAGCTTGGGGTCACCACGAAGCGCGACCGCGACCCCCTCGACGAGTTGCTCGCTCGGCGCTGAGGCCGCGAGACCGGTTGCGACCTCGATGACGATCCTGCGGCCGGTGGGCAGGGCGCCACACAGACGAAGGAGGTCGGCACGTCTGCGGAGCGCGTCTCCAGAGAGGACACGGGCGGCGAGGAGCAGCGGGTCACCGGACCGCACCGCCGTGCCGCCGACCCGTTGTTGGGTGACGGTATCCCTGGCCCACAGGCCCTTGCTGACCAGTCCGGATACTTCAGGCTCGCCGCCGGCGGTCCCGACTGCGAACCAGGTGACCGAGGCAGCGGCGCTGTGGCCGCCCCTGGTTCCTGTCAGCGAGAGCGCTGCGACGCCTCGACTGACCATCTCGTCCTTCGCGGCTGGATACTGCGCCGCCCAGTCCTCGTCGTCCCCAAGCACGTCGCCGCTGATGACCAGTGCGTCGAGAGCCGGCGACCCACCACCCTTAACAGCCCCGAGCGGCTGGGCTGGGCGGCCCTCGTCGCCCGGAATCGGATGCTCTGCCCCGAAGGGCGCGAGCACGATCAAGTCGATGTCGGGGCGTCGCCGGCTGAGCTCGGCCTCGAGCACGCGGCGAAGCGCGACCTCACCGAGGTCGCCGGTGTCGAATGCCCCGAAGAGCCCGACCACAGGCCGCGCAGCGGCACCGTCCACGTGATGCCTCCGTGTTGCAGGCGGATCGGGGGCGACCGTCACGTCTCAGCCGTGGCTCAGGGAACGCGCAGCGCTGCCGGAGAGAATGACGACACAGCCCACCATAAAACAAGTCGAAAACTAAAGGAGCACGGGGATGTTCGGGAATTTCTTCACCAAGAGGGTCGCGCTGAGCGCGGCCGCCTTTGCGGTTGTCGCGGTTGGCGGCATCGCATCGGTCTCCATCATCCCTGCGCTGGCGGCAGGCGTCAGCGGAGGCAACGGTTCGACGCTTGCGGCGACGCCGGCCCCGAGCAGTGCCAAGACCGGCCATGCCGGCGCCAAAGCCGTCGCGGCCAGGCACATCGCGCTTGCGCTCTTCCGCGAATCGGTCAAGGAGACCGGCCTCAGCCGGACCGTGGTCCTCAAGGACCTGCTCAATGGCGAGACGCTCGCCAAGATCGACGGCTCGAAGGCGCAGGCGGTCGAGACCGCGGTGATGGCGAAGATCACCACTCGCCTCAACAAGGCGGTCGCCAACGGCAAGATCACCAAGACCCAGGAAACGACCCTGAGCAGCGCTGCAACCTCCGGCATCAGCAAGCTGATGAGCCTCAACCTCAGCACCTATATCCGCGTTCGCTTCGGTGGACTGACCAACCCGTCGGTGTCGACGCCCCCCACGTCGACCGCCTCCTCCGCCGCCGTCACCGGGTCGACCTCCGCAATCTGACCCCGACGGCGGACAGGCAGTCTGCCCGGCCACCCCGGGTAGACTGCCTCGATGCCCAAGAAGTACACCGCCGCCGAGCAGGTCATCGATCCTGCGAAGCGCTACATCGCCACCATCACCACCGATCGCGGTGACATCGTCATCGCCCTGGACCCGGCGCGCGCGCCCAAGTCCGTGAACAACTTCGTCTTCCTCGCCCGCGACGGCTTCTACGACGGCCTCACCTTCCACCGCATCGTCGACGACTTCGTCATCCAGGGCGGCTGCCCGGAAGGCACGGGTCGTGGCGGCCCTGGCTACAAGTTCGACGATGAGCCCGTCCAGGGTGAGTACGAGCCAGGAGCGGTGGCCATGGCCAACTCCGGGCCCAACACCAACGGTTCGCAGTTCTTCATCTGCACGGTCGACGATCGACACAAGCTCACCAAGTCCTACAACCTGTTTGGCCAGGTGGTCAAAGGCATGGACGTCGTCGGTGCGATCCGCAAGGACGACGTGATGCGTTCGGTCACCATCGCCGAGGAGTGATGGCCGAGACAGAGCTGCGTCTGATGGCGGTGCACGCGCACTGCGATGACGAGACGATCACGATGGGCGGCACGCTGGCCACATATGCCGACCGCGGTGTGAAGACCTGCGTCGTGTGCTGCACCGACGGTAAGCTCGCCACCATCGTCGACCCCGACATGCCCGAGGAGACGACGCGCCCGCGCCTCGCCGAGATCCGCGAAGCCGAGCTACGCGATGCCTGCCGGATCCTGAATGTGGATGACGTCGAGTTCCTGCGCTACGGCGACTCGGGCATGGCCGGAACGCCGACCAACTTCCTCCCCGACGCGTTCTGGATGGTGCCGCTCGACGAGGCAACCGGGAAGCTGGTCGCTCAGATCCGCCGCTTCCGCCCGCACGTTGTGGTCACCTATGACGGCAACGGCGGCTACGGGCATCCCGACCATGTCCAGACCCACCGCGCGACGCTGCTCGCGGTTGAGGCCGCTCGCCTCAAGCCCATGTACAAGGAGACGGGCGCTCCTTGGCGTGTCCAGAAGCTCTACTACACGGCGTTTCCGCGCACCGAGTACGAGCGCATTGTCGAAACGGCGAAAGCGGCCGGAATGGATCCGCCGTTCGGTGATGCAAATCCTGACGAGATGGAGTTCCTCACGCCCGATGAGGACGTGACGACGACCGTCGATTGCGTCAACGTCATCGGACGCAAGCGCGACGCCCTGCGTGCGCATCGCAGCCAGATCTCCGCCGACTGGCCTCAGCTCACACTGCCGGACGACGTGATGAAGCAGTTCGCCGATGAGTTCTTCCAATTGGTCATCTCGCGCAAGCCGGCGGTGCTGCCGGAGACGGATCTGTTCGCGGGCGTTACCGCGTAGTCGTCACCGCTCGAGCTCTCGGCGCACTTGCGCGCGAAGGTCGGCCGACAAGCGTGACGCTGGCGCGAGGCGCTCCGACACGCGCGACCTCGAGACCACGGGACGGCGAGCGATGAGTCCTGGGTCATCCCGCGGGTCGTCAGAGGGGGTCGGCGACCTTACACGGACAGCGCGATGACGGGCCCGAGCGCGGAGAGGTCTGCTTTCCTGTTGCTCACGCCCCACACGGTCACATGGCCGGTGGAAGCGTCGACGATGAAGGTCAAGAACGTTCCGGTGGGAAGCTTCGCTCCAGGTGGTACCGAGGCGCCGAGAGCAGTGAAGTTACCCTGAAGCTGCACCAGATACGAAGGTTCGTTCGAGTTCACCAGATCTCCCGACGTGGCCGTGACCGCCGCCTGTCGCGTCGTGAGGACTGCCTCGCCGAGGGTGACGCTCGGGTCATCCGCGCCTGCGGCCATGGTGCGGGCCAACACCGTGAGCGTGGTAACGGTGATCGATGACGCCGGGGCAGGCGAGTGTGTCGACGAGGTGCCCGGCGTCGCGCCTGTGGCGGTCGGAACCGACGTCTGCCCCGCGGCGCCACACGCTCCGAGCGTGACGCCCGCGCCCAAAGCCGCTACCCAGAAGGCCCAGAACCCGAGGCGAGTTCCTGGAGTCGCCATGGTCGCTAGGCTAGCGCGTCTACCAAGCCATTAGCGCGACGCTCTCGTCACGACCGTCGGGCACTCCGCACTCGCGGGTCGCGGGAATGTCGTTAACGCCATCTCATGACCGCCGAGCCGCGTTCTACCTGACGCCTCGTCGGCCGACGCCCAGAATCAACTCATGGCCGTCAGAGGGCTCTTCAGCCACGAACTCGCGCTGCACGACGTCGATGCCCACGTCGCTGAGCCAGGTGCAGTACGTCGAGGCGTCGGCTTGGCTCCAGTACATATCGGCGCCGTAGAAGTCAGCAACGCCTGTCCAGGCGTGATGCCCGACGGTCGCGAGGAACGGTCCACCCGGTACCAGCCATGCGCTGACCTTCCGTAGGATCCCAGGCTGCTCCTCCAGGGGGATGTGTATGAGGGCAAAGAAACAGACGACGGCATCGAAGGATTCCGGTGGGAACTCAAGACTGGTGATGTCGGCGCGGACGAAGGTCGCGGCCTGCACCAGTCGTCGAGCACGCGATATCTGCACATCGGAGATATCGACTCCGGTGGCATCGAAGCGCTCCGCGAGCATCCGGGTGACTGGGACGCCATTGCCGCAGCCAAGATCCAAGACCCTTGCCCCTGCCGAGAGGCGCGGGAAGAGGTGTCTTTCAAGCCACAAGCGATAGTCCACCTCCTCAACGCCGCTGTCATCCCGGTACGCGTGGGAAATGCGGTTGTACCCCCGCCGGACAAGGTCCTTCGCGTCTAATGGTGCGATCGGGATTTCCACGCCGAGATCGTATCGGGCCGAACCGAAGGGACTAAGAGGTTGGACTTCTTCGTCTACAGCCGAGACGCGGCCGGATATGGCAAGTCTTCGTGACGACCAGGAACTGCTGGAGGAGCACTGGTCGTACATGGACGGGTTCGCGGAGTCGATGATCGCCCGCGGGCCGACGCTCGACGCCGACCGCGAGACTCGCGACTGGCAGCCTTCACGTCCTGACGCTACCCAGCATCGATGCGGCGCGCGAGTTCGTTGCGCTCGAGCCGAACAACCGTGCCGGCGTTTACGGCGAGCACTTGGTCTGGCGGTTCGAGAACCTGCTCGGACGCACGATGTGGGAGTTCTCGAGTCAACGCGGCCGAGCCGCTGTTCCTGATCATCGACCGTTCGCATCCCCGGCCGGCCCGTGCTGGCGGAGACGCTCCCCACGCAGTTGCTCGAGCGGCTGATCCTCTATGGAGCGCTCACCGCACTCGATGGTGACGAGCGCGATCGGAGTGGCGCTGGCCCTTCAGGCGCCGGATCGCGAAGCTGTCGACGCGCTCATCGAGAACGAGCGCGCTGGGCTTGGCGCGTTCTCCGAGGTCGAGATCCACAACTGGGAGTTCGGCGGCCGACGCTGACGAAGGCTAGCTCTTGGAGAAGCGACCGTGGGCCCGCTGCTTGAACCACATCCGGCAATGACTGCCGCGAACAGTCCCCCAGCGAAAAGGGCACCCGGTCTCATGATCGAATCTCCAGCAGTACTCGTGTGCGTGCGGTGCCACTAAAACGACCGAAGCACGGGGTTCGTTACCGCTGCCCTGTAGGAGCTATCTCGGCTCGTTTACGATCGAAGTATGCCGGTCTCCGTCGACGTCCAGACTGTTCAACCCCGCAAGTTGGCCGCGGTGCGGCGCGAGGTCCCGCCCGGCGCGGTTGGCTCGGCATGGGGGCCTGCGCTCGACAAGGTCTGGGACTTCGTTCGCAGCCAGCCGGGGCTGTGGACTGACGGCCACAACGTCTTCCTCTACCACCACCCGAATCAGCCGGGCGCGCCGATACAGTGCGATTTCGGCGTCGAGGTCACGCGCACATTTGAAACCGCGGGCGAGGTGTACGCAACCGCAACACCAGAGGGTGAGGCTGCGGTAGCCGTCCACCGTGGGCCGTACGACCGCATGAACGAGGCGTACAGGGCGATAGATGAATGGATCGCGACGAACCGGAGGGAGTCGGCTGGATACTCCTGGGAGATCTACGGAGATCCGACGCCGGATCCGGTCGACACTGAGACGACGATCGTGCACCTCTTGAAGTAGCCATCAGCTGCCGGATACTGTGCGTGACATGAGGCTGGTGAACACCGTCCTTCGGTACGAGTTCAGCAGCTCGCCCATGGCGCCGGCTGATTGAAATAGCAGCAGACCACTTCCCCGACACCGTTGCTGATCTCACGCTGTTGCGAAGTCGTGGTGTGAAACTCGAACTGCATGTCAGCGACGACCGCACCTCCTACTTTGGAACCCTGGTTGGCTCGGATGTACATCTCGTAGAGGCGGATCGGAGCGCACAGGGAAGAATCCCGCTCAGCCAACCGCTCGCCGCTCTGGCCGCCGACACTCAGGAGCACGAAGCGGCTGAGGGCAGGAAACGGGCTCGCGATGTTGCGATGGGAGCGCTCACCCTCCGGTATGCGCGGTCGTTATGTGAAGGGTTTGGGTTCGAGAGCTTTGACGTGGAGCTGGCGCGATATCAGGCGGAGATAGCTCAGTCGAAGGCCGCTGCGAAGAAGCGGCCAAAGTAGGACACGTCCGGGCAGGCGAGCAGCCGTGAACGTACCCTGAGCGCCTTACGCGGTCTGCGTGGAGCTCAACACAGCGGGGCTGCTTTGCTCGCGACGGCAGGTGCGCGTACCTGCGACCACGAAATGCCCGCATCGGTGCTCTGCTCGTACAAGGCTTTCGCCGCGTTGGCGACGTACTCGCGAATGGTCACCAGCAGCAACGAGCCGTGCGCGGCAACGGAGCAGTACTCGGCGGTGTCAGGCTCGCCGATGGAGGGGATGGGAACCGCGAGCCTCTGCCACGACCGTCCGACGTCCGTGCTTCGGTCGATGCCATTGTCGAACCCGCTCACATAGAGCCGACCCGTCGAGTCGACGCTGACCCAATCCGCTCCTGTTGCCGCGACGCTTGCCTTCGGGGGCGCTTCGATGTCGCGCACCGACGACCAGTGCGCCCCTGCGTCCAGCGTATGGAGGAGACGTACTCCAATGAGGTTGATGCTCTCCTGGCCACCGCCCGCAAAGGTGGCAATCGTGCCGACGATGATCCACGCATTCCGCCCGTCGATCGCCGTGAGGCCGTTGATGGTCGCATCGTTGCGTCCGCGGCCGACCGTGGTGGTACCGCTGTCGGGCACGTTGTGCGTCGACCACGTCCGCCCGCCGTCAGAGGTGGCGAAGCACTGCCCCGGCGGGCTCGACGACGTCCGCGTGTCGCCGATGGAGCCGGGCGTTGAACCCCGCGCGCGGCCCTGCTGACACACCCACGCGGCGTCGGGCGACGGAAAGCTCGCCACAGTCCCCCACGCGTAGTTGATCGACGGCAGGTTCTTGATCCGGACCCAGGTGCGACCGCCGTTCACAGTGCGCCAGATACCGCCGCTCGTCAGTTCCCAACCATGAGATGCGTCCAGCATGGCCACCGTCACCGGAGACCCGACCGGCGCTGAGCCTGACCGATCATGCGCGATCGGCACGATCGCGCAGCCGGCCAGAGCGGCGGCGCTGATCACGACAGCCAGCACTCGCAAGCTCGAGACGATCCCGAATCCCCCGCTGCGGGCCATGAACAACCTCCAACCCATCTGCGACGTTCTCAGCCTGCTCCGCGATGCTTCATCGTCCAAATGCCCACGCCACCATGAGCGGGAACTCTGCTCGCCACAGCTTGGCGCCGTGCGATACGGCCCGCTCGCTCATCATGACGTCCGCGCCCGCATCGCGCAGCGCGGCCGCCCACCGGGTCGCATTGTCGAGGAAGAACGGCTCAAGCGTGCCGGCAAAGAGGTACACGCGCGGCAGCAAAGACGGCATCTCGCCTGGCGGTGTATAACCCCCGCCGGGCGAGCCAGAGAAGACCGCACCGTAGACGTCCGGATGGCGAAGCCCAAGCGCGAGGGCGAGCTCTCCACCCGCCGAGTAACCGAACACCGCAGTGCGTTCGGCAGGGACCGCGACTCCGAAACGCGACCGCGCCCATCGGCGGACGTCCTCGACGAAGAACTGCTCATGTGCCGCGAACCGTTCCGCTGCAAAGCCTGGTGAGTACTCATGGAGCCGCGGCATCTGTTCGGCCAGTCCGTGCACGCCGACGATCATCGTCGACGGCACGTCGGTCGCTTCGAGGAACCGACCCCACCTCGAGAACCCCTGACCGTCACCGGCGAAGACGACTGCCTCGGGCGGATCCGGAGGGACGTACACCGTGACCTGGCGGCCTCCGTCGTACTCGGGCAGCGTCTCGGTAACGAACTCTCCGGCTACCGGTTGGGGACGCGGCGATTCGTGCACGCCTTCGGGACCGCGCGAGCCGCCTGCTGTTTCGTCATCCATCGTCGGACTCCTTCTTCGATAGTGAGGGGTGATAGCGGCACCTCTGATCCGGCAGGTTGCACTCGTCACTACTATGGGTTCGTATGGGAAGCGTCATCACCGAGATCAACATCGACTGCGCGAACAACGAACGCGTCGCGCAGTTCTGGGCAGACGTTCTCGGCTGGCAAGTGCAGCGAAAGGATGACATCCTCTGGATGTCCGAGTCAGGAGATCCGACTGACCGCGGCCTGATCCTCGTGTTCGTGAACGTCCCCGAGCCGAAGACGGTCAAGAACCGCGTGCACCTCGACATCAGCCCGTCCGGCTCCGATCAGGCCGAGGAGACGGAGCGGCTCATCGCGCTCGGTGCCAGGCGCATCGATATCGGCCAGGGTGACGCCCCATGGGTGGTGCTTGCCGACCCCGAGGGCAACGAGTTCTGCCTTCTTGGGCGGCGTCGCGACTGACGGTTCGCAAGGGCCGCCCGGCGCCCATTGCCTTTCTGAACGCTACGAGAGGTTAGAGAGTGCAGATGCGAACGACGCTCAAATCCCGCAGCCATCCAAATAGTGGTCGCGGGCGACACCTTTGGTGTGTGCGTACCGCCGCCGTGGGCATCCCCGCGTCACGTGGGGCTACGGTTGCGGCCATACTTCCAGATCGGCGTCCGGGGTGTCGTCGGCAACCAGCGGGGTGCACCGGACATCAGCATGAGCGCGGCGGTCAATGGTGGCGTAGATTTCTGCAACCGTTCCCGCCCTACAGTGCCGGCAACTTCTGGCACATCGTCGCGCGACCAGTGAACCGTCGCCGTAGTTCGCTAGCCTCGTTGCCCTCGCGGATCAAGCAGCCGGCCACCGGCTCGTCGACATCCACCCCGTTCTTGTACCTCTTCAGCTCGCTCAGCAAGTACTTCCCCTGGACCGCTGTCAGTGATCTCCACTAGCGGCAACAACTCCATCGCCGACGTCACTGGTTACAACGCCGACCCAGGTTACGACCTTGCCAGCCGATGGAACCATCGACGCTACCAAGAACGTCCGCGCCCTTGACCCGTTCTTCTAGTCGATTTCATCGAGCTGGACGGCGTCCGCAGCGAGCTTGACGCCGTCCAGCCCCTTCACGTTCGCGCATCCTCAACGCAGCAGACGACATCTCCCTGGCAAGCAACAAGAATGATATCCTCTGGATGTCCGGTGGCTTCGCCTTCAGATCCGTATAGCTGCCGTGGATCCCGCCGCCCGCGTCCTCGTGCCGTTCTCCGTGACTCATCGAACCAGAACACGCTCACACAGGGAGCATCACGTCCATATCCCTTGAGCGACATCAGCGCGGGTACAAAAGATGGCCGAGTGAAACGGCACGGTCACTCGCGCATCGTGACTGACACATCCGATACCGTAGCCCTAAGGAGCAGGCGAGCCGCGAATCGTGTCTTCCGCATCTCCGCTCGCGCGACACCTTTGCCGAGGTCGCCCTTTGGCAGCTAACGAGTAGTCTCCCTTCCTGCCGTCGCGGCGTTCGAGACCACGCCGTGTCGTCAACCGCCACGCTTTTCCTAGCTCGAGATCGACGGCCTAGGGGGGAACCCCGGCGAAGTCTCCTACCGATACAAGAAGTCGGAGGCCGCTCCTCTCACTGGGTATGACGTCAAAGTAAAGAGGAACGCGAGACGTGCCTGACAAACGAGCGAGAGATCCCATTCCAATCCAGTACGCGACCACCTTGCCGAATGTCTCGTGCGTAGCCGCATCGACTGACTGCCCGCTTGGTTTGGATTCGTTTATCTTCGTGGTCGTTTTCTGGCCGCTTGCCGTCGTCACCGCCGGCATTTCTTCACCTTCACCAGGACCGCATTACGGAGAGCATAGTCGAAGCCTCAGGCGCCGGCTGCTGCTTGATCGGTACGACCCACGCGCGATAGCGGTTGATGCATTGCCATGTCCTAGTGACAGATGCAGCTTCAGGCGAGAGTAGGCAAATGTACCTTGAGAGCGCGAGATTTCCGCGAAGTGAAGTGGCTTAGCCGTCAATCCTTCCCAGAGCGAGACGTGGGGATCGAGGCAAGCCGCAACTCAAGCATGAGCGCATTCGTGACCATCGCAGCGAGCTGCTCGCTGTCGCTCCGAGCCGTGCGATGACCAATGCAACAACAATCCACGCAAAGGTGCGCAACCGCCGCTGTGACTGCGCTCGGGGAAATCGGCCGCCTCACGTGGGCGCTATCGGCCGAGCACGGAGATAAGAACCCGAGCACCCCGCGATAGGTCCTCCGACGTACTGCCGGACCTGGACATCCATCGTGCGGTTCGTCGCGGAGCGCGGGCCGCTCCAACTCATGACGGATTCGAGCGCCACTCCTGAGCGCCCGGCGCGCGTCATGTGGACCTCGAAGTCATACCACTCGCGGCTCTGCGACCTCCCTCATGCCGGACGCCGGCGGCCGGTTTGCTTCTCTCGTATCCGTCAGCCGCGAACGCTATTCCGTGTGGGTGCTCCTCTGTCCATACTGCTCAGTCGTGGCCAGGCTTTAGCGGTGGTGATCTGATACATGCGGTAATCACCCTTGGGCGAAGTCGCGTCAGGCATCCCACTAACAAATCGAGCGTCGGCCGACCAAGCGGTCGCATCCGCCCCTCCGGAAAGAGCGCACTTGGTTTATTCCGGCGGTGTATGGGCAGCAGTTCGCAGGCGGGCGACAGAAGGCACCGCAGGCCAGCATCCGAGAAGGAACCCAGAAGCACGTGATGGGCACTCGGCTCAGTCGGTTCTTTTCGCCCGCCGCGTCGCGCGATCGGTCAAGATCGCCGCGCGCATGCGCCCGCCAGCAACCCGATCAGGGGACCAAGGTAGAACGCTGGCGACCAAAACGTATTGACGCAAGAGCCGATCGGAACGTATCCCGTCCATCCCGCGCCGCAGGGATGGGCGCCGAGAGCGTACCCCAACACCAATGTAGCCACGATGCTTGTGGCCACAAACATGGCAACCGCGACAACCAGAGACTCGCTCGTCGAGGACGCACCTCGAGAGCTTAGCAACCATGCATCGGAGGCATCCGAGAAGCCCTTGAGGGGGCTCATCGGCGCCTTCAAGGTCCTTACGCCGAAGCCGTGCCTTTGTGACCAAGTCCAGTCCTGTACCCGTCGATCAGGGAGATTGGGCTTTCGTACTGCGGCGAAGTTTCGCTATGTCGGCTCGGCCAGCATCCGCCAATGTACCTCGAGGGCGAGGGTCGTCCGGACACGAAGAGGCCGGCCACCTTGCTGGCCGAAGCCAGTTCGGGAGGAGGCCGGCTGGCCCATCTGTCGACCCTCGGCCAAAGGATATTCGCGTGGTCCAGGCGAGGTCCGCCGATTGCACCTAGGGGACGCTCTCCTGGTGGTCCGGACTCGTCCCGAAGGTCCACGTGACACGAAGTGGTCGCGTTTTGTAATCGCTGCAGGGTGAAATCTCCCGGCGCGCCTAGCATTTAGTCGTTGGCCGATGACGACTGGCGGCTACAAGGCCAAGAGGTCCATCTCCAAGGCGCGACGCTGGCCCAACGGGCATATCGAGCGTGGCGCGAGCATTCGGAGCACGACCACTGCGAGTTCTGCTGGACGAAGTTCATGGACCCAACGTCGTCTGAGGACCATGCGGAGTTCATATTGGACAACCCCGACGTTCTAACGGTGGGATTCGCGGTGCTAGGGTGAAGAGCGGCGGGAGGCACGCTTGCCGCCTATTGTGGTGTGCCCCTCGTGCGATGCCGAGTTCGCGGAGCGTTTCGATTGGGTGTTGCTCGATCAGGAGGACCCACCTCGTCCCGCCCAAGGTCACAAACCGATCGGAGTCGAGCCCGGTGTGGTTCAGACGAGGGATCACGGCCGTTCGAAGCAACGCCCGACCGATGACAGCTATGGCACCACTGTCACGCCAGCATCGGTAAACGCATCTTGACGGGGCACGTCGGAGACGGTTCTCCATCGCGGATGTCGTGAGAAAATGGCAAGCGATGTCCGACCAGGCCAATTCATCAACGTGCCCCTATCGGTGCCGCTGCTGCTCTTGCTTCACTGGCTGACCGTCGTTCCGGAAGATGTCATCCCGGTAACCCAGCCCGCGGATCGGCAAGCGCTCGCGGACCTGCTCACCGCTTTCGAGAGTGCCGCAATCTACCCTGACGGTCGGCGGATTAGGAGCAGGCGAAGGGCGCGGCGGAGGTGGAGATATCTCAGGCCTATATCCGTCCCGCAGCCGACCCGTAGCCCACCCGGCATGGTCCAGTCGGCAGCACGGCTGGGCCAAGCAAGACATAGTCCCCGCACGCCAGCATCCGCTAATCACCCTAAGCCATCTCAGTAGGCGGCACGGCGAGCGTGGATCTGCCAGGCGCTGTCAACTCAGTCCTATTGTTCACCTGTGCCGTTGTTCAAGAAGACCACCCAGCTCAGAAGCGAGCCGTCACGACCCGATCGACGCCTTCTGGGTTGGTGTTCTGTATCGCGCGGTCTCTCAAGGCCCCCGATTCGAAGCAGCTGCCCAACGCCTCGGGCGATGGCATCTCAGCAGTCGAGCCATCGATCCGGCCTGCATGGGAAGTCGATGGCTGGTCGACCGTCGCGGTATCAGCTTTGCCTTACTGCCGAAGGTGATATCGAGCAGCGAGCGATCACTGAGTGGTGGCTGAGGTCCGGCCCCGTCAGATGCGAACTGGGAGTACTCTCGCATCGCGTCAACCCACACTGGACGCTTCGACGTTGCGCATCGGCCCACACACGCTTATGGTGCCAGACTTGAGGTTCGGGACCGACGTTGATGTCAATCGAGAGCAGATCCACTTGAAGGTATGGCACCCGCTCTTCGCGCAGCTCGACGAACGTGTCCGCGCTCAGGTGCGTTATCTATTGCTCGACGGCGTGCTGGGTGAAGATGGCGTGGAGCGCTGGCTTGGACGGATAGAGCCCGTCACGCAGTTGCCGCAAACGAATTGCCGAGATCGCGGCGCTGCAGGATTATGAGCTGCAACGGAATCGTTCGTGGTCCGCCGGGAAGACCTCGACAGCGCGCGTCTCTGTGATGGCTGCCGCGCTGAAACACTCGATCATCTCGACAAGCCATTCAGGCAGCGGCGCTTCTTCAGGCTGTCTACACGCCGGCCATAGCTGAGGTGCCGGGTGAGTCAGAGCCATGCTATGCCTCGGATCGCGTTGCGGCGAACCTGTTTCGACGGCTGTGGCCTTGGCAGGACGAGTTCAGGGTACCGGGGAACGGGTCTTGATCTGGTACGTGGCGGACCCAAGTAAAGGTGAGGCTGCGATACATAAGGTCCTACGCGACAGTGGCTGGAAGATCGACACACGGACCTATGCAGATCCGCGCTGGGAAGGTATGAAGCGCAGTCTTCTCGACTGAAACGGTCGTCCACCGTCGAACTTCGACATCCGAGAATCGCCGCGGCCGGCGAGATCTAGCTCACCCATGCCAGCATCCGCAAATGTCTCTTGAGCGGGCCACCAGTCCGTCTGGAGTTGTTGCGCCGACGGGGCTAGCGCTGGTCGAAGTCGCAACTGGCGTCATAACACGACAGCACCCCCATCCGCGACCCGGCAAGGCCGCTGGGTTAGCGGTAAGTCCGGAGATCGAGATGGTGGGATTGCTGAACAGATACACTTTCCACTGATGGGAAGCAACGACGCGGACGTGTTCAGGGTCGTCCTAACGCCGACTAACGACACGAAGATTCTGCCCAATGGCCAGCCGCTTCCTAGTGGCTACCGGGAGACCGGGAAGAGCGGCTCGATGGCGGAGTGCCTCGAGTTCATGGATGAGGGCGTCGCACGGCCGCCCGCACGTCGACGCCGCTTCGGGAGCATCCTCCCGGTACGACGCCAACGCATCGGCTATGACCTCGCTGGGAACGATCTCCGAGACCCGGACGAACCGCGACCATAGCCCTGCAGCAGCTTCGAACTGAGGCGCTACCGCGCTGATTCAGAGTGAGCCTCTACTCCAGCGGGTGAGGTCGGACGTGACGGCTTTCGCCCAGGCCAGTATCTGCCAATGTCGCCAGAGGTGGCCCCGCCATCGGGCGTCACACACACGTCGCGCTCGCGGTAGCATCCCCTCAGTTCTGATTCGACGCGGAGGAGCGAAGGATGCCGGGCCTGTTCCCATCGGTCGAGCCGACCGACAGTGGGATATTGAGGGTGGGCGACGGTTACTCGATGTATTGGGAGACTTGCGGTAATCCCGAAGGCAAGCCGGCGGTCGTTCTTCACGGCGGACCCGGATCCGGATGCAGCGCCAGTCAACGCAGGTTCTTTGACCCCAACGCCTATCGAGTCGTGCTGTTCGACCAGCGAGGTTCGGGGCGCAGCCGACCGTTGGCGAGCGACGCCGATGCCGATCTGCGTAGCAATACCACTAGTCACCTTATCGAAGATATCGAATCGCTCCGTGAGCATCTCGGGGTCGAGTGCTGGACGGTCCTAGGTATCTCATGGGGCACAACTCTGGGCTTGGCATACGCGCAGTCACATCCACATCGGGTTCGCGCCCTGCTGCTGAGCCCTGGTTACGACCACCTCGCGCCGCGAGGTTGAGTGGATCACCCATGACGTTGGACGCCTCTTTCCGAAGGAGTGGGACCGCTTCGCCGCAGCTGTGCCCCAAGCGTTGCGAGACCTCCCTTTGGTCGACGCCTACGCGACACTCCTGTTCGACCCCGATCCTCTTATGCAGGCCAGCGCTGCTCGAGAGTGGTGCGCGTGGGAGGAAGCGCATGTATCCCTCGCTCCGGGTTATCAGCCTAACCCGCGCTACGCGGACCCGGAGTTCCGCCTAAGGTTCGCCCGCCTCGTCACCCATTATTGGCGCCACGCGGCCTTTCTGGATGACAACCAATTGATCCGCAAGGCCGGGCTATTGGATGGCATTCCTGGCGTGCTCATCAATGGGCGTTTCGATGTGAGCAGTCCATTGGAGACAGCATGGCGACTCTCACAGATTTGGACTACGGCCCGCCTCGTGGTGATTGACGACGCCGGCCACGGAGGTGGCGGAACGTTTGGGCCAGCCGTGGCTAACGAGTTGAGCCGTCTGGCGCGTCGCGGTGGCGACCCCCCTCGTTCGTAATCGGACCACCGAACCCGATTCGTCGCAACGCCGCTGGAGCTGAACTCACTCAAATGAGGGTGTGCCACGTCAGGGGAATATCCGTAAAGGTACCCAGGGCACCCCACCGACGAACTGCGCCGGGGAGTGTCAGCGGTGAACGGACGGCCCTCTTCTTTGCGCGTACACGATTAGCACCCCGCAGAGTGCCATCACCACAGCGACGACGGCCCAAAGCATTGCAAACGCAGTGTCAGTTCGAATTGGCCCCCAAATGACCAAAACAAGTCCAGCCAATGGTGCGAAGGCGAGAATAACCTTGCCGAGCCACCGAAACTGGTCGTTAGTCACCCACGTCATGCTAACTGCCGGAGTGGCGGCCCGCAAGGGATGCATATCGTCTCCTGCGGACCACCGGCTCAATTCCCTGGCCTGGCCAGGAAGGGGCGCACCAGATCACGTCAGTATGCGTAAACGTCCTTCGAAGGTGGTGCGTCAGCCCCGCCCCTGGCGCGAGGTCCATACGGGCCGACGCGCTACTGGACGGTGATCTTGTGGTTTGCTCTCCGGCTTGTCGTCCAGGCAGCCATCAGATTGCACCCGACCATGGCCAAGATCGCGGTGATCACGACGAATCCCGATGCGGGCGTG
Organism: Candidatus Dormiibacterota bacterium; assembly: GCA_963743835.1. Taxonomy (GTDB): domain Bacteria; phylum Chloroflexota; class Dormibacteria; order Aeolococcales; family Aeolococcaceae; genus Palsa-851. The sequence goes on along the minus strand of CAVUQX010000005.1, from coordinate 560,226 downwards.
GCCCCAAGTGGCAGCCAGATCACGGCTATACCAACAATCCCTGTCGCTATCCACGACGCTCCATACCACCTGACTGCGGGTGGGACTTCACGGCTGCGACGGTTGAGAATCCAGCGAGGGCGCCCCGTCGCGATGAGGCTCGCTCCAAGGCCGACGAACCCCAACCCGATGAGAAACGCGACCACGACCACACCGGTAGGCATGGGGAGAATCTTAGACCGCCAGCTACGTACTGATCAAATGTGCTGGGACGCGGCCAGGTCAAACGAAGCTACCTCCTGGTGCACGGAAAGGTCCTCTCCATCGAGGTCCTATCCGGATGGGTCCAAGGGCCGCGCTCCCTAACTGCGCTCGAGCACCATCGCGATCCCCTGGCCGCCGCCGATGCAGAGTGCCGCGACGCCGAGATGCACATCGCGTTTCGTCATCTCGTAGAGGAGGGTCACGAGGATGCGGGTCCCGCTGGCGCCGATGGGATGGCCGATGGCGATGGCGCCGCCGTTGACGTTGAGGCGGTCCTCGGGAACGGCGAGCTCACGGCCAACCGCCACGGCTTGCGCCGCGAACGCTTCGTTGAGCTCGAAGAGGTCGATGTTGTGCAATTCCACTCCCGCCTTTTGGAGCGCCGAGCGCACTGCGGGAACTGGCCCCATTCCCATGATTCGAGGCGCGACACCGGCGCTCGAGTAGCCGCGAATTCGTGCCAGGGGAACGCGGTTCTCGGCCTTCGCACGTGACGCACTCATGACCACGACCGCCGCCGCTCCATCGTTGATGCCGCTGGCATTTCCAGCGGTGACGGTGCCGTCCTTGGCAAAGGCGGCGCGCAGTGCGGCGAGGGAGTCGGCGGTGGTGCCGGGGCGTGGATGCTCGTCGGTGTCGACGAGGATGGATTCCTTCCTGCGCTGCACCGGGACGGGCACGATCTCGTCTTGGAAGCGCCCGGATTTGATTGCGGCTTCCGCCTTCTGCTGTGAGCCCGCCGCGAACGAGTCCTGATCCTCGCGGCTCACCTCGTATTCCCGCGCGATGTTCTCCGCGGTGCTGCCCATGTGACAGTCGTCGAAGGCGCACCAGAGTCCGTCGCGGATCATCTCGTCGACGAGCTGGCCATGGCCGAGGCGATAGCCATAGCGGCCGTTCTCCATCAGATACGGCGCACGCGTCATGTTCTCCATCCCGCCGGCCACAAGGCAATCGGCGTCGCCGGCGCGGATCGCCTGTGCAGCGAGTGCGACGGTCTTGAGCCCGCTGCCGCACACCTTGTTGATGGTTGTCGACGGAACGCTCTCAGCGAGTCCGGCGCCGATCGCCGACTGGCGCGCGGTGTTCTGACCGAGACCCGCTTGGAGCACGTTGCCCATGAGCACCTCGTCGACCGAATCGATGCCCGCCCGACGGATTGCCTCCTCGATAGCGATTGCCCCGAGTGTCGTTGCCGGCACCTCGGTGAATGCGCCGCCGAACGTGCCGACCGGCGTCCGCACCGCGCTGACGATGACCGCATCTTCCATAGCAACCAACTCTACGCCGGAGCTTTGGACGGCAGGCTCAGGCTGGTACCGAAGGCGATGGCGTAGCGCTCGCGGAACCCCGCCACGTCGAAGCGGTGCCGTTGGGGCCCGTGCTGCTCAACGACGTAGGCTGCCGCGAGTGACCCCATGCGCCCGGCAACCTCGGGCGACGCGCCGGCCCGGAAACCCGTGATCAGGCCTGCGATGTACGCGTCCCCGGCGCCGGTCGGATCGACCACCTCGCTCACCGGTGCGGCCGGGATCACCGTCACGCCTTCGGGGCTGTGGAGCTCGCTGCCGGCTGCGCCGCGGGTGACCGCGACCATGCGCGCCGCGCTGAGCGAGCCGATTGACAGACCGGTTCGCTCCCGGATCATCTCGAACTCGTAGTCGTTGCCCCCCACAAGCCATGCCTTCGCGAGCCCGCGGCGAAGGTCCTCATCGCGCATGGCGGGGATCTGCTGCGCCGGTACGAAGATCAGCCGGGCGCCCAGCGCACCGGCCTGCTCGACGTGCAGGGCCATCGCTCCGGCGTCATCGGCGCCGACGACAACCTCCGAGATGTCGCTGAGCATGCTCAGGTCGACACCCGCCGCGCGCGTCATCGCGCCCGGGTAGAACGCGGTGATCTGGTTGCCGTCCCGGTCGGTCGTGATGAACGCGGTCGCGGTGCCAACCTCGTCGCAGGTGAGCACCGCGGACGTGTCCACACCCTCGAACTCCAACGCGGCGGCGTATTCGACGAAGTCACCGCCGCCCACCGCGGCGCAGAGCAGGGGTTGCTCGTCAAGCAGCGCCATCGAGAAGCAGATGTTCGTGGCGGTTCCGCCTCGGCGCTTCTCGAGGCGCTCGACAAGAAATGCGACATTCAGCTCGTTGGTCCTGTCGGGCAGGATGAAGTCGCCGAAGCGGCCTCCGAACTCCATGATCGTGTCGAAGGCGACGGACCCGGTGACGGCAATTCGACCCACAGCCGGGGCAGGATAGCCAGCGCGATGTCCCCGCCGTGCGGCGAGCGGCGACAATGGGTCCAATGGTGCTGCACGAGCTGGGACGCGGGCCCGTCCCGCAGGCTCCCCTCTCAGGCCAGTCGCGAACTGAGCCGTCGCTCGAGGAGACCGCGCTGGTCGACGCCGTCGAGGTCTACCACCGGACCTACACAACGATCCTGCGCAGCAGCGGGGAGACCCAGCTCCGGGTCTTCGAGCATTCCCACAAGGCGATGGGATCGAGCCTGCATCCGCTTGCCGGGGCCATGGAGCTCGATCTCGGTGCGCTGCTCTACGCGGTCAGGCGGCTCCCGGACGCGATCTTCCGGGCCCGGCTGGTGATCATGGGCCAGTCCGCCGAGGTCTTCGCCCAGCGCGGGTTCCGTCCCTTCAACGAGTGGACAGAGGTCAGCGCCCCCGGGCGGCGGCGGCGCTGGTACGACGACGGCGACGGCACCCTGGCGGTCCTGATCGCCAGCGCCTCGGATGTCGACGACCTGATCCCCACCATGGTCGCACTCCAGATCGAGGTGAACAAGCTCAGGGTCGCCCTCCAGGGAACGGGGATCGAGCATGTCGAGGAGGCGACCCCCGGCGAGCTCGCGGCTGCCTGCGGAGGGCTCGAAGACGACTGGTTGCAGCTGTACGAGATCTGGGCGGCGTCATTCGGGGCCCGGCTGTCGGAGATCGCGGAGCACGGCATGGCACTGCGCGTGCGCATGCTCGGAGGCACCCAGGTGGGCTACGCGCGCGTGACCCGCCGCTGGTGGCAGCAGGTGACCGGGCTGATGCGCTCCGAGTTGTTGCTGGACCGGCCGGTGTACTTCGTGAGCAGCAACTCCCACGCGATCGCCAACCTGCTCACCGGGGTGGCGCCCCGCCATGCCGACGAGCTTGCCGCCGCGGTCGAGCGCGACGGCGGCGGGGAATTGCGAGATGAGCTGCAGCACTTTCGCGATGGCACCGCCCAGGGGCACTGGAACAACTTCCTGTACTACGCCGCGCGAGAGCGGCTCCGCCTCCTCCCCGACTCCGAGCGAGCGGCACTCCGGCGCGAGGAGCGTGAAGCGGGCTCGTTGAGCGTGACCAGCCGGACCGCGCTCGACGTCGCCGCGCAGGTCATCCCCCTCGACCGCGTCACCCCCGAACACTGCGATGAGCGGGTGCTCCCCATCGATGCGGCCGCGCTCGCCGCCAGCCGCGCGGTGATCGTCAACATCGACTACCCCCTCGGGCTCGCCGCGTACAACATCCTTCGCGAGGTCGCCGAGACCGTTGACCTGCGCGGCGTGTATGTCCTCGGCAAGGCCGCGACCCTCAACGCCGACGTCGGCGACGTGATGATCAGCAGCGTCATCCATGACGAGCACAGCCGCTCAACCTACTGGCTCGACAACGCCTTCTCGGTGTCCGACATCGCGCCGTATCTGCGCTTCGGCAGCGGCCTCGACAATCAGCGCGCGGTGAGCGTGAAGGGGACGTTCCTGCAGAACCGCGGCTATCTCGACTTCTACTATCGCGAGGCATTCACGGTGGTCGAGATGGAGGCTGGTCCATACTGCAGTGCCGTGTACGAGATGACCCAGCCCGTCCGCTACCCAACCGGTGAGCCGGTCAACTTCTCCAAGCTGCCCATCGATTTCGGGGTCATCCACTACGCATCCGACACCCCGTACACGCAAGCGCGCACGCTCGGCGCACGCGGTCTCTCCTATTTCGGCATGGACTCGACGTACGCGTCGTCGGTCGCCATCGTGCGGCGCATCGTCGCCCGCGAGGGTGCGACGGGGCTGTAGCCGCTTGTCCCTGGTCAGCCTTCGCGACGTGGGTGTCGCCTTCGGTGCCGAGAGCATCCTCGAAGGAGTCACGTTCCGCGTGGAAACACGCCAGCGCATCGCCGTCGTCGGCGCCAACGGCGCAGGCAAGACCACGCTGCTGACGCTCATCAACGGAGCGCTCGAGCCGACCGCGGGCGAGATCGAGTGGCAGCGCGGATTGCGCATCGGCTACCTGCCCCAGGACGCGCCGGAGCCGGTCGCCGAGACGATCCTCGACGAGGTGATGGCATCACGCGAGGACCTCGCCGCCATGCACCACGAGATGACCACCCTCGAGCCGCTGCTCGCCGACGGCACGCGTCCCGACGCCGAGAAATTGCTGCTCCGCTATGGCGATGTCCAGCACCGCTATATCGACCAGGGTGGCTACGAGCTCGAGGCCACGGCGCGCGAAGCGCTCGGCGGCCTCGGCCTCGATACCGAGACGCAGCAACGCCATCCCTCGCAGCTCAGCGGCGGCCAGAAGCGGCGACTCGAGCTCGCCAAGCTCCTCGTGCAGGACGCGGACCTCCTGCTCATCGACGAGCCGACCAACCACCTCGACCTGGCCGCCATCGAGTGGCTCGAAGACTTCATGCGCGGCGTGTCGACGGCGTTTGTGCTCGTGTCCCACGACCGCCGTTTCCTCGACAACGTGTGCACGCAGGTGATCGAGGTCGCGGGCGGGACCATCGAGGAGTACCCGGGCAACTACACGCAGTACACAAAGCTGCGCGTGGAGCGCCGTGAACGGCGACGTCGCGAGTTCGCCGCGCAGAAGGCGTACATCGATCACCAGGAGGACTTCATCCGCAAGTACAAGGCCGGTCAGCGGGCGCGCGAGGCGAGAGGCCGCCAGACGCGGCTGAATCGACTCGAGCGCGTGACGCCGCCCACCGTCGACCGGAAGCCTCGTTTGCGATTCGCGAGCGCGCCTGCGTCGCGCGTGACCCTCAAGGGCGTCGGGCTCATCATCGGGCGGGACGAACCGCTGCTCATGGTGCCGCCGCTGACGATCGTGCCCGGCGAGCGCATCGCGGTGATCGGCCCGAACGGCAGCGGGAAGTCGACACTGCTGCACACGCTCGCCGGCGACCTTCCTCCGCTCGACGGAACACTCACGCTCGGCCCTCGGAGCGTGCGCAGGTTGTACCGGCAGGACCTCGGGCAGTCGATCGAGCACGGCGCGGCTGATGTCCCCGCGGGTGAGGACGACCGGACCGTGCTGGCGGATCTGCTCGCGACGCACCCGGTCGGCGAGGAGCGCGCGCGCACCCTGCTCGGCTCACTGCTCTTCAGCGGCGACGACAGCCTCAAGCTGGTGGGTGCCCTCAGCGGCGGCGAGCGGGCGCGTCTGATGATGGGCAAGCTCGCCATCGAGGAGACCAATCTCCTGCTGCTCGACGAGCCGACCAACCACCTCGACATCCCTGCGCAGGAGGTGCTCGAAGCAGCCCTTGTCAAGTACCCGGGCGCGATGGTGCTCGTGACCCACGACCGCGCGCTCATCGACGCGGTCGCAACCCGGACGTGGGCGATCGAGGACGGCGGTATCCGCGAGGTCCTCGGCGGATACTCGGCGCTGCAGAAGGCACGGGACCGCGAGCGTCACCGGTGAGCTTCGTGGTCGCGCGCTCGCGCACTCCCTCGCCAGGGTGGGCGCTGGTCGCAGCCACGGTTGCGGTTTCCTTCTCGGCGATCCTCATCAAGGCGGCCGGTGATGATGCGGCGACGATCGTCTGGCTGCGCATGGGCATCGCCGCGGTTCTTCTGACTCCGTGGGTCCTTCGCGATGCCCGGCGGGGTGTCCTGCCCCGAGGTGCTGCACAGATCGGGCTGGTGGTGGTGAGCGGCGTGTTCCTGGCTGGTCACTTCCTGCTCTGGACGGCATCACTGCAGTACACGTCGGTCGCTGCCAGCGTCCTGCTGGTGTCACTGCACCCGATCATCGTGACGCCGCTCGGGAAACGCCTGCTGGGAGAACGGGTTTCTCGACAGATGCTGGCGGGGGTCGGGCTCGCGATCATCGGCACGATCGTCACGTGCGCAGGCGATCTCCGCATTGGCGGCACCGCATTTGGTGGTGATCTCCTCGCCATCGCGGGCGGACTCTGCCTCGCAGGCTATCTGATCATCGGACGCCGCGTGCGGATGAATATTGGTGTCGCTGGATACTCGGCAATCGTTTACGCCATGGTGTCCGTCATCGCTGCGTTGACGGCTGTTGCGGCGGGCGTCGCCCATCTCCCATCGCCGAGAGTCACGCTCGCGTGCCTCGGACTCGCGGTCATCTGCACCATCGGTGGCCACACCGTGTACAACTGGGCACTTCGCCATGTCCCAGTCCTCCTCGTCTCCGTCTCATTCCTCGGGGAGCCGCCGCTCACCGCGGTACTCGCGTTGCTCATCCTCGCAGCGGTCCCGTCACTTGCGACCGTTCTCGGCGGCGTGCTGATCCTCGCCGGCCTCGCACTCGCCCTCGTCGACCCCGGCGCCCGCTCAGGCCGGGCGGGCGACATGGTGATCGCGCAATGACTGCACCCACGGCCTGCGGCCATCCCAGCGCGGAGACCGTGACCCTCTTCGACGCCAGGGATCCCGCCACCGGCGATGCCTTCCGCATCGTCCGCTGCCGGCGGTGCGACCTGGCGCAGACGTCCCCGGCACCGTCCGAGCAGGAGCTCGACGGCTACTACCCGCAGGGCTACCACAGCACCACCAAGCGATACCGGGGCGGCCTGGATCGCGTCCTCGGCATGGTTCACCGCAGCCGGATCCGGGCGCTCGAGCGGCTCGCCGGCGGTCGCGGGAGCGTCCTCGACATCGGGTGCGGGCCGGGGGTGCTCATCAACCAGATGCGCTCCCTCGGGTGGCGGGTGCGCGGCACCGAACGCTCCCCCTCCGCGGCGCAGCAGGCACGCGACGTGTTCCATCTCGACGTCAGCGCGGTGGACGTCGACGAGCTGGTCGCGGCAGGCTCCACCTACGACGCCGTCGTCCTCTGGCATGTCGCCGAGCACCTCCGTGCGCCGCACGAGACCATTGGAGGGATCGCCCGGCTGCTGCGCCCCGGCGGCGTGCTGCTCATCGCCGTACCGAACTTTGGCTCTCCTGAGGCGAGGATTGGACGAGCGGGGTGGTTCCATCTCGACGTGCCGAGGCACCTGGTGCACTTCACCCCGGCCACGATGACCGCCATCCTGAAGGACGCCGGGTTCCGCCCGGCCAAGGTCAGCTACCTGGTCCCCGAGTACGACCTCTTCAGCTTCGTCCAGACGGTCGAGAACCGCCTCGGGCTCCCACCGAACCTGCTCTACGACGTCCTCCGGCGACCTGAGGCGAGGCTGCGCCGCGGAGAGAGCGGCCGGTTGCAGGCGGGACTGGCGGTGGGGCTCGCCGTCCCGCTCACGGCAGCCGCCGTGGTTATCGCTCCGATCGCTGCCGCGGCGCGGCGCAGCGCCACGATTGCGATTTACGCGGTGCGGACTCCCAGTCAGCGCGAGTAGCGGCGCGAGCGGAGTCCGAGGCGGTGGAGGATGAAGCGGTTGACCGTCCAGACCGTCTTCAGCCCGTAGATGAGCGAGACCTTGAAGTTCACCGACGAGGCATCGTCGAAGTACTTGGTGGTCACCGGGACCTCGGCCACCTTGAACTTGAACGACGCGGCCTGGGTGAGGATCTGCGTGTCGAAGACGAAATCGTTGGAGTTGCGCAGGAACGGCACGGTCGTGAGGAACTTGCGGCTGTACGCGCGATATCCGGTGTGATACTCGGTGAGTCCAAGTCCGAGCACGCGATTCTCGTATCCGGTGAGGAAACGATTGGCGATGCGTTTCCACCACGGCATGCCGCCCGCGCGTGCACCGCCGGGATTGAGAAAGCGCGAACCGAGCACGACGTCCGCCTCACCGCTGCGGATGACCTCGACCATGTCGTCGAGGATCGCGGGATCGTACTGACCGTCCGGGTGAAGCATCACGATGACATCAGCGCCGTCGCGGAGCGCCTCGATGTAGCAGGTCTTCTGGTTGGCGCCGTAGCCGGCGTTGTGGGGATGCGAGATCACCACGAGATCGAGCGACGCGGCGAGCGCGGCGGTCCCATCGCGGCTGCCGTCGTCGACCAGGATGATGGTGTCGACAACGCCCGGGGGAATGCCCGCCAGCGTTGTCTCCAACGTCTTGGCAGCGTTGTACGCGGGCATCACGACGACGGTGCGCGACGACTCGATCGAACCCTGACCCATGGTGAGACCTGAGCGTTTCTTCTGAGCCGTGTCTGGCAATTCCATCCATCCAGTGGAGCCAGTACGCCACCTGGCGCTGGCGCGTTCGCTCTGTTTCCGAGATGGATCATATCGCACAGGCATGACCCCCAACAATGATCACTTCACGACGATGACGACGGACCACCCTCCGCCGGGAGGGATCGGCAGCACCAGTCGCGTGCCGGGCGGCGAGCTCGTGATCGCTCGCGATTCCTGCGTCCAGTGATAGTTCGTGAACGGAGGATATGCCCAGGCGCTGATCAATCCGAACGCGAACGCCACCCCTGCGAGTGCCAACGCGGATGCCTTCATCCACTGGCGCGACAGACGTGAGGCAGCCCAGAGAAAGGTCACAACCACAGCGATCTGCGCAAGAAGGAAATACCGCTCGCCTGCCGACGTCACGGCCATGATGCCCCACGCGTTTCCCGAGTTCGATATGAGCGGCGCGGCCAATCCGCTGATCAGGACGCCGAGCGCAAGCAGGCCGAACAGTCTCAGCTCGTATGGGGCGCGCATCGCCGCGAAGACGATGAGAGGTATGGCGAGCACGCAGAGGAGGCCGCTGACGAGTGTGCCGTGCGGCGTGCCCGCGAGCACCACGTGAGTCCTCCTCCTCGGCGAAGAACCCGGCCAGGATGACGCGATCCGCGCCGATCAACACCAGGTTGTGGAGGCTCGCTCCGAGCGTCTCGTGGAATCGCGGCGATGTCAGCGCCGCGGAGAGTTGGATCGGAATCGTCGCCACGAGCACCGCAAGGAGGACCGCCGTGAATCGGCGCCTGCGCACGATCAACCAGAGCAGAGCGATCGGCGCGAGAAGGTAGGCGAAGGGCCCGGAGAGTCCACACAGCGCCACAATTACGATGTCGAATGCCTTTGAGTACCAGTGCTTCGGTTCCGCCGCAACAATCACGAGGAATGCGAGCACGACCAGGTGAAATGGTGCTGTCGTCACATCCACGTTCAGCTCGGTGGAGGGCATGAGGACGTAGACGGCGCACACGGCGAGTCGAGCCGTGAATGACGGCACCACCGAGTTCGAACCGGGAGCTGAGGAAATACGGCACGGGAGCGATCTGAACGACGAGACCGACGATGTTGTAGATCAGCGGGGCGTAGACCACGCCGAACGGTGCGGCCGCGACCGGTCCCAGCCGCGACACCGTCTGGAAGTAGCCCATGAACGAGAGACCCAGCGCACCGAGCGGACCGTCGCGGTACGCATCCACGAACCACTTCGATCCATCCTCGGCCCAGAACTGAGCGTTGGTGAAAGCATCCTGTCGCCGCGAGATCACCGCCACGCAGGCGATCAGTGTCACCACCAGCACCACACCGACACGAGGCAATCGCGCCTGTGTCTTCATGTACTTGGTCACAGGCTCACCGGGCAGTCTAGGCCGGCTTGTAATTCCGCTGGTAGAACTCCCAGAACTCGCCGGATTTGAGTGGTCGCCACCACTCCTCGTGCTCGACGAACCAGGCGACGGTGCGCTCCATGCCCGCTTCGAACGAGACCGTCGGGTGCCATCCCAAGCCCGAAAGGCGCGTGGAGTTCGAGCGCATAGCGACGGTCGTGGCCGAGCCGGTCACGAACGAATTGCTTCAGCGAGCTCGGCTTGCCGAGCAGACGCAACACGGTATCGGCAACGGTGATGCCGTCGGTCTCACCGCCGGCGCCGATGTTGTAGTCCATGCCGGGGTCGCCTTCGCGGAGCGCGCAATCGATGCCGCGGGCGTGATCCTCGACGTAGAGGTAGTCGCGAACCGCACCGCCGTCACCGTAGATCGGCAAGGGCCGATCGTCGATCGCGTTGGTGATGAAGAGCGGGATGATCTTCTCGGGGTACTGATAAGGACCGTAGGTGTTCGAGCCGCGGGTGACGATCGCCGGAAATGCGTATGACGTGCGATACGCCTGGATCTGGAGCTCACCGCCCGCCTTGCTGGCACTGTACGGGCTGCGCGGCTGGAGCGCGATCGCCCTCGACGCTGAGCCCGCTGTTGATCTCGCCGTAGACCTCATCGGTGCTCACCTGGAGGAATCGCTCATGCCCGTGCTCGCGCGCGGCGTCCATGAGCACGAAGGTGCCGTAGACGTCGGTGAGGATGAACTGTCCCGGGGCTTCGAGCGAGCGATCGACGTGGGACTCCGCGGCAAAGTTGACGATGACGTCGACGTCGGCGGCGAGGCCGCAGACCACCGACGCATCGCAGATATCGCCGCGCACGAACCGGAATCGCGGGCTCGTCCGGACGCTTTCGAGGTTGCGCTCATTGCCGGCGTAGGTGAGCTTGTCGAGCACGATCACGCTGTCGTCGGGGTGGTCGCGGAGCGTCATGCGGACGAATTCGCTACCGATGAAGCCGGCCCCCCCGGTCACCAGAAGCCGCACGTCAGATGTTCTCGATCGTCCAGTCGAAGCCGATGCGCGGGATCGTTCCAGGCGATCCGGCCCTCGTCGGGATCGTCGGAACTATATGGCTCGGTGACGTAGTAGTTGAGGATCACGTCACGCCGAGACAGGCACTGGTATCCGTGCGCCACCAAGGGCGGGATGGCCACCATGCGGGGTGCGTTCTCGCCGAGCATCACGGATTGCACGCGACCCACCGTCGGCGAATCGTGGCGCAGGTCCACGAGCACAACGCGCGCGTTGCCGTGAACGATGTCCCAGTAGTCCCACTGCCGCTTGTGCCAGTGGAATGCCTTGATCAGCTCGGGGGGATTGCCGCCGCGCGCGTAGGCAAGGCTGCGAGACATCTGGGCGAATGGGTGGTCGGGCAGGAACGGCCGCCCCTGATCGTCAAGGTCGCCGCGCTTCAGCTGCTCGATGAAGTAGCCGCGCTGATCGGTCCACTTCTTGAACGTCTTGACCATCACGCCATCGATCGCGCCCAGGCGCTCGGCGAGCGGCCGCGAGGCCATCGCGTTGAGCACCCCTTCCATCTCGGGGAGCACATTCATCCATGCCACAGCTACTGAAACCAGCCCTCGATATCGATCATCGCGTTGACGGTGCGGCACAGTTATACAAGACGGACGGGCCCGCGACCCGGCCGGAGCCGATCACACGGGCTGTCCGCATGACCGGGGGCCCCGGCCGGAGTTGTCCCTGAGGAGTGGTATGACTACTGGAACCAGCCCTCGATGTCGATAACGGCGTTGACGCTACCGGCACCGTTGTAGAGCGCGACCTGGCCGTCGTCCGGGTCAGACGGCAGCGTGTCGAGCTGGACCACCGCGAGGTTGGGCAGCACTTCCCCCGCTTCGACATTGAGGTCCGACGCGTTCGGCGGTTGCAGATTCGCGGGATACAGGATCAGCACGGTCTTGGCCGTCGGCGCAATCGCGGTCAGGTTGGCGATGACAGCCACCACCGTGGGGACACCGCCGAATGCGGGAATGTCCTGGTCGCCGGCGACCGGGATCTTGTGGTTCTGGTTGGAGCCGATCGGCCCAATCGGGAGGCAGGAGGTGGTTGACAGCCGCGTGTCGCAGATCCGGGTCGGAGGGAGCGCCTGGAACTGGTAGCCCGCGGCGGTCGCAGTCAGGCTTCCGTACCAGCCGTTGGCGTCGATGACCACGTTGATGGTGCCCAGTGCGTTGTACACACAGATCGCGTCGTTCGGGCTGCCTGACGTTCCCGGCCCGAGGGACACCATCGCCCGGTTTGCCTGCACAGCCCCCGCATTCAGATTGATCGTCGAGAACGGAGGCGCGCTGGTACCGACGCCATAAGGGCAGTGGCCGTTCACCGGTGGGAACAGCCCCAGCGCGGTGTACGAGGTGCCCGCCACGGCGGTCAGGTTGACCACCACCGCCGCTGCTGTGCCATCACTCGGGACGCCGCCGGTTACCGCAAAGTTGATCATCATCGAGGCGCCCTGACCCAACGCCCCGTGGCTACGGCAGTACGGGGTCGGCGATTGGGCTCTGGTGTCGCAGACGCGTGTCGGGGGCATCGGATGGAACAGTCCGGCCGGGGTATTCGATGGTGAGGGAGCGGCGAAATACCCCTCGACGTCGACCACAACGTTGACGCTGCCGAGCGCGTTGTAGATGTCGATCCACCCCTGGCTCAGATGCGCGCCAAGGCTGACCGTTACCAGGTTCGCGATCACGGTATGCGCCGCGAAGTTGAGATTCGAGGCGTTCGGCCTTCCGGTGCCGTACGGGTAGACCGTGAGCAGGCTCGACGCCGATCCGTACACCTCGGTGACGTTGAGCACCGCGGCAGTCGCGGTTGGGGGGATCGGGGTTGTAGTCAGCCCGGTCACCTGGAGCGGCATGATGGCCCCGGGCCCGAGGGGCACGGGGTGTCCGTTGTGTCGCGTATCCAGGATCCGGTATGGGCTGAGCGGTGTGTAGTTGGCCAGGCCGATGTACGTGTACGGGAGTGTGGTGAGGCTGGCCCCCAGCGAATCGGCAACCTGGACCTGAACGATGCCTGCACTGACAGCACTGGGGGTCACGAATGTGAATGACGTGGGAGTGACGTTGCTGATGGTGATCGGGTTCCCGGCAAACGTCGCTGTGGTGTCACCGGCGTTCCCAAAGTCGGCTCCCGTCACAGTAACCGTCTGCCCGCCGGTCAGCGGTCCCAGCGACGGGTTCAGCGCGGTGAGCGTGGGTCCGGCAAGCGTGAGGTCGGTGAAATAACTCCCCCAGCAATCACTTGCGACTGCACATACGGTGGACGTCTGGCCGTCCTGCGCTTCTGAGATGACCCACACATCCTTCGGATTCGTCGGGTCCTGGGCAGCGCCTGAGTAATCACCCCAGCGGCATGCGTTCGTCGACGCGATGCTTTGGCATGCAAACGACGGTGGATCGTAGGCCCCGGCGCTTGCCTGCACCGTGTGATAGGCGCTCAATGCCGATCCGCCCGACGGGATGGTCGCGCTCATGATGGTCGGAACCATCGTGCTTGACGAACTCATCGAAGACAGTGAAGACACTCCCAGACGAAGTCGATGCTCACCGCCGGGTAGTACAGGTATCCGCCGAGGACACCGACGTTGTTGATCTGGTTGGTCGTGAGACTGACTGTCCCTGTGCTGCTCGCAGTGATGTCGAGGTAATTCAGGCACGACCGGGGCGCGGTATCAGTCGGCGGGGTGCATTGGGTGTTGTCGGCCGTCCATATGTGGCCGTTCTCCCACACGGCATTGAGGAATCGATCGTCATCGGTCTGAATTGTCGTGCTCGTACCGGGCTGCTGCGCCGGCGGTGTGTACACCTGGTTGCCACTCACCGTCACGAGCGTCGGCGTCATGACCGGGTTCGACACTGCGACTGCCACGTTCTGAGCTTCTGGTGTCCCTGTGAACGCATCCACCTCGGCCACGGGCTGGGCGCAAACATTGGGGGCGCAATCGGATTCGTTAGTCACCACGTACTGCGTTGTGATCGCTCCGAACGACTGGACCGGTTGCGGTGCGAAGGCGTTGCCGCTGGTCCAGGGCGAATCGCCGTGTGTCCCCGTGTTGTGCTCCAGGTCTGACTTCTGCAGAATGTCGAGCTCGCTTCCAAGCCAGTTGCCGTTGCAGTCGTAGTCGTTCCACGTGACCGCCGCGACGTTGGACGACATCCCCAGGCCAGGCTGATCGCCGAGGATCGTACCGGCGGTTTCGAATGGCAGCGTGTAGACGATCCAACTGCTGAATGGAAGCGGGTTCGACGATGCCGACACCGCGACCAGCACCGGCGCCGCAAGGCTGCTGCAGGTCTTGGGAGCTTCGGTGTCGGTCAGCCACCACCGTGCCGACGCGGCGTCATAGACGATGCGCGGATCGGTGCTGCTATGACTGGTGTCGATGGACAGAAACGTGTTGAGGTCGTCGGTGGTGGGCACACCACCGGCGCGTCCGTACACTGCGATCGTCGAATTGGCAACGGCCACGATGTTGCTCGGTCCGACCGCCAGGTCCGTGTCGGGCGGCGCAACGTCCTGGTCACCGCCGTGCGCATTGATGTCCTGTGCCTGCGCCGGTCCCAGATACGGTCCGGCCAGTGTCTCGGTCTGCGCGGATACCAGCGGCGCAACCGACCGCCCACTCGCGCCCACGTTGCCCATCGCTCGGAATTTCACCGCCTGGGTCGTCCCGCGCTTGAGCCCATGGGTGTGCGCGAGAGCACGCGCCTGCGCAGTCTCCGCAAGGAAGGGTCTGAGATGTGAAGTGGTAGCCTGCGGTGTCGACGTCGCGGGACTTGCGGCCGCAATGGTCGTTGATCCCATCACTGGCAGGGCTGCCACGATGCTCGCGCAGAAAATCCAACTCGTCAGCCGTCCAACCTTCACGTACCACGCCTCCGTCCCGATGCTGGTGATCCCCTGGCCGGCACAGTGTAACCCCGGATCTTGAAAATGACTGACGTCGACGCGAGATCTCTGACTCGGGAGTCAGTCGAGGCGAAGGCTCAGCGGCGTGGGCCAGAGCACATTGACGTTGAGATACGGTTCCTCGACTTCGTCAACACCTCCCCACCGTTCGGCAAACCTTCGCGCATCCTGCCCGGCGATGTCACCACCATCGGCGCGCGCTGCTTCACCCCATGTCAGCTCCGCAAGTGGCGTGCAGAGCACACGTCGACCGAGCGCTCGCACGCGCATGCAGTAGTCGACGTCCCAGAACGCACGTTGGAATCGCTCGTCGAGACCTTCAGCCTGATCGAAGACCTCACGACTGGTCATCAAGCACGCGCCTGACACGGCGCTCATCTCCTTGATGATGTGGAGGTGCTGATCGACGCTGCTCGCCAGGCCAAGCCGTCCGCAGATGATTCCCTCGTGCGCAACGGTCCCGTCAGGGTAGCGGAGCCTGAGGCCGACCGCTCCGATGTCGGCGCGCTGGCTCAACTCGAGCATGATGTGGATCCACTCGGCGGTGATCACGCGCGTCGAGGCGTCGAGCAGGATGATGTGCTCGCCGGTCAACGCTCGTACGGCGTTGTTGATCGCTGCCGGCGTGTCATCGCCCGCAATCACCGAGGTGACAAGTCGGTTCGCGTAGGTCGTGTGCTGCTCGATGCTGGCGACACAATCACTGGCATCAGTACCGTCCGTCCGCGCGACGACGATCACGTCGATCGGTGGGGTGCTCACAAGCGCGTAGCGGGGGACATAGAGACCAGGGCTCGGACCAAGGTCAACCCGTGCCTCGACGTCACGTCGTTGCAGCGCATCCGCAACGGCGCGACGGCCGGCATCCTGGGCGAGCGGTTTGAATCCGGCCGACACCGCGGTCGACCCTGGCACCATGCGCCAGGCGTAGAGCACATCCGGGACATGCCCGACGTGTGCCGCGCGCTCAGCGACCCGAAGCATCAGGTCGTGATCCTGGCTCCCATCGAAACCCTCGCGAAACCCGCCAATCTGGTTCGCGAGCGTCCGGCGCACGAGCGTGAAGTGGTTGACGTAGTTCTCGGCGAGGAGTCGGTCGGGCGAGAAGTCGGGCTTGAAGGTCGGAGACCCGAGGCTGCCGTCGGGCAGCAGCTTGTCCTCGTCGGAATACACCAGGTCGGTGTCGGGATGCTCGCGCAGGTACGCCGCCATCGCGTACAAGGCGTGCGGTCGGAGCACATCGTCGTTGTCGATGAACCCGACGAACTCCCCCGTTGCGAGCGCGAGCGCCGAATTCGATGCAGCCGCGATACCGCCGCGCTGGTCGCGGTGAACGACACGGACGCGAGCGTCGGCGGTGGCGGCGTCGAGCACCGTTCGCACGTGCGGCTGTGTGGACGCGTCATCCGCAATGCACAGTTCGAGGTGCGGATACGCCTGCCCGAGCACGGAAGCGATTGCTTCCTCGAGCCACGATCGGTCGGGGTTGTGCACCGGCATCACCAGGCTGATGACACGCGCACCGTCATCACGCTCGGAGATGCGGCGCATGGTCGCGAGCTCCTCAGGTCCTGGCGTATGGAGCGCGAGCCAGCGGCGGTACTGACGGCGACGCGCTGCCGCGGTGTCCGCCACACCGATTGCCCGGCGCAGCTCGCGGTCGCGACGGATGAGCCCCGCCAGCGCCGAGGGGCCCTTGTCGACAAGCGTGAGGGTCCGGGACGCCGTCTTGTGGAGGGTCCCCTGGCGGCGCGACTCGGGAGGCACGACGCGCCTCGCCCTGCGCGCCAGGGAAAGGGCGATCCGCGCCGAAGCGCTCCCGGTGGCCGCGGCAAGCTCGGCTCTGACCGCCTGGAGCTCGGCCTCGAGCTCGGTGATATGGCGGCGTGCCGCCAGCAGCTCTTCGGCCACCCGGTCGGCCTCGTCGCGAGGCGCCGTCACGGGGCGGCGGGCTCCGGCGTCATCGTCTCGGCCAACTCAGGGTGCATCGAACGCAGATGGTATGCGCGGTGCCCACGATTCGCCGCAGCTTGGTTATGCTCGAACTCGAGCTGGACGTCATCCACGTGCGATTTGTATTGGAGATTCCGACATGACCGTCGTCGCGCAGGAGAGCGGCACCCTCGAAGCGATCCAGCGCCCGAAAAGCGTCTTCCAGAGGAATGTCAACCTCGTCCGGGAGCTCTCGATCACCAGCTTCAAGCTCAAGTACACCGGCTCTGCGCTCGGCTACGTCTGGTCGCTGATCAAGCCGCTGATGCTGTTCGGGATCATGTACCTGGTCTTCAGCGTTCTGTTGAAGGCGGGGGGCACGACGCCCAATTTCGCCGTCCAACTGCTGATCGCCATCGTCGCGTGGACCTTCTTCACAGAGGCGACGACCACGGCGATGAACGCGATCGCCAGCAACGGTGGCCTGATCCGCAAAGCGTACTTTCCGCGCTGGATCCTGGTCCTCGCATCCACCACCAGCGCCCTGCTGACGTTTGCGATCAACACCCTGCTCGTGGTGGTCATCACGTTCGCGCTTGGTCGCCTGGATCTCTCCTGGAGAAGCCTGCTCGCGCCGCTCTATTTCCTGGAACTGATCGTGCTGGTCCTCGGCCTCTCGATGCTCCTGTCCTCGCTCTTCGTCTTCTTCCGAGATCTCGGCCATATCTGGGAGATCCTGTCGCTCGTACTCTTCTACGGCTCGGCGATCGTCATTCCCTTCGAGCTCATTTACGAGAAGCTGCCGAAATTGTATGTGGTCGCCGGGATGAACCCCATCGCCCAGATCGTCACGGACCTTCGGTATGCGCTGGTTGATCCGTCCCTGCACACGATGGCGTACTACGTCGGCGGGCTGGTCGTCATCCCGATCCTGCTCACTGTGGTCATCTTCATCGTGGGTTTCGTCGTGTTCAACAGGCTGACGCCGAAGTTCGCAGAGTCGTTGTGACCCCGGTCGTCGAGGTCTCCCATCTGCACAAGCGATTCCGCGTCCCGCTCGACAGAAGCAGCACGCTGAAGTACCGGGTGACGCACTGGCGCAGCTCATCGCGGTACCGCGACCTGGTCGCGCTGCGCGACGTGTCCTTCGACATCCCTCCCGGGCAATTCCTTGGCATCGCGGGACCCAACGGATGTGGCAAGAGCACGCTGCTCAAGATCCTCTGCCGCATCTACAAAGCCGACTCGGGCTATGCCCGTGTCAACGGCGAGTTCTCCGCGTTTCTCGAGCTCGGCGTCGGCTTCAACCCGGAGCTCACCGCTCGCGAGAACATCTTCCTCGGCGGCGCGATGCTCGGACTCACCCGATCTCAGCTGCGCGAGAAGGTCGACGAGGTGTTCGCCTTCGCCGAGCTGGAGGAGTTCGCGGAACAGAAGCTCAAGAACTTCTCCTCGGGCATGCAGGTGCGCCTGGCTTTCAGCGTCGCGATCCTTGCGCAGACCGACCTGCTGGTCATGGACGAGGTTCTGGCGGTCGGCGATGCCGGCTTCCAGGAGAAATGCTTCGACACCTTCAGCAGGTACAAACGCGAGGGCAAGACGATCGTCCTGGTGAGCCACGACCTCGGCTCGCTCGAGGAATACTGCGACCGGGTGCTCCTGCTCAACCAGGGCGCGATCGTCGCGGACGGCCCGGCAGCAGAGGTCGTCGCGACCTACCACCGCATGGTCGCGGACCATGCGCTGGCGCTCGAGCGCGACATCCCCGTCGAGCTCTCCCAGGGTGATCGGAGACGATCGCCGGCGGTCGGATTCGAGTCCGTCAGCCTGCTCAACGGGGGCGGTCAGAACACCCGGCGCTTCGACACGGGCGGCGAGATGACCCTCCACATGAATCTGCGAGTGCATCGAACCGTCGGCGACTTCGTATGCGGCATGGCCATCCGGCGCGCCGACGGGCTGCTCCTATCCGGTACCAACACGTTGCTCGACAACGTCACCCTCTCGGGGCTCCTGGCCGGCGACACGGTGTCGGTGCGCTACACGATCGAACTCTCTGCCACTGCTCGCGGGCGGGTACCTCGTCCAGGTGTCCGTGCACGACGTCGGGGGGTCGGACGTCTACGACTGGATCGACCCAGCGGCCACCTTTCACGTCAACGACCTCGGCGACGGCCACCAGGGCCTCCTCGAGCTGCGCGGCCGTTGGCAGGTGGAGCATGAAACCGAGGACGTCCTGATCAGATCGGCGCGCCAGTGACGAAGAAGAGCAGGTGTGCGGGGACGACCCCCATCACCACGCTGATGATCAGCACGTAGAGCATCGCCGTCGCCGGTTGGTTGGCTCGAATCCGTGCGAAGTGCCGGGTCAACAGCGCCACCCCGGTCGTGAAGACGATGCCGGAGCCGACCACCAGCAGCCAGAAGGGGATGGCGTCACCCGACCAGAGCAACTCGCCGCGAACCGTCGAGCCCGAGCTGAGGATCACGAGCACGATCGCGACCGCCTGGATGGCCACAGCGATGAACACGATGTCGATCGCGCGCCGCAATGGACGGAACGAGAGGTTGGGTGCAACCAGGTACCAATGGCCGAGCAGCATCCCGGCAAGCGCACTGCCAGACACCAGCGCGGCAGGGACGAACGCGACGACTGCGGTGCCGACTCCACCGAGCGACGGACCGAACGCGGCCGCGGCCTTGGCGATTGCCATCGCACCGAATCCGATCGTCACCGCGCCCACCACACGCCGCGCCACGTCGGTCATCACCGAGCAGAAGAAGGCGTAGCCGAGGAGCGCGACCGTGAAGGCGATCGACCAATGGAAGAGCGACGCCTGCGCGCCAGAGGGCAAGGGGGTGCCGAGCAGAGCGGTGCCGGACGGGAGCAGCGCCTCGATGAGCAGGTCGAGGGCCATCAGACCGGAGCAGATGAGCGATGTGGTGCCGACGAATCCCCGCCCCACCTTGCCCACCAGGTCCACGGCGTACGCGGCCGCGGTCGTCCCTGCGGCCACCTCGAGCAGGACCACGACACTGGCGATCGGAGCAAGCGCCGGGAGAGAGATGGCGTCGACCACCGACCGATCCTACGTGGGTGGTTGGTGGGGAGCGGGACGGGCACCCGCGACTCGGTTCAGCTTGTCAGCCGTGGCTTGGGCGGGAAGCGGGAGGGGCGGCTGCGAACTCGGTCCAGCTTGTCAGCCCGTGGCGTGGGCTGGGAGCGGGAGGGGTCAACCGCGACACGGCGAATTTGGCAGCGCCCGAGCGAGCGCGACAATCAGCTTGCGCGAACGGGGGCGCTGACAAGCTGGGCCGTGGCGCGGGTGATCCCTCCCGCTCCGCGGCGCAGTTCACCTGAGGGGGGGAGACAAGCGGATATCCCCCGGGTGACGATTTCGCACATCCGGTTCCAATCCGATTTGGCTCTGCTAGGTTGGGTCGCGGATGGTCAGCGCACTCTCGAGGTGGCGATGGGTCATCGACGCTGCCGCCGTGTGCGCCGTATACCTGGTGGTCAGATCCATCGCCGACCTGCACACCGCGTTCGGCGGCGGCTCCGCCGTCGATTACCTCGCGATCGCGTCGGCCGGGCGGGTGGTTCACGCGGGATCGTCGTGCGTCTATTGCGTGAGCTCGCTGTCCGCCGCCCAGGCGCAGCTGCTCGGGTACATGCCGGCCGCGAGCGCGACGTTTCCCGTGCCGTTCGTCAACCCGGCGCTGATGGCGTGGCTGGTCCAGCCGCTCGGTGTGCTGCCTCTCCAGACCGGCACCGACCTGTTCGTCGGGCTCAACGTGGTGGCGATGGCGCTGTCGGCCACCATCCTCACGCGGCGTGTGACGCCGCGCCTCGGAGGACCGCTCGCGGCCTGCCTCGTGGTGACCGTGGTGTTCTCGCTCGAGGGCGGCACCGGGATCCTCCTCGGGCAGTCGGACGGGCTGATGCTGCTCACGGCGACCCTGGCAATCGAGGCGCTCGACCGGCGCCGCCCAGTGATCGGAGGCCTCCTCCTCGTGCCCCTGCTGCTCAAGCCGCAACTGGTGTGGCTGGTACCCCCAGTCCTGATCGTCGCCGGGCAGTGGCGGATGCTCGCGGCGCTCGCAGCCGGCGCCCTGGTGGTCCTGGTCGGCTCCATCGCCGTCGCCGGACCCGGCCACCTCCTCGACGCGGTCGGCCTGCTAACGGCACCGACCTACGCCCACCTGGATTTGCAGAGCAACTCGATCCCGGCCTTGATCGCGCGCCCGCTGGCGAGCAACCCGGCCGCCTGGGCGGCTGCGGTCGCACTGGCGGCGGGGGCGGTGGCGATCATGGTGCTGCTGCGCGACACGCTCCGACGCAACGTGGTCCCGGCGGTGGCTATCGGGGTCGGCCTGTCAGTCGCGCTCTCGCCGCACCTCGGCGACTACAGCCTGATGCTCCTGGCGGTCCCGGTCGCCGTCCTCGCACCGCGGGCCCCGGCGCTCACGCTCGGGCTCGCCGCTGCGTATACGGCGGCGTCACTGTTCAATCCGCTCATCCCGCTCAACGAGAGCACCGTGGCCCTGGTCCTGCTGATCGGCGTGGCCGCGATCGTCTGGCGCGCCACCAACCGTGGATCGGGCGACCGTGCGTTTCACCTGCCGGCGCGCCCCGCGGCAAGGGTGAGCAGTGCCTGATCAGCGAGCGCTACTCCTCGGCCGGCTGGCGAGCGCCATCGACGGCGTCGCCGACGTGGCCTCGCGCCTCGGGCCGGCGGCCGAGACCAAGGCCCCGGTGGCTCCGAAGCCGCCTCTCGAGGCGGTTGGCCGGCCCTGGACCCTGGCAGCGGCAATGGAGCCGATTGCCACGCCGGTCCTCGAACGTGGCGCCACGACAGACGCGACATTCCTGGGGTCGACCCACGCCGCGCCGCCACCACCCCCCGAGCACCACCGCTCCAGGACGCCGCTGATCGTCGTCGGATCCAGCATCATCGGGCTCCTCCTCGTTTCGCTGGTCGCCGTTCACTTCCTCAGCAACGGGGCGGCCGTCCAGACCCCGTCCCGGTCAACGACGCAGATTCTGCTCACCGGCGTCCGTCCCCTGGCGTCGGTGCCAGCAGCGGGCGGGACGGTCCCAGCCACCCAGGTGTCGTTCCCCGCGAAGACCTCGGTGGTCGACATCGAGGTCAACTCCGGGGGCCCCGCAGGGCAGGCTCCCGTCCACATCGTCGTGACCGTGGGCCAGCCGGCCCACACGATCATCCAGCACGACTACGTCCTCAGCCAATCGGGGGCGACGGTCATCCCCCTCACCGTGGTCGGCGGCACCTTCGCGACCGGCGAGTACACGGTGACGATCAGCTATAAAGGCGCGCTCCTCGGCTCAACCGCTTTCGCCGTCCGCTGAGGCTGTGCAGGGTCAGTGCTCGACCGGTAGGCCGGCTTCCTCCCAGGCCTCGATCCCACCGCTGACGTTGTACGAGTTCGGCCGCCCGAACGTGCGCAGGTAGTCGACCGCGCGGGCGCTGCGGCCGCCCATGCGGCAGTGCACGTAGACATCGCGATCAGCCGGAACCTCGGCGAGACGCGCGGGCAGCTCTCCCAGCGGAATCAGCACCGAGCCCGGGATGTGCACGTCGTCGTACTCGGACTTCTCGCGCACGTCGACGAGCATCGCGCCGTTCGCGATCGCTTCGCTTGCGTCCCTGGGGCTGACCTCCGAGTTCTCGGACATTCGCGGCAGTATAGATGTGGCACCGGGGTTCCCCACGCCGCGTCCAAGCGCCGGTCGGCCTGTTAGGCTCGTGACCGTGAGCACGGTTGCCGCGCCGGCGGTGGTGGACTCTCCCTGGCTGAACGCACAGCGCCAGTTCGACAACGCCGCCGAGATCCTCAATCTCTCACCGGGGTTGCGCGCTGTTCTGCGTGAGGTACGACGGGAGCTGGTGGTGCGTTTCCCGGTGAAGATGGACGACGGCAGCGTCCGCATGTTCGAGGGATACCGCGTCCAGCACAACGTGACTCGCGGCCCGGCCAAGGGTGGTCTGCGGTTCCATCCGGCGACCGACATCGACGAGGTCAAGGCGCTCGCGATGTGGATGACATGGAAGTGCGCGCTGGCGAATCTCCCCTACGGCGGCGCCAAGGGTGGTGTCGCCGTCGACCCCTCGACGTTGAGCCACCGTGAGCTCGAGCGCCTGACCCGGAGGTTCGCCGCAGAGATCAGCGTGCTGGTCGGGCCGGAGTCGGACATCCCGGCGCCGGACGTCAACACCACGGCCGAGATCATGGCGTGGATCATGGACACGCTCTCGATGCAGGCGGGCTACTCGGTCCCCGCGTCGGTGACCGGCAAACCGCTGGAGATCGGCGGCAGCGAGGGCCGCCCGAGCGCCACCGGACGGGGTGTGAACATCGTCGCAATCGAGGCGTGCAAGCGGCTCGGCATGGAGATCTCGCAGACGACCGTCGCAGTGCAGGGCTTCGGCAACGTCGGGAGCTGGGCCGCGCAGCTGATGCATGAGTCGGGTTTCACCATCTGCGCAGTTGCGGACGTGACTGGCGGTATCTACTCGAGGAGCGGCCTCGACATTCCCGCCCTGCTCTCCTACCGGCAGCGGCATGGCGGCGTGCGCGATTTCCCCGGCTGCACAGCGATCACGAACACGGAGCTGCTCGAGCTCGAGGTCGACGTCCTGGTCCCGGCAGCGATGGAGAACCAGATCACCGCGCGCAACGCCGGACGGATCCAGGCGCGGCTCATCGTCGAGGGCGCCAACGGGCCGACCACCCCCGACGCGGACAGCATCCTCGAGCGCCGCGGCATCACGGTCGTCCCCGACATCCTCGCCAACTCGGGCGGCGTGACCGTGTCGTACTTCGAATGGGTCCAGGATCTCCAGTCGCTGTTCTGGGAAGAGGACGAGATCAACGTCCGCCTCAAGAAGATCCTGACGAAGGCGTTCAACCAGATGTGCGAGCAGGCCGACCGCCATCACGTGTCGCTGCGGCTCGGTGCGTACCTGGTGGCGGTCAAGCGCGTCGCCGACGCGACGGCGGTACGAGGCATCTACCCCTAGGGTGGCTCCGATCCCAGCCTGGTCATGAAGCTCCTCGATCGGCTGCGCGCGCTGCCGCTGCCGGTCGGAACCGTCCCGGTCGCGCTCGGGCTCGGGCTCGCCGGGCTCATGCAGTACGGGTTCCTCGTGGTCGCGGCGCGGGCGCTTGGCACCGCTCACTTCGCCCCGCTCTCGGTGTTCTGGGCGCTGCTCTTCGTGTGCGGTCCGGGCTTCTTCCTGCCCCTCGAGCAGGAGACCGGGCGCGCGATCGCAGCGAGGCGGGTGCGCGGGGAGGGCGGGCGCCCCGTCTTCATGCGCGCCGCGCTGCTCGGCGGCATCCTGGCCGTGGTGCTGATCGTCATCACGCTGCTGGCTGCGAGCCCGATCGATCAGCACGTGTTCAAGGGCGATCCCGCCCTGCTTGCCGGGCTGATCGGGGGATTCGCCGCCTATCTCTGTGAGTTCCTGGCGCGTGGGGCGCTCGCCGGCAACGCGCGCTTCGGCGCCTACGGCGTGCTGCTCGGCGGCGAGGGAGCGCTCCGCGTCCTGTTCGCCGCGGTGCTGGCGGTGATCGGCGTCAAGACGGCTGGTCCGTACGGCATATCGATGATCGTCGCCTCATTCGCCGCGATCGCCCTGGCCACCGTCGGCCGCCGCGATCTGCTCCGTCCTGGTCCGCCCGCCCCCTGGGGAGAGATCACCCACGCGCTCGGCTTCCTCCTGATCGCGTCGGTCTTCACGCAGCTGCTCCTCAGCGTCGGCGCCGTCGCGGTCCAATTGCTCGCCACGCCGGCCGAGCAGACGGCCGCGGGCAGCTTTCAGCTGAGCCGGATCGTTGCCTACGTGCCGATCTTTCTCTTCCAGGCGGTGCAGTCGGCGCTCCTGCCCAAGCTCGCCACGCTTGCCAGCGGCGGGCGGCACAGCGAGTTTCAGGCGCTGCTGACGCGGCTCCTGCTGCTGATGAGCGGACTGGGAGCAGTGGCCATCGTCGGGTTCGCGCTCCTCGGCCCGACCGTGACCCGCATCCTCTTCGGCCACGGATTCGAGCTCAGCAACCTGGACTTCGCGCTCCTCTCAGCGAGCTGCATCGGGTTCATCTTCACCCAGATCTTCGGATACGTCCTGATCTCGCTCTCCGGCTACAGGAGGGTCGCGCTGGGCTGGACGTGCGGAGCGGTCGCCTTCTTCGTGGTGACTGCGGTCGGCTCATCGCTCTTTCTCCGCGTGGAACTGGGACTGCTCTGCGGCGCGATCGCTTCGTCGGTGGTGATGGCCGCCCTGCTGCTCCCCCTGTTGCGAGAGCGCGGCGCTATCGAAACGGACCTGCTAATTTCCGATTTGGGCGGCCCGCCGGGCTGAGACTGCGCCCATGGGTGCTCGTGCCCGAATTGCGCTGGTCGGAGCCGGGGCGATGGGGGCCAACCACGCGCGCGTCATCGCGGAGTCGGACGGCGCCGACCTCGCGGTGATCATCGACACGGATCGCGAGCGGGTGCGCCCTCTCGCGGACCGCCTCGGCTGCGCCTTTTCCGAGGACCTCGACGCTGCAGCCGGCTGCGACGCCGTGGTGATCGCCACCCCGACCGCCTTCCACGAGGGAGAGGCGCGAGCGCTGCTCGAGCTCGGCAAGCCGATCCTGGTCGAGAAGCCGCTGACACCTGACCTCGCGACCACGCGAGCGCTGGTCGCCTGCGCCGAGCGTCGACGGGTCCCGCTGATGTGCGGGTTCGTCGAGCGATTCAACCCCGTGGTCGCGACCATGCGCAGCCTGCTTCACGAGGAACCGGTCCACATCGTCGGTCTCCGCCACTCCCCCGAGACGCCGAGAAGCACCCTCAGCGTCGTCTTCGATCTCCTGATCCACGAGATCGACCTGGCGCTCTGCTACATGGGCGGACAGCGCCCTTCGCGGGTCTGCGGTAGCACGAGCATGGCCGGCCGCGAGTCGATCATGGAGGTCGCCGACTGCCTGCTCCAGTTCCCCGGCGGGGCGATCGCGACCCTCTCGGCGAGCCGGGCCAGCCAGCGCAAGGTGCGATCCCAGCTGGTGGCCACACCGACAGCGCTCTATGACGTCGACCTGCTCCGCCAGGATCTCACCGTCTACCGGCATCGCGCCCACGCCCAGGGCGTTGGCGAGGGCCAGGCCGCCGGATACCGCGCCGAGACGGTGGTCGACATTCCCTTCGTCCGGCACACCGGCGAGCCACTCGCGCTCCAGTTCGCGCACTTCCTCGGTCTGGTCTCGGGACGCGCCGATGCATGCGTCGAGCGCAACTCGATTCTCCCGGCTCACGAGGTTGCCGCGGCGATCGAGGAGTGCTCATGAGCGAACCGACGATCACCTACGTCATCCCGGTGCACAACCAGATCGCCGAACTGCGCAGGACGGTGCGCTTGCTGGTCACGCGCCTCGGTCATCTCCCCGGGTCCGAGGTGATCCTGGTTGAGAACGGCTCGACCGATGGATCGGGGCCGCTGTGCCTGTCGCTGGCGGCGTCCCTGAACAGCGATGAGGTGTCGGTCCGGGTGACCACCTCCGCCAAGGGACTCGGATTCGCCTGGCGCCGGGGCATGGCGATGGCTCGCGGCGAAGCCCTGGTCCTGACCGCGGCCGACCTTCCCTTTGGGTTCACCGATCTCGATGGCTACCTGGGGCTGAGCCCGCGGCCGCCCCTGGTGATGGGATCCAAGACCCATGGCAACTCCCAGATCGAGACGCCGGCGGTCCGTCGCGCCATGTCCGCCGGCTTCGGCCTCCTCCGCGCCGGGCTCATCGGGCTCAACCTCGACACGCAGGGGTCGGTGCTCATCCAGCGCTCTCTGGCCCAGGCCTTGCTCCCGCGCCTGCGAGCAGGCGACTACCTGATCGGCGCCGAGATCAATCTGTGGGCCGTCCACGAGGGCATCACGCCCGTCGAGATCCCGGTGGTCTACACCGCGTCGGGCCGCTCCACGGTCTCACCGATCCGCGACTCCGTCGCCATGGCAGCCGGCCTCCTGACACTGCGCCGGCGGATCTCCGACGAGCGTCGACTGATGAGCGGCGCCCGCGAGGTGGCGTCGTCGTGAGCGCCGTCCACGCCCCGGTTGAGACGCGGATCCGGATCTCGGCGCCGCAACTGGGCCCCGAGGTTGAGAACCTCGTCCTCGAGGTGCTGCGCAGCGGTCACCTGGCGCAGGGACCCATGGTCGGACACTTTGAAGCGCTCTGCACCGAGATGGCCCGGACCGGGCACGCGATTGCAGTTGCGAATGGAACGGTCGCGCTCGACGCCGCGCTCGCGGTGCTCGACATCGGACCAGGCCAGGAGGTGATCACCTCACCGTTCACCTTCGCCGCGACCCTCAACGCGATCCTGCGCAGCGGGGCTTGCGTGCGTTTCGCGGACGTCCGCGAGGACTTCACCATCGATCCCGACTCGGTGGCGGCACTGATCGGACCGAGGACCGCTGCGATCATGCCGGTGCATCTCTATGGACTGCCCGCCGACATGCGTCCGCTCATGTCGCTCGCCGCCGCGCACGGGCTCGCGATCGTGGAGGACGCGGCGCAGGCACACGGCGCCGACGTCGAGGGGCGGCGCGTGGGCAGCTTCGGGATCGGCTGCTTCTCCTTCTACGCAACCAAGAACGTCACCAGCGGCGAGGGCGGATGCATCACCACCGACGATTCGAGGCTCGCCGAACGACTCCGCGCGCTCCGCAACCAGGGAATGCGATCCCGCTATGATTATGCCATGATCGGCCAGAACTGGCGGATGACCGATGTCGCCGCGGCGATCGCCATCCCGCAGATGCAACATCTCGATGAGATCGTCCGGACGCGGCGCCGCAACGCAGCGCTGCTCACGTCGCTGATCGGGAATGACTCGGAGGTCACGACGCCGCGAGTTCCTGAGGGCCGCGGCCACGTCTGGCACCAGTACACGATCCTTCTCGAGCCCGGGATCGATCGCGACCATGTCGCAGCATCGATGTCGTCAGCGGGCGTCGATACGGGGGTGTACTACCCGGGGCTGGTGTGGGACCACGAGGCCTACCGCAACCATCGCAACGTCCATCGAGATGACACGCCCCTCGCGCGCGAATGCACGGCGCGCTGTCTCTCGCTGCCGGTTCACCCCGGCCTCAGCAGGCGCGACCTCGAGCGCGTCGCCGACGCGCTCGACCAGGCACTGCTCGCGTCCTGACCTCGCTGCAGCCGCAGCGTTACGCCGTCGCCTCGACCGCTGCGAGCAGTTCGTCGCCCTGGTCGGTCGGACCGACCAGCGCAAGCCGCACGTCACCGATGCCGGACGCAATCTCCTCCGCGATCGACTGGACCTCCGCGGCGGTGACCTTCATGATCGCCTCGGCGCGCTCGTCCGGCGTCTCGAGCGGCAGGCCGGCGCGCCAGCGCGTCCCGTAGAAGCGCGCGCTCGCGATTGCCGTCTCAGTCGAACGCAGCAGCCTGCCGACCATCGCCGACTGCGCAGCCGCCAGCTCGTCGGCGGCGACGCGCTTCGATGCCATCTTGCGGAACTCCTTGAACGCGAGGGTCGTGGCTTTGCGCGCGTCCTTCGGCCGCGTCGCCGTGGCGATCGCGAAGAGCCCGGTGTCGTCGAAGCCGGCATGGTGCGCGAAGATGCTGTAGGCGAGGCCGTTGCGCTCCCGGACCGTCTGGAACAGGCGCGACGACATGCCCCCGCCGAGCACGTGGGTCATCACCGACAGTTGGGTGCGGCGCGGGTCGGTCGCCGGGATACCCGGAACCGCGAACACCATGTGCACCTGCGGCTCCTCCTGGGCGGTCGCCGGGCGCACGTTGGCCGTGTGACGATCACCGAGGCCCCACCTGGCCTTTTTGCGCGCACGCGGCTTGCCCTGCGGGATGTCCGCAAGCATCTCGAGCGCCTGATCCTGGTTCAACGTCGCGCCACCGGAGATGACCAGGCACATCGACTTGGGCGCATAGAACGCCTGGTGGTATTCGGTGAGCTGCTCGCGCGTCGCCTTCTCGATCACCGCGGGAAACCCCGCCGCGGACCACGACATCGGCTGATTGCCGCCGAAGGCGACAGTGCCGAGCCGGTCCCATATCCAACCGTCGGGGTCGGAGAGGCGCATGGACAGTTCCTGGAGCACGACGTTGCGCTCGCGCTCGACCTCCTCGGCGGCGAAGAGCGGCCGGCTCAGCATGTCGCAGATGACGTCGGCAAGCTCGAGCATCGCGGTCGCCGGACCCTCGGCGAAATACGCAACCTCCTCGGTGTCGGTGTATGCGTTGGTGTTGGCACCGAGACGGTCGATCTCGCGCGAGATGATCTTCGTGGTCGGGCGACGCTCGGTGCCCTTGAAGAACATGTGCTCGAGGTAGTGGGCAAGCCCGGACGTCTCCGACGACTCGTCGCGTGAACCGGCACGCACGATGAGGAACACGCCGGAGTTCCGGCTGCTCGAGGGCGCGTTGAGCAGGCTGACGCCGTTGCTGAGCACGCTCAGCTCCGGTCGATAGGGCATGTTGAGCGCCATGGCCTACGTCGTCCCTGATTCCCAGGACGCGAGGTATTTCTGCTGCTCCGCGGTGAGCGTGTCGATGGTCACGCCCATCGCCTGCAGCTTGAGGCGCGCAACCTCGCGGTCGATCTCCTGGGGCACGTCGTGGACGGCGAGCGCCAGCTCCTTGTGATGCTTGGCGATGTGCTCCGCACACAGCGCCTGGTTGGCGAAGCTCATGTCCATGACCGCCGCGGGATGCCCTTCCGCCGCGGCGAGGTTGAGGAGGCGGCCCTCGGCGAGCACGTGGATGGTGCGACCGTCACGCAGGCGGTGCGACTGCACGAAGGTGCGCGGGGCGGAGACCTCGACCGACAGATCGTCAATGGCGGCCAGGTTGATCTCGTCGTTGAAATGGCCGCTGTTGGCGATGATCGCGCCGTCCTTGAAGCGCTCGATCGAGCCGCGATCGATGACGTTGATGTCGCCGGTCACGGTGATCACGATGTCGGCGTTCGGAGCCGCCTCCGCCAGCGGCATCACGCGATAGCCGTCCATGACCGCCTCGAGCGCTCGCGTCGGATCGACCTCGGTGACGATCACGTGCGCGCCGAGTCCGGTTGCACGGCTGGCGAGACCGCGGCCGCACCATCCGTACCCGCAGACGACGAATGTCTTGCCGGCGATCAGGACGTTGGTCGCCCTGATCAGGCCATCGATGGTGCTCTGCCCGGTGCCGTAGCGATTGTCGAAGAGGTGCTTGGTGAGCGCCTCGTTGACCGCGATGATGGGGAACCTGAGCGCACCGTCCTGCGCCATGGCACGGAGCCTGATGACGCCGGTGGTCGTCTCCTCGGTGCCCGCGATCACCTCGTCGAGGAGCTCGCGACGACCCTTGTGCAGCTCGGCCACGAGGTCTGCGCCGTCGTCCATGGTCACCTGCGGGTGCGTGTCGAGGACCGACTGGATGTGCGAGTAGTAGCGGGCCGAGTCCTCGCCCTTCACCGCGTAGGTCGGAATCCCGTGCCGCCGGGACAGCGCCGCCGCGACCGGATCCTGAGTCGACAGCGGATTGCTCCCGCAGAGGCTCAGGTGCGCGCCACCCGCCTTGAGCGTGATCGCGAGGTTGGCCGTCTCACTGGTGACGTGGAGGCAGGCGCCGAGACGCAGTCCCTCGAGCGGGCGCTCGCGAGCGAAGCGCTCACGGATGATGCGGAGAACCGGCATCTCCCGCGCCGCCCAATCGATGAGACGCTCGCCCTCGTCCGCCAGGCTCGGGTCGGCGACATCGGATTCCGCCACTTTCAACACGTTGGTCACGCGATTCCTCCATCTGTCTTCGTACGCAACAGCGCCGTGTATGGGCGCCCGCCGAGCGCGGCCGATCCCCCGAGTGCGCTCAACTCGATCAAAAACCCAAAGCCGACGATATCGCCCCCCAGGCGGTCCACGAGTGCGGCCGCCGCGCCGGCAGTGCCGCCGGTGGCGAGCAGGTCGTCCACGATGAGCACGCGCTGGCCAGGCTCGACCGCATCCGAGTGCATCTCGATAACGGCTTCGCCATATTCGAGCGTGTAGGCCTGCGAAATCCGCGTCGACGGAAGCCGTCCCTCCTTACGGACCAGGGCGAACCCTGCGCCGAGGCGGTCCGCGACCGCGCCGCCGAGGATGAATCCGCGCGACTCGATGCCGGCGACGATGTCGACCTTCTGGTCGACATAGGGTGCGGCGAGCGCGGTGACCGCAGCATGGAACGCGATCCCATCACCGAGCAACAGGGTGATGTCCTTGAAGACGATTCCCGGCCGGGGGAAATCGGGCACATCGCGGATCAGTGAGCGCAGCCGTTCCACCACGTCCCGCTCTTGAATCGTCACCGGAGCCAGTCTATCCGACAAACTCTGTGGCCGTGCCCTCCCCAGCGAGCCCTCCGCGATGAGGGTCGTGATGGACGGCAGGCCGCTCCAGGGAGCCTCCTCGGTTCGCGGGATCGGCAGCTACGAGCGGGGCCTGCTGGCGGGGTTCGCCCAACTGGCCGACCCGCCCCAGGTCAGCCTGCTGCTCTCCGCCCACCAGGAGCCGCCTGCCGAAGTCTCGATTGCGCTGCGGCCGTCGACGCGCCGGATCCCGGTGATCCACCCCACGCTCCAGCCGATTGCCGACCTCGCATTCGTGGCGAGCGCACTTCGCGGCTCCAAAGCCGATCTCTATCACGCCATCGAGTTCGGTCAGCCGTTTCGAACGCGACTCCCGGTGGTGGTCACCGTCCACGACCTGATCCCGTTCGTGATGCCACGCGACTATCCGTGGGTCCGGCGGGCGCGGCTGCCGGGGCTGCGCCTCATCCCCCGAGCCGATGTCGTGATTGCGGTGTCGGAGTCGACCCGTCGTGATGTGCTCCGCTTCACGAGGACGGATCCGCGGCGGGTCACCGTCATCCCGGAGGGGATTTCGCCGGTGTTTCAGCCCGCCTCGCCCGAGGCCGTCCAGCGGCTTCGTGCACGGCTGCGCCTGGACCGGAAATTCCTGTTCGCGGTGGGCACCTTCGACCCGCGCAAGCGCATCGCGCTCCTCGCCGAGGTGGTCAGCCGCGTTCGCCGCGACCACGATGTCGCCCTTGTCATCGCCGGCGATCAGGGCACCTTCACGCAATTCGTGACCGACCAGCTGGCTCGTGCCGGTCTCGCCGAACACGCTCGCGTGATCGGCCACGTGACCACCGACGACCTCGTTGCCCTGTACACGGCGGCGGAGGTCTTCGTCTTCACCTCCGCATATGAGGGTTTTGGACTGCCGCCGCTGGAAGCGATGGCGTGCGGCACACCCGCGGTCGTCTTCGACAATTCCTCGCTTCCCGAGGTGAGCGGACCGGCCGCGAGCGTGGTGCCTGACGGTGATGCAGGTGCGATGGCCGCGGCGATCAACCACCTGTTGAGCGACCCGGCGGAGCGCGACCGGCGGCTGGCCGAGGGCCTTGCGTGGTCCACCACCTTCACATGGCACCGCGCCGCCGAGATGACCAACGCGGTCTATCGAACCGCTGTCGAGCGCTGACCGCGGAGGCGGCTACTCCTTCTCGGTCACGTGGTATTCGAGGTACGCGCCGAACATCAACCGGGTTTGCGCCTCGAGCGCCGGGATGACGCTCAGCGCCAGTCCGACAACCGGGTAGGTGAACAGTTGCAGCTCCGCCCATCGGCGGCGCCACCATGGCCATTCGCGCGGTTTTGGGCTGATGCGATAGTCGACCTGCACGAGCAGCAGCGTATTCAGCAACGTGATGGTGAGAATGCTCGCGCTGAGACTGCCGAGCAACGCCGAGGTTGACGACAGGCTGTAGTCGAGGTCGATGAACGCCGGCAGCGCACCACCGAAGAACAGCAGCAACGGGAGCGTGGCCCAGGTCAGGTGGTTGAAGATCAGGTTCGAATACCGCCGCGCGCGCACGCGCCACGGGATCTCCGGGTGGAGCAGCATTCGCGAGGTCACGTAAGGGATATCGGTCGCTCCCCACGCCCATCGCTTGATCTGGTTGTACTGCGACGCGTGGGTGGCGGCGTAGCCGCGTGCGCGCGGCGCATCGCCATACACGGGAAGGAATGCCGGCCGCGTGTTGAGCATCCCGCCGGTGTGGAAGAACGCCTTCCAGAAGAACCGAGAGTCCTCGGGGATCACGTCCGAGTCCCAGTAGCCGACGCCCGCCAGCAGCTCGAGTGACATCGAGTACGACGAGAACATCACCAGGCGACGCGGGTGCTGGTGCAGGAACATCTGCCACTGCGTCGTCGCGGTGGCCATCACGCGCACCGCCGTGGGCACTCGCCAGATGTTGTTGAGAAAGATGGGAACGGGCTGCCAGATCGAGAGCAGCCGGTCCGGTGCGGTGCAGAACTGGAACGATATGTATGCGAAGTACTGCGGATGCAGCCGGAAGTCGGAGTCGAGGTCGGTCACCATGGTGAGCGCCGGGTCGAGGCCGAGCTCGTCACAGGCGGCCTTGAGGACCGGGCCGCCATACGCCATCGCCGCCGATTTGCCGACCACGATGCCGGGCAGCAGCGGATCCCTGATGTGCAGGAACAGTCGAAATGAGCCCGCGAACTCCTCGCGCAGCCTGGCCACGTTCTCGATGCCCCCCACGTCGGTCTCGCGGGTGATGATCGCGCAGACGCGGAGGTGTTGCGGGTAGTTCTGCGCCGCCAGCGCCGCCACAGTTGCGCGGAGAACGTCATACGACTCCGTGTAGGTTGGGATGAGCGCGCACTGCACCACCTCGGATGGGGCCGGCGCGCCCTGGGGCAGCGATGTCTCGAGGTCCTGGCAGCGCTGCCACCAGTCGATGACCTCGGTTGTGTTGAGCCGTTTGAGCGTCTTCCGGACGCCGCGGACGGTCACCGTCGTCCGCACCAGCCAGTAGGCGTCGAGAAGCACCGCACCGACGCCGAGGATCCACAGCATCCCGGGGTCGTTCAGCCTGATGGCGAATGCGGTAACCACCGGGACGAGCAACGCGAACCACGTGAGCGCGCCCGGGAGGATTTCAAGGAGCCGCTGCTGGGTATGGTGCGACAGCGGGATCGCCCTGGATCGCGCGATCATCTGCACCCAGTCTACCGATCCATCACATATGAGCCTGAATGCCCCAAGAACCAAGCGACCCCACCGTCGACACTGATTCGGACGAGGCGGAGACGCCGGCAGCCGAGGTGCCCGAGGTCGTCGACGACGACGATGACGACGACACCGACGACATCGCGATCGAGATCGGGGTCGTCGTCGAAGTCGACGACGATGACGATGACGATGATGAGGAGGAGGAGGTCGTCGCGGTCGCTGCGCCCGTGGTCGTCGCGCCCGCTCCACGTCCTTCCCCGACTCCGGGCCGCCCGCCCGGGGCTCGCGAGGAGCCACCGCCACCGTTCGGGGTCGGTGAGCACGTCATCCTCACCTCGAACACGCGGCCCCGCACAGGCAGTCCGATCGGTGACTACCCGGTGGGATCGACCGGCATCGTCGAGACGGTCTTGAGCCAGACGGCGATTGTCCGGTTCGACCGCCACCGCGATTTCAAGGAGGTGGTCGCTTTCACCTGCCTCGAGACCGCCGAGACCCCGGAAAGGCACGCCGAGCTCACCCTGCTCATGGTTGAGCCCGTGCGCGTGGGGGACCGAGGGCCCCGACCGGCGGGCAACGGCGCGTCGGCGCCGCAGGCGGTCGAGCCCGAGCCCAAGCCCGCCGAGGCGGCGACAGCGCCATCCAAGCCTGCTGCGGCCCCCGCGAAGCGGCCGGAGGCACACTCCTCGGCGGCCACGACGAGCCCCTCACCACGTCCTGCCGGCGCCAAACCGTCAGCGGCAACAGCATCGAAAACGGCGACGCCGTCCAAGCCGGCACAGCCTGTGGCGGCGAGACCCGCCCCGACGCCAACCGCCGTCACAAAACCGGTGCCGGCCAAAGGTTCGGCCGAATCCAAGAGTTCGGCCGCAGCCCAGAGTTCGGCCGGAGCCAAGAGCTCTGCCGGAGCCAGGAGCTCTGCAGCGGCCAGGACCGCGTCGGCAGCCAAGAGCGTCGCGAAACCGAAGGCCGCCGCCAAGCCGAAGCCTGCGGTGAAAGCCAAGCCGGC
Source organism: Candidatus Dormiibacterota bacterium (assembly GCA_963743835.1). Classification (GTDB taxonomy): domain Bacteria; phylum Chloroflexota; class Dormibacteria; order Aeolococcales; family Aeolococcaceae; genus Palsa-851. Next base: position 525,234 of record CAVUQX010000005.1, on the reverse strand, counting down.
AGCCAAGGCCAAGGCCGCGGCCAAGGTGAAGCCTCCGGCTGCCGTCAAGCCGAAATCGGCAGCCAAGGTCGCCAAGACCGCGGCGCGATCCAAAGCTCCTGCCCCGAAGGCCGCGGCCAGATCGACCGCGAAGCCGGTGACGAAGGCCAAGCCAGCGCCACCGAAGAAGCCTGTAGCCAAGTCCACCGCCAAACCGGTGACCAGATCCGCGAAGCCGGTCGCCAAGTCCGCCGCCAAGGCCAAGCCCGCTGCCACCAAATCGGCAGCCAGGCCGTCTCGTCCGGTGGCTGCCAAGCGGCCGTCCGCGCCGGCCAAGTCAGCCCACGCAAAGCCCGCGGCAACCCGCCGCGGCCGCTGACCCCCTCGGGCCCCTCTACCTCGCCTGGGGCACCACCGCCGGCTCTGGCAGCGCGGCGTAGACGCCGCGGTACGCGGGCGGCAGGAGCTCGGCGATTCGCGATCCGATGAGATCGGCGACCGCCTGGTCGTCGCGCCGCTCTCCGGGAACCCGCTCCGGGAGTTTGAACGCGGGCCCGACCCTCAGACTGATCGGTACCCGCTTGGGAAACTTCCGACCGCGAGGCAGCGCTGCTTCGGTTCCCCAGACGCCCACCGGCAGGATCGAGGCGCCGGAACGTCGCGCGAGGAATCCAACTCCCGCTTCCGCACGACGCATTCCCGGTGTGGAGGAGCGCGTGCCTTCGAGGAAGATCAGCAGACGGCCCCGCTTGGAGAGGATGTCGAGGGCGGTTCGCAGGGCGCGCCGATCGGCGGCACCGCGGTCGATCGGAAAGCAATTGCACCCGGCGAGAATCCAGGCGATGATCGGGTTGTTGAACAACTCGCGCTTCGACATGCAGTAGAGAACGCCCGGTCCGAAGCCGCCGAAGATCCAGGGATCGATGTTGCTCAGGTGGTTGCAGACGATCAGCAGGGGGCCCTGTGGCGGCACCTTGGACATGGCTTCGACGTCGAGCCCATGCCCGAAGAATCCGCGCAGCGAGGCCCGGCAGGTCAGCGAGACCGCCTTGTAGCGCCAGCTTCTGGTCCCGTCGTCGCGAACCGGAAAGCGCTCGGGAAAGCCGGGGATTTCGTCAGTCACACGCTCGATGGTAGGGCGTGGCGCACGACCGGCAATACAATCCTGGGTCCGGCCCCCTTAGCTCATCGGTAGAGCAGCCGGCTTTTAACCGGTTGAGGGAGGTTCGATTCCTCCAGGGGGCAACTCCCGAATGTCGACATCCAGCACTGCGTGCGCCTCACGCAGCGCGGCCTCCACGGCCTCGGGCGTCTGTCCGCGAGCGAAGATGAAGCCGAGATAGCGGTCTCCCTCCGGCAGTGGGACCACGCGCTGCCCCACGGGAATCGACAGCGTGACACCCGTGATTCCCGGCATCGACTCAGCGCGATCTGCACCACCGATCCCGTGCAGGATCCCCGCGGCCGGGATGGGCAGCATGAAAACGCCGCACGCGTCGTCGATCATGTGCATCGCGCCCAACTCGAGCCCGCACGCCTCGCGAAGGATGACGTTCTCCAGCGACCGCGCCTCCCCTGGTGCGTCGTCGCATTCCACGCGAATGATCTGCGAGCACAGCCCGCCAATCGAGCGCGCAGCCACCTCGATGACGGTGGGAACGGAGTCCGCGATGCGGATCTCCACGTGCACCGGGCCGTGCTGCAGTCCGAGCGCGATCACGGCATCGCGTGCCGCCTCGACGACCGCAGCCTGAGCCGCGTCATCGAGCCGCGACGGCGTCACATAGATCGTCTCCTCGAAGAATGGACCGGCCAGCGGATCGGGTTTGTCGAAGATCGCGATCACCTCGAGAACTCCTTGGTGCACAAGGCCTTCGAGTGCAATCTCAACACCGTCCACGTAGCTTTCCACGAGCATCGGGGACACCAATCCGTCGGCGCAGATCTGGCGAAGCAGTGAAGCGACGCGCCCCACGGCCGCACCTGCGGCGGACCGGTCATCAGCGCGGATCACGCCGCGACTCGCCGCGAGATCAACCGGTTTGATGACACACGGCAAACCCGTGCTGCTGATGGCTGCGTCGACGTCAGCGACGCCGGCGTCGACATCGAGACCCGCGAACCGAGGTTGCCGCATCCCGCGCTCGGTCAGGCGTTGGCGGAGCAGGCGCTTGTCGCGCGTGGCCGCGACCGATTCCACGGGATTCCGGGTCGGCGTCCCCAGGCGCTCGGCAACAGTTGCTGCGGTGAGCACCGATCCTTCGTCAACGCCCACGACGGCGTCGACGGGCCGTCTGCTCGCAAACTCCGCGGCGCGCTCCGCCGACTCCGCGGGGTGGCGAAGATCGAGCGTCAGCACGCGTCCTTCCATCAGCGCAGCGAGCGTCGGCGCCTCGTTCGACGCGACCACGACCTGCAGTCCGAGTTCCTCGGCGGCATGAAGAAACGCCGTCGCGCGATATGTCTCGGTGGGCAGGATCAGCATCACCCGCGGCATCGGATCAGCCTACGCCGGCGATTCAAACCGACGTACCATGGTCGTACGTTGAAGGAACCGAAAATCGCAATCACCGACTTCGCTTTGACCCGCATCGAGCAGGTCCGCGCCAATCGCAAACAGCCGGAGGCAGGCGTGCGCATCGCCATCACCGGACGGCAGTCCGGCGCGTTCACCTACGACCTGACGCTGGTCAATCCCGGCGACGAGCGCGACGGCGAGATGGTGGTCGACGGACCCTCGGGAGTGCGCTTCACGATGCCGGTGGCGTCGGCGCAATATCTCGACGGCGTCACCATCGACGCCGACCGGGCGCGTGGCGCTCTGACGGTGGACAATCCGAATCCGCTGTGGTTCGACGACCTTGCCCGCGACGTCCAGCAACTCCTGGATGACGAGATCAACCCGTCGGTCGCAAGCCACGGCGGGTACATCGATCTGCTCGACGTCAGCGACGGCATTGCCTTCATCCACATGGGGGGCGGTTGCCAGGGCTGCGGCATGGCCGAGGTGACCCTGGGGCAGGGCGTGCGCGTGGCGATCCTCGAGCGATTTCCCCAGATCACCGACGTCCGGGATACGACCGATCACGCTCAGGGGGCGAACCCGTACTACCAGGCCGCGAAGAAATAACCGCCACCTAGACCCAGCCCGGTAGGCCGTCCTCGCGCGGGGCGACCCCGGTGCCGAGCCAGTAGTCGATCCAGGTCTCCCGAGTGGCCCCGAGGTGGTCGTACATCGCCTGGGCGGCAAGGTTGTCGGGTGCCGTCTGCCAGGTCATGCGCACCGCCCCGTGCTGCCGGCAGCGCTTCAGGCAGGCGCTGACCAGGGCGGAACCCACCCCCTCTCCTCGAGACGAGGCGACGACGAACAGGTCGTTCATGATCCCGATCCGGCCCGAGGTCGTCGTCTCCCAGCTCCAGAACAAGGTGGCAAACCCCACGTCCTCGCCTCCGTCTGCGGCGATCAGCTGCACTCCCTCGTGGGTTGGATCCGCCATCAGCGAGCGTCCCATCGAGAGCAGGGCCGAGTCGGACGGTTGGACGCGGTAGAAATCGCAGTAGCCGCGCATCAACGGGAGCAGGCGGATCAGGCAGGCCTCGGTATCGACGATGCCAATCTCAACGCCACCAACTTCCGGCATTCTCGATCTCCTGGATGTGCGCCGATCTGGCCAGCACCCTGTCCGCGTTTTTAGCGACCTGAGGTCATTGTCGTTCCACAGTCGCAACCGGAATTCAACACGAGATCGGCAAAGCTGCTCGGGTGAGTTCCGCGGCCCCACGCGAAAGGCGGGCGCTCCCGACATTCCTCAGAGCAGCCGGGCGGTCTCCGAAGTGGCTCTGGGTCGTCTACGCGGTCATGGCCACGTTGCTGACCGCCTACATCCTCTCGCTCGTGGTGCGGTCACCGGATGACACCTGGCCGTGGATCGACGGCTGGGGCGTCGCCGCGTACGAGGTGATTCTCGCCGCTTTGCTGCTTGCGCGCGGGTTCAGCAAGCTGCCCGGGCGGGCCGTGCCGCTCACCCTGGGCGCGGCGGTCATGGCCTGGGCGCTCGGCGATGTGGCGATCACCGCGGAAGGCTGGAATGGTGCCAAGGTTGGGATCCCGAGCGTTGCCGACGCGTTCTATGTGTGCTTCTACCCCCTGGCCTACGCGGCGATCGTGCTCATGCTCCGCCGTGAGATCAGGCGGCTGCTGCCTGCGACGTGGTTGGACGGAGCCATCGCGGGGCTGGGAGCGGCGGCCGTCTGCGCCGCATTCGCCTTCCATGCCGTGTTCAGGTCCCTCGGCAGCGACGCGACGACGGTCGGGGTGGCGGTCAACCTCATCTACCCGATCGGTGACGTGCTCCTCCTTGCCCTGGTGGTGGGTGGGACGGCGGTGCTCCCCGGACGTCGCCTGCCCTGGTTGCTGTTTGCGACCGCATGCGGGGTCAACGGCATCGGCGACACGTTCAACCTGTTCGGATCGACCTCGCAGGTCGGTGTGGTCTTCAATGGAATCGCCTGGCCCATCGCGATCACCCTGATGTCCATCTCGGTCTGGGTGCCCCCGGGGCGTCGCGACCTGCTCCAAGGCGGCAAGCTCCCCGGGTTCGTGCTCCCCGGTGCGGGTGCACTCGCCGGGCTCGTGATCCTGTTCCTGGGCGCGATGCAGCACGAGGTGATGCAGGTGGCCGTCGCTCTGGCCACAGCCACGCTCGTCGTGGTCGGGGTGCGCCTCGGCCTGTCGGTCCGGGGCCTGCGATCGCTGACCGAGGAGCGCCACCGCCAGGCCGTCACCGACGAGCTCACCGGCCTGGGGAATCGCCGCCAGCTGACGACGCTGCTCGATGCGTACTTCGAAGAGCTGGCCGATCCGTCGACTCAGTCACGGAGCCTGGCCTTTCTCTTTGTCGACCTGGATCACTTCAAGGAGATCAACGACTCCTTCGGCCACTCCGCCGGGGACGAGCTCCTCAAACAGCTCGGGCCACGGCTCACCAGCTCGCTGCGCGCATCGGATGTCCTGGTGCGGATCGGAGGCGACGAGTTGGGAGCGGTCCTGGTCGACAGCGACCCCAACTATGCGGCGGGGCTCGCCCGACGCCTGACCGCGCTGCTCGAGCAGCCCTTCGTCCTCAACGGGGTGAGCGTCCGCATCAGCGCGAGCATCGGCATCGCAGTCGCGCCCGCCGACGCGGGCGACAGCATCGGCCTGATGCGCTGTGCCGACGTCGCCATGTATCGAGCCAAACTCGCGCATCGGGCATACGAGGTGTACACCCCGTCGATCGACGATGGCGGCAACCGCCTCGCGCTCGTCGAGGAGCTGCGCGCCGCAGTCGAGGGCGAGCGGCTCGTCCTCCACTATCAGCCCCAGGTCGATCTCCGCAATGGCGAGATGGTGGCCGCCGAAGCCCTGGTGCGCTGGCCGCACGAGCGCCTCGGGCTGATTCCACCACTCGAGTTCCTGCCACTCGCGGAGGAGGCGGGTCTCATGGGACCGCTCACCCGGCTGGTGCTCGACCAGGCACTCGGGCAATGCGCCGTCTGGCGGGCCGCCGGCTCCCGCATCGCCATGTCTGTGAACGTCTCGTCGTCGAACCTTCTCGATACCGGGTTCATCGACCTGGTCCGAACGTCGCTGCGGCGCCATGGCATCCCGGCCGCATCGCTGATCCTGGAGATCACCGAGACGACGATCATCCGCGACTTCGCCGCGTGCCAGACGGCCATCGACGATCTTCGCGCGCTCGGAGTTGGTGTCTCCATCGATGACTTCGGGTCCGGGTTCACCTCGCTCGCATATCTCGGCAGCCTGCCGATCACCGAGCTGAAGCTTGACCGCACCTTCATCAGCGGTCTCAGCGCAACCGGCCGCGAGCAGGACGTGAAGCTGGTGCGGGCAACGATCGAGCTCGGGCACGCGCTCGGGCTGCTTGTCGTCGCCGAGGGGATCGAGACCCTGGCCACGCTCGAGTTGCTCGCCCTGCTCGGCTGTGACCGAGCGCAGGGCTACTTCACCGGGAGGCCGGTGCCCGCCCAGGACTTCGCGATGTCGGCGGCGATCCCGTCGCTGCGGATAGCGACGCCCGAGCCGGCCGGTCCCTTCCCGAAGTACCTCCGGACCGCGGTCTGACCGACCGCCGCAGCACGGCTGTCCTGTGCATTCCGACCACTGTGAGTCGTGCGCACTGTACAGACCCGCGGCCGTCGATCTGTGCGTGACGGCCGAAGAACCACGCTCCCACCTCTGACAGAGTTGCCTGCAACGCGCATGTCGTCACACATGCCCAGCCGCAGCGTTAGAGGTGAGGTAGCACTATGGTTTCGGCCCTGAACCCGGATCCAACCTGGCTCAATCCAGGCGACACCGCGTGGCAGCTCACGTCGGCGACGCTGGTCGGGATCATGAGCATCCCGGGCCTCGCGATTCTGTACGCAGGGCTGATGAAGCGCAAATTCGCGGTCAACTCCGCGCTGATGGTGGTCTACGCCTTCGCGATGACGCTGGTCATCTGGATGTTCTTCGCGTACGACATGAGCTTCGGCAGCCCGCTGCACATCGGCGGAGCCGCCACGACGTTCGTCGGTATTCCGCATCCGGTCGCCGGTGCGTCCGACCTCGAGCAGCAGGCGAGCATCCCATTGCTCACCGGGCTGATCCCGGCGCTGCGCTTCCCGATGTCGTCGCTCGTGTACTTCCAGTTCGTGTTCGCGACGATCACCGTGATCATCCTCGGCGGCGCACTGCTTGGACGCATCAGCTTCCGCGCGTGGGCGCTCTTCGTCCCGCTGTGGATCACGCTGGTGTACTCGGTCGGAGCCTTCAGCCTCTGGGGTGGCGGCTGGCTCGGCGCTCTCGGAGCCGTCGACTACAGCGGTGGGTACGTCATCCACGTTGCGGCTGCTGTGTCAGCGTTCGTCGCCGCGGCGGTGATCGGGCCGCGGCTGCTCAAGGATCGCCAGAACAACCGGCCGAGCAACATCATGATGGCCGTGGCCGGAGGCGGTCTGCTCTGGCTCGGCTGGAGCGGGTTCAATGGCGGTGATCCGTACTTCGCAAACGCCGACGCATCGGCCGCGGTGCTCAACACACACCTGTGCACGGCAACCGCGCTGCTGACCTGGATGATCATGGACATCTTCTTCCTGAAGAAGCCGACCATTCTCGGCATGATCAGCGGCATGATCGCGGGACTGGTCGCGATCACCCCCGGAGCCGGTTACGTCAATGCCTACGCGGCTTTCGCCATCGGTATCGGCGCCGGAGTCCTGCCGTGGCTTTCCATGAACCTGCTCGGCAAGACCAAGCTGTTCACCGGCAGGGTCGACGACACGCTCGGCGTGTTCCACACCCACGGCGTTGCGGGAGCTTTCGGCGGCCTGATGACCGGCGTGCTCGCATCGCCAAACATGATCGTGTATGTGGGAACCGCGGGAACCGCATCGGTCGCGGTGACCGGTCTCGTCTATGGCAATGCCAAGCAGCTCGGCCTGCAGGCGCTCGCCCTCGGTTTCATCATCGTGTACGACGCGGTGGCCACCTTTGTGGTCATCAAGCTGGTCGGACTCATCGTGCCGCTGCGTATGACCGACAAGGAACTCGAGGTTGGAGACCTCCTGCTCCATGGCGAGGAGGCGATCGACATGCAGCCGGATGAGGAGGTCATGTCGCTCAACGGACACCTGAGCCCGACGCCGGTGGAGGCCGGCACGCCGGCCTGAGCTGGCGGGAGGGGGGACGGACCGTCTTGCCTCAGACAGCGCTCTGCGAACTCGCCAACGATCCGTCCCCCCTCCCGTCAGTCAGCAGTCAGTCAATCCCGGAGACCGTCAAGCACCTGCAGGGCGGTCTCCGGGTTGACAAATGTCGCGGTCCCGACCTGGACAGCGCTGGCGCCCACGATGAGGAAGTCGCGCGCCGACGCCGCATCGACGATACCGCCCACGCCGATCACCGGGATGTGCACCGCATCGCACACGGCAGCCACCGCGGCAAGCGCCAGCGGCTGAATTGCGGGACCGCTGAGTCCGCCGGTGCCGAGTGGCAGGACCGATCGCCCGCTCGCGCGGTGGATCTTTCTGCCGATGTACGTGTTCACGGCCGACACCGCGTCCGCACCGGCGTCCTCGACGGCACGGGCGACTGCAGCGATATCGGTGACGTTGGGGCTCAACTTCACGATCACGCAGCGCTCGGTGACGGTTCGCACGGCCGCAACGAGGCGCGCAGCGGCAACCGGATCGCGGCCGAAATCCAGTCCCTGTGCGATGTTCGGGCAGGAGATGTTGAGCTCGATACCGGCAACCTCCGCTACCGTCTCGAGGACGGTGGCGCAGTGCACGTACTCCTCGACCGCGCCACCGGCGACATTGACGATGATGGGAATCGTCCATCCGCGCCATCGCGGCGCGTAGCCGGTGGCCACTGCGTCGACTCCCGGGTTCTGGAGCCCGATGCTGTTGAGCATCCCACCACCGGTCTCGGCAACGCGCGGTGGCGGATTGCCCTCGCGTGGGAGCACCGTGGTGCCCTTGGTGTACAGCGCACCCAGGCGGTTGACGTCGATCAGCTGGTCGAGCTCGAAACCGTACCCGGCGGTGCCGCTGGCGAGACCGACGGGATTGGGCAGCATCAGACCGCGTCCGAGGTCGACCCCGGTGATTGCAGCCTCGTTCACGCGACGTCGGCCCCGGGGAGCGCGCTGAGCCCCTCCCAATCGACATCGCGCATGGGCATGACCGGCCCGTCGGTGCAGCAGAGCCGCCATGCGCTGCCGCCATCCTCGCCGCGAACCGGGAGCGCACACCCGAGGCACGTGCCGAACCCACATCCCATCGGGGCTTCCAACGATGCCTCGAGCGTGGGCGGCAGGTCGTCCCCCGATTCGAGCAGCGTTTGCATCGCCACGCCGAGCATGGCGTTGGGTCCGCACGCGTACAGGGCGGTGGGACGCGAGGTCAGCGCCCGGCCGAGGAGATCGGTCACCCGGCCGTGGTGCCCACGCGTGCCGTCGTAGGTGGCCTCGGCAACGACAGGGACGGCAGGACGGCCGAACCGTTCCGCAGGGTAGAGGCGGGTGGCGGTGCGCGCCCCGTTCAAGACAATGATGTCTTCAACACCACGGCGTCGAAGCTCGTTGATGAGCAGCGGGAACGGTGCGCATCCGAGGCCGCCCGAGACGCACACGACCGGCCCGCCGTCCACCACGCTGAACCCGTGTCCGAGCGGCCCCAGGGTGTCGAGCCGGTCACCGGGCTGCAGCTCCGACAGCAGCCGCGTTCCTGCGCCGACGGCTTCGAAGACGAAGCCGCAGGTGTCGTCCTGGGTCCACGCAACACTGAACGGACGCCGGAGCAGCGGTGTCGTCCCCGCCCCGCACCGCAGCTGCGCGAACGTCCCCGGCATCGCCGTCGCGGCAAGATGCGGGAGCCGGACGACCAGTTCCAGGATCCCACCCCCGAGCCGCTCCACCAGCAGCACCTCACCCGTCTCGAGGGCCGCCCTGCTCAGGTCCGCGGTCACGACACCGCCTGCACCACGCCGTCGCGATACTCGCGCACGGTCGCGACCCGGACGCTCTTGCCGGATGTGTGCCGGCCGATGGCGTCAACCAGCGCAGCCGCGGTGTCGAGCGACGTGCAGCACGGGATGCGGCGCTGTTCGGCGGCGAGCCGGATGCGATAGCCATCCTTCACGGTGCGCCCGACCGCCGCGGCGGCGCCACCGTCGGCACGGAAGTCGAGCTCGTCGGTGCTGAAGTTCGAGACGGTGTTGATCACGATGGACACGCGCCCATCCTCGATCACGTCGATGACGTTGGGGCGGCCGTGACCGATCTTGCCCACCGCCACTGCGGAGATGCCCGCGCTCGCCAGCGCGGCAGCGGTGCCCGCGGTCGCGTAGATCGTGAAACCGAGCGTGCTGAGCTGCGCGACGATGGGCAGCGCCTCGCCCTTGTCGACGTCGGCGACGCTGCACAGCGCGCCGCCCTTGGTGGGCATTTCGCCGAGCGCGGCCACGAACGCCTTCTCGAGCGCCGCGCCGAGATCCGTATCGATGCCCATGACCTCGCCGGTTGATTTCATCTCCGGGCCGAGCGCGGTGTCGACGTCGATCAGCTTGACCGTGGAGAAGACCGGCGCCTTCACCGCGACCAGCGGACGCGCCGGAACGAGCCCCGTCGACCACCCCAGCTCGGCGAGCGTGGTGCCGCGCATGACGCGCGTGGCCAGCTCGACCATGGGAACACCGGTCACCTTGCTCAGGAACGGGACGGTGCGCGACGCGCGCGGATTCACCTCGAGCACATGAGGAATGCCGCGGTGCACCGCGAACTGGATGTTGCAGAGGCCCCGGACATCGAGCGCGCGCGTGATGCGCACCGTCGCATCGACGATCAGCGCGCGCACGTCGTCACCGAGGATGCGAGCCGGATAGGTTGCCATCGAATCGCCGCTGTGGACTCCCGCGCGCTCGACGTGTTCCATCAGCCCCGGGATCACGACCGTCTCGCCATCGCTGATCGCGTCGACGTCCACCTCGGTGCCGAACAGGTACCGGTCGATGAGCACCGCACCGCGGCGGCGTCCACCCTCGGCCGGCAGGGCTGCCATCGCTGCCTCGAGATATCGCAGCAACTGGCTGCGGCTGTGCACGATCTCCATCGCCCGCCCTCCCAGCACGTACGACGGCCGCACCAGAACGGGGAAGCCGATGTCGTCGGCGATCGCCAGCGCCTCGTCGAGGTCGGTGGTCGCGGCGCCCTGTGGCTGCGCGATCGACAGCGAGCGCATCAATGCTTCGAATGCGCGGCGATCCTCGGCAAGGTCGATGCTCGCGATGCTGCTTCCCAGGATGGTGAACCCGGCGCGGTCCAGCGGCTCGGCGAGGTTGACGGCGGTCTGGCCACCGAACTGCACCACCACGCCGGACGCCTGCTCCTCCTCGATGATCGCGCTGACCGCCTCCTCGTCGAGCGGCTCGAAGTACAGGCGCGTGCTGCAGTCGAAATCGGTGCTCACCGTCTCGGGGTTGCTGTTGACCATCACCGCGTCCACGCCCTGCCGACGCAGTGCCATCGCAGCGTGGACGCTGCAGTAGTCGAACTCGATGCCCTGGCCGATGCGGATCGGACCGCTGCCCAGCACCACGACGGTGTTCGGAGCCGGCGCCGACAGGGCGGGTCCTTCGTCCTCGGTCTCGTAGGTCGAGTAGTAGTACGGCGTCGCCGCCTCGAACTCGGCTGCACAGGTGTCGACACATTTGAAGACCGGAAGCACGCCAGCGCGCTGCCGGCGTTCGCGAACCGTCTCCGGGGCAGTCCCGGTGAGCGCACCGATTCGCGCGTCGGTCAGGCCGGCTCGTTTGGCGACAGCGAGCGCCTCGTCGTCGAGTCCGTTCCAGCGCAGCCGCTCCTCGCAGGCAACGATGGTGCCGAGACGGCGCAGGAACCACGAGGAGATGCCGCTGCGCCGCGTCAGCTCCTCGGGCGTCGCTCCGCCGCGAAGCGCCTCCAGCAAGGCTGCCGCGCGGCGGTCGTTGGCAACGTCGATGAGCACCGGCTCGTGCAGTGCCGCGGGATCCGGTTGGGTTTGCTCGAGCGAGCGAAGCGCCTTGCTGAAGGCTGCCTCGAAGGACCGCTCGATGGCCATCACCTCGCCGGTTGATTTCATCTGCGTCCCGAGCCGCCGGTCGGCCTCCGGGAATTTATCGAACGGCCAGCGCGGGATCTTGACGACGCAGTAGTCGAGCGCGGGCTCGAACGCGGCGCATGTCTTGCCGGTCACCGCGTTGGGGATCTCGTCGAGACGCCGCCCCGCCGCGATCTTCGCGGCGACGCGAGCGATCGGATAGCCGGTCGCCTTGGATGCAAGCGCCGATGAGCGCGACACCCGCGGATTCACCTCGATCACGTGGTACTCGTGCGAATCCGGTGCGAGCGCGAACTGCACGTTGCACCCGCCCTGGATGTCGAGCGCATTGATGATGCGCAACGCCGCGCTGCGCAACTGCTGATGCTCGCGATCCGTGAGCGTCTGCGCCGGCGCGACCACCATCGAATCGCCGGTGTGCACACCCATGGGATCGAGGTTCTCCATGTTGCAGACCGTGATGCACGTGCCCGACGCGTCGCGAATCACCTCGTACTCGATCTCCCGCCAGCCGGCCACCGAGCGCTCCACGAGCACCTGGCTGATCGGCGACGCCGCGAGCCCCGCGAGCACGGTCTCCGCATAGCGCTCCTCGGTTTCGCACAGCCCGCCACCGGTGCCACCGAGCGTGAACGCCGGCCGCACCACCAACGGCAACCCCATGCGCTCACGCAACACCCGTGCCTCGGCAAGCGAAGCCACCGTCGCCGACTCGGGCGCCGGTTCGCCGATCTCCACGAGCAATTCCTTGAACCGCTCGCGATCCTCCGCAGTCCTGATGGCGCGCAGCCCCGTCCCCAGCACCCGAACGTTGTGCCGCTCGAGCACGCCCGCATCATCCAGCGCCACCGCCAGGTTCAACCCCGTCTGCCCCCCGAGCGTCGCCAGCAACCCGTCCGGCCGCTCCGCGATGATCACCCGCTCGAGCACCTCAACCGTCAGCGGCTCGACATACACCGCATCCGCCGACAAATCGTCAGTCATGATCGTCGCCGGGTTGCTGTTGACCAGCACCACGCGAATCCCTTCCTCCCGCAGCGCCCGGCAAGCCTGCGTCCCCGCGTAGTCAAACTCCGCAGCCTGCCCGATGATCACCGGCCCCGACCCAATCACGAGCACACATTTCGGAAGCTCAGGTTCTTCCGCCGAGAGACCCGGCGTCCCGCCGTTGGTTTCAGCAGTGGGGGAACTGGAGCGGGACATTGCGATGGTGGGGTCGCTGAGTTCACGCGACGGGTGTAAGACGGGACGGGGGGACACAACGTTGGCGAGTTCGCGGAGCGGTTCGACCGAGCGCGATGCTGAGTCGTTGCGCGAGGGCGAACCGCGGAGCGCTGTCTGAGCAAGCGCATCCCCTCCCCCTGCCCGCCGCGCGCTGCACAACCCAAGAAACTCATCGAACACACCAGCACGGTCCTGCGGACCGGGCGCCCCCTCCGGGTGGTACTGCACCGAAAACGCCGGAAGCTCACGATGTCGGAGACCTTCAACGCTGCCGTCGTTGAGGTTGCGCTCGCTGACGTACCAGCCGGAATCCTCAGGCAGCGACGAGGCATCGACCTGGAATTCGTGGTTCTGCGAGGTGACGTACACGGAGCCGGATTCGGCGTCGCGCACCGGGTGGTTGCCGCCGTGGTGTCCGAATCCGAGGCGCGAAGTGGACGCGCCGGCCGCCTGTCCGAGGATCTGATGTCCGAGGCAGATGCCGAGGAGGGGCACACGGCGTTCGAGGAGGTCGCGGCACAGCTGCACCGCGTGCGGCAGACGCGAGGGATCGCCGGGTCCGTTGGAGAGGACGACCCCGTGCGGATCGTGGCGCAGCACATCCTCGATCGTCGCGTCCTGGCGCACCAGGATCACGTCGGCGCCGCGGCTGCAGAGCGCGCGCAACTGGTTCAGCTTCACCCCGTAATCGACGACCACCACGCGAGTCCCGGTCCACGAGTTCTCGCTGCCAGAGAGCACAACCCCGCGATGGAGCGTCACGTCAAGGGGCTCCGTGGACGCGCGCCAGGGTTCGTCGATGGAGACCATGCCGACCAGGTCCTCGTCACTCACGTAGGGTGCCGATCGCGCCGCCTCCACCTGCTCCACAGCGGACATCGCCGACGCCTCGGCGACAACGCCGCGCAGCGTGCCGTGGTCGCGAAGGTGACGCGTCAGCGCGCGCGTGTCGACACCGCGGAGGCCCGGAATCCCATTGCGGCGCAACTCCTCCTCGAGGGTGCGCTCGCCGCGCGGATGGCCGATGTCCGCGGACAGCTCGCGCACCACGAGCGCGCGACACTGGACGCGGTCGGACTCGGCGGTGTCGTCGCGGCAGCCGTAGTTGCCGATGAGCGGATAGGTCATCACCACCACCTGTCCCGCGTAGGAGGGGTCGGTGATCACCTCCTGGTACCCGGTCATGCAGGTGTTGAAGACCACCTCACCGTTCCGAGCGTCCTCCAGCGGCGCGCCAAAGAGGATCCCTTCGTACGTGGCACCGGATTCGAGCGCGAGGCGGCCGCGAACATCAGACATTGGTGACCTGCTCCGAGAGGATCGGCACGCGCGCCGGGTTCTGATGGATGACGCGACCACCGGCCATGGTGAGCAGGATGGTGCCGCGAAGTTTCGCGCCGAGCAGCGGCGTGTTGCGCGAGCGCGACTGCAGTGGCGTCGCGCCGACAGTCCACTCCGTGTTGGGATCGAAAAGTGTGCATGTCGCCGCTTCGCCGATCCTCAGCCGCGGCTCGTGGACACCCGATGAGGGTCCGAGAATCCGGTGCGGCCCAACGGTCAAACGCTCGACAAGTGTCGCCAGCCATTCGCCCCCCATGCCGCCGATGGTGATGCAGGTGGCGAGCGCGGTCTCGAGTTCGATCAGGCCCGGCGCCGCGTCATCATAGTCGAGCGCCTTCTCGGATGCGGGGTGAGGTGCGTGATCGGTCGCGACCGCCTCGATGAGACCGTCGCGCAGCGCCTGCACGAGCGCAACCCGGTCGCGTTCCGCGCGCAGGGGTGGGTTCATCTTGCGCAGCGACTGCGGGTCGGGCTCCTCCGCAACCGGCAACCACATCGAGAGGTGATGCGGCGTCACCTCAGCGCTCACCGCCAGCCCCTGCTGACGCGCGCGCCGCAGCGACGCGACCGAACCCTCTGCGGACAGGTGCTGGAGATGCAGATGACCCGAGCGCGCGTGTGAGAGTGCGCGGATCGCGAGGTTGACCGCGCGGGTCTCGGTTTCGACGGGACGGATCGGGCTGCGCGTGACCGGGCCCTGGGTTGCGTTGGCCTGGGCGATCATCTCCTCGTCCTCTGGATGCACGAACACCGCACGGGAGAGATGCGCGGTTTCCGCCAGCGCGATGGCGAGCTGGCGCGGCGACACACCGTTGCGGCCGTCGTCGCCGAGCGCGACAGCGCCCGCCTCGATGCACTTGCGAATGTCGACCAGCTCCTCGCCTTCGAGCCCGCGAGTGAGCGCGCCGATCTGCAGGATCGAGACCGGCAGGTTGCTGGCGGCGAGGCGCGCCTCGGCGATCCGTTCCGGCGTGTCGATCGGCGGGGTCGTGTTGGCCATCGCAACGATGTGCGTGAATCCACCGGCCGCAGCCGCTCGAGCTCCACTCTCCAGGGTTTCAGCCTCGCCGTCCCCGGGCTGACGGAGGTGGGTGTGGAGGTCGATGAACCCGGGGCAGAGCACGCACGGCTCGTCGCCCTCGGCCGGCGTCAGGTCGACCACGGGCACGCCCGCCGCCTCGATGTGGTGGTAGATGGCCAGGATCTTGCCGCCGTCCAGCCAGACGTCCTGACCGGCGGCGTCCAACCGGCCGAGCGGATCGATGACCCGCACCCCTCTGAGGATCGCGTTCACGGCAGGGTGCTCCGGCGCAGCCACGCGCCGTCGACGCCGTCCACCTCGCGCAGGCGGACGAAGACGCGGTCGCCGGAAGCGGTGGGCACGTTCTTGCCGACGTAGGTGGCCCGGAGCGGCAGCTCGCGATGCCCGCGATCGATGAGCGCCAGCACCTCGACGGCCGCCGGGCGCCCGCAGTCCACCAGGGCATCGAGGGCGGCACGGAGCGTGCGTCCCGTGTACAGGACGTCGTCGACCACGATCACGACGGCACCATCGATACGTGGCGCCGAGCGTCCATCGACGTCGTACAGAGCCGGGTGCGGCGCCGTCGGGCGTGGCCGATCATCGCGATGCGCGCTCGGGTCGAGCGTCGCCACCGGCGGGACCGCGTGGCCGAGGCAGACGAGCTGGTGGGCGACCGCCCGAGCCAGCGGCACGCCCCGGGTCGGGATGCCCACCAGCACGACGTTCTCGAGCGCCGGGTGCCGCTCGGCGATCTCGTGGGCGAGGCGCACGGTGATGCGCTGAATCGCGCCGGCGTCGAGCAGCTGTGGACTGTCATCGAGCCGTTCGGCGAGGCCGGTCATGCGAGCAGCATCTCGAGCAGGGCCATCCTGATGGCGACGCCGTTCGCCGCCTGCCGGAAGTACGCGGCCCGCGGGTCAGCATCCACCTCGGGCGCGATCTCATCCACCCGGGGCAACGGGTGCATCACGATGGCGGTGGCAGGGAGCTGCCGCATGATCGCGCCGTCGATACGGATCGCGGTGCGAGCCTGCTCGTACTCGAGCGGGTCGGTGAAGCGCTCCTTCTGGACGCGCGTCTGATACACGACGTCGACGTCGTCGAGCACGTCGGTGAGCTGATCGGCAAGACGGCACTCGACCCCGCGGGCCTCGAGCCGGGCGAGAATATCGCCACCGACCTGGATGACCGGCGGGGCGACGAAGGTCAGGCGAACCCCCGGGTAGAGCGCCAGCAGCAGCGCGAGCGATCGGGCAGTCCTGCCGAAGCGAAGATCGCCGCAGAAGGCGACCCGCACCCCATCGACGTGACCGAGCTCGCGCTCGATCGTGTAGAGGTCGAGCAGTGCCTGCGTCGGGTGCTCGCCAGGACCGTCCCCTGCGTTCACGACCGGCACCGACGCAACGCTCGCAGCTCGTGCCGCCGCCCCGGCCTCGTCATGGCGCAGCACGATGAGATCGGCATACGTCGACACCATGCGCACCGTGTCCTCGAGCGTCTCGCCCTTGATCGCGCTGGAGAAGGTCCGCGCAGCCTCGGTGCCGATCACCGCGCCCCCGAGGCGGAGCATCGCCGACTCGAAGCTCAATCGGGTCCGAGTGCTCGGTTCGTAGAAGAGCGTCGCCATGACGCGGTGCGCCAGGCGGTCGTCGCGAACGTCCGCAAGGGCCGTGGCGCGCCGGAAGAGGACATCGAGCAGGTCGCGATCGAACTGCTCGGCGGAGATCACATGGCCGAGCATCCGGTTTCGCGCAGTCGTTGCCGTCATGGCGCTTCGCCCTCCAGCCCGGACGGGTTCGGGCAAGGGCGGCCGCGCAGCGGCGCCGCGATCCCTTGCCGGCCTCTCCGGACCTGCTTGAAGTGGATGCGTTTCGCGGACTCTACCTTAGAGTGTCGTCATGGCACTCGGCGACGTCGGCAAGCTGCTCCTGATCGCAGGCGCGGTGATCCTGGTGATCGGCGGCGTCCTCATCCTGCTGACGCGCGCGGGCGTGACCCAGCTGCCCGGCAGCATCTCGGTGAGCAGCGGCGGCTTCTCGTTCTTCTTCCCGGTGGCCTTCTGCATCGTCGTCAGCGTGGTCCTGACCGTGGTGATCAACCTGATCCTCCGTCTTCGCCAGTAGCTGAGCGCACGTGTCCGAGGCGCAGCGGGAGCTGACCATCACGCCGGACGGGGCGTTCTCCCTGGCGGCAGCGGCCGGCTTCGGCTTCGGTCCAAACACCGGGCGGCCGAAGCCCGACGGGGATTCGATGTCGCTGGCGTTCGTCGCCGACGACCTGGCGCATCACGCGGCCGCCTTCGTCACCCAGGACCCGGATGGGGTTCTCCACTGCCGCATCTACGGCGATGCCGATCCCGACTCCGTCGTTGCCCAGGTGCGTCGCGTGCTGTCCCTCGACCAGTCCGGCTCGGCGTGGGCCGAGGTGGGTACCCGGGATCCGGTGATCGGCCGGCTGCAAGCGGAACTGCCGGGACTCCGCCCGGTGCTGTTTCACTCACCGTACGAGGCCGCGGCATGGTCCATCCTCAGCCAGCGCAGGCACCGGACGCAGGCGACGGCGGTTCGCAAGCGCCTGTCGGCGGCCCACGGCCGGGTGTTCCAGCTTCCCGGCGGCCAGTATGAAGCGTTCCCAACTCCATCCGAGCTGCTCGGCATCGACGCCTTTCCGAGCCTGGAGCCACAGCGCATCGATCGTCTCCACGCCATTGCCCGGGCAGCGCTCGAAGGCCAGCTCGAGCCGGGCAGGCTGCTGGCGATGCAGTCGGACGAGGCGATGGCCGCGCTGCAGCAGCTTCCCGGGATCGGTCCTATGTACGCAGGGCTGATCCTGCTTCGCTCGACCGGCGCAACCGACATCCTGACCCTCGGCGAGCCGCGGATCCCGTCGTATGTCAGCCATTTCTACGGGCTGGAGCGTCCGGCGACGCCTGCCGAGCTTGCGAGACTCGCCGAGGCGTGGCGTCCTTTTCGAACCTGGACCTGCGTGCTCATCCGTGTGGCCGGCGACCGCGACGGTCTCGCCTGGGAACCTCAGTCAGGCGGCAGGTAGCGGCCTCCGACGATCTGTCCCCCGGCGATGCTGAACGCCCAGGTCCCTGCCTTGGCCCACTGCAGCCCACCGGTCATGGGGACGTGGCTGTCAGCCAGGCCGGTCACGATCGTCGCCATGACATCGCCATGGGTGCAGAGCACCGAGCCGGGTGCCGAAGCAAGCCGGCCGATCGCCCAGGATGGGTCGGCACCCTCCGCCAGGCGATCGTCGCACTCCACCTGCAGCCCGGCCGCCTCGGCCAGGGGAGCGACCGTCTCAACGCAGCGGACGTAGGGGCTGGACACGATGCTCCGTGTGGTGGGGGCCAGAGCGCGCGCCAATGCCACGGCCTGGTGCCGCCCCGCCTCGGTCAGGGGCCGGTCTCGATCCGGCCGCGTCCAGCGGTCACGTGATCCCGCCTTGGCATGGCGGACGAGGTAGCTGGTCGCGTCATCGCCAGGCACGCGACCATCCCTCTTCAACCCGCTTCCACACGTCCGGCCAGCCGGTGCGAGCCCGAGCCGCCGCGTCTCGCTGCTGCGCGACCAGCTCGCCGGAGGCGAAGAGCGCCGTCTCATGGACTCGAGGCGCCGTCGATCGGTCACGCAGCCACGCCTCGGCCACCACCGCGTCGTGCAACTCCCCGAGCACCTCCTGGAGGGCTGCGACCTCCCGGGCGAACTTCGCGGCATTCTTGCCGGTCGCCGCGGCCGCCGCCTCGGCCGCGTAACGGCAGCGCTTGGCCCTGATGCGCAGATCGTGGAGCTGCTCGTCGGGAACGTCGCCGCGGGCGCCGACGGCACCCGCCTTGAGCGATCGCCACGGCTTGCGGACCAGCCCGGGAAGCACTTCCCGTGCCGGCGACGCCGACATCTCGGTGAGCACCGGCGCGCGGGCCGCCGCCACCAGGTGGTCGATCACCTCGAGGTAGCGGTCGGTGTCCATGGCAGTGACGAGGTGCCGGCGCGCCGACCTCACCTGGGTGCCCAGGGGCGCGACGACTGCCAGCGCCGCGCGCCGGTCGGCCGGTGGCAGCGTCACGGCGGCTGCGCGCAGACGGTCGCGGAGCACCTCGGCGTCGCGGACCCTTCCGAGCTCGCCGCCCAGCCAGCGGAGGTCGTCGCGCAATCCTTCGGCCCAGGGCTCGTCAAGGAGCGGCCGGAAGGTCCGGAGGTCGCTGCGCAGGCGCCGGGTTGCCACCCGAGCCTGGTGGACGTCCTCGGCATCGGCGCCCAGGCGCACCCCTGGATCGTGGCGCATGAGGCGGATCACCGACGTGCTCAACGCCCGCCGCACGACGTCACCGGCAGTGGCCGCACCACCGAGGGTGACCGCGCCGATCTCCGGCGGTGGTGCGCCAACCAATCCAAGCGCCCGGGCGACCAGGGCGCGCGGGCGCGAGGGCTGGGCTCCGGCGGCCTGGTACCGGGTGGCGATCAGGTCCAGCAGCGGGCCCCGGTCGCTGAACAGCGCGATCTCCCGGAATCGCTGAGTGATCCGAGGGCCCGAATACACTGAGACGGTGTCGTCGACGAGTCGTGCGAGCACCGTCCCGACGAGATCGAGCAGCACCGTCTCCACGGTCACGGTGACCAGCCGGGCGACCAGCTCGACCGGCGCGTGGCGTGCGTACACGCGCACGAGGTGCAGCGCCTGGTCCGGGGGCTGACCCGGGGCGCCGTCGAAGCGAAGCTCGGCGCCGTCAGGGGCGGCCATCCCTTCGGCGGTCGGCGGAAGGCGCAGCACCCAACCCGGGTCCGCCGAGAACTCGAGCGAGACCCCCCAACGAGCCAGGCGGAGATCGGCGGTGTCCCAGTGTGTGGTCCGGAGCTTGCGAGCCGGCTCGGCGATCACGGCCGCGGAGTTGTCGACGCCGTCGAGCGGCTCCGGCGAGAACGTGATCGGCACCTCGAGGCGGAGTGCGCGTCCGACCTCTGCCCCCTCCGGGGCAATCACCGTGCGGTGCGCTCGATCGCGAGCCTGTGCAGCTCTTCCTGGGCGTCGAGGCGGCGAACCGTCGGCACCTTGTGCCAGCTCCCGTCGGGGTTGAGCTCGGAAGCGAGCACGTCGTCGGCGAGGAGCACCTCCGTCACCTCGGCGAGGCGCGCCTGGAGGCGGGTGTCGATCACCGGCACCACCGTCTCGATCCTCCCGTCCAGGTTCCGCCCCATCAGGTCGGCGGATCCGATGAACCAGCGGTCGTCACCGAAGTGATAGATGCGCGAGTGCTCGAGATAGCGACCGACCAGTGAGCGCACCCAGATGTTCTCGGACATCCCCTTTACCCCGGGACGCACCCCACAGGAGCTGCGAACGATCAGATCGATCCGCGCGCCGGCACACGACGCCGCGTAGAGCGCCTCGATGACCTCCGGGTCGATCAGGTGGTTGCATTTGATGATGATCCGGCCGTTGGCGTGGGTCTGCGTGCGGATGAGCTCGACGATCCCGCTGCGCAGCGTCACCGGGGCTACCAGGAGGCGGCGGTACTGGCGCTGACGGCTGTATCCGGTCAGGTAGTTGAAGAGGTCGGTGAGGTCCTCCCCGAGCTCCGTGTCGGCCGACAGCAGGCCGATGTCCTCGTAGAGGCGGGCGGTCTGCGAGTTGTAGTTCCCGGTGCCCATGTGACAGTAGCGGCGGATGCCGGTGCCGGTGCGCCGGACCACCAGGGTGGCCTTGGCGTGCGTCTTGAGGCCAACGACGCCGTACACAACGTGGACGCCCGCCTTCTCGAGCTCGGCGGCCCAGGTGATGTTTGCCTCCTCGTCGAAGCGTGCGGTCAGCTCGACCAGCGCGACCACCTGCTTGCCCGACTCGGCCGCGCGAATGAGGGAGCGGACGATCGGGCTGTCCGGGCCGGACGTCCTGTACAGCGTCTGCTTGATGGCCAGCACGTCTGGATCGCTCACCGCCTGGTCGATGAACGCCTCCACGCTGCTCGCGAAGGACTCGTACGGATGGTGGACGAGGAGGTCGCCCTCGTCGATCACGCGAAAGATGTCCACCTCACCGTCCTCACTCGTCGACTTGGCCAGCGCGGGCGGGATGACCGGGGCGGGCAGTCGCTCCTTGAGGTCGGGCCGGTTGAGCTCGTAGAGCCCCCAGAGGCCACTCAGGTCGAGCGGCCCGGCAACGGTGTACACGTCCTCTCCGGAGAGTTCGAGCTCACGCATGAGGAGCCGCTTGACCTCCTCGGTCATGGTGTCGTCAATCTCGAGTCGCACCACCTGCGGCGACCGGCGGCGGCGGCGGAGGTACTCCTGGACGGCGGTGCGGAGGTCCTCGGCCTCCTCCTCCTCGAGCGCCGGGTCGGCGTTGCGGGTCACCCGGAACGGGTACTGGCCGATCACCCGCATCCCCGGAAAGAGGCGGTCGAGGTGCGCCGCGATGACCTGCTCCACGGGGACGAAGCGCTCGCCGTCGGGCATGACCACGAAGCGCGGCAGGAGCGGTGGGACCTTGACGCGAGCGATCCGCTGCTCGCTTCCCCGCGGCGCACCGACCACGACCGCAAGGTTGAGCGAGAGGTCGCTGATGTACGGGAACGGGTGCGCCGGGTCGACGGCGAGCGGGGTCAGCACCGGGAAGATGCGTTCCTCGAAGACCGCATCGACGTGCTCGCGGTCGCCATGGTCGAGTGACGTGTAGTTCGAGAACCGCAGGCCGACCTCGCCCAGGCGTTCGACGATTGCCCGGAACGCCCGCATCTGGCGCGCCGTCAGGTCGATGGCGCGGCGCTGGACCTCGGAGAGCTGCTCGTCGACGGTCATGCCGTCGGGGCTCAGCGCTGCCACACCTGCGCGACGCTGCTCGATCAGGCCGCCGACGCGGACCTGGAAGAACTCGTCGAGGTTGCTGCTGGAGATTGCCAGGAATTTCGCCCGCTCGAGCAGGGCGCGAGACGTGTCCTCGGCGAGCTCGAGGACCCGCGTGTCGAAATCGAGCCAGCTCAGATGCCGGTTGATGTAGCGATGCCGGGTCCCGAGGTCGACGGGACGTTCCAACCGCTCGCGGTCAACCGGCGCCGTCTCCTCGCGCGCTTCTGTGGGCTCGGAAACCGCCATCAGCCGAGCTCCTCGATCGCGCCGGAATCGAGGAATACGAGGTCCTCCGCGATATTGGTGACGCGATCGGCGATGCGCTCGAGGTGGTGGGCGATGAACACCAGGTTGGTGGCCCGGAAGACGGTGGTGTTGTCCTCGGTCATGAGCTGGATCAGGTCGTCGAACAGCCGGTGGTAGATGCGATCGACCCGGTCGTCCCCGGCGGCGATGCGCCGCGCCTGCAGGACGTCTCGCGAGACCACCGCAGCGAGGATGCCGCGCACCTGGTCGCTGCAGTAGGTGGCCATCTTGGGGACGTCGACGTACGTCTCCAGCGGCGGCAGGTCGGCCAGGTTGCGGGCGAGCTTGGCGATGCTGACGCAGTGGTCGCCCATGCGCTCCAGCTCGGACGACATGTTGAGCAGACCGATGATCTCGCGCAGCTCGCGGGCCTCGGGGTTCCGGTTGACGATGAGCGAGAAGGAGAGCTCGCGAAGTTCGCGCTGGCGGTCGTTCACCAGCGCGTCGTCGGCGATGACACGCGCGCACAGGCTCACATCGCGCTCGGCCAGGCCGCTCGTCGCCTGGGTGATGGCGGTGTCGACCAGCTCGCCCATGTCGGCGACGATGCGTCGCAGGTGCGTCAGCTCATCGGCGAGCAAGGGGTGGTGCGGGTGCAGCAGTGGCTCGCTCATATTCACAGGACTCTACTGTCCCCCCGAAAGCACCATCACATCGCCCCCGCACCATAGCCATTTCACAATCGCTATACGGCGCAGGCTCACCGCATACTCGACGCCGTGCAGCACGTCGCATCGACGCACTGGGACCGTATCGACACGGTCGAGGATCTGCGCCGCCAGGTGGCCACCATCGAGGCGCTCATGTTCGCGTGCGAGGCCCCTCCGATCCTGATCACGCTCGTCGAGGACCTCTACCAGTCGATCGACCGTTTGGAGATTCCGGCCCCCGCGTACGCTCACCCGACGTCTCTGCTGGACGCAGGCTGAGCGTTCGGCCGATCCGGGTGCGGAAGCGCCGGGCCAGATCTTCGGGCTCCCACGTGTAGGGAAGGCCGGTCGAGACCACCACCCGGTTGCGACGCTCGTCGTAGCGGAAGGTCGGTGGTCCCCCGCCGTTGACGCGGCGGTCCAGCTCGTCGGCGAGCTCGAGGATCACCGCGAGCTTGTCGATGCGTTTGATGTCGTCGCGAGTGCAGAGCCGCGCGTATCGCGGCAGGTTGCTGCGGGCCTTGCCCAGCCGGGCAAGCGTCGTCGCGATCAGGGCCACCTCCCGATGGGTGAATCCCTGAAGGTCGGCGGAGGCGGTCACCCCGGCGGCGTGGCTCCAGCGGTCGTAGTAGTTGATGCTGGGACCCACGTCGAGCAGCGTGGTCGCGTGGTCGAGCACCTCGCGCATCTCCGAGGGCATGGTGGGGTCGGCGACGCCGAGGATCGCCCGGCTCATCTCGGCCCGGCGCGTTGCGCGGCCGGCATCCCACGTCGAGAACCGCGACGCGAGCGCAGCCACCGACGAACGCCGGACCTG
The DNA here is from genome assembly GCA_963743835.1 of Candidatus Dormiibacterota bacterium. Lineage (GTDB taxonomy): Bacteria > Chloroflexota > Dormibacteria > Aeolococcales > Aeolococcaceae > Palsa-851. The sequence continues at coordinate 501,399 of CAVUQX010000005.1, read as the reverse complement.
CCACACCTCCGGAAGCGGCAGGTTCAGCTCGGCAAGGGCAATGCCCTCACGCAGCCCGTGGCCCGAGACCATGAGGGTTCGAGCCCCGAGGGCTTCCATCGCGGCGATGACCACCAGCGCCCCGCCGGTGATGGAATCGGCCCGGTCGGTGGACAGACCGGGGACCGTTCGCAGCGACGAGCCGCTCCGGGCGGCGAGCCGCGACGTGAGCTCGCGAACCTCCCGGCGCTGCAGGACGTACCCGTCGACCCGGGCGATCGGGTGCGCCACCGAGCGCATGTGGATCTTGGCGAGGTTCCGAACCGTGCCGCCGGTGCCGACCATGCCGCCGTCGTCCGGAAGGACCGGGACGCCCGCATCACGGAGGGTCTGGGTCACGTGGTCGCGAAGCGCGGCGATCTCGGACGCCCGGGGGGGTCGCTGCCCAGGAACTGGTCGGTCACCACCAGCGCCCCAAGTTCGAACGTCCACCAGCGCAGCGCACGCCGGCGCTCGAAGTAGGCGAGCTCGAAGCTCCCGCCGCCGACGTCGATGAGATAGCCGGTGTCGATCGGCAGGCCGTGCACGGCTCCGAGAAACGCGTAGCGCGCCTCCTCCTCACCGTCGATGACCTTGATCGCCAGGCCCGTATCCGCCTCGAGCCTGGCGAGCACGCTGTCCCGGTTGGTGGCGGTGCGGATTGCGGCGGTCGCGACCGCGACGGTCCGCTCGGCCCCGGCCGCTGCGGCGACTGCCCGGAAGTCGCGCACCGCGGCCACCGCCTCGGTCACCGCACTCGCCTCGAGGCGGCCGCGTGCATCGATGTGCCGGGCCAGCTGGAGCGAGGTGCGGGCATCGGCAATGATGTCGAGCTGACCGGACTCATCGAGCCGGAGAACCGCGATTCGGGCCGAGTTAGACCCGATGTCGATGACAGCGAGCGGCGATGCCAAGGCGACCCTCTCCCTGGTCCGAACTCGGGTGGGAGCGGCAAGTATAGGCAGGGCCAACTCCCGGGCCGTCAGGTCCGTCCGATGACGGCGACGTCGGGCGCTGCGGGTTCGCGTTGCTCGATGATGCGATCCAGCCGGTAGCCGACTCCATAGACCGTGGTGATCCTGAAGGGCAGCGCTTCGAAGGGCTCGAATTTCTCGCGAAGCCAGCGGACATGGACGTCGACGGTCTTGCGCTCGCCAAAGAACTTCGGACCCCAGACGCGCCGGATCAACTGCTCGCGCGAGTGCACCCTGCCCGGGTTGGCGAGGAGGAACGACAGCAGGTCGAACTCCTTCGGCGAGAGGCGGAGCGCATCGTCGCCCACGCGCACCGACCGGGCGCCGCGATCGAATCGGAAGTCGCCGAACTCCTCGACCTCGACGACGCCTCGTTCCTCGGCGGCGGGCTGGGCGCGGCGGAGAAGGGCCATCACCCGGGCGGTGAGCTCGGCGAAGGAGAACGGCTTGGTCATGTAGTCGTCGGCGCCGACGCGAAGGCCGACAATCTTGTCGAGCTCGCTGTCCCGGGCGCTCAGGACGAGCACCGGGGTGGTTGTCTCCTGGCGGAGGATGCGACACACCTCGAGGCCGCCCAGCTCGGGGAGCATGAGGTCGAGCACGATCAGGTCCGGGTGCAGCTCGCGGGCCTTCTCGAGCGCCTCGATCCCGTTGCCGGCCTGGCTCACCTGGTATCCCTCGCGCACGAGATTGAACCGGAGGGTCTCACGGATGACCTCCTCGTCCTCGACCACCAGGATGTGCTTGGCTCCCACGATACCGGCTGAGCCTAGCCACCTCCCCTTTATGGAGGGGTTAAGGAAAGGTCAAAAAACGGGCGTCTCCCGGTACGTGCCGAAGACCGTCCGCAGCGCCTCGACGATCTCTCCTTCAGTGGCACGAGCTCGCACGCAGTCGATGATCGCGGGCATCAGGTTGTCGGTGCCGCGCGCGACCTCCTGCAGCGCATCGAGCCGGGTCGCGACGCTGGTGTTGTCGCGGCGTTCGCGCAATTCCCTGAGTCGTGCCGCCTGATCCACCTCGACGTTGGGGTCGATCACCAGGGTCGGCGGCTGCACCATGTCGACGCTGTGCTCGAACACGTTGACGCCAACAATGACTCTTTCTCCGGTCTCGAGCTGGCTCTGGTAGCGGAATGCCGCGTCGGCGATCTCGCGCTGCGGAAACCCCTCGGCAACGGCGTCGAGCATGCCGCCGCGTTCGGCGATCGCCGCAAAATAATCCTCGGCCGCCTGCTCGATGCGGTTGGTGAGGTCCTCGATGAACCACGAGCCGGCGAGCGGGTCGACGACCGACGGGACCCCGGTCTCGTAGGCGAGGATCTGCTGCGTGCGCAGCGCGATCTGCGCGGCCTTTTCCGTGGGCAGGGCGAGCACCTCGTCCATGGAGTTGGTGTGGAGTGAGTTGGTGCCGCCGAGCACTGCTGCGAGCGCCTCGAATGCCGTCCTCGCCACGTTGTTCTCGATCTGCTGCGCGGTGAGCGAGCACCCGGCAGTCTGCGTGTGGAAGCGGAGCTTCAGCGAGCGCTCGTCCCTGGCGCCGTACTGCTCGCGCATGTGCCGCGCCCAGATGCGCCGCGCGGCTCGGTACTTGGCGATCTCCTCGAAGAAGTCGATGTGGGCGTTGAAGAAGAAGGACAGGCGTGGCGCGAACTCGTCGACGTCGAGGCCGCGCTCGATGCCCGCTTCCACATAGGCGAAACCGTCGGCGAGCGTGAACGCCAGCTCCTGCGCCGCGGTGCTGCCGGCCTCTCGAATGTGATAGCCGCTGATCGATATCGGATTCCAGCTCGGGACGTTGCGGGTGCAGAACTCGACGACGTCGGTCACCAGTCGCATCGACGGCCGGATGGGAAAGATGAACTCCTTCTGGGCGATGTACTCCTTGAGGATGTCGTTCTGCAGCGTGCCACCGAGCCTCGTGTAGGGAATCCCCTGCTCGTCCGCAGCCGCGAGGTACATCGCGAAGAGGATCGGCGCCGGGGAGTTGATGGTCATCGAAGTGGTGACCGCTCCGACGTCGATACCGCTGAACAGCGTGAGCATGTCCTCGACCGAATCGACCGCCACGCCGCAGCGTCCGACCTCACCGAGCGCCTCCGGCGAATCGAAGTCGTGGCCCATGAGCGTCGGCATGTCGAAGGCGACCGAGAGTCCCATCTGGCCCTGATCGAGGAGGAAGCGATAGCGCTCGTTGGTGTCGCGCGCACTTCCAAAACCCGCGAACTGGCGCATCGTCCAGACCTTCTCGCGGTACATGGTCCGGTGGACCCCCCGGGTGTACGGATATGACCCCGGCTCACCGAGGTCGCGCTCGACGTCGAAGGCCGAGTTGTCCGGGCCGTACCACGTCTCGAGGGGCAACCCCCCAAGCGTGTCCGAGGGGATCGGCGGCGCCTCGCCGGGGCTCGGCACCTCGGGCTCTGCGGGCGGGACTCCTGCCCGGTCGATTGTCTGGGTCATTGCTTCCTGGGTTCTCTGCTGTGCCCGTTGAGGATGCGTTCGGCAAGGGCGTACGGGTCCACCCGGCTCAGATCGCCTTCGAGCTCTCGACTCATTGTCCCCTCATGCAGCGCAATTCGCGCGCGCTCGGCGGCTCGCTCGACCACGATCGCCTCGACCTCGGCCCGGAGACGGGCGATCCGGCGTCGTTCGAGCTCCCCGGACGCGGCAATCGTGTCGCCGTGCCGATCGATGGCAGCGACCAGGTCGTCGACGCCCTCACCGGATTCGGCGACGGTGGTGAGCACGGGGGGAGACCAGTCGTTGCGCCTGGCTCCGTGACGGACCAGTTCCTTCAGATCGCGGACCACCTTGGACGCTCCGGGCAGGTCGGCCTTGTTGACCACGAAGATGTCGGCGATCTCGAGGATGCCCGCCTTGATGATCTGCACGGCGTCGCCGCTCGCCGGCGTTGTGACCACCACGGTGGTATCGGCGGTCTCCATGACCTCGAGCTCGGACTGGCCGACGCCGACCGTCTCGAGCAGGCATCGATCGCGGCCGGAGGCGTCGAGAAGCCGGATCGCCTCGCGGGCAGCGGCGGCGAGCCCGCCGAGGTGCCCTCGAGCCGCCATGCTGCGGATGAAGACCCCGGGGTCGAGCGTGTGCCGGACCATTCGAACTCGATCACCGAGGATCGCTCCGCCGGTAAAGGGGCTGGAGGGATCGACTGCGATAACCCCGACCTGGTGCCCGCCGGCCCTCCAGCGCTCGATCACCTGGTCGCAGAGGGTGCTCTTGCCGCTCCCCGGTGGGCCGGTCACCCCGACGACACGAGCCAGGCCGGCCCGTTCGCGAACCTGACGGAGAAGGTCGGCGATCCCGGGATCCCGGTCCTCGACCATGCGAATGGCTCGAGCCAGCGCGCGCGTGTCGCCGGCCATCAGGCGAGCGGCGAGTTGGGATTCGGGCATCGCTGGAAGTCTACCGGCGCCCCGAGCTCATCCCACCCACCGTAACCCTGATGTCAGCCGAGTTCGTTATAAAGCCTCAGGTGAGACGACAACGCGCATCGCTGCGCCGGCATCACGTCAGGCGCAACCGGTTCCTGGTTGGATTCGTCATCGCGCTCGGCTTTGTGTTCTCCGGAGTCATAGGCGCGGTGGCGTACTTCATGCCCGCGATCGTGACCGCCTTCGAGGACACCGGGCACACGATCATCCAGCCGACGCCGACGCCGGGCGCCAGCGCTTCGGCCGCCGCATCGGCATCGGCCGCCGCGGTGCCCACGGCGGAGGCGGCGCCGGGGCAGCCGTTCACCGTGCTCCTCCTCGGCTCTGACAACGACGCCAAGTTCGGCGGCACCATCCTCACCCAGTCGATGATCCTGGCGAGGGTGAACCCCAAGACCCGGCAGGTGGTCATGGAATCCATTCCCCGGGACCTCTGGGTGCCACTCTCCAGCGGCGGCAGCGCCAAGATCGATGCCGCCTATCTGCATGGCGGCGCCAGCGCGTCGGTGGCGACCGTCGAGGAGGACTTCGGCATCCACATCGACCACTACGCGTGGATCGGATTGCTCGGGCTGGTGAACCTCATCAACCAGGTTGGCGGCGTCGACGTGGTCGCCACCAACCCGGTCATGGACGACTTCTATCCCGCCGACCTGAGCGGCAAGGACCCGTACGCCTATGAGCGGGTCGCAGTCCTGCCGGGGCCCCAGCACATGACCGGCATGCAGGCGCTGATGTACGTCCGATCACGGCACGGCGACCTGCGCAGCGACTTCGGGCGCTCGCAGCGTCAACAGCAGGTGCTGCTCGCCCTGCGTGCCAAGGCGAAGCTGCTCGGGATCGCCGACCTGCCGGACATCGCGACCGCGATGGCCAACGACTTCTCGACCGACATGAGCATCGGCGAGATCGCCTCGCTCCTGCCGATCGCGAGCAGCGTCCAGTTGCAGAACGTGCACCAGGTGATCCTCTCGTCCCCCTACACGTACCCGGCCGTGACCAACAATGAGGATGTACTGGAACCGAACTGGAATCTCATCCTTCCCGAGACGCATCAGTACTTCCCCGCGGTGTAGGGGTCAACCATGAGACGCCTCATTTCGGTGATCGTGTTGCTCGCGCTCATGGCCGGGTTCGGCTTGGGGGTCAACCGGCTGATCGCATCGCGGAAACACAAGATTCCGACCGAGGCGACGGTCTTCATCCCCACCGCGACTCGCCCCAAGATCGTGCTCCCGGGGACGCTGTACCTCGCCCAGAACGGTGACATCTACCGGCTCAGCAATGGGTATTTCACCGATCTGCATCTTTCGACCAAGGCCGGCTCGTGGATGCAGCCCGCGTACATCCCGAATTCCCAGGACATCGTCGCAGTGCTGCGCGCCGCCGAGTACTCGAACCTCTATCTGCTGAGCAGCTCGGGCGCGATCCTTCGCCAGCTCAGCAAGAATTCGAACCCGCACATCGACAAGGTCTATCTCAACAACTGGATGTTCTATCCGCACATGGGCGCCGACGGCAACACCGTCTACTTCAGCTACGACGAGCCGAAGAATTCCAGCACTCTGGCGGTCGACTTCTCGGTGTGGTCGGGAACGCTCACCGGCAAGCTCGCAAACAAGCTGCTCACCAACTCAAACCCGTTCACGGGCGGCGACGTCGACCCCACGCCGCTGGCCAACGGCTCGGTCATCTACTCGAAATTCGCGATCGGCAATGGCAACGCGTACTCCGAAATCGCAATCCAGGTGAAGCCGCTCGACAGACCGATCGTCCTGACCACACCCGCGCAGGACTGCGGGCAGCCGTCTCCGTCACCGGACGGCACCAAGGTCGCGATGATCTGCATCGGCGGCACGGGGCTCCAGAGCACACGGCTCGAGGTTGCGACCTTGAGCAACGGGAAGCTGGGAATCGCGAAGACGCTGGTCAGCAATTGCCTGTGCGCCGACCCGGTATGGGCGCCGGATGGCAGTGGGCTCGTCTACTACAACGCCGCGGATGCCACCGGGCACTTCGAGCTGTGGTGGATCAAGGGTGCATCGAGCGTCGCCCCGTCAACACCGCTGCTGGTGACCACCAATCTCGACTTCGACGCGACCTCGCCGCCGAGCTGGTCGCCGCTCAGCAGCGTGCCGGTGATGTCCCGGTAGCGTCGAGCTTGGAGAAGGTCCGGGCGACCTCGTAGCGCTCGGCGTCGAGCTAGTAAAAGATCTGGGCGAGCTCGTAGAGCTCGCGAGGGACGCGTCGCTGCTCGGCGACGACGTCGGCGATGCTGGCGACGTCGACGGTGCCGTTGGTCACCACCGGCATCTCCCCGAAGAGGCCCTCGACGACAAGGTCGTACGCCTTCGCACCGACGCGCGTCGCCCAGATCCGGTCATACGCAGTGGGTGAACCACCCCGCTGCACGTGTCCAAGCACCGTCGCACGGGTTTCGTGTCCGGTGCGCTCCTCGATGATGCGCGCGAGAACTCTCGCCGACGCCGCGTCGCGAGAGCTGGACATGACCGAAGGCGTCGCGTGCGCCCTCCGCCTCGTCCTTCGATTGCAGCCCCTCCATCTCAACGCCCTCGGCGACGACGATGATGCTGAAGTCGCTTCCGGCTCGCGTGCGCACCTCGAGGTGCGCAACCACCTCGTCGACGGTGATGCTGAATTCGGGGATGATGATCATGTCGGCGCCACCGGCGAGACCGCCCATCACCGCGACCCACCCGGTGTCGCGTCCCATCACCTCACACACCATCACCCGGTGATGTGAGGTGGCTGTGGTGTGGAGCCGATCGAGTGCCTCGGTGACCACGCTCACTGCGCTGTCGAACCCGATGCAGTACTCGGTGATGCTGAGGTCGTTGTCCATGGTCTTGGGCACACCGACGACGCGCGCTCGCTGCTCGGCAAGTCGCGCCGCGACACTCAGCGTGTCATCACCGCCGATGGCGACCAGCGCGTCGAGATGCAGCCGCTCGATGTTGCGCAGGACCTCGTCGATGCCATGCTCGAGCTTCATCGGGTTCACGCGAGAGCTGCCGAGCATGGTGCCACCGAGCTGGAGGATGCCGGAGAGCTTCGAGCGATCGAGGTTGGTCACGTCGCCCTCACCGATCATGCCCGCCCATCCGTTGCGAATCCCGAACAGCGAGTTACCGGCGGCGAGCGCGCGCCTGCCGATCGCGCGAATGGCGGCGTTGAGTCCTGGCGCGTCACCCCCGCCCGTCAGGATGGCAATTCTCTGTCCCACGCTTCCCCTACAGTCTCAGGCAGGCTACTGACCGACCCCGGGATCACCGAGGAACGCCTGCTCTTCGGCGCTGCCGAGTATGACGGTCACGCCGCCCGCAGGGGCCGTCGCGGGGGTCGCGGGCGCCGTGGTCACCGCTGCGGTCGGCGCCGGCTCGGTGGTGACGCTCACGCCGAAGTACATGGCCAGCCACTGCGCGGCGGCGGTGTCCTTGCCACCGCTGTTGTCGATCACCTGGGTCACCGCATGCATGGGCACGCTGCCGCCGGCTTTGGTGACAAAGCCCAGCATGTGCATGACTGATGCCCACCGGGTGGTTGCGTTGTTGCTGCGCCCGCTGGCGTTGACGAACGTCACCGTCGAGCCGTCGGCGAGAGCGGCGGGCGCCGGGAAGATGTCCTGGACGAAATGCCGGAGCGACGCGTAGCTGCGGTCATTGGTGTAGAGGTAGTAACTGCCGCACCGGTATGGGTATCCGCAGTCGTAGAGGAAGTTGGTGTCATCGAGGCTGATGTGCTCGATGGACGCCGGGTTGACACCGTTCACCAGGCTGTAGAGGGATTCGGCATCGCCGATGGTGAGGTTGGTGAGCACGTTGCTCCCGAGTGCGTTGATGACATCCGGCAGCTTGCCGAAACCACCGAGGCTCTCGATCTGCGACCTGAGCGCCACGATGATCTGTTGCTGCCGGCGGCTGCGCGCGAAGTCCGATCCCTGTCCATTGTTGCCATGCCGCGAGCGTGCGTAGATGAGCGCCGTCGCCCCGTTCATGTGCTGCATGCCCGCTTTGAAACGCACGGTCTCGTAAGCGCAGTTCCCCAGGTCGCATTCCCCGGCGGGATACTGGTAATCGGTGAAGCCGGTCGGGACATCGATATTGATGCCGCCAACCGCATCGACAGCCTGTTTGAACGCGTTGAAGTCGACACCCACGAAGTAGTTGATGCCGATGCCGAGGACCTTCGCGAGCACGGGGTCGGCGACGGCTGCTCCGGCATCCACAGCGCTCGCCGGCTGGGGTCCCTCACCGAGCATGCCTGCCGCGTATGCGAAGTTGATTCGCTGCTGCGTCGATTTGCCGTTGCGAAGTGGGATGGTCACCATCCAGTCGCGTGGGACCGAGATCTCGGCGACCTCGGGTGCGCGGCCCTGCAACGGCTGAATCGAGATGACCATGATCGAGTTGGTGAGGAATGCGCCGGAATGCTGATCGCCGCCGTACCCGTAGAGCACGACGTTGATTCGCTGATACGTCTTGGTTTGATGGTCGATCGCCGAGCCGTGACCTCCCTGCAGCGCACCGACGAGGGCACTGATCGGGTTGGTGTGGAACGTCTTGGCGAGCGCGAACGAGAGGCGCACGCCGTAGATGCCACCGGCAACGAGCAGCAGCGAGAACATGACCATGACGGAGAACACGGCGCGCTTGCGCGTGACCCAGTTGGGAACCACGTTGTAGCTCGACCGGCGTCGCCTGCGAACGGATGATCTGCTGATTGTTGCCATGGTTGAGGTGTTGCTCGCGATTTCCGAGGTGAGCGCTGACCGCCGCGTGCATCGTGCGGGGCCGGCGCGCCGCGTTGGGCTCCCCTTGCAGTGAAACGCTCATGTCAGCTTCCGGTTACCCGCTGCCCGGGAGAAGGGTACCCCAGGTTCCGCTGATCAGGAGCCGACAATGGCATGATCTGCGCCCAGCAGCGGGACGGAGGAGTGAGGTGCGGGCACAGCAGGTTCAGGGTCTCGAAGGCCCATCGGGGCTCCATCTGGTCGAGGTCGACGAGCCGGAGGATTCGGCTCGCGTGGTCATCGAAGTCGCCGCTGCCGGTGTGAGCTTTCCCGACCTCCTGCTCACGCGCGGCGAATATCAGATGAAGCCGCCGCTGCCGTTCGTGCCCGGGGTCGAGGTGGCGGGCCGGGTCCGCTCTGCTCCCGAGGGCTCGGGCTTCAGCGCCGGCGACCGGGTGATGGCGTTCACGATGCTCGGCGGTTTTGCTGATGTCGCACTCGCGGAACCGGCCTTGACGCTCGCGATTCCGGAGGGGCTGACGTTCGAGGCCGCATCGGGTTTCGTCATGAACTACCACACCGCATATTTCGCTCTCGCGCGCCGGGGGCGGATCCGGCCGGGCGACCGCATCGCGATCCATGGTGCGGCCGGCGGGGTCGGCACCGCCGCCATCCAGGTCGGGCGCGGGCTCGGGGCCGAGGTCATCGCGATCGCCGCCGGGCCCGACAAGATGCACATCGCCGAGCGGGCCGGCGCGCACCACGTCCTCGATGCGGAAGGGGACTGGGTGGCCGCGCTGCGGGCCCAGAACGACGGGCTCGGTGTCGATGCCATCCTTGACCCGGTCGGCGGGGAACGATTCGACCAGAGCGTTCGATGCCTCGCACCCGAGGGACGCCTAATCGTCGTCGGATTCACTGAGGGTCGTATCCCCAGCGTCCAGGTGAACCGGGTCCTGCTCCGGAATATCGACATCGTCGGCGCCGCGTGGGGAGCCTTTCTGGGCGTCAGACCATCGCTTTTCACGGAGACGCAGCACGAGCTCGACGCGATGATCGCGTCAGGCGTCGTCGCTCCGATCGTGGGTGCCACCTATCCCCTCGAAGACGCGCCGGCCGCGCTGAATCTCCTCGGGCAGCGGCGGGCGCGAGGCAAGGTCGTCCTGACGATGTAGCGCCATGCGGCGCTGCCTAGAATGCGTCGAGGCACCTTGTGGGCATATCCGGCCGGCCACCCGTATCCAGGGTTGTGCTCTGGCTGGTTGCCTTCGTTGTCGGCGTTGGCGCCGTGTCGTTGCTGGTAACGGGAGCCGGGCGCAAACCTCCGACGCCTCCGCCGAGCTCGTCGCTCGAAGCGACACCGGGTCCGACGCCGGTGCCGTTGAACTGTCTCGCGGATCAGCTGCAAATAGTCGGGGCATTCGACGAATGCGCAGCCCCCGAGCCCGGCATCGACTCCTGTTCGGTGACGACGCAGTCGATGGCAGAGTTGGTGCGCTTCGTGAGCCTCACCCACCAATACGAGCTGGACATCGAGATCGCCCACTATGCCGGTCCGGCCGACTACGTGCTGAGCTCCGGAGCGATGAAGGTTGAGGTCCGCGAGGACACCACCGGCGGCGTCTGGCGCTCGGTGGTCGGAGATCTCAACGTGAGCGCCAGGGATGGACGGTCGGGAACGGTGAACGCCGTCCTGGAACCTTTGGGCAGCAACTTCTCCGACCTTCCGCTCAGCGTCATCGGACCATGGAGATGTGCCTAGCGCGCCCCCCGCCACCACTTCAACCCCCGGCGCATACTCCGAGGGTGAGCGTATCGCCGCCTTCGTCGCTGGGATCGGTGCCGCGTCCGCCGTTTTATCCGGAATCGCCTCGATGGCCGGATTCGCCTCCTCCGCTGCAGACGTACGCCGGGTTTTGGATTCGATTCGGCGCCTGGTTCATCGACTCGTTCGTGGTCGGCTTCGCCTTCGGCCTGCCCGTTGCGATCCTCTTCCCCCAGTTCCTGGGCACCTGCACTCCACCCGTGTCAGGGGGCACGTGCACCTCCACCGCCAACTACTTTCTCCTTGCCAACACGTTGCCGGGTTTCGTGATGGCAGCGCCCTACCTGGTGCTCACCTGGTGGTTGCTCGGCGGCACCCTGGGTCAGCGTCTGCTGGGTCTCAGCGTCGTTGACGCCAGCACCGGTATGCGCATCTCCTTACGCCAGAGCATCGGCCGCTTCTTCGGCTACCTGCTCAGCATCTGGGTGGTCTTTCTCGGTCTCATCTGGGTTGGCCTGGACACGTACAAGCAGGGCTGGCACGACAAGCTCGCGCACACCTACGTTCTGCGCCAGCGCCGCTCCTGACCTCTGCTTGGTACAGCGATCACATCAAGCACGCAGGAGATCCCGGGCGATCACGACACGCTGGATCTGGCTGGTGCCCTCATAGATCTGGGTGATCTTCGCGTCGCGCATCATGCGCTCGACCGGATACTCGTTCACGTAGCCATAGCCACCGAGGATCTGGACCGCATCGGTGGTGACCTTCATCGCCGTGTCCGCTGCGAGCAGCTTTGCGATGGCTGCAAAGTGACCGACGTCCGGGCTCTTATCGTCGATGAGCTGTGATGCCCAGTACACCATCGCCCGCGCCGCGGCCGTCTGCGCCTCCATGTCCGCGACCATGAACTGGATGCCCTGAAACTCGGCGATCGCCTTGCCGAATTGCTTGCGCTCCCTGGCATATCCCACCGCGTAATCGAGCGCTCCCTGCGCGATGCCCAGGGCCTGCGCCGCCACGCCAGGGCGTGAGCGGTCGAGCACCTGCATAGCGATCCGGAAGCCGTCCCCTTCCTCACCGAGACGGTTGGCGGCGGGGACGACCACCTCATCGAAGTGGAGTTCCGCGGTATTGCTGCCGCGGATGCCGAGCTTGCCGTGAATGGTGTTCGCGGCGAATCCCTTCAGGTGCTGCGCATCCTCGAGGATGAACGCGCTCACGCCCTTGGCGCGCTCAGCCGGATCTGTCTTGGCGAAGACGGTGACGGTGTCGGCAATGCCGCCCTGGGTGATCCAGAGCTTGCTGCCGGTGATGACGTAGTCATCGCCGTGACGCTCCGCGCGCGTCTCCATACCCGCCGGGTCGCTGCCGGCGCCCGGCTCGCTGAGCGCATACGCGCTGAGCTTCACCCCGCTTGCCAGGTCCGGGAGCAGTCGCGCCTTCTGCTCGTCGGTCCCCGCGATCATCAGGGGATACCCGCCGAGGCCTTGGACCGTAAGGATCAACGCGCTGGTCGCGCAGACCTTGGCCACCTCCTCGATGGCCACGTTGAGTGTCAGCGCGCTGCCGGAAAGCCCCCCGTACTCGGGAGGAAACGGCAGCGCGAAGAGATCGTGCTTGCGGAACAGATCGACCACATCCCACGGGAATTCGCCGCTGCGGTCGATCTCCGCAGCACGCGGCGCGATGCGCTCGCGAGCGATGTCGCGCACCGTGTCGCGGATCATGGTCTGCTCGTCGTTGAGGCGGATGTCCATGCGACTGATGCTACCAAGCAGCCGAGTGAGCCGTTGAGCAGGTGACGCGCGATCACCACGCGCTGGATCTGGTTGGTGCCTTCGTAGATCTGGCACGCCTTGGCATCGCGAAGCCGAATCGCCGCGGGGTGGTCATCCGCCCCCGATTCCGGGGCACACAGCTCGACCGCCGCGTGCGCAACCGCGACGCACGTGTCCGTGGAATAGAGCTTCGCAATCGCCGCATCGAGCGTGACGCGCCGTCCCGCGTCGACCAGTGCCGCGGCGTATCGAGTCGAGCTGCCGGGACGCGGCGATCCGCGCCTCCATGTCGGCGAGCGCCGTCGCGTCGACCTCCAGACCCGCGTCGCGGTGACGCCGCGCCGCACCGACTGCCGCATCGAGCGCTCCCTGCGCGATGCCCACCGCCTGCGCCGAGATACCGACGCGGCCGCTGTCCAGCGCCGACATCGCGACGGTGAATCCGACCCCCTCGTCGCCGAGGCGGTTCGTCGCGGGGACGCGCACGCCGTCGATGACGAGCTCCCCGGTCCAGGAACCGTGCAGCCCCATCTTCGCCAGCGGCGCACCGGTGCTGACACCCGGCATCGTGGATTCGACCAGGAAGGCGCTGACTTCACGCGAGCCGTCGCCGGTGCGGGCCATGACGATGTAGAGATCGGCGTCGCCGGCGCCGGTGATGAACGCCTTGGCGCCATCGAGCACGTAGGTGTCGCCGTCGCGCACGGCGCGCGTCTGCAATGCCACCGCGTCGCTTCCCCCTGCCGACTCGGTCAACGCGAACGCCGCCAGCCATTCGCCGCGCGCAAGCCTGTGCAGGTACCGCCGCTTTTGGTCATCGTTGCCAAAAACGAGGAGCGGCTCGGTGCCGACCGAGAGATGCACGTCGAGGATCACCGCGCAGCTCGCATCGGCGCGGGCCACGGTCTCGATGAGCTCGATGAAGTCGGCGTGGCTGCCGCCGGCGCCGCCGTGTGCCTGGGGCGTCAGGATCCCCGCCAGCCCCGCCTCACCTGCGGCTTCGACGATGCGCTTCGGAGATGGACCGACGCCTCGCGCCATCGCCGGCGCAATGGGCAGGATCGCCTCCTCGACAAAGGCCTCGATGCGTCCGGTCAGGGAGCGGCTGGCGGTGTCAGTCGACACGGACGAGCGTGGCCTCGCCCTGCGCGATCCCGCTGCAGATCCCGGCGGCTCCGTAGCCACCGCCGCGACGGCGCAGCTCATAGAGGAGCGTCATGAGGATCCTGGCTCCGCTGGCGCCGATCGGATGGCCGATGGCGATGGCACCCCCGTTGACGTTGACCCGCTCGGGATCCACCTCGAGCATCCGCGTGCTCGTGATCGCCACTGCGGCAAACGCCTCGTTGATCTCCACCACCTCCAGCCGGCCGGCATCCAGCTCACCGCGAGTCCTGGCCAGGGCGGCCTCGATCGCGAGCGCGGGGACGGTCGCCAGGTACGGGTGCTCGGCGGCGGACTCCCCATAGGTGAGCCAGGTGCCGAGCGGGGTGAGCCCCTCGGCCTGCGCCCGCTCGGCGCTCATCAGCAGCACGGCGGTGGCTCCGTCGTTCATGCCTGGCGCATTCCCGGCGGTGACGGTGGTTCCGTCGCCGAAAGCGCCGCGCAACGCCGCGAGCTTTGGGAGCGTCGTGTCCGCGCGCGGCTGCTCGTCGCGTCCCACCGTCGACCCGTTGACGTTCACGGGCACGATCTCGTCTGCGAACTTCCCCGCCGCGAGCGCTTCCTGATAGCGCATCTGCGAGCGGAACGCCCAGGCATCCTGCTCCTCGCGGGTGACCCCGAGCTCGGATGCGACATCACTGCCGTGCACGCCCATGAGCACACCATCGACGGGGCAGCAGAGGCCGTCGCGCATCATGCTGTCGACCGCCACCCGATCGCCGAAGCGGCTGCCGAACCGCTGATCCTCGAGCAGATAGGGCGAACGTGACATCGACTCCATGCCCCCAGCAACCACAACGTCCGCCTCGCCGGCGCGGATGAGCAGGGCGCCGAGATTGACCGCCTTCAGCGCGCTCGCGCAGACCTTGTTGATCGTGAACGACGAGACGGTCGCCGGCAGGCCGGCGCGGAGCCCTGCCTGGCGCGACGGCACCTGTCCCTGTCCGGCGGCGAGCACCATGCCCATGATCAGCTGATCGACCGCGGCCGGATCGGTACCGGTGCGCTCAAGGACCTCGCGGATCACACGAGCACCGAGGTCGACGGCGGGCACCGACGCGAGCCCACCGCCGAGCTTGCCGAACGGCGTTCGCGCCGCTGCGACGATGACGGCCTCAGTTGGCACGGTCGGCCTCCAGAACCTCGAATGGACGGAGCAGATGGCGGGCGATGAGGATGCGCTGCACCTCGCTGGTCCCCTCGCCGATCTCGTTGATCTTGACGTCGCGATAGAGCCGCGCCACTGGTGATTCCTCCATGAAGCCCATCCCGCCGTGGATTTGCACAGCCTGGTTGGCGCACGCGGTGGCCACCTCGGAAGCGTGCAGCTTGGCCATCGACGCATAGGGCGCGGGGCTCTTGCCGGCGTCGATCGCCGCGGCCGCGCGCCAGGTCATGAGCCGCGCCAGCTCGATCTGCGTCCCCATGTCGGCAAGCTTGAACTGCGTGCCCTGGAAGGTCGCGATCGGCACCCCGAACTGGCGCCGCGCCGCCGAATAGGCGAGTGATGCATCGAGGCACGCCTGAGCCACGCCGACCGAGAGCGCCGCGATCGCGACCCGACCGCTCTCGAGAATCTGCAGGAACTGGATCAATCCCTCGCCGGGCGTGCCGACGATGTTGCCCAGCGGCACACGGCAATCGTCGAAGATCAACTCACGGGTGTCGGACGCGTGCCATCCGAGCTTGCGATATTTGGGCCCTGCGTGTACCCGGGGGTTCCCCGCTCCACGGCGATCGTGCTGATCTGCTTGTGCCCATTGTGCGATCCCGTGACCGCTGTGATGGTCACGCCCGCGCTGATGTCGGTGCCCGCGTTGGTGATGAAGGCCTTGCGACCGTTGATGACCCAGTTATCGCCGTCGCGGACCGCGCGTGTCTGGGTTCCGGCAGCATCCGACCCGGCGTCGGGCTCGGTGAGCCCGAAGGCCCAGAGACGATCTCCGGCGAGCAGAGGCTCGAGCCAGCACTGCTGCTGTTCACGCGAACCGAATTTCACGATCGGCGAGATGCCCAGCGAGACGGCCGCCTCGAGCGTGATCGCGCAACTGGCATCGGCTCGGGCGATCTCCTCCATGGCGAGGCAGTACGAGATGAAATCGCCGCCGGCACCACCGACCTCCTCCGGAAACGGCAGCGCGAAGAGTCCGAGCCGGCCATCCCGGCGACCAGGTCATAGGGAAAGTCCCCGCTCTCGTCGTAGCCCGCGGCTGCCGGCGCGATCTCCGCCTGGGCGAACTCGCGAACCACGTCGCGAACATGGCGCTGCTCGTCGCTCAGATCGAAGTTCACTTGAACCTAACGGTAGCGCGGCGGGATAGCCTGCAGGCAGCCGCTCAGCGCGGGTGCGTGCCCAGCCTCACCGCCGTCAACCGGACCACGTCCTCGATCGTGTCGGCGATGTCCGCACCCGCAGCCGTCAGGGCATCCAGCTTGCTCTGCGCGCTGCCGGTATTGCCGCTGATGATCGCGCCGGCATGGCCCATGCGCTTTCCCGGTGGCGCGGTGCGCCCGGAGATGAATGCCACCACCGGCTTGTCGAAACCGGTTTCGCGAATCCAGGCCGCGGCGGTCTCCTCGTCCGATCCACCGATCTCGCCGATGAGCACCACCGCCCTCGTCTCGCTGTCGTCGGCGAAAAGCTGCAACACATCGGGAAAGCTGAGACCCATCACCGGGTCTCCGCCGATGCCGACCGACGTCGTCTGTCCCATCCCCGCCTGACCGAGACCCTGGATCACCTCGTACGTGAGCGTGCCGCTGCGGCCGACGATCCCGACCGGGCCGGGCGTGTTGATGTGGTTGGGGATGATGCCCACCTTGCACTCCCCGGGGGTCACGATTCCCGGACAGTTCGCGCCGAGCAGCTGGTGCCCCCTGCGGATCACGAACTCGCGTGCGCGGATCATGTCGTGCACCGGGATCAGCTCGGTGATGCACACCGTCAGCTCGATCCCCGCCGCCGCCGACTCCATGATCGCGTCGGCTGCAAATGCCGGCGGAACGAAGATTCCTGAGACATCCGCGCCGGTCGCAGCCACCGCGTCGGCGACCGTGTCGAAAATCGGCACCCCGTCCTGGTCACTGCCACCTTTGCCCGGCGAAACGCCCGCGACGATGTTGGTCCCGAAAGCACGCATCTGCGCGGTGTGAAAGCTCCCCTCGCGGCCAGTAATGCCTTGGATCAGCACCCGGCTGGACCGATCGACAAGCACGCTCATGAAACGTGTCCGGTGCAGGGCACGAGGGTGGGGAGGGCGATGAACGGAGAGGTGCAGCCGGGTGGGGAGGCGATGAACGACGACGGGCCGTCGGAGGGGAGGGCGAGGCGCGGAGGGGGGCTGGAGAACGCACCCAGGGAGGGCAGAGCAGTGGAGAACGCACCCAGGGAGGGGAGGGCATGAACGGAGGAGGGCCGTCTCGGAGCCCGGGCTACCCCCCCGGGCGAGAGCGAGGGGCGGGACGCCAAAGGCGTTCCGACCCCGTGCCCTCCTCCGTTCATGCCCTCCCCTCCCGCCGCGCCAGCGCGACGATGGTCGCCGCAGCCTCGGTGGCGGTAAGCGCGGGGACGATGCCCGCCGCCTCGAGTAGCTGGCGTCCCTCCTCCTCCCTCGTGCCGGTCATGCGCACCACCAGCGGCTTGGTGATGTGCAACTGGTCGCGCGCGGCGATGATCCCGCGAGCCACTTCGTCACCGCGGGTGATGCCCCCGAAGATGTTGATGAAGACGCCGCGACCTCGGGGTCCAGCAGCACCATCTCGAGGGCGTTGCTCACGCCTTCGGCGGGCGCCGCCGCCGATGTCCAGGAAGTTGGCGGGTTCGCCACCGTGCTGCTTGACGAGGTCAAGTGTGTTCATCGCCAGGCCGGCGCCGTTGCCGATGCATCCCATATCCCGTCCAGGTGTACGTAGGTCAATCCGCGCCTGGGCCTCGACCTCGAGGGGTCGTCGCCGCTGGCGACCGCTTCGCCAGTCTCGTCGCGCGCAAGTTCCTCGGCGATGTCCTTGTGGCGCGAATTCGGCGTTCTCGTCGATCTCGAGCTTGCCGTCGGCGGCGATCAACGTTCCGCGGGCGTCAGCACCAGCGGGTTGATCTCGCAAGTCAAGCATCAAGCGACGTCGCGACCGGTACGAGGCGCGTGGCCACGGCCGACGAGCTCGCTGACGAGCCTCTCGGCACTCTGGTCGCGCAGGCCGGGCGGCGTGCGAGGCCTGCGAAAGCGAGCTGGCGGATCTCGAACGGTTGCGGGCCGGCGAAGGGATCGGGCCACAGCTTGGCGATGCGCTCGGGCGCCTCCTCGGCGACCTGCTCGATCTCCATCCCACCCGCTGCCGAGAAGATGATCACCAGCCGGCGGCGATCGCGGTCGAGCGTGATCCCAAGGTAGAGCTCGGCTTTGATGCTGAGCCCGGTCTCGCACCAGACGCTGCGCACCGGATAGCCGCGGATGTCCATCGCCAGGATGCGCGCCGCCTCCCGTTGCGCCTCGTCGGGGGTGTCGACGACGGCGATCCCGCCCGCCTTGCCCCTGCCACCGATGGGCACCTGCGCCTTGACTGCGATGCGGCCGAGCTCGCGAGCGGCGTCAGCAGCCTCCTCGGGGGTTCGCGCCAACCGGCCCGGCGGCACGGCGATTCCTGCTGCTGCGAACCGCTGCTTTGCCTGGTATTCGAGCAGCTTCATCGGCGGGCCAGTCTAGAGAAAGCGGGCCGGGTCATCGACGGGGCGCGATCCGGTCGAGCTCCTCGAGGTCGGCGGCGCTGGGGCGCCACCGGCCGGCTCGAGCATTTGCATGCACCTGCTCGGCAGAGGTTGCCCCGGCGATGACCGAGACCACCTGCGGTTGCGCGGCAAGACCCCCGATCGCCACGTCGAGCAAGGAGATGCCGCGCTCGTGCGCGTAGCCTTCGAGCGCCTCGACGATGTCGAAGTTGGCGTCGGTGAGCCAGCGACTCGCGTTGGCTCCGGGCACCGAGGCGAGGCGGCTGCCCGGCACCGGCGGCTGGCCGCGCCGGTGCTTGCCGGTGAGCAGGCCGTTGGCAAGTGGGCTGTACGGGATCATCCCGACGTCGAAGTGCGCACACGCGGGGATCACCTCCACCTCCGCCGACCGCTGGAGGAAGCTGTATTCGTTCTGCGCAGTGACGAACCTCGTCAGCCCTCGGGTACGCGCGGTCCAGTCGGCGTCCGCGATCTGCCACCCCGCCAGGTTCGATGAACCGGCGCAGCGGATCTTGCCCTCGCTGACCAGCTCCGTCAGCGTCGCCAGCGTCTCCTCGATCGGCGTCGCAGGGTCCGGGGTGTGGAGCTGGTAGAGGTCGATCCAGTCGGTGTCGAGCCGCCTGAGGCTGTTCTCCAAGGCGACGCGGATCCATTCGCGGGACCCCCCGCGCCCCGCACCGCCGGACGAATGCCCGAATTTGGACGCGATCACAACGTCCTGGCGACGCCCCTTGAGCGCAGCGCCGAGCATCTCCTCGCTCTGCCCGCCTCCATAGATGTCTGCGGTGTCGAAAAACGTGATCCCCTCATCGAGCGCGGCGTGCACCACGCGCGCGGTGCCTTCGGTGTCCACGCGGCGGCCGAAGTTGTTGCAGCCGAGTCCGACCACCGTGGCCTGGAGAACTCCGCCACCAATGGGACGAGTCTCGAGGCCGCTCACGCCCGACAGGGTACGCAAAGCCCGTGTCTCAACCGCGGCCGGAGGCTGGTAGGCTGACCCGGTTGGCAGAGCGCGTCGTCGGGACTGAACCAGACGAAGGTCCGGCGCCAGAGCCGGCTGAACCTCGAGTCGGGGCGGCTTCCGATCGCGTCGCCACCGAGCCGCAGAAGACGTCGCGTCGCGACGGCGTCAACGTCGTCTCGGTGCGCACACTCGTGACCGCGGCGCTGATCGTGCTCGGCGTTGTGGCACTGGTCGCCTTCCTCGCCTCGATCATCAGCATCGTCCTCGTCGTGCTTGTCGCGATCGTGTTCGCCGAGGGGATACGGCCCCTCGTCGACGACCTGCACCACCGGCGGGTTCCTCGACCGGTTGGAATCCTGGCCGTCTACATCGCCGTGCTCGCGTTCATCGCAATCATGGTGCTGCTGCTCGTGCAGCCGATCGTCAGTGAAGCTTCGTCGCTCGCCACCAACTTTCCCGCATACCAGAAGGACTTTCTCAACTGGTTTACCGGTGTCGAGCACCAGTTTCACTTCAACGTCAACGTCGCCCAGCAGGTGAGCACGTTCATCGATGCGACCCGAAACATCCTGCTCGCCATCGGCGGCACGATCTTCAGCATCATCGTCGACTTTGTGCTCGTGCTCGTCGTCGGCTTCCTCTGGCTGGTGAGCAGCGACCGCCTCAAGTCGTTCACCGTCGACCTGTTCCCCGAAGCCCATCACGACCTGATCGTCGACATCTTTCGCGAGATGGGATTCCGTATGGGCGGCTTTCTCCGCGCGGTGGCGATCAACAGCCTTGCCCTCGGGCTTGTGGTCGGAGTCGTGTGCTGGCTGCTTCGCCTTCCCGACCCGGTCATCCTCGGCATCTTCGCCGGCCTCACGGCGGCGATTCCCATGGTGGGCGGGATCATCGGGGTGATCCCGGCGGTGTTGCTCGGTTTCACGGTCAGCCCCGAGTATCCGATCCTGGTGCTCGTCGTGCTGATGGTGATCCAGTTCGTCGACGCGAACACGGTCGTGCCCATGGTCATGAACCGCGTGGTGTCGCTGCCGGCGCTCGGGGTTGTCCTCGCCCTCCTGGTCGGCGGAGCCATCCAGGGCCTCATCGGCGCGATCCTCGCGGTGCCGGTGGCGGCCGCGCTCCAGGTGCTCCTGGTGCGCGCCGCGGTTCCGGCCATCCACCACGCCCAGGGCCGGACCGACCAGGCCTACGCCAAGGCGTACGTCCCGCTGTCCGTGAGCCTCAAGGACTCCGCCCCGCGCACGGGCGGTCGGCGAGTCAATCCACGCTGACCGTCAGAGCGGAATATTGCCGTGCTTGCGTCTCGGTGTCTCCACCTGCTTGTCGCGAGCCATGCGCAGCGCGGCGATGAGCGCCCCACGCGTCTGTCGCGGCTCGATCACGTCGTCGATGTAGCCGCGCTCCGCGGCGTAGTACGGGTTGGCGAACTGCTCCCGGTACTCCTCGATGAGCTCGTCTGACCGCTGCTTGGGGTTGTCCGCCTGCGCGATCTCGCGTTTGAAGATCACGCTGACCGCACCCTGTGGTCCCATGACCGCGATCTCCGCTGTCGGCCAGGCCACGTTGTAGTCGGCACGGATGTGCTTGGAGCACATCACGTCGTATGCGCCGCCATACGCCTTGCGCGTGATCACCGTGAGCTTGGGGACGGTCGCCTCGCAGTACGCATAGAGGAGCTTGGCGCCGTGCCGGATGATGCCGCCGTACTCCTGATCTGTGCCGGGGAGGAAGCCGGGCACGTCGACGAAGGTCACCAGCGGCACGTTGAACGAGTCGCAGAAGCGCACGAAGCGTGCGGCCTTGTTGGAGGCGGCGATGTCGAGCGCGCCCGCGAGCACCCGCGGCTGGTTGCCGACCACACCGACGGGATGGCCGTCGAGCCTCGCGAAGCCACAGATGATGTTCTCGGCGTGATGGTGCATCACCTCGAGGAAGCGGCCGTCGTCCACGATGCGCGTGACCACGCTGCGCATGTCGTACGGCTGGTTCGGGTTGTTGGGAATGATCGTCTGCAGCTCGGGATCCTCGCGGTGCGGATCGTCGAGGGTCGGACGGTACGGCGGCTTGTCACGGTTGTTCTGCGGCAGATACGAGAGCAGCTCGCGCATCTGCGCAAAGGCCTCATCTTCCGTGTCGGCGATGAAGTGGGCGACGCCGCTTCGCTGGTTGTGCACGTCCGAGCCGCCGAGCTCCTCGAATGTGACCTCCTCGCCGGTCGTCACCTTGATGACGTCCGGGCCGGTGATGAACATGTAGCCGATCTTGCGCACCATGAAGATGAAGTCGGTCATCGCCGGCGAGTAGACCGCACCGCCCGTGCACGGCCCCGCGATCAATGAGAGCTGCGGGATCACCCCGCTCGACTCGACGTTGCGATAGAAGATCTCGGCATATCCGGCCAGGGAGACAACTCCCTCCTGGATGCGCGCTCCGCCCGAGTCGTTGATGCCGATGCACGGACAGCCGGTCCGCAACGCGAGGTCCATGACCTTGGTCACCTTCTCCGCGAAGACCTCGCCGAGCGAGCCGCCGAACACCGACGCGTCGTGGCTGAAGACGAACACCTGCCGGCCTTCGATCGTTCCCCAGCCGGTGATCACCCCATCGCCACGAATCCTCCGTTCATCCATGTCGAAACTGGTCGTCCGGTGCAGCGCGAACATGTCGAGCTCGGTGAACGAACCGGGGTCGAGCATCCGGTCGATGCGCTCACGCGCGGTGAGCTTGCCCTTGGCATGCTGCGAACGCTCTGCGGCTCCGGCCCGGTGGACGGCGTCATACCGGCGCTTGCGCAGCAGGTTGATCTTCTTGCCGGTGCCGCCGCCCGATCCACCTGTCGACGCTCCGTCCGCGTCCGGGGGTGCGGGGACGCCGGCGGAAGCGACCGAATCGCTCGCGCCGACAGGAGGGACGCCTTTGCGCGCCTGTCTGGTCACCGCGTCAGGCTACCAGGGGATCGCATCGCGCCTCGGGCTCACACCGTGACCGGGGGACGGTACGCGCCGAAAATCTCGCGCAGCACACCACACACCTCTCCGACGGTGGCACGCGCCTCGAGCGCGGTGCGCATCAAGGGGAGCAGGTTGGCCGTTCCCTGCGCTCCCGCTCGCAACGCATGCAGCGCGCGCTCCACCTCGCCGGCCGACCGAGCGGCGCGCAGCTTCGCGAGCCGCTCGATCTGCGCCGCTTCGAGAGCGGCCCCGATCGTGAGGATCGGCACCGAAGGTTGCGACGTCTCGGTGAACCGGTTGACGCCGACGATGACCCGATCGCCGGATTCGACGAGACGCTGATGCCGGTACGCTGATTCCTGGATCTGCTCCTGGTAGAGGCCCGCTTCGATCGCCGCGACGGCGCCACCATGCTCCTCGACGCGCACCATCAGTGCTCGAGCGGAATCCATGAGGTCGTGGGTGAGCGACTCGACGAGATGTGACCCACCCAGCGGATCGGTGGCGTTGGCGACACCGGTCTCGTGGCCGATCACCTGCTGGGTGCGCAGCGCGATCTCCGCCGCCTGTTCCGAAGGGAGCGCGAGCGCCTCGTCGTAGCTGTTGGTGTGCAGAGACTGCGCGCCCCCGCACACCGCGGCCAGCGCCTGCAACGAGACGCGCACCACGTTGTTCAGCGGCTGCTGTGCGGTGAGCGTCGCGCCGCTCGTCTGCGCATGGAATCGCAGCTGCAGGCTTCGCTCGCCGGTCGCGCCGAAGCGCTCGCGCATGACCTCGGCCCAGAGGGCGCGCGCGGCCCGAAACTTCGCAACCTCCTCGAAGAAGTCGTTGCTGACGTTGAAGAAGAAGCTCAGTCGCGGGCCGAAATCCTCGACGTCGAGACCCGCGTCGATCGCAGCCTGCACATAGGCGATGCCGTTGCTCAGCGTGAAGGCGATCTCCTGCGGGGCGGTCGCGCCGGCTTCTCTGATGTGATACCCGCTGATGCTGATGGTGTTCCATCGCGGAAGATGCTCCGCGCAATAGGCGAACGTGTCGGTGACCAGGCGCATGGACTGGCGCGGAGGATAGATGTAGGTTCCGCGCGCCGCGTATTCCTTGAGGATGTCGTTCTGAATCGTGCCTCCGAGCGCGGACGCGGCGATCCCCTTGTGCTCGGCGGCAAGCTCGTAGAGGAGCAGCAGCACCGATGCGGGGGCATTGATGGTCATCGACGTGGTCACGCGGTCCTGGGGGATGCCGCGCATCAACAGCTCCATGTCCTCGATGGAGTTGATGGCCACGCCGACCTTGCCGACCTCGCCGTGCGCCACCGGGTCGTCGCTGTCGTAGCCCATCTGGGTCGGCAGGTCGAAGGCCACCGAGAGCCCGTTCTGCCCGGCGCGCAGCAGATAGTGAAACCGCTCGTTGGTCTGCTCGGCGCTGCCGAACCCGGCGTACTGGCGCATCGTCCACAGCCGCGGCCGGTAGCCGTCGGCACGGATGCCCCTGGTGTAGGGAAACTCGCCGGGAGGCGGTGGCTCGTCCGGATGATCCACGTAGAAGGGTTCGATCGGGATGCCCGACTCCGTCTCCACGGGGGTGCCGGGTGCTGCGCCGGGCTGGTCGCTCACGAGTGCGACCCGGCATTCTCCTGGTCCGGCTGGCACAGCTCGGTGAGCACCCCGCTCGCCGCCGAGGGATGGAGGAATGCCACCAGCCGGCCTGCGGCGCCCCGACGCGGGCACGTGTCCAGGAGCTGGAGACCCAGCTCGGCGAAGTGATCCAGGCTGGCCTGGACGTCGTCGACCCCGTAGGCGACGTGATGGAGGCCGCTCCCCCGCTTGGCCAGGAACCCGGCGATCTTCGATTCCGGTCCGGTGCTGCCGAGCAGCTCGATTCGCGACTCCCCCACCTCGAACATGACCGCCTCGATCCCGTCGGACGCCACGACCTGGCGATGGGCAGGCGCTGAACCGGTGAGCCGCTCATACGCGGCGACCGCGACGTCGAGGTCGGCGACGGCGATCCCCACGTGATCGATCCTGGTGAATTCGCTCGCCATCGTCGGCCGAGTATAGGAAGCAATACGGCAACGCCGCGTTCGCTTCCGAGAAGTCGATGCTAGCGTCCAGAAGCCGTGAGAACCCGTCGCGCGGTCACCATCGCGATCGCCGTCAGCACCGTCCTTCTCGCGTATTTCGTGATCGCGTGGGCGCAGGTGACCCCGCTGCGCGAGCGGGGGACCGACTTCTCGGCCTCGTACGTCGCGGCCTTGCTGGTACGCAGCGGCGACGGCGCCCACCTCTACGACCAGCGTGCCGAGCACGTGCGGCACCTGAGCCTGCTCCCGGCCGGCACGGTCATCAATCTCCCGTTCATCACGCCGCCGACCACAGCGCTGCTCGCCCTTCCGTTCACCGCGCTCGATGCGGGCACCGCGTTCCGGGTGTGGTCGGTGATCGAGCTGCTGCTCCTGGGTCTCGCCGTCTGGGTGGCGATCCGTGCCGGGCCGTGGCCTGCGGGGATCGGACGCCCGACGCGCCTCGCCACGCTGCTGATGGCACTGGCGGCGGGGGGCACCTACGCGTTCCTTCTCCTCGGCCAGATCGATGGGATCGCCGCCCTCGGCCTCGCGGTCGCCTATGCCGCCTGGCGAAGGGACCGATCGGCGTCCGCAGGCTTCTGGCTGGCTCTGGCATTCGCCGCAACCAAGCCCCACCTCGCGGTCGGGCTCGGCGTCTGGCTCCTCGCCCGGCGCGACTGGCGTGCGCTCGGCGGCGCCGCCGCGGGCTGTGCGGTGGCCGCCGCCGTGTCGCTGGCCCTGGTCGGCCCGGCGGGTCTGGCGGGCTTCGTGTCCGCCCTGGGTTTCGCGGCAGGCAATACGCCGGCAGCGAGCACGCTCGGCTTCCCTGGCCTGGTCGCCTCCTGGCTCGGGGGCGGCGCTGACGCGGTGGTCGTCGGCCTCCTGGGTTCGATCCTGGCGCTCATCGGGTGCGGCGTCCTCGGATCGCGCTCGCGTGGCAACCCGGGGACGCTTGAGGTCTCGCTCGCGGGCGCCACAGCGCTTTCGCTGCTCGCGTCACCGCATCTGCTGCCCCACGACCTCGTGATCCTGGCCCCGGCATTCGCCTGGTGCCTGGCGCGCGCGGCCGCGATCGATGCGCGGCCCTGGCCGGGGGTCTACTCCATCCGCATGATCGCCTCGTGGGCGTCGCTCGGAGTGCTGACGCTCGTCGATACCGGGAACGCGGCCATGGCACCTCCCGGCAGGCTCGTTCCACTGGCCCTCGTCGGCATCGGGGCCGCTGCCCTCATGGCCCCGATATCGAGCACCCGCGCCGGACCGCCGGCACGGGTCGCCCTGGCTCAGTCCGGGAGCGGCAGGGGCGCCGGCGGATCAACCGCGTAGTCGTAGAAGCCGCGGCCGCTCTTGCGGCCGAGCCGACCGTCGGCGACCATGCGCTCCAGGATGGCAACTGTGGCCACGTCACCGGGTGCGTGGTCGCGCTCCATCCGATCCCGGCGGATGGTCAGCACCGTGTCGAGGCCGGAGAAGTCCGCGAGCTGGAACGGGCCCATCGGCCAGTTGAGCCCCTTGCGCACCGCGATGTCGATGTCCTCCGCCGATGCGACCCCGCCTTGGAGGAGCGAGAATGCCTCGCGGGACGCGGCACCAAGGATGCGGTTGACGATGAAGCCGTCGATCTCCCTCTCGACGACGATCGCGGTCCGGCCCATCCGTCTCGACCAGGCGACGGCTCGCGCGCAGGTGTCGTCGGACGTCTCGGGTCCGCGCACCACCTCGCACAGGTCCATGACCAGCACGGGATGGAAGAAGTGCATGTTGCAGCAGAGCTCGGGACGCGCAGTCGCATCCGCCAGCCGCGACACCACGATGTTGCTCGAGTTGGTGGCGATGCCCGCGCGGGCGGGAAGGTGCGCGTCGAGCTCGGCGAAGATCTCGCGCTTGACTGATGGCAGCTCAACCACGGCCTCAATCGCCCAGGCGGATTCGGACGCGGCGCTGGCCAGGTCCGTGGTCGGGGTCACACGGCTCGCCGCGTCGACGGCTTCGGCGCGCTCGAGCTTGCCCTTCTCGACACGGCGGTCAAGCCACTGCCGATTCCCCGCCATGGCTCGCTTCAGGTGCGCGCCGTCGACGTCGACGAGCGAGACGTCGATCCCGTTCAGCGCTGCCTGCTGTGCGATCTGCGCGCCCATGGTGCCGGCTCCCACGACGAGCAGACGTCCCTCGGCAAGGCCGTCGGGCTCCGACGAGGTCATCCGGTCAGGCCTCGTCCGGCCACCTGACCGGCACGCGGGTGGTGCAGTTGGTCAGCTCCTGCGAAGCCTTGGTGTAGCGCACGATCGTCGGGAAATCGCCCTTCAGCTTCAGGCGGCCGAGCATGATCCCCTTGGTGGCGTCGAGCTCTTTCTGGGCCACCTGCTTCCAGCGCGAATAGGCGCCGGTGATCACGAATTTAGCCTGCTGGGCGTCCTCCCGGGTCCCAACGTGGACGTCACGCGCCTCGCCGTGCCAGAGATCCAGGAATACGCCGCGATCCTCGGGGAAGTTCTTGTCGGGCTCGGCCAGCACAACCAGGCCGACGGTGCCCTCCCACCCTGCCGCCGCCTGCTTGTACACCGACGACTTGTTGATCTCGGCCTTGAAGGCCTCAGCCCACTCGGGGCTGTATGCGTCGACGACATCCGTGCCTGCCACGTGCTGCCTCCTTGGACGGGTCGCCCGGCACCGCCGGGGCAGCCAAGTGTGCCCTGACCGCCCGCCCGTGCGCCACCTGCCTGGACCTGCCATCCTCTAGCAAATGGGCCACGATCTCGTCGTGCCGGTGGATCCTCCCTGCGTCCGCTGCGAGAGCACGCGCCTGGTCCCGCTGACCTTTGGTGATCGCCAGATCGGGTACGACCAACCCGGTTTCAAATGCGCCGACTGCGGGGCGCGTTTTCAAACGCTGCACAACCAACGCGTGCCGCGCCCCATCTGACCTTCGTACCGCCGCTCTCAGTCGACGATAGGTTCCTTGAGCGCGCGCGCAACGTAGACGGCGACGTCGTCGACCGCCAGTGTGTCGCCGATCTGCTTGGCTGAGATGCCCTCGTCGAACATGGCGAGACAGAACGGGCATGCGGTCGCGACCTTGGTGGCCTTTGTGTCCACAGCCTGGTCGACCCTGCGGTGGTTGACCCGCGGCTGACCCTCCTCCATCCACATCCTGCCGCCGCCGGCACCGCAGCACATACCTTCACTCTTGCTGCGCGCCATCTCCACGACCTTGAGGCCGGGGATGCGCTCGAGGATCTCGCGCGGCGGCGCGAAGATGTCGTTCCAGCGGCCGAGGTAGCAGGAGTTGTGGTAGGTGACCGTCTCCTCCTGCGCCTTGGCTGCGTCGAGGGTGATCCGCCCCTCCTTCAACAGGCGATCGATGAGCTGGGTGTGATGGATGACCTCGTAGTCACCGCCGAAGTCGCCGTACTCGTTGGCAAACGTGTTGAAGCAGTGCGGACACGACGCGATGATCTTGCGTACGTTGTGCCGCTTCAGCACCTCGACATTCTCCTTGGCGCGCTCCTGGAACAGGTACTCGTTACCGATCCGGCGTGCGGGATCCCCGGTGCACTTCTCCTCGGTGCCGAGGATGGCGAAGTCAACCCCGGCCGCCTGAAGGATCTTCGCCAATGCCGCCGCGATCGTCCTCGCGCGCTCATCGAACGAGGCTGCACAGCCCACCCAGTACAGGTACTCGGCGTCGGGCTTGTCAGCGATGAACGACACGCCGAGATCCTTTGCCCAGTCCGCTCGCGACTGATGCGAGAGGCCGTACGGGTTGGCGACGTTCTCGATGTTGCGCAACGCCGACTCCGCCTGCTTCGGCAGGCGCGACTTGTCGAGGACGAGATGACGGCGCATGTCCATGATCTTGGGAACGTGTTCGATCAACACCGGGCACTGGTCCATGCAGGCGCCGCAGGTGGTGCACGACCAGAGTGTCTCCTCGAGAATCGTTCCGCCGATCAGCGGACGTGGTCCGTCGGCGGGAACGGTCGCGGCAACGTCCTCGGGTGAGAGCCACGATGGCTGAAAATGCCCGGGCAGATCGTGCACGGCGCCGGGGTGATGGTCGCCGCCGGTCCACATCACCGCGCCGTGCGGACCCGCACCGTCACCGCTCTCGGCGGCGACATGCGCGTCGTGCTTCGTGGCCGCGTAGCCCCCGGCAAGGTTCTCGTACGCAAGATCGCGCAGATCGGTGATCAACGTCTTGGGGGACAGCGGCTTGCCGGTGTTGTAGGCGGGGCAATGGGTCTGGCATCGCCCGCACTCCGTGCACGTGTAGAGGTCGAGTGTGTCCTTCCACGAGAAATGCTCGAGCGCTCCGGCGCCGAAGTGCTGGTCGGCCTCGCTCTCGGCGTTCATCACCGCCTCGATATCGAGGCTGCGGAACGCTCCTTTCGGTTCCTCGTTCTTGAAGAAGACGTTCGGAACCGACGTGATGATGTGCAGGTGCTTGCTGTACCCGAGATAGACGAGGAATCCGAACACGAGCGTCAGGTGCGCCCAGAAGAAGATGCCGTGGAGGACGATCAGCGCCTCGCTGCCGGCGCCGAGCGGCCGGAAGATGCTCGCGAGCGCAGACGCGATGGGCCGCCATTGACCGAGTGCCTCGGGCGCACCTTCGGCGATACGCGTCGCGTAGTTGAGCTCCATGCAGATGAGGAGCACGCCGATCCAGGCGAGGATGAGGATGGCGTCGCCGCGGTGGCTTCCGCGAAACCGTGTCGGGTTGATCACCAGGCGGTTGAACAGCGCCAGCGTGATGCCGCAGATGACGACGAAGAAGAAGAGGTCCTGCAGGAATGCGATCGCGCCGCTTCCCGGGAGCTGATTGAACTGGAATCCCTGCCAGAGCGCTTCGACGATTCCTTGAGCGATCGCGGTGAGCAGCACCACGAAGCCCCAGAAGATGAAGGCATGGAGCACGCCGGCGAGCGGCCACCTCAGCAACCGTCCCTGGGCGACGACATACACGAAGAAGGCTCGTACGCGCGCCGCGGATGATCGAGGCGACTCTCGTGTCGCGTGGTGCGCTGCATCAGACCGAGCAGCTTTCGCCAGCGCAATCCGCTCGCGACCAGGGACGCGGCGGCGAGCAGCACAAGCGCGATCGGGCTGAGGATCGCGGTCACAGCCGCGGACACTAGCGCCCCTTCCACTCCGGCGGACGTTTCTGCAGGAATGCGCTGATGCCCTCGGCGGCGTCTTCGCTGCCGAACAGGTCGACGAACTCGCGCCGTTCGGCCTCCAGCGCTGCCTCGATGGGCAGGCTCGATCCCGCATGCATGGCTCGCTTGGTTGCGGCGATGGCAAGGGGCGCCCGCGATGCGAGGAGCTCTCCCCAGCGTTGCGCGGCCGCCGGAAGGTCGTCAGCTTCCACAACCTCGGCGACCAGACCCGAGCGCGAGAGCACGGTCCGCATCGATCGGGTCGCCGGTGAGCAGCAACTCGGCGGCACGAGCGGAGCCGATCAGCCGTGGCAGCCGCTGCGTTCCGCCCCAGCCGGGGATGATGCCGATCTTGATCTCGGGCTGACCGAATCGCGCGGTCCGCGACGCAAGCCGCAGGTCGCAGGCGAGGGTCAGCTCGCAGCCTCCGCCGAATGCGATGCCGTTGACGGCGGCGATGACCGGCAGCCGCGAGAACTCGATCGCAAGCGTGAGGTGGGTCGCCTTCCCGACGGCCTCAGCGCCGCCACCAAACTCCTTGATATCGGCCCCGGCCGAGAAGAACTTCGGTCCGTTGCCGGTGATGACCAGGGCTCGGCACGTCTCGTCCGCCTCCGCCCTTGCGAGCCCCTCGGCCAGGCCGTTGACGACATCGCCGTTGACCGCGTTCGCCGGAGGATGGTCGATGGTGAGGGTGATGACCGCGCCCTCGCGCGTCGACGCGGATGACGTCATGGAGAACCTGACCCACGAGCTGTGCCTCCCTCGATTCGATGACCGCTGCGTGCGTCATACAGCAAATGCACGCGGACGCGCCGCGATGCGCGGCCGGGCGCGAGTAGAGTGCCTAGCGGTGGAGCTTCCCTCTCTTGCCGACCGGGTCGAACCCGACGCGCTTCGTGAATTGAGCGACGGCGATCTCGATACCCTGGCACCGGCTGCAGGCAAGCGAGCGGGCCACGATCGCCGCCATGGCTCCGTACGAACAGCATCTCCGCGAGATCCGCATGCGTGCCACCGAGCTGGCCACCGAGCGGCGCCGGCGCGAGCGCGCTCGCTCGGTCGCGCAGCGAGCGGGCGTCCGTGAGGCCGCGAAATCCGGCGGTATGCCGAGCCTCGCCGTGGCGCTGGAGAGTCCCGAGGAACTCTTCGACCCGGGAACCGTTCTCACCGACCGTGCAAGCGTTTCTCACCAGTGGTGGCGAGGTTGGCTTCGGCTTCGCCACCCGGCCCGGGACCATGACCTTCACCGACGGCCGCCAGCAGCGCCAGGCGCGAACCTGGGGCGAGGCGCGAGCATTGCACGCGCTCGGGTGGGATCCCGGCGCTCCTGGCATTCCCGGAGTCCGCGTGCACCTCGCGGGCAGCCGCGTCGAGCGCGTGGTCCGGCCGATGACGTCGTGCTCAGCGTCGGCGGAGAGTAGCGCCCTTTTTCGTCAGTGCCACGTACCTGCTTTCACCAGCTTCGACAACCCGGGTCACGTTGTCGGCGGATCAGCCGACCGGCGCACTGCCGTAGGAGCTCGGCTCGAAACCTCCGGCATTCCGTATCGGCGGTGATGCGGGGGCCGGCGCGGGAGTCGCTGCACGATCACCTTCTCGATGTCGCGCGAGACGATGATCGCGGGACGGGTCGCATCGATGCGCACGAACCTGCGCGGATGCTGCGCCGCGAGTTGCTCGAACCCGGCCTCGACGGCGGCGTGGAATGTCTCGGGTGCGACCTCGAAGCGATCGAGCGGGAGCTGCTGGGCGCGCTGCCGCTGCGCCGCCGTCGAGGCGGGTATCGCCAGGTAGAGGGTCAGATCGGGCCAGACGTCGCCGCATGCGGCGGCGTGCAGGCGGAGCAGATCCTCGGTGGGATCCCCCTCCCACCACCCTGGTAGGCGATCGTGGAGTTGGCGTAGCGGTCCGCGATCACCACTGCCCCGCGGCGAAGCGCGGGCAGGATGTTCTCGTGCAGCAGCTGCACGCGCTCGGCGGTGAAGAGGAGCGCCTCGGCCCAGGCCTCGAGCGCCGGACCACGCTGGTGCTGGAGCACAAAGCTATGCAGGATCTCCCCGAGATGGGTCTCGTCGGGTCGCACCGTGACGACGTCATGGCCCTGCTGGCGCAGCGCGCCCGCTAGGGACGCGACCTGCGTGCTCTTACCTGCACCGTCGAGGCCTTCGAACGAGATGAAGAAGCCACGCCATGCGCCCATATCAATCACCACTCCCCCGCCGTCGGGCCCCTCGCCCGAACGGCTCATTCCGAAGGTCGCAGTATGACGAGTTGGCGGTTGGGTTCGTCACCGGTGCTGCGTGCGGTGAGCGCGTGCTCTTCAACGAGTTGATGCTGCAGCCTGCGCACGTATGCGTTCTGCGGTGTGAGCTCGACGTCGTTACCGGTTCGTTGCATCTGCTCGATCCCTTCGAGGACATCCTGCATCGCCGGCTCGGTGTCGTCCGGCGTTTCCGCAGGCGCTTCGACGCCGTAGACCCGAGCGAGCGCTCCCTTGATCTGGGCGACGGTGTTGCTGCGCAGCACATGGATCGGGATGCCGGACGACTCGGCGGCGCGCACCGGGGAATCGTGGCGCCGGTAGTAGTTCTTCAGAGTGAGCACGAGGTCGGCATCGTCGACGTGGTGCTGGATCCGCACCGGCAGGCGCATCTCGCGAAGTGACTGCTCGAGATAGTTGCGCGAGACCCCGTACGGAAAGATCGAGAGCGGCGGTCCTGCGCGTACGGCGGGGGCGGGCGGCTCCCACTCTCGCTCGCGTCGCTGCTGACCGGCGATGTACTCGTCGACGTCGAACCGCCGCCGGCGCTCGCGCGTCCGCCTGCCACCACGTGCGCCGCCCTGGAACGGAGCGGGCTCGAACGGCGACGGCCGGGTTGCGGCCGCGCTCGTATCGACGCGGCTGACGATGGCGCCCGCCTCGTCGCGAGTGCGCAGCTGCGGCGGCCGGACCCTCCCGCGCAACGCCTCGTCGACTGTCTCCGCAAGCGGTGCATGCACGACGACTCGATCGCGCTCCTGGATCTCGATGAGCACGTCGAACGTCGGCGGCGACTTGCGCTCGAGCACCGACTTCTGCGTCCCGCGGCGGCGCGCCTCCTCGTCCGACAGCGTCACCGTCTGGATCCCGCCGAGCAGGTCGTTGAGCGTCGGGTTGACCAGCAGCGAATCAATGTTGGAGCCATGTGCGGTGCCCACCAGCTGGACGCCGCGTTCGGCGATGGTCCGGGCCGCGACGGCCTCCAGCTCGGTGCCGATCTCGTCGATGACGATGCACTGCGGCATGTGGTTCTCGACAGCCTCGATCATCACCGCGTGCTGGAGCGCCGGGGTACGCACCTGCATCCGGCGCGACCGGCCGATGCCGGGGTGCGGGATGTCGCCGTCGCCGGCGATCTCATTCGAGGTGTCGACGATGACCACGCGCTTGCCGCACTCGTCACTGAGCACGCGCGCGCACTCGCGGAGCATCGTCGTCTTGCCGATACCTGGCGGGCCGAGCAGGAGAATCGACTGCCCGCTGATGACCATGTCCTTGATGATGTCGATGGTGCCGGTCACCGCGCGACCGACCCGGCACGTGAGCCCGACGATGGTGCCCTTGCGGTTGCGGATTGCGCTGATCCGGTGCAGGGTGCGTTCGATGCCGGCCCGGTTGTCGTCACCGAAGAGACCGACATGCTCGGTCACATAATCGATCTCGGCGTTCCCGATATTTGCCGAGTTGAGGATCGCCTCACCGTCCGTGAACCGTGCTTCAGGCTCACGGCCGAGGTCGAGCACGACCTCGAGGAGATCGCCTCGTCCCTGGGAGAGACGTTGCGCGGCAGACGCGATGCGGGGCGGCAGGGCTGCGAAGAGCAGGTTGAGCTCCTCTTCCCATGAGGATCCGTAGGGCATCATCTGGGCGACGATCTCTTTCTCCTCGTTGTGGTCGTGGACAGGACCCGGAGCGGTGACGGAACACTGCGTGCGATCCCTGCCTGGACCAGCACGGGCTTCTTGCGGCGCGACGGCGCCGCGATGCGCACCTTTTCACCGAGCTCGCTGATGAGCAGCAGCTGGGTGCCGTAGACGGCGAATCCGCGCTGCTGGAGCGCACGGATCAGCTCGGAGTTGTAGTGGCGGAGCACGCAGGAGGCCGGTCCTGAGGGCAGCTCCGCAAGCACGGCGTCGATGATGGCATCGCGCAGCGCAGGGTCGTGGCCCTCAACCATCATGCTGAGGCTTGCGGGCTGCGCTGCCGTTGGCGGCCGGATGGCCGCCCAGGCGACGATGCCGGGACGCTCGACGACCAGGTGACGGACGTTGTCCCGACCCATGCCGGTGACCAACCCCTGTGCATAGCCGGCCTGCCATGTCTTGAGCGAAGGTCCTTCGACTGCCGCGACCTGCGAGGGGGTGGTGCGGAGGTAGAGCAGGTAGATCGCCGCGATGTCGTCCCTGCGCGCGGGACGGATGAGGGCCGAATTCACCGACGGTTCGGGCTGCGCCGCGGCCTGGTCGCGATAGAGGATCTGCTCGGTCGCGAATTGCGTGTAGCCGTGCTCGAGAAAGACGGGCAGGAGCGGATGGTCAAGCGGCAGGCGCACGTGCACCCGCTGCACGCCATGCTCGAGTTCGCGGTTGCGCACGCCGTCGAGCAGCTCCGCACGGGCGAAATGGCCATGTGCGGTTGTCGAGGTGCAGAGGTTGAGGATCTGCCACGACCGCGGACGTACCGACAGCGACTGAACCTGCACGAATCCGACCACGCCCTCCTTCGCGTCCTCGGCGACGAGCATCTCCTCCGAGACATCGGTGATCGGGACCAGCGATGACAGCGACTTCGTCAGCGCCTGCCAGAGGCGCAGCAAGGTCGCCTGCGGGACCGGGCTGTCGAGGGTCATCTGTGCCCCGTGTCGCTCGTCCTCGGTGGCTTCGCGGTACAGCTGCTCGATGCGCGCGAGATCGCGAAACGATGCCGAGCGGATGATCACGCCGCGCTGACCTCGAGGGCAGCCGCAGCGCGCTCCAGGAACAGCCGGTGCAGTCGCGAATCGTCGGTCATCTCGGGGTGAAAGCAGAGGCCGATGTGCGGTCCCTGCGCGACGGCCACCGGGTTGTTGCCGAAACTGGCGATAACCTCGGCATCGGGGCCGGCCGCCTCGATGAGCGGCGCCCGGATGAACACCGCGCGGAAAGGAGCGACTCCGAGCGGCGAGACCCGGATGTCCGCCTCGAACGACTTCACCTGACGCCCGTAGCCATTGCGCCGGACGCTGACGTCGAGGATTCCCAGCGCGATCTGATCCGCACGTCCGTCGAGCACCTCGCGACTCATCAGGATGAGGCCGGCGCAGGTCGAGAGCGTCGGCATACCACCGTCGAGGCGCTCCCGAAGTGGCATCTCGAGATCGAAGACCTGAATGAGGCGGCTCATCGTCGTGGACTCCCCGCCCGGAAGAACCAGCGCGTCGACACGCTCGAGCTCACCGGAGGTACGTACCGTTGACGCGTCCGCGCCACAGCCGCGGAGTGCCAGCAAGTGCTCCCGGACGTCGCCCTGGAGGGCGAGAACGCCTACCCGGAGGATGGTCAATTCCCTCTCAGCGGACGCGAACGCTCCGTCCCTGGTGGGGCAGGCTTCGCGTCATTCGCACATGCCTAGTGTACGCGGCCGGCAGGGCGGCGGCAGCCTCACCAACCGCGGGTTGCGAGCAGCTCCCCAGCGGGCATCGACGCCACGTCGAGTCCCGGCATGGCCTTGCCCAGGCCGGCGCTCACTTCGGCGATGACCTCGGGTTTGTCGAAATACGTGGTCGCCGCAACGATTGCCTTCGCATAGGCCTCGGGATCGGTGCTCTTGAAGATGCCACTCCCGACGAAGTTGCCGTCACAGCCCAGTTGCATCATGAGTGCGGCGTCGGCGGGAGTCGCGATGCCCCCGGCGGAGAAGTTGACAACCGGCAGCTTCCCCGTCCGGTGGATTTCCTGGATGAGGTCGAAAGGTGCGCCGAGATGTTTCGCCTCGGCCATCAGCTCCTCGGGTCGCATCGACGCGATACGGCGAATACCGCCCTGCACGGCGCGCATGTGGCGCACCGCCTCGACGACGTTCCCAGTGCCGGCCTCGCCCTTGGTGCGGATCATCGCGGCCCCTTCGCCGATGCGCCGGAGAGCCTCACCCAGGTCGCGCGCTCCACACACGAAGGGCACGTCGAACTGCCACTTGTCGATGTGATGCTCCTCGTCCGCAGGGGTCAGCACCTCGGACTCGTCGATGTAGTCGACCCCGAGCGATTGCAACACCTGCGCCTCGACGAAATGACCGATGCGGGCCTTTGCCATGACCGGGATCGTCACCGCCGCGATGATCTCCTTGATGAGGCTCACATCGCTCATGCGCGCGACGCCGCCGTCACGACGGATGTCCGAGGGCACGCGCTCCAGCGCCATGACCGCGACCGCACCGGCATCCTCGGCGATCTTCGCCTGCTCGGGTGTCACCACATCCATGATGACGCCGCCCTTGAGCATCTCTGCCAAGCCGCGCTTGACGCGCACGCCGCCGGTGCGGGGCTCGTGTCCGTTGGAACTTGTCGTATCGCTCGTCATGCTCTCGCTCCTCGCCCGGCTCGCTGTGCCGGGAACGCCCTCATTCTAAGGCTTTCGCGACGAGTTCTTCGCCCCGGATCTCGCTTGCGCTGCTGGCTTTGTTGCAGGTTTTGTGGTGTTTCGCGCAGCCGTTGCAGTGGTCTTTGTTGCAGATTTTGTGCTGACCTTGGTGGCCGGCTTTGCGACCGACTTGGGCCCTGCGACCTTCTCGGTGTTGAGCTTGAGCGTCTCAACCGAGCGCTGCAGGTTGCCGCGCACGATCGGTTCAGCTGCACGACCCAGCAGCTTGCCGGCAATCCCACCACCGAATTCGTACTCCATGTCGAAGGTCACCTGAGTCTTCTCACCCTTGGGTGTGAATGCCCAGAGACCGATCTGTTTGAATCCTTCATTGGAGTGCCATCCGATGGCTTTGTTCTCCGTCCATGTCGTGATGTCCACCACGGACGTGAGTGTCGTCGGACCGGCTTTCATCCCAACCGCGAACTGCGCACCCTTGCCATGGGTGACCTTGCCGGTGGGCTGCCACTTCACCAGGTCCTTCATGTACTTGGTGGTATTGCGGTAGTCATCCACGTATGCGAACACGGTGGCCGTGGGAGCGTTGATGGTCATGTCGATGGTGATTCGACCCATGCCTGGACTCCTGGCGCGGTGGCACCGCGCGATTGCCTCAGTATGCGATTCGCGGCCGGTCCCTGCAGGCGATCTCGGGGCCCGCTGAAGCGGGTGGTATCATCCGGGCCGGCGCCGGGAAGTAGCTCAGCCAGGTTAGAGTGCGCGGTTCGGGACCGCGAGGTCGGGAGTTCGAATCTCCCCTTCCCGACGGTTTCTCCGCTAGTGATTGCACGACAGGTCAGTGCGCGGTGCACACCGACCGAGTGGCCCACCCTGCGGCGTACACATCATTTGCCGTGGGATCGGTGCCCGTGCAGTAGATGTCGTCAACCAGCAGCTGGCTACTCTGCACGATCACGACGAGGTCGTATCTCTCCGTGGTGCTTCCACCAATTCCCAACACCACATGCGCGATGCCGCCGGTTGGTGACGGCGTCGTGGTGACCGACTTGGTTGTCCATTCCGGGTCCTGGCCGCCTCCCACCGGGTCGGGTGCGCTCACGACTCCGTCGACAACGCTTTTCAACTGGGTGACAAGCCTCACGGTCAACGGGCACGCGGCGAACACGTCGAGCCCGGACGAGGCGGCGTCGCAGGTGGTGAACATCGCGTCGCTGGCGCAGTTGGCCGGCGTGCATGCGGGATACATCATGGATGCGACCACGTTCAGCTCATCGCCGGTTGCCGCCGCGGTCGATGCGGGGGCCGCCGAGGGAGTCACGCTCGCCGCGAAAGTCGGTGCCGGCGTCGCGGTGCCGGTCGATCCGGCCGTGGGATTCGCCGGTGAACCGCAGGAAATGACGAGCGCCGGCGCCATCATCGCCATGCCCCAGAAGGCTCTCTTGAGAGACCTCACGCGACCTTCCTGCAGTTGGACATGACAGCGACCAGATAGCATTAAAGGTTGCGGCCCCGTAGCTCAGTGGATAGAGCGGCGGTTTCCTAAACCGTGCGCGCAGGTTCGATTCCTGCCGGGGCTACCAATGTCGTGTACGCGAGTACGCCACCAAATCCAATCAACCCTGCGCCGGCAGCGCCTTCGGTTACTCGAATCGAACGCGGGCTCATCGATCGACCCGCAACTGCGACACCGGTTGCGAGCAATGTGACCCAGGTCAGGCTCCCGATCGCGACGCCAACCACGAGGATGATTGCCGAAGCGGTCGTGTGCACGAGTTCCGGCTGTGCTCGCCGCAGCGAAGATGGCCGCCCACGACACGATCGTCGACGGGTTGGATGCGGTCCCACCCAACGCGGTCAGGAACGCCCGGCGTGGGCCGGCAATTTCCGAAGCGGTTTCTCCGCCGACTCGGACGCGGAACGCGCTGTACAGGGTTCGTGCCCCGAGCCAGATGAGCACGATCGCGCCCGCAAGCCCGAGCGCCAGGCGCGGCGGGTGAATGGTCAGCAGCGGTGCCGCGCCCCCGGCTCCGGCTCCGGCGTAGAGACCGTCGACAGTCGCGATGCCCGCGCCGATCGCCGCCCCCACTCGCCACCCACTGCGCAGCGTCGACCTGATCAGGAACAGCGACATCGGACCGAGTTGCAGCGCAACGAAGAATCCAAGTCCGAACCCGATGATCGCGGCGCTCATCGTTCCGGGGCCTTGATGGTCGCGAGGGGGATCACGACAGATCCAGTGGTTTCACGGGGCCGATTCTCTTCCAGAAGATCAAGGTCCCGGTCAGCCCGCCGTGCGGCTTGAACGCGTAGTCGGGTATCTCACCGGCGAAGGTGAAGCCGAGCCGGTGGTAGATGACGCCGGCGCCACCATCGACCGCGGTGTCGAGGACCAGCAACGTTCGGCCCAGCTCGACCGCGATCGTTTCCGCGGCCTGCATCAGCGAGGTCGCCACGCCATGGCCGCGATGGCTCGGCCGGGTCATCAGCTTGGCGATCTCGGCACGGTGCGGCTGGTTGGGTGGGAAGTCAAGGACCAGGGTCACCGTTCCGACCAGGACGTCGCCCTCCCACGCGCCGAGCACCACGCGCTCATTCCGGGCTTGAGCGGCCAGCGCGCCGGTCCAGAAGCTCTCCGCTGCAGACGCGCCGAGGGGATGCATGAAGCTCACCGAGCCACCCTTCGCAACCACCTCGATGAGCATGTCGCTCAATTGGGCGAGCGTCTCCACCGATGCTCGCAGCGTGGTGATCTCCCGCTCCACCATGACCATGAATTGTGCAAGCACAGCCTGGAGTCACGCGGTTTGCGGGTGCTACGTGCGGGTTCGAGCGCCGGCGAGCGGTGCGACGCGTAGCGTTGTGGCACCGACCGGCTGCTGCGACCGCCACGCCGTTATACAAGCAAGCACGGCTGCTGCGACAAGCGCCCAGCCGGCGAGCTGCCCCGGCGGAAACTTCGCTCCGTCGGCGAAGTCCGCGAACGCGGCCAGGGTGATCAACCCCCAGGCACCAAATGCCAGGCTCACCGGTGAGCTCACCGTCAGGAGCGCATTCGGCCCCATGAGCCGTGCCGCCGCCGCAACGCCGATGACCATGACCGGCGCGAGCATCACGAGGTCGTCCGAGTACGCGTGGGGAGATGCGATCAGGGACAGCACCGCGGCGCCCACAAGCGCGACGTCGAGGCGGCTCGGATCGCGGCGGACCAGTGTCCCCAGCCATACGGCGGCTGCGCACGCGAGCAGGGTCACGAGCAGGCCGATCAAGTGGGCCGCCGCACCGTTGCCGAACAAAGATCCGACCACACCGATGAAGCTCAGCATGTTCGCCAGCACCCATCGCGTGGTCGACCCGGCGAGGATCTTGATGAAGCCATCGATCCCCGACGGACCGACCAACGCCAGCGAGGCCAGCGCCAATCCGCCCGCTCCGGCGATGGCGCCGAGAATGATCCGGCGCCGGCGCCAACCGAGCAGAAACGCGAGCAAGCCGAGCGCCAGGTGCGGCTTTGCGATACCGGCCGACACGACCAGCAACGCAGCGCCGGTGGCCTGGTGGCCGCCCTTCCAGGCGCGGTAGGCGAGCACGATCCCGAGCGCCAGGATCGGGGTCCACTGGGCCTGGATCAGCGTCGTCCAGGTGCCCATCGAGGCAAGCGCGGCGGCCCCGGCGGCAACCTTCCAGACCCGCGGAGTCTCGGGCGGCCAGTCCACCCAGCGGACCGCCAGGACGATCGCCAGGAGGAGGACCGCGACCTCGAGCGCCCCCCAGAGACGATAGGCGATCGGGAGCGGCAGGAACGTCGCGGGCAGCACCAGCGCGGCCGCGACCGGCGTGTTGACGAAGGGCAGGTTTCCCTCGCGGTCGGGTGCGATCAGCGCGCTATGGAGCGGCTGCTGAACGGCCTCGTCGTACAGGTCCCCGGTATGTCCCTGACGAAGCAGCGTCCCGCCGACGTAGAACGCGGTGAAATCACTCCGGCCGACGTCGATGCTGCTCACCTGCGACCAGACGACTGCATACGAGAGGAGCAGCGCCGCCGCGAAGGCAATGATCAGCCGAGCAGGTCGTTGAGATCGGCTCACCTTCGGGAGCCTATCCGCTGACGACCTGATCGCCCGGGGTGTTATCAGGCCGTCACAGCGCGAACGATCGACATGCGCGAGCGCATCCGACGTGGCTCGATGCACTGCTGCGACACTTCACCGCGATGATCACGGCCGCACACGCGGTGCTGTATGCCGGCGACCCCGACAGAGCGCGGGCCTTCTTTCGTGACGTGCTCGGGATGCCGAACGTTGACATCCACGGCGGCTGGCTCATCTTCAAGCTGCCCCCGGCCGAGCTGGGAGTCCATCCGGCCGGCGAGGGGTCACCCGGCGGCCACCACGAGCTCTTCCTCATGTGCGACGACATCGATCGCACGGTCGATGAGCTGGCCGCGAAAGGCGCTGAGTTCTCAGAGCCGATCAGCACGGCTCGCTTCGGTCGACTCACTCGCATACGCGTCCCCGGAGGGGGAGAAATCGGTCTGTACCAGCCTTCGCACGCCACCGCATACGACCTGGAACCCTGAACCGCGTCACCGTCGTCACGCGCTCGGACGGCTCGGTACCATGAGGCGATGAGCCCCGAAGCGCACACGCAGATGGTCCAGGCACCCGATGGACGGCAGATCGAGGTGGTGTCCGCCGGGCCGGAGGACGGTCGTTGCTTCCTGTTCCACAGCGGGACGCCCTCGGCGGCTGCGGCATATCCGCCGCTGGTCGCGCAGCTTGCCAAGCGCGGGCTGCGCCTGGTCACGTTCTCGCGCCCCGGCTATGCCGGGTCGTCGCCCATGCCCGGCCGCGGGGTCGGCGATGTGGCGACCGACGTGCAGGCGATCCTGGATGCGATGAAGGTCGGCTCGTTCTTCTGCGCCGGTCAGTCCGGCGGCGGTCCGCATGCGCTGGCGTGCGCCGCATTGCTACCGGATCGGGTCATCGCCACAGCGTCACTCGCCGGGGTCGCCCCCTGGGGCGCCGAGGGACTGGACTGGCTCGCCGGCATGGGTCCTGAAAACCTCGAGGAGTTCGGCGCAGCCCTGAAGGGGCGCGACGCCCTCGAGACGTACCTCGACCGCGAGGCTGCTGCAATCCACGACGTGCGCCCCGAACACGTGGCAGCGTCGCTGGGAGGTCTCGTCACCGATGTCGACAAAGCGGCGCTCACCGGCGCGTACGCCGAGCACATGGCGAGCGTGCTCGGTCGCGCCGTCTCGACCGGCATCGCAGGATGGCGCGACGACGACATCGCGTTCACCCGCCAATGGGGTTTCGACCTCCGGTCGATCGAGAACTCCCGTGGCCGTCTGGCAGGGAGGCGAGGACCGCATGGTGCCCTTGTCTCATGGCGCATGGCTCGCCGCCCACATTCCGGGGGCAGACGCGCATCTCCTCCCCGAAGAGGGCCATCTTTCCCTCGCACTCAATAAGATCGGTGACGTGCTGGACGGCTTGCTCGCGATGGGCGAGGCGGCCGCGCGTCCGGCCCGCGCATCGTGAACCCCGTATAGTCGCCGCAGCTTTCGAGCCCGCGGAGAGGAGATCAAACCCATGACACCTGATGAGGTCAAGCAGAGCATCACCACCTGGTGCTCGTCCGATGACGACCTGGAGATCGCCTCCGATCGCTTCGAGCCCGGCACGGACTTCTCGTTCGGCCTGAAGGCAGGAACCCTGAGCACCGCGCCGGTGGACCTGATCGTGCTCAAGGCTGACGGCGCCGACCGCGTCACCATCCGGCGGAGCGTCACCCTGACCGGCGACGACGTCGATGCGGCCAATCAACTCATCGCCTCGCGGCCCGGTTCGGTCACCGCGTCGGTGGAGCGCTCCGGCGCCGACACCACGGTGGTCGCGCAGACCTACGTCTATCTCGACGGGCTGAGCAAGCACACCTTCGTCCAGGGGGTCGCCGAGCTCGCCCGGACCAGCACGCTGCTCGACGCGATCGGTGGTGTCGAAAGCGCCGCCGTTGTCGACCAGGAAGCAGCCGGGGTCGCGTCCGACGCTGTCGGTGCCGATGCCGAGCCGGTCTCCACCCCATTCGCCGCCACCCCGATGACGCCGACGCCTGCGGCTTCCGAATCGACGTTCCAGCCGGCGCCCTCCCCGATACCGCAGCCGAGCTCGATCCCGTCGGGGATCCCGGTCGGGCAGCCGCTGCCGACCCCCAGCTTCACCCCGCAGCCGGTTCAGGCTCAGCCCGCGTACACCCCGCAACCGATGCAGCAGCCCTACCAGGCCCAGCCAGTCCAGGCGCAGCCCGCACCACAGCAGGCTGCCGGCGGGTGGGCCCCGAGTCACTCCGTTCCGCCGCAGGGATTGCGCGCGTGGGGCGCTCCGGATCCCTCGGGACCGGTGGTTGCCAACCTCGCACCCGGCCTGCCCATCCAGGTCGCCGAAGTTCGAGGCGCTTGGGCGCGAGTGATCTGCTCGAACGGATGGACCGGCTGGATCGACGGCCGGATCATCGGCGTCGCTGCCTGACCTTCGTACCGCGATGAGCAGCGGCTCGGAGACACCGAGCCTCGATGCGCTCACCGCAGCGCTCGGCGAT
Organism: Candidatus Dormiibacterota bacterium; assembly: GCA_963743835.1. GTDB lineage: Bacteria > Chloroflexota > Dormibacteria > Aeolococcales > Aeolococcaceae > Palsa-851. The sequence goes on along the minus strand of CAVUQX010000005.1, from coordinate 458,404 downwards.
CGCCGAGCGCGCTCCCTCGCCATGGGTGGCGAGGAGCGGGTCGCCCAGCAGCACGCCCGGCACAAGCTGACCGCACGCGAGCGGATCGTTCTGCTCTTCGACACGGGCACGTTCGTCGAGTTCGGCCTGCTTGCCCATCAACACTCGATGACCGGCGCGGTCACCGACCCGGAACGCACGCCCGCAGACGGCGTGGTCACGGGTGAGGGGCTCGTCGACGGCCGCCGGGTCTACTGCGCCGCCTACGACTTCACGGTGATGGCCGGGTCGATGGGGATGGTCGGCGAGCAGAAGGTCGCCCGCCTGCGCAGAAAGGCGATGCTCAACCGCCTGCCGATGATCTGGCTCCTCGACTCAGCGGGAGCGCGCGTCCAGGAGGCGGCTGGAAGCACGTTCGCCGGCAGCGGGGCGCTCTTCTTCGAACAGGTGCAGATGAGCGGCGTCGTCCCGCAGGTCGCGGCGATGCTCGGCCCCTGCGCGGCGGGCACCGCGTACATCCCGGGGCTGGCCGATTTCGTCCCCATGGTCAAGGACACCAGCAGCATGTCGCTCGGCGGCGCACGCCTCGTCAAGGCCGCGACCGGCGAGGAGACCACCGATCACGCCATGGGCGGGAGCCAGGTGCATTGCTACGTCAGCGGTGTGGGGGATCTCGAGGTCGAGGACGACGCGGCGTGCATCGCCGCGGTTCGCGACTTCCTCTCCTACATGCCAGCCAACAACCGCGAGCCGCCGCCGCGGCGTGACTGCGCCGATCGTCGCGACCGGCGCATCGACGACATCGAAACGATCGTCCCCACCAACCCACGCGCCGCCTACGACATGCGCAACGTCGTCAAACGCCTTGCCGACGACGGCAGCGTCTTCGAGGTCAAGCCGACCTTCGCGCGCAACATCATCACGGCGCTGGTGCGTCTCGACGGCCGGCCCGCCGGGATCGTCGCCAACCAACCGATGATCAAGGGCGGCGCGCTCGACATCGACGCCGCCGACAAAGCTGCGCGCTTCATCTGGCTGTGCGATGCGTTCAACGTGCCGCTGGTGTTCCTGCAGGATGTTCCCGGGTTCATCGTCGGCACCGAGGTCGAGAAGCAGGGCATCATCCGTCACGGCGCGAAGATGCTCTACGCGGTGAGCGAGGCCACGGTCCCGAAGGTGACCGTCGTCCTGCGCAAGGCTTACGGCGCGGGCTATTTCGTCATGTGTGGTCGCGGCTACGAGCCCGACACGCTGGTCGCCTGGCCGACTGCCGAGATATCGGTGATGGGACCGGAGGGAGCCGTCGACATCCTCTTCACGAAGCAGATCGCGGCGGCCGGCGACCCGGTGGCGGCGCGCGCCGACTATGCGGCAGCGGTGCGTCAGACCATCGATCCCTTCATCGCCGCGTCATGGGCGATGGTCGACGACATCATCGACCCGGCGGACACGCGGCGGGTGATCATCGAAGCACTCGAAGGTGCTGAAACCAAACGGCAGCGGCGCGCGTGGCGAAAGCACGGCGTGCCACCGGTATGAGGAGGGCAAGGTGACCGAGGTCAAGGCCGAGCTGGTGGGCAATCTCTGGAAGATCGTCGTCGAGGTGGGACAGGCAGTCGAGGAGGACGACACGTTGATGATCCTCGAGTCGATGAAGATGGAGATCCCGATAACGACTCCGACCTCCGGCACCGTGAAGGAGATCCTGGTCGCCGAGGGGCAGGTGGTCCAGGAGGGTCAAACGGTCGCGATCATCGACTGAAGGCACGCAGGTGACCGTCACACGACGATGACGGCGCTCGGCGGCGCGCGTGCGACGATGATTCGGTGAATTCGAGCCAGCTCGACTCCATCAGCGTCAAGACGTCGGAAAACGTCACCCTCGGCTACAGCATCGCGGGTCTTGGCAGCCGGCTGGTGGCGCAGATCCTGGACAACCTGATCGCGCTGCCGGTCACCCTGATCGCGATATTGCTGTATGGCGCGGTCGCCAGCGTCTTCGTGACCAGCGCGGAGGGCACGGGATTCGCCGACGCCGGCGCCGGGTTCTTCGCCGGATTCGTCTACTTCGGATACTTCTTCGTGGCCGAGGTGGTCACCGGCGGCAAGACCCTCGGCAAGAGCGCGATGGGAACTCCGGGTCATCCGGGTCGACGGGTCCGCAGCCGACTTCGGCGCTCTGGCGGTGCGCAACGTGCTTCGCATAGTCGACGTGGGAGTCGTTCTGATCGGGATTGTCATCATGTTCTTCCAGCCGCAGACACGCCGTCTCGGTGACCTCGGTGCCGGCACGATTGTGGTGCGCGACCGGGCGATGGTTTCGCTCGCCGCGGCTGTGGCCCCGCCACCGGTGATCCTGCGAACCCCCGACGCCGGACCGGCGATCGATGGTCTCGACCGCATCGGCGGCGTGGAGCGCGACGCGCTTCGTGTGTTCCTCTCTCGACCCGGACTGACCCCGAAGTTGCGCGCCGACCTCGCGGCGGACATCGCGACGCGTCTCCTCGACCGGCTGGGACTCCCGCCCGGCGCACCGGAGCGGCTCTGGCCACCGGAGCTCTTCATCGAGCGCGTATACCTCCAACTCGATCAGCGTCATCGATGAAAACTTGGATGAACTCTTGGATGAACTCTTGCATGGACTCTTGCCATGAGCCCGTGCCATGAGCCTCGACACCTTCATCGCTGAGCGCCAGGGACGCTGGGGCGCGCTGGAAGCGGCAATCACGACCGCAAAGCGCGGACGGCTTCGCAATCAATCCGCGAGCGATATCGAGCGCTTCGGCACGCTCCTCCGACAGACCTCGAGCGACCTGGCGATCGCGCGACGCGATCATCCCGACGCGCCGATCACTGAGTACCTCAACACGCTGTGCGCACGAGCGCATCCGCTCCTCTACCGAGGGAGGCCCTGGCGCATCGGGGCAATCGCGCCATTTTTCGCCACCGCCCTGCCACGTTCCTTTCGCGCGGCGTGGCCATACATCGTCACCAGCCTCGGGTTGATGGTGATCGGCTTCATCGCGGGCTGGCTCGCCGTGGATCTGCGTCCCGACCTGCGCGCATCGCTGGTGCCGCCGTCGCTCTTCGATGAGATGGCGCGTGGCCAGATCGGCACCGGTGTGCAGGACGCGCCGTTCGCGGCGGCATTCATCATCCAGAACAACATTCGCGTGGCGCTCATCTGCTTCGCGGGTGGCTTGTTGCTCGGGATCCCCACCGCGTTCATCCTGCTCACCAACGGGTGGATGCTCGGCACGGTGGCTGCTGCAGTCCACCTCGGCGGCTACGACTTCCAGTTCTGGTCACTCATCCTGCCCCACGGCGTGCTCGAGCTCAGCGTGATCGTGATCAGTGGCGGCACCGGGCTCATGCTCGGTGACGCCATCCTTCGCCCGGGGCAGCTTCGCCGAGGTGAGGCCCTGGCGCGCGTGGCAGTGCGAGCGGTGCTGCTCGCCCTCGGTGCGGCGAGCCTACTCATCATCGCGGGCACCCTCGAGGCCTTCGTATCGCCGAGCTCGCTCCCCGATGGGATGAAGCTGGCAATCGGAGCCGGGGTCGGTGTCCTCCTCTATGCCTGGCTCATCCTCGCCGGACGCACTCCGAGGCGGCGACGAGGGTTCACCTTCGATCGTCCGGCGGAAACCCCCGCGTAGACTGGAGTTGATGGACGTCGTCCGGATCACACCGCGTGGCTACTGCCACGGCGTGGTGGAAGCGATACGAATCGCAAAGCGTGAAGGTGCAGCTCGCGCGGGCAGCGAGCCGGTCACGATGCTCGGCTACCTGGTGCACAACGAGCACGTGACCCGCGAGCTGGAGGAGTTGGGGGTCGCGCTGGTGGCCGAGCCCGATCGAATGAAGGCGCTCGAGCAGGTCACAGAGGGAACCGTCATCTTCACGGCCCACGGCATCTCGCCGGCGGTCGTCGACGCGGCTCGAGCCCGCGGTCTCAACCTCGTCGACGCCACGTGCAGTGACGTCACCCGAACCCACGACCTCGTCCGGGAGCTGGTCGGGAGCGGCCACCACGTCATCTACATCGGGAAACGCGGTCACCCCGAACCCGCTGGCGTGCTCGGGATCGCTCCGGCGCACACCACCCTGATCGAGAGCATCGCGGAGGTCGACACGCTCGAGTTGCCCGACGAGCGGCCACTCGCGGTCACGTGTCAGACCACGCTCAGCATGTGGGACACGCAGTCGATCATCGAGCGCCTGCAGCAACGCTTTCCGACTATCGAGGTGCACAACGAGATCTGCCGCGCAACCCAGGAGCGGCAGGAGGCAGCCGTGCTCGCGGCCGACGACGTGGATTGCGTCGTCGTGGTCGGCAGCGAACGCAGCAGCAACAGTCAACGCCTCGTGCAGGTGGTGCGCGAGAAGGGTCATCGCCCCGCGTACCTCGTCGACACCGCGGCGGACCTCGACCCGGCCTGGTTCCGCGGCGTTCACCGGGTTGGTGTCACCTCTGGCGCCTCGACGCCGACCCAGATCACTCGCGCCGTCATCGCCGCGGTGGAGGCGATGCCTGACACCGCGTGAGGTGACGTTTCGGCTGCAAGGGTCACAAACCCCGCAAGCCTGTTAGTGTCCGCCTCGATGACCGAAGGAGGGACGCCGCTTCCCCCGCCTCTGGCGCCCGGTCAATGGGATGGAGGGATGTCGTACCTCCCGCCGCCGCCTCCGATGTATCCGGCGCCCACGTACTACGCGGGACCGCAGCTGGGGCCGGCTCCGGGTATCGCTTATGCCGGTTTCTGGATTCGCTTCCTCGCCGCGGTGATCGACACGGTCATCGTCGGCGTTCCGCTGGTGGTCGTCTTCGTCGTCGTCGAGGGATCGGCGCTGAGCGCCTTCTTCACCTGCCTCAACAACGCGGTCAACGCAGGGGTGACGACCAGCATCTGTCAATCGACGTACCCCACCTCCGTCGGGTATTTCGAGCTCATCGCACTTGGTGCCGAGCTGTTGTATTTCGTGATCCTCTGGTCTCAACTCGGCGGAACGCTCGGCCAGCGGATGCTCGGACTGCACGTCGTCGACGCGGCGACGGGCAGGAACATCGGGATCGGTCGAGCCCTGGGCCGTTTTGTCGGCTACGTGATCAGCTCGATCCCCTTCGACATCGGCCTCATCTGGGCTGCGTTCGACCCGCGGAAGCAAGGCTGGCACGACAAAATCGCCAGCACATTTGTGGTTCGCAAAGCCTAGAATCCGGCCACCGACTCACGGACGAGACGGTATCACCGAGGAGGAGAGCAATCGTGGCAGCACTGCCGCCCCAGCCACCAGGCAGCCTACCCCCGGAGCCACCGGGTTTCAGCCCGGCCGGTGCTCCACCGCCGACAGCACCTCCACAGGGACCCTATTCGCCCGGCAACGCCTACTCCGGACAGATGCCCGGCCAGCCCTACATGTCGCAGCCGATGCCGCAGCCGGTCGTGGTCAAGGTGCACAAGCGAACCTTCTGGCTGACGATCGCGCAGATCATCATCATCCTCAAGGCGATCCTCATCCTTCTGCTCGCGGCGGGATCGATCGCGATCGGCGTGTACATCCTTGCGGCGTGACACGCCGCGCTGCACAACATCCCGTGGTACGACAACTACGCGACGCAGTTCGGCAACTCATTCGTGAAGCTGCCGGTGCACTCTTCTTCGCTGTCGCGGCTTGGTCCCACGATGAGCCGAGACGAGTCGACGAGCCGAGATCAGAGGACTACGCTGACAGCAAGAAAGGCACCGCAGCATCACAAGAGTGCGAACGCTCGCGTAGTGTCGTACCCCGAGTGCCACGCGCTCCCGCCGCAAAACACCCATCTCGCATCTACCGCCTAGCAAAAATCGCCTAAAAACGCGCATCTCACCAAATCTCTACACCTACCACACGCACACGCACATACCCCACATCTTCCACTCTCGCAATCCCAGCTCCTCACCCCACCTTCTCTCTTCTCTCCCTTTTTTACTCCCACTTTTCTCTCCTCCTCTTAACCACTTCACGGACGAGACGGTATCACCGAGGAGGAGAGCAATCGTGGCAGCACTGCCGCCCCAGCCACCAGGCAGCCTACCCCCGGAGCCACCGGGTTTCAGCCCGGCCGGTGCTCCACCGCCGACAGCACCTCCACAGGGACCCTATTCGCCCGGCAACGCCTACTCCGGACAGATGCCCGGCCAGCCCTACATGTCGCAGCCGATGCCGCAGCCGGTCGTGGTCAAGGTGCACAAGCGAACCTTCTGGCTGACGATCGCGCAGATCATCATCATCCTCAAGGCGATCCTCATCCTTCTGCTCGCGGCGGGATCGATCGCGATCGGCGTGTACATCCTTGCGGCGGGACACGCCGCGCTGCACAACATCCCGGGGTACGACAACTACGCGACGCAGTTCGGCAACTCATTCGTGAATGCTGCCGGTGCACTCTTCTTCGCTGTCGCGGTCGTCCCTCTGATCATCGGCATCGTCGACCTCATCCTCGGCATCATCGTGGGACGGCCGTCGCAGGTCGCACGGTGGATCATCATTGTGCTCGATGTTCTGAGCATCCTCGTCGCGCTCGTCGATTTCGGCCGTGTCAACACGAACACCGGTGACATCGTCCTGATCGTGTACCTCGCCCTCCAGGTCATCGTCCTCTACGCGCTGCTGATCGACCCGCCGACACGAAGGAACTTCGCGGGCACCGCTCGGTAAGGTGAGCCTGGGCGGGCGCGCGCTGCGCTACAGGCGCGCTCGCCGCTTGAGGTCGAGGTAGCGGTTCACGAGCCGCGGCGACAGCGTCCGCGCATCCGCGTCGATGGTCTCGACGCCGGAGCTGCGCAGCATGCGCAGGGTGTCGTCGCGGTCGGCGATGAGGCCGCCTGCGACGGCTCGCGCATAGGCATCGTCGCCGGTGCGCGGCACCGTGTTCGCCGCGTCATCGAGCGCGGGATCGCGCACCGTGACCACCAGGGGCAGATGACGGCGACGCAGACGAACGCATTGCCTGATCAGCGCTTTCCCCTGGTCTGGATCGAGCACGTCGGTGAAGATGACCACGAGCGAGCGGCGCGTCTGCCATCGGCTGAAATATGCGAGCGCATCGTCGTAATCCGCCTCGGTCTCACCGGGCTGGATCGGACGGGTGGCGTCGAGGAAGCGACGCAGCTGCGCGGTGCCGGCGCGCGGCGGCAGTGTGCCGGTGACCGTGTCGGAGAAGGCGAGCATCCCGGCGCGATCCCCGGCGCGTAGCGCGACGTGCACGAGCAGCAGCGCCGCGTTGATCGCGTGGTCCAGCTTGGTGAGTTCGCCCGCGCCGATCCCCATGAGCCGGCCGTGGTCCAGGCAGATCACCAGCGGCTGAGCACGCTCGGGGATGAGCTCCGTGGCCATGAGGCGCCCGGTTCGTGCGGTGGCGCGCCAGTTGATGGCCCGCAACGGGTCATCCGGAAACGCCTCGCGCACGCGGTCGAACTCGCTGCCCTCAGTACGGAGACGCATGGTGCGAAGGCCCAGCTCGGCGAGCTGACCGCGACGCGCCAGTGCCTCGTAGACATCGATCGCAGCGAGGTTCGGATCGACACGGACTGCGCGGGTCGTCGGGACCGTGGTCTGCCGCCAGCCAATCCCCCACGGTCCGGTCGCCCGGACGACAGCCGGTCCAAGGACGACATCGCCGCGCGCAACCGGCGTGACCGTGTACTCGACACGCGCCGGGAGGCGAAGGTGCCACCGGTTTTGCGATGCATGCAGTCCCGACGGGACACGCTCATACACGATGACTGATGTGCCCGCGGATCGACCCGTCACGGTCAGGGTCACGCGGTTGGCGACGCCCACCGAGAGCAGGTCGTTGCAATCGCGCTCGACGCGCAGCACGGTCCTCCCCGGTGCGCGGCGCGAGTCGACGCCGATCGCCAGCAGCACGGCGACAAAGAGCGCGAGCCCCACGACCAGCACCGCTGACGCCGCCGCACCGGCTGCAATCACCGCGACCGGCATCAGCAGGACACCGGCCCCACGCCACGTCATCCCGGCGCCGTCACCTCGGGACCGGGACCCTGCCCACCGCTCGCTGCACGGCCGCGACCTCGGACACGCCCTGGATCTCCGCCTCGGGGCGGCGGATCATGCGGTGCCGGAGCGCCGGGATGCAGACGTCCTTCACGTCGTCGGGAACAACATAGTCGCGGCCCTGAATCGCTGCCATCGCCTTGCCGGCCAGCAGCAGCGCGATCGATCCTCGCGGGCTCGCCCCGAGTGAGAGGTCGGGGCTGGTGCGGGTCGCGGTGACGATCGCGGAGATGTAGCCAAGCACCTCGTCGGACACGCGTACCTTCGCCACCTCCGCGCGAACGCGCGCGAGCGCAGCGCTGTCGATGATCGAGGTCACCCCCGCTGCCGCGAGGTCATGCGCGTTGAACCCGCCGTCGACGCGACGGAGCATGACGATCTCGGTCGCCGGCTCCGGGACATTGACCTCGAGCTTGAAGAAGAACCGATCGAGCTGCGCCTCGGGAAGTGGGTAGGTGCCCTCGTACTCCACGGGGTTCTGGGTGGCCACGACCAGAAAGCGGTCGCCGAGCGATCGGCTCTCGCCGTCGGAGGTCACCTGGCGCTCCTCCATCGCCTCGAGAAGCGCCGACTGGGTCTTGGCGGGCGCGCGGTTGATCTCGTCGGCGAGCAGCGTATCGGTGAAGATCGGGCCCTCCCGGAACTCGAAGCTTCCCGAGTCGGGGCGATAGACGCTGGTGCCGATGATGTCCGACGGCAGCAGGTCGGGGGTGAACTGGATTCGCGTGAACCGGGCGTCGAGCGCGGCGGCCAGGGTGCGTGCCATCAACGTCTTGGCCGTACCCGGCACTCCCTCGAGGAGCACGTGGCCGCCACAGAGCACTGCGATGTAGAGGCCATCGATGACCTGGAGCTGGCCGACCACAGCTCGCCCCATGGTGTCGTGCAGTGCGCCGCGGAGCGCGGCGGCGTCGTTCACAGATGCCACTCCGGGCATTGTGCCGTGCGCGCTCACGCGATCATCCAACTGGCGCACCAGTCCACTGGCGTTCGCATGCGTCCACATCGCGGGCGAGGCGGAGCAGCTCGCTCTCTTCGGGACGCCCGGCTGCGAGCGCCCGAGCGTGGGCGAGCAGGGCGGCAAGCCCCGCGCCCGCCGGCGGGTTCGTCATCGACGCCGCGGCGCAGAACGCTGCATCGTCGAGATGCCAGTCCACTCCGGTCGCGCTCCCGATCCTGCGTTTGAGCTCGTCGGCGTAGCGGGCGGCGATCGGCCCGCGCTGCCTGCTCCGTGCGAACAGCTGTCCCATCGCGCTCACATACGCTCCGGCACTTGGCACCACGGCGTCGCCGCCATCCTGGACAGGCTTGCCGAGGCGGCGGCCGTTGACTGCGATCGCAAGGAGCACCACCAGCGCGATCAGCAACGTCGCCAGGCCGACGGGCCCGTCGAAGATCGCCCCGGCACCGTTGGTCTGGGCTCCCTCGCCGTGGTGATATTCGTCGAAGCTGATCCGGCCACCGCGAGCGCGCTGGAGCAGGCTCAGCGCGAGGTACGAGGAGTCGGGGTGTCGGAGGCCATCGTTGGACAGCGGCGCGGTGTCTCCGAGGACATACGCACGGCCTACACCGACGCGGACGACGCCTGCGACGACGTTGTTCTGCTCAACCAGAAGGGGGACAAGCGGTGCCTGGTTGGAAAAGGTCAACCCGCTCGCGACCGGGACCGAATGGACTCGATCGGTGCTGTCGAAGGGCTGCGCGACTGTTGCGGTGCCGCCCCCCTGCGTTGCCGAAGGATTGACATCGAGCGTGCCGAGGAGTGGAGCTGCGGCCGCGAGGCTATCGGGTGTGACCACCAGCACGAGATCGCCGCCGCCGCGAAGAAACTTCATCAGCACGTCGACGTCCGACCTGGTCAGCGCGACGGTTGGGTCGTAGCAGAAGACCACGTCGGTGGCGGTGAGGTCGAAGCTTCCGCTGATCCGGCCGACATCGAGACCGAGGTCCGAAAACCAGGTGTACAGCGCGAGGGTACCGAGACTGCCGGCCGATCGCGACGACGGGTTGGTCTGGTCGTTGGGAGGGATTGCGCTGCTGATCGCAATGACGGCGAGGATGCAGAGCGCCGCGATCAACGTGAGCATCGCCGAGAGCGGTGGCCGGCTCACTGACTCCGACCCCGCGCTCCCGCGGTGTGGCGGGCCACGCGCCGCACCGCGTCACATCGAGCGCGTGCGACCTCCCAGTCTGCCGCAGCAACCGCTTCTCCGCCGTACCAGGCCTTGTCGAACGCCGCCGCGGCAGGCGCGACCACCGCGAGAAGATCGGCGTCACTGGAGAGTGTGGCGAGCATCTCGCGCGTCGTCCACGCGCGGTTCAGCTGCGCTCGGCGGTCCGAGACCTCGAGCAAGGCCGAACGAAACGCGCGGCGGATCGCCTCTCGATATTCGCCTCGCTCCGCAGCGGCAAGGGCGAGGTCCCACTCGCGATCGGGATCATTCCCGGCGGTGGCCGGTTCGTCCGGTACGCGCGCGCGCCGGCTTCCCGCGACCCCCCGCAGCCGGTAGATGACGAACGCGGTGATTGCAGCGAGCACGATGAGACCGAGCAGGATCGAGCCGCCCTGACCCAGGAGCCCGAAGAGATGCGAGAGGATCCATTGGACGGCCTCGCCGATGCGCGCAAATATCGAGGGCGGTTGATTCTGGTCGAGAGCGGCAAAAACGGACGACGCATACACCTGGTGGAGGAGGTTCTGGGCATCCCGAGAGTCCACCTGGCACGCAGAGCCGCGCGGCAGGGCGAGCGTGGTCACGATGAGGTCGATCCGCTGCTTCGAGGCGGCGACCTCGGGTGGCGTCGCGGTGAGACCGGCGATGATCGGAGCGAGAACCAGGCTCGATGAGGGTGCAAGATCCCCGGCCTCGGTGACCGCCGTGAGCGCCGCCGGCGGCTGCGGAGGGACAGCCATCAGCGCGCTCTCCGCACGTCCGAGCAGCGTCAGGAACTCGATGGTCACGCACTGCCCCGCGGCGCGCGCCGGCGCAGCCGTCGTCCCGGCAACCGCCATGAGCGCAGCGCCGATGACACCCGCGGCGACCAGGCGCCTCACAGCGACCGCGCGAGCATCTCGATGTCGAAGCCTTCTTTGCGGATGCGAATGTCGTAGTAGAGCAGCGTGACCCCGATGTAGGTGATCGGTCCGACGAATACGGCCGCAATCGCACCCGCCACCTGCTCGAACACGAATGAGTTGTTGGGTGCGATCAGGTTTCCGGGGACCTGGAAGATCGTCGACACCACCCCCGAGATGATCGAGGTGATCAGCACGAGCAGGAGCATGCGTCCGAACGTCGGCCAGAAGCGGCCGCCGATCAACTGCCAGCTTCGCTTGAGACCACCCCATCCGGACACGCGCTCAAGAACGATTGCCGGCACGGCGACGACGGTGCGCACGTAGATCATGATCAGCACAGGGACGAGCCCGATGAAAGCGATCACCGCGAGCAGGGCTCCGAGCCCTCCGGCTCCTGCGGCGGCCAGCAGCGCGGTGAACAGGATCACCACCGCGAGCGACCCCGCGTAGACGAGGATGAGGATCAGGATCATCGCGATCAGCGCTCCAAGGCGTCCCCATGCCGCGCGGTAGGCGGACAGCAGCGAGCTCGGACGTTCGAGGTATCGATCACTGACCGCCCGCGTCGTGGCCGCCTCTCCCAGCGGGACGACGATCAGCAGGCTGAGCAGCAGCAAGCCCAGGGTCACGACGAGGACGCCGAGATACGAGTTGAGGAGCTGCTGAGCCTGTGCCTGGGTGATGCTCTGCCCGCCCAGCGAAGCGAAGGGGGATCGCACGAACGTGGCGACCCCGGTGAGTTCGAAGAGGAGCCAGGTGAGCAGCGCATAGGGGATCTGCACCACGGCGCTGATCGAGGCGATGAGCGCGAAATTGCGGCGATAGAGCGTGAAGGTGGCGTCGAGCCACTCTCCCACCGACATCGAACGGAACCGACCTGACCCCACCTGCGACGGCATGAAGCCGGGATTCCAGCCGGGTTGCGGAGCTCCCCAGGCAGGCGGTTGACCCCAGCCCGGCGGCGGCGAGCCCCACCCCGGCGGCGGCGAGCCCCACCCCTGTGGCGCTGAGCCCCATCCCGGTGGAGGTGAGCCCCATCCCGGTGGAGGCGATCCGGCATCGACCGGTGGCGGGCTGGGAGGCGGTGGCTGATCCGTCATCACAACCCATTGTCAATGCTGCACCGCAGGGCTGAGCAACGGTATCCTCACAACTTGAGGCGATGAGAGAGTTCACTGCCGCGCTCGTTCGCGGCCATTCCACCATTCGGCGCGCCCGATGCGGGCGCTAGTCGTCGACCCGACTCTCGTCGACCCCGGCTCCGGGCGGGGCCGAGGAAGGCGTCGGCGCGCGCAGGCGAGCTCATCGCTGCCGGTCGAGGTCCGCGACGTCCGGACGCCGGTGCCGCCCGGTCCCGGATGGGTGCTCATCCGCCCCGCGCTGGCCGGCATCTGCAGCACCGACCTCTCCCTGATGCACCGGGACCCCATCCCCAACGTGCTCACCGCCTATTCGGCTCCAGGCACGTTCATCCCCGGCCACGAGGTGGTCGGCGTGGTGGAGCGCGCCTCCTCCACGCGCTGGGCCCGTGAGGGAGATCGCGTCCTCGTCGAGCCGACCCTGCGCTGCGCGCACAAGGGACTGGCCGAATGCCGCCGCTGCCGCGCCGGCGACACCCATCTCTGCGAGAACGCGGACCGCGGTGGATCGCTCTGCTCCGGGCGCTCGGTGGGATCGAGCGAGAAGGCGGGCGGTGGCTGGAGCGAGGGTTTCCTCGTCCACGAGGACATGCTCGTGCCGGCCGACGGCATCTCCGATCAGCGAGGCGTCCTCGCGGAACCGGCGGCCACGGCGCTCCACGCTGTCCTGCGCTGGACCCGCCGGGGCGACACCGCGGTGGTGATGGGGTCGGGTGCGCTGAGCCGCCTCATCGTCGCGACCCTGCGCCGCATGCATCCAGACCTCGACATCATCGTGCTCCACGACGCCCGGAGCACCTCCCGCCCGCGCATGGGCCGGCGTCATCGCGAGAACGCACCGCTCAACGGCGATCCCAATGCTGCCTTCATGGCAATTCGATCGATCGGGGCCAACCGCGTCTGGCACGGGTCCTCGGAGCAAATGCTCCAGAAGACCGCGGAGCACATGGAAGCCCGGGTGATGCGCCCGGCAGGCGGTGGGCTGCCCGTCCTCGACGGCGGCGTCGATGTCGTCTTCGACTGCCGCGCATCGGCGTTAAGCATCGACCTGGCGGTGCGTCTGCTCCGCGCCGGAGGTACGCTGGTGCTCTGCGGGCGCTCCGACCGCCACGAAATCGAGTGGTCGCTCATCTGGGCGCGCGAGCTCACCGTGCGTGGCGCCGCCTCATACGGCCGCGAGCCGGACGGGAAGCGCACCTTCGGCACCATCCGGGAGTGGTTCAGCGACTCGAGCTTCCCGGTCGACGGGGTCGTGACCCATCGGTTCCCGCTCGACGAGTACCACGCCGCGCTCGCAATCGCGCAGGCGGGCACCGCCGCCGGTGCGGTGAAGGTGGTCTTCGAGGGGCCGGCGGCAACCAGCCTCCGCCCGGCGGCTGCGACGATCGTTGCCAACCAGCCCGATGAGCCGGTGCTCCTGCAGTCGACTGCGGCCCGGGTTCGCAGCGGCCGCGTCAAAGTCTCCTAAGGCTCTCGAGTGCTGCCGCGTCGAGGTGGCGCGTGCCCGGGTGATCCAAACGCCGCTTTCGGCGCGTACCAGGAGATGCGCAACCCCCGAGCGTGTGTCGGAGCATGAAAGTGCATCTGAGTGACGACGACATTGTCCGCTCGATCTCTGCCCATTCGCCCGAGGGGATCGAAGCTTTGTACGACCGATATGGTGGCCTCGCCCACACGGTCGCTCTACGCATCCTCAGCGATCGGGGCGCGGCCGAGGATGTCGTGCAGGAGTCCTTCCTGGCCGTCTGGCGGCGCGGCTCCACGTTCCAGGCGGGCCGTGGATCGCTGCGATCGTGGATCTGCACGATCGTCCGCAACCGAGCGATCGACCGCCTCCGCGGCGACCGGCACAGGACGCGGCTCGACACACCGATCGAGGATGAATCGATGGAGCCTGCGGTCTCGGATCCGTGGGCTGCGGTCGCGCTCGAATTGAGCGGCGAGGAGGTTCGGAAGGCGCTCGCCGAGCTTCCCGCCGAGCAGCGTCAGACCATCGAGCTCGCCTACTACGGCGGATACTCGCAGTCCGAGATCGCGACCGTGATGGAGGTGCCGCTCGGCACCGTCAAGGGGCGCGTCCGGATCGCGCTCGACAAGCTTCGCGCCAGCCTCGCCGATCGCGTGGAGACACCATGGCAGACGCAATGAGCCACGACGAGATCGCCGACCTCCTCGCGCTCGAGGCGATCGGTGCGCTCGAACCGTCGGATCGAGATGGCATGGAGCGGCACCTTGCCAGCTGCGCGGCCTGCCGCCACGTTGCTGATGAGTACGCCGAGCTTGCATCGCTCTTGCCTGCCGCGCTCGAGGTGGTGCCGCCAACCGCACGGCTGCGCCGCAACCTCATGGCTCAGGTCTACGCCGAGGCGACCGCATCTCCCACGGTTCCCTGGTGGCGCCGCGTGATCGACGCGATCCCGGCGAACCGGACGTTCACCGTGGTCGGGGGGGTGGCGGTGGTCGCGGCCATCGCCTTGGCGATCTGGGGTGCGACCGGCAGGACGAATCCGCAACCCGCGGTCACCACCTCGTACCCCGTGTCGGGCACCACCGCGACCGGCACGCTCGACGTCCCCGCCGGCGGAACGCCGGCCGTGCTGCTGGTGAACGGCCTTCAGCCACTCCCCAGCACCAAGACGTATGAGGTATGGCTCATCCCGGCCCAGGGATCACCGAAGGCCGTTGCGTTCCTGAGCCCCAGCCCGCAGGTCGGCGGCTGGGTTGCAGCCATCCCGGGAAGCCTTGGCGGATACAAGAGCGTCGCCGCGACCGTGGAGCCGGCGGGGGGCAGCACGACTCCGTCGAACACCGAGGTCCTGAGCGGTCAGCTCTCCGCGTCCTGAGGCGGCGGCGCCGCCTTCCGCCGTTTCTCCGCAACCGCCGGGAGGAGGCGCTTGATGCCGGCGTTGTCCACCACCATGCGCCGCTCCCGCTTGCGATCTCGCTGGCGGATGCGCTCGCGCTCCGGGTCGGGAACCTCGGGCTCCTGGTCCATCGGGGCGCTCAGGCGCGCAGCGGCGCTGCAGGCTGGCGGCGGCCGCGGGCGATGGCGACCGCAGCCGCTGCCGCCAGGGTGACAACGGTTCCGCCCGCAATCGCCTGCACCCTGCGGTCGAGCCCGAGCGCCCGCACGCGGCCGCCGAGCCCCGCTGCGTCGGCGATCGCTAACGCGGCGGCGTAGATCTCCGCCCGTTGCGCGGGACCGAGCGTCCAGCCCGCAAACGCGCCGATGACCTCGTCGCCGGTGTCGACCAGCGGCGAGACGTCCGGCGAAGCCGCGAACGCGATGATGTCGCCCCCGAGCGCCGCGTCGAGGCGATCCTCGACGGTCATGACCCCGACCTCGAGAGCCGTTCAGCCGGGAGCGGTGCGCCGAGACGCCGGCGGAGCGCAGTCAATGCGCGGAACGTGAGCAGCTTCACCGCGCCTTCGCTCCGCCCCATGATCTCGGCGATCTCCCGGTTGCGAAGGTCGCCGCCGAACCGCAGGACGATCGCCTGGCGCTGGTCGTGGGGCAGACCCGCGACCGCTGCGCGCACCTCGTCGGCGCGATCGTTCTCCTCGGCGTGAAGGGCGGGGTCGGCGCCGGCGTCCGGCAGCATGCGCGGTTCCAGCTCGATCCAGCCGGGACGGCGGCGCTCCCTCGATACCAGGTTGCCCGCAACACGGTAGAGCCATGCCGAATACGGAACGCCGCGCCACTCGAAGCGTGGGAGTTCCTCCATCGCCTTGGCAAAGGTCGCTGCGGTCACGTCGTCGGCCTGCTCCATGTCGTGGGTGAGCGTGTAGACGTAGGCGTGGATCTGGTCGACGTAGCGCTCGTAGAGCGGCGCGAACGCCGCTCGATCACGCTGCGCGGCCAGGATCTCCAGCCGCTCCTCCTCGAGCTCCGCAGCGGTGCGATGAGCCATCGCTAGCGCTGCCCGGC
Source organism: Candidatus Dormiibacterota bacterium (assembly GCA_963743835.1). Classification (GTDB taxonomy): domain Bacteria; phylum Chloroflexota; class Dormibacteria; order Aeolococcales; family Aeolococcaceae; genus Palsa-851. Next base: position 442,221 of record CAVUQX010000005.1, on the reverse strand, counting down.
ACGCGGAGGACGCAACTCGCAGAAGCGTGTTGGTGCCATCGCGTTACGCCTGACGCCCTTCCCCGATCAATCCAAGCCGGGTGCCGACCTCTTCGAATGCGAGCAGCGCGCGGTCGAGCTGGTCGTGGGTATGGGTCGCGCAGACGATCGTGCGCACCCTTGCCCTCCCTCGCGCGACGGTGGGGAAGCCGATGCCCTGGGCGAAAACCCCGCGCTCGAGGAGCATGTCCGAGAGCTGCATCGCGACCGGCGCCTCACCACACATCACCGGGGTGATTGGCGTCTCACTGTCGCCGATGTCGAAGCCGAGCTCGCGCAGGCCGCTCTTGAAATGGCGCGTGTTGCTCCAGAGCTGCTCCATCAGCTGCGGCTCCTGCTCGAGCACGTCGACGGCGGCGATGCACGCGGCGACGACAGCGGGTGGATGCGATGACGAGAACAGGAACGGGCGCGACTTGTGGATCAGGTGATCGCGCACGATCTGGGTCGAGGCAACATACCCGCCGACCACGCCGATGGCCTTGCTCAGGGTGCCGATGTTGAGCGCGACCCTGCCGTGCAGACCGAAGTGATCGGTGGTACCCCGGCCGTTGCTGCCGAGCACTCCGGTCGCGTGTGCGTCATCGACCATCACCGCAGCGTCGTAATGCTCGGCGCGCTCCACCAGTTGCGGCAGCGGCGCGATGTCGCCATCCATGCTGAAGACGCCGTCGGTGACCAGCAGGATGCGCCGGTAGCCCTTGCCACGTGCTTCGCTGAGCGCGCGTTCGGCATCGTCGGGATCAGCGTGCTCGTAAAGGATCCGCTCCGCCTTGGTCAACCGGATGCCATCGATGATGCTGGCGTGGTTGAGCTTGTCGCTGACCACGCAGTCACCCTGCTCGAGCATGGATCCGATGACGCCGACATTCACGGCGTAGCCGCTCTGGAACGTGAGCGACGCCTCGGTCCGCTTGAACGCGGCCAGGCGACGCTCCAGCTCTTCGTGCAACGTCTGCGTCCCCGCGATGGTGCGGACCGCACCGGTGCCGGCGCCCCATTCGAATGCGGCGCGGGACGCAGCCTCGACCAGCCGGGGATGCGTGTTGAGGCCCAGATAGTTGTTGCTGGACAGGCTGATCACCGCCTTGCCGGCGATGTCGACCTCCGGGCCCTGGGCCGACTCGAGGACGCGCAGGGGACGGAACAACCCATCGCGCCGCAGCGCGTCGAGATCCTCGTTCAGCGATGCGTCGAGTGCCTGGACGGCCTTCGACGTGCCTGCGCTCGTCACCATGCGTTCAACGATACCCCGCGCGCTACTCGGGGGTGAGCGTGACCTTCCCGCACTGACCAGACTTCATCAGCTCGATGGCGCCGTCGATGTCGTGCATTGGAAAGTGGTGCGTGATCAAGGTGCGCACGTCGATCACTCCGTCTCGTACGTAGGCGGTGACCTGCTCCCAGGTTGCCGGGATGCGCCGGCCGGCGATGCCGTAGAGGCTCAGACCCTTCATGACCACGTCGCTCGAGAGGTCGACGACATCCAGCCCGTCGCCGATGCCGAGCAGGCTGATCCAGCCGCCCGGACGCACCAGGCGGGTGGCCGAGGCGACCGCAACCGGCGATCCGCTCATCTCGAGGACGCAGTCGATCGCGTTGCCCGCGGCTCGCCGCACCGCGTCATCGACGGCGTCGTCGGTGGCCCGGACGATCGCGTGCGCGCCCATGCGCTCCGCAAGGTCCAGCCGGTACGCGTTGCGGTCGACGCCGACGACGCGGGCCGCTCCCTGGACCCGGGCCACCGCGATAGCGGCACAGCCGATCGGACCGCAGCCGAACACCACCACGGTCCGCCCCTCGAGGTCGCCGTACGAGCAGGCGTGCACCGCGTTGCCGAAGGGCTCCATCGCGGCGGCGACGTCAGGGGCGACTGCGTCGCCGACCGGCCAGACGTTGGCAACGGGCACGACAAGGTGGGTCGCGAACGCCCCATCGACGTCGACGCCGAGAATGCGCGTGTTCTCGCAGACGTGAAAGTCACCGCGACGGCATTCGTCGCAATGGCCGCAGATGATGTGCGACTCGACGGCGACACGGGTGCCGATCGCGGGACCCTCGACGCCGTCACCCCAGCCGACGACCTCACCGCAGACCTCGTGACCGACCACACGTGGCGGATGCACCCGCGCTGCGGCCCAGGGATTCCAGTCGTAGAGATGCACGTCGGTACCGCACACCGACGTCGCGGCCACCCGGAGGAGGATCTCGCCGGCGGCGGGTGACGGCATCGGCACGTCGCCGATCACGAACCCGGGCGCAGGCGTCGGCTTGAGGACTGCGAGCACTGCGCCGTGATTATGCCCGGCCGTCCCACCGGTCAATCTCACCGTCTGCGTGGTGTCCCTTGAGCCCGGAGAGACTGCGGCTCATCGCGGCACTCGCCTGCCGCTCAGCGACAGACGCGGGAGGACACACATGCTCGATGGCATCGACCGGCCGGCTCCAGGGCCGCGCCCTCGCCGGATCCCGGTGGAGGACCTCAGCGTCTACGAGGGGCGTGGTGGTCACACCCTTCGCCGCCACGTCGACACACGACCGGGCGACGAGATGCGCCGGATCCTTCGCGAGGGCGTTGCCGCAGCCGGCCGTTTCCTGAGCCGAGCAACCGCGCAGCGGTGCGTCGACATCGCGGTGACGCGCCGCAGCGCGGACATCGCCGCCTGGCTCGGTGGCAGGGACAAGGGTGCGCCGTTCAGCTTCGTGGAGGACATGGGCGAGGTCGTCGGTCATGTGCTCACGTACGCCGAGGTCAGCCGCGGCGTCGTGGTTCCCACGCAGGTGACCTCGGTTCGACTGGTGCTGCGCCGCAATGACGAGCTGCCTGGCGGGTTCACGCTCGTCACCGCCTACCCGACCCGATCCCCGCATCGGCACAAGAGACATCAGGAGCGATGACAATGAACGGCACCATCGATATCGATATCGCGATCGACAACGCCGCGACCGAGTACCCCGCGCTGGCTCAGCTGCTGGCCGGGTATTACCACCAGGACTGGCAGGAGGATCACGCCACGCCTGATGCCGCCCTGCACGCGTTCGCGCGCGATGCGTCGCCCGACACGGTCGCGTCCGCCGCGGCCGACATCGACCGCCTCACCGGCGTGGGGTTCGATGACGACGGGCTCGCACGCGTGCTCGCCGATGGGTTCGACTGCAACTACGTTCCGGTCGCGAACGGCCTCACCCCCACGGGATGGCTGCTCCACCTCCGCGACCTGCTCAGCCCCTCGGGATCCTGATCAAGGCAGTCACCGTGCCCGCGGCGACGCGGAAACCCGCTGGTAGAGCGCCACGAAGTGGAGGAGCGCCGTGGGCACGAGTGTCGGGAGCGCGAGGATCAGCGCGATGACATCGGTCGGTCCCCCGAGGAGCCGAACCCAATAGAGGATGAAGAGCACGATGCCGATCAGCAGGGTGTTACGCCGGCCCCAGACGGTGTGCACGAGCTCCGGGCGCCGTCCGCTGAGCAGGACGATGGGCGTGAGGAGAACCGGTCCCGCGTAGCGGACAACGATCAGCAGCGTCAGCCAGAGGGGAACGATCCCGAGCGCCCAGGATCCGATCGCCCCGACGACGAAGTAGATGGCGTCGCCGAACGGGTCCATCGCCTTGCCGAGCACGGTCACCGGTCCATAGCGGCGGGCGATGAATCCATCGACCGCGTCGAGGAGGCCGACCGACCCGCCGATCGAGCCCCACAGGGCCAGCCCCAGGCGCCCCGGGAGCGAGAGCGTGCCGATGAACAGTACCGGGACGCAGAAATAGCCGCGGAGTGCGGTAAGTCCGTTCGGGATCCCGTAGCGATCGACGGGAGTCCCATCGGGCGTGAGGAGCAGAGCGGCGCCGCCGATCACCCCGACGGTCACCACCACCCACCATAAGGCGGTAACGACCACCGCGAGCGTGATCGTGCCGTGACCGTGCACCAGCGCCACGTCGGCGGTCACGGCCTCACCGAGCACCAGTCCGACCACGGTCCAGAACCACAGCGAGCGCCGCATGCGCGCGCTGCCGCGAAGGCGCGCCAGCGCCGCCCCGTAGAGGCCGGCTAGACCACCCAGCCCCAAACTCCCGACGGCTGTGGAGACGCCGGGATCAGACCGCGAGGCACGTGATCGTCTTGACCACGCCGTCCGCGGACTGGATCCGATCGAGGATGAGACGCCCAATCCCCGGGACGTCGCTCGCCTCTACCTGGGCGATGACGTCGTACTCGCCGGTGATCGCGTCGACCATGACGATGCCGTCACTCCCTCGCAGGGCATCGGCCACGTGTTGCGCCCTGCCTGCACTCGCTGTCACGAGCACATATGCACGAATCATCTCGCTGCTCCCACGGTTCAAACGCCCGGCGACTGTAGCATGGGGAGATGCCGTGGGCCATCGTCATCCGGCTCCTCGCCCGGCTCGCGGCGAGCCTATTTTTCTGGCGCATCGCGACCAACCGCAGGCGCGCCTACGCGGGCGGCCAGCCGGTGCCCGGCGCCACGCCCAAAGCTCGCATCGACGCGCAAGCAGCGGTCATCGCGGTCAGGAACTCCATCCTCTTCACCTGGCGCGCCCTCCTGACCGTCGCGTGCCTCGCCGCCACCACGCTCCTGCTCGTCGCCGGCCTGACCATCGTCGTCCTGACCCCCCGCTGGCTCGGCGCGATCCTCCTCGCCGCCGCCCTCGCCACCGGCTGGGCCACCTGGTTCGAGGGACGCGTCCTCGTCGTCGCCGTGCGGATGCGCAACCGGCGCCGCCGCGACGAGCGCTTGCGGAAGACGGCCACGTCCTAAGCTGCTTTCTGCGTGGCGGAGCGGGAGGGGTCACCCACGCCGCTGCTCAGCTTGTCAGCGCCTCCGTTCGCGCAAGCAGATTGTCGCGCTCTCTCCGGCGCTGACAAATTCGCTGCGTCGCGGGTGACCCCTCCCGCTCCGAGACCGTGCTCAGCTCTGGACGTTGTCGTCTTCTTTAGGCGCTCGTCGCGACGCCATCGGCTGCGGCACCCGCGGCGAACGCTGGCCACATCCAAGGTCGGCTAACTCAGGCTGGACGCAACAGAGCGAGGAGGGGCATCGCCGGTACCTAAGCTGAGCGTGATCTCGGAGGGGGAGGGGTCAGCCGCGACGCAGCGAATTTGGCAGCGCCCGAGTGAGTGCGACAATCTGCTTGCGCGAGGGAGGGCGCTGACAAGCTGAGCAGCGGCGCGGCTGACCCCTCCCCCTCCGCGGCGCAGGACGAGTCAGCTGAGGTACGGCGCGACGCCCTCGCCCTGCTCGGCGGCGTCCATCATCAGCTCGCTGACGGTGGGATGCGCGTGGATGACCGAGCCGAGGTCGTCCATGGTGAGTCCGTCGCTGATGGCGACGCCGACCTCGTGGATGATCTCGACGGCGTGGACGCCCATCACGGTGGCGCCGACGAGCCGGTCGGTGGTGGAATCGGCGTAGACCTGGGCGAGGCCGTCGGGTTCGCCCTCGGCGAGGGCCTTGCCGTTGCCGAGGTAGCGGGCCTGGCCGAGCTTCACCTCGATGCCGGCGGCCTTAGCCGTTTCCGGGTTCAGGCCAACCATGGCAATTTCGGGGTGCGTGTAGATGCAGGATGGGACCACGGTGCGGTCCATGGGCATGACGTCGTGACCGAGGGCGTTCTCGGCGGCGCGTCCGCCCTCCGCGCTGCCGAGGTGTGCGAGTTGCAGGCCGCCGATGCAGTCGCCCGCCGCCCAGATCTTCGGGTTCGCGGTGCGGAGGAATTCGTCCACCTCGATGTGGTCGCGGTCGTTGATGGCGACGCCCGCATCCTCCAGCCCGATCCCGCGAGTTTGTGAGCGGCGCCCGACCGAGACGAGCAGCAGGTCAGCATCGATGACCGTCCCATCCTCGAGGTGGGCCTGCACTGTATTCGCACCGTAGTCGACGGATGCCACGACACGCGCGGGGAGGAACGTGATGCCCTGCTTTTCGACGATGCGACGCCACTGCTGGACGATGCGTGGATCCACGCCGGCGAGGATCTGCGGGAGGACCTCGACGACGGTGATGCGCGATCCGAGCGCGGCGAACAGGCTCGCGAACTCGCAGCCGACGACGCCGCCACCGATCACCAGCATGTGCTCTGGAATGCGCTCCAGGCGGAGGATCCCGTCGGAGGTCACGACGCGTGGGTGCTCCATGTCGATGCCTGGGAGCCCCGACGCCTCGGTGCCGACGCAGACGATGAGGTGATCGAACTCGTGGCGTTCGTCGCCGGTGACGACCGCGTCGCCGTCGACAACACCCTGGGCCCGAACGACCTTTACGCCCTTGCGTTTGCACGCGGCCTCGACACCCCTGCGCATGGCGAGCACGACCTCTTCCTTGCGCTCCATCATGCGTGGGAAGTCCACCTCGGGCTCGGGCACGCGGATGCCGAAGGATGCGGCGTCGCGGATCTTGCGCAGCAGGTCGGCGCCGGCGAGCAGCGACTTGGTGGGAATGCATCCCCAATTCAAGCAGGTTCCACCCAGCTCGGCGCGCTCGATCATGGTCACTTCAGCACCGAGTTGTGCGGCGCGAAGCGCGGCGACATCGCCGGCGGGGCCACCGCCGAGCACCACGACGCGCTGGGTCATGCCGATGTGTGCGTGGTTGCAGGAACGGTAGCGGCCGACGGGTCGCGACCGCGCCGCGACGTGGCGAATGCATCGATGACGATGCGCTCCTGCTCGAGTTGATGCGAGCCCGCATACCCTTCCGACGGGCTGGCGCGGCCCGGCCTGCCGATGTAATCCCACTGGATGTTATACGGGCGGGCCACGCCGATTGCGCGCTGGAGGCTTCCCCACGCTCCCATGTTCTGCGGCTCCTCCTGCACCCAGTACAGCCGCTCGAGATTGGCGTACGAGGAGACCAGGTCGAGAATCGAGTCGATCGGGAGCGGATAGAGTTGTTCGACGCGCGCGATGGCAATGTCGGTCGACTCTGCGCGTTGCGGCGCCAGGATGAGTTCGTAGTAGATCCGGCCTGAACAGAGCAGCAACGTGCGCACCTCGTCGCGACGTTCCGTTGCAGTGGGATCGTCGATGACCGGCTGGAATCGACCCGAGCTGAGGTCCGCGAGCTTGGACGTCGATTCCTTGAGACGCAGCAGGCTCTTCGGCGTGAAGATGACCAGCGGCCGCGGGTCGGCGAGAAGCCCCTGGCTCCGCAGCAGGTGGAAATACTGTGCCGGTGTCGTGCAGTTGGCCAGGCGCATGTTGTCGTTGGCGCTGAGCTGCAGGAAGCGCTCGATTCGCGCGCTCGAATGCTCGGGTCCGCTGCCCTCGTAACCGTGCGGCAGGAGCATGGTCAAGCGTGAGTGCTGTCCCCATTTCGCGCGCGCGGATGACACGAACTGGTCGACGATCATCTCCGCATTGTTGAAGAAGTCGCCGTACTGCGCTTCCCAGATGACCAGCGTCTCCGGATCCGCAGCGCTGTAGCCATACTCGAAGCCGAGACATCCGACTTCGCTCAGCGGGCTGTTGAGCACCTCGAAGGTCGCCTGCGCGTCGGTGAGGTGCTGCATCGGGATGAAGAGCTCGCCGTTGACCTCGTCGTGAAACGCGAGGTGACGATGGCTGAACGTGCCCCGCACCGTGTCCTGTCCGGTCAGCCGGATGGGATGCCCCTGCGTGATCAAGGATGCGAAGGCGAGCGCTTCAGCGGTACCCCAGTCGATGGCGCCCTCAAGCAATGCAGTCTTACGCCGCTCCATCTGCCGAATAAGCTTGGTGTTCGGTGTGAAGTGCTTGGGAAAGGTGAGCAGCTGCTCGTTGAGGGCGGAAAGCTGACGGCCGGAAACGGCGGTGCGCAGCATCGGGTCGTCCGGCTCTTCGATCACCTGCTCGTGGGTCAGATCGTCGAGCTCGGCCGCAAGATTTTCCTTGACCCGCTTGTGTGCCTCGGCAACGCGCGCGTATGCCGCCTTGGCTTCGGCCTCCACATCGTCGGGCCTGATCAAGCCGTCCGTCACGAGTTGCGCGGCGAAGATCTCGCGCACCGTGGGATGCTGACGGATCTTCTGGTACATGAGCGGTTGCGTGTATGCCGGTTCGTCGGCCTCGTTATGACCGAATCGGCGGTAGCCGATCAGGTGCACCATAACGTCGCGGCGATAGGTGCGGCGGTAGTCGTAGGCGAAGGTAACCGCGGCCAGGCACGCCTCGACGTCGTCAGCGTTGACGTGAACGATGGGGATATCGAAACCCTTGGCGAGGTCGGAGGCGTAACGGGTCGACCGCCCCTCCTGGGGGTCGGTGGTGAACCCGACCTGGTTGTCGGCGATGAAATGCACCGTTCCACCGGTCGTGTAGCCGGGAAGCGCCTGCAGGTTGAGCACCTCCTGCACGACTCCCTGCCCGGCGAACGCGGCATCCCCATGGATCAGCACGGGCAAGGCCGCCATCGGGTCGAGATGAAGCGTTGTGGCGCGACGCTGGGTCTGGGCCGCGCGGCACCATCCCTCGACCACCGGGTCGATCGCCTCCAGGTGGCTGGGGTTTGGCAGGAGGCGCACGAGGATCACCTTGCCGTTCTCGGTGTGATAGGTGCCGGTTGCGCCGACGTGATACTTCACGTCCCCGGTCGATGCGAACCGAGCGATCTCTCGCCGCGCCGAGGCGAGCTCGAACGCGTTGAGGATCAACTTGTATGAGTGGTTGGCGACGTGCGCAACCACGGCAAGGCGGCCGCGGTGGGGCATGCCCAGGACGGCCTCACCGATACCGTCGTCAGCGACGAGCGTCATCAGCGTCTCGAGCATCGGCACGAGCGCGTCGAGACCTTCGATGGAGAACGTCTTCTGTCCCAGGAACGCGGCGCGCTGGTAGCGCTCCATCGCGTCGACCTTGGTGAGTCGCTCGAGCAGTCGGAGCCGGTCCTCCACGGTGAGCGCCGGCCGGTACTTGCCGGACTCGATGTGCTCACGCAACCACACGCGCTGCTCGTGGCTCGAGATGTGCTCGATCTCGAAGGCGATCGTGCTGCAGTACACGCGCCGGAGGTTCGGGAGCACCTCGGCGAGGTTGTGACCGGGGACGTAGACGCGCAGCAGGTCCGCTGGGATCTGCTCCATCACTTCCTCGGTCAGACCGTACGTCGCCGGGTCCATTGCCGGATCACCGATTGGGAGCGACCCCAGCGGATCGAGGTGCGCACCGAGATGGCCGTGGGTCCGGTGCGCCTTGACGAGCGACGTCGCCGCCTGCATCGCACCGAGCAGGACGCGATCCGGCGTGCCCTGGCCGAGCGGCGGAGCTGGCGCCGGCGAGGACGCCGTGACGCGTGGCGGGGTTTCCTCCCGGGGCGGCATGATCAGGCCAAGACTGGCGAAAACTCCGTCGTAGAAACCCTCCGCTCCGTCGAGCAGTGATTCGATACGTCCAAGGAACTCACCGGACTCAGCGCCCTGGATGACCCGATGGTCGTAGGTGCTGCTCATGGTCATCACCTTGCCGACGCCGAGTTCACGAATGCTGGTGTCTGGAGCGCCGCGCCACTCCGCCGGATAGCCGATCGTGCCGACAGCGACGATGGTTCCCTGACCGGGCATCAACCGGGGGACGGAGGCGACAGTCCCGATGCCACCGGGATTGGTGAGCGTCAAAGTCGCGCCCTGGAGCTCGTCTGCGGAGAGCGCATTGGTGCGCGCGCGTTCGATGAGCCGTTCGTACTCGTCCCGAAACTCGCTGAAGGGCAGGTCCGCGGCATTGCGAATCACCGGGACGACGAGAGAGCGGGACCCATCCTTGCGGACGCTGTCCACAGCGAGACCAAGATGCGCGGGACCGGGTACGCGAGCCGGCTTGCCATCGTTGGTGCGCGCAAAATGCGTCGTCATCGCCGGGCTCGCCGCAGCTGCGCGTGCGACCGCGTACCCGATGAGATGGGTGAAGGACACCTTGCCGGCGTTGCCACCCGTCGCGAGCGCGCTGTTCAACTGGCGCCGGCGGCTGTCGAGGAGGTCAACGCCGACGGTGCGGAAGGAGGTTGCGGTGGGGATGTCGCGGCTTTGCTCCATGTAGTCGACCAGGGCTGCCGCGGGCCCTTTGATCGGCTCGGCGTGCTCGCCCTCGGCGACGCGAACGGTGGTGTCCCGCCGGCGAGCGGGGCCGGCGTTGGCCGCAACCACGTCGCCCTTGGTCACGATCCGCCCGGGACCCGAACCGTGCACCGCGTGCAGGTCGATGCCGTTTTTCGCTGCGGCGCGCCGGGCCAGCGGTGAGGCGTCGACGTCCGAGCCGTTGGCGTTGAGCGACGGCGGGGGCGGCGTTGTAACAGGAGGCGGAGCGGGCTCCGGCGCAGCGGCCGGATGCGCGACCGGAGCGGCAGTGGCCCCGGGCGCGATCACCGCGAGGGTCGCGCCGACGGCGACGGTCTCCCCCTCTGCCGCGACGATCTCGGTGAGCCGTCCGCTTGCGGGCGCCGGGACCTCGACGTCCACCTTGTCGGTGGTCACCTCAACCATTGGCTCGCCCTCGTCGACAGTGTCCCCGACAGCCTTGAGCCAGCGGGACACGATCCCCTCGGACACGGACTCACCCATCGCCGGGAGGATCAGCGAAACAGGGTCAGCCACTCTTGAATCGTCTCACCTTCGCTCTTCAGCGGTGTGGGCGACGCCGGGCCGACCGGAGCCACTGGCGCGTGACCGGAACAAATTCCTCGTCGATGAGGGCGCAGGCGATGACCACCACCGCGGCGCATGCCAGGCCGATCAGTCCGCTCTGCCAGGTCGGGAAAAGTGGCTGTGCATGGCACGACCCGGTGCACGAGACGGTGGCCTGCGCAGTCGCGAGCCCGAGAAGGATGCCGACGATGGCCGCGACCGCATAGAGCAGGACCGTCCTGGCCGCATTCACGCGATGAATATAGGACTGCGGTCTTCGGTCGACGGTCGCGGAGCGGGACGGGTCACCCGCGCGTCCGCTCAGCTTGTCGGCGCCCTCCTTCGCGCAAGCAGATTGTCGCGCTCTCTCGGGCGCTGACAAATTCGCGGTCGCACCGGCGACCCCTCCCGCTCCGAGGCCATGCTCAGCGGTGATGCCGCGCCCTCCACCCCAACGCAGGTGCTGGCGCTTCCTGCGCAATATACACAGATCTGTATGATATCGGAGCCGGGATCAACCGGCACGGCCGGTGGGGCGACCGAGACAGCCGGAGCTCTGGAGGTTGCCCATGCTTGGTATTCCCCGTTTCCGCGCGGCCATCGGAGTGGTTGCAGTCGCGGGCGTAGCGGTCTTCGCCGTCCATGCGGCGGCCCAAACGGCGCAGGCGCCGGGTCGCTACATCAGCTGGGCTCCGCCCGCGGTTGCGACAGCGACCCCCGGGGCTGGGCCGGCACTCCCGCTGGCCAGTGCATCGCCGGTCGCGAACACAGGACCGCTGGGCAGTCTGACAACACCCCTGTCCGGGCTGTTCAAGCAGCTGAACGACAACACCGCCGCGACCGCGAAGGGCCAGTACTCGTTGCTGCAGGAGCTTGAAAGCGCTCTCGCGGCTCACATTCAGCAATTCTTGCAATGGGTCACGGGCGGCCGATGAACGCCGGGCGGTCAGAATCGAGAGGTGCCACCTCCTGTCGTACCCGGCGAAAAGCGCCGGGCAGACCTCCGCAACGTCGCGATCATCGCGCACGTCGATCACGGCAAGACCACGCTCGTGGACGCGCTGCTGAAGCAGTCGCGGGTATTCGCGGCCCACGAGCAGGTGGGCGAATTGATCATGGATTCCAACGACCTCGAGCGCGAGAAGGGAATCACGATCCTCGCCAAGACCACATCGGTCCGCTACAACGGGGTCAAGCTCAACATCATCGATACTCCTGGTCACGCGGACTTCGGAGGCGAGGTCGAGCGGGTGCTCGGGATGGCGGACGGCTGCCTGTTGCTCGTCGACGCGGCGGAAGGCCCGATGCCACAGACGCGGGTGGTGCTCCGTCAGGCAATGGCACTTGGCCTGCAGCCGATCATCGTCGTCAACAAGATCGACCGCACCAACGCCCAGCCCGCCGAGACGGTCGAGGCGACGCACGACCTGCTCCTTGAGCTCGCCGAGGAGTCGTGGCAGCTGGACGCGCCGGTTCTCTACACCAACGCGCGAGAGGGCACGGCGACGGCCGACCTCACCCATCCAGGCGCAACCCTTGAGCCGCTCCTCGACGCCATCCTCCAGAGCGTTCCCCCACCCCTCGCGGACCCGGATGGCCCCCTGCAGATGCTGGTCAGCAACCTCGATCACGACAACTGGAGCGGCCGGCTGGCGCTGGGTCGAATTCAGCGGGGCACCGTCCACCAGGGGCAGAGCGTGGTGTGCTGCACGGCGTCGGGTGCCGGGAAGATCGAGCGCATCGCCACCGTCCTCACGGTCGAGGCGCTCCAACGGCTCCCCGTCGACTCCGCGACCGCCGGAGAGATCGTCTATCTATCGGGGCTCGCGGCGGTCGCAATCGGCGACACCATCGCCGACGCCGAGCATCCCGAGGCGCTGCCCCGCCTGGAGATCGGCGAACCGACCCTGCGGATGCAATTCTCGGTCAACCAGTCGCCGCTCGCGGGACGCGAGGCAACCGTCAGCAGCACGTCACGACAGCTGCGCGCGCGTCTCGAGCGTGAGCTGCTCACCAACGTGGCGTTGCGTGTCGAGGACGGACCGACCGCCGACATCTTCGATGTGAGCGGCCGAGGCGAGCTGCACCTCGCGATCCTCATCGAGACCATGCGCCGCGAGGGCTATGAGTTCGAGGTGTCGCGCCCCGCGGTCATCACCAAGGAGATCGACGGCGACCGCGTGGAACCCGTCGAGGACTGCGTCATCGACTGCTCGGCGGACGTCGTCGGCGCCATCACCGACGCGCTCGGTACGCGTGGGGCAAAGATGACCGCCATGCGCACCGACGCCGGCGGCGGGGTGCGACTGACGTACCACGCGCCGACGCGCGCGCTCATCGGATTGCGGAGCCAGATCCTCACCCTGACGCGCGGCACCGGTGTGATGGCGACGCGGTTGCTCGGGTGGGAGCGCACCTGGGCGCTGCCGACCACCACGCGGATGGGTGTGCTCACCGCCAGCCAGCCGGGGGTCGCCGTCGCCTACGGGTTGGTGACGCTGCAGGAGCGCGGTCAGCCGCTGATCGCGCCGGGGACTCCCGTTTACGAGGGCATGATCGTCGGGCTCAACCGCCGGCCCGGTGACATCCACCTCAACGTGACCAAGCAGAAGCAGAAGACCAACATCCGGTCCTCCACTGAGGACATGACCATCCGTCTTGTCCCGCCACGGAAGATGTCGCTTGAGGAATGCCTCGACTTCATCATCGACGACGAGCTCGTCGAGGTCACCCCCGTGGGAATTCGCATGCGCAAGCGAGTGCTCAACGCGGACGAGCGCAACAAGCTCCGTAAGCGCTCGATGGCCGCCGAAGTCAGCTAGACCTCCCTCAGCTGCGCTGCTCGACTCCCATTAGGTTCTGCTACACGCGTCCGAGCAGGTCAGCGCTCGGCAGGCGACTGGGCTGCCGTCTGGGCAGCCGCCTTCTTCGCTGCCTTGGCGATGGCGGCAGCCTTGGGCTTCTTCGCGTTGCGCTTGGGGGCTCCCCGGGTCTTCTCACTGGCCATGGCGTTCACTCCACATCGATGCTGTCTGCTGGCTTTGAGATTAGTACAAGTTTTGCCGCGCCGGGTGCGCGAAGGACGCCCTCCGCCGCGTCGACAGATCCATCGGCGGATGCGAATTGGACTTAGCTCGAGGGCGTCACTTCGCCTACGCGCAGGTTCACCGCTGACCGGCTCGGCTCGCCGGCGACTTGGAAGGTCACCATCCCGTCCGGAAGCGCCACCCGGGGGACCGCGGCGAGATACATCGACTGAAGAGATGCCGCGCATTCGCCGCCAGAACAGGTCCGCAGGAGCCCCTCGGCAACCATGATCGTGTCCCCGGTGCGCCACGCCACCACCGACTTGATCTCATCGCCCGCGATAACAGGAAGGGCAAGCAGGACATCGCCACCCACACCGGCAATGGGGGCCCACTCGGTACCTCTGCACCGAGCCGCGGGGCAGTACTGGTCGTCGACGAGTGAACTTCGAGCGCAGCGAGCGAGGTCGCACCGATCACGTACGGAGGAAGCTGCTCCAGGATCCCACGCTCGCTGAGCAACCGAATCGGCACTGCGGCGGCGCCGCTTGGAACCGTGGCGGGCGTGTATACGGGGGTGGGGTAGCAGCTGGCGAGGAGGACCCCGCAGGCGAAAGCCGCCGCGCCGCAGATGATGCTCCGCGCCGTCTTGGCCATCACTGCCCGCTACGCACATCGTCCCGGCAAGTTCCTGGGGGTCCCGGGCTCAGGAAAACAGCGAACTGTAGCCATTGAGCGCCGGCTGGCCACCAAGGTGGGCATAGAGCACCTTCGAGTTGGGTGCAATCTCTTTGCGGGTGACCATGTCGATCATGCCAGCAAGGGATTTGCCCTCATAGACAGGGTCGGTGATCATTCCCTCCAGCTGCGCACCGAGCTTGATGGCCTCGACCGTCCGCGCGTTGGCGATGCCATACGTCCCGGCATGGTAGCGAGCATCGAGGACGATCTCGTCGCTGCGCAGCTCACGACCGATCTCGATCAGCGACGCTGTCTGTCGAGCGATCCGCGTGACCTGGTCGAGCGTTTCGGTGGGCTTCGCCGACGCGTCGACGCCAATGACCCGCCGCGCTCGATCCTGGGCGGCAAAACCGGCGATCATCCCCGCCTGGGTGCTCCCGGTCACCGAACAGACGATCACCGTGTCGAAGAAGATGCCGAGCGCTCGCTCCTGCTCTTCGACTTCCTGCGCCCAGCGGGCGAATCCCAGGCCGCCCAGCGGGTGGTCGGACGCGCCCGCGGGAATCGGGTACGGATTCCCGCCGGCAGCTCTGACGTCTTCGAGCGCCTGCTCCCAGCTCGCTTTGAAACCGATACCGAATCCCTCACGCACCATCCGGATATCCGCACCGAGAATATTGGAGAGCAGGATATTGCCCACCTTGTCATAGACCGGATCCGGCCAGTCCACCCAGCTCTCCTGGACGAGCACGCAACGCATGCCCATTCGTGCTGCGACCGCCGCGACCTGGCGGGTGTGGTTGGACTGCACACCGCCGATCGAGACCAGCGTGTCGCAGCCCCGGGCGAGCGCGTCCGCAACCAGGTACTCGAGCTTCCGGGTTTTGTTACCCCCAAACGCGAGACCGCTATTGCAGTCCTCGCGCTTGGCCCACACCTCGGCGCCGCCCAAGTGCCGGCTGAGCCGCTCGAGCGGATGCACGGGAGATGGACCGAAGAGCAGCGGTTGGCGAGCGAAAGCGGCGAGTTTCATATGCCTCCAAGAGAGTTGACGGCTGGCAAGTCTATCGCCTGACCGCGGCGTCTGCCCGAGGTCTATACCCATACCCACCAGGGGTATAGTGCGGTCATGCCAGGCTACATCGTCCACAAGGAAGACGTCCAGAGGCGACTGGCCCGAATCGAGGGCCAGGCGCGAGGCCTCCAGAAAATGGTGGCTGACGAACGCTACTGCATCGACATCCTCACCCAGGTCAAGTCCATGAAAGCTGCTCTCGATCGGGTCGCTCTTCTGTTGCTTGACGACCACGTCGAGCATTGCGTCGCCGATGCAGTCAAGAGCGGTGAAGGAGCCGAGAAACTTCGTGAGCTGAGCCAGGCGATCGGGCGCTTCGTGGAAGGGTGACCGTGATCGTGTTCATCCTTGAACACATCGGCTCGGCGCTCCGACTGTCGTTCGCCATGTTCTGGCAGGTCCTCTGGCCACTCGCACTCGGTTTCCTGCTGTCGGCGGTCGTCGAGACGCTCGTTTCCAAGCAAGCCGTCTCGCGCTTGTTGGGCAGGGACACGCCGAAATCAGTGGCGCTCGCGACTGTCTTCGGGGCGGCCTCTTCGTCCTGCTCATACGCTGCAGTTGCTGTGGCGCGAACGCTGTTTCGCAAGGGATCGACGCTCGGGAATGCCGTCATCTTTGAGTTCGCTTCAACCAACCTGGTCTTTGAGCTCGGCCTCGTGCTGCTCATCCTTCTGGGCTGGCAATTCCTGGCGGCGGAGTTCAGCGGCGGCTTGGTGATGATCGTGCTGCTCGCCGTCATCTTCCGGTTCACGCTGCGCCGGCGCCTCGTGGAGCAGGCGCGCCGCCAAGCTGACCGCGGCTTGCTGGGCAGGATGGAAGGGCACGGCGCCATGGACATGTCCCTGAGCGGGGGGCCATTCCTGCGCCGGCTTTTCTCGGCGCGTGCGCTCACGTCCATCAGCCACTACTTCTTCATGAATGTCGTCGGCCTCTGGATGGACTTGGCGCTCGGATTCCTGATCGCCGGCGCTCTTGGCGCGTGGGTACCCAACTCGGTGTGGTCAAGCGTGTTCTTCGCCGGTCACGGTGCTGTGACCCAGATCTGGGGCGCGTTGATCGGTCCGCTCATCGCTGTGATCAGCTTCGTCTGTTCCGTTGGAAACGTTCCGCTGGCGGCCGTGCTCTGGAGGGGCGGTATCAGCTTCGCCGGGGTGATCGCCTTTATCTTCGCCGACCTTGTCATCCTTCCAATCCTCAACATCTACCGCAAGTACTACGGCGCCCAGGTGAGCATCTATCTCTTCACGGCGTCCTACGCGGCCATGGTCCTTGCAGGCCTGATCGTTGGGCTTGTCTTCAACGTCGCCGGCGCCGTGCCGACCAACCGCAACGTCATCGTCTTCGATACGACGATCACGTGGAATTACGACACGTTTCTGAACATCGCCTTCGTCGTCCTCATCGCCGCACTTGGCGTGCGGTTCCTCCGCACCGGCGGCCTGATGATGCTCCGGATGATGGAGATTCCGCCCGAGCAACCTGCATCCGTGTCGCGCTTGACAGACATACACAGATCCGTATAGTCTGCTGATTGTCCGGGTGCTCACCCGGAACGGCCGGAGGGGCGACCGATCACCGAGTCACGTCATCGGAGGTCGCCCATCGTGGTTCAACTCAAGGCGCTCATCGACAACTGGATCCTTATCGCCCAGGGGCTGCTCGCCAGCGTCGGCGCGCTCGCGTTCCTGGTCGCGTTCATGTACAAGATCGTGGCCGTCGACCCGGCGAGCGTCGCTCAGGCCAAGAAGTGGATCGGCCGGATCGTCTTCGGCACCATCGGCGTCGAGGTTGCGGGCACGCTCACTCATGCGCTGATCGCCAGCGTCCCGACGACGATTCACTGAGCCTGCCGGATGCAAGTGCTTCCGGGCATCGTGCAGGGGATCCGCGATCCCCTCGGCACGATCCTCCAGCTGTTGACCGGCGTCCTCTCGCATTTCATCGCGACCGCTCGTGACGATCTCAACTCCGAGCTGAGTCGCTACCTGTTCACGACCGTTGATCCGACTGGCTCGGGCATCCGGCCGCTGACGTCGAACCCGGCGATCGCGCACCTGAACGGCTCCATGGCGTTGATCGCCGACGTGCTGGTCGGCGGTGTCATCCTCTACACGTCGCTTCGGAGCATCTTCGAGCACACCAGCCATGCGCGGTACGCGCTCCACATCGCGATCCCGCGGGTCATGGCGGCGATCGTGATGGTGCACGGGTCGATCTATTTCATCCAGATGGCGGTCGACCTGAACAACGCGGTCGGCGGTGTGGTTCAGTCGCTCGGCGGATCGCTCACCATCGACACCCTCCCCTGGTCGGGGTCGATGAGCCCGGCGACGGTCTCGCTCATCCAGGGATCGCAGGACCTGTTCCACGCGCTCTTCGCGCTCGGTGTCGTCGTGGCGGTGGTGATTCTCGTCCTCTCGTATGTCATTCGCACCGCGATGCTGGACATCCTCATCGTGCTCGCACCCCTGGCCGCGCTGTGCTCGGTGCTCCCCGACACCCGGCGTTACGCCGTTACGTGGCTACGGCTGTTCATGGTCGCGGTGTTCATGCAGGCGGTTCAGCTGATCATCCTGCGAGTCGCGATGGCGGTCGGGTTCGGTGCCGGGAGCGGCATCGCCGAGAGCCTGTTCGCGCTGGCGATTCTCTGGATCGTTCTCAAGGTTCCGGGGACGCTTCACTCCGCATCTCACGTCGAGACCCATGCGCGCACCGCGATGCGACACGTCAACCGGTCGATGCACCGGGCGCTCGCCCCGGCGCACCACGTCGTGCGCCACCGGACCGCGTTGTGATTCGCGCTTTCGCGGCCCTCACCGCGTTCGTCGCCCTCGGACTCTGCGGGGGCACGGCGGTCGCCGGTGGTGCGGTCGTCAGCAACCCGTCGGGGGTGACCTTCGTGAAGCCGATCGCCTATTCGTGGGTGTCGCAGGGCTTCGGCTGCACCAGCTTCGCGTTCGAGCCAATCGACCTCGCATGTCCGGGCGGACACTGGCATTCGGGCATCGACCTTGCAGCGTCACGCGGGACCCCGGTGATGGCAACCCTGCCCGGTATCGCGACCGTCGTGGTGTCGGGCACAGGATATGGCCTGCACGTGATCATCGACCACGGCGACGGCCTGAGCAGCCTCTACGGACATCTCGACAGCGTGCTGATCGCGACTGGTGACCTCGTGCTCGGCGGCGAGGTCATCGGAACCGTGGGGTCGACCGGGAATGCCACCGGACCGCATCTGCACTTCGAGATACGGCGTGATGGGATCGCCGAGGATCCACGCCTGGATCTCGCGCTCCCGTGATATGCCTAGCCGGTTGGCACTCCGGTCACGCTGCGGCTCTCGGCAGCGATGCGACGCGCTTGCTTCCACACCACCCAGATCCGCTGCACGGCGGTGACGTTGGTGAGGACGGCGAGGATCCAGAGCGCCCAGATGAGCAGCGGCGCGATCACCAGACCGATGACCGTGATCACGACGCGCTCCGGGCGGGCCAGGAGACCACCGTCACCGTTGAAGCCGAGCGACTGGGCTCGCGCACGCACATAGGACACCAGCAGCGAGCCGGTGAGCGCGAACACGACGAGCATCGGCTCGAGCGTGTGGTGGCCGTGAAAGATGAAGTAATAGAGGAGTGCGATCGAGGTCATCGCCTCGGCGTAGCGGTCCACCGTCGAGTCGAGGAACGCACCGTAGCGCTGCTCGCGGCCGGTGACGCGGGCAAGGGCGCCGTCGAGGATGTCGAAGCCGCTCGCGATCAGCAGCAGGAGACCGCCGGGGAGGAGGAAGCCGAGCGCGATGAGGACCGCCGAGCCGGCGCAGATGCAAAGGCCGAGCATGGTCAGGATGTTCGGTGTCAGGTGCAGTGCACGAAGGGCAGGAACGACGCGCCGCGCGCCGGACCTAACCCAGTCCTGGAGCCTGGACGTGAACACCGGATACCACCGCGCTCGCTCCGGCACGTTCGCGTGCCACGCGATACACGTCGAGAACCTCGTCGACAACGTGTTCCCAGTCGTACAACTGCGCCTTGGCGAGTCCCCGCTCGCTCATCGCTGTGCGTCGTGACGGATCGTCGAGCAGCGCGCCAAGTGCTGCCGCCCACTCCTTTGGGTGGCGGGGTGGAACCAGCACGCCGTCGACCTCATGCGCGATCACGCTGCTGAAGCCGGGGATCGACGATGCGACCACCGGCACGCCACTGGCCATCGCCTCGAGGAGCACGATGCCGAAGCTCTCGCCGCCAGTCGCCGGAGCGCTGAAGATGTCGGCCGATGCGTAGTACCTCGGCAGGAGCTCGGAGGAGACCCGGCCGGCGAACTCGACGTCGGGGATGCCCATCGCGGCGACCTGGCTCTCATACCCCCAGCGCATCGGCCCATCACCGACCACGACGAGGCGCGCGTCATCGCGAACGCGGCGGAGCTGACCGTACGCCTCGAGCAGCGTCGGCAGGCCCTTGCGTGACTCGAGCCGGCCGACGAACAGAATCGTGGCCTTGCCGGGCGTGCGCAGCTCGTCGAGCTGGGAATGATTCGGGTTGAATCGCGAGCAGTCGATGCCGTTGGGGACGACCCGGTACTCGCCTTCGAAGTACCGTGCGATGAAGTCACGCGCCGGCACGCTCACCGCCACGTGGACGTGAAGCCGGTTGAAATAGCGTTTGAGGAAGGGCCGCCCGTAGTAGTACCCGAGGTTGCGCCGGGCCATCGCGTGGAAGGTGCCGACATTCGCGCCGCTGTGAAACCGCAGCACGGTGATCGGCAACGAGGGCACGAGCGGCTCGTGATAGTGCACGACGTCGAAGTGGTTCTCGTTGAGCAGCGCGCGCACCCGGCGCACGAGGTGGAACGACAGCGCGATGCGAGCCACGGAGCCGTTGGTCCGTACCGGCACGCTGCGGCCGATGCGCACATACCCGGGAATGCCGTGGTCGTCGCCGACGCGGCTTGACGGCGCGAGCACGGTCACGTCATGGCCGCGGGCCCGGAGCTTGGCGGACAGGTGCCGGACATGCTCGGTGACGCCCCCCGGGTGCATAAAGTCGTAGGGGGAGACGAGGCAGATCTTCATTGCTGCGCGGTCGCCGGCCAGATGGGGTCAAGCACATGCCACTGCTCGGGATGCAGGCGGATGGCGTCCTCGAAGATGCCGAGCAGCATCTGCGCAGTCTTGCGCACCTCGGCCTCCCTGGGCGCATCCGGCGAGTACCGAATCTCCGGATGCACCACCGCCCGCACGCGGTAGCGGTTGCGGAACAGCAGGATCGGGACGATCGCGGCGCCGGCGCGTATGGCGATCTCCACCGCACCGATCGGGATCGGCGCCGGCCGGCCGAAGAACTCGAGTGGCTCACCGTTCCCGATGAGGTCGCGGTCGAGCGCCATCGCCACGACACCGCCGGACCGCAGGACCTTGAAGACCTCGCGCATCGACGCCGCGCCGAGACGCCGGGCAGCCTGGGGATCGCCGTCGCGCATCGCCTGGGTGTCGATCGGGATGATGTGGACGCCCTGGGCGCGCCGGGCCCCGATCACCCGGTCGAAGAGCTCCTTCGGTCGCAGGACCTCGGCGAGCAACGCCATCTTGCCGCCCATCTTGTTCCATCCCGCGAGGCCGACCTCCCACGACCCGAAGTGCATCGACGCCACGACCACGCCATTCCCCCGCGCGATTGCCTCCTCGAAGTGATGCAGGTCGATCATGTCGATCCGCGACGGCAGGTCGGTGCGCCGCGACGACATCTCCATCACGTCGACCCAGCAATGGGTGAGGTTGCGAAGGTTGCGGCGCACCAGGCGCTTGAGCGCCCTGTCGCCGATGCCCGGGATGACGTGCCGGAGGTTGTCGCGGAGACCGTCGAACCGGTCCGGCACGGTGGCGAGCAGCGCGTCGGCTGCACGGTCGCCGAGCCAGTACGACACCGACTGCGGGAGCGCACCGACCAGAGCCTCGGCGCCTCGGTAGGCGTAATACGGCAGCATCGGATCCCGCGCAGCACGTTCACGTGCGCGCGGTCTCGCCGCCACATCGCCGGCCTGCGTCAACGCTGTCGGCTCTCCCCGGTTGGTCGGTGGCTAATTCGTCGCGGGCGTGGCGGGTTCCGCCTCCGCTGCGCCGGCGAGGACCTCGGCGGTGCGTCCGTTGCGCCGCTCTCCGTTGACCTCAACGCCGGCGATGAATTCCTCAGTCGCACGGTGCGCCTCGTCGTCCGAGACCTGGCGCGGCGGTGACTTCATGAAGTACGAGGCCGGTCCTTCGAGCGTGCCACTGAGGCCGCGATCGAGGCCGAGCTTGCAGCAGCGCACCGCGTCGATGACGATGCCCGCGCTGTTCGGGAAGTCATGGACCTCGAGCTTCAGCTCGACGTTGAGCGGCACGTCGCCGAAGGACTTGCCCTCGAGGCGGATGAACGCCCACTTGCGGTCGTTGAGCCAGGGCACGTAGTCCGACGGTCCGATGTGGATGTGCTCCTTGGCCATGGGCGTCGCCAGCTGCGACTGCACGCTGTTGGTCTTGCTGATCTTCTTGCTCATCAGCCGCTCGCGCTCGAGCATGTTGAGAAAGTCGGTGTTGCCGCCGAAGTTCAGCTGGTAGGTGTTCTCCAGCTCAACCCCGCGCTCCCGGAACAGGTGGGTCAGGACGCGATGGACGATGGTGGCGCCAACCTGCGACTTGATGTCGTCACCGATGATCGGCACACCGGCCTTGCGGAAGCGCGCCTGCCAGTAGTCCTCGCGGGCGATGAACACCGGCATGCAGTTCACCATCGCGCACGGCGCCTCGAGGATCTGCTCGGTGTACCAGCGGGTTGCGGCCTCGCTGCCGACCGGCAGATAGTTGACCACCACGTCGGTACCCGTGTCCTTGAGCACCTGGGCGATGTCCACCGTCGAGCCGGGCGCCTTGGTGATCACCTCGGACAGGTACTTGCCGAGCCCGTCGTGGGTCATGCCGCGCTGCACAGGAATGTTCAGCCTCGGAACATCGCTGAACTTCACGGTGTTGTTCAGCCCGCTGAAGATCGCTTCGGAAACATCCTTGCCGACCTTCTCCCTGTCGATGTCGAATGCTGCTGAGATCTCAATGTCGGAGATGTGGTAGCCACCGAGGCTCACGTGCATGAGGCCCGGCACGGTGTCGTTCGGATCAGCGTTCTTGTAGTACTCGAGTCCCTGGACGAACGACGAGGCGCAGTTGCCCACGCCGATGATCGCAACTCTTACCTTGTTGCTCACGACGCGCCCTCGTGTATCGGTGTTGGTGATGTGATCTCGGTGGGGACCCCTGCTGAGGAGATCAACCGAGAGAAGCTCTTGAAGTGGTTGGCAATGGCGTCGCGATCGAGGCGGCAGAACACCTCACGCCCTTCGCGACGGGTCCGGATCACCTCCGCCTTGCGGAGGATGCGCAGATGCCAGCTCATGCGGGGCTGGCTCACCTGGCAGAAGTCCGCGAGCTCGGAGACACGCATCTCAGAGGTCGCCGCCAGCCGCTCGACGATGAGCAGCCGTGTGGGGTTGGCGAGCCCCTCGAAATGCACCGAGAGGTCGCTCGCGCCGATGGCGATGCTCCCCGGGAGGGCTCGCCGCGGCGGCCGCGACGGGGCGTCGGAACCCATAAAGGAATCTTTCATAAAGGATCGCTTATGAATGTTAGACCGGGACGAGCTGTCAACGCAAGTCCCCTACGATTCCTCGGACGCCCCCTCCCCGGCCGCGGGTTCGGAGTCGGCCTCGGAGATCGATGCCTCCGTCGCCGCTAGACGTGCTGCGTCGCGCTCCGCATAGGACGGGAGGATGGCCGCCAGCAGCCCGAGGATCACCACGCAGACCAGGATCACCACGAGGAATGCGACCACGGCCAGCCCGAGGCCGCCCAGCACCGACCCGATGTCGAGGAGCATCAGCGCACGCGGCCGGCAACCATCCGGCAAGGATGGCAGGCGCGGCTACGATCGATCCGATGGCTGAGGCACCCAGCTCCGCGGAGCTTCCCGCGTCGCTCACGATTCGACGCGGACGGATCGTGTTTCGCGCTCGCCGACCGGTCGCGCTCGTGCTTCCGCTGCTGGCGGTCACCGAGATCGCCGGCGTGATCTGCCTGCTGATCGGTGCGACCATCGGGTGGTTCATCATCGCCGCCCCCCTCATCGGCCTCGTCACCACGGCGATCGTGCTTCGCCCGGCCCTCGAGCTGACCCGCGACGGCCTGGTCCAGCGCCAGTACCCGTACAGCAGCCTCACCCGCTGGGACGTCATCGCGGAAGTCGGCATCGCCAGAGCCGGCAACCGCGTGATCCTCGCGTACAAGCTCGTTCCGGATGTGCCTCCGCCCCGCCACCAGCCGGCCGCGGATCTGCTCCGCGAGGTGAACGCCCCGTACGACGGAGGATGGTTCGCCGATTCCCTCGCCGGGGGTCCCGATGAGGCGCTCGCGGTCGTGGCTCGCTATCTGAAGGAGCCGGAGCTTCGTGCGATGCTGCCGGCCACTCGTCGCTGAGGGTGTAGCTCGCCCGTATCCTTACCCGTTGCCGCGGTCGAACGCGAGCGGTGAGCGGCTGACCCAGGGTAGCCAAGTGGTCAAGGCAGCGGTCTGTAAAACCGTGTACCGATGGTTCGACTCCATCCCCTGGGACCATCCCGATGTATTGACCCGGCTGATCCCTGACATAAGGGGTGCAGCTGATCCTTGACACGGCTTCGGTTGATGCTTGACACCGGTTTCGGCTGACTCTTGACATGGCCTCGTACCTGATCCGCCGCACGCTCCAGGGCGTCATCACCCTCTGGGTGATCTGGTCCCTCATCTTCGTCGCGTACTTCGTGGCACCGGGCGACCCGGCGGCGGAGCTGTGCAGGCCGGGCTGCCCGCTGTGGGTGCTCCAGGAAATCCGCCGGAACCTCGGCCTCACCCTCCCGCTGTGGCAGCAGTACCTCGACTACTTCGTCCGCATCTTCCACGGCAACCTCGGATACTCGTACGCCAGCGGTGAGCCGGTGACGAGCATCATCCTGCGGGCCCTGCCGGTCGATCTCTCCCTGGCCATCCCGGCCGGGATCATCTGGATGGGCGTCGGCCTGCTGGTCGGGAGTCGCGCGGCTCGGCGCTCCACGAGCGTTGGGGCGCGCAGCGCTACGCTGTTCATCCTCGCCGGGCTGTCCGTCCCCACCTTCATGCTCGGCATCGCGCTCATCTACCTGTTCTGCGGCGTCCTAACTCCTGGGCTCGCTCTCTTCCCATCCCCCGGCTTCAATTGGACACCATTTCAAGTGAACCCACTGGAGTGGGCGCACGGCCTGGTCCTACCGTGGCTCACGCTGGCCCTCGTGTCGTCGGCCACGTATGTCCGCCTCTGGCGAAGTTCGCTGCGCGACGTTCTCGGCCAGGACTACATCACGGCGGCACGCGCCAGGGGGCTCTCAGAGCGGCGAGTGCTCTACCGGCACGCGATACATGCGGCGACCTCACCGATCATGACCCAGTTCGGGATCGACCTCGCCGCCGTGCTCGGTGGAGCCATTGTCACCGAGATCGTCTTTGACCTTCCGGGGT
The DNA here is from genome assembly GCA_963743835.1 of Candidatus Dormiibacterota bacterium. Taxonomy (GTDB): domain Bacteria; phylum Chloroflexota; class Dormibacteria; order Aeolococcales; family Aeolococcaceae; genus Palsa-851. Next base: position 417,233 of record CAVUQX010000005.1, on the reverse strand, counting down.
TGGGACGGGCGGTCGTTCAGGCGATCTTCAACCAGGATCGGCCCACTGTGCAGGGGATCGTCCTCGTCACCTCGGCCTTCGTGGTTGTCGCCAACATCCTGGTCGACGTCCTCTACGGGGTCATCGACCCAAGGGTCACCCTCGTCCGCGGTGACATCGCCGCATCGCGTCGTTGATGCTTGCGTCGTCGCCGGCCGACTATCGCTTCTCGTAGCGGTCGTACCGCGCACGCGACCAGACGTAGCCGATGGCTGTGATCACGACGCACCAGGCAATGGCCACGATCCATGCGTTGCCGATCGGGGTCGCGGTGAGCAGTCCGCGAATCGTGTTGATGATCGGTGTGAACGGCTGGTTCTCCGCGAACCAGCGCACGCCCGCGGGCATCGAGGCGGTGGGTACGAAAGCGCTGCTGATGAAGGGGAGGAACTGCGGGATCAGTGACAGGCTGTTTGCGCCTGCGGGAGTCTTGGCAGTCAGGCCGAAGCCGATCGCGAGCCAGGTGAGGGCGAGGGTCAATCCTGTGAAGAGTCCCGCCATGGCGAGCCATTCCAGCGGGCTTGCGCTCGAGCGGAAACCGAGCCCGGCCGCGACGGCGATGACCAGCACGCCGCTGATCACGGTGCGCGTCAGGCTTCCGAGCACCTGTCCGGTCAACACGGACGTGCGCGTGATGGCCATGGTGCGAAAGCGCGCGACGATGCCTTCATTCATATCGATGCACACATTGATCGCGGTCGCGGCGGCGCTTGCGCCGGCGGTGATCACGAGAATCCCGGGGGTGAGGTAGTCGATGTAGTGACCGCCGGCTGGTGCCGCTGATCCGAGCCCGGCGCTCAGTGTGCTGCCGAACACGCCCACGAACAGCACGAGCAGAAAGACGGGGACCAGCAGACCGCCGATGGCCATCATCGGATAGCGAAGCGAGTGGCGAAGATCGCGACGAAGCATCGTCGCCGAGTCGTGCAGCGGGTATGCCGACGTGCTCATGACTGTGCCCGAAGGGAGGGGAGGGCATGAACGGAGGAGGGCCGTCTCGGAGCCCGGGCTACCCCCCCGGGCGAGAGCGAGGGGCGGGACGCCAAAGGCGTTCCGACCCCGTGCCCTCCGCAGTTCATGCCCTCCCCTCCCGCCGCGTCAGCGCGAAGAACACGTCGTCGAGGTCAGGCGTCTGCACGGTCACCGTCTCGACGTGCAATGCCTTCTCGTCAAGCCGGTCGAGCAGGTTCCTCAGTGACTGCGGTGTACCGTCGGTGGGGACGTCGAGAACGAGCGCGTCGGCCTCGTTTGCCTCACGCCCCAGAACGCGCGCAGCCTCGCTCATCGCGATAGGCTCGCGGAAATGGAGCCGGACGCGACCACCCGGGACGCGGCGCTTGAGCTCGTCGGGCCTGCCCTCGGCCACCACGCGGCCCTGGTCCAGCACCGCGATCCGGCCGGCGAGCTCGTCCGCCTCGTCGAGGTTCTGAGTGGTGAGCAGGATGCTTACACCCGTTGCCGCAAGCTCACGGGTGATCTGCCACATGGTGTGGCGGCTGCGCGGATCGAGACCGGTGGTGGGCTCGTCGAGGAAGATGATCCGCGGGTCGCCGATGAGCGTCATCGCCAGGTCGAGGCGGCGACGCATGCCGCCCGAATACTTCATCACCATCTGTCCGGCCGCATCGACGAGGTCGAAGCGGGTGAGCAGTTCGTCGACGCGAGCACGACCGGCACCGCGGCCGAGGTGATGGAGATCAGCCATCAGAAGCAGGTTCTCCCTGCCGGTGAGCAGGTAGTCCACCGCCGAGAACTGCCCGGTGACGCCGATGGCATCGCGGACTGCCTGCGGCTCGCGCGTCACGTCGAAGCCCGCGACACGGATATCGCCCGCATCGGCTCGCAGAAGCGTTGAGAGGATCTGCACGGTTGTCGTCTTACCGGCGCCGTTGGGGCCGAGCAGCGCGAACACCGTCCCCTCGGCGATCGCGAGGTCGATGCCGTCGAGGATCAGCTTGTCGCCGAAGGACTTGCGCAGTCCGGTGACCTGCACAGCAAGCCGCGCGCTCATCTCGAGGCCGCCGCAGGGGCGGTCGTGACCGCCCGATGGATGGTGATGTCACCAAACGAGGTCCGTGCGCGGACCTCGACGGTTTGCTCCCCCGGCTGAGGACGGGCCGCGGAGTCGAGATCGTTGTAGACCTTGCCGAACTTGGTGTCGAGATCCAGCCAGGCTGCGACCCCCTCGCGAATCCCGATGTCGACCCTTCCCATCGCCGTGTGGGCCATCACGGTTCCGCCGGCCACGTCGCCGAGGCTGACGTCCCCATTGGCCGTCTTGGCGACCACTGTCGCGTGCGAATGGTCGACGGAGATGGAACCGTTCGCGGCGACCACGCGGAGGTCTTTGGAGATGTCACCGACCCAGGTGCTGCCGTTGGACCCCTTGATCTCGGCCGTTCCGTCGACCGATCCGACCCGTACGGCGCCCGACCCGGTGACGATCTGCGCGTGGCCGCCGGCCCGGTCCACCGCGATGTCACCGGCACCGGTGGTGAGATGCACAGGCCTCGCCTCCTCGACGTGGAGGTCGCCGACGCCCGTGGTGTAGCGGCACTCGCCGAGGGCGCCGGTGCAGTGCAGCGCGGCGACCCCCGCCTCCCCGCGGAGCTGCGAGCCCACCGGCAGGTCGATCTGGACGTCGATCGAACTCTCCGCCGCCGCGGAGCGAGTAGCGCCGCCATCCCTTGGGGCCTTTGACCAGCAGCCTTCCGTCAGAGCATTCGACGCGCGTCTGCTCGGCGGCGGCGACGTCGGCCTTCTTGGACGGGTCGGTGGGGCGCACCTCGACGAAGGTGTCAGTCCGATTGGTCGCGGTGATCCGCACGTCGCCGACCCCGATGTCGACGGTGACGAGGATCGGTCGGGGGGTGTCGAAGAGAGGCATGGCTGTTGCTCCGGTGATGGGCGGTTAGCGAACCCAGCCCGTGTAGCGGCCCGACCCGGGCGCGGCTCGCCCCTCTCGGCGGCGGCTCGGGTCGGTTCGATCAAGTGCGAAGCCCGCTGCACGAACGAGCCAGGTGTTGACGGAGAGTCCCTCGCTGCTCGCCGCCTGCTCGACCCTCGTCTTGAGGTATTCGGGCATGCGCAGGTTGATCCGCGAGGTCGCCCCGTCATCAGTGTCCCCCGAGCTCGACGGCACGAACGGCGGCCCTTCGTCACGGCGGGTTTCCGCGAAGTCGTCGGAGCCAGGCTCCGCCGGCGCAGGAGTGACGACGAACTCCGGATTGCGACCGCGGATGCGCAACTCGACCGAACCCGGCGCGAGCTCGCGGGTGATCTCGTCCACCGCGGCCCCGAGCGCATCCTGCAGCGCGAGGCGGATGGCGGCGTCGAGCGGGGCGACGAGGCGTTCGGCGAGCGCCTCAGCCTCGTCGCCCGCGGCTCCGGCGGCGTCGGCCAGCTGCTGATGAATGGTCTCGACATATGGGCGAAGGTCCATGGCATCACTATGGCATCGCTGATGGTGCCATGTCAAGACCTGCTGAGCCAACTTGGCGCTACGATGCTTGCAGAGCCATGTGCGCCGCGCGCTTGGGAGGCCTGACGGTCGAATCCCATCGCCATCTTTCAGCATACATACTGTAAGATCAATGTCATGGCAACCCCAGTCGCTCACGACGGTCCCGACCTCACCAATGAGGTGGTCGTCGTCACCGGTGGATCACGTGGCATCGGCGCAGGGTCGGCTCGCCGATTCGCTCAGCTCGGGGCCGCGGTGGTCGTGTCGGGGCGTGATTGGGCTGCGCTCGACGCCGTGGTGGCGTCGATGACCTCCAGCGGTGGCCGAGCCGTCGGCATCGCGGCCGACTGCACCAGTCAGGAGGACGTCGACGCGCTGCGTGCCGGAACCGAGGCCGCGTTCGGGCCGGCGACGGTGCTCCTCGCGTTTGCCGGTGGCGACGGGCGCCCCGAACCGATCGGCGAACTCGATGCGAAGCGATGGCGCGGGGTGATCGACACCAATCTCACGGCTGCATACATCCCCGTCCGTGCCTTCGCGCTCGGCATGATCGAACGGCGCCGGGGATCCATCGTGACGATGTCCTCGACCGCCGGACGGCAGCCGGGTGGTGCCTCGGTCGCATACGCCGCCGCCAAGGCCGGCATCGTGATGCTGACCCGCCACCTCGCAGCCGACTTCGCGCCGCACGGTGTGCGCATCAACTGCATTGCCCCGTCTGCCATCGAGACCGACCGGCTCATCGGGCTCATGCCCGCGTCCGCCCGCGCTCAACTCGCCCAGGCATTCCCTCTGCGCCGTCTCGGCACCGTCGACGATGTCGCAAACGCTGCCCTCTTTCTCGCCACCCCGCAGTCATCGTGGATCACGGGCGTCACCATCGACCTCACCGGTGGTCGCGTCACCGGGTGATGTCGCGCTTCAGGGTGTGAGCACGACCTTTAGGGCCTCGCGCCGGTCGAACAACCGGTAGCCGCGCACCCCCTCCTCGAGCGCCAGGCGATGCGAGATGATCGCCTCGGGGTGGACTGCGCCGCTCGACACCATGGCAAGCGACTCGTCCCAGCGCCCGATGATGTTCGCGGTGCCGCAGAACTTGAGGTCGATCGCCTTGATGAACGTGGTGTTGAGCGGCAGCGCGAGCTCCTGGTCGCTGTGCACGCCGATGACGCTGATGCGCCCGCCTGCGCGCGCGATGTCGATGCATTCGAGGAGCGCGGCCACCAGTCCGACGCACTCCAGGACGGCGTCGGCGCCGCGGCCGCCGGTTCGATCCTGGATGAAGCTCGGGACGTGCACCTCGTTGGGGTTCACCGGTATCGCGCCGAGCGTTTGCGCCATCTCGAGACGCTCCGACACGGTATCCACCGCGTAGATCGTCGACGGCTCGAAACCTCGCGATCCGAGGATGGCCATCAGGCCAACCGGACCGCAACCGACGATGGCGACCACGTCACCCTGCTCGATCCGCGCCTCGCTCGCGCAATCGAACCCGGTCGTGAAGATGTCCCCGACGAAGAGCGCCTGCTCGTCGCTCATCGTGTCCGCGACAGCGTGAAGCACGAGGTCGGCGGCAGGCACGCGGACGTACTCCGCCTGCGCCCCGGCGACGTCGCCGAAGAACGACCCGTACCCGAACACTCGCTGGTCGGGGCAGCGGCTGAAGAGACGCCGCCCGCAGTACCAGCACTCGCCGCAGGGGATGGTGAACGAACCGACCACGCGATCTCCCTCGGCAAAGCGCCCCACGCCGCCGTCAACGGCCTCCACGACACCGACGAACTCATGGCCCAGAATGCCGCCCGGGCTCATCCCGGGGATGCGGCCGTGGACCACGTGCAGGTCGCTGCCACAGATCGCCGACCTGGTCACGCGGACCAGCGCGTCCCCGGATTCCTGGATGCGGGGTTTCGGCACGTCGACGAGCTCAACCGTGCCGACGTCCTTGAATACCAGCGCTCGCATCGTCAGCCTTCCCGACGGGACGTGATCAGCGCGCTTCTTCCTCGGCCGCTCGACGCTGGATGACGCGGTCGCGGAGCTCGTCCTCGAGGTCGCCCGCGTTTTCGACGTCGCGGCGCAGCCAGAAGGGAATTCGCTCGGGCTCGCCGGCGGCCAGCGCTTTCGCCTGCGCGTCGAGATAGGCGCGGAGGGCGGCATCGACGGCCGTCGCGAGCTCGGCGCCAGTCGCGGTCAGGGGCTGGACGAGGTCGCTTGCGACGACCACGCTGTTCAGCGGCGCAGCCGATGGCTTCGACCCGAAAAGACGCCCGAGCCACGACATGCGCCGAGTGTACGCAGTCGCGAGCTATTGCCTCAGTTCCAACCCGCGGCGCGCTACCGTACACGCCGTGGAGAAGCCCGTCGCGACGACCCTGCGGCTGCAGTGGACCGGCGATCCCGAGGCCGATCAGCTCATCAGCGAGGATCCCACGGCGCTCCTCATCGGCTTCTGCCTCGACCAGCAGGTGCCGATCGAGTGGGCGTTCCAGGGGCCGCTGCGCATGCGCGAACGCCTCGGCACCATCGACCCGGTTGAGGTTGCGGCCATGGATCCGGCCAGGGTTGAGCAGGCGTTCCGGACGCCGCCGGCGCTGCATCGCTTCCCCGTGAGCATGGCGCAACGCGTCTACGGGCTCTGCAAGGTGATCACCGACGAGTACGGCGGGGAGACGACCAGGATCTGGACAGAGGCCGGCGACGCGAAGGAGTTGCTTCGACGATTCGCCGCGCTGCCCGGCTTCGGCGCCGCCAAGGCGCGGATCATGGTCGGGGTCGTCGCCAAACACCTGGGGGTCACGCCGGCCGGATGGGAGAGCGTCGCTCCAGACTGGCCGACCCTCGCAGACGTCAGAACGGTCGCGGAACGCGAGCACTACCAGGCACAGAAGCGTGCCTTCAAGGCGTCACTTCGCGCCGAGGCGGCAGCCAAGGGAGATGCACCAAAACCGGTCGCGTCGCGAAAGGCGCCCGCCAAGTCGGGAGCGCGTGGGCGGCGCTGAGATCACCGTCTTCGAGGACGGTGGTGTCCGCATCGTCAAGATCGGCCCGATGGGGCCGTACGGGAACAACGCGTACGTGGTACGCGACGTGTCCTCCGGAGTGGCGGCGCTGGTTGACATGCCGCTCGATGAGGAACCGCTGCTCGCGGCAATCGCCGCCGAGGGTGGGGTGCAGACCGTGATCGCGACGCACTGGCACCCCGATCACTGGATGACCTATGACGCGGTGCGGTCCGCGACAGGCGCTCCGGTCCTGGTCGGCAGCCACGAGGTGAAGATCCCTGAGGAGCGCATCGATGGCCGCCTCGACGACGGCGCCGAGGTCCCGGTCGGCAGCGTTCGGATCGGCATCATCCACACGCCGGGCCACACGCCCGGCAGCATCTCGTTGCGCGTCGGCACCGCGGTGATCACCGGCGACACCCTGTTCGGGGGCGGTCCGGGCAAGACCAGCGCGCATGGCGACCTGGAAACCATCATGGAGAGCATCACCGCCAAGTTGCTGCCATTACCGGAGGAAACAGTCGTGCTTCCGGGGCATGGCACGACCACGACCATCGCCGCCAGTCGCAAGGGAGTTGCCGCCTACAATCGTCACCCCAAGCCACGGGGTTTCTACGGCGACGTCGAATGGGGTGACTGAAGGCGGCCCCTCAGCCGTCGCGAGCATCCCCGAGGACGCCGGCGGCCTGCATCTCTCCACCGCCCGCGGGAAGTGGGTGCTCACGGCGACGGTGTTCGGAAGCGCGATGGCGCAGCTCGACGCCACCGTCGTCGGGATTGCGCAGCCGGCCATCGGCAAGGAGTTCCACGCTCAGATCGATGGCCTGCAATGGGTATCGGCGGGCTACCTGCTCACCCTTGCCGGTCTCATCCTGCTGTCGGGCGCGCTGTCCGACCGGTACGGGCGCAGGAAGGTCTTCGTCATCGGTGTGGCGTGGTTCGCGGTCGCGTCACTCATCTGCGCGACCGCTCCCAACATCGGCCTGCTGATCGCCGCACGAGGATTGCAGGGTGTCGGTGGCGCGCTGCTCACGCCCGGAAGCCTCGCCATTCTCGAGGCCTCGTTCGTTCCCGGTGAGCGCGGGCGGGTCATCGGCGCATGGTCAGGCCTCGGCGGCGTCGCCACGGCGATCGGTCCGTTTGTCGGAGGCTTCCTGATCACCGCCGTGTCCTGGCGGTTGATCTTCCTGATCAACGTACCGATCGCCGCAGCGGTGATCTACATCTCGATTCGGCACGTTCCAGAGACGCGGGATCCCAACGCGAGCGGGTACATCGACATCGCCGGCAGCGCGCTCACCATCCTCGCGCTGGTGGGCATCTCATACGGGCTCATCCAGGGATCGAGCGGTCGGTGGACGTCTGGCCCGGTCGTGGGTGCCCTGATCATCGGCATCGTATCGCTGGTCGCGTTCATCATCGTCGAGCTGCGCGTTCGGGCGCCGATCGTTCCCCTCGACATCTTCAAGTCACGCCAGTTCAGCGCGACGAACGGGGTGACGCTCCTCATCTACGGGATGCTCGGCGGGATGTTCTTCCTCCTCCCCATCGAGCTGCAGCAGGTGTCGCACTACGGTCCCACGGCGGCGGGCGCATCGTTGCTGCCAATCACGTTCATGTTGTTCGCGCTGTCGTCGCGCTCAGGCGCGCTCTCTGCACGAATCGGACCCCGTTTGCAGATGTCGGTTGGACCGATTGTGGTCGCGGCCGGGCTCGCGCTTTTTGCGCGGATCAATTCGGGTGGGAACTACCTCATCGAGGTGTTGCCCGCTGTGGTGGTGTTCGGTTTCGGATTGGCACTGACGGTGGCGCCGCTCACGGCAACGGCGATGTCATCCGCGCCTGCAGAGCGAAGCGGCCTTGCCTCCGCCGTCAACAACACGGTTGCGCGGACCGGAAGCCTGCTGGCGGTCGCGCTGCTCCCCGCGGTCGCCGGCATCACCGGCAACAGCTACCTGCACCCCGCGGTGTTCGAAACCGGGTTTCAGCACGCGGCCTTCATCGCGGCGGTGATCTGCGCCGCGGGGGGCCTTCTTGCCGCCGCGACCATCCGCAATGGCCAGCGCCCCGGGGCGCAAAAGCGATCCGTGGAGCACCCACTGCATTGCGCGGTCGACGGGCCGCCGCTGCGGACCGGCACTGAAACCGCAGCCGACTGAGATAGTGTGCGGGTGGTGCACAACGTTGCTCTCGTTCTCGGTGGTGGAGGGGCTGCCGGCAACGCGTGGGAGATCGGTGTCATCGCAGGCTTGGCCGAAGCTGGTGTCGATATGAGTGAGACCGCCGATTTGGTGGTCGGCACATCGGCCGGGGCCACCGCCGCAGCGCAGGTGCGCAGCGGTATCCCGGCGGCCGACCTCTTGGCCGCGGTGCTGTCCCCGCCTGCTCAACCGGTCGGACAGAACCGGGAACGGCCGCCGTCCCTGCCCATGGCCCCGGTGTTCGAGCGGATGAGGGCCATCGGCGCCGCCGCCACCTCGGCAGCCGATCTACAGCGTGCGATGGGCGCGTTCGGGTTGGAGAGCGACAAAGCCCTCGGACCCGGGGCGGAACAGCGCCGAGCAATGGTCGCCGCCAGGCTGCCTCGCCCTGAATGGCCGGACAGGCCGATGATCGTGACGGCCGTCGACGCGCAGACCGGCGAGTTGGCTGCGTTCGACCGCGATTCCGGGGTCGATCTTGTGGACGCGGTCACCGCGAGCACTGCCGCGCCCGGTGTTGTCCCAACGGTCGCCATCAACGGGAGTCGCTACATCGACGGTGGCGTGCGCGCTACCGAAAACGCCGACCTTGCCTCGGGCTATGCGCACGTCGTGGTGCTCTCGCCGTTGGGCGGACGGAGCGGGACTCCACCGGAAGGCCAGTTCGAGGGCCTCCGCAGATTTCCGGGCACCGACCTGGCAAGCCACGTGGAGGCCCTGCGCAAGCAGGGCAGCCACGTCGAGGTGATCACTCCGGACGCCGATTCCCGAGCCGCTATGGGCACGAACCTGATGGATCCGGCGAACCGCGTCCCGGCCGCCCGTGCAGGTTTCGCCCAGGGCAAGCAGGAAGCGCCCCGCGTCACGTTCCTCTGACTTACACGCTGGCATGACTTACACGCTGGCACGCCCAGCGCTACGTCGTCGCCTGTGACTGATACGCGTTCCTCGAACCCTTGGAACTGACCATAGAACAGGTCAGCTACCCGCACGGGGAGTTGAACCCCGGTTACCACCTTGAAAGGGTGGTGTCCTGACCGCTAGACGATGCGGGCGCGACCGCCAATCTTAGGTTCGGTCACCGGTCGCGAGGCGTACTCAGCGCGCCGGTATACTCGCGGCATGCCAATCCGCGAGATCGCCGGCAAGACCCTGGGCTTCGGCCTCGTGGCCGCTGCGCTCATCGTCGGGGGCGTCCTCGACCTGCTCGGGGGCCACGTCTACAACGACTATCTCAACACGGCGCTCGGCATCATCCTCATCCTGATGGGCCTGGCGACGGGTGGGCTCGGCACGTTCCTCATCGTGGGCATCCTCTACGAGGAGCGGTTGCGGCGTCAGGACGAGGAGGTGCATGTCACACCGCGCGGCACCCCACTGGCTCCGCCTCCGCCGTGGGGAATGGCCGACGTCGGCAAGCCCCCGGGCGTGGTTCGGGTCGGCGACGCGGCCACATCGACCGGTGGCGGGGGCTCGCCACGCGTCATGGCCGTCGTGGTCTCCAACCTCGACGCGCCGATGCTCATCGTCGGGTTGCTGGCGTGGACCATCCTGACACTCGTGCTCTTCGCGCCGCGCTGAGTTTGTCCTAGTGCCGGACGCGCGGGTTCGCACCCGTTTCGCGCCATCACCAACCGGTGCGCTGCATTTCGGCTCCGTTCGGACGGCCTTGTTCGCATGGCTCGCCGCATGTCATGCGGGCGGGGACTTCATCCTGCGCATCGAGGACACCGACCAGGAGCGCTACATCCCCGGAACCGAGGCGCTCATCCTCGAAACGCTGAGCTGGCTGGGGCTCAACTGGAGTGAGGGCCCCGAGGTCGGCGGTCCCCACGACCCGTACATCCAGTCGTTGCGCATCGCCATCTATCGCGAGCACGCCGACAGGCTCGTCGCCGACGGCAATGCGTACTGGTGCACGTGCACCCCTGCCCGGCTCGCGGCGATGCGCGATGCGCAGCGCGCACGGTCGGAACCGACGCGCTATGACCGGCGCTGTCTGACCCGTCAGGCCGAGGTCGCGCAGGAACGCGCGAACGGAATGCCCGCAGTGGTGCGGCTGCTCATGCCGGATGGGGTCACGGAATGGGACGACGACGTTCGCGGCCACGTGAGCTTCAACAACTCGGACATCGACGACCAGGTCCTCCTCAAATCGGACGGGTTTCCGACGTACCACCTCGCGGTTGTCGTCGACGATCATCTGATGGAGATCAGTCATGTGATCCGCTCCGACGAGTGGATCCCATCGACCCCGAAACACCTTGCGCTGTATGCGGCATTCGGCTGGACTGCCCCGCGCTTCGCGCACGTTCCGGCGGTGCTCGGACCGGACCATCAGAAGCTCAGCAAGCGCCGTGGCGCACGCAACGTCCTCGAGTACGGTGAGCTCGGCTACCTGCCGTCGGCGATCGTCAACGCCATCGCGCTGCTCGGGTGGTCATCGGGTGACGAGCAGGAGGTCTTCACACCCGAGGAGCTCTGCGAGCGCTTCACGCTCGAGCGCGTCAACTCCGCTGCGGCGATCTTCGACCCGAAGCGACTCGACGATCTGAATGGCATCCACATCCGGCGCATGAGCACCGACGACCTCGTCGAGGCGCTCGAGTTTCACCTTCCGGGAACGAGCAAGGAAACGCGGCGACAGCTCATCCCGCTGCTCCGCGAGCGGATGGTGACCCTGGCCGATGCGACCCGCCTCTGCGCACCGCTGCTCGGCGAGGTCACGCTCGACGCGAGCGTCGAATTCCCGCCGAAGAAGGTCGACCAGGCGACCGCCGTGGCGATGATCGATGCCGCTATCGAGGCCATCGAGGCGGGTGCCCTCGCGGACCACGACACGCTCCTCGAGCGGCTTCGCGCCGTTGCCGAAACCCGGGGCGTGAAGCCCCGCGATGCGTTCCGCGTCCTCTATGTCGCCGTCCTCGGCACCGCCGCCGGGCTGCCCGTGATCGAAGCCATGGAGTTTCTCGGTCCCGAGAAATCGCTGCAACGTCTCGGTGAGGCGCGCGCCCGGCTGGGCTGACCTTCGGCCCAGGGCTCAGAGCCCAGGGCCGTCGATCTTAGCGCCGGCGTGGCGCTCCACCGTTCTGGGGCGGCGTACGGGTTCGTGCCGGTGGGTGGTGGGCGCATGCGGGTGCGGCGCGCGCTGCGATCGTACCGATGGCGCCGCGGGCGGATGCGCCTCGTGGCGCGGGGCTGAAGGATCCGGCCCGACCGGCGCCGTAGGTGTCGGTGCGGCCGGTGTCGGTTCGGGGCGAGCGCGGTGGTGCATGGATGACCAGATGCGAACGCCGAGGCGTTCCGCGAGGTGCAGAGCGGCGCGATCCAGGCCGGTCGCGTGACCCGCGACGGCGACGCCGACCACGATCGCGCTCAGCGGCCAGAGCGCGGAGAACAGGGACAACCCTGAAAGGACGCCAAAGGCGGCGAGGATGGGGTGACGGCGGACGTACGACGGCGGTGCTGCAGCCGGTGTCGGGGTGGTTGCGCGGTCGTCTGTGATGGTCATGTCACGAGGCTATGTGACAGCATCGGACCGCACGCGGACCAAACCCCAATTCAGGTCTGACATTGCTGTTCCGGGGTCGTTACCACGCTGTGACGCTCCCGTGGACTGACGCAGCGGGATGTCGCGACACAATCGAGCCGCCGGTCTAGGGGGACGGACCGATGTTCTGACAGGAGGTCGTTCGCAAGTGCTCAGGGGACAGCCGCGTCGTGACGTGACATGAGTGAGATGTCGGTGGCGCATCCACCGGTTCTCATGGCACGGGCGCGTGCCCGGATCGGGCGGCTCAACGGTCCCCAGCGACTGGTCGTCTTCTCTGCTTTCCTTGGGCTGATCGGCGCCGCACTCTGGTTGCTGCCGCTGCACGATGTCCACCGGGTCACGGTCATGGGGGCGATCCCCTGGTGGGTGGAGCTGCCGATCTGCTACGTGACCAGCCTGCTCTTCGTGCAGGTGCGCGTCCATCGCGAGGTCTCCACGCTCTCGCTCACCGAGATCCCGGTTGCGATCGGCCTGTTCCTGGTCGACCCGCATCAGCTGCTCGCGTGCTACGTGGTCGGTGTCCTGCTCGCCAGCTGGACCCGGCAGCGTCGTATCCGCTGGATCAAGGATTTCGCCAACGCGGCACTCGACGTCGTGTACATCGGGGTGGCCGTCCTCGTCTTCAACGCAGTCGGCCCGGTGCCCTCCGATCCCCTTGCGGTACACAGCATCGTCGCCTTCGCCGCGGCGATGATCGCGGCCGGTTGGTTCGTGTATCCGATTGCGCTGAATGCCGGCACCACCATCGCGCAGGGCCGGCTCAACATCGGCGAGGTAGCGCGTGCATACCTGTTCCAGCTCATCGCGACTACCACCAATGCGTCGCTCGGCGTGGTGGCGCTGATGATCCTGTCGACACGGCCCGTCCTGGCTTTCGCACTGGTTCCACCGGTGATCCTCGTGCTCGCCGGACAGATTGCCGCCGGCGAGAGCCAGCGTCGTGCAGACCGCAACGAGTTCCTCTATCGCACCACCGAGATCCTGCACTCGACACGCCAGGTCGGCGAGCGGGCGGGGGAGCTGTTGAACGGCATCACCAAGATGTTCGGGGTCGAGCGCGCCGAGCTGGTCGTGATCCCGGAGACGCGTGGGCCTGCAGTCCGGTTCAGCTCCACCGGCGACGACGAGCACGCGCAGGCCACAACGTCCGATCTGACCTTCGCCGAGCAGGAAGTCCTCAACGAGCTGCGCACCAGCGCGATCATGACCGGGTCGATGGAGCGGGACCAGTCCCTCGGGCTGGCACTCGCGGAACGCTCCGCCGATGCCGGCACCGTCGTGGTGCTGCGCGGCATCGAGGGCCCGCAGGGCATGCTGTTGCTGCTCAATCCGACCCGGGGTGTGAAGTTCGGAACACACGAACAGAACCTGCTCAGCACCGTCGCCGGGCTTATCAGCGTCGCGCTCGAGAACGGCCAGCTCGCCGAGGCGATCAAGGCGATGTCGGTCGAGAAGGCCGAGTTGGCGCGCCGCGCCTTCTACGACCCGCTCACCCAGATTGCCAACCGCTCGCTCTTCATCGAGACGGTTGCAACCTCGCTGTCGCAGCTCGCCAGCTCGCAGCGGCCGGTCGCCGTGATGTTCATCGACCTCGACGGTTTCAAGGAGATCAACGACAACTTCGGGCACGCGGTGGGTGATCGCGTCCTCAGCGCAGTCGCCGCGCGCCTCCGCGTGCAGGTCCGCAAGCTCGACCTCGCCGCACGCCTCGGCGGCGACGAGTTCGGCATGCTCCTCGATGGGATGCGTCACTTCAGCGATGCGGCCGTGGTTGCCGGGCGGATCATCGACACACTGCGGCGGCCGATCCCGATGGGCGACGCGATGATCACCATCGGCGCGAGCGTCGGCGTCGCCGTCGTCGAGGATGCGGCTGATGCGCCCGAGCCAGAGGAGCTGATGCGCCGTGCGGACATGGCCATGTACCTCGCCAAGCGTCAGGGCAAGAATCGCTTCGTGGTATTCGACGAGGCCGCGCGCACCCCGGTGATCGCGCGGACGCCCGACCCGGTGCACCAGGTCGCCAGCTGAGGGCGCACCCCCCTACAACTACGATGGGCCGGTGACATCGCCGCGCTGCCTGTCGATCGCAACATCCGATTCCGGCGGTGGGGCCGGGATCCAGGCCGACCTCAAGGCATTCGCTGCCGCGGGCTGCCATGGCATGACCGCGATCGTCGGGGTCACGGCGCAGAACACCACCGCAGTCCTGGCCACCCACGCGCTGCCCGGCTGGATCATCACCGCGCAGCTCGAAGCCGTCTACGACGATATCGGGGTCGATGCCGCCAAGACCGGAGCACTGCTGTCGGCCGAGATCATCGCGGCGGTGGCGGACTTTCTCCGAGCCCACCCCACGCCGCTCGTGGTCGATCCCGTCCTCCGCGCCAGCACCGGGTCGACCCTGCTGGCGCCGGACGCGATCGAGGTGCTGATCGGCTCCCTGCTCCCCCTGGCGACTGTGGTGACACCCAACCTCGCCGAAGCCCGGGTGCTCGCGGGCGCCGACGGTGACCGCCGAGCGCTGGCCGAGCGGATCGTCGCCCGTGGCGCCGGCGCGGTCGTCATCACCGATGGCGACGGCATGGGCTCAGACCTGCTCTTCGACGGGACCGAACACGTCGAGATCCCGACCACGTGGATCGACGGAACCGCGACCCACGGCACCGGATGCACGCACTCGGCAACCCTGGCCGCCGAGCTCGCAAAGGGAACGCCGCTCTCGGAGGCCGCCCGCCGCGCCGCCGCGGTAACGGCGGCTGCGATCGCCAATGGGCTGGTGGATATCGGCGAGGGCGCGGGCCCGGTCGCGGTGGCTCAGCCCTCGGGAGCGAGCCAGCGGGTCCGAACCAGGTAGGCGAGAAGACCGATCCCGATCATGTCGATGAGAAGGAGGATCGGCCCGAGGTTCAGGCCGCTGCCGAACTCGAGGCCGCTCAGCGGCGTGAGCGCTTCGACGGGTGGGATCCGGGCAGCGTCGAGGCCCTGACCCGAAGTAACGACGGTCACAGCGCTGGTGAGGGGCGCGAACGGCGTCGGATCGACCTGAGGCTGGACGTGCGTGACGTCGGTATCAGCGGCGGACCCCCGGGAGACGCCGACGGTGGAGCCGCCTCCGGTCGAATGGCCGCCACCCGATCCTCCGCTGGTCACCGGCTTGGATGTCGGCGTCGGCGCCGGGGTCGTGGTGGGCGCCGGAGTGCTTGTTGCGGTGGCGGTCGGGTTCGGCGTCGGACCGCCGCCGTTCCCGTTGTTGCCACCGCCGGACGGACTTGGGCTGGGACTCGGGGTCAATGTCGGCGAGGATGTTGGTGACGCGGGTGGCGTGGGACAGCCGCTCTTAGGGCAGCACGTCCCGTCGGGGTTGGTGCCGTGCCAGCACTGCTTCGAATGGGATTTTGCCGCGGCAGCCGTGCGCGTCTGGGTCTGCGCCGGGATGGACGCCGCGACGCTTGAGACCCCCACGAGCATGAGTGCGAACACACCAGGAAGGAGCGCGAGCGCTGCGCGGCCTCTGGGGCGCCTCTGACGCGTCTGCTTGCGAATGACGTTTGCATTCATTGACGTGATCCAACTGTGGTCTTAATACCTGCCTGCCAAGATGGAAGTCGGTGTCTCGTCACGGCGTCGCGAGCCCCCGTTCACAGTGTTCACACCGGCGTGGGCCCTCCGCATACGATTCGCCCGGTGTGCACGATCCTCCTCGCCTGGAGATGCGCCGCGACGGCGCCGATCGTGCTGGCGGCGAATCGCGATGAGCTCATTGCCCGCCCCAGTGCGCCGCCGGGCGTCCTCAGCGAGAGCCCGCTGATCGTCGGCGGTCGCGACCTGGTGGCCGGCGGAACCTGGCTCGCCGTATCGGCGGACGGCGCCATCTGCGCGGTGACCAACCGCCATCCCGAGGACGGCCCGCCGGTCCCGCCGAATCCCACGCGCCGGTCGCGAGGGGAGATCCCGGTCGCGTTGCTGACCGCCGGCCGTGCGGATGTCGCAGCGGGGCTGCGCGAGCTTGGGCCCGGCCGCTACAACCCGGTCAACGTGCTCTGGGTGGACGAGGACCGGGCGCTGGTGGCGCACGTGGACGACTCGGGCCCGGTACGCGTGGTCGAGCTCGCCCCCGGCCCGCATGTGCTCACCACACGCGATGTGGACGACGCGAAGAACCCGAAGGTGGCGATGCTGAGCGACGGCATGCGACGTGTCCTGGCGGATGGCGACGGTTCCGGCGAGGTGATCGCGGGACTGCGCGCCATGCTTGCCGATCACACCTCGGCAGGTGACTCACCGGTGCACGCCGCGTGCATCCATGGCGACGTCTACGGCACCGTTTCGGCGTCGACAGTTGTCGCGGGGAGCGGCCACCTTGTGTACGAGCACGCGCCCGGTCGCCCCTGCGTCACGCCGTTTGCGGCGGTACCGAAGCCGACCTAGTGCCCGCCGTGGGAGGCGAGGATCGTCTTGATGAGCAGGCTCACCATCGCGATGATCGCGTAACCGCGCACCGTGCAGAGAGCGATGAATCGGCCGCGCGACTTGGCGGGTTGATTGAGCAGCGCCAGTGATGGCATGCGCCAGGTCTCGCGCTCCTCCTGCATTCGAGGATCCGGCGGCATCGCTCTACGGGCTCGAACATTGATGGCGATGGCGAACAGCAAGCCGACGATCATGACAGCAGCGAGGATCAGGAACAGACGCGCGACGTCAATGGTCGGAAAGATCGTCGATACCACAAGGATGACCGAGAGGATCAGCAGCACGCCCAGGATCAGCGACGCCAGCAGGTTGAACCACGGCCGATTGACCCAGGGCCCGAGCACGTCCCGGTCGTTGCACAGGAAGAGGAGAAACAGACACGCGCTCGGCAACATGACGCCCGCCAGAGCTTGCACTGCAGTCGTCACCAGCCCGAGGGGAACGCCGGGGATGAGAACGAATGCAGCTGCCAGAACGACCAGTCCCGTGAACATCGCGTAGAACTGGCGCGCCTCGCGCCACGACCTGTGCAGGGAATTTCTGATGCCGAATGTGTCACCGAACGCGTAGGAGGTCGAGAGCGTCACGGCACTCGCTCCGACGATGGAGGCATCGATCAGCAGGATCGAGAAGATCGCACCCACCGCCGGGCCGGCGTGCGACGCCAGACCTTTGGCGAGGTCGTAAGCGTTGGTGAATGCATTCGCGTTCCCCGCCCCAGTCCCGTTGTGACTGAACGCGAATGCCGTGGCAATCATGATCGCGCTGGCGCCGATGACGACGATGAGTGCGCCGATGGCCGTATCCGCGCGCTCGTACGGGATCCACCGAGGAGTGATGCGCTTGTCGACGACGTTCGATTGCTGGAAGAACAGCTGCCACGGCGTGATGGTGGTCCCGACGATGGCGACGATGAGCAGCACTCCATCGGATTTGAACCCACCCTGCACGCCTGGGGTGACGAAGTGCTGAAGCACCGGACCCAGGGTCGGATGACAGAGAAACATCAACGGGATGCACAGCAGGTTGCCGAAAAGGATGATGAACATCAGCCGCTCCCACGTTTCGAAGCGTCCGGTCACGGTGATGCCGACGAGCAGCAAACCGGCGAGTGGCACCGCGACCCACGCCGGTACTCCGAAATATTGAGCGCCCAGCGATATGCCGATGAACTCCGTCGCGATCGTGAGAAAGTTGAGCACGAACAGATCGCTGACCGCGAAGCGACCCCAGGCCTTGCCGAACCGCTCGAAGATGAGGCGTCCATGTCCGACGCCGGAAACGGCGCCCAGGCGAACCACCATCTCCTGGTTGACGATGAGCACCGGGATCAGCAGGAGCAGCGTCCAGAGCAGGCTTGTCCCGAAGTCCTGTCCGGCGGCCGCATAGGTCGAGACGCCGCCTGCGTCGTTGTCCCCGACCATCACGATCAGTCCCGGGCCAATGATCACCGCGAGCGCCAGGAGCCGCCGTCGCCACGTGCGCGCTCCCGAGGGGTCGTGCTCGCCGATGGTCCCGAACGCGCCGCGGATGTCGCCGTGATGGGCGTCATTCGACACTGCCGTGGCGCGCGCCGCCCCGGCAGCCGCCTTGCGAGCTTTCTCCTTGGCCAATTTCGGACCTCCCACCGTCGATGACGGCAAGACTGAGCGGGCCCGTCGGCTCAGGAGGTCACGAGTAGGTCGCTACCTCGAGGCGGGCCGGCCCGTGTGTTGCCGGGACTGGGGACTGTCGCCGCCGTCCATGTGCTGCTGAATACACCCCAAACAACGTGGTTGATGTCCCTGGAGTGTACAACCCGCGCTCGACCCCGAGGCGCGAGCTCAGTCCCCGTCGGCCTCCGCGCGGCGTCGCCACGAGTTGGGCAGCATCGCCTCGAGCACATCGTCGACAGTGATGACGCCGATGACCCGGTCGTCGTCATCGAGGACTGCAACGACGGTGAGGTTGAAGTCGGCCATTCGGCGCGCCACCTCTGGGAAATCATCATCGACGTGCACGGATGCATTGCTGTGCTCCACAAGCTCCGAGATGCGCATCGCACCATCGGCGCGAAGCAGCTCGATGAGCGGCACCGAGCCGGCGAGGTGGCCATCGTCGAGCAGGAACACATCGGCGGCGACCTGAGGGACAACATCGGCCGCGCAGACCGCGGCGACCGCGGCGGACACGGTCGCATCGGAAGTGACCGACACGAAGTCCGGGCTCATGAGTCCGCCGGCGCTGCTCTGCCCATAGCTGAGCAGCGCTCGGACCTTGGCCTGCTGCGTCGGTGGGAGCAGCGAAAGAATCGGCGCACGTCGCGGCTGGTCCAGCTCGGTGACCAGGTCGGCCGCATCGTCGGGCCCCATCTCGGCGAGCACCGCGGCGGCCTCGGCGTCCGACTTGTCGCGGAGAAACTCCACCTGATGCTCGGTGTTCAACTCCTCGAAGACGTCGGCCTCGAGCTCTGGATCGCCATGCACCGCCGAGATGATCTCTTCACCCTCGTCGTGCGATGCAGCTTCGACGAGATCGGCGATCTGCGCGGGATGAAGGCGTCGGAGGCGACGGAGTGGCATGAGCAATCGCGAGCTGGGAACGTGGCCCACGAAGGGCTCGACCGCTGCCCAGTCCACGAATCCGGGATTGTCCGAACGCCCGCCGAGAAGGCGCCCGCGCAGACCTCGCGGGCGGGTGTCGACGCCCGCGACGACCCACTTCCCGTCCTGGGAGCGCAGCTCGATGTCGTGCGCGACCACGAGCCGGCCCGCGTCCACGCTGATGAGCCGGCGCCCGAGCACGTCGTCACCGAGGAGCACCTCTCCCTGGCGTCGCTCGAAGTGGGCGAGGTTGAGATCCTCTCCGGCGAGCTGCACCCTTCCCGGTTTCATGTCGGCGATCCGGTCTCGGGGAATGAAGAGCCGCCGGCCGGCGATGCGTCCGACCAGGCCGGTGACCGGCGGATAGCCGCCCTCAGCGAATCGGGCAATGATGTCGTCCACACGGCCGAGCCTGCCCCCAGCTCGATCGACGAGGGGGCTGTGGATGATCCCGGTGAGCGCCAGCCGGACCGGTTCGGTGGCTGGCTCCCCGGCGTCTGAGGTCGACATACCGCGCTCAGTCTGCCACGTCGTGGGGCACGGTGTCTGTCCGCGCGATGTCCGGGGCGGCGCCTGATGGTTAGGCGGTGTCCGTGTCCGCATTGCCGGCCCACCCGACCCCTGTCACCACTACACTTGGCGTGGCCGACCGCGGGCACGGACCCTTCCGTTCGCTCGTGACGCCTGGCTGGGAGGGGTTTCGCGTGGGGGTTGTCGACGCTCCGTGGATGCTCGGCGTGCGCGCACCCGATCGAGGTCGCGCCATTCTCGTGATCACCGTCGACGGCGAGCTGGCCGTCGCGGTGCGCGATGCGGTGCCCGGCGGCATGGCGGTCGTCCGGGACGGGCGCTCCGATGACGGCGACGCGATCGCGGTCGCGTGTCTGCCGTGGCCGTGGATGGTCGTCGGCAGCGCCGTGACGCTGACCCCTGCGCTCGCATCGCTGCTCCGCAACCGCCCGGTGTTGACCTATTGGCTCGGCACTCCTCCCGCCGGGCTCCCGAGCCACGCGCGCCGCTTCGTCCGGCCGGCAGCCCTGCTCGATGCGGTCCGACGCGCATGCACCGCCAGCGTCGGCGGGATGCGCCTCGCCCCGGGCAGCGGCGTCGAACTCGAGGATGGCACGCTGTTGCGCGGCGCCACGCTCGAATCGTTGATCGCGGCCTACCCGAACGGATTCGCACTGCCTGCACGCAACTTCCGAGCGGTCTCGGAGGCGCTGGCTCGGCACCACGCCGGGTGGTCTCCGCAGCGCGACGGGGCCGCATGCATGACGTTGGTGCAAGGTCCGGTCCGGTCGCAGCGATGAGAGCAAATCCGGAGGTGCTCATCCTCGAGGACGACGCCGACACGCTCGATGAGCTGCAAAACCACTTCACACGCAAGCGGTTTCATCCGCTCGGCGCCCGGAGTGCGTCGCGCGCCCTGTCGCTGCTCGAGAACAACCGGTACTCGAGCAGACCCGTGCTGGCGATCATCGACTGGGACCTGGGCAAGGCTCCCGATCGCAGCGCGAGCAGCGGCGACGTGCTGTCGCGACTCGCGCGCGAACTCCGCGAGTGCCCGGTGATCGTCTACTCGCAGAACATCGACGCGTTCAACGTTCGGAGCCAAATCCAGCGCTCGCATCCGCGCGCCCTCCTCCACGACAAGCGCGACGGCGATGCCTCATTGCTCGAGCGCATCGACAGAATGCTCGACCGCACGGTCGGCGATCTCCGCATCCATGACGGCACCGTCGTCGTGCACCTGCCGACGCTGGACCAGCACCATCACCGCGAGGCGATCCGGCTGGTGGTGCACCACCCCGACATCGTCACCTTCCACTCGGATACAGCAACCAAGGCGGTGCGCCGTTTCGGCGAGTGGCTGCACACCCACAACTCCGCCGTGCGCCTCGTGAGTCACGGCAACCGCAAGTATCGGCTCAGCGTGAGCACAACCGAGGTGGTCTCGCCGGACGGCGACGCGTGAATCTCACCCTGCCCGAGATCGCCGAGCTGCCGCTGGCCGCGGCGCTCGTGGATACCGCGGGCGCCGTGGTCGCACGAACTCCCGAATGGGACGGGCCCGGACCCGGAGCCGTTTCCTACCCGGTTCGCAGCATGCGCCTCGTGGTGCGAACCGAACCCGCGTCCGCGCAATGCGATGAGCTGCTCAGCCGGTTGCTCGACGCCATTGACCGCGCGGCAAATTCACTCACGGGCACCCAGGCGCAGCGGGTTCGCATGCTCGCCGGCTCCCTGCGGCTCGTCGCCGGGCGCGAGCCGGGCGGGTGGGGCACCACCGATGACGTCATCGACCTGGCTCGCGCGGGAATCACCGCCCGCACCGGCCTCCGGGTGGAGGTGGCCGCGGGAGCCGCGGGAGCTGCGCGTCCGGTTCTCGGTCCCGAGATCGCCGCGTTGGTGCTTGTCCAGCTCGCCGTCAACGCGGAACGTCACGACGCCGCCACAGCGGTTCGTCTCGAGGTCGACCGCACCACGTTCCGGGTCGTCTGGCGTCACGTTGGAGCGGCGCCCCGCATCACGTCCGCGCGGCGGCGAGCCGAGCGCGATCGCTGGGGCCTCGGCTTCGCCCGGATTGCCTCGGACGCCATCGGCGGCACCGTGTATCCGCCACGCACCACCGGCGATGGGGCACTCGCCGCAACCCTCGAGCTGGGGATCCGACGCCTGGCGTTGCCGCTCGCCGCGCTCCGTCACGGTCGCGTACTTCGCGCGACGCGGGCCTGGGACGAGGAGACCGGGCTCGCCCCAGGAAGCCCGACGGGGCTCGGGTCCCGGCTCGCGACCATCGAAGCCGCCGCCAACTCCGTGCCGGGGCGCATCGTGGTGGATGCCGGTTTCAGCGCCCGGTTGGGCTTACGGGCGCTCTGGGTGGCGGTGCCTCCGGACGATTCGAGCGTTCGGGCTCGCGAGGTCGTCGCGGGGCTCGTCCACGAGCGGGCGCTGTCGGATCACATCGACGAGCCGGCTCGTTCGAACATCGGCGGCCTGGCCCTCCTGCTGGCGACGCTGCTCGGCGAGCCGATGCCGAGGGTGCCCATCGCCGCATGGTCGCGACGATTACACGAGTTGCCGTGCGTTGTGGCATTGGCCGGAGGGCTTCCCGAGTTCGATGGCGTCGGTGCCATCGACCCGCAGGTGGTGGCCGTGCTTGCGCCGTCGGGCGCCGGATTCGAGATCGACGGCGACAGGCTCTGGCTTCGCGTCCGTGAGGAGTGCCGCAACGACGCGGCGGTTCGCGTGCTGCTCAGGCCAGGTGAGAACCGGATCCCGCTGGGGTGACCATCGGCGTTGCCGGGGAGCGCAGCAGGAGTGACGTGATCGCGGCGAGCAGCGGATGCGCAGCCCGTTCGGACGCGGTGGCGCCCGCCTCTTCGAGAGCTTCATCAAGCCGCAGAAGATCGGCGGCAAGAATGCGTACGGCTGCGTGAATGACGGCCGCCGAATCGTCCGCGCCCGCCGGCTCCCAGCCGTTGTCGTCAGTGGCCGGCGGCACCTCCGGCGGGAGGTCGACACCCTCACGAGCGCCCGTGGAATATGCCGTCGCCCAGACGTCATATCCGAGCGACTCCTGGTGTCGCAACCGCGCCGCCAGCCGTCGCAACGGATCAGGGTCGCCGCCGAGCACGGCTGCCTGCTCGATGAGGCGCAGCACCAGCAGCTTCTGATAGCGAGCCACCCAGTACCGCGAGACACCGGCGGTCAGCAACCTCGACAGCCGCACCTGGGCAATGCTGATCCGAGCGGCCGACGGGCCCCCCGTATCGGGCACGAGGACCTCGACGTCGCGACCCACATCCCATACGCCCCCAAGCAGGCGAACGATCGACGTGGGTCGCCAGACATCGGCTGAGCGATCCCACCAATCGATCGGAACATCCTCAAACGAGCGCTCGCAAGTACTCGTGAGCAGCGCCTGATGCAGCTCGTCACGCGGGCGCGTGGCAAGAAGCGACCAGCCGGCGGGAAGTGTGTGTATGGCCATCGAAATGTCTTGCTGAGATGTGGAGAAAACGAATGCTTATCGGCACGTGCCGTGACCTGGCGTGCAGTATGCCCCGGAACTTTCGGAAACGGGGTACTCCAGCCGACATATCCGGCCTTTCCGTTCGCGCTGCTCGCGGAGACAGGGGAGGCGCCACCCGGTCACTCGGGCCGCTGCTCAGCTTGTCCGCTCCCTCTCTCGCGCAAGCAGATTGTCGCGCTCTCTCGGTCGCTTCCAAATTCGCTGCGGCCCGAGCGACCGGCGTCACCTCCCCTGCCTCCGGAGGTCGTCGGAGGGTGGCGGCTACTGGCCCGTTAGTGCCCCGTTTCCTTCCGTGGACCACCAGGGGTCGGCGTCAC
Organism: Candidatus Dormiibacterota bacterium; assembly: GCA_963743835.1. Classification (GTDB taxonomy): domain Bacteria; phylum Chloroflexota; class Dormibacteria; order Aeolococcales; family Aeolococcaceae; genus Palsa-851. The sequence goes on along the minus strand of CAVUQX010000005.1, from coordinate 393,564 downwards.
CGCTCCAGTTCGCATCGCGATGCTTTGCGCGAACGATCGTCTTGATATTGCCGCGCACGTTGAAATCGCCGACGACTTCGCAGTACCGGGGTTCGAGCAGCGTGACCAGGTCACCGAGGACGACGTTGACGACGTCCTCGTGGTACACGTTTTGATTGCGGTAGCCGTTGATGTACAGCTTCAGCGATTTCAGCTCGACGCATCGTGGGCCGGGGACGTATCGGATGTGCAGGGTTGCGAAGTCGGGGAACCCGGAGATCGGGCAGAGGCAGGTGAACTCGGGGATGGTGAACTGGATGGTGTAGTCGCGGTCGGGGGTGCGGTTGTCGAACGCCTCGAGCCTGGCTTCGCGGATGGCGCGCGTGCCGTAGAGCTCCTCGCTCATTGCTCGGCTCCGCGCAATCGCGCACGCAGCGATGCGAGCGGGATCGGTGCGAACTTGGTGTCGCGATCGTACGTGTCCACACCCTCGATGCGCTTGGCCGCTGTGACCAGGGCATAGGTGATCGGGGTGGCGATCACTTCGTAGAGCACCTTCACAACCCACACGTCGCGAATGATGATGATGAGCACGGACCAGGGCTGCAGACCGCCAAATGCGAGCGAGATGAAGACGGCGCTGTCCACTCCCTGGCCGACGAGCGTTGACCCGATGGTTCGCGTCCACAGGAAGCGCCCCTTGGTAGCGACCTTCAATCTCGCGAGCACGAATGCGTTGAGAAATTCGCCGAGCAGGTAGGCCGTGAGCGAGGCGAGCACGAGTTGCGGGCTCTCTCCGAGCACGCGCGCGTATGCGGCCTGATCGCTGTAGTGGCCGTCGGCAGGGATGGCGATCGCAGCCGCTATGAAGAGGACCACGATGATGTTCGCGAAGAATCCCGTCCATATCACCGTGCGCGCCACACGGTAGCCCCACACCTCGGTGAGCACATCGCCGAAGAGGTATGCGAGCGGAAAGATCACGATCGCAGCCGGGACCGAGAACGGTCCGACGTCGGCGATCTTGACCGCGAGGATGTTCGACGCCACGAGCGTCGCGACGAAAAGCGACGAGATGGCGAGGAGCAGGGGGCTCGGGACGCGTGACGGGGGGGGCTGCGTCATGTGGAGCCGCACAGCGTAGAAGATCTCGCCGTGAGCAGACGCGGCTTGGTCCTCTTCGTCGCGATGTGCGTGATCTGGGGCATCCCCTACCTGCTCATCAAGGTGAGTTCTCGAGGGCCTGGGGCCCGTCGATCTCGTCTTCTTCCGGTTCGCGCTGGGCGCCCTCCTCTTGGTCCCGATCGCCCTCAGTCGCGTCGACCTCCGTCCGCTGCGCGGTCGCTGGGGGTGGATCGTCGCCTACACGATCATCGAGATGGGGATCCCGTGGGTGCTGCTCTCGGATGCCGAGTTGCGCATCTCGAGCTCGTTGTCCGGGCTGCTGGTGTCGACGGTGCCCCTCATCGGCGTGGTGATCGGGCTGGTCACGCGAAGTGGAGAGCACCACGGCTGGCGCCGGATCCTCGGCCTGTGTGTTGGCCTCGTCGGGGTGGGCGTGCTGGTCGGCTTCGACGTCTCGTCGTCCACCTTCGGGGCGATCGCGGAGGTGCTCGGGGTCGCGATCTGTTACGCGACCGGGCCGTACATCATCAACCGCAAGCTGAGTGACCTCCCGTCGCTCGGGGTGATCGCGAGCTCGCTGCTCCTGGCGGCGGTCGCCTACGCGCCGGTTGCGCTCATCCAGCTGCCCCACGCCTGGCCGTCGGGCGAGGTGATCGCCGCCGTGCTCACGCTGGGCATCGTCTGCACCGCGCTTGCGTTCCTGGTCTTCTTCGCGCTCATCCGGGAGATCGGGCCGGTCCGGTCGACGGTGATCACGTACGTGAACCCGGCGGTTGCGGTCACCCTCGGAGTGCTCCTGCTCCACGAACGACTGACCGGCGGGATCGCCGTGGGATTCGTGCTCATCCTCTGCGGGTCGGTGCTTGCCGCGAGAGCCGCGCCGTCGCGGACCTGATCGCGATCAGGCGCTGGCGGTCTCGGCAACCGCCGGCGACGGGCTCGGCTCCGCGCCGCTGATCACGATCTGGCCATCCTTGGCGTCAACCAGGATGGTGTCGCCCTCGCTGAAGCGCCCTTCGAGGATCGCCATGGCGATCGGATCCTGGAGTTGGCGCTGGATCACCCGCTTGAGCGGACGTGCGCCGTACGTCGGGTCGTACCCCTCTTCGGCGAGTGCGTCCACGGCCTCGTCACTCACGCGCATGGTGAGCTTCCGCGCGGCGAGCCGGTCGCGGACGCCGCGCAGCTGAATGGCGACGATCTGACGGAGCTGGGTGCGGTCGAGTTGCGAGAACAGGATGATGTCGTCGACGCGATTCAGGAACTCGGGGCGGAAGCTTCCGCGCAGCTCGGTCAGGACGCTGTCGCGCAGGCGCTCCCACACCGACGCATCCGCCTCCGGGGGCACCTCGGCGATGAGCTGCGAGCCGATGTTGCTGGTCATGATCACCACGCAGTTGCGGAAGTCGACGGTGCGTCCCTGTCCGTCGGTGAGCCGGCCGTCATCGAGCAGCTGCAGCAGGATGTTGAACACGTCGGGGTGCGCCTTCTCGATCTCGTCGAGCAGGAGCACGCTGTACGGTCTGCGCCGCACCGCCTCGGTGAGCTGTCCACCCTCCTCGTAGCCGACGTATCCGGGTGGAGCGCCGACGAGCCGCGAGACCGTGTGCTTCTCCATGTACTCGCTCATGTCGAGCCGGATCATTGCGTGCTCGTCGTCGAAGAGCAGCTCGGCGAGCGCGCGGGCCAGCTCCGTCTTTCCCACGCCGGTGGGTCCGAGGAAGATGAACGAGCCGATCGGCCGGTTCGGGTCGCCAAGCCCCGCTCGTCCGCGGCGCACGGCGTTGGCAATCGCGGTGATCGCATCGTCCTGCCCGACGACCCTGCTGTGCAGGTCCTGCTCGATGCGGAGCAGCTTCTGCATCTCGCCTTCGAGCATCTTGTTGAGGGGTACGCCCGACCACCTCGATACGACCTCGGCGATGTCCTCCTCGCCGACCTCTTCCTTGAGCAGCGGGTGATCGCCCTGGATCTCGATGAGCCGGGCCTGCTCCTGCTCGAGCGCGCGCTGCAACTCGTTGAGCTGGCCGTAGCGCAGCTCGGCCGCGCGGCCGAAGTCACTCATCTGCTCGGCGCGATCCGCCTCGTGACGCACTTGCTCCATGCGCTCCTTCACGTCGCGGATGGCGGCGAGCGAACCCTTCTCCTGCTCCCACCGCGTGCGCATTCCCCGGGCGCGCTCCTGCAGGTCGGCGAGCTCGCGTTCGAGGCGTCCGAGCCGCTCCTGGGAAGCTTGTCCGACTCCTTGCGGAGCGCCTCGCGCTCGATCTCGAGCTGCCGGATCTCACGTTCGACGATGTCGAGCTCGGTCGGCAGCGAGTCCATCTCGATCCGCAACTTCGAGGCGGCCTCGTCGATGAGGTCGATCGCCTTGTCGGGAAGGAAGCGGTCGGTGATGTAGCGGTTGCTGAGCACCGCGGCGGCGACGATCGCCGCGTCGAGGATGCGCACACCGTGGTGCACCTCGTAGCGCTCCTTCAGACCGCGGAGAATGCTGATGGTCTCTTCGACCGACGGCTGGTCGACGATGATCGGCTGAAAACGACGCTCCAGGGCCGCGTCCTTCTCGATGTGCTTGCGGTACTCGTCGAGCGTCGTGGCGCCGATGCAGCGGAGCTCGCCGCGCGCAAGGGCGGGCTTGAGCATGTTGCCGGCGTCCATGGCGCCCTCGGCGGCGCCGGCACCGACCAGGGTGTGCAGCTCGTCGATGAACAGGATCACCGCGCCATCGGACGACGTGACCTCCTTGAGGACGGCCTTGAGCCGGTCCTCGAACTCACCGCGATACTTGCTGCCCGCGACCATCGCGCCGAGATCGAGCGCGATCACCCGCTTGTCCTTGAGGCCTTCGGGCACGTCACCCGATGCGATTCGCTGGGCGAGCCCCTCGGCGATGGCGGTCTTGCCGACGCCGGGCTCGCCGATGAGCACCGGGTTGTTCTTGGTCCGGCGTGAGAGCACCTGGATGACCCGGCGGATCTCGTCATCGCGTCCGATGACCGGGTCGAGCTTGCCCCGCCGCGCCGCCTCGGTCAGGTCGCGTCCGTACTTCTCGAGGGCCTGGTACTTGGCCTCGGGGTTCGCGTCGGTGACGCGCTGCGAGCCGCGCACCGCCTCGAGCGTGGCGTAGACGCGATCAGGCGTGACGCCTGACTGCTGGAGCAGACGGCCGGCTTCGCCCTCGGGCTTGGCGCAGAGTGCGAGGAGGAGATGCTCGGTGGAGACGTACTCGTCCTTGAGGCGGCTCATCTCCTCGAACGCGGTCATCAATACGGTGCGCAGCGCGTTGCCGACGGTCGGCTCGGTGACGCCGACCTGCTTGGGGCGGTTCTCCAGGGCGGCGTGCAGGCGTGCCGCGAGCGGCTCCGGTGCCACCTCGAGACGCCGGAGGAGCGCGGGAACCAGCCCCTCCTCCTGTTCGAGCAGGGCGAGCAGCAAATGCTCGGGCTCGACGGTCGGATGCTGCAGTTGCTGCGCCGCCTGCTGAGCGGCGGTCAGCGCCTCCTGCGAGCGTTCGGTGAATCTATCCAGTCGCACGCCAGTGTTGATACCACCGTCCAGGCTGCGGCTAATCTTCCCTGATGCGCCTCACCGTCCTCGGCAGCGGCAGCGCCTTCAGCTCCTGCGGCTGCAACGCCGGGTACCTCGTCGACGGACGCGTTCTGGTCGACTGTGGCGCCCCGGTCCCGGCCCTGGTTCGCCGCGCCGCGACGTCGATCCACGCGATCACGCTGATCCTGCTCACCCACTTCCATGCGGACCATAGCTTCACGCTGCCGACGATCCTTGGAGCCCGGGCGTTCGCTGACACCACGTCCCCCGGGGCGCTGGTGATCGGTGGACCGGTCGGGACCCGTGAATACGTTTCGCGCCTGCTCAGTGACGGCTATGGCTCGCACATCCGCAACGAGGTCGATGTCAACGTCGCTCCCGAGTACGCGGTGCTGCAGGACGGTAGCGACGTCGAGCTGGCGGGCTATCGCGTCCAGAGCCACGCCGTGGTGCACAGCACGGGTCCGTCGCTTGCCTACCGCCTGACCGACGCCACGGGCGTCTCGATCGGATTCTCAGGCGACAGCGAGATGTGCGGTGGGCTCCGCCGGTCGATCGTGGGATGCGACCTCTTCGTCTGCGAGTGCACCGGGTGGGACGGTCCGACCTCGGGTGGCCATCTGTGGCGCAACGAGGTGGCCGGACTGATGATCGAGAATCCGGGAACGCGCTTCCTGCTGAGCCACCTCGCAGAGCGCCGTCACCTGCCGGGCGCGCTGGTCGCCCACGACCTGCTCAGCCTGGAGATTTCCTCGGCCGCAATGTAGCCAGGAACAGCGCGCGACGCCAGGTCCGCAGCGCCTGCGCCCGCTCGCGTCCCGAGGCGCCGGACGCACTGAACTCGGCCCGCGCGGTCACGCCGGCCAGGTCGCCGAGCGCGGCCTCAGCGCGCGGTCGAGCGCGCGCCAGGCGAGCGGCAAAGGCCCTGTGGGTCTCCGATTTTCGGCGGTCCACCCCCGAGATCACCCCCAGTGCCTCGACACGCTTCCAGGCCCCGTCCAGCGAGCGCGGGAGCAGCATCCAGAGCGCCAGGGCGAGGATCAGTACAACGACCGCGGCGAGCACCGCAAGCGACACGACCACCGACGCGGGCAGCGAGGCGTGAGCCTTCGGGGTGTTGCCGGTCGTGGGGTCAGTGCCGTTCAGATTGCCAGGCTTGGCAGTCGGCACCGGCCTGGGGGTTGCCGGCAGCGGGGTGACCTGGGCCGTGACCGCCCCCCCGCCACGCGGGAAGGGCTGGTAGTTGCCCTGCCTCGAGGGTGGCGTGGGCTCGAAGGGAATCCAACCGTAGCGCGGGAAGTACGCCTCGACCCAGCTGTGCGCATCGCTGGTGGTGACTTCTTCCTGGGACGGTCCGCCGCGTTGATTCTGGGCAAGCGTTGTTCCCGGGCCGTACCCGCTCACCAGCCGGGTGGGGATGTTGAGGCTGCGGAGCATCGATCCCATGGCGGAGGCGAAGTACTGGCAGTACCCCTTGTGGCTCGTGGTCAGAAAGAAGAGGACTGGCCACACGGCGCTGTCCGTGTCCGGGGGCGGATTGAGTGTGTACTGGAAGTACAGGGGATCGCGCAGATGATTCTGGATGGCGATCGCCTCGTCGTAGGGGTCGGTCGGGCCGCCGGCGATCCACTGTTTGGCGAGGTCGAGAATCGTCTGGGCGTTGGTCGAGCCGTCGTTGAGGGTCGTGTACTGATTGACCCACGCCGGGTAGTTCATTCCCGCTGCCTCCAACTGCGCTGCTGATGCAGTCGAGACGTACGCGCTGGTCTGAATCGTTGTCGGCACATCGATGTCCTGGTCGAGTGTCACCTCGTCGATGGTGTAGAGCCCGGTCGCCGCATTGTCGAGCTGTCCGCCGGCGTGGCCCGGCAGGTTGACGGAGAGGGGATCTCCTGGGAAGGGCACGAGAGGCGTCGCCCCGGTCGCCTTCGGCCGGAGGGCCAGGGTGGCGGTGACCACGGTTTCGGCCTTGCTGACACCACCGTCAGCCAGGTTGATGTCACGGGGGAGCAAACCCTGCGGGAACTGGAGCTCGCTCCAGGAATCACCGGCCGACGCGTTGGGACTCTCCGGAAACCAGCTGCCGTCGGCGAACTGCGTGTCGTTGTCGACACGGATGTACACAGGTGACGTGCTGTTGGAGCTGTAGGTCATGACCGGCTGTGGATGGCTGATGAGCCGTCCGCCCAGGATCACCGACGGGTTGAAGCCGATGGTGTCGGCACCTCCGGGGACGATGCCTCCGTTGCCGCGACCGCCCGACCCAAAGTTGAGCCCATGGGGAAAGAGACGTGCCGAGATGTCCGTGGTGGATACGGGGGGGAGCACCAGCGCAACGATCGTGAGCACGACGGCAACCACGGCGGCGCTGCTGCCGAAGCGCCGGCCGAGGCCCTCCAGCGGGGTGATGCGCGACACCGCCCACCGATCGCCGAGCGACCCCAGATATGCGGCGGCGACCACGCCGATGGCGAGGACCACCGCGATCGTCTCAGGCAGCGCGATCGGATCGGAACTCGCCGCGTTGACGACATTGGTGGCAAGAACTGAGAACACCGGGATCACCGCGAGGACGCCGCGGTGCTCGCGAAGGACCATCCATCCCAGCCAGTACCCGCAGAGGAAGAGGATCGCGCAGAGCCCGACGGTGAAGTCCCAGTCCTGCGTCGAGGCGAGGCCGGTGAAGATCGCGCTCAGGTAACGCCCGGCGACGGCGCCGGCCGACTGTCCCGGAAGCGCCGGCATCGCAGCAAGTGTTGTCGGCACGATGGCTGCGAGACCCAGGAATGGCGCCGCGATCGCGGTGGTGACGCGCGGAGCGCGGGCCTGGGCGAGAAGCGCCGCCTCGATCACCGATGTCACCGCGACCACAATCGCGCCGCCACCGCCGTGGACCCACCCGGCGGCGAGCACCGCCCACGCCGTGGCGGCGATCAGAGCGATGCAGAGCACGGCGGCGATCTCGAAGCTGTGGTCCCGGGATGCCTTGCCCAGCACCGGTTCGCGGAGTTGGATGGGGCGGTCGACGTACGCGTCCATCTGGTCAGCCGGCTGCCGTCGTGCGCTCGCCCGAACCGAGCACGTCGCCGCGACGAACGACCCACCAGTCGAGCGCGAGCCGCCACGCGGCTGGAATACGCAGGGCCTGCCCGGTGGCGCCGAACGACGTCGGTTCGATGAAGATGCACAGATGGCGCTGGCCGCGCGTCGCGCTGTCGACGAGCGCTTCCACCCAGTCGCTCGAGCGGTTCGGCGTGATCACCACCATGCCACCCCGGCCGCGCCAGCCATCACCATGTTTGCTGATCGTGTCGGCGAGGCTGCGGAGTCCATCGTCGGTTGCGAGCGCGAGGAAGTCGAGCAGCCTGAGCCGTTGCACCTCGCCTCGCCCGGCGCCAAAGCTCGCGCCGCTGCGCGAGTTGGTGACGAGTCCGACCGCCTGACCGCGGCGGATCGCGCCGTGCGCCACCGATGCGCACACCGCGATCGCGTACTCGAGCGACGATTCGATGCCCGAGCCGGCGTGCATGCCGCGCTGCAGGTCGAGGACGATCAGCAGGTCGGCACTCTGTCCGGTGTCGAACGTGCGACTGATCAAACGCCCGGTGCGCGCCGTCGACGCCCAGTGGATGCGGCTCAGCCCGTCGGTGGGCGCGTAATCCCGGATGGTCGACACGTCGGGCGGCACATCCACCGGCTGGCCGCGATGGGCCTCGGCAACCCCGTTGCCGCTCCACTGGGGAACGCTGTGCAGGAGCGCGTGGATCGCTGGATAGACGATCACCTCGTTCTCCGGTGCCACACGGATACGACGCGGAAAGAGCCCGAAAGGATCCCCGAGGCGCGCCTCGAGCGGTCCGAAGTGATGCACGCCTCGGAGGTTGAACATGCCTCGCGCCGTCCAGGTGACCGACCCGCCGGCGGCGAGGGCGAAGGCGCGTCCGGGTGCATAGCCGGGGAGCTTGGTGCCGTCGCGAACCTCGCAGTACGGCAGCCGAAGTCCGCTCTCGTTCTTGACCGTGAACGTCTCCTCGAACGGCTCTCCCATCATGAATGAGCCCTCAGGGGATTCCCGGGTGACGCGCAGCTTGCGAGCGAGCAGGCGCGACCAGATGTAGGCGACCACCAGGAGCAGGACGAGGACGTAGGCCAGCGTGTATGCGAGACGTACACCGGTGATCCCGGCGAAGAAGGCGAGTACCGCCACGCACGCGATCAGCGGGACACGCGCTGTCACGGGGCGCTCCGGGCGCTCGCCGCGGAGCCTGTCACGCCAGGCGCCGGCCCGTCATCGGCACCGACTCCGTTGCCAGCACCTCCTCGAGCACCGCTGACGCGGTCAGGCCGCGCAGCTCGGCGTTGGGACGGAGCATGACCCGATGTTCGAGCACGTTGGCCGCGATGTCCTTGATGTCATCGGGCAGGACGAAATCCCGGCCAGCAAGTGCGGCGCGAGCCTGTCCCGCATGGAGCAGGCCGAGTGTGCCGCGTGGCGACGAACCGAGCGAGACGTCGCGGTGTTCGCGGGTCCGCCGGACGATCCTGACGCAATAGTCCTTGAGGGTCGCATCGCAGTAGATGCCCCGGCACACCTCCTGGGCTGCCTTGATCTCCATTGCATCGGTCACCGGTTCGAGTGAGCCGAGCGGGCTGTCCGACTGGAAGCGATCGAGCATCGCGACCTCCTCGTCGGCCGGCAGGTAGCCCAGTCGGAGCTTGAGCAGGAAGCGATCGACCTGCGCCTCCGGAAGCGGGAACGTTCCACCCAGCTCGATCGGGTTCTGCGTCGCCAGAACCATGAAGGGATCGGGGAGTGGATGGCTGGTGCCGTCGACGGTCACCTGCCACTCCTCCATCGCCTCCAGCAGTGCCGATTGTGTCTTGGGCGTCGCCCGGTTGATCTCGTCCGCAAGCAGCACCTGGGCGAAGATCGGCCCTTTGCGGAATTCAAACGTTTGATCCTGCGGGTTGTAGACGCTCACTCCGGTCACATCGCCGGGGAGCAGATCCGGGGTGAATTGCACTCGCTCGAAGCTGCAGCCACTGCTGCGCGCGAGCGCTTTGGCGAGAAGCGTCTTGCCGGTGCCGGGGACATCCTCGATGAGAAGGTGACCGCGGCACAGGAGCCCCACGATGCAGAGTTCGATCTCTGCTTCCTTCCCTACGATGACTGTCCCGAGGCTCCCCTGCAGACGCCGTGCCATCGCCTGGACATCGACGTTCATGGTGATCCTCGCGCCTTCTCAACCGGGCTGGTGAGTCAGTTGACCTCGTCTGGAGTATACGTTCGGCCGATACGTTCCTAGCATCACCCAACGGGATGACCCACACGACCCCGCCAAACCGTTGTATAACTGCACCTTGAGATCCGAGCCCGGGTCTCTATACGCTGACGGTCTGGAGGAGGAGGAATTGGCAGAGCGCGAGGAAGAGATCCTCACAACTGGCGAAGCGGCGGCACTCTGCGGTGTCTCGCGTTCGACGCTCCGTCGCGCCGTCGCTCAGGGTCACTTGCGCGCCTGGCACACACCCGGGAAGCACCTTCGGTTCACGCGCGCTGCGTGTCTGGAGTTTGCCCAGTCGCTGGGCCGGGTCGATCTCATCGGCCAGTCCTACCGCGAGGCCCCCATCTCCGGACAGCCCACGCCAGCAGGAGCCGTCGGGGTCTGACCGCCTGAGCGTCGCGTCGGCCGACGCTGCGCCCCATGGCTCGCTTCTATCGCTTTCCGGATAGCAGGCCGCCGACCGACCCGCCGAAGAGCGCGAGCAGATCACCGCTGAAGAGATTGCCCAGGTCCATCGGGCCGAGGTCGATGAGGTGGTGGCTGTTGGTGCCGAGCGATGCGGCGATGATCGACGATTCCTGGAAGAACGTATAGATCGCGCCGACGGCGATGAAGCCGATGGCAACGACGATGCCCTGGTAGAGGCCGAAGCGTCCGGCGAGTTGGGCGGCGAGCCAGCCCCCGAGGATCACCGCCAGGAGGGTCGACACTCCGACCACGCCACCGTCGATGTTGCCGTTGGACGTGGACCCGAAGGCCGCGTTGGTGGCGATGAGTTCGACATTGCTGATCACGAGCAGCGCGACCTCGCCGACCGCGAGACCGATCAGGCAGTGTCGCCAGGAAATCGTATGACCGGAGTAGGCGGCGACCGGCGCCGGCGTCTGCCTCGAACTGGTGCTCGCTGAGGTCTGACGACGCTTGGGGGACCGGGTGTCGGTGGCCATCGCGTGGAGTATACGAATCTGTCGCCAGCCGGCCGCGAACCGTTTTCGGGGCGGGCAGGCACCTAGGCTGCGCTTGCATGGCAACCCTGATCCGCGCCGCCGAACCGGCATCGGCACCACAGACGCCTGACAGACGCGGCCGGATTTTCGCCTGGCTGTCGGATCCGCGTCGGGCCCTGCTGGGAGCGGTTCTCGTGCTCACCGGCGGCGTCGGTCTCGACGCGCTGAGCGACCCCGATGTCTGGTGGCACATCCGCCTCGGTGATTGGATCATCGCGCACCACCAGATCCCCGCCGGCGAGCTCTTCGCCTATACCGCGTTCGGCAATCCACTGGTCGCACACGAATGGTTGTCGGAGACAGTCTTCGCTGCCCTCGCCGCGGTTGGTGGCCTCTTCCTCGTGACCGTGCTGATGGGACTGGTCGCGTGGAGCGCCATGCTCGCGACGCTGCTGCGGGGCCGCCTTCGCGGCGCCGGGCCTGTCGTTCTCGCGGTGGGACTTGCGCTCGCCGCGCGTACGGCCGAGCCCGTCCTCGGGACGCGGCCGCAGGTCTTCACGTTCGCACTCGTCTGCTGGACGCTCTGGATCGCCGAGTTGTATCTGCGCTCCGGTGGCAGGCGTCTCTGGCTGCTGCCCCCGCTGTTCCTCCTGTGGGCGAACCTGCATGCCGGGTTCATCGCGGGCATCGGCTTTCTCGTGATCGTCGTCGTCGTCGAGGCGGTCAAGCGCCGGTGGGGCGTCGGCGCCGTCGCTCCCATGCGGCGCATCAAGGGCCTCGCCGTCGCGGTCGGCGCATCGGTGCTCGCCGCCTGCGTCAACCCTTACGGTCCGTCGCTCTTCGTGTTCGCCGCGACCACCGGGTCCACCGAGCGCCAGAAGGGCATCATCGAGTGGCAATCACCCAACTTTGGGGATCCGACGATGTGGGTCCTGCTTGCACTGCTGCTCTCCTTCGCCGCGCTCACCGTGACGGTGCTCGCCCGGCCTGCGTTGCGGCATCACTTCGACCTCCGCGACTTCGCGATTGCCGCAGTGGGGGCAGGGCTCGCGCTCACGTCGGTGCGCAACACCGCCATCTGCGTCGCGGTGATGACCCCGCCGTGGATGGCGATGGCCGCCGGCGTGATTGGGTCGATCAGTGCGCGTCGTGCACGGCCGCGTGGCATCGCACGATCGCGGCGGCCGGTTCCGGTCATGGGGGCTGCACTCCTCGCCGTCGGCGTCCTCGGCGTAGGGGTGGTCGGTACCCGCGTGGCGCAGAGCGCGACACAGCAGGGGGTCGCCGCCGCGTACCCGTCGTGTGCCACCGGGCTGCTCGCGCGCAGCCCGACAACGCAGCGCGTGTTCACCGCCTATGGGACCGGGGGATACGTCATCGACCGGCTGTGGCCACGTGCATCCGTGTATGAATATGGCGAGTCGATCTCGCTCGGCACGTCGGTGTTCACCGACTACGAGCGCATCGCCGCCGGTGCCGTCACCGCTCCGGCGGCGATGCAGCTTCTTGACTCGAGCAACACCACCGCGGTGCTGTACAGCGCGGGCACGCTGACCGACGAGCTGGCTCGCTCGCCGGAGTGGACGGCGATCGTCGACGACCGCGACCACGGCATGCTCCTGTTTCTCCGCGGCGACGCGTCATGGGCGAACGGCGGTGCGTGCGCCGGGCCCGCCGGCGGCTAACCGCCGGTCGGACCCGGCGCTGGAGTACGGTCCGGGACGATGCGACTGATCGGCGTCACCGGGGGGATCGCAACCGGCAAGAGCACTGTCGATCGCATGCTCGAAGCGCACGGCGCGGCGGTCATCGATGCCGACCAGCTTGCCCGCGAGGTCGTGAGCCGCGGTGAGCCGGCGTTGGAGGAGGTGGCGGCGCGATTCGGATCGGACGTGATGCAACCGGACGGCAGCCTTGACCGCGAACGTCTCGGGAGGATCGTCTTCGCTGATGCCCGAGCACGCAGCGACCTCGATCAGATCACGCACCCTCGCATCGCCGAGCTCATGCGCGATCGCGTCGCGGACGCACTCGCAGGCCCGGCCCCACTGGTGGCCGTCGACATCCCGCTGCTCTTCGAGAATGCACGCGAGCCGATGTTCGAGGGTGTTCTGCTCGTCTACGCGCCCCGCGAGGTGCAGATCCGGCGGCTGCGCGAGCGAAACGGGCTCGACGAGGCGGCCGCGCTGCAGCGGCTCGCGGCGCAACTGCCGATCGACGAGAAGCGTGATCGCGCAACCTGGATCATCGACAACACGCACGGGCTCGAAGCCACGGCGCGCGCCGTCGACGACTGGTGGGAGAACGCGGTCAGGTAGCCGGCCGCGGCGCGAGCCCGTCGAGGAGGACCTCGAGCATCTGCGTTTCGTCGCCGGCGAATGCGGCGGGCTGGTCGCGCCGCAACGTCCCCATGACATAGCCGGTGAGCACCATCTCGGCGGCGCCGAAGACCACATAGCTGGCCAGCTGCGGATCGACGCCGCCCGCAACCTCACCGCGATCCCGAGCCCTCCGGATGATCTGCTCGATGGCTTCGAAGGCCACCATCACGGTGCCGATGTCGTGCGACTCGAGGAACTCATACGAGCGCGTGACCTCATTGATCATCACCGTCATGAGATCCGGCTCGCGGCGGTACACCTCGACCCAGAAGTGCACGAGCCTGCGCATCTGCTCGCGAAAACCGATGTCCATGTCGCCGACGCCGTGCAGGTATGTGACGTACTGCGCCCACCGCTCGGTGAAGATCGCGGCGAGGATGTCTTCCTTGTTGTGGAAGTAGTGATAGACAAGCCCGTAGGCGATCCCGGCCTGCTCAGCGATGTCGGCGACCTTCGCGCCATGAAATCCGGAGCGCGCAAACACCTCGGTGGCGGCGGCGATGATGCGCTCACGCGTCTGCGCGCTGCGCGTGGTTCGCGGAGCGTGCCGCGAGCTCTGCGTCGCCCCCTCGGCCGGGCTCACCCTATCGCCCCTGCGGTGCGCAGCGCGGCGAGTTCATCGCCGTCGTACCCCGCCTCGGTGAGCACTTCGTTGGTGTGCTCACCGTACCCGGGCGCGGGCCGTCGGTACGCCGCCGGAGATTCCGCGAGCCGGATGGGAAATCCCGTTTGCGCCGTTGGTCTGCCGTCACCGGCGTCGAGACGCATGCCCCGGCTGACCGCCTGGCGATGCTCGAAGGTTTCGCCGATGTCGAGCACGGGCTCGACGCAGACGTCATGTCCTTCGAGGGCGGTCTCCCATTCGGCGCGAGTCCGCGTGCGCAGCACGGCCGTCACCGCCGCAACCGTTCGTCGCCCTTCCTCGCCGTCGGCGAGGCCGTTGCCCCCCAGCTCGGGCAGACCGATCATCTCGACAAACTCGCGCCAGAATTTCGGCTCGAGCGCACCGACCGAGAGATACCCGTCGGCACACGGATAGATCCGGTAGCACGGGTGGCGCCCGGTCAGCAAGCCGCCACCGGGCTCCGGTGGCTCACCGGTGGCGAAAAGCTGTGACGCGTGCACGCCCGTCCAGCTGATCAGGCCGTCGACCATGGAGACGTCGCAGTGCTGTCCGCTGCCGGTGCGGGCGGCATGGTGCAGCGCGATCATGATCGCAAGCGCCGCGTTCATGGCGCCGCCGCCGAGGTCTCCGACCTGCAGGCCGGGGATCGGCGGACCGCTCTCAGCAGTGCTGCTGCCGAGCAGGAGCACGCCGGCGACCGCCGCGTAGTTCAGGTCGTGGCCGGCGCGGTCGCGAAACGGTCCATCCTGGCCATAACCGCTGATGCTGCAGAGCACGAGCCTTGGGTTCACCTCGCGCAACGAGGCAAACCCGATGCCGAGACGATCCATCACTCCGGGTCGGAAGCTCTCGACCACCACGTCGGCGGTGGTGGCAAGGCGGAGAAACGCCTCACGCCCCATGGGATTCTTGAGATCGATCGCGAGCGAGCGCTTGTTGCGGTTGAGCGGATGGAACATCGCCGAGTACTCATCGACGAGCGGCGGCATCCAGCGCAGGTAGTCACCGCCGGCGGTGTCCTCGACCTTGATGACGTCGGCGCCGAAGTCGGCGAGGAGCACCGTGCAGAATGGCCCCGGGAGCAACCTGGTCAGATCGAGGACTTCGAACGTCGTCGAGTGCCGGCATGGTCGCGCGAGTGTAGCAATCACTCGACGACCTCGATGATCACAACCGCTGTGTTAGATTCCCGCACAGGGTTAGCGTGATGAGCAACGTGACCGTCCTGCTGAGTGAGGCTCGCTGATGGACGAGCTCGTCATCAAGGTGCCCGCGCCATTCAGTGGCATCGAGGATCTGGGATTCTCCGCGCGCTACCCGGCACAGGAGCGCAGCGAGCCGCTCCGCGACATCCCGCTCTTCGTCGAGGGACCTGCCGGTCCGATGCACCTGCTGGTGGAGCGGCTCGCGCTTTTCAGCGACAAGGATCGGATCGTCGGATCGATGGCCGACGACGACCAGTACTCGTGGACCGCACCGGTGCAGCTCACCGATCAGGTCTGCGTGCTTGCTTTTCAGGACCGGAGCATGCGTCCCGGTGAAAACGTCCTCGAGTCCGCGGAGACCGCGCAGGCGGTGCGCGGCTACATCTGGAACCTCGTGCGCCCCATGGCCTTCACGTTCCTACGGGATTGCGTCCGCATCGGTGGCCTGCGCCTCTCAGAAAGCATCGCGGTGGTGATCGAGACCGGGCATCCGCCTTCGGTGGACATCGAGCTGCAGCGCTCGTCGATCACCCCGGTCAACGGCAGCAGGCTGCTCTTCGCGCTCTGAGGCCGGTTCCGCTCAGCCGGACGAGGGTGTCGGGGTCGGGGTCGCGGTGGGCAGCGGCGTCGAGTTCGGCGGGGTGGTCGGGACCGGCGTTGGGGTGGGCGTCGGCGTTGCAGTCGGTGTCGCACCGACAGCGGTGGGGCTTGTCTTGGGGGTCGGCGTCGGCGAGACAATCGGTGCAAGTGGCGCTGTCGGGCAACCCTGCAGCGCCGGGTTGAACGGAGTTGGGGTCGCGATCGCGGTGGGGATCGGGGTCGCGGTTGGCGTTGCCGTCGGGGTTGCCTTGCCGCTTGTGGTGGGCTTCGGCGTCGCGGTCGGGACCGGCGTCGGCGTGACCACATACGGGGTGTACGTCGGGCAGGGTGCGGCTGACGGGGTGGGGGTGCCATGAGCCGCGGACAATCCCAGGGAGATCGCCACCGCGAGGGCGCCGACCAGGATCGTCACCACGAAGGTGACCGCGCCCCACTCACGGCGAAGTGCGTTCACGCGCCACCGGTCGGGTCGACGCCGGCAAAGGCGCTCTCGAATTCGGGATGCCCGCGTGCGAGGCGCATGTTCGTCGCCAGCCATCCCGCCGGCGTCCCGACGTCGAGCAGCTCGCCTTCAAACTCCACGCCCCAGACCTCGTCGGTCGCGAGCAGGCGGCCGATCGCGTCCGTGAGCTGGATCTCGCCGAGTGCGCCGGGCGTCGTGTCGCGCAGCGCGGGAAAGATCGCCGGGGTGAGCACGTACCTGCCCATCACGGCGAGGTCGCTCCGGGCCTCGGCGGCAGGCGGTTTCTCGACAAGGCCACTCACGCGATGCAGCTTGCCACGCGACTCGGCGATCTCGGCGCACCCGTACCTGGAGATCTGGTCACTGGGCACACGCATCAACGCAAGGATGGCCGTCCCGAGCCGCTCATGCGCGTCCCATAGCTGGCGGAGCACCGGCGGCTCGCCAAGCGACAGGTCGTCGGGAAGCATGCAGAGGAACGTGCGATCCCCCACCGCGCGGGCAGCGCAGAGCACCGCATCACCGAGGCCCCGCGGCGACGCCTGGCGGGCCACGGTGACCCGAGAGAGGTTTCCGGCCCGGCGCACGGCCTCCAACTCGGCGGTCTTCCCCCGCTCCTCGAGCAGGCGCTCCAGCGGGGGATCGGGGCGAAGATGCGCCGCCAGCGCCTCCTTGCCCTCGGCCAGGACGAGGATGATCTCATCAGCACCCGATGCCACGGCCTCCTCGGCCGCCCATTGGATGACGGGGCGATCGAGAACCGGGAGCAGCTCCTTGGGCAGCTCCTTGGTGGCAGGGAGAAAGCGCGTCCCCAGGCCCGCGGCCGGGATCACGCATGGTCGCGAGTCCACGGCGGCGCATTGTCGCCCGTCGGGACGCAGGCGTGCTCCCCGTTACCCTTGCGCGATATGGCTGACACCAGGACGCTGCTCGTCGAAGCCGTCCGGCGTGCCCTCGACGCCATCGGGGTCGACCCCGCCTTCGAGGTCGTGATCGAGCGGTCGGCTCGCCCCGAGTTCGGCGACTGGTCGTCGCCCGCACCGCTCGGCCTCGCCAGGGTGCTGCGCCGCGCGCCGGCAGCGATCGCAGCGGAGCTCGCCGAGCACCTCCAGACCGCCCAGGTTCCCCGGGTGCGGGCCTGGACGGTGACGCCGCCGGGGTACGTCAACGCCCAACTCGACGACCGCGCCTGGGCCGAAGCAGTGATCGCTGCGGCGACGGTCCTGGAGACGACCGGCGCGGTCGACCTGCCCACCGAAGCGGCCGCAGCCGCCGGTAAGACCCTCGTCGAGCACACCGCCACCAACCCCAACAAGGCGGCGCACGTCGGGCATCTGCGCAATGCATGCATCGGAGACACCGTTGCCCGGGTCCTCCGGCGCACCGGGCACACCGTGGAGGTGAACAACTACATCGATGACACCGGCGTCCAGGTTGCCGACGTCGTGGTCGGCATCCGCGAGCTCGGCGTCGAGCCGATGCCGGACGAGCCGTTCGACCAGTACTGCTCGCGGGTATACATCGCGGTGTCCGCTCGTTACGACACGGACCCCGGGCTGCTCGAGCAGCGTCGCGCCGTGCTGCGCCAGATCGAGGAGGGCGGCAATGAGACGGCGGCGTTCGTCAAGGAAGTTGCGCGGCGGATCGTGAACGCGCACCTCGCCACCATGCGGCGGTTCGACATCGTCTACGACCTGCTCACCTGGGAGTCGGACATCATCGGCCTCGGCTTCTGGCGGCAGGCCTTCGAGCTGCTGCGCGAGACCGGCGCGATCGTCCATGTCGAGACAGGCCGGCTCGCCGGCTGCTGGGTGATGCCGGCCGAGGGTGCCGATGACGAAGGCGATGACGACACCAAGGTTCTGGTCAAGTCTGACGGTATCGCGACGTATACGGCGAAGGATATCGCTTACCAGCTCTGGAAGTTCGGCCTCCTGGGACGCGACTTCTTCTACGTTCCATGGGATAGTGACCCGACGATCATGACCACGTCGTCGGTGCCGCAGCCGGGAGCGCCACCGGCTCATTTCGGGCGGGCACAGCGGGTGATCAACGTCATCGATGCACGCCAGGCGTACCCGCAGCGGGTCGTGCAGCGAGCGCTGCGCCGGCTGCATCACGACCGGGAGGCCGACAACTCGATCCACCTCAGCTACGAGGTGGTCGCACTGACACCTGCCGCTGCGGCCGAGCTCGGTGTGGAGATCGAAGAGGGGCGCGACAGCGTGGCGCTGAGCGGACGGCGCGGCATCGAGGTTCGCGCTGACGGCCTGCTCGACCGTGCCATCGCGCGTCTCACCGCCAACGCCCGCGACGCAGCCGGCGCAACGCTGGTCGCCGCCGGGGCGGTGCGCTATTACCTGCTCAAGTTCTCGCTCAACCAGATCATCGCGTTCGATTTCGACGAGGCGCTCCGCGTCACCGGCGACACCGGCGTCTACCTGCAGTACGCGCACGCGCGAGCCGCCGGCATTCTCCGCAAGGTCGGCGACGACGGTGCGGCCATCATGGTGCCCCACGAGCTGCACCCGGCGGAGCGAGAGCTCCTCCACAGCATCGAGGCGTACCCGCGCGCGCTGACCGAGACGGCGCTTGCGCTGTCGCCGTCGCTGCTCACCACCTATGCGTTCGGTCTTGCGTCAGCGTTCAGCGACTTCTATGAGCACACCCCGGCGATCGTCCGGGAGGAGGATGCCTCGGTGCGCCGATTCCGTCGCGGCCTGGTGGCGGCGACACGCGCCACGCTCGCCGACGCGCTGCACACGCTGGGGATGGCAGCGCCCGAGCAGGTCTGAGCCGTCTTGTAGCGCTGATATGATCCGGGGCCTTCGGGCCCCGTTCGTCTAGTGGCCCAGGACACCGCCCTCTCAAGGCGGAGACCATCGGTTCGAATCCGATACGGGGTACCAACTACGGAGGATCGCGAGGGAGCGGTTCCCTGGCGACTTGCCGAGGTCACGACCGGCATCCGAGGCGTAACAAGATGGATGCGCTCACCGGGATCGGGGCGGAAAGGCGACTAGGCTGTGGTCCTGGCACCGTTTCGTGGGTGCCGAGGAGTTACCTACGTTGGACAAGATGAAGCCGTGGCAGCGGCTCGCGAGGAAGCAGTCGGGCGGCAGCGGGCCGGACGGCGGCGACCATGACACCTTGGGCAAGTGCCTCGACGGCGAGTGCTCCAAGCCTGCCACCTGCCGCTGCACCTACGTGGACC
Organism: Candidatus Dormiibacterota bacterium; assembly: GCA_963743835.1. Lineage (GTDB taxonomy): Bacteria > Chloroflexota > Dormibacteria > Aeolococcales > Aeolococcaceae > Palsa-851. The sequence goes on along the minus strand of CAVUQX010000005.1, from coordinate 374,188 downwards.
GTCGACAGGTGAAGTGCGGCACCACCTGGTGCGACGAGCACAGCCGGATTGTCCTCGGGCTCCCCTACTGCCGCCGCCACGCCACGGTGGCACCCTCACTCTCGAACGGTTTCTTCACGCACATGCTGCCCGATGTCGAGAACCGCGCCCCGTCGCTCGCCACCTGGGTCGGTGGTGAGCTGGACACCGCGGTTCGCATCGCGCTCACCGCCGATGCTCCCCATAAGGACGCATACGTCGTCAGCGGCGCCGTCCGTCCGGTGCGGGTTCCGGGAAGCACAATGCCCGTCTGGCTGCGCTCCTGGACCCTGGTCGACAGCACCGGCGTCCTCCAGCACGTGTCCATCGAGGTCGATGAGGAAGACGATCGCGCGGTCATCGTGCGGGTCGGCGGCGAGCCCATGGGCCGCCACCAGCCGCCGTGGATCGGCCGGCCGCGCAACGAGACCGTCGCACCGGAGCTGGATGCCGCCGCGCGCCAGGCGTTCCGGATCACGGTGATGCACGACATCGAGCTGGGACTGCTCGGCGCCCGCATGGAAGTCGCCTCCTGAGCTGACCCCGGCAGCCGGGACGAGGATCGTCTTGGCGGTATGCTTCACACCGCATGTTCGCAACGTCGGCTCCCGGCCTCTCGGTGGTGATCGGCATCCCAGTCGCGTTCGTCCTGCTCTCCGCGGGAACGTGCCTGGGCCTGTTCATCCTCTGGAGCAGGGCTCGCTCCTAGCCCGCGCAGCGGCGGCTCAGGCCACGGAGACCAGTTCGACGTCGACGACCAGGGTGGCGTTGCCCGGCACGTTCGCCGACGAGTTCCCGGTTGCACCGAACCCCAGCGCGGGCGGCACGATCAGCCTTCGCGTCCCCCCGACCTTCATGCCGGGCACACCCACCCTCCAGAACGGGAGCGTCGACGGGTTGGAGAGTTGCAGGGCGTTGACCGGCTGATTCGCCCCTCGGGTGGTGATCACCAGCTTGCCCGTCGAAAGCCACACCGTGAACTGGACGTTCACGTTCGACGTGGATTTGGCGACCTTCCCGCAGCCGACGCTGATCTCCCCGAACTGCAGACCGGAAGCGCCCGGCTGCAGCGCCACAACGGTGCCGAACGAGTCGGAGGCGCTGACCGGGCGCGGGGTCGAGCAGTTCGGAGGCGGGGGGGTGATCTGGCTGCTGACCGTGACCAGGGTGCCGCACCCGCCGAGTGCCAGACCGGTCAGGGCTGCGCCCGCCGCGATGCCGATGAGACGCAGCCGAAGGCCGCCGAGGTATTGAGACATCGGCGGCGAATCGTACCCCGACGCCGCGTACAATCGAATTAGCCCATCCCTCAAGGAGCCTCAGCAGCCATGGCAAACACGATCAAGGAATCCAAGGGCGTCGCCTCCCAGCGCGACATCCTCACACACGTCCGGTGCCCGATCTGCCACAACTTCATGCGTCAGAACGAGATCGGCGTCGAGATCGCATTCCGGCACAGCCGCCGTCCAGGCGAACCGCGCCGCGAACGGATCATCAAGCACACCAAGAACTGCAAAGCCGCCTAGGCGCTATGCGGGCGCGGACCGTCACCTGATGGCCATCGAAGTCCCGCTGTTTCCGCTGGGCACCGTGCTCTTCCCGCACATGCCGATGTCGCTCCACATCTTCGAGGAGCGCTACAAGGCGATGATGCGGGACTGCCGAAGGGCGTCGACCACCTTCGGCATCGTCGCGATCCGCTCCGGTCAGGAGACCGGTGGCGGCGCGGTCCCGTACCAGGTCGGCACGCTGGCGCAGCTCGACGAGATCGAGGAACTCCCCGACGGCGGGTACAACCTCACGGTTGTGGGCGCGTCTCGCTTTCACGTCGACTCGTTCTCACACCAGCGGCCATACCTGGTCGGCTCGGTCCATTACCTCCAGGACATCCCGGCCGCGGTCGATGACACGGAGCGGCTCGCAGCCGCGGTCACCTCCGCCTTTCGTGGCTACGCCGGACAGCTCCGCGGCATCGGCCAGGAGGACCAGTTCGAGTTCGGACTGCCCTCCGACCCGGAGTTGCTGTCCTACCTCGTCGCGGCGGCGATGCAGGTCGAGACCGCCCAGCGCCAGCGCCTGCTCGAGACCGACGGCACCGCTGAGCGGCTCGTCGCGTGCCTGCGCCTGCTCCGCCGCGAGGCAGCGCTCCTTGACCGCATGCTGGTCCGTTCGAAGGACCACGCCGGCACCTCCAGCCTCAACTGAGCATGGGCGTCGCTGAGCGGTTCGCTCTCGACGGCCGTGTCGCCCTGGTGACGGGCGGGAGCCGCGGCATCGGGCTCGCCATCGCCAAAGCGCTCGCGGAGGCGGGGGCAACCGTGGCGCTCAACGCCCGTCACGGCGACGCATGCGAGGCCGCGGCTGCTGAGATCGTCGCCGGGGGAGGGCTGGCCGTCGCCGTGCCCGGGCACGTTGGCGACGCCGCGACCTGCGAGGCGCTGGTCGGAGAGGTGATGCGCCAAACGGGGCGGCTCGACATCCTGGTGAACAACGCTGCGACCAACCCGCAGTACGGACCGATCCTCGACGCCGACGAGGGGGCGATCGGCAAGATCTGGGACGTCAACGTGATGGGCCCGATCCGCCTCACGCGCCATGCGGTTGCCGCCTGGATGAGCGACCACGGCGGGAGCGTCATCAACATGGCGTCGGTCGCCGGCATACGTCCCGAGTCCCTCACCGGCGCATACAACATGAGCAAGGCAGCGCTCATCACGCTCACGCGCACGCTGTCGCGTGAGCTGGGCCCGCTCGGGATCCGTGTCAACGCGATCGCACCGGGCCTCGTCGAGACCAAGCTCGCACGCTACCTCGTGGAGACGACCGAGATCCACGACCACATCCTCGCGCAGACCGCGCTCGGCCGCCACGCGGTCCCGGACGAGATCGCGGGAGCAGCGCTCTTTCTCGCCTCTGACGCCGCATCGTTCGTCACCGGGTCAGTCCTGGTCGTCGACGGAGGCTGGACCGCCTAGCGAAACGTTCCCATGCGGTGGATGGGAGAATCGCTCTGCGGCGAAGTGGCAATCGGAGGCTTCCAGGTATGGCGAACGACCAGGGCATCGGTTTCACGCTGAGCCGGCGCGCACAGCTCAACCCGAACAGCATCGCGCTGATCTTCCGCGACGAGCGGTGGACCTACGCGGAGCTCGATCGGATCACCAACCGGGTGGCTCACGGACTCCACGCGCTGGGAGTGAACCCCGGCGACCGAGTTGGGTTCCTCGGGCTCAATCATCCCCACTTCTTCTTCACCCTGTTCGCCGCGGCCAAGCTCGATGCAATCTTCGTGCCGCTCAACTTCCGGCTGACCGGGCCCGAGCTGAGCTTCATCGTTCGCGACGCCGGCCTGCACACCCTGGTGTATGAGGAGGCCTTCTCAGCGATCGTCGACTCGATCCGCGACGATCTGAGCGTTCGCGAATACGTGTGCGCCGTTGAGCAGCGTGGTGCCCGCGGCTTCGACTCGCTGCTTCACGATCAGCGCGACACCAACCTCGATTACCCGGTGGCGATGAGCGACGTCGCGCTGATCATGTACACGTCGGGGACGACCGGCCGCCCCAAGGGAGCGATGCTCACTCACGGCAACATCATCTGGAACAACATCAACGCCATGCTCGCGGATGACGCGACCTCCCAGGAGATCACCCTCGTGGTGGCGCCGCTCTTCCACATCGGCGGGCTCAACGTCACGCCACTCCTCTCCTTCTTGAAAGGCGCGACGGTGGTGCTCGAGCAGATGTTCGAGCCCGGTATGGTGCTCGAGAACATCGAGAAGTTCCACATCACATCGATGTTCGGCGTTCCCGCGATGTTCCTGTTCATGGCACAGCATCCCGAGTTCACCACTCGCGATCTGAGCAGCATCCGCGTGCTCTCGTGCGGCGGGGCGCCGGTTCCGGAAGCGCTGATCAAGGTCTACGGTGCCCGCGGCCTTCCATTCAACCAGGGCTATGGGCTCACCGAGACCTCGCCGTTCGCGTCGTTCCTCCCCTCGGCGATGGCGTCCGAGAAGCTCGGCTCGGCGGGCATCGCGCCATTCTTCACGGACGTCAAGGTCGTCGACGCCGACGGTCATGACGTTCCCGATGGTGAGCGGGGCGAAATTGTCGTTCGTGGCCCAAACGTGATGAAGGGATACTGGAATCGACCCGACGCCACCGCGGAGGTGCTGATCGACGGTTGGTTCCACACCGGTGACGTGGGCATCCGCGACGCCGACGGGTATTTCTTCATCGTCGATCGCAAGAAGGACATGATCATCACCGGCGGTGAGAACGTCTATCCCGCGGAGGTCGAGGACGCGCTGTACCAGCATCCCGGCATCAAGGAGGTCGCCGTGATCGGCGTGCAGGATCCGCGCTGGGGCGAGTTGGTCCGCGCGGTGGTGGTGTGCAAGGAAGGGGTGTCCCTCACCGAGCAGGAGGTCGTCGAGTTCTCACAGGACAAGCTGGCTCGCTACAAGCAACCGAAGTCGGTTGTCTTCATCGACGTGCTGCCCCGCAATCCCGCGGGCAAGGTCCTGAAGTTCGATCTTCGCGAGCGCCATGGCGCGCCCAACGTCAGCGCCGAAGCTCCCGCGGCGCATGAGGAGGCGACCACCACCGCCGGATGACGGCCCTCGATTAGGTGATGTCGATGACCAGGCGAGCGCCCGAGAGGTAGTAGGGGTCGAAGGCCGCCTTCTTGGTCAGCGTGATCTTGAACACCAGCCGGTCCGAGTTGCGAACCGCGGGAAGCGCCACCACTGACACGACCACCTGGTGCGGCGGCATGGTCGCGATGTTGGACGCTCCGCTGACGCCGGTGAACTCCACGTAGAGCGTCGTCGCCCCGTCGTAGCCGATCACCGTGGCCGGGTCGCCGGTGACCGTGTTCGGGAATGCCATGTCGAACACCAGGCGGAAGTCATTGGGATGCTCGCCGTAGCGGACGTCGGCGACCGAGAATCCACTGGCCCCGTTGCCGAGCGTTTTGGTCCCGGTGAGCTGTTGCGGCGTCGGCGCCGTGGGGATGATCGCAATCGGCGACAGCGCCGGGGTGGCCACCGGAAGCGGGGCCGTCGTCGGTGGCGCGGCGGTGGTTGCGTGGTGCGTGGGCGTGGCGCGCGGCAGGGTCGCGGCGAGCGGCGATCCCGTTTGCGTGACCTGCCTGCCGACGAGCAGACCGAGCAGCATCAGCACCAGGGTGATTGCGCCGAACAGCCACAGGCGACGGTCGCGGTCCGCAGCGGCGACCGCAGGTCCGCCGAGCGGCAACACGTGACGGCCGGTGACCGGTTGGGTTGGATTCCACTCGCGGCGACCCGAGCGGCCCGACTGCAGACGCCGGACATGGCGCCCCACCGCCGGTGGCGATGCCCCCTCGTCCCTCAGTCCAATTTCGCCAAACGGTGTCTCGCCCTCCTCGACTGTCGGGGTGTCCGGCTCTGCGGCGGGGGCTGAAGCACTTCCGGCGCCGCGGTACTGGAACGTCGGCTCCTCGGGCTTGTCGTCCATCCAGGTTCGCGGGTCCGCGTAGGTGCCGTTGGCGACCGGTGTATGGGGGCGTTCCAGCGGCGCGGCAAGACTTGCGACCTCACTGAGCACGTCGGCGAGCTCGGGCGGTGGCGTCGCCTCGACCTCGTTCTGCGTTGCCTTCGCATCGACGGGTGCGGTCACGTCTCGATCCGATGCGAATCCAAGCTCGTCATGCGCCTCGTCCGGCACCGCGTCGTCGACATCGGCGACCGCCGGCGCGGCGGTGATGCGGGCCACGAGCCTGCTGAACGGATTCGGCCTGTGCACGGCCGGCGCCCGCGGCTCGATGACCGCGGGGGCGGGAGCGGGGGCGGGGGCGGCGGCGGCCATGATCGGCGGACTCTCGCTCCAGTGCCGGGAACGGGCACGCTGGTCCCATCGAGGCGCACCCACCCCACTGACGATCTCGACCCCGGAGTTGAAGTCTGCCTCCCCACGACGGCGAAGCGCGAAGCGAACTGCGACGACGTCGCGAACCCGCTGGAATGCGTTCGGGCCGGTGGCCAGGCGTGGTGGGGCCACCATGGGCGCCGACGTCGAGAGATCCGGTGGTTGCGGTTCTGGGGCCATGACCTCCGGCGGTTGCGGCTCGCTGAACGTGGGTTCGGGGAACGGCGCCTCGGCCTCGAAGGCGGAGACCGAGTCTCGGTCGAAATGATCCACCGGTTCGGGCTTGAGATGGGTATCGGTCGCAGGTTCGAAACCGACGACGGTGCTCGTGATCGGGTATGGCTCGATCGCAACCAGCTCCGGCTCGATCTCGGGGATCGGCACCGGTTCCGGAGCGGGCACCACGTGCACGGGCGGCGGCACGGGCGCTGCGGTCGGGATCTGGTCGATCGTCTCGTTCCAGAGCAACAGCTCGGGCGGTTTGGCGACCGCGGCGATCGGCGAGCGCTCCCCGACCAACTCGCGGGTTTGGGACGGATCGTGTCCGGTCGGCCGGGGCGCCCAGGGCAGCGCTGCACCTCGCTCGGCGCCGAACCAGGGCGGGGCCTCCACGGGAGCCGGTCGATCGCGATGCACAGGTCCGTCGGGCAACTCGTCGTCCTCCGCAATCAAACCGATCTGAAGGAACAGGTCGTGCACTGCGTCATCGGGCACGTGGACGCGGGCGAGCGCGCCGATACGCCCCGATTCCTCGCGAAGGTGGCCAATCGCCGTTCGGCAACGATCGCACGCCACCAGATGCGCCTCCAGCTCACCCGCCGTCTCCTGGTCGAGCTCGGTGTCGATGTAGCTGCTGAGCGCGAGGAGGCTGCACCTCATATGGCGATCTCTCGATAGATGGAACCGAATTCGCGGCGGGCCGCCGCCACCAGCCGCGCCGCAGCCTCAGGTGAGCACTCGAGCGCACGAGACATCTCGTGATAGTCGAGTCCACAGAGGTCACGAAGGAGCAGAGCCGCTCTGCGGTCGAAGCCCAGCATCGCGAGAGCGCGCTTGACGGTATTGATGCGACCGGCGTTGCCTTCTTCGACCTCGACACGAATGGGTCCGGCGCCGCGCCGGAACATCCTGCCGATGCCCTGCGGCCGCGGTGGGAATCGCTGCCCGTGCCGGCAGGCCCTGGTCACGGCGCGGTAGAGCGCCGCACGGCCATCGACGCGAAGGCGCGCGGGCGGGTAGCGGCTCGCGTGATGGATCCCCCCGGCGACGAAGGCCACGGCGTCGGCCTGGTGATTGACCAGATGCGTCGCATACGTGACTAGATCATCGAGCTGCTCGCGTGCGGTTGCGGCAAGCTCGCGCGCCTCGGGGACGATGTGTGCTGAGACGTTGATCATGACGTTTGCGCTGTGGGCGCGGAGTACGGTCGAAGAATAGCCGGGACTCCCCTCTGCGGTCAAGGGGAGATCAGGACGAAGTGTGCACCAACTCCCCGCCAGTGACACCCGATGGTCGGTGGAGCCCCGCCCGGTGCCATGCCGCTCTGGGCATCCCGATGTCGGCAATCCACACCGCGCCTGCGTGCGTGGCGGCGTCGCCGCGCCGCAAACCCCGCTTCATCGCGGTGAGCGTGCAGGTGAGCGCGGCACGAACCGTGGGGTCGAAGGCCTCGCCGGTGGTGGCATCGAGGCCGCTCGGGACATCGACGCTGAGGACGGAGACCCCCGACGCGTTGATGGCCCGTATTCCGCTCGCCTGGGGGTCGCGCGGCGCGCTGCGCAACCCCGTGCCGAGGATCGCGTCAATGACAAGATCGGCCTCAACGGTGACTCCGGGTACCGCGTCGGGATCCGCGCTCACGAGGACGTCGACGCCGCACCTGCGCGCCGATATGACGTGGTCCAGCACCACACCTGACACCTGCGCCTCGGCGGCAAGGACGAGCACCCGTACCGCACATCCCCAGGTCGCAAGGTGCCGTGCCGCAACCAGCCCGTCGCCGCCGTTGTTGCCATACCCGGCGACAACACCTACGCGCGCGGTACGGCCGACGTGGCCCCAGGCGCAGCGCGCGACCTGCCACCCGGCGATCTCCATGAGTTGCAGAGTCGACACCCCGGCGTCCGCGGCCGCTGCATCGAGTTGGGCCACCTGCTCGGAGGTGAGATCGCCAAATGTCTCGCGCCCGCTCGCCGTCACGCGAGCTGCACCTCCACGGTGTCGCCCAGGCGCGGGCCGCCAACCGCAATCGCCGCGATGCCCCGTCCTGCGACCTCGAGGTGGCCGGCGCTCCCGATCAGCGCTCCGGGGCCACCGTCGATGTCGGCATAGCTGGTGACGAGACCGGCGCATCCGCCCCCCGGCCAGGTCACCGAACCGACCTCGGCGCCATCGAGGTCCGCGGCCCGAATGGTGGTGATGGCGTTGCCGAAGTGATCGACCACCGCGACCCGCCCGGTGACGCGGTCGCCACCGCGCCGGGCAAACGCTTCACGCAGGACGACCGGGTCGTCGATGAGAGCGCGCTGGCCGTCGAACTGCTCCCGCGATGCGAGCACCGCGGCGAAGGGCGCGAAGACGTCCCGGCCGTGAAACGTGGGTGAGGCGCCGGACGCGACATCCACACGCACTGCTCGGCGGTCCGCCGGCGCAGCCTCCTCCCAGAGGTAGGACACCAGCCCGTTGTCCGGGCCGACGCACCTGACGTCACCGGCTTCGATGGCGATGGCTCGCCGGTCGGTGCCGACGCCGGGGTCGACCACCGCGCAGAAGACCACCCCGCCGGTGAACGCGCGGGCGAGGGCTTTCAACTGGTAGGCGCCGGCGAGCACATCGCCGGGCGGGATCCCGTGCGTGCCCTCGACGCACACAGCAGCGGCGTCGACGTTCCAGACAGCACCGATCAGCGCCGCCGCGTATGCGTCGTCGCGCCCGTAGTCGGTGACGAAGACAATCGGCTGCCGCATGGCGGACTTCGGTACCGTACCAGTGCCATGGACAATCCGCCGAGCGCCCCCGAGCAGGCATCGGTTGGTGCCGTCACCGATGAGCCGGCGGTCGGGCGCCGGCGCCCGTTCTGGGGCGTGCCGGTGGTGGTGATCGCCGTGGTCGTGATCGTGGTGCTCTTCGTCGTGGGGTTCACCGGGCTCTTCGGCAACCCGGTGAGATCGGTCAACTCGGATGGAACCGCGACCCTCTCGGGAAGCTTCGAGCCGTACGTGTGCAACCACACGACCTGCGACGGGTACATCTCCGCCGGCGCCCGGAGCGTGTTCGTGGTCTTTCCTCAAGGGTGCACGCCCCCGGGTCGCGACGCGACGATCACCCTCACGGGCAGGCTCGCGCCCGCCCTGGGCAACGCCGCCTACCGCGCCACCGCCTGCTCCTGACCCGACGTGCGCTCAGGCGGCGGCGGCGATCCCTGTCAGACGCCATCCACGATGCGCCACAAGCCATCCGCCGTCGGCCACCTCATGGTCCTCATCGTCAGCGCTCGTATCGACCGACGGATCGCGCTCGAAGGTCCAGTCCTGGCTGATCGAGGTCGCGCCAATGATCCCGAAACGGACGACAACTCGTTCGCGACCAGACACGACCGCGGCGGCCGTGACCTCCGCTGATGCGATGTCAGCGTCGAGGGCGGGGGCGCCGGCGGTGTGCGAATCCTGCAGAACGCGAAACGTGTCCCTCGCGATCAGCAGGAACGCATCCGGCGTGAACGCGGGGTCGACTGTCGTGACCGACGTCAGGTCGAGATCCGGCACGGCTTCCTCGCCGCGCTCGTGAAACTCACGGTCGAGGTCGGTGAGCAGCTTGCCGTCGAGCGCGTCGAGCTGCTCCTCGTCGGCCTCTCGTTTGGCGATGCGGCTCCCAATCCCGGTGACGTGCAGGAATGCGGATCCGACTGCGTGGGCCGGGGAGTGGTCTGGCTGCGCGTCGCCCATTGAATTACCTCTCAAGACGCGGAATTTGACGCTCGAATCTAAGCAGCCGCTGAGCATTCGGATTCCGGTGTCGCCAGGTTGTAGCCGATCGTTGATCGAGTCATCGCCGCGTCACCGAACAGCCACAGCGACAGACAAAGAAAAGAGCGGCCCGGGAAACCCGGACCGCCCTTTCCAAGGAATCGGATCAGTTGCCGATCAGTACTCCGGCATCGGCGGACCGGCCGGTGCTCCCTTCTTCTCGGGGATGTCGGTGATCAGCGCCTCGGTGGTGAGCAGCAGCGCGGCGATCGATGCCGCGTTCTGAACCGCCGATCGGGTCACCTTGGTCGGGTCGATGATCCCGGCCTTGACCATGTCCACGTATTCGCCCTTGGCGGCGTCGAAAGCCCTGACCCTTGGGCAGGGACTTGACCTTGTCAACGACCACGGAGCCTTCCATCCCGGCGTTCTGCGCGATCTGACGAAGGGGCTCCTCGAGCGCACGGCGGAGGATGTTCACGCCGGTGAGCACGTCGCCCTCGACCTTCACCTTGTCGAGCGCGGGGATCGCGTTGACGAGCACCACTCCACCACCGGGCACGATGCCCTCCTCGACTGCGGCGCGCGTGGCGGACACGGCGTCCTCCATGCGGTGCTTCTTCTCCTTGAGCTCGGTCTCGGTCGCCGCGCCGACCTTGATCACCGCAACGCCACCGCTGAGCTTGGCGAGGCGCTCCTGGAGCTTCTCCTTGTCCCAGTCGCTGGTGGACTTCTCGATCTCGGCCTTGATCTGCTCGATCCGGCCCTTGATCGCGTCCTTGCTGCCGTTGCCCTCGACGATCGTGGTGTCGTCCTTGGTGATGGTCACGCTGCGGGCGCGGCCCAGCGAGCTGAGTTGCGCGGAGTCGAGCTTGAGGCCGACCTCCTCGCTGATCACCTGGCCGCCGGTCAGGATCGCGATGTCCTGGAGCATCGCCTTGCGACGATCACCGAACCCCGGCGCCTTGACCGCGACGGCGTTGAAGGTGCCGCGCAGCTTGTTGACGATGAGGGTGGCCAGCGCCTCTCCCTCGACGTCCTCGGCGATCACCAGCAGCGGCTTGCCACTCTGGACGACCTTCTCGAGGATCGGGAGCAGGTCCGCGATCGCCGAGATCTTCTTGTCGGTGATGAGGATGTAGGGATCCTCGAGCACGGCCTCCATGCGCTGGGCATTGGTGACCATGTACGCGGAGATGTAGCCCTTGTCGAACTGCATGCCCTCGACGAGCTCGAGCTCGGTCTCGAGGCCCTTCGACTCCTCGACGGTGATGACGCCGTCCTTGCCGACCTTCTCCATCGCGTCGGCGACGGTCTCGCCGATGGTGGGGTCAGCAGCGGAGATCGACGCGACCTGGGCGATCTTCTCGCGCTCGGAGATCGGGATCGACTGCTCCTTGATCGCCTTGACGATCGCCTCAACGCCGAGCTCGATGCCCTTCTTGAGCTGGATCGGGTTGGCGCCGGCAGCGACGTTCTGCAACCCGGCCGCGATGAGCGCCTGGGCGAGGACGGTGGCGGTGGTGGTCCCGTCACCAGCGATGTCGTTGGTCTTGCTCGCCACTTCCTTGACCAGCTGGGCGCCCATGTTCTCGAAGGGCTCCTCGAGCTCGATCTCCTTGGCGATCGTGACTCCGTCGTTGGTGATGGTCGGCGAGCCGAACTTCTTGTCCAGCACGACGTTCCGGCCCTTGGGGCCGATGGTGATCTTCACGGCGTCAGCTACCCGATCAACCCCTCGTTTGAGATGGGCGCGGGCCTCGACGTCGAACAGCAATTGCTTGGCCATGGTTCCTCCTGGTTTGATCCTCTAGCCTTGGTTCCAGGGGCTAGTTTAGCACTCGGGGGGTCTGACTGCTAGCGGGTGGGGGCCGCGAGTGCTAAGAGCCTGGGCGGGCCCGAGTGCCTCCCATGTCTAGTTCTGATTGGAGGCCGGCGGGACACGTACCATCAGGTCACCGTGACGCCATCCGTTATCAGGTACGGAGAAGTGCCTGAGGTGCCCGTCGGCTCAATGTTCCCGAGCCGCCGAGGGCTCCGAGACGCCGGCATCCATCGGCCTCTCCAAGCTGGCATAGATTTCGCCGCGGGACAGCCGGCGGCGTCGGTCGTCTTGTCCGGTGTCTATCCGGATGACGATCAAGGGGACGTAGTCATCTATACCGGCCAGGGAGGCCTCGACCCTGGAACGTCCAGAGCGGTTGCCGACCAGAAACCGATCCTCGGAAACGCGGGCCTGATTCGCAGCCGTAATTTCGGCGTGCCCGTCCGGGTCATTCGTAAGGTTGGTCGGAGCTTCCGATATGACGGTGTTTACGTGGTGGACAGCTACTTCCGCGATCGCCATACGAGCGACGGTTTCATTCGATGGCGCTACGAACTGCGCAAGGTCCCCGCGTCGGCGGTCTTGGTGCTACGCGACGAGCCGGGACGCCCCGAGCGCGTCGCCCAAACGATTCAGCGGATCGTTCGGGACACTGCCGTCACTCGGGAGGTCAAGCGCATGTATGACTACACGTGCCAAATCTGCCGGATCTCCTTGCCCACCCCGATAGCCCCGTATGCTGAGGCCGCCCACATTCGGCCACTCGGACGCCCTCACAACGGGAAGGACGCAATGAACAACGTCCTGTGTCTTTGCCCGAATGACCATGTGCTGTTCGATTTCGGGGCGATCACGATCATGCCCGAAAGCCTGTCCGTTACGGGCGACCGAGCGACGGAAGGGCAGCAGTTGTTGATGGCGCGCCAGCATCATTTGGACCTCATGAACTTTGACTACCATCGCGAGGCGATCTTCGTACCGATCGTGGATCGACCCGACAGATAGACCCTCAGACTGGGGTTGACTGCGTCATGCGTCGAGGGGCCCTGGCGTTGCCGGGTTTCGTCGAGTTGGCACCCGCCAACGGATCCGGACGTTGGACCTCGGTCGTCGCGGAGATCTCGAACGGTTACTGCCAGCTATGGCTGTAACCAGTCAAGTGCACCGCATTGTCCGTGCGGTGGCGAACAGGTGTTTGGTATAATATTCTGTATGGAAGCGTTCGCCATACCGGATGCCCGACAGCGGCTGACGGAGGCAATCGATGCACTCGTCGGCGAGTCCATCGACGGCTTCTCCACACAGGCGCTGGGCGACGACCTGGTCGCCATCCGGCGGGCTGCCGATCGCCTCGAGGCCGAGTTCCTCCGTCGCCTGGACCGCTTCGATCGCGCCCACGGCGCGCTGGCCGATGGGGCGGGCAGCACCACCTCCTGGGTGCGCGATCACTGCGCCGTGACCTGGAAGGCGGGCGCGTCCCGCGTCCGGCTGGCGCGCACCCTCGGCGAGCTCCCGGCCACGCTCGACAGCGCCCGTGCCGGGCGCGCCTCCCTGAGCAACGTGACCATGATCGCCCAGCTCGCCAATGATGTCGGCGTGGCGCAGGTGGCGCTGCTGGAGCACATCCTGGTGGGCGCGGCGGAGACGCTCGACCCCGGCGACATGCGCACCGTCACCCAGGTGGCGCGGCTCCGGATCGATCCCGATGGGGTGCTCGCCGACGACAACCGCGCCCATGAGCGGCGCTGGTTCGAGTGCGAGCAGACCTATGGCGGGGTCTTCGTCCTTCGCGGGGAGCTCGACGCCGAAGGGGGCGCGCTGGTGAAGACCGCCATCGACGCGCTCAGTCAGGGAATGACCCATGACGAGACCCGAACCGGCTCGCAGCGCCGTGCCGACGCGCTCGTCGAGCTGGCCGCCACCCAGCTGCGCTGCGGGGACCACCGCGATGTCCACGGCCAGCGCCCCCATCTCACCCTCACGGTGAGCGCGGCCACGCTCCGGGGTGACGCCGATGGCTGGCCGGCCGAGCTGCGCGGGGTGGGACCGATCCATCCCGAGACCGCGCGGCGCATCGCCTGTGATGCGGCGCTCACGGTGGTGGCCGTTGCGCCGCCGGCTGCGGGTGGTTCGGCGTGGACCGGCAGCCGCCCACCGGTCCTGCCGCTCGCGGTCGGACGGGAGACGCGCACCATCCCGGCCCACCTCCGCACCGCGCTCAACCTGCGCGATCAGGGCTGTCGGTTTCCCGGGTGCGATCGACCGCCGGCGTGGACGGATGGGCACCACATCATCCACTGGCCGGACGGTCCCACCGAGCTGGGGAATCTGGTCTCGTTGTGCCGGACCCACCACCGCCGAGTGCACGAGCAGGGCTGGCGCATCCATATCGCTGATGGCGTTGCCGTGGTCGAGCCGCCACCCTGAATCAACAGACGGACGACGTTGAGTTGGACGGCGAGATGCGCCACGTACGGCGCCCTTTGCGCCAGGTTGCCGTACACCTACTCGCGTGCGGATATGCCCACGAGCAACCCGATCAATGGCGAGCACATTCCGCACCTTCGTGTCTCTAGTTGGCTCCGACGACCGTGAAGTCCTGGCTGACGAAGACGTGATGCGGCCAGTTGACGCCGATGTAATGCACCTCGAACTCGCCGTTGCTCAGCTGCACGACACGGTCAACGATGCCTCCGGGGTACGCCGCAAGCGCGGCTTCAGTCGCCTTGTATGCGGTCGTCCCGCTGACGATCGTCCCCGACCCCTGGCTGTAGTCCGCAGGGATTTGACCGAGTTGCTTTGACGTGGTGGCAGCCCCTTGCTGGAACGGCACGACGCGTGCAGCCGCAGAGGCAGCCGCTGAACTGCCACTCGATTGCACAACGACCTCCGTGGCGGCGATGGTCGTTCCACTGGTGGTCCCCAGGACCAGGACCGCTTCTCCCGTCGTGATGGCACTTGCCGACGTCGCGGCCGAGTTCTTCTCATAGGTGGTCGACGACGCCTCGTCAACGGTCACCTTCTGACCCGCTGCGGTCGAAACGGTGAAGCTCGACGCCGATACGCCACTGACGGTCCCGGATGATCCGCCTGCGGCCGGTCCAGACCGAGCGTTCGAACCTCCGCCGCCGGAGAAAGGGCCGGCCGGGGAGTTGCTGCCCGCGGCCGCCGACGAGGGAGTGGTTGTCGCCGCAGCCGTGCCGCAGGCGGCAAGTACCACCGCGGCACCCGTCAACGTCAACGCAATGATCCCTCGACGTGTTTTGCGGGTCAGGTAACGCCGAACCCGAGCGGGTGCGGACTCTTGTGGGCAGGTTGGGTTGTGGTCGTCCATGGTCGGGTTCCTCGTTACTTAGGTGGCTAAGTTAGAGAGTGACAGCGGGTGATTTGAGGTTCATCAGTGCGCCCTGTGAGGGTGCTGAGACTGCTGCCGCAGCGTTGTCAACGAGGCATGCGTTTGCGACACGTGCCAGTCGCAGCTCGCAGGGCGGCACGTCAGCCGGCCGGGACGACCTCGACGTCGTAGCGATGAAACACCGGATCCGCGGTCAGAATGGCGAGCGATTCGACCTGCGCTTGCGCGACGAGCAGGCAAAGGAGGCAGCCAATCGGGAGAAGGACCGGGTGGTGCTTCCTGCCCTGCGACAACTCCTCGAGCGTTCAGGCGAGCAGCGCAACGACGCTCCGAAGACCTGAGAACCACGCGCTCAGCCCTGGATCTTCCCTCGCAGCCGCTCAACCGACTCGGCAAGGTCCCACACGGTCTCGAGCGCCAGGTTGAGCTCGCTCGCGGTCGGTGGCAACTCATAGACGCGGTGGTGGCACGCGTTGGAGAGCGATCGCCAGGTCAGCGTCGCGCGGCCGCCGAGCTCGCGATCGTTGAGCATATCGCCGACACAGAGCAGCTGACATCGCGTTGAGGTTCGCTCCAGGCCAGGGGCCGTCACCTCCCAGAGCCGCTCCATCGCGAGCTCCAGCCCCTGCCGGGCAAGCAACGCGGCTGCTCGCGGCCAGAGGCCTGCCGTCGCCGCGTCGTCGTCGCGAATGAGGTCGCGTGCGGCCGAAACCAGCGCGTGCGCATCAACCCTCGTGGTCATGCCGACCTCAACGGTCGAGGATCCTCTTCGTCAGCTGCTCGATGCTGCGAATGAACTCCTTCGCGTCGCCGAACAGCTTGCCGCTGTGCGTTCCGCGGTTGCATTCCCTGACGGCCTCGACCGCCCAGGGGTACTGCTTCTGCAGGAACCCTGCGACGTCACCGCTGCGCTCGGGATCGTTCAGCAACGCCAGCGCGAGCCACATGTTGAGCGTGGTCGGCTGCGCAAGCACATCCTGGACGTCCGCATACGTCCTGCCATGGTGGAGCAGTCGCCTCGTCGCAGCGAGTGACGCGGCGGCTTCGAGCGCGAGCCTGCAGAAGCCTGGGATCACGCGCAGCGCCTCCTCCGGCACGTCCCTGCTCATCGCGACCGCAAAGGCATCTTCGATATACCGCTGCACCGGGTCCTGAATGCGTCGCAGCTCCACGATCGACTGCTCGCGCCGCACCACCTCGATCACCGTGGCGTTGATGTCCAGCGCGCTCATGGCGTCCGCAAGACGCGTGTCGTGCGTGAGCACGATGACCTGGCGGTCTCTCGCAGCGCGCGCGAGCACCGTGGCGAGCCCCGCAACCTTGGCAGGATCCATTGCCTGCACCGGGTCGTCAATCACGACAAAACGAAAGGGCAACTCCGGCATCGAGGCACGCGGCAGGAAGAGCGACAGCGCGAGGCAGTTCAGCTCCCCCTGGCTCATGACGCCAAGCGCCGAGCCGTCCTCGCCGTCGACCTTGACATCGAGCGCAAGCCGCCGCTGATTCGACGCGCCGAGCAGGCGCAGATCGCCGAGCGACACGTTGCTGTCCTGACGGAGTGCGGTCCAGTTCTCCTGCACAGCTCCCGCGATCGGACGGAACCGCTCATCACGCAGCTCGTCGTGCGCATCCTTGAGCCAGCGTTCCGCCTCCCGGAGGCGGCCGGCCTCGCGGTCGGCCTCCAGCGTCCTCCGTCCCAGGGGCAGCCAGAGGGCGATCGCTTCCGCCGCCGGTCGCCAGGCTCGCTCCAATCGCTCGAGCTCCGCCGATGCTGCCCGGCGCAGATCCGCCACTGCTGCGATGAGCGGCGCGCCTTGTGTCTCGAGATGGCCGGCCAGTGCGATTGCGTCATCATCGGCAGCAACGTCGGCCCATCGCTCCCAGAGGGCGATCACCGGCGCAACGTCGACGCCCGCGCCAGCACTGTCGCGGAGCGTTTTGAGCGGTGCGGTGACCAGCTGCCGAGCCTGGCGTATCGCGTCACCCAGCATGTCACGCGCTTTGCGCACCGCCTCCGCATCCGCTCGAAGCCGCAGCACCTCGTCGCGCGCCTGGACGCGCCACTGGTACGTCAACACACCCTCAGTGCCACACACCGGGCAGCGTTCACCCTCGGCGTGTGCGTGCACGTCGAGCGCCTGCTGGAGCAGCGATGCCACCTCGTGCGCCCTTCCCGCGTCGGTACCGCGCAGTCGGTCGGTCGCAGCATGAGCCTCACGCAGCTCGGTGGTCACGGCGTTGAGCCGCTCACGGTCGAGCACCGGCAGACCCGCGAGGTCGCGAAGCTTGCGCAACACGCTGCGCTCGCCGCTCTGCGCTTCACCGCCGACCGTGCTCGCGACAACGTCGAGGTCCCACGTCTTCGATGACAGGGCGACGCGAACCACCGCCGCACGTTCGTCGGAGGTTCGGTCGAGGAGTCCCCGCAGCGCGGGGAGCGCGTCGCGAGCTTCCTTGGCATCGTGCTCCCGGCTCAGCCGAGCCCGCTGCAGCACCTGCTGCGCAGCGGCGAGATCACCGAGCCCGAGGATGCCGGCGAGTGCGTCGTATAACTTCGACTGCTCGCGATCGAGCGCGTGCTCAAGCTCGTTGTGCGAGAGCAGCGGCGGATACCCCGCCAGTTGCGGCGCCCATCCGAGGGAGGCCGCTGATGCCGGCTTGCCATCGACGATCAATGTCGAGCCGTCGACACCATCGCCATCCTTCCAGACACGGCCGACATGGAGCGGCTGCCGGCGTCCGTCGACGGCGAACTGCGCCGCCACCCGCGAATGGCGGTGATGGAGGTTCTGCCATCCGTCACGCCAGACCTTGACGCGCTGCTCCCAACGCTGATTGCTGCCGAGCAGGACCATCTCGAGCGCTTCCGAGAACGACGACTTCCCCGAGCCGTTCCGTCCGACCACGAGGGTGAGGCCGGGTCCGGGATCGATGTGCAGGGTGGTTGGCGGGCCGATGCCACGGAAGCCTTCCACCTCGATCGCGGCGAGGTACACCGCCGCAGGCGCTGCGACGCTCTGCGCGACCGGCGTCAGCGCCCCAGAGGCCTCGCCGCGAAGTGCGGCATCGACAGCACCCGGCCCCTGAAATGCCGCCAGGATCAGGTCCGCCGCACCGTCGGCCGGGGCATGGGTCTCGATCCGATCGACCACCAGGCCGAGCAGAGCGGCGTCAGGCATCAGGGGCCGGCGGCGTGCCGGAAACGCGCTTGAGCACGATCTCGTCCGGCGTCCGTCCGTGATCGACGAAGTACGTGGCGCGCCTCCCGTTCTTCTCGAGGTGGACCAGCGAGCCGACCTTGAACGTGTCGGCGGGCATGGTCAAAGGCGGGGTGCTCGCGATACGCGGGTCGCGGGGTGGCGACTGCGCGGGCGCCGGCGCTGGGGGTGCGGCGATGACCGGCCTCGTGGTCGCGACCGGACCCATTGCCGGGAAAGGAGCAACCACCGATCCCGGCGCGCGGTTGACGTGCTGGCGATGCACGGTGATGCCGACCGCGACGGCCGTCAGCCCCAGCACCGGGACACTGATGTACCAGTAGGTGATGCTGAGCGCGAGGACGGCGAGCAGGACGATGAAGCCCACGCAGCCGATAGCGCCCGTCGCGCGGACAGCTTGACGCACCGCATGTTGGGGCCGGCGCGTGTAGGTGGAGACGCCTCCCCAGAATCCGCCGGGCAGTCGATGGCCGAGAGAGAAGCGCACCGCGCCATTCTGGCTCCCATGCCCGCCGTGCTTCGTTCGCAGGCGAGCATTGCCCACAATGTGCTGGTGCCCGAGCGGACCCAGACCGCGCCACCGCTGACCGGTCGGTTCGCCGCGGCGTTCGCACTGGCCTGGGCGGTCCACGGGACGCAGATGCGCAAGAAAACCGGCGTCCCGTACATGGCTCACGTCATGACGGTCTGCGCGCTGGCCCTGGAGAACGGCGCCGATG
This sequence comes from Candidatus Dormiibacterota bacterium, assembly GCA_963743835.1. GTDB lineage: Bacteria > Chloroflexota > Dormibacteria > Aeolococcales > Aeolococcaceae > Palsa-851. The sequence continues at coordinate 355,176 of CAVUQX010000005.1, read as the reverse complement.
AGGACCTGGCCATCGCCGCACTGCTCCACGACGCGGTGGAGGATTCGGAGGACGGCGAGGCGACCCACCAGGTGATCGACGAGCAGTTCGGGGACCGGGTCGCGCGGATCGTCATGGCCTGCAGCGATGCCGTCGCGATACCCGGGAAGCCGAAGCCGGAATGGCGGGAGCGGAAGGAAACGTATCTGCGGCGACTCGCCGTCGAGGCCGACAGCGATGTCCTGCTCGTCTCCGCCTGCGACAAGGTCCACAACGCGCGGTCCATCGTGACCGACCTCCGCACCGACGGCGACGCCGTGTGGCAGCGATTCACCGTGACTGATCCCCACGCCCAGCTCTGGTACTACACGAGCGTGCTCGAGATACTCCAGCGCCGCCTGCCGGGACCGCTCACCGACGAGCTCGCGAACCTCGTCAAGGAGATCGCCGCTCGCGTCGCCTGATCCGCGATCGAGGTGCGGTTACCGCGGCGGCGCCTATGATGCGCGCCGATGAGCGCGCCACATCGTCCGCTTGACGGCCGCGTGGCGGTGGTCACAGGATCCAGCCGGGGAATCGGGCGTGCCATGGTGCTGCGCCTCGCTCGCGAGGGCGCGTCGGTGGTCGTCACGGGCAAGTCGGAGAGCGGTACCGACAAGCTTCCCGGGAGCATCCACACGGTCGCGGCAGAGGTCGAGGCAGCCGGCGGGTCCGCGCTCGCCGTACGGGTGGACGTGCGCCACGAGGATGAGGTCAAAGCGATGGTCGATGCCACCGTCGAGCGCTTCGGCCGACTTGACATCCTCATCAACAACGCGGGCGCGCTCTGGTGGCAGCCGGTCCTGGACACCCCGCCGAAGCGCTACGACCTGATGTGGGAGATCAACGTTCGCGCGGCATTTCTCTGCGCGTACTACGCGCTGCCGCACATGGTGACGAATCACTGGGGCCACGTCATCACCTGCTCGCCGCCGATCACGACCACGCCGAGCCCTGGGCACGTCGCCTACATGACCACCAAGATGGGGATGACCCGGCTGGCGATCGGGATCGCAGCCGAGCACGCTGATGACGGGATCGCGAGCAACTCGCTCTGGCCCGTGACCATCATCGAAAGCCTGGCGAGCATCAACTGGGGCCTCGGAGACCGCAGCCAGTGGCGATCGCCGGAGATCCTCTGCGACGCCATGATGGAGATCGTCACCACCCAACCGCCGGCGCTCACCGGACAGCAGATCCTCGACGAGCCGTTCCTCCGCGAGCGGGGCTGGACCGACGAGCGCCTCGACGCCTACTGGCTCGAGGGCAAGCCCCCCGAGCACCCGGTCTACATCGACGGGCGGTCGGGGTCGTCGATGTAGATTCCGATCGGCGGGCGGTCCCCCCGTATGATCGATCCATGAGTTCCTGCCAGTCGAAGCGACAAGATCCGCCGCACGCTCGCCGTGGGAGCCGTCGGCGCGGGCGCGGTGCTGTCGGCGCGAGCCCTGCTCCGCCCCCAGCTGCAGACGCCGCGCCGCCTGGTCGACTGGGATGACGTGCGCCGCATCGCCGTGTCGCGCAGCGGCGAGCTCCGGAGCGCTGCCGGTATCAACGCGGAGGCGCTCGAGGCGGCCTATACCGAGATGGCGGCGCAGGTCGCGCCCCTGCTGGTCGAGGTCTGCCAGGTACCGCTGACCGCGTATCCGCGATTCGTCGCCCTCGATCGGAAGGGCTTCATCGACGCCAACCTCGGCATGGTGCAGCGGCTGCTCGCCCCCGTCGAGCGCATCCGGGCGAGCGTCCCCGAATCGCTGGCGACCGGCATGAGCCGGCGCGTGCTCGACCGCTACGTCGGCGAGCTGTTCGGCTTGATGGCACGCCGGGTCCTCGGCCAGTACGACCCGGTTCTCGCGCTGGAGGAGGTCCCGGGAGACACCCGTCAGGCGAGCGCCCTCTACCTCGTCGAGCCCAACATCGCCGGGATCGAGCGCGACCTGCATCTCAGCGGTACCGACCTGCGGCCCTGGCTGATCCTCCACGAGCTGACCCATGCCTGGCAGTTCGAGGTCCATCCGTGGCTCGGCGAGCATCTCGAGAGCGTGATGCGCGGATTGATGCTCGACGCGCTCTCGGCTGACGGCCAGACACTCCTTCCCTCGAGCCAGATGGTTCGCCGGCTGCCCGACACGGTGCGAAATCAGGTGCAGACGATCCGCCACGTGCAGGCCGTGATGAGCGTTCTCGAGGGGTACAGCAACTTCGTCATGCATCGCGCCGGCCGCGAGGCGATTCGCGGCTCCGACCGGCTCGAGGCGGCCATGCAGCAGCGCCGCCATCAGCGAAGGCCGATCGAGCGGCTGGTGCTCACCATCACCGGCCTGGAGATGAAGATGCGCCAGTACGAGGTCGGCGAGCACTTCGCGGTCGGCGTCGTTGATCGCGCCGGGCTCAGCGCGCTGAATCGAGTCTGGGAGTCCGCGGAGATGATGCCCACCCTCGACGAGCTCCGGCATCCCGAGCGCTGGCTGAAGCGGGCGGCCTAGACCGGTGCCGGCAGCAGCACCGCCCACCGTCAAGGACCGTCTCGCCGCTCAGGGACACCGGCTGACCCTGCAGCGGATGATCGTGGCGAGCGCCCTGGCTCGCGCACGCAGAACGGTCAGCGCACAGGAGCTCTACAACTCGCTGCGTGCTGAGAACCCGCTCCTCGGCCGCGCAACCGTGTTTCGGACGCTCGACTTCCTCGTCGAGAACGGGCTCGCCCAGCGATTCGAGGCGGAGGGCCACGTTCACGTCTACACGTCGTGCGCGGAGAACCATCACCACCACCTGGTCTGCCGCCTCTGCGGGTCGACCACGGAGATCGACGACACGGCGGTCAACCAGCTGATCGACGCGGTGAGGGGTGGGTACGGGTTCGCCCTGGACCACGACGCCCTCGACTTCTACGGCACCTGCTCCGCCTGCGCGGCCGCGATCGCCCGGGCCTGAGCCCCCACGGTGCCTGAGTTCCTAAGACAGGGGGCTCAGTAAATCGGCGTCAGCCAGGCGGCGTATTTCGGGTCGCGACCGGTGACGACCTTCAGGTACGCATCCTGGACGCGGTTGGTGAGCGGGCCGGGCTCGCCGTCACCGATACGCCTGCGGTCGATCTCGATCACGGGTGCGACCTGGGCCCCGGTGCCGACCAGGAAGACCTCGTCGGCGACGTAGAGCTCGGAGCGATCGATCGACCGCTCGCGGACCTCGAGCCCGAGCTCCTCCTGCGCGAGATGCATCACCTTTGCACGGGTGATGCCCTCCAGGATGTTGTCCGACGGCGGCGGCGTGATGATCTCGCCCCTGCGGACGATGAAGATGTTCTCCGCGCTGCCCTCGCAGACGTGGCCGTCTCCGGACAGCATGATCGCCTCATCGAACCCGCTTTGCAGGGCCTCACTTTTGGCGAGTGCGGAGTTCACGTACAGGCCCGTGCACTTGGTGCGCACGGGGGCCATCGCGTCGTCGATCCGCCGCCAGGACGACACCATGCAGCGGATGCCGCCATTGCCGACGTACAGGCCCATCGGTGCGGTCACGATGGCAAAGCTGTCCGCGACGTCGTGCAACTTCACCCCGATGATCTCCGCCGACTTGAAGGAGAGGGGCCGGACGTAGGCGTCCTCGCGGTACTCGTTGCGGCGCAGGAGATCGACGGTGATCGCGACCAGCTCCTCGACGCTCCATGGGATGGTCATCTGCAGAGCGCGCGTGTTCTGGTGCATGCGCTCGAAGTGCTCCGGGACGCTCAGCGCAAAGAGCTGCTCACGCTCCTCGTTCCAGTAGGCGCGGATGCCCTCGAAAACGCCGGTTCCATAGTTGAGACCGTGGGTGAGCAGGCCGACCTTGGCATCCGCGTAATGAACGACCTCACCGTTGAAGAAGACCCAGGACTTCTCGCGAAGCGACGTTGCCTCAGCAATCGGCTTGGGGACTGTTTGAAGTCATCAGCGACAGCCTACAACCATACACGGCGGAAGCCGTTACCTCGGCACGCCTCGAGGAACCCTTTGCTATGCTCGCGCTGTCCGGAAAGCCTGCCTGGAACGACGATCGAGGTCGAGCGGGGGGATCGTGACCAGGGATATTGGAGGAGTCATGTCCGCCGTCATCAACACCAAAGCGAGCGCCCTGCCCGGCGCCCGCACCATCCGCTGGAACCCCTCCCCCGCGGAGCTGCGCGAGTTGACGTCGCGGATGCCCAACGCCCGGCACACCGAGTTCGACAACTACAACGTTCAAACCAAGGTGGTCTCGCGAAGCAAGGCCAGCACCTACGTGGTCACCGACCGGCCCGAGGAGCACTCCGACCAGACGATGAGCAGGGCGGACGGCGCCAAGATTGCGGCGCGGCAGGATGCGTACATCCGCGAGCACGACATGCTCGTCATCGACGGATTCATCGGCAATGATCCCGAGTACCGCGTCGCTGCGCGGCTGTTCATCGAAGCGGCCAACGCCAACATCGCCGGTATGCAGCACTGGCTGTACTTCGAGGCGGAGCAGCCGGGACCCACGTTCGCGCCCGTGCTCACGGTCATCTACACGCCGAACCTTGACGCGCCCGGCTACCCCAACGATCGCGTGATCGCCGTCGACCTCGAGGCCGGGGTCACGCGCGTTCTGAACAGCGACTACTTCGGTGAGTCGAAGAAGGGCGGGCTGCGGATGTGGAACAAGCTCACCTACGACCAGGGTGGGCTTTCACTGCATGCAGGCTGCAAGGTTGTTCCGACCGCGCGCGGCGATCAGGCGCTCCTGATCATCGGCCTGTCCGGCACCGGCAAGACAACCACGACATTCACTCGCCAGAACGACAGCAAGCCCGTGCAGGACGACTTCGTCGCCCTGTACCCGGGCGGACGGATCGTGGCGACCGAGAACGGGTGCTTTGCGAAGACGTTCGCGCTGGATCCGCAGTTCGAGCCGAGCATCTACGGCGCCGTCGTCAAGCCGGAGGCGTACCTCGAGAACGTCTCGCAGAACGACGACGGTGTCGTCGACTTCTTCGACACCGGGTACACGCCCAACGGCCGCGCCGTCTTCCGCATGGATGCGCTGGGATGGCACAAGGATGCCCGCGAGGTGGCGTCGGTCGACCACTTCCTCATCCTCAATCGCAATGACAATCTCATCCCGGGCGTGGCGCGCCTCAATCGCGAGCAGGCGGCGCTGTACTTCATGCTCGGCGAGACGCGCGGCACCTCCGCGGGTGGCAAGGAGGAGGCCGGCAAGTTCCTGCGCGTTCCCGGCACCAACCCCTTCTTCCCGCTGCGTCACGAGCAGCAGGGAAACCGGTTCCTCGAGCTCATGGACAGCAGCACCTTCCAGGTCTATCTGCTCAACACCGGTCGTGTCGGCGGCACCGACGACGACGAGCGCGGCAAGAAGGTGTCGATCCCGTACTCGAGCGCCATCGTCAAGGCGATCTCGGAGGGAACGATCGAGTGGGAGCCGGATCCCGACTTCGGATACGAGGTCGCAAGCTCGCTTCCAGGGCTCGACGACGCGGAGATCCTTCAGCCCCGCAAGTTGTACGAGCGCCAGGGCCGTTTGGACGAATATCGCGCCCTGGTCGAGCGGCTCAAGGCCGAACGACGCGAGTATCTCGCCACCTTCCCCGGACTGCGCGAGGAGATCGTCAAGGCCGTCGCCTGACCGCGCGGGAAGGTCAGCCGTCGTGGCAGAAGTGCACCCGATCGGGGGTGAGGGCTTTCAGGGTGCCGAGCGTGCCGCGCCACGCATCGATGTCGGCCGCCTGTCCGTCGGGCAGCGTGCCGGTGCCGGAGCTGTCCCAGATCCGCCGCGTGTACGCGGCGTCGCCGATGAACAGCTCGGTACCGGCACCAGTCGTCGCCACCACCGACTGGTGACCCGACGTGTGACCGGGCGTTGTGACGATGCGGAGGTCGGGGGCAATATCCATGCTGCCGTCGACGAGCTCGAACCCCATGCCGGAGGCTTCGATCCACTCGGTGACCTCGTCCCGCTCCCGAACCATCCGGTCATGCTCGGTACGCTGAACCATCAGCGGCGCGTGCGCGAAGGCAGGGTTCTGCCCGCAGTGGTCGAAGTGCAGGTGGGTGTTGATCACCATGGTGACGTCGATGGGTGCGAGCCCGTGGTCGCCGAGCGCGTCGGCGATCGTGCGGTTGACGACCCTGTAATGGCGGAGGACCTCGTCAGGACCGCCGCATCCGGTGTCGACGAGCACCACGCCGAGTTGCTCGTGGAGGATCACGTACCCGTGCACGGGCCAGGCACGAGCGGTCACGTACAGGTGGCCGAGGGCGAGCCGCTTGATCTCCACGCAGGTGCTCCTTTCGCTTCGGCCTTTCAGTCCGGGCGCCGTCCCCACAGCAGGATGCGTTTGAACGGGTAGAAGTACGGGCGCGGATCGCCGAGCGCCGCGTGCAACCGTTCCCGATAGCGGGCGACGAATTCCCGGTACAGCGGTTCGGGCAGTCGCGACTCATAGTCGGTCAACAGGGTCCCGCGAACCCATTCCACGACCGCATCCGGCGAACTCGAGCACATGGCCGTACACCTGCAGGCGCACGGACTGCGCACCGAAGCCGAGGTCATAAAGCAATGCGGCGTACTCCTCGGGCGGGAGCACCGAGAACGTCCTCGTGTATCCCTGCATCGCTGCAGCGAAGGGCTCTTCGCGCGCGATGTCCGCTGCGAGCGTGTGCGAGACGTGATCGAAATTGGCGGGCACCTGAACCGCCAGCTCGCCGCCCGGCGTGAGCATCGCGCTCAGCCGCGCAAACAGGGTTGGATGATCGCCCACCCATTGCAGCGCCGCGTTGGAGAACACAACGTCGAATGGCGCATCCGGCTGCCAGTCCCCGATGTCGCCGCGCATGAATGTCACCCCGCCGGTCTCGAGGGTGCGGGCTCGTTCGAGCATCGCGTCCGACGAATCGACTCCGAGCGTTACCGTCGCCCGCAGCTCGCGATGCAGGGCCGCGGTGAGCACGCCGGTGCCGCAGCCGAGATCGACCACGCGAGCAGCGGGCCGTTTCGTGATCAGCGCGACCAGGTCGTGGAAGGGTTGCTCGCGCTCCGCGCGAAAACATTCGTACTGGCTCGGATTCCACGTGTCGCGCACGGTCACGCGGCGAGAGCGGCGATGGAGGCCGGCGTCGTGAACATCGGCCGACAGGATAGCGTTGCCCGGTGCGACCCAGAGTGTGGACCGGGCATGCGTTCCGAACGCTGGCGGTGGACGCGCGCTCGCTGCGTGAGTTGCGGCCATTTCGCCGCCTGTGGATCGGGCAGCTCATCTCCCTGGTGGGACGGCAGATCACCCTGGTCGCGGTCCCATTCCAGGTGTACTCGCTGACACGCTCGGCGCTCGATGTCGGGCTGCTCGGGATCGTGCAGGCGGTCCCCCTCGTGTGCGGATCGTTGGGTGGTGGGGCGATCGCCGACCGCTTCGACCGCCGCCGGGTGCTGATGGTGACCCAGCTCTGCCTCGCGACCTGCTCGGGCTTGCTGGCCCTGGGAGCATTCATCGGCAACCCACCGCTGCTCGACATCTATGCGGTGGTGGCGGTTGCGGCACTCGTCGGCGCCGTCGACGCGCCCACGCGCACCGCGATCATTCCGAACCTGGTCGGCCTGGACCGGCTCGCCGGGGCGCTCTCGCTCAACATCGTGCTGTTCCAGACGACGCTGGTTGCGGGCCCGGCCATCGGCGGATTGGTGATTGCCCACCTCGGTCTGCCGGCGGCGTACACGGTCGATGTGGTCACGTTCAGCGCCGCGCTGACGGCGGTCGCGCTGCTGCCTCCGCAGGGCCGCTCCTCGAGCGAGCGCGAACGACCGGTGGCAGCAATCCTTCGCGGGCTGAGCTTCGCTCGACGCCAGCCGGTGATCCTCGGCGGATTCGCGATGGACCTCGCGGCGATGATCTTCGGCATGCCCCGCGCGGTGTTCCCGGTGCTCGCGACGGCGACCTTCCATGCCGGACCACAGGGTCTTGGCCTGCTCTATGCGGCTCCGGGGTTGGGAGCCGTCATCGCCGCGCTGACGAGCGGCAGCGCCGCTCGGTCGAAGCGTCTCGGGCGGATCATCGTGGTTGCCATCGTCGTGTGGGGGGTGGCGATCATCGCGTTCGGCTTCGCGTCATCGCTCTGGATCGCGCTGCTCCTGCTCGCCATCGCCGGCGGCGCGGACAGCTTCAGCGCGGTCTGCAGGACGACGATCATGCAGCGCATCGCGCCCGAGGAATTGCGGGGGAGGCTCACCTCGCTGTACTTCATGGTGGTCGTGGGCGGCCCGAACCTCGGCGATGTCGAGACGGGGATCGTCGCGAACGCCTTCGGCGCCGAGGTCGCGATCGTCACCGGCGGCGCGCTCTGCCTGGTGGGCCTCGGTGCGGCCGCGGTCGCGTTCCCGTCGGTGTGGCGCTACCGCTCGGACACCTGAGGAGTCAGGGCGGCAATCGTCCTCCCCTCTCTGCGCGGCGAGTTGCCTGACCAAATCTCTGAGCCGCCCTGTATCGTCCGATGCCCGTGCCACCTCAGGATCTGACCGATGTCGGCTCGATGCCGCGCCTTGGTGCCGTCCCCGCAAGGATGCACGCCCAGGTCATCCGACCCGAGCGCTACGGCGACCCGCAGACCGCGTTCGTGATCGAAACCCTGGAAACGCCGAAGCCCGGCCATGGACAGGTCCTCGTCTACGTCATGGCCGCGGGCGTCAACTACAACAACGTGTGGGCGGCGCTGGGTCGGCCGGTTGATGTCATCGCCGCACGGCGCAAGGCGGGAGAAGCAGAGAACTTCCACATCGGGGGCAGCGACGCCTCGGGCATCGTGTGGGCTGTGGGTGAGGGAGTCGACAGCGTTCGCGTCGGCGACCATGTGGTCGCGCACTGCGGCGTCTGGGACCTCGCGGACCCTTGGATCACGGGCGGGGGCGACCCGATCATCGCGCCCAGCGCGCGGATCTGGGGATACGAGACCAACTGGGGGAGCTTTGCGCAGTACACCCTCGTCCAGGCGCATCAACTCCTCCCCAAATCGCCCGACCTCAGCTGGGCGGCTGCGGCCGCATGCATGCTGGTCGGCGCAACCGCGTATCGCATGCTCTGCTCGTGGCAGCCGCACACGGTTGCCGAGAATGACGTCGTTCTGATCTGGGGCGGATCGGGGGGACTCGGCTCGCAGGCCATCCAGATCGCCAAGGCCAAGGGAGCGATCCCGGTCGCGGTGACCTCGGGCCCGGAGCGCGGGCAGTACTGTGTCGACCTCGGCGCCCGCGGCTACATCGACCGTCGCGAGTTCTCGCATTGGGGCGTGATACCCGACTGGCGCGACGATGCGGCGTTCGCCACCTGGACCGCCGGTGCGCGCGCATTCGGCAAGGCGCTCTGGGACGTGCTGGGAGAGCGCCGCAACCCGCGAATCGTTTTCGAGCACCCGGGTGAGGACACCATCCCGACGTCCATCTTCGTCTGCGACAACGGCGGGATGGTGGTCATCTGCGCGGGAACGACCGGGTATCACGCCGCGGTCGACCTGCGCTATCTCTGGATGCGTCAGAAACGGCTGCAGGGCTCGCATTTCGCCAACGATGCGGAGTGCACGGCGTACAACCAGATGGTCGCGCGCGGCGAGGTTGATCCCTGCCTGTCACGGACATTCGCATTCACCGAGGTCGGTCTCGCGCATCAGCTCATGCGTGAGAACAAGCACCCGATGGGCAACATGTCGATCCTGGTCGGGGCGCGCGACGCGGAGCAGCGCGACTGATCTAGTGCTGCGCGGCGAGGTAGACGAGCGCCGCCTTGACACGGCGGTGCACGTCGGGCTCCTCGGAGAGCTCCAGCTTGGAGAAGATGGCATTGATGTGCTTCTCGACCGCGCGCTCGGTGAGAAAGAGCGCTGCGGCGATGCCGGCATTGTTCTTACCCATCGCAACCTGCTGCAGCACGTCGCGCTCGCGAGGTGTCAGTTGAGCGATCGGTGAGTCACGCACCGCGCTGCGAGCGGCGACCAGCACCTCGACCACACGCGGGTCGATCACCGACCCACCCCGCGCGACCTCGCGCACCGCGCCGACGAGCTGATCGATGTCGGAGACGCGCTCCTTGAGCAGATAGGCACGACCGCTCGCGCCCTTCTCGAGCAGCGCGAGCGCGTACTCCGGCTCCGCGTACTGGCTCAGAACCACGACGCCCACGTCTGGACGCTCGGCACGCAGGCGCTCGGCCGCCCGGAGGCCCTCGTCGGTTCCGGTCGGTGGCATCCGAATATCCGTGATCACGACCGCTGGGCTGTACGTGTCGATCGCGCGCTCCAGGCCGGGGAGGTCGGCGCAGCACTCGAGCAACTCGATCTCATCGGAGGTCTCGAGCAGCTGCCGGATGCCCTCTCTCAGCAGGTAGTTGTCCTCGGCGAGGACCACACGGATCGGCACGCCATGAGGATAGGCGTGAGCAGGGACCGGGTGCCTGCATCACCCGAGGTGTGGGGCAAGTACGCTTGCCACTTCACGGCCATCGGGATACCGTTCGAGACAGTGCAATGAGTATTCGAGTGTTGATCGTCGACGACCAGGCACCGTTTCGCGATGTCGCGAGGACGGTCGTCGAGCTCACCGATGGCTTCGAGGTGGTCGGCGAGGTCGAGACTGGCGAGGATTCGGTCACCTCGGCGCGCGATCTCCGCCCCGACCTCGTCCTCATGGATGTGAATCTCCCCGGCATCAGCGGACTCGACGCCACCCGTCAGATCCTGGCCGGCGTGGAGAATGCCAAACCGGTGGTGGTGCTGGTCCTCTCCACCTACGAGGCCGACGAGTACGGGCCTCGCGCCGCAGAAGCGGGGGCCGCGGGCTTCATCTCCAAGTCCGACTTCAGCCCCGATCGGCTCGCCGAGGCGTGGGCTTCAGCAAAATCCGCGTAGCGCGGGTCAGGCGAACGCGGGTCACGCGAGTGCGGCCTCGCATGCCGGCGCGGGAACATCGCCGCGCGGACCGTGCGGGCGTCACACGCCGACCATCACGCGCGACGGCACTCTGACCGATCCGCTGATGGTTGTCCCTGCCCCGAGCTTCGACGAGATGACAAGCGCGCCACCGATGGCGTCCAGGCGATCACGCATGTTGGTCAGGCCCACACCCTTGCGTGCCGTGACGAGGTCGAAGCCCGCACCGTCGTCGATGACCTGGAAGCGTAGCTCATCGTCGTCGGCGGTCAGGGTCACGGTGACGTCGGTCGCGCGGGCATATTTCTGCACGTTCTGCAGGGCCTCGAGCACGCAGAAGTAGACCGTCGATTCCACGTCCTGCGCATAACGCCCAACGCCCTGGGACTCCACCCTTACCGCAACGATCGCTTTACGTGCCTGGGATTCCAGTGCAACCACCAACCCCTTATCGGCGAGCAGCGGCGGGTAAATCCCGCGTGCGAGGTCGCGCAACGTCTCCAGCGCCTCGTCGGCGTCTGCCTTCAACTGCGCGATGGCCACCTTTGCTTTCTCGGGCGATTTTGCCGCGAGCATCTGCGCCAGGCCGAGCTTGACCTTGATCGCCACCAGGTATTGCTGGGCGCCGTCATGCAGGTTGCGCTCGAGGCGACGGCGCTCCTCATCCTGCGCCTGGACGAGCCGCTGTCGCGAGGCATGCAGTTCGTCGAGGCGCTGCTGCAGCTCGGTGGCGAGGCCGACGTTGCGCAGCACCAGTCCCGCCTGGTTCGCGAGGTCCTCCATCAGCTTGGACTCGGTGGGAGTCAACGACTCGCCCTTTCGCTTGACGACGCTGAGCGCCCCCAACAGTTGACCCTGATGCTCCACCCGCACCAGGCAACTCTCTTCGGGCATGTCGGGAAGCGTCCCACCAGTCGTCGGAATCGGCTCGCGCCGCGCACCGGCTTCGGGGAACGTCGCCGCGGGCCGCAGCTCTCCGGCGCCGCGCAGCCAGACGGTCGCCGAGTCCGCCGCGGTGCCTTCCTGGAGGACGCGGGCCATGCGCGGCAGCACCTCTTCAGCCGCATATGTATCGGCCACCTGTTCCGAAAATGCGGTGAGCACCTCGTACGGTGACGCGCGGTTCCCGTACACCAGCCGGTTCGCAACCCTCTGTACGCGCTCGCGCACCGGCTGGAATCCAACGGCGACGATGATCGTCGCGACGATCGACAGCCAGAGGTTCGGCTGACCCCCACTGCCGACCAGCGTACCGATTCCAACCGCGATACCGATGTACACGGCGGTGATGAACGCCGCCAATGCCCCGTAGACGAGAGCGCGGCTGATGATCAGGTCGATGTCATACAGGCGATACTTGAGCACCGCAACGCCGATCGCTCCTGGGACTGCGACGCCGGCAAGGATCAGCAGCGGACCGGCGATGGCGAAGTACAGCGGCGGCGGCTCGCCGTTGTTCCCCACCGGGATGATGTTGAGAACGAGGATCGTCGTCAACGTGATCGTGGCCCCGAACCCCACCCACTTGATCTGATGTCGCCCATCCGCATCGGCCGCGCGCATGCGGAGGAATATCGAGATGACCGCGCAAGCGCCCAGCACGACGCCCACGAGACTCACGACCGTCGAGAGCGTGGCGATCACGCCGGCGGAGCCGGGAATGGCGAGGATGCTGACCGGGAGAACCACGCCTGGCGCTGGCACGGAGGTGATCCCAAGACTGCCCGGCGTGGGACTGACCACGGCGAGCACCACCCCTGCGGCTCCTGCGGCCAGCAGCCCGTACAGCACCCAGCGCCAGCGCTGCGATTGCAGCTGACCATCCGGAAACAAGAGGACCATCACGAGCAACAACGTGATGACACCGCCACCAGGCGCATTCCAGAGAGCGGAGAACAGGAGCACAGGTCCACCCAGGCCGCTGTGCGCCTCGAAGAGGATCGAGCCGACCAGAGCCGCGGTCGAACCGAGGCCCAGGAGCAGTGCGGCGATGAGGGCGAGCCACCCGATCGGATTGGTGGGTCTGCGCAGCGCGATGAGCAACCCGACCGGCACGATCGATGCGTACGGAAAGAGCCAGAATCCGCTGATCGCCCCGCCCCCTTCGCGAAAGAGCGTGGGCGATGTCACCGGCGAGAAGTACAGAGCGCCGAAGGTGATGAACAACCCCAGCGCGATCACCGCGACCGACCAAGCCACGACCGAATGCGCAAGCGATGACCTCGACGGGACCCTGACCGCCGTGGCTGGTACGGTCATCACACGGCAACCTTCGCGCGAGCCAGCACCGCGATTGCTCCCCGGATCGTGGTGCCGCTCCCGGGCGCCGAAGACACGGCGAGGGTGCCGCCGAGTGCGTCCAGTCGGTCGCTCATATTGGTCAGTCCCGCACCCTTCTTCGCCGCCGCCGTGTCGAAGCCCGCTCCGTCGTCCTGCACATCGAAGCTGAGGCTCTCATGCCTTCCGTGAAGCCGCACGTCGACGTGCGATGCGCGCGCGTACTTCTGCACGTTCTGCAAGGCTTCGAGCACGCAGAAGTACACGGTGGCCTCGACATCCTGCGAGTAGCGTTCCACGCCATCCGCATGGACCCGCACGGGGACGGTCGCTTTCCGCGTCTGCGATTCCAGCGCCACCACCAGCCCCTTGTCGGCGAGCAGCGGCGGATAGATGCCCCGCGCCAGGTCACGCAAGGTCTCGAGCGCCTCGTCGGCGTCGCCCTTGAGTTGCTCCAGTGTCGCCATGGCCTTCGCGGGATCGCGGTCAAGGAGCATCTCAGCCAACCCCACCTTCACCTTGAGCGCGACGAGGTGTTGCTGAGCACCGTCATGAAGATTGCGCTCGAGCCGGCGGCGCTCAAGGTCCTGCGCCTGCACCAGCCGCTGGCGCGACGCCCGGAGCTCGTCGAGCCGAACCTGAAGGTCCGCGCTGAGGCCGACGTTCTTGAGCACCAGGCCCGCCTGGTGGGCTAGGTCATCGACAAGCTTTTCTTCAATAGGTGTCAGGCTCTCCCCGCGACGCTTGGTCACGCTGAGCGCCCCGAGCAATTCGCCCTGGTGGCGCACCTCGACCGCCCTGGTGGCGTCGCCGAGAACCGGCAGCGCTCCATCGCTCATCGCCACAGATGACTGGATCCCCATGCCGACCGGGTAGGTCGACGCCGGACGCAGCTCGCCGATTCCGCGCAACCACACGGTCGCCGACTCGGCGCCGGTCCCTTCCTGCAACACGCGGGACATACGGGGCAGCACCTCATCGGCTGCGTACGTCTCCGCCACGCGACCGGAGAACTCGCTCAGCACCTCGTAGGGTGTCGCGCGCTTCCCGTACACAAGTCGGTTCGCGACCCTCTGCACGCGTTCACGCACCGGCTGGAACCCGAGCGCCACGATGGCTGTCGCGAGGATCGACAGGGCCAGGTTGGGCTTGCCGCCACTCCCCACCAGCGTCCCGATCCCCACCGCGATGCCCACGTATACAGAGGTGATGAACACTGCAAGCGAGCCGTACACCAGGGCGCGGCTGATGAACACGTCGATGTCGTACAGGCCGTAGCCGATGATCGCCACGCCGATGGTGACGGGCAGCACCACGAGGAAGCCATAGGTCAGCGCGTCGCCGCTCACTGTCGCAATCCACGTGGGCCTGACATTGCCGAGCAGGTATGCGAAGACGACGATGACGGCGAGCATGCCGGTCATGTATACGAACCACTTCAGCTGCTGACGTTCGATCCCACTCGCTCGCCTGAGCCGGACGATCAACGCCACCGCCGAAGCTCCGATGGCCAGAGGCATGCCCAACCACAGCACCTGCAGTGGACCGCTTCCGGTTCCATCGTTGAGATTGCTCAGTGGCGCAAGGGCGAAGGGCGCCGGAATGCTCGGCAAAGTCGGCGCCGGTTGATTCGTGCCTCCCCCGAAGATGCTCATGATCAAAACGACGGCGAAATATGCGACCACGGCGCGACCGACCCAGCGCCACCGCCTACTGGGCAATGTTCCATCCGGAAAGAGCAGCGCGACGACGATGAGCATGCACAAGCTCAGGAAGGACATCCAGCCCCCCAGCCACGCCGGCCATTCGACCCAGCTGGTCGTGGCCGCACCGCTGAGCAGACCTCTGATTGCGGTGAAGGTGGTCACGAGGCTGATCGCCTGCACCGCCGCCACGGTGAGGAGCAGCCATCCGATCGCGTGATGGGGACGGCGATTGACAATCAACACTCCGAGCGGCGCCACGACGACCGCGCTCAGGAAGCTCGAGAGCAGCGCGGTGTCGGGTGACTTGATCACGCGCCAGTCGAGTGCGACGAGCACCACGCTGGCGCACACCGCTGCGATGCAGAAGGTGCCGACGACCCACGCGAGCCTCACCGCTGCGCGATCGCTCACGCTGCCACCACGGCATCCGGTACCGGTACGCTGCCCCGAATGCGCGTTCCCTCACCGGCTCGCGATGTCACCTCGACGGAGCCGGCGAGCGCATCCACCCGGTCGCTCATATTGGTCAGTCCGGCACCCATCTTCACGCTCGCGGTGTCGAAACCTCTGCCATCGTCAGCCACCTCGAACTGCAGCGCCCCGGCGCCATCGCGAAGCTTGACCATGACCCCGGTTGCGTGCGCGTATTTCTGCACGTTTTGCAGCGCCTCGAGCACGCAGAAGTACACCGTCGCCTCGATGTCCTGCGGATAACGCTCGACCCCCTCGGCTTCGACGGTGACGGGAACCGTGGCCTTGCGCGCCTGCGATTGCAGCGCCACGACAAGCCCCTTGTCCGCGAGCAGCGGCGGGTAGATCCCCCGCGCCAGGTCACGCAATGTCTCGAGCGCTTCGTCGGCATCGCCCTTGAGTTGATCCAGCGTCGCTGCCGCCTTCACCGGGTCGAGCCCGAGGAGCATCTCAGCCAACCCCAGCTTCACCTTCAGTGCAACCAGGTGTTGTTGCGCACCGTCATGGAGGTTGCGTTCCAGGCGCCGGCGTTCCAGATCCTGCGCGTGCACCAGACGTTGCCGCGAGGCGCGCAGCTCCTCAAGTCGCGCGAGCAGGTCGGCGCTGAGACCAACGTTCTTGAGCACCAACCCCGCCTGATGGGCGAGATCGTCCACCAGCTTCTGCTCGATCGGTGTCAGCGCCTCGCCTCTGCGCTTGGTGACGCTCAACGCACCGAGCAACTCACCCTGATGGCGCACCTCCACTGCTCGGGTTGCGTCGCCCAGCGACGGCAAACTGCCGTCCGTCATCGCGATCACCTCATGCGTCGCCATGGTGTCGGGATAGGTCGCTGCGGCGCGCAGTTCGACCGTCCCTCGCAACCACACCGTCGCCGAACTCGGCTCCGGTTCCCTCCTGGAGCACCCGAGCCATGCGCGGAAGCACCTCGTCGGCGGCATATGTGTCTGCGACCCGACCCGAGAATTGGCTCAACACCTCATACGGGGTCGCACGCTTGCCGTAGACGAGGCGGTTCCCCACCTTCTGCACGCGCTCGCGCACCGGCTGGAACCCGATCGCCACGATGGCTGTCGCGAGGATCGACAGAGCCAGGTTGGGCTTGCCGCCACTCCCCACCAGCGTCCCGATCCCCACCGCGATGCCCACATACACGGCGGTGATGAACACCGCGAGCGAGCCGTACACCAGGGCGCGGCTGATGAACACGTCGATGTCGTAGAGGCCGTACTTCATCACCGCCAATCCGATCGTCACCGGAACCGCGATGGCCAGCCCAAACGCGAATCCTCCGCCGCTGAGGTCGCCCCCCACTGGTCCGTTGGCAAGGCCGACGAAAAAGCCGCCAACGACCACGACGATCGAGGCGGCGGCAACGTAGGCAAACCATCTGAGCTGGGTCCGTTCGGCCCCACGGGAGTGGCGGAAACGCACGACCACCGCGCACAACACCATGCCGAGCAGCACGAAGGGCCCGGCGTTGGTGATCGGGCCGCTGGTCAGCCCAGCGAGCGACCCAACCGCAAGAGGGTTCGGGACGTTCGGCAAACGCGGGGAGAGTTGCGTCGACGCGGTGCTGAACATCGCAGTGACGACGAGTACTACGGATACGACAGCGGTCGCCCACGCGACCCACCGCCAGCCGGGACCCGGCAACTTGCCATCGGGGAAGAAGAAGACAAGGATCGCGAGCAGGAACGCCCCAACGCCGCCCGTCTGGCTGAAGATCCAGGCGGGCCACTCCACCCAGCTCGTGACGGATGCACCGCTCAGCAGACCACGCATTGCGATGAAGTCCGCGAGCACATTGATGGCATTGCCGACAGCGATGGCCAGCAGCAACCATCCGATCGGATTCCGTGAACGGCGACTTGCGATCAATACTCCCAGGACACCCACGATGACCGCGTTCGCGATCCAGGGAGCCTGAGCGGTGAGCGCCGAGTCAATCGCCTTCCAGTCCATGGCGAGAAGCACGATGCCGACCACCACGAGGATCATGTTGATCATCCCAATCCCCCACGCCAGGCGCGAGGCGCTGCGCTCATTCATACGACCGCTATCCGATGCGGTAGGCGCCGACCGGCGTATGACGTCCCTTGACGAGCGCCGGCTCGATCCGTTCGGCATCCGGTCTGTCAACGAGTGCGTCGTAGGTGGGTTCGCTCAGCACCGTCTGGCCGCCCTCACCCCACTGCTGCAGGCGTTGCGCGAGGTTCACCGCATCACCGACCAGTGAGTACTCGAGCCGCTCCTCCGAGCCGAGCAGGGCTGCGGCGACGTCACCGGTCGAGAGGCCGATGCCGAGGAAAAACGGCGGCAGCCCCTGCGCCTCCCAGCCCGCATTGACCTCCCCCTGGGCGGCGTGCATCGCGAGCGCAGCCGCCAGCGCGCGCTGCGCATGATCGGCCTGAGGAAACGGCGCACCGAAGACCGCCATCACCGCATCGCCGACGAACTGCATCACGGTGCCGCCCTCGGCGAGAACCGCGTGGTTCATGGCCGCGCGGTGCGCGTTGAGCTGACCGGCGAGCACCGACGGATCCGACGCCTCGGCGATCGTCGAGTACGCGCGGATGTCGGACATCAACACGGTCACCGTGAGCCGCTCGGTCCTCCCCGGCTGCAAGCCGTTCTCGCGCATCTGCTGGGCGATCCCTCCGGGCAGCATCCGGCTGAGACTTTCCCCCTGCTCCTCGCGATCGATGATCACCTTGTGCAGCAGGCGCAAACGCTCCAGCGCGCCCTGTGTACCGGCACTTGCCTGCTGCGCGAGCTTGAGAAACAGCTGCTCGATGTCATCGCCAACCGAGGTCGGCGTGGTGTGCAGGGAGGCCGCAATCGCCTTGATCGGCTTGCCCTCCGCGACCATGCGAAGCAACCGCTCCTCGTCACCGCTCAAACCACCGGCGTCGCTCACCGGGCGGGTGAGCGCGTCGACGATCCGCGGATCGAGCATCGATCCTCCGGTGCTCACCTCGCGAACCGCTCGCGCCAGCTGATCGCCCTCGGCGACGCGGTCCTTGAGCAGATACGCGTACCCGGCCGCACCCTCGCTGAGCAGCGAGATCGCGTATTCGGGCTCGTCGTACTGCGAGAGGATCACGACGCCGGTCCCGGGTTGGCGCTTGCGGACGATCCGTGCCGCCCGGATTCCCTCGTCGGTGAAGTCGGGTGGCATGCGGATGTCCGTAACCACAACCTGGGGCAGATGCTCGGCCGCTCCCGCAAGGAGTTCGTCGTAGTCGCCTGCAACCGCAACCACCTCGACGTCTCCGGAGATGGACAGCAGCGCGCGAACCCCCTCCCGGACGATGAGATTGTCGTCCGCCAGCACGACGCGGATGGACGGCTCCAGTTGCATGGACCCACTGTAGTCAGTACGGCGAAAGTCGAAATGGGGCTGCCACCACGGTATGAGGGGGTGTCCCTCACCGCAGCCTGTGGTCCGTGCACCCTCGACCGCGCCTATCCTCCGACCGATGATCGGTGGCACGGAGGTACCAAATGCGCATCGAATCAGCGGTCACATCGATCTCGTGGATCCCATCCGAGGCTGTCGAGGGGGCCACCAAGGTCCCATTTGAGATGGGCCTCGCCCACTACGACGATCCGCCCCCCGATCACATCGAGTCGCTCGAGGCGCTGCAGGCGGCGGATCGCTTCCGCTTCGCCAACCGGCTGACGGCGTGGATCGATGTCGTCGACGGCCACATCGCCGGCCACGGGCAGGCGGGTGGCGGGCAGATCGGATCGACCACGATCACCCTCGGTGGCCGTGGCATGACCTTCGCGGCGGTCGCGTTTCCCGACAAACGTCCGGCTCCCGTGGTGGGAGACGGCTGGGTCCGCTTCACCCAGACGTGTGGGGGACGGACCGGAGTCCCGGCACCTCGCAGGGTGGATCGACCTCCGTTCATCCAGATCGCCGCCCCGCTCGCCTGGACGACTCTGACCCTCACCCTCGGCGCCGACGGAACGTCGACACACGAGCTAACGGGCGCCAGTCCATTCCCGCGCCATTGGGTGTACGACCGCGACCAGAACCTGAGCCAGAAGTCGGGACTCGTGGACTTCAGGAGCTGGTATCAGCACGCCTTCGGGGCCCATACCCCGTGGGGCGACGAGGATTCACCGGCGCTGGTCACCGAGGTGGAGACGGCCCTGGAACGCGAACTCTCAGTCCGCATCATGCGAGGTGGAGCCAAACCGCGCATCCAGACCATCAAAGCCGGGGCGACGCTCGTCAACCAGGGCGACCGGGGGAGCGACATGTACGTGCTGCTGGATGGCGTGCTCTCGGTCGAGGTTGATGGAACGTCCGTGGCCAATGTCGGGCCCGGCGCGGTCCTCGGCGAGCGAGCGTTGCTCGAGGAAGGCCGGCGAACCGCGACGCTCAGCGCCTTGACCGCCTGCAAGGTTGCGGCCGCAAACGGTGCCGAGGTGGCCCCCGAGATTCTCAGCGAGCTGGCTGCGGGGCACCGTCGTGAAGAGGGTCAAGCCGGTTGATCGCGGCACGCACCCGATCCAGCGCCACCTCCGGTGGCAGCGTGGCAACCTCGACGCGCCGGCCGCTGCGCAGCCAGTCGAGCTCGGCGCGATCCAGCAGCGTGCTGAGATCGCGGGGGAGACGCGCCGGGGCGCCCTCGATCACCTGATGTGACGGCCCGTCGACGTCACGCGGCCGCAGCCCACCGTCGACGGCCTCGACGCCCGAGTTGCGGAGATCCTGGACGAGCGCGCAGCCCCGGGGAGCTGCATCGTGGACCACGATCACATGGGTCCCCGGGCGTGGCGTCCAGCCGTCACTCGCCACCCTGACCTCGATTGCACCAAGCTCCGCGCGCTCGGCGTTGGCGGCGATCATCGCGGCCGTCTCGGCCGAGTTGGTGACGATCGTGGTCGAGCCGGCGGGGCCATCCGGAGCAACGGGTGCCGTACCCGGAGGGATCAAACCGTCCGCATCGAGGGATCCGAAGCGATTCCGGAACTCGTCAAATGAGAGCGCGAGCAGACGCCCGGTCAATCTTGGACGGCGGATGCGCCCGAGGACGCCGGTGAGGATGAGCGCGATTCCGAGCGTCACCAGGAGCGCGAAAACGATCTTGATGCCGATGAAGATCAAACCGATGAGGATCATCAGGACGCCGAGGCCGAGCTCGCCGTTGGCGGTGGCGTCGGACGGCGTGGTCTCTGCGCGAGCGCAGGTCGCGTAGTACAGCTGCCGCTGGGTGTATCGCCATCCGCCCGCTGCCAGCCCGGCGGCGGAATCCTCCACGAGCAACGTGGTCACCGGAAGTGCCATTGCGGGCGAGTGTTGCACAGGTTCCGGACACGGACCGCCGAGTTCGCGCGCTCGTGACACAGCGATATGCTGCGGCGATGGCCGCCGAACCGGATGCGTCGTCGTCCGTCACGGTGGAGGAGGGAGAACCGGACTTCATCGAGGCGTTCCTCGAGTGGCACGACACCGTTCTCGAGCCGGCCCGGGCGCGGGGGGAGCGCAAGGATCCGTTCGAGACCGGAAGCGGCATTCCGGTGGACCCGCTCTACACGCCGGCCAACCTCAACGCCCACGATCCGCTGCGCCACGAGGGGTTCCCCGGGGTGGCGCCCTTCACCCGCGGGATCCAGCCCACCATGTACCGCGGGCGGCTCTGGAGCATCCGCCAGTACGCGGGCTATGGGACCGCGAGCGATGCCAATGCGCGTTTCCGCTATCTGCTTGCCCAGGGTCAGCCGGGGCTCTCCGTTGCCTTCGACCTCCCGACCCAGATGGGCCTCGACAGCGATGATCCGCGCAGCACGGGCGAGGTCGGGCAGGTGGGCGTCGCCATCGACTCGGTGCGCGACATGGAGGACCTGTTCGAGGGCATCCCGCTCAGCGCGGTGAGCACCTCGATGACCATCAACGCGCCGGCGCCGGTGCTGGTGGCGATGTACGTCGTCGCCGCCGAGCGTCAGGGCCTCGATGCGGCGTCGATCATGGGGACGGTTCAGAACGACGTGCTCAAGGAGTACGTCGCTCGCGGAACCTTCATCTATCCGCCGCGTCCGTCACTGCGCCTCGCTGCGGATCTGATCGTCTGGTGCACGCGCAACGCGCCGAAGTTCAATCCGATCTCACTCTCCGGCTATCACATCCGCGAGGCGGGAAGCACCGCCGCGCAGGAGATGGCGTTCGCGATCGCCAACGCGTGCGCATATGTGCAGGCGTCCATCGAGCGCGGCGTCGACGTCGACGAGTTCGCGCCCAAGCTCTCATGGATCTTCAACACCCACATCGATTTCTTCGAGGAGATCGCCAAGTACCGAGCCCTGCGACGTCTCTGGTCGCGCACCATGGCCGAACGATTTCACGCGGTCGACCCGCGCTCGCTCATGCTTCGCACGCACACGCAGACGGGCGGGTCGACCCTCACCGCGCAGCAGCCGGAGAACAACATCGTCCGGGCCGCCATCGAGGCACTCGCCGCGGTGCTCGGTGGTGTTCAGTCACTCGCGCTGTCCTGCTACGACGAGGCGCTCTCGATCCCGACGGAGAAGGCGCAGCGCATCGCCGTGCGGACGCAGCAGATCATCGCAGAGGAGATCGGCGTCACCAACACGGTCGACCCGATGGGTGGTTCGTACTACGTCGAATGGCTCACCGACGAGCTCGAACGTGAGGCTCGCAGGCTCATCGACGAGATTGACGAGCGCGGCGGCGCGGTCGCATGCATCGAGACCGGATGGATGCAGCAGCTCATCCAGGACGAGGCTTACCGCACCGAGCGCGCGATCGCGGTCGGAGATAAGGTCATCGTCGGCGTCAACCGGTACACCGACACCGAGGAGGGTGGAGCGCCCCTGCTCTTCCGGCCTGACGAGCGCGCCATGGCCGAGCAGGCCGCGCGGCTTGCGGCGCACCGGGCTCGGCGAGAAAGGGGCGCCGTCGACGTGGCGCTCGCGGCGGTCAAGCAGGCGGCGTCGTCGGATGCGACGCTGATGCCGCGCATCCTCGACGCCGTTCGTGCCGAGGCAACGCTGGGGGAGATCTGCACGGCGCTGCGGGCTGTCTTCGGCGAGTATCAACCGCCGGCGACGATCTGACCCGCGCGATTTGGCTTCCATCAAACGCTGGTTCAAGGACAACCCGCGCACCGTCTTCCTGGTCGTGGTCGCGGTCGTGCTCCTCGGTCTCTTCCTCGGGGTGATCACCCCGCTCTTCGCGACCGCGGGCCCTGCCATGGCGGATATCAGCGGCGTGATCCCGCCCACCGCGGCCCCTGACAGGCGCCTCGAGGTGGACGTCTCCATCGACAACGTCGGTGACCCGGTCATCGGCCAGCTCTGCGTCGGGGCACTCGTGTCCGGCCCGCTGACACCGGTTGATGTCATCTTTCAGAACATCGACAGGGAGCCGTTTGTCGACCACCAGGGGACGTGGAAGGCCTGCGGGGGTGAGTTGACCAGCCAGTCGAGCGCCCCGGTGCAGCTGTTCTTCGACGCCGGACCTCCGGGCGCCGCGCAACTCGTCCTCTCGCCGATGAACGGCAAGCTGACGGTCGGCCAGGCGCTGACCGGATCACTGTCCGTGCAAAACCCCTGACCTCTGAGGAACCGGATACAAGGCTGTCACGCCCAATTCTCCCGGCACCACTGCCTCTACGCTCTTGTCTCGAGAGGGTTATGCGAAACGAGAGCGCCGCTCGGCGCTGGCTGCCTATATTCGCGACGGCGGTGCTGCTCGGCATCACGTGCTGGCAACTGGTGGATTCCTCGCTCCCGCCACGAATCTGGCTCGTGGAGATCGAGGTCGTGGTCGTCGCATCCGTGATGCTCGAGATCACGATTCGGTTGCGCCGTGCGGCCCGCGTCAACGCCTCGGTCGTGGCGCTGGTGCAAGGACTCACCAGCGTCGGGCTGTGCACGCTCGTCCTCGGTCTCTCCGCGCGAAGCCTGACGCACCCGGTGCCGCTCATCGTGCTCGGCTTCATCGCTGTGCTGCTCACCGTCGACCCGTCGGCTCGGGCGCCGGCGCTCTGGACCGTCCTCGTGGCGTCCTGCGCCGGGCTTGCCGGAGTCTGGTGGTGGGGCGGCCTGATGCCCAACGACGGAATCAACCAGCTGATTCAGATCGAGGCACTCGTGGTCGGCGTTGTCGTCCTCGCGTATTCCAACTGGTCGCTGACCGACCGCCATTACCAGGCGCAGACACGAAGGTTGCGAGCTGTTGCCGACGTGGCGCGCGGGCTCGGGTTGACCACCGACTCGGGCGATGTCGCAGCGGCCGTCCTCGGCGGTTGCCACGAGACCTACCCGGATGCGACCTGGGGCCGCGTCCTGCTTTTCGACGCCGCCGCCGGTGGCCTTTCGACGCTGCCGATCATCCTCGGTCCCTCGGGAGTGTCTCCGGCGAGTGGACCGACGGTCGTCATGGCGCCGGGAGACGGCGTTATCGGCCGGGTGTACCTCACCGGCGAGGCGTGCCTGCTGCGAACTCCTCGCGATATCAAGAAGGCGTATGCGGCAATGCCGCATTCGCGCCAGGAGGAGCTCGAGGATCTCGGCGGAGGACGGCGCTCGAGAAGCGTTGTCGCGGCTCCGCTTCGCGCCGCCGGCGGCCGCGCGATCGGTGTGCTCGTCCTCATCTCGCATGCGCGCCGGGGTGCCTGGGACGTCGACGATCTCACCGTCGTCCAGGCAATCGCTGACGAGGCCGCGGTGGCCGTCGCCCGTGCCGGCCTCTTCGAGGAGAAGGCGCTGCACGCCACCACCGATCCGCTGACCAAGGTTGGCAACCGGCGTGCATTCGAGGAGCGTCTCGGGGAGCTCACCGGCGCGACCGCGGTCATCGCGATCGATGTCGATCACCTCAAGCCGATCAACGACGAGTTCGGCCACGAGGCCGGCGACATGCTGCTCATCGAGGTCGCCCGAACCCTGCGCGCGCAGCTGCGCGCCGGTGACCAGCTCCTCCGTATCGGCGGCGATGAGTTCGTGTCAATCATGGATGCAACCACGGAGGCCGAAGCGGTGGCGATCGCTGAGCGCATGCGTGTCTCGCTCCATGGCGTCGCGCTGCCGCATGGCAAGGCGCGTATCAGCGCGGGGGTTTCGGCGGGCGGCGGCGGTGTGCATGCGCTCTGGCTGGCCGCCGATGAGGCACTGTCGAAGGCCAAGAAGGATGGCCGCGACCGCGTCGTGGTGGCCGGCGACCGGTCGATGCCGAGCCTCGTCCGTGGCGGCGGCGACGCCGGCGAGATGCTCGACGCGATTCTCAGCAAGCGCCGTGTCATCCAGGCGATGTTCCAGCCGATCGTGCTCCTGGGAGACCACCGCACCATCGGATGGGAGGCGCTCGCGCGCGTCCCCGGGCTCCGTGATCCCGTCGACGGGGTCGAGGATGTCTTCGCGCTGGCGCACCGTCGGGGCGTCACCAAGGAGATCGACTGGATCTGCAGACGGATCGGGATGTCGGCGGCATCGAGCCTGCCCGAATCGGATCCACTGTTTCTCAACGTGTCGGCGGCGATGCTGCTGGATCCTCTCCACCCCGTCGACCACATGCTCCTGCTCGCCCGGTGGGCCGAGCGTGCGCCCGATACGATCGTCCTCGAGATCACCGAACGCGAATCGATCGCCGACCAGCAACGGCTCCGGTTGGTGCTCGCCAGCTATCGCGAGCACGGCTTCCAGTTCGCACTCGACGACATCGGTGAGGGCCACTCGACGCTCGAGCTGCTCGCGGCGGCGGTCCCTGAATTCGTCAAGGTTGCCAAGAGCATCACGCAGGCCTGTGATGAGCGCGGCGCGCGCGCGGTCATCGAGGCGACGGTCGCTTACGCACGCAGCTCGGGGTCCACGGTCATCGCCGAGGGAATCGAGGACGAGGAGACGGCGGACCGTCTCATCGCGCTCGGCGTCACCGCCGGTCAGGGGTACTGGCTCGGCCGCCCGCGCGAGATGGCTGTCGATCACGAAGCCCGTGGTGAGGCGACCGCCTGACGTCTGACGGGTCAGCCGGTCGGCGCCGCGACAAGCTCCCAGGTGGAGCCGGCCGGGGTGTCGTGGACCTCGATGCCCGCGTCCACGAGCAGGTCGCGCAACCTGTCGGCGAGCGCATACTCCCCCGCCCCGCGCATCTCGACACGCAGGCTGAGAATCCGGTCAACCACTGGACCAACCTGGTCGCGTGGATCGGCAACGCCATTTCGAGCGAGATCGCCAAGACGTACCACGTACCGACGGAGGGTCTCGCGCGCACGATCCTGCTCGTCGGAGTCGAGGGTGTCCGCGGACCACTCGTGGATCTGCGAGTTGATCGCCAGCAGGGCGCCGACCGCGCCGTCCACGTCGCGTGAGGCGAGTGCCTGGTCGGCGGCGCCGGACTGCCGGGTGACCTCCTCGAGAAAGGGCGAGACGCCTGCGGCCGGAAGCGCCTCGTGGTCGTTGCCGTTTTCGGTCGCGACGATGGCCGGCGCTGCTTCGGCGGCAGGGGCCAGGTCGGCGCCGAGTACGCTCACCGGCACAGTCGTACCGTTCTCGAATCGCTGGGAGACGCCCTGGCGTCGCCAGGTCAGACCGCCGCGCCCGCGGATGCTGACGGTCCCCGCATCGATGTCGAAGATGGCCGCCGTGTGCTCGTCGACACCGAGGATGTCGATGCCCTCCGGGAGCAGCGCCTCGAGCATGCGCAGGCGACGCTCACCCATGTAGCAGTAGCGGGTGTCGTGCGTCCCGCCCTCGGCGTTGTTGTAGTGCGGCACCACCGCGGCGCGAAGGCCGGTCACGCTGAGCAGGTCGAGGCCGTCCAGCCATCGCGGCTCCTCGCCGACCTTGTACACCTCGTACACCGGGAGCGAGCACACGCCGAGCCCGACCGCGGCCGCGCTCGCGAAGGTCACGCAGCCGCCGTCGCGAAGCTTGGCGGCGAGGAGGTCGGGCACCGCGGTGCTGACCCACTGGCGCAGCGCGTAGCTCGGGCTTCCCGGTCCCGCGAAGACGTAGCGCGCTTCGGCGACGCGCGCAAGCATGGTCTCGTACTCGAGCGGCGAGGCGAGCTCGCGATTGCGAAACGTGGCCACGCCGATCGGAAATCCGACGCGGTCGCGAAAGTAGGCGACGGTGCGCTCGCTGATGTCCGCCGCGTTCTCCTGGAACCCGAACGGCGTGTCCAGAAGGACCGCGGGCACCGGGCGCGGCCCGAGGCGCGAGAGCAGATCCGCATGCACCGACACCATCGTCGGGGTGGTTTCCCCGGATCCCATGATGCAGAGCAAGCGCGGCAGACCGACGCCGCCGGCGGTCGCGTTCACGCCTCGATCGTACGGTGTGCGGCCCGTGCGACCATCGTCAGCGGAGGTTGTCGACGATGGAGATGGCAGGTCTCAAGGCGGATGTGCGGGAACAGGCAGTCGGCCTCGGGTTCGCCGCCTTCGGCGTCACGTCGGTGCGCCCGTTCACAGAAGCGCGAACCCGAGCCCTGGCCGCGATCGATGCCGGCCGGATGGACGGGATGGCCTGGTACACGCGCGATCGCGTGGAGGCATCGGCGGACATCGGTGGTCGCTACCCGTGGGCGAGGTCGATCATCGCCCTCGCGTGGCCGTACCGGCCGGCACGGCCGGAGCCTCCGATCGACGGCAACGCGGCCGTGCGGGGTCGATTCTCGGCATACGCGTGCACCCAGGACGGCGGCCGCACGCTCGATTACCACGACCTCCTTGCGCAGCGGTGCGACGCGTTGGTGGAATGGCTCGGCGAGCGGGTGGACGGTCTCCGGGCAAAGCGTTTCGTGGACCACGGATGGGCCCTGGACCGCGCCATCGCAGAGCGGGCCGGTGTCGGATTCGCGGGGAAGCACGCCTCGGTCATCACGCTCGCGGCGGGGTCGTACGTGCTGCTCGCGTCGATCGCCGTGTCGGTGTCGCTCCCGATCGACCCGCCCTCGCGGCGCGAATGCGGCCGGTGCACCGCATGCATTCCGTCGTGTCCGACCGGGGCGATCGTCGCGCCCGGGGTCATCGACGCCCGGCGCTGCATCTCCTACCTCACCATCGAGCACCGCGGGCCGATTCCTGACGAGCTCCGGCCCCTGATGGGAACGTGGGCGTTCGGATGCGACCTGTGCCAGGAGGCGTGTCCGATCAATCACCGCCTCGCGCCGCAAGCGCTCGACCTCGCGACCGCGAGCACCTTGAGTGGTCCGGTGCCGCATCCCGACCTGATCGAGTGCCTGGAGCTCACGGATGCCGAGTTCGCCGCCCGTTTTCGGGGCACGGCCGTTGCCCGCACGGGGCGAGCCGGGTTGGCGCGGAACTGCGCGATCGCGCTCGGGAATGCCGGGGACGAGGCGGCGCTTCCTGCGCTGCAACGGCGTGCTGCGGGCGACCCGGACGAAGCCGTGCGTGAAGCCGCTCGCTGGGGGATCGCACAGCTGACCGGCTGCTGAACGCAGCCCGGTGGTCAGCGGAAGAGCAGAACTGCGGCTCCCGCGCCGATGACCAATGGCGCTCCGACACACGCGGCAAGCAGCGAGATCGAATCGGGTTCGCGCGGCCACCAGGCCGGGGGCAGAGCCCGGTTGATCGGCACTCGTGCGCCGCGGAGACGTGTGTTCCCGTCGAACAGCGCGAAGGCCGCGATACAGGTCAGTGCGATGAGCAGCGCCGCCTCGGCGATGAGCGCCCCGGCCGCTGTGGCGCCCGCGGCATGCAGCCATGCGGAGAGGACGAAGGTCACGATGCCGAGACCCGCGCCACAGGACGCGGCGAGGAAAGTGGTCGGCAGCGAGGTGCGCGGCAGGCTCGGTGGTCGCATGGCTTTTCAATCGCAGCGTAGCACTCAGGCTGGCTCGATGACAGTTCACATGGAGGGGACTCGCTTGTGACGAAACCGTTACGGCGAGGGGGAACGCTTGACGCAAGCGATCTACTGTGCCTACGCTGCGTTCGCCGCCATGGGTGGCCGGTTCCCACTTCTCTCCCAACGTCCCACCACACGAGGAACCCGATGCCGACAAGGTCTCGTCTTGCCGCCGCCGCGCTCGGCGCAACTGCCGTCGCCACCATACCTTCCGGCGTTTTCGCCACCTCATATGTGGTGCGACCCGGTGACACCGCATCCGACATCGCCGTCCGGCACGGCACCACGATCGCAGCTCTGCTCGATGCAAATCACATGGCGGCGCCGGAGCTGATCCGAGTCGGTCAGATGCTCCAGATCCCCGATGCCTCGCTCATGCTACCCGCCTACGCTCGCGGTGCGAACAACTCGGAGACCTACCGCGTCGGCCGCGGCGAGGGTGTGTTCGAGGTCGCTCGGCGTTTCGGCGTCGACCCGACCGCGCTCGCGCGCACCAACGGGATCGGGGTCAACGCGCCGATCGCTGAGGGTGATGAGCTCGTGGTGCCCGGTCGCCTCATACGCATGAACGCCCTGGTGAGCTTCGTCGCCGCCGATGTCGGCGTCGATGCACGGCTGCTTCGTGGGGTGGCGTGGGCTGAGTCCGAATGGCGGCAGGAAAAGGTCTCACCGACCGGTGCGGTGGGCGTCATGCAGATCGAGCCCTTCACCGGTGAGTGGGTCTCGCGTCACCTTGCGGGAACGCACCTCGACATCTGGCGTGCCCAGGACAACGTCGTCGCGGGCGCGATGCTGTTGCGCCACCTGATGACCAAGCATGAGGCCGATATCCCGCTGTCCCTCGCCGGGTACTACCAGGGTGATGCCAGCGTTGCCGGCCACGGCGTCTACGACGACACCCGTCGCTACCAGCGCCAGGTCCAGGAGTTGATCGCTCAGGACGTTTGATCCTTTGGGGCCGGCCAGCCACCGACGCGGGTCATCCGTCCACTCCGGTCGACGAGCCGCGCCGGCAGCCCCGCGTGATCGAGCCACGCAGCCGCTGGGGCACCTCGGACGATCGCCGCGGTGGCGGCGATGTTGGCGTCGACGCAGCTGCCCGCGACGACGCTGACCGTCCGCCACGGTCCCGCGGCGGGCAGCCCGGTCGCCGGGTCGATGATGTGGTGCAGCTCCACGCCGCCCCGGCGCCAGCGGCGGACGGTGGTGCTCGAGGTCGCGACCCCGCCGGACCTGATCGCGATCGTCTCTCCGTCAGGCGTGATCGGCGCCCGGCTGTCCTCGGCGATCTGGATGTTCCAGCCTTCCTCGGGAGGGTCTCCTGCGACCGAGACGTCTCCACCGAGGCTCACGAGCACCCCGCCGGCGCCCTCCATGGCTTCGAGGGCGGCCCTGGCAGCGAGATCGGCTGCGAGCGCTTTCGCGGTGGCGCCAAGGTCGACCTCGACGCCGGCATCGATCTCGACGCGCCGGGATGCCGGGTAGAGGCGCAGCCGCCGCCACCCGGGGACCGGTGCCACCGTGAGGTGCAGCGGCGTCCCATCGGCGGGAACGGCGTCGAAGTCGACGGTGTAGCCGGCGGTGCGGACCGCTTCCCCGACAGTGGGATCGACCGCGCCGTCGGTGAGCTCCGCCGCGCGAATCGCTGTGGCGAGTGCCTGCGCGAGCAGCGGCGAGACGATGCCCTCGTGCCGCCCTTCGCCCGCCTGAAAGCGGGTCAGCTCGCTGTCATCGCGAAAACGGCTGCATGCCATGTCGATGGCGGCGACGACATCCTCGACGGCGCGGGTCGCGACCCCGAGCATGTCGGGGGACGTGACCACCACGTGCATCAACGTGCCGAGAGCGGTGCCTCGATGCGCGGCAAGGGTCATGAGCCGCCGCTGACAGTACTCGCTGAAGATGAGCTGCCGGTGCTCGCCGATCCGGTGGACAGCGACGACCCGCTGCTGGTCGACGAGGACGAGGACGGCGTGGGCGTGGCGGTCGTCGTGGATGACGTCACCGACGACGTCGAGGCGGCACTCGTCGCCGAGGTTCCGGCGTTGGTGTGGTACGCCGCGATCCCGAGCGCGGCCACGGCCGCAGCGCCGACGACCCCGAAGGATGCCGTGACCTTTCTGCGCAGGCGGAGCGCGCGATCGCGCTCAGCTGGGGTGAGGCGTCGTTTCGGGGCGGGCATTACCGGACCTCCTGCGGCTGGACCGCATGGGCCTGCCCGCTGCGAGCGAACTGAGACTGGCGCCGCATGCGAAGCACGCCGCGGAGGTCGGTGAGCACGGTTCGCGGAATGTTGACGCGCGAATCCGGGTCCTCGACCCAATCGACGGCAACCTCGTGGATGCGGAAGCCGTCCCGTTGTGCGACCACCAGCAACTCGGTATCGAAGAACCATCCCTGATCGCGGACCGCGGGCAGCAGGTATTGGGCGCGACCTGGGCACGGATGGCCTTGAAGCCGCACTGTGCATCGCGAAAGCGCGTGTGAAGGATTGCACGCAGGAGAAGGTTGTACGCGCGCGATATGAGCTCACGATCAGCGCTGCGCCTGACGCGCGCGCCCGGCAGGAGCCTGCTCCCGATGCTGATATCGCTGTGGCCCGACAGGAGCGGCGCGATCAGGGCGCCCCGAGCGAGTCGAGTGAGGTCGAGAGGTCGACATCCATGTATGCGAGCACGCGCGCATCACTCGACGTCCACGCGGAGCGGAGCGCGCGGCCGCGACCCTTCTCGTCCAGGTGCATGAAGCGCACACCTTCAAGCTCGGCCGCGAGGCGCATGCCGATGAGCCGGGTGCCGTCATCGCTCGCGTTGTCGACGATGGTGAGACGCGTCGGAAAGGGGTCCTGGCGCGAACGTGAGCGTGCAGCGCGCGGACACTCTGCTCGAGGACTCGCTCCTCGTTGTACACGGGGATCGCGATATCGAGGACGGGGGCGGCTTCGGCGCGCTGGTCGTTCATGAGATTCAGCGTGGACCGCGGCGCTTGATGGCGGCCGCGAGGACGCTGGGAAGCCGCTGTGAAAGCACGCCGATCTCTGAGCCGAATCACAGGAATCTCACGCGGATCCCTGAGCGGCGCCCCCTAAAGTCCCGTGAGAAGGAGGCCTGATGCCCAATACCAGTCGCTCATTCCCCCGGCCGCGAAGCGTGCGCGCGTGGCTGCTCAGCGCGCTTGCCGCCGTGGTTGCGGTCGGCGCCGTGGGCGTGCTGTTCATCTACTTCGTGCTCTTCAGCCACTCGGCGCCTGCGCCGCTGGCGCTCTTGTCGCCCGCTGCGACCCTCCAGTCACCGGCGCTCACGTCGTCGGAGGTTCCCGGCACGTGGACGGTCGCATCGAAATCCGTTGCCGGCTACCGCGTTCACGAACGTCTCGCGTTCCTCTCCGCACCCAGTGACGCCGTCGGTCGCACGTCGCAGATCACCGGCGGCGCGACCATCACCGGGTCGGCGGGTGCGCTGACGGTCAGCGCCGCATCATTCACAGTGAACGTCGAGTCGCTGACCAGCGACCAGTCGATGCGCGACAGCCACATCCAGACGCTCGGTCTCGAGAGCGCGCAATTCCCGCACGCCACCTTCGTCCTCTCGACGCCGGTCACGCTGCCTGCAGATGCGACCTCGGGGGCCGAGATTGCGGTGTCGCTCCACGGTGCCCTCACCATCCATGGGGTCACGAAAACCGTGACCATCCCTGCGGAAGCGCGGCTGACCGGGTCGGATATCGAGGTGGTCGGGGCCATCACCTTCCCATGGGGCGAGTTCAACATGCAGGCACCCAATGTCGGCGGCTTCGTCACCGTCGACAGCACCGCCACCCTGGAGTTCGACCTGTTCCTCAAGCACGGCTGACGGACAGGCGGCGCGGAGTCAGCGGCGTGACGCCAGCGCCTGGAGGCGAAGCGCGAGCGTGGGGCAGCCCGAAACCGCACGACGCGCGTGCGGAAGGACCGACGCCGGGATGGCGCCACCGCGGATGATCGGATAGCCCCAGTCGTCGAGCTCGATGAGCTCGGGCACCAGGTCGGCGCACACACCGTGCCCGTCGCACTTGATTCGATCGATACCGAGCGTGACGCGATCGCTCATGACGCCACCGCCGCAGCGTTCACGACGCTGCAGCGCCGGTCGTGATGGTGGAGCTGTAACTCCTGTGCAAAGACCCGAAGTGCCGACGCGAGCAGACCCGCGGCGCCGTCCGGGTGGTGACACGCACCGCGCCCGGCGAGAAGTCCGGCCCACCGCTCGATGTGCTCGAGGTCACCCGGCGTCGACGTCAGGCCTGCGACGCGTCCGGCCGCCGCCGAGATGGCGCGCAGGCCGAAGGTGCATGGACCGCATTGGCGCGCGCTCTCGTGGGCGAGATAGGCGAGGATTCTCGCCGTCTCGATGACTCCGCACCGTCTCGACGGGAGCACGGCGATCACGCCGCATCCGAGGGAATAGCCAAGCCGGCGCAGGGGATCGGCGTCAAGCGACAGGCCCCACGCGGTACCCGACTCGACCCATCCTCCGAAATATCCGCCGAGCAGCACTGCGTCACTGTCAGACGTGACGCCTCCGGCCGCGTTCACGGCGTCGGCAACCGTCGCCCCCTGCGGGATCTCGACCAGCACGGTTTGCGGCACCGCGCCGCCGACGGTGACGAGCGTGGTTCCCGACGCCATGCCGATGCCGAGCGACCGGTACCACCCGTCACCGAATCGCGCGATCAGCGCAACGTGGGCAAGGGTTTCCACGTTCTGCACGAGCGTCGGACGGCCGTCGATCCCGCGCTCGAAGGGACGCGGTGGGATTGACGTGGGAAGCGCGATGCCGTCGTTGATGAAGTGCACCGCAGCCGTCTCCTCTCCGGAAACGTAGCGGACCGGTGCGCTCACCAGGCGAAGCCGGGCACGCTCGGCGGCGGACCGTTCGATGACCGCCCGGTGCATCGCCTGCATCGCTCCTGTGTGGTCGGCCCCCACGTAGAGCACGATGTCGTCTGCACCCACCGTGGCCGCGGCGACCAGCGCACCATCGATGACGAGGTGCGGTCGCTGCTCCATGAGCACACGATCCTTGCGGCTCAGCGGTTCACCCTCGCCGCCGTTGGCGAGGACGACCGGTGTGCCGGACCGCTGTGACGCCACCGACCGCCACTTGGTGGCAACCGGGAATCCGGCTCCGCCCTTGCCGCGCAGGTCGCTTCGCTCGATGGTGTCGATGAGCTGCGTCACCGGTGGCAGCGATCCGAGGCGTTGCTGATGCTCGGCAAAGCCCTCCATCCCCTGCGCCGGAGGCGGCCCCGCCAGCAGCGCGATGCTCATCGGTCGGTCCCGAACGACGCCCGCTCCGCTGCCACGCGACGTTCGCCGGCGAGCGGGTCGGGGGGAGCCGCGACCAGCCGCCACAGCAGCGCCCCGGCGACTGCGGCAACGCAGACGATGTCGATTGCGAGCATCCAGGCAGCGGTCCCATCCGTGCCGGTGCCGATGCCGTGGATCACGGCCACCGGCCAGCTCAGATAAGCGAGCCAGTGGATCCCGCGCCACACGCGAGCGCCGATGTGCTGACGCAGGAGGCTCGTCGCAACGATCGCGATCAGCAGCTCGAACGCGATGGTCCCGAGGCCGAGCCACACGGTGCGGTAGTACGAGCCGAAGGGGACGACCGCGGCGACCAGCCCGAGGTGGGTGAAGGGGTCGACGACGGCGGTGACGATGTGCAGGAGGAGGAAGACGAGCGTCATCAGGGCGAGGTCGCGATGCACTGCGGCGCTGAGGAACCGTGGCCAGCCCCTGGTTTCGAAGCGCACGCGTGCGAGCAGCCCGAGGACGACGACGACGCTCAGCAGCACGAGGCTGACCGCGCCGGCACCGCGCGTGGTGTACCAGAGCAGTTGATCAGACATCGGACGTTCCTGCCGGCGCCGGAAGCTCGATCCTGAAGGTCGCGCCGCCGCCGGGAGTGTCGTCGACACTGATCCGGCCGCCGTGTGCGGCCACGACGGCGGAAGCGATGCTGAGGCCCAACCCACTCCCACCCTGATCGCGGCTGCGTGTCGGGTCGGAACGGTGGAACCGCTCGAAGATGCGTTCGCGCTGCGCGGCCGGCACCCCGGGCCCGTGGTCGATGACATCGATCTCGGCATGTCCGTTCTGCGCCAGCAGCGCTACCTCCACCGGGCTCCCTGCCGGGGTGTGCACCAGGGCATTGCGCACCAGGTTGGCGACCGCCTGACGCAGGCGCAGGTCGTCACCGGTGACGGTGACCGGCTTCTCGATCTGAGCGGTCACAGCGCGTTCCGGGTCGGCGGCGCGCGCGTCACTGACAGCGTCGTTGACCATGGACGTGAGGTCGACCGGCGCCCGATCCAGGGGACGCCCCTGGTCGAGGCGTGCGAGGAGCAGCAGGTCGTCGACGAGCACGCCCATGCGCCGCGTCTCATCCTCGATGCGGCGCACGGCCAGCAGGACATCGTCGCGGGTCATGTCCGGGTTGCGCTGCAGCAACTCCGCGTACCCGCGCATCGACGTGAGTGGCGTGCGTAACTCGTGCGATGCGTCGGAGACGAAGTGGCGCAGCTTTTGCTCAGTGACATCGCGCTGCGCAAAGGCGCGCTCGATCTGCGTAAGCATCCCGTTGAGCGCAAGGCCGAGCTGACCAACCTCAGTGCGCTCGTTGGACGGCGATACCCGCTTGCCGAGATTGCCGGCGGCGATCGACCGCGCGGTCGCCCCCATGCGCTCGAGTGGACGCATGCCACGCCGGACCAGCAGCCAGGTGACCACCAGGACGAAGATTATGATGCCGCTACTGATGGCGATCTCGAACAGCAGCAGCGTGCTCAGGGTGCTGCTGGTGCCGTCCAGCGGAATCGCGACAACGAGATCCACGCCGGGCTGACCGGAGTCCGGGGTGACGAGGAACTCGGTACGACTCCCATGTTCCCGTTCCGGGCACTGTCAGCAGAGTCGTCTGGGCATCTTTGTAGATCGTTGCGGGCAATACCGGCTGCGATGTCGTGTCTTGAACATAGCCGCCGTACAACCCGCCGACCTTCAGGGGGCCGGATGCGTCGACGAGCTCGCCAAACGTGCCCGGCGGCAGCTGGCTGTTGGCGCCGGGCCCACCGTCAAAACCGGGTGGCCCGGTGTGGCCCAGAGCGTTTTCTGCTGCGTCGTGAATCGCGACCAGTTCGTTGTCGACGTTCTGGAGCAGCGAGCTCTGCAACGCCACGTAGGTCCCGACGTCGGCGGCCGCGAGTCCAAGGATGAAGAGGGGCGCCAGGGTCAGCAGCAGTCGGAGTCGCAGCGACATCTAGGGTCCTGAAGAGATCATCGATGCAACGCTCACGCGTGCGCCGATGTGGTCCGTGGAACGCGCATGACGTAGCCGACGCCGCGAACCGTGTGGATGAGCGATGGCTCGACCTGGTCGACCTTGCGGCGGAGATAGCTGATGTATGTCTCCAGCACGCTTGCGTCGCCGCCGAAGTCGTAGTCCCAGACGTGGTCGAGGATCTGCGTCCGCGAGAGCACGCGACCGGTGTTCATCATCAGGTAGCGCAGCAGGCGGAACTCCGTGCGCGTCAACTCGACCGGCTCGCCGGCGCGAAAGACCTCGTGCGTCTCGTCATCGAGCTCGAGGTCGTGCAGGACGAGCTTCCCGGTCGCGGCGGCGCCGTCGGGATTGTGGCGTCGAAGCACGACCCGGATCCTCGCAACCAGCTCCTCGATGCTGAAGGGCTTGGTCACATAGTCGTCGCCGCCGATGGTGAGACCATGGACCTTCTCGTCGGTGGCGTCGCGGGCGGTGAGGAAGATCACGGGGACCTTGATGCCGTCGGTGATCATTCGCTGCACGAGCGTGAAGCCGTCGTCGTCCGGCAGCCCGACGTCGAGGATCATCAGGTCCGGCCGGAAATCCATCACGGCATGGCGGGCCTGCTTTGCGGTGGCTGCGGTCTGCACCGAGAAGCCCTCGTACTTGAGCGCCATCGCCACCAGGTCGGTGATGGCGCGCTCGTCATCGACGACGAGGACGCGACTTGGCTCTCCCGCGCTCGGTGTGGTCACCTGACCATCTTCGCGCGGTTTTCTGGGAAAAGGCTCAGAGGTCCTTGGATCTACGCTGGGTGTTACCCGGCATCGCGGCCTTGTCCCCGCCCCCCGTTTCCGAGAGGCAGCGACAGGCACCTGACACCGCCGCCGGCCTTGAGGAATTCCCCCATGGGCAGAGGGATCGGGGTGTACCCGGCAGCCTTCAGCGGCGCCTCCATCTGCGAGATGGTCAGCGAGGAGAGGAGATGCCGTCCCAGTGGCATCGCGTTGCAGGCAAAGCCTGCAGCCACGTCGACGGGCACCTCGATCAGGTTCGGTACCAGCTCGCGGATCAGGCGCATCGAGTTGGGTGCGAAGGCGTCAGGGGCCACCAGGACGTTGGTCGCGTCGAGCGGGCAGAAGCACGTATCGAGGTGATAGAAGCGCGGGTCGACCAACTCCAGTGAGACGAGCTCGACCTCCAGGATGCGAGCGACGGGGTGGTGGGATTCGCGATCGGTCCGGAATCCGTAGCCACAGAACAGCCGGTCGCCCACAAAGAGCGCGTCACCGGCCCCCTCGAACGACAGTGAGCGCGGTAGCTCGTGGACGTCGAAGCCGAGGCGCTCGAGCTCCTCGCGCCAGTGCGATTCCTCCCCCTGCCGCTCGGCATGGTGAAAGTTGCTCAGCACCGCCCGGTCGTCCCAGAGCACCGCCGCGTTGGCGGAGAAAACCATATCGGGCAGCCCCGAAATCGGCTGGGCCAGCTCGACTTTGACGCCAAGCTCGAGGTACTTCCTGTACAGCGCGTTCCATTGCTGCTCGGCAAGCGCATGGTCGACCTTGACCGCGATGTGCATCCAGGGGTTGATCTCGTACTCGATCCCGAAATGGTCGGGCCGGCACATGAGCACCGCGGCGGTCATTTACCGGCCCGGGGCAGCATTGCGGTTTCGCCAAGCGGGAGTGGCATGAGCAGCGTCGGCGAGAAGCGGGTGCCCGCGTGCAGCTCGATCGGCCCGGGCACAGCCGGCCGCTGAACGCACCACACGGGATCGACGTCGTCGCGGACAGCAAGGAGCGCCGCGCCCAGCAGGGCCCCACCCGCACTCCGACCCTGATACCGGACGGTCGCGGTGAGTGCCGGACGGAGCCATGTGGCGTTGAGCGGCTGCACCCCGTCCAGGGGCGCGCTCGTGATCCGCAAGGCGGCTGCTTGATTCGCCAGCCAGCCATCGATCAGCCGATCGTGCGGCCCGTCCACCTGCCCGGCGAACGTCAACCTGCCGTCCACGTGCTCGCCCAGGATGAGACGCGTCCCGCCCCGCCGCTTGGAGACGATGCCGGCAATGACGCACGTCGTCTGGTTCGACAGAGCGATGCGCATCCTGTCGGGCGAGGCGACGCCGGGGCGATAGGGAGCGGCCGCCCGCCTCGCGAGCAGGGCCACCAGGCCCCGGCCGGAAGCGGCCGCCGCGAGCGCTTCCCCGCGCCCCCGCACGTGATCCGGTGCCTGGAGGACGTCGCTCTGTGCGGTCAACTCGCGGAGCGCCTCGAGGCGACGATCCAGGGGCCACGCGAGGGTTGACCGGCCGTCCAGGTGCAGGACGTCGAAGCACAGATACACCGCGGGAAGCTCGGCGGCGGCCGCTGCGCCGGCGGCGAGCCGCCGCCCGAATCCCGCGAGGTCCGGACGCCCCTCCCGATCGAGGACGGCGATGACACCGTCCAGTACCGCACCCCGCCCGTCCTTGATGGATGCTGTGGCGGACACGTCGGGGAAGCGCCGGGCGAGGTCGCCGGCCATCTCCGCCTGGATGCGGACATTCCCACCCGGATCCAGGTAGAGCAGCGCCCGTGCCCCGTCCCAGTCGACGCTGAACAGCCAGTCGTGGTCGTCGAACGGCTCGGCGCACGGGACGGCGGTCTCGATCGGGATGTATCCGGGAAGTTGCGGGGGCATCGGCGAACGGAAGGGCAATGGATCGCCGGATGCCGCCAGGGCGGCACGAGACAGACTTGGTCTACCAGCCACGCGCGACTTCGCGATGCCTCAGGACGCCCGGCGCCGGCGGGCCGGTTCAGCCTCTTCCGACTCCGATTCCTCGGCCTCGGCGGATTCGGTTCGCCGCGACTTCGCCGCCTCGACCGAGGCTTTGAGCGCGGCCATGAGATCGGTGACCTTGCCGGTCTCGTGGACCTCGGGACGCTCGATCGGCTGGTTGTTCATCTTGGCCTCGACGACCTGGATCAACGCCTCCCGGTAGTCGTCGTGGTAGCGGGCCGGGTCGAAGTGGGCGCTCATGTTTTCGACGAGCATCACCGCCATGTCCAGTTCTTTCTTGGGGACATCCGGTGCCTGCTCGGGAATCGACAGCTCACCCGTCGAGCGGATCTCGTCCGGCCAGTGCAGGGTGTTGAGCAGCAGGCCCTCCTCGTGGAGCGCAAGACGGCAGAGGTGCTCCCGGTCGCGGAGAGCGATCTTGCCGATGGCGACGGTACCGGTCTTCTGCAGCGCCTCGCGAAGCAGCGCATACGGCTTGACACCGACGCTCTCCGGCTCCAGGTAGTACGCGCTCTTGAGGTAGACGCCGGCCTCGATCTCCGAGTCCGGACAGAACTCGACGATCTCGATCGTGTGCGTCGTGGTCAGCGGAAGCGCGTCGAGGTCCGCGTCGCTGACGATCACGTACTCGTCCTTGCCCACCTCATAACCGCGGAGCGCCTCGCTCCAGCCGATCTCGCGGTCCTCCTCCGGGCACCAGCGTTTGTTGCGCACCGGCGTGTGATCGTTCGGACAGAGCAACCGGAACGAAACGCTCTTCGACTCGGTCGCCAGGTACAGCCGCACGGGAATGGCCACCATTCCAAAGCTGATGGCGCCGCGCCACATGGATCGGGGCATGGGACGTCGAGTATAGGCGCGCGGGTTCACTGTGCACGTGCCTCGCCGGCGCGGCCGAAGGAGCCTCGGGTCAGGCCGCGGCGAGCAGCCGGTCGTACGCCTCTTTCAGCTCGGGGTAGCGCAGAAAGATGATGTGCGCGTATTCCTGCGTCAGCGGTACGGGTTTGCGCCGCAGCGTCAGGCCGACCTCCTCAGGGCGGTGATTGGCCTTGCGCCAGTTGCACTTCCGGCATGCGATGACCACGTTCTCCCAGCGATCCGGCGCGCCGCCACGAGACACCGGGATGACATGGTCGACGGTGAGCTCCGTTGCCGCGCCGAGGCGACCGCAGTACTGGCAGGTGTGATCGTCGCGAAGGAGGAGGTTGCGACGGTTGGGACGGAGCAGGCGCCGCGGGACGTGGATGGTGCGGAGCAGGCGAACGATGACGACGCCTTCGGGCAGTCTCCGCCCGGCGAGCGCCTCAGCCGCGGCTCGCTCGGCGGCCTCGTCCACGAACGCGACCCGCTCCTTGGTCAGGAGCACCACCAGCCGCCGGTGACTGATCACGTTGAGCGGCTGCAGCGAGGCATTGAGCAGCAGCACTGCCATGGCCCGAATTCTATTGGGAAGCGGGGTTCTCCGCGTTGGTCAGGTGTAGGGAGCCGATTTGATCGGCCCCACCCGGAGGGCCCCCCCGCAGACCATGCTCGAGTCGATGTCGGCGACGTTGGTCTGGAACCGCGATGTCGGCAGCGTCACTCGCCAGAACTTCGGTTGCTCGGCCTGAGCGGCAGAGCACGTCGCGTCGGTCCAGGAGACGAGGAAGTAGCCGTGTCCTGCGGCGGCCGCCGTACCGAGTGGTTGGGTGCCCGGCGGGAGGTCGGTCGGGGTCGGGGTCGCCATCGAGTTGTCGTTCGTCCATGAGGTGTTCAGAAGGCCGGCGCCGGCGTTCAGCATCTGCAGCTTCGCGTACCCGTCCTCGGTGCAGTCGGTGGTCGAGGCGTTGCGAATCTCGAACGTCGCGTAGATCGTGCCCGCGGCGCCCTGGGTGTTGAGGATGGCGATCTCGAACTGCCCGGGCATGCAGGGCCCTGACGGCAACGCCGTCGGCGTCGAGGACGAGGCGGTCGGCGTCGGAGCGGACTGCGCGGTCACCGCCGGGGTGGGCGTCGCCGGGAAGGGGGTCGGCTCGATGACTGTCGCGGAGGGGGTTGAGGATCCGCAGGCCGCGAGACCCGCCGCCGACGCGAGCAGCAGGGTCGAGACGAGTGCCCGTCGCATCGCGTCGCAATGTACCTGCAATCAACGCCGGGCGCGCGTCAGCGGCGAGCCGGGAGATCCTGGTCGGCCTGGAGTGCCGGCGCGAAAAGATCTCCCTTCTCCGCAACGCGCTGGGCGATGGTCGCGATGGTCCAGCGGTCGGGGCGGAGCTCAGGGTCGTCGAGCTCGTCCCACCCAATCGGCGTCGACACCGGAGCGCCCGGCGCGGGACGAAGTGAGTAGGGCGCAGCCAGCGTCTTGTTGATGATGTTCTGTGTGTAGTCGATGCGGATCCGGCCGGTCCGCCTGGCGACCGCCCACTCCCAGCTCACCCGTCCGGGTGCCGCCTGGTCGATGGCACGGCCGACCTCCTCCACCCAGTTGCGCACCGCCGCATAGTCCGGACCACGACGGACCGGGACGTAGATCTGCAGGCCGGTCTGTCCGCTCGTCTTCGCGACCCCATGCATGCCGTAGTGATCCAGCGCGGCCTTAACGAGCTTGGCGATGTCGATCACGTCCCCGAATGTCGCCGGCTCGAACGGATCGAGATCGAACACCGCCCAGTCCGGCTCATTGGGCTTGTCGAAACGCGAGTGCCACGGGTGCAGGTCGATGACGCCCGCATTGGCGACCCATGCGAGCGTCGCCACCTCATTGACCAGGATGTACGTCTTGGTCTTCTCACCGTGATACGTCCACGACTCGATCCATTCCGGGGCATGCGTCGGTTTGTCCTTGCGCCAGAACGACTTTCCGTCGATGCCGTCGGGGAACACCTGCATCGAAAGCGGACGATCACGCAGGTACGGCAGCATGTACGGCGCCATCCGGACGTAGTACTCGATCATTGCCCGCTTGGTGATCCCGTCGGCCGGCCAAAGCATCTTGTCGAGATTCGTGAGCGGAAGTCTGCGGCCGCCGATTTCCCAATGCGCATTGGCCTTCAGCGTTCGCAGCGTGCTGAGTGCCGCGCTCTCGTCCGGGTCCTGTCGCGGTGGGGAGCCCTCGCCACCGGCAGGTCGCACGTCCGGAACGGGCGTCATGATGCGTCGTGAGCGGGGGGAGACCGCAGCCCCCTCCCTCGGAGGTTCCGTCCTGAGAAACACTTCTCGGACGGTGTCTTCGGGGCGTTGGTCGAGGCGAAGGGTGCGGAAGGCGGGGTGGCGGAGGATGCCGTCGCGCGTCCACCCGGCGAATCGGACCTCGCAGACCAGCTCGGGTTTGACCCAGGTGGCGGGTTCGGACGTCTTGGGGGGACGTCGAGCGGGCAGGTCCTCACCTCGAGGGGTCGGAGGCGTTCCCTGAGGTCGCGCAGGGTCTTCTCGTCGAATCCGGTGCCGACCTGGCCGCAATGGACCAGCCGGTCACCTTCCATAACGGCGAGGATCAGGGCGCCCATCTGGTTGGTCCGTCGGCCGCGACCGGCGGTGTAGCCGGCGATGACGCAGGACTGGCTCAGCCAGGACTTGATCTTCAGCCAGTCCGGGCTGCGGATCCCGGGGCGGTAGAGCGAGTCGGCGCGCTTCGCGACGATGCCTTCGATCCCCGACTCACGGGCGACCTCGAAGAGCGAGGTCCCGTCGCGCTCAACGTGCTCCGCGAAGAGGATGTAGGGCGAGTTCGACAATGGTTTCGCGCAGCGTCTTCTTGCGGATGCGGAGCTCGGTGCCGAGCAGGTCGCGTCCATCAAGCTCGAGGAGGTCGAAGGCCACGAAGGTCACGGGATGTTCCGCCACCACTCGGCGGATATCGGGCTCACGACTGACCCCGATGCGTTGCTGGATGCGCTCGAACGAGGGCCGGCCGTCGGCGTCGAGGACGACCAGCTCGCCGTCGACGATCGCCTGACGTGCGCGGATCCCGGCTCGAATCGCCTGTGCTTCGGGGTAGCGGGCGGTCTCGTCTCCGCCGCGACGACCGGTGATGCGGACCAGGTCGCCTGCCACGGTCACCATCGCGCGGATGCCGTCGTACTTCAGCTCGAAGAGCCATCCATCCCTCGAAAACGGGTGATCCATTGGGGTTGCAAGCATCGGCGGCGGCGCCTGGACAAGCGATGGAGGGGCTGCCTGAGGCGCGGAAGCAGCCGGGGTCGTGCGAGATCGCGCGGCGCGGCGCATCTCGCGCGGGTCACCCCCACCCTCGGCGGCAATCTGCGCCAGGCTTCTGCCGGTCTTGACTGAAACGTCGAGGTCGATGGCTTCGAAACCCTCGACGACCGATTCGTCGCGCTTCTTGATGAGCAGCCAGTTCTTGTCACCGTCGCTGCTCCCGCCGTACTGCCGGCCACGATCGCCGATGCGTATGAGCGCGAACTCGCCAGAGATCTTGGTGCCATGAAGTCGGAACTTGATGTCCCCTCGCAGCCGGGAACGCTCGAAATCCTCGGCCGATTCCTTGATCCACTCGTAGGTCCCGATGTCCCAGAGCATCACCGTGCCCGCCCCGTATCCCGAGGGGATCACGCCCTCGAACTCACCGTAGTCGATGGGATGATCCTCGGTCTGCACCGCCAGGCGTTTCTTGGTGGGATCGAGGCTGGGACCGCGCGGGACGGCCCACGACAGCAGCACGCCGTTGTGCTCCAGGCGGGTGTCGAAATGCATTCGCGTGGCTCGATGTTTCTGGACGCAGAAACGTTTGCCGTGCGGCAGCTGCTCCCACGCCGAGGCTTCCGTCCCGGGGCGCTGGATTGGGTCGCCACTGGGCTCCGGGGTCTGATTGAAATCGCGCTTCCGGCGGTACTCTTCAAGGGTGGGAGTCACCATCTTCATCGACCTTTTCGACGAGCCCGGCCGGGAGCCGCACGGACGGCATCGTTCATGGTCCTGATGCTAGTGCAGCGCACCACTGGAAACGAGCGAAGTGGGCCCGCAGGCTGGTAGAATACAGGTACTTGGAACGGCCGATTTGAGCGGTCCCCGCTGGAACAATCGAGCAGTTTCACCATTGGCCCCTCCCTTCACATTCACGTCACAACCGGAGCAGCACACATAACCGACACCGCACGCCCCGAACGCCCCGATGAGGCGGCGAACGAGCCAGAGACAAGCCCAAGGACGAGCCATGCAAACGGCAATCCGGATCCGCGCCCGGTAGGCGCCGGCCGGGCCGGCCAGAACACGTACTCGGCCGATCAGATCCAGATCCTCGAGGGTCTCGAGCCGGTTCGCAGACGCCCCGGGATGTACATCGGATCCACGGATCTGCGCGGCCTGCATCACCTCGTCGTCGAGCTCGTCGACAACAGCATCGACGAGGCCCTCGCCGGTTGGTGCGACACCATCAAGGTCGTGCTGCACGCGGACAAGTCGGTGTCGGTCCTCGACAACGGCCGCGGCATCCCGGTGGGCATGCATCCGACCGCCCGGAAATCCGCGCTCGAG
Organism: Candidatus Dormiibacterota bacterium; assembly: GCA_963743835.1. Lineage (GTDB taxonomy): Bacteria > Chloroflexota > Dormibacteria > Aeolococcales > Aeolococcaceae > Palsa-851. Next base: position 311,373 of record CAVUQX010000005.1, on the reverse strand, counting down.
GTCGTCCTCACGACGCTCCACGCCGGCGGAAAGTTCGGCGGCGGTGGCTACAAGGTCTCGGGTGGTTTGCACGGCGTCGGCCTCTCCGTCGTCAACGCGCTCAGTGAGCGCCTGCTGGTCGAGGTGTATCTCGACGGTGAGACCCACCGCCAGGAGTACACGCGCGGCGTGCCCGACGGTCCCGTGGCGGTGGTCGGAAAGACCGACCGGCGCGGAACCTTCGTGCGCTTCTGGCCCGATCCGGACATCTTCCCGGAGATCGAGTTCTCGTGGGACACGGTCTGCAACTCGCTGCGCAGCTACGCGTTCCTCAACAAGGGCATCACGATCCAGCTCGGCGACGAGCGCGACGATCGCGCTTACACCTTCCACTTCGAAGGTGGCATTCAGTCGTTCGTCAGGTATCTCAACGCCAACCGCAACGTCGTCAACCAGAAGCCGATGTACGTGGAACGGGAGATCGAAGGCAACGTCGTCGAGATCGCGCTGCAGTACCAGAACACGGTGTTCACCGAGCACGTGCTCGCCTTCGCCAACAACGTGCACACCGAGGAGGGCGGCGCGCACGTCACCGGGTTCCGCGGTGCGCTCACCGCGACGCTCAACAAGTACGCGCGCAAGGCGAGCATCCTCAAGGAGCAGGACCCGAACCTGAGCGGTGACGACGTGCGCGACGGGTTGACCGCGGTGATCAGCGTCAAGCTGCGTGAGCCGCAGTTCGAGGGTCAGACCAAGACCAAGCTGGGCAACAGCGAGGTCGCCGGACAGGTCTCGACGGTGCTGAGCGAGGCGCTCATGCAGTACCTCGAGGAGAACCCCTCGGACGGTCGCAAGATCATCGACCAGTCCCTGACCGCCGCGCGAGCTCGGCAGGCCGCTGCCAAGGCGCGCGACCTCGTGCAGCGGAAGTCACTGCTCGAGTCGGCCACATTGCCTGGCAAGCTCGTCGACTGCAGCGAGCGTGACCCGGCGCATTGCGAGATCTTCATCGTCGAGGGACTGTCGGCAGGTGGCACCGCCAAGGAGGCGCGCGAGCGGCGCAACCAGGCGATCCTTCCGCTCCGGGGCAAGATCCTCAATGTCGAGAAGGCACGAGCCGACAAGATCCTCGGCAACGAGCAGATCAAGGACCTGATCATGGCGCTCGGCGGCGGATTCGGCGAGACGTTCAGCGTGGACAAGCTGCGCTATCACCGCATCGTGCTCATGGCCGACGCCGATGTCGACGGGTCGCACATTCGCACGCTGCTGCTGACGTTCTTCTGGCGCCACCTTCGTCCATTGGTCGATGGCGGGTTCCTGTATCTCGCCCAGCCGCCCCTGTACAAGCTCGAGAAGGGCAAGGGCAAGAACCGGCAGACGGAGTACGCCTTCAGCGACGACCAGCGTGACGACAAGGTCAAGTCCATGGGGAGAGACACCGAGGTCTCGCGCTACAAGGGACTCGGCGAGATGATGTCCGAGGAGTTGTGGGCAACCACCATGGACCCCGATCGCCGTGTGCTGCTGCAGGTCGGGGTTGCCGACGCCCTCAAGGCGGACGACATCTTCGACCGTCTCATGGGGTCCGACGTCGAGCCTCGCAAGCGCTTCATTCAGACCCACGCCACGAGCGTGCGCAACCTCGACGTCTGATGCCGCTTCCGATCGCGGTCGATGCGATGGGCGGCGACCATGCCCCGGCGGCAATCGTGCGCGGAGCGCTGCGCGCCGTCATCGAGCACGGCATCGCGGTCACCCTGGTCGGCCGGCGTGAGGCGGTCGAGGCGGAGCTGAGCAGCACCGGAGCCGGCATCCCCGACGGGATCAGCGTCGTCGATGCTCGCGAGGTCATCGAGATGAACGAGCACCCGGCGAATGCGGTGCGGGCCAAGCGCGATTCCTCCCTGGTGAGCAGCTGCGCGCTGGTCGCGGGCGGCGAGGCACGTGGCGTCGTCAGCGCCGGGAACAGCGGGGCGATGCTGGCAGCAGCGCTCTTCACCATCAAACGGATCCCTGGGGTCGCGCGACCCGCCATCGGCGCGGCATTCCCCAGCGAGGCGTGGTCAGACCTTCATCCTGGATGTCGGCGCCAACACCGACTGCAAGCCGGAGTGGCTCGCACAGTTCGCGATGATGGGTGACATCTACGCACGCACCATGCTCGGCATCCCCAGCCCGCGCGTTGCATTGCTCAGCAACGGCGAGGAGTCGGAGAAGGGCTCGGAGTTGGTGCAGGCTGCCCATCCGTTGATCGCCGCACTCGCGATTCACTTCGTGGGCAACGTCGAGGGCAAGGACATCTTTCGCGGTGGATGCGATGTGGTGGTCACCGACGGCTTCACCGGCAATGTCGTGCTCAAGGTGGCCGAGGGCATCGGCGAGTTCCTGTTCGCCAGCATCGCTCGCGAGGCGCGCAAGTCGTTCGGCGGCAAGGTCGGCGGCGCACTCCTGAAGCCGAAGTTGCGTCCGCTGCGTGATCGCATCGACTACCGGAAGACCGGCGGGGCGCTGCTCCTCGGTGTCGCCGGTGAGGTGGTGATCGCCCACGGGCGGTCCGATGCGGAGGCGACCATGAATGCGATTCGGGTTGCCGCCCGCGCTGCCGATCAGGGTGTCAGCACGGTTATCGCGGGCGCGGTGAGAAGCCCGGCGGAGGTGTCTGCGTAATGGCGATCTTCGAGCCCGGCCAGGTTCATCCCATCGAACTCGAGGCGGAGATGCGCGCGTCCTACATGGACTACGCGATGAGCGTGATCATCAGCCGCGCCCTCCCCGATATCCGCGATGGGTTGAAGCCGGCGCAGCGCCGCATCCTCTGGGCCATGCTTGATACCGGGATGACCGCGGGAGCGCGCTACCAGAAGTGCGCAGCCGTCGTCGGCGAGGTGCTCGGCAAGTACCACCCCCATGGCGATTCGGCCGTGTACGACACGCTCGTCCGGCTCGCCCAGCCATGGGTGATGCGCTACCCGCTCATCGATGGCCAGGGCAACTTCGGCTCGGTCGACGGCGATCCGCCGGCCGCCTACCGGTACACCGAGGCGCGCATGACCGCGGTGGCCATGAGCCTCGTCGACGACATCGAGAAGGATACCGTCGACTTCGGCCCGAACTTCGCCAACGCCCCGGGCGTGCGCGAGCCGTCGGTGATGCCGTCGCTGCTCCCGAACCTCCTGGTCAACGGCGCGAGCGGGATCGCGGTCGGCATGGCCACCAACATCCCGCCCCACAATCTCGGCGAGATCTGCGACGGGGTGGTCAGGCTGATCGATGACCCGGACACCACCACCGAGGACCTCATCCGGATCGTCAAGGGCCCTGACTTCCCGACCGGCGGCATCATCTACACGCGTGACATCGCCAACGTGTACGGCACCGGCCGCGGACGGATCGTGATGCGCGCCCAGGTCGACTTCGAGGAGTCGAAGTCGGGACGCGAGCAGATCATCGTCCGCGAGCTCCCCTACCAGGTGAACAAGTCGCGCCTGATGCAGAACATCGCGGAGCTCGTCAACGACCGCAAGATCGACGGCATCGCCGACCTGCACGACGAGTCCGGACGCGAGGAGAGGGTTCGCATCGTCATCGAGCTGAAGTCGAATGCGCGGCCGCATACCGTGCTCAACAACCTCTACAAGCACACCCAGCTGCAGACGACGTTCGGCGCCCTGATGCTCGCCATCGTCGACGGCCGCCCGCAGGTGCTGAGCCTCAAGGCGATGCTCGGGCACTACATCAGCCACCGGCGCAACGTGGTCACGCGGCGCACGCAGCACGACCTGACCACAGCCCGGGAGCGCGCGCATATCCTCGAAGGGCTGACCAAAGTCCTCGACAACCTCGACGAGACGATCGCGATCATCCGCGGCGCGCAGGACGAGCGTTCAGCGCAGAGCGCCCTGGAGCAGCGGTTCAGCCTGTCGGAACGGCAGTCGAAGGCGATCGTCGACCTCCGCCTCGGCCGGCTGACGCGCCTCGAGAGCGGCAAGCTCCGCGAGGAGTACGAGGATCTGATCAAGAAGATCGCCCAGCTGGAAGACCTGCTCGCCAATCCGCGCCTCATCGACGGCGTCATCAAGGACGAGGTCACCAACCTGCGCAGGCGGTTCGCCGATCCGCGACGCACCGAGATCCGTCACGACGACCTCGAGATGAACGAGGAAGACCTCATCCCCCAGGAGCAGGTCTTCGTCACCCTGACGCACCGCGGCTACATCAAGCGCATGTCACTCGACAACTACCGCGCGCAGCACCGTGGCGGCAAGGGCGTCGTCGGCGCGCGCCGCTCGACCGACGAGGACTACATCGAGCACTCCACGACGGCGAACACCCACAGCGACATGCTGTTCTTCACCAACCGGGGTCGCGTCTTCCGGTTGCGCACCCACGAGATTCCCGACGTCAAGCGCCAGGCCAAGGGGATTCCGATCATCAACCTCATCGAGGTTGACCAGGGCGAGAAGGTCACCGCGCTCATCGACATGGAGGTATTCAGCGACGAGCAGTACCTCGTGATGGTCACCAAGCTCGGTCAGATCAAGAAGACCCCCGCGGCAGCCTACGCGTCGGTGCGCCGCAACGGGCTCATCGCCATCAACCTGCAGGACGACGACGAGCTCAACTGGGTGCGCCGATCCTCGGGTGGCGACGAGGTTCTGGTGGTGACCCGCCGGGGCAAGGGATCGCGATTCACCGAGAAGGAAGTGCGCCCGATGGGCCGCGACACCATGGGCGTCGGCGCGATCCGCCTGCGCAAGGGCGACGAGGTCGCCGGGTTCGACATCGTGAATCCCGAGGGCCATGTCCTCGTGATCACCGAGAACGGATTCGGCAAGCTGACCCCGATGAGTGATTACCCGGTCAAGAGCCGCAATATCCAGGGCGTGTACACCGTCGATCAGACTGCGATCCCGAAGATCGGGGAGATCGTCGGGATGCGCGTGGTCGAGGACCTGTCCGAGGAGTTGATGGTGATCTCGACGTCAGGGCAGGTGATCCGCATCCCGCTCGAGCAGGTCCGCATCTCCGGACGTCAGACCCGGGGCGTGATCATCATGCGGCTCGATGACGGCGACCGGGTGGCCTCGATCGCCGGGGTCGGCGCGGTGGTCGCTCTCGAAGCGTGACCGAGGTCTTTCGCCTCGCCGAACTCGTATGTCGACGAGCTGTGCGCGCTCGATCCGTTCACCGCAACCGGTCTCGGTATTCCAGGGCACGACGACGAGGTGACCGACTACTCGCCGGCCGGCGTCGAGGCGCAGGTCGACCTCAACCGGCGGACGCTGGGCGCGCTCGAGCAGGCGTCCGTCGAGAACGACCCGGATCGCATCGCGGCGGCGGTCATCCGAGATCGTCTGGGTGCGGGCGTCGAGGGTTACCAGGCTGGCGCGCCGTGGCGCCAGCTCTCCAACTTTGACTCGCCCATCTCGTTCATTCGCATGGCGTTCGACCTCTGCCCGCGGGGAACGCCCGAGGACTGGGAGCGGATCGCCACCCGGATGAGCCGTGTTCCCGAACTCGCTCGCGGGGTTCACCACGTCGCTGCGGCATGGGCTCGACACCGGACAAATTGCGGCGCGCCGGCAGGCCCTCGTCTGCGCTGACCAGGCGGCCACGCTCGGGGGTCTCGCCGGCACCGACGCGCCGTACTTCGCACGCATCGCCGCCGAGCAACCGCACGACGACGCGCTCACCGCGCGGCTGCAGCGGAGCGCACAGCTCGCAACCGAGGCATACGCGGGGATGGCGCGGTTCCTGCGAGAGGAGTACGCGCCGCGTGCGCCTGACACCGACGCTGTCGGCCGCGAGCTCTATGCCATCGGCATCCGGCGGTGGCTCGGCATGAACCGCGACCCCGAGGAGATCTACGCCTGGGGCTGGGACGAGCTGCACCGCATCGAGGCGGAGATGTCCGCGACCGCCGAACGGATCGCCCCTGGGGCGGGGCTCAAGGGAGCGATGGCGGTGCTCCGCGATGATCCCGGCAGGAGCATCGAGGGCATCGGCAACCTGCTCGCCTACCTGCAGGACCTCACCGATCGCACCATCAGCGAGCTCGACCGCACGCACTTCGACATCCCCGCGCCGTTGCACCGGATCGAGTGCCGCGAGGCGCCGCCCGGAACCGCCGCGGCGATGTACTACACCGGGCCGTCGGCCGATTTCAGCCGACCGGGGCGCACCTGGTACCCGGCGAAGGATCAGACGAGGTTTCCCCTCTGGACGGAGATCACCACCGCGTACCACGAGGGCGTGCCGGGCCATCACCTGCAGATTGGGCTCTGCATGACGTTCCAGGACCGCCTGACGACCTTCCAACGCCAGCTGGGGACATACGCCGGCCACGCCGAGGGGTGGGCGCTCTACGCCGAGCGGCTGATGCGGGAGCTGGGCTACCTCGAGAACCCGGACTACCTGCTCGGGATGCTTGCATCCCAGGCCTTCCGGGCAATGCGCGTGATCGTGGACATCGGCCTGCATCTGCAGCTCCCGATCCCGAGGACTGAGGAATACCGCCCGGGGCAGGTCTGGGACTGGGAAACGGCGCTGCCGTTCGTGAGCAGGTATTGCGGCTTCGCCGGGCCCGGGTTCGCTCGCAGCGAGCTCGATCGCTACTGCGGGATGCCGGCTCAGGCGATCAGCTACAAGGTCGGCGAGCGGGCCTGGCTCGACATTCGCGCTCAGCTCCGGGCGAGGCATGGCTCGTCATTCGATCTGAAGCGGTTCCATATGGCCGCGCTCAACCTCGGGTCGCTGCCGCTCGATCTGCTCGAGCAGGAGTTGCTCGGGAGCAACTGACCCGCCGACCGCGATCGGTCGATCAGGGCATGGAGGTGGTGCGGGGGCGCACCCTGCACCCCGTCACCAGTCCGCGTCGCCAGCCTCGGTCGCCAGCGCGACCAAGCCCGGCGGACGATTCGCTAGGCGGCCTTGCCGATCTTGAAGATCTTGGTGCCGCAGACGGGGCAGGTGCCGGTGGTCGCCGGTTTGCCGTTCTTCATCGTGATCGCCTCAGCGCCCTTGATCTCGCGCTGTTCCTTGCATTTGAGGCAATAGCCAGTGGCCATGTGCTCCTCCGGGGGGTGGGGGTGGTTTCTGCGACTGCTCGGAGGCAGGTTGCGGGCATTCTAGCCGCATCGGAGCCGAACTGGAGTTGAGTTCAACTGACCGCCCCAAAGGGGCGGTCTCCCAGCCCGCCGTCCGGCCGGTCCAACCGGCCCCTGCCGGGGCCATAGGATGAGCCACCGCGTGTGTCCAACAGGCCCCCTGTCGGGGCCCATCGATGAGCCGCGCGGCTGCGGTCCGAAAGGCCCCTGCAGGGGCCATTAGTTAAGCCACCGCGTGTGTCGCGAGGTGGGTCCGGAAAAAGGCCCGAGTCCGGTCCCAGGCGAGCCGTGCGGCATCCGGGTCGAACACCTCCGGACGCGTGTCGTTGAAGAACGCGTGGTCCGCACCCGAGTACCAGAAGAACTCGACATCGATGCCTGCGCCGCGAAGCTCACGCTCGAGCTCGTCGATCTGCTCACGCGTGTACGCCCCGTCCTTCTCGGCAAAGTGCCCGAGCACAGCGCCCTTGATCTTGGTGACATCGGGCTTGGCCGCAGCGGTGACCCCCATGTACGGGTAGAACGGGACCACCGCCGCGAAAACGTCGCTGAGCGTCGCAGCGTAGATCGCGAGAGCGCCGCCCATGCAGAAGCCCACGATGCCGACGCGGTCACCGGCGGTGCGATCGCTGGCTGCGAGCCACTTGCCGGCTCCGAGCATGTCGCGCGCGGCTTCGGCGAGGTCGAGTTCCATGAGCAGCTTGCCCGCTTCGTCGGGCTCCTTGGTCTCCTTCCCGTGGTACAGGTCGGGCGCCAGGGCCACGAATCCCTCTGCAGCAAAGCGATCACAGAGATCGCGCACATGCGCGTTGAGGCCCCAGTACTCCTGGATGACCACAACACCCGGTCCGCGGCCGCTCGGTGGCGTCGCGAGATATCCGCCACAGGTATGCCCATTGCTGGGGAACTCGACCGTCTCGCCCATGTGCTGACTCCTCATGCTGCCGGATGCTCGTTGCTGTGTGACTCGATGAGCTTTTGCGCGACGTGTGCCGGCACTTCTTCGTAGCTCGAGAATGACATCGAGTACTTGCCCCTGCCCTGGGTCATGGCGCGCAGCTCGACCGGGAACGTGTACATCTCGGACTGCGGAACGTGCGCGTTGACCTCCGCACGCCCGTCACCCATCGGGTTGACGCCGCCGACACGGCCGCGCTTCGAGTTGAGCAACCCCATGATGTCGCCGGTGAAGCGCTCGGGCACGGTCACCTTGACGTCCATGATCGGTTCGAGGATGACCGGCGAGGCCTTCTGCACGGCTTCGCGCATCGCCATCGCGCCGGCGATCTGAAACGCGATGTCCTTGCCGTCGACGCTGTGCGTCGAGCCGTCGACCAGACGCACCTTGACGTCCACGATCGGGTTCCCGGTCACGGCCCCCTGCTCCATCGTCTGGCGGACGCCCTTCTCCACTGACGGCCGGAACTGGTGCGGGATCGACCCGCCGAAGATCTTGTCCTCCCATTCGTAGCCGCCACCGCGAGGCAGCGGCTCGATCTCGATGGTCGCGTCGCCGTAGAGGCCGGCGCCCCCTGATTGCTTCTTGTACTTGTGGCCCACCCGTGCCGTTCCGGTGATGGTCTCGCGATAGGGGATCTTGGGCGGATGCAGCTCGGCATCGACGCCGAACTTCCGCTTCATCCGCTCCAGGGCGACGTCGAGGTGCACGTCGCCGAGGCCGTGGACGAGCACCTCGTTGGTCACCGGGTCGCGGTCGCTCGTGAAGGTCGCATCCTCCTCGCAGAGGCGCGAGAGCGCGCTCATGATCTTGTCCTCATCGCCCTTCGACCGCGCGAAGATCGCCGCCGACGCGGTCGCCGCCGGCCACGGCAGTGGCGGCATCAGCAGCGGGGCGTCCTTGGCGCACAGCGTGTCGCCCGTCTGCGTGTGGGTCAGCTTGGTGACCACACCGATGTCGCCCGCGACCACCTCGGTGACGGTCACGATCGACTTGCCGTTGGGCTGGCCGAGCTGTGCGAAGCGCTCCTCCTGACCCAGGCGAACGGTGAGCGGATGGCTGTCGCCACGCATGGTTCCGCGGAGCACCTTGAAGAAGGAGATCTTTCCGAAGGTGTCGACGGTCGTCTTGAAGAGGAAGGCGCAGAGCTTGCCGTCCGGATCACACGCCACCGCGACCTCGCTTCCTTTGGGATCGAGTGCAATGCGGGTGCGCTCGGTCGGAGCGGGCAGGTAGCGGACGATGCTGTCGAGCACCATCCCGGCGCCCTTCTCCAACGCCGCCGCGGCGCAGACGATCGGCACCAGTGTCCCACGCGCCGTCGCGGCATGCAGAGCCGTCCGCACCTCGTCGTCGGTGAGCTCCGTGCCTTCCAGGTACTTCTCGAGGAGCACGTCGTCACTCTCGGCGGCGGCATCGACCAGGGCGGCGTGGGCGCGCTCGATCTCCGCGGTCATCTCCGCCGGAAGAGGAATGTCGGTCGCCCGGCCGCGCTCGTCAAAGGCGTGAGCGCGATCGTCGACAAGATCGACGTAGCCGCTGAACCGGTCGGCGGCACCGATCGGCACCGCAACCGCGATCGGCTTGCGCGCGAACGCCTCGCGAAGCGCGTCGACGGTCGCCTCGTACGCCGCGTTCTCCTTGTCCATGCGGTTCACGACGATCAGCGCGGGGACACCGGCCGCCTGGATCATCTCCCAGGCCATCTCGGCGCCGACCGGCACCGTCCCGGTCGCCGCAACCACGAGCACTGCGGCGTCCGCGACCGCCAATCCCTCGACCACCTCGCCGGCGAAGTCCTGGAACCCCGGCGCGTCGATGAGGTTCACGCGCGAGCCCTCCCAGTCGCAGTGCGCGACCGAAAGGCCGATGCTCATCGAGTGGCGTTGCTCCTCGGGCTCGTGGTCGAAGAGCGAGGTGGCCTGCTCGGTCGACCCCATTCGCTGCGTCGCGCCGGCGGTGTGCAGCAGAGCCTCACACAGGGTCGTCTTTCCGTCGTGGCTGTGTCCCACGACGGCGACTGTGCGGATGCGATCAGGTGTGGGCGTCGACATGGTGAATCAACTCCAACAGGACTCCCGGACCGAAGGAGGGAATGGTAGCCGCTCGAAGCGACCCTTCAGTGGCGCGTCAGGGCCGGCGCCGTCGCGCGACCACGAGGACGGTTTCCGACAGGGCATGCGCCGCCGACCCGGTCCAGCCGTCGAACATCGTGACATCGGGCAGGCCTGCGCGGCTGAACAGGCGCGGGATCGACCCGAAGGGGCACAGCCAGCCACTCGTCTGCTGCACCGACGCAGACCCGTCATCGTGGATCGCGATCTCGCGCAGCACGTACGTATGACGGCGCTGATCGTAGACGGCATCGCCGACGAGCAGGTGTCGCCGGTCGGAGAGCAGAGAGTTGGGGACGACGTCCCACCAGTCGATGCGGCCGGGAGGCTGATCGGGTCGAAGGCGCAGTTCCGCGATCAGTGTTCCGTCCGGCGCCAGCGCCGTCGCGATGCGCTTGAGCACCGGGTACTGCTCTGCCCGTGGGAACGCCTCGAGGACGAAATACACGAGCAGCGCGGCATCGAAGCTCTCAGGCTTCAGCGGGACGCTGCGCAGATCGCCCTTGATGAAGCGGGTCTTTCCGGTCATGTGTGCCTGGCGCGCCACCGCTCGAGCGTGACGGAGGGCTGCTTCGCTCACGTCGACACCGGTCACCGCGTAACCGAGCGCAGCCAGCGGCACGGCGTAGAGGCCCGGGCCGCAGCCGGCGTCGAGGATTCGGGCCGGCGGGGACGGCAGCAACCGCCGGAGACGGCGCACCTGCCCGGCGATCACCGAACGCCGGCGGCTCGCCCCGTCGTGGGACTGGTCGAGGTGCTCGCGAAGCAGGCGGCGCGCGAACTCGGGGTCTCCCCAGTCCAGCTCAGCCGACGGATCGAACGGCACCGGCCACGGCGGGATCGAACTCGGATGGAGCTTTCGACGCATGTTCGCGGCAGCGTAGGCCACAATCCCGGCCGTGGGCGGCGTGATCGGGCAATGGGTGACCAGCGGGGGCCTCTTCATCGTGCTCGTGCTCATGCTGATCAACAGCTGCGGCGTGCCCTTCCCGAGCGAGGTGATCATGCCCGTGGCGGGGGTGCTCGCTGCGGCCGGCCACCTGAACATCGTCCTGGTGATCATCGCCGGCGTCGCCGGGAACTGGCTGGGCGCGCTGCTGGCCTACGCGCTGGCTCGACGGTTCGGCCGCCCGCTGCTCCTCGGGCCCGGGCGGCACATCGGCATCTCACCGCGACATCTCGACATGGCCGATCGCTGGATCGACCGCTACGGACTGCCGGCGGTCTTCTTCGGGCGGATGCTTCCCGTGATCCACACGTACATCTCGTTCCCGGCCGGCCTGGCAAAGATGCAGCCGGTCTGGTTTGCCGGGCTCTCACTCCTCGGATCGACCGTCTGGGTGACCTTCCTCGCGGTTCTCGGATATGAGGTCGGCGCGAACTACACCAAGGTGTCGGGGCCGATCGGGACCGCCGCGATCGTGATCGCCGTCGTGGTGGTCATCGGGGTGGTCGCCTGGTATCTCCGCGGGCGGGGACGCGACGACGCGACCCCGGCCGCCGGCGTCTAGTACTCCCAGACGATCAGGGCATGTCTGACGGCGGCGTCGAGCCGGGTCAGGACATGTCCGGCCAGGGGCTCGCGGAGTCTGCTTCTCCGTCGTCACCCTCGGCCCGCTGGCGATAGCGGTCGGCGACCATCTTGTAGGCGACGGTCTTGGGGAGGCCGAGCTTCACGAGGCTCTTCACCTCGTCGGCCATCACCTTGTCGCGTGCGGTCTCGATCGACGCGACGAGATCTTCAATCGAAACTGCGGAGGCGCGCTTGGACATCATCTGCAGTCTACCAACGGTTCGGCTGAGCAAACCCCCTGGCGCAGATTCGTGTGGCCAGGGGCGCGGCTCCCGGGTGGATCGCGCCTCCCGGCATACTTTGAGCATGGCGTATCTCCCCAACTCCGATGCAGAGCGTCGCGAGATGCTCGAAGCGGTCGGGGCGGCGTCAGAGGCGGACCTCTTCACCACGATCCCGGCCGCCCTGCGCAACCCGACGCTCGACCTCCCTCCGCCGCTCGCCGAGCAGGACCTGGTCGCTGAGCTCGAGCGCCTCGCGTCGCGCAACCGATCACTGAGCACCTACGACAGCTTCCTGGGCGCCGGCGTCTATCGCAGGTTCAGCCCGGCGATCGTGCGCGGCACGATCTCCCGGCCCGAGTTCTACACGGCCTACACGCCCTACCAGGCCGAGGCGTCGCAAGGAACGCTGCAGACGATCTTCGAGTTCCAGTCGATGATCTGCGCGCTCACCGGCCTCGACGTCGCCAATGCGTCCTTGTACGACGGCGCCACCGCTGCGGCCGAGGCGATGGTGATCGCCGTCCAGGCAACCGGTCGTACGCGCATCGCTGTGGCTGACACCGTGCATCCGGAGACCATCGCCGTGCTGCGCACCTTCGGCGAGGGGCGTCGCATCGCCGTCGACATCGTGCCAACCAGCGACGGCGTGCTGTCGCTCGACACAGTTCGCGCCACCCTGACCGCCGAGCACTCGGCACTGCTCGTGCAGTACCCGAGCTTTGCCGGGACGATCCAGGACCTCGCGCCGCTCGCGGAAGCCGCACACGACGCGGGGGCGCTCGCCATCTGCGTCACCGACCTGCACGCCTGCGCGCTCCTCACGCCTCCCGGTGAAGGCGGATTCGATGTCGCCGTCGGCGATGGTCAGCCGCTCGGCATCCCGGCATCCTTCGGCGGACCGCACGTCGGCTTCATGGCGGTCGCGCAGGCGCAGATGCGCCGCATCCCGGGTCGCCTGGTGGGCATGACGCTCGACCACGATGAGCGACGCGCGTACACGCTGACGCTGCAGGCCCGCGAACAGCACATCCGGCGCGAGCACGCGACCTCCAACATCTGCACCAATCACGCGCTGATCGCGCTCGCCGCCACCGTGTACATGGCGCACATGGGTGCGGGCGGGATGCGCGCGGTCGCCGAGGTGAGCGTGCAACGCGCCCACCACCTTGCCAACCTGCTCACCGCCATCGACGGGCTCTCGCTGACGCACGCATCGACGCCGTTCCTCTGGGAGTTCGTGCTGCGCACGACCACCCCGCGCAGCGCGACCGCGTTCGCGGCCGCACTGCATCAACGTGGCATCGTCGCCGGGTTGCCGCTCGGGCGAATCGATGCGACCCGAGATGATCAGATCGTCGTGTGCTGCACCGAGCTCACCTCGCCGCAGGCGATCGAGCGGTATGCGGCTGCCGCGGCAGACGTGGTGGCGTCGGAACGGACGGTTGCGATGGCACACGCATGAACGACTCGATTCCCGAAGCGACCCGCGAAGCCATGTGGGCGGTGGACGAGCCGCTCGTCTTCGAGCTGGGCACCAACTACACCAGCGGCCCCGCGGTCACCGCCGCCGGCGTCGCGGCGACCAACGGCGACACGTCGGTTCCCGCGTCGCTGCTGCGCCGCACACCGCCGACCGTGCCCGCGGTCCCGGAAGCGGTGCTCGCTCGCCACTTCGGCCGGCTGGCGCGGCGCAACCACAACCTCCACGAAGGGATGTACCCGCTGGGCTCCTGCACGATGAAGTACAACCCGGTTGTCGACGAGCAGCTCGCGTGGCTCGACGGCTTCGCGCAGCTGCACCCGTATCAGGACGAGGAGGACACGCAGGGAGCACTCCAGCTCATGTGGGAGCTCGACCGCATGCTCGCATCGATCACGGGCATGGCGCGCATGTCACTGCAACCCGCCGCGGGCGCGCACGGCGAGTGGACCGGGCTGCGCATGATCCAGGCATACCACGCGGATCGCGGTGACACGGCGCGTACGCGCGTGCTCATCCCTGACTCAGCGCACGGCACCAACCCGGCGTCCGCCGCGGCGTGCGGCCTCGATGTCGTGACCGTGAAGAGCAATCACGACGGTACCGTTGACGTCGACGATTTCTCAAGCCACCTGGACGCCACGGTTGCAGCGGTCATGCTGACCAACCCCAACACGCTCGGGGTCTTCGAGAAGGACATCGTGGAGATCGCCAGGCTCGCGCATGCGGCCGGCGCGCTCGTGTACTACGACGGCGCCAACCTCAACGCACTGGTCGGCATGGCGCGGCCCGGTGACATGGGGTTCGACGTCGTCCACCTCAACCTCCACAAGACGTTCTCGACGCCTCATGGCGGTGGCGGCCCTGGTGCCGGGCCTGTCGGCGTGGCCGAGCGGCTCATCGCCTTCCTGCCGACGCCGACCGTCGAACGCGATGGTGACCGCTTCTTCCTCGACGACCAGCGTCCCAAGAGCGTCGGAAAGGTCCGTTCCTACTACGGCAACTTCGGGATGCTCGTGCGCGCGTACGCCTACATCCGCGCCTACGGCGATCATCTTCCGTGGGTGGCGCGTGACGCGGTGCTCAATGCTCGCTACCTGCAGTCGAAGCTCACCGGTCTCTTCGCGATGGCGGTCGAGACGCCGTGCATGCACGAGTTCGTGGCAACCACCAAGGGCGGTCGTGTCGAGGGATTGCGCGCCATGGATGTCGCCAAGCGCCTGCTCGACTACGGGGTCTACGCACCCACCGTGTACTTCCCGCTCACGGTTCCCGAAGCCTTGATGTTCGAGCCCACCGAAACGGAATCGAAGCAGAGCCTCGACGCGCTCGCCGGGATCTGCGCGGCGATCGTCGAGGAGGCGGAGAACGACCTGGCCTTCGTGCAGAACGCGCCCCACGAGACACCGGTGAGCCGTGTCGACGAGGTGCGCGCCGCGCGCCATCCGGTGCTGCGCTGGACGCCGTGACCACGACCACCGCGACCGACACCGGTCTGCGCGATGAGTTGCGTGAGCTCGTGGCAGTGCGAGCGTTCAAGTTCGGCTCATTCACGCTGACCAGTGGACGCGCCAGCGACTACTACGTCGACGGCAAGCAGGTGACGCTCGACGGCCGCGGACTGTACCTGGTTGCGCGCTTCACGCTGGAGCACTGCCGCGACCTCGGTGTCGACGCTGTCGGCGGGCTGACCCTGGGGGCGGACCCGATCGCCGCAGCCACCGCGGCGCTCAGCGGCGACACCGATCATCCGATCGCGGCGTTCATCGTCCGCAAGGAGGTCAAGGCGCACGGCACCAGCCGGGCCATCGAAGGACCCGACCTCCACGCGGGGATGCGCGTGCTCATCGTCGACGACACCATGACCACCGGCGGCACGTTTCTCCAGGCGCAGGAGGCGGTCATCCCCACCGGGGCGACGATCGCCGGTGCACTCTGTGTGGTCGATCGCGAGGAAGGCGGGCGCGAGGCGCTCGAGGCCGCCGGCATCACGCTGCATGCGCTGTTTCAGCGCAGCGAGTTCAGCCCCCGAAAATCCCCCGCATAACTCCGCCCGTGACCGCGCCGGCCGCGCCGGCCTCGACGGCCTGACCCGGCGAGAACTCACCGAGCGACTGCGCGAGCTTCTGCAGCGGCAGTGACTGGAGCCAGACGCGACCAGGTCCGGTGAGCAGCGCGAGGAAGATGCCGTCGCCGCCGAAGATCTTGTTCTTGATTCCCTTGACCGTCGTGATGGTGAACTGCACCGTGTCCTGGAACAGACCCACATGCGCGGGATGCACGCGGAGGCTTTCGCCTGGCTTCAGGTCGTAGGTGATGATCTCGCCGCTGAGCTCACACCAGGCGCGACCCTGACCGCTGATCTTTTCCAGGCGGAACCCATCACCGCCGAACAAGCCGGCCCCGAGGGACTGCTGGAATCCGACCGACAGGGTCACGCCGTGAACGCCACAGACGAAGGAATGACGGTGGCCGAGAAAGCCCATCCCGGGTTGCGGCGCGACCTCGAGCGGGAAGATCTGCCCGGGAAGGCGGGCGGCAAACGCCACCATCCCCGGCGCTCCCTGGGCTGAGTACTCGGTCATGAAGATCGAGCTCCCGCCGAGCGCTCGCTTGAACACGCCACCGACGCCGCCACCGCCGCCCATCTGGGTCGACGTCTGCATGACGATCGACTGCGTCATCCACGAGAGCTCTCCGGACTCGGAGAAGAGTGCCTCGCCCGGGTCGAGCGTGATCTCGAGCACGGGCATGGTGGTGCCGATGATCCGGTCCTGCATCTGGTGGTCCTCCGAACGGTGTGCGTCACGCGGAGTTTATAGGTGCGCAGTGCCGTCGGAAGGGTGGATCCTCAGAAAAAGTCCAGTCGTCGCCGACCCCGGGAGACCGTTACCAGACAAACGGCACCAGTTGCCCTCGGGTTTTTGAGAGGAACGGCACTTATGAACTAAAGCCCCAACGCGGTCTTCGCGATGATCTCCTTCATCACCTCATCGGTTCCGCCGCCAATGCGGATGAGCCGCGAGTCCCGGAAGTATCGGGAGATGCGGCTCTCGGCCATGTAGCCCATGCCGCCGTGCAGTTGCAGGCAGGTATCGGCGACCTGGGTCGTCACCCTTCCCACCAGGAGCTTGGCCATGGAGATCTCGGTGACCGGGTACTCGTCGCGGTTCCAGCGGTCCGCGACGCTGTACACGAAATGCTTCGCCACGGTGATCTCGGTGAAGAGGTCGACGAGCTTGTGCCGGTTGACCTGGAACTTCCCGATGGGGCGCCCGAACGCCTCGCGCGCCTTGCACCACCGCAGGGTCTCCTCGAACGCGACCTCGGCGCCGGCGATCGCACCCGCGGATCCGATGAGACGCTCTCCCTGCAGCTCCCACATCAGGTTGTAGAAACCCTGGCCCACCTCACCGAGGACCGCGTCGTCGCCGACCTCCACGTCGTGGAAGGAAAGCTCGGCGGTATCGCTCGAGTGCATGCCCAGCTTCTTGAGCTTGCGCGACACGGTGAAACCAGGGAGGTGCTTGTCGACCAGAAACAGCGTGATCCCGTGCGCTCCGCCGTCCGCGGGACCGGTGCGCGCGACCAGCAGGATGAAGTCGCAGCGCACACCGTTGGTGATGTACAGCTTGCTGCCGTTGATGCGCCAGTGGCCATCGACACGCTCGGCACGGGTCCGGATGCTCGCAACATCGCTGCCGGCGTCGGGCTCGGTGATGCCGAGTGCGGCGATCTTCTCGCCTGTGATCGCGGGCACCAGGTACCGCTGCTTCTGGTCCTCGGTGCCCCACTTGAGGATGGGAGGTGTCGCCATCTCGTTGTGCACGCTGATGGCCATGCCGACGCCACCCGAGCCGCAGCGAGCCATCTCCTCGGCAAGGACGATCGCGCTGAAGTAATCGCCGCCCTGCCCACCGTATCGCTCCGGGTATCGCAGTCCGAGCAGACCGAGCTCACCCATCCGCTTGAACACGCTGTCGGGGAAGCCCTCTGCCTCCTCCCACTCGTCCGCGTGGGGGCGCAATTCCCTGGCGACGAAGTCACGCACCGTCTCTCGAAGCGCGTCGTGCTCAGCCGAGAAATGCACGAGCAATGCCTCCGTGGGCCGAGCGGTTGACGCGAATGTCAATTCTGTCACGCACTGATTGCGGCGGAAACTGTCCTTAGGATTGGGACCATGCCCCACCCCCGCTCGCCCGTGCCCTGGCTTGCCGTCGCCGGGATGGTGCTGCTCGCCGCCTGCTCGGGGGCGTCCCCGCCCACTCCGACACCCGCACCAACGGCCACGGCGACACCCGCCCCATCCCCGACGCCGCTACCGCCGGACACGCTGTCGGTCGGGGTGCTCGGCATCGGCATCGGGACTTTCGACCTTGCGGCATTCCCGGTGGCCCGTCTCAAGAACGAGGCCAAGTACCACGCCGCTGCATCGGTGATGGTCCACTTCGTGACGCATCGCGCAGGACACACCCTGGGTTCCCTCAACTCGGCGGCCGTGAACCTCGGACCCGGCGAGACCCTCGCGGTGTCCGCCGACTGCACCGATGCCTGCAACGGCGCGACGAGCGTTGCCGCAACCGTCAACGTGGGCTCCTGGACAACCGCCATCGGTCCGGTCTTCACCACAGCGTCGGCCGGCTACGCCTGCCAGCCGTGCCATTCGTCGCACGGCTACGGCAGCGTCAGGGGCACGCTCACGCCGTCCACGCCGGTGTCTGCCGGGGTGGCGGTGGTCGGCTTCGCAGTGTGCGAGAGCAGTTCCGGTGTGATCCTCGGAGGCGGCACGGAGCAGTTCATCTGGCAGGCCGGGTCCAGCCTCGCCGTGGAGGTCCCGGTCGTGCTGAACGCAGCGCCGGCCTCCTGCGCGCTCGGTGCATCCACGGGCTGGTGAGACGCGTTCGCTTCTTTTGAGCGAGTTGCAGGCACAAGTACCCGTTGTGGTACGGTCGCCGGCGGCTCAGATCGCCAGGTGCCGTCGAGACGCGAGTCTCCAGATGGGCAGCAGGGGTCGAGCCGCTGACAAGCCCGGTCAGGGGAGCGATGACCGGAGCCCGACCAAACAGGAGTGACTCGCCTTGCATTTACCCAAGCGGGCACGTGGGCTGGTTCTCGGCTGCCTCATGATGGTGGCCGGACCAGCGACCGCGGTGCTCATCACCACGCCCGCCCAGGGGGCGGTTGCCGCATCTGCCTCACTGGTTCGTTCGTCCGTCGGTGAGGTCAACCTCCTGACCAATGTCACCGCGCGCCCGCTGATGCTTCGGGTCCGGCAGGCCACCCCGCACAGGGCTGCCCCAGCCGCGCCCAAGCCGGCGCCGGTGGTCCGCCACCGCATCGCGTTGCACGCCACCCGAAGTTTCATTGTTCCGAGCGGCCTGTCGGTCAGCCAGGCGCAGGTGGTTGCGGACATCACCGCCGCCGCCGAGCACTGGGGTGTGAGCGTCGCGTGGATGCTCAAGACCGCCAACTGCGAATCGCACTTCCACTGGAACTCGGTGAACCCGAGGGGGCCGTACATCGGGGTCTTTCAGTTCCTGATGTCGACGTTCATCGCCAACGGAGGGACCGCGGCGACGATATGGAATCCCGCCGTGCAGGCGAACATCGCCGCCAAGATGTTCGCCCATGGCCAGTCCGGCGAGTGGGCATGCGCCTGAATCGCTCCTAGGGGCGTCAAACTCAGCGGGTGATTACCGACACGGCTTCCGGCGACCCTGGAGCCACGGAGCACCTCCGCGAGACCCAGACGTCCCGGCGGGTCATCCACCAAGGGCGGCTGCTGACGTTGTACGAGGACGGCGTGAGCCTCGCGGACGGGACTCGCGCTCAGCGGGAGGTGGTGGCTCACCCTGGTGCGGTTGCGATCGTCGCCATCGACGATGACGACAGGGTGGTGCTGGTCCGGCAGTGGCGTCATGCGCTCGGCCGGGCGCTCTGGGAGCTGCCCGCGGGTACCCGCGACGCTGACGAGGCGCCGGCTCGAACCGCGGAGCGCGAGCTCGCCGAGGAGACGGGGCTGCGCGCGAAGCGAATCCTCCCGCTGGCCACTGCGCCGCTCACGCCCGGGTATTCCACAGAGGTGATGCACTTCTTCCGGGCCTTTGACCTCAGCGAGGGGCCGACCGATCGTGATGCTGACGAGCGAATGGACGTCGAGCGATTCGACCGCGACGGGATCGAGGCGCTGGTCCGGCAGGGCGATGTGGATGTCAAGACGATGGCCGGCCTCGGGCTCGCCGGTTGGAGAACGAACGCCGATGGCGGCTGACCGACCTCTGCGCGATCCCCTGGAAGCCGACCGCCTGATCGCGCGGGCAATCGAATCTGTCCTCGACGCCGTCCCGGAACTCCCCGGAGGGGACACGCTCGCCGCTGAGGCAAGCCCCAAGTCACAGCCCTGGGCTGAGACCGCCGCGCCGCCGGCGAGTGACAAACGTCCGCTCGAGGCGGTCCTGGCGGAGTTCGAGGCTCGGGTCGCCGCAGCGCCCGGCGCCCGCGCAGGGCACCCCAACGAACGGCATCCCGGTGAGGCGTACCTCGAGAAGCTGTCGCCGGCGCCGAAGACCACGGGCAAGCGCTCGAAGCGACGCTGGCAGGGTGGGCGGAAGCGCCGCGGAGGCCGAGGCGGACGCGGCGGCGGTAGCGGAGGTGGCGCGCCCGCGTGAGCGACCCCGGGGAAGGGACGGCACGCCGCCTCGACGGCATCCTCTTCGACTATGGCGGGACGCTGGTCGAATTCTCCCGTCCGCGAGAGGCGCTCGCGGAGGCCGAGGAGCGGATCCTCGACGTTCTCCGAGCCTCCGGGCGACAGGACCCGGGCATCGCAACGCTCCACGCGATCATGGATCGGGTCGAGCGCGAGGTGACCGAGCACCAGCAGAGCGGCTCGCTTGACGAGATCGACGTTGTTGGCGGTCTCGCTGCGTGCCTACGGCGAAGCCGGGCTCAACCTCGACGATGACCTGCTCGATGAGGTCCTCCGCATCGAGCAGGAGGCCTGGTGGCACGGCGCCCGCCTCGACCCGGAGGCGATCCCGCTGCTCGATGCCCTGCGAGATCGAGGCATCCGGGTCGGGCTCTGCTCCAACGCCCCGTACCGCGTCGAATCGCTCCACGGTCAGCTCGCGTTCCTGGGCCTGGAGAGCCATCTGGATGCGGTCACCTTCTCAGCTCGAGGTCGGGTGGCGGAAGCCCTCGCCGCGCATCTTCGAGGCGGCGATGCGAGCGCTCGGGACCGAGGCGGAGTGCAGCGTCATGGTTGGCGACAGCGAAGCTGCCGACATCGCCGGCGCGCACGCGGCCGGCATGCGCGCCGTGCTCATCCGGAGGGGTGGGAGTCGCGCCGCCGGCGTCGCCGATGCGGTGATTGCCGCGCTTCGCGAATTGCCGGGTGCGCTGCGGAACATGGGCCTATACTCTGAATGAGCGTGGAGTTCAAGGAGTACATCAAAGAACGGTGCGCGGAGAGGGGGATTTCCCTGCACCGGCTTGCCCTTTTGTGCGATCTGAATCAGATTTACTTCTATCAGAGCGTCAACAAGAACAAGGACAATCCACCGCCATGGGTGCTGCGTCGCGCCGCACCGCATCTGGCGGTTCCGTACATGGAGCTGCTGATTCGCGCTGGCTACGTGCGTGAGGCGGATATCGATGAATGGAGGCAGCACACCGCTAGCTGAGGCCGCAGCGCCGTGGGCGCAGCAGTGACACACCGCGCGATCATTCATCTCGACCTCGATGCGTTCTATGCATCGGTCGAGCAGTTGCGCCGGCCTGAGCTGCGCGGGCTGCCGGTGATCGTCGGTGGAGCTCCCTCGGGCGATGGCAGCGCGCAGCTGAATCGAGGAGTGGTCAGCGCCGCTTCCTATGAGGCGCGGGCTTTTGGAGTCCATTCCGCGATGCCACTGCGCACGGCGCTCCGCCTCTGCCCGCAGGCTGTCCTCGTACCGGTGGACTTCCGGGCCTATCGTGGCGCGTCGAAGACCGTCTTCGACATCGTTCGCGACTACACGCCGATCATCGAGCCGCTCTCACTCGATGAGGCTTTCCTTGACGTGACCGGCTCGACGCGCCGTTTCGGCAGCTCGCAACACATCGCCGAGGAGATCCGCGAGCGGATCCTGACCGCAAGCGGTCTCCACGCCTCCTTCGGGGTGGCGACATGCAAGACGGTGGCCAAGATCGCTTCGGACCTGCGCAAACCGCGCGGCTTCGTGGTCGTGGAGCCCGGCGACGAGGCGGCCTTCCTTGCCCCGTTGCCGCTGCGGCGTCTCCCCGGGCTCGGTCCCGCAGCCGAGCGCGCGTTGAGCGGACTGGGAATCTCGACGCTCGGACAGCTCGCTGCCCTGCCCCTCGACACCGTGCAGCGTCGTGTCGGTCGCGCGTCAGGGACGTCGCTGTGGGAGCGCGCCCGCGGAATCGACACCGCCGCGGTCAGCGTTCCCGGCGCCCCCCGGAGCGTCTCTCGCGAGGAGACATTCGCTCGCGACGTCGCGCAACGCGATGCGCTGCACGCGCGCGTCGCGGAGCTCGCCAGCGATGTCGGATCGCGCCTGCGCACAGGCGGGTGGACCGCACGCACGGTCACCTTGAAGCTCCGCTATTCGGATTTCACGACGATCACCCGCCAGGAAACGCTCGCAAGGTCCACGGCCACCGATACCACGGTTCGCGACGCCGCGCTGGCGCTGCTCGAGGCCGCCTGGTCGGGTGACGCGGTGCGCCTGCTCGGGGTCGGCGTGACCGGGCTCGCCGACGCCCCCCAGCTGGACCTGTTCGATCGCCCGGCCAACGACCGCATCGACCACACCCTCGACCGGCTGCGTGAGCGCTTCGGGCAGGCCGCGATCCGGCGTGGCACCGGGGAGGGGCTGCACGATCTCGACTGGCGTGGCGACGACCTGCGCCGGTGAGTCAGCGACGCACGAGCCAAGCCTGAGACAGGGAAGCCATGACCACGCTCGAGAACCGACCGAACACCGCGTAGTGGTGGTCGACGTGCAGAACGCGATCGTCGACGGGACGCCCCGTCGAGACGAGGTCGTCGCCAACGTCGGGAGCCTCGTCGATAAGGCACGTTACGAGCAGGATCCGGTCGTCTGGGTCTAGTCGACTACTCCTCGTCGGTGTCGTCGAGGTATTCGACGATCTCGCTGTCGTAGCGGGCCCTGGCGTCATTGAGGATCGCGCCGACGATGGCGACGCGCTCCTCCGGCCAGCCGAGCTCGGCGGCCAGCTCGAGGACGGTGGGATTCCGTCCGAGCTCGTGGCGCGTCCGGAACTCGGCCGCCTCGTAGATCTCGGTGTCGCGAACAAAGGCCTCGTCGCCAGCCCGTTCGATACCGGCCAGCTCGATGGTGTCATCCATGTGCGAGGCCACCAACCGGCTCACGAACCGATCCAGCCCGGAGGCGGGGCCCCCCTGCCCCGCGTACTCGAGAACGGCGACCACGCCGGCGATGGTTCCCTCCTGGGTGAGGTCACCCACCTCGACGCCCTTGCCGCTCCGGGCCTCGGCGAGCTGGAGTATGGACGCGAGCTGATGCTCGACCAGCTCATCAAGGGCGGGGCCTCTGCCGTGAAGGCGAACGTCCTCGAGCAGCCGGGCGGTCGCCGACTCGGTGAGCGCAGGCAGCGATCGCACCTTGGCTTCGAGGACCTCGAGGTCGGCCAGCTCGCTCCTGGTCACCCGGCCGCACTCCTGGCGTTGCCGCTCTTCCGGCCGAAACGCGCGGCGAGCTGCTCGCAGGCTCGAGCCGTCTCCCGGCGCGCGGCGCCCTGTGACGCGAGCTCCACAGCCCCGGCAAATGGGCGCCCGGTGACCGAATACCGGGCCGACATCACCACCGTGCAACCGCCGATCACCTTGCGAATGGTGACCTCGAGGGTCAGATCCAAACCTTCCTCGAGGGTCAGCACCATATGTTTCGGCGGAGTCAGCTCGGTGCAGACCAGCACGCCGCGCAGGTGCCTGCCCACGAGCCCGGCCTCGACCTCGTAGCGCGCGCTTACCCCGCCGGACGGTCCGCTGATGTGCCGCAGGCGACGGACTGCCGGCAGCCAGTCGGCGTGCTCGATGTCGGCGACGACCGAGAAGGCTTCCTCGGGCGTGACCGGCAGGGTGACGTCGGCGCTGGTCTCGATCATGGTGGCTGCCTGACTAGTACATCACTGTGGCGAACACGTCCGCCTGTTTGAAGCCGAGGCGCTTGTAGACCCGCTGCGCGATCACGTTGTACTGGTTGACGTAGAGGCTGCAGCGCGGGACGTCTTTGAAGACGCTGGCGCACACGGCAGCGAGCCCGGCGCGCGCCATGCCCTGGCCTCGGTATTTCGGCGCGGTGTACACGCCCTGGATCTGGACGACCTCGGGGGTCCACGCGGAGAGCTCGGCCTTGAACAGCACCTCGTGGTCGCGCATCCACAGCCAGCTCCAGCGCCGCTCGATGAGGCTGAGCATGCGCATCCGCCACGCGGGCGCGTCGACCACGAGTGGATCGATACCCATCTCCTCGCGGTGCATCCGCGCCGCGGCGACGATCAACGCCTCGAGGTCGCTGCGTGTCGAGAGGCGGACATCGGGGGACGGAGTCCCCTGAAGATCGCCCCGGTCGAGGACCATCAGCGGTTGCGGATCGCGGAGCTCGCGAGCGGGCCGGGGCGGCCGGAACGCGTTGTGCAGCGCGATGACCGACGCACGGTGGCCGACGATCATCCGCGGCTGCGCGCTGGCCGCGAGCGCATGCGCAAGTGGTGCCGCGGTCTCGAGATCGGGGATGTACGGCACCACCAGCGACCATCCGAGCACGACCGATGTGAGCTCGCTGTCCTCGAATGCGCCCCACCAGTCGCCGGCCTCGAACCCGAGGCGCAGCTCGCTGCGCAGGTATACGTTGATCACCGGCTCACGATCGATGAGCGCAGCAAGCTGCCCGGCGTGTGCCGGGCCGAGCCGCGCGACACGGAGCGCAGATCGCGTTGCCATGCGGGGGATTGTCCTCGCATCGATACCTGCTGAGGCGGGATCGCTCGGCTATCCTCGGTGACGTGAACTTGACGTCCGTCTGCACGCGCGCGCTCATCGGGGCCGGGTGCATCGCGACCCTGCTGGTCACAGCGTGCGGGTCGCCCGCGCCGACGGTGACCCCGAGCTCGGCGGCATCGGCGGCGGCGAGCCCGACCGCTGAGGCGACGCCGTTCGCCGGCTCGGGATTTCGCACCGACATCCCGGAAGGCTGGCAGGACGAGACCACCAGCCAGAGTGCTGCCTCGGCCGGTGGCGGTACGGTCCTCATGGTCCTGGGCGCGCCGGACCACGGCGTCGTGGTCGCGCGAACGGCGGCGCAGCCAGTGGCCGACGATCAGCTCGGCCAGTATCTGGCGAGCATCATCCCCGCCGGGTCGACCGGCATCAGCCAGGCGGAACCGGTGGACATCGCCGGCGTCTCGGGCGTGATGATGACGTTCACCTATGGCTCGCCCGGAGTGGTGCCGCGTGAGAACCAGGACATGGTGGTCAACCAGGCGGGCAACACCTACGAGATCGCGCTCACCACACTGCCGTCCGATTTCCCCGCCGACTCTGCCGGTTTGCAGGAGATCCTCAACAGCTGGACGTGGGCCTGAGCCCTGCTTCTCGTAGGATCAGGCGATGTTGGTGCTCATGAACGTGCAGGCGACGCCCGAGCAGGTCGCGAATGTCATCAGGCACGTTCGTGAGCGCGGCTTCGAGCCCATCGAGCTCCCCGGCGCGGATCGCCTCGCGATCGGCGTGCTCGGGAGCAACCCGGGTTCGATTCGCGACGCCATCTGCGATCTTCCCGGGGTGGTCGACGCGATCCCGGTGAGCAAGCCGTACAAGCAGGTCACCCGCGAGTGGCATCCTGAACCGACTGTCGTCGACGTCTCCGGGGTCCGCTTCGGCGACGGCTCATTTGTCGTGATCGCGGGACCGTGTGCTGTCGAGAGCGGCGAGCAGGTCCTGGCGACCGCCCGGGCCGTGGCGGACGCGGGAGCGACCATGTTCCGCGGGGGCGCGTTCAAGCCTCGCTCATCGCCGTACTCGTTCCGCGGTCTCGGGGTCGACGGGTTGCGCCACCTTGCCGATGCGCGGGAGGCGACCGGGTTGCCCCTGGTCACCGAGGTCCTCACCCCGGCCGACGTCGACATCGTGTCGGAGTACGCCGACATGCTCCAGGTCGGCACCCGGAACGCTCAGAACTTCGCGCTGCTGGAGGCTGTCGGTGGCGCGCGGCGGCCCGTGCTCCTCAAGCGAGGGCTGAGCAACACCATCGAGGAATGGCTCCTCGCCGCCGAGTACGTGGTCGCCCACGGCAACCCGAACGTGGTGCTTTGCGAGCGCGGCATCCGCACCTTCGAGGCGGCGACACGCAACACCCTCGACCTGAGCGCCGTGCCCGTGGTCAAGTCGCTATCCCACCTGCCGGTGATCGTGGATCCTTCACACGCCACCGGCCACCGTCACCTGGTTCCGCCGATGGCTCGCGCCGGGCTCGCCGCCGGCGCGGACGGGCTCATGATCGAGGTCCACCCCGATCCGGAGAACGCGCTGAGCGATGGCGCGCAGTCGCTGACCCCGGCGGGCTTCGCGGAGTTGATGGCATCGATCCGCCGCCTCGCCGTCGCACTGGATCGACAGGTCGCAACAGCTCCGTCACCCGTCTGAAGGCGGCGCCGGGGGTAGGATCGTCCCCGTGGAGTGCCGCCGATGACCACCTTGTACCAACCGAGCGCCCAGGACAGCGGCAACGGCATCGTCGTGTCATTGGCGCGGCCCTGTTCGCTGCGCGGGTGTACCCATACGGACGCGCAGCTCTGCGCCTACCTGGATCGCCGCGGCCGTCAGTGCCCGGCCGCGTTCTGCCCCGCACACAGCATCGCGTTCTCCGGCATCACCTACTGTCGTCGCCACGCCGGTACTGTGCAGGCGATCGGCGAGCTGGCCAAGGATCCCAACGGTTTCCCCGACCTCAACGACCGCGCGCCGTCGCTCGTCAACTGGATCGCTCGCGACCTCGACCAGAGCATCCGGCGTCTGCTGGGCCGCGCGGCTCGGAGCGGCGAGAGCGTGATCGTCGACGAAACCGTCCGTCTGGCTCATGACCCGGCTCGCAAGGCTCGCTGGGAACGGAGCTGGCGGATCGTCGAGCACACCGGCCTCGTGCTCAAGGTGACCGTGCACGTCAGCGAGGACAACGACTCACTGGTGCATGTGCGCGTCGGCACCGAGATGGTCGCCGACGGCGTCCCACCCTGGATCGCGCGCCGTCGCGAGGGCCAGGAGGTTGAGGCCGCGATCGACGTGTCGCAGCGACAGCTTTTCTACAAGTTCCTCGAGGAGAACATCTCCTCTGCGGTGCTCCGCTTCCGGGCCCGCGGCGACCGCGCACCCTGGGGTCGCTGACCGCTCAAGCCGGCACGGCCTCGGTCTCCGCGCCGAGCACGGCCAGCAACCTGCCGAGCAGCTGCTGTCCCTCGGTGCCGGGTCCGGCTCCCGGCGTGCCGCTCGACAGCTGCTGCGCGATGGCGTCGAGCTCGTGGAGCGCTCCGGGTGTGTCGAGGTCGTCATCGAGGCGCTCGAAGAACCGCTCCTCATGGCGATTCGCCGCCTCATGGCTGATGGTGCCGCCGCCCTGCATCGCCGACAGGTAGCGGCGATGCCGAGACGCGGCCACCTCGACCTCAGCGTCGTTGTATGACCACGATTGCCGGTAGTGGTGCGACGCGAGGAGCAGGCGCACCGCCGCACCGGGTACGCGAGCGACCAGATCGCGGACGAAGACGAGGTTCCCCAGGGACTTGCTCATCTTCACGCCGTCGAGATTGACCATGGCCACGTGAGTCCAGTGCCGAACGTAGGGTGCGACCCCTCCCGCCTCGGCCTGGGCGATCTCGGACTCATGGTGCGGGTAGATCAGGTCCTCGCCGCCACCATGAATGTCGATTGGGTGGCCGAGCGCGCCGGTTGACATCACCGTGCACTCGATGTGCCACCCGGGGCGCCCCAGGCCCCAGGGACTGGGCCAGCTCGGCTCGCCGGGCGGCCGATGCCTGCCAGAGCACGAAATCGAGGGGGTGCCGCTTGCGCGGGTCGTCGGGGTCGGCGCCGCGTTCACGGCTGAGCTCGATCATGGTCGGGTGGTCGAGGTGACTCAGCCGGCCGTAATCCGGGTACGCGCCGGAGTTCGAAGAAGACCCATCCGTTTACCGCGTAGGCATAGCCGTCGTCGACCAGGCGCGCAATCCGATCCACCATCTCCGGGACATGCTCGGTCGCACGCGGTGCCACGTCGACCGGAAGGAGGCCGATCTCCGCCATGTCATGGTCGAACATGCGCACCTGCTCGCTCGCCAGCTCGCGAAAGTCGACGTGACGTTCGCGGGCCACGCGCAGGATGTCGTCATCGACGTCGGTGACATTGCGCACGCTCCGTACGGCCAGGCCGGCGTCGCGGAAGCGGCGGTTGAGCACGTCGAAGACGTGATAGACGAACGCATGGCCGAGGTGCGCCGCGTCGTAGGGCGTGATGCCGCACACGTAGATGCCGACCCGTCCACCGCGCGGCTCGAAGGGGACCACCTCCTGGAGGGCGGTGTCGAACAATTGCATGCGGGCCCGATTCTACGGCGCGTTCAAAGCCGCCCCTCGCGACGGCTCGCCCTCGAGCACGCGCCTCGCGGCCTCCAGCACTGACACGCTGCCCTTGAAGCTCAGCCGCGCCTTCGCGTCGTCGAATCCGAACCATGCGGCCTCGGCGATCTCGGCCGGGTCGGGGCGCAGCTCGGCATCCGATGGTGCTTCGACGATGTAGTGGTGAACGCGCTTGAAGACCAGCGGGCCACCCTTGGGTTTGCGGTAAACGTACTCGGTCGGCGGCAGCGGGGTACGGAGGACCAGCGATTCGAGCGCTATGCCGGTCTCCTCGGAGATCTCACGCATCGCCGCCACCTCGGGTGTCTCGCCGGGCTCGATGTGGCCCTTCGGGAAACCCCAGTAGCGCCCGTCATTGACCAGGCAGACCTCGTAGCCGTCGGAAGATCGCCGCACCACCACGCCCCCCGACGAGATCTCGTTGGGGCGCATGGGCCGGCTGGGCATGTCAGCACCGTACTCCGGTCCGCCTGATCGACGGTCGTGCACCGTACTCCGGTCCGCCTGATCGACGGTCGTGCACATTGGTCCGGTCCGCCTGATCGATGGTCGTGCACATTGGTCCGGTCCGCCTGATCGACGGTCGTGCACCGTACTCCGGTCCGCCCTGAGCCCGGTTGCTATCATCGGGTGCTTCGCGGCCCCGTGGTGTAGCCTGGTCTAACACGCCACCCTGTCAAGGTGGAGATCGTCGGTTCAAATCCGATCGGGGTCGCCACCTGAACCGGCGCGCGAGAATCTGTCCTGATGGCCATCCGTGCTCCGCACGATGTGCGGAGCGGGGACGAGAGAATGTGTCCTGATGGACGTTCCTGCTCCCCACGATGTGCCGCCTCCGCACGATGTTCGGTCTGCGCAGGATTTGCATCCTCCGGAGGTGTTGCGCGGCGACAAGGTCACGTTGCGTCGTTACCGCCTCAATGACAGCGCCGCCGTGAAAGCCGCCATCGCAGCGAGTTCGATCGCCTTCGCGAGTGGATGCCCTGGGCGCAGTCACCGCCGACCGACCAGTCGGTGATGAGCTTCCTCGGTCCCGCGGTCGCGCAATTCGGCGGCAACGCTGCCGCCAATTACGCGATCACCCTGCGCGACACCGGTGACTACGTCGGTGGCTGCAGCCTGATGCCGCGCATTGGGCCGGGAGCGCTGGAGGTCGGCTACTGGGTGCACAGCGCGCATCATCGCCGTGGCATCGCGACCGAATCCGCTCGCCTGCTCACCAACACCGCGCTGTCGCTCCCAGGCATCCGGAGCGTGGAGATCCATTGCGCCGAACGGAACATCGCGAGCGCGAGCGTGGCGCGAACACTGGGATTCCGGCTCGACCGTGTGGTGCAGGATTCCGCCGATTTCCCGCTGCAGACGGGCAGCGCGATGATCTGGATCGCCGAGCGAGCGGTCTGATCGGCGATCAGGTGATCGTGATCCCGGCAAGATCGGGTGGCTCAGGATACTTCGGGTCCATGTCGGTAAGCGTCTCGATGAGCAGCCGGCTGACCGCCCAATTGCGATACCACTTGTGGTCCGCCGGCACGATGTACCAGGGTGCGTCCCTGGTTGACGTGCGCGTGATCGCCTCCGAATAGGCGGCCTGATATTCCTTCCACAGCGCCCGATCCTCGAGGTCGCCTCGCTGGAACTTCCAGCGTTTCTGCGGATCCTTGAGACGTTCCTCGAATCTCCGTCGTTGCTCATCCTTGGAGATGAGCAGGCAGCATTTGACGATGGTGGTGCCACCTTCGGTGAGCAGCGACTTGAACGCGGTGATGTCGTCGTAGCGCTTCTTCCAGACCGTTTTCCGGACGAGCTTGCGCACGCGCGCAACCAGGACATCCTCGTAATGGGACCGGTTGAAGACGCCGATCTGCCCCGCGTGCGGTACCGCCTGGTGCACACGCCACAGGAAATCGTGCGCGAGCTCCAACGCCGTCGGTTCCTTGAAGGCGGTGACGCTCGTCCCCTGCGGATTGACCCCGCTGAACACGTGGGCGACGGTTCCGTCCTTTCCGGATGCGTCCGTCCCCTGGAGAATCAGCAACAGCGAACGGCGGCTCTCAGCCCAGAGTCGGGTCTGCCATTCGACGAGCGCCTGCCGGTCGCTTTCGAGTGACGCGTCCGCGGCGCTCCGGCCACCTTTGAGCGCTCGCGTATCCGCCGGGTCGATGGTCGAGACGTCGACCTTTGACCCCGGCTTGACGGCCCACACTTCGCGCATCGCCGGCCAACTCTAGTCCACGCGTCTCGAGCAGCGTCAGAAGAGATGTGAACCAAGCCAGCCGGTGAGGTCGGCAAGGACGTGGTCGCGTTCCGGCTCGTTGAAGATCTCGTGCCAGAGACCGTCGTACATCTTCAGGGTCTTGTCGGCCGACCCCGCGCGACCGTAGACGTGCGGGCCGCAGCCGGGATCCACGAGCCCATCCGACGTGCCCTGCATGATCAGCAGCGGGACGCGGAGTGCCGGCAGGCCCGCGTCGACGCGATCCATCGCATCGAGCATCTCCGCGCCGAGGCGTGCGCGAATCGGCGTGCGGAACACCAGCGGGTCGCTGTTGTACACCTCCACAACCGCCGGGTCGCGACTGATGCGGTTGAGTGGGAGGCGCAGAACGCCCGTGTTCGGCGCCACGCGTGAGAGCGCTCGTCCCACCGCGAGGGTGAACCTCGAGACCTCGCGGGGACACGCGGCCGGCGCAGAGAGGACGAGCCCGTCGAGCGGCACCGCCTGGCCTACCGCAAGGTCGAGTGCGATGAGACCACCCATGCTGTGACCGAGCAGGGCGACCCGCAGCGATTGCCAGCGCGCCCGCACCTGGGCGATGACCGTGGTCAGGTCGTCGACGTAATCCTCGAAGCGAACGATGCTGGTGCGCTTGCCCTCGCTGAGGCCGTGCCCGCGGTGGTCGGGCGCACAGACGGCGATCCCCGCGGCCGTCAGCCTTTCGGCCACCGCCGCATACCTGCCGCCGTGCTCTGCGAACCCATGGGCGATGACCACGACACCGGCGGGCGGCTGGTCGGGAAGCCATGACCTCACATGGATCGTGAGACCGCGAGCACCGACGAAGCTCGCGTCCTCAGCCTCGACGCCCGTCGCTTCCTCCGACGCCTTCACAGCTGGAGCCTAGCAAGAAGCCGCTGGTTGCCAATGGCGTTGCGAGCAACGAGGTGTCAGTGTCTCGGTGCAGGCTCGGCGTCGGGGAGGGGCGGGTCTAACTCACCCGCACCCGGGGATCCAGCACGGCGTACAGGGCGTCGACGACGATGTTCGCCGCCACGACGAAGAACGATGCCACCAGCACGATGCCGATGACGACAGGCAGGTTCTCCAGCTGGATCGCCTGGACAACCGTCAGCCCCAGCCCGGGTAAGCCGAACACCGTTTCGGTGATGATGGCCCCGCCGAGCACGGTCGCGAGATCGATGCCGAACTGGGTCACAATCGGCGTCAGCGCGCTGCGCAGTCCGTGGCGATAGACCACTCGCCGCTCACTCAGCCCCTTGGCGCGCGCCGTCCTGATGTAGTCCTCGCCAAGAATCTCGAGCAGCGAGCTGCGGGTCAGTCGCGAGTAGGTCGCGGCTGTGATCAGCGCGAGCGTGATCCAGGGCAGGATCAGATCGTGCGCCCACCCCAGCGGGTTCTGTGTGAACGGAGTCCAACTACCAGGCTTGGGGAAGATGGCTATGCCGTGAATGGTCAGCAGATAATAGAATGCATACAGCAGGAGCAGCCCGAGTATGAACGTCGGCATCGAGATGCCGGCGAGGACGAACACGGTTGCACCGCGGTCCCAGACGCTCCGCGGCCTCCGGGCCGCCAGTACGCCGACGCTGATGCCGAGCAGCATCCACAATACCGCCGATCCCGCGGCGAGCGAGATGTCGATCGGCACGGCCTCGGCGATGATCGTCGTCACTGGTAGATGGTCCGTATTCGACGTGCCGAGGTCGAAGTGTCCAGGAAGTGGGATCAGGCGCTCGAGATACTTCCCGTACTGCACGAGCACCGGTTGGTCGAAGCCGTATTCCTGGTTGATCCTCGCGATATCCGCCTGAGTTGCGGCCCTGCCGGCCAGCGTCCGCGCCGGATCGTGTGGAGCCAGAAAGTACAGAGCGAAGACCGCCGTGATGATGAACCACAGCGTCAGAATCCCCACGGCGATGCGGCGGATAAGGAAGCGAATCATGTGGCCTTCTTCTTTCTCCGCGCGGCGAAGATGCGCTCTGCCCTCGGATCGAGCGCATCACGCACGGCATCGCCGAGAAGGTTGAATGCGAGCGTGGTCAGGAGCAGGAACAGCATGGGGAAGATATAGAACCACCATGCCTGGAAACCTACCCCCTCGGCGTCCGAGAGCATGTTCCCCCAGGAAGGCGTTGGGGGGACGACGCCGAGGCCGAGGAAGGAGAGCGTCGACTCGAAGACGATGGCGGTGGGAATGAGCAGCGTGGCCAGCACGATGACTGGAGCAATCAGGTTGGGAAGGATGTCCACGAACATGACCCGTATGTTGCCGGCGCCCAGGGAGTTCGCGGCCTCCACGTACTCCTTTTCGCGTTGCGACAATGCCTGTCCCCGCACGATCCTGCCGATAGCCGCAAAAGAGAAGAAGGCGATGACCAGGATCGTCAGCGGTAGGCTGGAACCAAAGACAGAGACCAGGACGATGGCGAAAAGCACGTACGGAAAGGAGAGCACCACGTCCATGATGCGGGCGAGGATGTTGTCCACCCATCCACCGAAATACCCTGCGATGAGGCCAACCACCACTCCGATGATGGTCGCGATGGCCGTCGCAAGAACACCCACCAGCAAGGATATTCGTGCGCCGTAGGCAATGCGCACCAGGATATCTCGGCCCAGGTTGTCAGTACCCAGGAGATACCCGGCAGTTCCCGGAGGGAACGGCTGGCCGTTGGCGTCGGTGCCGTTGTCGACGTTGGCGTTGTACGCGTTGTGCCCCGTGATGCCCTCGATCAGCGGCGCTGCTATCGCGAGCGCCACGATGAGCAATATCACCACGATGGAGGCGATCGCAACGC
Source organism: Candidatus Dormiibacterota bacterium (assembly GCA_963743835.1). GTDB lineage: Bacteria > Chloroflexota > Dormibacteria > Aeolococcales > Aeolococcaceae > Palsa-851. The sequence goes on along the minus strand of CAVUQX010000005.1, from coordinate 278,222 downwards.
GATCGGTGCGAAGCCGCGCCACCACCAGTTGCAGGGGGGTCCGCCCCTCGATGCCCTTGACCGCCGGTTCCTCAGGCGGGACCTGAGCAGCCGCTGCCTCGACCGTTGACAGGCTCATGTTGGCGCCTCCGCTAGAAAACCCTCGACCGCATGCAGAATCGTGTCCTTCTCGCTGGCCAGCTTCTCCCCGTCGGCGACCGGGAAGTGGCAGGCTGTCAGGTGGCTTGGCGAGTTCCCCGCCCCACTTTTCAGCATCGGCTCCTCGGTGGCGCACAGCGCCTGCGCCTTCGGACACCGCGTGCGGAAGCGACACCCTGAAGGGGGACTGATCGGGGACGGGACGTCCCCACTGAGGATGATCCTGTCCCGCGACCGCGCCTTGTCAGGATCGGCTACCACCGATGCCGACAGCAAGGCATTGGTGTACGGGTGACGTGGCGTGTTGTACAGGTCTTTGACCTCGGCGACCTCGACCACCTTGCCCAGGTACATCACCGCAACGCGATCGCTGACGTGCTGCACCACCGCGAGGTCATGCGCGATAAAGATATACGTGAGCCCGAATTCACCCTGAAGATCCTCGAGCAGGTTGATGACCTGGGCCTGGATCGAGACGTCGAGCGCTGACACCGGTTCATCGCAGACGATGAGCTTGGGTCGCAGCGCGAGAGCTCTGGCGACGCCGATGCGCTGGCGCTGGCCTCCCGAGAACTCTGCGGGAAAGCGGTTGTAGTGCTCCGGATTGAGCCCAACGACCTCCATGAGCGCCTGGACCTGCTTCCTGCGCTCAGCACCCTGCGAGATATTGTGGATTGCAAGTGGATCGCCGATGATCGACCCCACGCGCCGACGAGGGTTGAGCGAGCCGTAGGGGTCCTGAAAGATCATCTGCATGCCGCGTCTGTAGGGACGCAGCTGCGAGCGGGACAGCGTGCTCAGATCGGCTCCGTCCAAGGTCAGCCGTCCGGAAGTCAGCGGGAAGAGCCGCAGAATGCAGCGCGCCAGCGTCGACTTCCCACATCCCGTCTCCCCCACGAGCCCGAGTGTCTCCCCGCGACGCACCTCGAGACTGACTCCGTCGACGGCCTTGACGCTGCCCACCTGATGTTTGAAGAAGATTCCTTCCTTGATGGGAAAGTGCTTGACGATCCCGTCAGCGCGGAGGAGGACTTCGCTGTCCCGGGCCGTGTCAGGCATAGACCGCAGCTCCTTGGGCGGCAGCGATAACGCCTGGAAGCTTCGCCGATCGCACGCCGCGGCGTGTGCTCGCGTAGCGCTGACGCGCCGTGTCCATGGCGATCCCCACGCCGGTCATCTCCGGGGGGAGCCAGCAGGCTGACGAGTGGTTCGGGCCGCCGGGAATGGGCTCGAGGTTGGGCTGCTCGTCGATGCACATTTCCATGGCGAACGGGCACCGAGGGTGGAAGCCACACCCACTCGGCAGCCTGATCAGGCTGGGCGGCGTGCCCACGATCGGGAGGAGCCGGCTCCCAACCACCCCGGTCGCCGACGGAACCGACCCAAGCAGTCCCCGTGTGTACGGATGGTGGGGCATGAAGAAGAGGGTGCGAGCGTCCGCTCGCTCGGCGGCACGCCCGGCGTACATCACGAGCACCTCGTCGGCCACCGACGCGATCACGCCGAGGTCGTGGGTGATGATGATCATCGCCATGCCCACCTCGTGCTGCAGGTCGACCAGGAGCTCCATCAGCTGGGCCTGCACGGTCGCGTCGAGCGCGGTCGTGGGCTCGTCGGCGATGAGCAGCTTGGGCTTGAGGGCGAGCGCCATCGCAATCATCACGCGCTGACGCATGCCGCCCGACAGCTCGTGAGGGTAGGCTGCCACTCGGCGTTCAGGCTGGGGGATGTTGACCAGCCGGAGCAGTTCCACCACCTGAGTCATCGCCTCGCGCTTGCTCACGCTACTATGAGCGCGGATCGCCTCGGCAATCTGCCAGCCGACGCGGAAGTGGGGGTGGAGGCTCGAGAGCGGATCCTGGAAGATCATCGCGATTTCGGCGCCGCGGATCTTGCGCAGCTCCTGATCGCTCATCGTCAACAGCTCTCGCTCATTAAGCCGGGCAGAGCCGGTGATATCCGCGCCGGGGTTGAGCCCCAGCATAGTGAGCGCGCTGACGCTCTTCCCGGACCCGGACTCGCCGACCACGCCAAGGGTCTTGCCGGGGTCAACCGAGAACGACAGGCCGCGGACCGCCTGGACTACCCCATCCGCCGTCGGAAAGGAAACGGTGAGATTGTCAACGGCAAGTAGCGTCATCAGCGGTCCGATGGTACTGAAAGAAGATGCCCGCCGCATACGCGGCGGGCATCTTGAAGCGTTCGGCTAATGGCGAGCTAGGAAGAAAGCCAGATCTGGCTCAGATCGTACTGCTCAGAAAACGGGAAGTAGATCGCGTTATGAACTCTCGTCGAATGGAAGATCGCCTGCAACGAGGTCATGATGGGGACGAAGGGTGCGTCGGCCATGATCTGCTCGTCAGCTTGATGCCACAGGCTGTTGGATGCCGCCAAGGTGGTTGCTGCCTCCGCCTGGCTCACGAGCTTGTCAACTGCCGGGTTGTCGTAGTCGCCCCAGTCAGTGCCCGGGAAGTTCGCGCCGGTGAAGAGATCGGGGAGGATGGAGCGGGCGTTGGTGGGACCGAACCAGTCTGGGCCCCAGCCGGCGTCGGTGATGTCCCAGTTGCCCTTCTGGAGCGTGGCGGCTGAGCTGGAGGCGATCCCTGCCGTCGTGTAGAACTGACCACTCGCGATCGGGATGCCGGTCACGGTGACGCCGCACGCTTTCAGGTTGGTCGCCACCGACTGGTATACCGCGGGGTGGTTACCGCTGTTGCGGTAGTAGTACTTGAGGGTGAGATTGGTGACGCCGGCGGCCTTCAACAGGCTCGCGCACTTGGCGGGGTCGCCCTGCTCGTTCTTGCTGGGGTAGTCGTTGAAGGGAACGTAGCCCTGAGCCCCAGGACCCAACACCTGATTGATCGGCTCGTTGATGGCCGCTCCGCCGTAGATCTTGGTGATCGCCACCTTGTCGATTGCGTACTCCAGCGCCTGGCGGACCTTGACGTTGCCCAATGCTCCACTGTTGTTCGGGCTGAGAAGGTTGAAGATGAGATACGGATTGGTGCCACCCGGTGCCGGATAGGCACCGAACCCCGGATTCCAAGTGGGTGTCTCGAGGCCTTGGATCGATGCGGTTGGCACCACGGTGTTCCACGCGAGGTCCGCTGTGCCTGCCTGCATGTCCTGCTGCACCTGAGAGGCTGCTGCTGCTGGGCTGAGGTCAGTCTTGATATCGATCTCGTTCACGTACTGGTGACGAACGGGGTCAGTGCTCTGGGACCATTCAGGATTCCGAACCAGGATGATCTCGTGGGCCACGTTGTACGTCTTGATGTAGTACGGGCCGTCCGAGTAGGGAATGTTGCCCGGAGTGAGCACCTTGTCCTTGAGGACCTCCACCGGCGCTGCCGCAGCGAAATCCATCGCGAGGATGTTGAGGAAGTCGACGGCAGGCTCCGTGAGCGTGAAGATGATCGTCGCGCTGTCTGGTGTCTGAATGCCGGAGACCTTCGCATTGGTGATCATCGCCGAGTCCTTGGGCTCTCCGGCGGATTTCTCGAACGCCGTGCAGAAGTCGGCATAGCCCACGATGGTTGCGGTGTAGTACGACGTGTTGTTGTAGCCCGCAAAGCCCGGGTCGCAGTTGCGCAGTAGGCCGCGTTCGAAGTCCTGCGAGGTTACGGGCCGTGGCGGGTTCGTGTTCCACATGAGGCCTGGGCGGAGGTGGAAGGTATACGTCAGGCCATCTGAACTGACCGTCGGCATGCTCGCCGCGGCGTCGGGAACGATGGATTCTGCCGTGAGCAGGGTGCTGGAGGCCGGGTAGGTGACCAGCGTCCGGGTGTAGGTACGCATGACTCCGTAGCCCTGCGTCTCGTACTCACCCTGCGGATCCCCAAAGGCACCAAGGTCTGCGCTCCCTTCGATCAGAAGGGTGCCCCCCTTGACCGGCGTGCCGGATGCATTCTGATTGGCGGCAAGCCACGAGACATGCGCCGTGTCAAAGTTGGTTGGGTCGAAGGGGTTGCTGCCTGAGGTGGAGGCCGAGGGCGTTGCCCCGGTCGAGCCGCTTCCGCAGGCGGCAACCGCCACCGCGACGAAGGCGACGACGCCCACCCGTTTCGTCAATCCGCGAGGCGATCTTCCGATGCCTCGGCCCAGTACGCCACGCACAGTCATCGAAACCTCCTTGTTGCCCTGCTCCTGGAGCGGTCACGAATGCACCAGAGCCCGAATGGGCCGGCACAACCGCATCGTATACGCCCCACGCCACAAGGTGCCTCCCCCTCCGGGGTGATCTTTTATGACCAGCGCCAGGCTTCCGGGTAGATCTCCAGGAGTGGGTCGAGGGGATGGGCCCCCTTCAGGGCCTTGTTGATCTCGGTCACCGCGTAGTCCTGGACGGGGATCCAGACGGCCGGGAGATCCCGAGCCACGTAGTTCTCATACGCGTCCATCGCCTGGATGAAGCCGCTGGTTTCGGTGGCCGCAATGTCCGACTGGGCTTGCGGATCACAGTACCCGCCGACATTTTGGCCTGCGAAGATCGCGCCGGTCCCCGAGCCGGTGCAGCCCCAGAGCTGGTCGCCCGTCGGGTAATAATCCGGTGAGTAGATCCACGGGCTGTCCCAGTACGCCAGGTCCCACGAGCACGCCGTCCCGGGCGTGCAGGGCGCCGCTGTCCCGAGGATCACGTCGTAGGTCGTCTGCGTGACCTTGAGCTGGATCCCGGCTGCGGCGAAGTCTGACGCCAGCTGCTTCATCTCCTGGGTCACCATCGGTGCGCCACTGGCATATTCGAGGTTGAAGGACGCCGGCTGGCCTTGCTTGATGCCCGCACCGCACTTGCCGGTGCCGGTGCCCGGCGACCCGCAGATGCTCACGCCCCCTGTATTCACCGTCCACCCATTGGCTTGCAGCAGTGATTCCGCGGCGGTCGGGTTGTATGGATAGGGATTCTTCTGTGCCTGGGCGTCCGCGAATTGGGACGGGTCCGCGACCGGAACAGGGCCGTAGGTTGGATTCGCGTAACCGAGGAACGTCGTGGCAATGAGGCGGCGCTGGTCGACCAGGTATTGCATCGCCTGGCGGAAGTACAGCTGCCTGAGGATCGGCCCGCTGATTGGATTGGTGAAGTTGATTGGAATGTAATTGATGGACCAGCCACTCCACGGGTCGACGGTGTAGGCACGGCTCAGTGAGGCGATTTGCTGGGATTCCTCGGCGGGGAGGTAGCCGAAATCCACGACGGTGTTGGCCACCGAGGTAGCCGCTTTCAGCTGGTTCAACTCGTCGCTCGCCTGGGTGTAGGCCAGTTCGCGGAAGACCTTGAGCGTCGGTTTGACGGGCCCCCCGTACTGGGGATTCGGGACCATCTGCACGTTGCCGGCGGTGTCCATGGACTTGAGCTTCCATGGTCCGGAGACCACGCTCCAGAGCGGGTTGCTGGCGTATGTGCCGACCGCCCGTGACTGGGAGTCCAGGAACTTGTAGACGGCTTGTGCGCCGGCCGGCGTCGCATCGTAGGTTCCCACCGTCCCGGTTTCCGATTCCTTGTCCCAGAGGTGCTGGGGCAGTGGGGTGATCTGACTCAGCTCGTTGTAGGTGAAGAAATAGGACCCAAACACGTGGCTGAGGGTGAACGTGATCTGCAGCGGATTCCGAGGGCTGATCGTCGAGCTCACGACGTCGTCCGGGTACTCCCCGGGGACGTACGCCGGCCAGATCGCCTTGTTGGCGGTGACCAGGTTTTGCCAGAACTGGATGTCCCGAGCCGTGATGGGAACTCCATCCGACCACTTCCAGCCCTTCAGCGTCAATGTCACCGACCTGCCGTCATGTGAGTAGACCGGTTGATACGCAAGGCTCAGGGCATTGTTGAGCTTGACCTGCCCATTGGTCCCGAACGAGTAGAGCGGCCTGTACATCAGGTACTGGAACTGAAAGACGTTGGCCGCGCTGTAGAACTGACTTGACGCGAGCGGGAAGATGTAATTGGGTATCGCGCCGGGTTGCTCGGCGAACGTCGCCGAGGTCTTGGTCACCTTGATCACCTGCGTCGAGGTATCGCCACAGGCGGTGAACGCCACCGCGCCAAGGATCGACAGGGCAAGAGCGGCCCTGGCCCGCCAACTCGACCGCGACGTGGAGGCACCTCTCAAATGCTCAGGCTGCACGCGAACCCGGCCAGCGTCGTTCCGATCGAGCCAGCGCCACGTCGTAGACCGGGGAGATGCGCAGGCGCCGCGAGAGCACCTGGGTTGCGAGCCGCACCGAGCGCGTCAATCCCGCGAATGCGGCGGCGTGGGCGGGAGTCCAGGTCAGTCCATAGCCGCGACGCAGATCGGGCGGCAGCAGTCCGGTCGCGATGAAGGCAAGCGTGTCCGTGCCGGGACGTAGCAGTGGCGATTTGACCGGAGGGTGGAGGACGGTCCGTGCCACCTCGAGCGAGCCCGCACCGGGCTGGGCCTGGCCGCGAAGCACCTCGTCCTGGACGTAGCGGCGAAGCCCCGCGACATCCGGCCAGCACTCAGTTCTGGGGAGCCCCATGAGGCGGGCGACCGCGTCCCATTCGCGCACAAAGGTGTCTCGCTGATCGGTGCTGAGACCGCCGACCAGCGAGTCGTGGGCAACCAGCATCGAGTCGACGAACGACGCGTGGACCCAGCGGAGCAGCGCGGGGTCGCTCGCGGAATACGGCGTCCCCGCCGGGACCCTCGATGTCCCGTTGCCGGCGGGCAGCCGTCCGAAGACGGGCCGGTGCAGGCTGCTGACCCGACCCGAGACCCGCTCCGCCTCACGGGTGGTCCCGAAGCAGACGACCGTGACCCACCGGACGGTTCGCTCGAGACGCCCATATGGGTCCGACTTGTAGGTGCTGTGCTCGATCGCGCCCTGGGCGACCAGCGGATTCGCCGCCTGCATGAGCAGCGCGCGACCCGCGGCGAGCAGCAGCCGGGGCTCGCGCATGACCACCCAGGTCACCGAGTCGGGCCCGAACAGGCCCGGGTCGGGGGTCCGGTCGCGCAGTGGGAAGGACTTCGACGACACCGGGGATTGGCGCGTCAGCAGTCGCTCCACGGAGTGCGGGATTGCGTTGCCGATCCTGGTCATGGCTCGGCGGTCGCGCCGTCCGGGCGCACCCGGCGCAGCTCGGCTCTCAGATGGGGCACCGGCTCGCCGCCATCGGTGGCCATTCGCAGCGAGTAGGTCAGGACATCGCCGTTGATCTCGAAATCGCGGTGCAGGCCGGTGACAGTCTTGGCCGTGGGCGTGCAGTCCACGGTGATGCTGCGCAAGCCCAGGCGGTTGCCCTCCCAGCGCCCGGTCTCGATCTCCACGACACCGATGGGATGGGTCATCGCGACCTCCACGGCGCCACCGGCGAGGGCTCGCCAGAAGCCCGTCTCGGCATGCAGCGGACGTCCGTCGTCGAGTGCCGTGGTTCGCTGGGAATACGCGAGGAACGGCTTGCCGTTGTGGCCGAACGTGACCCGCTCGCGATAGCCGAAGGGCTCGCCCGCCCCCCACTGCCCCTCGCCGTCACCCTGCCAGTCACCCAGCAGCTCGGCGAGCCGCCCAAGGTCGGGATGCACGGATTGATCGGGAGGCATGCAACGAGTGTCGCATGCGTTGCCGGGGCTCCGGCGTCCGCTTTGGCTACCATCTCTCCCGTGTCAGAGATCGATGGAATCGAACGCGTCCTGGTGATCGTCGCCCACCCCGACGACTGCGACTTCGGCAATGCGGGAACCACCGCGAAGTGGACCGATGCCGGCGTGACGGTGTCCTACTGCATCATCACCGACGGTGACGCGGGTGGTTCGGATCGGAGCATCACCCGCAAGGACATGGCCGCGCTTCGGCGCGTCGAGCAGACCGAGGCCGCCGCCGCCGTCGGGGTGACCGACATCTCCTTCCTCGGCTACCCGGACGGGCGGCTGACCCCGAGCATCGAGCTGCGCCGCGATATCACCCGGGTGATTCGGGTCAAGCAGCCACAGCGCGTGATCACGCAGTCGCCGCTGCGCAATTTCACCCGTATCTTCGCCAGCCACCCCGACCACCTCGCAGCCGGCGAGGCGGCGCTGTGCGCCGTGTATCCCGAACTCGCGCAACCCGTTCGCGCATCCCGAGCTGCTCGAGGTCGAAGGGCTCGAACCCTACTCGGTGGCCGAGGTGTGGTTGAGTGCCGTCGCCGCCGGGAGCCCGGAGGTGAAGGCGGTTGACGTCACCGATACCGCCGATCGGAAGCTGGCAGCGCTCCGCTGCCACCGCAGCCAGTACAGTGACTGGGACGCGCTGGAGGAACGCGTGCGCGGATGGCTCGAGGCCACCGCCAAGGCGAACGGGCTGGAGCCTGGACGGCTCGCGGAGCAGTTCGTGGTCGTCCCCACCGCCTGACCTATCGGCAAAGGCAGAGCGTCGCGCCGTCGACAGCTCAGGAAACGGCGGTGCCCAGGCGTCGCATGAGTTTCGCCTTACGAGGCGGTCCGACCAGGCCTCGACGCCCGCCGGGGCCGGAGCTGCCAGATGGAAAGCGGGAGAACGATGATCACCGTGCCTGCGATCAGCAACGCCGGGAAGAGCAGATCGAATGGGTCGGGTGCCACGGGGATCGTGCCGGTGACGCCCGCTTCCACCGGCGCGGATCCGAATGACGTCAGACGGATGGCGTTGTCGCTTCCGACTCCGAGGTCATAGGTCACGGTCGCGCCCGGCGCGTTCAAGGTGAGATAGGTCACATAGCCGTGCGCGGGCACCCACGCCATGTTCCGGTCGATGGAGAGATCGTGGTGCAGGCTCGCGTTCATCGGCTCCGCGCCGGCGACGGTGAAGCCCGGGGCGTTGTCGAGCGTGGTGCCATCGGTGAGCTTCGACGTCACCGCGGTGCCGTTGGCTGTGCGGAGAGGCCGGTCGGTGAGCAGGAACAGGTCGGCGTTCACCGGTGCTCCCGCATTGGCGAGGATCTCGAGCGGAACCCATAGATGTGGCGTGTGCATCGTGATCAGCAGCGGCACGCCGTCGCCGGCGTGCTGGTGGCGCTGGAGAGCCAGTGACGTGTTGTATTTCGCCGCCATGAAGATCGGAGTCGACGACGCGTAGCGGCGGAGGTGATTCTCGATCTCCGGTGACACCAGGAACCCGTTATGGGTGCACCAGTCGATGACCGCCTGTCCGCTCCCCTTGAGCACGGTGACGTCCAGCGCCTCGACCTGCACCTGCTCGATGACGGTCGCCGGGGCAGCGGCATCAAGGGCCAGCGCCTGGGGCGCGAAGAGCAACGACGGTGGGTCAAATTCTCGTTCCAGTCGCTGCAACGTCCACGCGCCCGCCTCGGTGATCGAGGTCGGGATCGCAGGCAGCGGCACGATCCATCCGACATCGGTGACGGCGCCGGTGAACGCGAAGCTGGTGACGTAGTGCTCGATACCGCCGGACCAGGCCACGAACGTCGTCGCCTTGGCGAGGCGAACGTCGCCGTCAGGCGCGACCAGGCCGCCGCATGCGAAGACCTGGCCTGCCTGGACAACCACCGCGGCGGCAACACCCATACCGGCAAACAGAAACTTCCGCATCTCGGATCCTCCAGGCGAGTTACATCGTGCGAAGAGGGAGACGCTGGGGATCGGCGCAGGGTTCCCGGGGTTGCCAGAACATTAGTTAGGCTATATAATCAATTTTGTCAAGATGCCAGTCGCCAGCAGCAAGCCCGTCGATATCGCCAACCGGCTCCGGCCGGTGCTGCTCCATCTGAACCGTCATCTGCGCCGCGAGGTGCATACCTCGGGGGTCTCGCCCGGACAGCTGTCACTCCTCGGCCTGATCGAGGGCAACCCCGGTATCGGGGTCGCCGAGCTTGCTGCCCGCGAGGGCACCGCGATGCCGTCGGTGTGCAGTCACATCGACCGTCTCGAGGCGTCCGGTCTGGTCACCCGCCGGCAGGCTGAGCGCGATCGGCGGAGGGTGGACCTCGAGGTCACACCCGAGGGCCAGCGTGTCCTCAAGGTCATCCGGTCGAAGCGGACCGCCTGGCTGACCGCGCGGCTGAACAGGCTCGCCGACACCGACCTGGCCGCTGTCGCCGCGGCCATCGCGCCGCTCGAGGCGCTCCTGGCCCAGGCCGAATGAGCCTCGGCATCGGCAGCGCAACGGGGCGCACCTTCATGAGCCTGCGCCGCCACTACAACTACCGGCTTTACTTCTTCGGGCAGGTGGTGTCGATCAGCGGCACGTGGATGCAGACCGTCGCCCAGGCGTGGTTCGTCGTCCAGAACACCCACTCCCCCCTCGCGGTCGGCCTCCTCGCGGTCTGCCAGTTCGGCCCGTACGGGCTCTTCGGGCTGTTCGGCGGCGCGGTCGCGGACCGGATCGATCAGCGCAAGGTGCTGATGGGGACGCAGGCCGCATTCATGGTCACGGCGGCGCTGCTCGCCGGCCTCACGCTCACCGGGCACGCAACCGTCTGGGAGGTGTACGTGCTCGCGGGGATCACCGGGTTGATCACCGTCCTCGACAACCCCGTGCGTCAGGCCTTCACCATCCAGATGGTCGGACGCGACGAGCTCCCCAACGCAATCGCGCTGAACTCGAGTCTCTTCAACGCTTCGCGCATCATCGGCCCGGCCATCGCGGGCGGCCTCATCGCTGTAGCGGGTGTGGGGATCTGCTTCCTCATCAATGCCCTGAGCTACCTGGCAGTCCTCGCGGCGCTGTGGCTGATGCGCGTGAACGATCTCTTCCCGGTGCGCAAGGATCACGCCGACCAGAACCTGCTCCGCGGCTCGCTCGAGGGCCTGAAGTTCGCCTGGCGGCGGCCGGTGATCCGATCCGTGCTGGTGATGATGCTGGTAATTGCCACGATCAGCATCAACTTCAGCGTGCTCCTCCCGGTTCTTGCATCGCGCACGCTCAACAGCGGCCCTGAGATCTTCGGCATCCTCTCCGCCCTCTTCGGCTTCGGTGCGCTCGTCGGCGCGCTCTTCTCGGCATCGCTCGGACGGGCGAGCCGGCACACGATGCTCATCGGGGCCGCACTGTTCTCGGCGTCGGAGATCGGCCTCGCGCCCCTCCATGTGGCGTGGGCGGCGGGGATCGCGCTGGTGGTGACCGGCATCGCCTTCACCCTCTACTCCTCGCAGGCAAACGCCTCCCTGCAACTCGCGGTCACCGATCAGATGCGCGGCCGCGTGCTTGGGATCTACGGCTACGTCTTCTTCGGCACCGCGCCGCTGGGCGGTCTGCTCGCCGGGTGGCTCGCGCAGGAAGGCGGCACCCAGCTCGCCTTTCTGGTCGCCGGGCTCGTGGGTGTCGCAGCGACCATCTACGGATGGGCTGACACCGGACGCGCCGCACGCGCCGCGTTGCCGTCGATCGCCCGGGTGGCATAGCGAGACCGGCTTCGCTCATCCTTCCTGATGGGGACTTGTCGATCAGGAGGTACGGGACGTGGAGCAGCGCGCCTTGGGGACGCAGGGGTTGGAGGTCTCAGAGCTGGGCTTGGGGTGCATGGGCATGTCGACCGCCTACGGCACTGCCGAGGAGCGTGACGAGCGCGAGGCGATCGCCACCATCGACAGCGCGGCGGAGCTGGGCATCACGATGCTCGACACAGCCGACATGTACGGCCCCTTCACCAACGAGCTGCTGGTGGGAAAGGCGCTCACCGGACGTCGCGATCAGTACATCGTTGCCACCAAGTTCGGATTCGAGCAAATGCCCGACGGCACGCAGCGCATCAACGGGCATCCCGACTACGTGCACCGCGCGTGCGACGCATCGCTGCAGCGCCTCGATATCGACGTCATCGACCTGTACTTTCAGCACCGCGTCGACCGCTCGGTGCCGATCGAGGAGACGGTCGGAGCCATGGCCGATCTCGTCGACGCCGGGAAGGTCCGGTTTCTCGGCCTGAGCGAAGCGGGGCCGGCAACGATACGCCGGGCTCATGTGATCCATCCCATCTCGGCCGTGCAATCGGAATACTCGCTGTTCGCTCGTGACGTCGAGGACGGGGTGTTGCCGACCATGCGCGAGCTGGGCATCGGATTCGTGGCGTACAGCCCCCTCGGCCGCGGAATCCTGACCGGCGCGGTGAGCGCCGAAACCCTCGATGCGTCCGACACGCGCCGCGCCCGCTTCCCACGCTTCGCGGAGGGCAACCTGGACGCCAACCTGACGATCGTCGCGCGTCTCGGTGACATCGCTGCCCAAAAGGGCGTCACCGCGGCGCAGCTCGCGCTCGCCTGGCTGCTCGGTCGCGGACCCGACATCGTCCCGATCCCGGGGACCAAGCGCCGCGCCCGGCTCGAGGAGAACGCCCGGGCGGTCGACATCGTGCTCGATGCCGACGACATCGCCCGGATCGAAGCCGCCGTCAGCATCGAAAGCGTGCGCGGAGATCGGCACTGGGACATGGCGGCGATCGACCGCTGACCGCGCGGTATGGTCAGCGCGAGATGAGTGCCACCGACTCGCGCTTTGCCTGGGCGCCGACGCCGGAGCAGGCGGGCGCGTCGCGCCTCCGGCACTTCATCGACGCCGTCGGCGCGGGCGATCTCGACGGGGTCGCGCGGCTGGCGCGCGAGGATCCGCAGCATTTCTGGGCGTCCGTGGTCGATGACATCGGCGTCGAGTGGACGCGGAGGTTCGACGTCGCGATGGACACGTCGCCCGGGCTGCCCTGGACGCAGTTCTGGCGCGGGGGCAAGCTCAACCTCGCCCACAACGCGGTCACGCGCTGGGCCCGGCGCGCGCCGGGCCGACCGGCGGTGGCGTGGGAGGGCGACGACGGCACCACCGGCGAGTGGACCTACGCCGACCTCCACCGCGAGACCGCACATGCCGCCGCGACGCTCGCCCGCCTCGGGGTCGGTGCGGGCGACAGCGTCGGCCTGTGCCTGCCGATGATCCCCGAGACCGTGTCACTCTTCCTCGCCTGCGCGTGGCTCGGAGCCATCGTGGTACCGCTCTTCAGCGGCTACGGCGCAGGCGCGATCGTCTCCCGGCTGCTCGACTGCGACGCCAAGGTTCTGGTCGTTGTTGACGGATTCACACGGCGTGGTCGCGCCATAGCGATGAAGGCGGTCGCGGACGAGGCTGCCGAACAGCTCCCGTCCCTCGAGCACATCCTGGTGGTCCCCCAGCTCGGTGACGCGAGCGCGCCCATGCGAGCCGGCCGCGACGTGCGCTTCGAGGCGATGCCGGATGGATGGAACGCAGAGCCGCCGGTTGCGGATACCGACGCCGATTCGACATTCATGATCATCTACACGAGCGGGACGACCGGCCGGCCCAAGGGAACCGTGCACGTCCACGGCGGCTTTCCCGTGAAGGCGATGCAGGACATGGCGCACTGCTTCGACATCGGCGAGCACGACCGCCTGCTCTGGTTCACCGACATCGGCTGGATGATGGGCCCATGGGCCATCTGCGGCGCCCTGAGCATCGGCGCCACGCTCGTGCTTTTCGACGGTGTCCCGGACCATCCGGGACCTGATCGGTTGTGGTCGGTTGTCGAGCGGCATCGTGTGTCGGTGCTGGGGATCGCACCGACGGTGATTCGAGCCCTGATGCGCCATGGCGACGAACCGGTCGCCGCACACGACCTTTCGTCGCTTCGCGTGCTCGGGTCCACCGGCGAGCCGTGGAACACCGACCCCTGGCTCTGGTACCAGCGGAAGATCGGTGGCGGCAGGCTGCCGGTGATCAACTACTCGGGCGGCACCGAGATATCGGGCGGCATCCTCTCCGGCAACATGCTCACCCCGCTGCAGCCGTGCGCGTTTGCCGGGCCGTGCCCGGGCATGGCCGCCGACGTCGTCGACGAGGAAGGAAGGAGCGTGCGCGGCCGGGTTGGAGAGCTGGTGATTCGCGCACCCTGGCCGGGGATGACTCGCGGCTTCTGGCGCGACCGCGAGCGCTACCTCGACACGTACTGGTCACGCTGGCCTGACGTCTGGGTGCATGGCGACTGGGTCGAGGTCGATGGGGACGGGCTCTGGTATGTGCGGGGACGGAGCGACGACACGATCAAGGTCGCCGGCAAGCGCCTCGGACCGGCCGAGGTGGAGTCCGCGCTGGTCGGCACATGCCGCGGTCGCCGAGGCCGCCGCGATCGGTGTGCCGGATCCGGTGAAGGGCGAGGCGCTGGTGGTGTTCGTGGTGCTCAAGCCCGGTGTCACCGATTCACCGGAGCTGCGCCAGGCGCTCGCGCGACGCGTGGCCGATGATCTCGGCAAGGCGCTCGCACCCCATGCCGTCGAGATCGTGACAGAACTGCCCAAAACGCGGAACGCGAAGGTGCTGCGCCGGGTGGTGCGCTCCGTGTATCTGGGCACCGATCTCGGCGATCTCTCATCGCTCGAGAATCACGGCGCCATTGACGCCATCGAGCGGGCGCGCACGCCCGTCTGACCGCCTCGACGGCATAGCCCCGGACGTCCAGGTGATGTCCGCTTCGTCCCTCGATGATGGGCGGCTCCGCGTCGGGATGCAGCGCCGTCGCAACGGCGGCGTCCGCCCGACGGCCTCGAGAGGGGGCGACCATGCCCGACTCCGTTCCGCTGCGCGGCAGCGCCTATCATCCCGCCGGGGGCACGCATCCCGGCCATAGACACCTCCGCAAGCTCGACGATGCTGAGCTGCACGCCGACGCCGGCGTGACGCTCATGCTGCGGGAGCGCCGAAGCGGTCCGACGACGGCGCAGAGCCTCGCGTGGCTGCAATCGCTACCCGACCCGAGCGCAAGTCATCTCGACATCGCCCAGCTGACCGCGCGTCATGGTTTCGACATCGCCGACAGAGATCGCGTGGTGCGCTGGGCGGCATCGGTCGGCCTGCAGGTCACCGGTGAAGACGCGGCGACACGCAGGGTGATGCTGCGCGGCAGCACCGAGCAGCTCGCGCGCGCATTCGAGGTCGACCTCGAGCGTTTCGCGTGGCAACGCCCCGACGGCCGCAGCGTCGAGTATCGCGGTCACCACGGGCCGGTGCGGCTTCCCGCCCACCTCGACGGCGTCGTCGAGGGTGTGTACGGCCTCGATGATCGCCCGGTGGCGCGTTCACACGTCCGCACGCTCGACGACGGGCGGTCAGCGGTGTTCGCATATGACCCGCCGCAGCTTGCCGCGCTCTACGACTTCCCCCGGCTCGCCAACGGCGGCGAAGGCGTCGAGCTGGTGGCCGCGATGGTCGAGCTCGGCGGGGTCGTGCATCCCTTCGACCTGGCCGCTTCGTTCGCGCGCCTCGGCCTCCCCGCGCCGGACATCACCAACGTGTGGCTCGACGGCGCCACGCCGACGCCGGACCCGAGCGGCGCCGATGTCGAGGTGGCGCTCGACTACCAGGTCATCGGCGCGATGGTGGCGGCGATGGCTCCCAAGGCACATCTCACCATCGTCAGCTACAACGCACCCAACAGCGAGCGTGGCTTCATCGATGCGGCGGCAACGGCGGCGAGCGATGCCATCCGGCACCCGGCCGCTGTGTCGATCTCGTGGGGCGCGCCTGAAGACCACTGGTCCCCGCAGGGGATGCGCGGGCTCGACGCCGCGTTCGCAACCGGTGCGCTGCACGGCGTGACCTTCAGCGCCGCGGCCGGCGATGCCGGGTCGACCAATGACGAGGTCGACGGATATCAGCACCCGGAGTTCCCGGCATCGAGCTCCGCATGCGTGGGCCTGCGGCGGCACGACGCTGCTCGCGGCGCGAGGGCGGATTCGGACCGAGACGGTGTGGAATGAGCTTGCGCGAGGAGCCGGCGCTGCCGGTAGCGGCGTGAGCACCGTGTTCCCGGTCCCCGCGTACCAGGCGGCGCTCGGAATCAGGCCGCGGTCAGCCGACGGCGGTGGGCTGGGCCGGGGTCTCCCCGACGGCTCCGGCAACGCCGACCCCCTGACCGGCTGGAACGTCGTCGCGTTGCGCCGCCTCCGTTCAACCGGCGGTACCAGCGCGGTTGCGCCGATGTATACCGCTCTCTGGACGCTGGTGTCCGCGCAGCTGGGGCATCGCATCGGGCTCCCGCATGATGCCCTGTACGCCCGGCGCGGACGGGGATTCAACGATGTGACGTCCGGCGATACGGGCGGGCCGTACCGTGCCGGGCGTGGCTGGGACCTCGCCACCGGCTGGGGCAGCCCCGACGGCCGGCAGATCGCGCGCGATCTCGGCGTACGCGTGCAGGGCCCGGACGTGGGCCGGCCTCATGTCGGCGGCGGCGAACTCGAGATCGCCTGAGGTCAGGGACCGAGCAGGGCGGCCGAGCCCGTGGCGAGCGCCACGGGCCGGCCGTCGGCGCCGAGCACCTCCGCAGTCCCCACGGTCAACGTCCTCCCCCGATGCACCACCTTGGCCCGCGCTTCGAGCCGGCTGCCGTCGGCGGCCACCGGGCGCAGGAAATTCACCTTGATGTCCACCGAGGCCATTCCCTCGCCCTTGGCGAGGGTCGTCTGCGTCGCGAGGGCGAGCGCAAGATCCGCGAGCAGCACGATGAATCCTCCCTGCGGCCACCCGAACGGCGTGGCGAGCCAGCCCGTCACGGGCATCGAGCAGGAGGCCGCGCCAAGCGTCGCCTCGGTCGGGACGATTCCGAGGAGGTGATGCAGCGGCGGCAGGGGCAGTTCTCCGCGTATCTGCGCATGGAGGATCTCCACCCCGCTGAGCTTCAGGAACTCGCTCTCGTCGATCCCCTCGCCCGACACCGGTCGGAGGTACGGATCAGGTCCCTCTTCCGCTGCAACGGGCTCCTTCGACGGGGCCGGCGGCGGGGCGGTGCCGCCCCGCGAGGGTGCCCCGGCAGCCGCGTCCCTGAAGATGCGCATGCGCGACGTGGTGTACGCAACCAGCCGACCGTCCGAGTCGATCACCTGGCCCGCCGACATGCCCATCGTTCGCCCGGTGTGGATCGCGCGCCCCCTGGCCGTGATGATCGATCCGACACGTGCAGGACGCAGGTACGTCATCGACATCTCAGCGGTCGTGTACTGCGTGTGGGGTGGCTGCAACGACTGCAGCGCGCAGCCCAAAGCAGCATCCGCAGCGAGCGCGATGACGCCACCGAGGACTCCGCCGTGCGACCACTCGAACCATCGCGAAACGGGCAGGCTGAACGCGGCCGTCCCCGCGTCCGCACCGTCGAACATGAGTCCGGTGAGCCGTCCCATCGGTGGTTGCGCGCGCACGCGCCGCAACGCTTCGAGGCCGCTCAGCTCGCTCGCCGATGCGTCGAGGATCTCGCCGCGGACAGGCATATCGCGCCACAGCGCGGGCTCACGAATCAGCACCCGACGAGCTTACCGGCGCAGTGGTGTCGCGGCTGAGAAGAGGGAAGGGGCATGTGCTGCGGCGGGCACGCGGTCGGGACGCCTTCGCCGTCCCGCCGCTCCCTCTCGCCGGGGTGTTAACCCCGGCTCCGAGACGGCCCGCCTCCGCACACGCCCCTTCCCTCTTTTCAGCGAGTTGGTGCTGCCGGCACCCACGTGGTCCCGGTACACGTCGACGTCGCGACGTTGGTGCCGACCACAGGTGCGGCGTAGCCGGAGCCGCGCACGATGATGGTGCTGGGGAATCCCGGCAGTGGAATCGGCAGCTGGACGACGCGGGTGACCTGCGCGTAGACGCGGCATCCGTCGCTGGAGCAGGCGGTTCCGTCGGGCACCTGCGGGTCGTCCGCCGTCTTCAGCACCAGTGCGCCGGCCGGGTCACGGGGAATCTGCGCCGACTGATCGCCCGTCTCGATGCACGCGCGCTGGAACGCGTAAAGGGTTCCCGCACGATCCTGCGGGTTGATGTCGACGATATGCACTGCGCAGGTCGCGCCGGGACACGAACCCGTCTCGGCGTAGAGATAACGTGGATCAACTGAATCCGCTCCGGATTGCGCGCTCAGCTGCGCGGCATCCTGCACGCGTCCGGACCATACGTAGAGATATGCGGTGTCGGCGACCAGGCACACGAGGCTGAACAGGAACAATGCGAATCCGAGCGCGAACATCATGAGCGTCTGGCCACGCTGGCGGACGCGCGCCGCCGCCCCGGTGCGCACTGTCATTGACGGAAGGGAGGTGGCAGCGCCTCAGCCTGCGCGTGCAGTGTCGGTGTCCAGAACACGCCCCAGGCCAGCGGCGTGTTGGCGAAATCGAGCGACGCCGATGCATTGCACGTGACCACGTCGAGCCCCGACGGAGGATTCAGGGTCCGGTCCACGTAGCCGGGTACGACGACGCCGCCGGCTTTGATTGAACCGATGTCGCAGGACACCTCCGCATGCGCTGGTGACCCGGCGTATGCGACCGGTTGCACCGGCGGGGTCGCGCCGTTGCCGCTGTCGCCGCCGGACGTGCAGAGCGCCGCCGTCTGCCAGTGGAGCAGGCCCGTGTACGTGGTCATGGTTCCGTAGAACGTCTCCGCCGCATATCGACAGCCGGTTGGCAGTCCGGCGGTCACCAGGGAATTGCCGGGCGTGGCGCAGCACCGGCTTCCCGCGGAATCCACGGCATTCTCGGGAGCCTGGAACCGCGATTGCGCAGCCAGCGCGGTGGCCGAGTTCAACTGCTGCTGCACGGAGACCTGGACCATCACGGCGATGAAATTGCAGACGAGGAACAGCAGAATCGGGATGACCAGCGCGGTTTCGAGGACTGCCTGTGCGTTGTCGCCCCGACGCCTTGTTCGCCTCACGGCGCGAAGCGAAGCGTGTGAGTGGTTGCCGAGATGTTTGTCGGGAGCTCGAATCCGTCTGCGCCCGGACCGAATCCAGGAGGGACCAACGACGCGGCGAAACCGATGATGCGCACGGTGATCAACGGCGAGTCGTTGCAGCCGCGCGGATAGGGCGACGGCTGCCCCGGCGGTGGAGCCGTACACGCGGGCGGGTCGGCCTCGCTGACGCAGACCACGACCACCCGCGGACCGTCCGCTGCCTGCACCTCCGCCGGCGTCGATGGGCAGTGCTGCGTGCTGGCCGGCGCGCAGGCGCCGGTCGCGTCGACCGCACACCAGCTTTCGATAGTCGTGCCGAACATCGCGCTGCGCAGCCGCGCAGATATCGCCGCGGTGACCGCTCGGGCATCCGGCGCCGTCTCCGACACCGGGCTCGAGCCTGCGGACGAGGCGATCATCGCCGCCTGCTCCACGGCTGACACCTCGGCAGAGGTCTGCACCGCCCAGAGCCCGGCATCGAGTGCGCCGATCAGGCAGAAGAGGAAGAGCGGCAGCACCACGGCGAACTCGACCATTGCCTGTCCACGGCTGCGTGGCATGCGTCGAAGACGCACCACTCCCTCGCTATCCCCTCCCATCGTCTAGCCATCCTAGCCGGGACGGGGGTCCTTACGAGGGAAGCACCACGAACGTCAGCACGACCGGCACCAGCGCCGCCACCCTCACCGGGTCGGCCGGTTGGTTGGTCGTCGGGTTGATGAGCGTCGTCCAGTTGCCTCCGGAGAAGACCTCGAGAACGTACGGCCCGCCGATCGGCACGTTGGTGAACGTGAAATCCCCAGAGGCGTCGGAGGTTGTGTAGAAGAAGGGCGCGCTGGTCTGGTACATCCCGTTGGGCTCCGCCTTGTAGTTCGAGCTGAGGCGGATCCGGCCGGAGACCGGCGCGCCGACGTGGGTGACCAGCGTGCCGGTCACGGCCTGGGGCGCCGCCAGCAATGCCTCCGCCTGCGCGGCCTCGGCGCTTGCCGGGAAGCCGGTCACCAATTGCTGCAGCTCGACGATCGCCTCGCCGTAGAAGTCGTGGCTGACGTCCTCCTCGCCGGCCGCGAGCAGTGCGGAGGGAAAGAGGCTGTCGGCGGTCCTGGTCGCCTGCGCCGAGTGCTCACGAACCACGCTGTCGAGGATCGAGACGGCGTCGGCGGCGCGCCCGGCGATGATCAGCAGCCCTGCCTCGCCGGCCTGGTCGATGGGCAGTTGACGCGCCGCCTCGGAGCCCCCGGGCGTTGCCGGGGCAAGCCTGGCAATCTCATCCAGCCTGAGGATGGCGTTCGGGTAGTCGGCCTGGTTGGCGTCGTTCGCCGAAGTCTTGAAGAGGAGCGCCGCAAGGTCGTCGAGCGCCTGCTTCCGGAGCGAAGGGGCGGTGACCGATCGGTACAGGGCGACGGCCTGGTCGACCTTGCCGGTGCGGCCGAGTGCCGCCGCCCAGGCCATGAGGGTCTGCTCCGCGGCGCCGGCGGCCGACGCGGCAGCGCCGGGATCGAGCACGTAGAGCGGGCCGGAGCGTATCGAGATCGCCTCATCGATGGCGATGGCGCGAGCGTAGTCGCCGCCGGCGGCCAGGGTTGCAGCCGTCGATGCGGCCGCGGCGGTGCCGGTGGCCGCTCCCACCGTCACCCCGGCCACGGCCGTGACCATGCCTGCGATGACCAGCAACACGATCGGCCAGTGCCGTGCGCGATACGCGACGGGCTCCGGCCACGCCGGCGGCGCCAGAGGAGGCGCGGGCATGGCAGCGGAGACAGGGGACAGCGGAGGAGCCGGCTGCGGATCCACGTATGCATAACGTACGTGCGTGTACTCCCGGCACGCGGTGGCCGGTCCCCGTCGGCGCGGCGCGCGGAGCAGGGTTCGGCCGGACGAGTAGGCTGCTCGCCGAATGATCACCGTGGATGGCGGAGCGCTGACCATCGACGCCGTGGTGCGCGCAGCCCGGGGACGCGAACCCGTGACGCTGGATCCCGGGGTGCAGGCCAGGATGCGGCCGGCACGAGAGGTCGTGGACCGCCTCGACCGCGAGGGCGCCGTCGTCTATGGCGTCACCACGGGCTTCGGAGCCCTGGCGGATCGCGCCGTCGACCCCGCCGACCGAGCACTCCTCCAGCGGTCGGTCGTGCTCAGCCACGCCGCCGGGTCGGGTTCACGCCTCGACGACGAGGTGGTCCGCGGCATGATCCTGCTCCGCGCGCGCACCCTCGCCGCCGGGCTCTCCGGTGTCCGCGTCGAGCTGGTCGAGGCACTTCTCGGGTTGCTCGAGGCCGGCGTCATCCCGTGGGTTCCCGAGCACGGCTCACTCGGTGCCTCCGGCGACCTCGCCCCGCTCGCGGCGATTGCCACCGTGCTGCTCGGTCAGGGGTGGGCCATGGCTGACGGCGGAGGTCGCGTCGACGGTGCGTCGGCGCTGCGCGATCACGGGTTGACACCGATCGACGTCGAGCCGAAGGAAGGGCTCGCCCTCATCAATGGCACCGATGGGATGACCAGCGTGCTCGCGCTTGCTGTCCACGACATCGAGGACCTGCTTCGCCTCGCCGACATCGCCTGCGCGCTCAGCGTCGAAGCCCTGCTCGGCACGACGGTGGCGTACGACGAGCGGGTGGTCGCGCTCCGTCCCGCGCAGGGGCAGGCCGAACTCGGCGGCGAACCTTCGCGCGCTCCTCGAGGGCAGCCCGATCGTCGCCTCCCACCGCCCCTCTCACCACGCCGTGCAGGACGCGTACTCGTTGCGCTGCGCGCCACAGGTGCACGGCGCGGCGCGCGACGTCGTCGCGTTCTGCCGTCAGACCGTCGACCACGAATTGGCCAGCGTTGTCGATAACCCGGTGGTCCTCGGCGACGAGGTCGTCAGCGCCGGCAATTTCCACGGGCAGGCGCTTGCGTATGCCGCCGACCTGCTGGCGTCGGCGTGCGCCGACGTGGCCGCGATCAGCGAACGCCGCGTCGACCGGCTGCTCGATCCGGCACGCTCGCGAGGCCTCCCCGCCTTCCTGAGCCCCGAGCCCGGCCTCAACAGCGGTCTGATGATCACCCAGTACACCGCCGCGGCAATGGTCGGGTCGCTCCGCCACGCGGCCACGCCCTTCGCGGTGCAGAGTGCTGCAACCAGCGCAGGCCAGGAGGACCACGTGTCGATGGGGTACGAGGCGGCGCTCCGCACGCGGCGCTCAGTCGGCCTCCTACGCGCCGTGCTCGCCATCGAGGCGCTGAGCGCTGCCCAGGCAATCGAGATGCGCCAGCCGCTCCGCCCGGCGTCCGCCACCGGCGCGGTGATCGCATCGCTGCGGACCCGCGCCCCTCAGCTCGGCGCCGACCGCATCCTCAGCGGAGACCTTGAGAGTGCCGAGGAATGGGCGCGCGACCGGGAATGGCTGGGCGCTCTCGCCGCCGCAGGGGTGACGCTGCGATGAGCGCAGGGGCCCGCCCGGTGCGCGCGCCACACGGGAAGACGCTCACCTGCGGCAGCTGGCAGACGGAGGCACCGCTTCGCTGCCTCATGAACAATCTCGACCCGGCGGTCGCCGAGGACCCGGACTCGCTGGTCGTCTACGGCGGCACGGGGCGGGCGGCGCGCTCCTGGGAGTGCTTCGACGCCATCGTGGCGACGCTGCGATCGTTGCGCGACGACGAGACCCTGCTGGTGCAGTCGGGGAAGCCGGTCGGCGTCGCCCGCACGCACGAGATGGCACCGCGAGTGCTGATCGCGAACTCGCTCCTCGTACCGCGCTGGGCGACGTGGGAAGAGTTCTGGCGGCTCGAAGCCCTCGGACTGACCATGTACGGGCAGATGACCGCGGGCTCCTGGATCTACATCGGCACCCAGGGCATCCTGCAGGGCACCTTCGAGACCTTTGAGGCGGTGGCGCGCAAGCGATTCGGCGGCAGCCTGAGCGGCCGCCTGGTGGTGACCTCCGGGCTGGGTGGCATGGGCGGCGCCCAACCACTCGCGGTCACGATGAGCGGCGGCGTCGCGCTCTGCATCGACGTCGACCCCGGGCACATCCAGCGGCGGCTGGACACCGGGTACGTCGACGAGGTCGCGGACACGCTCGACGCGGCGGTCCGTCGCTGCGACGTGGCGCGCGAGGAGGGCCGCGCCCTGTCAGTCGCAGTGTGCGCCAACGCGGCGGAAGCGCTGCCCGCGCTGCTCGCGTCGTCGCTCGCGATCGACGTCGTCACCGACCAGACCAGCGCACACGACCCCTCAACGGCTACATCCCAGCCGGGCTGAGCCTCGAGGCGGCGGCAGCGTTGCGCGCGAGCGATCCCGACGAGTACATGCGACGGTCGCGTGATTCGATGGCGCGCCACTGCGAGGCGATGGTCGAGTATCAGCGCCGCGGCGCCGAGGTCTTCGACTACGGCAACTCGCTGCGCGACCAGGCGCGCATCGGTGGCTTCGCCGGCGCTTTCTCGTACCCCGGGTTCGTCCCCGCGTACATCCGCGATCAGTTCTGCGAGGGACGTGGGCCGTTCCGATGGGTCGCGTTGAGCGGTGATCCCGAGGACATCGCGCGTACCGACGCGGCGATGCTCGAGTTGTTTCCGGATCACGACGGGTTGCACCGCTGGCTCGGCCTGGCCAAAGAGCGCGTGCAGTTCCAGGGGCTTCCCGCGCGAATCTGCTGGCTCGGCTGCCGGCGAGCGACATCTCGCCGGCCTCCGATTCAACGACATGGTGCGCAGCGGCGAGCTCTCAGCGCCGGTGGTCATCGGGCGCGACCACCTCGACAGCGGATCAGTCGCCTCCCCGATGCGCGAGACGGAGGCGATGCGCGACGGCAGCGACGCGATCGCCGACTGGCCGGTGCTCAACGCGCTGCTGAACACCGCGAGCGGGGCGACGTGGGTCGCCGTCCATCACGGTGGCGGCGTCGGCATGGGGCTCTCGATTCACGCGGGTGCTCAGGTGTGCGCCGACGGCACCGAACTCTCCGCCCGTCGATGCGAGCTGGTCCTCACCAACGACCCGTCCACCGGGGTTATGCGGCACGCCGATGCTGGGTATCCGGAGGCTCGCGACGCGGCTCGCGAGCGCGGGGTGCGCGTGCCCATGCTTGACGCGGGTGCGCCGGGCACGTGAACGCTCGCGAGTGGCTCGCGAGCGACGCGGCCAGGCCCGACCTGGTGGTGCTCGGCGCGCCGATCGCCAGGGCATCGATCACACCGGTCGAATCGTGGTCGACACCGCCGGCGTTCCGCGCCGCGCTGCAACGCTTCCCCACGTGGGACGCGGAAGCGCACGTCGACCTCACCGAGCTGCATGTCAGGGACCTCGGCGATGTCGAGGGGGACCGTGAGGACGTCGACGCTCGCGCCGCGCACGAGCGCATCCGACTGGCCGCCGAGTTGGCGGCGGGCACCGTCGATCACGTTGTAGTCATCGGTGGCGACAACTCGCTCACCCGCCCGGCGTTGCTCGCGATGATGAGCGCCAGGCCCGGAGCATGGGGGCTGCTCACCGTCGATGCGCACCATGACTGCCGTCCGGCGACCGAAGGGTCGCGCAACGGAACGCCGGTTCGCGAGCTTATCGAGGCCGGGCTGCCCGGGGAGCGGGTGGCACAGATCGGCATCCATCCCCTCGGCAATGCGCGCGAGCATGCGGACTGGGCACGCGCGCAGGGGATTCACATCGTGCCCCTGCACACCATCGTGCGCGACGGGATGGACGCGGTCATCGCATCGTCGATCGCACAGCTGACCGCGCGCGGGGCGGAGCGGATCTTTGTCGACTTCGACATCGACGTGGTCGATCGCGCCTTCGCGCCGGCGTGCCCCGCGAGCCTCCCCGGTGGCATGCAACCGGAGGACCTGTTGCGCGCCGCCTATCTGCTCGGCGCCGAGCCTCACGTGATCGCGGCGGACCTGTGCGAGGTGGACGCGAACGCCGACGTCAATGCCATGACGGTGCGTCTGATGGCCGCAACATTCCTTAAGTTCTGCAGCGGGCTGGCGACCCGAGCCCGACACCGGCACCAGCCATGACCGCGATCGTGGTCCACGGCATCGGCGCGCTCTGCACGTGTGACCCATTGCTCGGCGAACCGCCCGGCGTGGTGCGGGACGCCGCACTGGTCGCACGCGACGGGGTCATCGTCTATGCGGGTCCCGAGGCGGGGCTCGACCGATCGGACATCCCGCGCGGAGCGCTCGAGGTCCATGCTCGCGGTGCCGCGGTCATGCCCGGGTTCGTCGACGCGCACACGCACATCGTCTGGCTCGGCGACCGCGGCGATGAATTTGCACAGCGCGCAGCGGGCGCGACCTACGAGTCGATCGCCGCCGCCGGCGGCGGCATCCGCGCGACCGTTCGCGCCACCGCAGCCGGGACCCTCGAGGATCTGGTGGCGGCGGGTCGGGAGCGCGCGCTGCGCATGCTCGCGAACGGCACCACCACCGTCGAGGTGAAGAGCGGCTACGGGTTGGAGCACGACGCCGAGATGCGCCAGCTCGACGCTGCCGACCAGCTGCGTCGATGGGAGGACCTGCCCGACGTCGTGGCGACATACCTTCCGCTGCACGCGACCCCGGGCGGCTCACGCGACGCATTCCTCGACGATGTGTGCACCCGTGGTGTCGCCGGCGCGGCCAAACGTGCGGTGTTCGTCGACGCGTTCTGCGAGTCCGGAGCGTACTCGGTCGCCGAATGCCAGCGACTCTTCACCGCTGCCGCAGTCCATCGCTTGCGCCCGAAGATCCATGCGGAGCAGCGCTCGCACAGCGGCGGCGCACTGCTCGCCGCGCAGGTGGGCGCGGTGAGCGCGGACCATCTCGAGCACGCCACCAACACCGACCTCGAGGCGCTCGGCAAGGCCGGTGTCGTCGGCGTGATCCTTCCGGGTGCGTCGCTGGTCCTGGGTGGTCCACCCCCGCCGGGACGGCGCCTCCTCGATGCCGGGTGCACCGTGGCCGTGGCGACCGACTGCAACCCCGGGACCTGCTACAGCGAGTCGATGCCGCTGATGATCTCGCTCGCGGTCGCGCTCGGCGGCCTCACTCCGGCGCAGGCGCTGGTGGCGGCCACGGCGGGCGGCGCCGCCGCGCTCGACCTGACCGATCGCGGCATCCTGCGTGCGGGTCTGCGTTGCGACGCGGTGATCCTCAAGACGCCGAGCTGGATCGACGTGGGCTATCACCTCGGGGGCGACATCGTGGCCAGCGTGATCCTCGAGGGACGGTTGGCAGTACCCTCGAAAGCCTGATGCTCACCGAATCGTCCCGCCGAACCCGTCCCTCGCGCCGCGGCGGCGTGGTCCTCCCGCGCCTCGTGGGCCAGGACCTTGAGGTGCAACTCGCCGGTGGCGAGACACGGACCTACGTGAACCTCGACATGGCGGCGAGCACGCCGGCGATGGAGGCCGTCGCCGACGCCGTCATCGAATTTCTTCCCTGGTACTCGAGCGTGCACCGCGGCGCCGGGTTCGCCTCGCAGGTGTCGACCCGAGCGTACGAGGCGGCGCGCTCCGCGGTGGCGGCGTTCGCAGGCGCCCGGTCATCCGATGCAGTGATCTTTGTCAGAAACACGACCGAGGCGATCAATCTCCTGACCCACTGTCTGGTGTTGCGCCCAGGCCAGGCGGTGCTCAGCACCATCGTCGAGCATCACGCGAACATGCTGCCCTGGCGGCGTCTCGCGCGGGTGGAGCTGCTCGACGCGCCCGAGTCCCCAGAGCAGCTGCTCGCCGAGCTGCGTCGTGCGCTCGAGGACCGCCATCGCCCGATCGGGGTCGTCGCCGTCACCGGCGCGAGCAACGTGACCGGGGAGGTCTTCCCGGTTGCGGAGATCGGTCGTCTGGCCCACGAGCACGGCGCGCTGCTCGCGGTCGACGCCGCTCAGCTGGCGCCGCACCGGACGATCGATATGGTCGCGATGGGGATCGACTTCCTGGCGCTCTCCGGCCACAAGATGTACGCGCCATTCGGTGGCGGCGTGCTGATCGGGCCCTCGGCGGTGCTCGGTGATGCCGAGCCGATGCTCGCCGGCGGAGGTGCGGTCACCTACGTGACCACCGATGACGTGCAGTGGGCGCCGATCCCCGACCGGCATGAGGCAGGCAGCCCCAACGTCGTGGGTGCGATCGCCCTGGGAGCGGCGTGCACCGTGCTTGACCGCACCGGCATGAGCCATATCGGCGCGCACGAGAAGCGTCTGCTCGCGTATCTCGACGGACAGATCGACGATCTCCCGAACCTGCACCGGCTCCGGTTGTGGGACGGTTCCGACATCGACCGTCTCGGCGTGAGCACGTTCACCGTCGACGGCATGCATCACGCGCTGGTGGCCTCGGTGCTGAGCGCGGAGTACGCCATCGGCGTTCGCCACGGCTGCTTCTGCGCGCACCCCTACATCACGCATCTGCTCGGCGTGAGCATCGCCGACGCGCACACGATTCGCGAGCGGCTCCGGCGCGGGGAGCACCAGGAAATCCCCGGAGCGATCCGTGCGTCGTTCGGGATCGGGACCACCGTCGAGCACATCGACCGGCTCGTCGCCGCGCTCCGCGAGATCACCACCCGCGGGCCGCACCTCGAGTACGCCGAGGATTCGCACACCGGCGACTATCTGCCGGTGGGTGATCAGCGACGCCTGCCCGTGTTCGAATTCCTTCCACCGCTGGAGGAGATGGCGACTCCGTCAGGCTGCGGTCAGTTCTGACCGTTCAGCTGCGAACCGCGAGCTGACGCTCGAGGTCGGCGACCGCCGTCACCGGCGCCTCGCAGACGAAGCCGCGGCACACGTACGCGGCGGGCATGCCGTTCACCGGCATGCGGCCGTCGAGAAGGGGGACGTCGCCGGACGGTCCCCAGGCAAGCACCGTCATCGGGTCGAACCGCCGCTGCGCGACGTCGAGGAGGGCACGGGTCCGTGCGTCGTCCCGGTCACCGGCGATCGCGATCTCTCGCATCGGCCCGACCGCCAGCTCCATCGCCGCAGCGAGACCGGCGACCGCCAGCGGGGCGCGAGCGACCACTGTCGCGAGCGGGGCGATGATCTCCATGGCATATGCGCGCCACCGGTCATCACCCGTGAACGCGTGCATCCGGCAGAACAGCGCCGCCGCAACCGACTGTCCGGCGCTCACCGGATTGTCGTCGATGGTGCGGGGCCGCACGATCAGCGGTTCCGAGTCGCCGGCGGTATCGAAATAGTTGCCGTCGCCGTCCCGATGCTGGTCGACGATGCGGCCACACAGCTCGAGCGCCGCGGTGAAATACCGCGGCCGGCCGGTCGCCTCATAGAGCGTCAGCAAGGCATCGCCGAGGTTGGCGACGTCATCGAGAAACCCGATGATGCGGCCCTCGGCGCCGTTCCAGATGCGATAAACCACGCCATCGCGCACCAGGTGCTCGAGCACGAAATCCGCGCACGCAGCCGCGACGGCGAGGTAGTCGGGTCGCTCGAGTGCGGCCGCCGCCTCGGCAAAGGTGCCGATCGCGAGCCCGTTCCACGCGGTGATCACCTTGCCGTCGCGCTCGGGCGCGGGACGAGATGCGCGCTCGGCGCGCAGTCTCGTGCGGATGTCCTCGAGGCGAGCACGCAACGCCGGTTCGTTGGTTGACATCGACCGCGCCACCTGGGCCAGTGGATAGGGCATCGACAGCACGGTCGTCCCGCGCTCGAAGTTGCCCCCGTCGACCACGCCGAAGACGCGCGCGGCGAGCGCGCCGTCGTCTGCACCGAGTGCGTCGCGCAGCTGAGCCGGAGTCCACACGAAGAACGCTCCCTCGCCGCCTGGGCTGTCCGCATCCTGGGACGCCGCGAACGCGCCTCCGGGGAGCAGCAGCTCGCGCGCCATGTAGTCGAGGGTTCGCGTGCAGGTCTCGAGCAGGTCGTCACGGCCGCTCACCTGGTACGCGTGCAGATACACCGGCGCCAGCTGCGCGTTGTCGTAGAGCATCTTCTCGAAGTGCGGCACAGCCCAGCGCGCGTCGACGCTGTAGCGATGGAAGCCGCCGCCGACCTGGTCGTGGATGCCTCCGCGCGACATCGCGTCGAGCGTGAGGATTGCCGCGTCCCTCACCGTGACATCGCCGCTGAGCCGCGAGCGGCGGAGCATCAGGTCGAGCGCCTGCGGATGGGGGAACTTCGGCGCCGCGCCGAAACCGCCGTGGGCGCGATCGGTTTCCCCCGCGAGCTTCTGCACCGCATCGTCGAGCAGCGCGGCGGTCGGCTCGCCCGGCGCGGGGAGCGTGCGCGGCGCGACCGCGTCTCGGACCTTCTCGCCCATGGCACCGATCTCATCCCGCTGCCCGTGATAGGCGGCGGCCGCAGCTCGGAGCACGGCTGGAAAGCCGTGCATCCCCGGGCGGTCCTCGGGCGGAAAGTACGTCCCGCTGTGGAAGGGCAGGCCCGCCGGAGTCGAGGAAGACGGTCAGCGGCCAGCCGCCGTGGACTCCCATCGCCTGCGCCGCGCCCATGTAGACCGAGTCGACGTCCGGTCGCTCCTCGCGATCGACCTTGATGCTGATGAAGAGCTCGTTCATCAGTGACGCGATCCCCGGGTTCTCGAAGAACTCGTGGGCCATGACGTGGCACCAATGGCACGCGCTGTAGCCGACGGAGAGCAGCACCGGGCGGTCCTCGCTGCGCGCGCGCTCGAAGGCGGCATCCCCCCACGGGTACCAGTCGACCGGGTTCTCGGCGTGCTGCAGCAGGTACGGACTGGATTCAGCCGCGAGGCGATTGGCCATACGGTCACGCTAGCGGAAGCGGTCGTCGCGGCGTGTCGCCTCAGGCTTCGAGGCGACGCGGCACCAGACGCACCATGGCGAGCAGGGCCGCTGCGGACGCAACCAGGGTCACCGCACCGATCCCGAGCCAGCGCCAGATGAGCGCCGCATCCTGGTATGCGGGAGGGGCCGGGAGGTTCTGGAGCACGTGTTCCCAGAGTCCGTCGGACGTGCCTGCGTAGACGGCATGGCGCCCGGAATCCGCGGAGAGCGAGTACACGGAGTCGGGGAGTCCGGGGCCGGCGCGAATCCAGTCGTCGCCGCCGTCGGTGCTGATCAGATCCGCATAGCCATCGGTGCCCAGATAGATGGCGTCGCTGAGTGGCACGGTGAACGCGGTGACCGAGGTGATCCGCGGAACGCCCTGAACCAGGCTCGCCGGGAGCAGGAGGAGCGCCCGCTTCCAGTCGCCGTCCTGGCCACGGCGCCAGACGGTGCCGTCCGTGCTGACCGCAACCACGACGCCGGGGAGTGCGGCTGGTGCGGCGATCAGATCCGCGCCCGCGCCGAGATCGGGCGAGCCCGGGTCGAGCAGCGGAGTCGTGCTCACCGCCGTATCAGCGGCGTGCAGCACGCGCCCGGCCGGATCGATCTCCCAGCGCTCCTTGCCGGTGATCACCACGTTGAGCGGCGGGAAGGCGGCGGTGGCGGGAGCCGTCGCGAAGGTGGTCCCACCGTCGGTCGACAGCAGCGTCGCGCCCGTCGCGGTGCGCACCATGATCGTGTCGCCTATGGCAGAAACACGTGCGATCGCGGTGCCGCGCAGCGCCACCGGGCTCCACCACGCGAGCGCCGCGCGGGCCGGCGCGCTGCCGATGAGGACGACGGTGAGCGCGATGCACGCCGCGACCGTCGCGGTCAGCGCTCGCCTGCGGTGATCAGAACCCATACAGCCCCTGGACGATGCCGAACTGCAGGGCGATGTCCGCGACCGCATGGATGATCACCGCCGGCCACAGCGAGTTGGTGCGGCGCACGAGCCAGCCGAATGCGAGGCCGACGAGGAAGGTGATGGGCACGAACGGCGCTTCAGGTCCACCGTAGCTGATGGCCAGGTGGGCGAGGCCGAAGACCGCTGCCTGGCAGACATTCGCCCAACGCGGGCTCATGGTCCGCTCCAGCGCGCCAAGCAGCAGACCGCGGAACTGCACCTCCTGGGAGAAGGCCTGGAGCGCGTTCGCCGGTCCGAGCAAGGGGAAGTCCCGGCCGAACGCCACCGGTTGCAGCGCCAGGCGTCCGAGCACGCCTGCGGGCAGCGCCAGACCGAGGCCGATCAGGACGACGCTGCCGATAACGCCGGCGGCGAGGCCTCCGAGACCGAGATGGCGCATCCGCAGCGACGGTCGCCACGCCGGCGCGACGGTCCGCCACGAGGCGAACGCGATGAGCAGCGTGCCGAGCGCCTGTGCGACCGACGACCAGAAGACCTGCGCGTCGAAGCTGCCCGAGCGCTGACCAAACAGGTCGAAGAGTATCTGCGGCCCCGCCGAGAGCAGCGTGTACGTTGCGGCGACGGCCGCCAGGGCGAACAGAATCGGGCGCGCCGGCTCGAGACGTCGGATGAAGACCGACGGAAGGGCGATCAGGACCGACGCGACGCTCAGCCTCGCCAGGTACGGGTCGACGCCGTTCGGATCGCTGAAGGTGATCGGAACGAGGAGCGCAGCACCGAGGCCCAGCTCGGCAAGGACGAGCGTCGCGGCATTCGGCCACCACGGCGCCGCGCGGTAGCGCTGCAGTCGGGTGCCGACCGTCTCAGTTGCCACGGAGCCCTGGGGCGTCTGTCAAACGGATCGCGCTTCGAATGAAGGCGACAACGATGTCGTCTTGATGGAGGAAGCTCGCCGGCGCGTCGCCTCGGACGATGGCGCAGAAGATGCAGTCGGCCTTCTGACTCGATGTCGGCATCGTCTCCGCATCGTACCGGCGCCGCCTCCATTGTCTCAGTGCAGGCGTGGTCCGGCTCGGTGCGCCAATGAGGATCGGTCGCTCAGGCGGTCTTGTCGGCCCTCTGGCCCCACCAGCGCAGCAGAGACAGATCTTCCTCGTGCACCGCGGCACCCAGCCACCCACGCCATTCGCGCTCGAAACCGTCGGGGGCGTGGAACAACGCCACCCACTTCCAGTCGGGTGGAAGCTGGTCGGTCAACTCGGTCAACGGGGTCTTGTCTGCCATGTTTCTCGGGTTCCTGCCGGTCCAAATCCCGGCATTGAACAGGTTTTCCACACTGGCCCTCGGCTAAACAACCGCTCGCACGTGCCCTGTCCAGTACGCTTCGCGCCGCGATGAGCGTCACAGTTCTGGTCGGCGGTCAGTGGGGCGATGAAGGCAAGGGCAAGGTCATCGATCTGCTTGCCGACGCCGTCAACATGGTCATCCGCTCGCAGGGCGGCAACAACGCCGGCCACACGGTTGTCACCGGGGGCAAGGAGCACCGCTTCCACCTGATCCCGAGCGGCATCCTCTATCCCGAGACCACCTGTGTCATCGGTCACGGCGTCGTCGTCGATCCGAAGGCGTTTCTCCAGGAGCTCGACGAGCTCCAGTCGGGCGGGATTCCGGCACGCAATCTCGTGATCAGCGAGCGCGCTCACATGGTGATGCCGTATCACCCGGTGCTCGACCAGCTCGGCGAGGAGCTGCGTGGTGACGATCGCCTCGGAACCACCTGGCGCGGCATCGGGCCGGCGTATGAGGACAAGGTGCGCCGCATCGGGTTTCGCATCGGCGACCTGCAGAAGCCCGCGTTCCTCGAGAAGAAGCTCCGTTTCGTGCTGCGGCTCAAGAACGAGAGCCTGACTCGCCTGTACGGCGCCGAGCCCTTCAACGAGAAGGAGATCCTCGACGAGTACCTCGGCTACGCGGAGCGCATCGACCCGTACATCCGCGACATCTATCCGCTCATCCAGGACGCACTCAGCGCGGGCAAGAAAATCCTTCTCGAGGGCGCGCAGGGCGTGATGCTCGACATCGATCTCGGCACCTACCCGTATGTGACATCGTCGTCACCAACTGCGGGCGGGGCCTGCACTGGCAGCGGGATACCCCCGTCACGAATCACCCGGACCGTGGGGGTCTTCAAGGCATACACGACGCGCGTCGGTTACGGCCCATTCCCCACCGAGCTGACCGACACCCTCGGTGACCAGCTCCGCGAGGTCGGCGCCGAGTACGGGACGACGACGGGCCGCGCACGTCGGGTCGGCTGGTTCGACGCGGCCGTGTCCCGCTACGCCGTCGCCACCAACGGCATCGACGCCATGGTCCTGACCAAGGTCGACGTCCTCGACGAGCTCGAGACGCTGAAGATCTGCACCGGCTACCTGAGCAAAGGCGAGTACTGGGACCATCCGATGGCCAACATCTCGCACCTCAAGCACGTCGAGCCGATCTACGAGGAGTTCTCCGGGTGGATGTCACCAACTCGGGAATGCCGGCGCTACGAGGACCTCCCCGCAGGCTGTCGCGACTACATCGAACGCGTCGGTGAGCTGTGCGGCGCGACGGTCAACGTCGTGTCGGTTGGACCGGATCGGGAGCACACCCTGGTGCGCACTCCACTGCTCGACTGACGGCAAACCGTCAGCCTCGAGAGGCTCTGAAAAAGTGGCAGGGGGCGGAGGGCCACCCCCTGCCGGTCAGGAAGGGATAGGGAGAGTTTCAAAAGAATCGACGTCCAGCGGCGCTCCCCTCGCGCCGTTGGCCGGTGCACCAACCTACCGCTGTTTGCAGTATATCAACTGCCTGAATACGGCCGCCCCCAGCCAATCCCCTTCGCATTCGCCACGCGCGATGATGGGACAGCGATGACCACAACGCTCGGACGTGTTCGCGCCCCGGAGCTTCGTGGCGCGGGCGGCTGGATCAACACGGAACAGCCGCTCGAGTTGCGCGACCTTCGCGGACGCGTGGTGGTGCTCGATTTCTGGACGTTCTGCTGCATCAACTGCCTTCGCGTCATCGAGGAGCTGCGCCCGCTCGAGACGCGATTCGGGGATCGCCTGGTGGTCATCGGCGTGCACTCGCCGAAGTTCCCCCACGAGGCCGACCACGCAGCCGTGGCGCGGGCGGTCCGCAGGCACCGGATCGGTCACCCGGTGCTCGACGACCCGGATCTGGAAACCTGGCAGCTGTATGGAGTGCGCGCCTGGCCCACCCTGGTGGTGATCGACCCCGACGGGTACGTCGTCGCCATGGCCTCCGGCGAAGGAAACGGACCGGCGCTCGAGAAGGTCGTCGCTCAACTCATCGAAGGCCGAGCCGATCTCGCCGCCGGGCGGGCGTTCACGCCGGTCCCGGTCAGAGACACGGGAACCCTCGCGTTCCCCGGCAAGGTCTGCTCGGACGGCGGAATCCGAATCGCCATCGCCGACACCGGCAACGATCGCGTGCTCGTCTGCAACCTCGATGGCACCATCCGCCACGAGCTCCGCGACTTCCACCAGCCCCAGGGGGTTCGCTTCGACGCGGATCGCCTCCTGGTCTGCGACACGGTCCCAGGAGAGCTGGTTGCCGTCGCTCTTCCCGGCGGCGAACGGCGGGTGCTCGCCTCGGGCCTGCGCTCACCCTGGGACGCGTTCGTGCTTCCCGACTGCAGGATCGCGGTCGCCGAGGCAGGTCTCCATCGAATCGTCGCGATTCCAGCCAACGGTGGTGAGGCGGAGGTGCTGGCCGGCAGCCGGGCGGAGGGGCTGCGCGACGGTCCGGCGCGCGATGCGCACCTCGCTCAGCCGAGCGGTTTGACCCTGCTCGACGACGGGGCCGTTGCGTTCGCCAACTCCGAAGTCTCGGCGCTCCGCGTGGTCCGCGACGGCCGGGTCGAGACCCTTGTCGGTACGGGTCTCTTCGAATGGGGACGCGATGACGGCGACCGGGCGACGGCGAAGCTGCAGCATCCGCTCGGTGTCGTGGCTCTCCCCGGCGGCTCGATCGCCGTCGCGGATACCTTCAACTCACTGCTCCGGGTGTGGGATGCCGGGGTGCTCCGGACGATAGGGCTGAGCGAGCCTGTCGACGAGCCCGGTGGGCTGGATGTCCTGCCGGATGGCCGTCTCCTGGTCGCGGACACCAACCATGACCGCGTGATCACCGTCGACATCACCACCGGCGTCGTGAGCGAGATCCACGTCCACGACGTGGGTGGCAGCGTCGAGCCGGCAGGCACCGCGCTGGCCGGACGCGCCGGTGCCGCGCTTGTGCTCGACGCGAATGTGGACCTCGGCGGGCTCGATCTCGACGCACAGCAGGGTCCGCCGGTGCATGTGAGCGTGAGCGTCGATCCTCAGAGCCTCCTCGGTGCCGGGCCGCGGTCCTGGGCTCTGGACAGCCTCCCGGCGCACCTCGATCTCCGGTTGGGCACGGCGGGCCGTGGCGTTCTCACCGTCGACGTCATCGCGTCCACCTGCGAAGGCGACGTCTGCACGATCAAACGGAGCACCCGCGAGCACGCCCTCACCGTCTCGTAGGACCGAGGTCAGACGGAGGACTGCTCCTCGGACTGCGCCCAGGCGAGCAGCGGTTCCGGCGTCGGGTGGGGCAGACGCACGTCGATGGTGGCAATCAGATCGCCTGCACCGCCGCCCTTGAGATGGGGCATCCCGAGGCCACGAAGCCGGAGGCGGGCGCCGTTCTGCGTGCCGGCCGGGACCGACAGCTGTGCCGTCGTGCCGCGCAGCGTCGGGACGGCTACGGTGCCACCGGCGATCGCGGTGGCAAGCGGCGTCGGAACGCGGACGGTGAGATCGTCACCGTGACGCGTGAAGCCAGGGTGCGGCCGGATGTGGACGCGGATGAAGAGGTCGCCTCGGGGCCCGCCGTTCTGACCCTGGCCACCCTGGCCGCCGGCGCGAATCCGCGCGCCCTCGTGGATCCCGGCCGGGACCTTGATCTCCACCCTCCGCGGACCATCGGAGGAGCTGAGGTCCGCTGTCAGGGTCGAGCCGGCGTACGCATCCTCGAGGCTGATCTCGGTATCGCCCTCGACGTCCTGGCCACGCCGAGCGACCCTTCGCCGGCCGCGGCCCGAGTTGAACGCGGATGGCGCCTGACCGCCACCGAAGAACTGCTGGAAGAAGTCGCTGAACGGGGCGCTGTCGCCGAACATGCCCTCGAGCTCGTCGGGTGACACCGTCCGATACCCGAACTGCTCGTTGTTGTTCTGGAAGGGGTTGGGTCCGGGGCGGCCGGCCCGCTCCCACTGCTCGTACTCCTGCCAGCGCGGCCCGAGCTCGTCGTACTTCTTCCGCTTCTCCGGGTCGCCGAGGACCTCGTTGGCCTCGTTGATCTCCTTGAAACGGTCTTCGGCTGCCTTGTCGCCCTGGTTGACATCCGGGTGATGCTTGCGCGCGAGCTTGCGGAAGGCGGTGCGGATCTCCTTCTCGGTGGCCGTCCGCGGAACGCCCAGGATCGCGTAGTAGTCCTTGAAGGTCGTTGCCATCTGGTTCGCAGATACCGCGCCACGGCGGCCGCGAAACCCGGAGCGCGCGCTATTCTTGGCCCGTCTCCCCGATTGCGGCGCGAGACCTCGCGGCGCCGTCACTCCAACTCGACACCCTCAAGCGCCCATCAGTGAGAACTCACCACCACCCACTCCTGTCCATCCGCCATGCCCTCCACTCGCCGGCGGCGGCGAGCCCTCGGAGTCATCCTGTTCCTCCTGGCGCTCCTGGGGGGATCGGCGACCTTCGGTGCCCCGGCCTCGGCTGCGCAGGGAGGGTTTTCGGTCGTCGCGCCCCTTCCCGGCCTCGGGATGGGAAAGATCTGGAGCCTCGCGATCGAACCGTCGGTGCCGAGCACCATCCTCGCCGGCACCGATCTCGGGGTGTACGTCTCCCGGGACGCGGGAGCCACCTGGACCCGGACGCTGAGCGGCATCCGCGTCTGGACGGTCGGTTTCGACACGCGCACGCCCCCCAACGCGTTCGCCGGGACCGACGGGAAGGGCGTCCTGGCGAGCGCCGACGCCGGCGCGACCTGGACGGACGCCTCGAGCGGTCTCGGCGACCTCGATGTCCGGGCTCTGGCATTCGGACATGACGGCGTAGCCGCCGGCACCAACGCCGGCGTCGCGCTGAGCCCCAACGGTCGGGTCTGGCACGACGGCGGCCTCGATCGCTATTCGATCGCCGCCGTTGCCGTGGCGGCGAACTACCCGCAATTCACGGTGCTTGCCGGGGCGGACGGCACCATCAGCGGCACCCTGGCATCCGGATACCTCTTCAGCAGCACCGGGGGCGGCGCCTGGGAGGTCCTCCAATCGGGGCTGCCCACCGGTGCAGATGTGTCGTCGATCACGGCCGGCCAGATCGACCGCGCGGTTCCCAAGCGGCCACTGATCGTTGCGACCTCGCAGGGCATCTTCCGCAGCGGCGATAGCGGCGCCACCTGGACCGCCGGGACGGGCGTCCCCCAGGCGCTCACGCTGACCGTGGCCCATTTCGGTCCCCTGGACCCGAACCTGGCCTACGCGGGCGCAGATGCGGGCGGGAGCTCGGGAGGCGACTTCTATCGATCCACCGACGGCGGTCTGACATACCACCGGGCGGATACCGGTCTCCCCAGCGGAGACCGGAACGTCGACGCCATCGCGATCGCCAACACCACGCCGCCCGAGGTGATGGTGGCGGTGAACCCACCCACCGGCGGCAGCCACATCTACATCGAGAGCGACACGACCGCCCCGGCGCCGCCGCCGCTCGTCCCCGAGGCCCCGGGCGCCCTGGTGCCATCTTCGGTCCCGACGCCTGTGCCGACTGCGACGCCGGTCGCCCAGTCTGCCAGACCGGTGGCGACCCCGCCTGCCGTCAGTGGCATCCAGCGCTTCGCGCAGGCCGCCTTTCACTGGCCGACCCCGCTGGTATACGAGGTCTTCTTCGTGCTGCTCGCCCTCTACGTCTTCGTCCGGTGGAGGCAGCGGTACTACGTGGAAGGACCTCCGTAGCAGTCGCCGACCTACGCTAGCGCCGTGATTGGGGTGACAGCAGGTCCGTCGATCCCGCTCGCGTTTCTCGCCGGCCTGGTGTCGTTCCTGTCGCCCTGCGTCTTCCCGCTCATGCCCGCATATGCCGCCTATCTGAGCGGGCGCGCCGGGCAACCGGCCCTGGCGGTCGCCTCGGGGGGGACCGTCTCCACCTCATCCTTCCGCAGCACCGCGATCACCACCGGGGTCGCGTTTGTCGTCGGCTTCAGCGTGGTGTTCATCGCCGAGTACTACCTCCTCGAAGGAGTGCTCGCGATCACGGTGTTCCAGCGCAACATCGAACTGGTCAATCGCATCGCCGGCGCGATCATCATGGTGCTCGCGCTGCAGACCATGGGGGTGCTGCGCTTCGGCTGGCTCGAGCGGGAGCGGCGCTTCCATCTTCGGGTGTCGAGTGGCGCGGCGGGCGGCCTGCTCCTGGGTTTGACCTTCGCCGCCGGATGGCTCCCCTGCCTCGGCCCTCAGCTCGGCGCCATCCTGACCCTGGCCCAGAACCGCGAGTTCGGCGGCCTGCCCTTCATGGTCATCTACTGTCTCGGGCTGGCGGTCCCGTTCCTGCTGGTCGCGGTGCTCGCCGACCGGCTCCAGGGACCGCTGCGCAGCATCAACCGCCATCTGCGGGTGATCAGCATCGTCGCCGGCGTGATCCTTTTCGGGTTCGGCCTGCTCATGGCAACCGGGCAGCTGACGGTGTTGAGCGGCCTCTCGTTTCAGTCGCCGTTCAACCTGTAGGGGGCGGCGGCGGCACCGGAGCGAGGGGCAGCCAGACGGTGACGGTTGTTCCAACGCCTTCGGCGCTGCGGATGGCCACGTCACCTCCCTGCGCCCGCGCCAGACCCTGCACGATGCTGAGGCCGAGGCCGCTTCCGCCCTCCTCGCGAGCCCGCGTCTTCTCGCCCCGGTAGAAGCGCTCGAAGACATGATCCAGATCGACGGCGGGGATGCCAGGCCCCTCGTCGCGCACCTCGAGCCTGGCCCACCCCGCTTCGACGGCGGTGCTCCAGTGCTGTGCTGCACCGTGCGCGTATTTGCAGGCGTTGACCAGCAGGTTGCGCACGATGGTGCCGACCGCGCCACGGTCGGCGCGAACCACGAGTGCCCCCGGCGTGAAGGTGCGCTCCACGATGGCAGGCATCCCCGGCACGCCTTCGTTGAGAAGGGCGCCGATCGTGACGTTGAGGTCGAAGTCCTCGGGATGCGACTCGCGGTGCGCATCGAGTCGCGCGAGCGTCAGCAGATCGAGGACGAGCCCGCGCATGCGCTCGGACTCATTGCTCATGGCCTCGAGCGCCGCGTCGAGCGCGGCGGGCTCCCGGCCGGCACCCCTGCGCAGGACGTCGATGTACCCCTTGAGCGCCGTCAGCGGGGTGCGCAGCTCGTGCGACGCATCGGCGATGAAGCGGCGTACCTGCGCCTCGGAATCCTGCTGCGCGGTGAAGGCTTCCTGTATGCGGTCTGCCATGTGGTCGAAGCTGCCCGCGAGTTGACCGACCTCGTCCCTGCTCGGCGTCAGCCGGCTTCGCGCCGAGAGATCGCCGGCGGCGAGCTGCTCGGCCGTCGTGGCGAGACGGCGCATCGGACGCAGGGTCCGGCCGGTGAGCACGACGCCGAGAACGGTCGCGAGGATGCATCACCACCAGTCCGCCGGCCGTGATCAGCAGGATCTCTGCGTTCAGCAGGCTGTTGATCGGCGCCATCGAAACGGACAGTTGCACGACGCCGCAGGCACCGCTGCCGGCGGCCACCGGGAAGCCGACCACGAGCTGATCGCCGTTGCTGGTGGTGATCTGCTCGGCGCCCGATCGCGTGCCCTTGTTGATCACCTGCTGGAGCGCCGTGGAGTCGAGGGTGGGCGGGCTGGCTCCAACCGGCGCGACCGCATCCTCGACGAGGCTGCTGTCGTAGACGGCCACCTGGACCGTCTGCCCGGTCACGGTCGACACGGCGCTGGCCACGGCCCGTGCGACCAGTGCCGGATGGCCCTTGCAGAGAAGCTTTGTGCCGGTGGTGGTCGCTCCCAACGCCTTCTCCCTGGCCGTGATCAGACGTCGAGCGGAGTTGAGGTCGGCCTGCAGTTCACCGACGCGATTGCTGATCAGGCTGGTTCGCAGCGTGACGTACTGATAGCCCGCCAGCAGCACCAGCAACGGCAGCAGCAGTGCGATGAAGGTGAGTGTCAACCGCCACCGCAACGACGCGAGGGCGTGTCCGATGCGCCGCACGTCCTACCGCGCCGCGGCGTTGCTCCCGATCACGGTGCTGCGCAGCCGGTAGCCAACACCGCGCACCGTCTGGATCCGCTCGTGAGCCGTGTCGCCAAGCTTGGTGCGCAGATAGCGGATGTAGACCTCAATGTTGTTCTCGTCGCCGAAGAAGTTGTACCCCCACACCTCATCGAGAATTCGCTGGCGTGGCAGCACCTGGTCGACGTTGCTGGCGAGGTAGAGCAGGAGATCGTATTCCCGCACCGAGAGCTCCACGGTGCGATCGCCGGCGCGAACCTCGCGCGTCGCCGTGTCGATGCTCAGGTCGCCGGCGCGGATGACGCGGCTGAGATCTGGGTTGCGACGCCGGAGCACCGCACGGATGCGGGCGAGCAACTCGGCGAAGTCGAATGGTTTGACGAGGTAGTCGTCGGCGCCAAGCTCGAGGCCCTGGATGCGATCGCTGGTCTCGTCACGCGCGCTGAGGATGATGATCCCACGCGATCGATCACCGGACAGCGCGCGGCAGAGCTGCCAGCCGTCGACGCGCGGCATCATCAGGTCGAGGACGACCAGGTGTGGCTTGAACTCGTCGACCACGCGCAGCGCGACGTGGCCGTCGGGTGCGGTGCGGACGTCATAGCCCTCATGGCGCAAACCGAGCGCGATGAAGTCGGTGATGCTCGGCTCGTCGTCCACGACGAGGAGGCGGGTCGGCCCACTCATTGCCTCGAGTATATGAGTGGATCCGCGACCGACTTCGCCACGAGATGATCGCAAACGGCTCTTCTCAGCGCACTCTCAGCAGGCCACTACACTGGATCGATGAGCCAGGGATCGACTGCTCGCGTGCGTATCGCCGCCGGCCTCGCCGCCGCCGAGATTCATGCGCACACCCTCGCGAGTGACGGGATGGTGAGCGCCGAAGACCTGGTCCGCGCGGCCGCCGCGATTGGTCTGAGCGTGCTTTGCATCACCGATCACGACACGATTTCCGAGCTCGGCCCGGCGATCGAGACGGGCGCCGCGCTGGGCGTCGACGTCGTGCGCGGCGAGGAGGTCACCGCCGTATTTCCGCCCGGCATCCACATCGTCGGTTTGTTCCTGGATCGGCAGATACGCATGCACATGTCGGTTGAGGACACGGTCGACGCGATCCACGACGCGGGCGGTCTCGCCGTCATCGCGCACCCGTTCATGCCGACCTGGTTCGCGTCGATGACGCCCGGCAGAGCGCGGGGCCTGCTCGAGACCCATCGGGTCGACGGCATCGAGCTGCGGCATACCGCGCCGGTGCTCCCCAGGACCTGGGGGCTCCTGGACGCGTTCTACGCTGAGCACCGGGACCGGCTCGGGGCGGCACTCGGCGCCGGTGACAGCCACTTCGGAGCGCACGACCTCGGGCGGGTGCTGACCGTGTTCCCGGGAAATGGGGCGGCGGACCTGCGTCGCGCCATCGAGGGACGGACCACGTCGCCCATGTCCGGCGCGGTGGTGCCGTCGGCCCCGCCGCTGAGAATGCGGTTGGCGCAGCAGTACCGATCGATGGTGTGGCTCGGCGGCGAACGGCGCGCGGGACGGGTCGGAGGCGGAGCGGGTCCGTCCGGAGGGCCGGTGACCCCCGGTTAGAATCGGGCCCTGGCCCGTTTAGCTCAGTTGGTAGAGCAGGGAACTCTTAATCCCAAGGTCCAGGGTTCGAATCCCTGAGCGGGCATTTTTGCGGGTGTGAAAAGTTCTGGTGACGTGTCGCTGAAGGGCTTCGGCTGATGTGTCGCCACGAGGAGTGATCCAAGCGACATGAGCGAGTGGACTGCGTGGCACGAAGGCTATACGCCTGGGTCGCCGCTCGTGCGTCGCCTCGCCGTCGTCCAGCGCCTCATCGGCGAGGCGTTGGACACGTCACCGCCGGGTCCGATCTGGGTGATCAGCATGTGCGCCGGCGATGGGCGCGACATCCTCGGCGTGCTTTCCGAGCACCCGCGTCAGGCCGACGTTCGCGCGCGCCTGGTCGAGCTCGACCCCGAACTGGCCCGGCGCGCCCGTGAACGCGCCGCCGAGATCTCTCCGACGATCGAGGTCGTCACCGGAGATGCATCGAGCACCAGCAGTTTCGCGGGTGCCGTCCCGGCAGGCATCGTGCTGGCGTGCGGCATCTTCGGCAACATCACCGACGAGGACATTCACCACACGGTTGCGCACCTGCCATCGCTGTGCGCACCGAACGCGACGGTGATTTGGACCCGCGGCACGTTCGCGCCAGATTTGACACCAACCGTTCGGGTCTGGTTCATGGAAGCGGGGTTCACCGAGCTCGACTTTGTGGCGATCCCGGACACGACTGCCGGGGTCGGCGCCAACCAGCTGACCTCGCCGCCGCACCCGTT
The DNA here is from genome assembly GCA_963743835.1 of Candidatus Dormiibacterota bacterium. Classification (GTDB taxonomy): domain Bacteria; phylum Chloroflexota; class Dormibacteria; order Aeolococcales; family Aeolococcaceae; genus Palsa-851. Next base: position 236,126 of record CAVUQX010000005.1, on the reverse strand, counting down.
CGAACCCGACCTTCACCTGTTCACATTCCTCCGGCGGGCGCAGCGTCCGTCGCAACGCAACGGGTCGGCCGGGGTGTCGGGCTGATCGCGCAGCCGGCGCCCTGCCGGCGCCCGTAAGCTCATCGGATGCCCGAACCGGAGCAGCCGAGCACGCGCCCCGACCTCGCGGAAACACTTCGCCGCCGCAAACTGATTCGCGACGACAGCCGCGGCGATGTCGTCGCTGCCCGGCACGCGTCCGGACGCCGGACCGCACGCGAGAATCTCGACGACCTGTGTGATCCGGGCAGCTTCGTCGAGTACGGCGGCCTGGCGATAGCGGCGCAGCGCGGACGCCGCAATGTCGACGACCTCATCAGCCGCACGCCGGCCGACGGGCTCATCGCAGGCACTGCGCGGGTAAACAGCGCGCTGGTCGGCGAGGAGCGCGCGCACTGTGCGGTGCTCTCCTACGACTACACGGTCCTCGCCGGGACACAGGGCGTCATGGGGCACCGGAAGAAGGATCGGCTCTTCGACGTGATCGAACGGCTCCGCCTACCGGTCGTCCTCTTTGCCGAGGGCGGCGGCGGACGGCCGGGCGACACCGATCACGCCATGGTCGCCGGCCTCGACGTGATGGCATTCGCCCTCTGGGCGCGGCTCTCCGGCGTCGTGCCCCGCATCGGGATCGCGTCGGGGCGATGCTTCGCGGGCAACGCGGCGCTTCTCGGCTGCTCCGACCTGATCATCGCGACGCCGGACGCGACCATCGGCATGGGCGGACCCGCAATGATCGAGGGCGGCGGCCTCGGTGTGGTCGACGCCGACCAGGTGGGGCCGTTCGACGTGCAGGTGAAGAACGGCGTCATCGATATCGCCGCTGCCGACGAAGCCGATGCGGTGCGGCTTGCCCGCCATGCGCTGTCGTTCTTTCAAGGACCGGTGGATGAATGGGAAACCCCCGATCAGCAGGCCCTGCGCGACGTCGTTCCAGAGAGCCGGCGCCGCGCCTACGACGTGCACCGTGCGGTCGAGATCATCGTCGATGCCGGTTCGCCACTCGAGCTGCGACCCGGGTTTGGGCGAGGTATGGTCACCACGCTCGCGCGCATCGAGGGCCACCCGATCGGGATCGTCGCCAACAATCCGATGCATCTCGCCGGGGCGATCACGAGCGATTGCGCCGACAAGGCCGCACGCTTCCTGCAACTCTGCGAGGCGTTCCGGCTGCCGGTTCTTTTCCTGTGCGATACGCCGGGAATCATGGTCGGACCCGACGCGGAGACCACCGCGCTGGTCCGGCACGCGAGCCGCCTGTTCCTCGCCGGAGCCGCGCTCACGGTTCCCTTCATGACCGTGGTGTTGCGCAAGGGATACGGGCTCGGCGCGCAGGCGATGGCGGGTGGAAGTTTTCGCGCGCCATTGATGACCGTCGCGTGGCCCACCGGCGAATTCGGCGGGATGGGGCTCGAGGGTGCGGTGAAGCTTGCCTACCGGAAGGAGTTGGACGCGATCGAGGACGACGAGCAGCGCAAGCGACGCTTCGACGCCATGGTGGCCGATGCATATGAACGAGGCACCGCCCTCAACACCGCAACGTATTTCGAGATCGATGACGTTATCGACCCAGCCGCAACCCGGGCGCTGGTGGCGGCGGTGATGCTCAGACCCGGACGTTCAGCCCGCGAGGCGCCGCGACGGCGGTACGTCGACTCGTGGTGACGTGGCCGTGCGACGGCGCAGAACGAAGCGCCCGTCGTCGATCAGATGTGTGACAGCTCTCGGAACACATCCCGGAAAAATGGACGGCCCCACAATCCGATCGAAAGCATGCCGCCGAACAGCACGACCGCGTCAACGCTTGCACGTCCTTGCTTCGTCCAGTACACGTCCTCGAGGTCGAGCCAGAGCGCGAACTCGTCGAGCGTCAGCGCCGAAGCCCCGCCGTAGAGAATCGCCGTGAACTTCGCGAGGGCATCCTCGGTGCCGGACGTCTTCCCGGCAGTGTTGACCTCGATCAGCCAGAGGTAGCCGGTACCCAGCAGCCCTGCGATGCCGAGCACGAGATGATGGAAGTGGCGGCCGCCGACAGTCAGGTTGCGGAACGGCCCCACGCCATCACGGATCGCGTGCGTGATCGCGCGGGTTGCCGCGAAGGTCGTGAAAAATGACACCGACGACAGAAACAGGCGCTCTCGCCGCTCGTCGCTGAACGACTGGCGATAGATCTCTGCCGCGCGATTTGGTGTCACGAGAGCTCGCCCAGGTGGGCCTTCAGGAGCTCAGGCCTTGATCGACCTTCGGCCTGGCGAAGTTTGCGGCCACCACGGCGAGCAAGGTGAGCACCGTGAAGACGATCGCGTGCTTCCAGTGAATCGTCGGGCTCCCGGACGCGAGGAAACTGGTCTTCTGGGTGAAGTAAAAGATCGCCGCAAGGGCGAAGACCACGGCCAGAGCAAGAAGGGCTAGGGCGAGTGGGCGGCTACCCCGCATCACAGGTCTCCCGATGGGTGTGGTCCTGGGCCAATGCGAACCCTCCCCGAGTTCAACACGTCAGCTCGCGACCGTCAGTGGATGAAGACGAGGCCAGCGGCCCCGAGAGCCGCACAGTAATACGCGAAGGGGTCGAGGCGTCCTAAGCGAAGGTAGCGAAGCAGGAAACGGGCGCTGGCGTACGCCACCAACCCGGACAGGACGGCGGCGCCGATCCCCACGCCCAGGGTCGGCGCATCGGGACCGAGGGTGGGCACCTCGAGCAAGCCGGCCGCAAGGATGATCGGGGTCGCCAGGAGGAACGCGAATCGTGCCGCCTCCTCGTGGCGTAGGCCGGCCACGAGCCCGGCGGCCATGGTGATCCCGGAGCGCGATATTCCCGGCAGGAGCGCGCCCACCTGGAACAAACCAACGATCACAGCGGTGCGGAGGCTCAGGCCGTCGACGGCCTGATAGGCCGGATCGTCCTCCTCGTGCGCCAGGATCGGTGCGCTGTCGACGGACCGGCGCCGCTCGTCCCGGCGCCGGAACATCTCCGCCGCTAACAGGATCCCGCCGTTGACGATCAGGAAAACCGACGCGGCTCGAGGATCACCGAACAGCGACTTCAGGGGATCCTGCAGCAGGAAGCCGATGATCCCTGTGGGGATCGTCCCGACCACGAGCATGACGGCGAGGCGCTGATCGGGGTTGTTGACACGCCCGCTCACCGCGGCGCCGAAGAATCCTCGGATGATCCGTACCCAGTCGCGACGGTAGAGGAAGAGGAGCGCTCCGGCGGTCCCAATGTGCAGCAGGGCGAGCACCGGGACGAACGCCGGGCTGGTCTCGTTGAAATTGAGTCCGATCAGGCGCGGGATGACGACCGCGTGGCCCAGCGAAGACACCGGAAAGAGTTCGGTGACTCCCTGGAGCGCGGCGAGGAAGAGGATGATTCCGGCGCCCAGCATTGGACCCGAGCCTACCAGCCCCTCGCGCGTAGTCTGATGCGATGAGTTCCACAACCGCACTCGCCGGCGCCTCCGTGAACCGCCAGTGGCGCCTCGCAGCACGCCCCAAAGGCCTTCCCACGCTCAGCGACTGGGAGTACCGCACGGAGCCGGTCCCCGAGCCCGGCGAGGGCCAGTTTCTGGTTCGCGTCCTCTACATCTCGCTCGACCCGGCCATGCGCGGGTGGATGAACGACGGCCGCTGTATGTGCCACCGGTCGGCCTCGGCGAGGTGATGCGGGCGGGCGGCCTGGGTCGGGTCGTCGCGTCGCGGCATCCCGACTTCAAGGCCGGCGACCACGTGGTCGGGACGTTCGGTGTTCAGGACTATGCGATCAGTGATGGCCGCGGCGTCATCCGGGTGGCCGGCGAGTTGGTTCCGCTGGTTCTCCATCTCAGCGCACTCGGCATGCCTGGGATGACCGCGTACTTCGGGCTGCTCGAGATCGGCCGCCCGGTTGCGGGCGAGACCGTGGTCGTCTCGTCCGCGGCGGGCGCCGTCGGCCAGGTCGTCGGCCAGATCGCGCGGATCAAGGGCTGCCGGGTCGTCGGGATCGCCGGCGGTGCCGAGAAGTGCCGCTTCATCGTTGAGGAGCTCGGTTTCGACGCGGCCGTCGACTACAAGAACGAGGACGTCCGCGCGGGGCTCCGTGAGCGGTGTCCGGACCGCGTTGACGTGTATTTCGACAACGTCGGCGGCGAGATCCTCGACATCGTGCTGACCAGGCTCGCGCGCCATGCCCGCATTGTCCTCTGCGGTTCGATCTCGCAATACAACAACGAGGGTCCGGCCCGCGGGCCGTCGAACTACATGGCGTTGCTCGTCGAGCGGGCCCGAATGGAGGGATTCCTGGTCTTCGACTACGCCCAGCGCTACGCCGAGGCCGCACAGGAGATGGCAGGCTGGATCGCCGAGGGGCGGCTGAAGTCGGTCGAGCATGTCGTCGACGGTATGGAGCACTTCCCGGACACGCTCCTGCAGCTCTACCGCGGAGAGAACTTCGGGAAGCTGATCCTCAGCGTGGGCGGCGACACGGGTTAGGAGAGAGAAGGGCGTGTGCGGAGGCGGGCCGTCTCGGAGCCGGGGTTAGCACCCCGGCGAGAGCGAGCGGCGGGACGGCGAAGGCGTCCCGACCGCGTGCCCGCCGCAGCACACGCCCTTCCCCTCTCCGGCTAGGCGGCGACTCGGGCGGGCAACCGGCCGGGGCCGGTCTGAAAGAGCCTGGCGATGTCGCTCGGCGACACGATGCCGACCAGCGTCCCTCCGTCATAGACCATTGCGCGGCCGTTCGATGCCGCGCCGATGCGCTTGAGCAGATCGGTGATGTGCTCATCGGGGCGCGCGATCGGTACCTGGTCGGCCGGGATCGCGATGTCGATCACTCGCTTGGTGCTTCGCTGGGTCTGTGGCACCTGCTTGATACCGCGCATCGTGACCAGGCCGTCGATGCGTCCATCGATGCTGTGGGTCGGGAACGACGTGAACTGGTGACCCATGACGTACTGATCGACGAGCAACTCCACGGTGATCCAGGAGGGGACGATCACGGGGTCCTTGGACATCACGTCGCCAACGAGCATGCCTTCGAGGGCATGGCGCGTCTGCTCCCCATGTGCCTCTCCACGTGCCGCCGTGTGCAGGAACCAGCCGATCAGCATCAACCAGAGCCCGCCGACGGGTCGAAGAAGAAGAGGTCGAGGACGCCGACGCCGATCAGCACGACCGCGAAAAAGCTGCCCGCCCTCGAGGCCTTGACCGTCGCGGCCATACGGTTGTTGGTCCGCATCCAGAGAAAGCCGCGCAGTATCCGGCCGCCGTCGAGCGGGAATGCGGGAACCAGGTTGAAGACGAGCAGGAGCAGATTGAGAGCCGCGAGCCACTCGGGAACGATGGTCACGAGGGTCGGGGCACCCACACTGATCAGGAGCCAGGACACTGCGACGAAGACGCCCACGAGCAGGAAGGACACCGCCGGGCCGATCGCCGCCACCAGCATCTCGGTTCTGCCGGTGACCCAGTCGCCGCTGATCTGCGCGACTCCACCGAACAGCCAGAGCCTGATGCCGTCTACCGTGAGGCCGCGATGACGCGCGAGCAGTGCGTGGCCCATCTCGTGAGCCGCGAGTGAGACGATCAGGAGCAGCGCAGAGATGACTCCGACCGTCCAGGCAAGCCACAGCGGCGTGCTTGGAGCGTAGCCGGGCACCACGGCGCCGGCGACGCCCCAGGCAAGGAGCGCTCCGATGACCAGCACGCTCCAGTCCGCCGAGATCTTGATCCCAGCGATACGAGCGATCGGGATGCCGCCTCTATTCATGGTGCCGTTCTCATCCTGCGCCCAGGGCCTTTCATCTGTATGAACGTACCCATCACGACGTCAAAATGCACGCATTTCCCTACGCCAAGGCCGATTGCGGTATCCGCTCACGGCCCGCCACCGCGGGGCGTGCGGCCCGAGTGACGAGGGCGCAGCAGGCCGCGGCGATGAGCAGGAGGACCCACGGCGTCGCTCTCCCGGGGAAGCCGACCGTGTTCTGGGAGAGATCGGCCTGGCTGGCAAACGAGAGCAGCACCCAGAGACCGATCATTCCAAGGGTCGCCGGGCCCGGCCACAGACGCTCCCCTGGTCGGCCGGCCAGCCAGGCGAGCTCTGCCACGAGCACGGGAGCGAGGAGCGTCAGGTCGTGCCCCAGCAGATGAGGCGACGCGAAGAGCGAGAGCGCCACGGCGCCGCAGAGCGATGGCTCGAAAAGATCGGGCCGGCGATGAGCCACCGTTCCCAGCCATCCGGCCACCGCCGCAGCGGCGATCCCGGCTGCCACTGCCAGCAGGAACACGCCGGACCCGTGGCCGAAGAGCGAGCCAAAGAGCCCGGTGGTGCCCTGCATCTGCGCAGTCGGTGAATTGCTCGGCGTGGCGATGGCGGTGATGAACGAGGTCAGCGCATGGGGCCCAGCGCCAATGAGCCCGATCACGATGGTCACGGCGGCTCCGGCGAGCGCCCCGCCGGCCGCGCGCCAGTCGCGCCGCCCGATCATGTACGCCGCGACCCCGATCACCAATTGCGGTTTGGCGATCGCTGCGGTGAATCCGAGCGCGAAGCCGGCGGCCGCGGGCCGGTCTCGCCGCCAGAGGGCATATGCGGCGGCCAGCCCGAGGACCGAGACACCGTCCCACTGACCCTCCAGGAACAGCAGCCCGGTGCCGAAGCCCGCGAGCGCGACCAGCACGATGGCCACCCGCGGCAATCGTGGCAGCGCTGCCGGCCAGGGGGCCGAGCGAGCCACCAGAAGCAGCGAGAGCACCATCAGAGCGAGCTGGAGCATCGACCAGGTGCGCCACGCCGTGCCCGCGCTCAGGAGCGTCAGCGGCAGCGTCACCACCGCGGCGGCCGGGGGGTTCTCGAAGGGGATGTTGTCGTGGCTCACGGGAGCCCCGCTGGCGACGAGCGCCTGGCGTTCGGCCGTGGTGTCGTAGGTCTCGGCCGGCTCACCCGAGCGGATCAGGGTCGAGGCGACATACGTCCCGGCGAAGTCGCTGGTGGGCGCAAGCGAGGCGGGCACGACCGTCCATACCTGCGCGTAGTGGGCAAGGACGATCGAGGCAAGTGCGATGAGGACGGCGGCGAACCACCGCGGGCGTTCGGACAAGGCGTTGCCCACTCTATGGCCATGCCGCCCACGCCACCGTCAAGCGGGCGTCACAGGGCCCTCGCGAATACCTCGAGGTCCGCATCGGAGAAGAGCGCGAAGGTGATCTCGCGCAGGCTGGTCCCGGCCGCCTCCAGCGCTGACGCCGCGGTGCCCGTCGCGATCGGGGCGGCCAGCTCGATCGGGAATCCGTAGATCCCGGTGCTGATCGACGGTGCCGCAACCGTGGTGCACGCGTGTTCCGACGCCAGCGCAAACGCGCTCCGGTACGCCTGCGCGAGCAGCTCGGGCTCGCCGTGGTTCCCGTCCCGCCAGCGCGGGCCGACCGCATGGATGACGTAGCGAGCAGGCAGCCTGCCGCCCCCCGTGATCACCGCCGACCCGGTGGGGCAGGCTTGGTACCGCTCCCGCAGCTCGTGCATCAGCTCCGGCCCGGCGGCTCGATGGATCGCGCCGTCGACGCCGCCTCCACCGGCAAGCGACTGGTTGGCGGCGTTGACGACCGCGTCCACCGTCAGCGTGGTGATGTCGGCGCGGATGAGCGCGATCCGGCCGTCGCCAACGGGGCGAGCCAGCCGGTCAGGCTCCATCCGTGCGCGCCAGCGCCAGGCAAACGTTATGACCGCCGAACCCGTACGAGGTGCTGAGCGCGAAGTCGATCCTCGCCTCGCGCCCCCGGTTGGGTACGTAATCGAGGTCGCATTCGGGGTCCGGCTCATCGAGGTTGATCGTCGGCGGCACGAACTGGTCACGAATGGCCAAAACGGTGATGACCGCCTCGACGGCCCCCGCCGCACCGAGCAGGTGACCGTGCATCGACTTGGTCGACGACATCGGGATGGTGCCTGCTGCCGGCCCGAAAGCCGCTTTCACAGCACGGGTTTCGGCCGCATCGTTCATCTGCGTCGAGGTGCCGTGCGCGTTGATGTAATCGACCTCGTCAGGTTCGCGACCGGCGCGCCTGAGGGAGCGCAGGATGCAGCGACGCGCGCCGTCACCCTGCTCGTCGGGCTGCGTGATGTGATACGCGTCGGCGGTGGCCCCGTAGCCGGCCACCTCGCCGTAGATGTGCGCACCGCGCGCCACCGCATGTCCCCACTCCTCGATCACGAACATCCCGGCGCCCTCGCCCATCACGAAACCGTCGCGATCCTTGTCGAAGGGGCGCGAGGCACGCTCCGGCTCGTCGTTGCGGGTCGACAGCGCCTGCATGGCATCGAATGCGGCAACGCTGATGTTGGTGATCGACGCCTCGGTGCCGCCGGTGATGATCGCCGTTGCCTCACCGCGCCGGATCCATTCGGCCGCTTCACCGATCGCGTGACCCGACGACGAGCACGCGCTGACGATCGCGTAATTCACGCCCTTGGCACCGCAGTCGATGGCGATGGCGCCGGCCGGCATGTCGATGATCATCGACGGCACCGTGAACGGGGAGACCCGGCGTGGCCCCTGGTTATAGAGGGCAAGGACGTTTCGCTCGATGACCTCGATGCCGCCCACCCCGGAGGCGACCAGGACGCCGACGTCCTCGGCCATCGGTGCGATCTCGAGGCCGGAATCCTCCAGCGCCTGGCGCGCGGCGAAGAGCGCCAGCTGGGTGCAGCGGCTGGTGCGCCGCGCCTCCTTCTTGCCGAGCACCGCTTCCGGGTCGAATCCCTTCACCTGCCCGGCGATCTGCGTGGTGAGGTGGGACGCGTCGAAGGCGGTGATCGGCCCGATGCCCCCCTGGCCGCGACGGCATGCCTGCCAGGTCGAACTCGGCGTCGAGCCCGAGGGGCGTGACCGCGCCGATGCCGGTGATCGCCACGCGCGGGCTGCCGTTGCTGCCGCTCATGCCTTCGCCTCCGCGGTCTCGATGGCCGGCGCACCCTGGGAGTGGTATCCGCCGTCCACGTGAATCATCTCGCCGGTGATGGCGCGGGAGAGGTCGCTCAGCAGGAAGACCGCCGTGTCCGCCACCGGTCCGCTGTCCGAGCTGTCCCATCCAAGCGGGGCGTGGGTTCCCCACGACGATTTCAGGGTCTCGAATCCGGGGATCGATCGTGCCGCGATGGTCTCGAGCGGACCGGCGGAGATGGTGTTCACCCGGATCCGGCGCGGGCCCAGCTCACGGGCGAGGTAGCGGGCAATCGCCTCGAGCGCCGCCTTGGCCGGTCCCATCCAGTCGTAGACGGGCCATGCGACCCGGGCGTCGAAGGTGAGCGTCACGATCGAGCCGCCGGTTTCGGGCATCAGTGGCGCGAACGCCGCCGCGAGTGTCTGCAATGAGTAGCTGCTCACGTGGAAGGCGGTGCTCACCGAGCTCCAGGGCGCCTCGAGAAAGCCGCCGCCCAGGCAGTCCGGAGGCGCGAACCCGATCGCGTGAACCAGCCCGTCGACGCCGCCCCAGCGCGCCCGCAGATGCTCGGCGACCGCCTGCACCTGGGCGACATCGGTGACGTCCATCTCGAGCACCTCGGGCACAGGGTTGAGTCGCTGCGCGCTCTTGCGGGTCAGGCTCATCGCCCTCCCGAATGAGGTGAGCACGACCTCGGCGCCCGCTGCCTGAGCGGCAGCGGCGATGGCGTAGGCAATGCTCCTCGGGGTCAGCACGCCGGTGACGACGATCCGCTTGCCGCGGAGGAGATCACGCAGTGGGGTCGATGGATTCTCGGTGCTCACAGGGGTCGTACCTTATAAGGCCCGCACCGGGATCCGCAGTTACGCAGCAACGATCTCGAGCATTGCCGTGTGCCACGCGTGCGTGCCCGCAAGGATGTCGCCGCTGACGAACACGGCGTCGGGATCACCGGCCCAGTCGGTGACCACGCCGCCCGCCTCGCGAACCAGCAGGGCGCCCGCCGCGATGTCCCAGAGACCAAGGCCGAGCTCGAAGTACCCGTCGAACGCACCCGCCCCGACATAGGCGAGGTCGAGGCTCGCCGCGCCGGCACGGCGAAGATCCTCGAAGCGCTCCAGCGCCCGGGTCAAGACCGGCAGGTAGCGGGGAAGGCGTTCCTTGCGCCGGAACGGGAATCCGGTGGCAACCACACCCGCGCCCGGATGCGTTGAGACCGCCAGACGGTGACCTTCGCGATTGAAGGCGCCCTCGCCTTCGGCCGCGCTCCAGGCCTCACCGAGCAGCGGGGCTGAGACGGCGCCGATCACCGGACGGCCGTTCTCCACCAGGGCGACACTGACCCCGACGACCGGGAAGCCACGCAGGAAGTTGGTGGTGCCGTCCACCGGGTCGATGACCCACATGCGGTCATGGCGGGTACCGCCCGTCTCCTCTGCGAGGATCGCGATGTCGGGAGCGCCCGCACGGAGCACGCGAATCGCCGCCTGTTCCGCGGAGCGGTCGACCTCGGTGACGTAATCGCCCGGGCTCTTGACCTCTGCGGTCAGCGTGCCCGGACGGGCATGCTGCTTGACAACCAACGCTCCCGCCGCCTCGGCCGCGGCAACGGCCAGTTCACGCAGAGTGTCGCGCTGGAGCACCCGTTGAGGGTACCCGCCGCGGCCGGGCAGGCTTGCGCTTTTTGGCAGCGCGTGCGGCCGGAGCGGTGCGCGTGAACAGGGCCGGGTCGAGCCCGCCCTGGCGGAGCAACGCCTCCATGGCGGCGGTCTCGCACGGACGGGCGAGGTGGAATCCCTGGGCCATGGCGCACCCGAGCTCGTTGAGGCGCTCGACCTGGAGCGGCAGCTCGACCCCCTCGGCCACCAGCGCGAGGCGGAGCGCCTCACCCTGGCGGACCACGGTCCGGGCCAGCTCACCGCTCGAGTTCGGATCCCCGAGCTCGGCCACCAGCGGGCGGGCGATCTTGAGGATGTCGATGGGGAGACGCCGCAGGTAGGCGAGCGACGTGTAGCCGGTGCCGACGTCATCGATGGCAACGTGCACGCCCGTCCGCTGGAGGCCGTCGAAGGTGGTGATCGCCGCGTGCAGATTCTCGAGAACGGCGTTCTCCGTGACCTCGAGGATCAGGCACGCCGGGTCGATGTCGATTCTTGCGAGGCACCTGGTCACCCGCTCGACGAGCGTCCCGCGGCTGAGCTCCCCGGCGGCGACGTTCACCGACATCGCCAGCTCGGGGGTTGCCGGGTAGACGGTCTGCCAGCGACGCAGTTGCTGGCATGCGGTGCGCATCACGTATTCCTCGATTCGCTCGATCAAGCCGCACTCCACCGCCACGGGAAGGAAGTGGAGCGGTGCGAGCAGGCCCCGAACCGGATGCTGCCAGCGAACCAGGGCCTCGGCCCCGAGAATCTTTCCGGTTCGCAGCTCGACGATCGGTTGGTAGTGGAGAACGAGCTCTCCCTTGTTGAGCGCGGATTCGAGCTCCTTGGCGAGGTCGGGGTCCCCCATGCCGGAGGTCGCGCCGCCGTGGATGCGGTAGGTGCCCGAGCCGGCCTCCCGTGCATCCTGCGCAGCGTTGGTCGCGTGGCGGAGCAGGTCGGCGGCAGAGGTGTCGGCGGCGTTCGCGCAGGCGAGCCCGACCGATGCCCGGACCGACACGGCCATCCCCTCGCCGGCGACCGGGGCCGCCAGAGCCTCGACAACCCGCTGGGCGATCAGCTCCGCCTCGCGAGGGTGGAGGACCTCAGGAAGCAGCAGGGCGAACTCATCGCCACCGAGCCGCGCCGCCGTATCGGTACGGCGCAGGCACTCGTGAAGGCGGCCCGCTACCTCGATGAGCACCGCGTCTCCGATCGCATGTCCGTGCTCGGCGTTGATCCGCCGGAAGTCCTCGAGGTCGACGGAGATGACGCTCACCACGTGGCGTTCGCGGTCGCGTTCGAGCAGCGCGCGCTCGATGCGGTCGATGAAGAGGACCCGGTTGGCGAGCTGCGTCAGCGGGTCGTGAAACGCGCGATCCGCAAGCTCGCTCTGGAGCGCGGCAAGGCGCACCAGCTCGTCGTGAAGACGGCTGCGTTCCACCGTCAGGGCAACCAGGTTGGCAAGGTCCTGAAGGTGCCGATCGTCGGAGCGGGGTTCGCGGTGTTCCGACGCGCGCATGCCGAGCGCTATGTATCCGACCGTGCGCGACCCATGGCGCAGGGTCACCGAGACGCCTCGCGATATCCCGAGGCGTCCGCAGAGACGCGCGACCCACGGGTCGGTTGCGGCCTCGGCGATGTGCACGACGCCATAGACCGCCGGCGTCAGGGCACCGTCGTCGTCGTCCTCGAGGTCGGTCGATCGCATCACGTCGACGGGGTCGCCGCCGCGCATGGTGGTCCGGAAAGCGGCGGCGGTGCCGGTTTCAGGGATGAGCGTCAGCTCGCCGCAATCAGCGCCGAAACGCCGGCACGCGCGCCGGAGCACGTCGACCGACGCGGCGTCCAGGTCCCGGGCCTCGAGCAGCCCGAGCGCGGCGCTGTGCAGGAACCCGAGGCGCGACTTCTCGCGTCGCACCGCCGTCCACGAGATGCCCGCAATCGCCAGGACGACCAGGGCGAGGGCGAAGACGGCGAGCCAGGACAACATCGACTATCCGAGCAACCTGAGCGGGGTGGGGTGCCGGGACATGGCCGGCTCGGCCTCGAGCCGCGCGCGATCGATGCCTCCGTGTCGAAGCAGCTGCTCGATCTCAGTGGCGGGAAGCGGATGGCAGAGGTGATAGCCCTGACCGGCCAGGCATCCCAGACTGAGCAGCCGGGTCACCTGCGACGCGGCTTCGATGCCCTCGGCGATAACGTGGAGCTGCAGCGCGTCGGCGATGGTGACGATGGCGCGCGTGAAGTCCTCGTCATCCCCGCTCGCCAGGTCGTCGACGAACGGCTTGGCGATCTTCAGGATGTCCACCGGAAGCCGGCGGAGGTAGCTCAACGACGAGTAGCCCGTGCCGAAGTCGTCGATGGCCACGCGGATCCCCGCGCTGCGCAGTGCTTCGAGCTTCGCGGTCACGATCGCGGTGTCCTCGACGAACATCGACTCGGTCAGCTCGAGGATGAGCGTGTCCGGTGCGAGCCCGGTCTCCGCGACGATGGCCAGAACGTCCTCGACGAACGTCGGCGAATTCAGCTGGACAACCGAGACGTTGACGCACACCGCCAGCGGCGTCGCCTGCAGTTTCTGGAACTGGAGGGTGGTGGCGCACGCGGCGCGGAGGACGAACTCGCCGAGCTGCATGATCAGCCCGCTTTCCTCGGCGACCCCGATGAACTCCCCGGGAGCCACGATCCCGCGGAGCGGATGATGCCATCGGACCAGCGCCTCGACCGCGGTGATCTCGCCGGTGATGAGATTGACCACGGGCTGGTAGTGGAGGATGAACTGGTTCAGCTCCATCGCGTTCTCGAGCTCGCCGCGGAGCTTGCGCCGGTGGACCACCTCGTTCTCCATGCCGGGAGCGAAGAGCACGTAGCGGTTCCGTCCCGCGCCCTTGGCGACATACATGGCGACGTCGGCGTGGCGCATGAGGCTCGTGGCGTTGGCGTCGGAGTTGTCTGCAACTGCGATGCCCAGCGACGCGCGAACGGTCACCGACGTGCCCGAAACGGTGAAAGGCTCCCTCAGGACGTCGAGAACTCGACGTGCGACATGCTCGGCTTCGCTCGCGCTGTCGACGCCCTCGATGAGCAGCGCGAACTCGTCGCCCCCGAGGCGCGCAGCGGTGTCCGGACGGCGGAGGCAAGCGCGAATGCGCGCCGCGACCTCGACGAGCAGCGCGTCACCCGCCGCGTGACCGAGGGTGTCGTTGACCCCTTTGAAATCGTCGATGTCGAGGAAGATGACGGCGACGCTCGCGGTGCCCTCGGCGCTGCGCCGCAACGCCTGATCGATGTGCTGGCCGAACAGCGAACGGTTGGCGAGATCCGTCAGGGAGTCGTGGTACGCCTGGTGGGTCAGCTGCTCCTGGAGCTCGGTCAGGCGCGCGATCGAGCGCTCCATCCGGCTGTTCTCTAGGATCGCGGTGGTGCGCGTCGCGAGCGTGCGGAAGAGGCGAAGGTCGCGTTCGTCGAAGCTGCGCGCGTCGAGGTGACCGCCGACCATGAGGCTGCCGATCATTCGCGACTCCCCGCGGAGCAGCGCCACCATGGCCTCGCTGACGTTGCGCCGGCTGAGCATCTCCGAGCTGGGGTCGCCGTCCTCGCCGGCGCGCACGATCACGCCGGCCGTCTCCGCTTCGAGCACGTCGTCGAGCTCGGCGAGACCGAGCGCCACCATGACGTCATCGGGATGGCCGTGACGAACGGTGGTGCGAAAGGCCTTCTCGGCCGGCTGCGACGGGAACACGGTGAGCTGCGCGATCTCCGCGTGGAAGATGTCGCGCGCCCGGTTGAGGAGCAGCACGATCGAGGGCTCGAGCTCTCGACCGGCGAGGGCGTCGACTGCCCCGATGAGGAATTCGGCAGCCTCGTGGTCGTAGCGCTCCCGCACCCAGGCGCGCTGGGTCATCAGCACCGTGAAGGTGACCACCGCCAGCGGCACCAGCGCGTAGCGGTCGACCGGGATCAGGCGAACCGCGATCAGTCCGATGCAGGTCGACACGATGGCGGCCACATAGGCGGTTCGCAGGTGATTGGCGAGGTCGGTCCAGGTGCCGCGCTCTCGCGAGCGGAACACCACCGCCTCCGTGGCCGCCCGCCGGAACACCAAGATGGCAGTCGCCGCGATGGCGCCGAACGCACTGCGCCACACCGGCAGGTTGGGTGGGCCGGCGATCAGGCGGAAGGCCCAGATGCCGATCGCGGCGAACACCGCGAAACGAACGATCTCGAAGGCGGTCTGCCAGATGGCCCATGGCCTCCGGGTCGCCACGGCGAGCGCGATACCCACCGCATATCCGCACAGCAGCGCCAGCGGCGTCGCGTGAAACAGCCCGATCACGAACGGGGCCGCGGCCAGCGTGATCGCCTGGGTCCCACGCCGCGGACTGTCCATCGATGCCAGACGAGCGGTGATGAAGAATGCAATCGCGAATGCCCACCAGGGCAGGCTCGGCGACGTGAACACCGGCAGGGCGGCGGCGTAGGCGACCCACAGCACCGCCCCAATCGCCAGCAGCGCGGCGGCGAGCATCCAGACGCGCGCGTCTCGCCGCGTTCGCCGGTGCCAACCGACGCTCAGACGACGCCGCACGGGCGCCATCACTTCTCGGACAACTCCGCCTTAACCACCACCGCCGGGATCGTATTGCCACCGACGCCGATAGTCTCGTCAGCTTTGGTGACGGCTTCGTTACTGTTTGCTCATATGGGTGCGCCGATTGCGGTCGGGACCTGCAATTGGGCCGACCACACCGACTTCTACCCTCCTGAGCTGGAGCATGGACGCCGCCAGCGGGACAAGCTGTCCTACTACGCGGAGTTCTTTCCGATCGTGGAGATCGACACGACCTTCTACGGCATCCCGCGTCCGCAGGTGGTCGAGGGGTGGGTCGAGCGGACCCCCGAACCGTTCCGTTTCAACATCAAGGCCTATCGCAGCCTCACCGGCCACGAGCGCGAGGATCGGATCCCGCGCAAGCCCACCGCCGATGAGGAGCGCGACTTCATGGCAGCGCTGGTGCCCCTCCGCTCGAGCGGCAAGCTGGTCGCCGTCCACTACCAGTTCCCGCCATGGTTGACGAACCGGCCCGAGGCGCGCGAGTGGCTGCTCGCGGCCCGCGACCGCCACCCCGACGACCTGCTCGCCATCGAATTCCGCCACCGCTCCTGGTTCGACCACGATGCGTGGCCGGCAACCGAGGACCTGCTCCGCGAGCTCGAATGCGTCTACGTCGGCGTCGACGCTCCCCAGATCGGCTCGGCGACTGCGCCGCCGCTGCTCGCGATCACGTCACCGCGGCTGTGCATCGCGCGCTTCCACGGGCGCAACCGTGAGACCTGGTACACGAGCGGGCCCACCAGCGGCGACCGCTTCAACTACCTCTACACCCCCAGCGAGCTGGAGGAGTGGATCCCCGCGATGCGCGCCGCGAGCGATTCCGGCGTGCCGCTCCATGTGCTGCTGAACAACAACCGGAGCAATTACGCAGTGGTCAACGCCTTCGACTTCGGGGCGATGCTCGGGCTCGGGTTGCCACGCCCGCCGGATCCCGTCATCGAGACCCTGCGGGCACGGGACGGACGAGTCCCGGAATGGGTCGAGACGTCGACGCCGGTGATCGCCCCGAGACGAGCGGAGCCGGACAAGCCGGTCGAGCGCGACAGCGGAAACCAGATGACCCTCTCGCTCTGAGGCACCCATTTGGGGGACAATGGGTGGGGCGGTGAGGCGCATGCCTGCCGGGATTCTGTTGGAGGTCTTTGCGATGGCTATGGCGTCCTCTCGACGCAACGACCGTGGGCGCCGTCCGGCGGCCAGCGGTGTCGTCATGCGCAACGAAGCCGCCACCCACGAGGTCGAGGTTTCCCGGGCTCTCAACCAGTGGGCGGTGACCGTGACCTCGCTGGCCGACAACCGGATGATCACCCAGGACTTCTTCTCGAGGCGCTGGGAAGCCGTTGCCCGAGCGGAGGATTTCGTCCGCCTGCTCAATCGCTCCGAGCCTCCTCCCGGCTGGTAACGCCTCAGCCGGTTTCCAGCGCGAGCAGCCAGCGCTTGCGAGGCAGCCCGCCGCCATAGCCGCCGATCGCGCCTCCGGTCCGGACAACGCGATGGCATGGCACCACGACCGGGATCGGATTGGATCCGAGCGCGTTCCCGACGGCGCGGTAGCCTCGTGGCGTGCCAACCCCGACGGCGACGTCCGCGTAGCTCGCCACCGAGCCGTACGGGATCCCTGCCGTGCGTCGGAGCACCTTGCGGGTGAACTCGCCGGTGAGCGACCAGTCGATGGGCACGTCGAAGTCGCGGAGCTTGCCGGCGAAGTACGCGTCGAGCTGACGGCGGACCCCGTCGAGGCGGCGGGGTGCGTCGAGGATTCGAGGCGACAGGCGCGTCGCCACCTCGCCGAGCACCTCGTCGCGGTTCTCGTGGTCGAAGGCAATGCGGACCAGCCCGCGCGGCGTTGCCATCAGCAGCAGGGTGCCGACCGGGCTGTCCATGGTTGCCACCGCCACGTCGACGAGCCCCTTGGCCTCGGCGCGTTCCAGAAATCGGTTGGTCATGGCCAGGTCGACAGTCATCGGAGCTCCCTTCTGAGTTTCTTCAACCCCTCGTGCACGCTCTGGCGCGCCGAGTCCTGCGTGGTCGACATCGCCGCCGCGATCTCGGGATAGCTCTTGTCGGCGGCGAACCTGAGGACGACGGCCTTGCGTTGCTTGCTGGGAAGGCCTCGAACCTGGTCCCAGAGCCCATCGTCGGGCTCGTCGTGCGCATCGATGACGGCGCCGGGATCCGGATCGGCAACCGGCGATGGCCGGCGGGCTCGGGCTCGGTGGGCGTCGATGGCCTTGCGCCGTGCGATGGTGAGCAACCAGCCCCGCAGGTTGGAGGCGTCGCTCAGCTTCGGATAGGCGCGAAGCGCGCTCAGCATCGTCTCCTGGAAGCAGTCCTCCGCCTCGGAGATCCCGACCGACCCGGCGAGATAGTTCAGCACCGCATTGGCGTGCTGTTCGAACACGAACTGGAACGGGGGCAACGCCGTCGCTTTCACAGTGCTCACTGCATATCAAACGCGGGTCCGGGCGCGGATGTGAGCCGTGCGCGCCGGCTCAGGCGGGATTCGTTGTCCCGGCGGGAGGCGTTTCGTCGGCGGGAGCCTGAGCCGCGGTCTCGGTGGGAGCCTCGACGGGAAAAGCCACCGCGACCTCGGAGACGTCGCCCTCGCGCCAGAGCGTGAGCATCATGGTGTCGCCCGGCTGGCGCAGCGCCACCGCACGGCGAAACTGGTCGGCGCCACCGTTGACCGTGTACGGGCCGATGCCGGTGATCACATCGCCGGGCAGGATTCCCGCGGCCTCCGCGGGTGAGCCCGGCTTGACCTGGCCGACCTCCACGCCATAGGCGGCGGGCAGACGCTTGGCCCCAGCGATCTCGCTGGTCACCGTCCGTACCGACGCTCCGAATGAGACATGCTGGTCCTCGCTGTCCTCTCGGGGCAGGAAGCGCGCGAGCTGCACCGGGTCGTGACCGACCAGCAGGCGCTCGCCGACCTGTACGACCGGGACCACCACCCTGCCGAGACGACCGAAGAGGATCGCTGTCGCAGATGGATCACTGAGTACGTCTCGCTTGGTGTACGTCACCCCGCGCTGATCGAGGTATCGGAGCGTCGCTTCAGAGGCGGGATCCCCGGGGCGGACGAAGACCGTGACTGCGTCGCTCATCTCCGTCAGTCCTCAGGGGCGTCCCCCGCCGCGGCCGGAGCGACGGTCGGCTGCTCATCGGGAGGCGTGCCGGGATTGGTTGTGTTGTCGCCGAGCTGGCCCGCCGGCTGGCCGAGGCCCCCGCGTCCACGTCCGCGACGGCGGCGACGGCGGCGACGGCGCTGTGCGCCTTCCTGTGGCTGGCCATCGACGGCAGGAGGCGCCTGGGCCCCGGGGTCAGTGCCTGGTTCAGCTGTTGCGCCCGCGGTGACCGGGTTCGGCGCGCCCCGACGCCCGCGTCGACGGCGGCGACGGCGCTTCGCGGCGCGCTCCGGGTCCACCTCATCGCCGCCCTCGCCTCCGGAAGGTTGTCCGGGTGGACGCTGCTCGCCACGACGCGGCTTGGGCTGCGACACCAGCTCGAGGGCGCTCAGCCAGCCACCGGTGGACCGCGACGCCTCAACGAGCATCCCGTACATCGACTCGTCGCCGCTGCGCAGGGTCGCGCTGTCGCCGATGCAGGCGACCAGCCGCTTGGCACGCGAGATCGCGACGTTGAGGCGGTTGGGAACACGCAGGAACCCGATGCGCCCGCGCTCGTTGGAGCGCACCAGCGAGATGACCACGATGTCCTCCTCGCGGCCCTCGAACGAGTCGACGGTATCGATCTTCACGGTGCGCCTGAAATGGCGCCGGCCGAGCGCCTGGCGGAGCCGCTCCACCTGCTCCGCGTACATCGCTATCACCGCCATGCTAGAGCTCTCGGGGGGCGCGCTCGTCGAGCATCCGCACCACCTGGGCCGCAACCCGCACCTCGGCCTCGTTGCGCAGTGCACCGCCGGCCCCGCGGCGCTCGCGAACCGCCGCGCATCCCCTCGGTGTCGACGAAGTGCAGGGCCACCGGGAAGGGCCTACGGGTGATGTACTCGTATGCCTCTACCTCGGGCGCGTTCTCGAGCTGGTTGTCGTAGGACGCAGAGGACACGTACGCCGCGATCTCCGGGTGCATGCGGTGCTGGATGGTCAGCAGGCACTGGGCCTCGGCGGGCAATCCGCCATCCCAGCACTGCTCGAACAGGCTCGGTTGACGAGGTCCTCGAGCGCCGGGTCGATCTCGACGATCCCGTAGAGCGCGTCGTCCTCGACCGGCGGCAGCTGCTTGTGGTCGCCCACCAGGGCCAGGCTGCGCCCGAGACGCAGTGCCGGGAGCGCCTCGTCGACTCGGGCCTTGTTCGCCTCGTCGAGGATGACGATGTCGAAGTTCATGTCGGTGATGCCCGACGTCGCGGCGGTCGCGCAGGTGGCGAAGTAGCAGTTGGCCTCGAGAAGGCGGGGGTCGTCCTCGTCCTCGCAGCGGAACTTGTCCACTGCGGGATGCACGCGCTCCGCGCGAGCCACGCGGACGGCGCGCATGCCCGGAGTGCCGGCAAGTCGCTCGAGCGCGTTGTCGACCGCGAGGTTGCTGTGCGACGTGACCAGGATTCGCTCGTCGGGATTGGCCGCGAGGCGGCGCTTGACGGCCTCCACGATGACCGTCGTCTTTCCCGTGCCCGGAGGTCCCTGGATGAACACCGCCTGGCCCGCGCTGAGACGGCTCAGCAACCCGACCGCACGGTTTTGAGGCTTGTTCGGCCGCATCCCGCTGGTCAGCCAGGAGGATTCGGCGTCCAACTCGTCCTTGGGTGCGACGATCGTCTCGGGGCTGACCAGGAGTTGCGCGAGCAGCCCGACGCCGAAGTCCTTGGTGGCGATGGCCGCCAGCACCGATCGCTTCGCCTGGTAGAGCGCCTTGTTGAAGGAGGGAGCGATATACCCCTCGTTGCCGGAGTGTTCGAACGTGCGGGTAACGATCTCCACCACGTGGCGCTGGTGATCGATGCGGGCGACCCGGCCGACGAAATTGGTCTCGTCGTCAGGCTCGATCAGCACCGCGGCGTCCGGGGTCAGGTTGATCGGCTCGCCGGCCGGGATCTGGAACTCGACCTTGCCGACCTCGGGAGATTTGCGATCCGCGTCGGTGAACTCGCGTCCGCAGGACGGGCATCGCTCATGGCTGTCGGGCCGCCAGAACGCACGGCAGGTCCGGCAGCGCCAGAACTCACGCGCGCCGTTGAACCGGGTGCGCTGGGACTGTGCCCGTTGCTTCTCGGCTCGCTCCAGGCTGTCGACCAGCTTCAAGGTCGCGTAGAGCTGCTCCGACCTCGCCGCATGCTGCGTGGAGATCCGCCAGTCGAGCAGGCGGAATGTATCGCTGACCACGCCGTTCGCCTCGGTCACGACCGGCTCGCGGGCGGTGATCGTGAGGAGCTTCGCACCCTCCGGCTGACCGCCGGTCGGACGGATGGTCAGGACCCGGAGACCCAGATGGTCACGCGTGCCGTCCGGCCCAGGCTGCGCGACGCACTGCAGCACAAGATCGGGGAGATCGAGACGCAACTGGATCGGATCCTCATCCCCGAATGAGACCGAGACGTGGCCCACCTCACCGATACGCTCGGCAAAAACGGTGCGTGGATCGGCACCGGGCTGCGAGCCGTTCGCCCATGCTTCCAGGACGACCATGGCATCGCTGCCGTCGGGCACGATGAGGTGCAGACGATCGAGCGCGAGGTCTGGGGCTATCAGCGGACTGTCAACCTCGGATGCGCGGTGGCCCTGTCCACCGGCGCAATTACTGGACTTCGGGACGGCCTCGGGCGGTGCTCTTTGACGCGGGGCGACGATCCAATCGACGTCAACCGCGGGGATGCGCGAAGCCTCCCGTCTGCGAATGACTATACCCGATCCCGGCGCGGATGCAACGTGCGCGGTTCCAAGGGGAATGTCAACTACGATCACTGTCATGGGCGATGCGTCTCAACCCGGGGTTGACCTCAGCCGGATCCACCAGGAGCTCGACCGGCTGAAGTCGCAGCTCTGCCGGTGCCAGCACCAGGGCACGTGCATGGCCTGCAAGGGGTTCGAGGTGATCCGCCAGCAGGTGCAGGTCGTCGCCGCGGCGGCATCGCAGCCGGTGCTGATGCAGGTGGCCCAGGAGGTGCAGATGGAGCAGCTGATGGGCCAGCTGGGCGGTCTTCAGGAGAAGCTCTCCGAGGATCCGCAGCTGCAGGAGCTGATGGCCCGCATGTTCGAACGCGTCCAGGATGACCTCGGTGGGCCCGAGCAGTTCCAGCAGATGCTCGGCGGTCTGTTCGGCGGGATGGGCGGTCTCGGTGGGATGACGCCGGACGGCACCGACGTCCCGCCGGACGATCGACCGATCCCTCTTGACGACCGGCCGTCCCCGCCGAAGGACAAGCCGGCGGCGCCCGACGACCCACGTCCTCCCAAGGAGTAGCCGAGGGTGTCGACAGCCCGGCTTCGCCGATCGGTTCTTGCCGTCCCTGGCAGCAACCCGCGGATGATGGAGAAGGCCGCCGCGAGTGCGGCCGATGAGGTGTTCCTCGATCTCGAGGATGCGTGCGCCCCGCTCGAGAAGCCGGCGGCGCGGGCGAAGATTGTCGAGGCACTGCGCACCCACGACTGGCACGGCAAGACGCGAGTGGTGCGCATCAACCAGGTGACCGGTCAGTTTGCGTTCGACGACCTGCGCGAGGTCATCACCGGTGCGGGTGACGTTCTCGACTGCATCATGGTTCCGAAGGTACGGAATGCAGGCGATGTCGCCTATGTCGACCGCGCCCTCCTGCAGCTCGAGCAGGCGCTGGGATACGAGGTCGGACGCATTGGCATCGAAGCGCAGATCGAGGACGCCGAAGGCCTGATGCGCGCCGACGAGATTGCGTTCTCCAGCAGCCGCCTCGAAACGCTGACATTCGGACCGGCGGACTTCTCAGCATCGATGCAGCTCCCATCGCTGTCGGTACGGAACGACTACCACGTACCCGGGCGACCTTTTTCACTACGTGCTGTTCAGGCTCGCGGTCGCGGCGCGAGCCGCCGGGATTCAGGTGATCGACGGGCCATATCTCGCCATCCACGATGTCGAGGGGTTCAGAGCCGCCGCATCGCGTGCCGCGGCGCTCGGGTACGACGGGAAATGGGCGCTGCATCCGGTGCAGATCGAGCCCGCAAATGAGACGTTCACGCCCGCGCAGGCCGATTTCGACAAGGCCGCACGCATCCTCGAGGCCTACCGTCAGGCGACCGAGGTGGAAGGCAAGGGTGCGGTCATGCTCGGCGACGAGATGATCGACGAAGCGTCGCGGAAGATCGCCGTGCAGTTCTATGCACGCGGCGTCGCCGCCGGGTTGACGCCGTCGCCTGTGCGGCGCGAGGAGAGCGCGGCCGTCTGACGTGAGCGGCCTCGACGACGCACGGCTCATCGCGTTTGTCCCCACGACAGACCTCCCGCGTGCACGAGCGTTCTACGCGGAGACGCTCGGCTTGCGGGTGACCGACGAGAGCCCGTACGCATGCGTCATCGACGCCAACGGGACGATGCTGCGGCTGACACCGGTGCGCAAACTCTCGAAGGTTCGCTACACCGTGCTCGGCTGGGGCGTCGCCGATATTGCGGCGACGGTTGCTGCGCTCACAGCCGCCGGAGTGGCATTCGTGAGCTATCGAGGGATGGACGTCGACGGGGCCGGCGTCTGGACCGCACCAGGAGGAGACCGCGTCGCCTGGTTTGAGGATCCCGACGGCAACCTGCTCTCCGTGACGCAGTTCCTGGCGCGAGGTACTGTCGGTCCAACCTGATAGGCTGACTATCACCTTTTTAGGGTTTGCAAGGGGTGACCGCATGTCCAGCCGCCCGCCCGCGTCTCCGCCGGTGTCGCCCCGGGTCGAAGCGAGCCCTCCTCCACCGCCGCCCATCCCTCCGGCGCGAGAGGTCGAGGCGGGCGTTGGTGAACTCGGCCAATGTCCCGTGGCCGTGGAGGCTCTACGGCGGCCTGACCGCGCATCTCGGTCTGCCGATCATCGCGGCCTGGATCGCCGCAGCGGTCGCGGCGGTGATGTTCCTGCCCGATTTCGGGGCCGCATCCGGCTTCGGCTTGATCCAGCTCGTCCCGTCCAACACCGCCGCGGTGCGCGCGCAGGCCACCGAGCAGCGTCTCTTCGGGTCATCCCTGGCGGACAGCCCGGCGCTGATCGTCGAGCACTCTCAGCGCAGCATCCCGGCAGGAACCCTCGTCAAGATCGGCCGCCAGGCGCAGGCGGTGGATGGCTCGCACCCCGCGTCAGCGCCGCCGCATCAACCCAGCTTCGCGCTGCCCCTGGTCAACGTCCCCGGGTTGATCTCTGCCTCCAGGGTGCCGGCCACCACCACCGTCACGTTTCTCTTCTTTCCCGCTGCAGCGCTCTCGGGGGACATCGCCTTTGGCGCCGATCGGTACGCGGCGGCCACCCCGCGCCCGCCGGGGGCCTTCGTCGGGATCACCGGACCCGTGCCCGCGGAGATGACCGAAGGCAACCTGATCGAGAACGCCCTGGTGCTGCTGGAGATCGTGACCGTGCTGGTGATCGCGGTGCTGGTCGGCGTCATCTTCCGATCCCCGGTTGCGCCGCTCGTGCCGCTTGCCGGTGCGGCGGTCGCCTACATGATCACCCGGCACGTGCTCGGCTGGGGAGCGCACCTCCTCGGTATCGCGATTCCCTCGCAGCTGGCGCCGATCATGATCGCGCTGATCCTCGGCGTGGTCACCGACTACTCGGTGTTCACGCTCACCGGGGTGCGCGCCCGGCTGGGCGCGGGCGAGCGGCGGGCCGTCGCGGTGCGCAACTCGTCCTCGCGTGTGGTCCCTCTGGTGATCGCCGCTGCTCTCACCGTGGCTGCTGGAACGATCGCTCTGATCGGAGCGAACCTCGACTTCTTTCATGCGGTCGGACCCGGCATGGCCGTCGCGGTGATCATCTCGGGGCTCGTGTCGATCTCGTTTGTCCCTGCGTTGGTGGGCGTCCTCGGCCGTGTGACCTTCTGGCCGCAGCTATCCCGGCGCCCCATTGACCGCTCGAGACAGGAGGTTGAACGTGGTGGCGGCAGACGGCTCGTCGCGCGACTGATCAGCAGGCGGTGGGCGGCCGCCGTCGCGGCGGTGGTGTGCGTGGCCGTGCTGCTGGCCGGAGCGTCCGGGCTCATGCACGCCCGTCTGGGATCGAACGTGATCACCGGGCTCCCGTCCGGCAGCGGGCCGCGACAGGCGGCGGATGCCGCGGCGGAGGGTTTCGGTCCCGGCATCGTCGGTCCGACGACCCTGATCCTCCAGGGCTCGGGCGTCGCGTCGCAGACAGCGGCACTTGGTCGCATCGAGGCGGCAATCCGGCGAAGCCCGGGCGTGAGCGCGGTGGTCGGGCCTGGCGAGCTGCCCCTGCATGTCGCTGCGTCGGCATTTGCCCCATCGAGCGGGAATGCCGTGCGCCTGTTCGTGGTCCTTCGGGACGATCCCTACGACTCGGCGGCGATCGCCACATTTACCGTTCTGCAACAGCGGATGCCAAATGTCGTGTCCGCCGCCGGACTGCACTCTGCAACGGTCGCCTGGTCGGGCGCCACCCCGTCAGCCGCAGACGCCGTGGCTGCGACCAACACGGACATCTGGCGGGTGGCACTGCTCGCGGCGCTGCTGATGAGCCTCGTGCTGATGCTCTATTTCCGTGCGGTACCGGCACCCTTGCTGCTCATCGCCTCGAGCGCTCTGGGGCTGGCGGCCTCGCTGGGAGTGTTCGTCGTGGTGTTCCAGGGTCCGCTGGGATACCCCGATGTCACGTTCTTCGTCCCGGTGACGGCCGGAGTTCCTGCTCGTCTCGCTCGGCGCCGATTACAGCGTCTTCGTGATGGGGCGCATCTGGGAGGAGTCACGCACCCGCGACATGGCCGCGGCCGTTGAGGCTGCGCTCCCGCGCGCGTCGCGGGCTGTCTCGATCGCCGCGGTGACCCTGGCAGCGAGTTTCGCTGTCCTGGCGCTCGTGCCCGTGCAGCCCTTTCGGGAGCTCGCGTTCATCATGGCCGTGGGAGTCCTGATCGACGCCTTCCTGGTGCGCTCGTTCCTGCTTCCAGCACTGCTCGTTCTGGCGGGGCCGCGCGCTTTCTGGCCGCATCGAAAGGCCGGCCGGCGGTCGCCATCAACGGCGGAAGGTGGCCTCGTCCGCGACTAGCGAACCGGTTCGAGCGGGTCCTGTCCCGTGGCCATGAATCTCGCAAGGCGGTCATCGGCGATGTCGACAGCGCGCGCGTCGATGTCCGCACCGATGAAATCGCAGCCACCCAGGAGCGCCGCAACCCCGGACGATCCGCTCCCACAGAACGGATCGCAGACCATGAATCCGGGCTCGGCGCTGGCCTGCACCATGAGCTCGAACAACTTCACGGGTTTCTGGGTCGGATACGCGGCGCGATGAATGCGTGGAACCGACCACACGTCCGGGAGATCTCGACGCGAGAGTTTCCGCCTGCCCTTGCTCGCGAACACGATCTGTTCGTGACGCCGCCGGAAGTAATGACCCATGCCGAGGTGCACCTTGTCCCAGACCACGACGCCCTTCACGTCGAAGCAGTCGCGAACCAGGGCGCCGAGCGAGAGCATCGAAAAGCTGTCGAACATGATGTAGATGTGCCGGTTCTCACGGAGCACCCGGTGACACTCACCGAGAAACAGCGCGTACGAACTCGGGGTCGTCAGAGAATTCGTGGAACCAGCGGGCGTTGTCCGGCTTGCCGTAGTGGCCGACGATGCGACCGTGCCCCAGGCGCAGATGGCGATTCATCCCCGAGTACGCCGGGTCGGTGATGATCAAATCGACTGATTCGGCGGGAAGACCGCCAAGAAAGTCGATGCAATCCTGGGCGCGAATGTCGAACCTCCCGCGCGCAGGGATGGATGGCGCCGCGTCTGCTGCCCGTGAGGGGTTGCCGGCAGGGCGGGCGATCATCGCGCGAACGGCCGTTCGCTCATCGCCGCAACTGTAGCAGCGGGACCCGCGCCTGAACCGCCGATTACACTGCCGCCCGCATGGCACATGGCTTCGAGCGGCAGGTGCGCGCACGAGAGGAGTACCAGCGCCGCAACCCGTCGTGGGTCGACAGCGTGAGCATGTACCGCTCGCTCATCGGGACGGTGTCGACGCCGGGAGCTCACATCCTCGACGTCGGGTGTGGGCGCAACGGCCTCCACGGCGACGACCTCTCGTGCGTTCCCGGCGCGGTTGTCTCCGGCGTCGACCCGGACCCGGTGGCGCTCGCCGGCAACCGGGTGCTCACGCGTCGAGTCGTGGGCTCCGGCGAGGAGTTGCCGTTCGCAAGCGGGGCATTCGATGTCGTGGCCTCAGCGTGGGTCCTGGAACATCTCGACCATCCCGGTCTCGTCTTCTCGGAGGTGCATCGAGTGCTCGCGCCCGGCGGCCATTTCGTGTTTCTCACCCCGAATGCCTGGAACTACAACGCCTGGATGATCCAGGCGATCCCGCATCGGTGGCACGCCGGGCTGACGCGCCGCCTCTATGGACGCGGTGAGGGTGACGCGTACCCGGTGCGTTATCGCGCCAACACTGGTACCTCCCTGCATCGGCTGCTCAACGCGGCCGGCTTCGAGCACACCGACCTGACCTTCAACGGCGACCCGTCATACCTCGCGTTCAACCGCCCGCTGCTCGAGGCGTCCTTCGGCGTCGAGCGCATCCTCGATGTCCCGCGGCTGCGTCACGCGCGTGTGCACATCCTCGGCGTCGCCCGAGCCTGAGGCTGGTTCCCGGCGTTTAAACTCACGCGATGTCCATCGACATGACGACCGAGCAGCGAGAGATCGTCGGGATGGTTCGCGACTTCGTGGAGCGGGAGATCCTCCCGGTCGCGCACGACCTCGACCACGACGACATCTATCCCGACAGGATCGTGGCCCAGATGAAGCAGCTCGGGTTCTTCGGCTTCGCCATCCCCGAGGCGTACGGCGGCACAGGTCTCGACTACGCGACCTACGCCATGGTGTGCGAGGAGATCGCGCGGGGATGGATGTCGATCACCGGCATCATCAACACGCACTTCATCGTCAGCTTTCTCATCGACAACTTCGGGACCGACGAGCAGAAGCAGCGCTTCCTTCCTCGCATGGCGACGGGCGAATTTCACGGCGGTTTCTCGATGAGCGAGCCCGATTGCGGCTCCGACGTCCAGGCGATTCAGACCCGGGCGATTCGCGACAACGGCGAATACGTCATCAATGGCACCAAGATGTGGGCCACCAACGGCGAGCACTCGACGGTGGTCGCGACGCTGGTGAAGACCGACCCCGACGCTACCCCGCCGCACCGCGGCATGTCGTGCATCCTCGCCGAGAAGCAGTACCCCGGATTCACGTCATCGCGGCATATCGAGAAGCTCGGGTACAAGGGCGTGGAGACGACGGAGCTCGTCTTCGAAAACAACCGTCAACCGGCGGCAAATCTGCTCGGCGAGGTTGAAGGGCAGGGTTTCAAGCAGATGATGGCCGCGATCGAGGTGGGACGTGTCAACGTCGCCGCGCGTGGCGTCGGCGTCGCGCAGCGGGCCTTCGAGCTGTCGATCGCGTACGCGCAGCAACGCCACGCATTCGGCGTGCCGATCGCACAGCACCAGGCCATCCAGTTCAAGCTCGCCGACATGGCGACCAGGATCCAGGCTGCGCGGCTGCTCACCAACTACGCGGCCCGCAAGAAAGACGCGGGGGAGCGCGCCGACGTCGAGTGCGGCATGGCCAAGCTCTTCGCGAGCGAGACGTGCTTCGAGGTCGTCAGCGAGGCGCTCCGCGTGCACGGCGGCTACGGTTTCTCGAAGGAATACGAGGTCGAGCGACTTTACCGAGATGCGCCGCTGCTCATCGTCGGCGAGGGGACCAACGAGATTCAGCGCCTGATCATCGCCAAGGGCTTGCTCGAACGCCACCGCATCAGCGCGTGATCACCCGCAGCCCGGGCACACCGGCGAGCCGCGAACGCATGACCTCGATCGCCGCCGCCTGATCGTCGACGAGCAGGAACCGCCGGCCGAGCTCGGTGGCAGCTGCCCCAG
Source organism: Candidatus Dormiibacterota bacterium (assembly GCA_963743835.1). Classification (GTDB taxonomy): domain Bacteria; phylum Chloroflexota; class Dormibacteria; order Aeolococcales; family Aeolococcaceae; genus Palsa-851. The sequence goes on along the minus strand of CAVUQX010000005.1, from coordinate 207,845 downwards.
TGGTTCCGCTTCCCGCGCACCAGTCCACCACGAGATCGCCCGGACGCGACGATGCGGCCACTATGCGGCGCACGATCCCGAGCGGCTTCTGGGTTGGATACCCGGTCCGTTCGCGCGATGACGTGGGCACGATGGTGTGCCACCACACGTCGGTGGGCAGCTTGCCGCGCGCGGCGCGCTCCGGCGTCTGGAGTCGCGGGGCCATGTATGGCTCGCGGGCAACCTCGGACGCGTCGAAATGGTATCCGCGTGGATCCTTCACGTAGACGAGGATGACGTCGTGTTTCGCGGGCCAGCGGCGTGTGGTCCTGGCGCCGTAGTCGTATGCCCAGACCACCTCGTTCAGGAAGCACGCCCGCGCGAAGATCTCGTCGAGCAGCACCTTGCAGTAGTGGGACTTCGCGCGGATCGATATGGAAGTAGAGGCTTCCGTGCGACGCGAGGATTCGCCGGGTTTCCTCGAGTCGTGGGCGCAGCCACCCGAGGTAGTCGTCGAAACGGTCGTGGTATCGGGCGCCTTCCTGGCGCTCCACTCGATAGTGCCGTCCGGCAAAACCGAGGCGCGTTGCGGTGGTGTCAGCGGTCGTGCTGGTCCTCAACCCGGTTCGAGGCCCTCCGGTGTTGAAGGGCGGATCGACATAGACGAGGCCGGCGCACCCGTCGGGAAGGGAGCGGAGCACATCGAGCGCCTCGCCCTCGACGATCGTGGCCGGCTCCCTCGACCAGTCGGGGCGGAGTCGCTTCGCTGCCACGTACAGTAGGTTGCACCATGGACACCAGAGCACTCGGCGACGCGGCGGTGTCTGATCTTGCGGGCGAGCACTTGCGTCTAGCTGACCAGTGGTCCGAGGCGGTCAAAACGCCTCTCTTGGGCGTCTGACCGGCATGCAATTCGGCCGCTACTTCGAGGAGTTCGACGTCGGGGCGACCTACAAGCACTGGCCGGGAAAGACGATCACCGAGGCCGACGATCATCTCTTCTGCCTGCTGACCATGAATCATCATCCGCTCCACAGCGACGCGCACTACGCGGAGACGAAGACCGAATTCAAGCGCAATGTGGTGGTGGGCAACCTTGTGTACAGCCTCGCGCTGGGAATGAGCGTTGCGGACGTCAGCGGCAAGGCGATCGCCAACCTCGAGGTGGAGTCGCTCAAGCACGAGAACCCGACGTTCCACGGCGACACCATCTACGCGGAGACGACGGTGCTCGACAAGCGCGAGTCATCGAGCAAGCCGGATCGCGGGATCATCACCGTCGAGACGCGCGCCTTCAATCAGCGCGGCGAGCGCGTCTGCATCTTCAAGCGCCGGGTCATGGTCCCGAAACGCGAGGCCGGCGAGCTGCAGCCGGCGGACGTCCCCTCCGGCGGCAGTTGACGTGGGCGCGGGGAGCGCTGAGGCCGCCGCCCGCTACAGCGTCCGGCCGCTACTGCCCGGGCCTGCCGATGCGCTGCGCGACGCGGTGCTTCGGCTGGGTCTGCCACCCGAGCGGCTCACCGTCCTCGCGGAGCGTGGCGCAGTCGAGGCGCTTGCCGTTCGAGGGCTGAGCTCGGACCAGATCCGGGTGATCGAGCGTCTCGTGGCCGAGGGCGGCGGCGAGGTGCTCAGCAACCCGAACGGCGATCGCGCCGTGATGCTCATGCCGCTGGCGACCGCGGGAATCCTGCCCATGCGCCTCGCCGCCTGGAGCGACAACACCGGCGAGGTGGGCGCGGCGATCGCTGCCGTGCTCATGGCTCGCGGTGCGCCGCCACCACCGCTCGATGTGCCCGGGCATCTCCTCGAGTTCGGCAAGCGCACGTTGGTGATGGGCATCCTCAACATCACCCCTGATTCATTCTCCGGCGACGGTGTCGGAGACGATGTCAACGCAGCCGTGAACCGGGCGCATTCGCTGGTGGCTGAGGGCGCGGACATCGTTGATGTCGGCGGTGAGAGCACGCGGCCGTCCAAAACCCGGGAGTCGGTCTCGGTGGACGTTGAGATGGCGCGCGTCCTGCCGGTGATCGGTGCGCTCGCAGCACGACTCTCTGTCCCGATCAGCATCGACACGCGCAAGACGGCGGTCGCTGCCGCGGCGCTCGACGCCGGGGCGGTGATCGTCAACGACGTCTGGGGACTCCGCGGCGATCCGGGCATGGCAGAGGTGATCGCCGCGCGTCCGGGCACCGGCCTCGTCGCCATGCACAACCAGCACGACACCGAGTACGGCGACCTCATGGAGGACGTCTGCCTCGGTCTTCGGGAGAGCCTGGCCATCGCGGAGAAAGCCGGCATCCCGCCGTCGCAGGTGATCGTGGACCCGGGATTCGGATTCGCCAAGACGCCGGCCCACAACCTCGAGCTGGTGCGCCGTCTCGGCGAGCTGATGGGCATCGGTCACGCGGTGCTGATCGGTCCATCACGGAAGTCCACGACCGGCATGCTCATCGGTGAGAAGGACCAGACGCACCGCCTCGAGCCCAGCCTCGCGCTGGCGGTGCTGTCCGTGCAGGCCGGAGCTCACATGGTTCGCGTGCACGACGTCGCCGAGACGGTGCGCGCGCTCCGCGCTGCTGACGCCGTGGTTCGCGGGACACCTGAGGCGATGCGAGACCGCCCGATCCCCGGCCCGACCGGGTGAGCGACGGCGACGGCGCGACCGACACGGCCTGGCTGTCGCTCGGCACCAACATGGGTCATCGCGGCCGGAACCTTGCGCGACTCCGGATGGCGCTCACCAGCGAGGGCGTGACCATCACCGCCGCGTCGCCCGAGATCCTCACGCGGCCCGTCGGGGTGACCGCGCAGGGTGACTTTCACAACCAGGTGGTCCGCCTGCGCAGCCCGGAGCCGTGGCTGCCCCGGCGCTGGCTCGAGCACAGCAACGCCGCCGAGGTCTCGGCTGGACGGCGTACCACCTACCGATGGGGGCCGAGGATCGCGGACGCGGACATCCTCATGCTGGGCGAGCACGGCGAGGTGCGCGTGCAGGAGCCGGGCCTGACCGTCCCCCACCCCGAGATCGGCAACCGTCCCTTCGAGCTGCAGTTGCTCGAGGCGGCCGGCTTCCAGCCCGCATAGACGCCTGCGAAACGAGCCTCCCTCAGATCGGGAGGCGGTCGGCGAGCTGCGGCACCAGCTTCAGCGCCGCATCGATCTGCTTGGCGACCGTGGCCAGGTCGGGCTGCTTCTCGAAGTCGAGGAACCACGAATGCTCGGCGGTGAACTTCTCGACGAGCGTCGTTGTGCCCAGCACCGCGATGCCCACGTGCACGCTCGGCTTGTCATCCTCTGAAAACGCCTTGCCCAGCAAGGTCTGGACGGTCTCCACCCAGCCGCCCACCTCGTCGAGATCGTGCAGCTCGTATCCACCGTCGCCGAGCACGAACTCGGCCTCGACGTCGACGAACGCCTGCGGCGTGATCTGCTGGTGCGGGCAGTCCTGCGCCTCGTCATCGTCGTGGTACAGCTCGCAGTCCGCTCCCGGACCGTATGCGGAGATGAAGGTCAGGAGCGCGTCCCACGTGTAGCTCACGTGCACGTGGTAGCGGGGCGGCGGCTCGCCGATGAGCCGGACCGTGCACTCGAAGCGGCGTTCGCCGAGGCCGGGCTCGAGGTGATGGCGCACATCCTCGATGCCGAGCCCGGCGGCGTCGATTGCCTCGAGAAGGTCGGACGCGAACTCCTCGTAGGACGGGAACGTCGGGCGGTCTGCTCCTGCCGACTCAGGACCCGCCTGGCCGGCGCCGGGATGCTCAGACATCGGTCAGCGACCCGGTCGCAGGTGGCGAACGGCCAGCCGGAGGATGTTGGCGCCGACCACGACGACGAAGAGCAGGACGATGGCGATCACCAGGGGTAGTTCGACGTTGGGGGTGGAATAGGTGTAGGTGGCGAGGAAGGCTGCCGCGAACAGGGCCACGGCGATGACCGAGAGGGCTCCGACCGTGACCGCCGAAACGGGGTCGGCCTGCCGGCTCTGCACGGAGGACTCGCGAGGATCGAGCATCGGAGGAGTTCGCACCATGCCGAGTGTACTTTGCGGCCCCCTCAGATCCGCGAACAACCTCACCGTCTGAGCCCCGCGAAGCGGTACCCGATGCCCGGGACGGCGAGGATGTGGCGCGGTTGCCCCGGGTCGGGCTCGATCTTGCGGCGCAGGTTGCGAACGTGGACGTCGATCACCCTGGTCTCGATGGGGTGCTCATAGCCCCACACCGCGCTGAGGATCCGCTCGCGGGAGAGCACCTTTCCGGCGTTGGAGGCCAGGTAGGAGAGGAGATCGAACTCGGTGTGGGTGAGGACGATGTCTTGATCGGAGCGGGTGACGCGCCGCTCCGCGGTGTCGATGACGAGGTCGCGGAAGACGAGGCGCCCGTCGGCAGGCTTGTCGTCTCCGCGCAGCTCCTTGGCCCGGCGCAGCTGCGCGCCGATCCGCGCCAGCAGCTCGCGGGGCCGGAACGGCTTGGCAATGTAGTCGTCGGCGCCGATCTCCAGCCCGAGGACGACATCGATCTCGTCGTGCTTGGCGCTGAGGATGATCACGGGCATTCGATGGCCGGCACGGCGGATCTCGCGACAGACATCGAACCCCGAGAGATCGGGGAGCACGACGTCAAGAACCACGATGTCGGGGTGGAACACCTCGAGGCGCGCCAGAGCCTCGGCGGCGCGCTCGGCCTCCTGGACGGTGTAGCCCTCGGTCTCGCAGGTGAGGCGCACGGCCCTGCGCACGAGCGCGTCGTCATCGACCACGAGCACCCGCACCTGCTGTCCATCCACACCAATTCCTCGAAGTGAGCTCGCGTCATTCTGGAGTATCGAACCTCGTTCGGAACGGTGAAGGGTTGCTACTATACGGGCCAACTCCAATTCGGACCGCCTCCTTCGGGACGGTCTTCCTTCACAAAACTGGAGACCCGCACCCGTGCAGACCCAGGGTTCCCTTCATGACGGTGGGCTCGCCACGCTGCTGCAATCGATGCAAGCGGAGCGAGCAACCGGCACGCTGACCATCGACAACGGTGGCGACAGCTGCTCGCTGTACTTCCTGTTCGGGCACCTGTTTCACGCGAACGGGCCGGCCGGGCAGGGCGAGGAGGTCGTCATCGATGCCCTGGGCTGGGATGACGGCTCCTACCAGTTCGACCCTCGAGCCAAGCTTCCCGCCGAGGAGACCATCAAGGCTTCGCCCGCTGAGCTGATCGCCGCCGCCGAGAGCCGCACGCCTGCCGCCGCGTCATCGACCGGCGCGTCGTCATGGCCGGATGCCGCGCCGGCGTACTCGGCTCCCGACACGTACTCACCCGCGCCGGCCGCAAGCCTCGCCGAGCCGATCGAGGAGCCTGCGTACGCGGTCGCGGGCACCCCGGCGGCGGACTCCGCCGAGACATACGAACCGGCTGCTCCCGAGCCGGCCCCTGCTCCGATGCCTGAGTTCATCCCGGCCACCGCAACCCCGGCGCCCGAGCCTGTCAGCTACACATCGGCGCCGGAGCCCGTGTCCTACGAGCCGGCTCCTGCAGCCACCGCACCCGCGGCATCACCTGACCGCCCGGTTGGCGCCGCGCCCGGTGGGGCCGCGGCAAGCAGCCCCACGGTGCGCGTTTATCCGCTCCCTTCCGGCCGCGCGCATTACGAGGGGCTGAAAAGCGCATTCGTCGACTTCCCGCGCCTGCTGAGGACGCTGCGGTCCGATCGGCACACCGGGTACGTCAACCTCAGTGGCAACGGCTACAGCGGGGTGATCCTGCTGAACGACGGCCAGGCGCTCCAGGCCCTGTGCAGCAACGGGACCGCGGTCCAGGGCGAGGCGGCCTTCCTGCAGATCCGGAGGCACATGGACGCCGGGGATGGTGTCATCGACGTCATCGAGCTCGAGGGTGAGACCGTCACCGCGCTGGCGCAGCTGTTCACCTCGCCGTACCTCTACAGCGGGCTGCTCGGCCGCTTCGTCAATCTCGAGGCCCTCCTCGAATACCTCGCCGAGGAGCACGTGAGCGGGTCGGTCGTCGTGCAGACCCCGAACGAGGCCGGGATCATCCTCCTTCGCGATGGCGACATCCTCGGGACCTATACCGAATCCCAGCGATCCCTCGACAAGGCGACCAAGGCGGTGGCGGCGCTGGCCACCGACCGCCAGTCGGTCATCGAGGTCAAGGGCGGCGACGGCGAGATCGCAGCCATCGACGTCGACGCCGCGCTCAACCGCGCTTACTAGCCGAGCCGGGCACGCGCTCGCCTCCGGCGGACGCCGGGGTGCACTCTGGGGGGTGGCAGCGCTGATCTGCGCCTCTCTCGCGGGGTGTTTCAGCAGCCCGCCTCAGATCATCCAGCTCGTCCCCAACCGCGGCGCCGTCGGCGTCACCGCAGATGCACCCGTCACCGTCGAATTCGACCGCGCCGTGGTCACGGCGTCCGTCAGAGGCCGGTTCAGCGTGAATCGACGGATACCCTCATGCAACCTCGACCAGGCCTTCAGTGCGGGCCCACTGGCCCCATGCCGGATCGTCTGGCTTGCAGGAGACACCGGCTTCACCCTGCTCCATCCCCGGGCGATCTTCGCCCCGAGCACCTCGTACACCTTTACGCTGGCGGGCGGCATCAGCGACCCGAGCGGGGTGGTCAACTCGGTCGACCACCAATGGACGGTCACCACAGGACCGGCACCGGCAATACGGTCGGTTCAGCCCGCGGACGGCTCGAGGGATGTCCCGGTGGACACGCCGATCTCGGTGAGCTTCTCAACCGCCATGGCCGCTGATGCCACCGAGGCGGCGATCACGCTGGACCCGCCGGTCCCGGGCACACGAGTGGTGCGCAACACGCGCGATCCGAGCCGGCTCGTGGTCCTGCCCGGAGCCATCCTGCAGGCCGGGATCACCTACCGGCTCTCAGTGGCCAGGACCGCCACCGATATCGATCATCAACCGCTCCTGGCCGGCGCCACCGCGACGTTCGAGACCGCGGGGATGTCCCCAGGACCCCATGTGGTGGTGCTTGCCGGCCGACCCGGAGAGGGCGCGACCACCGTGCTGGTTTCTCCGCTGGCCCCGACGGTTGCCGGGGAGCCGATCTCGACGGAGGCGGTGCTGGTCGCACCCGGCTGCCCCCGTCCGTCGGGCTGCGGGACGGCGGCCTTCGGCGCGCCGCTCTACGTCTACGCCGCCGCCGCGCTCTCGCCGGGTGGAGGGTGGATGGCTGTGGTCGAGCTCGACACCACGGTGAGCGGTGCAACACCGGTCCTGCTGGTGATCGACCCGGCCACCGGGACCGTGGTCACCAGCTTCGCGGACTCGTCGTTGCCCTCATGGTCGCCAGACGGCTCGACGCTCGCGTTCTCGCGAGACGGCAGGGTCTCACTCTTCAATCCGACAACCGGCGTGCTCACCAACCTTCCGCCCGGGGATCCGATGCTCGCACCCGCAGTCTGGAGCCCGCTCGGCGAGCAGCTCGTGCTCGATGTTGCCGGACCGTCCGTCTTCGAGCACCTCGAGCTTGCGGACTCGGTGGTGCTGGCCAGGTATCCGATCGCGGGCGTGGCCGGCGCCTCGAGCGACGCGACGATCTCGCCGGACGGCTCGCAGCTCGCGTTCCTGCGCTCGACCCCTGGAAGCCAGGGCGCCTGGATCGCCGGCATCGGCCCGTCGTCCACGCCGCCGCGCCTGCTCGACCCCCTCGTCCAGCCGGTCGGCTTCACCTCGACCGGGACGCTGCTCGGGATCCGCCGGCCGCAGATCGGCACCGCCACCCTCGTGCTCGTCAGTGTTGCCGGAGATGAACAGATCCCGGTGGCGTCAGGTCCGCCGCCCGACTCCCTGGGGAGCGTGGTGGTGGCCCCCTCAGGACGCCAGCTGGTGTATCTCAACGCCGACGCCGGCGGCATCGTCCAGGCCTATATCGAGAATGCGGATGGGACCAACGTCGAGGCGATCACCGACTTCGCGCCGCGCACCCTGGTGGCGGCATCCGTGGCGGTGAGCGGATGAGAAGGTTGCTCTTTCTCATCGCCGACACCGGCGGCGGCCACCGCGCCGCGGCGACCGCCGTCGAACGGCAGATGGCGGCCGAGTTTCCGGCCGAGTTCGAGATCACCATCCTCGACCCGTTCACCAGTGCCACCCCGAAGGTGATCGGCGGCACCGCCGGCCTCTACGGACCCATCACCAGGCACGCACGCTGGCTCTGGGGCGGCCTGTATCACTCGACCAACACCAGGTCGGCGGTGAGACTGCTCGAGGCGACCGTGCTCAGATCCGTGACCAGCGCCGTCTGCGAAACCATGGAGCGGATCGATCCCGTTTGCGTGGTCTCCTTCCATCCCCTCCTGAACCACATCAGCGTCCGCGCCGTGCGCGGCCGCGCTCGCCGTATCCCGGTGATCACCGTGATCACCGACCTCGTCGACATCCATGTCGCCTGGACATGCGCGGGGGTTGATGCGGTGGTCGTCCCCTCTCCGGGCGCCCTCGACCAGTGCCGGCGAGCGGGCATCCCCTCCTCGCGCTGCCATGACTTCGGACTCGCGGTCGACCGGCGATTCACCGAGCTCCCCAGCGACCCGGCCGGCATCGCCGAGATCCGACGGCGGCTCGGGCTGCGGACCGACGCCTTCGTGGTGCTCGTGTGCGGTGGTGCCGATGGCTCGGGCGGGCTCGTCAGGCACGCACGAGCGATCGCAACCTGCTCGTCCGATGTCGACCTGGTGGTGATCTGCGGGCGGAACGACCGCGCCCGTGCGGCCCTCACCGGGTTGCGGGCCCGCAGCGGACGCGCCGTGCGCGTGCTCGGCTACGTGGACAATATGGCCGAGTGGATGCGCGCCAGTGATGTGGTGGTCTCCAAGGCAGGCCCCGGGACCATCGCTGAAGCGCTCTGCTGCGGCCTGCCCCTGCTCCTCGTCTGGTATCTGCCCGGGCAGGAGCGCGGTAACGTGGAATGGGTGGTCGATATCGGTGCCGGGCGGTATGTCCCGCGCGACGAGCAGCTCGTCGACGCCGTGGCCGAGCTTGCCGCTCCCGGATCTGAGGCACTCGCCGGGATGCGCGCCGCGGTGAAGGCGGCCGCCCGGCCGGACGCAACGCGGCGCATCGCCGGGTTGATCGCTTCGACGGCCGGTCGCGCCGGGTGAGCGTCGACGCCCCGACCGTGGATGCCCCGGCTGAGCCTGCCGGCACCGCGGCGCCACGCTGCGCAATCGTCCGCCTCCGCGTCCACTGTTTTCGCAATTACCCGGAGGCGACGGTACGTTTCGGTCCCGGACTCAATGTCATTCATGGCCAGAACGCGCAGGGCAAGACCAATCTCCTCGAGGCGATCGCCACCCTCGCACTTACCCGCTCACCACGGACCAGCAGCAGCGGCGATCTCCTGCTCTGGACCGAGGATGCGGCGCTCGCCGAGGCGGACGTGACGCGTCCCCCCGCAGACCTCACGCTCTCGGTCCGCTTTCAACGTGATCCATCCACGGGCCGTGTGTCGAGAGTAACGGCCGTCGACGGAAAGCCCCGTCCGGCGCGGGGTGTTCTCGGTGTCTGTCCGGTGGTGCTCTTCTGGCCTGAGGACCTCGCCCTCGTGCGAGGCGGACCCGACGGGCGCCGGCGCTTTCTTGACGTCATCCTCGCTCAGACCGATCAGCAGGCAGTCGCCCACATGTCGCGGTACCGCCGTCTGCTCGAGCAGCGCAACGCTTTGCTGCATCAGCTCCGTCTCGGTGGCGGCGCGCGTGATTCCCTGAACAGCTTCACGGGTGAGCTTGCCCACCACGGCGCCTGGCTCGAGGTCGCCCGTTCGCGCCTGGTGGAAGCGCTGGCGCCGCTGGCCGCGCTCTCGCTGCACGACCTCAGCGGTCAGCGCGAGCGCATCTCGCTGCGTTACGCACCGGCGCATGCCGCCGAGATTCCTGACACCGTCGAGGCGGCGGAGCACGTGCTCCTGGGCACACTGCGCGAGCGCGCGCCCGAAGAGGTCGCCAGAGGAATCACGCTGGCCGGGCCGCACCGCGACGACCTCGCCTTCGACCTCGACGGTCGCGCAGCGCGCGGCACTGCTTCACAGGGCCAGCAGCGCAGCATCGTCCTGGCGTGCAAGCTCGCTGAGGTCCGGTACCTTCAGGACGCCTCGGGTGTCGCTCCGGTCATCCTCCTTGATGATGTCCTCAGTGAGCTCGATCCAGAGCGTCGCGGCAGTCTGCTCGCGCTCCTTGCCGAAGGGCGTCACCAGGTGCTCGTGACCGCCACCGAGCCGCTCACCGAGGTCGCCGATTTTGCCGATGTGCTCCACTTCACGGTGCGCAGCGGCGTGGTCACCCGGGACGAACGCGGATGACAGAGCAGCGCCTTTCGGATCTCATCGATCCTGCGCTCCGGGGTCTCGGTGTCCGTGTGCAGGTCCGCGAGGAACGGTTGAGACTGGCCCTCGCAGACGTCGTCGGCGACGGCCTTGCGTCGCTGTGCCGCGCCGAGCGACTTGACCGGGGGGTGCTGGTGATCGCGACCGCCAACAGCGCCCTCGCGCATCAACTGCAGATGGAGGCACCGCGAGTCATCGATGCGCTCAATCAGCGTGTCGGGCAGGACCTCGTTCGCCGTATCCGATTCAAGGCGATGTGATCCGGCGGGTCAGGCGACCCGCACCGGCATGATGATGCAGAGGTAGTCGTCCTTCCCCACGGGGCGGATGACTCCCGGCTGCAACGACCCGTTGAATGACAGCTGCACCTCATCCGAGTTGAGTGCCGACAGTGCGTCGAGCATGTACCTCGCGTTGAACGCGATCTGCACGTCGTCACCCTTCACCGTCGCCGTCAGCGGTGCCTCGTCGTCGCCGACCTCGGCGGTCTGCGCCAGCAGCGTCAGCGTGCCGTCGCCGATGCGCAGCCGCACCGGGTTTGCGGCGTCGCGTGCAAGCACCGCAGCCGTCTTCGCCTCACGCAACAGCGATGCTGTCGAGAGACTCACGGTCGTGGTCGACTCGCCCGGAATCACCTGCGTGTAATTGGGGTATGTGCCTTCGATCAGCCGCGACGAGATCTCGACATCCTTCAGCGTGAAAAACACCTGGTTGCGCGCGTGCGCGAAGGCGATGCCAACCGTCGGGCGGTTGGGATTCACGGCGCGGGCGACCTCCGAAAGATGGCGCGACGGGACGATCACCGACGTCACCGGCGGCGTGCCGTTCACGGTGACGTCGATGGTCTTCACGGCGAGTCGGTGACGATCGGTTGCCGCCAGCGTCAACCGGTTGCCCTCTATCTGCAGCAGCACGCCGGTGAGCACCGGGGATGCCTCGTCGGAGCTTGCCGCCATCACCGTCTGGGTGATCGCGTTCTGCAACGTCACCGCGTCGACCTCGATGGACGTCTCGGTGTCGCGCGCCGGGAGCGGTGGAAATTCCACCGCGTCGATACCGTGGACATTTGCACGATGCACGCCGCCGGTGAGCTTCAGCACTTGCGTCGTCGGCTCGAGCTCCATGGTGCAGGGTGCATCCCCGAGTGACGAGACAAACTCACCCAGCAGGCGCGCCGGCACGGTGATCCTGCCTTCCTCGAGAACCGTCGCCGGCACCGCGACAGTGATGGTGAGATCGAGATTCGTTGCCGTCACTCGCAGACCGTCGGCCCCTGTCTCGAGCAGGACGTTGCTCAGCACAGGCAGCGTTGATCGAGGCGATACCGCGCGGGACACGAGCCCGAGCGCACCACTGAGGGTCGAGGACGAGACGGTCGCTTTCATGGACGGTTCCTCTCTGGAGGCTGCGTTATCACCAGACTCGATGAGTATGACCTGCAGAGTCTAGAGATCAGTAGACGATGTAGTAGTGGGGATGTGGGGGACAACCAGGAAATCGATCTCATCGGACCTCGGGGAGCGTTGCCGGCCTGTGTGCAAGTGACATCGGTTCCGCACCGGTTGTCCACCGGTGGTGGAGTTCCGCACTTTGTCCACATACCGTCCCGGGCTCCGACAACAGGGTTGTCAACGGTTGTGGAGCTGCTCGCGGATGGCGCGCACCTCACCCTGGAGGCGCACATCCTCACGCATGAGCTCGGTGATCTTCTCGATCGCATGCAGCGCCGTGGTATGGTCCCGGCCGCCGAACGCGCTGCCGATGACCGGGAGCGACGACTCGGTTGCCTCGCGAATCAGGTACATCGCGACCTGGCGCGGGAACACGATGTTCTTGTCACGACGCTTGCCCTTCATCTCCTCGACTGAGATGCCGTAGTGCGCGGCGACCGCGAGCTGAATGGTCTCGATGCTCACCGGGGTCGAGTCCTGGACGGGGATCACGTCGCGGAGGATCTGCTGAGCCGTTTCCAGGGTGATCTGCTGGCCGTTGATCGACGCGTGGGCGAGCACGCGGATCAGCGCCCCCTCGAGCTCCCGGATGTTCTTCTGGATTCGATGGGCGATGAATGAGCACACCTCGTCCGGCACCAGCTTGCTGTACGGGCCGAGCTTGGTGGTGAGAATTGCGAGGCGGGTCTCGAAGTCCGGAGGTTGGATGTCTGCCATGAGGCCGCCCTCGAAGCGGCTCCGCAGCCGGTCCTCGAGCGTGGGGATGTCCTTGGGCGGCCGGTCGCTGCTCACCACGATCTGCTTCTGGAATTCCTGCAACGCGTTGAAGGTGTGGAAGAACTCCTCACGGGTGTGGTCCTTGCCGGCAAGGAACTGGATGTCGTCGATGAGCAGGACGTCGACTCCTCGGTAGCGCATCCGGAACTCGGCCGGACGGTTCTCGACGATCGAGGCGACCATCTCATTCATGAACTTCTCGGAGGTGACATAGGCCACCTTCGCGTTTCGATGCGTCTCGCGGACAGCGTGACCGATGGCGTGCATCAGGTGGGTCTTGCCCAGACCCACGCCGCCGTAGAGGAAGAGCGGGTTGTACGCCTTGCCCGGCGCCTCGGCAACCGCTCGGCAGGCCGCGTGCGCGAATCGGCTCGAGTTGCCGACGACGAACGTGCTGAAGGTGAACGCGGGGTTGAGCCGGGAATCGTTGGCCCCGTCCTCGGGCTCGCTCACATGCGCGTAGGTCGGATCCGGGACATTGGGCGGTGCCTCAGGCGGCGGCGACCGTTCCGGGTCGACCGTGATGATGACCTCACAATCGCGGCCCAGCACGCCCGACAGGGTCTCGCGGATCAGCGGGACGTAGCGCTCACTGACCCAGTCGCGGGCGAACATGGTGGGCACGCCCACCGTGAACGTATGGCCGTCGGAGTCCACCAGGACGGCGTTGGCAAGCCACGCCTCATATCCTGGGCGGACCACCTGGAATCGGAGCTCTTCCTGCGCAACCTGCCAGAGCTGCTGCGGATCCATGCTCGCAGTGGAATTCCCGCTCTCCAGCACGGGCTCGACCCGTGTCGCCTGGTCACCAACGACGCCGACGCCGACTGTTCGATCCACTCGTTCCTCGCCTTGGCCCGCCGAACACAGCGCAGTTATCCACAACTTGTGCACATCGGTGGATAAATGCATGGCCGCTGGTGGCCGGGGGGCTTGGTGAGACGTGTGGAGGTGCTTCCCGCTCCCGCTGCAGCGTGCGGAGTCTAACAATGCGCAGCCCCGGTCACAAGCGGAGCGAGCGCACCACCGCTCTGTGATCTCGCGACCGCAACTCAGACCGACGAAGGGCGGTCGACCGCTGCCTTGGTATACTCGCGACGCAACCCCGTCGGGCGGAACGGTGCCCAGAGCGCCCCCGACGCGATCAGTGTCTCGGAGAGACGGCCATCAAACGGACGTACCAGCCCAAGAAGCGCTACCGGCGTAAGACGCACGGCTTTCGCATACGCATGGCGACGCCGGGCGGGCGCCAGGTGCTCAAGGCACGCCGTCGGAAGGGCCGCAAGCGCCTGACTCCGGCTCCGACACGATGAACCCGCGGCATCGCCTTCCCGGGCGACGCCGGATTGCGGCGGTGCGGGAATCCGGGAGCGAGGCACGCTCGGGTGTGGTTCGGGTTCGCGCACTCCCCGGCGAGTCGGCGGTCTCGCGGGTCGCCTTTGCGGTACCCGGTGCCACCGGTGCGGTGAGCCGGAATCGCGCTCGTCGCCGGCTGCGGGCCGCGATCGCCCCGATCCTGGTGGAGCATCCAGGCCTCGACGTGGTCGTGAGCCTGCCGGGCCGCGCCACCGAGACGCCGTTCCTGAGCCTCCGCGGGTCCCTGTCGGCGGCGCTCACCAGCGTGTCCCGGTCCGCCCAGCCAAAGGTCCGGACGTGAGACGCGCCAGCCTGGTGTTCATCCGGATCTACCAGGTGACCATCGGCCCGATCTTCGGGATGATGAGCTCGTGCCGCTACGAGCCGACATGTTCGCACTACGGTTATGAGGCGATCCAGAAGTTCGGTGCGCGCCGGGGCTGGTGGCTCGCGGTGCGCCGGATTGCCCGTTGCCATCCCTTCCACGAGGGGGGTGTCGACCTCGTTCCTGAGACGTACATCAGCTGGCGGGCGGCGCGTCGCGTGCACCGCGATGCGACCCAGCACGGGAGCGCCGCATGATCGCCGCAGCCACGACCACATCCTCCGGTATCAACCCACTCTGGATTTTCGGGGCACTGCAATACCCATTCGAAGCGGTGCTGCGATTCCTGAACGCATTTTTCACCAGCGTCGGTCCATTGAGAGCCATCGGCGCGTTCGGACTGAGCGTCATGGTGCTCACCATCGCGATTCGGGCCGTGCTCTTCCCAGTCTTCGGCTGGCAGCTGCGGACGTCGCGGCGCATTCAGGCGGAGCAGCGGCTCGTCGCGCCGCAACTTCAGGAGCTTCGCAAGAAATACAAGAAAGAGCCGCAGCGACTGAGCCAGGAGATGAACGCGCTCTACAAAGAGCACGGCATCAGCCCATTCTCGAGCTTGACCGGGTGCATTCCCGCCCTGGTGCAGATGCCCGTGCTCATCGGCCTCTACCAGTCGATCCGCTACTTCACGAATCCAGGCATTCTCGCCGCAACCGACAAGGGATTCCTGTGGATTCACGACGTCACCCAGTCCGCGCAGGCAGCGTGCTGCACGCACGGGCTGGGCGGTCTGCTCAGCCAGCCGCAGCTGCTGATCCTGCCGATCATCGCCGGGGCATTCACGTTCGCGCAGTCGCGAATGATGATGCCCCCGGCGAGGCCCGACATGTCCGACCAGGAGCGCTCGATGGCGGGCGTCACCAAGCAGATGTCGTTCATCTTCCCGGTGATGATCTTCGTATTCAGCTTCCTGTTCCCGCAGGGGCTGGCCATCTACTGGGCGACGGGAACGATGTTCATGGTCGCGCAGCAGTATCACCTCCTCGGCTGGAACGGTCTGGTGGTGCCGTCCTGGTTCCCCGGCGCAAAGCGCGTCACGGCCCTGACGATTCCCCGGACGCCGGTCAAGACCGGTGCGGGCTCGGCTAAGACCACGGTTGTCGTCACTCCTGGCAGGAACACGAGGGCCCGGAGCGGCGCGGCGAGGCTGACGAGCGGCAACGGCACCAAGCCTGCGAGTGCCAACGGCACCAAGCCGGACGAGGCCGAGCAGGAGCCACCGGTCCGGTCGCCGAGCGCTACGGGACGCACGATGGCGCGACCCAACAGACCGAACCGGCGGAGGCGGCGTCGCTGAGCGCGACGCCGAGGGAGAAGTGGTGAGCGAGAGCAGGGTGACCGAGGTCGAGGCTGAGACCGAGGACGGTGTGGAGGCGCGGGGGTCGACCATCGAGGAGGCTGTCAGCGTCGCGCTCGGTCAGCTGGGCGCGAACCGTGAGCAGGTCGAGGTGCAGGTGCTGTCACCCGAGAGCCGCGCGCTCCCGGGCGAGCGTCTGTCGACCGGCGAGCGTCGCGTGCGCGTATACCGGATCGATGAGCACGCCGCCAATGCACGGGCGCTGCTCGAGGAGCTGCTGACGCGAATGGAAGTGCCATGCCGGGTCAGCGTTCGGCGGGGAACCGGGACGGTCACGTCCTCGTCAGGCGGGCCGGTGATCCTCGATATCGCGGGTGACGACCTCGGCCTCCTGATCGGGTGGCGCGGCGAGACGCTGCGCTCGCTGCAGACGGCGCTCAACCTGATGCTCGGCGTGGAGGGCGTGGAAACGCGCCGGGTGATCCTCGATGTCGAGCGCTACCGCGCCCGCCGTGAGGACCAGGTCCGCGAGCTGGCCCAGCGCCTGGCGCTGCGCGTCAAGCGCACCGGCGAGCCGTACACCCTCGACCCGATGCATGCCTACGAGCGGCGCGTCATTCACATGACCCTCGCCGATGATCCCGATGTGACCACCGAGAGCTCCGGCAGGGAGCCGGCGCGGCGCGTGGTCATCAATCCGACCGGTCCTGCCCAGGGCGGTCCCCCGGAGCGCTTCGAAGGAGCCCGTCCGGGCCGGTCGTCCGGGCGGCCCTTCTGACCGAATTCGGCGTCACGTCGCTGTCCGGCGGGACGAGGCTCACGGCCGTCCCGCTTCCCGGGCGCGCCTCGGTGGCGATCGCCTTCATGGTCGGCGTCGGGTCGCGCTACGAGTTCGAGGCGGAAAGCGGGATCAGCCACTTCGTGGAGCACATGGTGTTCAAGGGCGGCCGGCGGTTTCCGACCGCGCGCGACGTCAGCGAGGCGATCGAGGGTGTCGGCGGCGTGCTCAACGCCGCGACCGATCGCGAGGCGACCGTCTTCTGGACGCGCGTGCCGATCGCAAAGCTGGGTCTGGCCGTCTCGGTGCTCAGCGACATGCTGCTCAGTCCCGCCCTAGACCCCGAGGAGGTCGTCAAGGAACGCCAGGTTGTGATCGAAGAGCTGCGGATGTACCAGGACAACCCCCAGGACTACGTACAGATCGCCTTCGATGCGCTGATGTGGCCCGATCACCCGCTCGGCTGGGATGTCGCGGGGCGAGAGGAGACCGTGCTGTCCTTCACCGCCGACGACTGCCGGCGTCATCTCGAGACGCACATGCTGCCGTCGACGCTGGTGGTCAGCATCGCCGGCGGGTTCGAGACCGAGGCCGCCATCGCTGAGATCGATGAAGCCCTCGGCCCGTGGGCGGATACACGTGGCGGGAACCCGGAGCCGCCGCTCCCGGCGACGCCGCCTTCCGGGCCGCCGCTCCGCGTGATCCGGCGGAGCGCCGAGCAGGCCAACATCCTGGTGGGAGCGCGGGCTCCCTCGTACAACGACCCCGATCGCCATATTGCCGAAATCCTCAATGTGATCCTCGGCGAGGGCATGTCCAGCCGCCTTTTCCTCGAGCTGCGCGAGTCCCGTGGACTCGTGTACGACGTGCATTCGTTCATGAGCCGCATGGCCGACACCGGTGTGCTCGGCATCGGCCTCGCATGTGAGCCGCGCCAGGCGGCGACCGCGCTCGAGGCCGCCGTCGTCGAGCTGCGCAAGCTTGCCGAAGAACCGGTCGGTGACGCCGAGCTCACCAAGGCTCGCGAATATGCCAAGGGCCGTCTCCTGCTGCAGCTCGAAAGCACGTCAGCCCTCTGCGAGTATGCCGGTCAGCAACTGTTGCTCCAGGGGAGGATCGTCGAACCCGATGAGCTGGTGGCGCGCCTCGAGTTGGTCGACGCCGCGCAGGTCAGCGAGCTCGCGGGACGATTGCTCAGCGCCGGGCTGCGAGCCGCCGTGGTCGGACCGTTCCGCAGTCAGACGCGCTTCGAGAAGGCGATCGCGGTCTGATGTCCGCCTGTCAGACTTTCGCGCCGTGAGCGTCGAGCGAACTCTCGTCCTGGTCAAGCCCGACGGCGTGCAGCGCCGTCTCATCGGCGAGGTGATCGGGCGTTTCGAGCGCCGTGGACTGCATCTCGTCGCGCTCAAGCTGCTGCGGATGGACCGCGACCTCGCCGAACGTCATTATGCGGAGCACCAGGGGAAGCCCTTCTTCGCAGGTCTCGTCGACTTCATCACCTCGGCGCCGGTCGTGGCCATGGTATGGGAGGGCGACGACGCCGTCGCCCAGGTGCGCTCCATGATGGGCGCCACCAATCCCTCGGCGGCCGCGCCGGGGAGCATGCGCGGCGACCTTGCGGTCAGCATTGGCAATAACGTGGTGCACGGCAGCGACTCGCCGGGTCGCGGCGCGGAGGAGGTCGCGCTCTTCTTTCAGCCCCCGGAGCTCATCGAGTGGAGCGGTGTCGACAACCCCTGGGTGAACGGCTGAAGCCCTGAGCTCTTCGGGCGGCGGCGAATCGCCGGCTAGGGGTCGAGCGGGTCGGTGCTCAGGTGGTCGTGCTCGGTTCGCGCCGCGGCCAGCCTGCGCATTCGCCGGCGGCGCCAGCGCCAGGATTCGAATGCGGCGATCCCGAGCGCCGGAAGCGCCAGCGCCGTGCTGGTCAGGGGCTCCATGGTCGGGCCGGTGCCAAGACCGCCGAAGTGATCGACCGGCCAGATGCGCAGGATTGCCTTGGCGAGAATGTTCTTGCGAGGGACCAGCCCGAATACCCGCGAGTTGCTCGAGTAGTTGCGGTTGTCGCCCATCACGAAGTACTCGCCGCCCGGGATGGTGATGGGCTGCGGCGATGATGAGGCCATCCCCGTCGACGTGCAGCAGAACTTCAGCGTCGTCCACGGCTCCGGGAGATAGGGCTCCTTCAAGACCTGGAACGGCCCTTTGCCGTCCGGCTTGATGAGCACCTCGGTGGGGTTGTGATTGCCGTCGATCTCGAGGATGTCGCCGGGCAGCCCGATCACCCGCTTGATGAAGTCCTGTGTCGGGTCGGTCGGCGGGATGAGGATGACGATGTCGCCGCGCGACGGGTTGCCGCCGAAGTCGTAGGAGATCTTGCTGGCGAGGAGCAGGTCCTGGTTCTGCAATGTCCCGACCATGCTCTCGCCGTCGACGCGCACAGTCTGCAGCGCGAACGCGATCGCCACGTACAGGATCACCGCGATGAGGAGCACCTCGATGGTGTCTCGGACCCATGATCCTCGCCACCAGGGATTGTGCGTGGTCGTCGCTTCCGGGGGAGGGAGTACCTGGGCCACTCGCGCCGATTATGAGGCGACGGGCCGGTGGCACCACGTCTGTGCCCGGGATGCGCTGCTCCATCATGGGTACGTGACAACGGGGGTTCGCCGCTTCACGGGGGTCCTGATCGCGGCTTTCGCGGTCCTCGTCGTCCCGGTTGCCGCCTCGGCGCACGCGCTGCTCAGCGCCTCGTCGCCGCCCGCGGGAAGTCATCTCGGCACGGCTCCCGGGGTCGTGACGCTCGAATTCGACCAGCCCCTCAACGCCAGCCTCTCGCATGCCACGGTCATCGATCCGACCGGTCGCGACTGGACGGGGAAGGTCGACAGCGCGTACGAGATCCGCATTCCGATGGCCACGAACGCGTCGGGGGTCTACACGGTGGACTGGACCTCGGTGAGCGACTTCGACGGTCACCGCATCAACAGCAGCTTCACGTTCGACGTTGGGATCGCGGGAACTTCGCCCGTGCTCGCCGCCAA
This sequence comes from Candidatus Dormiibacterota bacterium, assembly GCA_963743835.1. GTDB lineage: Bacteria > Chloroflexota > Dormibacteria > Aeolococcales > Aeolococcaceae > Palsa-851. The sequence goes on along the minus strand of CAVUQX010000005.1, from coordinate 188,428 downwards.
CGCCGTTCCCGGCCCGCAGCCCTCGGACATCGCGATCGGGGTGGTCAAGTGGGTCGAGGCGCTCGCACTGCTGTTTCTCGCAGGGCAGGTGCTCCTGAGCAACCTCGCCAGGCGATCGCCACGGCTCGACTGGGTGACGCCGCGGTTCCGCGCCTCGAGCCTCGCACTTTCGGCGGGGCTCGTGGCCGTCTGGTCCGAGGCGACGGTTGGATCGGGGGGGCATAGCTTGAGCGACTACGTGGCGTTCTTCAACGGGTGGTCGGGAGTGGCATTGATCGCCAGGCTGGTCCTGGAAGCGCTGGCGCTGATCGCGGTCGTGCGGGGATGGCGAATGCTGCCCCTCTTCGTGGCGGGCGCCCTCGTGATGCTGGCCGCGTCCGGGCATGCCGCGGGGGTGGATCCAGCCTGGTACGGCATCGGGCTCGATGCGGTGCATCTGCTCGCCGCCGGCCTCTGGGCGGGCGGGATCGCGGCGCTCGCGGCGGTTCGGCCTCCCGGGGGCTGGCGATCGAGCGATGCGCGGCTGCTCCTGGCCAGGTTCACGCCGGTCGCGCTTGGGGCATTCGCCGTGACCATCGTGGCGGGAGGGCTCGAGGCCATCGCTCAACTCGGGTCGATCCAGGCCCTCTTCGACACCGCGTATGGGCGGGTGCTGCTGATCAAGATGGCCCTGGTCGCCCTGATGCTGCCGCTCTCCGCCATGGCGTGGCGGCTCAAGCGCCCGCACATCCGCGTCGAGGCCGCGCTCGCCGCCGGCGTGGTTGGGGCGGCCGCGCTGCTCTCCTCGTTCCCGACGCCGCCCACGGCGGCGGCCCGGCAGGTGGCCGAGGACGCCGCATCCGCGCCAACTGCGGGATTGCCCTCCCCCGATGAGCTCACCATGGCTGAGCCCGCCGGGCCCGTGCTGGTCGGTCTGAGCCTCTCACCCGGATTGCCCGGGGTCAACCGTGCCACCATTTATGTGCTCACCGTCGATGGCACCGCAGCCGCTCGCGGAATCGCCGCGAACATCGCGGTGAACGGCGTTTTCAAAGCGTTGCTCCCCTGCGGTGACACGTGCCGCGAGGCGACGATCGACATCGAACCGGGCGACCACATCTGGGTCGATGCGCTCGACGGCGCCTCGAGCGGCGAGGCGAAGTTCGTCATCCCCTCGCTGCCTGCTCCTCGCGGGAATGGACTGCTGACGAAACTGGAGGCGGCGATGAAAGCCCTCACGGCGTACCAGTACAACGAGGTCCTCAACCCGGATACGGAGAACATTCGCGGAAGCTATTCATTGGTTGCGCCGGACCGGATGACCTGGACGGTCAAGAACCCGGGCAGGCCCACGGGTACGGTCATCTGGATCGGGACAACCCAGTACATACAGAACGGGCCGGGCCAGCCGTGGCAGCGACAGACATCCCCGGAAGCGGATGTGCCGTACTTCGTCTGGGACCAAGTCCGACCCCTGACCAACGCGCACGTCATCGGTCAACAGACGCTCGACGGAGTGCCGACCACGATGGTCGCAAGCTTCGCGAACTCGCAGACCACGCCGATCTGGTTCACCTTCTGGATCGACGCGACCGGGCGGCTGCGGCAGCTGGCGATGGACGCACCTGGACACTTCATGACCGATACCTACACGAGCTACGACAAACGGGTGGATATCGTCGCCCCGACCGGGTGATCGCGGCTGCGGGATGCAGCCCCCGGCTGCCAGAATGTGAGCCGACCACCACTTGGATCAGCGGAAAACACGAGGCACAAGATGGCCCTCCTGACGCAGACCCCATACAAGGCCAAGACCTTCGACCTCTCCGGACTGACCGGTATCTCCGACAACACCCTCGAAGTGCATTTCGGACTTTATGCAGGGTATGTCAAAAACACGAACCTGCTCAACGAGCAGCTGGTCACGATGCAGCAGGCGGGCCAGGGCCTTGCATCGAATCCCGCGTACTCCGAGATCACGCGCCGGCTCGGCTTCGAGTACAACGGCATGGTCCTGCACGAGTGGTATTTCGGAAACCTCACCAAGGCGAGCGGCGGTGGCATCTCCTCGTCGTCAGCGCTGGGTCGCGCACTCGGTGAGTCGTTCGGCGACATCGACACGTGGCGCAAGGACTTCACCGCCATCGGCGGGATGCGCGGAGTTGGCTGGGCCGTGACCTACCTCGACACGGCAACCGGGCGCCTCAGCAACCACTGGATCACGCTGCACGAGGACGGCAACATCGCCGGCTTCAAGCCGATCGTCGTCATGGACGTCTGGGAGCACGCGTTCCTGCTGGACTACAAGCCGGCAGATCGTCCGAAGTACATCGAGGCCTTTCTCGCCAACTTCGACGCCGACGCCTCCGAGGCACGCCTGACCGGGGCGGCGGACCGGCCCGTCGGCTGAACCCGCTCTCGGAGGGTCCGGGATAACGGTCGTCGCGATGAACCGGACGCCATCGTGCGGTGCAACACGGCCACGTTGCCGGGAGTAGAGCGCTACACGCGTGCCGACCATGGCGCCGGCGATCCCAGAACGCTGAGCTGAGTCTCAAGGTCCGAGCTGAACTAGAGCGGGGGGCCGCCGAGCTTGCGATAGAGCGCGTCCAGGTCGGATTCCTCGGACCAGTCGATGACGATCCTGCCGCCACCGCCCTTGCGGCGCTGGAGGCGGACCGGAACCCCGAGGGCGTGCTCGAGGCCGCGACGCAATGCGACATCGTCGGGGGCCGCCTCGTCGGGGATGGCGGCCGGGGCGCGTTGTGGCGCCGCCGATGCCCGCGCGAGCCGTTCCTGGACGGCGCGCTCAGTCTCCCGCACGTTGAGGCCGTCAGCGATGACGACGGCCGCCACGGCCTCCTGATCCCCGCCAAGCGGCAGCACCAGGAGCGCTCGCGCGTGGCTCGCGGTGAGCCGCCCCCCGGCGACCGCCTCCTGGACCGGGGCAGGGAGATCGAGCAGGCGGATGGCGTTCGAGATCCCGGACCGGCTGCGTCCCAGGCGCAGCGCGATCGCTTCGTGGGTCAGACCAAAGGCATCGGAGAGACGAGCGTAGGCGGCGGCCTCCTCGATCGGGTTGAGATCCGTTCGCTGCAGATTTTCGGTCAGCGCCATCTCGAGCTGGTGGCGGCTCGACTTCGGCAGCGGGACGCACGATCGCCGGGATGCTGGACACGCCCGCCAGCTGAGCCGCTCTCAGGCGTCGCTCGCCCGCCACGAGGATGTAGCTGTCGCCCTCGCGCTGGACGACGATCGGATGCAGCAGGCCGTGCAGCTGTATCGAATCGCCGAGAGCCGCGAGGGCATCGGGTTCGAACGCACGGCGCGGCTGCTCAGGGTTGGGCGCGACCGAGTGCGGGTCAAGGCTGATGAGGAGCGATCCCTCCTCGGCCTCAGCCTCGTTGGTGAGCAGCGCGTCGAGGCCGCGCCCCAGGCCGCGGCGCCGGAACGCTCGGGGCGGCGCCGTGTCGCTCATATCGGGCTCAGGATGCCCGCAGCCGACAGGACCGGCCCACCCCGCATGCGCGCATCGAGGTTGGCGCTCAACTCCCGGTACGCGATGGCACCGCGGCAGGTTGGGTCGTACAGGGTGATCGGCATTCCATGGCTCGGCGCCTCGCTCAGGCGCACGTTGCGGGGGATGAGGGGGGTCAGCAACTGCTCACCGAAGCGGGCCCGAACCTCGTCGACAACCTGGTGGGCGAGCGCAAGGCGGGCGTCGAAGAGGGTCATCACGATGCCGGCGATCTCGAGCGTGGGGTTGAGCTCCTTGCGGAGAAGCGCAAGCGTGTGCATGAGCAGCCCGAGCCCCTCGAGGGCATAGAACTCGCACTGGATCGGGATGAGCAGGGCATCGGCCGCGACCACCGCGTTGATCGCCAGGAGACCGAGACTGGGGGGCGAATCGATCAGAACGTAGTCCTCGTCAGATGCGAGCGCCTCGAGCGCGTACTGCAATCGGCGTTCCCGGCGCGCCAGATCGACCAGTTCGATCTCCGACCCGGCGAGTGCGATGGCCGACGGGACGATGTCCAACCCGGGGAGGGCGGTGTGCAGGCGGGCCTCGTCGAGTGATCTCCCCATCACGATGACGTCGTAGATGCTGATCTCGATGCGGCTTCTATCGATGCCAAGGCCGGACGTGGCGTTGGCCTGAGGGTCGATGTCGATCAGAAGCACCTTCCGGCCCATCTCGGCGAGCGCGGCGCCCACACTGACGGCCGTGGTGGTCTTTCCGACACCGCCCTTCTGATTGGCGACCGCGAGAATGCTAGGTGGCACGGTTAGCGGCTGATTATGGCCGGATCGCCGCGCTCAGCATCCGGACAGGGAGTTATCCCGAGTTTCCCCAGGCCGATCGCCTCGAGGCCGGGTTTTTGCGAGTTTGATCCGCCCTCGCGTCACGGCAACCTGTGGAAAACCCTTTCAGCCCGATCCCTAGCCACTCAGCAGTGTTTCGCACACAACTTGACGGTGAAACAACCCCGGCCGTATGGTTGCCCCGTGGTGGTCAGCCAAACACCCCTCAGCGGCGGCGAACCGGCGCAAACGCGACCTCGCCAGGAGGATCTCGACATCGGATTCCTCCTCGGCCTTCTGGTGGGCGAGGGCAGCTTCGGGGGCGACGGCCGGCAGCCGCAGGTCACGCTGCGGATGCACATCCGGCATGAGGAGACCTTCGAGTGGCTGCGCCGCACCTACCCGGGCAGCGCGCTGTACGGTCCATACCACCACGGCGGCCGCTCCTACTACCAGTGGTCCGCGCGAGGCAGATACCTGCGGGAGACCCTCGCACCGCTGGTACAGCGCCACCGCCGGCTGCTCGACGCCTACACGGCGGCCCGCTTCGACACCATGTGCGAGCGGTATGCCATCGCCCTCGACGGCCTCGAGGCACCGTCGGGCGCCTGAGCGCGCCCCGCTACAATCCGGGGCGATGCTGGCTCCCTCCGCGCACCACTGGCGCCTTCTCTCCGCGGCTCCTCCCCGTGAGGTGTTCGCGATCATGGAGCAGATGATCGGCACGACGCCGTATCGCTTCGAAGTCATGGGTGAGAGCGAGGCGCGGATCGTCGAGCATCGCCGCCGCGGGCTGTTCGGGCAGTGGGGCCGCCCCAGGATCCGCACCAGGTGGGTTCGCTGCCGCGCCGTTGCGGGTACCGAGGGGACCGTCGTCGAGGTCGAGGCCAGCTCGGGCGGCGGGTTGATCGCCAAGGCGATGGGCAAGGCCGATCGCGGGCCGGTGACCCGCGCGCTTCAAGTGATCCGGCTGCTCACCGCCGGCGCGGGAGACGCCCGCACGGTTTACCGGGACCGCCGCATCCCGCCGGGCCCGGTCACGCTGGTCGCGTCCTGGGCGGGCACTCCGTATCGCCTCTTCGCGGAGCCACGCCGCGACGCCGCACGCGGTCGCGAGATCCTCACTGCCTCCGAGGTCGTTGCGCTCGATGAGCGCGATGGCCAGTTCGTGAAGGTACGCGTCGCCGGCGCAGACGAGGGCTGGGTCGAGAGCGATCAGATCGTCCCGTCGCCGGCCGTCTCGACCCGTGCGGCACAGGTCGAGACGGCGCGTTTCACCTGATAAAGCCGGTGATTGGCTCGAGCCGCGGCTTCGCCGCGGTTAGCGCAAATGCGTGGAGAGACCGCCGAGTGCGACGGTTTGCGCCTCTCTCCGAGTGGTGACCTGGCTCCCTGCGGTCAGCTCTCCACCACTGCGCTGGTCGGGAAGGAGGGTGTACTCGAAGAATCTGTCATGGGCTAGGTTCCTCCTTTTGCCTGAGTGCCACGGCACCGCGTCCGCATGCGTCGTATGGAAGGCGGGGCGGGTCCGGGCCGAGAGACGCTCCAAAATTGTATCCCGGTTTGGGCGCGCGGCGTGACTGACGCTTCGATGGGCCACCGACTCGAGGACTTCCATCTCGGGGCCGCGGTGCAGACCTCAGACGGACATCACGCCGGAACCCTGCAGCGCATGGTCGTGGATGGCGAAGTCATGGGATCCACACGCGCTGATCGTGCACGAGACCGAGTGGTTCTCCGGACGGGTCCTCGCACCGGGTTCGGGGCTCCTGGTCAGCGAGGTGATCGTGCCCCTCGACGCGGTCGCCAGCGTCAGCCCTGACAAGGTTCGCCTCAAGCTCGACAAGCGCGCGACGCGTGGGCTGCCGCCCTACCTCAGCTATCAGTACGCGCCGCTCCAGCCTGGAGATCAGTGGCGGTACGCGGCGGCTGTTGTTCGGCGGCGCGGCAGGCGCCTTCCCGCGAATCGACGCCGTGAGGAACAGGTCGGAGAGCGAGATCGAGATCAGCCAGGGCGAGCCGGTGATGATCGGGCACACCGGCGACGTGCTCGGAACGGTGCAGGACGTCCTCTTCGACGAGGGCGAGCTCGTGGGAATCGTGGTGCACCCCAAGGGTCTGTTCAAGCACGACCTCCTCGTCCAGGTGCGATTCCTCGACCGCGGCGACGACCTTGTGCTCTTCGTCCGCATGACAGCCGAGGACATCACCAAGCTCGCCGAGTACGCGCGAACTCAGGAGCCCTGATCAGAGCGGCAGACGACCCATGAAGCCGGTGTCGCGAGGGTGCCAGTAGCCGATGCCCTCCTCCCCGAGCCGCCAGCAGAGATAGACAGGCTGCTCATCCCTCGACCGCGGCGAAATCGACGAGGCCGGTGGCGGGATCTCGCAGGATGACCCCGAGCGCCTCGATCTCCGCGCTGAGGCGCTGCGCATCGTGGAATGGTCCCGAGGCCCTGATCGCGGCGGACGCAGAGCCGTTCGAGGACACCGCGTGGCTGTCGATCTCAGCATCCTGGTGCATGGACACGTGATGCGCGCTCAACAGCGCGGTGAGCAGCTCGGTCAGCTCGGGCAGCAGGGCCGTCGCCTCGGCATGCGTGAAGACCCTTTCCACGCAGCAACCATGGCAGACCGGACCGCCGGCGGTGAGATCAGTAGATGCCGAGCTCGAGCTGGGCCTCGTCGGAGGCCATCGTGCGTGGATCCCAGGGCGGCGTCCACACCAGGTTGATATGCACGTCACGCACGCCCGGCAGCGGCGCGCAGACCGCGTGCGCCTGGGTCTCGATGATCGGGCCCATGGGGCAGTATGGAGTCGTCAACGTCATGTCGATGGTGAGCAGGCCGTCATCGTCGATGTTGGTGTCGTAGATCAGTCCCAGCGACACGATGTCGATGCCGATCTCCGGGTCGTAGACCTCGCCCAACGCCGCCCGGATCAATTCATTCGAAGCCTTCGCCTCCTTCGGGGTGGCGGGCTCGGTAGTCGATAGCGGTTCCGTGGTGCTCATTTGGCGATCCTTGCTGCGGGTGTGGCGGCGGTTTCGGCGAGCCCCTCGAGGAGAGCGTTCCAGACGAGTGTCGCGCACTTGATACGAACCGGATAGGCACGCACGCCCCGGAGCGCTTCGAGATCCCCGATGTCATTCGCATCGTCCGATGAGGCGCCGTTGCTCGTCAACATAGCCCGAAATCGCTCGGCGAGTGACGCCGCAGCCTCCACGCTCATCCCGGTCACCGCCTCGCAGAGCATGCTGGCCGACGCCTGACTGATCGAGCAGCCACGGCCGACGAACCCGATCGCCGCGACCGTCCCGTTGTCGAGCCGGTAGCTGAGGTCGATCTCGTCACCGCAGAGGGGGTTGTTCGCCTCGATGACTCGATCCGCCGGTTCGACCGACCGATGGTGGCGAGGATTGCGGTAGTGGTCGAGGATGATCTCTCGATACAGATCGTCGTCGACGGGCGCGGAACCGAGTGCCATGGCTCCATCGTAGTCCAACGGTTCGCACCCAAAACCTGAGAATGGAGCCATGGTTCGCACCGACGTCAGTACGCGCACGGGAAAGGCCAGCGCGGACCCGGCGTTCTGGCTCCTGATCGGGCAGCTGATCATGTTCACCGGCGTCGCCGCCGTCTTCCCGATCGCGCCGCTCTACGTCGCGCACCGAGGTGGCAATTCCGTTGCGGTGGCCATCTTCATCGCCGGTCCACTGGTGGCCAACACGCTCGTCCAGGTCCCTGCCGGTCGACTCTGCGATCGGTGGGGACGCAAACCCTTCCTCATCGGGCCGCGGCTCGTCTATGCCTTCCTCTCGCTGTTCCTCTTCTTCAACATCGGGACGCTGCCCGTGCTCACCGGGATTCGCATCATCATGGGTGCGTGCGCCGGCGCCTACGCTCCCGCATTGCGCGCCGCGCTCACCGATCTGAGCGAGCCGGAGCAGCGCGCGCAGCGCTTCTCGCAGCTCCAGGCGTACGAGATGGTCGGGTTGCTGGTCGGCCCGTTCGTCGGCGGTGCGGCGGCGCTCTGGCGCGATTCCGCCGTGTTCGGCATCACCGGTCTCTCCATGTTCATCGGCCTCGGTGCGATGTTTCGCGTTCCCGAGTTCGCGCGCCGAGGTCACCAACACCGTGGTCCGAAAGGAGCGATTCCGCTGGTGGCGCATCCGCGGCATCGTGGTATCGATCGCCGCCCTGTTCGCGGTCGGCACCATCTGGTCGATGTACGACGTTGTCTGGCCCGCAATATCTCGCCGCACGCGGCCAGAACCCGTTCGTCATCGGGCTGTCGGTGAGCCTGTTCGCATTGCCGATCCTGCTGCTTGCGCGCGCCGGAGGGCGCCTGGCAGACCGAGCGGATCGGAGGAAGCTGGTGACCGCTGGGCTTGTCGTGGTGGCCGCATGCGCCGCCACCTATCCGTTCCTGCAGATTCTGGCAGTAATCCTGACCGTCGGCGCGATCGAGGCGGTGGCGACCGTGATCCTCGAACCGAGCCTGTTCGCGGTCATCGGCGACAGCACTCCGGAGGCTGTGCGCGGACGTGCCATGGGCATCGGTGGCCTGTACCAGTTCAGCGGCATGGCTTTCGGCGCCGCGGTCCTGGGCTCGCTGTATGGCCTGAACGCCGGCTTGCCCTTCTGGTGCGGCAGCGGCATCCTGCTCCTGGGAGCGGTGGTGTGCGCCGGATGGCTGCCGGGACGGCCACCGATCTCGGCGCACTCGCCGCAACCGGCTGCGTTCCAGATCCTCGAACGCGAGCAGGGGTGAGGCCGCTGTGAGCAAGCGTCGAGCGTCGACCCCACGGTCTGGCCCCCAACTCCTCCTCGGCCACGGCGCCTCGGGCACAGCGGAGTCGATGCGGCCCTGGGTCACAGTGCTCGCCAAGCACGGCATCGCCGCAACGGCGCTCGATCTCCCGAAGTCGAACAACGAACGGGCAATCGAGGTCTTCCGGACGTCGCTCGAGGAGCAACCCGGCGCGGCGATCGGCGGCCACTCGTACGGCGGCCGGATGGCGAGCATGCTCGCCGCGGCGCAACCCGTGAGCGCCCTCGTCCTGCTCAGCTATCCGCTGCACCGACCGGGACATCCCGACGACCTGCGCACAGCACACTGGCCGCAGATCGAGTGCCCCGTCCTGCTCCTCTCAGGCGATCGCGACCCCTTCGCGAAGATCGACCTGTTGCGGCGCGAGGTGGGCTCTCTCCGCGATGCGGAGCTGGTGATCTACCCCGGCCTGCGGCACGGCCTGCTGTCGGTTCGCGTGGAGGCCGCGGCGCGGATCGCGGCGTTCCTCGCCGGCCGGACCTAGACGCGGAAGACCCGGCGCACCTCGCCGAGCCCTTCACCGAGAGCGTCGATCTCCTCGTGCGTCGTGTAGAGGTACACCGACGCGCGTGCCATCGACGGCACGTCGTAACGGGCCATGAGCGGCTGCGCGCAGTGATGGCCGGCGCGCACCGCGATACCGCGGCGGTCCAGGATGGTGCCCACGTCGTGGGCGTGGACGTCGGCGAGGTTGAAGCTCACCACGCCGCCTCGTGCCGCGAGATCGCGCGGACCGAAGATCGTGATATCGCCAACTTCGTCCAGAACATCGAGGAGGTGGCGGGCCAGCGACATCTCGTGCGCGTGAATGCGATCGCGACCGATGGCGTCGATGTAATCGCAGGCGGCCGAGAGGCCGACCGCGCCGGCAACGTCGGGCGTGCCCGCCTCGAACTTGTGCGGCACCGTGTTCCAGGTGGTCCGCTCGAGCGTGACCCGGCTGATCATGCTGCCGCCGCCGAGGAAGGGAGGCATGCGTTCGAGCAGCTCGGGGCGTGCCCACAGGACGCCGATGCCCATGGGGCCGCACATCTTGTGGCCGCTGAACGCGATGAAATCGCAATCGAGCTCGCGCGCCGAGAAGCTCATGTGCGGCACCGACTGTGCGGCGTCCACGCACACGAGGGCGCCGGCCGCATGGGCTCGTTCGGTGATCATGCGGATGTCGTTGACGGTGCCGAGCACGTTCGATTGATGCCCGATCGCGACCAGTCGCGTCGGCTCGGCGAGCAGCTCGTCCAGGGTGCTCGTGCTCAGGTCGAGGCGCCCGTCGTCGTCGATGTCGATCGCTGCCAGCTGCAGCCCGCGCCGTTCCGCGGCAAGCTGCCACGGGACGAGGTTGCTGTGGTGTTCCATGACGGTGACCACGATGCGATCGCCCGGCTGAAGCAGCTGCGTCGCATACGACGACGCGACCAGGTTGATTGCCTCGGTGGTGTTGCGAACGAAGACCAGCCCCTCGGCGGGTGCGTCGATGAAGGCCGCGACGCGTGCTCGAGCCTGCTCGAAGGAGTCGGTCGCCTCATTGCCGAGCGTGTGCACGCCGCGGTGGACGTTGGCGTTGCTGGTCGCGTAGTAGGCATCGATTGCGTCCACGACCGCGCGCGGCTTCTGCGACGTCGCCGCCGAGTCGAGATATACCAGCGGGTGGCCGCCGACCTCGCGTTGGAGGATCGGAAAGTCGGCGCGGATACGGGCGACGTCGAGCGCGGTCTGGGTCGCGATGGGCGCGCTCACTATGCGGTGACCTCGTCGGCGAGCGCCACCCGGAGCAAGCCGTCGCTCGTGGTCTCGATGCGATGCACGCGCACCGGCTCGACCGCCGGCAGTGAGAGCGGCTCGCCGGTGCGGAGATCGAAGCTCGATCCGTGCAGCGGGCATTCGATGACACAGCGATCGATGTCGAGGTCGCCTTCGCTCAGGGAGGCCTCGGCGTGGCTGCAGGTGTCATCGAGCGCATAGAAGGTGCCCTCGACGTTGAAGATGGCCACCGGGGTGTCGTCGATCTCGACCCGGGCGGCGCATCCCGGCGGGATGTCATCCGTCTTCGCGACGTCGACCCAGCCCTCGCTCATGACGCCTCTGCCGCGACCCCGGTCACTGAGCCGCCGGCGATCTCCGCGTCGAGCAGGGTCCCGGCGAGCTCGGCGAAGCCGCGGTGCGGGATTCGGTCGAGGACGTCGTCCATGAAGCCGCGCACGATCAGCGCGCTCGCCTCCTCGGGTGGCACGCCTCGAGCCATGAGGTAGAACCGCTGGTCGGCGTCGACGTGTCCGGCGGTCGCGCCGTGTCCGCACTTCACGTCGTTGGCGCGAATCTCGAGCCGCGGGATGGAGTCGGCCTTGGCGCCCTGGCTGAGCAGCAGGTTGCGGTTGGCGACGTAGCCGTCAGCGTGTACCGCCGTGGGCGCGACGTCGATCATGCCGCCGTACACCGACCGCGCGCGGTCACGAACGGCGACCTTGAGGAGCAGGTTGCTCCGCGTCTCCGGACCGACATGGGCCTGGAGCGACTGATGATCGAAATGCTGCGTGCCGTCCCCGAAGCAGATACCGAGCACGTCGGCTTCGCTGCCCACACCTTCGAGCAACACCTCCCACCAGACCTTCTGGAGGCGGGCACCGAGGGTAACTCCCATAAAGCGGAGCTTTGCGTTGGCGTCGAGAACGGTGCGCAGCAGGCCGATGTGCCAGACACCCTCGCCCCACTGCTGCACGGTGTTGTAGTCGAGGCGAGCATCGCGTGCCGCCGAGAGGATCACCATGGCATCGCTCAGCAGCGCAGCCGTCCCTGTCGGTGAGGCATACGCATCGATGACCGTGACCGCCGCGCCCTCGTCGAGGACGACCACCGTGGAGGGGAAGACCGCGTGGCCGTCACCGCCTGCGGGGTGAGCGATCCAGACCGGGACCAGCGCCTCGACGCCGCGCGGGACGTACACGAAGACGCCGCCTCGCCACAACGCGTTCCACAGCGCGACGAACTTCGACTCATCGGCGCGAACCGAGGAGAAGGCACGCTGCACCAGCTCGGGGTGCACCAGCGCCGCTTCCTCGAGGCTGGTGATGATGATTCCCTGCGCGTGCAGGGTGTCCGCGCCCTCGATCGGCGCCGCGACCGGCGAGTTGATCACGAACGCGGCCGTCGGCGCGGCTCCGTCCCGCTGGGCACGCATCACGTCCACCACCGCGTTGTCGACATGGTCGACGGGCACGAACCGCTCCGGATGGAGCGCCGCGATATCGGTGCGCCGCCAGTCCTCGTCGCGTTGCGACGAGGGCATCGGGATTGAACTCGTAGGCGTCCCAGGCGATGCGGCGGCGCGCCGCGAGCCACGCCGGTGATGCCTCAGCACGCGCCGCCGCGGCCGCTTGCCCGAGCGCGACCGCCGCTGCGGGCGAATCGGCCAGCGGGGTTGTCACCCGATCGCGCCCTCCATGGACAGGGCGAGCAGACGGTTGAGCTCAACCGCGTACTCCATCGGCAACTCCTTAACGAAGGGCTCGAAGAATCCGTTGACGATCAGCGCGGTCGCGTCCTGCTCGGTGATACCGCGCGATGTCAGATAGAAGATCTGATCCTCGCCGACCTTGCTGACGCTTGCCTCATGTCCGATGGTCACGTCCGGGTTGTCGATGTCCATGTACGGATAGGTGTCGCTCCGGGAACTCCTCGTCGAGAAGCAGCGCATCGCAGCGGACGCTGACCTTGACGTTGTGCGCCTTGGGAAGGACCTTGATGTGGCCGCGGTACGAGGTGCGGCCGGTGCCCTTGCTGATCGACCGCGACACGATGTTGCTGGTGGTGTTCGGGGCGACGTGAATCGCCTTGCTGCCCGCGTCCTGGTGCTGGCCGTTGCCCGCGAACGCGGCGCTCATCACCTCGGCGTGAGCGCCCTCGCCCATCAGGTACACCGACGGGTACTTCATGGTGACCTTGGAGCCCAGGTTGCCGTCGATCCACTCGACGGTCGCGTTCTGGTTGGCGATGGCGCGCTTGGTAACCAGGTTGTACACGTTGTCCGACCAGTTCTGGATCGTCGTGTAGCGGATCTTGGCGCCCTTGTGCGCCACCAGCTCCACCACCGCGCTGTGCAGCGAATCGCTCGAGTAGTTGGGCGCCGTGCAGCCCTCGATGTAATGGACTGATGACCCCTCGTCGGCGATGATCAGAGTCCGCTCGAACTGACCCATGTTGTCGCTGTTGATCCGGAAGTATGCCTGAAGGGGGATGTCCACCTTGACGCCCTTTGGGACGTAGACGAACGATCCGCCCGACCACACCGCGCTGTTGAGGGCCGCGAACTTGTTGTCGTTCGGGGGGATGACGGTGCCGAAGTACTTGCGGAAGAGCTCCTCGTGCTCCCGCAGCCCGGTGTCGCAGTCGCTGAAGAGCACGCCCTGCTTCTCGAGGTCCTCGCGAATGCTGTGGTAGACGACCTCGGAGTCGTACTGCGCACTGACGCCGGCGAGGAATTGACGCTCCGCCTGCGGAATGCCGAGGCGGTCGAAGGTCTGCTTGATCGAGTCGGGGACGTCGTCCCACGATCGGCTCATCTCCTCGACCGGCTTGACGTAGTAGTAGATGTTCTCGAAGTCGAGCCCTGAGAGATCCGCGCCCCAGGTCGGCATCGGCCGCTTGCGGAAGTGGTCGAGCGCCTTGAGACGGAACTTCAGCATCCACTCGGGCTCGTCCTTGTGCTGCGAGATCGATGCCACGACCTCAGGCGAAAGACCCTTGGCGGTGCGGAAGACGGACACGTCGATGTCCGAGAAGCCGAACTGGTAGTCCTTGGTCAGCTCTTTTGCTTGAATCGCCATCGCAGGTCTCCCTTACGCGGTGGCGGCAGCGGCCGTCCCGAGAATTGGTTCGTAGCCCTCGCGCTCGATCTGCTGCGCCAGGTCCGCCCCGCCGGAGGTGACCACGCGCCCGTCATGGAGGACGTGCACGCGATCCGGGTGAAGGTGTTCGAGGATGCGTGGGTAATGGGTGATCACGAGCACACCCATGTCGGGACCGCAGAGGCGCATGACGCCGTCCGCAACGGTGCGAAGCGCGTCGACGTCGAGACCCGAGTTGGTCTCGTCGAGAATCGCGAGCTTGGGCCGCAGCATGGCCAGCTGGAGGATCTCCATGCGCTTCTTCTCGCCACCCGAGAAACCGTCGTTGATGTAGCGCGAGCGGAAGCTTTCGTCGATCTTCAGCTCCTTCATCTCGGTGCTGAGACGGTTGAGGAACTCGCGGGCCGGCATCTCCTTCTCCTGGGCACGCAGTGCGGCGCGGAGGAAGTTGACGGTGCTGACCCCGGGAATCGCGGTGGGGTACTGGAAGCAGAGGAACAGGCCCAGACGTGCCCGCGCATCGGCCGTCAGGGGTAGGAGGTCCACGCCGCCGAAGGTCACCGACCCGCCGGTGACGGCGTACTTGGGATGGCCCATGAGGGTGTACGCGAGCGTGCTCTTGCCTGAGCCGTTCGGGCCCATGAGCGCATGGATCTCGCCCTGTGCGACCTGAAGGTCGACGCCTTTAAGGATCTCCTTGCCCTCCACGGTGGCGCGGAGTCCGGAGATCGAGAGCACCGCCTGGCTCACGTGCAGAGCTCCTCCGAAGCCGGTGCCATCGAGTTGATCAACGACTGATCGGCCACGAGCTCGGCGAGCGTGGTCTGGCTGAGAACCGCGTCGATGCTCTGCTTGAGGCGCATCCAGAGGCCGCGTGAGGCGCACTCGCCCTCGCGCTGGCAGGTGCCGGTGACGTAGCCATGCGCCACGCATTCCACAGGAGACACCTCACCCTCGATGACGGTCACCACGTCGAGGACGCTGATCTGCGCCGCCGGCCGGGTGAGCGAGTACCCGCCGTGCACGCCGCGGGTGCTCTCGACGAGGCCGCCGCGGCGCAGCTGCGAGGCGAGCTGCTCAAGGTAGGCGAGCGGGAGGTGCTCGACGCGAGCCACCTCGGCGATGCTCAGGGGACCGGTGCCGTAGGCCTTGGCGAACTCGGTCATCATGCGCAGGCCGTAATGAGCCTTGGAGCTCACCCGCATGGAGAACGACGCGGCGGGCGGTGCGTTGGGATCGGAGGTGTGCCGGTGGGAGGCGCCCCGCGCCGTATTCGAATGAATCCCGACTGTCATAGTCAGAATTATACCCGACCCGCCCGCCCGCCGAGAGGCGAAGCACCATCGCTGAGATATTCTCGACCGGCGCCGATGCCATCCCCGCACGCTCGATTCGCGATCGTCCTCATGGTTTCGGCCGCCCTGGTCCTGGCCTGCGGGCAATCGACGACCTCGAGCTCTCCGACCCCGATCCCGCTGACCCCGAGCCAGATCCAGTCCCGCTACACGGCCGTCGCCGCCCACTACAACCAGGGGGAGGCCCAGGTCGCCGGGACCGAGAACACCGCGTGCGACGCCCTCAGCGCGGCGGTGTCGCTCGGCGGTTGTCAGACGGCCCTCAGCCTCCAACGGCAGCTGACCATCGCCTACGACAACGCACTACGAGCCATCCCCTTCGACCCGACCGTCGCCAGCGACGTTTCGCACCTCCTCGGGGACGATGCCGCCATCGAGAAGCTCCTCGAGCAGGCCGCGACCGCCGCCTCAATCGGGAACATCGCCATCCTTCAGCAGCAGGTCATCCCGTTGCTGGCCACGGCGGCGAGGGACGCGTCAGCGCTGCGATCGGCGATCGGCCTGCCCGCAGCCGCCTGACCGGCGAGCTCAGCGGGCTATCGCGGCCGGGTGCACCCCGGCTCGATCGCGGATCCTCCCCACGGCGTTCGCGATCACCACGGCGGCGGCATCGATGTCCTCTGGCGTGGTCGAGCGGCCGGTGGTGCAGCGCAGGGCCGCGGCCGCGAGCTCGTCGGGGTAGCCCATGGCTCTGAGCACATGCGACGGCAGCGGCGCGCCGCTCCCGCACGCGGATCCCGCGGACGCCTCGACGCCGTCCATGTCGAGGGCGGCGAGCAGCACGTCGCTTCGCACGCCGGCGATCGCGAAGGTCGCGAAGCCGGCAGCCTTGCGGGCGCCCGACGCAGTCACGACTGCCCCGGGCACCTGCGCGTCGACCGCGGCGATGAGCCTGGCGCAGAGCGCCGCCTGGCGCTCGGCCTCCTTGGGGCGGACCCGCTCCGCCAGCTCGGCGGCGGCCGCGAACCCGACGATGCCCGCGACGTTCTCGGTGGCGCTTCTGCGGTTGCGTTCCTGCCCGCCGCCGGTGCTCTGGGCGGTGAGCGCGACACCGTGGCGGACCCAGAGCGCGCCGACCCCCTTGGGGCCGTAGACCTTGTGCGCCGAGAGGGAGAGCAGGTCGACGCCCAGGGCTCCGGGATCGAGCGGGATCCGTCCCAGCGCCTGTACCGCGTCGGTGTGGACCAGGGTTGCCGGGTTGCGACGGTGCACCGCGTCGGCGATCCCGCGAACGTCCTGGACGGCGCCCGTCTCGTTGTTGACGGACATGACCGAAACCAGCACGGTCTCGGCGGTCACCGCGGCGGCGACCGACTCCGGGCTCACGCGGCAGTCGGCGTCGCACCCCACGACGGTGAGCGTCGCCGCTCCGGTGGCCTCGAGATGACGCGCCGTCTCGAGGATGGCGTCGTGCTCGATGGCGCTCACCATCAGGTGACGTCGGCGTTCGGGGCCCCAGCGCTCGAGCACGCCCCGAATCGCGAGGTTGTCCGCCTCGGTGCCGGATCCGGTGAAGACGATCTCGCGCTGCGCGCATCCGAGCACCGCGGCGAGGCGGTCCCGGGCCGCGTCGACCGCCGCGCGCGCCGCCCGGCCCGACCCGTGCACCGACGACGGGTTCCCCTGAGTTGTCGTCAAGTACGGCAACATCTCCTCGAGGACCGCTGCGGCCAGGGGCGTGGTCGCGGCGTGGTCGAGATGGATGCGGGTCACGCCGGGGCCGGGGGTGGCGTCGCGATCGCGACCCGCACCCGCTCGATGACCGCATCGGTGAAATCGGTGGTCGAGGCCTGCCCGCCGAGGTCGGAGGTGGAGACCCCCGCCCGGAGCGTCTCGAAGAGCGAGTCGCGAACCACCCTCGACGCCCGGCGGCAGCGCGCGTCCGGTACGAACCCGAGCAGCGCCGAGGCCGCGAGGATCATCGCCATCGGGTTGGCGACGTTCTTCCCCTCGAGGCTCGGGGCCGTCCCGTGCGGCGCCTCGGCCATCACGACCGACGGCACCAGGGGGTCGTCGCCGAATCCCAGCAGCAGCGACTCGGCGCCGGCGATGCTGCCGAACAGCGGCAGCACCAGGTCGCTGAGGCAATCCCCGTCGCGGTTCAGGGCGGGGATGACGAGCGCGTCACCGGCGCGACTGAAGAGCAGCGCATAGGTGGCGTCGATGAGCTGAGGTTCGTAGTCGACCTCGGGATGGCGCTCCGCGGCGGCGTCGAGCTCCTCCTTGAACATCCCCTCGTAGACCCTCGAAACCGTGAACTTGGGGCCGCCGAAAACCCGGGCATGGGTGCGTGCGGCGTGCATGAAGGCAAACTCGGCGACCGCACGGCAGGTGGCCCGCGAGATGTGCTCGGTGCGGTACGCGACCTCGTCGCCGTCGATCAGCTCACGCCACTCCTTGGCGTTGTAGGCATCGTCGACGGCCATGCGCACGATGCTGATCGGAGCGCTGACCCCGGCGATCCCGGCGACGCCGGGAATGCGCTGCCCGGTGCGCAGGATCACGCGGCCGCCGACCCGCTCACGGAGCAGCGCATTGGGGCTGCCGACGTCGGACCGATCCGTCGGCGTGACCGTCGCCGCCTTCAACCCGAACCCGGCGGCACGCATCGCCCCCGCGGCGTCGATGACCACCGCGTTTGCGGTCTCGCGTCGATGGGCAAGCGAGAGATCGAACGTTTGCAGCTCGAGCTCGACACCGATGACGTCCGGGTGCATCACCCGAAGCGCCTCCTCGAGCAGCTCCTGTCCGGTCTGGTCGCCGCGAAGGATGACTACGCTGGTCACGGCCAAAGCGTACGTCTCCACCCTGAGGCGGCGACCGGTGGGTGCGATGGCATCATCGCCGCGTGCCGAACTCCGTGACCGCGCGAGATGACGAGCAGGAACGCCGCCCGGGCGCGGTGCTGTTCGTCTACACGTGGGATCTCGCGCTGGCGATCCTCGCCCTCTTCGGGGCGCTCGCGCCATTTGCGGGTGCTGTCCAGACCGGCTCCGGGAAGACCGCCCCCCTTCCCCTCGTGGCACAGGTGATCGAGGCGGTATCGTCGGCGTCGTATGCCGCCACCCTCATCATCATCGCCGCACTCCTGACCCGAAAACGGGCCTGGGTACGCCAGACGCAGATTGGAACCCTCGCCACCGCGATCTGCCTTGCGGCCATCTCGGAGGTGGTAGACGCCATCGTCGGCAACGGCGTGGATGCGCCCGTACTGGTTATCACGCTGATCTTCCTGCTCCTCGACGCGCTCGCGATCGTGATCATGACCGAGCGGCGCGTGGTGCATTTCTACGATCAGGTAGCCCGCATCCCCGCCTACGTGTGGGCGACCTTGGGACTCTGGGTCGGCGGCAGTGTGATGACCATCGTCATCGACGCCGTGTTGCACTGACCCGTCGCGCCGACCGCAATCAGATGTAGGTCAGCAGGTCCTCGACGATCTCCACCAGCTCGTCGTTGCGCACCGGTTTCATCATCACCGCCGCGGCGCCGAGCTGCTGTGCACGCTCCCGCGCGCCGACATCCCCGGCCGCGGTGAGGATCACGACACCGGCTCGCGGGTGCTCGGCGGCAAAACGGATCGCCTGAAAAAGCTCCAGCCCGTCGGTGTCGAGGGTCGCGTCCAGGATGAGGACGTCCGGCTGGAAATCGGTGAGCTCGGCGCGCACCTCGCGAACCGCTTTCGACCAGCGGACATCGTGTCCCAGCAAGGTGAATCGATTGATGATTTGCTGGGCGACGGCGGCCTCATCCTCGGCGACCAGGATGCGGACGCGGGCTGGCGGCATGACCGCGCATCGTAGGGAAAGGGCATGTCCGCGTGCCGGACCTCATCGCGCTCACGCCGCCGCGTACACTTGCGCCGGCGATGCCGTTGCCACCCCACGTCCTGATCGGCACCGAACGTCCCCGGCGGGGCCGTTTCGACGGTAGCCGCTTCGCTCGCTGGCTGCATCGTCCTGAGCGCCGCCCCACCGCGGTCGCGGCTTCGCCGGCCGCCGCGCCGGCGGTCCCGAAGGTCACGCAAACCGACTCTGGAACGCGGGCGTTCTGGGCCGGCAGCGAGACAGCCAATGTCACCTCGCGGCGTGCCGCCGCCCTGGTCGACGCGCACGAGCGCGGCCGCGCCCCGCTCGGCAGCCGGCCCCCCGGGAACCCCGCCTTCAGCGAGGCGCTCTTCGTCGAGCTGATGCGCGCGAACCAGTATCGCCGCGCGTTTTCGCTGCTCAGCGAGGACTGCCAGCTCAGCTGGGGTTCACCCGAGGCCTTCGCAGAGGCGCAGGGCGCCTCGGCGATGCGCCGCCTGCGCGGCGTGAGCGTCAAGGAGGTCCGCTACCTGCCGGAGTGGACCGAGACGTCTCGAGGCCGGACGTATCACGATGTTGCCGAGCTCGACGTCGAGTACGAGGTTGGTGACCCGGAGCCGATAGCGAGGATCCGCAGGGTGGTGCACCTGGTCCCGGGTGGTGGCCGCTGGCGGTCGATCTGCTACCCCGTGTAACAGCAGGTAACCGAACTTCGCAGCCTCAGCCGCGCGTGGGACAATCCCCGAATGCACGCGGCAGCCTCGCGCTCCCAACCCGGGCCGATGGAGCGGACGTGCCTGGAAATCGCTCGTGTCGAACGTGAAGCCGCGTTCCGCCGCGAACGCATCTCGCGAACCCGGCTCCGCGTGCGGGAGGCCGACGTCCTCATCGATCTCATCGAGGAATGCCGTCTCCGGTCGTTCCGGCTGATTCCCGCATCGCTCTGGAGCGCGGTGGTTCGCGCCGTCGGCGCCGTGGACCCCGGGTTGCGCGACCGTCTCGGGATCGACCGCGACCCCAACCATGTGGCCGACATCCTCTTCGAGGCCCAGGAGGTGCTCCTCATGCGCGCGCTCGAATCGCGCCGCCCGAGGCTCGCACCGATCATCCCGCTTTTCGGCGGCCAGAACCGCACCGCGGCCGCGGGCTGACCGCTTTTCGCACGTGACCTGGGAGGTCGCGGTCGCCGGCACGCTCCACAGCGACGACATCACCACCCCCGCGGGAAGGCGCGACGTGCTCGGCGGATCCGCCGTGTATTTCCCGCTCGCCGCTGCTCGATACGCTCCGGTGCAGGTCAACGGCATCGTCGGTTCCGACACGGCCGGCGAGTACCGGCGCATCCTCGCCGATCCCAACATCGACCTCGAGGGGATGGTGGTCAGCGAGACACCGACCTTTCGATGGCACGCGGTGCACGACTTCGAGCGCTGGGCCACCTCCCAGGAGTCCTCGGAACCCGGCTGCGACCCGGAGTGGCAGCCGGTGCTGACCGAGCGCTCGCGCCGGGCTCAGGTCTTCTTCGTCGGCAGCATGGACCCGACGCTGCAGCGAACCGTGATCGATCAATCCGGCGCCGAGCTGATCGGCGCCAACTCGATGACCGTCTTCATCGAAGATCGGCGGAGCGAGCTCAGTTCGGTCATCGAGCGGGTCGACGTGCTCTTCCTCACGGCGGCCGAGCTTGCGGCGCTCACCGACTCGGACGGCTCGCGGGAGGCGGCCGCCGCGCTCTGCGGCCTCGGCCGGCTTCGCGCCGTGGTGGTGAAGCGCGGACCGCTCGGCGCCGCCTGCGTCACCGCCATGGGCGCGGTGGAGCTCCCCGCCGCACCGGTCGGCAGGGTCGTCGACCCGACCGGTGCGGGAGATGCGCTTGCCGGTGGTTTCCTCGGATACCTGGCGCACCTCGAGCGCGCGGACGAGCCGGCATTCGGCGCCGCGCTCGCCGAGGGCATCAAGTGCGCTGCCGACGCCATCGTCGAGTTCGGGACTGATGGGCTTCGCCGGACCCGCGCCGTATGATCGCGGGCTAATGGCTCAGCGGCCGCGCGACCTCGGCACCCCGATCGACCGCAACCTTGCGCTCGAGCTGGTCCGGGTCACCGAGGGTGCGGCGATGGCCGCGGCGCGGCACATGGGGCGCAACCAGAAGGAGATGGCCGACCAGGCCGCCGTGGATTCGATGCGCCGGAGCCTCGGATTCGTCGATATGGACGGTGTCGTCGTGATCGGCGAGGGCGAGAAGGACGAGGCGCCGATGCTGTACATCGGCGAGCAGGTGGGCAACGGCAACCCGCCGGCGGTCGACGTCGCCGTCGACCCGATCGACGGCACCCGGCTGGTGGCCCGAGGCATCCCCGGGGGGATCGCGACGGTCGCGCTCGCCGAGCGCGGCTCGATGTTCCACACCCACCTGCACTACATGGAGAAGCTCATCGTGGGGCCCGCCGCCGCCAGGGTGATCGATATCACCGCCCCGGTGGCGCACAACCTCAAACGGATCGCCAGGGCCGAGGATCGCCGGGTCGAGGACCTGACCGTGGTGGTGCTCGATCGTGAACGTCACGAGACCCTGCTCGAAGAGATCCGCTCGGCGGGCGCGAGGGTGAAGCTGATCATGGACGGCGACGTCGCCGCCGGCCTGATGGCGGCGATGGAGCACCGCACCGGCATCGACGTGCTCATGGGCATCGGCGGTGCTCCCGAGGCCGTGCTCGCCGCCTGCGGGATCAAGTGCATCGGTGGCGGCATGCAGGCCCGGATATGGGTCGGCGACACCGAGCGCGGGGTGCAGGAGCGTGAGGGCAAGCACGCGGGCGACGTGCTCGAGCTCGACGACCTGGTCTCCGGCGACAACGTGTTCTTTGCCGCCACCGGGATCACCAGTGGCGAACTCCTCGAGGGGGTTCGGTTCCTCGGGGAGGACCGCTGTCACACCCAGAGCCTGGTGATGCGGAGCTACTCGGGGACCGCTCGCTACATCGAAGCGGAGCACAACCTCGCGAAGTTGCGCCGCCGCCGCGATCCGGTCGAGCTGGCATCGAAGGGAGAGGCCCGACCGAATCCAGGAAGCTGAAACGCGTTCCAACAAGGGCACGTTCAGGCCGAAGTGCCAGAATCGGAGCGCGGTATGAAGGTACGAATCCGCCCGAGCGCGAACATGATGCGCTGGTTCACGCCGGGGCTTCACGTCAAACGCTGGTTGCTCCTCCTGTTCGTGGCGATCGTGATGATCAGCCTCGCGGCGGGCTACATCCTGCGCGATCTCTACAGCGCGTCCATCGTGTTCCCCTCCTGGGTTGGGGACCTCACCCTCCAGTTCCTGCCGCGTCTCGTCCGCGCGCTGCTCTTCGCCCTTGCGGGTGTCGGGCTCATCGCCCTCAGCTTCTACAAGCTCGGTCAATCGATCCTCGGACCGTTCCTGCCAGGGCACGGCAGCACCGACCGCGGGCTCGCCGAACAGCTCTTCAAGTACCGCTCGCTGGCCAAGGGCCCCCGCCTGGTCGCCATCGGCGGCGGCACCGGGCTCTCAGCACTGCTCAGGGGCGTGAAGAAGTACACCGGCAACATCGTGGCGATCGTCACCGTCGCCGACGACGGCGGCTCGAGCGGGCGGCTTCGCGAGGAATACCGCGTGCTCCCTCCGGGAGACATCCGCCAGTGCCTGACCGCGCTCGCCGAGACCGAGCCCCTGATGACCGAGCTGTTCCAGTACCGCTTCGGCGGCGAGGGAGCGCTCGCCGGGCACTCGTTCGGCAACCTCTTCATCACCGCCATGGCCGAGATCACCGGAGACTTCGAGCACGCCATCCGTGAGTCCGGCCGGGTCCTCGCGGTCCGTGGCCAGATCGTTCCGTCGACCCTCCAGGACGTCGTCCTCTGCGCCACCGCCGGCAGCGAGGTGCGTGTCGGTGAATCGAAGGTGCCCTATGGAGTGGACCACATCGACCGCGTGTTCCTCGAGCCTCCCGATGCCCAGATCAACCCGGAAGCCGAGAACGCCATTCTCGCGGCCGAGCTGATCATCGTCGGGCCGGGGTCGCTGTACACGTCGATCCTGCCCAACCTGCTGATCGAGGGCATGGTCGAGGCGCTGCGCGCCAGCCCGGCGGTGAAGGTCTACATCTGCAACATCGCCGGTCAACCGGGCGAGACCATGGGGTTCTCGGTGAGCGAGCACCTCACGACGATCGAGAACCACGTCGGCGTGACCCTCTTCGACTACGTGATCGTCAACACCAACACCGGACTTCCGCTGCCACCGTCGGCTGTGGAGGCCGGCGTCACCCGGGTTGGGTTCGACCGCGACCAGGCAACCCTCCAGCCGGTGAACTACATCCTCGCCGACGTGGCCTCCTCGCAGATTCCCACGCACCACGACCCGGAGAAGCTCTCGAAGGTGATCATGAAGAGGATCTGGCGCTAATACAGCAGGTCGTGGCGGACGCGAAAAGCCCATTGATGCGCGGCGCGCTCCGCCGCAGCGTTCCACACCGCAAGACGGCGCCGGCGTATGGGGAGATCCCAGGTGCCGACGTATTCGGTGATCCGCTCGCTGAACCCCGACTTGAATCGATACAGACCGTAGAGCGGATGGTCGGCGGTGAGCGCTGAGGCGGGTGGCACCGCGACCAGGTCATACGCTTCCACCCCTCGTGCCTTGAGCCAGCGCATCACCTCCCACTGCAGGAGATGCGGCGCCATCACCGCGGCGTGCTCCTTGGTCGATCCCCCGTCCTTGTACCAGGCCTTCTTGCCGATGTATGTCGCAAAGACGCCGGCCAGCACGTCGCCGTCGAGCGAGGCGAAGAACAGCTGCCCCTGGCCGGCCGCGGCATGGAGACGCCAGTACCGCGAGAAGTACGCCTTGCTGCGCAGCGTGAAACCCGCGCGGTCGCGGGTCGCGGCCATGAGCGCATACATGGTGTCGATGCTCGCGTCATCGAGGGGCACGGGCGCGACGGTCACTCCCCGGCGCTCCGCCAGACGCACGTTGTATCGGGCCTTGGGCTTGAAGGAGGCGAGCATCGCGTCCTCCTCCGGCCGGAGGTCGACGATGATCGTCGCTCTGCTGATCTGCACGTCGTGACGTGCCTTCTCGAGGCCCATGTGCCGCAGCGCCGAGATGGCGGAGGCACTCTGCTCGATCTCGGGTTCCACCTTGATCACGAAGGCTTGGCCGGCAGTGGCACGCAGTCCCTCGAGGACCGCCTGCAACTCTCCGACACCGGCTACGCCCGGTCCCTTGGGCACATATCCGAGGACGCCGAGTTCAGGCACCGAATGGCGCAGCTCGAGCACCGCGACCTGCGGGACCCCGTCCGACAGCAGGTAGCGCGGCGCCCATCGATGCGCGCGCTTGAACTCGCCCCACGCTCGGGTCTGGAGGATCTGCCCACCATCCGGATTCCGAACCACGAAATCGTCCCATCGGCTGATTTCCTGTGGGGTGGCCGGTCTCATCGTCCCAGGCGCCTGGCGGTCCGATACAGGCTGTAGCGCAACGATCGGACGCCCAGATCCCACGTTCCCGCGCGCTCGATCGCAACCCCACCGAAGGACCGCTTGAACTGCGAAAACCCATCCCACGGATGCGGCGATGCTCCCGGTGCGGGCTCGCCACCAGGTGTCACGCCCCAGAAATCGAAGTGGCTTGCGCCCATCTCGCGTGCGTCGAGGATCATCTGCCACACCAGCGGCGCGGCAGCTTGAAGCTTGCGACCAGGTTGTGGGTCGGACACGGCATGTGCGTAGTACCTGGTGCCGGCGAAGTCGAAGCACAACGCGGCTGCCACGGGTGCTCCCGCCGCATCAGCGATGTAGAGCGCGGCCGCGCCTTCCGGCATGAGCGTGCGAGCCACTGCGCGGTGATATGCCTGCGCCTGGCCACGAAATCTCCCCGCAGCCGCGGTGCGCTCCTGGAGGCGGAGGAAGATCTCGATGTCGTCGGGATCAGAGCTCTTCCTGAAGCTGAGCCCGCGTCGCGGAGCGGCGTTGATCGCACCTCGATGCCCGGCGCTCAAGCCGGCGCGCAGCGCGGCCTCGTCGGGCTTGAGGTCGAGAATCCATGTCCAGTGCGGCTGAATCGCTCTGCTCGGATGGGCGCCGGCGGCGATCAAAACGGGCAGGGCCACCTCCCCGGCGGGTTCGGCGCGGACGAAGTCGAGAGTCCGCTCGCGAGCGGCACCGACCGCCCGCGCGAGCGCGGTGGTCATCGCACCGGCCGAAAGCGCGGTGGGGCCGTGCGGCAGGTACACATAGCGAGGAAAGCGACCCGCGCGAATCGCGCCTGCCCACATCCATTCCTCGTCGCGAGCCCAGATGACATCGTGACCGAGCGCGGTCTGGACACGCTGCCACAGGGTGCTCTGCAGGAAGTGGCCGCCCATGCGCTGCAGCGCGAAGTCCCACTCCGCGGCTGCGACGCCGGCGTGCGCCGACGACACGTTGTGCGACGCTAGCACAGCGACCGATACGATCGATGTTGAGAAAGCACCACGCTTTTCCTTACAATCGCGCCCGCTTCACCGTCAGACTCTTGGAGAGAACGAATGGCCACAGTCGTCACACGCGATGTGCTCGCAAAGCAACTCGCAGATCGTGCAGAGATCACCGTCACCGCCGCACGCGATGAGGTGCGCTGGTTCTTCGACACGATCGCACAGTCGTTGGAAAAGGGCGACGAGGTTCGCATCCACGGCTTCGGCAACTTCAAAACGGCACAGCGCGCCGCGCGGCTCGGTCGCAACCCACGCACTGGCGAGGCGGTCAAGGTTCCGGCCCGTCGAGTGGTCCGGTTCTCGGCCAGCACCTCGCTCTCGAGCGCGGTCAAGGGCGCACGGGGCTCTCGCCGGGCCAAGGCCTGATCCTTCAGGTCACCTGATGTAACGCCGTCGCGGACGCGGCGTTCCCCTTGCGATGCACGCAGGCATGCTACTGGTTGACGCGCGTATACAGACCTGATGACAGGGTCGCGACGGACGTCGTGGGTGTGGATCGTGTTCGTCGCGGTGATCGCGGCGCTCGTGGGCACAGCGGCGACCTTCGTCGCCGTCAAGCTCACCGCGGCACCACCGGCTGCGACGGTGAGCATCCACGCGCCTGCCACAGTGCTGCTCGACGGCACCGCCCCACCGCCGATCCCCACGCCCGCGATCGGTAGTTTCGCCCTCGCGACCAGCCTCAACGGGATGATCGCGACCCGAGATGCCTCAGCCGTGCGTCCGATCGGCTCGGTCGCCAAGGCAATGACCGCGCTTGTCGTCCTGACCGTGCATCCGCTCAACCCCGCCGCAAGCGGGCCATCGATCGCCATGACCAACGCGGACGTGGCCAGGTACCGGGAGGCGCTCGCCGCGGGTGGGTCGAATCTTCGTGTCCGCGCCGGCGAGATCCTCACCGAGCGCGACCTGCTACTCGCGCTGCTGCTGCCATCGGCCGACAACATTGCCGAAACCCTGGCCGTCTGGGTGTCCGGCAGCCGTTCCACGTTCATCGCACGTCTCAACGCAACAGCAACGGCAATGGGCATGTATCACACCCATTTCGCCGACCCGAGCGGTCTCAGCGTCAGAACGGTTTCAACCGCTCTGGATCTCGTGACGCTTGCAAAAGCGGTGATCGCGAACCCCGCGCTCACCCAGCTCGTGGGAACGGCTCAGGCTTCGCTGCCCGACGGCACCGTGCTCAAGAACCTCGATGTCGTGCTCAACCGGCAGGCTGGATGGCTGGGCATCAAGACCGGGTGGACCGGGGCGGCAGGCGGTTGCTTCCTCTTCGCCGACGCGACGCATTACGCCACCGGGAACACCGTCGTGGTGTGGGGCGCAGTCCTCGGCCAGCCTCCGGACAGTGCGGGCGATGGCGCACATCCCGAGCTCGGTCGGGCATTTCTCTCGGCGCAGCACGCGGTGAGCGCCGCGGTCGCCGCCTACACCGCCGTCGATCTCTCGGCGGTCGCACCCCAGGTGTCCGGATCGATCACGACGCGCTGGGGACCCGGCGCGTCTGTGGTGCTTTCCCCCTTCGAGGCTTCTCACCTGGTCTTCATCCGCGCGGGAGCCGTGATGCGCATCCAGGTCCGCGTCGTGGCGCCGCGCGCTCCGATTCCCTCCGGCGCGACCGTCGCGGAGATCACCGGCGTCGTGGACGCGAGGACCTCGATCACGTGGAAGGTGGTCAGCACCGGTCCGATCGCGGCTCCCACGCTGGATTGGAAGCTGTTCTCGTCCTGAAGCTCAGCGATTCACCAGGCCGTGTCGGTTCGCTCCGCGGCGTCGTGCAGGGCCGCAAGGACCTCGGCGTCGTGCCCGGCGAGGTCAGGTGCAACGCGCAGGCTCTCGACCCGCTCCTTTGCGGTGACCATCTCCAGCTCGTGAAGACCAAGGTTCGTCTTCGTGGTGAGATGACCGCCGTATGCGGCCAGCGGCGCCCGCCATCGCTGCCGGAGCGCGTGCGGCGACAGCTCCCCGGCCTTGACGGTGAACCCGGCTCCGCTGCGCGCCGGGAAGAGCCGGAAGCGAAACGCATTGCGTCCTGCCTTGGCGCATTGCTCGCAGCGTCCGTAACGCTCCTCAGGGATCTCCGGTCGCTTCATACAGACCCGGCACATTCCGCGAGGATATCGTGACCCGAATGCCTGATGAAATCACCCTGCACACAGAGCGACTATTCCTCAGACCTTGGCGCCCCGAGGACCGCGCGCCGTTCGCTGCCCTCAATGCCGATCCGGTCGTCATGGAATGGTTCCCGGCGCCGCTCAACCCCACCGAGTTGGACGCGTTGGTCGATCGGATCGAGGAGCATTTCCGGGTGCACGGCTGGGGACTTCTGGGCAGTGGAGGTTGCTGAAGCCGATCCTTTCATCGGCTTTGTGGGGCTGAACCCGGCCGACACCACGCTTGGATATCCGTCGGTCGAAATCAGTTGGCGGGTTGCCGCAGCGCATTGGGGCCGCGGTTATGCGCCGGAAGCGGCGCTGGAGGCCCTGCGGTTCGGCTTCGTCGCACTAGGCCTTGATGAGGTCGTGTCCTTCACGTCGGTCGGCAACGCGAAGTCGCGCCGCGTGATGACCAAGATCGGCATGACGCGTCACCCGGATGACGATTTCGATCATCCTCGCCTGCCCAAGACCTCGCGTTTGTCGCGGCACGTCATGTATCGGATCACCGCCGCCTCATTTGCGGCACGCAAATGACGGAGGGCCGACATAGCCGTTTGACACCGTTGCGCGGAGCGCCTACCATGACCGCTCGTTCGTCCAACTGCGCAAAGGAGCGCTTGATTTCGTGATCGCAACGCACTTGACCGGAGCCGGGCTCACACCCACCGAGGGAAGAGCCCGCATGTCGGGGGTCGCTCCTTGAGTCTCTGAGCATCGAAGCGCTCTGCTCACAGGATCGTGCGGCCCGGCCGGCACGGTCCTTTTGTTTGTCCAGAAGAGAAACAGCAACGTGAGCAGGAGAAATCGGTGTCCAGGGTAGGTGACGGCGGAATCGCCGTCGAAGTGACCAAGCTGGTGAAGTCGTTCCGGCGCGAGCGCCGCGGACGGCCGTGGCGACGCCGTCCACCGTCACTGCAATACAAGCGCGCGGTCGATTCCGTCGATCTGCGGGTGCGCGA
Source organism: Candidatus Dormiibacterota bacterium (assembly GCA_963743835.1). GTDB lineage: Bacteria > Chloroflexota > Dormibacteria > Aeolococcales > Aeolococcaceae > Palsa-851. The sequence continues at coordinate 159,690 of CAVUQX010000005.1, read as the reverse complement.
TGGCGAGATGGTCGCGATCGTCGGCCTCAACGGAAGCGGCAAATCGACGCTGCTTCGCGTCCTCGCGACGCTTACGATTCCCGACCAAGGGAGCGCCAGCGTCTTCGGTCATGACGTGGTGTCGGACAGCCACGAGGTGCGGCGTCACGTCAATCGGGTCTCCGTCGAGGCGAGCTTCTTCAAGGAGATGAGCCCCTGGGAGAACCTGTCGTATGCGACCCGTCTCTATGGTCGGGGCGGGCGCGGTACCCGCGAGGCAGCGGTCGCGGCGCTCGTGCGGCTTGGATTGCCACGTGACACCGTCGATCGGCCGATGAAGCAGCTGTCGCGCGGGCAGCAGCAGAAGGTCGCCATCGCGCGAAGCCTGCTCACCAGCCCGTCGCTGCTCCTGATGGACGAGCCGACGACCGGTCTCGACCCGCGGTCGAAGCGAGAGGTCCAGGGATTCGTGCGCGACATCCGGGCGCAGTCCGGCGTGACCGTGCTGCTCAGCACGCACGACCTGGAGGAGGCGGAACGGCTCTGCGATCGTGTGGTGATCCTCGACCGCGGCAGGATCCTGGCCGAAGGCACCCCTGCGGAGCTGCGCGCGAGACACGGCGTCTCGGGAGATGGATCCTCGCTGGAGGACGTGTTCCTCCGGCTCACCGGCAAGAGCTTCGACGACGACAGCGAAGCCGAAGACGACGAACAGGAGGAAGCGTGATGAGTTCCGGCATCCAGGACGTCGACATACGGTCGCGGGGGATACGTCTCGAGGCCAATGCGTTCCTCGGGTTCTTCGAACGCCAGCGCAACCTCTACCGCCGCTACTGGGTGTGGGAGCTGGTGTGGCTCGTGTACAGCATCGTCAGCACACTCAGCATCGGCTACCTCGCGTCCGGGCTGGGAGCGTTCGGCGGATCGAGCGCGCACGTCAACATCGCGCAGGCCCAGCTGTACCTGCTGGTCGGGTCGCTGCTCTGGAGCTATCTGTCGTTGATGTTCTTCGACGTTTCCTTCGCCATCGCCTGGGAGCGGTGGGAAGGGACGATCGAGTACACGTTCATGGCACCGGTGCGGCGGGTCACCCACCTGCTGGGGATCTGCTCGTTTGCGATCGTCTACGCGATGGTGCGCAGCGTTGTCATCCTGGTGGCGATCGCGCTGGCGTTCCATCTCGACCTTTCCCATGCCGACATCGGCTCGGCGCTGCTGGTGCTGGCCGCAGCGACCTTCCCGGTGCTGGGTCTCGGCATCTTCACGTCGGTCCTGCCGCTGCTGTCACCGGAGAAGGGCGAGCAGATGACCGTTGCCGTGCAGGGCGTCCTGCTCCTGGTATCGGGCGTCTACTACCCGATCTCAGTGCTCCCGGCTGTGTTTCGAGCGATGGGGGAAGCGTCGCCGCTGACCTACACGCTCACCGGGATCCGGTCGGCGCTGCTCGACCACGCGGGTGCCGGGGCGCTGCTCGGCACCATCCTGCTGCTGCTTGCCATGGGCGCCGTGCTCATCCCCTGCGGGATCCTGGTCTTCGCCAGGGCGGAGCGGCGGGCCAAGCGGTTGGGGCTGCTCAAGCGCAACGGGTAGCACACCACCGCCGAGCCGCGTTGCGTTGACGAACACACTCACAGGTGGGTATATTTGTCCGTGTGAATGTCGAGGTGAGGGCCGTCGGTTTGCGGTCGATGCGTGACAAGCATCATCTGACCCAGCGTGAGCTTGCCCGCCGGCTTGGGGTCACCCAGAACTACATCCCAGCGCTCGAAGCTGGGACGCGCAATCCCGGTCCGAAGCTCCGCCAATCCTTGATGCAGCTCTTTGCCTGTGATTTCGAGGATCTCTTCCAGGTCGTGATGGTCAACCCGGTCGACCATCACGAGCAGGTGCTCCGGCCCGAGGGCGGCGTTCGCGGCGTCTGAGGCGCGGCCTGCCGCGCCCGACGAACGGCGCCTCGCCGGCACGGGCGTGGTGCCTTCGTACAATCGCGCCGTGCCAGGTACCACCGATCTGCTCGTCCTCGAAGGCATGTCGTTCTACGGCTATCACGGCGAAACGCAGGCCGAGCGCACGCTGGGTAATCGCTTCTACGTCGATGTCGAGGTGCGGATGGACCTCGCCACTGCGGGACGGACGGACGACCTCAACGACACGCTGGACTACTCGCGAGCCTTTGCCCTGATCCGCACGATCCTCGAAGAGCAGCACTACAGCCTGATCGAGGCGATCGCGGCGCGAGTTGCCGAGACCCTGCTTGCGGAACCGCGCATCGACAGCGTCAAGGTACGGGTCGGCAAGCAGCCTCCGATTGCGGGCGCCATCGAGCGCTGCTCGGTGATCATCGAGCGGCGGCGGTGACCGCAACCATCGTCGACGGCAAGGCGGTCGCCGCGGAGCTCCGCGCCGAGCTCGCCACCCAGGTCACCGAGATGACCACCGCCGGGAGCCCACCGCCATCGCTCGCCGTGGTGCTCTGCGGCGATGATCCGGCTTCCGCGATCTACGTGCGCAACAAGGGCCGGGCGGCCGAGCGCGCCGGCGTGCGTTTCACCCTCCACAGGCCGCCTGAAGAGAGCACCACCGAGGAGCTGGTCGCTCTCGTACGGTCGCTCGACAGCGACGAGACCGTCGACGCGATCCTGGTCCAGCTTCCCCTCCCGTCGCAGATCGACCCCGATGCAGTGATGGCCTGCATCTCCCCGGAGAAGGACGCCGACGGCTTTCATCCGTACAACTTCGGCCGCCTCGCCGAGGGACATCCCGGAGTTGTCGCCCCCGGGACGCCGCTTGGGTGCATGGAACTGCTCCGGCGCAGTGGCGTGACCCTGCGCGGCAGCCGCGCCGTGGTCGTCGGGCGCAGCGCGATCGTGGGGCGCCCCCTGGCGCTCATGCTCACCAACGCGGATGCCACCGTGACCATCTGCCACTCGAGGACCCGCGACCTGGCGTCGGTCTGCCATGAGGCCGACATCCTGGTTGCGGCCATCGGTCGACCGCGAATGATCGACGCCGCATATGTCAAGCCCGGCGCTTTCGTCATCGACGTCGGCACGACGCCGCAGGACGGCGTGGTGGTCGGCGACGTCGACCGCGATTCCGTCGAACCGGTCGCCGGCTGGCTCACGCCCGTCCCGGGTGGCGTCGGCCCCATGACCGTCGCGATGCTGTTGCGCAACACGATCGCGCTGGCGCGGGCTCGGCGCGGGCGAGCCCTGGTCTGACGCGATGCCATCGATGCGCATTCGCTGGAGCGAGCAGGAGGCGCGCAAGCCATACGCACGCCCGTTCATGGTCACGTTTGCGGGCGACGACGATACCGACGTCGGCAGCGTCGCCCTGAACGGCGCTGATCTCCTGTACTACACGCAGTTCCAGACAGCCGTGCTGTCGCTGGCGGGCGAGCTCTTCGTCGAGCCGGCGGTCGAATCCTCGTCCGACCCTCAGCGGGCCTGGCTTGACCGGATCGCCGGGATGATGCCTGCGCTCACCCTGCTCGGGATCACGCCACGGTCGACCTTCGACGACACCCAGGGGCGCGTGTTCCGGATGGTCATCAAAGCCGATGGCGGCCAGGCGGCAATCGTTGATGCGCCCGGGCTTCTTGAGTACCAGGAGCTGCAGGCGGTGCTCGCTCATCAAACCGGCGGCCTCTACCGCGACCTCGGGGTCGAGGCGGTCGAGGATCCCGGGGACCGCCGGCGGGCCTGGATCGGAGCGCTGCGCCTGCTCATGAGCAGGCCGGATCCAGGCGAGGCGATGAACGAGGCCTGGCACTGGGCGTGACTGCAACCGCTTACGCGCAGGCGGTGGCGGCCCTCGACTCGGTCGCCTGGCGGGGCATCATGCCTGGGCTCGAACGGACCCGTGCGCTGCTCGCGGCCCTCGGCAGTCCCCAGGTCGGCCTACGAGGAGCACTGGTAGCGGGCACCAACGGCAAGGGATCGGTGTGCGCCACCGTCGATTCCGTCTGCCGCGCCGCCGGGTATCGGTCGGTGCTGCTCACGAGCCCGCACCTCGTCTCGTACACCGAGCGGATCGTCCGTAACGGCGTACCGATCAGCGAGGCGGAGTTCGGGGCGCTCGTCGCCCGCGTTTGGGAGGCAGCCGACCCGCTCCCCGAGGAGCTGCAGCCGACGGGGTTCGAGGTCCTGACCGCAGGGGGGATCCTCGCCGCGCGCGAGGCGGACGCCGAGGTGCTGGTCTGTGAGGTCGGTCTCGGTGGCCGCCTCGACAGCACCAACGTCCTCGACCTCGGGGTGGCGACGGTCACCAATGTCGCGCTCGATCACCAGGATCTCCTCGGGGACACGATCCCGGAGATAGCGCGCGAGAAGGCGGCGATCATCAAGCCCGGCAACCGAGCGGTGACCGGCGCGTCCGAGCCCGGGCTCAGCGAGGTTCGGGCCCGAGCCGCCCAGGTCGGCGCCGTGCTCACCGTGGTCGGGGCCGACGTGCCGTTCACCGGCAGGTCGGCGGGGATGGGCGGCGTCGCCGTCGACTCCGTCTTCAACGGCCGCCCGATCTCGGTGCACGCTCCGCTGCGCGGGACGTTTCAGGTCGCCAACATCGCCACCGCGGTGGCGGTCTGCGACGCGCTGCGTGCGACCGGCTTCGCCCTGGACGCGGACGCTGTCGTCCGGGGCTGCGCGAGCGTGCGCTGGCCGGGACGCATGGACTGGATCGACGGCGACCCGCCACTGCTCATCGATGGCGCCCACAACCCGGCGGGCATGGCCGCCATGGTCGCCTCGGCTCGCGAGCTCATCGGCCGACGGCGGTGCGTGGCGATCTTCGCCGCGATGCGCAACAAGGACGTCGAATCCATGGCCGCCGGGCTCAGCGAGCTCACTCACGAGATCGTGGTGACCGCTCCGGCGGTTGAACGGGCGACACCGCCCGCCGACCTCGCTCGACTGTTCGATCCGTTTGCTGAAGTCGCCGCCGACGTGAAAACGGCACTGGATCGCGCCCGCCGGCTGGCGGGACGCGATGGCGCCGTGGTGGTGTGCGGGTCGCTCTACCTCGCCGGCGAGGTGCTCGAGCTACGTGGCGTCTGAGCGGGTCAGACGGCGGCGAGAACGGCCTGGAGCTTGGCCTCGAGCGACTGCTTCGGCTGGTAGCCGACGATGCGCTCCTCGGCCTTGCCGCCCTTGAAGATCATCAGTGTCGGAATGCTCATGATCCCGAACATGCCAGGCGTGATCGGATTGGCATCGACATCGACCTTGGCGACCTTGACCTGACCGTCGTACTGGGTCGCGAACTCCTCGACGATCGGGGCGATCATCTTGCACGGGGTGCACCACGAGGCCCAGAAGTCCACAAGGACTGGCAAATCCGAGTCCAGCACCTCTTCCTTGAAGGTGGTGTCGGTAACGGTGACGGGGTGGGACATATGGGTCTCCTGGTTATGGGGCAGCCGCTGATCCATCGTACTCAACTGGCGGCGTCAGTCGAAGCGACTTTCTTTGTGGGGGTTGACGAAGTGTCGGACGTGGCGGTTTTGGTCTCGGACTTGGACGCGTCGGTCTTGGCGCCGTTGTCCGTCTTGGCGCCGTTGGGGGTGTTCTTCGACTCGCCGCCGTCCGAGGTGATCGACGACGACGCGGCGCCGCGACTGTCGGTCTTGTAGAAGCCCGAGCCTTTGAAAACGATGCCCGCCGGGAAGAACTGTCTCGTGGCGGCGGCACCGCACTCCGGACAGGGAGCGCCGGGGTCATCGCGCATCGACTGCCAGACCTCGAACTCGGTCGAGCACTGTGGGCAGCGATATCCGTACGTTGGCAATCAAAGGTTCCCCGTTCGCGGTTGAACGCTTCAACTCTACCCGCTGGCGGCCTCGGGTCAAACACGCCGAGGTCACAGCGGCACGGTCAGACCTCGAAAAGCACCAGCCCCGTGGGCACCTTCGGGTAGAAGTACGTCGACTTCTGGGGCATCGTCTCCCCGGCGTCGGCGACAGCGATCACATCCCCGGCGCTCACCGGCGACACCCCGAAGGCGAGGATCGCATCGCCGCTGCGAACCGCCGCGTCCAACCCGTCGGGGTCGCGCGTGTAGGTCAGCGCACCGCTGCTGATCATCTCGGGGGTCACGCCGGCCGGCTCGAGCACCTCGGTTTCGAGCACCGTGACATCGAGCCGGTCACGCGGCGTCCCACCGGCCCGCCGCGGTCGCCGGAGCACCGCGGCACCGTCATGGGCGACCACGGCGAACGCGTGGTGGGTGTCCCGCATTGACGAAGCGGCATCGAGCGCGGCGCGGCCATCGGCCGCCGGTACCGTCTCGTACGCGTCATCGAGACGTGCCCAGAGGTCATCGAGGCTGAACGCGATGCCGGGTCCGGGTCGTACCAGGCGGTGGGTCGGCAGGATCGTGATCCCGGGATCATCTGCTGCCGAGAGGTAGACGAGCGCGCGCTCGAACGCGGCGTCCATGGGTGCATCCGGTTCGGCCGCTCTGCGCTCGGCCGCATAGGCAGCGGCGGTCTCGTAGCGGTGATGGCCGTCGGCGACGTAGAGCCCGGCGCCGCGAAGGGCCCCGGCGATCGCCCCGACCTGCTGCGCGCCGGCGACCCGCCAGAGCAGCAGCTTCTCCGAGGCGATCTCGCCGTCGATACGTCCCCCGAGCAGCGCGTCGCCGGTCGCAAGACCGTCAAGCGTTTCGGCGATACCGCCGGCGTTCGTCCAGACGGCGAAGACCGGGCTCGTCTGCGCCCGTGTGGCACGCATGAGCGCCAGCCGGTCGGCCTTGGGACCACGCATGGTGCGCTCGTGCGGGCGCAGATCGGACGACTCCCAGGGGGTCGCGCCAACGGTTGCGAGCAGGCCGCGACGGCGCCGCTGGGTCCCGTCGGAATGTTGAAAGTGATGATCGACCACATAGAAGCTCGCCGGCTCGTCGCGGACGAGGACGCCGAGGTCGCGCCAGGACGTCAGAAACGATGCAGCACGCGTGTAGCGGTCGTCGACCCCCTCGACATCCTCGGGATATGCGATGCCGTAATCGACGCGAACGATGTTGCGCAGGTCGCGGCCGTAGAGCTGCTCGCGCCGCGCATCGGTGATCACGTCGTATGGCGGCGCGAGCACACCGCCCAGCTTCACGTGCTCGGGGTTGTAGCGAGTGCCCAGGAAGGGCTCAACGGTCGCCATGCGTGTGCTTCCGCCCGAGGGACGGAGCGTCAGGCCTTCAGAGCCGGACCTGGCGGAGCTGATCGAGCATTGCGGTCTCGCGCACTTCCTCGAGCAGCTCGGGGCCGACGGGATCGTCGATCTCCATCAGCATCACCGCGTGGCCGCGTGGCCGGTCCCGCCCCAGTTCGATGCCGGCGATGTTGATGTCGTTGCGTGCCAGCAGCGTCGAGATGGCCGCGATCACCCCGGGCCGGTCCTGATGGGTCACCACCAGGAAGGTGCCCGCGGGCTGCATGTCGACGCGAAAGTCGTTGATGCGCGTGATCCGCGGGCCGTCGTCGAATTGCGTGCCGGCGATGCTCAGGGTCTGCTCGCCCACGACCTCGACGAGCAGCGAGCCCTCCGGGTCGACGCTGCGGGTGGTGTGGCGTTCATCGACGTGCACACCCATCGACGTGGCGACGAGCTTCGCATTGACCGGGTTGACTCGCGTCTCGGTGAAATGCGCGAAGAGCCCCCGCAGGACGTGCGCGGTGACGATCGACGTGTCGATGCCGGCAAGCTCGCCCGAGTAGCTGCAGACGATGTGGCGGAGCTTCCTTCCGTCGAGCTGAGCCGCGAGCGACCCGATCTTCTCGGCCAGCACGAGATACGGCTGCAACCGCGCCAGTTCCTCGGGCAAGACCGTGGGTGCGTTGACGGCGTAGCGCGGTGTGCCACCACCCAGGTACTCGACGATCTGATCGGCAACGTCGAAGGCGACGTTGACCTGCGCCTCGCGCGTGCTGGCCCCGAGGTGCGGTGTCACCACCACCTTGTCCATCTGGAGGAGGGGATTCGCCGGGTCCGGAGGCTCCTTGGTGAACACGTCGATGGCCGCGCCGGCGATATGCCCGTCACGGATCGCGTCGGCGAGGGCCTGCTCGTCGATGATCCCGCCACGGGCGACGTTGATGAGGCGGGCGCCCTTGCGCATGCGCTTGAGCTCGGCCGCGCCGATCACCCCACGGGTGCCGTCGGTCAGCGGAACGTGGACGGTGAGGAAGTCCGTTTCGGTCAGCAATGTCTCGAAATCGCAGAGCTCCACGCCGATCTGGAGCGCGCGCTCGGCGGTGACCAGCGGGTCGTGCGCAAGCACGCGCATGCGCAGACCCTCACGCGCGATGCGGGCGACCTCGGACCCGATCTTGCCGAGCCCGAGGACCCCGAGGGTCTTCTCGCGAAGCTCGATACCCATGAACTTCGAACGCTCCCAGAGACCTGCGTGCAGCGAGCGGTCGGCCGCGGGGAGATTGCGCGCCAGCGCAAGCATCATGGCGATGACATGCTCGGTCGCAGCGATGGTGTTGCCGGTGGGCGCATTGAGGACCAGCACGCCATGCCGGGTTGCCGCCTCGATATCGATGTTGTCGACGCCGACACCGGCTCGTCCGACCACGCGGAGCCTGGGCGCTGCGGCGAACACCTCGGCGGTGACCTTGGTCTCACTGCGGACCACCAGCGCGTCGTAATCGCCGATGCGCTCGCGCAGCGCGCTCGGGTCGAGCCCCGTCATCACGTCAACGTCGCCGGCGGCGCGCAGTCGTGCCACGCCATCCTCGGCGATCGGGTCGGCGACGAGAATCCTGGTCGCCGTGCCGGTCGCGGTGGGCGGCGCCGCGGCGATGCTCACCCGACTGAGACGGGTTCCGCCGGCGCGACCGCCCCGCGTGCCTCCGCCTGCGCGGCCGCGGTCGCAAGGCCGCCACGCGTCCGGAGCCCGGTGTCGATCAGCCCGGCCTCGAGCAGCGCGAGGATCGTGTACGCGTCGGCATCGTCGATGAAGCCGAGGTGGCCGATACGGAAGATCTTGCCCTGCAACGACTCCTGGCCGCCGGCCAGCACGAGGCTGTGCTCGGTCCGCAACGTGGTGAGCAGATTCTTCAGCGCCTCGGGCGTGTCGGCGGGGCTGTGCACCGCCGTGACCGTGTCGCTGCGATGGCCCTGGGCAGCAAGCAACTTCATGCCCATGGCCTCGACACCGGCGCGGATCATCCTGCCGACGCGCGCGTGGCGGGCCCAGACGTTGTCGATACCCTCCTCGCGCAGCATCGCCAGGCCTTCCTGGAGCGCGAACATCACCGAGACGGCAGGCGTGGTGGCCGTCTGCTTCTTGTCCTGCGACTTCTTCTCGCGTCCGAAATCGAGGTAGAAGCGCGGACTCGTGGCCGTCTCCGCCCGCTCGAATGCCGCGGCGCTGACCGCGACCATGGCGATGCCGGGAGGAGCCATCCAGCCCTTCTGCGAGCCGGTCACCAGGACATCGATGCCAAGAGCGTCGGTCTCGAGTGGAAGGCACCCGGCGCCGCTCACGCTGTCGACCGCGAGCATCTTGCCGCGGCTCTTGACGACACCGGAGATCGCAGCGAGGTCGTTGGTCACGCCGGTCGACGTCTCGTTGTGGGTCACGAACACGGTCGTGATCTCGGGGTGCTCGGCGAGCGTGCGCTCGACGTCCTCGGGATCGATCGGCTCGCCGAGGGGCATGGTGAGACGCACCACGTCGGCGCCGTAGGTGTCACCGATCTTCGCCCAGCGCTCGCCGAACGATCCCATGACGCAGAACAGCGCCTGTTCGCCGGGGCTGAGGAGGTTCACCGCGGCCGCCTCGAGGCCACCGGTGCCACTGCAGGGGTACAGGAGGATGTCGTTATCGGTGCGCAGCGCCCAGCGCAGCCCACTGATGACCTCATCCATCACCGCGGCGAACTCCGGGCCACGGTGGTTGATCATGGGACGGCTCGCGGAGCGGACCACGCGAGCGGGGAGCGGGGTCGGACCGGGAACGCGGAGCTGTGGTTCACCCATGCGCCGAAGTCTACCGAAGGGCGGGTTCAGGACCGCCCTCCGCACGCTGGTGCGGCCGCGGCAGCCGTTCGGCTAAGGCGGCTAGACGCGACCGCCGAAGAACACCTGCGTCTCGACCAGCCGTCCGTCGCGCACCGTGATGTATTCGGCGTTGCGGTAGCGGTCGCCCGTCGTCAGCTGATACTCGTAGAGCAGAAAGACGCCGTCGTCTCCCGAAGGCACGAGCGCAAGGATTTCCGATGCGGCAAAGCGATCCGCTGTGGGGAAGCATCGCTCGAGGTATGACGCCTTGTCGATGTGGTCGTCCTGCGGGCTGGTGAATGTGAAGTCGTCGGCGAGCAGGCGCGTCGCCGTCTTGATGTCCTGACGGTGATATGCGGCCATCGACGCGCGGACGATCTCGGTGTTCGATATGCGGCTGTTCTCGGTGCTCACAGAGGAATATCGTCGTACACCGAGCCGCTTCGTTGATATGGCTGCTCAGGTCGCACGTTCGTTCTCACACGCCGCCGGCGGCGCCGGCGCCGGATCGCCGCGCGTCGCAACCACATGATTCCGCCGGCGAGACGAATCACGAGCGCGATGAACACCACGAGCACGCGCGCCACGGCGTCGCGGAAGAGCAGCACGAGGCCGACAACGCTGATGGCGGCGAGCCAGGCGATCACCGGACCGAACTGGAACCCCTTGGTCGCCGGCAGCGCCGCAGACGCCGGGGCGAGCGAGCCGGCTGCCAGCGACCCCGAGCGGCCGCTTCGCCACGCGCGAATGGCATCGCGCCTCGCGATGATCGCCGGCAGGTATGCCTCGACGCCGTCGCGCATGCCGATCGCCACGTCCTGACGAAACGACGCGGTGGCCATCAGCGCGGCGTCATTCCGATTGCTGAGATATCCCATCTCGACGGTCGCGACCGGGACTGGGCTATGAATCCACGCCGAATCGCCGTACACCACGCCGCCGCCGGGCACACCGTCGATGCTGATCTGAGCGGAGACCGCATCACTCAGCGTCTGGGCGAAAGCGGCGCTCCTCTGGCTTGGATACAGCACCAGCGACGCATCGAGTGGCCGGGTTGGTCGACGTGGCGGCATGGATGCTGACGACGAGTGCCGCGTGATGCCTGGTCGAGATTTTCTGGCGAGTTGCCGACTGACACGTAGGCGTCGGTGCTTCGGGTCATGATCACGTCGACGAGGTCGGTGCGCAGCAGTGCCGCGAGCCGCCTGCCCACGTCGAGGTCGACGTCCTTCTCGAGCAGACCGTTGGTCCCGATGGCTCCGGGGTCAAAGGGGGTATTCGGATGTGCGGTGGTCGGCTGGCCACCGGCCCCAGGATCGACCGTGACGACGATCGGCGCCGGGGCCTTCGATGCCGCAGCCAGGGCACGGGGCGTCAGGCCGAGGACACCCGCGACGATCGCGGCGACCGGGGCAAGGGCAAGGACGTGGAGAGGACGAGCCCGGTGATGGCGCATGCGCCTGAGGCCCAGTATAGGTGCGGCGTGTCAGCAAAACCGCCACCAGCCGCGTTGGGAAGGATGTGATTGCAGCGACAAGCGTCCTGCCGACGGACGAGCGATTGCCCGAACGGACCTTCGAGACCGTCGCCAGTAACGGACGCCAGGCGGCTCTACTCGCTCGCGCTGTCGATCCTCCGAGACGAGGGCGAGGCTGAGGATGCGGTTCAGGAGACGCTGCTCAAGACCTGGCGGTCCTGGGAGTCGGTGGTACGGATGGAGCGTCCGGCGGCGTGGCTCACGCGCGTCTGCGTCAATCACTGCCTCAGCCGGCGCCGCCATCTGCGCTCGCGAGGCTGGCCAGCACTTGGACTCGTCGGGGATGCCCGCTCCCCCGGCGACCCGGGCGCGGCCGTCGATCTGCTGGACGTCGATCGGGCGTACCGGCGGCTCTCGATCAGGCAGCGGGCGGCGATCACTCTCAACTACCGGCACGGCTACTCGGTCGAAGAGTGCGCCGTCTTCATGGGCTGCCGGCCCGGAACCGTGCGAACCCACCTCGCACGAGGTCTCGTCACACTGCGAAAGGAGCTCGGGGATGGTTGACATCGAACCTGGTCTCGATTCGAAACTGCGCGCCTTCTTTGAGCACATCGAGGCATCGAACCCTTCATCCGGCTTGACCAACATCGACGTTGCCATGCCGGATCGCAGGCGCCGCTCGGTGTTCAATCTGTTTGCCGGGATCGCCGCGGCCGCCCTCGTCGCGGCGAGCGTCACCGTCTTCGCCATCGAGCTGAGGACCCATGGCAATCCGGCGCCCGGCCCAGCGGTCAGGTCCGCTTCTCCCTCGCCATCGCCCCTCAGGGCGATGCCGTTGCTCGGCGAAGGAGGGGTTCCCACCGCCGCCCATGTCGTGGTTCCAACGCTACGCGGTCGTGGGTCACGGCAACTCGAGATGTTCGTACCGCAGGGAACGCTATACATCCAGTTCGACTGTGCCGGTCCAGGGCACTTCCAGATCGCGTCCACCAACCGCGTTATCGGCAACGACCTCCAGCAGTGCTCGTCGTCGTTCGGCGTCACGACACTCACCGTGGATGGTCCAAAGGCGTACGACGACAAGCCGATGACGCTTCAGGTCACGGCTGACCCAGGGATGATCTGGGAGCTCTACGTCGCTCAGAGCAGACCGTTGCTTCCGGCCTTCAGCGCGCGCGCCGACGAGACGGTCCTGGTCCCGGCGACCTATGGCACCGGCTCAGCGACCCTGCCGGCCTTCAGCGTAGGACCGGGCGAAACCCTCTATGTGAGAGATGCATGTAACTCCGGGGGGGCCGCGCATACCCTCGAGATGGTGGGCGGGAGCTTGGTCGGTGACCTCACGCAAGATCGATGCTCAGACCCGAACGGGGTGAGCGGTGGCTCTGGATCCCCATGCTTTGGCAGCTGTCGCCCCGGCGGACCGATCACCGTGCACGTCAAAGCTGATTCGTCGATCAGCTGGGAGATTCAAATCGTCGAAGGGCCTGATTTCTTGGTTTCGGCTCCCGGCGATGTTCCCCTGGCTCCGGTCGCGTTCGGCATGGGCTCGATGACACTGCCCGCGTTCACTCCGACCCAGGCATACACAGTCGAAGTCGCCTGCTCGGGGGCTGGGACGCTCACGATCGGGTCGCCCGGCTTCACGCACACGGCGACGCCGAACTGTGTGGGCCGCACCGATTCGTTCACACCCGCGGGCCAGATCCCGGGAAACCCGGTGTCGCTGTCGGTCGACGCGCCGCCAGGGATGGGATGGTCGATCCTGATTTACCAGGTCGAGCCGTCAAGCAACCACCTTGTCTGCCACGTATCGCACAGGACGGACGGGTCGACAAGCACCTCCTGCGCTTTGAACGGCTAGCGGATCTCCGCAAACGGCAGTAGGGCGATGTGGCGCGCCCGCTTGAGCGCAACCGTCAACGAGCGCTGATGCCGGGCACAGGTTCCGGTCATGCGCCGGGGCAGGATCTTGCCCCGCTCCGACAGGTAGCGGCGCAGCCGCGTGACCTCTTTGTAGTCGATGAAGTCGATGTGCTCGAGGCAGAAGCTGCACACCTTGCGGCGGCGGCGATCGAAATCAGGCATGGCTCTCCAACCTAGAAGGGAATGTCATCGGGATCGACGTCGCCGCCCGCCGGAACCGACACTGGTACCGCAGCCGCGTTGCCGCCCATCGCCGGATGGCGCGCCTTCCTGACGGCCGGTGCTGTCCAGGAACTGCACGTCGTTGGCGTTGACCTCGGTCTTGTATCGCTTCTGGCCGCTCTGCGCGTCGTCCCACGAGCGAGTCTGCAGACGCCCCTCGACATAGACCAGACGGCCCTTCTGCAGGTACTGCGCGGTTGTCTCCGCGAGCTTCCGTGTTCCCTGGTTCCAGACGACGACGTCGTGGTAGTCGGTGAACTCCTTGCGCTCCCCGGTCGTCGGGTCACTCCCGTAACGATTGGTTGCAATCGCAAGGTTGCAGACGGCGGTGCCGCTCGGTGTGTACCGGAGTTCGGGGTCGCGGGTCAGCCTGCCGATGAGCATCACGCGATTGAGGGATCCCGCCATCACAAATCTCCTTCGTCGTCATCGATTGCCGAGGGCACGTCGTCTGCCTCCAGATCGTCGTCCCCGCCCACGGACCCTGTCCCGACAGTATCCGCGTCCCCGTTCTCGATTTCACCCTCGGGTTCGACAGGACCCTGGATCTCCTCGATCTCGGCCTCGGGCTCCGGCATCGGACCCTCGTGCACGACGATCAGGTGGCGGAAGACCGTGTCGTGGATCCTGAGCGCGCGCTCGATCTCGGCGACCTTGCCGCCGTCGAGGTGGAACACGACCAGGACGTAATGGCCCTCGCGAAGCCGCTTGACCTCGTAGGCCAGCCGCCGCTTGCCCCAGAGCGTCGTCTTGACGACCTCGCCGCCGTGGGTCTCGATCAGGGCGCGCACCGACTTCACGGCGACGCGGACCGCATCATCCTCCAGCTCCGGCCGGACGATGTACATCAGCTCGTAGTCACGCACCATGCGTGGCACCTCCTTTCCTCTGGGCTTGCGGCGCCCGGGGTGCTGCGGCTGCCGAGGTGGTCAGGCAGTCGCAATCCGGGCGCAGGAAAGCGTTATGTGGAAACGCTCCTCAAGTGAGAAGCGCTCGCAGTGTAGCAGGAGCGCTTCTCAGCCCAGCCGGAAGGTCTTGGGCAGCGTGGTCAGGTTCCGGCAGCCGCTCTCGGTCACGACCACGAGATCCTCGATCCGGATGCCCCCGAAGCGCGGGTCGTACAGCCCCGGTTCGACGGTGATCACGTCGCCGACCTCGAGGACCACGTCCGCTTCGCTGATCCGTGGATACTCGTGGATCTCGAGGCCCAGCCCGTGCCCGGTGCCGTGGATGAACCGGGCATCGCTCTGGATGTCTCGATAGGGCTTGGGAAGCGAGCCGTAGCCGTGCTGCTTGAAGACCTCGCAGCAGGCGAAGTGGACGTCGCGACCGTTCACGCCCGGTCTCACGGCGTCGAGCCCGGCCTGCTGCGCCTCGAGCACCGCGTCCCACATGCGCATCACCTCCGGGGGCGGCGTGCCCCGGACGACGGTGCGGGTCATGTCGCCCCAGTACCGGGTGCGCTTGTCGAACGGGTAGATGTCGAGCACGATCGGCAGCCCCGCACGTATGACCTCGCTCTCCGTACGGTGCGGGTCCGCCGACTCGGGGCCGCCGCAGCAGATCGAGTTAACGGTGCTGTTGCCGTTCTCCAGCAGGTGACTCTCGACGGCGAAGATGAGGTCCGCGCTCGACAGGTTCCGGCCATCCCGGACCAGCAACCCGTCGCGGATCTCAGCGGCGGCGATGACGTCGATCGCCTTCTGCAGCGCCGCCATGCCGGCGTTCTCCGTCGAGGTGATCCACTCGATCTCATCGGCCGACTTGATCCGGCGCCGCTGCTGGTAGATGTCGGTTCGAGGGCGCACTTCGACGTCGTTCTGGCGCAGGTGATCGGCGAGCACGGTGGGGAACTCGGCGTCGACGTCGACCGCGTTGAGGCCATGTTCGCGGCACACGGCGGTCACCAGGTCCGCCCAGCCGACGTACTCGTTGCCGCCGGCGCGCGGCGCCGGGATCTCGAGCTCCATGGTGCTGCGCACCGCGCCGACCGAGGCTTCCTTGCGGGCACGGCCCTCCTCGAGCGCGCTCACCCAGAGCACGGTGTCACTCCCGCCTCGATCGACGACGACCACCGGGTCGGGCACGAGGAATCCGGTCCGATACAGGATGTTCGGGTGGTGATATGTCTCACCGAAGAGCAGGACGGGACGGTCGTCACTCATGTGGCGGAGCGTACCAGCCCGGTGTCAGGCTCTCGTCGTGAGCGAGATGTCTGAGCCACACAACCATGCCGATGGCGTCGGATGGTTCGTGGCCGGATATGCGGGCGTCGCCGGGTTCATCCTGCTCGAGGCTTCAACCCGCCGGCGTGGTACGGCGTCCAGCCTCGACGCTTCACCTGATGATCGTGGCACCACACGGCTGATCGTCGCCGCATATGCGACCGCCGCGATCGCGGCGCCCCTGGTGCGGATGAGGCGGCGCCCGCAGCTTCCACCGTCCGCGGGACCGATCGGTGCCGGCATCGAAGTGGCCGGGCTCGGCCTTCGCGCGTGGTCGATGCGCACGCTCGGACGATCCTATTCGCGAACCCTCCGGGTCGAACGAGCGCAACACGTTGTCGATCGGGGACCGTATCGATTCGTGCGCCATCCGGGATACGCGGGCTCTCTCATGATCTGGACAGGATTTGCACTAACCTCGCGCAGCGTTGGTGTCGTCGAGGTGGTCGGCGGCCTCCTTGGGTACGCGTACCACCGGCGGGTCGCAGCTGAGGAAGCGCTCCTGCGTCGGGACCTTCCGGGATACATCGAATACAGCCGGCGGACAAAGCGGCTGGTGCCATTCGTCTGGTGAATGACGCCTCACTGAGCCCATGGAAGCGTGATCCAAACAGGCTGTCGGACAGCTGATCACTGGGCTAGGTCACCCGCAACCCGGCAGGCTGCGACGATCGTGGTGATCCAGGCGGCTGGTGGTCAGCGGGGGACTCGAACCCTCGACCTCGCGGATGTGAACCGCGCGCTCTAACCAGCTGAGCTAGCTGACCCCGCCCAGAAGTCTAGGTCAGGCGCCGACGAGCTTCGTGTAGCCGGCCTCGTCGAGCAGGTCTCCGCCGTCGTCGCTCGCGCTGTCGAGGCGGAGCATCCAGCCTTCGCCGTAGGGGTCGGAATTGACCAGCTCGGGTCGGTCCGTCAGGGCGGCGTTCACCTCGGACACGGTGCCGCTCACCGGCGAGTAGAGGTCCGACGCCGCTTTCACCGACTCGATGGCGCCGAACTTTGCGCCCGCCTTCACCTCGGTGCCCACGGCTGGGAGCTCGAGAAAGATCACGTCGCCGAGTTGCGCCTGGGCGTGATCGCTGATCCCGACGGTCGCCTTCGAGCCCTCGACGCGGACCCATTCGTGGCTGGCGGTGAACCGGAGGTTGGAGAGATCGGCCACGTTCAGGCTCCCTTGGGGCGGCGATAGAAGGGCAGCGACACCACCGTTGCCGCGGCGAGGGTGCCTCTGATGTCAACCGAGAGGTCGGTGTCCGGCGGGACGGTGCCATTCAATGATGCGGTCGCGATCGAGTGGTCGAGCGTGAAGCTGTACGTCCCGCTGGTGACGTCGCCTGCCACCTCGCTCCCGGCAAGCACCTGCTGGCCATGCCGGGCGATGGCCCTGCCCTGGAGCTCGATCCCGACAAAACGCCGTGGCGGATGCTTGGGATCGAGCCGGGCCAGCGCTGCGCTGCCGATGAATTCCCCCTTCTGTGGCTTGACGGTCCAGCCGAGCCCGCAGCTGTACGGGTCGGTCTTCTCGTCCATGTCCTGGCCGTACAGGCGCAACCCGGCCTCGAGTCGCAGGGTGTCGCGGGCGCCGAGACCGCAGGGAATCAGGCCGTCGGCCGCGCCGGCGTCGAGGAGCGTGTCCCACAGCCCCGGGGCGTCGCTTGATTCGACGTACAGCTCGAAGCCGTCCTCGCCGGTGTAGCCGGTTCTGGATACCGTCGCCTCAACGCCCGCCACCTGGGTGTCAGTGGAGTGGAACGGCCGAACCTCGGCGACGTCGGCGGCGCACAGCCGGTTCACGAGCGCGACTGCTCGGGGACCCTGCACCGCCAGGAGCGCCACCGCGTCTCCGATGTCCTCGAAGCTGCACTCGCTGCTGTGCTCGCCCATCCAGGCGACGTCCTTCGGCCGGCAGGCGGCGTTGATCACGACCATATAGCCGGAGGGTGCGCGGTACACGACGACGTCGTCGACGATCCCGCCCTCCTCGTTGCACATCACGCCATACAGGGCGCCGCCCACCTCGAGGCGGGCGATGTCGTTGGTGACCAGTCGCTGGACCACATCGAAGGCGCGGTCGCCGGTGAACTGAACCTCGCCCATGTGCGACAGGTCGAACAGGCCGCACCGGGTCCGGACGGCGATGTGCTCCTCGCGTATGGTCGAGTACTGCAGCGGCATGTCGAAGCCGCCGAACTCAACCATGCGCGCCCCTGCCGCGATGTGCCGGTCGTAAAGCGGAGTTCGTAAGGCCATGGGCTCGCGAGTGTAGTACGTTCCCAGACCGCCTCAAATGATCATTGCCCTCATCGTCGCGGCGGCCGTGGTGGTCGCTGTCTGCGCCGCTCTGCTGGTCGCGCGCCATCGCACCTTCGGCGTGTCCCTCCCGCAGGTGAGGGGCCGGCTCGGATGCACCGGTCTGCTCGTGGAGGTCACCGTCGGCCGTGATCGATGGGGCGTTCCCCACGTCATCGCGACCTCCATGGAGGACGCCGCGTACGCGATGGGTGTCGTGCATGGCCAGGACCGGCTCTGGCAGATGGAGGTCACGCGGCGTGTGGCGACGGGACGGATCAGCGAGCTGATCGGTGCTGAGGGCGTGAACATCGACCGCTTCATCCGGCGGGTCGGGTTGCAGCGGGTCGCCCGCGAGGAGGAGCTTCGCCTCGGCCCCGAGGCCCGGCGGATGCTCAAAGCGTATGCGGCGGGGGTCAACTGCATCGCGCAGTCGGGCCGCGCCCTGCCCATCGAATACCGGCTCCTCGGCGTGACCCCGGAGCCGTGGGAGCCGATGCACAGCCTCGCCGCGCTCAAGTTGCTGGCGCTCGGATTGAGCATGAACTGGGACACCGAGCTGCAGCGTCTGGAGCTGCTCCGCGCGATCGGCCCCGAGCACGCTGCGCGCCTCGACATCGTCTACCCGGACGCCAACCCGACCGTCCTGGCGACCACCGTTCGCGCGGCCGGCGGCGACACGCGATCGCAGCTGCTGACCATGTTCCGCGAAGCGGCGCGCTGGATCCCGACCGCAGGAGGCATGAGCAACTCCTGGGTCGTCTCCGGGCTGCGAACGACGTCTGGCCGGCCGATCCTCTGCAACGACCCGCACCTGGTCCCGGGCATGCCGTCGATCTGGTACGCGGCGCACGTCCAGGCCGGGGATGACTTCGAAGCCACCGGCGTGACCATGCCCGGGATGCCATTCGTGATCATCGGTCACAACACCCGGATCGCCTGGGGATTCACCAACTCCTTCGCTGACTGCCAGGACCTGGTGATCGAGGAGTTCGACACGCCGGCGGCCGATAAATTCCGCACCGAACGGGGCTTCGAGCCCACCCGGCGGCTGCGCGAGATCATCCACGTCAAGAACTCGTCCGACGTCCTGGAGGAGGTGGTGGTGACCCGCCACGGTCCGGTCGTCGAGCGGATCGAGGACCCCGAGCGCGGCATCTGGCGAGGGCTCGCACTGCAGTGGACCGCGCTGCAGCCGGGTGGCGCGGCCGAAGGCCTGCTCCGCCTGCAGCGTGCAGAAGACTGGAAGAGCTTCAAGGAAGCGTTCACAACCTTCGACGCACCGTCCCAGAACGTGCTGTACGCGGATGTCGACGGCCACATCGGCTACCTGCTCTCAGGGCGGATCCCGGTTCGCAGAACCAAGCCGAGTGGTCTGCCGGTGCAGGGCTGGACGGGAAACGCGGTCTGGACTCGGTACCTGACCATCGACGAGGTTCCGCAGATCTTCGATCCCCCCGAGCAGCAGATCATCACCGCCAACAATCGCATCGCAGGCGATGACTTCCCTTTCTACATCGGCACCGATTACATGTCGGGCTACCGCGCGTTGCGGATCGGCGAGTTGCTCAGCGAGCGCGTGGTCGACCTCCCCTATATGGCGCGCGCTCAGATGGACCTGGTGTGCCCTCCGGCTCGCCAGGTGGTCCGCCTCCTCGGAAGGATCCACTGCACCAACCCGACGGCGGAGTCGGCCCGCCAGCGCCTGGCGCAGTGGGACGCGGTCATGGACCCGGGACGGATGGAACCGACCCTCTACGAGGCGTTCATGGCTCGGCTGGCAGAGCATTCGCTGAGCCCGATCTGCGGCAACGCGTGGCGCATCCTTGCGGGCGTCGACCTGTCCCACCCGGTGTTCCAGTACCCGGGAAACATCGTCGGCCGGCTCACCCCGTCACTCATCGAGCGGTGGGAGCTCGGCGATGACGGCCTCTTCGAGGGCCTCACCACCTGGGCGGAGGTGATCTCGAGATCGCTCGACGACGCGACGACCGACCTCCGCAGCAGCCTGGGTCGTAACTCGCGGCGCTGGCGCTGGGGCCGGGTCCACCGGCTCGAGCTGATCCACGCCTTCGGCCGCCGTCGCGGACTGGCACGATTCTTCAACGCCCCGTCGATCAGGGTTGGCGGCAACACCGACACGGTCCTGGCGACCTCGCCGGTGCCCGGCGAGCCCTTCGCCACCCGGCTGTCCGCCCCGTCTTGGCGCCAGGTCATCGACGTCGGCAACTGGGATGCGAGCGGCGGCATCCACCTGCCTGGCCAGTCCGGGCAGCCGGGATCCCGCCATTACCGGGATCTGTCCCGGCGGTGGCGGACCAACCGCCAGTTCCCGTTGTACTGGAGCCCGCAGGAGGTGCGCCGTCACGCGCGAACCCGGCTGATCCTGTATCCGGTCCCGCAGGCACGCGCGAGCGAGCCCGGGGGGCGAACATAGGAGGCGTGAGCCTCTCTGACCAGCGTGGGATCGTGCGCGGCTGCTGCCTCGGACTGCTCGTGCTCCTCATCGCCATCGGTGGCTCGGTCTTCCTTGCCGATCGGGCCCTGGCGGCACCGGAGCTCGGGGCGCCGCCGGCCGGCCCGTCCCACGGATCCACCGAGACAGCGATCGCGATCTCACTCGGCACCCAGATGGCGGCTGAGCTCATCCAGGGCCCCCACGGTGTGGTGGTGATGAGCGAGCAGGATCTCACCGTGCTCGCGGTCGCCAACAACCCGCACCCCAATGAGTTCCGCAACCTCCGGGTGCGCAGCCGCGGGGGGCTCGTGGTGGTCTCGGCGACCATATCGGCCGGTCCGTTCACGCCGACCGCCGTCGCGCACATCAGCCTGTCGCTCCAGTCGGGGCGGACCGGGCCGCTGATCGCGGCGCAGGTTCCCGAGGTGGATCTCGGAATGCTCGGCCTCCCGGGCTTCGCCAGCAGCGGCCTGGCGTCGGAGATCGATGGGGCACTCTCCCTTGATCGGCTTTTCGAGATCGATCCGAGGCTCCGCGTGCTCCGCGCCGATATCGAGTGCGTCGCCGTGGTGCCGGGAGGGGTGGCCGTCGGGGTGCACGATCCCGGAATCCCGCCGGTCGCCTCCTCGTGTGACGCCTAATCGGCTCCGGGCCATGACACACGCTGTTACGACGGACAGGAGATCGTCCGGTCCGCTTGGCCGCTCCCTCGTTCGCGCAAGCAGATTGTCGCGCTCTCTCGGTCGCTATCAAATTCGCTGCGAACCGGACGATCTCCTGTCCGGAGGGTGCGTTGTGCCTTTACATAACCCGCCGCCCAGACGATCTCCCGTCCGGATCGTGCGTTGTGGCTTGGCGGTCCGCCGGAACCACTGCGAGCACGAAGGCCGCATGGCTCTGCACCTGCGGATAGTTGCCGAGCGCAGAGCGCTCCACGGGATCAGCGACCTCACCGAAGAGCCCGAGAGGCCCCCGGGTAGCGAGCGCGGCAGCGAGCCACGGTGAGCCGTCGCGGCCCGTGGCGGCGAGCGCACCGGCAAGCCAGAAGGTCGGAAACACAAAGGGCGCGCATGGGTCGGCGAGCGCGTCCGCCTGGCTCTCGTGGCGATCGATGAGGCCTCCTCTGTCCAGGCGTGCCACGATCAGGTCGAGGGTGGGACCGATCCGCGCGGCCGCAAAGTCGAGGCCGCCGAGCAGCGCTGCCTGGGCGAGCGCGGCGTCGGCACCCCAACCGTCGAGCCGGAGCTCGAGCGGCCCACCGGTCGTACCGATATCGCGGGCAATCGCGGCGGCGGTTCCTCGCCACACGGCGGCATCACCCGAAACCACCTTCTGGTCGGCGAGCGCCGCCGCACCGTCGAGCCCGCTCGCCGCCGTCACCAGGGAATGCGTGTAGCGCGCCGGGGCGCCGCGTATCTCCCAGATCCCGTGGTCGGGTTCACGCCAGTGCTGCACCAGCGAGCCGGCGAGGATCGGCACCGCGGCACCGAGCTCCTCCGGCAACGCGGACACGTGGGCGAGCGACGCTGCGAGCTCGATGACCTCGCCCGGGACGTCGAGCTGCGCCTGCCCTGCCGCGGCATTGCCGATACGGACTGGGCGAGCACCCCGGTACC
The DNA here is from genome assembly GCA_963743835.1 of Candidatus Dormiibacterota bacterium. GTDB lineage: Bacteria > Chloroflexota > Dormibacteria > Aeolococcales > Aeolococcaceae > Palsa-851. The sequence goes on along the minus strand of CAVUQX010000005.1, from coordinate 137,491 downwards.
CGGCCAGCTCGAGCATTTCGGTCTCAGCCGGTGGTGGGCTTCCGTCGACGCGGACCAGCGGCAGTGGTCCGTTCTCGGTCACCACATTGCCGATGAACGCGGCGAGCGAGCGCGCGGTCTCAACGAGCCCGAGCCGCAGCATCGCGAGCGCGGCCAGTGACGAGTCGCGGAGCCAGCAGTACCGGTAGTCCCACGTCCGCGCCGACCGAGGCCACTGTGGGAGCGACGTGGTCGGAGCCGCGACGATGCCTCCATCGCGACGGCGAAGCCCCACCAGGACCGCGGCCGTGGTGGCAAGGAGATCGCCGACGTCCGGCATCTGCTCGGGCGCGGTGAGTACCGGGATCATTCCTCGCCACTCGGTCAGAGTCGAGGTGACAGCTGCGGCCGCATGTCGCGGCGCGCCTGCGCTGCCGAGCGTGACGGTTGCCGGAGCCCCGGGATCGATGGTGAATTCGCAGGTCGCGCCGTTCGCCGCCGCCGTCCACCCCGATGGCGCATGCACCGCCACGCGGGCTGCGCCTTCCAGCTCGAGGAAGTCATCGTGCACGCGAACCTCCACGGCGGTCCCCGGCCACGACGACGCGCCGAGGCGGACCATCACGGCCACAGCGCCGCCTTCCGCGCGGACGGCGCGAATCAGGAGCGGCCCATTCGCCAGGTCGAGTGCATCGTCAACGATGAGCCGGGCGCTGCCAACCTGCCATACGGTTTCGAGCACCAGCGATCGGGAGTGGTAGCGGCGCGACACCACACGCGCATCCGGCCGTGCCGGGCGCACCGAGAACATGCCGCCGCGAGCTTCGTCGAGTATCGAGAAGAACAGCGGGGTGGAATCGATCCACGGCCAGCAGAGCCATGCCACGTTGCCGTCGGGGTCGATGAGCGCCGCAGTCCTGGAATCGGCGAGAAGCGCGTGCTCGCCGATCGGGTGCTGCATGCGGGCAGACTAGCCCACGCGCGCGCAGAAAACGCTGCGACAGGTGTGTGACCGTCGATCGAGACAGGGGACGGACGGCGACGATACCGGCATGCGAACCGCGTCGCGATGGGTTAGCGCTTTCGGCGCCGTAGTTTGCGTCGCGGCTGCGGTCGTCATGTTTGCGGCCGCATTCCTCCCGTACACAGGAGGAAATTGGGGCGACGGCCTGGACGCTCCGACCCAGGTCACGTTGAGCATCGTCAGTGGTTCCGACGTCTGGCTTGTTCTCGGTACCGTCGTCGCACTCGGCCTCGTCGCCGCATGTCACCTCGTGGGAGTTCGCCGCCAGGCTACCGGCGTCATCGCTCTCGCAGCATCGCTGGTGACGCTCGGGCTCGCGATTAAGCTCCCTGGAACATGGATGCAGGACGGGGTGGTGTATGGAGAGCCCTATCTCCTCTACCTCGGCTACTACGTGTTTCTCCGCGGCGCGTTGGCCGCCGTCGCAGGCGCGCTCTTGATGACAATTGCGGGACTCTTGAGAGCGCACGCTCAGGCCGCCACACTCTCGGTGCCGGCGCCTTCATCACCAACCCCAGCGCAGTAGTAAAACGCCGCCGATCAGGGAACGGCGAGCGGGGGAATGCCGGCGGCGATCACGTTCCGGCCAAATATGACGAGAACCGCGGGACCCACAAGCCGGTGGGATCTCCTTGTGACTACCCGGTTGGGGTGAGCGTGAGCGACCAGGCACAGCCAAATCTGGGCGTGACCTTGGTGGCCGAGACCACGATGACGTCCTCTCCCGTCCAGCTCCCGGTGCTCAGGAACGTACGACCGCTTTCGGCGGTGACGTAGTCGATTGCGCCACTGTCACTGGAAAGCCGGAGGGCCAGCCCGTACGTGCAATCCGTGGCCGCCCTCACGCAGCTGTACGAGATGTTGGGGCACTCATCTGGTGGAGGGGGAAGATCGGACGTCGAGACCGAGTACCGGTATGAGCCGGATTGCGCAACCGGTGTGGTTGGAGATGTTCCGCTCATGGTCAGCGTGGCTGGACTACACGCCGACGCCAGCAGGCAGATCACAAATACCAATCGCCACATCCTTCGGCGAGGATACGTTCTCGATGCTGGAACCGCCGCCAGTAACCTGTTTGTCGCAAGGGGGTGCAGAGGGATACCGCCGTGATCAGGTGGTGATCCCGCGATCAGGGGACAGCGAGAGGAGGAATCGTGTCAGCGATGCTGGCGATCTTCTCGGCCCAGTTGGGATCGCTCGCGTAGTCGACGTTCATACCGCGCAGCGTTGGGCCGTGATAAAACTGGCCGCCGAGTGCGAGGTAGTTGACCTCGATGAACTGCGCGACGTACTGAATGCACGCGTCGAAGCTCGTGAAGGTCATCGCATCACCGTTGGGGTTCGCATCATCGGCGCCGAAGCCAAAGAGGTTGTACTTGTTCTGCGCGATCCAGCTGGTGCCCCAGGCGGACTCGAGGATCGCGTGGGCCACGAAGTAGCGCGCGCTGACGTGGTACGCCGTCTCGGCTTTGATGAAGCTGGCCCCGAGCCCGGCTAGTGCTGAACCGTTCAGGAATTGATTCAGGCTTGCGGCGGTCTCCCCGCTCGGGGTGGTCAGGTTGGTGTCGACCGTGAAGAGCGGACCGGGAACGGGCTTGTAGATCGCGTCTCGTGCGCGGGCGGCAGCCAGAGCCGCGACCGCTGTGGCCAGCGCCTTCTGCGCCTGGGACACGTGAGCGTGCGCCGTGATGTCGGCCTGCAGCAGGGTCTGCGTCTGAACCTTGATGATTGCCTGCTCGGTCCGCGACTGCTCTTCCTCGGCGGCAAGCTGCGCGAGGGCAGCGGTGTGGTGAGCAAGCGTGCGGGTGGCCTGTTGCTCTTCGACACCGATGCGAGCCACCAGCTGCTGGCTCGCCGATGAGATCTCGTTCACCTGCACGTCGCGCTGGATCGCCGCGGCGATCGTGTTCGCCGAGATGATATACGCGAGCATCGCCTGCGACCCGCCGTTCTCGTAAGACTGGCGGAGGTACGCGGAGAGGTGGCCGCGATCCGCCTTGAGCTCCGCATCGACCGTGTGCAGAGTCGCCGTGTCGGCCGCGATGGTCACGTCGAGCGCACTGATCTCAGTATTGATCTGCGCCAGATGCGCGTTCGCAGCCGCAAGCGCGCTGCGCGCCAGAGCAAGCGCGTTGTCAGCGTTGTTGGCGGCGTCCTTGGCGTTCTGCGCGTCGATCTTGGCGGCCGCAGCCGCCTGTTGCGCCTGGGTGAGGCTTGGCGTCGGAGTCGGTGACGGTCCCGCGGCGGCCGGCGCGGCGATCAGTGTCAGCGCCAGCGCGAACGGCAGCGCGAGCGCGAGACGGTGACGGGCACACGAAAACCTGGAGAGACGCATCGCGGCCAGTCTCCCATCGGCTGCGGCGGCCGCCCGCCCATGTCATCGCGCCGTGACCAGCCGTGACACCCGCGTGACACGACCGCGGGCGAAACATGCGAGGAGCCATCAAGGCGACGGAAGGGAGGCTATCCGGCGCTGGTTTGAGGCCCCAGGGTGCTAAGTCGGACGGGAAGCCGATTGGCGACCGCTCGCCAGGGCACAACGCGCCCTACGGGCAGGAAATCGTCCGGGCTGCAGCGAATTTGAAAGCGACCGAGAGAGCGCGACAATCTGCTTGCGCGAACGAGGGAGCGGCCAAGCTGAGCAGCAGCCCGGATGATTTCCTGTCCGTTGCCGCAGAGTGGGGCCTCACGCGGCGAAGCAGCAGCGCGCCTCCCTGTCCGTCGAAACAGCGTGGGGCCTAGCCAAGCAGCGTGGGGCCTCTTGCGCGATCGCCAGGAGAGCTACGAGGCCTTGCGCTCCAGCAGACGGCGGCGGATCTCGTCCGGTGCGGCCAATTCCACCGCGGAGCGAGGTCCGCAGCCGGGGCAGATGCGGTGGCCGCCGACCAACTCACCGTCGGCGCCGTAGTACAACACCGAAAGCATCTCGCCCTTGCAGCTCGGGCACCGGTCGGAGGTTTCCGGGTTCGTCTCCATCGCTCCACTGCATGATCGCATGGAGGCGGCCAGTCGGGGAGCCAACGGAGCCTCCGTCACCGACCCGCCATGCTCCGGGACGGACGCTACGCTCGCCACCATGGGACCGCTGCCGACCAGCGACGTGACCGCGACACTCAACGCTTACCTCGACGAGCTCGACCGGTGGACTGAGCGGCTCAACCTCACCTCGATCCCGCGAGACCAGATGTGGGCGCGCAATGTTGTCGAGGTGCAGGAGTTGCTCGAGGTCGCCGATCCACCCGCTGGAAGCAGGGTCGTCGACATCGGGTCGGGAGGCGGCGTGCCGGGACTGGTGGTCGCGATCCTCAGGCCTGACGTGTCGGTGACCCTGATCGATTCCGACCGGCGCAAGACCGGGTTCCTCATTCATGCAGCCGGCCTGCTCGGCCTCACCGGTGTCGTGGTCGAGGCGATCCGCGCCGAGGACGCTGGACACCGTGCCGGCTTACGCGAGGGGTTCGACCTGGCGACATCTCGCGCGACCGCCCCGCCGCCGGTGCTCTGCGAGCTGGCGCTGCCGCTGGTCCGGGTGGGCAGACAGCTCTGCGCGCTGGTCGCGGGCGCGCCTGGGGCGCTGGCGGCGTGCGTCGCGGCCGCGTCAGCGTGCGGCGGGAGCGCTCCTGAGGCCCCGGCTCAGGGTGTGCTCCGGGTCCGCAAGGTGACGCCCACGCCCGAGCAGTACCCCCGGCGGCCGGGAACCCCGAACCGACACCCGATCAGCTGATCCGCCGCCGGATCGCAGCGATCACCATCGCCCGCTCATTCCATGGGACCTCGCCGGACGCGGTCTCGAGCGTCTTCTCGTGGCCCTTGCCGGCGGCGAGCACCGTGTCGCCCGGGGCGGCATTGGCGATCGCATAGCCGATTGCCTCCTCACGGTCCGGGACGACCAGAACGTTTCGGCCGCGATCGCCACCCGCGTCCACCGCTCCCTGCGCGATCTGCTCGAGGATGAGGGTGCGGTCCTCCCCGCGCGGGTCCTCGTCGGTGATGACGCTGATGTCGGCAAGGCGCGCCGCAACCGATCCCATCGCCGGTCGCTTCTCCACGTCGCGTTCGCCGGCCGACCCAAAGACCACCCAGAGCCGGCCCGATGTCGTCCGGCGCAGCTCCCGGAGCACGGTCTCGAGCGCGTCGGCAGTGTGGGCATAGTCCACCACCACCACGAACGGTTGACCAAGCTCCACGAGGTCCATGCGTCCGGTGACCGCCGCAGCCGCCTCGAGGCCTCGCACCACGTTCCCGAGGTCTGCCCCGGTCGCGCAGGCTGCCGCCAGCGCCGCCAACGCGTTGCGGACGTTGAAGCTCCCGGCGATGCCGAGCCGGATCGGGAGGGTGCCCCACGGTGTCCGCGCGGTGAAGCGAACGGCCGAGGACTCGGCGACGATCTCCTCAGCCCGCAGATCAGCGGCGACGTCGGGCCGGTCGGTGTACGTGAGCCGGGTGGCGACCGGGATGGCGGCGAGTCGAGGAAAGCCGAACGGATCACCGGCATCGAGCACGGCGATGCCGTCGGATCTCATCGAAACGCGCTCGAGGAGCCGGGCCTTGGCCTTCAGGTAGCGGTCGCGGCTGCCGTGGAGCTCGAGGTGCTCGGTGGTGATCCGCGTAAAGACGGCGGCGCGGAAGTCGACGCCATCGGCGCGAAACATCTCGAGCGCATGGGACGAGGTCTCGAGCGCGACATGCGTGCAACCCGCATCGCGGATCCGTGCGAGCTCGGCCTGCAGCTCCGGCGCCTCCGGGGTCGTCTGCCGCGAGGGGTTGGCAGCAAGGTCGTCGCCGGTGCGCCGGTCGACGGTCGTGATCGACGCTGCAGCAAGGCCGGCAGCGCGCCAAGCGTGCCAGAGCAGCGTCGCGGTCGTCGTCTTGCCGTCGGTCCCCGTGATCCCCACGACGCAGAGGCTTCGGCTCGGGTGGTCGTAGAAGGCAGCGGCCAGATCGGACAGCGCCAGCCTCGAGTTGCCGACCGTGATCACCGGGACTCCGGTGCTGTCAGGAGCCGAGGGGGCCCGCTCGGCCACCACCGCCACCGCCCCACGCTGGATCGCGTCGGCGATGAATTGATGGCCGTCGGCGCGCAGACCGGATATGGCCACAAAAAGGCTCCCGGCGGTGACCGCCCGCGAAGTCCGACTCGATCGCGCCGACCTCGAGCCCGGCCGCGGATGGTGGAAGTGCGCTGTCGATTCCGGCCGCGCTGAGCAGGGCAGTGAGTGGGCGCGCCGCATGCGTCGGATGCACCGTCGCAGTCTATGGTAGGGTCCCTCCGATCATGGCTGGAAAAAAGAAGCGGGCTGGCGGTGCGCCGGTCTCGCTGGCAGATGCGCTGACCGCGACCCGCGCCGCTCGTCGTCGTGTCCTGGCGCTGGCCGAACGGCTCGAGGAAACGGAACGCACCATCCTCGCCGCCATGGCACCGGCCCCGGTGGCGTCGGTCGCGACCACCACCCCGGCGAAGCGCCCCATCGGCAGGCCGCCGAAGGCAGCAGCAGGTACGGCAGCCGCCAAGCGTCCCGTCGGCCGGCCGCGGACTCGCACTGCCACCGGGTCCACCCCCGCGACCCGCACCACGACCGGACGCCGGCCGGTTGGCCGTCCCCGGAAAGGCTGAAGCGAATCCAGACCGTCTGGGTCAAGTTTCGATAGGTTTTGGGTAGACTGGTTGCATGGCCAAGTCTTCTCGCGACCTCCTCGACGACGCACGGAGCACCGTCCCCGAGGTCTCTCCACAACAGGTTCGCGCCGCGGCGGGATCCCGGACCCTGATCGACGTACGTGAGCGCAGCGAGTTCGACGAGGGCTACATCCCCGGCGCAATGCATTTGAGCAAGGGATTCATCGAGACCCGGATCGAGGACTCGGTGCCCAAGCGAGATACCCCGATCACCCTGTACTGCGCGGGTGGGGTTCGGTCCCTGCTCGCCGCGCGAGCCCTGCAGGAGCTCGGCTACACCAACGTGCAATCGATGGCGGGCGGGTACGGTGCCTGGAAGCAGGCCGGTTTCGACTTCATCGTCCCGCGGGTCCTGACCGCACAGCAACAGCAGCGCTACAGCCGCCACCTGCTCATTCCCGAGATCGGCGTCGAGGGACAGGCGAAGCTGCTCGATGCGCGGGTGCTCCTCATCGGTGCGGGTGGGCTTGGGAGTCCCGCCGCGCTTTATCTCGCGGCCGCGGGCGTTGGCACGATCGGCTTCGTCGATTTCGACACCGTCGACCGCAGCAACCTGCAGCGCCAGATCCTCCATACCGAGGATCGGATCGGCATGCTCAAGACTGCGTCCGCCCGCATCGCGCTCACGGCGCTCAACAGCGATGTCCGCGTGGTCGAGCACAACGTGGTGCTCAGCGGCGAGAACGCGCGCGAGATCTTCGATCAGTACGACATCATCGTCAACGGCTGCGACAACTTCCCGACGCGGTACCTCGCCAATGATGTGGCCATCTTTGCCAAAAAGCCGATGGTCGACGGCGGGATCTTCCGCTTCGAAGGACAGGTCACCACGGTCGTGCCCTTCCAGTCGCCATGCTACCGCTGCCGCTACCCCTCGCCGCCACCGCCGGAGGAGGCTCCGTCCTGCGCCGAAGCGGGTGTGCTCGGGGTGCTCCCGGGGATCGTCGGCGTCCTCCAGGCGACCGAGGTCATCAAGCTGATCACGGGCGCCGGTGACCTGCTCACCGGACGGCTGCTCCACATCGATGCGCTGGCCATGAAGTTCCGCGAATTCCGCGTTCCGCGAGACCCCCAGTGCCCGGTGTGCGGGGAAAATCCCACGATCACCGAACCCATCGACTACGAGGGCTTCTGCGCCGCTCCGTCATCGGTCGCCACCGAAGCGGTCGGCGTCGCGTGAAGCTCCGCACTCTCGTCCGGGGCCTGTCGGAGCGGGGCCCCTCGCCGCTCAGCTGCCCGGTCTGACTCCCAACCGACCAGTGTTCTGGGACCGTCCTGCGCGGCGCCGGTCAGCAGATCGGCGCTTCCCCCCGCCCCGCCACCCGGACGGCCCTGAGATATCAGCGGCCGCTTGCAGACTAGGCTCCGCACTCTCCGGTTCAGTCCGTCGCAGGCGGCGCCTCACTGTCGAAGTGTTCCGCTTCGCTGATCAGCATCACCGGGATGCCGTTGTCGGCGCGGTAGCGCAGCCGGCAGACATCGCATCGCAGTGACTCCGGCTCGACCACGAGCGGTCCGCGGCAACTCGGACAGGCGAGGATGTCGAGGAGATCCTGGGGGAGTTGGCTCATGACGACATTGTCGCCGGGACGAGGAAGGAAGCGAGCTCATCGCTGACCACGCGAGGGAGCTCGAGGTTGCTCACGTGGCCACAGTCGAGCTCGACGAACCGTGCTTTCGGGATATCGTCAGCTATGGCAAGAACTTCCGAGGTTGGGATGATCGCGTCCTGGGTGCCGGCGATGACCAGGGTGGGGACGTTGATCGATGCGAGCAGCGCGGTGCTGTCGGGTCGACCCGCCATGGCGCGCTGCGCGAATGCGATTCCCGCGGACGTGCATCGGCGGATGCGTCCGCGCACCGGGTCGACGATATGCGCCTCCGCCTGTGCGTGGGGGCTCAGCAGCCGCGCCACCATCGGCTCGACGATCGGCTCGACGGATTGCTCGCGCTCGACGAGTTCGGCCATCGCGAGGCGGTCACTCCGCGCTTCCGCGGTGTCCGCACCGGCGCGCGTGTTGCAGAGCACCAGCGCGCGGATGCGTTCCGGTGCCAGGCGCCAGAGGGCCAAAGCGAGGTAACCGCCCATCGAGAGGCCGACGACAGCGATGCGGTCGAGGTGTCGGGCATCGAGCGCATCGAGCACCGCGGTCGCGAATCCGTCGAGGGTGGGCTCGGCGTCGGGCGGCGCCGGCGAGTCGCCGCAGCCCCACACGTCGGGCCGGATGCAGCGCACGCGGTCGGACAGTGCGGCGACCTGGTGGTCCCACTGCGAGGCGTCGAGGGTGAACGCGTGAAGGAAGAGCACCGCTTCGCCAGTACCCGAGTCGTGGATGGCCGGCAGCATCTCTGTCGGGCGGACTTTAAGCTTCGGCGCTGACCACGAGCGCGGGGAAATCCTCCTCGAGGGTTGCCGGCTCGATATGCGTGCGCGCGTGCTTCTCCACGTCGCGCAGCTTGAGGATCTCGCTGGGAGTGATCAATGTGACAGCGACGCCTGCCCGGCCGGCGCGTCCCGTCCTGCCGACGCGGTGCAGGTATTCGTCCGGGGTGAGCGGGACGTCGTAGTTGATCACGTGTGAGATGTCGTCGATGTCGAGCCCGCGCGCCGCGACGTTGGTGGCGATGAGGTACTTGATATGCGAAGCGCGGAATTGCTGCATCGCGCGATCCCGCTCCCGCTGGGTGAGGTCGCCATGCAGCAGCCCCACCTGGTAGCCGCGCCCACCGAGTTGCGCCTGCAGAACGTCGGCAGTGCGCTTCGTCTCCACGAAGATCAGCGCCATCACAACGTCGGGCTGATCGAGGATCTGCGCCAGCGCATCCGTCTTGTTCGCCCAGGTCGTCTGCACATAGAGCTGACGCACCTCGGACGGGATCTCGGGCCGGGTGCTGATCTCCACGGTCTCCGGGTCGTGCATGTGGCGGAGCGCAAGCCTGCGCACCCACTCGGGCATGGTCGCGCTGAACAGCAGCGTCTGTCGCTGTGGAGGGCACTGCCGGAGGATGCGTTCGACGTCGGGCGCGAAACCCATGTCGAGCATGCGGTCGGCCTCATCGAGCACGCAGACGCGCACGTTGGCGAGCGTGAGCGATCGGCGCTGGATGTGGTCGCCGAGCCGGCCCGGGGTCGCCACGACGATGTGCGCGCCCTGGCGCAGCTCTTCCATTTGACGTCCGATCGAGTCGCCGCCATAGATCGCAACGCTCCGCAGCTCGTGACGCTTGCCGAGCCGGGTGAGCTCGTCGTGCACCTGGACCGCCAGCTCGCGCGTCGGGCAGAGCACCAGCGCCTGCACCGGTCCGTCCCGAGGATCGAGTCGCTCGATGATCGGAATGCCAAAGGCGGCGGTCTTGCCGCTCCCGGTCTGGGCCTGGCCGATGACGTCGCGCCCGGCCATCGCGAAGGGCAGTGAGCCGGCCTGGATCGGCGTCGCCATCGTGTACCCGAGCTCGGCAACCGTGTTCTGCATGGCGACGCTCAAGGCGAGCTCGCTGAAGCTGACCGGTTCGGGAATGATTGTGCTCAAGGCCTCATCGACCGGCGCCGTTGCGACGGGACGGGGCCTTGCGGCGAGCGGTCTACCAAACCGCGCGCGAGAGGACGAACGCAAGACAGTAGTCAGTCTACCCCGAATTCAACCGTTCACGCCTTCGTATGATCGTCATGACGCTGGAGGAACCCGCTGGCGCGGGTTCGTATGATCCTTGTGATGCCAGAAGACCGCCTCAGCGTGTTCGGGGACCGGATGAGCCTGCCTGTCGACATCAGCGCGATGCGCTCCCTTCCCGGGGCATTCGTCCCTCGTGTGGTGGTGCTCGATCTCGACGGCACGACCATCGACTACCAGCAGAACCTGCAACCTCGCGTGCGCGAGGCAGTTCGCGCGGTGGCCGCGCGCATGCCGGTGATCGTGGCCACCGGACGCATGTACCGCTCCGCACTGTACTGGGCGGTCGAGCTCAGCGTGGTCGAACCGCTGGTCTGCTACCAGGGCGCGATGGTCCGGGAAACGCCTCGTCAGGATGGATCGCCGGGGAGCACCATCTTTGAGCAGCCACTCCAGGCGGTGCCGGCGCGTCGGGCGCTGCACATCGCTCGCGAGCAGGACTGGCACTTCCAGGCATATCAAAACGACGAACTGCTCTGCGAGCGGGATCGCCCTGAGGCGCGGCTGTACGCGCACATCAGCGGCGTGCACTTCCGGGTCATCCCTGACCTCGATCCACTGCTGGAGCACGGCACGACCAAGGCAGCATGCGTCATCGAGGATCCCGCCGAGGTGGATCGCGCGACCGCGCTGATGACGCGAGAGCTCGCCGGCGGCGCACGTGTCACCCGCTCGAATCCCGAGTTTGTCGAGATCCTCGATCCGGATATCAGCAAAGCCGTCGGCTGCGAGATCGTCTGCGCGCGCCTCGGCTACAAGCTGGCTGACGCGCTCGCGGTGGGCGACGCTCCCAACGACGTCGAACTGCTGACCGCAGCGGGATACTCTGTGGCCGTGTCGACTTCACGCCCTGACGTGCTCGCCGCCGCTGACGCCACCTGCGCGCCACCGCAGGACGGTGGTGTCGCCGACGTGCTCGAGGCCTTCGCACTGTTGTGAACCCGTCTCTGCGGTCGGCGCTGCACCCTTCCGCATCGCAGGTCTGACAGCGCACTCAGGACGGCGCGGTCGTGAACCCTCCACCGGTTTTGTGACCAAGCTTTCCGCGCGCAACAAGATCGCGGAGCATCTCGACCGGCTCCCAGCGCTGGTCCCCGGTCTGACGGAAGCCCTCGTCGAGGATGGCCTCGACCACGTCGAGCCCGACCAGGTCCGAGAGTTGAAACGGTCCCATCGGCCAGCCCAGCGCGTTGCGCACCGCGAGGTCGCACTCCTCGACGGAGAGGTAGCCGCCCTGCACGAGGTGCATGGCCTCCTGGATGGCGATGAACAGGATGCGATTCGCGATGAAGCCATACTCCTCGCGAGCCAGCCGGACCGGCGTCTTCCCGATCGCCCGGGCGAAGTCCATGGCGCGCACGATCGCATCCTCGGCCGTATGTGGACCGGGGACCACCTCCACGAGCGTCATCAGCAGCGCGGGGTTGAAGAAGTGGATGTTGAGGAATCGCCCGGAGTGCGTGACCGCATCCTCGAGCAACGACGACGGCAGCGTCGACGAGTTCGTGCCGATGATGGCGGTATCGTCCGAATGCTCGCAGATGCGCGCGTACACCTCGCGCTTCACGTCGCGATCCTCGGCGACCAACTCGATGATCGTGCCGGCGCCGGCGACCGCGGCGAAGTCGGATCCGAGGGTTACCCTGGCGAGCGCCGACTCGCAGGCATCGCCGTCGAGCTTTCCCTTCTCGACACGACGGCGGAGCAGCGTCGCGCACGTCATGCTGGCGCTGCGCAACCGGTCGTCGCTGCGGCTGATCAGGCGGACGTCGTACCCGTGCAGCGCTGCCTGGTAGGCGATCTGACTGCCCATCGCGCCCGCACCCACGACCGCCAGGGTGCGCCCGGCTGTCATGTCAGCCTCCGGCGGCCCCGGAGTCGCGTCCGGGGTGGGTCATCGCCTCGGGGTCGAGCAGCCGTGTCAACTCGGTCTCGCTGAGACCGCTTCGTTCGCGGGCGACCTCGCGCACCGTCCGGCCGGTGTTGTACGCCTCCTTGGCGATCGCCGCCGCGGCGTCGTACCCGATGACCGGCGCAAGCGCGGTGCAAAGCATCAGACCGCGCTCGACCATCGCCGGGCCGTTCTCGGTGGCGGTGATCCCGTCCACACACTGGCTGGCGAGGTTGCGCGCAGACGCGGCGAGCAGCGATGCCGACTGGAGGACGTCATAAGCGGCGACCGGCATCATCACATTCAACTCAAGAAGCGACCCGGCGGACCCACAGAAGGCGATGGTCGCGTCGTTGCCGATCACCTGCGCTGCCACCATCGTCACCGACTCGCAGATGACCGGGTTCACCTTCCCGGGCATGATCGACGAGCCCGGCTGCACCGCCGGAATCGCGATCTCCGCGATCCCCGCGCGCGGGCCGCACCCGAGCAGGCGGAGGTCGTTGGCGATCTTGAACATGGAAACGGCGACGGCGCGCAGCGCGCCACTCGCTGAGACGACGGCGTCGAGGGTCGACTGGCCGCTGAAGTGATTCCCGGTCTCCCGGAACGGGATGCCCAGGTCGGACGCGAGCAGCGCGATCACCCTGGGCGGGAACTCCGGGTGGGTGCCGACGCCGGTCCCGACCGCAGTTCCCCCGAGCGGCAGCTCGGCGAGCGTGGCAACCGCCTCATCGCAGCGCAGGCGCGCCCGCTCCGTCTGCCCCGCGTAGCCGAGGAACTCCTGCCCGAGCCGGATCGGCGTCGCGTCCTGAAGGTGGGTGCGGCCGGTCTTGATCACCGGCCAGAACTCCTCGGACTTGCGCCGCAGCGATGCCTCGAGGATCTCCAGCGCGGGGATGGTCTCCTCGCGGATTGAGACCGCGGCAGCCACCTGAATCGCGGTGGGAATCACGTCGTTGCTCGATTGGCCGAGGTTGACGTGGTCGTTGGGATGCACCGGGGTTCGCGAGCCGCGCTCCCCACCGAGCAACTCGATGGCCCGGTTGGCGATCACCTCGTTGGCGTTCATGTTCGTCGAGGTCCCGCTCCCGGTCTGGAACACATCGACGATGAACTCCCCGTCGAGCGCCCCGTCGACGACGTCCTGGGCGGCACGGATGATCGCGCCGGCAAGGTTCTCGTCGAGCAGCCCCAGCTCGCGGTTGACCAGGGCCGCCTGCTGCTTGATGAGCCCGATGGCGCGGATGAACCCGCGGGGCAGGCGCAGATCGCTGATCGGAAAGTTGACCTTCGCGCGCATGGTGTTGGCGCCGTAGTAGGCGTCCGCCGGGACCTCGAACTCACCCATCGAGTCGCGTTCGGTCCTGGTCGCGGTCGTGATCATGCACTCGTCTCCTCTCGATGCAGCGGGATCGTCATGTCGAACTCGGCGCCGCTGCCCGGGACGCTGCGCGCCGCCACGGTTCCGCCATGCCGCTCGGCCACCGTGCGCACGATGTAGAGGCCGAGCCCGCTCCCTGGAACCTTCCGCTGCCGCTCGGCGACCGACCGGAAGTACTTGTCGAAGAGGTGCCCGGTGTCGACGACCGGGAAGCCGGTTCCATGGTCGCGGACCGTGAAGCGCACCGAATCGCCCTCGCGCGCGGCGAGCACCTCGATTGGCGACCCCGTGGGCCCGTGCTTGACGGCGTTGCCGAGCAGGTTGGTGAGCGCGAGGATCAGCCGCCGCCGGTCGCCCTTGATGGTCATCCCATGGGCGCACTCGCTGCTGATGGGCGACTCCCGCAGCTTCGCCTCCATGGCAACGTGCTCGATGGCCTCGGCAACCACGTCCTCCGCGTCCATGACCTCGAGCGCCAGGTGGTCGTCGGGGTCCTCGAGGCGCGCCAGCTCAGCCAGGGCGTTGACCATGCGCACCATCATCTCGGTGCTCGCGGTGATGCCCTCGATGGCCACGATCGCAGTCTCGGGGAGCGCGCCGAGCATGCCGGCGCTGAGCAGCTGCCCGTAACTGTTGAGGATCGTCAGCGGGCGGCGGAGCTCGTGCATGGTGATCGATAGCGATGTGCCCCGCGCCGACGACTCCGAGGTCGCACTGATCAGGCGGTGCTCCAGGGCTGCCACCGAGGACGCGGCGAGGTGCTGTCCGACGGCCTCGATGTCGTCGGCGGTCATGGACGCAAGGGCCAGCGTCTCCTCGGGGTCGAGCCGCTCCTCACGCACCGCCTCGGCGGTGACCTGGCGGAGTGCGGTGAGATTGGCGAGCGCCTTGCCCAGCCGCCGCTCGATACCCGTCTCCAGTCCAGGTGGTGATAGGCGATGAGGGGACGAAAGTCGTCTGCGGTCAGCGCGACCAGCACGGCGTTGACGAACTGGCGCGGTCCGCGGGCGCGATCGAGGGGTTCACCGGCGTCAGCCGGTGATATCTGCCTCGCCCACAGGTCGGCGATCCGCGCCGCGTGGGCTGCCAGGAAGTCGCTGAACTGCCGGGTCACGCCGCTGAAGTCTAGGCGCACCAGGCTTCAGTCCCGCGAGCGCGACATCGTCGGTGGCGGCGACCTCGATGGCGAGCTCCACCGGGGAGCGGCTGCTCCGACGGTGCCGCGACCAGAGCACGGCGCCGAGGACGGCGAACGGGATCATCTGCAGATCGATGAGCACCGAGATCGCGCCGGCATGCGCGACCGAGACGCCGCTGTGGGAGAGCAGGGCGACCAGGACCCCTTCGCGGAGGCCGAGCCCATTGATGCTGAAGGGCGCGAGCGCGACCAGCAGCGTGATCGGGATGGTGACGGCGAGGACCGTCCAGCTCAGGTTCACCCCGATCGCACGGGCGGCGACGCTCAGGGCCAGCAGGTTGAAGCCCCACCCGGCAGCGCCGACCAGCAGCGACTGGGCGACGGCGTGGGGGTGGCGGCGGTAGCCGGCGAAGGCATCACTGAAGGAACGGACGCCACGGCTCAGTGCTCCCGAGACGCGGGCGAGCAACCGATGGGGCACGAGGCGGTCGGCGCTCAGTGCCATGAGCCAGATGATCACCACGGCCATGGCGAGCGCCGCGATCACGATCACGACCCCGGTGCCAAGCAGCGCCCGGAGCAGGATCGCGGCGGCGATCCCCCAGCAGGTCATCCCCAGCATGCCTGCAAGGCGGCTGCCGGCAAGCGAGGCGAGGACGTTCCCGTGGCCGACCTGGCGGCCCATCTCGACGGTGCGCATGCAATCGCCGCCGACACCGGCGGGCAGCATCTGGGTGAAGAACATGCCCTGGAGGTAAGAGGAGCTCAGCCGGCGCCAGCTCAGCACCGCACCCGGGCCGGCGCCGGCAGGCGCGTTGGCGGTGCGCAGGAGCACCCCCCATTCGACGACGCTGGCGGCGACCGCGAGCATGGTGAGCCCGAGAGCGGCGGCGATCCACAGGGGATCGGCATGCGCGAGGCTTGCCACCGCCTGCGGCAGGTTGATGGTCCGCGCCAGGATGGCCAGCCCGACGACCGTTCCGCTGACCCGGGTCCAGGGGGACCCGATCACGGCTCGGGCGATACGGAGAGCTTGTCTCATCGG
Organism: Candidatus Dormiibacterota bacterium; assembly: GCA_963743835.1. GTDB lineage: Bacteria > Chloroflexota > Dormibacteria > Aeolococcales > Aeolococcaceae > Palsa-851. The sequence continues at coordinate 121,682 of CAVUQX010000005.1, read as the reverse complement.
CTCCATTGAATCAGGGTGGTACCGGTCCTATGTGCCATCAGCCGTACCGTGACACGGCCACTGCTCCTTGCAACGCAAAGCGCAGACGGCGCGTTACTCGGCCGCCAGGTAAGGCTCTCGAAAGGCCGTTTGCTCGGCGATGAACACCAGGGGCAGGTCGTCGACCGGGCCATTGCGGTTCTTGGCGACGATCAGCTCGGTCTTGGCCCTGTCGACCTCGCGGTTGTGCATGCCCTCCCGGTAGAGGAAGAGCACGACGTCCGCGTCCTGCTCGATCGAACCGCTGTCGCGAAGGTCGCTGAGCTGCGGGCGCTTGCCGTCGCGCTGCTCGGCCGCCCGCGAGAGTTGCGAAAGCGCGAGCACCGGGATGTTCAACTCCTTGGCGATCGATTTCAGCCCCGACGAGATGTCCGATACCTCCTGGACCCGGGAATCGCGCCGTCCTCCCTGCATCAGCTGCAGGTAGTCGATGACGATCAGCTCGATCTTGTGCTGCGCCTTCATTCGCCGGGCGCGAGCGCGGAGCGTGTTGATGGCGAGGCCCGGCGAGTTGTCGATCCAGAGGTCGGCATGGGTGAGCGTGTCCATCGCCTTGGCAATCTTCTGGAACGCCATCGAATCAGCCTGGCCGGTGCGGAGCATGTAGGAGTCGACGTGCGCCTCGCTGCAGATGAGCCGCTGCACGAGCGACTGCCGCGACATCTCCAGCGAGAAGACCACCACCGGCCTGCGCGCGAGCACCGCGGCGTTGCGCGCGATGTTGAGGGCGAACGACGTCTTGCCGACCGCCGGCCGCGCCGCCAGGATGATGAGCTCCCCGGGCTGCAGCCCCTGGGTGAGCATGTCGAGCTTCGAGAAATTGGTGGGCACGCCGGTCACCAGTTGCTTGTGCTCGATGCGCTTCTCGAGCACGTCCCACCATTCGCGCACCACCGGCGCGATGTTGCGCATCTCTGAGCCGCGACTCTCCTGCCCAATCTTGAACACCTCCTGCTCCGCCTGGTCGATCGCCTCGGCCACCGGGGTGGTGTTGTCGAACCCGAGGCGGCTCACCTTGCCCCCCGCCTCGATGAGGCGCCGCCGGAGCGCGTGGGCGATGACGATGTCCGCGTAGTGCTTGACGCTTGCCGAGCTGGGCACGACCAGGGTCAGCTCCGCGATGTAGTCCATGCCGCCGGCGCGGCCGATTCCGGGACCGCGCTCGAGCTGGTCGCGCAGCGTGACCGTGTCGATGGCTTCGCCACGATCGTCGAGCGCCAGCGCGGCGCGATACAGCACCGCGTGCCGCTCTGCGTAGAAGTCCTCGGGGACGAGCACGTCGCGCACGATCGAGAGGGCCTCGCGGTCGATGAGGATGCCGCCGAGCACCGCCTGCTCCGCCTCGTTGTCGTGCGGGGGGACACGCATCGGCACCGCCCCCGCAGTCGCCCCGCGTCCCACCAACTCGGTCTGCGGGAGAGAGGTCATTGGGCCGCGACGACGACCTTGAGTGTCTCCGTGACCTCCGGGTGGAGCTCGATGGTGGCCTCGTGGGGACCGAGGGATCGGATCGGCGGATCGATCTCGATCTTCCGCTTGTCGATGTCGATCCCCGCCTCGCGCTTCAATTGCTTGGCGACGTCGGCCGTGGTCACGGTGCCGAAGAGGCGACCGGCCTCGCCGGCCTTGGCGTACACCGTGACGGTCAGCTTGCGCAGCCGCTGTGCGGTTTCCCTCGCGTCGATGAGCGCTTTCTCGACGCGCCGGCGGGTTGCCTCCTCGCGGCGGCGAATCTGGTCGACCGTGTTCTGGTCGGCGATCACCGCCAGGTGCTTGGGGAACAGGAAGTTCCGTGCGTATCCCGGCGTCACCTCGCGCACGTCGCCTGGCTTGGCTGTTCCTGCCACTTCTTTCAGAAACAAAACTTTCACGAGATGGTCGCCTCCTGCTCTTCGGGACGCAGGCGCCGGTAGATCATCAGCGCGATCCGCTCGCCGTTGCGAACGTCGTCATCGAAGCGGCTGCGGCGTTGGGTGATCAACATCTCCTGCTCCGCGACGACGTGACGCGGAGAGGCGGCGATGAAGGCGCGGGTTGCAAGCAGGCTGAGGGCGAGCACATCGAGCTCACCGATAACCGGCAGGGACTCGGGCAGATCGACCACCGGCAATGCGATCAACGCGAGGCCGCCGCCGAACGCGAGCTTCATGTACCGGGGCACACGCGCGTCGAACATCAGGCAGTACGCCAGCCGCAGCGTGCGCGGCAGGTCGACGAAAAGGCGTTTAGCGCTGCGTACCTTGCTCAACATCTCGAACCGCGCATTCTACTTTGTTGCCGTTGCCACCGATCGGCGGACAGGTCTCGTGCAAAGCTGCGCACGGGTGCGCGTTCACTGGTCTCGCAGGATCTCGGGGTGCGCCTCGACCCATGCGCGAGCAGCCGCGCCATCGCCGGGAGGGATCACGCCCTCGATGACCGCGTCGCGGATCGCCGCCTTGGCGAGACCGACCCACGGACCCGGCCCGCGACCCGCCATGGCCATGAGCTCCTCGCCGCTGAGCGGATCCGCCATCGCAGAGACCACGCCGCCGGCGTCGAGCCGTGCCATCCGGTCGTCGAGCTCATCCAACTCCTCGAGCGTGGGATATGCGGACGCGCGGGTGTCCGCTCGCGCGAGATCGAGCATCTTCGCGCGCAGCGGCCCGGCATCCCTGATCAGCCTGCGCACTGCGGCGTCGCCGAAGGTCTCGCGGTCGTACTGGATCGGGCGCAGGTGCAGGCGGACGAGCCGGCTCACGTCGCTGATCTCGTCGTTGCTGAATCGCCAGCGGGTGAGGATGGTCCGGGCCATCTCCGCGCCGATCTGCGGATGGTCGTAGAAAGTGTGGCGGCCGTCCGCCGCGAGGGCGTGAGTCGGAGGTTTGGCGATGTCGTGGAGCAACGCGGCCGAGCGCGTCACCAGGTCGGGAAGCGTGGCATCGACGGTCAGCAGTGAGTGCCCGTAGACGTCGTGAGTGTGGAAGCCGCCCTGCTCGACCCCGATCCCGGCGACGAGCTCGGGCAGGACGATCTCGAGCACCCCACCGTTCAGGAGCACCGAGATGCCGGCGCTGGGATACGGCGCGACGAGCAGGCGGCGGATCTCGTCGCTCACCCGCTCGATGGACAGGATCGACGTTCGTGGCGCCTGGGCTCGCATCGCCTCGACCGTCCCCGGGGCGAGCGCAAAGCCGAGACGGGCGACGAACCGGGCGGCCCGGAACATGCGCAGTGGATCCTCGGCGAAGGTCTCGGCAGGATCGCCGGGTGTCCGGAGCACGCCGTCGACAAGATCGGTCAGGCCCTTCCCGGTGAGGTCGATCACCTCCCCTTCGAGGCTCTGGCAGAGCGCGTTCACGGTGAAGTCACGGCGCGAGATGTCCTCGAGGAGCGTGCCGGGCCGGACGTCCGGTTTGCGGAACTCGGGGTCGTAGCGCTCCGCACGGGCGCGAACTCCCTCGACGATCCAGGTGCCCCCTCGGATCTGGGCCGTCCCGAACCGCTCGAACCGCTCGGGATGGTGCCAGCCGAAGGTGGAGGCGACCTCTGCCAGCAGCGGCATCGGATCCGCACCAACGGTGACCAGGTCAATGTCCTTGCCCTGCCCTCCCCCGAGCAGGCGGTCCCTGACGAACCCGCCGACCAGGTAGGTCTCGACGCCGAGGCCGCGCGCCGCGGTCGCGATGGCCTCGAGCAGATCCTCGAGCTCCGGGGGCTCCGGGGTGACCACACGAATGAGGGCGGTCACGGCATTGCGGCGGCCAGGCGTGAAGGCCGGCCGCGAAGCAGCACCGCCGCGAGGATCGCGGCGAGCGCGGCACAGAGGCCGGCGCCGAGGAACACGATGTGCAACTCCGACACGATCGCGGCGGTCACATCTCGTTCGTAGGGGGGGCAGTTCAGCGGCGACGTCGGGCAGAGCGCCGACGGCGAGGGAAACGACGACGCGGTCGTGTAGAAGATGTGCAGGCTCACCGCGGTGAGGATGGAGATGCCCACGAGCATCCCGATCATGCGCGCCACGACCACCAGCGCCGACGCCAGTCCGTGCATCTGCTCGCGCACCGAGGCGAGCATCGAGGCGTTGACCGGGGCGATGGCCAGGCCGAAGCCCAGCCCGCAGGCGACCAGCACCGGGTCGCTCGGATGCAGCCAGCCCGGTCCAAACGGATCGCCGAGGGTCGTGGCCGTCCAGCGGGTCATCGCGAGGAAGGCGGCGGCGGTGATCGCCATGCCGGCGGCGGCGACCAGGCGATTGCCGAGGCGCTGGGAAAGCAAGCCCCCGGCCATCGCCCCGATGGGCACGCCGACCAGAAGCCGGAGCAATACCAGGGCCGCTCCAAGCTGCGAGTTGGGGTCGACGGTCGATCGGGCGAGGACCGGGATGTCGAGCAGCGCAGCCATCAATGCCGCGCCGACGGCGAGATTGGTGAGCAGCGAGCCATAGGCGCCGGGCGAGCGCAGCTCGGACGCCGCAACGAGCGGCTGCCGCGCCCGCCGCTCCCTCACCACGAAGCACGCCATGGCGACGACGCCGAGCGGCAGCAGCCAGAGGGCAGCCGGCGAGATGGCCCCGGTGGAGGGATCCTCAGCGGAAAAGCTGACGATGATCGTCGAGAGCGCGATCCCGAGGAGGACCGCTCCCGGCCAGTCCACCGCCGCGGCCAGGGCCGGCAGGCGGCGCACCGCGACCAGTTCGCGAGTTGACCGATGGCCACGCGCCTCCCAGAGGATGAGCGCCAGCGCGGCGGCCGCCGCGGCCAGCGCGATCGGCGTCAGCCAGACCAGACCGCCGAGTGCGGTGTACGCCAGACCGATCGTGTTGTTATCCCGAAGGAGCCCCGGAGCGGCGATCGACAGGCACCCGGCCACGAGTGCGATCCCGGCGAGCGCTATTGAGACCCGGTCTATCGGCCGCTCGACCGGCGAGGATGCACCCTGCGCCTGACGCGGCTGATCCGGCGAGGCCGCAAGCCGCTGGGCCCCCGAGGAGGCGCTCGGTCGATCACCGCGCCCCGATGCCGCAAACAGCCCAAGCGCGAGGACGCCGGCGATCGGGATGTTGAGCCAGAAGATCATCTGCCAGGACGCGACCGTGAGGATGAGCCCGCCGTAGAGCGGCCCGAGCACGCTCCCCAACTCCTGCACCGCGCCGATGACGCCAAGCGGCACGCTGCGGCGTTCCGCCGGCCAGAGATCCGCCACCAGCGCCAGCGTGACCGGGACGAGCCCCCCGCCGCCAAGGCCCTGGAGCGCCCGGCCCGCGACCACCGAGCCGAGGTCGGTAGCCGACGCGGTGACCAGCGAACCTCCCGCGAAGACCGCGAGGCAGAGGATGAGCAGCGGGCGTCGGCCGTACAGGTCGGAGAGCCGCCCGAGAAGTGGCATGACCACCACGTAGCCGAGCAGGAAGCCGCTGACGATCGGGGTCGCCGCCTGGAGCTGATCGACGCCAATGCCGACGTCGGACATGATCGCGGGCAGCGCGAGCACGATGACGTACGTGTCCATCGCGGCGACGAGCACCGATGCCGCCGCAATGGCGAGGATCCAGCGGCGGCGCGCGTTCACCCGAGGGCGGGTGGCGGCGTCACTGACACGTTCTCGCCATAGTTGGTAAGAACGAGCGTGTAGGTGGTGTCCGTGGTCTTGCTGATGAACGGCCCGGTGAGCACGACCCGGCGGAGCTGAGTTCGTGCCGGTGTCGATGCCGAACGTTGCGGCGACGCTCTTCGAGGGGTCAGCGCTGGTGAGCAGGGCGGCGACCGCGCTTCCCGGGAGTGAGCAGCCGATCTCGTGCAATGCCTCGCCGTTGTATCGATCGTCGCTCTCGACCTGTGGCGACTGGCATTTGAGGAGTAGCGAGGACAGCCCGTTGTTCGGGTCGATGAGCTTGGCGGGGTCAGCAAAGCCGTAGTCGGCCGGATTCGCTGTGGTGAACCCGGAGCCGGTCGGCAGCTTGACGGCGAACGTGCCGCCCACCGAGACCACCGGAACGCTCACCGCCAGGCCGAAGATCGATACCTGCAGCACGCCGGACATGCTGTCCGGCCGCTTCATGTCGCCGTTGCCGCCGGTGAGCTGGGCGCCGGAGCCGGTCACGTTGGCGCTGGTCAGCACGAAATGGAACGAGGGAGTGCTGTCGAGGACGGTCTTGGTCGTCTTCAGCAACGTGCCGGCGTTGAGCGACGGTGCTCCGCAAGCGACGAGCAGCAGCGCTGCGGTTGTGACGACGGCGAGGCGGCGCAATCCCGCGATGACATTCCCTCCGAACGGAGCCAGGTATCGCGGGCGAGTATAGGTGTGCCGATACACTGCGACGCGTGAGTGGAGCGAGCCCCGCGTCGGCGGAGATCGATGCGGCGCAGTTCTTCGGCGTCGACATCCGCGTTGGCACGGTGGTGCGCTGCGAGCCGTTCCCGGAGGCGCGGCGCCCCGCCTACCGCATGCTCATCGACTTCGGACCGCTGGGCACGCGGCAATCGTCGGCGCGTCTGACGGAGCTGTACACCCCCGAACAGCTCACTGGGAGCTCGGTGGTCGCCGTCGTCAACCTACCCTCGCGGCAGATCGGTCCGGTCCGGAGCGAGGTGCTCGTGCTCGGCGTATACCAGGAGGGATCAGAGGGTGTGGTACTGCTCCGTCCCGATCATCCCTGCGCTCCTGGCGATCGGGTCGGCTGAGATCACTGCTTCCATTTCAGCGTGAGCCCGCGCTCTCTGTTCGGTGAGCCCGGCGCCCGCCGCGTCAGCCCCGTGCTCCTCCTGCTGGTCATCCTCTCGTTCTTCCTGGTCTTCGCCGGGGTGTCGTGCAACCCGACGACCACGAGGGCGGCGATCTCGTCGATCGAGTCGACCCAGGGAGTGACCGGCGCCCAAGCCGCCCAGGTGAATGCCTGCGTCAACGCCCTCGGTAGTGCCAACATCCTCACCTACAGCGGCTGGCAGATCGCATTCGGGAAGAACCCGGCGGTCGGGCCCGTGCCGGCGGCGTGCAACCAGAACAACGCCGCGGGTGCCGACACCTCCTCTGCGAACATCGGGCCGCAGCTCCTCGCCTTTCTTGCGCTGATCAGCGTCTTCCTCGCGCTGCTGACGTCAATGCTCGGAGTACTCGGCCTCGTGGCGGCGAGGAGCAGATCCCTGGTGACCGCGATCTTTGCCGCGGGTGCGGGAGGCCTCCTCATCCTCGATCACTTCCACGTCCGCGATGCGCTGCTGTCGAAGATCTCGTCGAGCGAGGGCACGAGCATTCCCGGCCTCGATCCCGCCTCGCTCTTCAACATCAACGCGGGGATCGGGTTGATCATGGCGCTGGTGATCCTCGCGGTCGCGGTTGTCTACAACGTCGCGGCGCTGATCGTTAAACCGGTCCCGGCGGGTGTCGCCGTCGCGATTCCCGACTCTCCGGAGCAACCCCCGCCTGAAGAACCACCGCCGCCCGAGCAGCCGCCACCCTAAAGTCCTGACCCGCCAGGTGATATATCAGCTCAGCTCAGGTGGTTCCACCGAGGAATGGGATGCCGTATGTCTCGAGCCGCGAGCCGACCGAGGTCGACCAGACCTCGGCGATCGCGTCCGCCGTCCAGCCGCCGTCGCGGTAGGCGACGGACACCTCCTTCGGGTGTGCCCAGAGTGAGAGCTTGTCACCGCCAAGACCGACGCATTGACCGGTGACATCCGCCGCCTGATCCGAGCTCAGGAACACGAGCAGGGGCGCCACGTCGTCGGGCGTGCCCATGCCCATATGCTTGCGCACCGTTGCCGGAAGTGGCTCGCCCTTCTCCGCGGCCGCCACCAGCGAAGCCATCCCAGGAATCGTCGAGATCATCCGGGTGATCGCATTGGGGACGATGGCGTTGACGGTGATGTTGTGCTTCGCGCATTCCATAGCCCAGGTGCGCGCGTAGGCGGCGATCCCTGCCTTGGCTGCCGCGTAGTTGGTCTGGCCGAAGTTTCCGCGCTGCCCCGCGATGGACGAGACCACAACGATCCGACCGCCAGTTCCCTGCTCCCGCATCCGGCGAACCGCGGCGCGCGCGCAGGTGAACGTGCCGCGCAGGTGGGTCTCGATCACGAGGTCGAAGTCGTCGTCGCTCATGTTCCAGAGGACACGGTCGCGAAGGATGCCGGCGTTGGTGCACATGACATCGAGGTGACCGAAGGCCTTCACCGCGCCGGAGACGAGCTGGTCCGCGGCCTCCGCCGATCCGACGGCACACACCTCCGCGACGACCCTGCCGCCTGCACGGGCGATCTCGTCGGCGGTTGAACTCGGCGACGTCGCCGTCGACGTCGTTCACGACCACGGCGCATCCCGCCTGCGCGAGTGCGAGCGCATACGAGCGGCCGATACCCCGCCCGCTCCCGGTGACGATGGCGACCTTGCCCTCGAGATTCATGGTGCGGACTCTAGGGCCCGGGCTCGACCGTACGCTTGGCGAAGTCGATCTCGACGTGTTCGCCCCGCGGCTCGTATCCGGCCTGGCGGTAGATCGAGTTGGAGACAGGATTGGCCGCATCAGTGAAGAGCATGGCGTGGTCGACGCCCGGCTGCTGCAGTGCGCCGACAGTCACCTCGTAGGTGAGGCGTCGCGCATACCCGCGGTTCCGATGCTCGGGGGGCGTGTAGACGGGACCGATGCGCGCGAACCCGCCGGCATGTCGAAACCCGACCATGGAGACGATCTGACCGTCGTCGATCCAGACGTCCAGATGCCCGCTGCGAATCATGTGGTCGGCGATTGCTTGGGGGTTGGCCGGTACGGGGTGCTCGATCTCGACACTGAAGGTCTGCAGCCATTCGCCGATCAACGGAACGTCCTCGGCGCGGCCGGCCCGACGTTCGCCGTGTGGTATCGGCACCTCGACGAGTGCGCCCAGCTCATTGAGGAGAATCGTCCGGTCACGTTCGATGACGTCGCCGGTGATGGCCGCCCACGCCGCGGCCACCGCGCGCGCCCATTCCACCGGGCCGGAGACGCCGGGCGGCCGCAGGCCGAGCGATATCGCGCGCTTCACAGCCGCGTCTGCCAGCGCCGGTGCCGCGGCTGAAGGAAGCGCCGACACCAGCAGGTTGTGCGGCGGGGTCCAGTTCGCCGCGCCGACCACCGCCGCGCCGTCGGTGACCCACCAGAAGCTGGGCGCGCTGCTGTACGTACGCGGCGCAGCGCGCACGATGTCGATGATCGTCAGCAGCACATTGCGCGCGCAGGGGTCGGCCTTGAGAAACGTGTCGGCCGCGGCGGCGTATTCCTCGACGTCGCCGGTCGTGTGCACCTGGATCACGGTTCGATTGTGCGGCTCTCAGAGCCCGAGGCGTCCACCCGTTGCAATCTGCGCCACCACGTACACAACCCATGGCACTGCGGCAAGGGCGAGCAGCGCACCTCGCGCCTGACCGCGCCAGAGGAGCGCGAGGAGGAAGGCGGCGGTGAGCAGCGTGAGGGTGGCGCTGATGAGTCCCGCCGAACCCGGTTGCCAGGTGGTGAAGACGATCCCGATCGCGGTGAGGATGCACGCCTGAAACGCCGCAGAGCCCGCGACGTTGCCGAAGGCGAGCATGTCGTCGCTGGTGCGAACCCACAGCACGCTGTTGAGCGTCTCCGGCAGCTCGGTCGCAACCGGCACGACGACCAGCGCGAGCAGGAGCTGGGGAATCTGCAGCGCCGACGCGGTCTGATCAAGTGCGGTGACGAAGAGTTGCGAGCCCACCACCAGAAGCGCGATCGCGATGAGAAGCTGCATCGTCACGAGCACCGGATGTGGCTCGCCGGGCCGCCAGCGCACGATATGCAACGGCTCCGGGCGCTCACCCGCGGCCGCGCTCCCACGAAGCGTCGCAACCACGTACACGGCGTAGGCAATGAGCAGCAGCGCACCGACGCCGATCCGCGGACCGCTGGGCAGCACGCTCGCGACCACCGCGACGGTGAAGGCGCCGATGAAGACGCCCAGGTCCCGCCGCGCCTGACGCCGGTCGATGACGAGACGCCGCGTGCCACCGCGAATCACCACCGCGATGCCGGTGGCGCCGGCCCCGAGCGTCAGCAGCAGGAACGGCGAGCCCAGCACCGCACCGGTGGCGACCTTGTCGGCTCCATGGGAGTGCGTCGCCAGCGCCACGACCGGGACGACGGTTTCCGGCAGCGACGTGCCGAGTGCGGCGAGCAGGCTGCCGGTCGCCCCGGTCCCGAGGTTGAGGAGATAGCCGGCCCATTCGATCGCATTGGTGAACAGCTCCGAAGCGATGACGACCAGGAGCAGGCTCGCGATGAAGAGCAGTGCGGTGGTCATCGGCGCCGCATCAAGCGGTCGAACGGCGCGTGCAGCCACGCGGTCGCGAACCCGAGCACGTGGCGGATGGTCACCGGTTGCACGCGATGCACGGCCTCGCCGCCGCCCGCGACGTCGACCGCGTCACGCGCCCGTTCGCGAACCCACGGAAAGACGGTTCGCGGCAGCGCGTCGGGAGGCGCCATGCGCAGTGCCCACGCCTCGATGCTGCGTCGCGGCGCCCCGCCGATGACCTCACCGAGGTAGACGACGTCACCGGCCGAGCGGAGTCCTCGCCACGAGTACACACCGACGACGCCGGCGATGCGCACCCGGTAACCCGTTTCCTCCTCGGTCTCGCGTGCTCCGGTGACCGCCGGGTCCTCGTCCGGCTCGACGTGGCCGCCCGGAAGCTCCCAGCCCGGCGGCCACGGTCGGAGCTGGAGGAGCACTCGCCCTCGCTCCACGATCGCGACCTGGGCGCCCTCGACCGGCCACTCCACGCCGTTGATGAATACGGAACTCATGACACGACGGAGTTCATGACCAAACGCCTCATGACAGCAGGTGAAACACGTTCGGCAGCCCGATGAAGCTCGGACGCATGCCGGGCTCGAGCAGATGCTCGAAGGCGAGCGTTGCCGGGCCGGCCGACATCGCGGACGACACGTCGACGGCACCGTGCGTCAGCGGCGGTGGCAGCAGCACCGCGAGGGCCGCGAGGGCATAGATCGCGTAGCGATATTGCTCGAGGTAGAGGAAGACGCGCGGTGCCGCGCCGAAAAGGAGCGCCCGCAGCACCGCGTAGCCGTCGAGTCCGGGCAGCGGCAGCGCGTTGAAGACGAAAAGCGCGATGTTGACCAGAAATCCCTGCAGCAGCACACCGAGGATCACGCCCTGCAGGGTGAACTGCGCGAGGATGTCGAACCCGGTGGCGTCGATGCCGGAGCCCTGGAGCTCCACGCGCAGCGCCACGGCGAAGATCGCGGCAACCACGAGATGCGCGAGTGGCCCCGCAGCGGCAACCTGCGCTCGCTGCCTGCCGGTGCGGAGATATAGGGGATCGAGCGGGACCGGGCGCCCCCATCCCACCCCGGCGATGAGCAGAGCGAGGCATCCGAACGGATCGAGGTTGCGGCGCGGGTCGAGCGTCATTCGTCGGTCGCGGCGAGGAGTCGGGTCGCCGAGTCGCAGTGCGATGGCCGCGTGGCTGAGCTCGTGTATCACCGATCCGAACACGAAACCCGGCAGCGTGTAGAGGATGATCGCCAGGTAGGTACCGGGGTTTGTCACCCGGCGACGGCTACTCGAGCTCGACCCGCGACGGCCGCCGCGAGCGCTCTGTTCCGCTCCGTGAGCGTCTCCGTCCGCGCGACGGGGACTCGGTGGTCTCCTGCTCCTGGGTGTGATGATCGATCACCGCGGCGAGCGCGAGCAGCAGCTCGCGCTGAGCGATCAGGAGATGTCGCTGTGCCTCGGGAGGCACGATGTCGCTGAAGGAGGTCCCGAGGAGCCGCGATGCCTCATCGACGAGCCGTGTTGCCTGTGCCCACAGCGCGTCGCTCACGGCGTGCGATCCGCGAAGGTCACAGAGAGCATCCCCTCGTCCAGCCGGCCCTTGGTCACGCGCTTGCCGTTGAGCACGCGCGGCAGTGAGATCTCGCGTTTGTAGGGCCCGACGCTGACGAACAGCTCGCCCTCACGATGCTTGATGTCGACGTCCTCCTTGCCCACGAACGGGAGGTGCAGCTGAAGCTCATACGTGTTGCCGACCTTGCGGATGCGCTGCGGCACGGAGTGATAGAAGATCTGCGAGGGATCAAGGTCGCCGTAGATCGACTCGCCCATCTCCGCGAGCGAGTCGAGCCCGACGATCTCGTGGTCGAACAGCTTGGTGCGAAGGGTTGGGATGGGCGAGAACGCGGTCTCCACCATCAGCGAGTACCGCTGCTGCGCCTCGCGCCACGAGTCGAAGTACGCGTCGGTGACCTCAGGAGGCAGCACGCGGTTGACCACCACCAGGTCGGTGAGATAGTCATAGAGGCTCAGGTAGGTGAAGGCGCGCTGCGCCTCCTTCACCACCATCTTCTCGAGGTTCAGCACGATGCGCGTGGTGCACACCTTGGGATCGCCGAGGATCTTCTTCATCCCCTCGAGGTCGAGGAGGAGGTCCTTCACGTTGCTGAAGATCTCATCGCTCGGCAGCGGGATGCTGATGAACGGCTGCATCACCGGCCGGGCGACCTTGTTCATCATCCGGTGAATCGGGAAGATGCGGTCGAGATACCACTTGGCCACGTCGGGAAACGCAAGCAACTGCAGCGTCTCGCCGGTGGGGGCGCAATCGACGATGAGGACGTCGAACTTGCCCTCGCGCTTGTGCTTCTTGATCCACATGAGGCTGGCGACCTCCTCCATGCCTGGAGGCGATGCCATTTCCTCGGCGACGATGTCATCGACGCCCTGGGACGCGAACAGTGACGTCAGGTAGATGTGGATGCGGTCCCAGTGCTCCTCGAGCTCGTGGAGCGCGTTGACCTCCTGTCCCCAGAGGTTCGGCGCAAGCTCGGTCGGCTGATCGCCGATTTCCTGGTCGACACTATCGCCGAGACTGTGCGCAGCGTCGGTGCTGATGACCAGAGTTCTTGTAGCCGAGAACTCGCGCACCTGACGGCGGTGGCCGCCGCCACGGTGGTCTTGCCGACGCCGCCCTTGCCTGTATAGAGGATCACTCGCACGCGGGTGTCTCGATGCTCACGGATTGATGCGTGTCACCACGACCGCAGCAATGAGGATGAGCACGATCATGAGCGCGGCCATGATCGCAACGCGACGAAGGTCGCGCGGCACATAGGGAACCCGGTCGAAGGGGATCGCGGCGTCGTCGCTGTCGAGCGGCAGAAACATCGCGGCGGCGTTCACCTGACCCCTCGGCGCGCGTGGTTGGGCTGCCGGATTGACGCGCTGCACCCGGCGGCGTGCCGAGCTGTCTGCCACCGCCACTTGGTTGTTCGCGGTCTCGTACTCCTCGACCTGCTCTGACTCGATGTCGAGCTCGGTGCCCGCGAGTGGCAGCACCGTCTCCGGCAATACCTGGGGCTGCGTCGCGCGCGATGTGGCCGGGGCGAGACGTTGAGCGGCTGGGGCCGACGGTGCGACCTGGCGTGCACCGGCCCCGGGGGCCGCCGGCGCCGTCGCCCCCGGTCGCCGCGTCGCCGCGCGCTGCTTCTGCTTTCGGGTCTTCTTGGCCATTGAGGTCTTCGAAGCGTATCAGGGGCTACGGGGCCAGCCCGACGTCGAAAGCCCCGCGTGGACCGACCATCGAGCACCGAGCTTGGAGCAGGCAGCGGGCCTCCGGATGAGAGCGGCCACGAAAGGAGCCATGGCCTGAGCGATGGGAGGGCCCGGCGCCCGCTGCCCGACGAGCCGTGAGACATAAGGGGTGCAGCCCTACATCTTGTGGCCTGCGCGGAACGCTAGCACATCATGCAGGGGTATTCAATAACGAGGATGCATGCCACGCGTCGAAGCCGCGAGGCGCTGGGCGCCCTCCTGCCGGAGGGCACGGATTAACGCTGGGCTGCTCTCGCGATGACGCCGTCAATGACAACGTCAATGGCAAAGCGGAATCGCTCGTTGTGATCGCCGGCGACCATCTGTGCGGCGTGGGCGGAGATGAGCGGGAACTGCTCGGGGGGGAGTGCGGCGAAGGTCTTGTAGATCTCGTCAATCTGTTCCCGGCGGTGGGCGTCGTCGTCGCGGCCGCGAGCACGCCGCACATCGTCCTCACTGGCGATGGCCGTCACCAACAACACGAAGATGTCGCTAGCCCAGATGGCGTCCTGGGGGTCAAGCCCACCCGCGAGCAGGATCCCAAGCAGATTCTCGGTCAGATGCAGCACCACGTCGGTCGTAGGTGGATCCTCCAGCGTCAGCGCGGCGATTCCTGGATGAGTGACGAGTGCTTGATGCATGCGCTGCAGCAGCGAATGCAGCTGAGCACGCCAACGTGAAGGGTCCGGGGCCTCGAGCTCGATCGTGGCAGTGACCCGATCCAGCATGGCCTGAAGAAGGCCTTCGCGCCCGGACACGTAGACGTAGAGCGAGGCGGCTCCCGTGTCCAGGGCGGATGCGACCCGACGCATGGTGACTGCTTCCAGACCGTCCGACTGAAGGATGGCCAGGGCCGCGTCGACGACGGCCTCCTCGCTGAGCGGCGCCTTTGCGGGGCGGTCCCGAGTTCGAGCGATGACTTCTTCTCGGGTTCGTCGGAGGCGGACCGCCGGCGAGGGACATGGCGGACTGAACTCTACTTGACAGGAACGGCGTCCGTCACGTACAGTGTTCGTATCGAACATCGTTCGTGCATGACCTCGAGGACGCGTCCATGGCCACCACCCCCATGCCGGTTTCCCCGCCGGCCGACGCCGGCACCACCAGCGCTCAGCGTTATCGCTTGCGCTGGGTGGTGGCGGCCGTCGTGCTGGCCGGCAACATCATGGATCTGCTCGACGCCACGATCGTCAACGTCGCCTCCCCCTCGATCCATCGCGACCTCGGGGGAGGCGCGACCAGCATCCAGTGGCTCAGCGCTGCCTATACCCTCGCCTTCGCCGTCCTGCTGATCGCCGGCGCACGACTCGGGGACATCCTCGGCCGTCGTCGCCTATTTCTCACCGGCTCGGCCGGGTTCACCCTCTTCTCGGCTGCCTGCGCCGCGGCGCCGAGCATCGGCGTGCTGATTGCCTTCCGCGCGCTCCAAGGCGCTTTCGGCGCGCTCATGATCCCGCAGGGTTTCGGCTTGATGAAGCAGGTCTTCACCGACGACGCCGAAATCGCCAAGGCACTGGGTCTGTTCGGTCCAGCCACGGGTGTGCCGATGCTCGCCGCGCCGATCATCGCCGGCGCACTCATCGATGCCAATCTCTGGGGCACCGGGTGGCGAATGGTATTCCTCATCAATGTTCCGATCGGCGCGCTGGCCCTGCTTCTCGCGATCCGCTCGCTGCCGCGTGGCGCCACTCACCCCAACGTCAAGCTCGACGTCGGGGGCGTGTGGCTCGTCGGCCTGGCGCTGGTCGCGATCATCTACCCCCTTATCCAGGGTCAGACCGACGGCTGGCCCGCCTGGTCATTCGCAATGCTGGCGGCCGGCGCAATCCTGCTCGTCGCCTTCCTATGGCACGAGCGGCGCAGCAAGAGCCCGTTGATCGAACCCTCACTGCTCACCAATCGCACCTTCCTCAGCGGCATCGCAGTCGTCATGGCCCTCTTTGGCGCGTTCGGCGGCCTGCTCCTGTGCGTATCGCTCTTCGGCCAGCTCGGCGAAGGCTGGTCACCGATCCACGCCGCGCTGACGTTAACGCCGATGGTCGTGGGATTGATTCTCGGGATGGTCGGCTCCTCCGCGGCCGTCAAGCGGCTCGGACGTCACCTCCTCCACATCGGAATCCTGCTCATCGCCGCCGGCGCGATCGGGGTCGTTCTGATCCTCACCGGAGCGCGCACGGCCTCGACCTGGGACCTCGTCCCAGGCCTGTTCTTCATCGGTGCGGGCGTCGGTGCCAGCATCGGTCAGCTTTTCCAGTTCATCCTCACCAGCGTGACCATGGAGGAGGTTGGATCTGCCTCAGGCGTCATGGAAGCCGTCCAACAACTCTCGACCGCGCTCGGAGTCGCTGTGCTCGGCACGATCTTCTTCTCAGTCTTCGCCCACCATGTCCCGCCCGAGGCATTGCGGGTCACCGCCCTGGCCAGCCTGGTACCACTGGCAGCCGCCTTCGTTCTCGTGTTCCGGCTGCCGATGCACGCGCAAGAAGAAGGGCTCATTAGTGCGTCGAGGCCGGACCTCCCGTGACAGGCTCTTTCCGGGCCGATCTCCTCAGAACGCTGCCGAACCCCGCCGCGAGCGCATCGACAAGCTCGTCACGGCTCACGAGGCGCCCCAGCATTTCGCGAACCCCAATGCCGCCCGGTGAAAGCGCAACGCCGCCACGGAGGTACCGCGCTGCGCGCGGGGACTCGAGCAGCACCGATCCATGCTGGAGCAGCGCGCCGGCGCGTCTCGCTTGCGCACTGCCGACGAGTTTCCGTCCACGATCGTCGAGCAGTTCGTGGGCAGCGGGGCGGGCAAAGCAATCCGCGAGTGCTGCGACCGCGCGGGCGTCGCGCCTGAGGTTGGCAGGCAGCGCGCGGGGAGTCGTGTGCACACCGAGTGTCGCCAGCCCTGCCGCGACGGCCTCGTGGATCCGTGAGCACGACTCCAGCACGCGCCCACCGAAGTTTGGATCCGTCGAACGGCAGACCACGGCGTAGGTCACCTCCTGGTCGTGCAGCACGGCCCTGCCACCGCTCGGCCGGCGCACCACGTCGACACCGTCTCGCGCGCAGGCGTCGAGGTCGACGTCGTCGATCGGTTGCATCCGACCGAGACTCAGACACGCTGGCGCGAAACCGTACAGACGCACCGCACCCGGAATCTCGCCCCGCGCGCAGGCGTCCAGCAGCTCCAGGTCGCGACG
The DNA here is from genome assembly GCA_963743835.1 of Candidatus Dormiibacterota bacterium. Classification (GTDB taxonomy): domain Bacteria; phylum Chloroflexota; class Dormibacteria; order Aeolococcales; family Aeolococcaceae; genus Palsa-851. Next base: position 104,866 of record CAVUQX010000005.1, on the reverse strand, counting down.
CATGTTCTCCACCCCGGGGACGGGTGCGTCGATGATCAGCTCGAGCCGGTCACCGTTATAGACGGGGGCGCCCACGGGGGAACCCCCCCGTGGGTCAGACATTGAATCGCACGTGAATGACGTCGCCGTCGCGCATGACATAGTCGCGACCTTCGAGCCGCTGCTTGCCGCGCTCGCGCAGCACCGCGTACGAGCCCGCATCGAGCAACTCCTCGGCGTCGGCCACCTCGGCGCGGATGAAGCCTCGCGCAATGTCGCTGTGGACGCTCGCCGCGGCGTCGAGCGCGGTCTCGCCCTCGCGGAGGTTCCAGGCGCGCACCTCGGTCTCCCCGGCGGTGAAGAACGTGATCAGCCGGAGCAATCGATACGCGCTGCGCGCAACCCGGTACAGCCCCGGCTCGTCGAGATTGAGGTCATGCAGAAATGCGGCTCGATCAGCGGCATCGAGCTCGGCGATGTCGTTCTCGATACGCGCAGACACCGCGATGGCGTCACCTCCCGCGAGCCGCGCGCGCTGCACGATCTCGTCGGGCACGGGCTGCCCCGCCGCGGACTCCGCCACGTTGACGACGACCATCAGCGGCTTGCCGGTGAGCAACCAGAACTCGCGGAGCATCGACCGCTCCTCAGCGGTCAGCGTCATCGTCCGCACCGGCCGGCCCTGGTCGAGGTGTTCCTGGACGCGACGCAGGAGCGCGATCAAATCGGGTTCCTTCTCCTTCTGCAGGCGCGCGCTCTTCTCGGTGCGCTCCAAACGCTTGGTGACGGTCTCGAGGTCGGCGAGCTGGAGCTCGAGCTCGAGCACGTCGATGTCGCGAACCGGATCCACGTCCCCCTCGACGTGCGTGACATCGGGATCCTCGAACGCGCGAACCACGAGGGCTGTCGCATCAGCCTCGCGAATGTGTCCGAGGAAGCGGTTGCCGAGGCCCTCGCCACGGCTCGCGCCGCGCACCAGTCCGGCGATATCGGTGAACGTCACGGTGGCAGGGATCACCTTGGGCGGCTGGAACAGCGCGGCCAGCCGGTCGAGGCGCGAGTCGGGACAGGCACGACCCCCGTGTTCGGCTCGATGGTGGTGAACGGGTAGTTGCCGACCGCAGCGCCGGCCTGGGTCATCGCGTTGAAAAGCGTCGACTTCCCGGCGTTTGGCAGTCCGACGATGCCGACACTGAGACTCAAATCCTTTCCAGCTCGAACGCGGTATGCAGGGCACGCACGGCATCTCGGACGCGCGGACGATCGATGATGCAGGTCACGTGTATCTCGCTGGTGGCGATCATCTGGATGTTGATCCCCGAGTCGGCGAGCGCGCGGAAGATCTTCGCGTAGATCCCGGGCGTTCCCCGGAGCCCGCTGCCGATGACGGTGACCTTGGCGATGCCGGCGGTGGCCGTGTAGCCCTGCGCCTGCACGCTCTTCGCCACCGACGGGAGCATGCGACGAGCCCTGGGCAGGTGCAACTCCGCGATGGTGAAGCTCAGGTCGGTGGTGCCGTCGTGGCTCACGTTCTGGAGGACGATGTCGATGTCGATGCCCGCATCGCCGAATGGACCGAAGACCGCCGCGGCGACCCCCGGTTTGTCAGGCACGCGAAGGATCGTCACCTTCGCGACATCGGTCTCGTGCGCGATGGCGCGCACCTTCTGGCGTATTTCCATCTTGTCCCGCTTCGCGATGATTGTCCCCGGTTCGTTGTCGAACGTGGATCGGACGCGTATTTCCATCGAGTAGGCCTCGCCGATCTCGACGGCGCGCGGATGCATCACGCGAGCCCCGGCCGAGGCAAGCTCGAGCATCTCGTCGTAATCGATGGCGGCGATCACGCGGGCGTTGGGAACGATGCGGGGGTCTGCGGTGTGCACGCCGGGGACGTCGGTGAAGATCTCGCAGTGATGAGCACGGATCGCCACCGCCAGCGCCACGGCGGTCGTGTCCGATCCGCCGCGGCCGAGGGTGGTGACGTCCATGTCCTCGGTCGCGCCCTGGAACCCCGCGACCACCACCACGTTGCCACGCTTGAGCTCGTCGAGCACCCGCTGCGGCACGATGTCGACGATTCGTGCGGTGCGGTGCGCGCTGCTGGTGCGGATGCCCGCCTGGGCGCCGGTCAGCGAGATCGCGGGCGTGCCGGCGGCATGCAGGGCCATCGCCAGCAGCGGCGCCGTGATCGTCTCCCCGCTGCTCAGCAGCATGTCCATCTCACGTGACGGCGGATCGCCGGTGATGCGGTGGGCGAGCGCGATGAGCTCGTCAGTGGTGTCGCCCATGGCGCTGACCACCACCACGACCTCGCTGCCGGCGCCCAGCGATTCGCGGATGCGGCGCGCCACTCGGCGCAGCTTCATCGGCGTGGCGACGCTCGAACCGCCGTATTTCTGCACCACCCGGGTCATGGCGAGACGTCCGCACGCGTCATGCCGAGATGTCCACGCGCGTGCCGTAGTTGCGCGGTGGGAGAACCATGGTGTGCCCTGCAACGCCTGCTGCCTCGGCCGCGTCAGCCATGGCCACCACGATGGGCTCCGGGTCGAGGGGCGTCAACGCGATGATCGATGGTCCAGCACCCGCGAGCGCAGCACCCGACGCGCCGGCCTCGTTCGCGGCATCGACGATCGCTCGCGCTCCAGGGATGAGCGCAAAGCGTGCGTCTTGGTGCCAGCGATCCTGCATCGCGATCCGAAGTGAGGCGTGGTCGCCTAACGCGAGAGCCCGCACAAGGAGCGCGCAGCGGCTCGCATTGAAAATCGCATCGGCTCGGCTGAACTCGATTGGCACGACCCTCCGTGATTCCGCGGTCTCAAACTCGGTATCGGGGATAAAAAGGACGGCGCGCAATTCATCCGCAACCGGCAGTTGTGTGGCCGGCGCGCCTGGAGAGCAGATCGCGAGCCCGCCAAGGAGCGCCGCGGCTACGTTGTCCCGGTGGCCTTCGAGGGCCCCTGCGTGGTTGAGCACATCGTTCTCGTCCCATGGAGCCCGGTGGAGTGCGCTCGCAGTGAGCACTCCAGCGAGAACCGCTGCCGCGCTGGACCCGAGACCGCGGCCGATCGGGATCCGGCTCACGCAGGTGAAGTGCACACCCCCGCCCTGGACGCCGAGGACGACCTCGCTCGCGTACACGTACGCGCGCGAGACGAGATTCAGCGACGGATCACGAAATTCGTCGGGGGCTCCGGGCCCTGGATCGATGGTGAGGTCATTGCCGTCGACCTGCTCGGCGCGGATGTCGTTCTGCAACTGGAGCGCCAGTGCCAGGATGTCGAACCCCGGGCCCAGATTGGCGACGCTGGCGGGAACGGCAACGCGGACGCGCATGCCCTCAGACCTGGATGACGCGCGCCAGGGCGCTCGCGTCCGGGGCGATCTCGGCGATCGGAGACAGCGCCGCCTCAACTGCGCCCGGGTCCTTCAGACCCGTTGCCGGTCAGCACACAGACCGCATGAGTCCCACGGGCCACCACCCCATCTGCGATGGCGCGCTCGAGAACCGCCAGCGCCGCTGCCGACGCGGGCTCGCAGAAGATGCCTTCGAGGCGTGCCAGGCGCTGCTGCGCGTCGAGGATTGCCGCATCATCGACCGACGCGATCAACCCCTCGGATTGATCGCGAGCATCCACCGCTCCCTGCCAGGACGCAGGGTTGCCGATGCGAATCGCCGTCGCCACCGTCTGCGGGTTGTCGATCGGGCGTCCCAGGACGAGGGGGGCCGCTCCCGAGGCCTGGGCGCCGAACATGCGCGGCAGCCTGCTGGCTCGGCCGTCGCGATGCTCCTCTTGGAACCCGCGCCAGTAGGCGGTGATGTTGCCCGCGTTGCCGACCGGCAGGGCCAGCACATCCGGCGCGTCGCCGAGCTCATCCACGATCTCGAAGGCGGCTGTCTTCTGGCCCTCGATCCGGTTCGGGTTCACGCTGTTGACGAGCGTGACCGGGTGGCGTTCGCAGAGCTCGCGCACGACCCGCAGCGCGACGTCGAAGCCGCCTCTGATGCTCACCACGGTCGCCCCGTGAACTCGTGCCTGGACGAGCTTCCCCGACGCGATGTGCCCTTGGGGTACGACGACGACAGTCCGAAGTCCGAACCGCCCTCCGTACGCAGCCGCTGATGCGCTGGTGTTCCCGGTCGACGCGCAGATGATCGCGGTGCTCCCTTCATGGAGCGCTGCGGCCACCGCCACCACCATGCCGCGATCCTTGAACGACCCGGTCGGATTCAGGCCCTCGAGCTTGAAATGCAACGACGCCAGGCCCAGCGACGGGCCGATGGTCAGCAACTCCACACACGGAGTGCTGCCCTCGCCGAGGCTGATGTGCGGCGCCATGGGCGACAGCGCAAGGCGATCGGCCCAGCGGGCGATGACGCCCTGAGCGCGCGTGGTCACGGCCGCCTACGCCTCGACCCGGTCCAGGGCGCCGAGGATCTGGTCGACAGAGGTCAAGGTGTCGAGCGTCTCGAGCGCGCGATCGTGAACCGCACGCGGGGCCACACCGGTGAGCACGATGAGCTCCGAGCCGGTGAGGTCGACGGCCGCATCGACTGCCACCCCACGGTCCTCGAGTGCCTGGAGCACCAGCGCGCGCGCCTCGGGTTCGGCCGAGAGCCGCAGCCGGACGTACCCCGCAACCTCGACATCCTCGTCGCCGAGCAGCGTGGGCACCGCGAGGGCTGGACGGTGCACAGCCGCAGCCCCACGCTCCCGTATTGCGTTGACCACGTCGCTCACAACCGCACTCGCCGTCGACGAGCCTCCGGCGCCGAGCCCGCGCAGCATCACCGTCCCCTCGAGGTCGCTCGAGATGATGACAGCATTGTCGGCATCATCGACGTCGTGGAGCAGGTGCCCCGGCCCGACGGCGGTCGGACGCACGCGCAGATGGACGGCGGTCCCCACCGCGCGCTCGGCATGTGCCAGCAGACGCACGCGGTAGCCGAGCTCGGCGAGCGCTCCCACGTCGGCTCCGGCGACGTCCCGGATCCCGCGGCGGTCCACGTCGTCGGGCGCGACGTGAACACCGAACGCGAGCCACGCGAGGATCACCAGCTTGTGGACCGCATCCCAGCCGTCGACATCCAGCGACGGATCCGCCTCGGCAAAACCGCGACGCCGGGCATCGTCGAGCGCGCTCTCGTAGGTGACACCCGCGCCGCGCATCTGCGTGAGGATGACGTTGGTGGTGCCGTTGATGACGCCGTCGAGTGCGGAGATGCGATCCCCGAGCAGGCTGTCGCGCAGCACCCCGATGATCGGCAGCCCCGCGCCCACGGTGGCTTCGAAATACAGGCGCGCGCCGTGCTCGGCGGCGAGGGTGCTCAACCGTGAGCCGGACGCCGCGATCACCGCTTTGTTGGCGGTCACCACCGTCTTGCCGGCGCGCAGAGACGCCTCGATCAGGGAGGTCGCGGGATCGGTGCCGCCGATCGCTTCGACCACGATCGCCACCGCTGGGTCGGCGACCACGGCCTCGGGATCACCGACAATCCGGACGTTCTTGAGGTCGAAGCCGCGGGAACGCGAGGTGTCGCGGACCGCCACGCAGCGCAGCGCGGGAGTCGCACCGGCACGCTCGCCGAGCAATTCCCATTCGTCGATGAGCCGCTTTGCGACCGCGGTACCCACCGTTCCGAGCCCGAGCAGGCCGATACCGAGCGATTCCATTGCCGGGACAGTTTATGGAGGCCTAGATGATGTGGCGTCGCCAGGCGAACAGCACCGCCGCCGCCCGGTCCTTGCAGCCGAGCTTCTCGAGGATGTTGCTCACGTGCGTCTTCACCGTGTTCTCACTGAGGAACAGGAGCACCGCGATCTCCGCGTTGTTCTTGCCGTCGGCCATCAGACGCAGCACGTCACGTTCCCGCCGGGTGATCGAGGGCATGTGCTCGGCGGCATCGCTGACCAGTTGCGGGTCGAGGAGCAACTCGCCCGCGGCCACCGCACGGATGGCGCCGGCGAGCTCTTCGCGCGTCGCGTCCTTGAGGAGGTATCCGAGCGCCCCTGCCTTGAGCGACGGGAAGATGTAGTCCTCGTTGCGGTATGTCGTGAGCACGATCACCCGCGCCTCGGGATCGCGCGCCCGGATCTTACGGAGCGCTTCGATACCGTCCATCACCGGCATCTGCACGTCGAGGAGGATCACGTCGGGATGGGTCCGGCGTGCCTGCTCGACGGCCTCGGCGCCGTCCGACGCTCGTCCCACCACCTTGATGTCGGGCTCGAGCTCGAGCATCGTGCAGAGGCCGTCCCGGACCACCGGATGGTCATCGGCGACGAGAACGCTGATCACGCACTGACCGCTTCGGGCACGGCCTCGGTGAACGGAAGCCTGGTGGTGATCGTGGTCCCTTGACCCGGTGTGCTCACCACCGTGAGGGTGCCGCCTGCATTGCGCGCGCGCTCAGCCATGCCATCGAGCCCGAAGCAATCCTCGCGCGGCGAGCTCGCCGCGGGATCGAAGCCGATGCCGTCGTCACGAATCGAGAGGATCAGCTCCTGCGCGTGAGCGCGCAGCTCGACATCGACGTGTTCGGGATGGCCGTGCCGTGCGGCGTTGGAGAGCGCCTCCTGGCCGATGCGCAGGAGCGCGACCTCGGCGGTCGGTGAGAGCGGTGGATGCGGCGGCACAGCCCGAGCCTTGAACCGCGCCGGGATCCCGGTGCGCTCCTCCCACGCCTCGACCTCATGGCCGATCGCGGCGACGAGGCCGCCGGCCGAGAGCGGCGCCGGGCGAAGGTCCCAGACCGATCGCCGAGCTTCCTGGAGCGCTCCACGCGCCAGCTCGCGAGCCTTTTCCACGGACGTCTTCGCCCGTTGCTCCGATCCGCGATTCAGGAGCGCGTCGGCGGCTTCGAGCTCGAGGACGATGCCGGTCAGCTGCTGGGCGAGCGTGTCGTGGATCTCGCGCGCGAGCCGCGTGCGTTCCTCGAGGACCGCGTGGTCGGTGAGCGCCCGCACCGGTAGGTACATGCGTCGCGACAGCAGCGTCGTGGCGATGAATGCCAGCGCCACGAGGAGGATGAGGACCGGGAGCACTGTCACCGGGAACAGCCGGTGGACGCTGTCGTTGATGCCGATGGTGAGCGCGCTGAGGTTCGGCTCCAGCGAGCTCACGGGGATCGGCTGGAGGACGATCCAGTGGCCGCTGTAGACCGGTGCGGTGAAGAGGTCGGTGCTGACCTTGTTGAAGGTGGTTGCGATCGGCGGCGGTGTCGTGCCGGTCGTCTCGATCCGGGTGAGCGTTGTCTTCAGGCCCGGCTGGGGGACCTGAATCGGGCTGCCGACAGTCGCTGTGGGGAAATCCTTGGAAGGCGAGCCGTACAAGATGCGCCCGGTGGCGCTGACCACCAGGGGGTCCACCGTCGCCGGCGATCTCTGGATGAGGAGCGCCATCAGCTTGCCAAGCGACACGTCGACCCCGACCCGGATCGTCGAAGGAGCCGGGCCAACCTGGAACCATGCGCTCACCCCGGTGGATCCGTCCTCGAGCAGCGGGTACGGATCCGACCAGAACGGACCGTCTGCGCTGCGCCCGGGAACTCCCTGCCCGTTCCACACGTCCGGCGCGATGGCCGCTGTGGTCCCGCCCTCCGAGTAGTTGAGACTGCGGTCGCGGACCGCTGGGTCATAGGGGTGGGTCGCGTAGGTGGTCGAGGGCGTGAATGCCCGGAAGACACGAATCGCCTCGGTGCTCGGATCCTCGAGCCACACCGAGTTGATGGCGGTGAGCTTGAAGATCGCCTGCACCTGGGTAACCAGTGCCTTCTTCTCGCTGGCCAGGACGAACCGCGCATCGGCGGTCGGCTTACCCGGTGTGGTTTCGTCGTTGGGAAGGATCAACGTGCTACCACCCGCGCTCACCGACCGATAGTCGGCGCCGAGCGGGCTGTACGTCTCGGCCGGGAGGGTTGCGTTCGGTGGGACGCCACCCAAGGCCAGGGAGAAGGCGCCAACCAGTCCTTGAACCGCAGCGTCGATGTCGGCCATGGCCGAGTCGAGCTGGCCTGCACTATGGTCGATCTCCCTGTCCAGCAGCACCTGCTGGCGCTGAAGGATCGCGCTCTCGGTGGCATTGGCGGTGCTCTTCGCGATTGTGTCGAGCTCGAAGACGGCGAGGACCGCAAAGGCGACCAGGGGCAGCAGTGCCACCCCGACCATTCCCACCAGCAACCGATTACGAAATCGGCGCCTCGGGTCGCGCCGGCGCGGAAGTCTCCCGGGGCCGATCCTCATGGCGCGTCTCCAGATACCGCCGTCGCTGCGAATATCCCCATTAGCCCATCGACCACTCCGGTTCCACTATACGGGCGGGGCACAATGCACGCTCGTGTATGTAGTCATCTCCCGAAACGCGACTGACGGGCGAACCCGGCGCCGCGTGGCGACGCCACTGGTGGCCGCCCTCGCAATCCTGCTCGCGGGCTGCACGTCGACGCCGCCGGCGAAGCCGCACACCCCCACCGCCCTTCCCGGCGGCACCGCGGCGGATGGAGGAACGCTGACGGTCGGAGTCTGGCAGGCGCCGACCTCGCTGCTCGATGACGGCATCACCGGGCAGCTGCCCTTCGCGAGCGTGATCGCGGCTCCCGTGAGGAAGGGCTGCTCTGGTATCGGTCAACTGCCACGACGACGACCTCCACCTCGCAGGCGGACTACTGGAGCCCCGACCTGGCCACCTCGGTGCCGACCGTGGCCAACGGAGGCGTCCAGACCAAGGGTTGCGCCGACACCGCCGCCGCGATGTGCGTGACCTGGCATCTCCGCCAGGGCGTTCGCTGGGACGACGGCAGCAGCCTCACCGCCCACGACGTCTGTGACACCTTCCAACTCCACTGGCTCGCCTCCGGCGCGCTCGGCAAGACGAGCCCGACCCCGCTGGCGTCCACGACCGGGTGGAACCAGGTCATCAAATGCACCGAGGTGGATCCGGACACCGCGATCGTCGACTTCAAGTCTCAGTACGGGCCATACCTGGCGCTCGGCAGCGGCGTCGACGGCATCCTTCCTGCGGCGGTGCTCGACCCGGTGCTCGCCGCGCATGGCGACCTCGAGTCGAGCACGGCGAGCTTCGATCTGACCGCGGGGTCCGGCAACGCCGCCGCATTCAAGGGCACCGCGACGCTCGGCACCGCGCTCGACGGCACGGGACCGTTCGTGATGGCGAGCTACAAGCCCGGAGCCCAGGTGGTGCTGGTGCGCAATGCCAACTACTGGAACCAGACCGGCCTGGCGCACCTCGACAAGATCGTCTTCCGGATCGAACCCGACCTTGAGACCGAGGAGAAGGACGTGCATTCCGGTGCCGTCGAGGTCGGGCTCGACCTCGGGCTCTCGGCCCTCGCATCGCTCGACGCCGCCGTCCGCGCGCACACCGCGCCCTCTCACGGTCGACCCCGTGACCGGCTCGGGTGCCGAGGTGCTCCTCTTCAACCACTGTCTGACCAATGGCGGGTTGTGCGCCAACCCCGCAGCGCTGGAGAACGAGGACACCGCGAGCGCAACGATCCGCAAGGCGATCCTGCTCGGCATCGACCGGGAGGCGATCATCAAGGCGGTTGCGCCGGGGCTCACCACCGTACCGCCCAACTCGTGGATGAACCTCGGCGCGAGCTATCTCGACAGCACATCGATCACCACCACGGGATTCGATCGGACGGCGGCCAATGCCCTCCTCGACGCCGCCGGCGACGCGCGCAACACCAAGTGCGGTGCCGCACCGGACGGCCAGGACTACCGCGCCGCCAAGGATGGCACCTGCGTGGTGATCAACCTCGGCACCACCAGCGACGACCCGCTGCGCGTCAGGGTGGAGTCGATGATTCGCACTGATCTGGCCAACATCGGCATCAACGTCCCGGCGGCCTTCCAGCCCAACGTGCCTGCCGCGACATTCTTCGCGCCATTCACCGACAGCGGGCCGCTCGCCACGCATGCGTTCGACATGGCGTTGTTCACGATGAGCCTGGGGATCCCCGGAGAGCCCGACACGTACTCCTCGAGCTGGCACGGCGACTGCGGCGGAGGATGTCTCAGCGAGGACGCGATCCCTTCCACGTCGAACAGCGGCGTCGGCATGAACTTCAGCGGGCTCAACGATGCGCAGCTCGACTCAGACCTCGATCGTGCTCGCGACAGCGCCGATGTCACCGTCCGAGCAGAGGATTACGCGGCCGCCGACGAGCGCCTCGCGGCTCTGCTGCCGGCCGTTCCGCTGTACCGGCAGGTCATCGTCAACACGTACTCGTCCAGCCTTTCCGGCGTGGTGCAGAACGACCTCGTTCCTGATTTCGACACCGCCGCTTGGTACTGCACCGCGGGCAATTGCGCCGGTTAGCCCAGGGTCGGGAGCACCCCGGCCGTATACTCCGCCCTCGTGCGTGACCTGAGCGACCGAGCGCTGGATGCGGCCGCGGCCGCGGGCGCGTCATATGCCGACTGCCGGATCATCAACAGCACCGTGCAGCGACTCACCGTCAAGAACGGGGTGGTCGCATCCGTGGAGCTGTTCGAGGACGAGGGCATCGGAATCCGCGTATCGCGGACGGATCCTGGGGGTTCGCCGGCATCGACGACCTCAGCCCCGCGAGCATCGAGGAAACCGCACGGCATGCGGTGCGCATCGCCAAGGCCTCGTCGCGCGTCAACCGGACTCCGGTGCGAATGGCTCCCGCCCCGCCGCTGGTGGGCGAGTACCGGACCCCGGTGGTGCGCGATCCCCTTGCGGTCTCGCTCGACGACAAGGTGGATCTGCTGATGCGGACCGACGAGGCGATGTCCCACATCGCGCAGATCCGCGTCCGGGAATGCTCGCTCGAAGTGTCTCGCGAGCTGCGGCATTTCGCGAGCAGCGAGGGCGCGCGGCTCGACCAGACCATTATCGAAGCCGGTGGCGGGATGGATGCCACCGCGACCAGCGACGACGAGGTCCAGACGCGGAGCTTTCCCAACAGCTTCGGGCGGCACCAGGTGTGCGGAGGGTGGGAGGCGATCGAGGCGTTCGACCTGCCCGGCAACGCCGGACGGATCGCCGAGGAGGCAGCCGCGCTGCTCACCGCCGCCGAGTGCCCCGCCGGAACCATGACCGTCATCCTCGACGCCACCCAGACGGCGCTCCAGGTCCATGAGTTCGTGCGGCCATCCGACCGAGCTCGACCGCGTTCTCGGGCACGAAGCCGCCTACGCCGGCACATCGTTTCTGACGCCAGACCTGCTGGGGACGTTTCGCTACGGCAGCGAGCAGGTGACCATGACCGCCGATTCGACCCGTGCCCCGGGGCTCGGAACCTTCGGCTGGGATGACGAGGGGGTTGCGGCCCAACGTTCGCTGCTCGTCGACCGGGGTCTCTTCACCGGTTACCTCTCATCACGCGAGACGGCTGAGGCGATCGGTCAGGTGAGCAACGGCTGCATGCGCGCCGACGGCTGGTCGCGTCTGCCGATCATCCGCATGACCAACATCAACCTCGAGCCGGGGACATCGAGCCTCGAGGAGATGATCGCCACCACCGAGCACGGCGTCTATCTCGAGACCAACCGGTCCTGGAGCATCGATGACCGCCGCCTCAACTTCCAATTCGGCACTCAGAACGGATGGGAGATCGTCGACGGCAAGCGGGTTCGGCTGGTGCGCAATCCCATCTACAGCGGCCAGACGCCCGAGTTCTGGGGAGCCTGCGACGCGATCGCGGGGCCGGCCGAATGGCAGATGTTCGGCGTCGTGAACTGTGGCAAGGGTCAGCCATCGCAGTTGATGCATGTCGGTCACGGCGCGGCGCCATGCCGCTTCCAGAACGTCCGAGTCGAGCCGTCGCGATGAGCGGCGGTGATGACCTGCTCGCCTTGGGCGACGGCGCTCTGGCGTCGCTCGCTCGTGGTGAGGCAGAGGTGGTCATCAGCGACACGAAGAGCGAGCTGACCCGGTTCGCCGGCAACCAGATTCACCAGAGTGTCGCCGAGCGATCACGGCACGTGAGGGTCCGGTTGATCGACGGCGGGCGCACCGGTGTCGGTGAGGTGCGCGGTCACGACGGCCGCGCCATCGAATTTGCGTTCGCCGCGGCTGAAGACAGCCGGCGGGTCACCACCGAGACCGATGCGTCGCCACTGCCGGCTCCGTCACCGGATGACGTCGATCAGCCCGTCGCATTCGCCGAGGCGACCGCGACGGCGACGCCGCAGAGCCGCGCCGAGCTCGTCGCGATCATCACGGACGCGGCTGGCGCGCATGGGATCAACGCGTACGGAGCGCTGAGCACGAGCACGACCACCACCGCGATCGTCACGAGTGCCGGGTTGCGCAGGTCGGCAACGTCCACACAGGCGAGCCTTGTTTCCGTGGCGCGGAGCGACGATGCCGGCGGCTATGCCTCGCGCCACTCGCCAGACATCGACGTGCTCGATGTGCCCGGGCTCGCCGCAGAGGTGGTCGACACGTGCGAGCGCAGCCGCGGCGCCACCGCGATCGGGCCAGGCGATTACGAGGTGATCCTCTCCCCATATGCGGTGACCGACCTGCTCGAGCATCTCGCCTGGACTGGGTTCAGCGCACTTGCGGTGCAGGAGCACCGAAGCTTCATGCGCTTCGGCGAGAAGCTGATGAGCGACATGATCACCATCCGCGACGACGCGCGAACGCAGGAGATCTTCGCCTTTCCCTTCGACGACGAGGGTGTGTCCACGCGACCGGTCACCCTCATCGACCGCGGCGTGTGCTCCGCGGTCGTCTACGACACGCCGACCGCGCTGCATGACGGGACGACCTCGACGGGCCACTCCTTGCCGCAGCCGAACACCTGGGGACCACTCCCCCGGCATGTGGCCATGGACGCCGGCAGCACGCCCTGGCATGAGATGGTCGGCTCGGTGTCTCGCGGTCTCTACATCACCCGGTTCTGGTACGTGCGCGACGTGCATCCGCTGCGCACGGTGATCACCGGGATGACCCGCGAGGGGACGTTCCTCATCGAGAACGGCAGCATCACGCGACCCGTCAAGGATCTCCGCTTCACGCAGAGCATCGTCGGGGCGCTCGCCAACGTCCTCCAGGTGAGCCGCGAGCGTCGCCTTGAGCTCGGCGAAGGCGAATCCGGGGTACTGTCACCGTGGTTGCACATCGGTCGCTTCACCTTCACGTCCTAGATACATCAGGAATCCTTGCCATGCCTCGATCGCCGGTGATCGGTCTCACGCTTCGCGTGCTGCACGAGAAGGGGCTTCCTGCCGACCTCGCCCGCAACCGCGCCTACTTCGACGCGCTCGAGAGTGCCGGCGGGACTCCATTGGGAATCAGCGCATCACTCTCCGAGCCGCGACTGCGCGCGCTCTTCGACCTCTGTGACGGCCTGTGCCTCCCCGGTGGTCCTGATGTCGAGCCGAAGCTCTATGGAGAGGAGACGCGCGCGGATTGTGCCGTCGAGGTGGACAACGAGCTCGATCGCGCCGAGATGTTGCTCGCGAAGTGGGCGCTCGCCGCGGACAAACCGGTGCTCGCGATCTGCCGCGGGGCGCAGCTGCTCAACGTCGCGCTGGGCGGGACGCTCTGGCAGGACGTCGGAACGCAGGGTGCGACCGACCACAATCACTCGCAGGACGGCTCCCGTCAGGAGCTCACGCACAACATCGACGTCGACGCCGGAATCGCGACTCCACGCCATCGCGGGTGCGAAGCTCGTCGACGTCAACAGCATGCATCACCAGGCGCTGCGCAACCTGGGTGAGGATCTCGTGGTCACCGCCCGCGCGCACGACGGGCTCGTCGAGGCGGTGGAGCACCCGGGGCGACGATTCGTCGTCGGACTCCAGTGCCACCCCGAGGAGCTCTACCTCGAGCGTGACTGGGCGCGCCGGCTGTTCGCGGATTTCGTCGCCGCCGCGGTTGCGTGACGGCTGAACCGGACGCCGGCCGGTCGCACCGCCGGATCTGGGTCGGCGCGGTCGCCGTCCTCGGGGCCGTGGTGGTGGTGCGCAGCCTTGTCGACCTCTCCGGGTCGCCCCCGGGTCTCTATGTCGACGAAGCGTCGATCGGGTACAACGCCTGGACGATCGCCCACTTCGGCGTCGACGAGCACGGGATCCACTTCCCCCTCTTCTTCGAGGCGTTTGGCGAATACAAGAACCCGATCTATGTCTATGCGGTCGCGGCACTGGTCCGCTTTCTACCCCTGACGGTCGCGGTGGAGCGTTTCCCGGCGGCGCTCTTCGGTCTCGCGGTGGTGGGGTTCCTCACCGCCGCCGCCTGGCGGATGACCGGCTCGAGGTGGATCACGCTGGGCACCCTGGCGCTGACCGGCTTCACTCCCTGGCTGGTCATCGAAAGCCGGGTCGGCTTCGAGACCATCTCCTGGGTGGCGCTGCTGTCGGCTGCAGTCTGGTGCCTCGCCGGACGGCAGCCGACGCCTCGCCGGTTCGGGATCGCCGGCACCCTGCTCGCGTTCGCCATCTACGGCTACACCACCGCACGGCTCGAGGTCCTCCTGATCGCGATCGCCCTGGCGGTTGGCTGGGGTCTCGCAAAGACGCCCGGTTGGTGGCGCGCACTCGTCCCGATCGCCGCCGGTTACGGCGTGCTCGGCGTCTACGCGCTGCTCAACCCTGGAGCTCTGACCGGGCGCTTCACCGCGATCAGCATCTGGTCTGATGGTGCCCCGCTCAGCACGGTGATCGATCGCTTTCTCGCCAACTACCTCGCCTACTTCAGCCCCAACTTCCTCTTCACGCAGGGCGACGGCAATCCCCGTCAGAACACCGAGGTCGGCGGGATGCTGCTCTGGGTCATGGCGCCGCTCCTGATCGCCGGGATCCTGGTGTGCTGGCAGCGGCGGCGAGAACCGTTGGTCCGATTCCTGGTCGTATGCATCGTGCTCGCGCCGGTGGCGGCGGCACTGACCAACAATGGGACGCCCCACGCACTGCGTTCGTCGGGAATGCTCCCCTTCCTGGTTGTCCTCGCCGTGCTCGGCGCCGATGGCCTCCGCTCGGTGCTCGCCGGCCGCAGCAGTGCGAAAGCCTTTGTGTTCGGCATCCTGGCGGTGGGCGTCGTCGCTCAGGCGACCTTCTACACGGTCGACCTCTACGCCGCCTATCCCAACCGTGCGGCCGTGGACTTCGACACCGGCGAGATCGCGGCGATCACCACCGCGCGCGAGGTTGCTGGCTCGCACCCGATCTACCTGTCGAGCAACCTCGATCCTCCGTACATCGAGGCGTTCTTCGCGTATCTGCCCCCACCGCCGCGACAGCAGGAGACCGACGACGCCACCCCGGGGCTCGCCGCTCTGGGGATGCAGGTCATCCCGGTCGCGACGCTGTATACCGGGCATCCCGCTGCCGGTGACGTGCTCGTGCTCAGTGCCTACGACATCGTCGACGCGCCACCGCCGTCTGGATGGAAGCTCGTGGCTCAGGAGCGAGGCCCTGCCAATGCCCTCGACGCGTCGGCGCCGCGACCGGTAGTGGAAGCTGTTTACCGCTTTGGCGGCTGACGCGGCTCCCGCTGCTAAGGTGGGCGCTCCGAACAAACTACAGGTGAACCATGACTGACGTCGTGATCGTCGAAGCCGTCCGAACCCCGATGGGCCGCGGCAACCAGCGGAACGGCGATCTCCGCGACGTCCATCCGGTCATCCTCGCCGCCCACGTGCTGCGCGAGGTCACCAGTCGTGCGGCCATCGACCCGGCGATGGTCGAGGACGTCGTCTTCGGGTGTGTCATGCAGACCGGCGAGCAGGCGGTCAACATCGCGCGCCAGGCGGTGCTCACCGCAGGGTTCCCGGTCGAGGTGCCCGCAACCACCGTCGACCGCCAGTGTGGGTCGTCGCAGCAGGCGATCCATTTCGCCGCCAACCTCATCCAGTCGGGCGTGTGCGACATCACCATTGCCGCAGGCGTCGAGAGCATGAGCCGCGTGCCCATGGGCACCACCGTGTTCCAGGGACCAGGCACGCCGTTCCCGCCGGAGTTGCTCGAGCTCTACAACCTCGTGCCCCAGGGGCTGTCCGCCGAGATGATCGCGGAGATGTGGCACATCACCCGCGAGCAGGCGGACGAGTTTGCCGCTCGATCGCAGCGCCGCGCGGGTGACGCCCAGGCGAATGGACGCTTCGACCGCGAGATCGCGCCCGTGGTCGTCGGGGCCAATGGCGACGGTCGGGTGATCAGCCAGGACCAGGGCATCCGTCCGGATACCACCGTTGAGTCACTCGCCCCCCTGCAGCCTGCCTTCAGGCCGGACGGCATCCTCCACGCCGGCAACAGCTCGCAGATCACCGACGGCGCGGCCGCGGTGCTTCTGATGTCACTTGAACGCGCCACTGCGCTCGGGATCACGCCCCGAGCTCGGATCGCCGCGCAGGTGGTGGTCGGCGTGGACCCGGTGACCATGCTCACCGGACCGATTCCCGCCACCGCCAAGCTGCTCGAGCGATCCGGGCTGAAGATCGATGACATCGACCTCTTCGAGGTCAACGAGGCATTCGCGCCGGTGGTCCTTGCCTGGGAGCGCGAGCATCACCCCGACATGGAGCGGGTGAACGTCAACGGCGGGGCGATCGCGCTTGGCCATCCGCTCGGAGCCAGCGGGGCGCGGCTCATGACCACGCTGCTCCACGAGCTCGAGCGTCGCGACGGTCGCTACGGGCTCCAGACGATGTGCTGCGGCGGCGGCCTCGGGACCGGGACCCTCATCGACCGCACGATCTGATCGAGGCGGCGCCGGATGGCGCCCCTGTGTCGGCGGTGCGCCGTGTGGTTGACGGGTTGGTCACACTCACCGGGAGCGCCGGAAACCCCCGTGCTATATTCGGCCGGATCCCCAAATGAGCCCAGCGACGAGTACCGCCATGAAGAAAGTCCTGATCATCGAGGACTATTACGCGCTCGCCGACATCGAATCTCTGCTCTGCACCATGGAGGGCTACGAGGTGAAGGTGGCGAAGAGCGGCGACGAGGGCCTGGCGGCCTTCGTGGAGTTCCAGCCGGACCTGGTGCTCCTCGACCTGATGCTTCCTGGCGACCTTTCCGGAACGCAGGTGCTCGAGCGGATCCGGTCCAATCACGGCAGCGACCCGAAGGTCCTGGTGGTCAGCGCCCTGGTGAATGCGTCGACCGCGCCGAAGCTCGAGGCCTACGGAAACGTCCAGACGCTCGCGAAGCCTTTCAAGATCAAGGAACTCGCCTCGCGCATCCAGTCGATGCTCGCCCCGTAAGGAGTTCTACACTCGGGGGGTCGATGCGAGCAGAACCACCGCCGCCGCCCCGCGGCAGGCCAGAGCCGCAGCGCCAGTCGGCGCCGCCCCGGCCGCGCGGCCGTCGTTGCCCGTACCTCGAACAGATCATCAGGGACAGTGCCGGCCCATTCGGTCTGCTGACCCGCTACAAGGCCGACTGTCACGTCGATCGGCGGACCCACAAGTTCACCGGACGCCATCCCGTGCCGCCGTGTGTGTCCGAGCCTGAATCGTGCGGCCTGTACCAGGCGGAGCACGGGGAAGAGGACGACCGCATCAGGCGCTACACCGAGTAGAGCCAGGATCTCCTGACACACTCGGCGTGCCCGAGTGTCACGCGCTTGATCAACCCACGGGTTGAGCGAGCCGGTTGAGTGCCTCCCAGAAGTCCAACCCAAGGGCGGACGACTTCGGAGCGCCGCCGCCGAATCATGGCGATCGTCCACTTCGGACGACACCGCAGATTCACGGAGGAGCCCCGATGACCACGACGGACTACCTGATCAACGCCGGATTCATCCTCATGGTGTGCTGGCAAGCCCGCGGGAAGCGGCTGGATCGCAGGGCGCTGGTCATCCCGCTGGTGATCTTGTTCTTCGTCGCCCGGCAGTACCTGCACACGATCCCGGTGTCCGGCAACGACCTCGTGCTCATCGGGCTCCTGGCAGGCGCCGGCGTTTCGCTCGGTCTCCTGAGCGGGTTCGCGACCCACGTACGCCGCGGGAACGACGGCTTCGCACTCGCTGGAGTTGGCTGGGTCGCCGGCGCGCTTCTCATCGCCGGAATCTCCTCGAGGATCGTCTTCGCGTTCGTCGTGACCCACGGCGCCGAGCCGGCGATTCGCAGCTTCAGCATCTCCCACCAGATCAGCGCAGCGGCCTGGCCGGTGGCCCTGGTCTCCATGGCGATCTGCGAAGTCACGGTTCGCGTGGTGACCGTGTCCCTCCGCGGCCGCGTCGTCCAGGCGGTCCCCGCAGCGACCATCAGCGCCTTCGGTGCTGCACTCTGATCGACCGCGCAGCCTTGGAACGCCTCGGGATCCCTCGCATGGGCCGGGGGCGTTCTATTGTCTGCAGCGAATGCTCGCCACCGGAGAGCTCACCAGCATGACCGACCTGTCGACGGCTTCAGACGGCGAGAGTTCGGCGGGTCGTTGAGGCTCGCGAGCGTGCCGAACAACGAGTGCAACGCCAGCGAGACGCGCTGCGACCGCTGGGACTCGCTGTGATCGTTGTCGTCGTGGCGAGCGCAGTTGCCGAGCGTCCTTACCCTGCATTCCAGGGCCCCGGCCTGGGTGTCACGCTCGCGCTCGTCGCTTTCGCGGGAGCCCTCGCTGAGGCGATCAGACCTGGCTTCGCCGCGCGACAGCGCTGGTTCCAGGCATCGGTGGTCTCGGTGATGGGCGCAGCCGGTGCCGCTCTTGTGGCGCTGCAGCCTCAGGGTGCAACCGACCTCGCCGGTGGCGCGGCCGTGTGGATGGCGCTCGTCCGTCTCCCGTTGAAGTCTGGTGTGGCGATCGGCATCGCTGTTGCCATCGCGTCGGTCAGCGCGGCAGCACTCGCCGGAAGCGCGCCCGTGGCATTCCTCGCTGCCGCGCTCCTGCTGGCGATGCTCGGATTCGTCGGCTATTTCATGAGACAGTCGCGTGCGAATCAGGATCGAGTGGAATTGCTGCTGGCTCAACTCGAGGACGCACGCGACGAGCAGACGCGGGCTGCGGCCATGGCTGAACGCAGCCGCATCGCCGGTGAGCTGCACGACGTGCTCGCACACTCACTCTCTGCGGCGGCAATCCAGCTCCAGGCGGCACGGAAGCTCGCCGAGCGCGATCGTGCAACGCGGCCAACGCGCGCCGCCATCGACCGCGCAGGTGAGCTGGTGAAGGACGGTCTGGTCAGCGCTCGCCAGGCCGTCGGCGCGTTACGCGGCGAGGAACTCCCCGGGGTCGCGCAGATTGGGTCGCTGATCACGAGCTTCAGGAACGACATGAACGCCCACGTTCAGCTGAGCGTTGAGGGAGCCGCGCGGACGATCCCGCCGGACGCCGGCCTCGCGCTGTATCGCGGCGTCCAGGAGGCGCTGACCAATGTGGCTCGATACGCGCCGGGCGCCACAGTCGACATTCGCCTCCGGTATGACACGGATTCGACCCGTCTGATCGTCGAGGATCGCGTCTCATCCGGATCTGATCTTCGAGCTGCCGAAGGCCTGCGCGATGTCGGCGGCGGGCGCGGGCTTGCCGGCTTGCGCGAGCGGCTCGAACGGGTGGGCGGCACCGTTCAGGCCGGCCCGATCGAGCACGGCTGGCGTGTCGAGATCGTCGTGCCCGCATGACCGAAGCGCCGATCCGCGTGCTCATCGCAGACGATCAGCGAGTGGTGCGCGATGGACTGACGATGCTCGTCGGACTCATCGACGGAGTTGAGGTCGTAGGGAGCGCGGGTGATGGGGTGGCCGCTCTGGAGAGCGCCAGACGCGAGCGTCCGGATGTCGTGCTCATGGATCTTCGGATGCCGGGTATGGAAGGAGCCGAGGCCACCCGTCACATCCGCGCATCACTTCCCGAAACGCAGGTGCTGGTCCTCACGACCTACGCCGATGACAAGTCATTGTTTCCCGCGCTCAAGGCTGGTGCGCGTGGGTATCTCACCAAGGACGCGAGTGCCGAGGAGATCGAGCAGGCCATCCGCGCGCTTGCCGCCGGAAGAACCCACCTGGACCCTGCGATTCAACAGCGGCTCATCGCCGCGGTACTCGAGGGGCAAACCCGTACGCCCGTACCCTCGCAGCCACCTCCCGACGGCCTGAGCTCGCGCGAGGTCGAGGTGCTGAAGTTGATCGCCGCTGGGATGTCGAACAGCGAGATCGCGACCGCGCTCTTCCTCAGCAATGCCACGGTCAAGACGCATATCAACCGCGTCTTCTCCAAGACAGGCGCGCGCGATCGCGCCCAGGCGGTCCGTTATGCCTACCAGAACGGGATGGTTTGAGCCCGCATCGCTATCCCGTAGCTGGGACCGCCGGAAGAAGGCGCATCAGCTCCTCAGCCACGTCGTCGAGGGGCTGAACGGAGCCTTCGGCTCGACAGAGGATCAGGGCACCCTCCATCCCGGCGAGCGTTGCGAGGGAGATGCCTCGCGCTCGGCCGGCCGGGATGCCGGTCTGCTCGAGCTGACCGGCGAGGATCGCCTCCCAGGAGCGAAAGGTCTCGCGGGCGACGTCCATGAGACCGTCCTCGGCTCCGGTGTCGAGCGCGACGCCGGCGACGACACAGCCTGACGATGCGCTGGAGGCGACGACGACCTGACGCCAGAGCTGGATGAACCTGGCGAGAACGGCTTCCGGGGTCGTCTCGGTGCCGGCGCGAAGGTATGCGACGACGCGATCCGATGTCCACTGGATCGCCTCCGTCGCCAGCTGCTGCTTTCCCTCTGGAAAGTGGTGGTAGATGGAGCCGCGAGGAGCGCCGCTGTCGGCCACGACATCCGAGAAGGAGGTTGCGCTGACCCCCTTCGAGGCGATGAGCGAGGCAGCGCTCCGGACCATCCGCTCGCGGCTGTCACCTGCCATGCGGATGGCCTTGCCCGACCCCTTGACTATGACGATCGTCATAGTGCATGCTCCACTGCGTCACTATGACGACCACCATAACTCCTGAAGGAGCCCGGCCATGCCGATGATCGACGTCTACGCCGCCACCGGAACGTTCAAAGCGAAGCACGAGCTCGCCCAGAACCTCGCAGCCGCCGTGATGCGCTGGGAGAAGGTCCCGCCAATCTCACTCTTCAAGGACAACACCGCCGCCTTCATCCACGACCTTCCCGAGGATTCGCTGTCGAACGTGTCCGGTGACAGCAACTACGTACGTGTCCAGGTCCTCACGCCCATCGGCGTCCTCGACCGGGACAAGCAGCTCGGCGTCGTGAAGGAGCTGACCGAAATCGTCGCCACAGCAGCCGAGGACCCAACCCTTGCGGAGCGCACCTGGGTGCTCATCACCGAATCACCTGAAGGCGGCTGGGGCATCAACGGACACGCCAATACCGGCGCCGACATCGCCGCTGCCGCGCGAGCCGAACTGGCCGAGATCGCCAAGGCAAAGGAACAAGCGAAGTAGGCAACAGGCACGCCGCGACTGGGATCCATAAATGACTGGTCCGGGTGGCACGGCGGGGGGAAGCGCCGACCTGCTGACCGGCGCCGCGCAAGACGGTCCCAGAACACTGTGCGATGGGGAGTCAGACCGGGCAGCTGAGCGGCGAGGGGTCCCCGCCGTGACAGGCCCCCGGACCGGACCTTTTCTAAACTCCAGGCGCCACGAGCACCGGTTCCGGCGCTCCTGGCGCGTCCTCCTCGATCGCCGCCCCGCCATACACGGCGAAGTAGCGAGCCTCGGGATGGTGCATGACGATTGCGCCGGTAGATTGCTCCGGTACGAACTGGTACCCCTCGGTGAGGGTGACGCCGATGTCGGAGGCGGGGACGATCCGCATGAGGATCTCGTGGTCCTCGAGATCGGGGCATGAGGGGTAGCCCCAGGAGTAGCGGCGACCTTGGTCCTCGCCGAGGCGCAGCTCGCGACGGATCCTGTGATGCACGTACTCGGCCGTGGCCTCGGCCATCTGCGTTGCGAAGCCATGAATCCGGAGCATGTCGTCGTAGGCACCATCGACCTGCAGGCGGTTGGACAGCTCGGACGCGCCCGGACCTGTGGTGACCACCTGGAGCGCGATGACGTCTCGCTCACCGTCGGCAGCATCCTCGGCAGGGCGGATGTAGTCCGCGAGGCAAAGCCGATGCTGCTCGGACTGGCGGGGGAACGTGAACCTCCCGAGCTCGGCGTCGATGTCCGTCGGGTCGTACACGACCACCGTGTTGCCGTCGGCGAGTGCCGGCCAGTATCCGTAGACGGCCTCGAGCTGCAGCCAGCCGTCGCGCACCGCCTCCTCCATCGAGCGTTGCAGGCGCGGCTCGAGCTCACTGTGGAGGAGGTCCTCCCATTTGGCGGGATCGCGAACACCGCGGAACTGCCAGCTCATCTTGTAGAGCGAGTTGCGATCGATGAACGGGTACACGTCCCAGATGGGAATGTTGCGCAGCACCCGCGCCCCCCAGAACGGGACGGTGGGGATCGGCGCATTCCGCCGGACCGCGCTCTGCGTGGGTACTACCGCGGCGCCGGCGGCCGCGGCGTTGCGGCGCTCGAGCTTCTCGTGCTCGCGCACTCGATGCACGCGCGCCTCCTCGAGGACGCGCATCAGCAGCGCGTCGTGCCGCTCCGGATCGAGCAACTGGTCAACGGTCTCCAGTCCTTCGAAGGCGTCCTTGCAGTAGAAGACGCCGGGCTCGTACGCACGATCCTGGTCCAGGTAGAGGATGCGTCTGCCGAATCCGCGGTTGATCGCAGCGCCACCGATGATCAGCGGATAGCTGAGACCACGCTCGTCGAGCTCCTTGACGCACGCGGGCATCTGCTTGCTGGTGCTGACGAGCAGCGCCGACAGGCCGATCGCATCGGCTTCGACCTCCAGCGCCTTCTCGATGATGGTGTTG
Source organism: Candidatus Dormiibacterota bacterium (assembly GCA_963743835.1). Classification (GTDB taxonomy): domain Bacteria; phylum Chloroflexota; class Dormibacteria; order Aeolococcales; family Aeolococcaceae; genus Palsa-851. Next base: position 82,098 of record CAVUQX010000005.1, on the reverse strand, counting down.
AGCGGCACCTGCTTGCCGAGGTCGAACACGGTGTAGCCGTTGTTGCTGAGGATGGTGTTGACCAGGTTCTTGCCAATGTCGTGCACATCTCCGTACACGGTCGCCAGCACAACCTTGCCCTTGGTATACCCCTCACGTTTCTCCAGGTACTGCTCGAGGTGCGCCACCGCGCGCTTCATCACCTCGGCGCTCTGCAGCACGAACGGCAGGATGAGCTCCCCGGAACCGAAGCGGTCGCCGACGTCCTTCATCGCGGGCAGAAGCACCGTGTTCAGAACGCTCACCGCATCGAGGTCCTGCAGCGCGAGGTCGATCTGCTCCTCGATGCCGTCCTTGCGCCGATGCAGGATCTGCGCGTGGATGCGTTCCACGGTCGACATCCCCTCGTACGGGTCCGACGTCTCGGGCAGGCCGGCCCCGCCACTGGACGCGCCGTCATCGAAGTGAGCGATGAACTTGGTGAGCGCGTCGGGGGCGCTGTTGAAGACCAGCTCCTCGGCGAGACGTCGCGCCTGGGGGTCGATCTCCCCATACGGGACGACATGCGTCGGGTTGATGATCGCGGCGTCGAGCCCCGCCGCGACACAGTGGTGGAGGAAGACGCTGTTGAGTATCGGGCGCGTGTGCGGCGCCAGTCCGAAGGACACGTTGGACACACCGAGCACCGTGAGCACGCCGGGAAGCTCGCGCTTGATGGCGCGAATGCCCTCGATGGTCTCGCGCGCCGAGTTCGATCCACTCCGCCTCCCCGGTTGCGAGCGTGAAGGTGAGCGCGTCGAAGATCAGCTGATCCGGCGTCAGCGAAAATTCGTCACGGGCGAGGTCGTGGATGCGGCGCGCGATCTCGACCTTGCGTTCGGCGGTCCGTGCCATGCCCTGCTCATCGATGGTCAGGGCGATCACGCAGGCGCCGTGGTCACGCACCGACGGCAGCACGGCGTCGCAGCGGACACGTCCGTTCTCGAGGTTGACGCTGTTGACAATGCCGCGCCCCGGGTAGACCTCGAGCGCCGCCTTGATGACGTCGGCATCGGTGCTGTCGATGACCAGCGGCGCATCGATGCTCATCTGCAGCGTCTTGACGACCGAGCGCATCTGCTCGGCCTCATCGCTGCGTTCGGTGACCGCGACGCACAGGTCGAGCGCATGCGCGCCACCTTCGACCTGCGTCCTCGCGATGCCCAGGATGCCGTCGTAGTCGTCCGCGAGGAGCAGACGCTTGATCGCGCGCGACCCCTGTGCATTGACCCGCTCACCGATGAGCAACGGCGCCGGCTGCTGACGCAGGTCGATCGCGTGCATGCTGCTCGCCAGACGCGGTTCGACGTTCGGCGACACCTGCGCCCGTGTCGCCGCGCGCACGTGCGTCACCAGCTCGCGAATGTGCTCGGGAGTCGATCCGCAACAGCCGCCGACGACGCTCACCCCGTACTCGCTCACGAAGCTCGCGAGCTCGGTGGCCATGGGCACCGGCTGCAGCGGGTAGTGTGCCTGGCCGTCGACGTTGATCGGCAATCCCGCATTGGGGATGCATGCGACCGGCAGCGTCGTGTGCGACGTGATGTAGCGGATGGGTTCGCGCATGTGCTCCGGCCCGGTGGAGCAGTTGAACCCGATGACGTCGACGTGCAGCGACTCGAGCACGGCGAGCACCGCCGCCGCGTCGGTGCCGAGCAGCATGCGGCCGGTGACGTCCAGCGAGACGGTGGTCATGATCGCGACCGGGCGCCCCGCCGCGGCAGCGGCCTCGCGGGCGCCGAAGACGGCTGCCTTGGTCTCGAGAATGTCCTGCTGCGTCTCGATGATGAGGACGTCGACGCCACCCTCGATGAGCGAGGCGGCCTGCTCGCGGTACACCGGCACGAGGTCTGCGAACCCCAGCCGGCTCATCGACGGATCGCTCGAGGCGGGCAGGAAGCCGGTGGGGCCCATGCTCCCGGCAACGAAGCGCGGACGCCCGTCGACGGCGTACTCGTCGGCGATCCGCCGGGCGAGGCGCGCGGCCGACACGTTCAGGTCGGTGGTGACGTCGCCCTGACCCCACTCCTCGAGGCGCGGGCGCGTCGCCTGGAACGTGCAGGTCTCGATGACGTCGCACCCCGCCTCAAGAAATCCGCGGTGCACCCGCTCGACGATCTGCGGCGCATGGATGGAAAGACCGTCCATCCACCCCTCCAGCCTCGCTCCGCCGTAGTCTTCGATGCCGGGGTTCTCGGCATGCAGGCTGGTGCCCATGGCGCCGTCAAAGACGAGCACGCGCTCTCGCAGCGCATCGAGGAATGGAGATCGAACCGGGGGGGCCATCGAGATCACGTTATCAGGGAACGGCTCCGTGATACGCTCGCGAACCGCCCGACCCGATTAGAGGAGACCCTGTTTGGCACGACGCCCACCCCGTCCCGGCAGTACCCGCAGGCGCGGCCCCGTCCGTCGACGGGACGTCGCTGACGGCACTCCCCAGGTCGAGGTCAAGGAAGAGACCATCGAGATGGACGCTACGGTTGTCGAGCCGTTGCCCAACGCGATGTTCAAGGTGCGCTTGCAGACGGGTCAGGATGTGCTCGCGTACACCTCGGGGAAGATGCGCAAGTTCTACATCCGTATCCTCATCGGGGATCGCGTGCGCGTCGAGCTGAGCCCATACGACCTCTCGCGCGGGCGCATCACCTTCCGCTACAAGTAACCGGCGGACCCGGCCGTGGCGATCTACGTCATCGCCGCGCTTGTTGTGGTCGTTTTCCTCTACGGCGCCTACCGGATGATGGGAGCGGGCGCCACTGTCGAAGAAGACCCGCGCGCGGTGCTCGCCGCGGTGCTCGGTACCGCGACCGAGGCCGCCCAGGCGCTCGATATGACACATGGCACCGGCGACGACGCCAGCTCGCCCCATGCGGTCAGGCGCCGTCTGGACGGTTGCGCGCAGGCGCTGGAACGCATCGCCGGGATCCCTGTCGATGCAACCCTTGATGAGGCGCGCACCGCGCTCGAGCTTGCCGTCGATGAGCTGAGCTGGGCGGCGCGACTTGCAGAAGCACCCGGCTTTGCGAGGGACAACGCGCTGCGCGACGCAGGCACGACCCTGCGAAGTCGAAGTTCGGCCAACCTGGAACGCGCTCGGTCGCAGCTCGACGGTTAGCTCGCCGTCCTGAAATAGTCGATCGTGGTGCGCACCCCTTCGTCGAAGGTGACTGAGGCAGTCCAGCCGAGACGCTCACGCGTCCCCTGGGTCTCCAGGCACGAGCGTCGCTGCTCACCCGGTTTCGCGGGACCGTTCTCGGCGGCCGCGGTGACGCCGGTTGCCTCGGCGAGCATGCGATAGAGCGCGTTGACGTCGGTCTCGATGCCGGTGCCGATGTTGTAGATCCCCGCGGGTCCGTCGACCGCCGCGAGATTGGCACGCACCACGTCCTGAACGTACACGTAGTCCCGAGTCTGTGTCCCGTCGCCGTTGATCACCACCGGCGCTCCATGCAGCAGCCGGGTGGCGAAGATGGCGACCACTCCGGCCTCACCGTGCGGATCCTGACGCGGCCCGTAGACGTTGGCGTAGCGCAGCGCGACGAATTCCAGACCCGCCTGACGGCTGAAGGTACCGCCATACGCTTCCGCGCAGAGCTTCGCGGTTCCGTACGGCGACTCCGGCCGGCAGGGATGGTCCTCGGGTGTGGGGATGACGTCGGTATCGCCGTAGATCGCGCCCCCGCTGGAGGCGAAGACGACGCGGCGTGTTCCCGCATCCACCGACGCGCGCAGGACATTCACCGTTCCGACCACGTTGACGTCGGCGTCGTGCAGCGGGTCGCGCACCGACTCGCGGACATCGATCTGCGCAGCCGCGTGGAAGACCACTGCGGGACGTGCATCGGCAAACGCGGCACCCAGTTCCGGCGAGGTGATGTCCAGCTGAACAAAGGTCGCGCCCGCATTGACCTGCTCGCGCCTGCCCCGGGACAGATCATCGATCACGACCACGCTGTGACCGGCATCGATGAGCGCGTCGGTGATGTGCGAGCCGATGAACCCGGCGCCGCCGGTGACGAGCGCTCTCACCCCTGGGTTGCGACGCGGTGCGTCCTGGGGGCGCGCACGTGGGTCACCACGAAGATGACGAAGCCGATCACCACCAGGCTGCCGTAGCTGACGCTTCGATCGAGCAGCGTGATCGAAGCCGCCGCTGAGTTGGTGACGCCGCCGACAGTGATGAGCACGCCGATCATGCCCGCCTCAACGAGCCCGAGACCGCCGGGGAGGAACGGGACGGTGGTGAGCAGTGCCGCAACCAGGGCGATCAACAGGAACTGTGACGGGCCGAGGTGAACGCCCGCCAGGTGCAGCGAGAAGACGACGAGTCCGAGCCGCGCGCCCTCGGCCGCCCAGACCATCACGGTGAGCATCAACAGGGTGGGCAGGCGGGCAAACGAGTCGACAGTGCCCATCCGGAGACTTTCATAGCGGTGAAAGACGGCTTCTGGAAGATGGCGCAGCACTCGCTGTCCGCGGCCCGCGCGCATCACGAGGATCACGCCGACGCCGGCGAGGCAGACGGCCACGCCGATGACCACGTAGGGGATCAGGATCCCGGGTGCCTTGGTGCGGAACACCACCGCACCGGCCGCGAGCAGCAGCGCCATCAGCACGATGAGGTCGATGAGCCGCTCGGCGATGATCGTTCCCAGCGCCTTGCTCACCGGAACGTCCAGCTTCTGCTTGGCGAGGTACCCGCGGTAGATGTCGCCCATCTTCGCCGGCACCACGCAGTTGACGAAGAACGACGTGATCACGATGCCGATCAGTGACGCCGGGGGCCGCTCCTCGCCCGCGTTCTTGAGGAGCACGTGCCAGCGAATCGATCGCACCACGAAGGACAGGTAGTACACCGCCAGCGCTGCCAGGTAGAGAAAAGGGTTGGCATGACGGATGTTGTCCCAGGCAGAAGCCCAGTCGATGGGCGCCCGCCACACGGCGACGCCGACGATGACGACGGCGATGCCGATGGACGCGATGGTTCGGGGGGTGAGGAGGCGGCTTGTCAGCGAGGGGGGTGCTTCGCTGAGCTCGGGCTCGCCACGCACCGGCGTGGTGGTCACAGCGGCGACGGTAGCACGAGGTCCGAACGGGTTCTGCGGCGACGACAGACGCGCGACAGGTCCGAGATCAGGCCGAACCCGGCGGGCGTCGCATCCGCGACAGCAGCGGTCGCATCGTCGGCACCGTGCCACCTCCGGCGATGGTCCGCTCGCGTTCCGCGAGCACCCGCGCGAGCTGATCCAGCTCGGCATGCTCGTCGCGCTCGCTCGCCGGACGGCTATCCCACTGACGGATCTGATAGACGCCCTTGAGCGCCGCGTAGGGAACCGCAATGGTGCGCAACTCCGTGGCGCCGGGTTCGACGATTCGCCAGACGCCGCCGTACCGGCCGAGATGAGCGTCGGAACGGATCGAGGCTCGGAGGACCGGACCGTCGATGAAGTGAAACGCGGCGCGGTCCCAGGTCGCGACCTCGGCCTCCGGCGGAGCCGGTTCCGGATCACCGACAAGGATCTGCCGGATGGCGCTCACCGGGAAGAGCGCTCGCTCGCTGTTCTGGTTGATCGATCGCAGCTCGGCGTCGAGGATCGCGAGATCAAATGTGATCTCCGGTGCATCGGCGAGAACGACCTCACCGTCGATGAAATTGATGACGACGACGGGCACCGGGAAAGTGTCACATTTCGGTCACAAGTCCAACCGAGGGCGGTCGTAGCATCGAGCCGGAGGTGACTTGCTGATCAGACGCGCTCTCTGGACGACCATCGCCGGCGCGTCGCTGCTGTGGATGCTGTTCGGCGCGCTGGATGTCCCCGCCGCAGCGGCAGGCGTGACCCCGCATTTCGACGGCACGGCGGCATCCGCAGCCTCGAGTGGTTCGAATGAACCCGGGCAAGAACCCGAGGATGAACCCGGGCATCACTGCCACGCCAGGGGGTCCGGCGACGAGGGCGATGGAGACCGGTGTTGCGAGGAGCGTTGCTGCCGTCCGGAGCCATCTCCACGACCCAGCGAGTCGCCGGAACCGTCAGCGGAGGCGACCGCGGCGTCAGCGCCGACGTCGCCCCCGAAGCGAGCCGCCACACCCGCGCCGCGTAACCCCTCGCCGCCTGCCCCGGTGGTCGCGCCGCGGACAGACGGCGTCACCACAACCCATTCCTCGCCCGTGCCCGCGCGCGAACAGGAGCCCGCATCTGACTCGAGGCCGCCGGTCCTCGCGCCCCCCGAACTGACGGTTCCGGGTGTGACTCCAGTTGGTGCGACTGGTGCTGAAGGCGTGGGCGCCGCGCCGGTGATCGCCCTCACCATGGTCCTGGTGGCCGCGACCGTGGCGGCTGTGTCCCTCGTGCTGCTGCGCCGATCCAGCTGAGGGACATCAATGCGAGGGGTGCGAAGGCTCACGGGCATCTGGCGAGGTGCCTCGTTCTCCTTGAAGTTCGCCGCGGTGATCCTGGTTGCCGGGATGGCCATCGCAGTCGTACCTCTGATGCTCGCCGATGCGAGCGCCCGCACGCAGGCTGAGAACAGCGCAGCCGACAAGGCGTCCATCGCATCCAACCTGCTCGACGGCCAGCGCGCGTCGCTGGCGGGCTTCATCGCCGGCGTCGGACGGCAGCTCGCCACCGACCACGATGTCGCCGCACCGGAGGCGCTGCGAGCGACGCTCATCGCGGACACATCGGTGATCGGAACCGGGGACGTGCTCGGGATCCTGACGACTGCCGGCCAGGTTGTCGCCGTGCAGGGATCAACCGTGCTCTCCACGGCGTCGATGTCTCCCATCGCCAACGCGGTGTCGACGCGAGCCACGACCGCCGTGGGACCTGGCGGCCGGGCATGGCTCGTTGCCACGTCGACCATTCCCGGAAGCAGCACAACCGCGTTCGTCGCCCGTCCGCTGACCGCCGGCCTGATCGCCGCTGTTGCGCACAACATCGCTACGGCGGCCGACCCCGTCGGTATCCTCCTGGTCGACGGCGGCCGTACACTGGCGGCGACCGGGAGTCTCACATCACTCACCCCGGAGCTCGCCGGCGCGATCGCGACGCAGGTACCCAGCGTCGTGTCGCTCAACTCGCACTCGTACGCGGTGGCGTCGACAGCGATCGGCTCAGGACTTCACACTGGCGGTGGCGACTCCGTTCTCAGGTTCGCCGATCGGATGGCAGTCGATCCTGCTGCTGGTGGCGGTGATCCTGGTTGCGATGCTCTTCATCGCCATCGTCGTGCAGATCGACCTGCGCCGTCCCCTCCAGCGGCTTGACGCAGCGGTCGCGGCTCTGGGAAGCGGTGACTTCGACCGCCCGGTGCGCACGGATTCCGTGGACGAGGTCGGCAGGCTGGGCGCCAGTTTCGAGGCGATGCGAACGCAGGTCCGATCGACGATGCGCACCACGGCGACGCGAGCCGCGGTCGCGACGGAGCTCAGCAATGCGCAGCCATTGGAAGGAGCCCTGGCCAACGTCTGCGCGGAATTGCGTCGCGCGATCGAGGTCGACATGGCGATGATCGTGGTGAGTGGCTCCGAGATGAGTGATCCGTTCGCGGTTGCCGACGGCGGTCGTCGGATCACGTTCGATGGCTTTCTCGAAGGTCGTGGGCCACTTGGCGAGGGGTATCGGTATGCCGGCGTCGGGGCGATCATCCTCGGCGCAACCTCAGCGGCACCCGAGGCGAGCCTCCTGGTGCGCGACTTCTGCGTCGCTCCCCTCCGACTCTCGAAGCACGTCCATGGCGTTCTTGCGGTTGCCGGTCAGGACACCGCGTTCACCTCCGGGGACGCCGACCTGGTCGCATCAACGGCTGAGCAGGTCTCGCTGGCGCTCGAGCGCTACCGCTTCCTCGCCGTGGTGCAACGCCAGGCAAGCATCGACGACCTCACCGGTCTCTACAACCATCGCTTCCTCATCAACTCACTCGGCCAGCAGGTGGCGCTTGCCGAGCGACTGGGAACGTCGCTCGCCATCCTCATGCTCGACATCGACCACTTCAAGGCACTGAACGACACGCATGGTCATCACGCCGGCGACCTGGCGCTCACCACCTTCGCACGGACCGTGGTCAGCAACGTTCGGCGCGCGGACCTGGCCGCTCGCTACGGTGGTGAGGAGTTCGTGGTGCTGATGCCGAACACCTCCGCAGCGGAGGCATTCTTGGTTGCCGAGAAGATTCGTGCCGCGGTCGCGGCGACCGAGGTCGAGCTTCCCGAGCTTGGCGCGGTGCGCCTCACCGTCAGCGTCGGCGTCGCCGCGTATCCAGAGAACACGAAGACCGCGACGGAGCTCTTCGGTCTTGCTGACGATGCCCTGTACGAGGCGAAACGCGAGGGGCGCGACCGGACGTGCATGACATCGCGAGGCCGCCCGTCTATGGTTCAGGATGCACGGGTGACCAACCGCGAGAGCAGCATCCGTGCCAGGCATCATCGACCTTCGGAGTGACACGCTGACCGTTCCCGATGAGGGAATGCGTGCGGCGATGGCACGCGCCGAGGTTGGTGACGATGTGTGGGGCGAGGATCCGACGGTCAACCGGCTCGAGGAGGAGATGATGCAGCGCCTCGGCAAGGAGGCCGGCGTTTTCGTCCCGAGCGGCACCATGGGCAACCTGACATGCGTCGCAGCGCAGACCCGTCCGGGCGACGAGGTCATCGCCAACTCGCAGGCGCACCTCGTCTTCTACGAGGCGGGTGGAGCCGCGATCGTTGCCGGCGTCCAGCTGCGCACCCTCGACAGCGTCGATGGCGTTCCCGATGCGACAGCGGTCAACGAGGCGGTGCGCATGGCCGACATCCATCAGCCGGTCTCCACGCTGCTGTGCATCGAGAACACGCACAACCGCCGAGGGGGCGGCGCCGTTGGCGCGGATCGTGTCCAGGCCGCTGCCCGCGCCGCGCACCGGCTGGGACTCCGGGTGCACTGCGACGGAGCACGGCTGTTCAACGCCGCGGTCGCCCTCGGCGTGACGCCCGCCGTTCTCGTTGACGAGTGCGACACCGTCACCGTCTGCGTGAGCAAAGGGCTCGGCGCGCCGGTCGGATCCGTGGTCGCCGGCGAGGCGCGCACCATCGACGAGGTGCGGCGCTGGCGCAAGCGTCTCGGCGGGGGCATGCGTCAGGCCGGCGTGATCGCAGCCGCCGGACTGTATGCGCTCGAGCACAATCTCGGGCGGCTCGCGGACGACCATGCCAACGCGAGGGTCATCGCCGAGGGCATCGAGGGGATTCCCGGCACGACCCTCCGCAGGCCGGCGGTACCCACCAACATCGTCATGTTCGAAACCCAGGCTCCGGCCGCCGGGCTCGCTGCCCGCATGCGCGACGAGAACGTCCTCGTGAGCACGATGGGTCCGCACACGATGCGCTGCGTCACCCACCTGAATGTCGATGCTGCCGGCGCTCGCCATGTCGCCGCCGTGGTCGCCCGCGTGTTGAGCGACTGAGCCGCGGGGCTCTCGCCGTCGGTTCGCGCCGGCGCTGTCCGTCGCGTGACCAGACATGAAGAAGGCCCCCGGCTCGAGCCGGAGGCCTTCGAACTACGAAAGGGTCGAGAGTTGAGTCCCTGTGCCTCAGCTCGGGGTGGTGGTCGCAGGCGCCGCAGCAGGAGCGGCGGCGACCGGCTTCGCGCGGCGGGTTACCGGCTTACGCGCGGTGGTCTTGCGGGCAGCCGCCGGCTTGCGAGCCGTGGTCTTGCGCGCGGTGGTCTTACGAGCGGTCGTCTTGCGCGCAGCCGGCTTGCGGGCCGTGGTCTTGCGCGCGGTGGTCTTACGGGCCGTGGTCTTGCGCGCGGTAGTCTTACGGGCCGTGGTCTTGCGCGCTGCGGGCTTGCGAGCAGTGGTCTTGCGCGCAGAGGCCTTACGGGCCGTGGTCTTACGAGCAGTGGTCTTGCGGGCAGCGGTCTTGCGGGCAGCGGTCTTCCGGGCCGTGGTCTTGCGAGCCGTGGTCTTCCGTGCGGTGCTCTTGCGCGCCGCGGTCTTCTTGGCGCCGGCGCGCTTCGCGGTTGCCCGCTTCGCCGTCGCACGCTTCGCCGTCGCACGCTTCGCCGTCGCACGCTTCGCGGTCGTCCGCTTTGCGGTGCCGCGTTTTGCGGTGGCGCGTTTTGCGGTGGCGCGTTTAGCGGTGGTGCGCTTGCTGCCGCGGACTGCGGTCGACGCGCGCTTGGCTGCACCGCGGAGGCTCACTTCGAGCCGCGCGACAGTCTTCTCGAGGCCCGCAAGTCGCTTTTCCAGCTCGCCGACGGGCAATGCCTTCACGAGGTTCTGCACTGCCTTCACGAGATCGCCACCAGCGGCGGGTGCGCGACGGCGAGCAGTCGTCCCTACGCGCCTCACGGTGCGTTTGACGGCCTTCTCGACGCCGCCTCTCCTACGTCTGGTCCTGGCCATATCCTATGGGCCTCCTTGTTGTTTGTGACAGGAGGTGTCCAAAACCTCCTTGTCGATCGCGCATAGCATGCTGGTTGTGATCGCGATTGTCAATGATTGTGCACAGCGTTGCTGCCAGGGCAGGCAACTACACGTGGTGTCGGAGTGCTAATCCGGGGTGTCCGGACCGACCTAAACCCGTGGCTTGTTGCGTATAGTGCGGTCTGCGCATGTCCGGGACCAATCAGCGCTCCGCCCTGAGCATTGCCCAGCGGCAGTTCGACGCAACCGCCGACGCCATCGGGCTCGACGACTCGGTGCGGGCGGTGCTTCGCGAAGTCAAACGCGAGCTGGTGGTGCACTTCCCGGTGGAGATGGACGACGGGTCGTTCCGAGTGTTCACGGGCTTTCGCGTCCAGCACAACATCGCTCGCGGCCCCGCGAAGGGAGGCCTGCGCTACCACCCGTCGATGACCCTCGACGATGCGCGAGCCCTGGCGATGTACATGACCTGGAAGACGGCGGTTGTCGACGTCCCCTTCGGCGGCGCAAAAGGCGGTGTCATCTGCGACCCGCACGAGCTCAGCATCGCCGAGCTCGAGCGGCTGACCAGACGATTCACCACCGAGATCTCGCTCATCGTCGGTCCTGATCGCGACATTCCGGCGCCCGACCTCGGCACCGGTCCGCAGGTGATGGCATGGATCATGGACACGCTTTCAATGCACGCCGGTTACTCGGTGCCGGCGTCGGTCACCGGCAAACCACAGGCGATCGGCGGTTCCGAAGGTCGCTTCACCGGACCGGGACGCGGCATCACGATGATCACCGTGCTCGCTATGCGCGACGCGGGAATGGATCCGTCCGGTGCGCGCGTCGCGATCCAGGGCTTCGGCAAGGTCGGCGGCGTGTGCGCGGAGCTCATGTCGGCAGAGGGGATGACCGTCGTCGCGGTTTCGGACAGCACGTGTGGTCTGTACCGTGCCGAGGGGCTCGACCTCACCGCTCTGCGCCACCTCAAGGAGGAGGGCGGGCATTTCACCGACTACGGTGGCGCTGAGCAGATCGACCGCGAACAGCTGCTGACGCTGGATGTCGACGTGCTCGTTCCCGCCGCACTGGAGGCGCAGATCGGCGAGCGGAACGCCGACCGCGTCCGCGCCAAGGTCGTCGCCGAGGGTGCGAACGCGCCGCTCACAGCCGAGGCAGACGAGGCGCTCGAGGCGCGCGGCGTCCTCATCCTTCCAGACATCCTCGCCAACGCCGGCGGTGTTGTCGTCTCGTACTTCGAGTGGGTGCAGGACATCCAGGCGTATTTCTGGGGCTCGGGTGAGGTGAACTCGCGGCTTCGCGAGGTGATGACGCGGAGCTACCAGGCGGTGCGATCCGAAGCGCAGTCGCACGACGTCACGCTTCGCAAGGCCGCGTTCCGCATCGCGGTGACCAAGGTCGCCGAAGCCACCAAGGTCCGAGGAATCTATCCGTAGGCACCACCAGATGTGGTGGGTACGGTGGTCCTTGCCCACAAGATGGTGCGATCCCAAGGTCGGACTTCCCCCTTCCTCCTGTAGAATCTCCAGATGGAGTTCGAGTTGGGCAGAGGCAAGCGGGCCCGGCGTGCGTATGGGTTTGACGAGGTTGCCCTGGTCCCCGGTCGCGTGACGGTCAACCCTGCGGAAATTGACGTGTCGTTCGCGGTGAACGGGACCACCATGGAGATTCCCTTCCTCGCCGCCGCGATGGACGGGGTCGTCGACACCCGCTTCGCGGCGGAGATGGGACACCTTGGCGGGCTCGCGGTTCTGAACCTCGACGGCGTGCAGACGCGGTATGAGGATCCCGCCGACGTGCTGGCAGCGATCGCCGAGTCCCCGGTGGACCAGATCAACGCGCTGCTGCAGAAGATCTACACAGCGCCCGTGCAGGACGGCCTGATCGGTCAGCGCATCGAGGAGATCACGCGGGCAGGTGTCGCGTGCGCGGTCTCGACCGTACCGGCGCACGCCGAGCGCCGCGCGCCGATCGTCCAGGAAGCCGGGGCGCACATGCTCGTCGTGCAGGGAACGGTGCTCACCGCCCGGCACGTGAGCAAGTCGTACAAGCACCTCTCGTTCTCCGAGCTGACGCACTCCGTCGACATCCCCGTGGTTGCCGGCAACTGCGTCGACTACGCGACAGCCCTCGAGTTGATGGACACGGGCATCAAGGGTTTGCTCGTCGGGGTCGGTCCGGGAGCTGCGTGCACGACGCGCGCGGTCCTCGGCGTGGGCGTTCCCCAGGTGACCGCGACCAGCGACTGCGCAGCCGCACGTGACGACCATTTCCGGCGCAGCGGCGAGCGCGTCGCGATCATCACCGACGGCGGGATGCGTCTCGGCGGTGACGTCGCCAAGGCATTCGCCAGCGGCGCTGACGCGGTGATGATCGGTTCGATCTTCGCGGCGGCCGCCGAGGCCGCGGGACACGGCAACCACTGGGGGATGGCGACGCCGGACCCCAACCTCCCCCGTGGCACGCGTATCCGCACCGGCATCAAGGGCACGCTGCGCGAGATCCTCTTCGGACCGGCGCACGTGGATGACGGCAGCATGAACCTCGTCGGAGCGCTCAAGGCTGCGATGGGCGTGTGCGGCGCACGGACGATCGCCGAATTCCAGGAAACCGAGATGGTGATCGCCCCCTCCATCAAGACCGAAGGCAAGGTGCAGCAGCGCGAGCAGCGTGTCGGGATGGGGGTCTGAGGAGCGGTGGGAGGACGGTGATGACTGTCGCGATCGATGCAGGCGCGGTGGCGCGCTCGCGAGCACTGGTCGCCCAGGACACGATCCTCGTCCTCGACTTCGGGAGCCAGTACAGTCAGTTGATCGCCCGTCGCGTGCGCGAGGCGAAGGTGTACTGCGAGCTCGTTCCCGGCACCATCAGCGCGGAGGAGATCCGCCGCCGGGATCCTCGCGGCATCATCTTCAGCGGTGGGCCGGCGTCCGTGTTCGAATCCGGCGCTCCGCACCCGGACCCGGCGCTCTACGACCTCGACATCCCGATCCTCGGTATCTGCTATGGGATGCAGCTCCTCGCCGCGAACCTCGGCGGTGCGGTCGCGCCGGCGGAGCGCCGCGAGTACGGGCACGCATCGGTGACCGTGGACGAGGAGGCGGGGCTCTTCGCCAGGCTTCCCTCGGAGCTGGCGGTGTGGATGTCGCACGGTGACGTCGTCACCGAGCTTCCTCAGGGCTTCCGGGCGATCGCGCACTCGCTCAACTCGTCGTGCGCCGCCTTCGTCGGGCCTCGCCGGCGTTACGGCATCCAGTTCCATCCCGAGGTGGCGCACACGCCGCTCGGGCGCGACATCCTCCGCAACTTCCTCATCGATGTCTGCGGCTGCGCGGGCACCTGGCAGGCTGCCTCGTTCATCGACATGACCATCAACACCCTGCGGCATCAGATCGGCGACGGCAAGGTGATCTGCGCGCTCAGCGGTGGTGTCGACTCGGCGGTGGCGGCCACGCTCGTGCACCGCGCGGTCGGTGATCAGCTCACGTGCGTGTTCGTCGACAACGGCCTGCTCCGTCGCGGTGAGGGCGACCGGGTCGTCGATGTGATGCGCACCCAGCGCCACATCGACCTCGTGCACGTCGACGCAACCGATCAGTTCCTCGATGCGCTCGCCGGGGTCATCGACCCGGAGGAGAAGCGCCGGCGCATCGGCGCAACCTTCATCAGGGTGTTCGAGGAGCAGGCGACCCGCCTGGGCAACATCGACTTCCTGGCGCAGGGCACCCTCTACCCCGACGTCATCGAGTCGACCTCACACGACACCCACAACGCGACCAAGATCAAGACCCATCACAACGTCGGGGGGCTTCCGGAAAACCTCCGGTTCGAGCTTGTCGAGCCGTTGCGGTACCTCTTCAAGGACGAGGTTCGCAATGTCGGTCTGGCGCTCGGTCTTCCCGAGGACATGGTGTACCGCCAGCCGTTCCCGGGACCAGGACTCGCGATCCGGATCATCGGCGCGGTCACCCGCGAGCGCCTCGAAACTCTGCGCGCCGCGGACTGGGTGGTCATCGACGAGATCAAGCGCAGCGGCCTCTACCGGAAGGTGTGGCAATCGTTCGCGATCCTGACGCCCATCTCGTCGGTGGGGGTCATGGGCGACTACCGGACCTATGGGAATGTCGTCGCCGTGCGCATCGTCGAGAGCGAGGATGGGATGACCGCCGACTGGGCACGCGTCCCATACGACGTCCTCGGGTTGATCAGCCGGCGCATCGTCAATGAGGTGCCGGGGGTCAACCGGGTCGTCTACGACATCTCGAGCAAGCCGCCGTCGACCATCGAATGGGAATAGGGCGAGTCCTCGTCGTCGGATCCGGGGGACGCGAGCACGCGCTTGCGTGGGCGTGCCTGCAGGATGACCCGGGCCTGTCGGTGATCGTGGCGCCGGGCAACGCCGGCACGGCCTCGATCGCCGAGAGCATCGCCGTCAATGTCACCGATGGGCAGGCGGTGGCGCGGCTCGCGGCTGAGCGCGACGTCGATCTGGTGATCATCGGCCCGGACGCCGCCGCTGCGGCCGGGGTTGCGGACGCGTGCCATGCGCGCGGCATCCTCGTCTTCGGACCCACTGCGGCCGCGGCGCGAATCGAGTTCGTCAAAGACATTTGCGAAGACGCTGATGGAGACGGCGGGGATCCCGACGGCGCGCTGGTCTGCCGGTGAAGCGGCAGATCGCATGCGGCTCAGCGCGTTCATCGCCGAGCTCGGCGGGGCGTGCGTGGTGAAGGCCGACGGCCTCGCCCTGGGCAAGGGAGTGATGGTGTGTGCCGACGTCGCCGAGGCGGAGCGGGCGCTCGATGAGTGCTTCGGAGAGCTGCGCTTCGGTGATGCGGGACGTCAGGTGGTCGTCGAGGAATTGCTCACCGGTCCCGAGATGAGCGTCTTCGGGCTCAGTGACGGACGCAGCGTGCGCACCCTGGTCCCCGCCCGCGATTACAAGCGCATCTTCGATGGCGATCGCGGACCCAACACCGGTGGAATGGGGGCGGTGGCGCCACCTCCGGACGCGCACCTCGACGCAGTGCTCGAAGAGGTGTCGCGCACCGTGCTCGACCCCTGCATCGCAGCGCTGCGCGAGCAGGGAAATCCCTTTGTCGGCTGTCTGTACGCGGGACTCATGCTCACCCCGGACGGCGTGCGCGTCATCGAGTTCAACGCTCGTTTCGGCGACCCCGAGACGCAAGTGGTGTTGCCGTTGCTCGAGGAGTCGTTGCTCGACATCCTCACCGCATGCGCCCGTGGCGAGGTCACCGCCGGCGTCGCGCGCGCACGACCGGGGGCAGCGGTGGGCGTTGTCGCCGCAGCGGCGGGATATCCCGGTGACGTGCGCCGCGGCGACGTCATCACCGGCACCGACGCGGTCGACGCCGATGTCCTCTGTTTTCACGCAGGGACAGCACGGGATCCCGGTGGCGCGCTGCGGACCGCCGGCGGGCGGGTGCTCTGCATCACCGCGACCGGGCCTGACGTCGAGGCCGCACGAGCACGCGCGTATGGCAATCTTGCGCGCGTGCACTTCGACGGTATGCAGGCGCGCAGCGATATCGGGCGACCCGTCCTGGCGGGGACGCGCCCGTGACCGCCCCTGTGCGCGTCGGTATCGTGGTGGGCAGCGAATCCGACCTGCCCGTGATGAACACCTGCGGCGAGGTGCTCGACGCTTACGGGATCGGATGGGAGATCGGCGTCATGTCGGCGCACCGTGCCGGTGATGTGGTGCGTGCCTACGCACTCGCCGCCCCGGAGCGTGGTCTGCGAGTCCTCATCGCCGGTGCCGGCGCCGCCGCGCACCTTCCCGGCGTGCTGGCCTCGCTGACCACGCTACCGGTGATCGGCGTTCCGCTGGCGGCGACTCCGCTCGCCGGCTTCGACTCGCTGCTCTCGATCGTCCAGATGCCGCCAGGGATACCGGTGGCGACCGTCGCCGTGGGTCCGATGGGCGCGCGCAATGCGGGGCACCTCGCTGCCGAGATCATCGGTCTGTTCGATGACGATGTCGCCGCTCGTATCAAGGAGGAGCGCGCCCGGATGCGCTCGAAGGTGCAGCTGCCCGAGGGATTCACCTTCCAGTAGCGGCTAGAATGGCCCGCTGTGCCCCGCCTCGAGTTGGTGGAGACGTCGCTCCGCCATGGGCAGCAGTCGCTGATGGTCAGCAGGCTGCGCCTCCGCCATGCTCTGCCGGTCGCCGAGACCCTCGATCACTGCGGTTTTGCCGCTCTCGACGTCTTCGGAGGATCGACCTTCGAGGCATCCCTGCGTTTTCTCGCTGAGGACCCATTCGAGCGACTTCGCGCCATCCGGGCCGCGGCGCCGATCACGCCATTCCTCGCGGTGATCGCCGGCCAGTCACTGGTCGGCCATCGCCAGGTGCCCGACGATCTCGTCAACGCGTTCATCGAGACGGCGGCAGCTGCCGGTGTCGACATCTTTCGCTGTTACGACCCCCTGAACGACGTTCGGAATCTCGAGCGCTGCGCGATCGCGATCGCCGCGACCGGGAAGCAGGCGGAGGGAGTCATCGTCTACAACGAGGTGCCGGACCGCGGCCTGGACGGGCTCGGTGACGTGGCTCGCCGGCTCGTCGACGCCGGCTACCCGACCATCTGCCTCCACGATCCACTCGGAGTGCTCGGTGCGGCGACGGCCGCGAAGGCCGTCAGGGTCATCCGGGAAGCTGCGGGTGTCCCGGTGGCGGTGTCGATCTCCGCGCAGACTGGGATGTCTGCCCTGGCGTGCTACTCGGCGGCCGGAGCCGGAGCGTACCGGGCCGACTGCGCGCTCTCACCGCTGGCAGGCGGAGCATCGATGCCGGGCGCCGAGGCGCTCATCGCGGGCTTTGCGGGCACGGAGGTCGATTGCGGCCTCGACCTCGAACGCGTCGCCGCAGCCGCGCTTGTGCTCGAACAGGAACTGGTGCATTACACCGACGTCATCGATCCCCTCGCGGCTCGTCTCGACACCTCGGCACTGCGCGGCCTGCTCCCGCCATCGGCGATGGGACACGCGATGGCCGAGCTGCGTGAGCGCAACGCGCTCAACCAGCTGGCCGAGGTGGAGGCCGACGTCGTCCAGGTCCGGGCCGAGCTCGGATACCCGCCGCTGATCACGCCGCTCACCGAGATCATGGCGACGCAGGCCGTGTACAACGTGGTCGAGGGCGATCGTTACGCGACCATCAGCCAGGAGATCAAGGACTACTGCCTCGGTCTCTACGGTGAGCCGCCGGAACCCATCGACCGCGAGGTGCGCCGCCTCGTCAATGGCCGCGAGGAGCCGATCACCTGCCGGCCGGCGGACCTGCTCGAGCCGGTGATGGACGCGACCCGTCGCGAGCTCATTCGCGAAGGCTATCGAACCCCGGACACAGCGGCGATGGTCACGTACGCGCTCTTTCCCAACGCGTATCTCAACCTGGTCCGCGGTGATGCGGTGGCCGAGCGCCTCGGGGACGAGCCCGACGTTCCCGCTCCCGCTGCGGCGTCCGAGCCGCTCGCGGACGCCGACGTCGCCGCCGGCGAGACGCCGGGCGACGAGCCGGAGACGCTCCCGGTTCGCGAGCTCACCGTCGAGGTTGACGGGCAAAGCTATGCGGTGCGCATCATCGGCGGCGGGGTCGATCCCGGCGCCGTGGCGGTCGGCCCAGCGAAGCCGGCCGCGCCGACCGTTCGCGAGGGCACGATCGTCTCGCCGATGCAGGGGTTGCTGCTCAAGGTCAACGTGAAGGTCGGCGATCACGTCGCGCTCGGCGATGTCGTCTGTGTGCTCGAGGCGATGAAGATGCAGAACGACATCACCGCGACGCGCGCGGGCACCGTCACCGAGGTGTACGTGACCGAGGGAACCGTGGTGGCCCCGCGAGCCCCGCTGATCCAGATCGGCGCATGAGCGCCGGCTGACGCATGTTCGACAAGGTGCTGATCGCCAACCGTGGCGAGATCGCGCTCCGCATCATCCGTGGATGCCGTGACCTGGGCGTCAGCACGGTGGCCGTGCACAGCGAGGTCGACCGCACCGCCGCGTTCGTGCTGCTCGCCGACGAGGCGGTGGAGATCGGTCCAGCGCCGGCGGCGCAGTCGTATCTCGTGATTGACCGCATCATCGACGCCGCGCGTGCGACGGGAGCGCAGGCGATCCATCCCGGGTACGGGTTCCTCAGCGAGAACCAGCAGTTCGCTCGGGCATGCGAGGAGCACGGCATCGTGTTCATCGGTCCGCCCCCGGATGCGATGGCGGCGATGGGCGAGAAGGTGCCCGCGCGCGAGCGGATGCGCAACTCGGGCGTCCCGGTCGTGCCGGGGACGGATGCGCTCGGGAGCATCGACGACACCGTGGCGGCGGCCGCAAAGATCGGCTACCCAGTGCTCATCAAGGCGAGCGCGGGCGGCGGTGGCATCGGGATGCGCGTGGCCCGCGACGAGGAGGAGCTCCGCGCCTCATTCGATACGGCGAAGAGCACCGCGCAGCGAGCGTTCGGCAACGACACGATCTTTCTCGAGCGCTACCTCGAACAGCCGCGCCACATCGAGATCCAGGTGCTCGCGGATATGCATGGGAACGTCATTCACCTCGGCGAGCGCGAGTGCTCGGTCCAGCGGCGGCACCAGAAGATCGTCGAGGAGGCCCCGTCGCCCGTCATCGACGCCGCGACCCGCGCGCGGATGGGTGATGCGGCGGTGACAGCGGCGAAGGCCGTCGGGTACGTCAATGCCGGCACCGTCGAATTCATCTACCGCAATGGCGAGTTCTACTTCCTGGAGATGAACACCCGTCTGCAGGTCGAGCACCCGATCACCGAGCTCGTGTACGGCATCGATCTCGTGGCCGAGCAGTTGCGCATCGCCTCCGGCGAGCGATTGTCGCTCACACAGGACCAGGTGGTCCCGCGCGGCCACGCGGTCGAGTGCCGGATCAATGCGGAGAACTACGCGCGCGGCTTCCTCCGTCCCCGGGGCAGGTCACCGGGTACCACGAACCGGCCGGACCGGGCGTGCGCGTCGACAGCTCGCTGGTGAGCCCGGGTCTCGTCTCCCCCAACTACGACCCGATGATCGCCAAGCTGATCACGTATGCGCCGACGCGTGACATGGCGCTCGACCGCATGCGCCGCGCGCTGCTCGAATACGTCATCACCGGGATCCACAGCAACATCGCGTACCACCTCGCGGTGATGGATGACCCCGACTTCCGCGCCGGCGATTACAGCACCGCGTTCATCGAGGAGCACCCGGAGCTGGTTGCAGCGGCAGACCAGTGGGCGAAGCGTCAGGAGCCGTTGCGCCGGGTCGTGCGCGATCCGGCGCGCGCTGCGGCCATCGCCGCCGCGATCGCCGTCTCCGGGTAGCGACGTTGGAGCCGCGATACGGGCGGCTGTACGCGAAGGCGGTGCTGCGACCGCTTGCCGAGCAAGTGGTGGATGCGCTCGAAGTGCACCCGGGCGACACCGCCTGCGACCTGATGTGTGATGGGGGGACGCTGGGCGTGGCGCTCGGTTCCGCAGTCGGGGACGTGGGCCGGGTGGTGCTCGTCGACACCGACGCGGGGTTGCTCGCCGCCGCTAGGGCTGAGGCATCAGCCTGTGGGTGTGAGGTGACGACGCACCTGGCGGCCGGCGCTGCCTCCGCGCTGGGCGACGCGTCGTTGGACCGGGTCGCATCGCTCTGCACCTACGGGTTCTGGACTGACGGGTCGCTGCTCGACACTGCGGACCGAGCAATCCGTCCAGCCGGTCGCGCTGCGGTGCTCACGTGGAACCCGTCTCTCCCGCCCTCGCACGAAGCCGTGCTGGTCGAGGCGCTGCGCGATGTCGCCGGAATCCAGTCGCAATTCGTCACCCAGTGCCTTGCGTCTCCCGACGCAGAACACTCACCGCGATGGGAGCCCATTGCGGTCCACGACGTCGTGCGCTTCGACGGTATCAGCGAGTACTGGACCGCGATGGTCCTCGAGCGACCGGTTGTGCGAGAGCTTGAACACCAACCCGAGCGCATTGGTGCCGCGGTGCGCTTCGCATGTCAGCGTGCGCTGCTGCCCTGGACCGCGGCAGACGGGACGATGCGCATACCCGTGCTCGCGAGCCTCTGGTGCTCCCTTCGGGGAGGATTCGGCTAGGAGCCGGCTGCGAACGTTGTGGTGAAGCTGCTGGCGAGCGCCTGACCTTCGACGTCGGTGAGTGCCGTCCCGATATCGAGGGTCAGCGTACCGGCGGGAGCGTTGGCGATCGTGACCGTCGCGGTGCGCGTGTCGGCGTTGTAGACGGTGGTCGACGGGAGGGTCGCGCCCGAGCCGGAGATCGCCGAGATCGCGGCCGCCACGGTGTCGGGGTTGAGGTCACTGTCGAACGTCACGAGGAGCGTGGTGACGCCATTCGCGGTGCTCGATGTCACTTGCACGACGTGTGGGCCGGCGGACTCGTCGCGGAGCGCGGATGTCTCGACCGAGCTGACCAGGTATCCGGTGGGTGACAGTTCAAGGAGCACCGTCTCGCTCGCGACCCGCGCGTTGGTGTGTTGCGCATCCGGATCAACGATCAGCTCGATGCTGGCCTGGACGACTTCCTGCGCCTTGAGGTATGCGCTGATGACGTAGGCACGGCTGAGGTTCTGCGGTGTGTTGGCCGCCGCATCGGCATCCCCGGTGGTGAGCGTGGCCAGCGTGCCGAGGTCGGGCTGGCCGTTCGATCCGACCTGCGCCTGGATGAAACTCTGGAGGGTGTCGTTGGCGCCGTCAGGAATGCGTGGGCCGCTGACGTGGATCCCGGCGGCGCCCGGCACCGCTGCCTGCTCGATGGTCGCGCCGCCTGCGGTGGTGGAGACGAAGGCCACCTCATCGCCCGACGAAGACAGCGCGAGCTGCGACGCGTTCGAGATCGGCGTCACCGCCAGCGGCGTGCCGTTCGCAAGCTGCGCAACCACGAGGTCGCTGACGCCGGTCGAACCGGTGCTGACGTAGGCGATCTCGTCGCCCCGGTAGTCGAGGGCGACGTCGCTCGGGGTGGCGGTTTCGTCGGGCATCGAGACGGGCGTCGCGGCGTTCTGTGCCACCGGTTCGCTGAAGAGACGCGCCGGTTGCGCTGAGCTATCGACCCACGCGACGGTGGCGCCATCGCCGCTGAATGCGACGTCGGTCGCAGCGCCGCGCAGCGCCTGCTCCGCCCGGGTGTTGACGTTGAGCAGAGCGCCGTCGGTGCCGTTCGCCGGCGAGACGTAGGCATACGCGCCACCGGGTGCGAGCTCGGTGATCGTCCCCGACCCGGCGGGAAGCTTGTACAGCACGGCAGTCCGATGAGAGAGATCCACGGAGTCGATGGTGGTGCCGTCGCTATAGATGATCCGGTCGTTCGTGGCCCAGGTCAGGGAGGTGACCGGCGTGGGCGAGTTGGTGAGCTTCGCGCGCTGGGTCCCATTGCTCAGGGTGGTCACGATCCGAGACCCGCCATTGCCGTCGTCGATCGCCATCGCCAGGTATCTCCCGCCGTTGGGCGAGTACGCGATGGCACTCGGCGAGGACCCGATCGCTGTCGGCGCCCCCGAGTTCGGGAATGCGACCAATCCACCCGGAACGTCAGGCGTCTGGGACGTCGCGCCTTCAGGTGCCGGCGTGGAACTTCCTGGTGTGGGCGTGGGCGATGGAGACGCTGAAGCGGATGGGGATGCCGTCGACGATCCTGGGACCAGACCGACGGTGCTGAGGAGCGTCGAGCCATCCGGCGCGTAGAGCAGCGAGCCACCCGTACCATTCATCCCGAGGGTGACCGGGGCGAGCGTCGGGGGTGAAGCCGGTATGGGGGCCGGCGTCGGGGCAGTCCCGAAGCTGATGTTGATCGGCGCCGCCGCGGAAGCCCCAGAGGCCGCTCGGATGGCCGCCTTGGCGATGGTCACCGTGTACGCGGTGTTCGCCGCGAGGTGATAGAGCGGCTTGATCACCAGGTTGTTCCCCTTCCACGAGGGCGAGAACTTGACCGCCGGCTGAATGTGGACGCCGGCCACGACGACCTGCTCGTTCATCGGCTGGTTGAACGCGACCGTGATCACCTGGTCCGGGCTGACGGAGTGCTGGGCGGTGAGTTGCGAGAACGCGGTCACCGTCTGCGACTGCGTGTTGTTCGAGAGAAAGGTGAAGACCGTGGCCGTGATCAATGCCGCGCCGACGACCGCGCCACCCCATGCGAATCCCGCAGGACCGAGACGCCAGCGACGCCGGACGCCCAGGGCGCCCCGGCCGCGTGAGGCTTCGGCGACAAGCTGGGCGCGCAGGCGATTCTGGAAGCGTGGGTCCGCCTCAACGCGAGGGCGGGACGCCCGCACCCGCTGCGCCGTCTCGAGGAGTTCGGGTTCGTCGTGGAACAGGTCCTCGAGCTCGGGATCGAACCAGCCGCCCATCCAGGACATCAGCTCTGCTCCTCGACCGCGACGACGATGCCCAAGCGTGCACGCACGCCGATCATCCCGCGATGGATGAGCAGCTTCACCGCGCCCTCGCTCTTGCCGAGGATCTCGCCGATCTGGGCGAGCTTCATGTCCTCACCGAGCTTCAGCGTCATCGCTGCCCTTTGCTGGGCCGGGAGATCGTCGATCGCCGCCCAGACGCGCGCAGCCTCAGCGCTGTCCACGACGCGGTCGTCGACAGGGCGTGCCGGATCCGCGACAGCGATGGCGCTGTCGAGGCTCGAGGTCGGTTTACGGCTGCGGTAATGATCATTGATTGCGTTGACGCTGATCTGATAGAGCCAGGCGCTGAACGGATGGCCCGAGGGTTTGTATCGCCCGATTGCGCGGAGTGCCTTGAAGAACACTTCTGAGGTAACGTCCTCAGCTGCCTCCTGGTCTCGGAGTTGGCTGAAAACGAACCGGTAGATCTGCCCGAAGTAGTGGTCGTACAGTTCCCCAAAGGCGTCGGCGTCCGATTTGGCACGCTCGACAAGCTGGTCCTCATACGCCCGAGGTAGCGTCATCTCGGGGTCACCGGGCGCACTTGATCATTCAACGGGGGCCGAGTTGGTCCGGTTACTGTGCGGTGGCAATGGAATCGTCCTGATCTCCGCGTGCCGGACCCCGGCGGACGGTCGCCCCTTCCCGATTGACCCCGGACTGCAGCTCGTGGCGGGTCTCGACCGCGAGCCCAGGCAGGTCAGTGATTATCCCCGCCGCACGCCCATCTGCGAGATATGCGCGCAAGCGCTGGGGCCCGTCGACGGTCCAGACCATGATCGGGAACCCCCGTGCCTGCGCCTCGGCGAGCAGGTCGGGTGAGGCCGCTCGCCGGACGCGGCGCCGCACCGGCGCCAGCCATTGGTGGACGGCGAGAAGGTCCGCGCCACACCGTTCGGCGAGATCGAATGGCAACCCCTCGTATCGCTGCGTCCGGCTTCTCAGCCGGCCGGGTCCGAGCAGCAGGCCGCAGCGAGCGTCCGGGTCCAGGCGCTTGATGGTGCTGACCACCGGCTCCTCGAAGGAGGTGTAGAGCAGCCGGTCACGAGGAAACCGCCTCGACGCCTCCTCGACGACCTCGGCCTCGAATCCCACCTCCTTGACCTCGATGTCGACCGCGATCCTGCCCGCGCAGAGATCGAGGACCGTGTCCAGCGTCGGCGGCTCGTGGCGGCTCAGGCGCACCAGGCCGGAGTAGGTCAGCATCGCCAGCGGCACGCCCCGGCGTGACGCGTTGTGGTGCACCACGAGCACGCCGTCGGACGTCCGGCGCACGTCCAGCTCCACCGCGTCGGCGCCCATCGCGATCGCGGCTTCGAACGCCGCGGGCGTGTTCTGCGGTGCCTCCCGTGAGGCGCCCCGGTGCGCGATCACGAGAGGGAAGGAGGTCCCGACGGTCACCCCGATAGAATGAACGTACGTGATCCCCCGGTACGCCCCGCACCAGATCGCGAGCATCTTCAGTGACTTATCGCGCCTGCAGCGCTGGTTGGACGTCGAGTTGCTCGCATGCGAAGGGTGGGCGGAGATCGGCCGCATTCCGGTAGAGGCGCTGTCCGCCCTGCAGGGAGCCACCATTGACGCCGAGCGAATCGCCGAGCTCGAGGCCGAACAGGGGCATGACATCGCCGCGTTCGTCGCCGCCGTGCAGGAGACGGTCGGCGACGCCGGCCGCTATTTCCACCTCGGGCTGACCTCGTCCGACGTCGTCGACACGGCCCTCGCGACCCAGCTTCGCGATGCCGCCGGCGTGATCGACGCTGATATCGAGTCGCTCGTCGGGGCGCTGATCGAGCAGGCGGAACGTCACCGCCTCACGGTGATGATGGGCCGCACCCACGGCGTGCACGCCGAACCCCTGACCCTCGGGGTGAAGCTCGCCAACTTCGTCGACGAGGTGCGTCGATCCCGTGAGCGGCTCGCCGCCGCGACCGCCGAGATCGCGGTCGGACAGATCACCGGCGCGGTCGGCACGCACGCGAGCGTGCCTCCCGAGGTCGAGGACCACGTCTGCCAGGGGCTGGAGCTCACCACCGCACCGGTGGCGACGCAGGTGCTGGCTCGCGACCGCCATGCGTCGTTCATCACGGCGCTGGCGTTGCTCGGCGCGGTCCTTGAACGGCTGGCCACGACCATCCGGCTGCTCCAGATCACCGAGGTCGACGAGGTCGAGGAACCCTTCGGTCAGCGGCAGAAAGGCTCGTCGTCGATGCCGCACAAGCGCAATCCGATTCTGTGCGAGCGCATCTGCGGCCTCGCGCGCGTGCTTCGCGGGTACGCGATGACGGCGATGGAAGACGTCGCCCTCTGGCACGAGCGCGACATCTCGCATTCATCGGCGGAGCGCGTGATCCTTCCCGACGCATGCGCGCTCAGCGACTACATCGTGCGCCTGTCCACTCGCATCATCGAAGGGCTTCGCGTGAAACCCGAGCACATGGCGGCGAACATCGAGCTGCACGGCGGCGTCGTCTTCTCGCAGCAGGTGCTGACCGCGTTGATCGTCGAAGCGGAGTGGCCGCGCGAGCGTGCATACCGTGCGGTGCAGGCTCTCGCAGCCCGGGCACGTGACGATGAAGGTTCGTTCCGGGACCTGGTGTCGGTCGATGCCGAGATCTCCGCTGCGCTGTCCGAGCAGGCCATCGAACGCTGTTTCGACGTCGAGCCCTACCTGGCCAACATTGATGCGACATATCGTCGCCTCGGTCTGTCCACCACAACACCGCAACCAGCCGAGCCGGATGCTTCCACGCCCGCGCTCGCGATTGAGGCCGGCCTCGCCGGCGGGAGGATGAGTTGATGCAAGTGATGAGCGCAGCCGATGTCGGTGACCTGAACCTCTTCCGGCGCGGCAAGGTCCGGGACACCTTCCAACTCGCCGACGGGACCCTGCTGATGATCGCGACGGACCGCCTGAGCGTCTTCGACGTGGTCCTGCCGACTCCGATCCCGGGAAAGGGCACCGTGCTCACGCAGATGTCGCGGTGGTGGTTTGCGCAGACCGCGGGGATCATGCCGAACCACCTGCTCCCGGACATGGAGGAGGCGATTCCCGAGGCGGTCCGCGATGACTGGCTGCCCCGATCCATGCACGTCGCTCGCGCGCAGCGCATCGACGTCGAGTGCGTGGTGCGCGGATTCATCAGCGGCTCGGGCTGGAAGGAATATCGCGACCAGGGAACGCTGGCCGGCGAATCCATGCCTCCCGGGTTGCGCGACTCATCGCGCCTGCCGTCGCCACGGTTCACGCCGGCGATCAAGAAGGACGACGGCCACGACATCAACATCTCGCGTGTCGAGCTTCGAGCGCTCCTCGGCCAGTCGCTCGCGGATGAGCTCGAGTCCGCCTCACTGCGTCTCTTCGATTTCGCCACCGCGCGCTGCGAGAGCGTGGGCATCTATCTGGCCGACACCAAGTTCGAGTTTGGTTTCATCAACGGAACGCTCACGCTCATCGACGAGATCTTCACCCCGGACTCGTCACGTTTCTGGGAGATTTCGCAATGGCGCGAGGGCGAGCCCGCGGTCTCATTCGACAAGCAGTTCGTACGCGATTACGTCGAGACCCTCGGGTGGGACAAGACCGATCCCGGTCCCGCGCTCCCCGACGAAGTCGTCCGCGGCACCACCCAACGATATGTCGAAGCCGCCCGGCGCATCTGCGGCATCGAAATCGAAGGTGTGACCACCGAATGACCTTCGCGGTCGAGGTCATCGTCGCGCTCAAGCCCGTGGTCAACGATCCACAGGGCCTCGTCGTTCGCGACGGGCTCCATCGGCTCGGTTTCGCAGGCGTGCGCGCGGTACGCGTGGGCAAACATCTCGAGCTCGAGGTCGAGGGCGACGACGAGGATGCCGTGCGTCTGCAGGTCGAGGCCATGTGCGAGCAGTTGCTGCGTAATCCGGTGATCGAGGACTCTCGCATCGGAGCCGTGCGGGTCCTCATCGAGAGCGCTCAGTGAGGGGTGGGGAGGTCATGAGCTGCGGAGGGCACGGCGTCGGAACGCCTTCGCCGTTCCGCCCCTCGCTCTCGCCCGGGGGGGTAGCCCGGGCTCCGAGACGGCCCTCCTCCGCTCATGCCCTCCCCACCCTGGGACGCGTGGTGCACTGATGCGGTTCGGCATCGCGGTGTTTCCGGGAACGTGGTCCGATCGCGATTGCAGGCATGCCGTTGAACTCGCCGGGCATGAGGCCGTGATGCTCTGGCACAAGGAACGAGATCTGCAACGGGCTGACTGCGTCATCCTTCCCGGCGGGTTCTCATATGGCGACTACCTGCGTGCGGGGGCTGTCGCTCGGTTCGCGCCGCTCATGGAGTCGGTCGCCGAATTTGCGGAAGGCGGCGGACTGGTCTGGGGCATCTGCAACGGTTTTCAGATTCTTTGCGAGGCGCACCTGCTCCCGGGGGCGCTGACGCGGAACAGTTCTCTGGAGTTTCGGTGCGCTCCGAGTTGGTTGAGAGTCGAGACGGTTGACAGTGCGTTCACCGGTGGATGTGCGCGCGGGGACGTGCTGCAGGTTCCGGTTTCGCATGGGGAAGGGCGGTACGTTGCGGATCAGGCGACGCTGGATAGGCTCGAACGCGAGCAGCGGGTGGCGTTCCGGTATGTGCGTCGGGACGGGTCGGCGGTCGAGGACGAGACGCCGAACGGGTCGATGCACGACATCGCAGGCATCGTCAATGAGCGTCGCAACGTGCTGGGGATGATGCCGCACCCGGAGCGCGCGTGCGAGCCGTTGCTCGGCTCGTCGGATGGTATGCAGCTGTTCGGCAATATTGCCAAGTCGGTCAGCGTCAACGGTGTGATGCCGGTCGCGGCAGTGTCGTGACCAGCGTCGAGCTTGCGGCGGCGAGCGATGCGGAGCTGGCCGAGGTCGCGCTGACGCGCGCCGAGTACGTCCATCTCGTCGATTCGTTGGAGCGTGAGCCGAATCGTCTCGAGCTCGGCATCGTCGGTGCCTTGTGGAGCGAGCACTGCAGCTACAAGACGAGCAAGCCGATGCTCGGATCGCTTCCCACCAAGGGTCCGCGTGTGCTCCAGGGACCTGGCGAGAACGCCGGGGCCGTCGACATCGGGAACGGACTCGCCTGCGTGTTCAAGATCGAGTCGCACAATCATCCGAGCGCGATCGAGCCGTACCAGGGCGCGGCGACCGGTGTCGGCGGCATCTTGCGCGACATCTTCACGATGGGAGCGCGCCCGATCGCGCTCCTCGATTCACTTCGTTTCGGCCCGCTCGACGAACCGCATCAGCGCCATCTGTTCGACGGTGTGGTCGCGGGGATCGGTGGATATGGCAATTGCATCGGTGTCCCGACCGTCGGCGGCGAACTCTATTTCGACGAGTCGTACCGGACCAACTGCCTCGTCAATGCGATGTGCGTCGGCGTTGTCGAGCAGGGCAAGCTGACCCGGGCGGCCGCGAGCGGACCCGGCAACCTCGTCCTTCTCGTCGGCGCCGACACCGGGCGTGACGGGATCCACGGCGCGAGCTTCGCGTCGGTGGTTCTCGATGCCGACAGCGCAGCACGCCGTCCTGCGGTCCAGGTCGGCAATCCATTTCTCGAGAAATGCCTGATGGAGGCATGCCTGGAGCTCGCCGGCGATCGGCGCGTTATCGCCATGCAGGATCTCGGCGCCGCCGGACTGTGCGGAAGCACCGCGGAGCTGGCGCATCGGGGCGGTTGCGGGATCGAGGTCGATGTCGCGCGCGCCTCACGCCGCGAGACCGGCATGACCCCATATGAGGTGATGCTGAGCGAGTCGCAGGAGCGGATGCTCATCGTCGCGAAACCGGGGGATGTGCGGTCGCTGCAGGAGGTGTTCGAGCGGTGGGACCTGCACTCCGACGTCATCGCGGTGATCCTTCCCGACCAACGGTTTGTGGTTCGCGATGGCACCGAGCAGGTCTGCGACCTGCCCCTCGACCTGCTCGTCGACGGAGCGCCGCCCCGCGGGGCACCCGGACCTCGCCCGGACCGACGGAATTCTCCGGTTGCGACGGGTGAGCCGGCGAAGGCCTGGACGCCGGACGAGGCCCTCCTGGCCCTGATGGGCAGCCCGAATCTCGGAAGCCGCAGCGCCGTCTACCGCAGGTATGACCATCAGGTCGGCGATGCGACGGTCATCCTCCCGGGCGGCGATGCCGCGCTGGTCCGTGTCGACGGCACCACGCTCGGGCTCGCGCTCGCCACTGACGGGAACTCGCGCTATACCGCACTCGACGCTCGCCAGGGAGCGATGATCGCCGTCTGCGAAGCGGCTCGCAATGTCGTCGCCACGGGAGCCATGCCTGCTGCAGTCACCAACTGTCTCAATTTCGCCAACCCCGAGCATGCCGACGTGTGGTGGGACCTGCACGACGCCATCGAAGGCATCAGCGATGCGTGCCGGGCGCTGGACATCCCGGTGGTGAGCGGCAACGTCAGCCTCTACAACGACACCGGCGGTACCGGCATCGATCCCACCGCCGTCATCGGCATGGTGGGCCTGATCGACGACGTTGCGAGGCGTTGCACCGCCGGGTTTCGCGACGAGGGCGACCTCATCGGGCAGGTTGGCCCGGTTGCGTCCGAGCTCGACGGCAGCGAGTACCAGCGGCTTGCGCATGGCGTCAACGCGGGCACACCGCCCGCGCTCGATATCGATCTCGAGCGACGCGTCAACGCCTTCGTCCTCGAGGCAATCGAGGCAGGGCTCCTCCACTCCGCCCACGACTGCGCCGAGGGCGGCCTCGCCGTCGCTGTCGCCGAGTCATGTCTGCTGGGCGACATAGGCGCGTGGGTGGGCATCGACGAGCTCGAAGACGGTGAAGGGTTGATTAACGGGGCTGCCGGTATACTCTTTGGTGAGAGTCAATCTCGATTCGTCATCAGCTTCGCCAGGGAGGCACTTGTGCGATTGCACGAGCTGGCAGGGCGGCACTCGGTCCCCTTCCGTGGTCTCGGCTCCGTCGGAGGCGAGAGGGTCACCGTGACCCGGTGTATCGACGTGTCACTCGCCGACGTGCGGCGGGTGCACGGAGGAGCGTTGATCGAGCGTGAGTGATCAGGCCGGAATGGACGCCTTCGACGACGACCACCTTCACGAGGAATGTGGCGTTTTCGGGGTGTTCCACCCGGGCGAGGACGTCGCCAATCTGACGTACTTCGGCCTGTACTCGTTGCAGCATCGCGGACAGGAGTCCGCCGGGATCGCGGTCAGTGACGGTCGCGAGATTCGCATCCGCAAGGAGATGGGGCTCGTCTCGCAGGTGTTCGACCAGGAGATCATCGACGGTCTCAAGGGCAACATCGCGATCGGGCACACGCGGTACAGCACCACCGGCAGTGCACGGCTGCTCAACGCTCAGCCGATAGCCGTCGAGCATTCGACCATCGGGCCTGTGGTGATCGCGCACAACGGGAACCTCGTCAACGCGACCAGGCTGCGCGACGAGCTCATCGCCAAGGGCTTCGATTTCGAGACCACGAGCGACACCGAGGTGCTCGGAGCACTGCTCTCGCAGACGAAGGCCGACACGCTCGAGCAGGCGCTCGCCGAAGCGCTGCCACGCGTCGAGGGTGCGTACTGCCTCGTCTTTCTCACCGAGGACTCGCTGGTCGCCGCACGCGATCCGCTCGGCATCCGCCCGCTGTGTCTCGGCCGCTTCGGCGACGTCGACGCGCCGGGTGGCACCGGATACGTGATGGCGAGCGAGACCTGCGCGCTCGACGTCGTCGGCGCGACGTTCATCTGCGAGATCGAGCCGGGTGAGATCGTCACCGTCGACGCCACCGGGATGCGCAGCACCAGGATCCAGCGCACCGCCGCGCACCGTGCGATGTGCTCGTTCGAGTTCATCTACTTCGCGCGGCCCGACAGCGTGATGATGGGCAAGTCGCTCTATGAATCGCGCCGTCAGATGGGCAGAGAGTTGGCGCGTGAAGCGCCTGCCGACGCAGACATCGTGATCACCCTTCCCGACAGCGGCACCCCGGCTGCGATCGGCTACGCCGAGCAGTCTGGCCTTCACTTTGCCGAGGGCATGATCAAGTCGCGTTACATCACGCGTACCTTCATCCAGCCCACGCAGCGCCTGCGCGAGGCCGGCATTCGCCTGAAGTTCAACCCGATGCGCCACGTGCTCGAAGGCCGCCGCGTGGTGCTGGTCGACAACTCGATCGTGCGCGGGACGACGTCGCGGCGCATCATCGATGAGCTGCGTCGAGCCGGCGCGAGCGAGGTGCACATGCGCATCGCATCGCCGCCGATCGCGTGGCCATGTTTCATGGGCATCGACATCGCGTCGCGACGTGAGCTCATCGCAGCCGGTCACACCGAGCGTGAGATCGGCGCGATGCTCGGAGCCAACTCGCTGCGATACCTCAGCCTCGCAGGACTGCGGCGCGCGATGGGACAGCCCGACGGCAATGGATTCTGCTTCGCCTGCTTCACCGGCTCCTACCCCGTCGACGTTCCCGCGCAACTCGAGATGGACAAGCTGGCGCTGGAGATTCCGGTAGCCGTCTCGTCCTGAGGGCGCATGGCACAGGTCGCGCGGGTGGACGAGCATCTCGCGGAGATCCAGCGGGCGGCGGCGCGCATTCGTGGTCACGTTCGCCGGACGCCATTGCTCGCGACCGACCTCGCCCCCGGGTTGATGGTCAAGCCTGAGTCGCTGCAGATCACCGGGTCCTTCAAAGCCCGGGGCGCCTTCAATGCGGTGCTCAGCCTCGTCGAACGAGAGCCGGCCGTCGAGGGTGTGGTGACCCACAGCTCGGGAAACCACGGACAGGCGCTCGCATGCGCGGCTCGTGCAGCGGGACTGCGCGCGACCATCGTCGTGCCCGCGGGGGTGACACCGGCAAAGATCGCCGGCATCAGGTCGTACGGGGCAACCGTCGTGACTGACGGTGTCACCTACGACAATCGCGAGGAGATCGCCGAAGCCATCGCCAGCGCCGAGGGCCTGCGGTTGATTCATCCCTACGACGACTGGGATGTGATTCACGGCGCCGGTACCACCGGGCTCGAGATCACCGAGGATGCGGTCTCGCCCGGAGCCGTCGTGGTGCCGATCGGCGGGGGTGGTCAGATCTCCGGGATCGCGCTCGCAATCGAGGGGCTGTCGCCGGAGACCGCCCTGCTCGGTGTCGAACCGGAGGCTGCCGACGATGCGGCGCAGAGTCTGCGAACCGGAACGCTGCAGACGCTGCCGTCGGATCCGACCACCATTGCCGAGGGCGTGAAGTCCAAATCCGTGGGTGAGCGGAATTTCGGCGTGATCGTCGGCGAAGCTCTCGTCAGCGAGATCGTGACGGTGTCCGACGACGAGCTGACCGACGCACTGCGGGTTGCCTGGACGCGGCTGAAGCTGGCGATCGAGCCGACCGGCGCGCTTGCGCTGGCCGCGTACCTCACGGGTCGCGTTCCGGCGGGGACCGCGGAGCACCCCACCGTGATCGTCCTCAGCGGCGGCAACTTTGACCCCGCCACCGTCGCAGGGATCCTGTCGGCCTGACCACTCGGCGCCGGCGGCTCTTCTTGCGAGGGCGCCTCGAGCCGGCTACTCCGATGCCGGAGCAGCCGGATGGTAGATGTTGATCACGACACCCTTGGGCAGGATCAGCAACTCGACGAGTGTGAAGGTCCGCTGTGGCACCCCGTTGAAGAGGCGCTTGGTCCCGTTGCCGAGCACGATCGGGACGACCATCATTCGGTACTCGTCGATCAGCTCGTGCGTGGTGAGGTAGTCGATCAGCTGGCCGCTGCCGCCGATCAGCACGTCGCCCCCGTCCTCCTGCTTGAGCTCGCGGACCGCGTCCGCGACGTCGCCCTTGATGATCGTTGCATTCCAGGTCGCGGTGTCCAGCGTGCGCGAGGCCACGTACTTCGGCATGCTGTTCATCCTCTCGCCGAACTCGCCCGTCCCCTCCATCGTCGGCCAGGCGGCGGCGAAACCCTCGTACGTGACGCGGCCGAGCAGCTGGGCATCGCTGGCGGCCAGTTCGCGTGACTTGAACTGCGCCGCCTCATCGGACCAGAAGGGGAACGACCATCTCCCGGGCTCGTCGAAGTATCCATCGAGCGTGAGGTAGGTGGTGGCGACAACTCTTCTTGGCACGGTGTGTCCTCCGGGTGAGCCTGCCGCTTTCAATAACGACAACGCTGCTCGTACTGACGCTGCGGGCTGCGAGAAATCATCGGTCCGCCCTTCGATGATTTCTCAGTGGCCCCGCCGTCGTTATGAGTATCGGTGACCGAGCAGACCACCATCAGCTTCGTCGTCCGGGGTCCGATCGCGCGTCCTGATCTCCCTGGGCTCTGCGAGCGCCTTCGTGACCGGATCGCCCAGCAGAACGCCACCCACGTCGTGTGTGAGGTGAGCGGCCTCGCCGCTGACGCGATCGCTGTGGATGCGCTGGCGCGGCTGCGTCTGGCGGCGTGCCGCCGCGGTTGCGCCCTCAGCGTCGAAGGCTGGTCGGAGGAACTCCAGGACCTGATCGCGTTTGTGGGTTTGCGGGACGTCCTGCGCTGAGACCGGCGCCCGGGGGGCCGGCGCCTACAGAGTCGAGGCGCGCCGGGAGACCGTAGAGGGGGAAGAAGCGAGCGGTGTCGAGGAAGAACGTGAGCTCGACGACCTCGCCGTCCCGGAACTCGATCACCTGGAGCGCCCACGGGTCGAGCCCGCTCCCGTTCGCACTCGGCTTGTACTGCGCAAACGTGGCGGTTCCATTCGTCGATGCCACCGGCAACACTCGCGAGCCGCGGCAGCCGATGCCCGGTCCGTACATCCAGGCCAGGATGTCGTCACGGCCGGCGAGCCACATGTCGAACGGCGGCATCGACTGTGTGGCATCGGATTTGATCAGCGCCGTCAGCGCACTGAGGTCGTACTGCTCGAAGGCGGCCACGTAGCGCTCGAGCAACTCGCGCTGTGCCGCGTCGGTGAGGGGCGCCGTGTCCTCGGGGCTGATCGGGCTCGCGGCGAGCGTGGCGCGCGCGCGCTGCAACGCGCTGTTGACCGATGCGACGCTGGTGTCGAGGAGCTGGCCGACCTCGCTGGCCTGCCAGCGGAGCACCTCACACAGGATGAGCACGGCCCGCTGCCGGGGCGGCAGGTGCTGGAGGGCGGCGACGAAAGCGAGCCTGATCGTCTCGCGTGCCACGGCCACGTCGGCAGGGTCGGCTTCGTCTGCCAGCGAGCTGTCCCGGATCGGTTCGATCCAGGTCACCTCCGGACGGGTGTGCAAGTTCGCCTCGATCGGCTCCTGCGCCGGGCCGAAGTCCATCGGCAAGGCACGACGCTCTCGCCCCTTCAACATGTCGAGGCAGACGTTGGTGGCGATCCGGAAGAGCCACGAGCGCAGGGCCGCCCGGCCCTCGAAGTGATCGAAGCCACGCCATGCCCGAAGCATCGTCTCCTGGACGGCGTCCTCCGCCTCGAACGGCGAGGCGAGCATGCGGTAGCAGTATCCGGTCAGCGCTTTGCGCTGTTCCTCCAGCTGCAGCTCGAGCTCTCCGGACGCGACAGCGAGAGTGCCCTCCTCCACGGGGCTCATGCTACGACAGCGGTCACGGCGTCATGCGCTGACATCACGCAGCCCGATCAGTATCGGGTGCCCTCCGGCTGGGGCAGGGCGTCGAGCTCGGCCAGGTCTGTCGCGCTGAGCTGCAGGTCGGCCGCACCGGCGTTGTCCACGAGGTACTTCGGTGTCTTGGTACCCGGGATCGGGACCACGTGGGTGCCCCGTGCGAGAACCCAGGCGAGCGCCACCTGCGCCGGCGTTGCACCCACACGATCTGCGATCTCTCGTACACGGGCGACAATGGCGAGGTTGATGCGCAGCGCCTCCTGCTGAAAGCGGGGCAGGCCGCGCCGGAAGTCGTCCTCCGGCAGGTCGTCGAATGACGAGAACCGTCCGGTGAGAAAGCCGCGTCCGAGGGGCGAGAAGGGCAGCAACGCGATGCCCTGCTCTTGGCAGTAGGGCAGCACCTCGGGGAGGACGTCGCGGGTCCAGAGTGAGAGCTCGGATTGCACGGACGTCACGGGATAGACCGACTGCGCGCGCTTGATCTCGTCAACGGTTACCTCGGACAACCCGATGTGCCGCGCCTTGCCTGCGGTGACGGTTTCCGCCATCGCGCCCCAGGTCTCCTCGATCGGCACCTGCGGGTCCACCCGGTGCAGCTGGTACAGATCGACATGGTCGGTGGCGAGTCGCTGCAGGCTGCCATCGATCGACGTCCGCACATGCTCTGGGCGGCCGTTGCGCCCCGCGCCGGGCGATGCGGTCCCGGTCCGTATGACGGCCCGGGAACCCCCATGACCAGCCCAACTTTTGTGGCCAGCACAGCCCGCTCGCGTTGCCCCCCCGACAACGCCTTCCCGACCAGTTCCTCGTTGGTGTTGGGCCCGTATGCATCGGCAGTGTCGATGAGTGTCATCCCGAGGTCGAGCGCCATGTGAATCACCGCGATCGACGTCGCGTCGTCGCGTGCAGCGGCCAGGTCGTACGAGGCGGTCATCCCCATACACCCCAGGCCGATGATGCCGACCACGGGGCCGTCGCTACCGAGCGTCGTGGTTCGCACGTTGGTCCTCCTAAAACCAGCTCATAGACATCGAACGCTCCAAACGTTATCCTTGTGGGCAGGGGCACCTATTTGGGGGAATGGGGATGAAGGTACTGCTGTCGTCGGCAGAGCAAAAGCGCGCCTGGCAATGGCTTGCCGACGTGAACGAGGATCTCGACCTGATCCGTTATCCGACCCGCGTGCAGCTGTTGCGCGCAGTCGATGAGGCGGCGCGGCGGGCGGAAAGCCATGCGCGTCTCGACTACGCGCTGGAGCGCCTGCCTCGGCGCTAAGCGCCAACCCGGGGGATGCGTCGCACCGCACCCGGTGGCGGGCCGTCACCGCCGCCCGGGGCGGCCCGTTGGGCTCCAGCGCCGGTGATGAGCCGCTCGCGGTCGAACATCGCCGAGACGATCCGAAACAGCACGACGTCGGCGACGAGCAGGACCAGCGCGAACACCACCGCGAGGGTCACGCTCGGAGTGAAGACGTTGAAGGACACCAGGGCCACCACCGCCAGCGGTGGCAGGCTCGAGAGCGTGCCCAGCTGCTGAGCTACTCGGACGTCGCTAGCGCGCGTCGAGATCGCGATCCCCACCCAGATCGACCATCCGGCCAGGAGCGGCGCAAAGAGGATCTCGGCGACGATGTGGGACTCCTGTCCGAGCGCGGAGACCACCAACGCGTTGCTGGCGAACAGGCGGGCGCAGATCTGGATCAGTGCGAAGAGGATGTACCCCATCGCGACCGCGGGGACGACGACGCCGATCGCTTTGCCGAGCAGCAGCTCCTCGCGTCGTAGCGGTGTGGTGAGCAGGGGCTCGAGCGTGCCCTGCTCGCGCTCGCCGACCACCGAGTACGCGGCAATGACCGCGGGGAGCAATGCGGGCGCGATGAGCAGGAGGAGAAAGGTCGACCCGACGGCCTTGTCCACCGCTGCTGCACCAACCGTGGGACCGATCCTGAAGATGATGATCAGCGGTTCGACCAGAAACACGAGCGGCAGCACCGCCATGGTGCCGATGATGAAAGGGCTCCGCCGGTATTCGCGAAGCTCCTTGCGGAGTACGGCGCTCAGACGTCCGACGCTGAACTTCATCGCGGAGCTGCCTCAGGATCGTCGTCGATCAACTGCAGGTATACGTCCTCGAGCGAGTGACGGGATTCGGTGATCGAGACAACGTCGGCACCGGCGCTCACCAGCGCTCGGGTGACATCCGGAGCGGTACTCCGTGGATCGGCGACACTCAGCAGGTAGCTGCTCGGGCCGTCGGCTCGCCAGCTCTCCACGCCACCCGTGTGGCCGAAGACCGCGTCGGGTGCCGAGAGCGGCGCCAGGGTTTCCACCACCAATCCTCGGCTGAACAATCGCTCGCGAAGCTCGTCAGGCCGGCCGACCGACCGCAGCGTGGTGTTGAGGATGGCGACGCGATCACAGAGCCGCTCGGCTTCGTCGAGGCGGTGAGTGGTGAGGAAGACGGTCACGCCGCGCCGGCGCAATCCATTGATGAGGTCATGCACCTCATGCGCGGCGACCGGATCCAACCCTGACGTCGGCTCGTCGAGGAACATGACCGCCGGCTCATTGAGCAGTGCCCGAGCAAGCCCGACACGCTGGCGCAGTCCCTTCGATAGATTGCCGCACAAATCGTGTGCTCGCGCCGTGAGGTTGACGGTTTCAAGCGCGGCGTCGATGCGTGGGCCGGGATTCCGCTGCCCGTACAGACCGGCGAAGAGCTGCAGGTTCTCGACAACCGTGAGCTTCCTGTACAGGCCGGGATTCTCCGGCATGATCGCGATTCGCTGGCGGATCTCGGGCCCGTTGTTCGACGTCAATGGGATGCCGGCGACGCTCGCCGACCCCGAGGTCGGGGCGATCAGGGTTCCCAGCGTCCGAACCGTGGTCGTCTTCCCGGCCCCGTTGGGTCCGAGGAACCCGAACACCTCGCCGGGTGCAACGGTGAACGACACGTCCTGGAACGCCAGGCGCTCCCCGAAACGCTTGGTGAGGTG
Source organism: Candidatus Dormiibacterota bacterium (assembly GCA_963743835.1). GTDB lineage: Bacteria > Chloroflexota > Dormibacteria > Aeolococcales > Aeolococcaceae > Palsa-851. The sequence continues at coordinate 44,654 of CAVUQX010000005.1, read as the reverse complement.
ATCGACGACCAGGGCTGGACTCCCGCCGGCTGTCGAATCCTCCGGATGCGTTGCTTCCGCCATGTCGATCACGATTATCGCCGCGTTATCGAGCCGCTCCGTACGCTCTTCGTCTTCACACGCTGCTCGATGAGGTTCCGGATCGCCGCGACCGGCAACGGCTGATCAAGCGGAAACTGCAGCGTCGCCTTCGCGGCAACGTACTGCTCCAAGCCGGCTGCGCGCGCCTCCTCAGTGGTGAACGGATACATGCCGATGTGATGCGTGTGTTTATGGAAATATGCAAGACGTCCGTCCAGGTGGTAGAACGGCATGCCGTAGCTGATGCGCTCGTCGGCATCCGGCGCCGCCGCACGGATGGCTTCGCGGAGTTCGGAGAGCATCGGCCGCGTAGGCTCGGGTGCGCCGGCGATGTACTCGTCGACAGTCTTGGGTGCGCTCATGGCGCTTACCTTAGCTCCGCAAATCTGCTCGCCGCCACCTGATTGCGGGCTGCGAGTGCCCGCTAAGGGAGCGGCTCCGCCTCCGGTCGCGTTGAGACGAGGGCGGCGGCCAGCTGGTGGACGGCCTGGCGACCCACCTCGGATTGAGTGGTCCGATCCTGGATCATGCCTCCTGGGAAGTTGATCTCGAGGACCGCCGCTTCCTTGGGAAAGTGAATAACTCGAGCCTCAATTGGCCCTGCGGCGGTCTGGAGCGTTGCTTTTCCGGCACGCATCAGCTCGGCAACCGTCGTGCGAATCACCTCGCCATGTCGCGCCTCCACGTCGTCCACGCTGGCGATGTGGCGACGAGCGTCGGCTTCGGCCTGGCGCTGATACTCGGCGATCTCCTCATCGGTCAGCTGCGGGAGGCGTGTGCCTGACCGGGCATATCCCTGCGAGAAGGGTTTCGGGCGGCGCCACGGAAGGGGGGCACGCGGCCACCGAAACCCGCTGCTCCGCAGCATGTATGCATAGGCAGGATCCCGGATGGCGACGACCCAGACCGGAAGAGGCATCAGCTGGGTGCCATTGTGCGACTTCTCGCGGAGCACCGTTTGGATAGATTGGGCCAACTCTGAGGGCAGTCCGGGATCCATCCTGTCGGCGTGGACGTCTTAGCCGACGGTCATGACCTGGCGGGTTTGCGCCAGAAGGTCGGGCAGGGGTCCGAATGAGGTTCCCGTGGTCGAGATCGCGCCGTGCAACAGCACCACCGGAACCTTGTCTGGATCGGATGCACCCCTGATCTCGTAGAACATCTCCCTGACCGCGCATCGTTGCGGTTGTTAGCTACCGATCTCGGAGCGCTGTCCGTCGCCAATGTCGCACCGCGCAGCGCCTGAACCGCCGAAGTGTGGCCACAGAGGTAGGCGGCGCGTTGGCGCCAGAATGGGCGAGTGACCGTGGCGCTCCGTCGTCCAACTGCCGATGAGTACCAGGCTTGGAGTGCGATGGAACTCGAGGGGTACATCTCCGAGATCGTTGCATCCGGAAGCCTGAAGTCGCGCCGCGGCTGAAGACCAGGCTCGGCGCGAGGATGCCGAGCTCTTACCTCAGGGCCTCGATACCCCCGGCCACTTGATCTTCCGACTGGAGGCGGATGCTCAGCCGGTGGGGTGGCTTTGGCTCGCTCTCCAGCATCCGCGCGGGGACCCTGGCGTGGGCTTTATCTACAACATCGTCGTGGACGAATCTTTCAGGGGCCGTGGCTATGGACGCGAGGCGATGCAGCTAGCCGAAGAGGAGGCGAAGCGCCGTGGACTACACGCGCTGGCCCTCAACGTATTTGGACACAACAGGATTGCCTGGGACCTGTACTTGAGCCTCGGATATCGCGAAACATCCGTGCGGATGAAGAAGGATCTCTAGTCCAAGGCCGGAAGCGCCGTGCAGACTATCGTGTCGCACGCCGGCACGTTGTCCCTCGGGACGACAGCCCGCGCCCAGGCCGGATCTACCGGAAGCCGACCCCGGCCAGCGCGGCCGACCCCGGACAGAGCTGCTCGTACGGCACCTGCGTGAGTGGCGCCTCGGTCGTATTGCCGAGCTCATGGAGGTCTGCCGACGCTCGTCGACGTAGAGCAGTCCGGTCACGATCTCGCCGCGACTCGCGGCCGCTGGATGTACTCCTCGACCTTCATGCGGTCGTGCGGGTCGTAGCCCTCGGGGACGGAGCGGAAGCGCACCACGCTGCCGTCGTGCATGGTGACGTCGATCGCGCCCGTCGGCGGGGAATCGTTGCGCGGATCTCTCGGCGCGGCGGCACGAAGTCGGTCTCGACCTCTTGCACCTCGTGCTCGCGCATGAACTTGTAGCTCTTGGTCGATCCCTCGTGGTCGTTGAACGTCACGCAGGGCGAGATCACGTCGATCAGCGCGAAGCCGTTGTGCGCGATCGCCGCCTTCAGGATCGGCACCAGCTGCTCCTTGTCGCCCGGAGAAGCTGCGCGCGATGAACGTGGCGCCGAGCTGAAGGCCGAGGATGACCGGGTCGATCGGCGCGAGATGGTTGGCCTCGCCCTTCTTCGGTTGTCGAGCCGATGTCCGCCGACGCCGACATCTGGCCCTTGGTGAGGCCGTAGACGCCGTTGTTCTCGATGATGTAGACCATGCTTCACGTTGCGCCGGATGCCGTGCATGAGGTGGCCGAGGCCGATCGAGAGCGAGTCGCCGTCGCCGGAGATGCCGATGTAGGTGAGGTCGCGGTTCGCGGCGATTGCGCCGGTCGCGATGGGCGCCATGCGCCCGTGGGCCGAGTTGAAGCCGTGCGCGCCGCGCACGAAGTACGTCGGCGTCTTCGACGAGCAGCCGATGCCGCTCAGCTTGGCGATCATGTGCGGCGGCGTGGCGAGCTCCCAGAAAGCGTGCACGATCGCGGCGGTGACCGAGTCGTGACCGCAGCCGGCGCAGAGCGTCGACATCGGGCCCTCGTAGTCGCGGATCGTGAGGCCGAGGTCGTTGCTTCGGCAGCGGCGAGAGTGGGGATGAGCGGCTTGATGATCGACGGCACCGGTCAGTCCTCCAACTTCGCTAGAGACGCCCTCGACGACCTGCTGGGCGCTCAGCGGAAACCCGCCGTAGGCGAGCACCGGATGCATCTTCTCCGGTGCGACGCCGCGTCTCGATGCGCGATGAGCGAGCGCAGCTGCGCGTCGCGGTTCTGCTCGACGACGAAGCATGGTCTCGTGCTCCTCGAGGAACGTCGCGCACCTCGTGCACCGAAGGGGAAGCCCCGGACGCGCATGTAGTCGGCCGCGACGCCGGCTCGGCGAGCTGCTCGAGCGCCTCGCGCACCGCGAGGTCGCAGCCGCCGACGGTGATGACGCCGACGCGGCGCCGTCGCGGCGCTCGATCGACGCGGCGCGGGCACGTGCGCGGCGGCGGCCGCGTGCTTGCGTGTCGAGGCGGTCCACGACCTCCTGGTACTCCGGCGGGATATCTCGGTGTAGCCGCCCGAACTTGTCGTGGCCCGAGCCGCGGATGAAGTACGCGCCCTTCTCGTCCGACCCGGGCAGCGTGCGCGCCGCGACGAACTCCGTCGTCTGCCGGCTTGTAGCGGAAGAACTCGAGCATCGCGCGAGGTCCTCGTCGTCGAGCACGCGGCCCGCGGTCGGGGACGTAGTCGTCGTCCCAGGTGAGCGCCGGGCACGACCCAGTCGTTCATCCCGATGTCGAGGTCCGAGAGCATGAAGACCGGCGTCTGGAACCGCTCGGCCAGGTCGAAGGCCGTCACCGCGAACTCGAAGCACTCGTCGGGTTGCGCCGGGAAGAGCAGGATGTGCTTGGTGTCGCCGTGGACGCGTAGGCGCACATCATGATGTCGGCCTGCTGCGTGCGCGTCGGCATGCCGGTCGACGGGCCGACGCGCTGCACGTCGATGATGACGGCCGGGATCTCGGTGTAGTAGCGCCAGGCCGAGCAGCTCGTTCATCAGCGAGATGCCCGGGCCCGGACGTCGAGGTGAAGGCGCGCGCGCCGCTCCAGCCGCGCCGAGCACCATGCCGATCGCGGCGATCTCGTCCTCGGCCTGGATGATCAGGTAGTTGTTGTGCGTCGTCGGGTACGTTCGGGTCGTCGCTCACGACGGTCTCGCGCGGTACGAGCGCACAGTTGGATGAAGTTGTCCATGACCGCCGTCGCCGGGGTGATCGGGTACCAGCCGGCGACGGTGGCGCCGGCGTAGAGGCAGCCGAGGGCCGTCGGCAGTGTTGCCGTCGATCAGGATCGGCTTGCCGTTGGCGTCCATCGGCTCGACGCGGAACGGCAGCGGGCAGTCGAAGTGCTCCATCGCGTAGTCGTAGCCGAGCCGGAGGGCCCGCTGGTTCGAGTCGCGCAGCGCGCTCGTTGCGCGGCGAACTGTCTCGTCGAGCAGGTCGGCCGACGACGCTCCATGTCGATGCCGACCAGCGCCACGAGGCGCCGGCGTAGGCGATGTTCTTCATCAGGATCCGCTCGCGCGGCTCCTTGAAGTTCTCGAGGCACATCTTGGCCAGCGGGACGCCGAGGAACGTCACGTCCTCGCGCGTGAGGTCGCGATCGAGCGGCCACGACGAGTCGTAGATGACGTAGCCGCCGTGGCGCACGTCGGCGATGTCCTGGGCGTAGGTCTGGGAGTTCATCGCGACCATCAGGTCGTAGTCGCAGCGCGCGCGCGGTGTAGCCCGTCCTTGTTGACGCGGATCTCGTACCAGGTGGGCAGGCCCTGGATGTTCGACGGGAAGAGGTTCTTGCCCGAGACCGGGATCGCCCATGCGGAAGATCGCCTGCATCAAGAGGCTGTTGGCGCTCGCCGAGCCGGTGCCGTTGACGTTGGCGAGCTTGATGGCGAAGTCGTTCACCTGCGTCGCTGATCGGGCACTTCGTCGATCACGCTGCTCCGCCCGCGTCAGGTCGCCACGCGCCGAACCGGATGAAGTTCGCGCTCGCGGCGTAGGGGATCGAGGAGCTCGAACTGCTCCATGTCCCAGGCGGCCGTCGGGCAGCGCTCGGCGCACAGTCCGCAGTGGACGCAGACGTTCCTCGTCCTTCACCATGACCCGCCCGGTCTGGGGGAGCGGCGCCGAGACGTAGAGGTCCTGGTCGAGGTTGGTGGCCGGCGCGGAGAGGCGCGTGCGGAGGTCGGCCTCGTCGCCGTTCTGGTGATCGTCAGGCACTGGACCGGGCAGATGTCGATGCAGGCGTCGCACTCGATGCAGAGCGGCGCGTTGAAGGCCGTCTCCACGTCGCAGTTGAGGCAGCGCTGCACCTCGCGCGCGGTCTGCTCGGCGGATGAAGCCCAGTTCGACCTCGAGGTCCGATGCTCTGAAGCGCTTGGTCAGCTCGACGTGCTGCATCTTCTGGCGCGGCGACGGGTTGTAGTCGTTGTGGTAGCTCCACTCGCTGATGCCCATCTTCTGGCTCACCAGGTTCATGCCCTGCGGCGGCCGGATGCTCACCGGTCGACGTCCTAGCAGTGGTTGTGGATCGAGATCGCGGCCTCGTGGCCGTGCGCGACGGCCCAGATGATGTTCTTCGGGCCCCACGCGGCGTCGCCGCCGAAGAAGACGCCCGGGCAGCGTCGACTGCATCGTCACCTCGTCGACGACCGGCATGTCCCACTCGCCGAACTCGATGCCGAGGTCGCGCTCGATCCAGGGGAAGGCGTTCTCCTGGCCGATGGCGAGGATGACGTCGTCGCACGGGATGATCACCGTGTCGACGACTGTGGACTGCGCGCGCCGGCTCGTCCCACTCGAGGACGTCGAACTCCATCCCGACGAGCGTGCCGTCCTCGATGACGAAGCGCTTGGGCGCGTGGTTCACGATGATCTCGACGCCCTCTTCCTCGGCGTCCTCGAGCTCCCACGGCGAGGCCTTGAAGTACTCGCGCGGTCGCCGCGCCATGACCTTGATGTCGGTGCCGCCGAGGCGCCGCGACGAGCGGCAGCAGTCCATGGCGGTGTTGCCGACGCCGATGATCAGGACCCGCTCGCCGATCGACTCGACGTGACCGAAGGCCACCGACTCGAGCCAGTCGATGCCGATGAAGATGCCGGTCGCTCGTCGTGGCGACCGGGGATGTCGAGTTCCTTGCCGCGCGGCGCGCCGATGCCGACGAAGACCGAGTCGAAGCCCTCGCCGAGCAGCGCGCGCAGGCTGGTGACCGGCGTGTTGTAGCGGACGTCGACGCCCATGTCGAGGATGACCGCGATCTCCTCGTCGAGCACCTCGGCGGGCAGGCGGAACGCGGGGATGTTCGTGCGCATGAGGCCGCCCGGCTTGTCGTACTGCTCGAAGATCACGACCTCGTAGCCGAGCGGCAACAGGTCGTTGGCGACGGTGAGCGACGCGGGCCCCGCGCCGATGCAGGCGATGCGCTTGCCGTTCTTCGCGGCCGGGATCACCGGGAGGCGGTCGGTGATGTCGCCCTCGCAGGTCCGAGGCGACGCGCTTGAGGCGACAGATGGCGACGGGCTCTCCGTCGACGCGGTCGCGCCGGCAGGCCGGCTCGCAGGGCCGGTCGCAGGTGCGTCCGAGGATGCCCGGGAAGACGTTGGACTCGCGGTTCAACATGTAGGCGTCGTGAACCGCCCCTGGGCGATCAGCCGGATGTACCCGGGGACGTTGGTGTGCGCGGGACAGGCCCACTGGCAGTCCACTACCTTGTGGAAGTAACTCGGGTCCGACGTGTCAGTTGGGTTCACAAGGTGGGTGTGGATTCCTGGACTTGGGCCGTGGTCCCTACATGGTGACACCGCGGCGTCGGAGTGCGATGTTCGTCGCCATTCCGCGTCCCGTGGGAGACCGCCGATACACTCTCAGCAGATGGGTGATCTTCGCTATGCGGACGCCGGCGTCGACATTGATGAGGGCAACCGCGCCGTCAGCCTGATCCGTCGCACCATCGCATCGACCCACACCGCCCAGGTCCTTGGTGGGATCGGCGCGTTCAGCGGCCTCTTCGCGCTGGAGCCGGGAATACCCAACGGCCGCGTCCTCGCCTCGAGCACGGATTCGGTCGGCACCAAGGTCAAGGTCGCGATCGCCACCGGGCGTCACCGCGGCATCGGCATCGACCTCGTCAACCACTGTGTCAACGACATCCTCTGCTGCGGCGCCGATCCGCTCTTCTTCCTCGACTATTACGCGACCGGCAAGCTCGTCCCCGAGCACCTGGCGGAGCTGATCGAGGGGATCGCCGAGGCGTGCCGGGCCGCGGGCTGCGCGCTGATCGGCGGGGAGACCGCGGAGATGCCGGGGGTGTACGCGCTCGGTGACTACGACATCGCAGGCTTCATCGTCGGCTCTGTCGAGGCGTCGGCGATCATCGACGGCAGCCGCGTGCGCGCCGGCGACGTGCTGCTCGCGCTGCCCAGCAGCGGTCTGCACACCAACGGGTACTCACTCGTCCGCCACATCGTCGCCGACCACGAGCTGCAATGGGCTGACGTCCTCCCGGGCACCGACCGCCCGATGGTCGACCTCCTCCTCGAGCCGCACCGCTCCTACCTGCATGCGATTCGCGAGCTGCGCGCCCTCACTGAGATCCGTGCCATGGCCCACATCACCGGCGGCGGCGTTATCGACAACGTGCCGCGCGTGCTCCCCGACGGGCTTGCCGCCACGATTGAGCGGTCGACCTGGGCGGTTCCGCCGATCTTCACCGCCATCCAGAACGAGGGCGGTGTCCACCTCGAGGAGATGTGGCGCACCTTCAACATGGGGGTGGGGATGGTCGTGATCGTGCCTCCGGACGTTCCATGGATCGCCTCGGCTGCCGGCATCCCGGTGTGGCGCATCGGCGAGGTGATTCCGCAGTCGGGCACACGGCGGGTCATCCTCAGGTGAGCGAACGTACCCCCATCGGGGTGCTCGTGTCGGGAGCGGGGACCAACCTCGAGGCTCTGTTGCAGTCATCCCGGGCGCCGGACTTTCCTGCGCGGGTGGCGCTGGTGGTCTCCAACCGGCGCAGGGCACGCGCACTCGAGATCGCACTCGGCTGGGGAGTGCCCGCGGTCGCCCTGCCGCAGGCCGACTTCGGCGGCGATGCCGCCGCCCGCGACCGGGAGATCCACGAGCGTTTCCAGGCCGCCGGCGTGCGCCTCGTCGTCTGCGCCGGGTACGACCGGATCCTGAGCGACGAGTTCGTCGACGCCTACCCGGACGCCATCCTCAACGTGCATCCGTCGCTGCTCCCCGCGTTCGCCGGCGGCATGGACGCGGTCGAGCGAGCCCTGGCACGTGGCGTCCGCATCACCGGTTGCACGGTGCAGCTGCTCGAGCGAGGTGAGGCGGACGGCGGCCCGATCGTCCTGCAGGCCGCGGTGCCCGTTGAGGCCGACGACGATGCGGCAGCCCTGCGCCGCCGGATCCACGAACGCGAATGGGAGCTGCTCCCGCAAGCGGTGGCGCTCTGGTGCACCGGCAGGCTGCAGCGCGACGGCGCTCGCATCCGCGTGCTCCCAGCGCCCGCGACGGCGTCGGTCTGAGCATGCGAGCGCTGCTCTCGGTGAGCGACAAGACTGGTCTGGTCGAGTTCGCCCGCGGCCTGGTCGAGCGCGGCTACGACCTGGTGGCGACCAGCAGCACCAGCCGCGCGCTCAGCGACGCGAACATCGAGGTGCAATCGGTCGCCGACGTCACCGGTTTCCCGGAGATGCTCGACGGTCGCGTCCGGACGCTGCACCCCGCGATCCACGCAGGCATCCTCGCCCGTCGCGACAACCCCGAGCACATGCGCCAGCTCGCCGAGAGCCGGTTCGATCCCATCGACATGGTTGTCTCGTCCCTCTACCCGTTCTCGGACACACTCGCAAGCGGAGCGGATGAGGACACGATTGTCGAGAACATCGACATCGGCGGCCCCACGCTCATCCGCGCCGCCGCCAAGAACCGCGACTCGGTGGCGGTGGTCGTATCGCCGTCACAGTACGAGCCGATCCTCAGCGAGCTGCGCGAGCACCCCTCGCTCTCGCGGGCGACGCTGCACCGGCTCGCGTCGGAGGCGTTCACCCACGTCGCTGCGTACGACACGCAGGTGGCCGCCTGGATGCGCGCCGGCTCCGTCGACGAGGCCCTGCCCCGGGAGCTGACGGTCGGCGGGCGGCGATTGCACGAGCTCCGGTATGGCGAGAACCCGCACCAGCGAGGCGCGCTCTACGCGGTCCCCGGACCCCCCGGCGGCATGGCTCACGCACGCCAGCTGCAGGGGGCGGCCCTCTCCTTCACCAACTGGCTCGACGTCGACGCCGCGCGGGCGCTGGTGGCCGAGTTCGAGGAACCGGCGGCATCCGTGATCAAGCACACCAACCCCTGCGGCTTCGCCGTCGGCGAGACGCCGGTGGACGCGTACCGGCGCGCTTACGAGTGCGATCCGCGTTCAGCCTATGGCGGCATCGTCGGAGTCAACCGGCCCATCGACCTCGCCACCGCGACGGCGCTCACCGAGACCTTTCTCGAGGCGGTGGTGTGCCCGGGCCTCGATGAGGATGCGGCGGCGCATCTCGCCACCAAACCCCGGATCCGCGTGCTCGTCGTTGACCGGCCGTTCGGTGCCGAGCCGCTCGACGTGCGCAGCATCGACGGCGGCTTGCTCGTCCAGACCCGCGACCGCGTGATCATCGATCGTTCGACGATGAGGGTCGCAGCGCTCGTCAGCCTGACGAAGCCGAGTGGCGCGAGCTGCTCATCGCCTGGCGGGTCTGCCGCCACGTCAAGTCAAACGCGGTGGTCGTGGTTCGTGACGGGATGGCGGTCGGCGTCGGTGCCGGCCAGATGTCTCGGGTCGAGTCGGCGGAGCTTGCGGTGGCGCGAGCCGGGGACCGCGCGACCGGGGCGGTCTCAGCGTCCGACGCGTTCTTCCCGATGCCCGACGGCCTCGAGACCCTCGGCAATGCCGGGGTGCGCTCGGTCATCCACCCGGGCGGGAGCAAGAACGACTCGAAGGTGACCGAGGCCGCCGATGCCCTGGGCATGGCGGTCGTCCTCACGGGGGAGCGTCACTTCCGTCACTGACCCCCCGAAGCCCGGCGGCTCCGGCTAGCGCCCGTTGCGCCGCCCGTTCTTGTCGTGCTTCGCCTGGTCCTCGATGCAGAACCTCGCCGTGGGGATCGCCTCGAGCCTGGCCTCGCTGATCGGCTGGCCGCAGGCCTCGCAATTGCCGTACGACCCCAGGTCGACGCGCTTGACCGCAGCCTCCAGTTCGGCAAGCTCGAGGTCGGCATGCTGCGCAACGCTGTGGTCGATCTCGAGCCCGATGGTCTCACTCGCCAGCTCAGCCGGGTGCTGCTCCGCCGACGAGAGCTCGCGCTCGGTGGCCTCCTGGGCGTCTGCGGTCAAACGGTTCGCCGCGTGGCGCAACTCGTCGATTCGGGCCCGCTCGGTCAAAAGGCGGGTGCGGACCTCTTCGGTGTTCACGGTCGTGACTAAACCCCCATATCTGCTGAGAGCGGTCTGGCCCGGGCGCAACGCGTCCGCGGTGCGATCACTTTCTGATCGATCGCGGCTCGTCCACTCTCGGCCCGCAGGTTTGCACCCATTCTCCCGATTGTGCCCACGTTAAGCAATGGGTCAGACGGGCTTCGGGGGCGCGAGCCAGAGCACCGCGAGCGGCGGCAGGGTGATCGCGGCCGAATGTGAGAAGGCATGCATGGGTTCGTCCCTGGCCTCGACCGCGCCCAGGTTGCCGATGCCGCTCCCGCCGTAGTGTTCCGAATCCGTGTTGAGCACCTCGGTCCAGTGGCCGGCGATGGGGAGGCCGACCCGGAAGTCGTAGCGGACCACGGGGGCGAAGTTGGCGATGCACGCGATCCCGGGGGTTCCGTGGGCATCGCGCCGGACGAAGCTGAGCACGTTCTGATCCGCGTTCCCGGCATCGATCCACTGGAAGCCGTTCGGGCTCTCGTCGAGCTCCCAGAGCGCCGGAGCCGACGCATAGAGGGCACCCAGGTCGACCATCAGACGTTGCACCCCGGCATGCGCCGGGTCCTCGAGGAGCCTCCAGTCGAGCTCGGCGTCGTGCGCCCATTCACGCTCGTCGGCGAGCTCGCCGCCCATGAACAGGAGTTTCTTGCCCGGGTGCGCCCACATCCAGCCGTACAGAGCGCGCAGGTTGGCGAAGCGTCTCCAGGGATCGCCGGACATCTTGCCGAGCAGCGACCCCTTGAGGTGCACCACCTCGTCGTGGGAGAGCGGGAGGACGAATCGCTCCGACCACGCGTACATGAGCCCGAAGGTCATCTGGTGATGCGCATACCGCCGGTAGACGGGATCCTTGTGCAGGTAGTCGAGGGTGTCATGCATCCACCCCATGTTCCATTTGAAGTCGAAGCCGAGCCCGCCGCTTGCGGTCGACCGGGTCACCCCGGGCCACGTGGTCGAACTCCTCGGCGATGGTCAGCACGCCCGATTGGCGCGCATGGAGCGAGTCGTTCACCTCACGGAGCAGCGCGATCGCCTCGAGATTCTCCTTGCCCCCATAGATGTTCGGCACCCAGGCGCCCGGCTGTCGCGAGTAGTCGAGGTAGAGCATCGAGGCGACGGCATCGACGCGGAGCCCGTCGACGTGGAACTCCTCCGCCCAGTAGTGGGCGTTGGCCACGAGGAAGTTGCGCACCTGGTTGCGCCCATAGTTGAAGACGTAGGTGCCCCAGTCGGGCTGCTCGCCACGCCGTGGGTCGCCGTGTTCGTAGAGCGGCGTGCCGTCGAACCTGGCAAGCGCCCACCCGTCGCGCGGAAAGTGTGCCGGCACCCAGTCGAGAATCACCCCGATGCCCCTGCGGTGCATGACGTCGATGAAATACCTGAGGTCGTCGGGAGAGCCGTGCCGTGCCGTCGGGGCGTAATAGCCGGTGACCTGGTAGCCCCAGGAGCCGCCGAAGGGATGCTCCATGATCGGCAGCAACTCGACATGGGTGAAGCCCATGGCTAGGCAATGTTCAGCAAGCGGCTCGGCGATCTCTCGGTAGTTGAGAATGCGGTTGTCCGGGCCGCGCCGCCAGGACGCGAGGTGGACCTCGTACACGGCGAATCGCGCGTTGAACACCGATGCCCGCGCGCGCTGGCGCATCCAGGTGCCGTCCCGCCAGCGATGGCCGCTCTGCTCGACCACGCTCGCAGTCCCGGGCGGATGGTCGGACGCCCGCGCGAGTGGGTCGGCCTTGAAGATGCGCATCCCGTCGCCTCGCGTGACCAGGAACTTGTAGCGAATGCCGGGCCCGACGCCGGGGGTGAAGAGCTCCCAGACACCCGAACCGCCCAGCGTGCGCATCGGCCAGGTGCGCGCGTCCCAGAAGTTCGCGTCGCTGACCAGGCTGACACCGAGGGCATTCGGCGCCCAGACGCTGAAGGCAGTCCCGGTGACGCCCTGGTGCTCGATAACGCGAGCGCCGAGGACCCGCCAGAGTTGGGTGTGCGTGCCTTCGCCGATCAGGTGGAGGTCGAGGTCGCCGAGGGTCGGCCAGAACCGGTAGGGATCCTCCTGCTCCCATTCGCGCTCGTCGTTGCGGAAGCGGATTCGGTACCCCGGTTCGCCGGCCGGGACGATCGCCTCGAACAGGCCCGCGGCGTTCATGCGGCGCATCGCGGTGATCCCATCGGGACGCGCCACGCTCGCGGTCGTCGCCTCCGGATGGAACGCGCGAATGCGCATGCGATCGCCGGTGGTGCGCGGGCCGAGCAGTTCATGCGGATCGCGCAGGCGACCCGCGAGCATCTGCTCGACCGCCGATTCGAGCTCGGTCGGGGTCGGATCCTGAACGGTCACGAGTTGGCACCCCTGAGCAGGAAGCGAAGCGGGATCGGCACCCAGGCGGGCCGGTGACCCAACTCGTAGCCGATCTCGTACACGGCCTTCTGCACCTCGAAGGCTCGCCGGAGCACCAGCGATGGTCCCGGCGCGGGCAGGAGCGACTGGCTGCCGATGGTCTCGAGGTATGCGCTCCAGAAAGCGTCGCGGTTGGCGTCCGCCCAGGCCTCGCCGTAGCCGCGGAGGATCTCGGCCTCCGCGCCGTCGGGTGCGGTTCGCTCGATGATGGCGGCGGCGGCCGCGTAGTCGAAGGACCGCAGCATGGCGGCAACGTCGCGGAGCGGCGAGCTCAGCTGCCGGCGTTCCGCGGGGGTGCGGTCGGGCTCGCCTTCGAAGTCGAGGATCACCCACCCGGTATCGATGCGCAAAAGCTGGCCGAGGTGCAGGTCGCCGTGGATCCGGATCAGCTTGCCGCCGGGAGAAAGCCCGCGGATCTGGTCGAATCGGGCGACCACCGCGTTCCTCACGTTGCGCAGGGGATCGAGCGCGGCCTCGTTGCGAGCGAGCAGCCCATCGAGCTCGGCGGTCATGGTGTTCGCCCAGGTGTTCAGCGCCGCCTCGGTCAGCGGCGCCGGAGACATTGCCGTCCCGTGCGCACCCGCCGCGAGCGCGAGATGCATCTCGGCGATCACCTTGCCGAGCCGCATCGACTCGGCCAGGAACGCTGCATCCTGCTCGTCGACCACGGCCCGGCGATCCGCGGGGTCCGCGTGGCCGATCGATTCGGCATTGGCATAGAGGTCTCGAAGGGAGGTCAGCGCCAGCGCCCATCCCTCGGTGCTGTTGTGGAGGAAACGCTGCACGAGCACCAGCGGCGCGGGCGGCTCCCCGCCCGAACTCCCAGACCGCGCGTCCGATCATCGGTGCGAGGTGCTTGAAGCCGGCGGCCTCGAGGGCATCGGACATCTCGAGCTCCTGCGACGCTCCCGTCTCGACCCGGCGGAGATGTTTCAGGAAGATGGCGTCGCCCACCTCGACCGATGTATTGCTTTGCTCGACCCTCAGATGGCGCACCGACGACAGGCTGCCGGTGTCCAGGTCGTCGGGATTCGGGCAGGAGAATCGCATCGTCCCGCTCGTGGTTGGGACTACACGCTGTTCGCGCACGGCGTCGAGGAGCCACTCGATGTACGTCGAATCGCCGACCGCGTCGTAGAGCACCATCGGCCGGGGCGCCGCTGTCCACGGGATCATGAAGTCGGGCATACGCTCGGAGATTGGGTCACCGACGGACCGGATGCCGAGCGGGAGCGCGTATCGCGTCGTCCGGCCGTCGGTGAAGGTCACTGCGGTCAGCGTGTGCAAGAGGACCGGCGCGCTCGCGCTGATCACCGCCGCGTCCACGACCGCGGTCGTGCCGATGGTGCGGCCTTGGGCACCGCCCCATCGCTGCCGCGCGATATACGCGCCGAGCGCTTCCTCGCAGCCTTCGATGCGATGCTCGCGAAGGATGCCGGTCACGGCGGCGTCGTGGGCGCCCATCACGATGGCACGTCGAGCGTGAACCAGTAGAAGCCATGCGGTCCCATGGTCAGCAGGTACGGCAGCTCGCCGATATTCGGGAAATGAACGCGCCCGAGCATCTCGACGGGGGTCATGCCCGCGTACTTGCGCAAATCGAGCTCAACCGGCTGTGCAAAGCGCGAGAGGTTGTTGACGCACAGCACGGTCTGGCCATTCAGGCTGCGCAGGAATGCGAACACCGACGGGTTGGCGGCGTCGAGCGCCTCGAAGACGCCTTCCCCGAACACCGGGAAACGCTTGCGCACCGCGATGAAGCGGCGCACCCAGTGCAGCATCGACGACTCGTTGCGACGCTGCGCGCCGACGTTGCATGCCTGGTAGCCGTAGACCGGGTCCATGAGCGGGGGCAGGTAGAGCTGCGCGAAATCAGCCTGGCTGAAGCCGCCGTTGCTGTCGGCGGTCCATTGCATGGGTGTGCGCACGCCGTCTCGATCGCCCAGGTACACGTTGTCGCCCATGCCGATCTCGTCGCCGTAATAGAGGATCGGGCTGCCCGGCAGCGAGAGGATGAGGCCGTGGAACAACTCCATCTGCCGCCGCCCGTTGTTGAGCAGCGGGGCGAGCCGGCGCCGGATGCCGAGGTTCAGCTTGGCGCGTGGATCCTTGGCATATTCGCCCCACATGTAGTCACGCTCCTCGTCGGTAACCATCTCAAGCGTGAGCTCATCGTGGTTGCGAAGAAAGATGCCCCACTGACTGTTGGGGGGCAGCGATGGCGTTCGATCGAGGATCTCGGTGATCGGGTAGCGCTGCTCGCGGCGCAGGCCCATGAACATCCGCGGCATCAATGGAAAGTTGAAGCACATGTGGCACTCGGGACGCTCGCGCGAACCGAAATAATCCACAACGTCCTCGGGCCACTGGTTTGCCTCGGCGAGGAGCACCTTGCCCGAATATTCGGCGTCGATGGTGGCGCGCACCTCGGCGAGAAACGCATGCGTCTCGGGGAGGTTCTCGCAGTTCGTTCCCTCGCGCTTGAAGAGGTAGGGCACGGCATCGAGCCGGAACCCGTCCATGCCGATGTCGAGCCAGAACCTGCAGACGTCGATGATCTCTTCGCGCACCCGCGGGTTGTCGTAGTTCAGGTCGGGTTGATGGCTGAAGAAGCGATGAAAGTAGTACGCGCCCGCGTCATCGTCCCATGTCCAGTTGGACGTCTCGGTGTCGAGAAAGATGATCCGCGCTTCGGTGAATTTGTTCTTGGTGTTCGACCAGATGTACCAGTCACGGTACTCACTGTCCGGTGAAGAGCGGGCGTTCTTGAACCACGGGTGCTGGTCACTGGTGTGGTTGATGACCAGGTCCATGATCACCCGGATGCCGCGGCGGTGTGCCTCCTTGACGAGCGCCGCGACATCCTCGACGTTGCCGTAATCCGCGAGCACGGTCCGGTAATCGGAGATGTCGTAGCCACCGTCGCGCAGCGGGCTCTGCTGAAACGGCAGGAGCCAGATGCAGTCGATGCCGAGCCACTCGAGGTACTCGAGCTTGCCGATCAACCC
This sequence comes from Candidatus Dormiibacterota bacterium, assembly GCA_963743835.1. Taxonomy (GTDB): domain Bacteria; phylum Chloroflexota; class Dormibacteria; order Aeolococcales; family Aeolococcaceae; genus Palsa-851. The sequence continues at coordinate 28,861 of CAVUQX010000005.1, read as the reverse complement.
GGCGAAGTCGCCGATGCCATCGCTGTTGCCATCGTGAAAGGCGCGGACCGACAGCTCATAGAACACCGCCTTCTGAAACCAGAGCGGATCGGCGACTAGCGGCGGATGCGTGATCATCGAGGGTGACGCACGTGCAGGACGTGCGCGGGCAGCCATGCCGGGTCGAGCCGAACGTAGTTCACCGCGCCCTGCCACGTGTAGGTCTCTCCTCCGAGCTCATCGTGTACTTCGAATGGCCGGTCCGCGGCGACTCCCAGCTCGCCGAGATCGAGCCATGTGCCGGCCTCGTGGGGATGATGAGGGTCCAGGTTGACGATGAGGATGATCACATCCTCCTTGTCCGGCGTGGACCGCGAGACGCAGAGCATCGACTCGTCGGTCATGTGATGGAGGCGAAGGGTGCTCAGCTGGGCGATGGCGTCGCGATGGCCGTTGCGGATCTCGTTGAGCCGGGTGATGAAGGGTGCGATCGATGCGGGGCTCGACCAGTCCCGCGGCCGGAGCTGATATTTCTCCGAGTCGAGGTATTCCTCGCTGCCCTCGCGGACCGCGGCGCCCTCGGTGAGCTCGTAGCCGCTGTACATCCCCCACGACGGACAGGTGATGGCGGCCAGCGCCGCGCGCAGCCGAAACGCGGGCGGCCCACCGTACTGCAGGGTCGCGTGGAGGATGTCCGGCGTGTTGACCCAGAAGTTCGGCCGGAACCAGTCGACCAGCTCAGTCTGTGACAGCTCTGTCAGATACTGGCTCAGCTCCCAGGCGGTGTTGCGCCACGTGAAGTACGTGTACGACTGGGAGAACCCGACCTTGGCAAGCCGCTGCATCACCGCGGGACGAACGAATGCCTCGGCGAGCATGACAACCTCCGGGTGCTCGCGGCGGATTTCGGCGATCAACCACTCCCAGAAGGGGAACGCCTTGGTGTGCGGGTTGTCGACCCGGAAGATGCGGACCCCATGGGTGATCCAGAACCGCATGACGTCGCGAAGCGCGAGCCACAGCCCCGCTGCGTCGTCGCTGTCGAAGTCGAGCGGGTAGATGTCCTGGTACTGCTTGGGCGGATTCTCCGCGTACCGGATCGAACCGTCAGAGCGGTGCCGGAACCACTCCGGGTGCTCCGTGACCCAGGGATGGTCGGGGCTGCACTGCAGCGCATAGTCGAGCGCAACATCGAGCCCGGCGGCCTGGGCGGCGATGACGAACTCGTCGAAGTCCTCGATGGTGCCGAGGCCGGGGTCGACGGCGGTGTGACCGCCCGCGCCAGACCCGATCGCCCAGGGGCTCCCGGGATCCCCCGGCGAACACTCAGTCGAGTTGTTCGGCCCCTTGCGGTGGGTCACGCCGATGGGGTGGATCGGGGGCAGGTAGAGCACCGAGAAGCCCATCGCCGCGATCGCCGGGAGGCGCCGCTGAGCCGTCTTGAAACTGCCGCTGCGTGGGGGCACCGCACCCTCCGACCGCGGGAACATCTCGTACCAGGCTGAATACCCGGCAATCTCACGCTCGACCCAGAGCTGGTAGGGGCCGGCGATGGTGGCGTGGCTCAGATCTGCGGTTCGCCGCATCAACCCCATGGTCGCTTCGCGCGTCGCCAGCAGGACCCGCGTGTCCGGCGGGGTGGCGGCGCTGAGCTTGGCTGCGAGTGCGGTCAGGGCTCGGCGGTCGGACTTGGAGACAGCGGGAAGCTCCGCTCGGGCGGCCGCAAGCGCTGCGCCGTCGGCGAGGTCGAGCTCCACGTCGACGCCCGCCTCGAACCGGATCGTGAGGTCGCGAGCAAATCCGCCCCAGACGTCGAGGATACCGACCACCGCGTAGCTCCAGGCACCCAGCCGCCGGGGTTTGATCCAGGCGCCGAACATGTCCTGCGATTCGGCCTCCATGGGTACCTCGGCCATCCCCGACGGCGGGGCGTCGGGGGTGAGCGGCTTGGCGCCCGGCCAGTGCCAGACCCATGCGAGCAGCGGATCGTGCCCGTCGGCGAAGGCTCGTGCGGATACCCGCAACGGCAATCCGCGAGTGGCTTTTGCGGGGAACTCAGCGCCGTCGACGCTCGGTCGGACGTGCTCGACGACCACTCGCCTCCGATCGCCGAGCAGCCGGTCAGGGACGGGGTTGCTCATCGAATTCATCTGCGGCTGGTGGCCGCGTCACAAGCTAGCAGACAGGGACCGTGGTCGTAATGGTTCCTCAACAAAGAGGCCGTACAGTGCTGTCGAGCCCAGTGACCCGATACCGTGCCGCCCTCGCAACCATCGCCGCGCTCATCGTGGCCGCGGTGCTCTTCACCCTGGTTCACGACCCAACCCCGCCCGCGACGGCGTCGAGCACCGGTGGGGAGGTGCTGCCGGTCAGCCAGCGCGTGGGTGCCCCGGACTTCACAGGCATCGACGGGTGGCTCAACACCACCCCGCTGACCCTTGCCGACCTCCGGGGCAAGGTCGTGCTCATCGACTTCTGGACCTTCTCGTGCGTCAACTGCGTGCGCACAATTCCTCATCTCAAGGTCCTCTACGACGCCTACAAGAGCCGCGGCTTCGTGATCGTCGGGGTGCACTCGCCGGAGTTCGACTTCGAGAAGGTCCCGGCCAATGTCACCGCCGCTGTGAAGCGCCTCGGGATCCCCTGGCCGGTGGCCATCGACAGCGAGATGGCCACCTGGAACGCGTATCAGAATCAATACTGGCCGGCCGAGTACCTTCTCGACCAGCAGGGACGCGTCGCGTACACGAGCTTCGGCGAGGGTGACTACCCGCAGACCGACGCGGCGGTGGCGGAGCTCCTCGACGTCCACACCGCGCCGCTGCCGTCGTCGACGCCGGTGCCGGCCAACACCACGCCCGAGCTCTACGCGGGCAGCCTGCGGGGCCAGCTTGCGGATGGCGAGGCCTACGGAGCGCTCGGCGCGCCGCAGCGGTACCCCGATCCCGGGCCGCCGCAACAGCAGGACGCGATCCAGGTCACCGGCACGTGGACCGACGAGAGCCAGTATCTCCAGGCCGACGGCACCGCCCACGTCCGGCTCAACTTCGTCGCCGACACCCTGTACATCGTCGCCGGCACGCCGGGACCTACTCTGGGTGTTTCCGTCAAACTTGACGGAAAGGCAGTGCCGGCGGGCACGAGTGGCTCCGCCCTGACGGCCTCGGCGTTCATGGTGACGCGCCAGGACCTGTTCCAACTCCTGTCTGGCGTCTCGCCCGGATACCATCTCATCGACCTGACCGTGCCCGCGGGCTTCCGCATCTATACCTTCACGTTCGGCTGATGCTCTCGATTGCGACGGTGCTCGCGACCTTTGTCGCGGGGCTCGGATCCTTCCTTGCACCGTGCACGGTTCCACTCCTCCCCGCGTATCTCGCCTGCGTCTCCGGTGTGAGCGCGGCCGAGCTGAGCAATCCCGACCGTCACAGCTTCCGGCTCCGCCTCCTGGCCGGGTCGCTCCTCTACGTGGCGGGCTTCACCGTCGTCTTCGTGCTCCTCGGGCTGACCGCCGGCGGGATCGCGCGAGTCGCCAACGGCGCCGTGAGCGGCCGGGTCGTCGAGATCGTCGGCGGTATCGCGGTGATCCTCTTCGGACTGGCGATCATCGGTGTGGTCAGGGTCGGCCTCCTCGAGCGCACCCGCGGCTTCCAGCTCCCCGAGCGGCTGCGCCGGCGCGGCGTCTTCGGCGCTTTCCTCGTCGGCGTCGTGTTCGGCCTCGGCTGGACGCCCTGCGTCGGGCCCTACCTCGCCGCTGCCCTGACCCTCGCAGCGCTCAGCTCCCACGCGGTGACCGGCGCGCTGCTCCTCGTCGTCTACTCGTTCGGCCTCGGCATCCCCTTCATCGCGGTCGCGCTGCTCTGGGCATCACTCCCTGAGCTCCCCCGAAGGCTCAACCGCTTGGTGCGTCCGCTCACGCTTGCCGGCGGCGTAATCACGGTCGCGCTCGGCGTGATGCTCGCGACGGGTGCCTACACGCACCTCACGTCCTACCTAGCGCAGCTCTCGACGCCGAGCTAACCCTCGCCGCAAGACGCGGCGTTCGGGAGACTTCTCAGCGTTGCAAAGGTGGGAAGGAGATGGGCGGAGGGGGGCCGTCTCGGAGCCGAGGCTACCCCCCTCGGCGAGAGCGAGGGGCGGGACGCCAAAGGCGTTCCGACCCCGTGCCCCCCGCAGCCCATCTCCTTCCCACCCCCACCACAGAGCGTCGAAAGCCCTCAGTCGAAGCGGCGACAGACCACCACGTCGAGGGTCACGTTGCGCTGAATGTGGCGGGCGAGCCGCAGGTACACCCGGAAGTCGCGATAGTGCTGGTCGCCGACCATCTCCTTGAGCTGGCCGGCGTGCTTGTGCATGTTCGACAGCCAGTGGTCGATGGTCGTCTCGTAGTGGTGGCGCTCGATGTGGTGCACCCGCTCGATGTCGAAGCCGGCGTCGTTGGCGAGGCGCGTCTCCTCGGCAAGGGTCCGGTAGTTGCCCGTGTCGCCGTAGATCTGGCTGACGAACTCGCCGCCGCGGTCGAGCTTGGCATGGCGTGGATGCTTGAGGTGCAGCTCCTTGTTGATCATCACGCCGCCGGGTTTGAGCCAATCGTGGCACTTGGTGAAGAACCCGCCGAGGTTGAAGAAGTGGACGATCACCTCATCGGTGTAGATCGCGTCCACCGGCTCGGGAGGCGTGTAGTCCTCCCAGTGGCTCAGCACGATCTTCGCGTCGGAGCCGCGGCGAGCGATCCGCTCCTCGGCGTAGCCCTTCTGGGTCGGCGAAAGCGTGAGCCCCGTCCCGGAAAGGCCGTAGGTGTCGCAGAGGTACGTCAGCGGGCCCGCCCAGCCGCAGCCCACGTCGATGAGGCGCATGCCCTTCTCGAGGCCTGCCAGCAGGGCGATGAGGTCGAGCTTGGCCTGCTGTGACGCGGTGTCGTCCTCGGTCCCGGGGTCCCAGAGGTTGGCCGAGTAGACGTTCCACTCCCCGCCGGTGATCAGCAGGAAGAATTCCGGCGGCTGCTCGTAGTGGACATTGGTCCGAACCTGGTCGACGTCCGTCGTGTACTCGTGGTAGAGCTGATGCTCGGGGCGCACGTCGGTTCTCTGGCTGCTTGCCACTGATGAAATCCCTCTGAGGAGCCGTTGTCAGGAAACGAAGAATAGCCGCGCGTGTCGAGGTGTTGGGGCCGGGTTGACGGTTTCGGGTGCGAAGATGGATTGGACATGGCTGGCACTGATCCCTACGGCACCAGGGCGGAACTGCTGCCGGGAGTTTTCTTCCACCGCCTCGCCGCGCTCGCCGAGCGGGGCATCGGGGACGTCTCACGGCTGCCGGTGACGCTGAAGATCCTGCTCGAGAACAGCGTTCGCAATGCGGCTGCACCGTCGGTCCGGGAGGGCGACGTCGAGGCGATCGCGAGGTGGGACGGGACCGGCTCCGGCGCCGATCGCGAGCGCGCGTTCATGCCCGCGCGTGTGCTGCTCCAGGACTTCACCGGCGTCCCGGCGGTTGTCGACCTCGCCGCGATGCGTTCGGCGGTGGCCCGCGAGGGCGGCGACCCGATGCGAATCGATCCACTCGTCCCCGTCGACCTGGTGATCGACCACTCGGTGCAGGTCGACGCCTTCGGCAACCGCGAGGCGTACGAACGCAACATCGCGCGCGAGTATGAGCGCAACCGGGAGCGCTACTCACTGCTCCGCTGGGCGCAGCAGGCGTTCAAGGGCTTCCGCGTGGTTCCGCCGGGGATGGGGATCGTTCACCAGATCAACCTCGAGTACCTCGCCCAGGTGGTCCAGGTCCGCGAGATCGACGGCGTGCGGATGGCCCTGCCGGACACGCTGGTCGGGACCGACTCCCATACGCCGATGGTCAACGGCATCGGGGTGCTCGGGTGGGGAGTCGGCGGCATCGAGGCTGAGGCCTGCATGCTCGGCCAGCCGCTGTTCCTGCTCGCGCCGGTGGTCGTCGGAGTGCGATTCCGCAACTCGCTGCCCGCGGGCACGACCGCTACCGACCTGGTGCTGACGCTGACCGAGCTGCTCCGCAAGCACGGCGTCGTCAACAAATTCGTCGAGTTCTGCGGGACCGGCCTCAGCTCGATGTCGGTCCCCGACCGGGCGACGCTCTCCAACATGTCGCCGGAGTTCGGTGCCACGGCGTCGCTCTTTCCCGTCGACGCCCGCACGCTGGAATACCTGCAGGCGTCGGGGCGCGACGCCGAGCACATCGACCTGATCGAGCGGTACGCGAAGGAACAGGGGATGTTCCGCACCGACGACTCGGACATCCCGAGGTTCAGCGAGATGGTCGAGCTGGACCTTGCGAGCGTGGTGCCGAGCGTTGCCGGTCCCAAGCGGCCCCAGGACCGTGTCGCCCTGCCGAACGTGTGGGAGTCATTCACCGACGTCTGGGTGCAGCCTGTCGACCGCAGGGCGGGCGAAATGACCGCCGACGGCGACGACGTGTCGCGTCTCGAGGAGGAGGGAGGCATCGATCCGGACGGCATGGTCGAGGACCCGGTGCCGAACGGTCCTCCCGATTACGAGCTGGTCCGCGATGGGTCGATCGTGATCGCCGCCATCACCTCGTGCACGAACACGTCGAACCCGGCGGTGATGGTGGCCGCAGGGCTGCTCGCCCGCAACGCGGTCGCGCGCGGGTTGATGCCACCCGACTACGTCAAGACATCGCTTGCACCGGGGTCCCGCGTGGTCACCGACTACCTCGAGCGCGCCGGTCTGCTCGGGTCGCTCGAGCAGCTGCGCTTCAACCTCGTCGGCTACGGCTGCACGACCTGTATCGGCAACAGCGGACCGCTCACCGAGGTGGTCGCGGAGCGCATCGAGGCCGAGGATCTCACGGTCGCTGCCGTCCTGAGTGGCAACCGCAACTTCGAGGGCCGTATCCATCCCCAGGTCCGCGCCGCATACCTCGCTTCGCCACCGCTCGTGGTGGCGTATGCGCTGGCGGGGCGCCTCGACCTCGACCTCACCACCGACTCGCTGGGGACCGGCCATGACGGGAATCCGGTGTTCCTCAGCGACATCTGGCCGAGCCCGGATGAGGTGACCGAGACGGTGCGCGCGGCCATCGGGAGCGACCTGTACACGCGAGAGTACGCGCGCATCTTCGACGGCGACGAGCACTGGCAGCAGCTCCCGTCACCCTCGGGCGCGCTCTTCGACTGGGACGCGGGCTCAACGTACGTCCGCGAGCCACCGTATTTCGTCGGCATGCCACCCGAGCCGGAACGTCCCGCCGACGTGATCGATGCGCGCGTGCTCGCCCTTCTTGGTGACTCGATCACCACCGACCACATCTCGCCGGCGGGCAGCATCTCAGGCACCAGCCCGGCGGCCGCCTACCTGCGCGAGCACGGCGTTGAGCCCCGCGACTTCAACACCTACGGCGCGCGCCGGGGCAACCACGATGTGATGGTTCGCGGCACCTTCGCCAACATTCGCCTGCACAACATGCTCGCCGACGGCAAGGAGGGTGGTTGGACGGCGCACCTGCCGGACGGCGCGGTCATGACCATCTTCGACGCGTCGGCGCTGTATCAGCAGGAGGGTATCCCGCTCATTGTCATCGCGGGACGCGAGTACGGGTCCGGGTCATCGCGCGACTGGGCCGCGAAGGGGCCGTTGCTCCAGGGTGTTCGCGCCGTGATCGCCGAGTCGTACGAACGCATTCACCGCAGCAACCTGGTGGGGATGGGCATCCTGCCGCTCCAGTTCCGCGACGGCGAGAGCGCCGAACGATTGCACCTGGACGGGACTGAGCTCTACACGATTCGCGGCGTTGCGGACGCGGCGCCGGGCGCAACCGTGCACGTGAGCGCGCGCCGCGCCGGGCAGGCGGATATCGAGTTCGACACCGTCTGCCGTCTGGACAGCGAGACCGACGTGGAGTACCTGCGCAATGGCGGAATCCTGCCGCTGGTGCTGCGCCAGCTCATGAACAGCTGAGCGCCGCCTCGGACGTGTTGCCGGCAGGCCCCCCCTGATGGTTCTCTTCGTCCTGTTCTTCATCCTCGTGGTGGTCGTCGGCGTCGTCTCGTACGTCGTCGGGCAGCAGCGAATACGCGACATCGCGGCCTTTGCACGCGCCCACGCTCTCGCCGTCATCGGCAATGACTGGGACATGGGAGATTGCGGGTACTCGCTCTTCCGTGCAGGAACCCGCCGGTACTGGCACAACGTGCTGCGCGGTCAGTGGAACGGTGTTCCCGTCACCTACTGCGATTACTCGTATGTCGTCTCGGATGGCAAGAACCAGAACACGGTGTCGTTCTCCAACGTGCTCGCCTCGCTTGGGACGCAGATGCCGCAGGTCACGGTCTCGCCTCGTAGCGCGCTCGGCGCGCTCGCCGAGAAGTCGATCGGCGCGCCCGGCATCCGGTTCGAAGTTCGATCGCCTTCAACGACCGGTTCAACGTGGAGGCAAGCGACCCCGCCTTCGCGGTCGAGTTGATCGACGCACAGATGATCGAGACGCTGCTTGCCCTCGACGGCACGTTCCACGTGGTCTTCGGGCCGCAGGAGTTGATGGTGTATGCGCATCGGAAGCCGGTCGCGGAGCTCGGTGTGCTGTTCGATGCCGCGACGCTGGTCCTGGAGCGGATTCCCGCCCTGGTGCGCACCCGGACCGTCGCCTGATCGCCCTGGGCTGGCCCGACGCCTGATCGCGGTGCCGAGCACGACGCTTGATCGCCCTACTCAGCCCGACGCCTGATCGGCGACACTTCGCCCCGATCTCCGAGCAGGTGTTTGGTCGCCACTCGCCGCGCGGTACCCTTAGGCCCGCACTCGATCCGATTCCCCCGCTCCGAAGGAGACGTCCGTGATAGCCCTCATCATTGTCCTGGTCATCATCGTGGTCATCGCGCTTGCGCTGGTGGCCTCGTACAACCGGTTCGTCTCCCAGCGCAATGCGGTGCAAAACGCGTGGAGTGACATCGATACCGAGCTCAAGCGCCGGTACGACCTCATCCCCAACCTCGTCTCGACCGTGCAGGGATACGCCGCACACGAGCGCGGAGTCTTCGAGGAGGTCGCCCAGGCTCGATCCGTCGGTCTACAGGCGCAGGGACCGGCGGCAGCGTCCGCCGCGGAAGGCCCGTTCCAGATGGCCCTCGGTCATCTCTTCGCCGTCGCCGAGGCCTATCCCGAGCTCAAGGCGAATCAGAACTTCCTGCAACTCCAGGCCACGCTGGCGGATACCGAGGATCGCATCCAGGCAGCGCGCCAGATCTACAACTCGAACGTCCAGCAGTTCAATACGCGCATCCAGGCGTTTCCGTCGAACGTCATCGCGAACCTGTTCCATTTCCAGGCCGCGGAGTTCTTCCAGATCGACGCCGCCCAGCGCGCTGTCGTCGCCGAGGCCCCGAAGGTGGATTTCAGCGCGATCACCAATGCCACGTACGGACAGGCACCCGGAGCTCCTGCACCCGCGCCGAGCGCCGGAGCGCCAGCGGCCGCACCCGCCCCCGGGACTCCACCGGCGCCGCCCACTTCCGGCGCCTGAGGCTCGCCGGTGCAGCCGGCGCCGCGCCGCTGGCGCCTGAGCGACGCCGAACCGCTGCTCGGGCTCCATCCGGTCGTCGGCCAGGTGCTGGCGGCGAGGGGGTTCGACCAGGCAGGAGCCGCCGCCTTCCTTGACGTCAGCGGGGGGTACCACGACCCGTTCGGCCTTCCGGCGATGGAGACTGCGGTCGCCGCCGTCCAGTCAACGGTGGCCGAGGGTGGGGCCATCGCAATCTATGGCGACTACGACGCCGACGGCGTGACCGCCTGCGCCATGCTCACGCGCTGCCTGCGGGCGGCGGGGGCGACCGTCATCCCCTACATCCCCAACCGGATGACCGAGGGCTATGGACTGCATGCCGCGGCACTCGTGGATCTCGCGGCCCAGGGCGCGCGCTGCGTCATCACCGTTGATTGCGGCACCAGCAGCGTCGATGCCGCCCTCGGCCGCCCCGCGAAGATGCGCCTGGTGATCACGGATCACCACCTGGCACTCGCGCCCGGCGGCTCGCCGCCCCAACTCGCGCCGGCCGACGCGCTCGTCAACCCCAAACTCCCGGGTTCGACGTACGCGTTCGACGGGCTCGCCGGCGCCGGGGTCGCGTTCAAGCTTATCGAGGCATTCGAATCGCGCGGCGTCGTACCGGCCGGGAGCCGAGAGGCTTCGCTTGGACTCGCGGCGCTCGGAACGATCGCCGACATGATGCCGCTGCGCGGCGAGAATCGCGTGATCGTCCGGGACGGCCTGCCGCGACTCGCCGACCTGCCCGGTTTGCGGGCACTCTGCGACGTCGCCGGCATCACCCTGCCGCCGCGTGGGACCGACATCGCCTTCGCGGTCGGACCACGCATCAACGCCGCAGGCCGGATGGAGGACGCGCGACTTGCGCTCGAGCTGTGTCTCTGCGACGACCCCGACGAAGCGATGCGCCTGGCGATCGACCTCGACATCCAGAACCGGCTGCGTCAGCAGGCGGTCGCCGTCGCGCTCGCCGAGGCCGAGGAGCGGGTCGCGGACATCGATGACGGAGCTGCGGCAATCGTCCTCGGTGATCCCGGGTGGCCGATGGGCATCGTTGGGCTGGTCGCCGGCCGGCTCGCCGAACGGTATGCGCGGCCGACGTTCATCGCGTGTCTGGACCCGGCGGAGGCAAAGGGTTCGGCGCGATCTGCCGGCGGTGTCCACATCGTCAAGGCGCTCGACGGTGCCGCGACCTCGCTCCTCCGCTATGGCGGACATGCAGCCGCCGCAGGCTTCAGCCTCGAGGCCTCGCGCTTCGATGAGTTCCGCGAGCTGATCACCGCATCTGTGGGCGAGCAGAACGCCGGTGTCGAGCGGATGCGCGATTTCACGATCGACTGCGAGATCTCCGGAATCGACGTCACCCCGGAGCTCTGCCACGTGCTCGATCAACTCGAGCCCAGCGGGCAGGGCAACCCAGCGCCGCTTCTTGCCGTCTGCGGCGCGAGGGTGCTCGGTACGTCGACCTTCGGGTCGGAGAGCCAGCACATCAGAGTCGACGCTCGCCACCGGGTCCGGCATCGTTGAGGCGATCGCCTTCAACAAGCCGAACCTCGCCGACCACCTTCCTCGAGGCCGCATCGTTGACGCGTGTTTCGGCCTCGAGGTCGACAGCTTCCAGGGTTTCCAGCGGGTGCGGGCTCGATTGCGCGACCTGCGTCCGGCGCGTGCGATCTCGCTGAGCGGCCAGCCGGTTGCCGCGGCCGTGGGTTCCTCGGCGGGTTAGGTTTTCCCGCTCAAGGTTGCGACCTCCAGGGGTTGCGACCTCCAGGATCGGATGCATCCGCCGCCCGAGGTTGCGGCCTCCAGGATCGGCTAGATCCGCCCGCTCAACGTCGCCAACCCGTCGCCGGTCAGGCCGGCCAGGCCGGCCCTCCGACCCGTGATGCCCAGAATGATCGATTCGAGCGGGCCCTTCACTTCCGGGCCGGAGCCACGCGTCCAGTCAACGTCCGTCGCAGTGAGCGTGAGGCCGGTCGCCCGTCGCTTCCCGCCGAGCAGCAGGTTGCCGCGTATGACGAAGTCGCCGACGAGGGTCAGCGTCTCGGGCTGATACGCGTGCGCAATCCCCAGGGGCCTACGAATGTCCTCGCCGTGAATCACCACCTCGGCGACCATCGCGTCGATAGGGCCCGGCGGCGACGTGGTGCGATCGAGCACCGACTTGAAGGCCCCAAGCGTGTCACCGGGGGTCGCTCCCAACTCCTCCTTAACGCCTTTCGCATTCATGGCGTTGAACTGAAAACCGGTTCCGGCGAATTTTCCGAAGAAGCGGCCTGGGGTCATCTTCGCCGTCGTGGTCATGTGCGCCAGGACATCGCGCACTGTCCACGCAGCACAGAGCGACTGCGTCGACCACTGCGAATCGCTCACGTTCCCGAGATCAGCGATGAGCGCAACGCGCTCACCCCGTATCAACGGCCATTGATTCCCAGCCACCTCGTTCCTCCACAAATCCCGCCAACGCCCCAACCGGGGGATGGCGGCACGACTGTACCGCGCGCCGCTGAGCAAATACAGAGCGTCGTTACAAGCCCAGCGACCCGTCTAGATTGCTGGCGGCTCTACCCGGTGGCAGCGTTCCCCGGGACGCGGATCCAGGAGCGATGGCCGCGGGCGGGTGGGATCGCCAGCAACCGTCCCTCCTCGACCCGGGCCAGTTGCCAACCGCCCTCATGGACCATCCAGTGGTGGCGGTAGCAGAGCAGGACGAGATTGGGCACCTCGGTCTCGCCATCGTGGCCCCAGTGCACGAAATGGTGGGCGTTGGTGAAGGCCACGGGGCGGTCGCAACCAGGCCACTCGCAGCCCCCGGCGCGGACCCGCAGCGCCGCTCGCGCCGCCGGACCGGGGACGCGCCGGGCGCGGCCGACGTCGGTCACCGCGGACTTGGGACCGAGCAGGATGCGACGCACCCGGGCATCACAGGCGAGGCGCTGCACGGTGGCGGCGGGGACCGCCCCGGCGAACTCGAGCTCACCGCCGGGAGCGCCCTCGAGACCCATCACCGTCTCCACCGAGGCGGTGAGCTGGAGGTGGGTGCGTACTCCACCGGTGCCGGGGACCGCTCCCAGGTCGAGGGCGTGCAGGGCGATCTCCACCAGGGCGTCGGCGAAGCGCCGGGTCAGAGGGCGGTGATCGCCGGCGCCGGTGGGTTTGGCCAGCGGGAAGACGGCGGTCTGGAGGGTGGCCGCGGCGATGGGATCGAAGTAGCCACGCAGGGCAAGGAACCCACCCTCACAGGGGATGAACTCACAGCGGTTGCGCTCGGCGGCGCTGACCGCCTCGGCGAGGACCGCGGCGGCGTCGTGGGCGTGGCGAGCCTGGGTGCAGTCGTTGCTGAAGCGGCCCACCGAGTGTTCCCGGGCGAGCTCCAGGAGGGTGCACTCGTCGAAGGGAAGGGGCGCCATCGGTGCCGCGAGATCGGCGGGATGAGCGGGATCTGATTCGCCGTCGTCCCGGGGCGAGTCATCGGACAACGGTTCGAGATCGGCCTCCGGTGTCACAGTGAGCGCCCGGGCAGTCCCGGCGAGGAGCGCGAAGTGGGCAAAGCCGATCTCCCCGGCCTCGAGGGCGGCCACGCTGGCCGGAAGGCGATGGACCTGTTCGCCGGCGGCGACCGCCCGGGCAGCCGCAGACCGGGTGAGGTGGCAGTGATGGCGGATCCAGTCGATGGGACTGACCGAGCCCTGGGCGTCGTACTCGTCGGTGGCGGCAAACACGGCGGCCGCGGACGCGAAGCCGAGTTCGAGCAGATCGATGCCGTGACGGAGCCGGACCAGGTGATCGCCGAGCTCCGCAGGGGTGAGCTCGAAGGTCGATTCCACGACGAACCCCTGGATCGCATCGATCAGGGCCTCGAGCGGATTCCCGGCCACCGCCGCATTACACATTCCTGTAGTATAGAACATATGTTCGGAAAGAAAGACTCAGAAGTCGCACCGGCCCCTGCGACAAACATCTGGCGTCTGGGTAGGGAAACCGAGGTCGCAATCACAGATCGACGATCGACCAGCTGGTTAGGACCCGATCCTGCGCAGCGCCATCACTTGCCAAAAGACGCGCGCACGGTTGAGCGTGGTTTTGAGCCCGAAATGCTCGGCGGTGGCTTGGATTCGCTCAGGTCGATGCACGAAGACCTGGAATCCCCGTCGCGTGATTCGAAGCACCAAGTTGGCAAGCCACAAACCCAGGCGCGTCCACAACGTCCCCCTTGGAAAGCTCAAGACCAGCACCTGCTTGGCGTGGCCGGCGGCGGCTCCAGCGAGCTTGGGCATGTCCGCGTAGCAGCACAAGACACGGTTCATGATCACGATGTCGGCCTCGTTCACATCGTCGGCCGCCGTGGCGAAGTCCATCACCTTGCGCTCAACGCGGTCCTCGAGACCAGAGCTCCGGAGCAACGCGCCGGCGGCCTTCTCGTAAGTCGGCGTCAGCTCAATACTCACCGCCTGGGTGACCCCCGCCTTGAGCAACTCTATCTGGACGGCGCCAACTCCCCCGCCGACCTCGAGAAGCGTGAGCCCCTCGACACCCTGACGCTTCAAGAGCTCAACGATGCATTGAGAGATCGGATCGAGCCCTCGACGCTCGTAACGCCGGGCCTCCCGCCACGCCCGCTTCTCGCTAAACGCCCACCGGTAACCGGTCGCCGAGCAGCAGTCGGTCACGACCGGATTATTGAGCATCGGGCGACACCACGACGGAGGATCAACCGCGCCGGATGACGCCGCGGCTGGCCCGACGCGCGACCCCTCGCACGCGCCGACGCACCAGCCGCCGGGCCCGAGCCATCGACGGCAACAAGCCTCAAAACCACCCAAGCGACCGTTACAACTTTGAACTTGCCCCCGCCGTCGCCCGGTGCTAGCGTCGACGGTGCGAGCCCGGCGCGAGGCCAGCCCGCAAGCGAGAGAGCAGGACCTTCCACATCGGCAGGGTCCCCAGCAATCCGGAGGCACCTCATGCTCGAGGAGGTCGGGATTCCTCGGCTCGTGGTCGGCGGCCTGGGTTCGGGTTCCGGGAAAACCTCGATCAGCCTGGGTCTCACCGCCGCGCTAGCAGCGCGCGGTCGCACGGTTCAGACCTTCAAGGTCGGCGCCGATTTCATCGACACCGCATACCTGGCGCACGCCAGCCGCCGGCCGTGTCGCAATCTCGATTCCTGGGTGCTCGGGTCGGAAGGGGTGCGGCGCTCGCTCATGCACGGCGCGGTCGGAGCCGACTGCGTGGTCGTCGAGGGCGCGATGGGCCTGCTCGACGGACACGGGATGCCGGCCGATCGCGCGGCCAGCTCGATCGAGTTCCCCGGCAGCACGCTCGAGGTCGCACGCATCATCGCGGCACCGGTGGTTCTGGTGGTCGACGCCTGGGCGATGGGTGAGACCGCGGCTGCCGCCGCGCTCGGGATCAAGCAGCTGGACAGCTCCGGAAGCGTGATCGGCGTGATCCTCAACAACGTGCCCAACGACTATCGCCGTCGGGTCATCGAGGACGCCGTCTGGTCGCTCGCCCGAATGCCCGTGCTTGGCGCGCTCCCCCACATCCAGTCGGTCCACATCCCCGAGCTGCGCACCGGGCTTCTGCCGCTCCTCCAGAACCCCCACGTCGATGAGGCGATCGCAGAGCTCGGCGATGCGGTGACACGGCATTGCGACCTCGACCTCATCGAGCGCCTCATGGAGGGAGTCCACCCGATCCACCCGGCATCTCGGCGGCACACCGCACCGGCCAGCGCGGAACCGGTGCGCATCGGTGTCGCCTTCGACGACGCCTTCTGCTTCTACTACACGGAGAATCTCGAGCTGCTCGAGGACGCGGGCGCGGACATCGTCACGTTCTCCCCGCTCGAGGACGCCACCATCCCCCGCGACCTCGGGCTCATCTACATGGGCGGCGGCATCTCCGAGGCGTTCGTGCCGAGGCTCGCAAGGAACCAGTCATTCCTCGAATCATTCCGGCGCGCGCACGCCCACGGGGTCCCGGTCTACGCCGAGGGCTGCGGGCTGCAGTACTCCGCCCGATCCCTCCGCACCAGCGACGGCGCCACCCACCAGATGGCCGGGCTCATCCCCATCGACATCGCGCTGGAGGCCGGCGCGCTGCACAGCGGCTATCGCGACCTGAGCATCGCGACGCCGTCGATGCTCGGTCCGGTCGGCACCCGGCTGCGCGGGCACGAGTTCCATTTCAGCCACCTCCTCTCCGGCGGTGACTGCCTGAACCCCGCGTACACCATGCACGACTGCGACGGCGAGCCACTCGGCTGCGAGGGCTGGACCGATGCGCTCATGCTCGCCTCCTTCATCCACCTCCACTTCGGTCAGGAGCCGGAGCTCGCGGGCCGCCTCGTCGCGGCAGCGCGCGAGTCGCTCGACCGCAGAGCCCAGACGACGCTCGCCGGCGTCGGCAGTCGATCCCCCGCCCCGGTGTAGGCTTGGGATGCGATGTCCCAGGCCCCGTCCACGATCGGTGAGTTGCGTCGCGCGGAGTATCGCGTCCTGCCCGTCAGGACAGAGCTTCGCCGCAACCTGATTCGGAAGCTCAGCAGCAACGAGGAACTGTTCAGCGGCATCCGCGGGTACGACGATTCGGTGATCCCGCAGATCGAGAACGCGATCCTCGCCGGCCAGGACATGGTCCTGCTCGGTGAGCGAGGCCAGGCGAAGTCACGGCTGATCCGCTCGCTGGTGTCGCTCCTCGACGATGCGGTGCCGGCGATCGCGGGCTGCGAGATCAACGACGATCCCTACGCGCCCATCTGCCGCCGCTGCCGCGACCTCGTCGCCGAGCACGGCGACGCCACCGAGCTCGCGTGGCTCACTCCCGAGCAGCGTTATTCGGAGAAGCTCGCCACCCCGGACACGTCGATCGCCGACCTCATCGGTGAGGTCGACCCCATCCGCGTGGCCGAAGGGCGCTACCTGAGCGACGAGCTCACCATCCACTACGGGCTGATCCCGCGGACCAACCGGGGCATCTTCGCGATCAACGAGCTCCCCGACCTCGCCGAGCGCATCCAGGTGGGTCTGCTCAACATCATCGAGGAGCGCGACGTGCAGATCCGTGGCTACCGGCTGCGCCTGCCGCTGGACGTGTTCGTGGTTGCGACCGCGAACCCCGAGGACTACACCAACCGCGGGCGCATCATCACGCCGCTCAAGGACCGCTTCGGCGCCCAGGTCCGGACCCATTACCCGCGCACGCTCGATGACGAGATCGCCATCGCCGAGCAGGAGCGCATGACCTTTGACGACATGCCGGTCCCGGTCACGGTCCCCGGCTTCATGCAGGAGATCGTCGCCGAGCTGTCGCACGTCGCCCGTCGTCATCCGCAGGTGAATCAGCGCAGCGGCGTCTCGGTGCGGCTCACGACCGCGAACTACGAGAACCTCGCCGCCGGCGCCTTGCGCCGCGCGCTGCGCACGGGTGAGCGCGAAGCGGTCGCACGCATCAGCGACCTGCCTGCCCTGATGTCGTCCACCGCCGGGAAGATCGAGCTCGAGACCTGGGAGGACGGCGACGACGGCGCGGTGCTCGAGAAGCTGATGCGCACCGCCTGCAACAACGTATTCCGCCGCCACTTCACGGTGCAGGAGTTCAGCGATCTGGTGCAGCGTTTCGACCGCGGCGGGTTCACCGTCGAGGTGGGCGACCAGCACACCATCGCGCACTATGCGCAGGCGCTGACCGAGCTTGGCGGGGTCGAGCGCGCGCGTCAGCGACTTGGCGAGCCGGACACCGACGCGATGCGGGTTGCGGTGCTCGAGTTCGTGCTCGAGGGCCTCCACCTCGGGAAGCGACTCAACAAGACCGCACTCGACGGAAGCGCGGTCTATGGCGGGTAACGGGGTACCCGAGGAGCCGTCCGTCCACGATGCCCCGGAGGACGAATCCGGCCTCGGTGGCACGCCTACCGACGATGAATCCATGCAGGAATCGGGCGAGTTCAGAGACCGGCAACTCGCGCGGGATTCGGGCGCGTGTTGCGCGTCAGCACCGCTTCAGCATCTGGGACGGCACCCAGGACCCACTCGGCGACGACGCCGACGCGCTCTTCGACCGCCTGAGCGAGGACGTCTTCCACGGGTGGGATTTCGAGACCGCGCTGCGCCGCCTGCTGAGCCAGGGCTGGCGCGACCGCGACGGTCGGAAGTTCGCGGGGCTCGAGGAGTTGATGGAACGGCTTCGCAAGCAACGTCAGAAGCAGCTCGAGCGCTACAGCCTCGACAACGTCTTCAAGGACATCGAGGAGAAGCTCGACAACGTGTTGCGCCTCGAACGCCAGGGAATCGACGAGCGACTCAAGAACGCGACCGATGGCAGCGCGCAGCGCATCCTCGAACGCGTCGCCAAGAAGCGGCGCGAGACCCTCGAAAACCTGCCCCAGGAACCGGGTGGCGCCATACGAGAGCTGCAGGGCTACGAGTTCATGGATCAGCGCGCCGAGCAGGCGTTCCAGAAGCTGCTCGAGGAGATCAAGCAAAACGTCGTCAACACGTATTTCAAGCAGATGTCCGAGCAGATGGGCCAGATGTCGCAGCAGGACATCAGTGCGCTGCGCGAGATGGCCCGCGACCTCAACTCACTGGTGCGCCAGAAGCTCGAGGGCGTCCCCGACGCGCAGCTGCAGCACAACTACGAGGACTTTCTGAAGAAGTGGTTTTCGATGTTCCCTGATGCGCCGGCCACCTTCGACGAGTTCCTCGCTCAGCTCGCAGCGCAGATGGCCCGCATGGATTCGCTCATGCAATCGCTGTCCCCCGGACAGCGCCATCAGCTCCAGGAGATGATCTCCGCGACCTTCGGCGATCCGGACCTGCAGGCGCAGCTCGCCGAGCTGATGGGCGGCCTCGAGCTGCTCTCCGATCGCCGGCATCTCGGTCAGCGATACTCGTTCTTCGGCAACGAACAGCTCCCGTTCGATGAGGCGATGGGCGTCATGGATCGCCTCCAGTCGATCGAGGAGCTCGAACGTGGACTACGCGGGATGTACCGCGGTGAGCCGCTCGACAGCACCACCGAGGAAGCCCTGCGTGACGTCCTCGGCGACAACGCCGCGCGCGACCTCTCGCGACTGCAGCGCATGACCGATCAGCTCGAACAGCGCGGGCTCGTCGAGCGCGATGAGGACGGAATGCGCCTGACTGCCCGCGGGCTCAGACGCATCGGACAGAAGGCACTCGGAGATCTGTTCGCGCGCCTTCGACGCGACCGCTTCGGGGACCATCCGATATCGCGCCACGGCCAGGGCGGCGAACGCGAGGAAGACACCAAGCCTTACGAATTCGGAGACGTGTTCGACCTCGACGTACGTGAGACGCTCATGAACGCGGTGCAGCGCGATGCCGATGCCCATCTCGACGACCGCGATATCGATCAGCGTGACTTGCGGCCGGCGGGGATTCCGGCTCCGGCTTCAAACCGGACTATTCAGCCTCCGCCGGAATCCCCGCCGGCCTCGGCTCAGTCTCAGTCGCGGCGCGCTGTTCCTCGGCTCTTGCCGGAGGACTTTGTCGTGCATCGCTCGGATACGCTGACGCGGTCGGCGACTGTTCTGATGCTCGACATGAGCCGGTCGATGCCGTTGCGCGGATACTTCTATGCGGCAAAAAAGGTTGCACTAGCGCTTGATTCGTTGATTCGCAGTGCTTATCCGCGGGATACGTTGCACATCATTGGGTTCAGTGATCTGGCGCGCGAGATCAAGCCGGCGGCGCTGCCGCATCTCTCGGTGAATGAGTACGTGTATGGGACGAACATGCAGCATGGGTTGATGCTGGCCCGACGGCTGCTTGCGAAGGACCCGGGGGAGAACAAGCAGATCATCATCGTCAGTGATGGGGAGCCGACTGCGCATATCGAGAATGGGCGTCCGGTGTTCTTCTATCCCCCGCTGCCCGAGACGTTTCACAAGACGCTGCTCGAGGTCAAGCGGTGTACGCGCGAGAACATCGTCATCAACACGTTCATGCTCGAGTCGAACCATCACCTCGTGCAGTTCGTGAATCAGATGACGCGGCTCAACAGGGGGCGGGCGTTCTTCATCAGCCCTGATCGGCTAGGGGATTACGTTCTGGTTGACTACGTCAGCTCGAAGCGGGGAGCGGCGTAAGCCGGTGGATTTCAGGGGGTATCTCTATCACCTTCGTCGCGAGGGTGATCGGATCGCTTTGATCGCGCCGCACGGGCTTGATCGACCGGTACCGGCGTGCCCGCCGTGGGACGTGCGGAAGGTGCTGGAACACCTGGCTGCGATGTACGACCACAAGGTGATTGCGATGCGGCTCGGGCGCAAACCGAAGGACGGTGAGTGGGTCACGGATCCGCCGTACGGTAAGGACACCGTCGAATGGTTTGGCGATGAGCATGCGAAATTGCTGGCGGAGCTGGAGGCACACTCGCCGAAGGATTTCGCGTGGTCGTGGTGGGAACGAGACCAAAGCGTCGGATTCTGGTATCGGCGGATGGCACTGGAGACGGTCGTACATCGCATCGATGTGGAGACGGGGTTCGGGGTGCCGCGAGCCGTCGACGCCGAACTCGCGGTCGACGGTATCGATGAGGTCCTCACCGTGATGCTGTCCGGCGACGAAGGCGCGGCGACGCAGGTCCCGGGCACCGGCAGAGTGGAGGTTCTCGCCGGCGACAGCGCATGGTCGATCGTTCTTGAGGAGTCACGCACGACGGTCACACCGGGGCGGCGCACATCACCGCATGCGATGCTCACGGGCGATCCTTCCGAGCTCTTCCTGTATCTGTGGGGACGTGTCCCGATCGACGGGCTCACACGTCGTGGCGACGATACGCGCATCGCGCTGCTCCGATCCAGGCTCGCAGCGGCAACGCAGTAGGTCGCATGGACCGGGCAGCGTTCGCGGAACGGATCCGCCTGCAGTTGATGTCGCGATACCGAAGCTCGAATGTCGAGGTGGACTTGGCGCGATTCGCCTTGCACGTCACCGGGTCCGGCCTCGACCTCATGCTGCCGCTCGCACCCCTGGCGCACGCATGTGAGCGCCAGCCGGACCGGATGCCGGCGTTGATCGGTGAGTACGTCGCGTCCGTCGAGCACCAGCTCACGCCGCGACCTGCGGTTGCGCTGTCGACGGCGCGGCTGCTCTGGTGCGTGCGCAACGACCACTTCCTGGGCAGCCACG
This sequence comes from Candidatus Dormiibacterota bacterium, assembly GCA_963743835.1. Taxonomy (GTDB): domain Bacteria; phylum Chloroflexota; class Dormibacteria; order Aeolococcales; family Aeolococcaceae; genus Palsa-851. The sequence continues at coordinate 8,186 of CAVUQX010000005.1, read as the reverse complement.
GTCGCGTCGGCGACCTGCTGCGCGCGCCGGTGGGCGCCGACATGAGCGCGTTCATCGCCGAGGAGCTCCCGGGCTCGATCATGCGCGGCGTTCCCCGCGACGAGTGGATGGCGATCGGGCTGAGCGATGAGGACACCCGACGCGTCGCCGACTCGAACACCGCGGAGCGCTTCGAGCCGCTGGTCGCACGCATTTCGAAGGCGGATCGCATCCCCGCCGACGGATGGCGGGTCGCATCGGATCCGCTCTTTCAGGGCAGCGTGTTGATGGCGCCGCGCGTGCTCGCGGCGTTCGCCGAGCGCGCGGGTGGCGAGGTCCTGTTCGGCGTGCCCGACCGCGGGGCCGTCCTCGCGCTGCCGGCGGGACTCCCGTCCGCGGACCGATTCCAGCGCCGGGTGCTCAAGGAGTGGCGCGAGGCTATGAACCCGTGCTCGCGCGAGGTGCTGATCACCGACGGACAGCAGCTCCGTGCTGTCTCCCGCCGGACGCGGACGTCAGCGCCGGTCGTGCTGCCCTGGCTCGCCGAGTAGCAACCGGCGAGCAGGCCCGACGCGATTCGCCTCCTGGCGTGCCACGAATGCGCTCGCGGCGCCGAGGGCCACCGCGGCGGCGACGCCGGCCAGCGTCCTGGCGGCGACCCGGGTGGCGCGACCCCGAACTGAGATCCCGGCGAGACCGGGCCCCTCGCCGAACCACATGGTCAGCGCGGTCTGGTCTGCGATGACCCCGTCGTCGCTGTGAATCCGGCTGCGCTCGATCCGCACCGCAGCAGGCCGAGCGCCGCGCCATCGGGTCTGATCGAGGAGCGCCGGGGCCGCACGCAGCGCGCCGCTTCTGGCGATCGCACGGACAGCGGCCACAGCACGTTCCGACGTCGGCATCGTTGGACAGGATAGCGTTCTGCCTATGACGCTGATCGACGACCTCCCCGGCCGGATCGACGCGAGCTTCATCGGCGCGCTCGCCGGTGAGCATGCCGCCGGCACCGCCGCCGGAACGGCCGACCTCGTCGGCGTCGCCGAGTTCGGCCGCAGCCTGTGGCGGTTTCGACGACGCGGATCTACGCCACCGTGGCCTCGAACGTCCGTCACGCGCCGGTGCCGCCGGACTGCTCCTGCGCGCCCTGCCGTTCGGTCTCCTGAGCCCGCTTGACCGGCCGAGGCTGCGGCGCGACTCGTACCGGTGCGTCGCCATGGCGGGAGCCGATGAGGGCACCGCGGTGACCGCGGTCGCCGCAGCGCTGCTGATCGCCGATCTCCTCCGGTTCGACCTCGAGACGTCATTGATCCGGGTTCGACAGTCGCTGCTCGAGGACGCTCCGATGGCGCTGCTCGATCGGCTCCGCGTGGTCGACGAAGGACCGCCCATGGACGTCTCCGATCCGGACCCGGGCCTCACCCTCCAGCGCGCCATCTGCTCGCTGGCGACGGCCAACCCATTCGACGACGTGCTCGCTGCAGCGGCCAGCGGAACGGCGGTTGCCGCGAGCCTCGCCGGCGCCCTGGTCGGCGCTCGCGACGGCGTCGCCGCCGTCTCCGGGATCGACCGCGACCATCTTCCCCACGCCGACCGCGCCCTGAGCGTTGCGCGCCACCTCGCCGAAGCGGCGGTCGCGACCCTCCCGCGCGATGAGGCGAGCGGCTTCAGGCTCTAACATCAGGACGTCATGGAAGCCACCGCCGCGCCGTCGTCGACGCGAAAGATCAGGATCCTCACCGCAAAGGTCGGGCTGGACGGTCACGACCGCGGCGTCAAGGTCATCTCTCGCGCGCTCCGCGACGCCGGTGTCGAGGTGATCTACACGGGCCTCCACCAGACCCCGGCCATGGTGGTCGAGGCTGCCATCCAGGAGGACGTCGACGGCATCGGCATCAGCCTCTTGAGCGGCGCCCACATGACGCTGTTCCCCGAGATCATCCGCCTCCTCAAGGAGCGCGACGCCTCGGACATCGTCGTCTTCGGCGGCGGCATCATCCCCGACTCCGACGTCACGGCGCTCGAGAAGCTCGGTGTTGACAAGGTGTTCACCCCCGGAACGTCGCTCGACGAGGCGGTCTCCTACGTCAAGGAGCGATTCGGCGCGGGGGCGGCGGCCTGACCCCGGGGCTGCTGTGCCTCGCCGTGGCGACCGCCCGTGCGGGGCGGTTCGTCAATGACCCGGGGGACGCGAGAGCAGGGATTGCGCCGCCGCACCCGGCCTTCGCGACCTTCCGCAAGATGTCCTATGTCTGGGTCGACGGGCAGGCGTTCGAACCGATCGGCGACAGCCTCGACCTCTGGCTCGCCTTCCTGCGCGGGAACGGCGCTCGCCAGGCCTGGATGGATGTGAGCGGTGGCGAGGAGGTCTGCCGGGTGATCCGCCGCGATGGCGATGAGACCTGGCGGGCGATCTGGAATGGCGGCATCTTCATGCTCCACGGCGCCGAGGAGACCGGACCACCGCGGCCCCATGAAACCGACGTGTCCGCGATGGCGCAGCGGCTCCACGACGCCGTCCAGGCGGAGATCGAGGGCGGCGCGGGCGAGGTGCGCCGCGCGGCACTGGAGCGTGCCCTCGAGATCCTGGCCTCGCCCGGCGACGGCGAGGAGGTCTCCGACGTCGCCTGGCCCTATTTCGTGCTCCCGCACGGGAGCCCGACGGCCGCCCGGCGCCTGGTCGCGGCCGCGTCCGCGGCGTGGCCCGAGACCGCGGCGACCGCCGATCCCGACGCCAAACCCGCCCGTGGCGAAGGGTGCGTCGATGCAGCCCTGGAAGCAATCGCGGCGGCGGTGAATTCGGCGTCGACGGCAGAGCCGGTAGAGTAGCCACGCGGATATGGCAGTTTCCCTCGAGCTCAGCGCATCGCTCCGGTCCGAGACCGGGCGTCACGTGCATGCCGTCAGGCGTCGCGGCGAAGTGCCCGCGGTGCTCTACGGCCACAACGTCGAGCCGCAGGCACTCTCGATCGAAGCCCGCAGCCTGCAGAAGGTCTGGCACCACGCTGGACACAGCCACCTGGTCGACCTGGCGCTGGAAGGCGGACGCGCCCGCAAGGTCCTCATCCGCGAGCTGCAGGTCAATCCGCGCACCACGCAGCTCATGCACGTCGATCTCTTCGCGGTCAACCTTCGCGAGAAGCTGACCGTTGAGATCCCGCTCATCCCGGTCGGCGAGTCTCCGGCCGTCACCGACCTCAAGCTCGGCGTGCTCCAGCAGATCATCACGTCGGTCAAGGTCGAGTGCATGCCGGGGGACATCCCGGCGCTCCTCAACGTCGACATCTCCGGGCTGACCGAGATCGACCAGGGCATTCGCCTCGGCGAGGTGCCACTCCCGGAGCGGGTCACCCTCGCAACCGGTGTCGATCCCGACGAGCTCGTCCTCAAAGTCGCCCAGGTGCGGGTTGCCGCCGAGGCCGAGGAGGCCGAGGCCGCGCCTGCCGAGGGCGAGGCTGAGACCGCCGAGACCGCCGACGACGACTCCGAGTCGTCCTAGCGGGCCTCGACCCGATCCCGACGCCGGCGATGATGATCGCCAGTAACCCGACGTGCGACGACAGCAACTGGTTCTCGTTCGTCTGCAACTCGATCCAGTCGCACGATCACGGCGGCCTGGTTGGTCCGCTGGTGCAGAACCTGCTGTCGGCGATCGCCATCTTCATCGTCCTCTACCTGGTCGGGCGGCTGATACGCGTGCTCGTGCTCTGGGCGATGAGCAGGGGCAAGGCGGATCGCCAGGTGCGGACGCTGGTTCGCAACCTCATCACGGTCACGACCTATGTCGTCGCACTGATCAGCGCGTTGGTGGTGTACGGCGTCAACGTAGCGGTCATCCTCACTGCCGCCGGGGTGGGCACGGTCGCCATCGGCCTCGCCTTCCAGGACCTGCTGCGCAACGTGCTCGCCGGGATCTGGCTGCTCCTCGAGCAGCCGTTCCGGCTCGGGGACACGATCACGGTCATGGATCAGACCGGCGCGGTGCAGAACATCACGTTGCGCACCACAACACTTCGCACCGGTGTCGGCGAGCTCGCGATCCTGCCCAACCTCACGGTATTTACCGGGATTGTCGTCAACACGACGCACTACGACACGCGCCGGCTCAGCGTCGGTGTGCGGATCCTTCCGAACGTCGACCTTGCGGAGCTGATGCGCCGTGCGCGCTCCGCCGTCGAGGACGTACCTGGCATCGAGGCCAAACCGGCAATCGTGCTCGAGCCGGAGCTCGATCGTGACGTGCCCCTGCTGCGCTGCCATTTCTGGGTGGACCAGCGCGAGCAGGAGCCTGACGCCATCACCGCGGCGGTCGCCGAGCGCCTCTGGGACGTGGTTGGAGCGAAGCCAGACGCTGAGACCGCCGAACCCAACACCGAGCGCTAGAGTCGCGGCCCGTGGAGACTTCCGAGCCCAACACCTCGCAGCGGATCGTCGTGGTGCGCCACGGGGAGACCGAATGGAGCCGCGAGAAACGCCACACCGGGCGTACCGACCTGCCGCTCACGGCCGAGGGTCGCGAGCAGGCGGCCTCGCTGGTCGCGCAGCTTGCCGGCCGCAGCTTCGCCGCGGTGTTCGTGAGCCCCCTGCAGCGTGCACGCCAAACCTGCGAGATCGCCGGCTTCGGCGATCTCGCGGTCGTCGATCCGGATCTGATCGAGTGGGACTACGGCGAGTACGACGGGCTCACGAGCGCTGAGATTCAACAACGAATCCCAGGATGGACGCTGTTCAGCAACGGCGTCATCGGCGGCGAGACGATCGACGATGTCGCGATCCGCGCGCAACGCGTGCTCGAGCGTGCACGCGCGGTGGATGGAGACGTGCTGCTCTTCGGTCACGGCCACCAGTTGCGCGTCCTGACGGCGCTGTGGCTCGACTACCCGGCGGCGGCGGCGCAACGGCTGCAGCTTGCGACCGCGTCACCCTCGATGCTCGGCTACGAGAACACGTGGACGGCCCTGCTCAGTTGGAACGGCCTGCCCGCGAGCTGAACCCGCAGAGGAGGATCAGCCTTTGGTGATGTCGGCGTTCTCCTGCAGCGCTGACACGCGGCCCCGCCAGTACACGAGGCGCCGTTCGAAACGAAGGGCCTCGGCGTGCAGCGCCTGGAGATCGGTCTTCTGCACCTCGAGACTGGCATCGGCATCCATGGTGCCGACGTGTTCCTCGGTTGTGGCCAGCACTGAGCGCTTGAACTCGAGCAACTCCGTGTAGACCTTGACCCAGTGCTCGGCGTCGTCGAGATGCTGGCTGTTCTCGTCCTCACCGTCGAGGAGCCGATCCGGCTCAACCTCCCCGAGGGCGGCCTTCTCGTCGCTCGGGGTGGCTGTCGTCTCGGACCTGTCGTCGTTCATTGCTGCGCGGCTCCTGCATTGGTCCAGTGCGCCAGCCTACTCTTGAACGCTTCGATCTCCTCCTCGAGGATCGCGATGTTCTCACGGCTGAGGTACTGCCTCATCGCATCGGGAGAGCTGGTCGCGAAGGCGCGCGTCTCCTCGAGTTGACGCTCCATCATGGCCACGAGGTTCTGGTAGAGCTCCACCCATCTGGCGGTTTCGGCCGATGCGGTCTCGTTCGGCTCCGCCGCAAACAGGTTCTCGAACGCCTTCGGGTCGTGTTCTGCCATCGATGATCTCTCCCGGGGTTGCGGCTGCTCGTCGCTGAGGATAGTACTATTCAGGGTATCACCATGGCTGTGAGAGCCGCTATCAGTATGGAGCGGCTGACAGTATGGCGCGGGCTTGACGGCGAAACTCTTGACGAGGCCGTCAAACAGCCGATGCGTCAGCGTTCAGAGACGGACGTGCTCGAGGTCGATGTCGGCCAGCTCAGGTGGCCGCGGAATGCCGTGCGCGTCGAGGAGTTGCAGACATTTGATGACATAACGGGCGCCGGCGATGTTCAGCCCGTGCTGTCTGGTCAGGCGTTGAATCGCGCTGAGGGTGAGGATGTCGCGCTGCGTGTAGCGCCGGCGATTGGTCGCGGTTCGCGCTGGAACGCCGAGACCCATGGTCTCGTACATCATCAGCGTGCGCGGGTGCGACGCGAGGATCTCAGCGGCAACGCTGATCGTGTACAGCGGCTTGTCGAGGTCGAGCATGCGTCCCGACGTCGGAACCAGGGTGTCAACCGCCACAACTGACTCCGCAGGCGTGGCATGAATCTCGGATGCGCCACGTCGCTCGTACGCCTATGTGGGTCATGGTCACGAGTCTAGTCGCGTGCACCGCAAATAGGGTCCCTGAAACGTGCGGTTGAGGGCACAGCTGTTGCGCGCCCAGATGCTTGACTCTGGGCCGATGATACTGATAGTCTAACTATCACGTTTACCGACAGTCATGAGGTCACATCGATGAGCATCGCAGCGGCCATCTACGACGGGAGCCTCGCCCGCGCAAGTGCGCTCACCCTCGAGCAGCAGCGCCAGGACCGCGCCCGCCAGCTGGCGGACTTCGAGGATCTCCTCGAACTCGGTCGAGTCCCAGAACCTGCAGACCCAGGGCCGGGTGCCGGAGAGCGTCGTCGCCGAGATCGCCGCGGTCGCGCGCACCCTGTCCGTGCCCGCACCGCCCTCGGTGCTGAGCGCCAAGTCGGGACCGCGGCTCCACGAAGCCCTGCTCTCCTGGCAGGGAATGCTGCTCGATGCGCTGCGTCCGCACCGCCTCAGCTACGGCGACCGCTTCGACTGATCGTCGCCGGTAGGAGCGACTCAGGGTGAGTCACCAGGTCCTGATCGGAACGTCGGGCTGGCAGTACGCCGACTGGCGGAAGGTGCTCTACCCCAAGGGGTTGCCGCAACGCGACTGGCTGCGGCGCTATGCCGAGGTCTTCGACACCGTCGAGCTGAACAACAGCTTCTACGGTCTGCCCAAGGCCGAGAACTTCGAGAGGTGGAGGAACTCGGTGCCGCCGGGCTTTGTCATCGCGACCAAGCTGAGCCGCTATCTCACGCACGTCCGCGGTCTGCGCGATCCCGATGGCCCCGTGCACCTGTTCATGGAACGCGTGTCCCACCTCGGGCCGCACCTCGGTCCGGTGGTCATGCAGCTGCCACCGACCCGTGCCAAGGATGAGGATGGGCTCGAGCGGACCCTCCGGGCGTTTCCCGCGCACGTGCGTGTCGCCGTCGAGTTCCGTCACCCGTCGTGGTTTGTGGATCGGGTGCGCGACATCCTCCATCGCCACAACGCGTCGCTTGTCTGGGCTGACCGCGGTGGCCGTCTGCAAAACCCTGACTGGATCACCGCCGACTGGCTGTATCTCCGCCTCCACGGCGGCAGGGGCGCGGCGGGCAACTATGGGCAGCGGGTCATCGACGCGTACGCGCAGCGGCTCTCGAACCTCGGTCGCGCTGCGTATGTCTACTTCAACAACGACACGAACGGCAATGCCGTTCGGAACGCGCTGGCCCTGGGTGCGCGCCTGCGATCGTGACCCCCGTGAGGGCGAAATCTGGTACACGGGCTATACGCTTTTCAACAGCCTTATCCACCAAACGCACACGAGGAGAACGGCAATGCGAATCGCCTGCCTACTCGACAGCGACTTCGAGGACTCCGAGTTCCGCAAGCCGTACGACGCGTTCAAAGCCGCCGGACACGAGGTGGTCATCATCGGTCTGCAGCGCGATGCCAAGCTCACCGGTAAGCAAGGCAAGGAGGTCGTTCGCGCCGAGCGGGGCATCGACGCGGTGAAGCCGGATGAATTCGATGCCCTGTTCCTGCCGGGCGGCTACTCCCCGGACCACCTCCGCGCCGATCAGCGGATGGTCGATTTCACCAGGGCCTTCTTCGACCGCGAGCGCCCGGTGTTCGCGGTGTGCCACGGCCCCCAGATCCTCCTCACCGCGGGCGTCGTCAAGGGCCGGACGATGACGGCCTGGAAGACGGTCCAGGTTGACCTGAGGGCGGCCGGCGCCAACGTCGTTGACAAGGAGGTCGTCGTCGACCGGAACCTCGTCACCTCGCGGCAGCCCGCTGACCTTGACGCTTTCGCAACGGCGTCGATCCAGTTGCTCAACCAGGTCGGCGCCGGAACTCGGTAAGCCGCCCAACGGGTCGCCGGGGCGATTCCACTCCGCCTCGGCGATTCGTTCCCGGCGCCCAGAGGAGTCGCCGGGCTTGCACTCGCCGGTACCTCCAGCCATCATTCTTAGTTATAGGTTCGCTATAACTTCAGGTGGAGGTCAGCTCGATGGCCACGGAACGTCA
>CAVUQX010000004.1:0-899022 GCA_963743835.1 Candidatus Dormiibacterota bacterium | reverse complement strand
TGTCGCGTCCGAGCGCGGAGCCCGACGGCGGGACGCTCGTTGCCGTGTCGCTGTTCAACTCGTTGTGGATCGAGGCCGGTGGAGACGTTCGATCGAGCATTCGACCCGATACTCGGGACCCGGCAACTGGTAGTATGATGACCTGCAATCTGGAACCATCCGGTACCAGGCCGCAGCAGAACTCGAGCATTCGGTCGCATGGGTGCAGCTCGAGTCGCCGCCGCCTGCCTGTCCGCATCCGCGACGGCGACTCTGTAGTTGAACTCAATTTGAAGGTGTCACCATTTGCGCTCGTGCCAAGGATCGAGTCGATCGATGAGAATGACCTGGAAATTCTCCGTGATTGAGGCATTCCGGTTGTTGTAGCACTCGACGCCCGGCCGATTTCGTCGAACGCGTGGAATCCGTTCAGCAGACCCGTACCGATGTTCACCGTCGTCCCGGTTCGGGTGTCCACATTGCGAAATAGGGAGCGATGATCGGTGTCGTCGTTCCGGCCATGCCGAAGGGGTTGTAGCCCGACTGTTCACCTGTGAAGGTCAGGTTGCCATTGTTGTTGATATATGCACCGGGCTCCACAACACCGAAGTAGTTGATGTTGAAGCCAAAGGGAAACCTTTGCCCATTGGCGTTACTCGGCCAGCTTCCATCGTCCGTCGCCTGCATCGCCACGTCGGTGAAGTTCGTGAATGCCGAGTTCGGGACCACCGCGTTGCCGGCGGCGAGAGCGCGCGCCGGAGCGACGACGAACGTCAGCGAGGCCGCAACGATTCCGCCGATTGCCGCCGCGACGCCGATTCTGCGCCGTACTGACCTTCGCGGCGGACTACCGTGATGAATGAGCTGTGGGTGCGGCCGGCCGCGCGTAGTTGACTGCGACCGCGAGAGCTCATTCAAACGTCCGTCCTGTGTTGATGCCTCGTCGGTCCTGGTTGGCCTCCGGAGGCCGAGCATGGCAGCACGTGCATGGCCGGGCATGGCATTCGCGTGACGGTCCACCCCCCAGCCGGAACGCACCCGTCCGCGGATTCAGCGTGCCTGGGCTAGTATCGCTTCGTGCTCGCGTGGATGGACCTCGAGATGACCGGTCTTGACCCGGCGCGTAATGTGATCGTCGAGATCGCCACGGTGATCACCAACGACGAGCTCGAGACCATCGCGGAAGGCCCGGATATCGTCATCCATGCGACGCCGGACGAGTTGGAGGCCATGGAGGACGTTGTGCGCTCCATGCACACCAGATCGGGGCTCCTGGTTGCGATCCAATCCTCACCGACCTCACTCACCGAAGCCGGCGACGAGACCCTCGCATTCCTCAGATCTCATATCGGCGAGCCTCGATCGGTGCCACTCTGCGGCAACTCGATCGGGACCGACCGGCGGTTCCTCGCAGCCCATCTTCCCGAGGTGGAGAACTTCCTCCATTACCGCTCCATCGACGTCTCGAGCGTCAAGGAACTCTGCCGGCGGTGGTACCCCGACGTCCTCGCCGGTGCGCCTCCCAAGAAGGAGACGCACCGGGCCCTGGACGACATCCGCAAGTCGATCGCGGAGCTGGCGTACTACCGGTCGACGATCTTCATCGATCCGGTCAATTCTCGATCAGCGCCGTAGCCGGCGTGTCGAGCTCGCGTACCCACGAGGGCACCGCGGCTGCGCGGGCGGTGGCACGCCGCCCGCGAATCGCCACCACCAGCACGACCACCGTCGCGCTGACGAACAGGGTTGCCGCGATGAACGCGTGATCAGCACCGGTCACGAACGCCTGCTGTGCAACGGTCACCGACTGCGCAGCCCCCGCGTGCGGCCGTACCGAACACCGACACGAGCACCGCAAGCCCGAGCGCACCGCCGAGCTGCTGCATCACGTTGACCAAACCCGACGCGGCGCCGGCGTCCTCCTGGCGCACGCCGCTCAGTGATGTGGACGTCAGTGGCACGAACGCGAGTCCGTTGCCTGCACCGAAGAGCATCAGTGGCGCCAGCAGGGAGAGATAGCTGCTCGATGCGGCGAGCTGCGTCATCAGCAACATCCCCAGCGTCGACACCGAGAATCCGACGACCATCACGGGCTTGGCGCCGAACCGCTGCACGAGGCCGCGCGCGCTGAGCTGCGACATCGCAAAGAGAGCGACCGTGAAGGGCAGGAACGCGAGCCCGGTTTTGATGGGGCTGTAATGCAGCACGTCCTGGAGGAACTGCGTGAGGAAGAAGAACATGCCGAACATGCCCGCGGTCAGGAAGAGGCGCGCGACGTAGGAGGCGCTGCGACTGCGGTCGGCGAAGAGCCGCAGGGGTGTGATCGGCTCGGGCGCGCGGCGCTCGAGCAGGACGAACGTCGCCAGCAGGATGGCGCCGGCGGCGAAGGCAGCCAGGGTCAGGGCGTCACCCCACCCGGAGGTGGCGGCGCGGACGAAGGCGTAGGCGAGCGACGTCACGCCGAGGGTCGACGTGAGCGCGCCGCGCACATCGAAGTGCCCGTTGCGGCTGGGCGTCTCGGTCAGGAGACGCCGCGACAGCGCGATGACGATGATGCCGATCGGCACGTTGACGAAGAGCACCCAGCGCCAGGACGCCCACTGGACCAGCAGCCCGCCAAGGATCAGGCCAACGGCGCCACCGCCGATGGAGACGGCGGTGTACCAGCCGATCGCGCGAACGCGCTCCTGGCCGTCGCGGAACATGGTCATGAGCAGTGCGAGCGCCGACGGTGCGGCGAGCGCTCCTCCGACCCCCTGGAGCGCGCGGGCGGCGAGCAGCCATCCACTCCACGGCGCAATGCCGCCGAGGAATGACGCCGCGGTGAAGAGGCCGATGCCCGCGATGAACACCCGGCGGCGGCCGAGGAGATCGCCGGCCCGTGCGCCGAGGAGCAGGAACCCGCCGAACGCCAGGGTGTACGCGGTGATCACCCAGGAGAGGTTCGCCGGCGAGAAGTGCAACGCCCCGGCGATGTCGGGCAGGGCGATGTTCACGATGGTGGCATCAAGCACGACCATCAGCTGGACGGCAAGGATGACGGCGAGCACCAGACCCCGGCGGGGCTGGCGCTGGGTTGCCCGGCCGGGCGGGGCGAGGAGAGTGGCGGTAGATGGCACGGAGATCCTCCAGATGGGGTAGACTTACGAAACGGACGCTGCCTCCGGAAGTATACCGGAGGTTCCCTCCGTTTTGCAAATTGAGGCTATGGTGATCTGGTGATGGGACGTGAAGTCGAGGTGGCTGGAAGCCGGGTCGATGGAACCCGATACTCGGTTTCCACAGATCGCCCCCAACGCGCCGACGCGATTCGCAACCGGGATCTCCTGCTCTCAGCAGCCGCCGACGCGTTCGCGGCCCGAGGGGCAGACGTCCCGCTCGAGGACATCGCACGCAGCGCGGGGGTCGGAATCGGCACCCTCTATCGACACTTCCCGACGCGGGACGCACTCGTCGAGGCGGTGTATCGCCACGAGATCGACGTGCTCTGCGAGCGGGCGGACGAGCTCCTGGAGACCACCGCGCCCGACCTGGCACTTGCTGAGTGGATGCGGCTGTTCGTGCGGCACGTCGCCACCAAGAAGGGGATGCTCTCGGCGCTCAGACCGCTCCTCAGCTCCAACCCGAGCTTCTCCGACCAGACGCGCGGGCGTGCGACCGCGGCCGCATCCAAGCTGCTCGCCGCCGGCGTCGCAGCCGGGACGGTCCGGGGCGATATCGACGGCGCTGATCTGATCCGTGCCGTCGGCGGCATCTGCATGTCCACCGACCAGGAGCGCTCCGAGGCGTCGGAGCGCCTCGTCGGGCTCCTCTTTGACGGCCTCCGCCGCGGGACGGCCGGCGCTCCGACGTCTGCCTAAGCGGCGGACCCCGGCTGCCGGCTGCGGGCGCGCTCGAGGCCGTCGAGGATCAGGTCGAGCCCGAACCTGAATTCATCCGCATAGTCATAGCCGGGCTTCATGATGTGCCCGAACGCCATCGCCGCAAGGTGCGGATAGGCATCCACCGGAAAGTGCCGGACCATCTCCTCGGCCATCGCGGCCGCCTCAACGCCGGTGTCGAAGGGCAGGTTCGCCTGCTGCTGCGCGAACCCATAGATGTAGCTGTCAAGTAGCGAGTACGCGTGAGCCGCCATCTCCATCGAGAAGCCGGCGCTCAGGAGGCAGCCGATCACCGTGTCGTGATGCCGCAGCGACGCCGGGCCGGGGTTGCGCCTTGATTCCATCAGGGCGGGCGCCCATCGATGACGGGAGAGCGCTTCGCGCGCCGAGAGACCGCGGAGACGCATGGCTGATCTCCATTCCAAACCGATGGGCAGGTCGATCTCGGCGTGAACCCGGTCGACGATCCCGTCGACCACCTCGTCCTTGTTGGCGAAGTGGTAGTAGACGGCCATCGCCTCCACGCCAAGTGCCTGTCCAAGCCTGCGCATGGTGAGGGCCTCGATTCCGCCCTGATCCGCGAGATTCATGGCGGCGTCGAGCACCCGCTCCCGGCTGAGCGGCACGCGACTCCGACCTTTGGCCGCGGTGCGACTGCGCATTGGGCTCCTACTTGACAACGGTTACTTTACACCGTACACTTTACGCCGTACGAAACAACAGTGTAGGTGAAGAGGAGACCGTCATGAAGGCAATCGTTCAGGACAAGTACGGCACGCCCGAGGTCCTGCATCTGCAGGACGTCGCCACACCCGAGGTTGGCGACCAGCAGGTGCTGATCCGCGTCATGGCCGCCGGTGTCAATCCGGGCGACTGGGCGATCATGACCGGCGTCCCCTACATCGCGCGCCCGTTTCCGTTGTATGGGATGCGCAGGCCGAAGATTGGTGTGCGAGGCACGGACGTGGCCGGCACCGTCGCGGCGATTGGCACCGGCGTCACGCGGTTCCAGCCGGGCGACGCCGTCTTTGGGTGGTGCACCGGCGCATTTGCCGACTTCGCCGTCGCCTCCGAGGACTCGCTGGCGCTGAAGCCGGCCAACCTCTCCTTCGACCAGGCCGCCGCCGTTCCCATGAGCGGGTCGGTTGCACTCCAGGCCCTTCGCGATCACGGGAACGTGCAACCCCGCCAGAAGGTGCTCGTCAACGGCGCCTCAGGCGGGATCGGGACGTTCGCGGTACAGATTGCGAAATCCCTCGGAGCCGAGGTGACCGGAGTCTGCCGCACGGAGAACATCGACCTCGTCCGATCGATCGGCGCAGATCATGTGATCGACTACACGCGCGAGGACTTCACAGCGAGTGGCGAGCGCTACGACTTCATCCTCGACAACGCGACCAACCATTCGATCTCCGATCTCCGGCACATGCTGACTGCTACTGGGATGCTCGTACCGAACGGTGGTGGATTCGGCAATCGTTGGTTCGCGAGCGCTGGTCGGTTGATGAAGGCCACCATCTCGTTTCGTTTCGGGGGCAAGCGGCTTGGGCGGTTCCTCGTGTCACCGAACCACGAGGACCTGGTCGTCCTCAAGGACATGATCGAGGCGGGCACGGTAACGCCGGTCCTCGATCGCATCTACCCACTGAGCGGCACCGCAGAGGCCATCGGGCAGGTCGGCGCGGGGCACGCTCGCGGCAAGGTCGTCATCTCCGTGTGTGCGGCATGAAGTACTCGCGACTGATCGGTGCGCTGTTCCTGCTGGGTTTTCTCTCCTACGGCACGGGCGCGGCGCTGGTGAGCTCGGTGACCTCCTCCACATCCGGCCTGCTGCCGACGGTGGTCGCACATCAGACCACGCTGGTGTTCGGAGCCCTTCTGATGCTGCTCAACTCCGCTGTCGATATCGGCAAGGGTGTTCTTTTCTTCCCCATCCTCGAGCAGCACGGCAAGCGCACCGCACTTGCATATCTCGCGGCAATGACCGTCGAGGTGGTGCTGCTGGCCGTGGGTGTGATCTGTCTGTTGATGCTCATTCCGCTCGGTCAGCACGCAGGGCAGGGTTGGGCCGGTGGACCCGGTTCGCTCCTCGTGCAGGCCAACACCATGGCGTACCAGGTCGCCGAGATGTCGCTCTCGGTCGGAGGGATTCTCCTCTGCGTGCTGCTCCTCCGGACGCGCCTTGTGCCGCGCGCGCTCGCCGCAGGGGGTGTCGTCGGTTATCCGATCTTCCTGGCGGGCTCCATCGCCGAGTTGTTCGGCATCCATGTCGGCGTCCTGCTGTCGGTTCCGGGTGGCCTCTTCGAAGTGGCCATCGGCATCTGGCTTCTGACCAGGGGGTTCGAGCCTGCGGCATCGTCGCGTGGCATCGCTCGCGGGCTGCATCTCGCGAACGCTCCGGCATAGCTCCGGGGTCAAGGGCTCGGGGTGCACCGCTGCAGTTCGATCCCTGTCGTGTCGTTGGAGAGCGGCCTGGCATCCCCGTCGAGGACATGCCGGGCGTCCACCTGGTCGCCCTCAGCCGCCCTGCGCAGGTCGCCGAGCAACTCGAGAACTTCGTTCTGCATGGATCCTGCAATCGCCTGTGCGCAGCATGCGACCTGAGGCGCTCTGACGGCGCCGAAAGCGTTTCACAGGAGGCATTGCAATGCCGGCGACGATCACGGCGGAACACAAGACTCTGAGCAACCCCGACGACGAGCGGGTTTTCGAGAAGGGGCGGGTCGATCTCGTCAACATCGGCGGCGGCACCGTCGGCCGGCTGACCCTCGAGCCCGGGTGGCGGTGGTCGCTGCACGTGAAGCCGATCGCGGGGACCGAGCTCTGCGAGGCGCCGCACTTTCAGTACCACGCGTCTGGGGTGCTGCGCATTCAAATGGCTGACGGCAGCGAGTTCGATGCGCGCACCGGTGACATCACCGCGCTGCCCTCGGGGCACGATGCATGGGTGATCGGCGACGAGCCGGTCGTGCTCATCGACTGGAACGGCGCAAGCAACTACGGCAAGGGGTGATCCGGCGCCGATAGTGCTTCCCTCGCGCGGACCCGCGGCACGTATCCTTGGTGCCGTGGACCGCGCCGAGGGCCCGCCGACGGTGCGTCCGGTGGCTCAACCGGGTGCGCTGCGGATGCATGTCATCGACGGGCTCGCGGTCGACGGGTTGGCCGAGCATCAGCTCGGCAGCCGCAAGGCACGAGTGGCCCTGCGCATGCTTGGCATCGCGCAGGGCCGCGCGGTCAGCGTGGAGCGGCTCGCGGACGTCCTCTGGCTTGACGATCAGCCGCGCGATCCACCGGCCCAGCTCGCGGTGCTCATGAGCCGTCTCCGCGGCGTCCTCGGCTCCTCGCGCATCAGCCACGGCGACGCAGGCTATGCGTTGCACGCCGACTGGATCGACTTGATCGCCGCCTCCGAGCTCGAGGTGGAAGCCGACCGGCGCCTGCGCGAAGCCGAGCCCGCACCGGCGCTGGCTGCGGCGCTGGCCGCGCGCGCATTGCTCGCGCATCCCGCGCTCGACGACGAGGCGTGGCTCCTGGAGGAACGGCGCGCTGTCGAACGGCTCGGCGCCCGGGCCCGCCACCTGGTGGCACGCGCGGCGCTCGCGGCGGGCGACCTCGCAACCGGAGTGGAGGCGGCCGAGCAGGCACTCGACGAGGACGCGTACGACGAGGAATCGCTCCGGCTCGTGATGGCCGCACTTGCTGCACAGGGCAGGTCCTCATCGGCGCTCGCCCTGTACGAGCGCATGCGGTCGCGCCTTGCGGATGAGCTCGGCACCTCACCGTCGGAGCTCACCGACGCGGCGCACGTCGCCGTGCTCAAGGGACTCCCGGTGCCCGGAATCGTGGTCGCGTCGCCGCAGTCGGGTCGTCGCGCACGCACCGGTCATGCCGATCTGCCCGGGCGCGACGAGGAGTTGCAGGCGCTCGACGAGGCCTTCGTACGTGCGCAGGCGGGGACGCCGGTGGCAGTGGTGATCGAGGGTGAACCGGGAATCGGCAAGACTGCGGTTGCGTCCGCCTGGACCGATCGCCTCGCCGCCGAGACCGTCGTGCTCGCGGCGCGGTGTGACCAGTTGAGCCGATCGCTGCCACTCCAACCGGTCCTGCAGATGATCCGCAACCACCTCCGTCGGGTCGGGACCGATGTGGGCCGCGAGCTGCTCGGCAGCGATGCGACGCTGCTCGAGCCCATGCTCGACTGGACGTCGACCGATGCCGAGCCGCACGCCGACGTCGCACAGCTGCAAGCCTCGTCGCCCGCTGGGCTGGCGGTGCTCTTTGCTGCCCTGCGACGCGTCGTGCGACGAGCGTGCACGTTGCCGGCAGTCCTGTTCGTCGACGATATTCAGCGAGCTGATCCCCTCACCTGGGCATGGATCGCTGAACTGGTCACGAGCCCGGATCTGTCGCTGCTGGTGCTGCTCACCCGTCGCAGTGGTGAAGGGCAGATACCTGCGCAGGCGATTCGTGTTCTGCTGCCTCCGCTGTCGATCGAGGCGGCGCGACAGATCGTCGGCGACGAGCACGCCGCCTCGCTGCACGAGCGCAGCGGCGGCAATGCGCTGTTTCTGACCCAACTGGCGTCGGCGGATGGGCACGCCGAAGCCCCGGAATCCATCCAGGCCGCAGTTCTCGATCGCTGCGCGGAAGCAGGCTCAGCGGCCGGGACGTTGATGAGTGCTGCCGTGCTCGGCGCATCGATCGACATCGACGTCCTCGCGGCCGTGATGGCGACCGACCCGATCCGGCTCCTGGAGGATCTCGACGTCGGGGTGCGGCTCGGTTTGCTCGAGGCCCGCGACGGTGCATACGGATTCCGCCACGCGATTGTGCGCGAGGTGCTCGACGCATCCACCACCTCACCGCGTCGCGCGCTCCTCCACCGTGAGGCCGCGCGGGTGCTGTCCGGGTCGCCGGGATCGGATCCCCTGCTCGTCGCGCACCACGCTCGGCTGAGCGGTGCCAGGTCGCTCGCATCCGTGGCGCTCACCGCCGCAAGCCGCATCGCCGCCGACCGGTTCGACTACGACACAGCGCTGGCGCTCGCCACCGAAGCCGTGGATGCAGACGACACGTCGCCGGCGCGCATCCAGCGTGCCATCGCGCACTTGCGGCTCACACGCTTCGACGCGGCGCAGGCCGACGCCGAGCACGCGATCAACGCAGGCAGCGATCCTCAGGCGCTCGAGGTTGCAGGATCCGCCGCTTACTACGCCAGGGACTTCGAACGTGCCGCGACGCTCGGCGAGGCGCTCATCGAGCAGGCGGTGGACCCGAGCCAGCGCGTGCAGGGGCAGTTGATTCGCGCCCGGGCACTCCACGCGATCGGTGATGTCGCCGGCGCCGACGCGCTCATGGAACAGGCGATGGCCGCGTCGAGAATGCACCAGCTCCGCCAGCCCACCTCGGTGTATGCATTCCTGAAAGTGCACATGGGCGAGGCCGGCCTCGCGATCAGCGCGGTCGAGGCGAGCCCGTACGCGACGCTCGACGCGGTGTCGACCATCTACACGCCGGTGCACGGATATCTCGCTCACGGCTACGCGCTCGCGACCTGCGGGCGCGCAGGCGAGGCGCTCGGGGTCTTCGACCGTGCAACCGCCGAGGGGCGGCGGCGGGGCCTGACGCGGTATGCGGCGCTGGGGGTGAATTTCAGTGCGTGGGTGCGGCGCAACCTTGGTGACATCCCACGCGCATGTGACGGCAACGCGGAAGCGCTCGAAGGCGCTCGGGAGACGGCGTTTCGCGACCTCGAGGTGTATGCGACGCTCGATCCCTGCGACGATGCGCTTGCGAACTACGAGGTTGCACCCGCAATGCGTGCGATGGAGTCCGCGCGCGTGCTTATGCAGGACATCTACGCATATCGTTGGCGCCACCAGCTGCGAGTGAAGCTCCTCGAAGGAAGGATCGCGCTGCTGCAGGGCGAACCGGAGCGCGCGTTGGCGCTTGCGGAGCAACTCATCGCTGCGGCGACGGATCGATATGCCCCACGTTACGCGCAGCTCGGCGAGGTGCTTCGGCTTCAGGCACGCGCCCGCGCAGGCGCTGAGGAACCGGCGGCGGATGCGCTGGCCGAGCTCAGCGCGTCGCTGTCCGCGGTTGCCGGCGTCGAAGCGTGGTGGGTGATGGCGGAACTTGCTACCGCGCTGAACTCAGACGTCTGTTTCGACCATGCGGCGGCACATCGCGACCGGCTTGCCGCATCGCTCGACGCATCCGAGCGCGCCCCGTTCCTCGACTATGCGGGGACGCGACTAGAGAGGATCAGAACGCGCGGCCGCACCGGCTGACCGCGTTCACGCACCGCGGCGACGGCCCTCTCGTGGAACTCGGTCCGCTGCGCCGGTGGCAGCGAGTTCGACGAATGGCGCGATGTGCGCCAGGCCGGTGCGGTATGCCGCGATCGACTCGGGGGTGTCGAGCCCGGAGTTGGCGATCACGTCGGCGATGTCGATGTCTTCGAGCCCGGCGGACCCGGCACGCGCCGCGAGGAGCTCCGGCGTGTTGGAGAGCGGCTCGGTTCGTGTTTTCAACCCGATATACCAGGCGGGCGGCTCGAATCCGAAGTCGCGGGCCACCTCGTCGACGGCGTCTTTCGAGGCACCATCAGGGGATTTGCCGAACACCGCCGCGATGACGTGCCCGCGCGGCCGCACGACGCGGCGCATCTCCGCCAACGCGTGCTCCGGTATGTCGATGTGCGAGATCGCGAAGCCGCTCACCGCAGCGTCGAACCGGCCATCGAGGAAGGGCAGCGCACACATGTCGCCGACCACGGGCGACACCGCGGCGTCGCCGAGGAGGCTCAGCATGTCGCTCGACGTGTCCACGGCGACGGGGATTGCACCAGCGGTCCTCAGCGCGCGGGACAGCGCTCCGGTTCCGGCGCCGACATCGACCACCCAGGTGCCCCGCAGTGTGCCCGCAACGCCGGCGATGGTCATCGCCGCCAGCCGGTCGTACAGCACAGCCGGGCCGCGAGCCCATGCGACCGCCGCGCCCTGGTAGGCGTTGCCTGAATCGGCGATCAGGGATTCCATGCAGCGAGGCGCTCGCTCCACCAGCCGAATTCGCGCGCGTCCCCGGTCTTGGACCAGCCGAGCTGCAGGAACGCCCCGGCCAGTGCCGGTGCGAGCTGGCCGTCCCACCACGCCGACGTCGGGACGCCCGCCGACTCGAGGGCTGACCGGTAAGCGTCGATGGTGTCCTCCTTGGTCTCCGGCAGCCGGTCGCAGTTGACCGCCAGGTACCAGGCCAGGTCGACGAGCGCGGGCGCCTCACCCGGCCGATCCCAGTCGAGCAGGATGGTCCGAGCCCCGTCTCGGCCCAGGTTGCCCAGCTTCCAGTCGCTGTGAACAAACGTCTGCGGGCCCTCCTGCAGTGCGGCGACCAGCGGCCACGGATCGGCCGCAAGCGTGCGGAGCCGTCGTGCGTCCGCCGGATACTGCTCGTCGAGCCGCCGCCATCCGTCGGCTACCGCGGGAGGGACCGGGTCACCGCGAGGCGTCGCCGCCTCGAGCTCGGCCATCGTCGGAGTCAGCATGACGTAGCGGTGCGACAGGGGACACAGCCCCGTGTCGTCGCGAAACCCCCAGTACGCCGCATGCATCGTGGCCATGTCCTCGATGAACCCGCGGTGCTGATGCATCTCGATCGGCTCGCCGCCGGAAGGGATCAGTGCATCCGAGACATCACGCATCAGCAGCGCCACGCCTCGGCTTCCGTGCAGGTCGGTGAAGGGCGCACAGCCGACGATGGTGTGATCGATGCACGCGGGAAGCGTGTCGAGCACCGGTGATGTCAGCAGCCTCAGCTGCCGCCCGCCGAGGTCGCCGGTCGCGCGCATGATCCAGTCGTTCCCGAGTGAGCTGTACTTGACGACGAGTGAGACCCCGTCGATCACCACCCGCTCGAAGCGGCTGCCCGACAGCGAGTCCGCGGTCTTCCAGTCCTCGCGCTGCTCAGCGCCCGCCAGCAGAGCTCTCGACGGAGTCGTGAACGGCCACGGTGGGCGCCGGCGTTGACACCACGGTCACTGCCGCGCGGCCTCGGCCATCTCCGCCTGGAGTGCCGCGCCCCAGCGGCCGCCGCACCAGGCGCTGTCGCGCGTGATCAGTCCGTCGCGGACCTCGATGTGATGCGCCTGATGGCTCATGTGGGGCTCGCCGTCCTCTTCCCAGGTGAGCACGAACTCGACGAGCTCGCCATTGGGGAGCGGCGTCCGGCGCATCTCCTCGAAACGACCCGGGTCCGCGTACCACCGGGCCAGCTCGGCCTCGATATTGGGGGCGCCGGTCACCGCGTACCGCCACTGGGGCACCGTCGCGTCGAGCACCGCGTCCGGCGCAAAGACGCCGGCCTCACCGATGGAGGCGGTCTCGATTGCCTGGGTGAACCTGTCGATCGGGTTGTTCATGGTGGTGCTCCTGGTGTTGTACGACGTTCGCATCGTCGCTGCACCCGATTGCAGTCCGATTGCGGGGAGCGTTGCGGGCGTCGCGCGCGAGGCGGCACGATGCGTTGATGAGACCCGGCCTCGCGCTCGCCGATCTCCCGATTCCTCGTCACCACGGCGCGGAGACGATCGCCATCCCCGCCGATCGGGGACCCGGCAACTGGGTGGGAGCAGCGAGCGTCCTGGTGCTCGACGGTGTGCACCACCTGGCATATCGCAACCGGCGACCGGTCGACGACGGGCGCGGCGGCGACGTCATCGTGGCTCGGCTCGGGAGGGATGGCAGCCGCACCGAGCTCTGCCGCATCGACAAGGCGTCGATGGACGCGGAGTCGCTCGAGCGGCCGGCACTCGTCGTGGACGGCGCTGGACGCTGGCGCCTCTACCTCAGCTGTGCAACTGCGGAGACGCGCCACTGGCGAGTCGAGATGCTGGAGGCGTCGGCGCCCGATGCGTTCGCGACCTCGAGCCGCCGCGTGGTGATGCCTGGCGACGCGCACGTGGGAGTGAAGGACCCGGTGATCATCTGCGACGAGCGTGGATGGCGCGCGTGGATCTGCTGCCATCCGCTCGACGACCCGGATGCGACCGATCGCATGTGGACCGAGTTCGCAACCAGTGCCGACGGCATCGACTGGACGATGCACGGCCCGGCGCTCCAACCGACCCCCGGACGGTGGGATCAGCGTGGGACGAGGGTGACCGCGATCATCGAGCGAGGTGATGAGATGGTCGCGTTCTACGACGGCCGTGCAACCGCTGCTGAGAACTGGGAGGAGCGGACCGGCATCGCGACAGGACGGCCGGATCACCTCGAGGTCATCGGCGACGCTCCGGTCGCGCAGGCGCCGCCACCCTATCACGGCGCTGCGCTACGCTGCTGTTGTCGACGATGGTGATCGCACCGCCGTGTACTACGAGATCGGCTGTGCGGACGGCAGCCACGAGCTTCGCCGGGAGTGGTTCACCCGTCTCGGGGCAACCCCCGGTCGCGGTGACCGACAATGAGCCCGTGGCTTTCGACGAGGACCTGGCTGGTCGCATCCGCGAGCTGATCCGCCGCGAGAGAGCGCTGAGCGAGAAGCGCATGTTCGGCGGTCTCGCCTTCCTGATCGGAGGCAACATGGCGATCAGCGCGAGCGGTCAGGGTGGCCTGCTGGTCCGCGTCGATCCGGGCAAGAGCGACACCCTGTCCGGCGGTCCCCACGTCGAGGTCGCGATCATGCGCGGGCGTGCCATGCCGGGATGGCTGCGGGTGGATGCCGACGGCGTCAAGACCAAGCCCCAGTTGCAGCGCTGGGTGGACGAGGGTGTCGCGTACGCGCGATCGCTTCCGGGGAAGCCGTCCAACTCTCGATGACACGGGCGGTCGAGGAGACGAACCGGCGGCTGCTTCGCGCGCGTGACGCTATGGATCTCACCTACGGCCGCTCGCTGGACATCCCAACGCTTGCAGGCATCGCGTGCGTGTCCGAATCCCATTTCATCCGCGAATTTCGAGCGACGTTCGGTGAGACTCCGCATCGCTATCTGCAACGCCGGCGCGTCGAGCGTGCACTCTACCTGTTGCGCTGCACCGATCGAAGCATCACCGATGTCTGCTTCGATGTCGGGTTCGCCAGCCTCGGCACGTTCAGCAAGACGTTTCGTCTCATCGTCGGCGAATCTCCATCGGAGTATCGCCGCCGGGCCGACGTGATCACGGTGCCGACGTGCTTCGCCATGGCATGGACGAGACCGAGCAGTTTTGGAGAAGACGACCGCGGGATGACCGGATAGCGTGAGGGCATCATCAACCGCGACAACGCAAAGGGAACACCGACATGCTCAGCAGCCTTCGCATCTCGCAGATCTACGTGCTCGACCAGGACCAGGCCGTCGACTTCTACGTCGGCACGCTGGGTCTGGAGATCAACACCGACCAGGATCTCGGTTTCATGCGATTCCTCACCGTCAACGTCCCGGGTGAGCCCGACCACCAGATCCTCCTGGAGAAGCCCGGACCACCGGCGATGGACCCGGCGACCGCAGAGGAGGTCCGCTCGCTCCTGACCAAGGGGCGGACGGGCGGCCACCTCTTCTTCACCACACCCGACGCACGCAAGGCGTACCAGGACCTTCTGGCCAAAGGTGTCGAATTCACGCAGGAGCCGACCGACCAACCCTACGGCATCGACTTCGGCCTGCGGGATCCGTTCGGCAACCACATCCGCGTTGCGCAGATGGCGCCGCCGGCGTCATAGCGCTGAGAAGGCGCGACCCTCGAGCTCAGTCCCAGACGGGGGATGGACGGTCGGTGACGACCCCATCCCCCGCAACCACCAGGAAGCGGTTGAAGCGGCGGGCAAACCAGCGGTCGTGGGTCACGGCGATCACCGTCCCTTCGAACGCATCCAGTCCGTGTTCGAGCGCCTCCGCCGAATGCACGTCGAGGTTGTCCGTCGGTTCGTCGAGCAGCAGGAGGGTCGCACCGCCGATTTCGAGCAGCAGGATGAGGAATCGCGCCTGCTGACCGCCGCTCAGCGTCGCGAAATCCTGGTCGCCGTGGCTCACCAGCTCATAGCGGTCGAGCGCGCGCATCGCGCCGGCGCGGTCGCGACCGTGCTGGTGCAGTGACTCGACGAGCGTCTTGCCACGCAACTCCGGATGCTCGTGGGTCTGCTTGAAGTGCCCGGGCGTCACCCGGGCACCGAGAGTGAATCGTCCCTCGTGCGCGATCTCCTCGCCGGCGAACAGCCGGAGCAGATGGCTCTTGCCGGTGCCGTTTGAGCCGAGCATCGCGATCCGCTCGCCGAACGAGACCTCGAGATCGAACGGCTGGACCAGACCGGGAATCGCAAGCTGATCGCATGTCAGCACGCGGACGCCGGTGCGACCTCCGCGCAGCCGGATGCGGACATCCTGGCGTCGTGGTCGCTCGGCCGGTGGGCCGGCCTCCTCGAACTTCCGGAGTCGCGTGACCGCCGCCTGCAGGCGGCTCGCCATGGCGTCGCTCATCGTCGCCTGGATGCGCATCCGGCGTACCAGGTCCTTGAGGTGGATGTGCTCCTCCTCCCAACGCCGGTGCAGCTCGTCGAGCCGTCCCAGACGCGCTTCGCGGGCCTCTGAATAGTCGGCGAACCCGCCGCCGTGCACCCAGACGCCATGTCCTTCGAGGGTGACCACCCGATTCGCGGTCTCGGCGAGCACCTGGCGATCGTGGCTGACGTAGAGCACGGTCTTGCTCGTGGCGCACAGCGCTTTCTCGAGCTCCCGCTTGGCGGCGACGTCGAGGTAGTTGTCGGGTTCGTCGAGCAGGAGCACCTCCTCATCGCCGCGGAGCAGCACCTCGAGCGCGAGCCGCTTCTGCTCCCCACCGCTCAGCGTTGCTACGAGCCGGTCCCGCACCGCCTCGAAGGGCTCGCCGACGCTGCTCTCGCAGCACACGTTCCAGGTGACCTCGGCTTCGTAGCCGCCGGCTGACGACCAGTCGGCCACCGCCTGCGCGTAGGTGATCGCGACGTCTGCGTTGTCCGGCTGGCCGGCGAGCGCGCGCTCGGCGGCGTTCAGCGTCACGCCGGCAACACGAATGGGCGCCGGGGCCAGACCGAGCAGGAAGTCGCGCACCGTCGTCGAACCACCGGCGCTGCCGATGAACTGGCGCATGACGCCGATGCCGCCGCTGCTGCTGATCGTTCCGGACTCCGGCTTGACGTCGCCGGCGATGAGCCGCAGCAGCGTCGTCTTGCCCGTGCCATTCGCGCCGACGAGCGCGACCTTGCTCCCCTCGCCGACGCGAAAGCTGACGTCGTGGAAGAGCTGGTCGCCGCCGATCGAGTAGCTCAGCTCGCTGACATCGATGAATCCCATGGCGGAGCGACGATGGCACAACGCGTCTCGTCGAGCGGGGAGTTTAGGCTGAGACCTCGCCGCCACCAGGGCGGAAGTTCACCACCCGGGGAAGAATCATGAGCACCGCACAACTCGACCAGCCGATCCGTGACGCGCTCGACCGTGGCGGCAAGATCGACATCACCACCAAGGGCCGCAAGACCGGCGAGCCGCACCGCATCGAGATCGTCTTCCACAACGTCGGGGGACGGCTCTACATCAGCGGCATGCCAGGGTTCAAGCGCAGCTACATCGCCAACCTCGCTGCGGATCCGCATTTCACCTTCCACCTCAAGGACGGCGTGAGCGCGGACCTCGCCGCCACCGCGCGCATCATCACCGACGAAGCCGAGCGTCGCGCAGTGCTGATCCCCATCGCGCGCAGCTGGAAGCGCGACGACGTCGACGTCATGGTTGAGTTGAGTCCGCTGTTCGAGGTGACCATCGACGGCCTCGCCGCCTGACCAATGGGCAAGCTGATCTACGCGACGATCGCGTCTCTGGATGGCTACGTTGCCGACAAGGACGGGGATTTCGACTGGGCCGAGCCCGATCGGGAGGTCCACCGGTTCGTCAACGACCTCGAGCGACCGATCGGGACCTACCTGTACGGGCGGCGTATGTACGAGGTCATGGTTTTCTGGGAGACGGTCGGCGCAGTCGCGGGTCAGCCGTCCTATGTCACCGAGTTCGCGGAGCTCTGGAGAGCGGCCGAGAAGATCGTCTATTCGAGAACGCTTGCCGTGGTCTCGAGCATCCGAACCCGGATCGAGCCGGAGTTCGACCCTGTCGACGTCTGGGGCCTGAAGGCCACCGAGGGCAGGGACCTCACCGTCGGCGGCCCCCATCTCGCCGCCCAGGCCATCAAAGCGGGTCTCGTGGACGAGTTCCAGCTGTTCGTCGCGCCGGTCATCGTCGGCGGCGGGACCCGGTTCCTGCCCGACGACGTGCGGGTGGGACTCGAGCTGGTGGACGAACGCCGTTTCGCCAAGGGCTTCGTCTATCTCCAGTATCGGGTCACGGGCTGACGCCTGGCCGCTTCCTCAACCGCCGGTGCGGCGAACCCGGGCGTGGGCTTCTGCGAAGTCCCAGATCGGCGTCAACAGCAGTTCGGGCGTTTCCAGCTGAGGCAAGTGCCCGGTGTCGGTGACCATGATGAACGTCGCCCCAGGAATGGCTGCCGCGTAGGCGCGACCATAGTCGGAGTTGACGATCCGGTCGCTGTCGCCCCAGATGACCAGCGTTGGGACCGCAACGTTCTGCAGGCGTCCGCGGAGCGTCGGATCGCCCATGGTCGCGCCGCCGTAGACGGCCAGGGTGGAACGGTTGCCCGCCATGGTTGCTCGCTGCGCGTCGGACATGTTCGTCGGGTCGATACGGAAACGGTCGGAGTTGTGGTAGCTGAACTCAGCGACCTGGTCAAGCGTCAGCGAGAAGAAATCGACGATGGGATGGCCGTCGACCTCGATCCCGGCGGCGTCGACAAGCACAAGGCTGCCGATCCGTGGCGAACCCAGCAGGGCGAGCTCCGAAGCGACCCAGCCGCCGACTGAGTTGCCTATCACGGTGACGTCCTCGAGTTCCAGCCGATCGAGCAACGCCGCGTAGACGCGCGCGAGGCCGGCCATGCTGTCGAGGATGTCGGGGCGCGGCGTCGCGCTGAACCCCGGATGCGTCGGCGCGATCGCCCGTGCGCCGCGGCTGGCAAGAAGGGTCGCGAACGATGCAACCGACTGCGCGCCTGCGCCCCCATGCAGGAGGAGATATGCGTGGCCGGTGCCGGTGTCGGAGACGGTGACCTCGACTGGACCGACGCCGTCGGCGATCAGGCTGTACGTCGTGTCGTTGGTCATGGGGATTGCCTCCAGACTCCGCGCTCGCTGCTTGTGTGCTGAAGCCTATCTACCAAGGTCCTTCGCGAGCCGGGAGCTGAGGAAGGCGTGGGTAGACGCTCCGCGCGAAGGCTGGGCCAGGAGCCCCTGCGTCTCGCAGGGGCAGGTCAGCTCGGACAGTCGTCCGCGAAGGAGAGCTGCCAGCCAGGGCCGAGGGGCAGGTGCTCCTCGCGCGAGAACCAGCCCACCTGCACATCCAGGTTCAGCTGGTCGGTTCCCGTTGTGCCGGCAGCGTTCGACAGACTGCACGAGTCCGTCAGCCACGTCACTCTGAGGAAGCGGAACTGTCCTGGCTGGATGGTCTGTTTGGCGGTGAAGTGCAGGCTCAGATACCCGGCTGATGCGCCCGTGTAGTTGGCGTACGTGGACACGCCGACCGCGACGTGAGTGACATCCGCCAGCCCGACCAGGCCGGTGGGGTCCTCCGCTGAAAGGGCAAGGCCCAGGACGGTCTGCGCCGAACTGCTCGGGTTCTCCACCTCGACCACGAACCCCTGCCACTGCCCGCGTCGAGCCGGCACCGTGCTGGCGAATGCACCGAGCGTCGACGAGTTCAACCGACCGCGCCTCGTCCTGCGAGTACAGCCATGATGAGAAGCCGCCGACGGTGAGGCTCGGCGTCGCGAGATACAGGCCGAGCCAGGTTGCCAGCACGCAGACCAGCGCAAGGCCGGCGGCGATCGCGCCCCATCCGCGCCGGCCGAACCGGTACCGAAGGGGCCGCCGTGGCGCCCTGGAGGGGGGCGCCTCAGGCGTCCGTTCGTCGACTCTGTCAGCGGTCTGAGCTTCGGCGGCCAGCTTCGCGGGGGAGCCGAGCCGACGCAGCACCGCCACCACAGTCTCATCCGTGCTCCCCGGTGGCAGGGCTTCGTCGAGGTGGGCAGTGATTTGCTCCGTCAGCTCGGTCGCCTGCGCCGTTGGCAGGGCTCGCAGCGCTTGCTCGAGCTCATCGAGATATGCGCGGACGCGGTCGTCCCGCTGGGCGACGTTGCTCATCTGTCGTTCCGCACTCCCGCGAGAGCCGGGCTGCGCAGCACCTCGGAGACGGTCGCTGAGAACCGGGGCCACTCCTCCCGGAAGGCCGCAAGATACCGCCGACCCGCTGCGGTGATCGCGTAGTAGCGTCGGGGCCGCTCACTCACCTCGTCGCGCCATTCGCTGGTCACCAACCCCGCGTCGCGCATCCGATTGAGCAGGGGGTAGACGGTTCCCTCGCTGGTCAGCAGGCTGTCTGCGGAGGCCAGGTCACGCACCAGCTCAAGCCCGAAGCGGGTGCGCTCCTCCAGGAGGGCCAGGACGCACGGACCGAGCACCCCACGGCGCAACTCGGTGAGGTCGCGATCCTCAGCCATGCCTGGCATGATACCTTGCGAGACACGGCTTCGCAAAGGCGAGTGCAGTGTTCGCGACGGTATCTGTCCCCGTTGGACGCTCCCACGCGAAGTCCTACCTCAGCGGCAGGCAACGCGTGCCCGTGATCCGGACTCTCGGCGCCGTCCCAATGACCCTTCGAGTGGTCAGTCGGTCGCCTCGCCACAGGTGCCGTTGGCGATAACGCCCGTCATCGACGACGCGAGGTCGGAGGCCGCCAGGACCGCGAGGTTGGCGATCTCGTGCAGCCGCGGCATGTGCTTGAGCAGGGTGCGCTCGGCCATGCGTGCCTCGAACGCGTCGCGGGAGATGCCCTCGACCTCGGCGAGCGCGGAGAGGGCGCGGTCGACTCCGGGCGCGTCGGGCGACCCGGCCGATCGGATGCATACCGCCCGCACTCCCTCGGGTCCGTAGTCGGTGGCGATCTGGCGGCAGAGCGCCTCGATGGCAGCCCCGGCGACGGAGAAACTGCCCTGGTGGGCAAGCGGCCGGCGACAGGTGCTGGCGGTGAGCCCGAGGACGACACCGGTATGGCGCGCCGCCATCCGTCGTGCGGCTCCGACGCCGGTGAGGTAGTTGGTGCGCATCCCATCGGCGATGCCCCTGGCGAAGTCGTCGACCGGGATCTCGTGAAGCGGTTCGCCAAGGCTGTAGGCGACGCTGATCACGTTGATTGAGATGTCGATGCCTCCGCGTTCGGCGACGACCCTGTCGAGGTGCGCCTCGACCTGGCTCTCGACGAGCGCATCGACCTGGGAGGCCTGAGCGCTGAGACCGCGTTCGGTGAGTGGCCTGACGACCCGCTCGAGCGACGACTGCGTGCGCCCCGCAAGGATGACGTGGGCCCCCTGCTCGGCGAACGCCTGGGCGACTGCGCCGCCGATAGCGCCGCCACCTCCGTACACGACCGCGGTCTTCCTGTCCAGCAGCACGTCGGATCCTCCGCTCAATCGAGCCGGCGCCCAATCTCCCCAGCAAACTCTGGAAAGTAGTGGACGATATCGTCAAGCGAAAACCGGGACATGATCGAGGTTGCCGGCTCACGCATGAGAAGGAATTCGAAGCACGCCCGAACCAACGTGGCGTCATCAACAGATGCTGGAGCGAACCGGTCACGTCCTGAAATGTCGATCTGGTGCTGAGTGGTGGGGGCGCCGTGGATTGACGCGCCCTGGATTGACGCGCCGTGGATGATGACGGACACCACATTGCCGCTTTTGGAACCGACTTCAACTGTGGGCACGGTGGCGGATTGTGGCATGGAGCCCAGGGCGGCTCGGGGGTGGGACGAGTTCGCGCACGGGTGAGGCGCGGAGGCCGGCGATGATCTCACCTCAGCACCGTTCCAAGACGGCGTGAGTGGGCTCGGACGTTTACCCGGCGGCCGCGCCGGCTGGGGCGCGAATCCAGGAGCGATGGCCCCGCGCGGGTGGGATCGCCAGCAACCGTCCCTCCTCGACCCGGGCCAGTTGCCAGCCACCCTCATGAACCATCCAGTGGTGGCGGTAGCAGAGCAGGACGAGATTGGGCACCTCGGTCTCGCCATCGTGGCCCCAGTGCACGAAATGGTGGGCGTTGGTGAAGGCGACGGGGCGGTCGCAACCAGGCCACTCGCAGCCCCCGGCGCGGACCCGCAGCGCCGCTCGCGCCGCCGGACCGGGGACGCGCCGGGCGCGGCCGACGTCGGTCACCGCGGACTTGGGACCGAGCAGGATGCGACGCACCCGGGCATCACAGGCGAGGCGCTGCACGGTGGCGGCGGGGACCGCCCCGGCGAACTCGAGCTCACCGCCGGGAGCGCCCTCGAGACCCATCACCGTCTCCACCGAGGCGGTGAGCTGGAGGTGGGTGCGTACTCCACCGGTGCCGGGGACCGCTCCCAGGTCGAGGGCGTGCAGGGCGATCTCCACCAGGGCGTCGGCGAAGCGCCGGGTCAGAGGGCGGTGATCGCCGGCGCCGGTGGGTTTGGCCAGCGGGAAGACGGCGGTCTGGAGGGTGGCCGCGGCGATGGGATCGAAGTAGCCACGCAGGGCAAGGAACCCACCCTCACAGGGGATGAACTCACAGCGGTTGCGCTCGGCGGCGCTCACCGCCTCGGCGAGGACCGCGGCGGCGTCGTGGGCGTGGCGAGCCTGGGTGCAGTCGTTGCTGAAGCGGCCCACCGAGTGTTCCCGGGCGAGCTCCAGGAGAGTGCGCTCGTCGAAGGGAAGGGGCGCCGTGGCAGGTGCGGGATCGACGGGATCTGACGGATCGGCGGGGTCGGATCCTGCCTCAAGTGGCTCGAGCGCATCGACACCGTCAGTGGGTGTCGCGCTGAGCGCCCGGGCCGTCCCGGCGAGGAGCGAGAAGTGGGCAAAGCCGATGTCCCCGGCCTCGAGGGCGGCCACGCTGGCCGGAAGGCGATGGACCTGTTCGCCGGCGGCGACCGCCCGGGCAGCCGCAGACCGGGTGAGGTGGCAGTGATGGCGGATCCAGTCGATGGGACTGACCGAGCCCTGGGCGTCGTACTCGTCGGTGGCGGCAACCACGGCGGCCGCGGACGCGAAGCCGAGTTCGAGCAGATCGATGCCGTGACGGAGCCGGACCAGGTGATCGCCGAGCTCCGCAGGGGTGAGCTCGAAGGTCGATTCCACGACGAACCCCTGGATCGCATCGATCAGGGCCTCGAGCGGATTCCCGGCCACCGCCGCATTACACATTCCTGTAGTATAGAACATATGTTCGGAAACGCCGCCCCACGGTTCAACTCAAGGACTGCCGACCGGAGGTTGTCTCTACACCCAGTGCGGCGGTGGCATTGACTGTCGGAACACCGGTTCCCGCGTCCTGAAAAGCTCGCCGCACCGGCAACAAATGAGACCGGGGCGACCATGAACGCAGATGGGACTGCCTACGCGGACGCCGCGGGCGGTCAACGCGCAGCGTCAGGCAGCGACCTGTACGGATGGCTGCTCGACGGCTGGCGCGGCGCGCGCCCAGTCCCGCAGCGTCACGCAGCGAGTTGTGCGGCCGGCTGCTCGACGGCCGGCGAGCGCCCCGCCATCGCGACCGCAACGCCGCCGACGGCCAGCGCAGCGGCGACGATCCCAGTGGTCGGCTCCGGGAGCGTGATCCCGAAGAGGGAGTTGAGCGAATAGGAACCAGGGCCGATGATACCGAGCGCGGCGGCCGGGATCAGGTAGAGCAGGGGTACCTCGACACCTCCTGGCGCGAAGAAGCCCTTGCCCCAGTGGGCGAGAGCGATTGCCATGAGCATCGCCGCTCCCACCCCGACCGACCCCAGCGGGCTCAGCAACCCGGCAGCGAGGAGCAGGCCGCCGCCGAGCTCGGTGCCGATGGCCCCGGCGACCCAGAGGGATGCCGGACGGAGCCGCATGCGGGTCATATGCTGGCGCAGCACGGCGACACCCGAGCCACCCCACCAGCCGAAGAGCTTCTGTGCGCCATGCGCGCCAAGTGCGAGGCCGACGAAGAGGCGAAGGATGAGCAGGCCAGTGTTCATAGGGAGCAACTCCTGAGGGCAAGATCTGAGGCCATGTGCCGGAGATCGAGCGTACTGATGTAGTACAAGTAGCTTACTGATAATAAGTAACTATGTCAAGGGTGCGTCGCCGAGGTATGATCTCGCCATGGCACTCGCGCCTGACTCGATAGCAACGACGGCGGTCGATCCAGACCACGACCCCGCTCACGTCTGCGCGGTCTATCACCAGGCGATCGAATTGATCGGCAAACGCTGGACCGGGGCGATCCTGAGCATCCTGTTGCGTGGCCCGGTGCGCTTCCATTCGCTGGTCAGCGCGGTTCCCGGCATGTCGGAGCGTCTTTGCGCAGACCGCCTTCGCGAGCTCGAGACGGCCGGGCTGGTCTCGCGACGTGTGCTTCCCGGACCGCCGGTCGGCGTCGAATACACGCTGACCGAAGCGGGGCGAGACCTCAACGAGGCTCTCGGGGCGCTGGGCAAGTGGGCCCATCGCTGGCTCCAGCCCGCCGTGTCTTGATCGACTAGCTACGTCCGCCTGACACGGCGGGGGCGACGAACACCTCCGCGCCATCGCGGACAGGGGTTTCCATCGGCGAGCCACTTCTGACGCCGACCCCATCGACAAACATGAGAACGTGGGGCCGGAGCTGTCCCTGCTCGTCTCGCAGGCGGCGCTCGAGCTGGGGGAGACGCACGGCCAGGTCGTCGAGTGCCTCACCGAGGGTGCCCCCGCGAATCTCGACCTCGCCTTCCTCGCCGGCGTAACGGCGAAGCGCTGCCGGCAGCAGGAGCCGCGAGCTCACGCGACCTCGGCGACTCGCACGGAAAGGATGTCGGGAAGGTGGCTGGCGATGAGCGACCAGGAATCGCCATCGTCCCGGCTCGCATACACCTCACCAAGCCTGGTGCCGAAATAGATCCCGGCCGGGTCTCTGCGATCGGCGACCATGGCGTCCCGAAGCACCGCTGCGTAGTAGGGATCGGCAGGCAGTCCCTTGGAGCACGGCTCCCAGCTCGCACCGGCGTTCTCGGTGCGATAGACGCGCAGCCTGGCCTCCGGAGGAAACCGTTCGGCATCAGCCTGGAGCGGAAACGAGTAGAGGGTATCGGGTCGATGCGGATGGGCAACCATCGCAAAGCCGAAGTTGCTCGGCAGGCCGGATTCGATCGGCATCCACGAGTCGCCGCGGTCCTCACTGCGATAGACGCCGAAGTGGTTCTGAGCGAACAGGCGCTGCGGCTGGTCAGGGTGGAATGCCACCTTGTGGACGCACTGCCCGAACTCGGGAAAACGCTGATCCTCAGGGAGGAACGCCGCCTGGATTCCTCGATTGGCCGGGTGCCAGCTGGCGCCACCGTCGCGGGTCCGGTAGACGCCCGCGGCCGACATCGCCACCAGAACGTCGTCAGGGTCCGTCGGATGCGGGAGGACGGTGTGCAGGCAGGCACCGCCGCCGCCAGGGGTCCAGCTGGGCCGGTGCGGGTGGTTCCACAAGCCCTCGACCAGCGAAAAGCTCTGACCGCCATCGTCCGATCGGAAGAGTGCGTGCGGCTCGACGCCCGCGTAGACGACATCCGGCTGCAGCTCTGTCCCAGGCTGAATCTGCCAGACACGCGCGACCGACGCGCCCGTTCCCTCAGGGAAGCCGATCGGCGGCTCCTCGGGCTCTGTCCACGACTTGCCGAGATCGTCCGAATACGTGAGCAGCGGCCCCCAGTGGCCGGTCCCAACCCCGGCCAAGATCCGCGGAGGATCCCGGCGCGTGTCAAGCGCCACGGAATAGACCTCCTGATTGAGAAACTGGAAGTCGTCCACAGCCCACGTCTGGCGATCATTGGTCCTGCGGGCGATCATCAGCCCTTTGCGGGTGCCGATGAGCAGGATGGCCTGTGCCATCAAAGCCCCTCCAAGGAGTTGGCGGATCGCGGCGCAGTCTATTACACCCCCGGCCCAAAGGCCGCAGATGACAGGTATCAGACCCATCGCTGTCCGAGGAGATTGACCATGGAGTTGGAGTCCTTCGAACTGGTGCTCCTTCGCCGTCCTCCGGACGCCCCGGGCTACGACGAGGAAACCATGGACCGCATCCAGCGCGAGCACCTCGAGTACCACGCCTCGCTCCGCGCGTCGGGCGATATCGCCACCAACGGACCGGTGATGGATCAACCGGACGAGTCGCTTCGCGGCCTCACCTTCTATCGAACCGGATCACTCGCACGAGCCCGTGAGCTTGCCGAGGCGGACCCCGCTGTCCGCGCCGGCCGCCTCGTCGTCGACGTGATGACCTGGTTATGCCCGCCGGGGTTGCTGCGGCAGCCGGGCCAGGCGGTCACGCTCCCCGACGACTGAACGACCGGCGTGAACTCAGGGGTGCAGACGCAACGGCAAAGTCAGGTCAGGACTTGCTTGCGCTCCAGGTCCCGCCCGCGCCTCCGCCGGGAACCTGGTAGTTGCCGGACATGCTGTTGCCGGATACCGAGCCCGAGTATGTGACACCGCCCACGGCGCCGAAGGTGATCGCGGTCCCTCCCACGTTCCCGGTCACCTTCACCGTGCCCGGCGTGGACGAGAGGGCGATGTCGCCGCTCAACGTGGCGCCCGATTGAGTCCAGGTCAGCGTGAAGGTGCCGTTGAAGGCCCCGCTGTACTGCCCTTTCCAGGATCCGGACAGATCGACCGCGGGAGGCACGGGAGTCGGTGTCGCAGCCGGCGGGCTCGTCGCCGCCGGCGTGCTTGTGGGCGGGACGGCGGTCGCGGCGGTCGGAGTCGGCGTGGTGGTGGTCGACGACGCGCTGCATCCTGCTAGCAGGGCTGCGGCGGCGCCCACGACGCCGATGACAAGTGCACGGTTCATCCTGGGATCTCCTTCGTGTCGCTGTTCAGGTTAAAGACGTATGTGACTGATACTCGCCGTCCGGCGGTTGCGCTTCATCGCCTGCGCGCTCATGGCTCGAGGGCGCGGCCGCCGACAGGAACGCGATCAATCCCGCCGCCTCGGTGAAGGTGACCCGTTTGCCTGAGGCGATATGGGTGGCGGTGCCGCGCATGCCCGGCGACCAGTCGTCGCCGCCCGGTGTCCAGAGCCGAACCATGAATGTCTCCATGGCAGGCGAGCCTACGCAGGGATCTTCGGGCAGCCTTAAGGTTGGCTGAAAGCAGCCGCACCCTGGCCGCCGGTCGGCCCGGCCGCCCGACGAATGCCGGGAAACGGCGAGGGCTCGACGCCCAGCTCGTCCATCGCACGGCGGTAGTTCAGGTAATGGCGATGCGCCTCTCCGTGTCGCCCCGCGTCGGCGAGTGCGCGCACCAGGCCGAGGTGCGCCTCTTCGTCATAGCGATCGGTCTCCAGGATCCGGAGCAGGTGCGTTACGGCGGTATCGGGATCCGCGGCGTGCCTTGCGAGGAGGCGGAGCGCCGAGACATAGGCAGCACGGGCTTCCTCACGCACCGACGCCGTCCAGTCGTCGTAGGGGTTCTCCTCGAGGAAGTCACCGGCGTAGATGGCGGCGGCCGAGCTCAGGATGGGCAGCCCGTGGGCGATCTCGCCGCGCCTCAGGCGGTCGAGACCGTCCGCGGTCGCCGAGAGGAAGCGCTCCATGTCGACATCGACCGCATCGAGATTCAGGGAGACGGCGTCCTTGTCGGCAATCACGAAATGCTCGGGCGGGAACCGGCGCTGCGGGTCGAGCACACCCCGGACCGTGGTCAGCGCCACCGACAGGCGATTGGCCACCCGATCCGGATCCTCACCCGGCCAGAGCGTCTCCATGAGATAGGAGCGGGTCGCCGGCCGGCCCCGGCGCGCGATGAGCAGCTTCAGCAGCTCGCGCGCGCGCTTCGATTGCCACTCGGAGATCCTGACGAGCTCACCGTCGCGCATCACTGAGAAGCCGCCGAGCGATTGGATTCTCACCGCCGCCCGGTCGGGCGGGCTCAGGACCCCGAGAAGGCCCGCGGCCACGTTGCCACTCTGGTGTGCGCGGACCCCGAGGGCTTCGAGCTCACGTTCCGCCTTCTGTCGCAGCGCTGCCGATCCTGCGCCCCGGTCGATCGAAGCACGGACGAGGTCCACCTTTGCCTCGCCGAGCGGGTTCCCGATCTCGCGCCAGATCGAGCCGGCCTCGGCGAGGCGCCGAATCGTGACCCGCTGGTCCTCGGCGCTCATGGCGGCCAGCGCGATCGCATCGGCGAGACCGGCTCGGTCGTGACGAGCTCGCGCCGCCGATTCGGCACTGGCGGCGAGCTCGCGGGCGTGAACCCGGTCGCCACCGGCAAGCGCAACCCAACCCGCAGCGAGCACCGCGACGACATATGACATCCCGGTGCCGTATGACACCGCCCGGTCAGCCAGCGCTCGTGCTCGCTCGGGATCCTCACCGGCGACCACGGTCGCGAGGCAGGCGAGCGTGGGGACCACGCCCTGCACATCCCCCGATTGCTCGGCGACCTCCAGCGCCTCCTCGAGCATCACGCGCGCCTGGGCAAGGTTGCCGCGCTCGCTGTAGATCTCGCCGATCAGTTGCAGTGGGTACGACACCATGTCCAAGTCGATCTGTCGATAGCGGAGCCGGGAGGCCTCGAGGTCGGCCAGCGCCTCCTCGATCCGACCCATGCGCAGCTTGGTCTCGCCTCGGTTGCTGAGACTGAGGGCAAGAAAGCTCGCGAATGACGTCAGCTCCGCGAGGCGAACGGCGACGTCCAGCTCCTGCAAGGCTTCCGCGTAGGACCCCTCCTCCATGAAATGGGAGCCTCGATTGGTCCGGATGCGAACCACCTGGAGAACATCCGACGCGTCCTCGGCCGCCCGGAGGGCAAGCAGGTAGTGCGCGTCGTTGGCACGCCGGTCGCCGTCGAGGGCCGCCAGCATCGCCATCACGGTATGCGCCGCCGCCAGCGCCCGATGGTCACCGCAGGCGCTGGCCGCCGCGAGCGCTCGGGTGGCGAGCTCCCTGCATGGCTCGACGTCCCCGCGAATCCAGTGCGCGGTCGACATCCACGCGAGGAGGAGCGCCATCTCCACGGGATCGGCGCCGGTATCGTCGACCCCACGCTGGTAGACGGCCAGCGCTGCCTCGGGTTCGCCGCGCAGGTAGTGGATGAGGCCGATCCGCCAGGCCAGATGAGCCGGCAGCGCCTGTCGACCGGCGGTGGCGCGCTGGAAGCAGGCCATCGCCTCGCTCCAATCGCCCTGGATCTGCTGCGCCTCGCCCTCCAACTGTTCGATCTCGGGCGTCCGGAGCCGTCCCGGAATTGCGCGGCACGCGCCGAGGACGGTGGCGATCTGGCCGGCTGACAGCAGCTTCGAGCCATCCCTGGTCACGATCGCGGCGAGCGGCTCCCCGGCGCCTGCCGCGAGCAGCACCTGCATGGCGTCCGCACCCGAACCGGCCTCTGCCAGCCATGCGCCGGCTGCCACTCGAAGGCGCCTCGCCTCGGGCTCGCTCACCGGAAGCGATTCGATCGCGTAATCACGGATCAACGGTCGGAGCGCCAACGACCCATCCGGTCCCCGCTCGACGAAGAGACCCTGACGTGACAGGTCGGCGAGGATCGACCGCGATCCGGCGAGCCCGATCGCCTCGCAGAGCTCAGGGGTGAACCGCTCGAAGAGCGCGAGCCTGCTGACCAGGCCCCGCACCGCGTCGGGGTGGCGCGCGAATACCTCCTCCGCCAGGTACGAGAAGAGCGGTGCATGGGCGCGATCGAGGCCCGCAAGCACCCCGTTCCAGGTCTCCCGGGGGGATGACTTCAGCGCCTCAATCGCGAGGGTCACCGCGGCCGGCCACCCGCCGGCGAGGCGATGCACTTCCGAGGCGAGCTCCTCGGAGTCGACGTCGAGCCGATCCGCCATCAGTTCCGCCACCTCCACGACGGTGAACGCAAGCTGACCGCCGTCGATCTCGAGGAGCTGTCCCTGGCCGCGCAGCCGCTCGATCTGGAATGGTGGTGGTCGCCGGCCGGCGATGACCAGGTGGAGGCGCGGCGGGGCGTGCCGGCAGAGGGCCTCGATGAGCCGCGCCGAGGGGCCGGATTGGTCCAGCTCGTGAGCGTCGTCGATCACCAGGAGGAGATCGCTGGAGAGCTGTGCGTGCAGGATCTCAGCGAATTGCGCGGCGAGGGTGTCGGCGCGGAGAAACTGCTCCAGCTCGGGGCCCCCGGCACCCTCCGCGAGCCAGCTCACGTCACTGGGGATGTCGGGGACCCGCAACCGCAGGGCGTCGCTCAGCTGCCGCCCCAGGGTGGGGAGATCCAGGTCTCGGTGGTCAGCTGTGTACCAGGCACAGGGCGCCGTCTCCCACCACGAGGCCAGCAGCGTCGACTTCCCGAATCCCGCCTCGGCGACAACGACCGTCAGGCGCCGATTTCGGGCGGTGGCGACGAGTTGCTCCAGGGCTGGTCGCGCGATGACGCCGTCGGTCGGGCTCCGCGGCAGGATCTTCGCAATCGGGGTCGCGTCCACGATGGACAAAGTGTGGACGCGAGCCGGTGGATTACGCCCGTGCTGGCGCCGGCCGATGCGAGAACAGCTGGAAGACGCCGCCGAGGTGGAGCCGCTTGTTGATCGCCAGATACGCGGCGAACCCCAGGATCAGTGACAACCCGGTCATGAAGTCCTCGCTGAATGATCGCCGCGGCGCCGGCGCTCCCCGCGTCGAATCCGAGAAAGATGAGGAGCGCCGCGACACTTGCCTCATTGGCGCCGACGCCACCGGGTATGAGGCTCACGGCTCCGCCGATGGTGCCCAGCGCGAGTACGAACGCAGCCTGCCACCAGCCGATCCTTCCCGGTTCCAGCCCCTGCAATACCAGCCAGAACGTGGTCACGGCGACCACGACTCGCGCGGCATCGAGCACCGAGAGCGCGAGCGCGTCTCTGCGATGCAGCAGCGAGGAGGTCTCCTGCTGCAACTCGTCGAGGGCAGGGAGCAGCTTGTTGAGGAACGGGATGTGCGCGACCAGGTTGTGGAACCGGCAGAACACTGGCGAGACGGTGAGCACCACGATGATCAACGCGATGCCCATCGCGACTGGGATCACCGCAGCGAGTCCATAGCCCAGCGCGAGGATCGCCGGCAGCGCCGAGAGGATCAGCCAGAGCATGTAGGAAAGCTCCTGCACGGTCACGGTGGCTGCGACGGTGCCGAACTCGGTGCCATCTGCGGTGCTCGCAAACGCCGCCCGAGTCAGATCGCCGAGCGGGACGATTGCGGTGATGGTCTGACCGGCCAGGTTGATCAGGATCGTGTCGCGCAGGCGCAGCTTGGTGCCGACGTCGATCAGCAGGTAATGCCAGCGGATTCCCTGCAGGATGTAGACGAGCACCGACAGCAGGATGATCGGCGCGATCAACCCCAGCTGGAAGTGCTCGAGCGCACTCCCGACCTTGGCGGGGTTCAGAAACAGGATGACCGCGGCGATCCCGGCAAGGCCGATCACGGCGGTGAGCACTCGCCGAATCGGAACCGGCAAGCGCCGGCGCGCGCGTTCCGACACGGTGACCTGAGGCTTAGGCAGGGTTAGACGACAGCACCGTCGCTCTCGTCTGCCGCTTCCTCCGGGTCATTGAGGTTCGCCTCGGCGCGACCGAGCTCGGCAAGGACCTGTTCCTCCACTCCGCTTGCCCCGAGCAGGAAGCTGTCATCGGGGGGTGGCGTCTCCTCGTCCTCGGAGTCGGAAACGTCTTCCTTTGGTTTTTCGTCCGCCATACGAGTCCACTCTATACGGCGAATCGAGGTTCCGGTCATCGCCGGCGAACCGACGATGACCGGGTTGCCTCACGCAGCGATGATCAGGCCGCCCGGACCTGGCGGGCGCGCGGGCCCTTGTCGCTACGCTCGATCTCGAAGCTCACGCGCTCATCGCCCGCGAGGTTTTCGAATGTCAGCGAACTATCGAGTCCGCTGCGATGGAAGAAATACTCCTGTCCATCCTCTGCGGTGATGAAGCCGAAGCCGCGTTCGGCGACGATCTTCTTGACGGTACCAGTCACTCTGGTCTCTCCAATTCCTTCTCGTTACCAAACAGACGCAGCGCGTCCGTTCGAGAAGGAATGACGACCACGAGCGATACCCCTCGATATTCGAGGAGATGCCAACACCATACCCTATCGGGCCGTCGCCAAACATCCTGCCCACGACGCGGCATCACCGAAAAGCCACCCGGCCTTGCGGCCCTGATCGTGTGCCGCTCACAATTCCTCAGGTGCACTTCCCCAGGTTGAGGTAGCCGCGTGGCGTTCGTGAGCCGGGCCTTCAGGGGTCGCCCTCACAAGGAGCCTCGAGATTCCCGCCTGCCCCCAGGCCAGTACCTCGTCCGCGACTTTCCGGTGCTCTCGGCGGGACCGACACCTCGCACACCGCTCGGGGAGTGGACCTTTTCCATTGAAGGCGAGGTGGATG
The DNA here is from genome assembly GCA_963743835.1 of Candidatus Dormiibacterota bacterium. Lineage (GTDB taxonomy): Bacteria > Chloroflexota > Dormibacteria > Aeolococcales > Aeolococcaceae > Palsa-851. The sequence continues at coordinate 867,684 of CAVUQX010000004.1, read as the reverse complement.
AGGCGAAGCACTGGAGCTGGGAGGATCTGCGCAAGCTGCCCAGCGAGACGCTGACGCGCGACATCCATTGCGTCACCAAGTGGTCGAAGCTCGACACCACCTGGGAGGGAGTTTCGGTCGACACGCTGCTGGAAGGCGTGGAGACGGCGGCGGACTACGTGATGGCATTTTGCGATGGCGGGTACACCACCAACCTGCCGCTCGAGGACCTCACGGGCGGCAAGGCCTGGATCGTCTACGCCTTTGACGGACAACCACTCGAGAGCGAGCATGGCGGCCCGGCCCGGCTGCTGGTGCCGCACCTCTACTTCTGGAAGAGCGCCAAATGGGTGCGGGGTCTTCGCCTGATGACCGAGGACTTGCCCGGCTTCTGGGAGACGTACGGCTATCACATGTATGGCGATCCTTGGCTGGAACAGCGGTACAGCGGCGACTGATCTGGCGCACCGCCGAGGTCCTCGATGTTGTCGACGAGACCCCGCGGGTGCGCAGCCTGGACCTCACAGTGCCCGGATGGCCGGGGCATCGCGCAGGCCAGCACGTCGACGTCCGGCTGACCGCGGACGACGGGTACCAGGCGCAACGCAGCTACTCGATCGCGTCGGCTCCATCCGCGGACGAACGTTTCGACTCTCACCGTCGAGCGGCTGGACGACGGCGAGGTATCCCCATACCTGGCCGGCGAGCTCCGAGCCGGCGACAAGCTCGAGCTGCGGGGTCCGATCGGCGGCTACTTCGTGTGGGGTCCGGAGGCCGGTGGCCCACTGCTCCTCGTTGCGGGCGGTTCGGGCATCTGTCCGCTGATGGCGATGCTCCGGCTCCGGCGGGCCGCCGGTAGCATGGTGCCGGCGCGGCTCCTGTACTCCTCAAGGTCGCTCGACGACGTCATCTACCGCGGCGAGCTCGACCGGCTCGTCTCGACCGGCAGTGGCCCGGAGGTGGTTCTCACGCTGACACGCGAACAGGGCGAAACGTGGACGGGCTTTCGCCGTCGCATCGACCCGGAGATGCTCAACGCCGTCGCATGGCCGCCGGCTCAGCGGCCGTTGATCTTCGTTTGTGGTCCGACGCCACTCGTCGAGACCGCCGCGAACGCACTCGTGAAGCTCGGCCACGAGCCGGCCCGAATCAAGACCGAGCGGTTTGGTCCAACCGGAGGGTGACACCACGATGCACGAGCAGGAGCTGCAACTCGATGGCAACGCGGCGGCCGGGCTGCTGCAGGACGTTTTCGTTCAGGAGGTCACGAATGCTCGCGGGGCATGCGCAGGATGCGGCGCGGTTGGTGAGATGGGCGCGCAGCACCTCTACATGACTCCCATGTCGCCGGGCGCGGTCCTTCGTTGCGCTTCATGTGGCGCGATGCTGATGGTGATCGTGCACGCGGCGGGACAGGTCCGTCTTGGGTTGCAGGGCCTTGTGTGGCTCGAGATGCAGGACGCGGCGGCCGCTGGGTCGGGCTAGTCGGGCACCTCCGCGGCGATGAGGTGCGATGTCGTCGGCTCCGGATCCGAGAGGGAGCGCGCGTAGTCGAGGTACGCGGTGTCGGTGCCGGTCAATCGATCCGTGTGCTGGCGCAGATGTTCGTCCCACGAGGCGACCACGAAAAGCTCGACGAACTCGTGTGGCGTCTCACCGTCGCGAAAGAGGCCCCATTGCGTCGCGCCGGTGCGAAGCCGTGAGAGCCGGACGCGAACCATCGCTTCCAGGAATGCAACTTCGCGATCCGGCGAGATCGTGTAGGTGACCTTGACCACGATCGGTCCCTCGTCGGGCTCGGTTGGGACCGCGAGCTGCGGCTCGGATCGCGCGACGGTTCGCCGGTCCATGCCCGCCGTATCGATGAGCGGCCAGATCCTGATCGTCGCGGCCCCCACGATCATCAATGCCGCGGCAATCAGAAACGCCGGCAGCACTCCTCTGGGCGCCGCGATCACGCCCCAGAGCACAGCGCCGATTGCCTGACTGCCGAACAGCACCGTCAGGTACACCGAGAGACCGCGCGCGCGCACCCATTCGGGAAGGAAGAGTTGTACGGATGCGTTCATGGTCGAGAGCAAGGCCATCCATGCAAACCCTGCAGGCAGCAACGCGAGGACCGCGATGACGATGTTGGGAACGAGTACGACCACCACCATCACAACCGCATACACGAGGCTCGAGGCCACCACCAGACGGTTCGGCGTGAGTCTCCTCCGCAGCTGGCCCAGGAGAAACGACCCTGCGACCGCGCCGACCCCGAGCGCGCCGAGGAGCAGGCCGTATCCGCTGGCGTTCATGTGCAAGCGCTGCGTCGCCACCAACGGTAGGAGCGCCCAGAGCGCGCTGCCGGGCACGAGGAACAGCGCGGTGCGAAGGAGCATGCGCCGGATGACCGGCGCATAGCGCACGTACCGGCCGCCCGCTCGAAGCGCCGAGACGAAGCGTTCGGGGAGCTGGCTCGATGTCTGGGCGTTGGGGTGCCATGCCGCAACCACGATTGCGTAGGTCAGAAATGCCGCCGCGTTGATGGCGAAGACCGCGCCCACGCCGATCCGGGCGATCAGCACGCCCGCGATGGCGGGTCCGATGGCGCGAGCGACGTTGACACTGATCGAGCCGAGCGTTGACGCCGCGGCAATCTGGTTGCGAGGAACCAGGTCGGGGATCAATGACTGATACGCGGGCAGGGAGATGACCGAGCCGGAGCCGAGCACAAACGTGAAGGTCAGCAGCAGGGCCGGCGGCATCTGACCCGCAAACGTCAACAGCGTGAGGGCGACGGCGGTCACCGCCATGAACGTCTGGACCGCCATGAGCAGCCGCCGCCGGTCGAACATGTCGGCGAGCACGCCGCCGACCAAGCCGAAGATGACATCGGGGAGCATGTCGGCGGTCTGCACCAGCGCGACCAGGACCGACGCGTGGGGTTGGTCGACCAGCAGCCACTGCGCCCCCACCGTCTGCATCCACAGACCGATGTTGCTGACGAGGACCGCGAGCCATATCGCCCGAAACACGCCGATATGCAGCGGCGACCAGGTCGAGGCGTGCGCCGCGGGGTCGGACGTCGTGGGAACGTCGCTCACGGAGCCGACACAGTAGCCCTCGGCGCGCGGGGCGACAACCGCCACGCGCCGAGCCTGGGTGCGGCGGCTTCATCATTGTCCGATGGGCGATGCTGCCGGGGAGTGGCCGGCGCTGCCGTACGAGGAGTGGCGAGACACTCGCGACACGCTGCACATGTACGCGCAGGTGATCGGCAAGCTCCGGCTCGCGCTCAGCCCCTTCGAGCCGGGTTGGGCGAACGTCCCCCTGTACCTGACCGCCCGGGGACTGACCACGTCACCGGTGCCGGTCGGGCTGCGGACCTTCGACGCTGAGCTCGATCTCCACGACCACGTCCTCGTCCTCCGCAGCAGCGACGGCCGAAGGGAGCGACGCCCCCTCGGCGGGGCGGTGGCCGACTTCTACCGCGACGTCATGGATGCGCTGCACCGGCTGGGGATCGACCTCAGCATTTCGGTGATCCCGTCCGAGGTCCCGGATCCGATTCCCTTTCCCGACGACCGCGTTCATGCGACCTATGACGTAGGACACGCCGAGCGCTTTCATCGCGTGCTCTCGATGATCGATGTGGTGATGAAGGAGCATCGCGCGCGGTTCCGTGGCAGGACGACGCCGGTGCAGTTCTTCTGGGGGACGTTTGACCTCGCATTGACCCGATACTCGGGCCGCCTCGTCGCGCCGCGCCCCGGCGCCATCAGCCTTTTCGGCTCGGATGCGGAGATGATCTGCGGCGGTTGGTGGCCCGGTGATCACCGCATGGCGTCACCCGCCTTCTTCAGCTATGCGTACCCGGCACCCGAAGGGATTGACCAGGTCCGACCCCAGCCCGCTGCCGCTGCGTGGAATCCGACGGCGGGCGAGTTCCTGTTGCCGTACGACGCGGCGCTCTCGTCGGCGGATCCGCGTCGCGCCATCCGCGAGTTTCTTTCGACGACGTACGAGGGCGCGGCGAAACGCATGGGGTGGAGCAGTGAGCTGACGGCGTTCGCCGAACCGACGTCCGTATCCCACGATCACGAGCCAAGGAGATCCACATGACCGACGTCTGCCAGCACCTCGACCAGATCCACGATGTCGTCCCGTCGGGAGCCGGCTGCGTCGACTGCGTGGCCGCCGGACGCCACGACTGGGTGCACCTGCGTGTCTGCCAGGAGTGCGGACACGTCGGCTGCTGCGATTACTCGCCGGGAAAGCACGCGACCGCCCACTTCACGACCGTCGGCCATCCGATCATCCGCTCGTACGAACCGGGTGAGGACTGGTACTACTGCTACCTCGACGACCTCATGTTCGAGCTCGAGGATGCACCGCCGGCCCCGTCGCATCCGTAGGGAAGGTTCGAAGCATCGCTCGCAGCGTCAGCGCGGTTCTACGTTCACCGCCCGATACGTGGCGCCAAGCGCGGTGGCGAGCGTGCGGTGCGCGGGTGCTGCGCCGACGAGCACCGACTGCGACGGTTCGATACCCCGGGCGCGCGCGAATTCCAGGATGAGCCCGGGCAACGGCGGCCGGCACCAGCAGACCGGTGCCCCACCCGAGTGAGGGCAGAGCGAGCTCGTCACGGGGCCATTCACCACCGCCGCGAGCCGAGCAACGTCGTCGTCGAGCCCCGCCGAACTCGGCGCCAGGTCTCCAGTCGAAGACGAGGTGAGGAGCGTCGAGAGCGCCAGACGCAAGCGCGCGTTCCCAGCCCGGATGTCTTAACGCCGCAGCGGCCACGAAGACGGCCATCGGCTTTCCGCTCGCCGTAGCCGGTGCTCGAGGCGAACGTTTGAAGATCACGCGCTCCACGGAGATGAAGCCCTCGTCGCGCGACGGGGGCTCGAGCTCGCGGAAGGCTCGCATCTGCCTTGTGGGACTGAGGAGCCCTGGCTCGGTTCGTCCGCGCTCCTGGAGTTGCCTGGGATCGGGAAGGGAGCTGAACCGATCGAGCAGGCGCTCGACAAGATTCACCTGAGCCTGGGCGAGAGGCGTGTCGATCCAGATGCACCGAACCCCGACGCCGTGCCGTGCTGCGGTCCCGACCACATGGCTCCGCACCGCGCGGCTGAGGTATGTGTTGTCGAGGACGATTCGACGTGCGCCCGACGCCAGCGACGCTTCGAGCGCGTCACCGAGCTGCCCGAGCGAACCGCCGCGCTCGTCACGGTTCAGGCGCAGGTAACCGTGGGTCGCGAATTCCTCGGCACGGCGACTCTTGCCGGCACCGGGGACGCCCATGATCAGGACGACGTCACCATCGTCGACACGTGGCGATGTTCGTCGCGCGGGTCCCGGACGCGGCCATTCCAGTGCAGTCGCGAGCAGCGCACGTACGCTGGGTTCGAGTTCGAACCTGCGCCGCCCGCGCCGCCGAAACGGCGGTTTCCGGCCGCCGCGCGCCGGGAATCGGCACCACGACCGGCGACAGGTTGAGAAGCCATGCAAGCGCCACTTGTTCGGGAGAAGCATCGCAAGCATGTGCGATCTCGACGAGTTCGGGACGCCGCGCAACGGCGCGCGCGCGGCGAGGTCCGCCCAATGGCGAATGGGCGATCACCGCGATGCCACGCTCCGCACAGAAATCGATCAGTCCTCCTCGCACTGCGCGGTCGTCGACCACGCTGAGCGCAACCTCGATGGCGGTGACATCGACGATGTCGAGTGCCTCCTGCAGCTGACGGCGATTGACGTTCGAGAGTCCGACGTGCGCGACGAGCCCTTCGTCGAGCAACCGCGCCAGCGCTCGCACCGAGGTCGGCCATGACGTCCGAGGGTCAGGCGCGTGGATCAGATAGAGGTCGATGGGCAGGCCGTCAAGGGCCGCGAGGCTGGACTCGCAGTCGGCCCGGATCACCTTCGCGCGACCGTCGGGGATCCACGCGTTTGCGACCCGGGTCATGCCTCCCTTGGTGACGATCCTCGCGCGCCGGTCGGCGCCGCAGGCGCGCAGGGCGCGCGAGAGGAGTCGCTCGTTCTGTCCATATGCCGCACCGTCGCCATACGCATGCGCGGTATCGAAGACGGTTATCCCGGCCCGTGCGGCGGCGGCGATGGTCTCGGACGCGACGTCGTCGTCATCGTCTGACGTCGGCAGGCGCATACAGCCCAGGCCGATACGATGTTCCAGGGTGTCGATCCAGCGCTGACGATTCAGGCCTCAGAGAGTACGGCACGACGGACCGACGGGTATCGGAACCCCGAACGGGGCGGAAGGTCTCTAACCCACCCGCCGATAGCTGCGTACCGCCAGTGGGACGAACACAATCAGCGTGCCCGCCAGCCAAACGAGGCTCTCCCAGAGTGCCGGGTTCAGCGGGAACGCCGGGCCGCCCAGCGCCATGGAGCGCATCGCGTTGATGACCAGGGTCACCGGCTGGTTGTTCGCGAAGACCTGCAGCCAGCTGGGCATCGTCGAAACCTGGACGAAAGCAGAGCTGACGAACGTCAGCGGGAAGATCCAGATGAGACCGAAGGCCTGCACCGATTCCTCGTCCTTGATCGCGAGTCCCACGAACGCCGACACCGCGCAGACGGCAATCCCGAATGCCTCGGCGAGGAGCACCATGCCGATCGCGCCGACGACCCCGTTCTGAAAGCGGAAGCCGACGGCGTAGCCGACGCCGATGATCACCAGGATCACGATCAGCATCCGGATGGAGTTGGCGATCAGCCTGCCGGCAAGCACCGCGGAACGAGCCATGGGCATGGCACGGAAGCGGTCGATGACACCCTTGGTTGCTTCCTGCGCGAGTGCGATCGCGGTCGCGAAGGTTGCGAATGCCGCGGTCTGGGCGATGATGCCGGGCATCAGATAATTTACGTACCCGCCCGAGCTCGCCGTATGGATGGCGCCGCCGAACACATACCGGAACAGCAGCACGAAGATCACCGGCTGCACCACCGTGAACACGATGTACGCCGGGACGCGCAGCCACACCAGGAGATTGCGGCGCGTCATCACCAGTGAGTCGCTGATAGCCCAGCGGGCCATCTGCGCTGCGCTCGGCCGAACTCTGCTGTTGAGCGATTCTGCGATTGCGGTCATGACGGTACCCCCGCAGCTGGACTCTTGCGTGCTTTGCTCTCGGTCTCCGGGGTCGTCTCGGTGACATGACCAGTGACCGCCAGGAAAACGTCGTCAAGCGAAGGCCGGTGCAGCGCAAGGTCCTCGGTCACGACACCTGCGGCATCGAGGCGCCGGACGGCTTCGACGAGCGCCGTCGACCCGCGGCTTCCAACTGCAACCTTGACGCGTCTCGTCGCCGCCTCGACGGTGGGCGCCGCGTCCGACAGTCCGGCAACGGCACGGACCGCATCGTCGAGCCGGTTCCGATCAGGCACGGTGAATTCCAGAAGATCGCCACCGACCTGGTCCTTGAGCTGGTTCGGTGTCCCCGAGGCGATCACCTGGCCGTGGTCGACGACGACGATCGTGTTCGCGAGCTCATCGGCCTCATCGAGGTACTGCGTGGTCAGCAACAGCGTCGTGCCGCGGCCGACCAACTCCCGGATGATGTCCCACATTCCGAGGCGCCCATAGGGGTCGAGACCGGTGGTCGGTTCGTCGAGAAAGAGCACGGAAGGCTCGGCGACCAGGCTTGCCGCCAGGTCGAGGCGCCGCTGCATGCCGCCCGAATAGGTCTTCGCCGGACGGTCTGCGGCGTCCGCGATGTCGAAACGCTCGAGCAGCTCGGCGGCGCGGCCCCGGACGCCCGCACGCGGCATGTGGTTGAGACGGCCCATGATCTCGAGGTTCTCACGCCCGGTCAGCTCGAGCTGAATTGCCGTCGACTGGCCGGCGAGGCCGATCCTGCGCCGCACGGCGGCGGCGTCTCGGACCACGTCGTAGCCCTCGATGATGACTTGGCCCGAATCCGGATGCAGCAGTGTGGTCAGGACGCGAACCGCCGTGGTCTTGCCGGCCCCGTTGGGTCCGAGCATGCCGAGCACGCTTCCGCGGGGGACTGCGAAGTCGATCCCGCGGAGGGCATGCACCTTGCCGAAGGACTTGTGCAGCGCCGATACCTCGATGGCGTAATCGGTGCTCGTGACAGTCATGGACGCACGAGGATAGGGCAAGCGGGCCGAACGGCCACCTGAGGCTTCGACGGGGGGCTACTCAAGGTTCGCAACCCGCTTGACGAGGGCGACGACGTCGGGAGCGACGTCGATGGGCTCCGCGTCTGCGCCGGCGAAGGCATCGATGAAGGCGAACCCGGTGAGCACGTGGATGGCGTGGACAAGGTCGGGATCAGCGGCGCCACGGTGACCGGCCTCCGCGATGCGACCGAGCAGCACGCTGACTCCCTGGAGCCTGCGCGTGTCTCGTTCGGACGTCCCCAGGGCGTTTCGACCCAGGACCACCATCGCGTGGAGGCGTCTCAGGAGCAGGCGATGCGTTGAGTAGAAACCGCAGAAGATCTCCACGAACCGCTCCAGCGCAGCGATCGGGTCGGTCAGACCGAAAGCCTCGGGGAGGCGGGTCAGCCCCCCGGACTCGGCCAGGTCATCGAAGATCGCCTCGACGAGCGCCTCGCGACCGCCAAAACGGTCATAGACGGTGACGCGGGCGACCCCCGCCTCGCGTGCCACCGCCTCGAGGGTGAAGGCATCGCTGCCGATCAGCACGCGTTCGGCGGCGACGATGATCCTGCTGCGTGTCGCGTCCATGTCGGCGCGACGTTGCTTGAGTTCGTAGGGTCGGCGGCTCATGGTTGCATTTCAGCTTACACCGTGTATGCTGTAAATCGCGACCGAATATCCGACCCCGATCCAGGATGAGGAACGCTGATGACCCTGTATGCCTTCGCTCTGTTCATCCACATCGTCGGCTCGCTGCTCCTGTGCACGGCGTTCACCGCCGAGGGTATCGGCCTCCTGCAGCTCCGCCGTGCCACCACCGGCTCGGCCGTCCGGCAGTGGGAAGGCATCCTGGGCCTTGGGCGGGTGTTCGGCCCCGCGTCCGTGGTCACCATCCTCGCCTCAGGGCTCTACATGATGATCTCGTCCTGGGGTTGGGTTCCATGGATCGCGGTCGGGCTGTTCGCCTGGGTGCTCATCGCGGTGCTCGGGGCGGTGAACGGCATCCGCCTCAGCCTGACGATCCGGCAGCTGCCGGCGGGCGCCGCGCCGGGCACGAGCCTTCAGAGCCCGGGTTTCGTCATCTCCTGGATGACCCGGCTTTCGATCGCGGTCGGCATCGTGTTTCTCATGACCAACAAGCCTGACCTGCCGGCGGCGCTGCTCAGCATCGTGATCACCGCGGCCATCGGCATTGGGGCAGGCGTTGCGATGACCCGCAGGGGCGCCACTCGTCCGGCGGCCGTGTGACATTCTCCATGAGTGGCGTATCACGTCTCCGCTGACGAGTTCGAGCGTATCGCCGCTGAGGCGCTCGAGAGCATCCCGGCGGCGCTCCGTGCGCAGATGGACGCCGACAACCTGCTCATAACGATCCAGAAGGACGCGACCGAGGACGACCGCGGCGGTGGAATCGACGAGCGTGTGCTTGGGTATTTCCAGGGCAGCACCGAGTTGACGTTCAGCGCGACCGGGTATCCGAAGCGGATCGTCCTGCTCCAGCATCACATCGAACGCTGGTCTCGGAGCCGTGAGGAGCTCGTCGACCAGGTGCACGATACGGTGCTCCACGAGGTGGCTCACTACTTCGGCATGAATCACAAAGACATCGACCAGACTCGACTGCACCACTGAGGAGCGCCGATGACCGGTGAACCAGGGCCCAATCAGCACGAGGCTCGATCCGGTGTGATCACCAAGGAGAGTCCGCGGTCGGTGGAAGACACGGTGGCGCGCCTTCTGGCACTGGTGACATCGAAAGGGATGAAGGCGTTTGCGGTCATCGACCACAGCGGAGCCGCCGCCGGCGTCGGACTCAGGTTGCGCGATACCAAGGTCGTGATCTTCGGCTCACCGCAGGCGGGAACGCCGGTGATGCAGGCTGCACCGCTGGCCGCCCTCGATCTGCCACTCAAGGTTCTCGTCTGGGCGGACGGGAGCCAGACCAAGGTCAGCTACACAGCTCCGACCGCTCTCGCGGACCGCTATGCGCTGAGACCGGAGTTGGCCGCGCGACTGGCAGGTATCGACGCCCTGACCGACGCCGTGGTGGCGCCGTAGCGAGGTCCGCGGTTCGGATTGCGGTGCCGTTCCGGGATTGCTCGAAGGCACCGACCCTCCGGAATGTCATCGCTCGCCCTCGTAGCCTGATGCTGTCGACGGCAGCCGGTGCTGGCTCTGCGATCGTCATGAGGCAGGTAATGAGTTCGAGGCAATGCCATTGTGCGTCCAGCGCCACGGGACGGCCACTTCTGGCTGAGCAGCACGGCCGCCTTCCTCCTGACGCTCGCTGTCGTCGCCGCCATCGTCGGACTGCATGGGTGGTCGACCCAGAGTGAGCGGTCCGCGCAATCGATCGGCGCCCTGCGCACCGCGATCGCCGTTGAGCAGGAGGGGGTCCTCGACTCCCCTCGTTTGACAGCAGTCCGTCAGACGCAGGCGAATGACGCGCTTGTGCTCGTTCAAGCGACAGAGACGCCGTCTGCTCCCCGCGGAGTGATCGCCGGATTGACTGCCGTCTACCAGTTGGCGGTCTCCGACGAGATAGCCGCACTGCGTGGAGGCAACGTCCTCGCAGCAGGCACTTTGAACGTCGCGCTTGGCGATCCGGCTTTTACGGCGCTCGACGGCAAGCTCGCTTTGATCAGCGACGCCGAGGCATCCAGTGCTGCAAGCGGTGTGACAGCCGCTTTCGTCGCATCGATCGGCATTGTCACCGGGTCGGGTGTTGTGATCCTGCTCTACGCGATGCTCGCGCGCCGCCGGCGGGCTGCGATCGCCGCGCACGCAGCGATGTCTGCCGCCCTGGTCTCCGAGGCGCGCGTCACCTCGACTCGCGAGGAGACATTCAGATCGCTGTTCGATGAGAACCCGCAGGCGATGCTGGTGACCAGGCTGCCGGCACTCACCACCGAGGACGGCAACCTGACCTTTCTTGCCGTCAACAATGCCGCGATTGCCATGTATGGATACAGCCGTGCCGAGTTCCTTGCCCTGACGCTTGCGGAGATACGTCCCGCCGAGGATCGCGCGCAACTGCGCGCCAACCTGCACGCGATGCGTGGAGGACGCACGCACTTCGACGGCATTCGGCACGAAATCAAGAATGGCGGCGTGCTCGACGTCGAGATTGACACACGCGAGACGATCTTCGACGGCGAGACTGCGATGATCATTTGCGCAAGCGATGTCACCGACCGTACTCGCCTGCAGCGCGAGCTCGAGCACCAGGCATTTCACGATGCGCTGACCGGTCTGCCGAATCGTTCGCTCTTCGAAGATCGTCTTGAACATGCTCATCAGCGTCTCGCTCGCGGGACCGGCTGTTACGCGGTCCTGATGGTGGATCTCGACAACTTCAAGACGGTGAACGACGGCCTCGGTCACGCCGCCGGCGATGCGCTTCTGCTTGACGTGTCGCGCCGGCTGTCCACGGGAATCCGGGCGGGCGACACCGCCGCGCGTCTCGGTGGCGACGAATTTGCGCTCCTTCTTGAGGATCTCGCTGATCCCGCTGCGGCTTCGCGTGCTGCGGAAGGCATCCGCGGGCTCCTCCGTGCACCCTTTGCCGTTGCAGGACGATCCCTGGCCGTCAGCGCAACCATTGGCGTGGCCACATCATCGGGTGGTGGGGCAGCCACCGACGTCGTCCGCAACGCCGATGCGGCGCTGTATGTCGGAAAGGCTGACGGCAAGGATCGTCATTCGGTCTTTTCCGAGCACATGCATGCCACCGCCATCGAGCGGCTCACCCTGGAGCAGGATCTTCGGGCGGGAATCGGTCGCGGCGAGCTCGTCCTCGTGTATCAACCCAAGGTGGAGGCGCGAACCGGTCACATGGCGGGCGTCGAGGCGCTCGTCCGGTGGAATCATCCCCTCCGTGGACTGATCGCTCCTGATCAGTTCATCCCCATCGCGGAGCAGAGCGGGCTCATCAACGACCTCGACACCTGGGTGCTGTCGGCCGCGTGCCGGCAGGCTCAAGCCTGGGCCATGTCTGATGTCGGCGCCGTACCTGTGGCGGTGAATGTCTCGGGACGGAACCTGGTGAGTTGCGGGCTCATCGATCGCGTGCTCGCCGCACTCAAACAGACGGGTCTGGACCCGAGGCTCCTCGAGCTCGAGGTCACCGAGAGTGCCGCGATTCCCCAGCAGGGCGAGGCGCTTGACCTCCTGCAGGCCATCCGCAACCTGGGTGTGCGCATCGCGATCGACGACTTCGGCACCGGGTATTCGGTGCTCAGCCGCCTGCAGGGCTTCCCCGTGGACACGCTGAAGATCGACCTGTCGTTCGTGCGCTCGATCGTCTCCGAGCATGTCAGCGCACCGATCATCGACGCGATGATCGCGATGGGGCTCAGCCTCGGGCTCAAGATCGTGGCCGAGGGGGTTGAGACCGAGGTGCAGCGCGCGTACCTGGTGAAACGCCATTGCACCGAGCTTCAGGGGTATCTGATCAGCCGTCCGATCACGCCGGAGGAGCTGGTGGCACGGTTTCGCCCGGCGGCCGCGATGGTCGCGGTCGCATAACCGATTACGTCCCCGAGGCCTCCAGCGATCGGCGGAAACGGCGCTTCTTCGCGGCGTACATGGCGGCGTCCGCCCGCCCGGTGACGGTGGCGAGGGACTTGCCCCCGCGCGCAGTCGCGGCGCCGAAGGACAGCTGCAACGACGACACCTCGGTCGCCTGGATCCGGCGGTTGGCCGCGCGGACGCGGGCAAGATAGCGCCCGGCCCCATGCTCGTCAGTTTCAGGCATGAGTATCAGAAACTCGTCACCGCCGACCCTGGCGATGCGATCCGATCCTCGAGCGTGCCGGCGAAGGAGGTTGGCGGCGGCACGTATCAAACGATCGCCGGCCTCGTGACCGTAGCGGTCGTTGACAGCCTTGAGATTGTCGAGATCTGCGCTCACGATCGTCACCGACCGCGCATATCGACCGCGCCGGGCTTCCTCCGCGACGACATGTTCGTCCCACGCAGCGCGGTTCTCCAGCCCGGTGAGCGGATCGATCCGCGCCTGGCGCGCGAAACGGTCCCGGTCGGCAGCGAGTTCCTCGCGCGACATCGCCTGCACGAGGAGCGATTCGGCAACGTCGGCGAGCGAGCATCCGATGCGCTGGCAGAGGTTGGTGAAACCGCGTGCCCGGGTCGCCGCGTGAGCGACCACGAGCACCCCAAAGGGTTTTGGACGGCCGATCGGCACGGCAAAACGCGCGACCAGCCCCTGGTCGCGTCCGAGTGCATCGCCGGCCGCTGCTTCCAGCTCGAGCTCGACGAATGCACCCTGCTCGGCGCGTTCGAACAAGGTGATGAGCGTGCCCCGGATCGCGGCAACATCGAGCTGCTGTGACCAGTTCCGGGTCACGACCTCCGCAACCAGTGTGCCGTTGTAATGGAGCAGCACCGCGCCGACCTCGCAGGAAAGCGGTTCGGCAGCCTTGCCTGCGATGTGTCGCGCGGTCTCAACCACCAGCTCGGGTCGATACTCGACGAGGTCGCGGATCGCTTGCATCACCTCGAGCTCATCGGCGAGCAGCTTCGCCGGGGACACCTTCTGGATCGCTGCGACAAGGTGCGCCGCTGCCGGGACCAGCACGGCATCGGGGTCGGGCAGGGGTTCGTCGCCGCCGAACACGACGAGGTGCTCGCCGCCGACCGGAACCAGGGCTGCGTGCCTCGCCCAGTAGGGGCCGATGACGCGAACCGGCTCGCCGGCGCCGTCAACTCGCGCCGGGCGGCTGGAACCGTGAACGCGCGTCGCGAGTGGCTCGTCCTCGAAGGTCAGATCGACGATGCCGCGCCATCCGGCACCGCGTCCGGTCCCACCGACAAGACTGAGCCCGCTCGGCGAGATCTGAAAGATCAGCGTGTCTTCGGACATGCGCGGAGATGCGTCCCTTCTTGCGTCCATCGTTCCTTCGGCACCCCTGTGCGAGATGCGCTCGCGGGCTCGAGTCTCCACATATTGGTACGGCCGTCGGAGGATGAAGGATCGACCTCGCCGCTCACGCACGCCGTTCGCCTTTGGCGCGCGGCTCGATCTCAAAGGCGACGTGAACGACGCCGTGGTCGATGGATCGACTTTCGCGTCCAACCGCCGCGGCCTCGAAGATCCGGAGCATCCGCCGGTTGTCCATGAGCGTATCCGCGCTGAAGCGACGGATGCCCTGGGAGGCCGCGTAGGTCGCGAGATGCTCGAGGAGGAGTGTCGCCAGCCCGCGACCCTGGTGCGCGTCGGCGACCGCGAACGCGACCTCGGCCTCGTCGCCGCCCGCAAATCGATCGTAGCGACCCACGGCGATCATCTCGTCGCCGACGAATGCCACGAATGCCATGCGTTCGTGATAGTCGACCGCGGTGAAGTGGGTGACCTCGGAGTTGGTCAACGACGACCGATGACCGAAGAAGCGGGAGTAGACGCTCTGCTTGGACTGGTGCGCGAAGAACGCGCGATGCGCAGCCCCATCGCCGGGCGTGATGGGACGTATCCGCACGCAGCCTCCATCGGCGAGCACCGCGTCGATCGCTGAACCGGGCGGAGCGTTGGGCATTGTGTTCATGGCATACCGGTGATTTCATCGTGGATCCGCGCGCTCCGGGTGGCTAGAGGACAAGGTCACGAGGGGCGCGGGCCGATCGACCGAAGCCGGCCGACCGGTCGTGCGTACGAACAACGCCGGGTCGGGACCAACGACGGTCGCCACTGATGCCAAAGGCCCCTGGTCTGCGCGCCGGCATGAGGGCTACGTTCATCAGCACCAACCAACTCGACTCAGGAGGCAATGATGAAGGCCGCAGTCGTTCGCGATTTCCGTCAAGCACTCGTCATCGAGGATCGTCCCGTCCCGACACCGGGCCACGGTGAGATCGTCGTCCGCATCGAGGCGTCGGGCCTCTGCCACACCGACATCCATGCAGCGCGTGGCGACTGGCCCGTCAAGCCGTCCCTCCCGTTTGTGCCGGGTCATGAGGGCGTCGGAATCGTGACGCGCGTCGGAGCCGGGGTGACCCGCGTCACGGAAGGGGATCGTGTCGCGCTTCCATGGCTCGGGTACGCCTGCGGCACCTGCGAGTTCTGCGTGTCCGGTTGGGAGACGCTCTGCGTGCAGCAGGTGAACACCGGGTATGGGATGGACGGCGCCTACAGCGAGTACGCCAAGGCGTTTGCAGCGTACGTCGGCATCGTTCCCGCAGGCCTCGACCCATTCGACGCAGCGCCACTGGCGTGCGCCGGCGTCACCACGTACAAAGCGGTGAAGGCCTCGGGCGCGCGGTCGTCAGACCTGGTCGCGGTCTTCGGCGTCGGCGGCCTGGGACACCTGGCGGTGCAGTACGCGAAGATCGCCGGTGCCACGGTCGTTGCTGTCGACCTCACCGACGACAAGCTCGCGATGGCCAAGCAACTCGGAGCGGATTACACGGTCAACGCCGGCCGGGAGGATCCGGCTCAGGCGATACAGCAACTCGGGGGCGCTGACGCCGCGATCGCATTGGCGGTGGCCCCGCGTGCATTCGAGCAGGCATTCGCATCGCTGCGGCGCAAGGGAACGCTGGTCTTCGTCGCGCTGCCGGCCGACAACGCGGTGCGCATCCCGATCTTTGAGACGGTGCTCAACGGCGTCACCATCATCGGGTCGATCGTCGGCACCCGCAAGGATCTTGATGAGGTGTACGAGCTCCACGCGCGCGGACGCACCCGCGTCATCCGCGAGACGCGCACGCTCGAGACCGTGAATCAATCCATACAGGATGTCCTCGACGGCAGTGTCACCGGACGGATTGTCTTCGACCTCAGGGACGCGGCTCTCGCGGAACCGCTCGAGCATCAGCTCGCTGCGGTCAGGGCGTAGCCGGGGCCGCGATTCCCGTGACCGCCAGGATCTCCGCCTCGCCGAGTGTGTCGTGCTCGAGCAACGCGTGGACAAGCGCATCGAGCTTGTCGCGATTGCTCGTGAGCAGCGCGACAGCCTGGCGGAGACACTCCTGGCAGATGCGTCGCACCTCCTCGTCGATGAGCGCGGCGGTCTCCTCGCTGTAGGGGCGCGTCAGTGACAGGGGCTGGCCCGGGCCGTCCTCATCCGCGAGGCTCAGCACGCCGACCTTCGCGCTCATGCCCCATTTCACAACCATCTGACGCGCCACCGCGGTCACCTGGCGCAGATCGCTCTCGGCTCCGGTGGTGACGACTTCGTAGACGAGCTCCTCGGCCGCGCGGCCGCCGAGCGCACCGGTGATCCGTCCTCGGAGGTAGTCCTCCCCGTAGCTGAAGCGATCGTCGACAGGGCTCTGCACGGTGACGCCGAGCGCCTGCCCGCGCGGAATGATGGACACGCGGCGGACCGGGTCAGCCCCAGGCTGAAGCAGTCCCAGCAACGCGTGGCCGGATTCGTGGTATGCGATCTTCTCGCGATCGAGCGCGGTCAACGAGAGCTTGCGTTCCGATCCCAGCTCGACCTTCTCGAGCGCGTCGGAGAAGTCTTCCTGCGCGACAGTTGTCGCATCCCGGCGGGCGGCGGCAAGTGCCGCCTCGTTGGCCAGGTTGCGGAGATCTGCCCCGACCATCCCGGCGGTGAGCGAGGCGATCAGGTCGAGGTTGACGTCCGGGCCGAGCGGGATGTGTCGCGTATGGATGCGGAGTATCTCGAGCCGGCCCCGCCGGTCCGGGAACGGCACCGTGACCCTGCGGTCAAACCGTCCGGGGCGGAGCAGGGCCGCATCGAGCACGTCGGCGCGGTTGGTGGCCGCGAGCACGATCACTCCCGTGTGCGGATCGAAACCATCCATCTCGGTCAGGACCTGGTTCAGGGTTTGCTCCTGCTCCTCGTTGCCACCAAGGCGAGCGCCGGTCGAACGCGAGCGTCCGATGGCGTCCAGCTCGTCGATGAAGACGATTGCGGGTTGCGCTGCGCGCGCCTTCTGGAAGAGGTCGCGCACGCGGGCAGCGCCGACCCCCACGATCGCCTCGATGAACTCCGACGCAGAGATGGAGAAGAACGGCACCCCTGCCTCACCGGCGACCGCGCGAGCCAGCAGCGTCTTGCCGGTCCCCGGCGCTCCGATCAGCAGCACCCCCTTCGGGATGGTGCCGCCGAGACGCTGATACTTCTCCGGTTTCTTCAGAAAGTCGACGATCTCGACGAGCTCCGCCTTGACCTCGTCGATCCCCGCAACGTCGGCGAACGTGGTGTCGGGTCGCTCGGCGTTGTACAGGCGCGCGCCGCTCTGGCCGAACCGTCCGAGGATGCCGCCGGCGCCCCCGCCGAGCGCCGCCGCGCTCCGGCGCATCAGGTAGATGAAGCCGAAGACGATCAGCAGCGTCGGTCCGAACCAGAGGAGCAGCGTTTCCCAGAACGGCGTTGGAGGGTTGGGTGGCTCCGCCAGGATGCTGACCTTGTTCTTGAGCAGCGTGGCCTCGAGGTTGTCGCTGGCGAATGACGGACGCTGGGTCAGGAAATTCTTCGCGCTGGGTTGTCCGGAGCCCGCGCTGACAGCGGTCTTGGTCGTTCCGGTGATGGAGTCACCGGTGGCGGTGATGTTGACCACGTTCCCGCCGTTGACCTCGTCGAGGAAGAGGTTGTACGGAATGGTCACCGAGGCCGGCTGGCTCGCGGACTGGATGATGCTGCTCACGATGATGTTGAGCAGGAGCAGGCCGAAGATGAACACCCAGAAGCGCCGCCAGCGCATCGGGTTGTACCCGACCACGTTGGGGCCCTGAGGAGCTCCGGGTGCGGGCCTCCGCGGGCCGGGGGTTGCGGTCGCCATCGCTGCAGCTTAGTGGCCGCCACTCGGCCGCGCATCGCTGCCGGCCGGTCGTCAGGCCGCGACTAGAGCCGCCCGTCGGGGATGACGTGGATCGCAGCTTCCTCGGCAAAGTCATCGTCGTCGTCCTCGACGGAGTTGGTCGGGTCCGGCTCCCCGGCCGTCAGCGCGATGTCGTCGTCGCCGTCCTCGGGTGCCTGCAACGCACCGGCATCGGGCTCCTGCTCGAGCGTGGTCCGATCGGGCTCCTCTTCGCGGAGACGCTCATCAAGCGTGTCGCGCCGGTATTCGTCGACATCGTGCAGGCGTCCCGCCAGGGATTCGTCGCGCTGGGCTGGGTCGTCCTCGTCGCCGGTCACCTCTGCGGGATCGGGCTCAGCGCTTCCCAAGGGCGCGTCCGAGTCGGCGGGGGCGTCATTCCAGGGCAGGTCTTCGGGATGCTCGGTCATACGCTCATGATGGATGAAGGGTCCGCGTGAACGCGACCTGCCGCCGCGATATGCCAGAGGAGGCAACCGATGACCAGCGCCGAGTTGCTTGCGGATTCATTCGCGAGGATCCGCGAGGTCGTTCATCACGTGCTTGCCGGTCTCACCCGCGAGCAACTTGCCGCCCGCGTCGACAGCGATGCGAACTCGATCGGCTGGTTGATCTGGCATCTCACGCGCATTCAGGACGACCATGTCGCGGGTGTCGCCGGGACCGAACAGATCTGGATGTCTGAGGGCTGGGTTGATCGATTCAACCTGCCGCTCGAGCCTTCGGACCACGGGTACGGGCACAGCTCGGATCAGGTTGCCTCCGTGGTGGTCGACGCCGACCTCCTTCGCGAGTATTACGACGCCGTCCACGAGGCCACCCTCGCCTTCGTCGCCGGCCTGACGGACGCCGATCTCGACCGGGTCGTCGACGATCGGTGGGATCCGCCGGTGACCCTCGGCGTCCGGCTGGTGAGCGTCATCCACGATGACGTGACCCACACCGGGCAGGCCGCGTTCATTCGCGGGATACTCGAGCGCGGATAGGGGTCGGACGGCACTCTGGCTCCGGCTTCAAATCCGGGGGTCAGCGTGACTTGCGGTCGGACGTGACCCCGGCTCCGGCTTCAACCCGGACTATTCAGCCTCCGCCGGGGTCCCGTCCGACCCAGGCTCAGCCTCCAACCCCTGCTCCGGCTTCAAATCCGGGATTCAGCGTGACTTGCGGTCGGACGTGACCCCGGCTCCGGCTTCAACCCGGACTATTCAGCCTCCGCCGAGGTCCCGTCCGACCCAGGCTCAGCCTCCAACCTCGGCTATTCGCCTCCGCCGGGGTCCGGTCCGACCGCTCATCCGGCGACCGGGCGTTCGCCCGGCTGGTCTCAGTCGGCCGGCTGGGCGTAGAGGCTCTCGATCTCCGCAGCGAAACGTTCGGCAACGACCTTGCGGCGCAGCTTGAAGGTCGGGGTCAGCTCGACGCCGACCGAGAATTCCCTCGGCAGCACCAACCAGCGCCTCACCTTCTCGACGTTGGCGAGGTGGGTGTTCACGGAGTCCACACGGCGCTGTATCTCGTCGAGCAACGTGGGGTGGTGCGTCAGCTCATCGAGTTTCGCCGGGAGGCCGTGACGGTGGGCGAACTCCTGCAGTCCTGACGCATCCAGCGCGAGAAGCGCGGCGATGTACGGTCGCCGGTCGCCGATGACGACGGGATTCGCGATCAACTCGCTGCGCAGTGCATCCTCGATGTTCGATGGGGACACGTTCTTCCCGCCGGCGGTGATGATCAGGTCCTTCTTGCGATCGGTGATGCGAAGGTACCCGTCGCTGTCGAGCTCACCGATGTCGCCGGTGTGCAACCAACCGTCGACCAGGGTCTCCGCAGTCGCAGCCGGGTCCTTGTAATAGCCGGCAAAGAGCACGTCACCGCGCATCAGGATCTCGCCGTCATCTGCGATGCGCAACTCCACTCCTGGAACGACCTGTCCAACAGTCCCGAGGCGCGCTTGACCACGCCGGTTGATCGCCGTCACGGTCATGTTCTCGCTCATCCCGTACCCCTCGAGAACCTCGAGCCCGAGAGCGTGGAAGAAGCGCAGCACCTGCACGGATATCGGGGCCGCGCCGGTGATGAGCGTGTGCGCCTGGTCGAGACCGGTCTCGGCGCGGATGCGCCCGAGCACGAGACGCTCGGCCACGAGATGGCGAACCCGCTGCGCGACCGTCGGCGACTCGCGTCGCTGACGTTGGTCGACACCCTGTTCTCCCACGGCGATCGCCCACCGCGCCAGGCGCCGGCGCGACCTGGGCAGTGCATCGATCCTGGCAATGATGGTCGACGCCATCTTCTCCCACACCCGCGGCACACCGACGAAGCAGGTCGGTCGAAGGTCGCGTACCTCCTTCGGCATCTCGATGATCGAAGCCGCGAACCAGATCGCGTTGCCCGCGCAGTAGAGGCGGATCTCGCTGTTGAGCCGCTCAAGTATGTGCGCCAGCGGCAGATAGCTGAGGACGCGATCATCCGCTGACAGGTCGACGATCGGACCCAGCGCGTTGATGGCTGCGATGAGGTTTCCATGCGTCGCCATCACCGCTTTGGGTGGCCCCGTTGTCCCGCTGGTGTACACCAGGGTCGCGACGTCGTCCGATCGCACGGTGTCGCTGCGCCGGTCCAGGTCATCCGCGACCTGGGCCAGGGCAACTGCACCTCGCTGCAGCGCCTCGGTCCACGGCACCACGAACGCCGCCTCGCCGTCGGGAGCTGCACCTTCCATGAGCACGACGCACCGCAGCGCCGGCAGACGATCGCGCGCATCGAGCACCATCGCGAGGAGCTCATGGTTCTCCACAACCGCAATCGGTGCGTCGGAGTGCGAGAGCACGTACATGGCTTCGGCTGCGCTCAGGGTCTGGTAGAGCGGTGCGGTACATGCACGCGTCAGCATCGTCGCGGTGCTGGTGACGAGGAACTCCGGCCGGTTGAACGACCAGATTGCGACGTGCTCCTGCTCTCGCAGCCGGGCGCTGATAAAGAACGCCGCCAGCGATCGGGCCTGTGCTGCGTAGGCACTCCAGGCGATGGACGCCCAGCGGTCGCCGGCGCGATGGAACATCGCCGGGCTGCCGGCGCGCGACGCCGCCTGGCGTCGAAACAACTCGACAAGCGTGCGCTCCGGAACCGGCGTCACATTGGTGGTCATCGATGTCTCGCCTCAATCCGGCGATTGTCCGGAGCCCCGGGGTGCCCCCCGAGTATGCGGGGTCAGGCCACCGCGGACTCCGCGCAGACCGGGACCGCGTCGAGACATTCGTCGATGATGGCGCGGACGAGGCGGTCCACACGCTGCTCACCGAGCCGCGGCGCGTGACGGGAAACGCGCTCAACGATCGCGTTCTCCCTGACGAGATCCCGTTCCGGCAGTAGGTCGGCAGACTTGCGATGCTGCACCGCCTCCACGATCGCAGCGCGGTACTCGAGCATGCGAAACACCGCATCGTCGATCGTGTCGATCATTGCCCGGCATCCCCCAACCGAGTCGGCAACAGCGGGGCGGGTCATCGCGCACAGCGACAGTGATGTCTGCACGATCCGGCTCAGCACCTCGGGCGTGATCGCCTGTGCCGCGTCACAGAGCGACGCGGCCGGGTCCGTGTGACATTCGATCAGGAGCGCGTCAGCGCCGCCAGCAAGCGCCGCGACCGCGAGTGACGGCACCCAACGCGAATTGCCTGCGGCATGGCTCGGATCGACTGCGATCGGGAGATCGGTCATCTCCCGCAGGACGGCGATCGCGCTGACATCGAGGGTATTCCTGGTGGCGGTTTCGAACGTCCGGATGCCGCGCTCACAGAGGATGACCTGGCGGTTGCCCTCAGCGGTGATGTAATCGGAGGCTGCAAGCCATTCGTCGTAGGTGGCCGACATCCCACGCTTCAGGATCACCGTCATGCCGCTCTGACCGGCGGCGCAGAGCAACGGCGTGTTGTGCATCGAGCGCGCTCCGATGAGCAGCGCATCGACGTGACCTCGCAGCACCTGGATGTCGTCGGCGGCGAGGGGCTCGGCGATGACCGGTAACCCGGTCACGCGTTTCGCCTCGTCGAGCAGCGGCAGCCCGGCAGTTGTTCCGAGGCCCTGGAACGATCCCGGGCGTGTTCGCGGTTTGAGCACGCAGCCTCGCAACACCGATGCGCCTGCTCGCTGGGCGGCGACAGCATGTTCGACATAGCCCGCCTCGACCGCGCACGGTCCGGCGATGACCGGCACGGTATTGCCGCCGACCTCAACCGCGCCGATGCTGACGCGGTGCGTGTGCTCTCGTCGGGTCGCGCTGATCAGCAGCGGCTCGATGGTCACTGTATGGCGCCTCCGTGTGGTGATGGGCCACCACACGGGATCCGGGGCTGACCCATCTCTGATGAACCAGCCCTGGTAACGACTGCGCGTTGGGTTAGAAGACCCCCGGCAGCCTTACGGCTGGCGGGCCAAAGTATCGACGCGCAGTTGTCGCCATCTGCAGCAAACCCTAGCACACGCGCGGCGTCCTTCAGGCTCCTTTGCAGGAGCGCGAGCCTTTGCAGGAGCGCCTGCAGATGCAACTTGATCTGACGGCCCCGAGCCTGTCAGGCTACGCACGTATCGGCCACCAGTTAGGCGAGCAGCCCCCGAATCGAGGTCTGTTCAATCCTGCCCACGAACATGACGCGTGCGGGGTCGCGTTCGTCGCCCGGATCGCCGGAGGTCCCGCCCATTCGGTCGTTGAACAGGGCATCCAGGCGCTCGTCAACCTCGGTCACCGAGGCGCTTCGGGCGCCGAGCCGGACAGCGGTGACGGCGCCGGCATTCTCCTGCAGCTGCCGGATGCA
This sequence comes from Candidatus Dormiibacterota bacterium, assembly GCA_963743835.1. Taxonomy (GTDB): domain Bacteria; phylum Chloroflexota; class Dormibacteria; order Aeolococcales; family Aeolococcaceae; genus Palsa-851. Next base: position 844,963 of record CAVUQX010000004.1, on the reverse strand, counting down.
TTCCTCCGTGAGACATCTGGATTGCAGCTGCCCGCCCCCGGGTCATATGGCGTCGGGATGGCGATGCTGCCGCAGGACGCGGATGAGCGCAAGCAGTGCGAGGACATCACGCTCCGGGCGTGCAGAGCCGAGGGGCTCCGCCTGCTCGGCTGGCGCGACGTCCCCGTGGTCGCGGACTCGGTGGGCCGCTCGGCTCGTATGGCGTTGCCGGTGCTGCGCCAGCTCTTTGTCGCGGCGATCGGCCTGGATGGTTCGGCGCTTGAAGGGCGGCTGCTCGTCCTCAGACGGGTCATCGAACGCGACGCGCTGGCAGCCGGCATCGGTCGCGATCGATTCCACTGGGCCAGCCTGTCGAGCCGCACCGTCGTCTACAAGGGAATGCTCACCGCCGCGCAGCTTGCGGGCTTCTACCCGGACCTGGTCGACGAGCGGTTGACATCGATGCTGGCCCTGGTGCACGCGCGTTTCTCCACCAACGTGCTGCCCCGGTGGGATCTGGCCCAGCCCTTCCGGATGTCGGCGCACAACGGGGAGATCAACACGCTTCGCGGCAACGTGAACTGGATGCGTGCACGCCAGTCGAAGTTCCGCAGCCCGCACTTCGGGGATGACATCGCCAAGCTCATGCCCGTCCTCGACGAATCGGGCTCCGACTCCTCGCAGTTCGACAATGCGCTCGAGCTGCTCGCCATGTCGGGCCGGTCGATCGAGCACGCGGTGATGATGATGATCCCCGAGGCGTGGCACCAGAACCCGCTGATGGACGACGAGCGCCGCGCCTTCTACGAGTTTCACAGCTCGCTGCTCGAGCCGTGGGACGGACCGGCAGCGATCGCCTTCACCGACGGGCGGGTCATCGGTGCGACGCTGGACCGCAACGGCCTGCGCCCCGCCCGCTACCTCGTCACCGAGGACGGCCTCGTGGTCATGGCGTCCGAGGCGGGCGTGCTTGATCTGCCCGAGGATCGCATCGCCAGGAAGTGGCGGCTGGAGCCCGGGCGGCTCCTGCTCGTCGATACCGCGGCGGGCCGGATTCTCGACGACGCGGCCGTCAAGAGCACGCTCAGCGCCGCGCAACCGTACAGCGAGTGGATCCGTGCGGGCACCGTGCACGTGGACGAGCTCGATCCTCCCGACCACGTGCCGGCGCCGGACCCAGGGACGCTGCTGGTTCGTCAGCAGGCATTCGGCTACAGCATCGAGGACGTCGAGGTGCTCCTCGAGCCGATGGGCGAGACGGGCGAAGAGGCGGTCGGTTCGATGGGCAATGACACGCCGCTCGCGGTGCTGAGCGACCGGCCGCTGCCGCTGTTCAACTACTTCAAGCAGCTCTTCGCACAGGTGACCAACCCGCCGATCGACCCGATCCGCGAGCAGGCGGTGATGTCGCTCGTCACCACCCTTGGCGCGGGCGGGAATCTCCTCGAGCAGGGTCCCGCGCAGGCGAAGCGGCTCGAAATGCAGCATCCCGTGCTCACCAACCACGACCTCGAGAAGCTCCGGCACGTCACCCAGCGCCAGTTCCCAGCCGAGACGATCTCGATGGTCTTCCACCGCGATGCCGGCGCAGCCGGCCTGGTGGCCGGGATCGAGCGCATCTGCCGCCTGGCGTCACAGCAGATCGAGGCGGGAGCCACCGTCCTCATCCTCAGCGACCGGCACATCGATGCATCGCACGTCCCGATCCCCTCGCTCCTCGCCACCGCCGCGGTGCATCACCACCTGGTCCGCGAGCAGACGCGCACCGGCGTCGGTCTGGTCGTCGAGACCGGCGAAGCCCGTGAGGTGATGCACCTCGCGCTGCTCATCGGCTACGGGGCCGAGGCCGTCAACCCGTACCTCGCGTTCGAGACGATCGCCGACATCGCCCGGCGCGAGCTGATGCCGCCGACGGTCGATGCCGCGCGGGCGGAGGAGCTCTACGTCCACGCGCTCGTCAAAGGATTGCGCAAGACCATCGCGCGCATGGGCATCTCCACGATCCAGTCGTACTGCAGCGCGCAGATCTTCGAGTGTCTCGGCATCGACCGGACGGTCGTGGATCGCTACTTCCCCAACACACCGTCGCGGATCGGGGGCGTCGGCATGGATGTGATCGCGTCCGAGGCGATCGCCCGCCACCAGCGCGCGTTCCCGGATGTGCGCATCGTGCCACCAACCCTGGAGGACCGCGGCGAGTACCGGTGGCGCCGAGAGGGTGAGCACCACCAGTGGAACCCAGAGGTCATCGGAGCGCTCCAGCACGCGGTGAAGTCCAACGATGAGTTGGCGTTCCAGCACTACGTCGCGCTCGCCGACGACGAGTTGCGCCGGCTGAAGAATCTGCGCGGCCTGTTCCTGCTTCGTGAGGCGCGCGACCCCGTGCCGCTCGATGAGGTCGAGCCGGCGCTCGACATCGTGCGCCGCTTCTCGACCGGCGGGATGTCGCACGGCTCGCTGAGCAAGGAGGTGCACGAGTTGCTCGCCATCGCGATGAATCGGATCGGGGCCAGGTCGAACACCGGCGAGGGCGGGGAGGACTCGGCGCGCTACGAGCCGGATGCCAACGGCGACTGGCGCCGGAGCGCGATCAAGCAGGTCGCATCCGCACGCTTCGGGGTGACCGCGCACTACCTCGTCAGCGCGGACGAGTTGCAGATCAAGATCGCTCAGGGAGCGAAGCCGGGCGAGGGCGGTCAGTTGCCCGGACCCAAGGTCGATGAGGCGATCGCCCGGCTGCGCCATTCGACGCCGGGTGTCGGGCTCATCTCGCCGCCCCCGCACCACGACATCTACTCGATCGAGGATCTCGCCCAGCTGATCTGGGATCTGCGCAGCGTGAATCCCGAGGCGCGGATCAGCGTGAAGCTCGTCGCCGAGGCGGGGGTCGGCACCGTGGCGGCGGGCGTCGCCAAGGCTCGGGCCGACCACATCGTCATCGCCGGCTATGAGGGTGGGACCGGCGCCTCGCCGCTCACCGCGATCAAGCACGCTGGCGTGCCCTGGGAGCTCGGACTTGCCGAGGCACAGCAGGTGCTCACCAGGCAGCGGCTGCGCAGCCGGGTCACGCTCCTCGCCGACGGCCAGATGAAGACGGGGCGCGACGTGGCGGTGGGCGCGCTCCTCGGGGCCGACGAATTCGCTTTCGCGACCGCACCGCTGATCGCGGCGGGCTGCGTGATGATGCGCGTCTGCCATCTCAACACCTGCCCGGTTGGGATCGCCACGCAGGACCCGGTGCTGCGCTCCAGGTTCGCCGGCCGTCCCGAGCATGTCGTCGCCTTCATGCTCTTCCTCGCCGAGGACGTGCGCCGTTGGATGTCGCGGCTGGGCTTCCGGCGCTTCGAGGACATGATCGGCCGGGTCGATCTCATCGAGGCCAATCCCGCCGTGCATCACTGGAAGGCGCGCGGACTCGACCTCGCGCCGCTGCTCATGGTGCCCGAGGTGGATGCGCCTGAGGATCGCCGGCACAGCAGGCAGCAGACCGCCGACCTCAGCGAGATGCTCGACAACGAGCTGCTGGCCCGCTGTGGCGATTCGCTCGAGCGCGGCACGCCCGTCCGCATGCGGATTCCGGTCCGCAATGTCCATCGCTGCGTCGGCGCGATGCTCAGTGGCGAGATCGCGCGGCGACACGGTGCGGCCGGGCTCCCCGACGGCACCATCGACGTCGCGCTTAACGGGGCGGCGGGGCAGTCCTTTGGCGCATGGCTGGCGAACGGGGTGACGCTCACGCTTCACGGCGAGGCGAACGACTACGTCGGCAAGGGGCTGTCCGGTGGCCGGCTGGTGATCATGCCGCCGGCTGCGGCCGCCCGGCGTGCCGAGGACAACATCATCATCGGTAATGTCGCTCTGTACGGCGCCACCTCCGGCGAGGCCTTCATCCGCGGTGTTGCCGGTGAGCGCTTTGGGGTTCGCAACTCCGGTGCGATCGCGGTGGTCGAAGGCGTCGGCGACCACGGCTGCGAATACATGACCGGAGGCACGGTCCTCGTGCTCGGCGCCACCGGCCGCAACTTCGCCGCCGGCATGAGCGGTGGCGTCGCCTATGTGCTCGATGAGCAGGCGACATTCGCCGCACGCTGCAACCCCTCGTCGGTGTCGCTCGAGCAGCTCGGCGTCGACGATCACGAGCGCGTCCGTTCACTCCTCGAGCGCCATGCGGCGCTGACCGGAAGTGCTGTCGCCACCCGCGTGCTCCATACCTGGACGCAGGCCCGCGAACGCTTCGTCAAGGTCATGCCCGACGAGTACCGGCGCGCGCTCCGCGCGCAACTCGAGCTGGTGAGCTGATGGGGCCGCGAACCGGTTTCCTGGAGCACACCCGCCATACGGCTCACAAGCGACCGGTTGCGGAGCGCATCGCCGACTACCGCGAGGTCTACTTGCCGCTCCCCGTCCAGGTGTTGCGCGAGCAGGGAACACGCTGCATGGACTGTGGGGTCGCGTTCTGCCACCACGGGTGTCCGCTCGGCAATCTCATCCCGGAGTGGAACGACCTCGTCGCCCGCGACGACTGGAAGGCCGCCGTCGAGCGCCTGCATGCAACGAACAACTTCCCCGAGTTCACCGGCCGCCTCTGCCCGGCTCCCTGCGAACCGGCCTGCGTGCTGGCCATCAACGACGATCCGGTGGCGATCAAGCAGATCGAGCAGTCGATCATCGATCGTGCCTTCGCCGAGGGCTGGATCCGTCCGCAACCGCCGGCGCATCGCACCGGGCGGCGCGTCGCCGTCGTCGGCTCCGGGCCGGCCGGGCTCGCCGCCGCGCAGCAGCTCAACCGCGCGGGTCATCGGGTGACCGTCTTCGAGCGTTCGGATCGCGTCGGTGGGCTGCTCCGCTATGGGATCCCCGATTTCAAGATGGAGAAATGGGTCATCGACCGGCGCATCGCCCTCCTCGAGGCGGAGGGGATCATCTTCGAGACCGGCTATGACATCGGTGTCGACGTCAGCGCAGAGCAACTGCGGGACCGATTCGACGCGGTGGTGCTCGCGGTCGGCGCCGACCGCCCGCGTGACATCGATGTGCCCGGGCGCGAGTTGCGCGGGATCCACCTCGCGATGGATTACCTGGTGCAGCAGAACCGCCGGGTGGCCGGGGAGCGCGTCAACGCTGACCCGGAGATCAGTGCCCACGGGCGCAAGGTGATCATCATCGGTGGGGGTGACACCGGCGCTGACTGCCTCGGCAACGTCATTCGTGAGCAGTGCAGCGCGGTGCAGCAGCTGTACATCTATGCACAGCCGCCCGACGCGCGCCCGGAGGGAAATCCCTGGCCGCAGTGGCCGTTGATCCTCCACACCTACCCCGCCCACGACGAGGGCGGCTCGCGAGAGTTCGGTCTCATGGTCACGCGTTTCGAGGGTGAGCACGGCGACCTGCGCAGCGTTCGCGCCGTTCGGGTCGAGGCGCGCCGTCAGAACGGGGTCCGCACGTTCATTCCCACGGCCGAGGCGGAGGTGCGGCTCGATGCCGACCTCGTGCTCATCGCGATCGGCTACCAGGGCGCCACACGTTCGACGCTGCTCGACGAGCTGCCGGTCACATTCGGCGCCGGCGGCACCATCGCTGTCGATGAGGCGTTCGCCTGCGCGACACCGGGTGTGTTCGCGGCCGGGGACGCGGTTCGAGGTGCTTCGCTGATCGTGTGGGCGATCGCCGAAGGGCGCGCTGCCGCGCGGAGCTGCGATGCGTACCTGACCGGGAGCGTTCGGCTCCCCTGAAGCGTGATGCGGTGAGCGAAGTCGGTTTCGCATCGCGGTGACGCCGGTGCGGGCACGCCAGATCGCGCTGGCACTGCCCGAGGTGGTCGAGCAGGATCACCACGAGTTCCCCTCATTTCGCGTGGGCGGCAAGATCTTCGCCACGCAACCCGACGGGCGCCATTGCAACGTGATGCTCGATGAGCCTGCGATTCAGGCGGCGTTGGGCATCGATCCCGAGGCGTGCGAGGAGCTGTGGTGGGGCAAACGGCTCCGCAGCGTGAGAGTGGATCTGACTTGCGTCAAGCCCGCTCTCCTTGCCGGTCTGCTCGCCGGCGCGTGGCGGCGCAAGTGCCCGCCGAAGCTGCTCCCGGGAGCGCGAGGCTAGGTCGCTGCGGTCGGCGTTGGCGAGGGCGGGGCGGGCGTCGCGCTGGCGGTCGGGGTCGGTGCCGCGGTCGGCGACGCCGTTGCTGAGGCTGACGGCGACGGTTGCGCGGATCCGCTCGGCGAAGCGGATGCGCTCGGCGAAGCGCTCGCCGACGGCACCGGGGAAGGGGTCACATTGGGGAGCGGCCCGATCTTGACGTTCGGGATGATGTTGCCGATGCGGGGCAGATCTGCCTGGGGACCCCCGAACGGGGCGTTCTGGCTCGGCGATGAGACCACGAGCGCCACCGCGACCCCGGCCACAGCGAGGCCGACCGCCCCGAGCGGAGCGACCAGCGGACGCTTGCGTTCAGGCCGGTCACCGGTGTTCTGCGGCGAGCGGGCATAGGCGCGCCGCTCCGGCGTCAGGATGATCCCCTCGGCCGCCAGGCTCGCCCATGGCGCGTTGGAGTAGACGAAGGCTTCGAAGAGGAGCAGCACCGCCAGCACGACCGTGGCGACGCTCGGCGAACGGACCAGCATCGCGACTCCGCCGGCGACCCCCGCGACCGTCAGCGCGGTCTCGGCGCGTGACGCCCGAAGGGCACCGAGCAGGGATCGACCCTCCTTGCTCTTGGCGGTACGGAGGAACTCGGCGTGCTTGCGGAAGGCGCCGCGCAAACAGGCGAGCGTGACCACCCACGAGAGTGCGAACCAGACTCGCAGCGCGCTGACGGCATCTCGCGTGCTCGCTCCGCACGCGCGGCGCATCGCCCAGACCGCGCGGAGGAGCCCGGTTCCCGCGAAGGCCAGCGGCACCGCGAGCACCGCCCCGGTCAGCTGGCGTATGGGCAGCCGCTCATGCAGCGACGTCGCCAGTGCGGTGGCGAGCAGCAGCACCGTGAAGGTCGCCGTGAGCACCTCCGCGAACCACTGGATGCTGCCGAGCAGGTAGTGGATGCGCTGCCCGAAGGTGAGGCGCATGCGATGCCTTGCGAAGGGAACCATCTCGCGCCAGTGGAACTTGAGAATCTGGATGCCGCCGAGCGCCCAGCGAAAACGCTGCTTCTTGAGGCCGTCAAAATCCAGCGGCATCAAGCCCTCTCCGTATGCGACCGAGTTGTAGACACCGCGATAGCCGGCACCGAGCATGCGCAGCGATGCCTCCGCATCCTCGGTGATGCACTCCTGGTTCCAGCCGCCGATCGCGTTGAATGCCGAGCGCCGGATCAGCCCCATGGTCCCGCAGAAGATGATCGCGTTGCGGTGACTGCGCGCGATCATGGTGATGTCGAAGAAGTACCGGAAGCTGTAGAAGAGGCCGCGCAGGTAGGGGTTGTCGCGCCACTCGCGGTAGTGCTGCGATGTCTGCATGAACGCGACTGAGGGATCGTCGAAATAGCCGATGGTGTTGCGCAGCCACTGTGGATCGACCTGGTAGTCGGCGTCGACGATACCGAGAATCTCGACCTCCTGGGGAAGCCGCGGGGTCGCCTCGTTGAGAGCCCCTGCTTTGAAGCCCGGCCAGTTCTCCAGGTGGACAAAGGCGAACCGCGGACCCAGTTGCGCGCAGAGCTGTTCGATCGGCTTCCACAGCGCGGGATCGGTGGTGTTGTTGTCGACAACCTGAATCATGAGGTTCGGGTAATCGATCCGAGCCAGTGACTTGAGTGTGGGTTGCACCACCTCGACGGGTTCGTTGTACGTCGGTACCTGGAGCGCGACCCACGGTTCCCGTGTCAATGGAGGAATCACGCGCGGACGCGTGCGGCGGGACAGGACGTCGCAGATCTCGAAGGTGAAGGACACCGACAATCCCAGGGCGAGGATCTCGAGGATGAGCAGGGCGATCGATGCCACCAGCGCGATGACCGGCAGCCCACCGAAGAAGGTCTGCAGCGTTGCGTACGCCAGATAGCAGACCGCGGCCGTGGTGACCGCCACGAACAGCTGCGCACCGACGAAGCTCCAGCGCGGTTGGATGATGCGCATGACGACGACCAGGACCATGGCGGCAATTCCCAGCGTGATCATGCCCGGCTCGTCTCGTTCGATCGGGAGGAACGCCACACCCGCTCCCACGAGTGCGAGCGCGCAGCACGGGATTCCGAGCCACGCGCTCCAGGTCATGGTTCGCGGCAGCACCGCGACCACCAGTGTGGTTGCGAGCAGCAGGGCGAAGAAGATGACGCTCTCGAGGATCATGCGCTGCCTCGGTCCAGGTCGATGAGCAGGCCGCCGGCGAGCGCGAGGCCGAACCACACCCAGTTCTGCTCGTAGTAGTTCTGCGGATCACCGAAATACGCAGGCGAGGACGGGTGAAAGGAGGCCAGCAGCACCTGCTCGATCTGCGCGGCGCCGGCAGGGTCGGTGATCGCGAAGTTCCCGATATCGCCGCCATAGACGGTCGGGTCGTCGTACGAGCTGACCACGCTGCCGTCGTGCGCGTAGACGGGATCCAGCCGATGGTCGGTGCTCCACCGCGTGCGCAGGAACGCGCTGCTCTCCAGGTAGGAGCGGGCGCGCGACTTGTCGTTCCAGAGCGCGTCCAGCGCCACCCGCCACATCACCCGGAAGGCGTCGTACCCGTAGTCGTCGGCGTTCGCGATCGTCGGGAACGACACGACGCGACCGGTGGCACGCGAGATGGCGCACCAGTTCGGCGGCAGGCCGATCGCTCTCGTCCCGTCGAGCACGGCATTGCTGCACTCGTCCAGGAGTTGGTATGAGCTGTCGACGAGACTTGACCACGGATGAGCGGGATCCTCGACGGCAAACGTCCGATATGCATAGGGAGCGAAGTACGAGGGATTGATGACCGGCCCAGGTGTTGCTTGCCGGGCCGCCCAGTTGCCCGCCGTCAGGACGTTCATCCCGCCGATCGAGGTGACGTCGTCCTGCCAGAGGGCGTTGAGAACGGTGAGCGCCTGCTGATGCAGCGCCGGGTCATCGAATCGCCGCGCCGCGAACAGCAGCGCCAGCGCGATATCGGAGTTGGCATCGGTCGCCGAGTTGTGGTCGGCAATGCTCCCGTTGCTCCACAGCGATGCAAATGGCGAGCCGCCGCCCACCTGGAGATGGCTCGCCGTCCAGCGCCACACCGTTTGGAACGTCCCCCAGTCGCCCATCCACACGGCGCGCAGCAGGGCGTAGCTCTGGCCCTCCGACGTGGTGACGCCTCCGCGAGTGGGGTCGACGACCCGTCCGTCGGGTTGGACGAACGCCTGCCGGTACCCCGACCATGCCGCGGCGAGCACGGTGCGGAGGCGGCTCGCCGCCGGACTGGCGCCACCGCTGGGCACCGGGACAGCCCCGCCGCATGCGGCGAGCGCGAGCGTGCTTGCCAGGGCAGCAGAAGCCACTCTCTGCGTTCGAGAGGTCAGCCCGGGCGGAGCCAGGGCGCTCGCAACCGACATGTGCCGAAACCCCGCGTGCGTACCTTGGTCGACGTGCCCGCCGGTGAGCGCCTGCTCGGCTGCGGGTCGTCTAATCTGTCAGCTTAACTACCAGATTTCCTGAAGGCTACGGTATCAGAGTGGGCCGGTTGAGACTGGGCTCGCGAGGGCGTGGCCGGGGCTGCGTCGAGGGCCCAGCGGTCACCCTCAGCCGATTGGTCAGAGCAGTCCGTCCCCACGCAGCGTCCAAGTGTGATAGTATCGCTATACGAATCAGCTATAAGATCGCTGGCAGTATCCGCGGAGAGGACACCGACAAGAAAGGAGGCATATCAATGGGACTGGGAGTAGGCATCTTTCTGTTAGCCGTGGGAGCCGTGCTGGCTTTCGCGATCCACGTGACCAGCAATGGGGTCGACCTTCATACCATCGGGTACATCCTGATGGGGGTCGGTGCCCTCGGGATCGTTCTTTCGTTGATCTTCTGGTCGTCCTGGGGCGGTCCGGGCTACGTGAGGCGCGGCGGAACCACGACCACCACGGTCGACGACCGTCCCCTCTGAGAGCGGACGAGCTCGCCGATCGACACGAGCAAACACCATGAATTTCGCGACACAAGGAGACGACGCATGATTGTTCTGGGCATCATCCTGCTCATCATCGGGCTGCTCGCAGCGATCCCGGTGCTGGTGACCATCGGGGTCATCCTCATCGTCATCGGGCTCGTGCTCGAGTTGCTCGGGATGGCCGGGCATGCGGTTGGCGGCCGTCGCCACTACTACTGAGGCAACGAGTTCCCTGACAGGACACGTTCCGAAAGACACGTCCTACTGGCGGGACGTGTCTTTCTTTTTTAGGCAACCAGGACGTGGCTCAGCAGGCGCAGCCCGGGGGAGCGCCGTACACTGACCGGCACTCCATGTCTGAGAAGCCGGCCGGCGACCACGGCGTGCAGCACGACGCGAGGGGCCCGGGTGGAATCACTGGCGTCCTCTCGTGGCCCGAAATCCGTCGAGGCACCCCGCTTCGCGTCCTCATCGATCTCGTCCAGTACGGGGTGGCGATCGTGTTGCTCGTGCTCGCCGCCGATGTGCTGGTGCGGAGCTTCATCGATTTCTTCACGTCAGCTTCGTCCGGCTATACGCAGGCGCTGATCAGCGCGGTCGACGGCGTGCTCGTGGTGATCATCCTCGTCGACATCATGCGCACGGTCCTCACCCATCTCGAGGGCTGGGGCTTTCCGTTTCGACCATTTCTGGTCATCGGTATCATCGCCGCGGTCCGGGACATCCTCGCCGTCTCGACGCGTCTCACCTTCTCCGCCGGCTCGCAGCCCGCAGGCACGCCGACCATCACCCAGTCGCTGTTCGAGCTCGGCACCAACGCCGGTGTCATCCTGGTTCTGGCGTTCGCGCTCTTCCTCACCCGGGGTCAGAACGTCGACGCCGAGACCGACCCAAGGTAGGAGCGCTGGCGATCACGCTTCGGTTTCTTGCCACTCGCCGCAGGCGCGGCGCGCCGGTCTCCGCGTGGGAGTCCGCTAGCGAGGGTTGGGCCGGTCGAGGTTCCAGTGACGGCCGACGACCGCCAGCCAGGAGCCACCCGGCGTCGCGGTGAGCGCGAACCGGCTGATCATTCGCTGGCCACCCTCGTGGTCGCCGTACAGGAGGTCGACGGTCACCGGTTGCGCCGCGGTGGCGGCATTCCGAGCGACCGCAAAGACCGGTTCATTCGGATCGCGGAATGCGCCCTGCCAGAAACCGCTGTCCCCGGCGGGGACGTAGATGTCCCGGGTGAGCCGGCGAAAGTCGCGAACGTCCGCGGGGTCGGCGGTGGTCACGCGTTCGGGGTAGAAGTACCAGCCGTGGAGCACGGCGATACCGGATCCCGCATTGCGCAGTGAGATCACCAGGTAGATGGCCTGCGGGCTCGCCTCGAACGCGGCATGACCGCCCTGGATCGTCACCCAATGCTGATCGGCGAACGACACCTTCTGGGGCGGGTCCTCGAGCCGTGACGGCATCAGCACCGGGCGCAACCCCGCCAGGAGCGAACGCTCCGCTGCCCGCGCCGCGCGGTTGGCAGATCGAACTGACGAGAACGTCGCCACCGCGAGGATAAGCGTGCCGCCTGCGGTCGCGAGCGCCGAGATCGTGGCCCAGTCGATCATCACGCGGGAGCTTAGCGATCCCGCGTGGGAGGCGCTCAGCGCCAGCGAGTGCTCAGACCGAGTTGGAGACCAGCGCGCCCAGCCTGTGCCCGGGACCGGTGGCCGCGACGACATCGCCAGCTTCCAGGCGTTCGCCGCACGAGCTGCAGACCACGACCGCCTCGGTCACCGCACCACACACCCTGTGCGTGACCAGCAACGGCGGCCCGTTCGGCGCGGCATGTCGATCGCCCCACCGACGCATCGCCGTGAGCACGGGCCAGAGGTCCCGTCCTTTGTCGGTGAGACGGTACTCGTGCCGCGGCGGACGCTCCGAGTACGGCGCTCGAACGAGCACGCCCGCGTCGACGAGGGTGTTCAGCCGATCGCTGAGGATGTTGCGGGAGACGCCGAGCCTGCGCTGAAAGTCGTCAAAGCGGGTCACGCCGAGAAAGGAGTCTCGGACGACGAGCATGCTCCACCACTCCCCGACGACCTCGAGGCACTGCGCAACCGAGCAGTCCATGCCGGCAAAGCTCTTGTGATCCATCCTCTCAGCTTAGTGAGTTGCATAATAGAACGCAAGTCACTACAGTGACCGGCATGGCCCAGCTGAGCGGTTCCGAGCGAAGCATCCCCCGCGCGACCCCGGTGAGCCGCCGTCGGGTCGTCTTCGTGGTGACGGCGCTGGGCGCCTTCATGGCATCGCTGGATCTGTCGATCGTCAACGTGGCTTTTCCGGCGCTCGAACGCTCGTTTCCGAGCGATCCACGCGCGACGCTCGCCTGGGTCATCACCAGCTACGGCATTGTCTTCGGGTCCCTGCTGGTGATTGCGGGCCGCACAGCTGACCGCATCGGCAGCCGGCGGGTATTCTTCGCCGGCCTGGCAGTCTTCACCGCCGGCTCGGCACTCTGCGGCCTGGCGCCCTCGGTGGCGCTGCTCGTGGCCGGCCGCGTGATCCAGGGGTGTGGCGCGGCCGCGCTGCTGCCTGCGTCGTTGAGCCTGCTGCTTGCCGCGTTTCCCGCTGAGCGCCGCTCGCAGGTCGTCGCGCTTTGGGGTGGCGTTGGTGCGCTGGCCGTGGCCACCGGGCCGTCCCTCGGTGCGGCATTGATCACCGTCGGAGGGTGGCGTTGGGCGTTCTTTGTGAATGTGCCGATCGGGGCTGCCGCATGGATCGCTGGACGTCGCTTCCTGGTGCAGGCGAGTCCAGGCACGCCGGGGTCGGCTCCGGACTACGCCGGTGCCGTGCTGGTCGCGGTCACCCTCTCGGCGCTCGTCCTCGGCATCACCGAAGGTCCGACCTGGGGCTGGTCGTCGGCACCGGTGGTCGCATGCTTCGCAGGGGCAATGGTCGTCGGCACCGTTTTTCTCCTCCGGTCTGCGCGCCATCCCGAACCGGTCCTCGACCTGACGCTCTTCAGGACCCGCTCGTTCAGCGTCGCCAATGCCGCGACATTCCTCTACGCGATGGGCTTCTTCGCGGTGCTCCTGGGCAACATCCTGTTCCTCACGAGCGTGTGGCACTATCCGATTCTCGAGGCGGGTCTTGCCGTGACGCCGGGTCCGCTCGTGGTCGCGCTGGTGTCGGGCCCCGCCGGCCGCACCGCCGCACGCGTGGGATTTCGCAGGGTGCTGCTCACCGGCTTCACCGTGTTCGTCGCCGGACTGGTGTGGCTCGCGACGCGTGTCGGGCTCCACCACGACTACCTCACAACGTGGTTGCCGGGGACGCTGATCATCGGGGCCGGCATCGGGCTCACCTTCCCCGTGCTGAGTGCCGCGGCGGTCTCGAGCCTGCATCCCAATCGGTTCGCCGTCGGCAGCGCTGTCAACCAGACCGCGCGGCAGATTGGCGGGGCGCTCGGCATCGCGTTACTCGTCGTCATCCTGGGGACGCCGCACAGCCCTGCTGAGGCACTGGCGCGTTTCCACAACCTGTGGTGGTATGCCGCGGCTACCACAGCGCTCTCCGGCATCGCGTGCACCGTGATCAGCCATAAGCCGCAACGTGCGGTTGCAACGACGCCGGTCGCGGAAGCGATGACGGAGCCCCGCGTGGCGGTCTAGCCGGCGAGCACCCGGCGCGCCTCACGCGCCATCTGCGCATCCTCACGTGCCGTCACCACGACGACGGCCGGTCCGCGATCGGTGTGCGCGATCACGGCGTCCCGATCGGCAGGCAGCAACGATTCGGGAAGTCCGAGCAGCGCCAGTCGCGCGCAGACGCGGCCGCGAACCAACGCCGAGTGCTCGCCGATCCCCCCGGTGAACACCAGCGCGTCGAGACGGTCGAGCGACGTGACCAGGCCGCCGATCACGCGGCTCAGCACGTGGATGTACACGTCGAGGGCGAGCACGCACGACTGGTTGCCGAGCGCTGCCTCGCGCTCCACATCCCGGATGTCCGACATCCCGCACAGTCCGAAGAGCCCGCTGCCGTGCTCGAGCACCCGCGTCATCGCGGCGACGGTGAGCCCGTGGTGATCCTGGAGCCAGAGCAGTGCGCCGGGGTCGACGGTGCCGCTGCGCGACGCCATCACCGCGCCCTCGAGTGGCGTGAAGCCCATGCTCGTGTCGACACTGCGCCCGTCGCGAACCGCGCAGGCGGAGACGCCTGAGCCGATGTGCGCGATCACGACCTGGAGTCCATCGACCGGTCGTTGCAGCAGCTCCGCGCTGCGCCGGCTCGACCAGGCATACGAGAGGCCGTGGAACCCGTAGCGGCGCACGCCCCAGGTGCGCCAATGCTCCGGCACCGCATAGGTGGTGGCGCACTCGGGCATCTCGGCGTGAAACGCCGTGTCGACACAGACGACCTGGGGCCGGTCGATGCTCAGACGTGCGGCATCGAGTAGCGCCAGCGCGGGTGGCACATGCAGCGGCGCGAGCTCGATGGCGCCGTCGAGCTGGTGACGCACTTCGTCGTCGACGAGCACTGCGTGCCGAATGGCCGCCCCGCCGTGGACAAGCCGATGGGCGACGGCGTCGACACGTCCAGCGCGCGCGGCAAAGTCGCGCAGCGCAGCGATGGGATCAGCGTCGCCGTCGGTCTCCTGCGCGTCCTCGAGGGTGTCGTTGTCGCCGACCACGCTCAGCTTCAGGCTGCTCGAGCCCGCGTTGACGGCGAGGATGCGCATCGATCAGGCGGGCGCGACGTGGATCGGCCAGGGATCGCTCATCCCGGCCACCGCCAATCGCGGATCTCCGGCATGTCCTCGAAATGCTCGCGGACGTAGGCATGATGGCGCCGGAGCTGTGCCTCGCAGAAGCGATGCAGCTCACCGGCTCCGGCGGGCACGCGCCGCGCGCGATGGAGCGCCTCCATGACCAGGTGATAGCGGCTCATCTCGTTCAGCACCACCATGTCGAAAGGCGTCGTGGTCGTGCCGTGCTCGTTGTATCCGCGCACGTGGAATCGACCCGCGTTCGGGCGTCCGTGCACGACCTGGTGGAATGCTCTCGCGTATCCGTGAAACGCCATGACCACATCGATGTCATCGGTGAACAGTTCGGTGAAGGCCTCGGAGCTCAATGCGTGCGGGTGGAACGGCGCAGGGCTCATGGCCAGCAGGTCGACCACGTTGACCAAGCGGAAGCGCAGGTCGGGAACACGCTCGCGAAGGAGCGCGGCGGCGGCGAGTGTCTCCAGCGTGGGAATGTCGCCGGCGCAGCCGAGCATTACGTCCGGGTCGCCGTCACCCGGGTTCGACGCCCAGGACCAGAGCGACGCACCGCGCGCGCAGTGCTCGATGGCCGCATCCATCGAGAGGTACTGGAGCTCCGGCTGCTTGTCGATGACGATCAGATTCACGTAGCTTCGACTCGTGAAACAGTGATCCGCCACCGAGAGCAGGCAGTTCGCATCCGGTGGCAGATAGACGCGGACCACGTCGCCGCTCATGTTCATGACGGTGTCGATGAGGCCCGGTCCCTGGTGGCTGAAACCGTTGTGATCGTTTCGCCAGCAGGTCGACGTCAGCAGGATGTTCAACGCGGCGACCGGCTCACGCCACTGGAGCGCACGAGCCGCCTCGAGCCACTTGGCGTGCTGCACGGTCATCGACGCCGACACCATCGCGAAAGCCTCGTAGGTCGCGAACAACCCGTGCCGCCCGGTGAGTAGATAGCCCTCGAGCCACCCCTCGCAGAGATGCTCAGACAGCACCTCCATCACCCGTCCCGAAGGGCTCACGTGATCGTCGATCGGGATGGTCGCCTCCTCGAAGCAGCGGTCCTCGATGTCGAACACCGCGCCGAGACGGTTGCTGTTGGTCTCGTCAGGACAGAAGAGCCGGAAGTTGTTCGGATTGTCCCGGTAGATGTCGCGGATCCACTCACCGAGTTCGCCGCGTGGACTCGGCAACCGTGACACCAGAGTCGACGGCCAGTGCATACCCGGTGAAATCCGGAAGCCGCAGCGGTTCGAGCAATCTCCCGCCATTGGCGTATCCGGTCGCCCCCATGCGCCTGTCGCCGTGCGGTGCCAGCGCGGTCACCGCCGCGACGGGTGCGCCGGCGCTGTCGAAGAGCTCCTCGGGTCGATAGCTGCGCATCCACTCCTCGAGCTGCGCGAGGTGGTCCGGATTCGTGCGAACGTTGTCGAGCGGCACCTGGTGAGCACGGAAGGTCCCTTCCACGGGCAGCCCGTCGACGAACTTGGGTCCCGTCCATCCCTTGGGCGTGCGCAGAACGATCGCCGGCCACACCGCGCGACCCGCGCCGGCTCCGGTGCGGGCCGCAGACTGGATCTCGCGAATTCGCTCGTAGCAGCTGTCGAGGGTGTGCGCGAACTCCTCGTGCACGCCCCGCGGATCATCGCCACCGACGACGTGGACTTCGTAGCCATGCGCGCTCAGCAATGCGCGCACGTCCTGCTCGCGAGCTCGCCCGAGCACGGTCGGCCCGCTGATCTTGTATCCGTTGAGCTGGAGGATCGGCAGCACCGCGCCGTCGCGCCTCGGATTGAGAAAGCTCACTCCCTTCCAGGACCCCTCGAGCGGACCGGTCTCGGCCTCACCGTCACCGACGACGCACGCCGCGATCAAGTCGGGGTTGTCAAAAACTGCGCCGAAGGCGTGCACCAGGGCGTAGCCGAGCTCGCCGCCCTCGTGGATGGAGCCCGGGGTGGGGACACTCACGTGGCTGGGGATGCCACCCGGTGTCGAGAACTGCCGCACCAGGCGAAGCAGACCGCGCTCATCCAGTGAGACCTCCGGATAGATCTCGGAATACGTCCCTTCGAGGTACACATTGGCGACGATTGCGGGCCCGCCGTGGCCCGGGCCGGCGACGTACAGCACGTCGCAATCGCGCTGATGGATCAGCCGGTTGAGCTGGACGTAGATGAGGCTCTGCGCCGGCGAGGTTCCCCAGTGGCCCAGCAGTCGTGGCTTGATGTGTTCAGCAAGCAAGGGCTCGCGAAGGAGAGGGTTCGCCTGGAGGTAGATCTGGGCAACCGTCAGGTAGTTGGCCGCTCGCCAGGAGGTGACGAGCGCGTCCAGGTCGATGCTGCCGGTTGACTGGGTCAGTGCGGTCACCGACGCCATCGTAGCCGGGGTGGTCGGAATGGCACATTTGTCAGCCAGGCATGCACGAACCACGCGCGATCGACCCTCGCAGACGCCGCCCGAACTCGCGATTCGTGATCGGGCTCCTCGGCATCATCGCCGTCGCCGGAGCGATCGGCATCGTGATCTCGCTCGGGCAGCGTCCGCGGCCGGCGGAGACCGGCCCGGCACCAACGCCGACCCTCGCTCCAGGATCCATCACCCCGAGCCCGCTACCGAGCGGACCCCGGGCGGGCTTCGGTTTCAGCCTTGCTGATGATCGGGCGACGCACGAGATCGTGCTCTTTGGCGGGGTCGGCGACTACACCAGCACCTGGCTCTGGAATGGCGCCCGATGGACGCTGGCCCATCCCCCTGACAGCCCCGCCGGGCGTTACGGCGCCTCGGCGGCGTATGACCCGCAGACGAGGACGGTGATGCTCTTCGGGGGGCGGCTCGAACCCGGCGTGCCCGTCCACGACACGTGGGCGTGGAAGGGGACCACGTGGGGTGCGCTCGACAGTGGGGCGGGCGGCCCGCCGCCCGGCGAGGGATCGGACATGGCCTGGGACCCCGCGGTCAATCAGATGGTCCTGCTGACCCGCTCGGGAGTGATCTCGAGTCCGGCAGCGACCTGGATCTGGGCAGAAAACCACTGGGTGAAGCCGGCCGGCGGGTCGCTCCCCGCCGGCGCCGCCTACAGCCCGATGGGATTCGACCCGCTCACCAGCTCGCTGCTGGCGGTTGGGTGCTGCGTGGGGCCACCGCCTGCCACCGGTGCCGCCAACACGACGTGGCGATGGAACGGCGCGACCTGGACATTGCTGCCGACGTCGGTCCACGCACCGATCGACGGGTCCACGATGGCGCTCTATCCGGGATCAGGACAGCTTGTGCTCTGCGCGTGCGCCTCACCGGCCGGTGCCGATCTCTCCGCATGGAAGGGCAGCGAATGGGATCCGCTCCCGGGCGGCCGGGTTCCGGTGGCGGGAGGTGTCGAGATCACCGACTATGACCGCGACCAGCTGCTCCTCCTTGGAAGCGGGCCGGCGCAGCCGCTGACCGGGCAGGCTCCGGTCGGGCTCTGGCGATGGACCGGGTCGAGCTGGAGCCCGCTTCACCGAGCGGCGTAGCTTTCACGATGCGTACGCTGGTCGCATCACCACCGCCACGCCACCCACCACTCGAGCCGTCACCTTCCCATCGCGGGGCTCGATGTTTCACGGCTACCTGGCAATGCCCGACGGTGCCGGACGGCATCCCGGCGTGGTCGTCATCCACGAAGCATTCGGTGTCACCGACAACATTCGCGACATCACGCGACGTTTCGCTCGCGAAGGCTACGCGGCGCTTGCCGTCGACCTGTTCACCGATCACAGCCGTGCCGTCTGCATGGCCGGTCTGATGGGTTCGCTGCTCACCGGTCGCGACCCGTCTTCGATCGCCGATCTCTCCGCGGCGATGGATCACCTGGTTGCGCAGCCTGACGTCGACCGGGATCGCATCGGTGCCATCGGATTCTGCATGGGAGGTGGCTTCGCGATCGCGTGGGGGCGGCGTGACAAGCGGCTCCGGGCCATCGCGCCCTTCTACGGCACCAACCCGCGGCCGCTCGAAGCGGTGCGACGCATGTGTCCGGTGGTGGGCAGCTACCCCGGGAAGGACTTCACCGCGCGCTCCGCCCGGAAGCTTGACCGACGGCTAGCGCAGCTGGGTGTGGCCCGCGACATCAAGGTGTACGCGGGCACCCGCCACTCGTTCTTCAACGACACCGGCAGGACATACGACGCGGCAGCGGCCGGCGATGCCTGGCGGCGCACCCTCGAGTTCTTCGCTGAGCACGTGCGGTCGCCGCGGCCATCTCGATGACCGAACCGATCGACGTCCGAGAGCGCATCGAGCTCTGTGACCTGCTGCTCGAGCTGGGTCCGGATGCGCCCACGCTGTGCGAGGGGTGGACGACGTCCGATCTCGCCGCGCACCTGGTCCTGCGCGAGCACTTCCATCGCTGGTCCGACGCCCAGCGGGCTGCAGAGAAAGCCAAGGGATTCCCCGCCATGGTCGCCAGGCTGCGCGCCGGGGCGCCGCCCATTCCCTGGCGCTTACCGCGTATTCGCAACGTCGTCAGCGGGCTGGAGTTCTTCATCCACCACGAGGATGTTCGCCGCGCCAACGGCCGCGAACCGCGCCGACCGAGCCCGGATCTCGAGGCGTTGTCATGGCGCATGATCGGGTTGAGCGCTCGACAGCTGGTGCGCAGGATCCGCCCCTACGGCCTGGAGTTCGTGCGACCCGACGGTCAGCGGCGACGGTATGGCTCCGGCGACATGGCGAAGATCACCGGTCCTGCGTCGGAGATGGTGCTCTACCTCAGCGGCCGGCGCTCCACCGCGCGCGTCACCCTCGCGGGCGACGCCGCTGCGGTCGCCACCGTCGAGCGCACCAAAATAACCGTCTGAGCATCCGCCGGCGCATCGGCGCGAACGCATGGGAGGATCGGTGACTGACGCGGTGACCCGAATGCTCGCCGGCGACGCCGCGTCGCGCGCGCTCGGTATCGACGTGCATGACGTAAGGACGGGAGCCGCCACCGCAACCATGACGATCCGACCGGACATGGTGAACGGGCACGGCATCACCCACGGAGCCTTCGTGTTCGCAGTTGCGGACACCGCATTCGCCTGCGCGTGCAACAGCCACGGCCCGCTGACCGTCGCAGCCGCCGTCGACATCACATTCGTGGCGCCGTCGCGTGCCGGCGATGTCCTCGAGGCGCGCGCGGTGGAACGCACCCGCTTCGGTCGCTCCGGAATCTACGACGTCACGGTGCGACGTGGCGATGACGTCATCGCGGAGTTTCGCGGCACCAGCCGCACCATCGAGAGGGATCCGGCGTGATGACTCCTGGCGCGGCCCCACCAGTCGACCTGCTCGACTCGGGTGAGCGCCTGAGCCGCGACGCGCTGCTCGACCTGCAACTCGCGCGTCTTCGCTGGTCGCTGCAGCACGCGTACACGAACGTGGCGCACTACCGGCGCGCTTTCGAAGCCGCGGGAGTGACGCCCGACGACTGCCGGACGCTTGCCGACCTCGCGCGATTTCCCTTCACCACCAAGCTCGATCTCCGCGACAACTACCCGTTCGGCATGTTCGCCGTCCCGCTGCGGGACGTGCGTCGCATTCACGCCTCCAGCGGCACCACCGGACGGCCCACGGTCGTCGGTTACACCCAGGATGACCTCGACACCTGGGCGGACCTGGTGGCGCGATCGATCCGCGCAGCCGGCGGACGTCCCGGCGACATCGTGCATGTCGCCTACGGCTACGGGCTCTTCACCGGCGGCCTCGGTGCGCACTATGGCGCTGAGCGGCTCGGCTGCACGGTCGTCCCAGTCTCGGGTGGGATGACCCCACGTCAGGTGCAGTTGATCCGGGACTTCCAGCCCTCGATCATCATGGTGACCCCGTCGTACATGCTCGCTCTCATCGACGAGTTCGAACGTCAGGGCGTTGACCCGAGGACGAGCTCACTGCGCATCGGCATCTTCGGCGCGGAGCCGTGGACCGAGGCGATGCGCACCGAGATCGAGGCGCGCATGGACATGCACGCGGTGGACATCTACGGATTGTCGGAGGTCATGGGTCCCGGCGTGTCGCAGGAGTGCGTGGAGACCAAGGACGGCCTGCACATCTGGGAGGACCACTTCTACCCCGAGGTCATCGACCCGGTCACCGGTGAGGTGCTTCCCGACGGAGAGAGGGGCGAGCTGGTCTTCACCTCATTGACCAAGCAGGCGCTCCCGATCATTCGCTACCGCACCCGCGATCTCACGCGGTTGCTGCCGGGGACCGCCAGGCCGGCGTTCCGGCGCATGGAGAAGGTGACCGGCCGCAGCGACGACATGATCATCCTGCGTGGGGTCAACGTCTTTCCCACGCAGCTCGAGGAGCTGGTGGTGCGCACCGCGGGTCTCTCGCCGCACTTCCAGCTGATCCTCGGACGCGAGGGGCGGCTCGACGCCCTGACCGTGCGGGTCGAGGCGCGGTCCGACTGCCCCCCGGAGCGCCGCGATCCGGCCGCCCAGGCGCTGATCCGCGAGGTCAAGGACCGGGTCGGCGTCACCGTTGCCGTCGAGGTCGTCGACCCCGAGACCCTCGAGCGCTCGGCGGGAAAGCTCCAGCGGCTGATCGACCGCCGGTCGTAGACTTCGCCAGCCCCCGAGTTCCAGGGGTTCACGGGAGGCACTTCGGGTGGATCGGTTTCTGCTGTATCGGACCTTCGTTGAACTGGAGGTCGGGCAGACCCAGCGAACCCGGGGACGGACCATCACCGAGACGGACATCGTCAACTGGTGCGCGCTCACCGGCGACTGGTTCTACCCGCACATCGACAAGGTTGCCGCCGAGCGATCCATGTTCGGTCAGCGCGTCGCGCCCGGGATCATGGTGTTCGCGCTCGGGACCGGGCTCGGGGTCCCCGGCGACGCGACCACCATCCTTGCAAACTACGGCACCGACCGCCTGCGCTACACGGCACCGACGTGGATCAACGACACCATCTACCTCGACATCGAGGTGATCGAGAAATCCGATCGCGACGCCACCTCCGGGCTGGTCTCGTATCGCTGGGACGTGCTCAACCAGAACGGCGTCACCGTGTGTGCCAGCCAGCTGAAGATCCTCACGGCCAAGGAGCGAGCCCCGTATGCCGGGATCTGACGCACCCCGCACCGTGCGGCTCACAATCGAGGATGGCGTCGCCGAGCTGGTCCTCGACCGTCCCGACAAGATGAATGCGATGAGCACCGCGATGGTGCGGGAGCTCACCGCAAGCCTCGATGCCGCGGAGTCCGGCGGCGCCCGGGCGCTCCTGGTTCGTGGCGAGGGCCGGGCCTTCTGCAGTGGACGTGATCTGTCCGAGGCGGATCCGCTGCACGAGGATGGCGAGGCGATCCTTCGCGACATCGTCAACCCGCTGATGACCCGCATGGCGGGCCTTGCGATGCCGACCATCGCCGCAGTGCACGGCGCGTGTCTCGGCACCGGGCTCGGCCTCGCCCTCGCGTGCGACGTGATGTACGCAGCCGACGATGCCCGGATCGGATCGCCCTTCGCGCGGATCGGGGCCGTGCTCGACAGCGGCGCGCACGCGGCACTGGTTTCGCGAATCGGGCCGCACCGCACCCTCGAGCTCGTCTACACCGGCCGGCTCCTGTCGGGGCGGGAAGCCGGTGAGTGGGGCCTGGTGAATCGCAGCGTCGCCGGGGCCGACCTGGTCCGCCGGACCCGTGAGATGGCTCGGACGATGGCGCGCGGACCCACCGCGGCATTCCTCGAATCGAAGCGCCTGGTCGGGCTGATCGCGGACAGCTCCCCGTCGCCGGTGGAGCTGCTCGCCGCCGAAGCCGCGGCCCAGGGCCGCGCGTCGCGGACACACGACTACCAGGACGGCATCACCGCATTCCTGGAGAAGCGGAAGCCGACCTTCACGGGGCGGTAGCGGACGCGCATGACGGATCTCGCAACTGCATTTCCGAGCCTCAGCTTCGAGCGACCCGACGACGGGATCCTGGTGATCACCATGCAGGCCGAGGGTCGCCTCAATGCTGCCGACGCCGCCATGCATCGCGACCTTGCTGAGGTATGGCGCGCCGTCGACACCGACGCCGAGACCCGCGCCGTGATCATCCGCGGAGCGGGTGGCACCTTCTCGGCGGGCGGAGACTTCGATCTCATCGAGGAGATGGCCGCGGACTTCGCGGTCCGCGCCCGCGTGCTCCGCGAGGCCCGGGACATGGTCTACAACGTCATCAACTGCGGGAAGCCGGTGGTCTCGGCGATGGATGGCGTGGCCGTGGGCGCCGGGCTCGTGGTGGGCCTGCTCGCGGACATCTCGATCGCGGGGCGCTCCGCCCGGCTCATCGACGGCCACACCCGGATCGGCGTCGCCGCCGGCGACCACGCCGCGATCATCTGGCCGCTGCTCTGCGGCATCGCCAAGGCGAAGTACCACCTGCTCCTCTGCGAGCCGGTCAGCGGCGAGGAGGCGGAGCGCATCGGTCTCGTCTCGCTGAGCGTCCCCGATGAGCAGGTCCACGCCACCGCGCTCGAGGTGGCGCGCAAGCTCGCGGCAGGCTCGCCGACCGCCATCAGCTGGACCAAGTACGCGCTCAACAACTGGCTGCGCGCCGCCGGGCCCATCTTCGATAGCTCGCTCGCGCTGGAATTCCTCGGCTTCACCGGTCCCGACGTCGCCGAAGGGGTGGCTGCGAGACGGGCCAAACGCGCCCCGAATTTCGGCGGCCCGGGTCCGCAGCGGTAGGATCGATCAACGTGAGCGTGGAGGTGTCGTCCGCCGCAAGCGGGCCGTCCTCATTTCCCGGGCTGTCGAAGGCAGCCTGGCAGGACGTCGCCGCCGAGGGTGCGCTGGGTGCCCCCAACCCACACGTCGTCGACCTGAGCGCCGACCAGCTCCGCTCTCTCTACCGCCTGATGGCGCTGAGCCGTCGCGTGGACCGCCAGGCGATCAACCTCACCCGCCAGGGAGCGCTCGGCGTCTTCGCCTCGAGCCATGGCCAGGAGGCGGCGCAGGTGGGATCGGTCTTCGCGCTCGAGGCCGATGACTGGCTCTTCCCCACCTACCGCGAGACCGTGGGCACCTTCGCTCGCGGGGTGGATGTCGTCGAGCTGCTCGCGCTCTTCTCGGGAAGCTGGCACTGCGGCTTCGACCCGTACAAGTACCGTGTCGCCCCACTGACCACACCGCTCGCCACCCAGGCGCTGCACGCGGTCGGTCTGGCCATGGCCGCGAGGATCAAGCACGATCCGATCGTCGCCCTGACCTTCTTCGGCGACGGCGCCGCGAGCGAGGGGGACGCGCACGAGGCGCTCAACATGGCCGGGGTGTTCGGCGCGCCGGTGGTGTTCGTGGTGCAGAACAACGGCTACGCGATCAGCGTTCCGTACCGCCTCCAGACGAGGACGTCATCGATAGCGCTGCGCGCGGCAGGCGTCGGGATCCCCGGCATCCGCGTGGACGGCAACGACGTCATCTCCGTCTACGGTGCAGTGAAGACGGCCGTCGACCGGGCGCGTCGCGGTGACGGACCGACACTCGTCGAAGCCGTCACCTACCGCCTCGAGGCGCACACGACCGCCGACGACACCAGCCGGTACCGCAGCGACGACGAGGCGTCTGAATGGCGGGCACGTGATCCCGTCGAGCGGTTCCTCGGGATTCTTCGTGAGGGAGGTGTGGTCGATGATGCATTTCTCGGCGAGGTCGAGGCCGAAGGCGAGGCGACCGCGGCGCGCATGCGCGACTTTCTCTTCAACGCTCCGGCCGGCGACCCGCGCGAGATGTTCGACCACGTATATGCGGCGCGCACGCCGCAGCTGGACATCGAGCGCGCGCTGCTCGAGCAGGAATTGCGGGCGGCCGAGGAGAGCTGATGGAGCTGACCATGGCCGGCGCGCTCAATGCGGCGCTGCGCGACTCGATGCGCGACGACGACACCGTGGTCGTCTACGGTGAGGATGTCGGCCGGCTCGGCGGCGTCTTCCGCATCACCGACGGGCTGCAGGCGGAGATGGGCGCGGACCGTTGTTTCGACACCCCGGTCGCCGAGGCGGGCATCGCCGGCACCGCGATCGGCATGGCCCTCTACGGCCTGCGTCCGGTGGTCGAGATGCAGTTCGACGGCTTCTCCTACCCGGCCCTCAACCAGCTGATCAGCCACGTGGCGAAATACCGCAACCGGACGCGCGGACGGGTCGGCCTGCCGATGGTGATCCGCATCCCCTACGGCGGCGGTATCGGCGCCGTCGAACATCACTCGGAGAGCCCGGAGGCGTACTACGCGCACACGGCGGGGCTCACCGTCGTCTCGCCCGGGACACCTGCGGACGCCTATGCGCTCCTCCGTGCATCGATCGTGTTCAACGACCCGGTGATCTTCCTTGAGCCGAAGCGACGGTACTGGTTGAAGGAGGACCTCGACCTGCCCGTGACCGCGCCACCGATCGGTGAGGCGATCGTGCGCCGTGAGGGGACGACCGCGACGGTCATCGCCTACGGACCGATGGTCACCTCCGCGCTGGAGGCCGCCACGCGAGCCGCCGCCGAGAGCAGTTGGGACCTCGAGGTCGTCGACGTGCGCACGCTCTCCCCAGTGGACATGGACACGCTGGTGGCGAGCGCCACCAAGACGGGGCGAGCGCTCGTGGTCCACGAGGCTGCGCGCTTTGCCGGCTATGGAGCAGAGATCGCAGCCGAGTTGAGCGAGCGTGCCTTCGGGTACCTGGCGGCGCCGGTGCTGCGCGTCACCGGCTTCGACGTGCCGTATCCGCCGGCGAAGATCGAGCGTCACTTCCTTCCCGACGCGGACCGCATCCTCGACGCCGTCGCGCGACTGCTCGAGTACTGAACGATGCTCACGGTTCGCGACTTCCTCATGCCCGACCTCGGCGAGGGGTTGACCGAGGGAGAGATCAATCGCTGGCTGGTCGCCGAGGGTGACGTCGTGGTCGTCGACCAGCCGGTGGCGGAGATCACCACCGAGAAGGCCGTCGTGGAGGTGCCAACTCCGTTTGCCGGACGCGTGGCCACCCTGCACGGCTCCGAAGGCGAGACCATCACCGTCGGGAAGCCGCTGATCAGTATCGAGGTCGCGACGCCGGCCAACGCCGAAGGGGCCTCGGGCAACCTCCTGGTCGGCTACGGCACCAGCGAGGCGGCGCCGCGGTCGCGGCGTGCGCCCGTGCAGCGACCCGATGGTTCGACGCCTGCCGGCAGCGCCGCCATGCCCCCTGCATCTCCGCTGGTCAGGCGCCGGGCGATCGAGCTCGGCATTGACCTGAGCACGATTACCGGCAGCGGACCGAACGGCATGGTCACCCAGGCGGACCTCGAGCATGCGTCGACGCAAGCCGGCGGAGCGCCGGCAATCGACAGCCAATCGCCAGGTGCGGTGGGGAAACGCGTGGCGCTCACCGGTATCGACCGGATTGCCGCGGAACGGCTCGCGAGGTCCCATCGCGAAGCGCCGACGGCCACAGCATATGTTCGCGCCGACGCAACCCGGCTCATGGAGTTGCGCGCGGAGCTCGAACCCGGCGAGACCGATGCCTCGGTCACACCCTTCGCGATCATCCTGCGGCTCAGCGTGATCGCGCTCCGGAAATTTCCGAGGCTCAACGCGCACTTCGATACCCAGGCAAACGAGGTGGTGCGCTTCACGCCGGTCCACCTCGGGGTCGCCGTGCAAACTGACCGCGGACTTGTGGTCGTCGTGATTCGCGACGCGCAGAGCAAGTCGTTGCCGGCTATCGCCGATGACCTCCAGCGGCTTGCGACCGGAGCTCGTAACGGGTCCATCGACGCGACCGATCTTTGGGGCAGCACGTTCACGGTGTCCAACTTCGGTGCCTTCGGGGTCGACGGGGGCACGGCGATCATCAATCCCCCCGAGGCGGCGATCCTCGGCGTCGGACGGATCGCGACGCGCCCCTGGGTCGTGGAGGACTACGTGGTGCCGCGCTCGGTGGTTGAGCTCTCACTCGTCTTCGATCACCGAGTGGCTGATGGAGGGGTCGCCGGCGGCTTCATCAGGCATCTCGCAGACCTTGTCGAAGCACCCGACCAGGCAAATGCGGATGACTGAGATTCCGACCAGGGCACCGGTCGCAAAGCCCGAGCTTCGCCGTGCGCAGTCGGACACATGGGTGTACTTCGAGGGCGAGCTGTGCAGGTACGGCGATGCGCATCTCGGTCTGCTCACCCATGCGCTCCACTACGGGACCGGCTGCTTCGAGGGGATACGCGCGTACTGGAGCGAGCGGCAGCAGCGCGTCAATGTCTTCCGGATGGCCGACCACTTCGCGCGCATGACCGGTAACGCCCGCATGCTCCACATGGAGCTCCCGCACAGCGTTGACGAGCTGTGCGACATCACCGTCGAGCTGATGCGCCGCAATGACTTTCGCACCGATGTGTACATCCGCCCCCTGGTTTTCAAGGCGACCGAGGAGATCGGCATTCGCTTCCACAACCTGCGCGACGGCTTCATGATCGTCCCGGTGCCGTTCGGTGCGTACGTCGACACCACGGGGGGCATTCGCTGCCAGGTGTCGAGCTGGCGGCGGATCGACGACAACGTCGCGCCGGCGCGATCGAAGGCGACCGGCATCTACATCAACAGCGCCCTCGCCAAGACCGAGGCATTCCTCAACGGGTTCGACGAGGCGATCCTGATGACCCAGGATGGCCATGTGTGCGAGGGCAGCGCGGAGAATCTCTTCATCGTCCGCCACGGTCAGCTGATCACGCCGCCGGCATCGGAGAACATCGTCGAGGGCATCACGCGCTCGGTGCTGATGCAATTTGCGCGGGACGAGCTTGGGGTTGCGGTGGTCGAGCGCACCATCGACCGCAGTGAGCTCTACGTCGCCGAGGAGGTGCTGCTCTGCGGCACCGGCGCCGAGGTCTCAGCGGTGATCGAGATCGATCAGCGCACCATCGGTTTGGGGTCGCCGGGCGTGCTGACCCGCAAGCTCCAGGATCTCTACTTTGGCGCCTGCAAAGGCGAGAACGACACATACGCGAGCTGGCTGACCCCGATCACCTGATGTGAGCTCGACGCCGCCACTCGATCACTGATCGAAGTCGAGGACGACCGTCGGCGAGGTGGGATGCGACTGGCAGGCGAGGACGAAGCCATCATCGATCTCGCGCTGTTCCAGCGCGAAGTGCTGATCCATCTCGACGCTGCCGCTGACCAGACGCGCCCGGCAGGTGCCGCAGACACCGCCCTTGCAGGCGTACGGCGCGTCGGAGCGCACGCGCAAGGCGGCGTCGAGGATGCGCTCGCCGTCCGCGTCGACGCGGAACGTCGACCTCCGTCCGTCGAGGATGATCGTGACCTCCGCAGCACTTTCTGACGGTGTGGGCGGCGCCGGGTGATCGGCGGTGCGAGGGCGCTGCGCGTCCTTCGCGTGGAACAGCTCGGCGTGGACATGCTCGGCGTCGACGCCGCGCTCGAGGAGCACCTCCTTCGCGGACTCGATCATCTCCCGCGGCCCGCAGAGAAACCATTCGTCGACGGTGTGGGGCCGCACCAGCTTATCGAGGAAGCGATTCACCCGCTCGGCGTCGATATGCCCGTGTAAGAGCTCGATGTCCTGCTCCTCGCGCGAGAGCACGTGGTACAGGGCGAACCGTTCCGGGAACCGGTTCTTGAGGTCCTCAAGCTCCTCGAGAAACATGATGTCCTTGACCGTCCGGTTGCCGTAGATCAGCGTGACCGAGCTGCGCGGTTCGACCGCGAGGATGGTGCTGAGATTGGACAGGATGGGTGCGATCCCGCTCCCTGCGGCGATCATCGCGTACGAGGTCGCATGCCGCGGATCGAGCGGCGTGTTGAAGTGGCCGATCGGGGTGACGACTTCGACGACGTCGCCGGCGCGCAGCTGCTCCAGCGCGAATGCTGAGAAGATCCCACCGGGCAGGCGTTTCACCGCGACCCGGAGCTGTCCCGATCCCGCGGCGCTGCAGATGGAGTAACTGCGTCGGGTATCGTCGCCGGCAGCCTCGCACCGGAGCGAGACGTGCTGCCCGTGGGTGAAGGAGAACTCGCTTTCGAGCTCGGGTGGCACCTCGAACTCGATCACCACTGCGTCCTCTGTGAGCGGCTCCATGGCCTTCACTTGCAGTGGATGGATGGTCGCGCGACGATGTCCTGCGGACACCTCCGCAACCGGCGTGGCGGTCAAACGCTCAGTGCTCCTTGAAGTGCGGGAACGTCTCGCCGCAGCCGTCGCACTGACGCACCGCCTGGCACTGCGTGGAACCGAAATGGGTGACCTCGTGCGTTCTCACCGAGTCGCATCGCGGACATGGAACCGCGATGGTCAGGGGCGTGAGATCGAACCCATGCCGGCGTGGCGGCGCGATGCCGTACTCGCGGAGCTTGAGGCGCCCCGCCTCCGACATCCATTCCGTCGTCCACGCGGGAGACAGGACCACGCGAACGGTGACGTCGGTGTACCCCTGCTCTCGGACGGAGCGCTCGACGTCGTCGCGGATGGCGTCGAGCGCCGGGCATCCCGAGTACGTCGGCGTGATGTCGACGTCGACGTGACCGGAGGAGTTGACGCGGATATCGCGAAGGATGCCGAGATCCCCGATGGTCAGGGCGGGCATCTCCGGATCGGGGATCGCGCCGACAATGCGCGCGATCAACTCGGAAACAGGGGGCACACGGGGGATTCCGCCGCGCATCTCGGAAACAGGGGGATCACGGGGGATTCCCCCGTGTGTCAGCACTCGGAAACAGGGGGATCACGGGGGATTCCCCCGTGTGTCACCTCGGAAACAGGGGGATCACGGGGGATTCCCCCGTGTGTCACCAGGTCACTCCCGGGAACGAGCGATGGAGGTGTTGCATCTCAGCCAGCATGTACCCAAAGGACTCGGTGTGCAGTCCCTGCCGACCTCCCGACGGCGTCCACGTGCTCTCGGGCACTCCAAGCGTCGCGTCATCGAGGACACGGCGGACATACGCCTCCCACTCCGGCAGGAGCGATGCCGGATCGGGGCCGACGCCCAGGGCATTCGCCTCGCGCGCAACGGTGTCGCTCTCGAAGAGTTCAGCGGTGAACGGCCACAGCGCTGCGAGCGCACTCTCCATCCGGCGATGGCTCTCGCCGGTGCCATCGCCGAGGCGTAGCGTCCAGTCGGTCGCGTGATCCCGGTGATACGAGGTCTCCTTCACCGCCCTGGAGGCGACGGCGGCCGCTTGCGCGTCCGTCGAGCTCGTGAGTGCCTGCCATTGGGCAAGCTGGAAGGTCGAGCACAGGAGCTGGCGGACCATCGTGGTCGCGAAGTCGCCGTTCTCCTGCTCGACGAGCAGGCAGTTGACGAACTCGCGCTCGTCGCGCATGAATGCGTAGTCATCCTCCGACCGGCCGGTGCCGTCGAGCTCGGCGGTGCGCACGTACAACCCGCGCGCCTGGCCGAGGAGGTCGAGCGCGATGTTGGTCAAGGCGATGTCGTCCTCGAGTGTCGGAGCCCGCGACGACCACTGCGCGAGCCGGTGCGAGAGCACCAGGCAATCGTCCGCGAGGCGCAGCGTGTACACGGCCGCCGCGCCGGCGACCACCAGGGTCACAGCTGCTGCACTTCCTTCGGTATGGAATAGAAGGTCGGGTGGCGGTAGGGCTTGTCCGCCGCCGGATCGAAGAACGAATCCTTCTCGTCAGGTGACGACGCGGTGATCACCGCCGACGGCACAACCCAGATGCTGACTCCCTCCATGCGCCGCGTATAGACGTCACGCGCGTTGCGCAGGGCCATCTCGGCGTCGGGGGCGTGCAGGCTGCCCACGTGGTTGTGCGACAGGCCGCGCTTGCTCCGGATGAAGACCTCCCAGAGCGGCGCCGGCGTTTCCTCGCTCATGCCGCGGCACTGGTCGCGGGGTGCTTGGCAGCGTAGGCGGCCGCGGCCTCGCGGACCCAGGCGCCCTCCTCCTGGGCTGCACGGTGATGCGCTGCCCGCTGGCGGTTGCAGGGACCGTCGCCGCTGACCACGCGGCGCAGCTCCTCGAAGTCGGGTGTCCCGAAATCGTAGTGTCCGCGGTCCTGGTTCCAGCGCAGGTCGGGATCGGGTGGCGTGAGGCCGAGCACCACTGCCTGGGGCGCGACCATGTCGATGAAGCGCTGGCGCAACTCGTCATTCGAGAATCGCTTGATGCCCCAGGCCATCGACTGCTCGCTGTGCGTCGACTCGGTGTCGGGAGGGCCGAGCATCTCGACCGAGGGCCACCACCAGCGGTCGACCGCGTCCTGGGCCATCGCGTGCTGCTCCGGGGTTCCGTGCGACAGCGCATAGAGCGATTCGAACCCCTGGCGTTGGTGGAACGACTCCTCCTTGCACACGCGCACCATCGCGCGTGCGTACGGCCCGAAGGAGCACCGGCAGAGCGGGATCTGGTTGGTGATCGCCGCGCCGTCGACGAGCCAGCCGATGGCGCCGACGTCAGCCCAGGTGAGTGTCGGGTAGTTGAAGATGCTCGAGTACTTCTGGCGCCCCTGGTCGAGCAGGTCGATCAGCTCGGCACGGTCGACCCCGAGCGTCTCCGCCGCGGAGTACAGGTAGAGACCGTGACCGGCCTCGTCCTGCACCTTGGCCATGAGGATCGCCTTGCGCCGCAGCGACGGAGCACGGGTGATCCAGTTGCCCTCCGGCTGCATGCCGATGATCTCCGAGTGCGCATGCTGCGCGATCTGGCGGATGAGCGATTTGCGGTAGCCGTCAGGCATCCAGTCGCGCGGCTCGATGCGCTGGTCGGAGTCGATGAGCGCCTGGAACGCAGCCTCTTCAGGGTCCGAGATCACCACCGGCGCGTTTTCGCCGGCGGAAGGACCGCCCTGCTCGGCGCCGTGCTCGATCTGACCGCTGGATCTCATGCACCTACAATAGAACCACATGGTCCAGGCAGCCGAGATCGCCGTGCCCGTGCTCGAAGGCACCGATCACGTCGAGTTGTGGGTCGGCAACGCGCGCCAGGCCGCGTACCACTACCGCAAGGCGTTCGGGTTCGACGTCATCGCCTATGCCGGCCCGGAGACCGGGGTGCGTGATCGGGCCAGCTACGTCCTCCAGCAGGGCAAGGTGCGTCTGGTGCTCAGCGCTCCGTTGCAGCCCGAGGGCGACATCGCCGACCACATCCGGCTCCATGGCGACGGCGTCCGGACGATCGCGCTCCGGGTCGAGGACGCTGCGGCGGCGTACGAGGCTGCCACAGCTCGCGGGGCGCGAAGCGTTGCCGAGCCCCATCGCGCCGAGGACGAGCACGGCGTGGTGACGTCCGCGTCGATCGCAACGTTCGGCGACACCATCCACACCTTTGTCGAGCGCAATGAGTACTCGGGGGTCTTCTGGCCCGGCTATCGAGCCGACGACCAGAGCGGCGGCGGCGTCGGGTTGCGCTTCATCGATCACACCGTCGGCAACGTCGACACCGGCAGGATGGACGACTGGATCTCCTTCTACTCCGAGGTGTTCGGCTTCACCGTCTTCCAGGAGTTCGACGAGAAGGACATTGCAACCCAGTACAGCGCGCTGCGCTCCAAGGTTGCGCGTGACCCGCGGACCCAGATCACCATACCGATCAACGAGCCCCACGTCGGGCTCAAGAAGTCGCAGATCCAGGAATACCTCGACTACTACCGGGGCAGCGGCATCCAGCACATCGCCGTCCACACCGACGACATCGTGGGCACCGTCTCGGAGATGCGCGACCGCGGCGTCGAGTTCCTCACCGCTCCGGGCGCGTACTACGCCGCGCTGGGTGATCGCGCCGCGGGCATCGACGAGGACCTCGACCGGCTGCGCTCCCTGAACATCCTCATCGATCGCGATGACGACGGCTACCTGCTGCAGATCTTCACGCGTCCGGTCGGCGACCGTCCGACGCTCTTCTTTGAGGTCATCCAGCGCAAGGGGTGCAAGGGCTTCGGGAAGGGAAACTTCAAAGCACTGTTCGAGTCGATCGAGCTCGAGCAGGCAGCGCGAGGCAACCTCTGACCAGTCGGCTCGTCGCGACCCTGACGGACGGAGGAGACCCTGGCGGAGGCTGAATAGCCCGGTTTGAAGCCGTAGCCGGGGTCTCCTCCGTCCGTCGTGCGCAAGCCGCTACTCGTCGACGCCGAGCATCACGTCTGACGCCTTGACGATCACGACGACATCGCTGCCGACGTTGATGCCGAGCTCCTCGACGGCATCGACGGTGATCGCCGCGGTCATGGTCATCCCGGCCACCACGACCTGAACATTCGCGGTCGCAGCACCTCGGGTGATCTGCTCGACCCGGCCGGGAAGCTTGTTGCGTGCGCTGATTTTCATTGCCTCTCCCTGACTGGTGACGGGTGAGAGCCCACTCTAGTGCCGGAGCACCCCGGGCGGAGGTGGACAGGATCAAACGCGCCGAACGAATCATAAAGTGTGCGATGATGTTCCTGCCTGCCAGTCGGCACGGCGGAAGGGGGACGGGACGGAATGGACCAACAGGAAGACGCGTGGACGCGCGTCCTCGCTTTGATGCGGGATCTCGAGATGCGGCTCCTGGTGATCAAGGAAGCAGCCGTGCCTGTCCTGACCACCGGCGAACCCGACCAGGCGTGGCGGACGCGACGCTTCCTGCGGCTCGCCGACCGGATGCTGGAGGACATGCATGCCCTCCAGTTCACGTCAGAGGATACGACCGGGAACTGAGTGGGGGAAGACCCCAGGCTCCGGCTTCAAACCCGGACTATTCAGCCTCCGCCCGGGGTCTTCCCCCGCTCAGCCGCGAGTCAGATCGGCGGCCATTGATCGGGCGCCGCCTGGGTGCGTGGCTTGTCGGCCCAGTCGTCTCGCGGTGGCGAGAAGGTCTCGACGATCGTGCATCCTGCCCTGCCGGCGCGCTCGACGGTATGGGCCACGCCGGGTGGGATGACCCACATGTCGCCGGGCTTGCGCAGCCTGGTCTCGCCGCCGATCGTGAACGTGAACTCACCGCGGATCACGACCCCGACCTGCTCGTTGGGATGGCGGTGCTCCGGCATTGCGGTACCGGGATCGAGCTCGAAGATGCCGAGGGTGATGCGCTCGCCACTCACCGGCCTGACGCGCAGACCCTCCATGAGTGCTAGGGGCTCGATGTCGGTGACGGTCGCGAACTCGTGAGCGCTGTTCTCGGATTCGGGCATGGTGGCGCAACCATACCCAACTCAGGGTCCAGCCCTGTGAACCCGCGTCAGCCGTGCTCCGACGGCGCGTAGCCGAGGGACTTGTCGACCACGTTGAGGAGTGGCTCACCGTGCAGGAATCGCTCGAGATTCCGCAGGAACAGGGCGGCGATGTCACGCTGCCAGCCGGTGTGGTCGCCTGCCATGTGCGGCGAGAGGAGGAGGTTGGGCACGTCCCAGAGCGGCGAGTCGGCTGCGAGTGGCTCCGGTCGCATCACGTCGAGGGCGGCGCCCGCGAGCCGGCCCGCGCGGAGCGCATCGCACAGCGCGTCCTGGTCAAGGGTCGATCCCCGACCCACGTTGATGAGACGGGCAGTGGGTTTGAGCGCGGCCAGAGCTGCGGCGTCGACCATTCCCTCGGTCTGCGGTGTGCTCGGCAGGACCATGACGACGTAGTCCGCGCCGGCGAACAGGGGCTTCAGCTCAGCGGGCGAGGCGATATCGCCAAAGTCGGGATCGCCACCTCTCGCGGTGCGGCCGATGCCACGCACCGACATGCCCAGCGCCTTCGTGAGTTGCGCGGTCCGTCGCGCGATGGGACCGACCCCCACAAACACGGCAGCCTGGCCGGACAGCATTGCGGACTCTCGCGGGACCCAGCGATGTTCGACCTGGTAGCGGAACGTGGTGAGCAGGTCCTTGCTGAGGGCGAGCATCAGCGCGATGGTGTATTCGGCGAGGGTTTCATCGAAAACGTATCGCGAGTTGGTCAGCACCACGTCGCTCGCCACAAGCTCGGGGAAGAGCACCCGCTCGACCCCGGCGCTCCCGGCGTGCACCCAGCGCAACCGTGCGAAGCGTTTCCAGTTCTCGCGCAGGACGCTACTGCGGGGGTTCCAGATGAGGAGCGCATCCACATCGAAGGCCTCAGGCGGCGGGTCGGACGAGGGGTCGATGAAGACGTAGCCCATGTCCGGCCGCGGTGGGAGGACGCCGCGACTTGGGGTTTCGCCCTCGACGACTCCGACGAGGAGGGTCACCTGGTCGTCAGCTCGGGAAGCCCCATGGAGCCCGTCTGCATGCCGAGGTCGCGCACTCGTGGCACCGTCATACTGTGCCAGGTTGGCCGCGCACACCGGACCGGCCGCTGGTGGAGGAGTCCAGGAACATATGACGGTTCAGGTCGCGCAAAGCCGGATGACCAGCGAAGAGATCGCACGGCTGTCGAAGGAACACACGTTCTTCTCGTGGTCCGTCCAGGGCGCCGTCGACCCCATCGCCATCGATCACGCCGAGGGCGTCTGGCTGTACACGCCGGAAGGAAAGCGCATCCTCGATTTCAACAGCCAGCTGATGTCGGTGAACATCGGTCACGGTGACCAGCGCGTCGTCAACGCGATGACCGAGCAGGCGACCAGGTTGCAGTTCGTTCAACCTGCATTCGTCACCGAGGTACGAGCGCGTCTCGGAGAGAAGCTGACCGGGCTGCTCCCCGGCGATCTCGACAAGGTCTTCTTCACGCTCGGCGGCGCCGAGGCCGTCGAGAATGCGATCAAGATCGCTCGCCAGTACACCGGCCGCTACAAGATCCTCGCCCGGTACCGGGCATATCACGGGGCGACCATGGGTGCGATGACGCTCACCGGCGACCCCCGCCGCTGGGCGACCGAACCCGGGCTGGTCGGCGTCGTCCGTTATCCCGACACACATCGCTGGGGTGAGCGCGAGCCCCGGCCGGTCGACGAGACTTTCCGCGGTCTCGAG
Organism: Candidatus Dormiibacterota bacterium; assembly: GCA_963743835.1. Classification (GTDB taxonomy): domain Bacteria; phylum Chloroflexota; class Dormibacteria; order Aeolococcales; family Aeolococcaceae; genus Palsa-851. Next base: position 809,325 of record CAVUQX010000004.1, on the reverse strand, counting down.
GACGTGATCATGTACGAGGGACCGCACACGATCGCAGCGATCTTCCTCGAGACGATCGTGGGCACCAATGGCATCCTCATCCCACCGGACGGGTACATCCAGGGGGTTCGCGAACTCTGCGATCGCCACGGCATCCTGATGGTCGCGGACGAGGTGATGGCGGGTTTCGGGCGCACCGGCAAGTGGTTCGCGATCGAGCACTGGAACACCGTTCCCGATCTGATGACCATGGCCAAGGGGCTGACCTCCTCGTACCTGCCCCTGGGCGCGGTCGCGATCCGACGGCACATCGCGGACAAGTTCGATTCGATGATGTTCGCCGGTGGCCTCACCTACTCGAGCCACCCGGTGTCGCTCGCGGCATCGCTGGCGACGCTGAACGTCTACGAGGAGGACCACCTCGTCGAGCGGTCCGCCGCGATGGACCCGGTGATGCGAGCACACCATGAGCGTCTGGCCGCGAAGCATCCGAGTGTCGGTGCGCATCGCAACCTCGGGCTCTTCGGGATCCTCGACCTGGTAAGGCGGCAGGAGCCCTACACCCCGATGACCCGCTTCAACGCGAGCAGCGATGAGATGGCCGCCGTCGGAAGGTACCTGCGCGAGCACGGCGTGTACACCATGGTGTCCAACAACTCCATCCACACGAACCCGCCGCTGTGCGTCAGCGAGGATGAGCTCGCCCAGGGATTCGACGTCATCGACGGCGCACTGTCGATAGCCGACCAGGCCGTGCAGGGCTAGACCAACACCGTACGTGACCACCGAGGACGCCGAGCGCGCGCGATTGCGCGACGACCCGGCCGGCTGGCGGCGCTGGGGGCCATACGTCAGCGAGCGTGCGTGGGGAACCGTGCGCGAGGACTACAGCGCGAACGGGGATGCATGGAATTACGTGACGCACGACCAGGCGCGGTCTCGCGCCTTCCGCTGGAGCGAGGAAGGGCTTGGCGGCATCTGTGACGATCACCAGTTGCTCTGTCTCGCGTTTGCGTTCTGGAACGGTGTCGATCCGATCCTCAAGGAGCGCATCTTCGGCTTGACCGGTCCGCAGGGAAACCACGGCGAGGATGCCAAGGAATACTGGTGGTACGTCGACTCGACGCCGACGCACTCGTGGATGCGGTGGCGGTACCTGTACCCACAGGCGGCATTTCCCTACGATGACCTGGTCGCCGAGAACGCGCGCCGTGGTCAGCTGGATCCCGAGTACGAGCTCGCCGACACCGGGGCGCTCGACAACGGCTTCTGGGACATCACCGTCGACTACGCCAAGGAGACGCCCGAGGACCTGGTGCTGGAGCTTCGCGCGCGCAACGCCGGAGCTTCCACCCAGACGCTCCACGTGCTCCCGACACTGTGGTTTCGCAACACCTGGGCCTGGGGCCTCACCGATACCAAACCGGCGCTGCACGTTGAGAGCATGCGGATCGTCGCCGACCACACCGTCATCGGGCGGATGTTCCTCGTGGGCGACGGCGACTACACGCCGCTCGTCTGTGACAACGAGTTCAACGCCGAGCGGCTGTGGGGATCCACGTCGCCGAGCGCCTTCCCCAAGGACGGCATCAACGACCACGTGATCCAGGGTGCGGCCACCGCCAATCCAACCCAGGCGGGGACGAAGGCCGCGCTTCACTATGTGCTCACGGTTGACGCGGGCATGAGCGCAGTGATCAGGCTTCGGCTCGGTCGACGCGAGGTCGAGGCGGCCGACGGTGCCAGCGAGGTCGTCGAGCGTCGCCACACCGAGGCCGATGCCTTCTACGCGAGCGTCATCCCCAGCCGGCTGACCAGCGACCAGCGGCTGGTTGCGCGTCAGGCGCTGAGCGGCATGCTCTGGGGCAAGCAGTTCTATCACTACAACGTGACCCGCTGGCTCGACGGCGACCCGGCACTCCCCCCACCGCCGCCGGAACGTCTCACCGGACGCAATGCGGGGTGGCGACATCTCGACACCGCGGATGTGGTCTCGATGCCCGACAAGTGGGAGTACCCCTGGTTCGCCGCCTGGGACCTTGGCTTTCAATGTGTCGCGCTCGCCCACGTCGACCCCGAGTTCGCCAAGCAGCAACTCATCCTGCTGTGCCGCGAGTGGTACATGCATGCCAACGGTCAGCTCCCCGCGTACGAGTGGTCGTTCGACGACGTCAACCCACCGGTGCATGCGTGGGCGGCGCTGCGCGTCTTCGAGATCGACGGCGCAACCGACTTCGAGTTCCTCGCGCGTGTCTTCCACAAGCTGCTCATCAACTTCACCTGGTGGGTGAATCGCGAGGACGCCGAGGGCAACAATATCTTCGAGGGCGGCTTCCTCGGCCTCGACAACATCGGTCCGTTCAACCGTTCCGAGGTGCTTCCGGAAGGTGGCCGCCTCGAGCAGTCCGACGGCACCGCGTGGATGGCGATGTACTCGCTCAACCTCCTCGAGATCGCGCTGGTGCTCGCCACCTTCGACCGCACCTACGAGGATGTCGCCACCAAGTTCTTCGAGCACTTCGCGGCGATCGCGACCGCCATGAACGAGCAGGGTCTCTGGGACGACGACGCCGGCTTCTACTACGACAGCTGGCACGTCGCCGACGGCACACGGGTGCCGATCCAGGCGCGTTCGATCGTCGGGCTGATCCCGCTCTGCGCGGCAACCACGCTTGGCGACGCCACCCTCCGCCGGCTTCCCGACTTCGCCGAGCGGCTGCGCCTGTTCGTCAAGCTCAAACCACGCTTCGCCGCGGCCGTGTCGCTCGAGGTCGAGGATGCCGAGCGCGAGAGCCGCCTGCTGGCGATCGTCGACCCCGAGCGGCTGCGACGCATCCTCGAGTACGTGCTCGACGAGTCCGAATTCCTCAGCGACCACGGCCTGCGCGCACTGTCACGGTTTCACGCCGACCATCCGCTCGAGATCGACCTCGGCGGCGCGGTCGCGCGGCTCGACTACGAGCCCGCCGAATCGACATCGCGGCTGTATGGGGGCAACTCGAACTGGCGCGGCCCGATCTGGTTTCCGGTCAATCACCTGATCATCGAGGCGCTGCGCGTCTACCACCGCTTTCTCGGTGATACGTGGACCGTCGAATATCCGCGGGGGTCCGGACGGCAGGCGCATCTGGGCGCTGTCGCAGACGATATCGCGGCGCGGCTTGCGTCAATCTTCCTGCGAGCAGCAGACGGCAGGCGTCCCGTGGTTGCGGGCATCGGGTTGTACGCACGGCCGGATCTCGCAGACGCCGTCCCGTTTCACGAGTACTTCCACGCCGAAACCGGGCAGGGACTCGGCGCATCGCATCAGACCGGCTGGACCGGGCTGGTGGCGGACCTGCTGCTGCGCAGCACGGCGGCGCGCGATCGCTACGACATCGCAGCGTTGTTGGAGCGTCCGGCTACACTCGGCTGACCAATGGAGGTCGAACACCGGGTTCACGGCACCCTCGCAGCCGCGGTGACGCCGATCACCGGCGTTGCGGGCACCATCGACGGCGACGGCATCGGTGCCGTGGTGGACTTCTACGCACAATCCGGTCTCGACGGGATCCTTGCGCTCGGAACGACCGGTGAAGGCATCCTGTTCTCGCTCGACGAGCGCCGGTTCGCGGCCGACGAGTATGTGACCTCCGCGCATCATCGGCTGGCAGTCGTCGTGCACTGCGGCGCGCAGACCACCCACGACACCGTTGTGCTCGCCGAACACGCAGCGGCTCATGAGGCCGCGGGGGTCGCCGTGATCCCGCCACCCTATTTCGCGCTCGACGCCGAAGCGATCTGGCGTCACCTCGACGCGGCGGCGCACGCATGCGCGCCGCTCCCCTTCTATATCTACGAGTTCGCGGCGCGGAGCGGCTACGCGGTCCCGATCGAGGTGGTCGAGCGCCTGCGTTCCACGGCGCCAAACCTCGCGGGTCTCAAGGTCTCGGATTCGCCGTTCGAGAACGTGCAGCCCTATCTCCTCCCTGGGCTCGACATCTTCGTCGGCGCAGAGGGTTTGATCGCGCAGGGCATGGCGTCGGGAGCGGCCGGGGCCGTCTCCGGACTCGCCGGAGCGTTTCCCGAATTGACCATGGATGCCGTGGCGTCGCGAAGCGCCGAGTCCAGCGCGCGTGCGGCGCGGGTGCGCTCGCTGATCGAGCCGTTTCCGTTCCAGTCCGCGTTGAAGTTCATCCTGCAACGACGTGGAGTCGCCATCGAGGACGCGGTGCGACCGCCGCTGCGCACCCTCGACGATACGCAGCGAAACGCGGTTCGGGCGCTGCTCGACGATCCCGCCGGAGAGATCGCCGGCCTGCTCGCTTCCTAGAGCACGGCGGTCTCGACCGCGCCGCCGGATTCGGCGAAGCGACTCAGTCGCAGCGGATGCAGGTCGAAGGTGGTGCACCGCCCCGTGGTCACGATCTCGGTCACCGCCTGGCCGGCTGCGATCGAATGCATGATGCCGTGTCCCCCGAAACCGGCGCACTGGATGAACCAGGGCATGTCAGCGGCAGCGCCGACGATCGCGTGATGGTCGGGTGTCTCCGGGTAGAGCCCGGCCCAGCACTTGCGCGGGCTGATCGGCACGTCCTCGAGGAACGGGAATCGGTTGCCGACTTCGCGCCGCGATCGCGTCGAGGAAAGCGGGATCGAATGCGCTGTCCGTGCTCGGCGGATCATTGGGATCCGAGAACCCGATCAGGAATCCGGCGCCCTCTCTGCGGATCAGCACGCCGGTATCTGCGTCGACACACATCGGGATAACCGCGGGAACACCGCTGACCGGCTCGGTGCATGCAAGGTTGCGTTTGCGTGGTGTCACCGGGAGGTCGACGCCGGCCGTGGCGGCGAGATCTCGAGCGAACGGGCCGGCAGCATTCACCACGAAGTCCGCATGCATGTCACCGGCGGTGGTGCGCACCGTCGCGCCGTCGCCATCGCCGGCGAGGTCGAGCACTTCGGTGTCGAAGAGGAAACCGGCGTCGAGCCGCCGAGCCTCCTGCCAGAGCGCGCTGACAACACCGTGCGGATCGATGATGCCGTCTCCCGCCGAGAACGTCGCCGCGGCGAGGCCATCGACGTTGACACATGGCGCCAGCGCGATAACCTCGGCCGCGGACAGCCATTGCACGTCGACACCTAGCGAGCGCTGGAGCTCCCAGGCACGCCGCAGCGCGACCTCACCCGAGTTGGTGCCGGTGAGAAAGAGGTAGCCGACACCACGAAAGCCCACCTGGCCGTCGGTCTGTTCGTGCAACGCACGGAGCTGCTCGATGGTGAACTGCGAGAAGGCGATGTTCACCGGTGTCGTGAACTGCGCTCTGACACCGCCGTTGGCTCTGCTCGTCGACCCCATCCCTGCTGAGGCATTGCGATCGAGGACCACGACGTCCTCGACACCGGCCCGGCGCAGCTGCAGCGCGACGGCGAGCCCGATCGCGCCTGCGCCCACCACCACCACCCGGGCGCGACTGCCATGCGCGATGGAGGAGACCGCTGCAGTTGCGGGCGCGAAGCGCATCCTCTACGAAGTGGGCCGACCGGCCCCCAGCTGCGCGAGTGGCAAACCGCGGATCGAGGCGTCGAGCAACTCCACCGGGTGGAAGGCAGGGAGCGGATGTCCCGAACGACGCAGCGCCGCGCTGATCTGGAGCAGGCAGCCGCCGTTGCCTGCGGTTATGAGCTCGGCTCCGCTGCCGGCGATGTTGCCGGCCTTGCGAGCGCCCAGGTCATCGGCCGTCTTCGGGGCGACGAGGTTGTAGATGCCCGCGCTGCCGCAGCACACGTCGGCCTCCCTGAGATCCACGAGCTCAAGTTCCGGGATACGGCTGAGCACGGCGCGAGGCTGAGCACGCACTCCTTGCGCGTGAGCGAGATGACAGGCGTCGTGGTATGCCACCCGCGCCGGCATCGGGTGCAGACGCGCGGGACGCTGGACCTCGAGGTCCGCGAGCACCTCCATCACGTCGCGAACCCTTGCCGAGAAGGTCGCGGCACGTCCGGCCCAGAACGGGTCGTCGGCGAGCAGCGCGCCGTACTCCTTCATCGCTGACCCACATCCGGCGCTGTTGACAATGACATGGTCGATCTCGAGATTCTCCATCTGGGCGATGACCTTGCGTATCCGTTGCAGGGCCGGTTGCTCGCGTCCGGAATGGATCTCGAGCGCTCCGCAGCAGCTCTGCAGTGGCGGAACCAGCACTTCGCATCCGTGGGCTGCGAGGACCCGTGTCGTGGCTCGATTGACGTGCGAGAAGAACGCGTCCTGCACGCACCCGGTGAGCAGCGCGACGCGGAGCACTCGCTGTCCCCTGGGGCGGAGGTGGCGCGGCGTCCGCGCCGCCAGGTCGGCTCGGCGGAGCGATGGTGCCATGTCGTCGAGACGGCGCAGGGTCTGCGGCACCAGCTGTCGCACCGGTTGCAGTTGCAACGCCTTGCGGAGTCCCAACGTCTGGGAGAGCGCAACCGCCGCGGCGACAGTGCGCATCCGCTTGGGGTGGGGAAGCAAAGCGAAGAGCGCTGCTCGGGAGACCCGGACGCGCCAGCCGCGGGCAAAGCGCCGTTCGATCTGCGGCCGAACCTGCTCGACCAGGCGGTTGTACTGCACGCCCGAGGGACATGCATCGACGCATGCCATGCAGCCGAGGCATGCGTCCCAGTGGCGAACCACCTCCTCGTCCATGCCGACCTCGCCGCGCGCCGCGAGGTCCATGAGCAGGATGCGCCCGCGAGGAGAATCCATCTCCTCACCCCAGAGCAGATAGGTCGGACAAGCCGGAAGGCAGAAACCGCAATGCACGCAGTCGGCGATCAGAGCCGGATCGGGCGGGTGGTGATCGTCGAATGCGACGGTCGCGGCACCCGGGCGTGCGTGGCCCGATACACGCGGCGGACCCGTGGTTACGGCGGCCACGTCAGATGCCGCCGACCTGGCGCCCCGGGCTGAGGGTCCGGGCGGGATCGAGCTGACGCTTCATCGACCGCATCAGGTCAACGGCCACCTCGTCCTCCTCCCCGGACGAGACCGCGTCGCCCCGCCGGATCGCCAGGCGACCGCCGGCGGTGCGAACGACGGTGCGGAGCGTCTCGAGCGCCTCGGGCGCGAAGCGCATCTCCCCGGTGCCGAGCAGCGGGCGCCACGCGACCGCATCACATGCAGCAGACAGTGATGACAGAAACTCACCGGACGTCGCGGGCAGGATGGCGACCGCACCGATCAGGCCGGGCCCCGTCCACGGTTCGCCCGCCAGCGAGGCGGCCAGCGCGGTCGCATCGTCGTCAGTGAGGATGCGTCCCCCGATGTCTCGGGTGACGCGGTCCGCCTGCACCGTGGCGCCCTGCTCGGAGCTGTCGAAGCGCACCACGACGACACCCTCGGGCCAGTGGAGGTCGACCACGCTCGGCGTCACCTGGAGCCGTCCGACTCGCGCGGCGAACTCGCAGAGATCCATCACCGACCGCGACTCGAGAAGGACCGTACGCGATGCCACCGGCAGCGGATGGAGTCGGAAGGCCACCTCGGTCACGATCGCGAGGGTTCCCAGCGAACCGATCAGCAGCTTGGCGACATCGAACCCCGCGACGTTCTTGACCACCTTGCCGCCGCTTCGTCCCACGGTGCCATCCGAGAGGACGAAGCTCGCCCCGATCACGAGATCCCGGGGCGTGCCGAATCGAGTGCGCAGCGGGCCGCTTGCCGCAGTGGCGAGCACGCCGCCGATGGTGGCCCGATCACCGTGGGGTGGGTCGAGCATGAGGCGTTGCCGGAAACCGGGTGCAGAGGCGAGGGTCTCCTGGAGGTCACTGAGCGCCGTCCCCGCTCGCACCACGCAGACCAGGTCAGCCGGCTCGTGGTCGACGATCCCTTTGATCCGCGAGGTCGAGAGCACGACGTCGCACCGCTCGGGCGGCGAACCCCAGTCGATCTTGGTTCCACCGCCTCGGGGGACGACCGCCAGGCCACGTGCGCTCGCCGCAGAGAGCACCGAGCCGACCTCTTCCTCATCGGCCGGCGACACCACCAGGCTCGGCACCACGCCGCAGACGGCATCCGAGACATCGGCTGCCCGCACGTGCGCGGCGCCGACCAGCTCGCTGAAGAGGCGCAGCTCGTGCGACACGGCCGCCGTCATCACAGCCGCTCCGCCAGGCCGGCCATCTCGATCGGGTGGGGTCGGTACATCCCGGGAACTTCGCCGCAGAGCCGCGGGGTGGGCAGCGCCTTGCCGGGGTTGCAGAGGTCGCTCGGGTCGAAGGCGTCGCGAACCCTCCCCATCACCGAGATCGACCCGGGGCTGAACATCTTCGGCATGTAGCAGGCCTTGTCCGAGCCGACTCCATGCTCACCGGTGATCGAGCCGCCCGCGGTGATGCACGCGTCGAGGATCAACCCGGCCAGCTGGAGCGCGCGCTCCCCGGCGCCGGGCTCAGCGTTGTCGTACAGGACCAGCGGGTGCAGGTTGCCGTCGCCGGCGTGGAAGACGTTGGCGACACGTAGTCCGTAGGTTGCCGAGAGCGCGCCGATCTCCTCGAGGACGTCGCGCAGCCGGGTGCGGGGGATGACCCCGTCCTGGACGTAGTAGTTCGGGCTGATGCGCCCCATCGATGCGAAGGCCGCTTTGCGCGCCTTCCAGATGAGGGCTCGTTCGGCATCGCTCGCGGCAACCCGAGTCTCGGTCGCTCCGCTCGCAGCGCAGATGTCGAGAACGTCGCGGAGGAATGCGGCGGACTTCGACGGCGGGCCCGTCGAGCTCGACGATCAGGGCTGCCCCGCAATCCGGGTAGCCGGCATGAACGATCTCCTCGCACGCCTGGATCGCGAGACGGTCCATCATCTCGATGGCGGCGGGCGTGATGCCGGCAGCGATGATCCGCGATACCGCCTCGCCGGCGTCGCCCATGGTGGCGAACGCAGCAAGGACGGTTTCGGTCGACTCCGGCACGCGAACGATGCGGAGCACGACCTCGGTCACGATTCCCAACGTCCCCTCGCTGCCCATCACCACGCCGAGCAGGTCGTAGCCCGCGGCGTCGCGCACCGTGCCGCCGAGCCGCGCGATCCGCCCGTCCGCGGTGACGAACGTCGCCCCGAGGACATGGTGTGTGGTGAATCCGTATTTCAGGCAGTGCGCCCCGCCGGAGTTCTCGGCGACGTTGCCGCCGATGGTGCACACCTGCTGCGACGACGGATCGGGTGCGTAGAAATAGCCCAGCGGGCGCACCGCTTTGCTGACCTCGAGATTGGTGACCCCGGGCTGCACCGTGACCTGCTGGTTATCCAGGTCAATGTCGAGGATCGATCGCATCCGGCTCAGGCCGATGACCACGCCGTCGGCAACCGGAAGGGCTCCGCCCGAGAGTCCGGTCCCGGCGCCGCGCGCGACGAACGGCACCCGCGCCGCAGCGCATGCGCGGACTACCTCCGCCACCTCGGCGGTGGTGAGCGGCAGGACGACCGCGGACGGCGAGACGCGGCGCCCGGTGAGGCCGTCGCATGCGTAGGTCTGCAGTGCCGCCGGCGCGGTGATCATCCCGTCGTCGCCGACGACGGCGCGCAGCCTCTCGAGGAGGCCGCGATCAAGCATGGGCGCCCAGCACCGCCGCCGCGGCATCGATCGTGCGTGCCGCCTCGGTTTCCGTGGCAGTGCCCATATGGCCGATGCGCACGCCTCGTCCCGACCAGGGACCGAGACACCCGGCGATCACCACCCCGCGTTCCGCCATTCCGGCACGCAGCTTGGCGTCGTCGGCACCGTCCGGGAGCGCGAGCACGCTCAAGGTGGGCGCCAGCGAGGCGGGATCGGTGAGCGGTTCGAACCCGAGCTCGCCCATGCCGTCGCGAATCATCGCCGCCACCCGGCGATGCCGCTCGTACCGCTCCGGCAGCCCCTCGGCGAAGATGGCGTCGAGGGAGACCTCGAGGGCGCGCAGGAGCGACACCGAGTGTGTCGAGAAGTACGTGCGCGGGTCGTCGACCGAGGCATCCCAGCGGCGCAGGTCGGCGTAGTACGCATGAATGTCCCCCAGCGCGGAGCGGCGGCTGCGGGCGCGCGCCGAGACTGCGAGCACCGCAAGGCCGGGAGGAACGCTCAGTGCCTTCTGGGCGCCGGTGAGCAGGACGTCGACGTCCCAGACGTCCATCGTCTCCTCGATCCCGCCGGTCGCGCACACGCCGTCGAGCACGATGACGGCGTCGGGCGCGGTGGCTCTCACGGTTGCGGCGGTGGCGGCGCAGTCCGCAAGCACACCGCTGCTCGTGTCCACATGCGTGAAGCACACCAGCGCGGGCGAGGCCCCGGTGCTGAGCAGGGCACGCAGCGCATCCTGGTCGGCGCGCTGTCCCCACTCGACCGCGAGCACGTCGGTCCGCATCCCAAAGGCGCCGGCGATCTCGCTGAAGCGATCACCGAAGTAGCCATGGCTCACGACGACGACGCGGTCCCCGGGGGCTGCGTGGTTGACGATCGCCGCCTCCATGGCCAGGGTTCCCGCGCCGGCGAAGCAGTGGACGCGCGCGCCGCCCGATCCCACCAGGTGACGGATTCCCTCCTGGATGCGGATCATGGTCGCGGCGTTCTCGGGCCCGGTATGGCTGCGCACCGGCTCGGCGAGCGCGGCGAGCACGCCTGCCGCCACGGGTGTCGGCCCGGGGATCATGAGCAGCGGCGTCGTCGTCATGAGCCGTCTCATGCTGCCACAAGGCGGGCGCCGCGGTGATGCTGAGGATGCTAGATGGAGTTGCGACGGAAGGCGGCGATGACGATGGGCGCGTCCTCGCGAACCGACACGTCGGTCCCGTCACCAAAGAAGATACGCGTCGAGCCGGCAGACACCTGACGCACCTGGGTCACCGCATCGACGTTGATGTATGTCGATGCTTCATCGGCACTCAGGTGGAGCACGACCCATTTGGCCACGCTTCGCAGTCTACCAACGCACGCCCGCACGCCCAGATACGCGGATGACACGAAATCGGGGTGCTCCCACGGGTCACGAGGGACGGGCGGGTCACGGTTGTCACAGTGTTGAACGAGCGTCCATTCTCACGCCCACTCAGTACGCTGTCGAACAGACGGAACTCCGGAGCGACCCCAGATGGGCCTCTGATGAAGACGGCTTGCGCCGATCACAGGAGACTTTGACCGTGACCATCCGAAGCGCACGGTCGCAGACTCGACGGACCTAGACATCACCGTGTCATCTCGCCGGGTCTTCACGACGGTGACGGCAGCCGTCGTCGTGCTGATCATTGTCTTCGTCAGCGCGTCGCTGCTCGGCGTCGGAGGTAACGCGTTCGAGGACGCCATCCACAACGTTGCAGAGGTGGTCGCCGGGTTGTTCGCCGGTGGTATGGCGCTGGTGACCGCCGTCCAATCGCGTGGCCGGCGGCGGGCATCCTGGTTATGCTGGGGTGCCTTTGGGCTGCTGCAAGCGGTGTGCGACTGGAACGCGCTTGCTGCGCACCACGCGGCCATCCCGTCAGTTGCAAATGTCGCGTTCATCGCGCAGCTCCCGATCGGTCTGTTCGCCGCGCTCATCTTCATGCGGGTGATGTCGTCACGGCTCGCGGTCACCGTCGCCTTCTGCGATGGCCTGCTCATGGGGGGTGCCCTGCTCGTCGCCGTTCTCGCCACCGGGTATGTCAGCGTTTTCGGCAGCTCCAACTCGGTCCTCGTCAACATCGTGAGCCTCGCGCAGCCGGTGGGTGATGTCGTGGTGCTGACGCTGGTCGCCACCGTGGTGGCTCGCGTGGGTGTCAAGGGACGACCTGTCGGTTTGCTGATCAGCGCCGCCATCCTGGGCATCGGCATCGCAGATCTCCAGCTGACTCGCGAGGTCAGTCTCGGCGTCACCGTCCCGGGCTCCGTGTTCGCCAACGGCTGGGTCGCCGGCCTGCTCTGCCTTGGCATCGCCGCGCTCTACGCGCTGTGCTTTCGCCGGCAACCGGAGCCCGTGGTTGTGAGGACGACAACCCCGAGGACCGGCCTCTGGGTGCCGATCCTACCCGTGGCGGTGACGTGCGCCCTCGCGGTGGCACTTCGCTCGAATCAGGGCCCGCTGACCGCGCTGTTGCTGTGGGTCATGCTCGCGCTCGTCGGTCTGACGCTGACGCGCATGTATCTCGCGCTGTCCATGAATCGCGGGCTCGGTGCGGCACTGATTCACCAGGCGGCGCACGACGCGCTCACCGGTCTCCCCAACCGAACGCTGCTGCGCCGGCGCATCGAGCACGAGCTTGCCGGTGCCGGCTCCGAGGTGCGGGTTGTGACGCTGATAATGCTCGACCTCGACGGCTTCAAGGAAGTCAATGACACCTTCGGCCACAACACCGGTGACCTCGTGCTGGTGCAGGTTGCGCAGCGCATCGTCACCAGTGTTCGAGACGATGACGCCGTCGCGCGTCTCGGCGGCGATGAGTTCGCCGTGCTGCTCTCGCATGCCCCGGGGGACCAGGTGGCGATGCTGGCACGACGGGTGCTCGCCGCTCTCGAGCTCCCGCTGACGGTGCGCGGAACCACCGTCGTGGTCGGCGCGAGCATCGGCATCGCCACAGCGGGGCACGGCGAAACCGCCGATGAGCTCCTCCGCAACGCGGACCTGGCCATGTACACCGCCAAGGCCGCCGGCGGCAGTGGCTTCGCGCTCTACGAGCCATACATGCACCGGGCGATCGCCGAACGCGTGCGGGTCGAGAATGGCCTTCGGACCGCATGGCTCACCGGTGACCTCCTGGTGCACTACCAGCCGATCGTCGACCTCGCCGACGGCAGGATGGTCTCGATCGAGGCACTCGCTCGATGGAAACACCCGGACGGCGATGTGATCCCGCCGGACGTGTTCATCCCGATCGCGGAGCGCACCGGGCTCATCATCCCGATTGGCGCGCGCATCCTCAACCAGGCGTGCCAGCAGCTCGCGATCTGGCAGCGGGAATATCGCGCCGCGGCGAACGTCACCATGAGTGTCAACGTGTCGCCGCGTCAGCTCTATTCGGACGACCTCGTCGAGATCGTCGAGGAGGCGCTGCGCAGTGCCGCCATCGAACCTAGGTTTCTCATCCTCGAGGTCACCGAGACGGCGGTCATGGACGACATGAACCGAGCGATCCGCATTCTCAGCAGGCTCAAGGCACTTGGCGTCGGAATGGCGATCGATGACTTCGGTGTCGGGGCGTCATCGCTCGCGCGGCTGCGCCGGCTCCCCGTCGCCGTGGTGAAGATCGACAAGTCACTGGTTGACCACGTGCCTGACGGACATGTCGCGAGCGGCCTTCTTGACGCCGTGGTCGGCATGGTTCGTGCGTTGCAGCTGAGAACCATCATCGAAGGGGTGGAGCGCGCAGACCAGGCGAAGCACCTACGTGAAGCCGGCTACGACCTCGCCCAGGGCTTCCATTACGCGAGGCCCATGGACGCGGTCAGCCTTGGACGCGCGCTGGCCGCCCAAGACCTCGATGGTGGTCGCGTCGTGTTCCCGCTGACGGCGCCGGGCGGCGCGGTCGTGCAACGCGAGTCGACTGGACGCGTGCTGGTGGTTGACGATGATGCGGCTGTCGGCGTCACCGCCTGCCGGATCCTCGAACGGCACGGCCTGCGCGCCGTGCTCGTCCCGACCATTCGAGAAGCCATGGCGGAGCTTGCGCATCGCACCGACGCGATGGTGGTGGACATCGGCATGCCCGACGGCGATGGTTGGGACCTGATCAGCGACGTGCGCGCCAGCGCCATGCACGCGCGCATCCCCATGATCGTCATGACCGGGTTGCTGGACAGCGCCGAGGTGCTCAACCGTGCCTACGACCTCGAGTGCGAGTACCTGGGCAAGCCCTTCGCGGCAGAGGCGTTGATCGCGAAGATCGAATCTGCCCGACGGATGGTGGGCAGGCCGCCCGCCGACGGGCGCTCGCGCGATTCCGAGCAGGGCACGCCCGTGGTCGCGGTCGCGAGTTGAGGGTTCATCGGATGTGCGGGCGGTCATGCTGCTGACCTGACCTGCCGAGGCGACGTGCAAAGATTGCCGTCGTGTCTCGCCCGCTTCGGTTCGGCTACAAGGTCTCGGCGGAACAGTTCAGCCCGTCCGACCTGCTCGATTTCACCGTTGTGGCGGAGCAGCTCGGCTTTGACACCGCGGCGATCAGCGACCATTTTCAACCCTGGCGGCACACCGGCGGACATGCTCCCTTCTCGCTGGCCTGGCTGGGCGCCGCAGGCCAGGCGACCAGCCGCATCGCTCTCGGCACCAGCGTGCTCACGCCCACATTCCGCTACCATCCGGCGGTCGTCGCCCAGGCGATGGGCACGCTCGCATCGATGTTTCCCGGTCGGATCTGGCTCGGGGTCGGGACCGGGGAGTTGATGAACGAGGCACCACTCGACACCGAATGGCCGGAAACGAAGGAGCGGTTCGCGCGGCTCAAGGAGGCGGTCACCATCATCCAGACGCTGCTCGCGAACGACCGCGTCACCTACGACGGCACGTATTACCGGACGCGCAACGCCACCATCTACGACCGCCCGACGACGCCGATCCCCATCTACATCGCCGCCGCCGGCGCCTCGGCCGCGCGGCTTGCTGGGCGCGTCGCCGACGGGCTCATCTGCACGAGCGGCAAGGGAATGGAACTGTATGCCGAGACGCTGCTTCCTGCGGTGATCGAAGGGGCGCGGGCGGCGGGACGGGATCCGTCGGAGGTCGAGCTGACCATCGAGATGAAGGTTTCGTTCGACAGCGATCTCGACCGGGCGCGCGATGACACACGCAATTGGGCGGCGCTCGCGCTGTCTCCCGACGAAAAGACCGGCGTCGAGGACGCCGTCGAGATGGAGCGCCTGGCCGACGCCCTCCCCACGGAGCGGGCTGCGAGCCGCTGGATCGTGTCGTCGGATCCCGACGAGCACGTGGAGCGAATCCGGCCCTACATCGACCTCGGGTTCACCCATCTCATCTTCCACGCCCCCGGCATGGATCAGCGCCGGTTCCTCGAGCGGTATTCCCGCGAGATCCTGCCGCGACTCCGCACCCTCGTGCCCCAGACCGCCAGGGCCTGATCGCGTCAGCCCTGGGTCGTCGGGCCGCTCCGGTCGACGGTGATGCGCAGGAGGACGCGGCGCTCACGAGCCATGGCTTCGCGGTAGTCCTGCCAGTCGGGATGCTCGCCGCTGACGCGGCGGTAGTAGTCCACGAGCGGTTCCATCGCCTCGGGAAGGCTGACGATCTCGACGTTTCCCTCCAGCGTGTGCCACTCTCCGAAAAAGCCCTGGTTGAGAGCGCAGAACGCAGCTCGCGGGTTGCGCCGGAGGTTGAGCGTTTTCATCGCGCCTTCGCGCGTGCTTATCGCTACGCGAGACTCAGCATCGACAGCCGCGACCACCGGCGACAGCTGCGCCTGACCATCGCGGCGGTAGGTCGCGAGAACGCCCCGCGGGTTTGCGCGAACGAACTCGAGCGCAGCTTCATGAGCCATTGGTCGAACTCTATGATGTGGAGCAGCGACGCCGCCAGACGAACCTCTCCCGCGGCGCCGACCATGACCGTGTCGTCGACGAACGCGCGCATTCCCAGGGCTCGGATGGGCTCGAGCATGGCCGCATCCTCACGATCGATCACGATGGTGGCCGCGATGCCCGCATAGCGGCGGGCGATACCCAGGGCGGTCGCCTCCTCGCCCCTATCTCGGAGCATGGACACGGTCGGTCCCTTCAACGACCGGCCGCCGACCACCGGCGACACCACGGTCACGCGCTCGCGGTCGAGCTCCGCACCAAGCACGGCGAGGATGGGGTCGACGCTGAGGAGCGGGTTCGACGGTCCGATGATCACCACATCGGCTCCGCGCACGGCGGCGACGGCTTCGGGCGCCGGACGGGCGGATTCGATCCCGGCGAGGCGCATGCCGCGGACGGCAGGGGTGCCTCGCTGCCCCACAAACCACTCCTGCATGCTGAGCTCGCCGGAATCCGTGCTGATCCGGGTGCGCACGGGGTCGTCGCTCATGGGTATCACGCTCGCCTTGATCCCGAACCCGTGAGCCAGGTGGACGACCGCCTCGCTGAGGCGCATGCCGGCGCGCAGGAGCGATGCCCGGAGCAGGTGCACGCCGATATCGCGGTCGCCGAGCTGGAACCACGTCTGCTCGCCGAGGAGCCCGAGCATCCCCTGGGCGTGAAACGTGTCGTCCCGAACGCCGAATCCGGTGACGTCGTTGAACACGCCGGCGAGCCGGTACAGGATCGCGTCGACATCGGGGCTGACCAGGAGACCCCAGAACTCCTCGTCGTCGCCGGTGTTGGCCACGATCGATAGGTCGTCGGGTGGCAGGACGGCCGCCAACCCGGTCGCGAGCCGAGCGCCCCCGGTTCCCCCCGAGAGCAGCGCCACCTTCACCGGAAGAGGTCCAGCTCGGAAGGTCGCACCAACTCCTGACCGGTGCCGGCGGCCACCTCGGGCAGGTCGAGCCCGCGCGCGATGACCACGGGGACCCGTCTCGTCTTTCCCATGAGCAGCTCCGCGGCCGCCGCGAGCTCATCCGCAACGGCGACGACGGTTGCCTGCAGCGGCATCCCGAAGTCGTCGGGGCGTCCTCGGTAGTCGAGCACGGCCGGCATGCCGGCGACACCCAGGGCCACGTTGACGAGGCCCATTCGCCATGCGCGCCCGAAGGTATCGCTCACGACCACCCCGACCGGAACGCCCGTCAGGGATGCGATCCGCTCCCGGAGCGCAACGGCGCTGGCGTCGCAGTCGATCGGAAGCAGGCACACGTCGTCGGCACCGACCACGTTGGATCGGTCGACACCCGCGTTGGCGCAGACGAAGCCCTGGTGGGTCTCGACGATCAGGACTCGATCGGCGCGCACGATGCGGGTGGTCTCATCGAGGACGACCTGGACCATGCGCGAATCCGCATCGAGCTTCGCTGCCAGCGTGGCCGCCTGGGCCGAGGGCGTCACCTCCGAGAGGGTGCGAATCCGCCCCTCAGCCTTGGAGACCACCTTCTGGGCGACCACAACGACGTCGCCAGTCTGGAGGGATCCGGAGTGCTCGACGATGAGCGCCGCCAGGTCGTCGCCAGGGTGGATCTCGGGGAGGCCCTCGACGCCGCGGAGTTCGAGGTTCATCCGGTCGGCTCGAGCCGGCGCCAGGCGGACAGGTCTGACGGCTCGTCGACATCCAGGGCGAGGCTCAGATCCTCATGGAGGATGAACCGCCGGCCGCGGAGCCGAGCCTCCTCCTCGAACTTCGGCAGCGAGGCGTCGCCGAAGTGGAGGGTGAAGTCCTCAGGCGGCCTGAGATAGAGCGCGTTGGTCCCCTGGCGGCCCTCCGCGGCGGCGGCGACCACGAGGCTTCCCGGGGCCGCGGTGAGGGCGAGCATCCGGCTCAGCGCGGCTTCGTCGACGAGCGGAAGGTCGGAGCTCAGCAGGAGGGCCGCCTCGGCACCGCGCTCGGCGACCTCCGTGAGCCCACGCAGCGCCGCCCCGTTCTGGCCACTCGGAGAAGCCTCAACCACCAAGGCGGCGCCGCGCAGCCGGGCAAGGTCGGCAGCCTCGACCGACCCGCAGACGGCGAGCGTCGGTGCCAGCGCCAGCGCCGCGTCCAGGGCGCGCGACGCGGTCATCTCAGCCAGCCGGCGGCGTGGCTCGGGCTCGAGGACCGAGGCGAGCCGCGTCTTCGCGGTGGTGAAATCCTTGATCAGCACCACGATCCAGAACGATGGCCCCATGCTGTGACTACGCTCGACTTTCGGCGGCCACGGCGACGTCGGTACGGCGCGGGGTCTCGACGACCTCGCGACGCTTGAGCAGGTTGAGCGTCGTCACGACCGCGATCAGGAGCAGGGCTCCGACGATCTCGATCCCATAGAGCGGCAGGCCCAGGCCCACCGGAGCGGGGAGGGAGAAGACCAGGAAGAGCGTGCACGGATATCCGAGCTCTGCGATGGACGCCATCGACGCCGGTGTGCTCGCCAGCGCCCGGTAGTACAGGAGCATCGCCAGAAGGCCGGGGATGAGCGCGATCCCGATGAAGCTGGGAATCTGATGCACCGCAAAGGTGCCGAGGTGGCCCCCGCCGACGCCGGTGAGCATGAGGATGAGCAGCACCGGCAGCGCCAGCGTGAAGCGCATCGCCGCGGTGGTGACGAACGATACATTGGAAAGGCTGTAGCGTCCGAATACGGTGCCCGACGCCCAGAGCACGACGGCGCCGAGAATCAGCAGCGCTGCAAGGAATTGACCATGCTGCACCGACGAGAACGGGGCCAGCGGATTCTGCGGGAAGACGATCAGGTAGACACCGGCGATGGCGCACGCGGCGAGCGGCCAGAAGTACGGCTTGCGGCGCTCCTTGAGGAAGATGCGGGCCATGGCGATGCCGAACACGGGCTGCAGCATGTAGAGCAGGTACACCTCGTTCTCAACATTGAAATCCGGTGCGGCATGCGCGGGGAACGCATAGCTGAGCGCCTGCGTGAAGAGCACGGTTGCGAACGCCTGCGCACCCACGGCGATGATCACCATCGCGATCCATTGACGCAGCGGAAGATGGCGCAGCTCGCGGCGAACTCGTCCCGCCACCGGCAGGAAGCACAGCGCGATCAGGAGTGACTCGACGAACACGATCTGACTCGCCGTCAGCTCCTTGGTGAGCGCGGGACGGAAATACGGATCCGTCGCCCACATGGCAGCGGCAATGGCCACGGCGATGGCTCCCATGCGTCCGATCAGCGCCCCAGCTCTCGTCGCCATGCTCAACCGGTCCTGGTCACGCGGGGTCGCGATGAAGACGGATCTTCGGGGAGCACCGGTAAATTACACTCGAATGCCCGTCGCACGGCGTCGGGTGACAAACGCGCCTGCGGAGATTCACGGATGCTGTACGGCAAGGAGCACGTCGACCGATACGTTGCGACTGACGGTGCGGAGGGCTACGAGTGGCGCAACGGCACCTCGATCCTCATCCTCACCACCAAGGGGCGGAAGTCCGGCAAGGAGCGCACCAACGCGCTCATCTTCGGCCGGCATGGTGACGACTACCTGGTCGTCGGTTCCAAGGGCGGGTCGCCGGCGCCACCTGCCTGGTACCTGAATCTTGTGGCCGATCCCGAGGTGCACGTGCAGGTCAAGGGGGATCGTTTTGCGGCCCACGCACGTACCGCCACCGCCGAGGAGAAGCCGGAGGTGTGGAAGACGATGACCGCTGTCTGGCCGGACTACGACGGGTATCAGCAGCGCACCGAACGTGAGATTCCGGTCGTCATCCTGACCCGCGATTGACGCCCAGGATGATCGGGAGGACGTCACTGTGACCACCACTGTCTCCAGCGTGGCCGAGTTGACAACATTGACTGGCACGCACCTCGGCTACAGCTCGTGGCGCGAGGTCACTCAGGAGCAGGTCAACACGTTTGCGGACGCAACCGATGACCACCAGTGGATTCACGTCGATGCCGAGCGCGCGGCCGCGGGTCCGTTCGGCACCACCATTGCGCACGGATTCCTCACGCTGTCGTTGCTCGTACCGATGTGGAGCGAGATCCTGCATTTCGAAGGGGTCCGCCTCGGCATCAACTATGGTTTGAACAAGGTGCGATTTCCCTCGCCGGTCCCGGTCGGCTCGAGGATTCGCACCGGCGCGACGCTCGTCTCGGTGGAGACCGTGGCTGACGGCAGCCTCCAGATCGTGGTCGACTTCGTCATCGAGCGCGAGGGCGGCGAGAAACCCGCATGCGTCGCACAGGGGCTCTACCGCTTCTACATCTGAAACCCGGATTGACCCTGGCGCGATGTCAGCGCGCGGATCGCAGATCGGGAAAGTCCTCTTCCCAGTACTCGTTTTCGGCGCGCGAAGGTTCGGGACGCTGACGCAGACCGACCTCCCTGGCGCGCAGGTCGACCCGGCGGATCTTTCCCGAGATCGTCTTGGGCAGCTCGGCGAATTCGAGCCTGCGGATGCGCTTGTACCCGGCGAGGTTTGCCTGCGAATGCACGAAGATCGAGCGAGCGACCTGCTCCGAGGCACCATAGCCGGCGCCGAGGGCGATGAATGCTTTGGGGACGGAGAGTCGCAGTGGATCCGGTGACGGCACCACTGCCGCCTCGGCCACGGCGGGATGCTCGATGAGCACGCTCTCCAGCTCGAATGGCGAGATGCGATAGTCCGACGACTTGAAGACGTCATCCGAGCGGCCGACGTAGGTGATGTAGCCGTCGCCGTCGCGCGACGCGACGTCGCCGGTGTGATAGAAGCCGTCGCGCATCACCTCGGCGGTATGCGCGCTGTCGTCGCGATAGCCAACCATCAGCGCCGCCGGACGCTTCGAGAGGTCGATGGAGATCTCACCAGTCTCGCCACGGTCACCGCTCGCCGGGTCGATGAGCTCGATCACGTACCCAGGGAGGGGGCGCCCCATCGAACCGGGCTTCACGGCCTGTCCCGGCGGGTTGCCGATCTGTGCCGTCGTCTCGGTCTGCCCGTAGCCGTCACGAATGGTGAGGCCCCACGCGCGCCGAACCTGTTCGATGACCTCGGGGTTGAGCGGCTCGCCGGCGCTGAGCACCTCGCGAAGCGGCGGACGCCACGCGGTCAGGTCCTCCTGGATGAGCATCCGCCACACCGTCGGCGGGGCGCATAGGCTGGTCACCGCGCATCGGGTGAGCGTGTCGAGCAGGCGCGTCGCCGAGAATCGCGCTGCATTGAGGATGAGCACCGTCGCCTCGGCGTTCCACGGCGCGAAGACGTTGCTCCACGCGTGTTTCGCCCATCCCGGCGACGAGATGTTGAGGTGCACATCGCCCGGTTGCAGGCCGAGCCAGTACATCGTCGACAGGTGTCCGATCGGGTAGCTCGCATGGGTGTGCTCGACCAGCTTCGGTTTCGCCGTCGTGCCCGACGTGAAGTACAGGAACAGCGGGTCATTCGCGGTCGTCGGTCCGTCCGGCGTGAAGGTGCGCCCGGCGGTCGCGAAGTCGTCGTACCGTATCCACCCTTCGACCGCATCGCCGACCGCGATGCGTGTCAACGCACCGGTGATGTTCGCGAAGCGATCGGTCAGCTCCGACTCCGCGATGACATGAGCGACCCGACCGCGGTCAACGCGGTCGGCGATGTCCGCGGGGGTGAGCAGCGTGCTCGAGGGAATCATTACCGCACCGAGCTTGGTGAGAGCGAGGATGCACTCCCACAGCTCGGCGCGGTTGCCGAGCATGAGCAGGGTCCGGTCGCCACGCCGTACGCCGTTGTCGCGCAACCAGCCGGCGAGCGCATCGGACCGCGCGCTCAACTCGGCGAACGTCAGTCGCGTCTCGATGTCGCCGTCATCGACGATCCAGAGGGCCGGCCGGTCACTGCCGCCGGCGATCTTGTCGAACCAATCGAGCGCCCAGTTGAAGGTCTCGGGACGCGGCCACCGAAACTCGCGATACGCCGTCTCGTAGTCGGTGCGGTTCGAGAGCAGGAAGTCGCGGGCGGCCTTGAACTCCATACTCGGTCTCTCCTCGTCGTCGGGTCAGGAACCCTCCGAGCGTAGCGCTCGGGCCGTGTCCATGAGGCGTTCCGCACGAGCCGGGTCCACCCGGCTCCACGTGTCCCCGTCGATCTTCAGGCTGGTGCCGACGATGACCCCGTCGGCGATGGCGAGGATGTCGCCGAGACGATCGGCGCTCACGCCGGTGTTCGCGAAGACCGGCACGTCGGGCGCCGCGTCCTTCGCGGTTTTCAGGTCGCTCATCGAGAACGGCACACCGGCGGCGGGACCCGAGATCAGGATGGCGTCGACCCCGAGAAACGCAGCGCCCCGGGCGCGATCCGCGATGCTGCGGCTGCCGAGGGCGCTGCTGAACTCGGGCGCGATGTTGTCGAACATGGCGACATCATCGGCGCCGATCGCGGTCCGATAGCCGGCGAGATCGCCGATCGACGGTGCGATCACGCCGAGGTCGCTCTCGTACACGCCGGTGAGGACCTCACGCACGAAGGTCGCACCGGTGGCTCGCGCAACCGCGATGCTCGACTTCGCGTCCCAGAGGATGTTGACGCCAAAGGGAACACGCACCGATGCGCGAAGCTCGCCGATGACCGCCGCCATCGCCGCCGGAATCTCCGGACCGACCACGAGCTGATAGGGGATGTCATTCTCATTGCAGAAGAGCACCGCGTCGACGCCGGCGGCCTGCAGCGTTTCGAGGTCCCTGCCGACCACCTCGACGAGGTGGCTCCTGCCGAGCTCGCGATTGTGGCGGGGCCGCCCGGGCAGGCCCGGGAAATGCAGCATCGCGATCACCGGTTTCGGCGTGCCGAATCGCTGCGTGAGCGACAGGGTCATCACTTCTCCTCAGTGCACCGCGGCGCGGTGCTGATCAATGAATTCAATGACAGCTCGATTCCATGGGTCGGGGTTCTCCACGAAGGCCGCGTGCCCTCCGGGGACGATCGCCCACGTCCCGCGCGGCAGTTCCTCGAACAGCCGGTGGGAGAGCGACAGCCGGATGACGATGTCGTCGTCGGCCGCGATCACCAGCGCGGGCGTGTGCAGCGATCCGAGTCGCTCCGCGCTGTCGTGCGTCAGCAGCGCGGCGATCTGCGCCGCAAACGCCGGCGCGGGCTGAGGACTCCGCTCCATCTCCGCAAGGATGCCGGCGAGGTGATCGGGGTGCGCATCGTAGAAGGCCGGGCTGAAAACCCACGGCGCCTGCTGGCGCATCATCAACGGCATCCCACCCGCTTCGGCGATCAGCCCCCACGCACCGAAGGCGGCGCAGGTGTAGGCGTCCGGCTTGGCGTAGGTGTTGGCGAGCACGACCGAGCGCAGGTCGGCGGGGTACGACAGCGCATACTCCTGCGCGATCAAGCCACCCATCGAGACGCCGACGAGGTGGAAGCTGGAGAGGCCGAGGGCGTCGGCCAGCGCCTTCGTATCCGCCGCCATGTCGCGGCTCGAGTACGGTCCAGGGGGAAGCGATGTGCGTCCCACCCCACGGTTGTCAAACGTCACCACGCGCAGCCCGGCTGCGACCAGTGCACCGACCTGCATCGCCCACCCATCCAGATCGTCGCCGACACCGTTGACGAGCAGCACCGTGTCGGCGCCCTCGCCGGTGACGCGGTAGTGAATGTCCAGGCCGTTGGCGTGCACGATCGGCATCGCGCTACGTCCCGAGACCGCGGGCATCGATCGCGTTCCGCCACAGGTCCACCGAGGTGCGCAGATCGGTGATGACCTGATCGTCGGGGTCCTCGAAACCGGGGATGATCTCGAAGATCAGGTCGACCGTCCCGGCGCCCGCGCTTTCCAGGGCCTCGAGCACCTTTGCCGGCTCGATGATGCCGGCGGCATTGTGCTGCTCGGTGAACGCCCAGTGGTGGTCACCGAGGCCATCGGTCTGCTGCAACTGCACCTCGGCGAGGCGTCCGCCGAATCGCAGCAGCCAAGCGTACGGATCGCGCTCCACACCGTCAGTCCCGGGTACGCAGTGATGTCCAACGTCCAGGCAGAGCCGCCATGGGGCGTGCTCGGCGTCGCCGTCGGTGAGCAGCTCCTCGACCTGCGCCATGGTCGAGGGGTCTCGCACCGACACCATGTTCTCGATGAGCAGGTACTCGAGGCCCGCGGCACCGGCATGCGCGGCGATGGTCTCGAGATCGTGCTTCAGGCCATTCCAGCGTTCGGCTCGGCGTTCCGGATTCTTCCAGTCGGGGACGCTCATCGCGCCGACATGGCCGCCCGTCGCCCGGGCACCGAGTGCCGCGGTCACGTCGATGACCGTGCGATACCACTGCATCGCAGCCGTGCGCCGCGCCTCGTCCGGATGCATCAACAGGTCGAGGGTGTAGGCGGCGAGACCGGTGAAGGTGGCGTGTGCCTCTAGTCCATGGGCGTCGAGGGCGGCTCGCTGCCGTTCCACGGCATCGCGGCTGCCGGCGAAGGTCTCGATGCCTTCGATCAGGTCGAGGGACAGCTCCACGAGGTCGAGGCCGAGGTCGTTCCGGACCACCGACGCCCAGTCGGCGGGGCGCGGCCAGCGTTTCAGCGCGAAACAGGTGTTGATACCGAGGTTGACCTTCATCGGCGACCTCGCGCATCGCGTTGCGCGGAACCCGCAGCCACATGCAGCGTGGAGGACGCCACCGCCGTCCGGTAGCGCTCGTAGGCCGCCCGGTATCTGTCGTGATTGGCAGGATCTGGCTGGATGGCCACGTCGGGACGGCAGGCACTCGCGATTGCCGACTCGGCATCCGGGTAGATGCCAACGCCGAGGCCGGCAAGCATCGCCACCCCTGAGGTCGTGGCGTCGCCGGGGATGCGGGACACGGGGATACCGAGCACGTCCGCCTTGATGCGATTCCAGGTTCGAAGCGATGCCGGGCGACCGGAGACGCGCATCTCGGTGGCGGGCGTGCTCGCCTTGCCGAGATCCTCGACGTGTGCGCGAATCGCGAAGGCCACGCCCTCGAGCCCGGCTCTCGCGAGGGTCCGCCGGTCGTGGCGCGCCGACAGGCCGATGAGTGCGCCGCGGAGCGCCGGGTCGTCACGCTCGCCGTCGCCGAGCACCGGCACGAAGAGGAGGCCGTCGGAGCCGGGAGACACCGCGCCAGCATCACGATCGAGCTGTTCGAAGTCGGCCGCGCGCGGATGTCCCGCCCGGCCGCCATAGGTGAGCGACGCCAGCCAGTCGACCGCCTCACCGGCCGTGTTGATACCGACCTCGGTGATATAGCCTTCGGGCCCGACCGCACTCGGATAGTGCGTGATCGCCAGGTCGCTGGTGGGCTCGCTCACCACCGTGTTGAGACACGTCGAGCTGCCTGCCATCTCGCTCACCGGTCCCGGCGAGGTGACCCCGGCGCCCAGGGCGCACGCGATGCTGTCGCCGGCGCCGGCGACCACCGGGATCGTCGCGGCCAGGCCGAAGCGCCGGACGAGCGAGGGACGAAGCTCACCCACGACGCTCCAGGAAGGGTTGGGGACGGGGAGCTGATCCATATCCAGTCCCACTGCCTCGACCAGCTCGGGGGCCCAGCGGCGAGCCCGGAGGTCCAGGAGCGCGCTCGCCGCGGCCATGCTCCAGTCGGTGACGGCGTCGCCCGTGAGGGTGAGCGCGAGGAATTCGGTGGGTTGCAGAAAGAGCCGTGTCGCAGCAAAGATCTCGGGTTCGTGGCCGCGAATCCAGAGGATCTTCGCGGCCACGTGAAAGGCGGCGGGGACGTGGCCCGTCAGCGTGTGCAACCGATCGACGCCGAAGGTCTCGCCGAGCGATGCTGCCTCGGCGACCGCGCGGTTGTCCCGGTAGATGAGCCCGAGGCGCAGCGGCTCGCCGCGGCCGTCGATCGGAACCACCGACGGGCATTGCCCGGTCAGCCCGATGGCGCGGATGATGTGCCGGTTTTCCAATTGCCTGACGAGCGCGCCGAGGGCGGAGAGTGACGCTGACCGCCAGCGGCTCGCGTCCTGTTCCGCCCATCCGTCGCGCGGCATGTACGTCGGATAGGGGCGGCGAATCTCGAGAAGCATCTCGCCGTCGGTGTCGTACGCGGTCGCGCGAGCGCCCGATGTGCCCACATCAACAGACACGAGCGCTTCGGTTCCAGCAGCGGTTGCGGCCACGCCGAGCTACCCGCGAACCAGCTGCTGTGCCTTGACCTTGTCGCCGTCGAGGGTGATGAGCGCCCCGTTGAGCGCGCCGGTAGAGTAGTCGCTCCCCGGGTTGATCACGACCGTTCGGCCGATGCGGCGGATGCCGGACGACTCGTGGATGTGTCCGTGCAATCCGAGCAGCGGTTGGTAGGCCTGTTCGGCGTCCCGAACCGCGGTGCTGCCAACCGCCACCATGCGCACCTGGCCGAGGGTTGCCTGCACCTGGAGGTTCTCGTCGAGGAGCGGGGCTTCGTCGAGCTGGGTTCCGAACGGTGGGGCGTGCAGGTTGAACACCGCGCGCTCCGGATGCTCGAGCGTGGGCACCATCGCGTCGATCGAGGCGCGCAGATGGCTTTCGTCCTGCTCGCGATAGGTGTGCCAGGGGGTCACGTTCGAGTAGCCGCAGCTGATCATCTCGTGCTCGTCGTCGAGCCAGACGACCTTGCCGTCGTCATGCGTTCCCCACGGGGCGCCGTCCAGCAACGTGCCCAGCTCATCGGGGTCGTCGTTGCCGAGCATGAAATACAGAGGGATGCCCAGTGGCCGCAGGCGCGCGTCGGCAAGCTCGAGCCATTCGGTCAGACGCTCGCGCATGAGGCGGAGGAAGAGCTCGTCGAGGCCGCCATTCGCTTCCATCGCCTCGAGCTCGCCCGGGTCGGCGCGGTAGGGGTAGTAGCCGTGGTCCGCGATCAGCTTTTCGAGCGCGGTCAGTTCGGGGCCGTCGGCGACGTCATAGTCGGTGCCGACGAAGCGGCACTGCCAGCGCCCGCCGGGTGCTCGGACGATCGACTGGATCGCCTTCCCGGCCACGTCACCGCCGAGGATCAGGACCTTGGCTTCGTAGATCTTCGCGGCATTGATGAACTTGCGGAAGCACACGCTCGATCCGTGCAGGTCGCTGACGAAATAGATCCTGGTTTTCGCCATGTCAGGCGGGAACCGCTTCGCGCGCCCGGTGCACGGCGTTCATGAACCGTATGGCGCGCTCGCGGTCGACGGGGTTCCAGGTGATGCCATCCCGCTTCAGGCTGGTGCCGACGAAGACTTCGTCGGCGATGGAGAGGATCTTGTCCACGGTCTCCTCGCGGACGCCCGTGTTGGCGAGCACCGGCATGTCCGGCACGGCCTCCTTGGCCTCGGAGAGCTCGGCGACGTGGGTCGCGGTGCCGGTGATCTGCCCGCTGATGAGGATGGCGTCGACGCCGAGGTACCGGGCGCTCCTCGCCCGCATGGCGATCGAGCGATTCCCGAGGCTGCTCGCGAACTCAGGCGTGATGTTGCTGAACATCGCGACGGCGCCGGCGCCGATCTGCTCGCGATAGGCTGCAATCGCCCCGAAGTCCGGTTGCATCATCCCGAGGTCGCTCTCGAACACCCCGGTGAAGACCTCGCGAACGAACGAGGCGCCGGTTGCGCGTGCGACCGCAAGGCTCGAGACCGGGTCCCACACAAGGTCGATGCCGAACGGACGGGTGATGAGGTCACGCACTTGGCCGATGACCGCCGCCATGCCGGCTGCAACCTCGGGGCCGACGTGCATCTGATACGGGAGATCGGCCTCGTTGCAGAAGAGGAAACCGTCGACCCCGGCGGCCTGGAGCGCCTCGAGATCACGCTCCACGGTTTCCACGAGGTGGCGCATACCGCCTGCGCGATCGTGGCGGGGGCGTCCCGGCATCGCGGGCAGGTGGAGCATCGCGATGATCGGTTTGTCAATGCCGAACAATCGACGCAGCAAGGTCATGCGGGCCTGCGAACGTCGGTGAGGCGCGCGCGGCCGTTCTCGGTGGGGCGGAGCAGTGCATTCTCAGGTCCTGCAACGACCACCTCGATGCCTGCCTGCTTGATTCGCTCGATCTCCTCGAAGTCGGCACTGATGTCCGTGACGATGGTCGACACCTGCTCGATCGGGGCCACGGTGCTCATCGCCACCGCACCGAATTTCGAACCGTCGGCGATGACCAGGATTCGCTCGGTGCGCTCGAGACCGCCGCGGATGACGTCGGCGTCGCGATCGTCGAGCTCGGTGATCCCGCGTCGTGCCGAGAGCCCCGCTGCGCCGATCACTGCGGTGTCAGTGTTGTAGCGGCGCACCGCTTCCACGGCGGAGGCGCCGATGCAGGTCAGCTCGTCCTGGCGAACCAGGCCGCCGGCGATGATCACGCGCACGTTACGGGTCCCGAGCAGGCTGGCCACCGCGAGCGAGGGCGTGATCACCATGAGGTCTTCGCGCACGGGGAGGTACCGAGCAAAATTCTCGACGGTGGTTCCGATCCCGAGGAACATGGCGCGCACGCCAACCGTCAGCTCTGCTGCGCGCTTGGCGATGATTCGCTTCTCCTTCGCGTGATGGAGCGTCCGTGCGAGCGCGCCGACCTCAAAGGTCCGGACGAGGTGGGTGGTGGCGCCACCGTAGGTACGCCGCACGAAGCCGTCGCGCTCGAGCCGGCGCAGGTCGCGGCGTATGGTCATCTCGGAGACCTGAAAGTCGCGTGCCAGCGTGCTGACCTCGATGGCCTGGTCCTCCGCCACCCGCTCGAGCACCTTGAGGCGCCGTTCGACCGCTAACACCCCGCGCGTCTCCTCCTTCTGTGGGACTCGTGATCCCTGCTTTGTCGCGTCTTGATCGGAAGGTGTCCCTCCGTGTCCGTAACCCTTGACAGTGGTGTTCGATTGTGTTCAAACTCTGCGGGATTTCGACGGTCATGTCAAGTTGGTGGCGGTGGGGCCGCCGGAGGATCGCGATGGCAACCTCGAGCAGGCTGTTCGTTCGCAACAGCACGGGGCTGGTGCGCTCTGCGTCGGCCGTCGATGCCACGATCTTCAACGCGGTCATCTCGGCGCCGGTCGGGTCGACGATCGCGTACTCGATCTTCTTCGCGCTGGTCGCATTCCCCGGAGCTGACGTCGTCGGGGTGCTGATCCTGGTCGCGATCATCAACATTCCGGTCCTGATCATGTTCGCGTTCCTGGGAGCGAGCATGCCCCGCGTTGGGGGTGACTATGTATGGGTCAGTCGCGTGCTCTCGCCGCCCCTGGCGCTCGTGTCAAACCTCTGCATGATCATGGGCGGCCTGCTCGGAGCAGCGTTCTTCGCGAAGTTCTTCTCGGTGCTCGCGCTCGGGCCGGTGCTCGTCGCGCTGGGAGCGATCTTCAGCAACACCCATTTCATCGATTGGGGGAACTCGTTTCAGACCAACAACAGCTGGATCCTTGGAGCGTCGCTGTTCATGGTCCTGCTGCAGACGCTCATCCTCATCAGCGGCACCAAGGCGACCTTCCGCTGGCAGAACTACTCGTTCATCATCGCGATGGCAGGCACGCTCGTCGCGTTCGTGGTCCTGCTCATCGGCAGCCAGGGCGACTTCTTCTCGCACTTCGACACGCTCAACAGGAGTTTCGGCGGCGGCAACGTGGCGGCTGTCATCAAAGGAGCCCCGGGTGCGGCCGCCGCAGCGCCCAGCTTCTTCAGCGGTGCGACCCTGCCCACGCTCTTCTCGATCCAGGGATTCATGATGTGGAACTTCTGGTCGGTGTACATGTCCGGCGAGTTGAAGAGCGCCTCGAACCGCCGCCGTCAGCTTTCGGTCATGTTCGGCGCGCTCGGCTGGGACACCGTCCTGCTCGTGATCGGCGTCCTGCTCCTCTTCAAGGTCGCCGGCTACAACTTCGTCTACGCGCTCAATGCCGCGAGCACCGCCTACCACATCCCGTCCGGCCCGTTCTACCCATTCCTCGCATCTCTCGTGTTCAACACGCCGATCCTGACGATCATCATCATGGGGTCGTTCCTGTTCTGGTCATTGCCGTCGATGATCGCCAACACGTTCATGCCGATCAGATCGTTCTTCGCATGGTCGTTCGACCGCCTCATGCCCGAGAGCCTGGCGAACGTGAACGACCGGACGCATTCGCCGGTCAACGCCATCATCGTCACCAACGTGATCATCGCCGCGCTGGTGGTCTGGAGCGTCATCGGGAACCAGTTCCAGCTCGTGCTCGGTCTGATCGTGCTCGCGGGCGCCCTGGCGGTGATCATCGTCGGGCTTGCCGCCATCGCGCTGCCCATACGGCGACCGGATCTGTATCGAGCGTCGCCGGCGAACGTCAACTTCCTTGGCATACCCGTGCTCTGGATCGTCGGAACGCTGTCGATCCTCGAGTTCATCGGCATCATCGCCATCGCATTCATCAATCCGCTCTCGGTTATGAACGGCAACCGCGCCGACTGGTGGTGGATTCCGGCGTGGCTCGGCGCCCTGATCGTGGGTGGCGCCCTCCTCTATTACGTCCCGCGCTTCGTCCGCGCCCAGCAGGGTGTGAACATCGGGTTCGTCTACAAGGAACTCCCGCCGGAGTGAGCGACTCTTGCCCCTTGGTTGGAGGGCGGTCGGTGATCTCACCGGCCGCCCTTACCATGTCCTGATGGTCACCGGACTCCGCTGATGGCGGAGCAAGCCACGCTCATCCTTTCCGACATCCGCGAGGAGGCGAAGCGGCTCGCCGAGGCGGCGGTGAGGCTGGGGCTTTCGGCGCGGCTCATCGGAGGGCTGGCCATCTGGCTGCGCTGTCCGAGTGTCCGCGAAGGGCCGTTTGCGCGGTCATACGCGGATATGGACTTCGCGATCGGTGCGGCGGCGAGCACGAAGTTCAAGGCACTGCTCATGACCCAGGGGTACCTCCCGGACCAGTTCTTCAACGGTCTGCACGGGGCGACACGCCTCTATTACGGAGAGCCGGCGGGACGATGGTCGATCGACGTCGTCATCGACGAGCTGGTGATGTCGCACAAGCTCGATCTGCGTGGCCGCCTTGACGGCCCTGCGCCGACCATCACGCTTGCGGACCTCCTGCTCACCAAGCTCCAGGTGTGGGAGATCAACCGCAAGGACCTCGGGGACACCGTCTGCCTGCTCGCGGACCACGCGTTGAGCGAGAACGACGATGAGACCGAGGGCATCGGCCTCCATCGAGTGCGCTCGGTGCTGGGCAGGGATTGGGGCTTCAACCACACCGTCGAACGCAATCTGCAGAAGGTCGGCGAGCTGTGGTCGCGCGAGCCCGTGCCGGCTGCGACGCACGATGTCGCCGCCCAGGTCGCATCGCTGCAGCGAGCGATCGAGGATGCCCCGAAGTCGCGGGCGTGGCGGCTGCGCAGCCGCGTCGGTGAGCGCATCCGTTGGTACGAGACGCCCGAGGAGGTCAAGCACTGACGGTGGCAGCCCCGCACTAGACTTCCCGGCGTGGCCCACACCAGCGCGGCCTTCGTCATCGATGCGCAGCAACCGCGCGCGCTCGACCTCGCCGACGACACCGGCGTCACGTACGGCGCTCTGACGCTCTCGAAGACGTTCACGGGGGCCATCGAAGGAACGAGCACAGTCGAGATGCTGTACACCCGAACGCCCGGTGAGGACGGGTCATTCGCGGGCGCGGGATATGTCGCCCTGGAGCGCATCACCGGCAGCGTCGACGGTCGTGCCGGGAGCTTCGTGCTCCTGCACATCTCGACGGTGGTGGGGCAGGAACCGCCGCTGGCTCGGTATCTGATCTCGCCCGGATCCGGCTCGGGCGAGCTTGCGGGAATCTCCGGCGACGGTCTGATCACCATCGGCGACGACGGGTCGCATGCACTGCACCTCGATTACGAGATCGCGCCATCGAACTGAGCGGGAAGGTCACCATCGTCACCGGTGGTGCCAGTGGCATCGGTGCTGCGTCCTGCCGCGCGCTTGCTGCCGCCGGCGCCCGGATCGCGGTCGTCGATCGCGACCAGGCGCGTTGCGAGGCGGTGGCGGGCGAGGTTGACGGGATCGCCGTGCTCGCCGACGTCAGTGACGAGCCGTCGGTCAACGCGATGGTTGCCGAGGTCAGCTCGCGTCTCGGTCCCATCGACATCTGCTTCAGCAACGCCGGCGTGGCGACCGGCGGCGACATCCTGACCACCGAGCCCGACGTCTGGAACGCGCAGTGGGCGGTGAACGTCATGGCGCACGTCTATGCGGTGCGTGCCGTGCTCCCCGGGATGCTCGAACGAGGGACCGGCTACCTCGTGCACACCGCGTCGATCGCCGGCATCCTCACCAGCCACGGCAACGTCACGTACGCCACCACCAAGCACGCGGTCGTCGGCCTCGCCGAGTGGCTGTCGATCACGTACCACCACCGCGGTATCCGCGTCTCGTTGATCGCGCCGCTCGGGGTGCGGACGCCCATGCTGGAGCGCGCCGATCCCCGATTCGCGGTGACCGTGGCCGGTCCGATCAAGGAACCCGAGGAGGTCGCGCGCTCGGTGGTGGATGCGATCCGCGACGAGCGCTTCCTGGTGCTGTCCGATCCGATCGCGCAAACCTGGATCCAGCGCAAGACCGACGATCCCGAGCGCTGGCTGCGCGGGATGCGCAGAGTCCAGCAGCAACTGGAAGAGGGGGCGGTTCCCTCAGATTAGCCGGTCTCGTCAGGCCGGAGAGCGATGTCGATGTCCGTGGTGTACCAGCGTCCGCTCATGCCCGAACCCTCCGCTGCATCGCCGTGCTCGTGCACCGCAAACGTGCGCACCAGCGACGGCTTGACGCCGAAGACGGCGTCGGATTCGAGGTACCGGCTCTCCGAATCGAACACGTGGGTCGTGACCGGAACGTGCCCGTCCGCCGACACCATCAAGTGGATGTGGGCCGGCCGCCACGGGTGCCGACCTGTCGCCTGGAGCATCCTGCCGACCGGACCGTCGTCGGGAATCGGGTAGTCCACCGGCCGGACCGTTCGAAAGGCGAAGGAGCCGTCGCCGTCGGTCCGAAACCGGCCGCGCAAGTTCTCCGCGGCCTGGGTCTCGTCCTGTACCGCGTACAGTCGATTGGTCGCGTTCTGCCACACGTCGACGGTCGCAGCCGGCAGGGGACCGCCGGATGTGTCCCGGACGTGACCGGTGACCAGCAGGGGTTGATCGCCGACATCGTCGGTGATCGCATCGCCGTTGGACCGCCAGGGTGCACCTTCGACGTAGAACGGGCCCTGCACCGTCGACTCCGTCGCAGTGCTCGCGGCGCCGTGGTTGATGAGGTCGACGAGCATCGACAGCCCGAGCGTATCCGAGAGCAGGATGAACTCCTGGCGCTGATCGGTGGTGATGTGTCCGACATCGGTAAGGAAGCGGATGCCCGTCATCCATTCCACATCGGTGAGCAACTCCTCGATGGCGAACTCGTGCAGATGCCGGATGAGCCCGGCGACCAGCGCATGCAGCCGTGGGTCGGAGCAGTTCTCGAGCCGGTCGATCACCTGCCTGGTGAAGTCACGTGCGGTCGTTGTGGTGGGGGTCAGCGTGTCGCCCATTCATACCCCATGTCGTCGGCGGCACCCAGACTACTGTTTGCGGCACCGAGAAAGCTATGGTTGGCCTTACGAGCGTGCGCTACGCGAACACGTTGATCTGTGAGCATGGCTGAGATCGTCTCGCTGCACGACGGCATCGCCGCGGTCGTCCACGATGGGGACATGCTGGTGATGGAGGGTTTCACGCATCTCATCCCGTTCGCCGCCGGCCACGAGATCATCCGCCAGGGACGTCGCAATCTCACCCTGGTGCGAATGACCCCGGACCTCATCTACGACCAGCTGATCGGGATGGGGTGTGCCACCAAATTGATCTTCTCGTGGGGCGGCAACCCGGGCGTCGGCTCACTGCACCGGTTCCGCGACGCGGTCGAGAACGCATGGCCGCATCCGCTTGACCTCGAGGAACACAGTCATGCGGGGATGGCCAACCGATACGTCGCCGGTGCGAGCGGCGTGCCGTTTGCCGTAATGCGCGGCTATGTGGGCACCGACCTCGCCGCGCAGACCGACAGCATCCGTCCGATCACGTGCCCCTTCACCGGCGAGGTGCTCACCGCGGTGTCTGCGCTGTCACCCGATGTGACCATCATTCACGCGCAGCGCGCGGACCGCAAGGGCAATGTGCAGATGTGGGGCATCCTCGGCGTGCAGAAGGAAGCCGTGCTCGCCGCGAAACAGTCGTTGATCACCGTCGAGGAGATCGTCGACAGCCTCGATCCGCAGCCGAGGGAGGTCGTGCTCCCATCGTTCGCCACCACCTACGTGGCATTGGCGCCGGGCGGGGCGCACCCTTCCTACGCACAGGGATACTCGTTGCGGGACAATGCCTTTTACAGCGAATGGGACGCGATCAGCAAGCACCGCGAGACGTTCCTCCGCTGGATGGACGAGAACGTGGTCCGCCGGGCACCTGCGGCGTGACAGTCGCCTACACCTCCGACGAGATGATGACCGTCGCGGCCGCACGCCAGCTGCACAACGGCACCGTATGCTTTGTCGGCATCGGCCTGCCGAGCACTGCTGCGAACCTCGCCCGCGAGACCAGCGCGCCCGACGTTGTGCTCATCTACGAGTCGGGAACGCTCGGCGCGAAACCGGATCGCCTGCCGCTGTCGATCGGCGACGGCATCCTCGCGGAGACCGCCGTTGCCGTGGTGAGCGTGCCGGAGGTCTTCAACTACTGGTTGCAACCCGGCCGGATCGACGTCGGCTTCCTCAGCGGCGCGCAGATCGACCGCTACGCCAATATCAACACCACAGTGATCGGGGCCGACTATCGCCACCCCACGGTGCGGCTTCCCGGCGCGGGCGGCGCTCCCGAGATTGCCGCGTCGTGCCGCGAGGTCGTCGTGGTGCTACGCCAGACCCCGCGGACGTTCGTCGATCGTCTTGACTTCATGACCTCGATCGGTTTCGGCCAGGGGCCTGGAGACCGCCGCCGGCTCGGTCTCCACGGCACCGGGCCGCGGGTGGTCATCACCGACCGTGGCATCCTAACTCCCGACCCGGAGACATGCGAGCTCACGCTCGTGAGCGTGCACGACGGATCGACCGCTGAGGATGCCCGGGCGGCTTCGGGCTGGCCGCTGGCGGTTTCAGCAGAGCTGGCGACCACCGAACCGCCGACTGCGGAAGAGCTCACGGTACTGCGCCGTCTCGAGGCGACCAGGGGCGCATGAGCGAGGACGTCTTCGTCCTGGACGCGGTGCGCACCCCTATCGGCCGCTACGGGGGCGCGCTTGCCGGCGTTCGCCCGGACGACCTTGCGGCCGGGGTGATCGCCGAACTCGTCAAGCGCGTCCAGCCCTCGACCCCGCCGCGATCGACGACGTCATCTATGGCGACGGCAACGGCGCGGGCGAGGACAACCGCAACGTCGCGCGCATGGCACGTGCTGCTCGCCGGCGGCCGACCGAGCGTTCCCGGCGCGACCGTCAACCGCCTCTGCGGCTCGAGCCTCGAGGCCGCGATCCAGGGCGAGCCGCGCGATCGCCGTCGGCGACGCACTCGATCTGTCGTCGCCGGCGGAGGCGAGGTCGATGAGCCGCGCTCCCTGGGTCGTGCTCAAGCCGTCGCGGCATTCCCGCGCCGGCAACGAGACGCTCTACTCCACCACGCTCGGCTGGCGCATGGTCAACCCGAAGCATGCCCGCGCAGTGGACGATCTCGCTCGGCGAGAGCACGGAGATGCTCGCCGCGAAATGCACGGCATCACGCCGCGAGGAGCAGGACGCGTTCGCGCTGCGCAGCCACCAGCCGGCGGCCAGCGCGTGGGACGCGGGGCGATACGCCGAGGAGGTCGTCCCTGTGGCCGGCATCGACCTGACCGGGACGAGTGCATCCGCGCCGACACGTCGCTCGAGAAGCTCGCCAAGCTGCGAGCCGGCGTTCTCGAGGGCGGGACCGTGACCGCCGGGAACTCCTCGCCGCTCAACGACGGCGCCGCCGCGGTGCTGCTCGGCGACGCCAGGCGAGCGCGAACGCGCCGGCCGCGCTCCGCTGGCGCGCATCGTCGCGCGGGCAGCTCACGGCGGTGGACCCCGACGTCTTCGGCATCGGGCCGGTCGCAGGCCGCCAACGCGGCGCTCGCGCGCGCCGGCATCGGA
Organism: Candidatus Dormiibacterota bacterium; assembly: GCA_963743835.1. Lineage (GTDB taxonomy): Bacteria > Chloroflexota > Dormibacteria > Aeolococcales > Aeolococcaceae > Palsa-851. The sequence goes on along the minus strand of CAVUQX010000004.1, from coordinate 773,793 downwards.
CTGGAAGGACCTCGACGTCGTCGAGCTGAACGAGGCCTTCGCGGCGCAGTCGCTTGCCTGCCTGCACGAGTGGCCTGAGCTCGACCCGGAGAAGGTCAACCCGAACGCGGCGGCGCGATCGCGATCGGCCATCCCACTCGGGCGCTCAGGGGCGCGCATCCTCGGCCGCTCGCGCACGAGCTGCGCCGACCGGGGTGGCGGGCTACGGCCTCGCCGCGATCTGCATCGGCGTCGGCCAGGGCCTCGCGGTCGTGCTGCAGGCGTGACGCCACCGGCGTCGCGCGCCGTGCATGCGAGTGACAGCGCAACGGGGTCACGCTAACCGTGCCGGTCATTCACGCCGGCGACATCGATGTGTACTACGAACTGCATGGATCCGGCGAACCACTCGTCTTGATTGGCGGGCTCGCCAGCGACATCTCGCAGTGGGGGTGGCTCACCGACTTCTGTGCGCAGACCCACCGTGTGCTCGCTTTCGACAACCGCGGTGCCGGACGCACCGACAAGCCGGACGCGCCCTACACCATCCCGATGATGGCCAACGACACCGACCGGCTCATGGATGCCGTCGGCATGAGTCGGGCGACGGTGGTAGGGATATCGATGGGCGGTAAAGTCGCGTTGGACCTGGCGCTCGAACACCCCGATCGTGTCGCACGGCTTGTGCTGGTGAGCACCAGAGCGTCGGCGAGGCTCGACGGCTCCATGTCGCGCATGGAGATGCTCGGCGTGCTGAGCAGCCTGGTGTTCCGCGGGAAATACCCGCAGCCGCGGTACGCCTTTTCCCGGCAGCGAGAGGCGTCGCGATCCTACGAATGCATCGCCCGCCTTGATGAGATCCAAGTACCAACCACCATCCTGCACGGGCGCAAGGACAGGATCGCCCCGCTCCGTGAGGCGGAGGCGATGCGACGCGGCATCGCAGGATCGCAACTCGTGACTTTCAGGGGCGGCCATCTCTTCTTCCTGGTTCGCGAGCGCAAATGGTTTTTCGACAGCCTCGCCACCGCGATGACGGCTCGCTCACCTGTCGCCGGGTCGTGAGCCAGACCTGGGTCGCGCTGATCCGAGGCATCAACGTCGGCCGTGCCAAGAGAATCTCGATGCTGGACCTTCGCACACTGCTCGAATCGCTCGGATACGCGAAGGTGCGCACCCACGGGCAGAGTGGCAACGCGATCTTCTCGTCGGGACGGCGCACTGCCGCGGCGATCGAGGACGAGATCTCGACGCGCATCAGCATCACCTTCCACATGGACGCCTCGGTGCTGGTGCGAACCGCCAGCGAGTTCATGGCGGCCATCGACGCCAATCCCTTCGTCGCGCGCGGCGTTGCGCCAGCCGAGCTGCATGTCGCGTTCCTGAACGCGGAGCCCGCCGCTGCGAAGCGGGCCGGTGTCGATCGAAACGCCTTCCAACCCGACGAGTTCGCTTTCGGCAAACGGGTGATCTATGTGCGCCTCCCGAATGGAGTCATGGGGTCGACACTGCCCGACTGGGAGCGCGCGCTCGGCGTGCGCGTAACTCAGCGGAACTGGAACACGTCCACGAAACTTCGCGACCTCCTGGGGCAACAATGATGCTGAGGAATCGCTCCGTACCTGCAGATACCGTGCTTCCGCACCTCGAATATCAGAACGTTGCCGCCGCCATGGTGTGGCTCTCGTCCCACTTTGGTTTCATCGAGCACTACCGATACGGTGAGACCGGCGATGGCATCTCCGGTGCGCAGTTGCACCTCGGGAGTGCCTGGATCATGCTGCGAACCTCGGCCGACGACGGCGCGAGCCCTGCGCAGGCCGGGTGCCATACCCAGTCATTGACAGTGTTCGTCGAGGATGTCGACGCCCATCATGCGCGTGCTGTTGCAGCCGGCGCAACCATCGTTGAGGCCCTGCACGAGACCATGTACGGCGAACGGCAGTACGGCGTTCTTGACCTCGAAGGACACCATTGGCTGTTCTCTACTCACGTACGCGACGTCAGCCCTGACACCTGGGGAGCGAGGGTCGCCGAAGCGCAATCGAAATGACCCGAACTCAGCGCGGTCGCCAGCGGCTGTGGCGCGTCTGCGCCGCACCCTCGCGGATGAGCTGCAGCCTGGGCTTCGGGCCGTCGCTCCGACCTCCCTGTGGCTTGCAACTCCCTGCTTTGAATGGGTCGGGCCACTCCGCGCCAGGCCCGTGATATCCCTGGTCGGCCGCCGCATGGAGCGTCCATTGCGGGTCGTACAGGTGGGCACGTGCAAGTGCGCAGAGATCGGCTCGGCCGGCGAGGATCAACGAGTTGACATCGTCATATGACGAGATGACCCCCACCGCGATGGTTGCGATGCCCAGCTCGTTGCGAATGCGATCCGCGTAGGGCGTCTGGTACGAACGCCCGAATGCGGGTTGCTCATCCTTGATCACCTGACCGGTTGATACGTCGATCGCATCGGCTCCGTGCGCTGCAAATGCCCGGGCGATCTCCACGGCGTCGTCGGCGTCGTTACCCCCCGGGTACCAGTCGGTGGCGGAGATGCGCACGGTCATCGGCTTGCGAGCCGGCCACACCGCGCGCATCGCGTCGAAGACCTCGAGCGGATAGCGGAGGCGGTGCTCCAGGGATCCGCCGTAGGCATCCGACCGCTGATTCGAGATCGGCGAGATGAAGCTGGAGAGGAGATACCCATGCGCACAGTGCAGCTCGAGGAGATCGAAGCCGGCGCGCTCACCGGCCTCGGCCGCGCGGACGAAGTGGTCGCGGATACAGACCATCTCATCGCTGGTGAGCTCGTGCGGCACCTGATTGGTGGGTGAATAGGGGATGGGCGAGGGCGCGATGACCTCCCAGTTGGCGTCCGGGAGCGGTTCGTCCATGCCTTCCCACATCAGCCGCGTCGACCCCTTGCGCCCCGAGTGTCCGAGTTGCAGTCCGATGCGAGCGCTCGTCTGCTCGTGCACGAAGTCGACGATGCGCCTCCACGCGGGCTCGTGCTCGGGCGCGTACATCCCCGCGCAGCCCGGCGTGATCCTACCGGCCGCGGAGACGCACACCATCTCGGTCATCACCAGGCCGGCACCTCCCAGCGCCTTGCTTCCGGTGTTCACGAGATGGAGGTCATTGGGCACGCCGTCCACCGCCGAGTACATGTCCATCGCCGACACGACGACACGGTTCTTCAACTCGAGGTCGCGCAATCGAAAGGGCTGGAACATTGGGGGTGTCGCCGTCGCGTCGGTATGCGGTGGTTGTGCGTTCACCCGGCTCGCGAACCAGGCGTCGACCTCGCCGACGAATTCCGGGTCGCGCAGGCGCAGGTTGTCGTAGGTGACCCGGCGGCTCCGCGTCAAGATGTTGAACGCGAACTGCAACGGTTCCTGATGGACGTACTGACCGAGGTTTTCGAACCATTCGAGGCTCGCCTGCGCAGCCCGCTGAGTCGACACCACCACCGGTTTGCGCTCCACCTCGTACGCCTCGAGCGCCTCCGCGACGGTCTCGTTCTCGTGCAGGCCTGCGGCGAGTGCGAGCGCGTCCTCCATGGCGAGCTTGGTGCCCGATCCGATCGAGAAGTGCGCGGTGTGCGCGGCATCACCGAGGATCACGACGTTGGCGTGATGCCAGCACTGGTTGCGCACGGTGGTGAAGCTGATCCATCTCGAGTTGTTCGCGTGCACAGCATGATCGTCGAGGATTGGCGCGAAGAGCCGGCGTATCTCCGCGATGCCGGCGATATCGCTCTCACCGGGATCGAACCTGCGCGCGGCAAGTGCCTCGAAGCCGGCGCCGCGCCACACCGTGTCGTTCATCTCCACGATGAAGGTGCTCCCGGTCGCGTCGTACGGGTAGCCGTGGATCTGCATGATGCCGTGCGGCGTCTCGACGATATAGAACTTGAACGCATCGAAGACGAGGTCGGTCCCAAGCCACATGAACTTGCAGCGGCGCATCTCGAGGTGCGGTCGAAACGTTTCCGCGTACCGGCTCCGTATCGTCGAGTTCACGCCGTCTGCGCCTACCACCAGGTCATGGGTCATCGCGAGCTCGCCGGCGGGCGGTGCTTCGGTGTTGAAGCGCAGCGTCACACCAAGCTCGCGACAGCGGGCGTGCAGAATCTGGAGCAGCCGCTTGCGGCTCATCGCCGCGAAACCGTGGCCACCCGACGTGATCACCTCTCCCCGGTAATGGATGTCGATGTCGTCCCATCGTGCGAACTCACGAGACATCGCCTCGTGGATCGCCGGGTCGGCGTGTTCGATACCGCCGAGCGTCTCATCGGAGAAGACCACGCCGAAGCCGAAGGTGTCGTCGTCGGCGTTGCGCTCCCACACGGTGACCTCGTGGGTCGGGTCGAGCTGTTTGGTGAGCGCCGCAAAGTAAAGTCCGCCCGGCCCGCCCCCGACAACCGCAATTCGCATGTGAGTCTGGGCGCAACTGTAAAGTGTGGAACGTCGTGAATGTGGCGTCCTCAGCATGCCTGCGTCGATCCATTTCGCCGATCTGACCTCGCCGCGCGCCCGAGCGCTGCTCGACAGCGGACCGGTGCCCGTGTTGCTCCTGCCCGTCGGCGCGGTGGAACCGCACGGCCCCCACGCGCCGCTCGGCACCGACTCGATCATCTCGACGGCGATCTGTGAGCGCGCGGCGATGGCGCTCGCCGACGACCGCGCCGTGCGAGCGCTGGTGCTGCCCGAGATCGGATTCGGCGTGACCCGCTACTCGGCGGCCTTCACCGGCGCGGTGACGATCAGCGAGGACACGCTGCACGCGATGGTCGTCGAGGTGTGCGCGTCCCTCCGCGCCCAGGGCTTCCGCCACCACGTGATCGTCAACAGCCACTTCGAGCCTGCCCAGGTGGCCACGCTCCGCCGCGCCGCCGACGAGGCGAAGGCGGGCTTCCTGGATCTCACCCGGCGTGCCGTCGCCGAGCAGCTGACCCCCGAGTTCAAGAGCGGGGCTGCTCACGCCGGGCGCTACGAGACCTCGCTCGTCCTCGCCACGCGCCCTGAGCTCGTCGAGGCCGAGACGATGCGCCGGCTGCCCGCCTACGAGCTGGACATGCCCGCGGCCATGGCGGCAGGCCAGACCGACTTCCTCGCCATGGGCATGGATCGCGCCTACTGCGGCGCGCCCGCCGAGGCGACCGCGACCGAGGGCGACGGCACGCTCGCCACCCTCAGCCGTCTCCTGGTCGACCTGATCCGCTCACACGTCGAGGCGGCGCAGCGGGTGTGAGCGCGGTGGGAACCGCGCCCGGCGTCAACCTGGCCACGGCCTTCCTGGACCGCAACGTGATCGAGGGGCGGGGAGAGCGGACGGCGCTGACCGGACCGGCGGGCAGCTGCACCTATGCCGAGCTTTCCGCCCTCAGCAACCGCGTGGGCAACGGGCTCCTCGAGCTCGGCGTCCAGGCTCACGAGCGGGTACTCCTGGCCCTGGCCAACTCGGTGGAGTTCGTCGCCACCTGGTACGCGGTGCAGAAGATCGGGGCCGTGACCGCCGAGGTGTACACGTTCCTGCAGCCCAAGGATTACACGTACTACCTCGACTACACGGCGGCGACGGTGGTGGTCGTCGATGCGGTGACGCTCGACCGGATGCGCGAAGCTTCGGCTGCCAGCGGCGCGCGCCCGCGGTTGCTGGTCGTCGGGGCCGCCGCGAGCGATCTGCACGAGGGCGAGGTGTCATTCGAAGCGCTGGTCTCGCGCCAGCCCGACGACCTCGACGCCGCCCCGATGGCGCAGGACGACATCGTCATCTGGAAGTTCACCACCGGGAGCACCGGCAAACCGAAGGCCTGCGTCCACACCGCCCGCAGCCCGATCTTCAGCCATCGGGCATATGCCCGCGGCGTGCTCGACATCCGCGCAGAGGACGTCGTCCTGCCGGTGCCGAAGCTGTTTTTCGGCTACGCCCGCGACCTCGCGGCGCTGTTTCCCTTCGGCGTCGGCGCGACGGGTGTGATCTTCGCCGAGAGGACGACGACTGAGCTCATCTTCGAACTGATCGCGCGGCACCGGCCGACGATCCTCGTCAACGTGCCGACCATGATGCAGGCGATGCTCGATCACCCCAGCGCCGCGTCCCAGGACCTGAGCTGCCTGCGCCTGTGCACGTCGGCCGGCGAGGCCCTGCCAGAGCCACTCCATCGCCGCTGGGACGAGGCATTCGGTGTCGAGGTGCTCGACGGAATCGGATCGTCCGAGGCGTATCACATCTACATCTCGAACCGGCCCGGCCGCGTCCGCCCGGGGACCATCGGCGAGGTCGTTCCCGGCTACCAGGCTGAGGTTGTCGACGAGGGCGGGCGACCGCTCGCGGACGGGCAGATCGGCCGGCTCTGGGTCCGAGGCGAGAGTGGAGCCCTGATGTACTGGCTGGATACCGGTGCGTCCGCCGAGACGTACGCCGACGGGCTGGTCAGGAGCGGCGACCTCGTGGAGCGCGGCACCGACGGGTACTTCACCTATCGGGGCAGAGCCGACGACCTGCTCAAGGTGGGCGGGATCTGGGTTGCGCCCGCCGAGATCGAGCGCTGCCTCGGCGGTCACCCCGATGTGGTCGAATGTGCCGTGGTGGCGGCCGAACGCGACGGGCTGACATTCGGCCAGGCCTGGGTGGTGCTCCGGGCCGCCTCGGCGACGAGCCCGGAGGGGTTGCGCCAGTTCGTCCGCGAGCGCCTCGCTCCTCACAAGGTTCCGCGCGAGGTGCGCATCGTCGCCGAGCTGCCACGCACCGGCTCGGGCAAGATCGATCGGGCCGCGCTCCGCGTGCTCGCTCCCACCGACGGCGCGGGAGGCAGAGAGGCTTGACACGCTTCCGGGCATCGGCCGGGTTCACCGAACGCTGGCAGCATTTCGATTTCAGCGTCGACGAGGGCATCGCCACGATCACACTCGCGCGCCCCGAGAAGCTCGGGGCGCTCACGTTCGACGTGTATGCCGATCTTCGCGACCTGCTCGCCGAGCTGCCTCACCGCGGCGACACACACGTGGTCGTGATCACCGGCAGCGGCCGGGGATTCTGCTCGGGCGGCGACGTCGTCGAGATCATCGGTGCCCTGCAGTCGATGCAGTCAGGCGATCTCCTCGAGTTCACGCGCATGACCGGCTCGGTGGTCCGGGCGCTTCGCGAGTGTCCCCTGCCGGTGCTCGCCGCCGTCAACGGCATCGCCGCCGGTGCCGGGGCGGTGATCGCGCTCGCGGCGGACATCCGCCTCCTGGCCCGCTCCGCCCGCTTCGCGTTTCTGTTCACCAAGGTCGGGCTGGCAGGCGCGGACATGGGGTCCGCGTACCTGCTGCCTCGGGTCATCGGCTTCGGGCGGGCCAGCGAGCTGCTGCTGCTCGGCGACACGGTGGACGCCGAGCGCGCCCTCGAGATCGGCCTCGCCACCGCCGTGGTGGACGACGATGTGCTCCCGGAAACGGCTCTGACCATGGCTCGCCGTCTCGCCGATGGGCCGGCTCTCGCCTACTCGGCGACCAAGGTGCTGCTCACTCGCGAGCTCGACATGGGATTGCCGGGAGCGCTCGAGCTCGACGCGATGACGCAGGCGCTGCTCATGGGCAGCCACGATCACGCCGAGTATCACCGCGCCTGGACCGAGGGGCGCGCACCGAGATGGGAGGGTCGATGAGCACCGAGCACGAGATCGTCACCGCCACTGACCTCCCCGCGCCGGTCGGCTACGCGCACGCGGTGGTCGCGGCGCCGGGCCGGACCGTGTACCTCGGCGGTCAGACCGCCCAGGCGCCGGACGGGACCATCTTTGGGGTGTCGATGGTCGAGCAGTTCGACCTCGCCGCCCGGAACCTCGTCGCCGCGCTGCAGGCCGCCGGGGGGCAGCCCGACGATCTCGTCTCGCTCCAGATCTTCGTGACCGACCTCGCTGCCTATCGAGCATCCATGGCCGAGCTGGGGAGCGTCTGGCGGACGCATTTCGGCCGCCGCTACCCTGCCATGGCGGTGCTCGGTATCGCCGAGCTCTTCGACCCGAAGGCACTCGTCGAGCTGGTCGGCATCGCCGTCGTCCGGTGAGCGCGACCTACGCGCATCTGACGGCGGGACATCGCGAGCTGCTGGCCCGCAGCGAGGCGCTGGCGCGGGACGTCCTGGCGCCGATCGCGAACGGCGGTGAACCGGGCAGGGTCAACCGCGAGCTGGTCGCGGCGCTTTCCGCGCATGGGCTCGTCCCCGAGGTGCTGGAGCGTGGTCGCGAGGTCCCGGCGCTCAACCTCTGCCTGGTCCGCGAAGGCCTGGCACGGTATTCGACGGCGGCCGAGACCGCCTTCGCGCTCCAGGGATTGGGTGCCCATCCAATCCTGGCCGCCGGCCGGCCCGAGGTGGTCGACGTCTGGATCCCGCGGGTCGCTTCGGGCGAGGCGGTCGCAGCCTTCGCGCTCACCGAGCCGGATGCGGGTTCGGACGTGGCCGCACTCGGGCTCGCCGCCGAGCCCGACGGCCCCGGGTTCCGCCTGACCGGCGAGAAGGTGTTCATCTCCAACGCGCCGGACGCCGACGTCTACACGGTCTTCGCGCGGACCACCCCCGGTGCCGGCGCGCGAGGGATCACGGCGTTCGCGGTGCCGCGTGAGAGCGCCGGACTGTCCGGCGAGCCGATCCCGTTCGTGGCCGACCACCCGATCGGCCGCCTGCAATTCGACGGCGTCGCGGTGCCGGCGGAGAACGTCATCGGCGAGGTCGACCAGGGGTTCGGCGTTGCGATGCGGACACTCGACCTCTTCCGTCCCAGCGTCGGCGCCTGCGCCGTCGGCATGGCTCAGGCTGCGCTCGACGCCGCGGTCGCCCATGCCGCCGAACGCCAGGCTTTCGGCCACCCCCTGTCGGCGCTCCAGGGACTGACCCATCAGCTCGCCGACGTCGCGACCCGGGTCCAGGCCTCCCGCCTGCTCGTCCACTCCGCGGCAGCCGCACATGACGCCGGGATCACCCCGAACACCGAGGCCGCGGCGATGGCGAAGCTCTTCGCCACGGAGACGGCGATGCTCGCGATCGACGTGGCCATCCAGGTGCACGGCGCCCGGGCGCTCGAGCGCGGACACCTCCTGGAGCACCTCTACCGCGACGTCCGTGGCACGCGTATCTACGAGGGTGCGTCCGAGGTGCAGCGCGAGATCATCGCCCGCCAGCTGTTCCGCCAGGCCGGTCGCGGATCATGAGGATCGATTCCACCCGCTGCCCGCCGCGGGTGTCGACGTCGAGGAAGGGCTCGCCGGACAACCGCATCCCCGCATGCCGGTACGAGGCGTGGGATCGGGCGTTGGTGGCCTCGGTGATCAGCGCGACCACCGTGGCCGCCTCCACGGTGAAGAGATGGTCGGAGAGCAGCCTGACCGCCCGCGACCCGATCCCCCGGCCCGCAAGGCGGCCGTCGCCGATGAAGATGTCGAGCCCCCAGGCTCCCTCGGGCAGGCTCAGCCCGATCTCGGCAAGGTAGGCCTTTTCGGCGTCCCAGGGATAGAACTGGATGAAGCCGACCGGTTCGCCGGCAAGCTCGATGATGCATGGAACGGTCGGATCGTCCCGGGCGCCGCGCAGGCCGAGCTCCTCGATCACCCCCTGTAACGTCACCGGCGGTTCGTCGGGGTCCCACCACTCCCTGACGTGCGGGCTGTTCCGCCAGCCGACCAGGCGAGCGTAGTCGCCGTCCTCATCTCGCACCCGCCGGATGGCCAGGTCGTCGCCGGTCGCGATGACGTCCTTCATCCGACCAAGTATCGAGTCACTCGCGAAGCCGGTGCCGGCCGGGATCGATGCATACGATGCCGGCCATGCGCGTACTCGTCGTCGAGGACGAACCGGAGGTTGCCGGAAGCCTCGCTCGCGGGCTCGCCGAGGCCGGGATCTCGGTCGATGTCGCCCTGAGCGGTGAGGAGGCGATCGAGACCCTCCGCTCCGGCCTGGCGTATGACGTCGCCGTCCTCGACGTCATGCTCGGTGGCGACGTCGACGGCATCGCTCTCTGCCGCCACCTTCGGCTCCAGGGGGCGCCGACGGCGGTTCTCATGCTCACCGCCCGCGACGACGTCAAGGACCGCCTCACCGGTTTCGACGCCGGCGCCGACGACTACCTGGCCAAGCCGTTTCACTTCGAGGAGGTCCTCGCGCGGGTCCGAGCGCTGGGCCGCCGCCGGATCGCGCCACAGCTCGAGGTCCTCCAGGCGGGCAACCTCTCCATGGACAGCGCTGCCCGCCAGGTCACGGTCGGGGGCGACGTCGTGCCCACCACGCGCCGCGAGTACGAGATCCTCGAGCTTTTCCTCCGCCACCCCGCCCAGGTGCTCAGCAAGGAGCAGATCCACGACGCGGTGTGGGGCGATGCCCAGACCGTCGAATCCGGGCTCGTCGAGGTGTATGCCGGGAAGGTGCGTCGGAAACTGCAGGCGGCGAGCGCATCGGTGCTCATCGAGACCTGCCGCGGTGTCGGATACCGCCTCATCAGCGGCGAAGCCGCAGCCCTGTCATGAACGCCGTGATCAAGCGTCGCGACGCGTTCAGCCCCCGGCAACCGACCCCGCTGGTCGGTCGCGTGACCCTGTTCCTCGGCTGCATGGCCATGCTCGCACTGGTTCTGGTCATCGAGATCGCCGTTCCGAACAACCCGACCCTCGGCGGGATGCTGTTGCTGGCGGTGCTCTTCGCGACCTGGCTGCTGCCGACCCCGTACGCCGCGTCGATCACCGCAGCCGCCGTGCTCATCACCCTGGTCACCGCCCTCACCGGCGCAGTCGACCCGCTCACCGCCAAGTTCCAGTTCGTCGCCGTGGTGGTGACCGCGTGCCTGAGCGAGCTGACGGTCCGGTCGCTGATCGCTCGCGACCAGGCCCAGATGGCGACCGCAGATCAGCTGCGCAGGTTCACCGCGGATGCGGCCCACGAGTTGCGAAACCCGCTGTCGGCACTCCAGAGCGATCTCGAGATCACCCTGCTGCAGCCCCGCACACCCGACGAGCTCACCGCGACCGTGAAGCTCGCGCTCAAGAACACGCAACGCCTGGTGAAGATCTCTGAGTCCCTTTTGACCCTGTCCCGCGGCGACGCCGGGGGGCTCATCACCTCGATCTCGCGAATCGACATCACCGACGTGCTCGAGGAGGCGTTCGCCCGCTGGGAGGGCCATGCGACCACGCTCGGCGTCGCGCTGACCGAACAGCTCGACTGCGAGGGGGTGGTGGAGGGTGACGCCCTGCTCCTCGGCCGCCTTTTTGACAACCTTCTCGAAAACGCGCTCGCCTACACGCCACGAGGTGGGCGCGTCGATGTCGCGCTCGCGCCCCTTCCACCGGCCTCATGTGGCATCTCGATCACCGACAGCGGGCCCGGAATCCCAGCGTCGCTGCGTCCGGTCATCTTCGAGCGGTTCTCGCGCGGTGACTCATCGCGGTCCCGCAAGACCGGTGGCGCCGGACTCGGGCTCGCGATCTGTGCCGCCATCGTCTCCGCCCACAAGGGGGCCATCACACTCGATGACGAATACGTCAGCGGAACGCGAATCCTTGTGCGACTACCTGTTACCAGGCTTTCCGGAAGGGTTTGAGATCACCGCCCATTCTGAATGGGTCGCCTCGCTACACGGGGAAACGTCTTTATCGGAGATATCAAAAATGGGCAACAGGGTTTTGGAGGTCGGGGAACGCATCCGTGAGCTTGTGGAAAGGCTCAGGAATAACCAGGAAGGTCAGGGCATGATCGAATATGCGCTGATCCTTGTCCTCATCTCGATCGTCGTTATCGTCATCCTCACCACGCTGGGCAAGACCGTGAACAACGTCTTCTCCAACGTGAGCCACGGCCTGTCCAACTAGTCTCCCCCGCGGGCTGCCGGTACCTCGATCGAGGACTGGCAGCCCGTCCTCATGTCAGGCGGCGTGCGCGGCTCCGGCAACCGGTTGCGGCCGGGCCCGCGGCAGCAGCATCGAAAGTATCCCGGTGAGCGCCCAGAAGCCGACGTTGAAGAACAGGATTCGCTCGACGGAAGTCACGAAGTCGCGCGCAAGCCCGGCCTGCGCAGCGGTCGCGAATGCCGCAGTCACCTGGGGTGATCCTGACGTCCGTGAACATCCGGGGATCGGAGCGGATGGATCGCTCGCGGAGGCCTGCTCCTTGAAGCAGGTGGAGAACTTCGCGACGAGCGCCGAAGCGGCCTGAGGCGGCACGTTGGCGGCCGCGAGCTGCGACTGGAGCTGCGGGGTCACCGATGCGATCGCATCGGGTGCACGGCTCGTGAGAAGACCGAAGAACACCACGCCGACAACCGCGACGCCGATGGCGCCGCCGAGCTGCTGAAACGTGGTGAGCACACCCGACGCGGAGCCGGCGTCCCTACCGGGCACGCCCGCCAGGATGATGTTGAGCAGCGGCGCGATGACGGTCCCGAGGCCGAGCCCGCTCACCACGAACGACGGGATCAGGTCCCACCCGGTGAGCTTGGTGCCCTGGAGGTGCAGGGTCCCGATGACACCGAGGATGCCGATCACGAGCAGCGCCGATCCGATCGCGATCGTGTACTTGCCAAGTCGTGGAGCAACGCGGGTCGACATGAAGGATGCGACCGCGGAGGCGAGGCTCCAGGGGATCGTCGTCAAGCCCGCGTTGAGCGCGCTGAATCCCAGGCCGACCTGGACCATCAGGCTGAAGGTGAAGAAGAACGCGGGGATCCCGGCGATGAAGATCGCGGAGATCGCCACCCCGACGCTGAAGGAACGGATCCGGAACAGTGAGAGCTGCACCAGCGGAAACCGGGTCGACGGCAGCGACCGCTCGTACAGGATGAACAGTGCGAGCATCACCGGGCTGATCGCCATGCAGATGAAGGTCCAGGCGGGCCATCCGGCGACCTGCCCCTCGACGAGTGGATAGACGAGCAGCAGGATCCCCGCGGTGGAGAGGATCACGCCGCCAAAGTCGAGACGTTTGGCGTTGGGAGCGCGAGACTCGGTGATCAGCCGGGTTGCGGCGATCAGCGCGCCGATGCCGATCGGCAGGTTGACCAGGAAGATCCACCGCCAGGATTGGCCGGTGATGTCGTTGCGGATGATCAGCCCACCGGCGAGCGGTCCCGTGATGGTCGCGATGCCGATCACCGCTCCGACCAGGCCGAAGACGCGAGCGCGCTCCTGGGGTGGGAAGGTGACCTGGATGACCGACAGGACCTGCGGATACATCATCGCCGCCATCGCGCCCTGGAGCACCCGGGAGAGATCGAGCATGATCGCGCTCTGGGCGAGGCCGCAGAGCGCGGAGGCGATCACGAACCCCGACATCCCGATGATGAACAGTCGCTTTCTGCCAAAGATGTCACCAAGTCGACCGCCGGTGATGAGCAGCACCGCATAGGCGAGGCCGTAGCCGGCGATGACGAACTGGATGTCGGCGTTGTTGGCGGAGAGGTTGGAACGGATCGCAGGGATCGCGACGTTCACGATCGAGACGTCGAGCAGCACCATGAAGAGCGCGGTCATCACGCTCGCCAGGGCGAGCCAGCGACGAGGGTCGAGCTCGCTCGCCGGGGGCTTGGGGGCGGCCGGTTCGGCGCCCGCACCGGACGGGGCTGCAGCCTCGGTGGTCTCAGTCATCGAGCGTGCCTCCCACGATCGCGCATCAGGTCCATATCACTAGCCCGCGGGTGCGGAGGTCAATCTTGCCAGAGTCCCGTCCGGCGCGGGCACGCGCCTTGCCCCTGCTCATCGGCCTGCGAGCGGGCCGTTCAGCGCGGTGTGCACGACCCCTACCGCGAGCACCGCGAACATGGTGGCGACGTGGTTGCGCCGGATCCGTCGCCGGGCGTCGCGCCTTGCGCCGGAGAGACCGCTGCCGGCGAACGCGGTGAGGACGAGCAGGCCGACCGCTGCCGCCCCGGCCCAGATGCCAATCTCCTCGCCGGCGGGAAGTGTGGTCCGGGTGACCGACGACAGGCAGTGCGCGACCCCCGCCGCCGCCGCTACGGCGCCGAGCCAGTTGTGAGCGCGGAACCATCCCATCGAGAAGCTTCGTCCACCGGAGAGCCTCCATCGGTTCACCAGCGACGACCCGATGGCCACACCGAACAATGCCGCCGCGATCCAACCGGTGAGCGTGTCGAGCTGGCTCATCGCCGCTTGCGCGCGCCGCGGCCTTGCCCCAGGGCTCTATTCTCGTGCGTCATGGAGATGCAGTATCGGCACCTCGGCCGCTCGGGGCTTCAGGTCAGCGTTCTTTCATTTGGATCGTGGGTCAGTTTCGGCCCTCAGCTCGCCGGCAGCAGCGCTCGCGACTGCCTCGCGGCCGCGTACGACGCCGGCGTCAACTTCTTCGACAACGCCGAGGTCTACGCCGGGGGCCGATCGGAAACCATCATGGGCGAGGCGATCGCGGAGCTCGGATGGCCGCGGGAGAGCTACGTCATCTCGAGCAAGTTCTTTTGGGGGATCGAGGGCGCGGTCAACATGCGGAACACGCTCAATCGCAAGTACCTGCTCCACGCCGTGGACGGGTCGTTGCGCCGTCTCGGTCTCGACTTCCTCGACCTCATCTTCTGCCACCGTCCCGATCCCGAGACGCCGATCGAGGAGACGGTGCGAGCGATGCACGACATCATCAGCTCGGGTCGCGCCCTGTACTGGGGCACGTCCGAGTGGAGCGCCGAGGCGATCCTCCAAGCGTGGGAGATCGCCGATCGCCACCACCTGCACAGGCCGGTGATGGAGCAGCCGCAGTACAACCTCTTCGAGCGCGCCAAGGTCGAGCGCGAGTTCGCGCCGCTCTACGACCGGATCGGTCTCGGCCTGACGACCTGGAGCCCGCTCGCCTCGGGCCTCCTCAGCGGCAAGTACAGCGAGGGCGTCCCGTCCGACAGCCGCGCCGCGCTCCCCGGCTACGGATGGCTCAAGGAGAACGTGACCAGCGCGGACGCCAACCGGCGCGTTGGCGAGCTCGGTGTGATCGCACGCGAGCTCGGGGCCAGCACCGCGCAGCTCGCGATCGCATGGTGCGCATCCAACCCACATGTCTCGACGGTCATCACCGGTGCGAGTTCGTGTGGAGCAGGTCCGGGAGAATCTCGGCGCGCTCGACGTGCTCGCCAAGCTCACCCCGGACCTCCTCGCCCGCATCGACGCGATCTTCTGACACACGGGGGAATCCCCCGTGAGCCCCCTGTTTCGGACCTAAGCTCCCGAGCCACGGGGAATCCCCCGTGAGCCCCCTGTTTCGGACCTAAGCTCCCGAGCCACGGGGAATCCCCCGTGAGCCCCCTGTTTCGGACCTAAGCTCCCGAGCCACGGGGAATCCCCCGTGAGCCCCCTGTTTCGGACCTAAGCTCCCCAGCCACGGGGAATCCCCCCGTGAGCCCCCTGGCTCTGAGCTAAGCGCTCTCGAGCACGCGCAGCCGCGCACGCTGACCGGCGGGGTCTGGCTGGACCCAGCGCCCCCCGTTCACCCGGATGGCGTGCGATGCCAGCAGCATCTTCTGGATCTCATCCGCGTGCACCGGTCGCGAGAAGTAGAAGCCCTGGGCGAAGCGGCAGCCGAGGCTCTGAAGGCGCTCGGCCTGGTCGGCGTTCTCGACGCCCTCGGCGACAAGTCCGAGCCCGAGCGTCTTGCCCATCCGGATGATCGCCTGAGCGAATGCCGTCCGGCGCGGATCCTCGGCGACGTGATCGACGAACAGCTTGTCGATCTTCAAGATGTCCAGGGGCAGGTCCTGGAGCGAGGCAAGCGAGGAGTAGCCGGTGCCGAAGTCGTCCATCGAGATGCGAACCCCGAGCGTCTTGAGCTCGTGCAGCCGCGCGCGGGCGCTCGCCGGGTCGTCGACCATAAAGCTCTCGGTGATCTCGAGGGTGAGATGCGAGGGCAGCAGCCCGGTCTTGACGAGGATGCGGCTCACATCCTTGACAAAGTCCGGGTGTCGCAGCTGGCGGGGCGAGACGTTGACGCTCATCGTCACCGTCGGCTCATCGTCGAGGCCGACATGCCAGGCCTGCCATTGCCTGCACGCCACTTCGAGGACGTGGAGGCCGAGCTCGCGGATGATGCCCGTCTCCTCGGCGATGCCGATGAATTCAGCCGGCCCGACCATGCCCCAGCGGGGATGCTTCCAGCGCACCAGCGCTTCGACACCCACCGGCGTGCTGGACGCCATGTCGACGATCGGTTGATAGAGGACTACCAACTCGCGGTCGTCGACGGCGCGCTCGAGGTCGGTGCGCACCTCGAGCCGGCGGGACACCACATCCTGCATCCCGGGTTCGAAGATCTCCGACGTGTCCTTGCCTTTGAGCTTTGCCCGGTACATGGCCACGTCGGCGCGTCCCACCAGCTCCTCGGCTGAGATGTCCCGCGACGCCGTGACCGCGACCCCGATCGACGCGCTGATCGTGACCTCGCGCCCGCCAACCTTGAAACGAGACTTGAACACCAACTCGACGCGATCGACGACACGGAGCGTGTCCTCGCGATCGGCGGTTTCCTCGACGAGGATCGCGAACTCGTCGCCGCCGAAACGTGCGGGCGTGTCCGATGCGCGCAACACGGTCTTCAGGCTGTCGGCCACGCGAGCGAGCAACTCGTCGCCGGCCATGTGTCCGAGGCTGTCGTTGATCTCCTTGAAGTTGTCGAGGTCAAGGAACAGCACCGCCAGTGACTCACCGTTCCGCTCGCGGCGCGTGAGCGCGTGCTCGAGACGGTCCATGAACAAGGCGCGATTGGAGAGACCGGTGAGCGTGTCGTAGAACGCCTGCCGGTGGAGACGATCGCCGAGGCTGGTGTTCTGCACGGCAACGGTGATCTGCGCGGCATAGGCGTCGAAGTCACGGAGGTCGTCGCTGTTGAAGCTGCCCAGGTCGCTCAGCCGGTTGGCGACGATCAGGGTCCCGAGCAGGGTGCCCTCGCCCTGAAGGAGCGTCGCCATGGCGTCGCGAAAGCCTTGCTCACTCAGCCATCTGCGCAGGTCGGGATTCGACGTCGACGGCGTGATGATCACGCCTCGCTGGACGACCTCGAACCCGGCATCGACATACGACGACGTGGCCTCGTCGAGCAGCGGAAGGAGTCGCTCGAGCTGCTCGGCGCTCAGCACCATGTCAACCGCGTCGCGCACGCCGCGCCTGGTGCTGATGGTGCGCGACGAGCCGGTGCCGGTCGCGACCGGCAGCAGTGACACCATCGCGGTGTCGACTCGGAAGACAGTGCAGTAGTGGTCGAGCAGCTCTGGAATCGCGGCGCCTCCGGAGCTCGCGCGTTGCAGCATGCCGCTCGACGTGTACAGGTTCTTGAGCCGCTGGTTCTTCTGGTATTCGCGCGTGTAGAGCACGTACGCGGCGACGATTGCGGCGAGCGGTGTCAGCAGGAGGAACAGTATCGCCGGGTTGCTCCTGCCGAGCGCGACGATCACGAGTTCGAGGCTGCAGTTCGCGAATCCGCCGATGAGCACGATGACGATCGGCTGAAGCCATTGCCGGTGTGGCTGCCGGCCCTCCGCCAGGGAGATCGCGATCACCGTGAGTCCGAACCCCAGCAGCGATGCGATCGACATGAACAGCAGCACCCAAAGCCACACCACCCAGCTGGCCGCGTTGGTGCCGGAGATGTGGTTGACGAGGAGCGACAGCGTCTCGGTCTCGATGGCGAAGCTGGCGAGGTTGAACACGAGCCGCTTCGGTTCCTGCCGGCGGAGCAGGCCGAGCCCGATTGCTGCGCCGACAACGCGAGCAAGCACCAGCTCTCCTGGGTCTCCCGCGAGCGCAAAAACACCGATCACCAGCGGGATCTCGCTCAGCGAGTATGACTGAGCCTCCTGGCGGAAGTGGATGAACACGCGCCACCACTCGCCGACCGCGAATGCGGCCACTAGCAAGGCGATCGAGAGGACCGCCACGCCGCTCGGCCGCCGCAGCGGCGCGATGAACGCCACATAGACCGCTGCAGCCGCGAGGGCCATGCCGATGTTGAGGATCCAGATGGGCGCGACGCTGCCAGAGCTCGCCGTGGGCCGGTTCTCCGGGGCGGCCCTGGCATCACCCGCACGCTGCTTGGCGGTCACCAAACGTCGTGACACATCACGATCTCCCGCGCGAGCCTGGCGCCGGCTCGAGGCGGGCCCCCTCAGGGGCTTCCTGAGTTATAGCCTCGACGCTTCAAACGCGTCATCACGCCGCGGAATCGCTGATGTTACGGGCGATGGGATAGCGCCGGAGGAGACCCCGGCTCCGGCTTCAAACCGGACTATTCAGCCTCCGCCGGGGCCTCTCCGGCTTCAGAGAACGCGCTCTGCGTCGCGGAGCGGGAGGAGGGAGCCGCGCCCCTGCTCAGCTTGTCAGCGCCTCCGTTCGCGCAAGCAGATTGTCGCGCTCTCTCCGGCGCTCACAAATTCGCTGCGTCGCGGCTCCCTCCTCCCGCTCCGAGGTCGTGGTCAGCTCAGGAGGTCGCCATCCTCTTGAGGCGCTCGTCGGGGAGCCTTCGGCCGGTGCATGCGCACAGCGGCAATCTGGCAGCGTCCGAGGTCAGCGAAACCCAGGCTGGACGCTACCGAGCGAGAAGCGGCGTCGCCTAAGCTGAGCGCGGGCTCGGAGCGGGAGGGGTCAGCCGCGACGCAGCGAATTTGGCGGCGCCCGAGTGAGTGCGACAATCTGCTTGCGCGAGGGAGGGCGCTGCCAAGCTGAGCAGCGGCGTGGCTGACCCCTCCTGCTCCGCGACGCAGGACGAGCCAGCTGAGGTACGGCGCGACCCCTGCTTGGCCGCGTCCATCATCAGCTCGCCAACGGGACTAGTCAGCCTCCGCCGGAGTCGCGTCCGGCGGCGGAGGATCCCCCGGTGTCAGTCGGGGAAGCTGGCCTGGCCGAGTGTGACGTTGGCGCTGTGGCTCGCGCCCGACGCGTCCATCCAGGTGAGGGTCACGGTCTGCCCAGCCTGGAATCCCTCCATCGCGTTGGACAGGTCGTTCTGGGTCGAAATCGCGGTCCCTCCGATGCTGGTGATACGGCTGCAGACTGCCACACCGGCGCTGCGGGCAGGGTTCTGGTTGACGGCGCTGACCCAGGCGCCTGCCGTGGCGAGGGAGGCCGTGCAGTCGGGAGCGATCCCTTGGAGCCCTGGTTGGGTGGTTGCGATCGCCACCCCGAGCAGGGCCGCGTTCCCGATGTGGATGTTCGTACCGCTGCCGGCGCGGATCTCGGAGATGATCGTCATCGCCTTGTTGACCGGGATCGCGAACCCTGTGGTCGACGCGGCCTCCTGACCGGGATTCCCCGAGGTCTGACCCGCGGTGGTCATGCCGATGACCTGACCGGCCGAGTTGACCTCCGGACCACCCGAGTCACCGGGTTGAATCGCGGCGCTGACCTGGAGCATGCCGGTCAGGGTCTCGCTGTTGCCATTGTCGTCGCTCGCCGTGATCTGGGCGCCAAGTCCAGCGATCGTGCCACTGACATCCGCCGGTGTGCCGCCCTTGCCAAGCGCATTGCCGAGCACGGTGATCGCGTCGCCGACCGAGAGCTTCGACGAATCGCCGAGGGGGATGGTCGGAAGGTTGGACGCATTCTCGAGCTGAACGAGGCCGACGTCATCCTTGGCGTCGTAGCCGATGACCTTCACCTTGTACGTGGTGCCGGTGCCGTCGATCTGTGCCGTGATGTTCACGGTGTGATCGATGACGTGATTGTTGGTCAGCACAAGGCCGTTCGAGCTGATGATCATGCCGGTGCCGGCGACCTGGCCGCTACCGCCCGCGACATCGGCATTGATGTCCACCACCGACGCGTCGATTCTCGCGATGGTGGCTGCGGAGAGCGCACCACCTGCGGGAGGAACTTGACTTCGTGCCCGGGGTGTTGCCCGTGCCGGTCGAGCCTCCCGAAGGGGACGACCCGCTCGGCGTGTGGGAGGTGATCGACGCGGTGGTCAGCGCCCAGGCGGTGCCGCCGCCGGCACCGACACATGCGATCGCGAAGGCCGCGAGCGCGGTGCGACGAAGGCCGGACCGTCCGCGCTTAGCCTGTGGGGTCTGCGGCCAGCTGGGAGGGCCCCACTGGGGGTCGGAGGACCAATGACCATATGAGGCGCCTGCCGGCTCGCCGGGGGGCGGGGGTGGGTTGTACGGGGGGTATTCCTGCATCTCGCTGGTCATCATCAGGCTCCGAGGTTTTCAGTTTGGTGACACTTCGCAGCATGAGGCCCGAAGCTCAGTGTGGCCTGAGCCATGTCTGTGACATTGCTGAGACCCATGATGGCGCGGGTGTCACTCACAAGGGGCCGGCCGTGAGCTCCTCGACCACGGCTTCGACCGTGTTATGGGGCACCGGCGCGAAGACGTAATAGATCGCGGTGACCCCCGCGAGCCCCAGCGCCAGCGGGGCGCTTATGAACGCGACGGCGAAGACGGCTGCGTAGACGAGCGTCCCGATCGACGCGCGGACGCGCGCGTTGCGGCGCTGATCGAGGGGCACGTCGACCAGCGTGCGCCCCTCGCCGAGCGACCACTCGAACATCGCGGTGAAGCTCAGCGCCATGCCCTCGAGCACCACCGCATAGATCGCCATCGCGATGTGCGACTCCTCGCCGCCGCTGGTGAGATACGTGGCCATGGTCGCGGTGGCGAAGGGGATGAGCACAACGAACAGCAGCAGCACGAGGTTGAGAAAGAGCAGCGTGCGGTCGACCACGACGATGAGGCTGACCCGCGCGTGGTGGTTCACCCAGATGATCCCGATGGTGAAGAAGCTCACCACGTAGGCGGCGAACTGCGGCCAGTGGTCGCCGAGCTGGGTGAGCAGCTCGCCGTGTTGCGGTTGGGGAACCGTGAGGTCGAGCGCCAGGAGGGTGATGGCCACGGCGATGACGCCGTCGCTGAAGGCTTCCAGCCTCGCCTTGCTCATGTCCGCGGAGAGCGTACATGCACTTCATGGTCGCGACACGCGACCTCGGGGTACCATCTGACGGCCGCAGCGCTCGCCGCCGCTGCCCGTCCTTGAACTCGCGTCCTCCTCCACGTCTCACCTGAGGTTCGAGGTTGCCTCGTTCGTACGATCTTTCAGGCCGCCGCATCGTCCGGCGCCGACGCGCGTCCTTGAGGACCGGCCGTCAGCGGGTCACCAGTGGATCGTTCGTCGCGGCGGGGTTCCTCGTCTCGATCGTTGCCGGCGTGGCCCTGTACTTCCTCCCCGCCATCCAGGTGGCACTTCGCGACACCGGCCAGGTCAACACGTCACTTGGTGGAACCGCGCAGCTCAAGCCGGTCTCGGCGAGCGAGAACCTCTCCTCGAGGTCGCCGTTCACCTTGCTGCTCCTGGGATCGGACAGCGATTCCAAGTTCAACGGGGACTTCTTGACCCAGTCGATGATCCTCACCCGGGTCGACCCGGCGACCCATCACGTGACCATGCTCTCGATCCCGCGCGACCTCTGGGTCCGCCTCTGCACGGGGGGCAGCGGCAAGATCGACCAGGCGTTCCTGCACGGTGGTGCCCAGTGCGCGATTCAGACCGTGGAGCGCGACCTCCGCGTCCACGTCGACTATTACGCGTGGATCGGGCTCCAGGGGCTCGTGTCGGTCCTCAATGAGCTCGGCGGGGTCAACGTGATCGCCAACAACCCGGTGATGGACGACTACTACCCGGCGGATCTCTCCGGCGGCAACCCTTACGACTACCAGCGGATCCTGGTGCTTCCCGGTGCGCAGCACATGAGCGGGACGCTCGCGCTCGAGTACGTGCGCGCGCGTCACGACGACGCCTACGGCGACTTCGCGCGCTCGCAGCGGCAGCAGCAGATCCTGATCGCGCTGCGTGCCAAGACGAAGCAGATGTCGATCGCGGACATCCCGAGCATCGCGACCTCGCTGGGCTCAAACTTCCAGACCGACATGAGCATCGGCCAGGTGAGCGGCCTGCTGCCGATCGCGGGATCGGTGCCGCTCGGCTCGATCACGCAGGTCGTCCTGCTGCCTCCGTACACGAGCACCGCCTACGTCGGCGGCCAGAACGCGCTGATGCCCAACTGGGCATTGATCCGGCCCGAGGTCGCGAAGTATTTCCCGGCGGTGGCGTGAGATGAGGCGGGCAGCGACGCTCATCTGCCTCATGCTGGCCATCGGGCTGGTTGCCAACCGCACGCTCGCGGTGCTCCAGACGCACGCCACCACCGCGTCACTCATCACCACCACGAGCCCGCAGGTGCGCCTGCCGGGCACTGTCTACGTCAGTCAGCAGGGCTCCATCTATGCGATCTCGGGTTCGACGGTGCGCCGTCTGGCGCTCCCGCAGGGCGGCGACTGGACCCAGCCGCGGGTCCTGCCGGACGGCTCGCTGCTCGTGATCCGCAGGTTCGACGTGTACTCCGACCTCTATCACGTGAGCGCTTCGGGTCACGTCATCAGCCAGATGACCTCGGCCAACCAGGCGACGAGCAACGGAACGCTGCAGCTGGACCACTGGATCCTCTGGCCGGCGATTGGCCCTGATGGGACCAGCGTGTACTTCGCGACGGATTCGCCGAAGCCTGCACCCGGGCAGGGCTACGAGGTGGATTTCTCGTTGTGGTCGGCGCCGCTGGGCGCGGCGTTCAGCGTCGGCGAGGCGGGCGTTAGTGGCGCAACCCGCTGGTCCGTGCCCGACCTCTACACGGGTGGTGACATCCAGCCGGTGCCGCTGCCGGACGGCAGCGTCCTCTATTCGAGCTTTGCGAACACCGGCAAGGGAACCGTGGTGACGGTGCTCGGCCTGCAGACCACGCCGAACAGCTCGATGCGGTCGCTCACCACGCCGCACCAGGATTGCGGCGCGCCCGCAGTCGCGGCGGACGGTGTGACCGTGGCGATGGTGTGCACCAACTCGGGCCCGACGGCGAGCCTCGAGGTTGCAACCCTTGCCGGCAACGCACTCGGCCCACTGCGTGTGGTTGTCGCGAACTGTCTCTGCAACTCGCCATCGTGGTCGTCGAGCAGCGACGGCCTGCTCTATATGAATGCGTCGGACCCGGATGGAACCTTCGGGCTCTGGTACATCGCCGGCGCGACTGGTGCGCATCCCGGCGCGCCACGCCGGGTCACCGATTCCCGGGTCGACCTGGATGCGACGTCGGCCGCCGCGTGGTCGAGCCACTAGCCGATCAGGAGGCAGGCTGGGTCAGGTCGTACACGGTCACGCCGTCGACCGTGGTGGCGGTGAAGTGTTGCTCGATCCACTGCGCGATCTGGCCGGAGGTCGCATTGCCAGACGCGCCGAGTGTTCGCCCGGACCCGATGAAATAGTGGATGCGGCCCTGGGCGACGTATTGCTCGAACTGCGCGAGGCTCGGTGCCGGATCGGTGCCGTTGAAGCCCCCGATCGCCATGATCGGATCGTCGGTCGCGAGCTGGTACCCGGCCGCTGAGTTAGCATCGATTGTGGCTGCAACCCAGCTGTAGTGGCCGGCATTGGTCTGCAGCAGCGTGACCAGCGCGGCGCCCGGCGTGCTCGCGTTCAGGAACCCGCCTCCGCCGGCGAAGCCACCGCCGCCGGCACCGCGCGGGAAACCCCCTCGGCCGGTGAAGCCGCCCGGGTTACCGAAGCCGCCTCCAGGGAGGAAGCCGCCGCCGCCGAAGCCACCGGGAAAGGCCCGCGGCGCGCCGCGGCCGGCGAAGCCGCCGGGCACGCCGCCGGTCGTCACCGCGGTGACCGCGGGCCCGGCCGACGGGATGGCGCCGGAGTGAGCGGTCAGGACGGTGTCGATCGTGTACGCGGCCGGCCCAGCGAACGCCGCTGCGATCGCGACGGCGAGCACCCCTGCCACGACACGTCGATGCAGCAGCGGCATGCCAAGGATCGCGATTGCCGCGCCGACGCCGAGGACGGCGACGGCTGGGGCGAGCGCAGGAGCGAAGTCAGGGCTGCGCTCCAGGAGCACGACCGACCAGACGCTCGTCACCGCAACCGTTCCCGCGAGCACGAGGCGCGCCCATACCCGCGAGCGCTCCCGCCAGAGCAGCACGCTGCCGATGCCGACCAGCGCGCCGATCGCGGGGGCGAGCGCCACCGTGTAATAGGGATGGATGATGCCGGCGGCCAGGCTGAAGACCAGTGCGGTGACGACCAGTGAGCCGCCCCACAGGATGAGGGCTGCGCGCGTTCGATCGGTGCGGCCGCGCCGCAGTGTGAACACGAGGCCGGCGATCAGCAGGATCAACGCGGCGGGAAGGAGCCAGGAGACCTGGCCGCCGAAGCTGGCGTTGAACAGGCGGGTGAGGCCTGTGGGGCCCCACATCGATCCGGTGGTTCCGGCGCCCCCGACGCTCCCGGCCTCGTTGCCGGTGAGCCTGCCGAATCCGTTGTAGCCAAAGATCAGATTGAGGATGCTGTTGTTCTGCGATCCGCCGATGTACGGGCGGTCCGCAGCGGGCGTGAGCTGGACGATCGCCACCCACCAGCCCGATGCGACGACCATCGCACCAGCAGCGATCGCAAGCTGAGCGATGCGGCGCCGGAGCGACACCGGTGCGGCAACGAGATAGACGAGGCCGAACGCCGGCACGACGAGAAATGCCTGGAGCATCTTGGTCAGGAACGCGAATCCGACCAGGGTTGCGGCGAGCACGAGCCACTTCGTCTTGCCGGCCTCGACGGCGCGAACCGTCGCGTAGGTGGCGATGGTGAGCAGGAGCACGAGCAGGGCATCGGGGTTGTCGAAGCGGAACATCAGCGCCGCGACCGGCGTCAGCGCAACCGTCGCGCCGGCGATCAAGGCCGCGGCGGGTGAGAACCATCTGCGGACTGTGAGATAGGTGAAGCCCACCGTGGCCACACCCTCGAGTGCCTGGGGCACGAGGATGCTCCACGCATTGACGCCGAACAGGCGAGCCGAGAGGTCCATCACCCACAGCGCGGCAGGTGATTTGTCAACCGTGATGAAGTTCGACGCGTCGAACGATCCGAAGAAGAACGCCTTCCAACTCGTCGAACCGGCCTGGACCGCCGCTGAGTAGAAGGCGTTCGCCCACCCCGAGGCGCCGAGGTCCCAGAGGTAGAGGAGCGCGGCGATGCCCAGCAGCCCGATCAGCGATGGGCGCACCCAGGCCGCGTCCTCCTGGTGGCCGCGGACCAGCGATCTCGCCCCGCAGACGGGCAGCGCGCCACCGCCCGCGTCCCGGATCCGAGGCGGGGCAGCCGGGATCGCCGGCGGGGGATCGTCGAAGAACGGGCGGGAAGCCATGGCCTCACTGTGCCGCCCGTCGCTCACGGCGATCTGAGCGGAGGCTCAGAGTTCGCTGTGAGCGTTTGGACTACGGGAGGAGGTGGTCCGGGCTACCGCTGAATCCGACTTCGACGGCGAATGTGTCGCCGGCGACAGCGCTCGGCGCGACGTCATAGACGAGGCTCCAGTAGCAGTTCGACGTCCCACTGGTGGTGCATGCAACCCCACCTGGGGCGGTGAACGACGCAGGCACCTGCACTTGTATCTGGACCCACTGTCCGTTGTAGATTGCTGTGCCCCCGCTACTGGCTGCCTCTGTTTGGTAGCACGCGCTACATGCAGCGCCGCCGGAGGGCCAGTTACCCAGTGAGGTCACATTCGCACTGCCGCTCGGTGGTGCCGACCCTCCAAGATCTGCCCCGAGGTCGGTCATGCTGTTTGCAGTGGCCCAGGTGACCCCGTCGGGCTCCTGAAGTCCGACATATGCCGCGCCGCCGCTGACATCACCGACGTCAAAAAGGTCGACATTGATGGTCTCGCCCGCGTAGGCGGTCGGGTCGATGCTGAAGAGAGGAATCGCGAACTGAGGATCGGTTGACCCGTCTACAGGGGTGAACACGGTCATGTCGTCCATTCCGGAGACGGTGCCGCAACTCGTGCACGCCGAGGTGCCGGGACTGACGAGACGCACCGCGTAGCCCTTGTGGGCGTTCGAGTATCCGTTGCCACCGTTGGCTACCGTCGAGTTAGGGGTCGTGCACGGTCCGACAGTTGCCGCGCAACTCGGCCAGCCGTTCCACTGCTCGGAGTCGACTTCGAGACGGTAGAATTTGTCGACCGTCCCCCCGACATTGCTCAGGGTTCCGTTGAACCGGTTGGCGCTGCTGGCAGGAGGCGAGGGGCCGTTTCTAGCGTTGTAGTTCTCCGGATCCGTGGCCAGGGTCGGGTTGTACGTCAGCACCGAAACCCACTGGTGATAGTTCGGGTTGGTGCCTGCCACGGTCGTTTGGCTGGGGCAGCTCCCGCCGTTTGCTCCGGGAGCGTAGTAGAAGTAGTTGGTCGGGCTGTTCGTTTCGTTATACGGGTAGAAGATCTCCTGACCCACTTTGGTGTCCGAGAGCCGCGAGGACAGCGTCGAGACCGAGAAGAGGGTGTATGCCATGGCCGAGTATTCGGTGCACGCCGAGCCGGACCCGTTAAGACTCGTGTCGTTCTCGTGGTAGCAGAACGGAGGTGCGGTGCTGCCACCGCCGCACCCGTCCGGCGCGAATGCGGGGTTGTAGACCTGTACGTCCGTCGTCGCTCCTGGTGGGAGATCGATCAGGTAGTTCGACCCGCCCTGGTACTCGAGTGTCGCGTCTGGGGTCTCGGTGCCATCGGCCGCACTGATGGAGTGGTAATCGGGCGACCCTGCCGCGCTGCAGGGGTCGCTCTTCGTCGGTCCGCATGTGCTGGTGTTCTGGAATGGCGTCGGTGTGAACGGGTCGCCCTCAGATCGCGGGTTTCCCCATCCCTCCTGGCGCTCGAAGTACCCGGTGACGCCGAGCCCGGCGATATCGGCTCCCTGCTGTGCACCAGGCTGTCCGAGTGAGATCGGTGGGAGGTACTGCGCGGTCTCGGCGCGAACAACGGTATGCGAGCCGAAGCCGACAAGGCGAAGGAAGATCGTCGATACCGAAGCGGAGATTGTGACCGTGAGCTCATTGGTCTTCGGCTGCGACGTGATCACACATGGCGACGGCGTTGGACTGCCTGGGCACGTGTTTGCGGAACCGGCGTTCGGGAATCCATCGCGCGCAGCCTCGACCAGCGCGGCGTTCTGCGCATCGGGATAGTCACCCGGAAGATACGCGACTCCGGCCAGCGCGGCGGCCGCGGCTGCGCGCTCGAGCCGGTTGCTGGTCAGGTAGCTTGAGCCGGCGTCGACGGCGAGGCCGGCTACGACGAAAAGGAGGACCGAGACGAGGGCGAAGATCGCCATCGCTTGACCCTTCGTGGAGCGCCGGCGGGACCGGTGCGGTGCTGGTCTCATGGTCATCCTCATGCTGTCGGCGCAAGCCGCATAACGGTGTATTGAGTGTCTGTCTGGGTGAAGAACGTCAGCGCTGGCGACGTGTACTTGAAGACGAGGCGGACGCCGAGCTCAGCCTCGTTCGGATGCGTCTGCAACCGAAGGGCCAGCGTGTAGGTGCACGTCGTGCACGGGTACGTTGCGACGTAGTTGGTCACGCTGTAGACATCGATTGGCTCGGTGACGCCGGCGCACACGGGCGTCCACGCGTTCACGAATGCGCTCGTGCAGTAGGCGCCATTGTTGGGCGGACATGTGCCGCTGTTGAAGGGCGTCGTGCCCGTGCAGCCACTCGGCTCATAGATGTCGATCTCAGTTACCTGGGCATTCGTCAACTGGGGTTTGACGATCGGCAGCACCTGATCGATGATGTCTCGGTCGACCTGCGTCTGGGTCAAGCCCGAGGCCGAGGCATTACCGAGCTCGGCTGCCAGGCGGGCACCCGCGCGCGTGGCCTGTGCGGCGGCGTTGTTGTCATCGATGAGGTTTGCGGCGGTCCACGCGCCGAGGAACAGCAAGAGCAGGACCGGCAGCAGGAGCGCCATCTCCACCATGGCCTGGCCACTGCGCGTATCGCGCAGGCGCATCACTGCTGCGGCTCCAGGCGGAAGAGGTTGACCGTCGTGCTGGTGAAGGTTGTCGTCCCGATCAGCAGTGTGTAGGAGAAGTGGATGACCAGCTTGGCGTAGTCTGGCGTTGGTCCAACGTTGCGTACCGCCGGACTCCATTGGATTGTCCCGATCGTCGATCCCGATGCCGTGTAGCGGTTTTCGCAAACCCCCGCGGCGCAGCCGGTGGCATCGCTGAAGACGCCCGCGGTCACCGTCTCCTTGTAGACGTCGACCTCTGATACAGACACCAAAGGCGTGCTCTGGAGCCCATCGCTGTCCATCCGGCCGATCGCGATCGTGTCGGCGTTGTTCGGCTGCGGGATCCCGGTGTTGTCGTAGTTACCCTCGGCGGCGATTGCAGCTACTCCGATATCGGCGGCGTACTGCATGGCGTTAGCTCCATACAGATAGAAGCCCGCGTTCATGACCGAGAAGATCAGGAAGAAGAGGAGGCCGCCAACGATGGCAAACTCAACCAGGCCCTGGCCCGAAGACCGGCGCCTGCGCGGTCGCGTCGCACGCATAGAAATGGTCGGATCCTCCAGAGCGGCGGTGCCCATGACACCGTCCTGTCCACCCCGAATGCCAGTATCGACGCGTTCTCGGTCCGCGCCCGATGGCAACGTGTGAAGAGTTGGTTGCAAGTCGTGACGGATCGCCGATATCAACCGGGGAGCCAGAGGCCGCAACTGGTTGGTCGTCCAACCGGTCGAGACCGGCGATCGCACGGGGTCGACCTCGAACCGAATCTCCGGAAGTGCTTGCCTAAGCGACCGCACTAGTGCAATTAATGCGCGGAAATCAATTTTGTCAGGGCGCCGTCCAGGAGGTCGTGATGAGCGAGCGGGCCAGAACCATCGACACCCTGCTCGACGAGCGGCGTACGTTCGCTCCGAGCCCGGAGTTCCTCGCGAAAGCGCGGGTCACCGACCAGAGCCTCTTCGAAGCCGCGGCTGCCGACCCCGAGGGCTTCTGGGCTGAGCAGGCGAAGAAGTACGTCAGCTGGTACAGGCCGTTCGACACGGTGCTCGAATGGGATCTTCCCTTCGCCAAGTGGTTCGTCGGTGGTGAGCTGAACGTCTCCTACAACTGCCTGGACCGCCACGTCGAGGCCGGAAAGGGCGAGAAGGTCGCCTACCACTTCGAGGGTGAGCAGGGCGACACGCGAGCGATCACCTACGCCGAGCTGCTCTCCGGGGTCTGCCGCTTCGCCAACGCGCTCAAGAAGCTCGGGATCAAGCGGGGCGACCGGGTCGGGATCTACATGCCGATGATCCCGGAGCTGCCCATGGCGATGCTCGCCTGCGCTCGAATCGGGGCAGCGCACTCGGTGGTCTTCGGCGGGTTCAGCGCCGAGGCCGTTCGGGATCGCATGAACGACGCCGCCGCAGTCGCGATCATCACTGCCGATGAGGGCTGGCGCCGCGGCGGCCTCGTGCCCCTCAAGCGAAGCGTCGACGAGGCGTGCGAGGGCTCGCCGACGGTCAAGAACGTGGTGGTCGTGCGCCGCACGGGCAATGAGGTGCCGATGACCGAGGGTCGCGACCACTGGTACCACGACCTCGTCGAGGGCGAGTCGGACACCTGCGAACCGGAGCACATGGGTTCGGAGGACCTCCTCTTCACTCTCTACACCTCAGGCACCACGGCCAAGCCGAAGGGGATCAAGCACACCACCGGCGGCTATCACCTCTACGCGATGTTCACGCACGACCTGGTGTTCGACATCCAGCCCGACACCGTCTACTGGTGCGCGGCCGACGTTGGCTGGGTAACCGGGCACTCGTACATCGTCTACGGGCCGCTCGGCAACGGCGTGACCTCGGTGATGTACGAGGGCACGCCGGACTTCCCGGCCAAGGATCGCTGGTGGTCGATCATCGAGAAGTACGGGGTCACCGTCCTCTACTGCGCGCCCACCGCCATCCGCACCTTCATGAAGTGGGGCCCGGAGTTTCCCGAGAAGCACGACCTCTCGAGCCTCCGCCTGCTCGGCACTGTCGGCGAGCCGATCAACCCGGAGGCCTGGATGTGGTACCGCGAGCATATCGGCGGCGATCGAACCCCGGTGGTTGACACCTGGTGGCAGACCGAGACCGGCGGGATCATGATCGCGCCCCTCGCCGGTGTGACCACGCTCAAGCCCGGATCGGCGACCAAACCGCTCCCGGGCATCGGTGCGGCGGTGGTGGACGAGGCGGGGAACCCGGTGGCGCTCGGCGGCGGAGGCTACGTCACGCTCACCAAGCCGTGGCCGGGGATGCTGCGTGGCATCTGGGGTGATGACGAGCGGTACAAAGAGACCTACTGGAATCGCTTCGGCACCCAGTACTTCGCCGGCGACGGCGCTCGCATCGACGAGGATGGCTACTTCTGGTTCATGGGACGAGTTGATGACGTCATGAACGTTGCCGGTCACCGCATCTCGACCGCCGAGGTCGAGTCGGCGCTCGTGGACCACCCGGCGGTGGCCGAGGCCGCGGTCGTGGCCAAGAGCGACCCCGAGACCGGGCAGGCGATCTCGGCGTTCGTCACGCTGCGAGCCGGTTACGATGAGTTGACCGGGCTCATCGCCGAACTGCGCGACCACGTCGCCAAGCTCATCGGTCCGATCGCAAAACCGAAATGGATCGCGTTTACGCCAGATCTGCCCAAAACGCGAAGTGGAAAGATCATGCGCCGCCTGCTCCGCGACATCGCCGAGAACCGCAAGCTCGGCGACACAACGACGCTCGCCGATTCGAGCATCGTCGCGGATCTCCAGCGCCGCGCCACTGAGGAGGAAGCCAAAGAACAGTAGATCCGTCGCGATGGGGGACAGTTCGATTACGAACACACTCCGGGGTGTCAGGTATCCCGGAACTCATTAGGAGGGCTACCAACCTATGGCAACCGCAGTTTCGCCCGGCCCGCCCTATGTGGCGGAGTTGGTGGCACCGGTCGCAAACCCAGCGCCGCTGGGGCTGATCGGATTCGGACTGACGACACTCTTGCTCTCAGTCATCAACGTCGGCTTCATCTCGGCGGCTCCTGGACCGACCGCTGGTTCGTTGTCAGTCGTCCTGGCGACGGCCATAGCCTTCGGTGGACTCGGACAGATCTTCGCCGGGATGTGGGAGTTCAGGGTCGGGAACACGTTCGGGGCAACCGCGTTCACGAGTTACGGCTTGTTCTGGCTCAGCTTCGTGCTGATCGAGACGACGTTCGCACCGGATCTCCCCAAGGATCCGACCCCCATCCTCGGCATGTACGCGCTCGGATGGGGCATCTTCACGGCCTACATGTTCGTCGCCTCGCTGGGTGGGGCGTCGCGTGGGGTCTCCTTGGTGTTCTTCCTCCTCGCTCTGACGTTCATCACGCTGGCAATCGCCTTCTGGGCAAAGAGCGCGCCGAGCGCGGGTTGGAACCAGATCTCCGGCGGCATCGGCCTTCTCACCGCCATCGCAGCCATCTACTGCTCGTTCGCATTCGTGACCAACGCCAACTTCAAGAGGACCGTCGTTCCCGTTTGAGGGCACGACCGGTGACTGCGGGGTGCGGCCCATTGGGGCCGCGCCTCCGTCCCCGGTTGGATCGATGTCCGGTGTGCGGGTCCCGGCTCGCGGCGTCCTCGCTGGGGGGCGAATCGGCATCGAGGGCGTCTGGGGCGGGCCCCATGGCGCCTCGATAAAGGCCGACCTAAGGGCCCGTTCCAACAGTTCCGATCTCAGAACTTGCGGCGTAGCAGAGCGTTTGTTACAATAACGCCGTTCGATTGGAACGACGTGTTCGAAGCGTTCGCGACATAGGTGTAGTGGGCGGGTCAGGGTTAGCAGGGGGCGCTGGGAGGCGCCGCGTCAGGAGGGTTATCCATGCGGCAACACGGCTGGGCGAAAAAAGCTCGCACCTTGGCCATCGGCGGCGGCGCCGTCCTCGGGGTGGCGGTCGCCGGCCTCGCCACCACGATGTCAGCGTCGGCGCATTACATCATCGGCACGACGCCACAACCGTCCGTGGGGGTGGTGGGCAAGACCGCCCTTGCCGACCAGGCGGTCGTCTATGCGGACAGCTCCCGGCACGTGACCTTCTTCCTTTGGGCGGCCGGGACCTGCGGCGTTCCGGGCGCAAGCCCGGTCTTTACCGACAATGAGCCGGTCACAACCGCGTCGCTGACCGACAGCACGGTTACCTCGGCCTCGTATGTGGCCCAGTCGACGGGGACCTTCGAGTGGACTGCGGAGATCGTGATCACCAGCGGAGGTGCGATCGAGTCGGGCCCGACCGCGTGCGGCGACGAGCCGGTCACGGTCAACAAGCAGCCGACGAGCATCGACACGACGCCATCGAATGCCAAGGGCGCGCCCGTCGGCACCGCCCTCACCGACTCGGCGACCGTCAATGGATTCAACCCAACCGGAAACGTGCGTTTCTATCTGTTCGGGCCGGACAACACGACCTGCAACTTCAACCAGACTTCGGGTGGTGCTCCGCACGGCTGGATCTTCATGGCGGGCCCGATCGCGCTCGTCAACGGGAAGGCCAGCGTTCCTGCGCCCGGCTACACCACGACGGAGACCGGCGTCTACCAATGGGTCGCGGATTACGGCGGTGACAGCAACAACACAGAGGCGCGGAGTGGGTGCGGCAAGGAGGCTGTGACCATCGGCAAGATGCCGACGAGCATTGACACGCAGCCGTCGAACGCGGGCGGTGCACCTGTTGGCACGGCGCTCACGGATTCGGCAACGGTCATCGGCGACAACCCGACCGGCAACATCCGTTTCTACCTCTTCGCACCGGGCAACTCGACGTGCGACTTCAACCAGACTTCCGCTGGTGCTCCGCACGGCTGGATCTTCATGGCGGGCCCGATCGCGCTCGTCAACGGGAAGGCCAGCGTTCCCGCTCCCGGCTACACCACCACCGAAATCGGCGTCTACCAATGGGTTGCCGACTACGGCGGTGACAGCAACAACACCGAGGCACGCAGTGGCTGCGACAAGGAAGTCGTCACCATCGGCAAGCACTCCGACGGGATCACCTCGACTCCGTCGGCCGGCGGGGTCGCTGGTACCGTGATCTTCGATACCGCGAAGGTCTCGAATGGCCTGCATCCCGGTGGCACGGTCACGTTCTCGCTATACAGCCCGGCTGACACCACGTGCCACGCTGCGGCAATCTTCACGAGCACGGTTGCGCTCGGGGCGGACGGAACCGCAAGATCCGCGAGCTTCAGTGGAACCAAGATCGCCGGCACATACAACTGGATCGCGGTCTACAACGGCGACGCCAACAACGTCAGCTCCAACGGCAGGTGCGGCCTTGAGCCGGTGCGCATCACCGCGGTGAGCAGTGGCGTGCAGGGCATCACGACCCCGGGCACCGGCGTCGGGGTCCCGGCTGCTCCGGCAATGGGCCTCCTGCTCGGTGGCCTCGGTCTGAGCTCCGTCGCAGCAGCGGAGCTCCGGAGGGTGCGCCGCCAGAGCTAACGCGTCATCACAGGAAGGGAAGCCGACGGCGCGTGAGCCACTCCGGCTGACTCAGGGGGACTTCGCCGCGGTGATTGCGGCGAGGTCCCTCGCCATTTAAGGGCATCGACAGCCACGGACGATCAGGAATGCCGGGCCGGTGACGCCGGATGCGGCTCCCGGGCGCCCCGTGGTCCATGAATTCGTGTCCCACGGCGCCTGGAGGGACGATGGGCTCAGACGGTCTGAGGTCCCCAATCGCCGAGATCGAACGCCTCGAGGACCGACCGCGCCTCCGCGGTTTGGGCGGGGGTGAGCCGGCGCGTAAACTGGGTCGCCTGCTGCTCACGACGGCTGCCCGACGTGGTCGCGGTGACGGCGTTCGGGTGGACCTTCACCGTGCCGTGATGCACCGTGAACTTGGGGTCTTCCGACTCGGTGAGGTACTGCTCCATGTCGGCCGACCACTGCAGGCCAATGCGCGCGGTCAGTGCTTGAAAGCTCGTCATCGGGTCGAGACACAACTCATCGTGCGACGCAACGATCCAGGAGGGGTGGCGGTCGGCTGCGTCTTTGAGGGCGCGCGTCAGCAGGCCAACGTTCCAGGCAGCGATCCTCACCGGTGACGATGTGCCGTTGGGCGATTGGAGACCGAGCGAGCTCAGGTATCGCTCTCGAACCAGGGGATGGTTGCCGATCGCATGCTCGCTCCACATGCCGAGCACCAGCCAGCTGGAGACGATGTTGAGCGGGTTGCGACGGAGGATGACCACCGTCGGCGAGTACCGCTCCGCGATCCAGTCAAGCGAGAAGATTGAGTTGACCGACTTCACGACCACGTGGCGGGGGCGACGGCGCGTGAAACGGGTGCCTTCAGCCAGGCCGGCGACGAGGTAGTCGCGCATCACCGGCGGCACATGCACCAACCGGCGTCCCGCAGCACGGGCTGACTCGACCTTGTCCCACGGCCACCCGCCGGCGAACGCGAGGTCCCAGATCAGCCGGTACCAGTAGCTGGAGGCGCCTGCCTCGAGGACGGGGTATTCGCCGAGCCTGGCTGCGGCGACGGCTCCCAGCACGTCCGAGTTGTGCCCGTCCGGCTCGTACACGGTGCGAGTCCCCGTGGCGTGTCCCAAAACGTTCGCGGCCCACGTGCTTCCGCAGCGCGCCGCCCCGGCGACCAACACCTTCATGGGCTGGTCGGGTTCGGCGCGACCGTCGCCACCGGCAGCGCAGTCGGTTGGGCAGGCTGCCTCGTCACCTGCTTCGCGCGGTGCGGCTTGGCTGCCCTCGCGGCGCACGTCTGGTGATTCTTGGTGACGACGCATGGCTTTGGCAGCACTAGCGGCGCTTGGTTGAGCGGCGCGGCCGTGTACTGAGCGGCCGTGCCGTTGGAGGGAGCGGCGGCACTATCGGCCGCGAAGATCACCCCGACCACGGCCGCCAGGATGATCACGCCCGACCCGGCCGCAGCCGTCACCGGCGAACGCGAGAAATTGAGCAACCTGATCATTGATGCGACGCTCATTGTCGCCTCACGGCCTCCACCGGCTGCAGCAGCGAGGCTCGGACCGCGGGGTAGAGCCCGGCGCCCACACCGATGACCAACGCCACGCCCGCCGCGATGAGTATGGCGAAGCCGGTGATGACCGGCGCCGGCAGGTCGGTCAGGACGTCGCCCATGAAGGTCGCGCCGCCGTACCCCAGCGCGATGCCGGCGATGGCGCCAAGCACCGCGAGCAGGAGGGCTTCGATCAGGAACTGACCGAGGATGTCCTCCCGACTGGCGCCCACCGCGCGGCGCACACCGATCTCATAGGCGCGCTCACCGACGGTCGCGAGCATGAGGCTCATGATCCCAATCCCGCCTGTGAGCAGCGCGATGACTGCCACCGCACCGAGCATCCACTGCATGACGGTGCCCACTCGCTCGGCGCTGGCCACGAGGTCCTGCTGCGTTTGCACGGTGAAGTCTGCGAGCGCAGGGTCGGTGATCCCGTGCTGTCGGAGCAGGGTGTTGGAGACCTCGGCCGCCACGTTCGACGTGGTGCTCGGGCTGGTTGCCTGCACGAGGATCTGCTGGATCTGGGCCGCGCTGGCGGGAAGAACCTCATCCCAGAGGGTCGTGATCGGCATGACCACGAGATCGTCCTGGTTGAACGTGCCGGAATATCCGCGTGGTGCGTACTCGCCGATGACCTTGAACTGCTGCGTGTTGATGAGCACGGTCTGGCCGATCGGGTTGACAGTTGGAAAGATCTCCCTGGCCACGGTCTGGCCGAGGATGACCACGGGCTGCGCCGCGGTGATCGCAGCCGGACCGAACGACAGCCCCTGGCTCACCGTGTAACCGCGCGCGACCCCGAACCCCGGTGTGCTGCCGAGGACATCGGTTTGCCATGCATGCGAGCCCGCGACGACGTTCTGGCTGACCCCCGCGGTCGGAACGGCCTGAACCGCATCGGGAACGTTCGCTGGATTACCGAGCGCGTCAGCATCACTGCGGGTCAGGCTCGACGTGCCGCCAATGCCTCGCTGGATACCTGATGAGGAGGGACCCGACGGATAAACCACCACCAGATTTGCGCCGAGACCCTCGACCGACGCCTTGGCGGTGCTGCTCACTGCATGCGCTACCGAGACGAGCATGATGACCGACGCGACGCCTGCCACGATGCCGAGGACATTGAGCGTGGCGCGTACCCAATGACGGGTCAGGCCGCGGAATGCGACCAGCATCGCGTCGCGGACCTTCATCGCAGGTGCGTCCAGTCCGGAGCCGGCATCACCCCAGCCGGTTCCGCGCAATCGTCAGGCCGCACTGCTGCGCCCGATCTCGTTGATGGTTCCGCCTTCTATACGTACCACCCGCTGGGCGACGGCGGCAACCGACATGTTGTGGGTCACCAGCACGATTGTCCGGGCCTGGTCATGCAACTCGCCGAGGAGCTCCATCACCTGCTCTGCGCTGTCGGGATCGATGCTGCCGGTCGGCTCGTCCGCCAGGATCAGCGCAGGGTCGTTCACGAGCGCTCGCGCGATCGCAACGCGCTGCTGCTCACCTCCCGACAGCAGGCTCGCCGGGTGGTCGGCGCGGTGTGCCATGCCGACGCGCTCGAGGACTTTGGTTGTGAGGGCTCGGCGCTCTCGAGTCACTCCCGCATACACCAGCGGCAGCTCGATGTTTTCATACACCGTCAACTCGGGAACCAGGTTGAACATCTGGAATACGAATCCAATCGAGCGATTGCGGATGCGAGAAAGCTTGGTGTCGTTCAGCGTGCTCGTGTCCTCGCCCAGAAACAGGAGGCGCCCTGACGTTGGCTGATCGAGGCAGCCGATCAGATTGAGCAGTGTCGACTTCCCCGAGCCGGATGGCCCGACGATCGCCACGAATTCACCGCGCTGGATCAACAGGTTCACATCGCGGAGCGCCGTAACCGGGGCCGAAGCGCTGCCGTATGTTCTGCCGACCGATGCAAGCTCAATCATGACTGCGAGGCGACAGGCTCAACGTATCTGCGCGGTCACGTCGGCGAGGGCGAGGCTGCCGGGAGCTGGGTCAGCCCGCTCGGCGACAGCAGGACCTGCTCGCCCTGCGTGAGGCCGGATTTGATCTCAGTCAGCGTGCTGCCAACCAATCCGATCTGGACTGTCGTCGCGTATGCCTGTCCCTGGGACCAGACGTCGACCTGGGTCTGGTTGTTGGGGCCCGTGAAGAGCGCCGTCGACGGCACTGCGAGCACGCTGCTCGCAGTGGCGACCGTCACGCTGACCGATCCCGTTTGACCGTTTCGCAGCCGGGGGTCAGTCGTACTCAGTTGAATCTCGGCATAGTATTCGGAAACCCCACCGACTTGAGTGGCGCTCGGCTCGATGATGGAGACCTTCGCCGGAAACGCCGACCCGGGTAGTGCATCGACCGTGACGATCGCTGCCTGGCCCGAGGTCAGCTGCACATCCTCGGTCTGGCTGAACGGGGCCCAGAAATCGAACTGTGCACTGTTGCCGATGACGATGAACCCGTTGGCGATCGCCGATCCACCATTGCTCACCGGGCTGGTGAAGCCGGAGTTTCCGGCGCTCACGGTATCGCCCACGATACCGTTGACGGCAAGGACGGTCCCTGTCTCGGGCGCCGACAGCTTCGTCTCGGCCTCATGCTCACGCGCGGTGGTCAGACTGACGTCAGCGTTGGCCAGTTGCGCTCTCGCCTGGGCTACCTGCGCGGCGGATCCGGTGGCTTCAGCCTGGAGGATGGCCGCATCGGCCGCGCTCACCGCGAATTCGGCAGCGCTCAACTCCCCCTGCTGCGTGCTGTCGTTGAGCGAGGCAAGGAGCTGCTTTGCGTTGACCTTCTCACCGACCGACACGTTCACCGCCTGCACCGTTCCGGAGATCGTGAAGTTGACGTTCTGAAGGTTCGCCGGCTGAAGCACACCAGCAGCGGACGCGAGCACATTGAAGGTCCGTGGTTCGACCGTCGCAAGTTGCGGGTTCACCTTTGCCTTCGTGAAGTGGGAAAGGACGGTGGGTCCGAACGCGACGATAGCCAGCACCACCACGACTCCGGCGGCAATCAGGAGTTCTACGAAGCAGCGTTTGCCTTCTCATTTCGATCTGTCCTTCCCTGCCGCGCCCGGCTCATCCGAATTCAATGTCACTCGTTGCCACTCTCGAGCGGCGATCCACAACCCCAAAACCCAGCGCTCCGAGATCGCTCCAGAAGCTTAACGATCATACACCATGCGTTCCGACGCCACTCCCTGGGGCGACCGGATTGGAATCTGTGTGGGTGGGATCAGCGTGCGCCGCCACGAGCGCCAAGACCGTCGTCGCAATGGATCGTTTGCAGATGAGGAGATCTGGCATGTATGGATTGGCCTGGTTATAGACGAGGGGCGATCCGTCGATACGAGAGCAATGCAATCCCGCGGCCATTGCGACAGCCACAGGCGCGGCCGAATCCCACTCGTACTGACCGCCCGCATGGAGGTAGATGTCGGCATCACCCGACACGACACTCATCGCCTTGGCTCCTGCCGAGCCCATGTAGACCAGTTCCGCGCCGAGGGCGGACGCAACCTCGCTGACGATCAAGGGCGCTCGCGTCCGGCTCGCCACCATCCGAAGCGGATGCGTGTCGTCGGTTGGGTCCGGAAATGCCCCGGCCGTGGTGAAGACGCGCCCTTGCGCTGGGAGTGCCACCGAACCGACAACCGGTTCTCCATCGACGCACAGGGCAACATGGACGGCCCAGTCCTCGCGTGGCGGTTCCCCGAACTCTCGGGTGCCGTCCAGAGGATCGATCACCCAGACGCGCTGGTGCCTCAAACGCACCTGATCGTCCTTGCCTTCCTCCGACAGGATCGCGTCATCGGGACGCAGCTCGGCGAGACGATCCATGATCATCCTGTGGGAGCGGGCATCGCCCTCGTCGCGAAGCCAGCGTTCGTCGACGGACTCGGGCACCGAGTCTCGTAGCCCGACCAGGAGGTGTCCGGCCTCGGTTGCGATCTGCCGCGAAACCTCATGATCACTCCAGGTCGATTCCATGGGTTCCGCCTCGTCTTGGTCTGTCTTCACTTGTCTCCTAGGGAGGTTGCGGTTGAGTTCTTGGGTCCGCCTAGCATATGATCACGCTCCATACGCCCCGAAAGTTTCAACGTGTGGCGGAAATGCACTGGAGGAGATCACATGGGCGTCCGGGCGGGAGTTCTGCTGCGTCGAGCCGGCGCAGTCTCGATTCTGACTGCGGGCGTTTTCCTCTTGACGGTTGGCATGTTGCCGGTACAAGCCGCGGCTCGGCACGCCAGCTCGGCCCCGACGGCGCCGTCGTGCGGTCATCAAGCCAACCTCAACAATCCGACCAACTCGACCAACAAGGTCCTGGAGAGCTACTGGTTCGCGATTGAGCATGCGGGGCAGACCACAACGGTATGCACGCTATTCGGCAACGTTTCTGCGGGGGACATCGTCACAGCGCACTTCACCCTCGCGCCTGCGACGCCGGCGCCCGGAGCGGCGGGACCCGAGATCACCCTGGTCAGCAATACAGCGTCGAGCAGCACCTCACAACAGAACCTGTTCGACTGCGCGAGCTACAGCGCGGGAACCGATCCCACCACGCCGGGCGATCCCTGCCTCACGGCAACGACGCAGGTGCTCACCGTGCATGTGCCCGATTGCGCCTTTCAGGTTGATCTCATCTACGGCGAACCGCTGACCACGATGACCATCGGCCAGTACCGTTCGGAGCATCGCTGGGTGGATGGACAGGTCGGTGACCGGTCGTCGGCGTGCACCACGCCGACTCCCACACCTACTCCCACTCCTACAGCAACACCGAGTCCCACCGGGTCGGTATCTCCCGCGACCAGCTCGCCAACTCCGGTCGGCGGTGTCCAGGGCATCACGACCCCCGGGACCGGGTCCGGCGGGATCATGCTGCCGCTGACTGGTTTGGGCCTCGTCGGTCTGGGTATCGCGGCGATCGTGCGGAGCTCGCGTCGCTGGCCTTCGCCGCCAACCCCGTAGTCCATTTCCGGCGTTGCACCCGAGCCTCGGACTGAGGCGGCGCGCTCCGCGGTGAGCGATCCTGGAGCAAGCCGCGTCCTCGTCGTAAGCTCGCCGCGGTCCGGCAGCACCTGGACCCTGCGCGCGCTCTCGTGCGCCGAGGGAACGTCGTTCGTTCGTGAGCCGGACAACGTCGATACGGCCGCTTCGGCGCAGACCGGGGTGACGCGACTCGGATTCGGCCCCTACCCGGTTCTCGAGGCCGGCGACGCCGCCCCCCAATATGCAGCGCTGTGGGATCTCGCATTCCAGGGACGGCGAGCACTGGCGTTGCGGCGCGGCTGGGGGAGGCGAGTGACCCGCGCCGTCTTTCGACTTCCTCGTCCGGTGCGCGATCCGCTGCTCAAAGTTGCCGCCCGCGGGCTCGGTGCGGTGGCCCCGCACCGATCTCACGTCGTGGTGTCGTCGGTCATGGCCCACTTCTCGGTTGAGTGGATTTACGAACGGTTTCGCCCGAATATCGTCGTGCTTCAGCGCGATCCGCTCAACATCGCGTCGAGCTGGCTTCGTCTCAACGTCGACGCCTTCGACGTGCACCGGCGCCCGGCAATTGTCGAACGCCACCTGCGGCCTCTCGGCGTCGAGCCTCCGCCGCATGGCGCCTCGAACGTCACGATGGTCGGCTGGTGGATTGGCGCGCTCGCGACCCAGTTGGGGTCGCTGGTTGACCGGCATCCCGACTGGATTCTTGCCACTCACGACGATCTCTGCGAAGCCGCGGAGACGCGCTTTGGTGATCTCTACGACCGCCTCGGACTGATCTGGACGCCGGCAACCGAAAAGTACCTCCGCGAAGGCGGGTACATCGAGCCGCTCTTTCGAGGAGGAGAGAACACCTTCACGGCGGCTGTCGTGGGCACCCAGGAGGCGAACCGTGTGCGGCGCGAACAGGTCGACGCATGGCGCACGCGGCTGACACCAGACCAGCAGTCGGAGCTGCGCACGATTCTCGCGACTTTCCCGAATCGCGGGTGGGTCAGGCCTCGCGGAGTCTCATCTGCCCGACCATCCTGAACCAAGGCGGCGGCGCCAGTGAGTTCCCGCGCGGCGGTCAGCTCGACGATGCGGTGCGGAGTTGCGTCGTCGTCAACGGCACGTCGGCTGAGCCGGCGTATCCGGGCCCTGGCCCGATCGAGATCTTGCCGTCGTCGACGATGACCTCGGTGATCGATCCTCTTCCGAGCGGCACGCGCCAATCCTCGCCGTCGAGGTGGAGGATCGACGACATGACAAGCCGGATCATGACCGCGTGCGATATCGCAACGATGCTCTCCCCCGCATGTCGTCCGCCCATCAACCGGATGGCTTCGAGCATCCGGTCCTGTGCCTGGTTGAGCCGCTCCCCGTTGGGACAGACGGCGTCGAGCGGGGACTTGCGATAGAGGTCGAAGGCGATCGGGTCGTACATCGCCGCCTCGTCCGAGGTCATGCCTTCCCACACGCCGTAATCGAGATTGATGAGACCGTGCAGCATGCGAATATCAGGGACGCCGGCCGCGTCCGCAATTATTTGCGCCGTCGCGATGGTGCGCCGCAGCGGACCCGTGTAAACGGCGGTGATGCCGCGAGGTCCGAGGAACCGAGCAGCATCCACGGCGTCCTGATACCCCTGCGCGTCAAGCGGAATGTCCCGCCGGCCCCGATAACGGTTTTCGATGTTCATTGTGGTCGTGCCGTGGCGCACGAGGTACAAGAGGCACGGCGCCGAGTTGGTGTGGACGCGCGGCAACGCGAGGCGATCGCCGACGGGCTGCGGTTGTTCGTCAATCATGGCTGGACCTCGGGTTTCCCTCAGCGCGACGACCCCGGACGGATTGTGGAGCAAACCCCGCGGCAGCGTCGACGCCACCGTGCGGCATGTTGAGATGCCTCACCTTGAACCCCCTAGCCTGTTACGGCCCACCACCTTCGAGGCCCTGAGCATAGCGTGCCGAAGGCGCCGTGGCAAGCTCAACCCTCGACGGGCGGCACCCCCCAGTCGCCCAGGGGGAGGTCGTCAAGTACCGCGCGCGCTTCAGCGACCTGCGCCGGCGCGAGGCGGCGTTGATATTGCGTTGCCTGCTGCATCCGCCGGCTGGTGCCGTCCGCCGCCGCGGTCTGCTGATTTGGGTGCGATCGTGGATTGGCACCGGTGACGACGAATGCCGGGTCATCGGCGGCCTCGAGGTACGCCTTTACTCGCGGCGTCCACGGCAACCCGAGTTGAGCGAAGAGTGACGTGAACCCCTCGTACGGATCATTTGACAGATCGTCGTGCGAGATCACGATCCACTCCGGGTGTCGCTCCGCAGTCTCTCTCAGCGCGACGGTGAGCACCCCAACCGTCCAGGCGACCTGGCCGACTCGCGACAGGCCCCTTGCAGGCTGGCCGAGCCCGAGCGGTGAGAGCCAGAGGCGCCGCACGGCCGCGCTGTCGAGCGGGTCTGGCTCGATATTGAGGGCCATCCAGCTGGAGACTATGTTCAGTGGATTGCGCCGCTGGATGACCACCCGCGGGGCGTACCGGTGCGCGATCCATTCCAGGGAGAACCCGCAGTTCGCTGACTTGACGATGACGTGAGGCTG
This sequence comes from Candidatus Dormiibacterota bacterium, assembly GCA_963743835.1. GTDB lineage: Bacteria > Chloroflexota > Dormibacteria > Aeolococcales > Aeolococcaceae > Palsa-851. The sequence continues at coordinate 731,380 of CAVUQX010000004.1, read as the reverse complement.
ACGCTGTGGCACCGTCAGCGCGATGGTTTCCGCCAGCACCGAGACTCCGTGATCGCGAAACGCGGCAGGCGATTTGGACAGTCCACGGCCCAGCCTCCGAGCCGAGGGAGACCGGCTCCATGGCCAGCCTCCGGCGAACGCCAGATCCCACACCATCGAGTACCACGAGGATGCCTCGCCCTCCTCGAGTGCCGGGTACTCGCCGAGCCTGTTCCGGACGACTGTGCCAAGAATGTCCGTGTACGGGCTGTCCGGCTCGAAGACGTTGTGGATCCCCGGCGACTGGCCAAGCACATTGGCCACCCAGGTCGAACCGCACCGGTGCGTGCCGGCGATCAGGATCCGCATACTGGATCGCATGCTAGTCGAGAGGGATTGCCGGGCGGTTCCTTCTCAGTGACCTCTCATTTCACCGTGGTGACGAACTTGGCAGCATGGAGGTCGGGGAGCGCGCTGCGGGCTGACGCGGCGTAGACCCGCGTCGAGAGTCCAGTCAGCGCATTCTGGGAAGGACCATGGCCAGTTCTGACGCGGTATTGAGAAGGCCACACGGTCGCGCGACACCCGCGATTGCCGTCGTCGCCGCGCTCAGCTCGTGCCTCGCAGTGGCGTGCGGGTCCCCTCCGCCCGCCACACCGAGACCGTCAGCGAGTCCCACCGCGTCAGTTGGCGGCATGTACAGCGTCACGTCGTACGGTGCACGCGGAGATGGTCAGAGCGACAACACGACGGCATTTGGGGACGCCATCCAGGCTGCCGAAGCGGCAGGCGGCGGCGTCGTGTACGTGCCAGCGGGCAAATACCTGTTCAATGCGTCCAAGACCGGTACGGGCGGATCCATCGTGATCGATGGGACGGCCCCGATCACGTTGGAAGGCGCGGGCCGTGACCAGACCCGACTCATTGAAGGCAAGGCGAATAAAGGGCTACTCGGGGTGCACATCGATCACAGCATCGTTGAGGACCTCACGCTCGACACTCAGACGTTCAGCGGCGGTGCTGCGCTCTTCGTCCAGGCGAACGATACGAGTTCGCTTAACACGACCATCCTCGGCGGCCCAAACCATTTCGCGATCTACTACGCCGGCCCGAAGGGCGCGAAACCCCTGGCGCCGAGCTACAACACCGGTAACGTCGTCAACAATCTCATTCTCAATGAGCTGGACTGCAACGACGGATTCTCCTGGAGCTTCCAGCAGAACAGCTCGATCACCAACGTCACCCATACCGGCTCGCGGCTTGCGCTGTATGTCGACCAATCGACGACTGTGACCGATTACCGGTACACACCGGGCGCGCAGCAGTGTGGCGCCCGTAACGGCTTCTGGCTGACGCCACCCGCTGACAACATCACGATCACCAACTTCACGAGCAGCGGCGAAGGCGGCAAGGTGGGCATCATCGGCGCGAAAGGCGTCGGCAAGGTGGCGAAGAACGTCACCATTCGTGGCCTGACCATGACCGCCAGCAGCGGTTATACGCTCACCATCGGCGACGTCAGCAATTTCTTGCTCATCGACTCGACGCTCGGTCACAACGACATCGTGATCGATGCACAGGCGATCGCCGAAGGGACGGTGTCCCACTGCACCTATGGTCAGATGGTCCGGAGCGGGGCACCCTCGGCGCAGGTGCACCTGGCGGTCGTGAGCTAGTCGACTTCGCGTGGGGAGGTTGCTCCGTTCGGCGCCCTTGACGGCCTGTGGGTACGCGACACATACTTACAACTTCGCTGTGCGCCTCAGGTGAAGGAGGGGCCCAGCTATGGGGGTCGCGGACGGAGAGACACCGTACCGGGGAGACGCGCGTGCCGGGAAAGGGGACAAGGCGATGAGGGGATCAGCCAACGCGGAGGATGATGCACGCGTCTTCGATGAGGCGCCGGCGCTCAGCTTGATAGTCGCGGTTGACGCTGTGCACGAAGGCACGGCTCGATCGCTTGGCGACATGCTGAAGGTGATCGGCAACTCGTCGTGCGAAGTTATCGTGGCTTCCAGGGAGGCGTGGCCTTCGGCGCCCGAGGGCGTCAAGGTGGTGTCCTACAATGCCGCCTCGCGCGGCGATCGTTTCGACCGAGCGGCGGCCGAGGCACGCGGCGGGATCCTCGCGTTTGTGGACGATCGCGTCCGGCTGCCGGAGGGCTGGCTGGAACGCGTGATCCAATACTTCGAAAATCCCGAGGTGTCGGTCGCCGGGGGACCGGTGCTGCCGAGGAGCCACTGGCGAGCCGAACGGGTCAGCGCGCTGATCTTGAACAGTCATCTCGGGACCACTCCGTCGGGCCACGTGTCACGTGCCGAACGGCCTCGTAAAGTTTCCGAGCTCACCGGGTCAAACCTGCTCATCCGAGAAGAAGTCTTCCGCGACGTGGGCGGATTCCAGTCGCCGAGCATCGGCGGGGAGGCGGTTCGACTCTGCTACAAGGTGCGCTCCATTCTCGGATGCGACATCCATTACGAACCCAGGCTGGCAGTGGCCGCCACGACTCGACGCTTCCCCGGGGCCTTCCTCGCCGACACCGCGGCGTATGGTCGTGCGAGAGGCGACATGGCACGGCGATTCCGTGAGGTTGCGCCCTTCTACCCCTACGCGCTGCCGACGCTCCTGGCGGTGTTCGTGCTGGTCGAGGCAGCCCTCGTGCTCCTCTCGCCCATCCGCCATCTGAGGCTGGCGGAGTACATCGGCGCTTCGCTGCTCCTCGTCCTGTTTGTGGTGCAGGCAGCGGGTGTCCTGTTCGCCAAGGGGCCCGCCCGCCCCGGCGACCGGATCCTGGCCACTCTCGGTCTGCCGCTCGTGTCGTTGACGTATGGGATCGCATTCGTTCGCGGGTTCTTCGGACCCAGCATGGGAGAGATCTCACCGCTCCGTGGTCGTGAACGGCCGTTGCGGGTGCTGATCATCAACTGGCGCGACATCAGCCACCCGTGGTCGGGTGGTGCTGAGATCTACATGCATGAGATCGGCCGTCGGTTTGCCGAGAATGGGGTTGACGTCGGGTGGCTCTGCCAGCGGCACAAGGGCAGCAGCAGGAACGAGTTGCTCGACGGCATCCGTGTCCACCGGGTCGGAGGCCGCTTCACCCTGTATCCAAGCGTTGCGATCTCGTATCTCTTCAGGCTCCGTGGCCGGTACGACGTCATTGTCGACTGCGAGAACGGGATCCCGTTCTTCACACCGCTCTTCGCGCGGGTCCCGAAGGTTCTTCTCGTCCACCACGTCCATCGCGAGATCTTCCGCCGCGAGACGCATCCTCCCCTGCGCTGGCTTGGGTACTTTCTCGAGGGGAAACTGATGCCGCGGGTCTACCGCAACACACGGGTGGTTGCGGTCTCCGCGAGCACACGGGACGATCTGGTCGGACTCGGGTTCAAATCAGACCAGATTCACATCGTCCACAACGGCGTCGTCGAAGTCACTCCGCTCGACCGAAGGGCGGCCGCCGAGCCGAGAATCCTCTGCGCAGGGCGACTGACGTCGCAGAAGGGCGTCGACGTGATCATTCGGGCCATGCCGATCGTGCTTCGCGCCTTCCCGAACGCCAAGCTCGACATCGTTGGGCAGGGCCCCGATCGAACGCGGCTCGAGCGGCTGGCGTGGTCCCTCAAGCTGGCAACACACGTACGCTTCCATGGCTATCTGCCGGGCGCAGCCCGCGACCAGCTCGCCGCGCAAGCCTGGGTGGCGGTCTGCCCATCAGCGTTCGAGGGCTGGGGCGTTTCCGCCGTGGAGGCGGGTGCTCGTGGGCTCCCGGTCGTCGCATCGAACGTCAACGGTCTGCGTGATTCGGTCCGAGATGGCGTCACGGGTCTTCTGGTTCCGCACGGGGAGCCGATCGCCCTTGCGGAGGCACTCGTTGGACTGCTGGGAGACCCAGAGCGCCGGGCGGCGATGAGCGCGGCGGGGATCGAGTGGGCGGCGGCACATTCCTGGGAGCGGAGCACCAACGAGCTTCGGCTCGTGCTGGCGGGTGCGATCGACGCCGGCCGTCAGGCCGACAGCGCGGTCAGCGCCGCGACCGCCGTGACCGCCGTGACCGAGACCGAAACGGTGGAGGATGCCCAGATCTCGAATGTCGGTTGACCGACAGGAGACGGTCTCGGTCATCGTGACCACCCGCAACTCGGGTCAGACGCTGGAACCCTGCCTCAGAAGCATTCGCGCTCAGACACATGCAGCTACCGAGCTCGTGGTCGTGGACAACCACTCGAGCGACGACACCCTGGAGATCGCGAATCGCTATTCCGATACGGTTGCGACGATCGGGCCGGAGCGGAGCGCTCAGCGAAACCACGGGGCGTCGCTGGCCACGGGTGACCTGTTGCTCTTCATCGACGCCGACATGGTCCTCGATCCTCAGGTGGTAGCCGAGGGCTCGCGCCTCCTCGCCGGCGGTGTGCCTGCGGTCGTCATCCCCGAGGAAACGGTCGGAGAGGGGTTCTGGACCGCCTGCCGAGCCCTGGAGCGCGGGTGCTACAACGGAGACGACACCATTGAGGCTGCGCGCTTCTACACTCGCGCCGCGTTCGCCGATGCCGGGGGGTTCGACGCACAGCTGAACGGGGGAGAGGACTGGGATCTGTCACGAAGAGTTGCACGCGGCCGCCGACTTCCCCGAACTCGGGCGATCATTCATCACGATGAGGGTCGAACCCGCCTCCGGACCGTTTACAGGAAGCGGCGGTACTATGCGCCAGGCTACCTCGCGTTCGCCCGGAAGCACGGACGTGGTGCAATGGCACAAGGAAATCCGATTTTTCGCGCTGCGTATGTCCGCAACTGGCGGACGTTGGGGCGCCATCCGTTGCTCACCGCGGGCATGTTCACACTCAAGGCCGTCGAACTTGCGGCGGTCATCGACGTTGCCGTTGACACGAGACTTCGCGGTCACGTCCGCGACCGCAGCAGTGAGGTCTACGCAGTAGCAGATGCCACGGAACGATCCCGAATCGCCGCGACACCCGGCGACGCGAGTTGCCGTCCATGATCATGCCCAGCGTGCGCTCCGGCCGCTGCTCGTAACCTTCGGCTCGATCATCGAGCCGGACGGTGGCCTCCAGGTTCGCTCGCGGATTCTCGCCGAGAGCCTGGCCAGCCTGGGGATGCCGCCGACCATCCTCAGCACTCGCGAGGCTCAGCCGCTCAGCCCGCCGCCCCCATGGGCGCGAGCTATCCACGTGCCCAACCGAAAGCCATGGCGAGGTTTCTCGATGGAGTGGGCGCGCATGATCCGCGATCACGCGCGCGATGCCGATGCCGTCATCGTGGCCAACGCGATGTTCATGCCGGCGCTCGAGGTGTCGGGGGCACGTGTGCCCATGATCTGGGACACGAACGAGTGTCAGACGCTTCACTACGAGCGGCTCGAACGGACTGTCTCGAACCGTACCAAGCAGGTCATCTGGTGGGGGCTGGAACGCTGGGCCGCCCGGCGCTGTCGTGTGGCGGTCGCGATCGGTCAAGCCGAGGCTGCGGAGTGGCGACGCATCCACGCACCACTGCGCGGCAAGTTGATGACCGTCGACCACGCGGCGTTCGTGCCGGAACGGACGACCGAAGCGGGCGACCGTGATCTTGTCGAGCGGGTCGGCGGCCTGCTGCATCGACCGATCCTGCTGTTTGTCGGCACGATCGCCGCCAAGCACAACGCGGTGGCGGCCCGATGGCTGATCGACGTCCTTGCTCCGACGCTCCCGGAGACGACGACGATCGTCATCTGTGGTCCAGGCAGCGACGGGCTGATCGGTGGTGGCAAAGCGGGCGCTCGAGTGGTGCTCCTCGGCGCCGTGGATGACGTCGAACTCGATCATCGCCACCGCGGACCTGTGCCTCGCCCCGCTGGCCACCGGCGCGGGAGTAAAGACGAAGGTCCTCCACTATCTCGCCCACGGCAAGAGAATCGCCGGGACGCCCATCGCCTTCGAGGGCCTGAGCGGCGCGCCCGGTCTGCTCGAGGCGCCGCTTGACGCCCTGCCCGGCCTGGTCGCTCGTATCATTGCGGCACCCGAAGGTGCTGACGCAGCCCGCTCCCGAGTGGCTGCACAGCATGCGTGGCTGGCCGAACATCACGGGCGGCCGCTGATCATCGACCAGTGGAGGAACGTCCTGGCGTGCGTCAACGAGAACTGAAGGTGCCATCCGGAGCCGCGAAGTCCAGCCCGGTTGTGCTCGTCGGCGTCGCCCGCTCGGGGACCTCGTGGCTCGGTCATGCCCTCGGCAGGGCCCGAGATGTCCGGTTCTACTACGAGCCGGACAACGTCGATGCCGACCCCTCGAATGACGCCGCGGCCGGGCAACGGGGTTTCGGCCCCTACCCGGTCATCGACAGCGACAGCGATGCCGGGCAATTCGCTCCCCTCTGGGATCTGGTGTTCTCAGGGCGCCTGCCATTCGCGCTGCGCGAGCGACGACGACTTCGCCCGGCGGCGAAGGTCCTCCTGCGACTGCCGCGATCGATTCGCGATCCGCTGGTCCGAAGCGCCGCGTCGATCTCGGCGCGCAGACCAGGCCGAGCCCAGAGCGTCGTGGTCAAGACGATCTACGCCACGTTCAGCCTGGAGTGGCTGGTCGCCCGGTATCGGCCACAGGTGATCGCCATGCAGCGGAACCCGCTCAACGTGGTCTCGAGCTGGCGCGAGCTCCACATCCCGCTGTTCGATCTCACCACGCGCCCGATCATCCACACCCGGTTCATCGAGCCGCTCGGCATCGAACCGCCCGGCGCCGGTGAGCCCGAGGTCGCTCAGATCGCGTGGCACGTGGGTCTGCTGACGCACGTGATCGCCCAGGCGCTCGACCGGCACCCGGAGTGGATCTTCGTGACCCACGAGGACCTCTGCGACGATCCCTCGACCACGATCCGTCGGGTGTCCGAACAGGTGGGTCTGGAATGGACGGACGACATCGACCGCTTCCTCAACGACAACAACCGCCACGGCGAGGGTCTCGCGCCGGTGCGAATCGCAACGGAAGAACCCACCAAATGGCGTCAGCGCCTCACCGATGCTGAGGTCGAGCAGATTCAACGCGTGCTCGAGAGATTCCCGACACGAGGCTGGGTTCGCCCTCCCGTTACCGCGTCGTAACCGTCGGTCCCATTGCACTCGTGGCTGTTGATTTGGGGCGTCTGACGACTTTCTAGTAGACTTGAGGGGGAAGAGGGGCGAATGCCGAAAAGAGTCTTGGCAGGATTGGAGGTCGCGTGTCGGTCAGCATTACCGAGACGTCTGCGTACGTCGCGGACGAGAGCGGCGGATGAGTGACTCCGATGATGCCGCAGGCACGCACGTGAATTCGCACGAGGGCGCGAAGCGCGAACGCCGTCAATTCATCACGCACAATGCCGTGGCCGCCGCCGGAACGTGGGGTGCGGGTGTGCTGGGGCTGCTGCTCCAGGCGCTGGTCAGCCATCACTTCAATCCGCGACTTTACGGCGAGGTGTTCGCCGTCTTCAGCTTTTTCACCGTCCTGACCCAGCCGGCGGCAGGTTTCAGCCGGATGGTCGCATGGACGACCAGCCGCGAACTTGCCACCAAACAGGGCACGGATGTGGAAAGCAGCGCTCTGTTGCGCATGACGATCCGCCGGCTGACATTGATCGGCACCGCGCTCGGGCTTGTGTTCATCATCGGAGGCGGACTGCTCGCGAGCTACCTGGCGGTGCCCCTGTCGTACGTCATCGTGGGCGCGGTCGGAGTGCCGTTCATGTTCGCCACGTCGCCAATGCTCGCCTCCCTCCAGGGCGAACAACGTTGGATACCCTGGAGCGCGCTGAGCATTGGGATCGCCCTGAGCCGCGTCGTGTTCGTCATCATCTTCGCCTTCTGGCTCGGCCCGCAGGGGGTCATGCTCGGCATCAGCGTTGCCGCGGCGGTGCTCTATCTCATTGCCCTTGCAATGGTCTGGCCGCGGATGCGTCGCGGGCGCGGGGTCACCGGCTGGAAGCCCCTGTGGCGTTTCCTGCTCGTGTCGGTCACGTCCACCATCACCGTATCGGTGCTGCTCGGCAGCGACGTCGTCCTCGTGCAGCACTTCTACCCGGGCAAATCGGCGGGTCAATTCAGCGCGGTCACGGTCACGGCGCGCGCACTCTTTTTCGCGATGGGAAGCGTGACGAGCGTGCTCTTCCCCAAGGTCGCAGCGCGTCATGCCCGGCAGCGCGGGACGAAGTCCGTGGTGTTCACCTCCGTAGGCATCGCGCTGGTGGGAGGGCTGCTCGGTTTGCTCGTGTTCTCCCTGCTCAGCACGAGCATCCTTCATGACTTCTCGGGAAAGTCGTACGAAGGAGGGGCCGGCTACATCGGTTGGTACGCGCTGGGCATGCCGCTGCTGGCCGCAGTAGTGATGCTCAGCAACACACAACAGTCGCTTGCCGACCTCAACCTCCTCTGGGTGCTGATCCCCGGGGCGCTGATCAAGCCGTTGCTCATCTACCTGTTCCACAGTTCACTGTTCGTGGTCTCGCTGATGAGCGACATCGCCATCGCAGCGGTCCTCGTCGCACTCGCCGTGCAATACCTCCTGACGGAGCGGCGGCAGCGACTGCTCGCGGCCGCCGCCGACGGACCGACCATCGACGATCCTGGCGGCAAGGGGCTCATGGCGAATGCACCGGCCTAGGTACCGCTGATGAGCCGAGCATTGACCGTTCGAGGCAGTCGCGCAGTCGCATGGTTGACCGAGAAGGGTCGCTGGATCTCGGACCGTCCCTGGGCGATGGTGGTCGTGCTCGCACTTGTTGGCCTCGGCATCAGACATGCGTGGCTGTCGACCAATCCGCTCTCTGCGGGAGACTGGCACTGGCCCGACAATCCAGTGCTCGCCAATTACAGCCCGTGGCCCTCGGTATGGGACAGCTCGCTTGGCCTGGGAGGAGAGAACCGCTTCTCGGCCGCGTTCCGATTCCCGATCTATGCGATCGCGGGACTCTTTGCCGTTCTCGGAGCCGGCTGGACCGTCACGGAAAAACTGCTCTACTTCGTCCCGTTCGCAGTGTTGCTTCCCGTTGGAGGCTGGTTGCTGGCGCGCGAGATCATGGGCCGTACCAAGTGGGCGCTGCTGACCCCCGTACTGCTCCTCGGCTCCACGTACTTCATACTCGAATCGGACGGTGAGGTGCCGCTGGCGCTCGGCGAGATCGTCTCGTTCTTCGTCCTGATCGCCTTCCTCAAGACCGTGCGTACGCTCTCATTTCGCTGGGCGCTGTTCACCGGTCTGCTGCTTTCGGTCGTCGCACTCTACGATGTTCGTCCCGCCTATCTCTGCGTCCTGCTCATGGCGATGTATTTCGTCATCGTCTCGGTGGCCGACCGGAACTTGCAGACCTTTCTGCGCCGAACTGCGCTGGGCGCCGTCGCCGGCGCAGTGTTCGTCGGGCTCCAGGCGTTCTGGCTTGTTCCGCTTCTGACCTACCACGGCGGCGTCGGCCTGCCGATTCCTCAGGCACCGAACTTCAACGTCCTCACGCTCGGTCACGGCATCACGGGTGTCGATGCCTTCTGGACCGGCAGCACCCCGGCGCAGCTTGTCCAGGCGCCACTGAATCCCGCCTATATGATCCTGCCGCTGCTTGCGCTGACGCCGGTCCTTGCTCGTCGAATGCGTCCTGAGGTGCTCTGGCTCGTGGTCGCGGCGCTGCTCTTCGCATTCTTTGCCAAGACTGACAACGCCCCGCTCGGGGGGGTCTACGACTGGATGTACATCCACGTCCCTGGATGGAAGCTGTTCCGCGAAGGATCGAAGTTCCTGTACATCGTCATGCTGGCATACGCGATCCTCATTCCGATTGCATTGGCGGGCGCCTTCGAGTGGGTCGGAGCGCATCTTCCGGCGCTGCGGGCGCGCATGCTTCGAGCCGGCGCTGTACTTGCCCTGGTAGGTGTCGTTGCGTTGAGCGGGTGGTCGGTGGTGGTGCTGCAGAGCGGCGCGCTGGGATCGACGACGCAACCAACGCCAGAGCCCGCGGCCTACGTGGCGTTCTCCCGGATTCTCGCTGCCGACGCGCGTCCCGGGCCGGTGCTCTGGTTCGGTCAACCGCTGGTGGGCAACAGCATCCACAACCACCACTTCCTCATCGCATCGCCGACACACCCGGCGGTGAATCTCACCGGCAAGTTCGGGGGAAGCCGGACCAACCAGCGGGATCCGTTCCAGCTGTATTGCCCTGACAACGTCATCGCGTACTGCTACGTGGACCCACACCTCTTCCCCTACCTCGTGCAGATGGCGGGGGCCGGGTACGTCGTGGTTCCCGGAGGGCAGGGTGAGGGTTCGCTCCCGACAGGGATCACGCGCGCCTGGTTGCAGGAGCAGATGAGCCAGATGTTCGGGTCGCCGATGATCCTGGGGAGCGGGTCGACTTCGATCTGGGTCTGGCGGATGAGCTCACCGCAACCCGCCATCACGACCGCACCTGCCGTCGCGGAGGTCGAACTCAGGAACGTGGGCCACTCCCGAGATCCTTCCGGCGCTCGAAGCGCTCAACATCCCCGTGGCCTATCGCGAGAGCTTCGACAACAACCAGTACCCCGTCGCTCCGGCGAACCTTCCCGACAGGGTGTCGGTACTCCCCTACGTCAACAACACGTGCCTGTCCGACTTCGCAGGCACTGCGGCGGTGATGGCGCAGACGACGGCTCCGTCGATAGCGCTCGCCATCAACGGCGGACAGCTGTCCTTGCCACTGCTTACAGGCCAGGGTCTTCCCAGGGCCAATGGCTGGAACCTGTACGGCCCATTCCAGGCGACCAGCGGCACCAACAAGATTGTCACCGCCACCGCGACCTCCAGTGCGGTGACCCTCGGGCCGTGCTTGAGCTGGTCATCCCTGACAGCCACCGCCCTCGGTGTTCGCACCACCGCGGTGAGTGATATCACGCTCACCTCGACTGACGAGCAGATCACAGCGTCGACCAACTCCGTCAACGGGAAGTGGGTCGAACTCCGCCGGTATTACGACCCTGGGTGGCGGCTCGATACGCACAAGCCCGTCAGTCTCGGCGACGGCCTGTTCAACCTCTACCACCTGGACAGCGCGCAGAGTTCCTCTCCCACGCTCTCTTTCACGTACTCGACACTTCCATATGAACGAATCGGAGAGGGGATCGCACTCGTCGTGCTCGTCGCAACCATCTGGCTCGCGGTTCGCGTGCCCCGCCGCTTCCGTGACCTCGCCACTGCAACATCAGTCCCAACACGAGAGGCGACCTTTCCGCCGTCGCGCCTCGCCACGTGGATCGGCAGCATCGGCCTGGCGATGCTGGCGGTGACAGCGGTGGCGATGGCGCTCGAGTGGTTCGGTGTCCCGTCCATCTTCGCCGTCGTCGCGGTGGCACCCGATCCGTACTCGGTGGATATCGGCTACGGCGGCGTGGCGATCGCCCTGCTGCTTCTCTCCGTCGCGGTGCGCTTCATCGCCGGCTTCGGAGCCCGGAGCGAGCCGACTGACGAGCAGCGCGAAGAGCCGCATGCGCCGGAGCCGGCGGTCCCGCAGACACCCACGCGGGTGGGCGCGGGTGTCGCATCGGTTGCAGTTGCCGGCGCACTGATACTGGCGTCATGCGGCCAGTCCGCGGGCGATTTCCAGAATTTGATCACGCAAGCACAACAGGCCGGCGCTGTCGCACCGAGCACAAGCGTTCTGGGATCATCCATCGACGACGCGCGCCTGCAACGTGCGGCCCGGCAACCCGACCTGTGCATCGCCGATTACACGCAGGCCCTCCAGGAATTCCCCTCGTACTACGCGGCATACGTCGGTCGCGGCGATTGTTATCTGAACGGCGGACAGAATGGCGGGGCCGCGGTGCACGACTACTCAGAGGCGATCGCGCTGTCGCCACGGAGTCCCGACCTCTATCTTCGCCGAGCGGTTGCATACCGCGTCATCGGTAACGTCGCCGCAGCGACGGCCGATTACAAGCACGCTGCGTTGATTCCTTCAGCGACCGCAACCCAACAGCTCACCGCCATCGACGGGCTCGTGGCGATCTCCGATTTCGCCGACGCCCGGACCGTCTATCAACGCGCGCAGTTGCTCGACCCGGGGACCTCGCTGCTCTACGTCGCGGGTGGTGACCTCGCCACCGCCACCGGCAACCTGACGCTTGCGGACCAGGACTACGAACTGGCACTGGCCGATGCGCTCACCAAGACAGAGAACACGCAGGTGCTCGCTCACGAGTGCCAGGCAGAGGTGCTCCGGCATGAATACGCGCTCGCGCTCACGGACTGCGCGAGCGCGGCGGCGAACTCGAGCTCGGGATCGGGGGCCTACGACGACCTTGCGGAAGCCAACCTTGCCCTGGGCGACCCGGGAGCCGCTCTCACCGGCATCGACTCCGCGATCGCCAACTTCATCGGCAATGCGAACGCGTACACCCAGACAGCGGGAGTCGACGGGTTCGGCTTGTCGAACCTCCTCGCTGCGAAGGGGTGGATTCAGATCCAGCTCGGTCAGACGCGGGCAGCCGTCGGAACCTTCAACCAGGCGTTGGGCGCGCTTCCGGGCCCCGCGCCTGACACGCGTGCGCGCATCAAAGCGTACATCGAGACAGCAAAAAAAGATGAATGAGATCGCACCAGGAGACCCGTTGCCCATGACCGAACTCGCTCCGAAATCAATCGTTCCAGGACGCCCGGACCGCGTCCTGCTCCTCGGCGTCGCTCGTTCGGGAACCCGCTGGCTGGCGACCGCGCTCGGCCATGCCGACGCGACGCGCGTCGTCAAGGAGCCGGACAACGTCGATGCCGACCCGACCGGGACCGGTGTGAGCCGCTTTGGGTTTGGCCCGTACCCGATGATCGGGCGCGACGAGGAGGCCCCGCAGTTCCGCGCCCTCTGGGACCTCTCCTTCAGCGATCGTGTGCCCAACAAGCCGGGCTTGCGACGGAGTGCCGCCCGTGCCGCACTCCGTCTGCCCCGCGGCATCCGCGACCCGCTGCTGCGGCGCACCGCTCAGGCGATGTCGGCGCTTCCGGGACGCTCACCGCACGTGCTCGTCAAATCGATCTACGCGCACTTCTACGTCGAATGGCTGCTGCGGCGTTACGAGCCACGCGTGGTGGTCATCCAGCGCAATCCGCTCAACACCATCTCCTCGTGGATCGAGCTCGGGGTTCACGGGTTCGACCTGTTCGACCGGCCCGCGATCCGCGAGCGCTATCTCGAACCGCTGGGCATCAGTGCGCCAGACGCGAACGCGAGCGTCACCGAGAGAACCGCGGCGTGGGTCGGTCTGCTCACCACGGTGCTCGGCGGCCACGTCGAGCGTCACCCCGAGTGGTTGCTGGTCACCCACGAGGAACTCTGTGTCGACCCGCTGGTGCGGATCCGTGAGGTGTGTGACCAGGTCGGCTTGACGTGGAGCGAGGGTATTGAACGGTTTCTCACCGAATCCAACCGCCCAGGCGAAGGGTTCAGCCACATCCGTGTCACCCGCGAACAACCGAACCGGTGGCGCAAGCGCCTCAGCGAAGAGCAACTCGAAGAGATCGAACGAGTGCTGGCACAGTACCCATCGCGCGGATGGATCCGCGCGCCAGAGCGTCAACCGGAGATGGCCGGCGACGCGCGCTGACGTTCAGTAGGCCTCGGGTCCCCAGTCGCCGAGCGGGAACTCGGCAAGCACGGACCGCGCCTCCGCGATTTGCGCGGGCGTGAGCCGGCGCGCGAACTGCGTGGTCGCCTCGCTCCTCCGGCTACTGCCGGTTGTCGACGTTGCCGCGTTTGGATGCACTCGCTGGCTGCCGCCGAACACTGTGAAGCTGGGGTCGTCCGACTTGGTCACGTACTCCTCCATCGCCCCGGTCCAGCCAAGCCCGAGCTGCCGGGTGAGGGCTTCGAACTTCGGCAACGGGTCGAGGCAGAGGTCGTCATGGGAGGCGACGACCCACTCCGGGTGAAGGTCCGCAGCCTGCTTGAGCCCAGTGGTGAGCAGTCCGACGTTCCACGCAACCCGGGTCACCTCTGATGCATCGTCACCTGGCGTGGTCATCCCGAGCGGAGCGACCACCAGACGATTGACAGCGGAGAGATCGCCGATGTTGCGCTTGGCGTAGAGACCGAGCACTGCGCAGCTGGAGATGGTGTTGAGGGGATTGCGCCGCATGATCACCATCTTTGGCGCGTAACGCCGCGCGATCCAATCCAGCGAGAAGGTTGAGTTCACCGATTTGACGATCACGTTGCGTGGACGCTTGCGGAGCCGGCTCGTGCCCATCGCGAGGGTCGCCACCAGACCATCCCGGATCCCCTTGGGCATGCGCGAGACGCGCCGGCCGGCGGCGCGCACGCCTTCCGCGCGAGCCATCGGCCAGCCGCCTACAAAGGCCAGGTCCCAGAGCTGCCGGTACCAAAAGCTGCGCTGGTCCGGCAGCAGCGCGGGATGCGAGCCCAGCCGCGCCGCCACCATGGCGCCGAGCACGTCCGACGCGGGGCCGTCCGGCTCGAACACCGCCCGCGCACCGTCGGCACGTCCGAGAACGTTCGCCGCCCATGTGCTCCCGCACCGGGCGGTTCCGGTGAGTAGAACTCTCATCGGCAGCCGTTGCCTACTTGAATGTGGCGACCACAGCAGCCCAGACCTGCGAGTTCGAGAGCGTTCCCGAGAACGAGAACGCGCCCTTCGCCGAGACAGCCTCATGCCCGCCCTGCTCCGAGTTCTGGTGGTTCGACGCCGAGTTACGCAACAGCGCGTCGAGTGCGAACCCCGGCGTGAGGCCGCTGATGCCGGTGGTGGTGGTCACGAACCCGATGTCGCCAATGACGATCTCGTTGCCGCTGCTGGTTGTCGCCGTGGTCCCGCTGTTCGGAGCCGCGCTGGTGCCCGAAGCGGACTTCGCCTGATCGAACGCGGAGGCTCCACTGATCTCATAAAACCGCACCACCGGATTGACACTGGTGGAGTAGGTCACGGTCACGGATGTCACTCCCGCGGCTGCGCCCGGTGCGTACCAGACGGCGGCGCCGATGCGGGTGGTCGGATTGACGCTCGTCGCCTGTGTCCAGACATCGTGCATGTTGTCGGTCACCCCGGTGACGGTACCCGACGCCTTACCTGATCCGGCGTCGAACTCCGTCGAGACGGCGAGGAGATCGCTCGCTGACGTGGCACCCGTGGACACGGTGAAGGACGTGCCGACTGCCTGCGCCCCCATCGCCACGTCCTGGACGATCGCCGGGGGCGCTCCGGACGGTGCGAGAGCGACGTTCTCAGTCGTCGTATTGCCCGACGTCACGAGGACGTCGTTGACCATCTGCGTCAGATATCCGGTGTCGGAGAAGGTCAACGAGTACGTGCCGACGCTCACGTTGGCGAACGTGTAATCGCCGTTCACGTCGGTGGTCGCCTTCGTGCCGCTGCACGTGCAGGTTACGGTCGCACCTTGAAGGGGAGGATTGCCCGACTGTGTGGTGGTCACCTGCCCAGCAATCGTGCCCGTGCCGCCACCACCGCATGACCCGTCCGCGAACGCCGGGGTGACGTCGTCGGTAGACGTCCAGCTGGGTCCGCCCGAGTTGTTGAGGTAGTCCACTCCGTAGGCGGTTTCGATGCCATGGAGGATCCCGAACTCATCCCCGGACCCCGCGAACGACCCGCATGAATTCTGACTGATCACGAGCGTAGCGATGTGGCCGCCGCACGAGGTACCGCCCCACGGCGGGCATGCGACGTCGGCGATTGCGCTTTCGTCCCAGGTAATGATGACGATCCCATTGCCCTGCGTGTACCACTTCGACGAGAGCACGGTGGGGAGGTTGTTTGCCAGCCACGTATCACCCTGGGCGACCAGGTTGTTGAGCGGCGCGCAACGACTGTGCATGTCATCACACGTACTGGGTGTGATCCAGACGAAATCCGGTGGACTGCCGCTGTTCAGATCCGCTGCGAAGCTCGACTGGAAATACGGGACCACGTTGGCGTTGCACTCGGTGGTGTTGCCGATGATCTGCTCGAAGTAGATGAACGGGTTGTGGTTCTGCACATAGCCATTGGTACCCGCCCCATGGCCCGTATAGCAGGTCTGCCCGGATGCCAGACCGTCCATGTACGCCTTCCACGTGGTTCCGACACCGTCGAGCTCGTTGACCAGTGTCGGATCTGGATAGGGTCGGTTGAATCCGTTGTGATCGCAGCCGGATATGGCGTCCATGTAATCGAGCGGACTGTTGTGTTCAATCGAAAACCAGTTGGGAAGAGACGTGTACTTGTCGGTGCCGATCAGCGTGTTATTGATGTACGGAGCCTTGGGGTTGCCGATGACGTAGGGGCTCCCATCGTTCGCGCTGTACGCGGTGTTCTCCATCATGATCTCCATGATGTGAGGTGGCGTCGTCGGCGGCGGGTTGGCGTCGTGTGTCACCAGGTACCCGGGGGGGCACGTCGCCGGACCGGCCGTGGCCGAGGCGCCACTGATCGATGCTGTCCTGTTCACTGCGGCTGAGGTGGCTGCCATCGTGCCCGAATGGGCTGAAGGAGTTCGCTGCCCCGGTGTTCGCAGCGCCTGCCTGTGTCGCCAGGGCGCTGACGGCGACGAATACGCCGCCCGCCAAACCAATCGAACGGCGAATGACGCGCCGGCCTGTTCCAAACCTCATCAGCACAACCTTCCTACGACCGCCCCTTTGCTCGTCCGCATCATACAGGCGCAGGGGTGCCTCGGCCGCAACGACGGCCGCGACCGACTCGTTCGGCGTCCCCGCGAACCTCGTCGCGCATCGGTGGGGGTGAACGCAACTCTGTGGCCGTCACCGCATCCCGAACAGTCGTTCGTCGCCTGGCGTACCAGCGTCGTGTCATTCGATCTCGAAGCGGTGTCATTTCCCCTGGGTTGTTGTGATTGTGTGCCCGCTCAAATCGCTGACCTGTCACATTCCGGTTGCTCATCGTCCGATCGGCAAGCGCGAATCGATGACACGGTCGAGCCATGAAGATTCCCATCCTCCGTTTCACCGTCGTTGCCGCCGTAGGAACCGTTGCTCTCATGGCGCAGTCCGGATTGGCACCCGCATCGGCCGCCGTCCCGGCTCCGACGGCACTGCTCACGAGCCACCCCGGCACTCACACTAGCGTGGGTCACACTCACACCTCGGCGCTCGCCGCGCAGGCGACACCGTCTCTTCGCTCCAGCGCCGGCCACGGCGGCGCACCTGCCAGAA
The DNA here is from genome assembly GCA_963743835.1 of Candidatus Dormiibacterota bacterium. GTDB lineage: Bacteria > Chloroflexota > Dormibacteria > Aeolococcales > Aeolococcaceae > Palsa-851. The sequence goes on along the minus strand of CAVUQX010000004.1, from coordinate 714,225 downwards.
GCGTGCACGCCACGGTGACCGCGTCTGGAGCGCAGTGCGATGGCGTCACCAACAACACGCCGCTGATTCAAGCGGCCGTTGACGCCGCCGGCAAGCAGCCGGGTGGGGTCGTCACCATCCCATCTGGTGTCTGCGTCCTCCAGGGCAACGTCCACCTCAGCGGCACCTACGGGGTGACCATCGAGGGCGCCGGGGCTACCATGACGTTCCTGGTCCAGCACGCTGATCAGAACATCTTCCAGATCACCTCCGATGGAAACACCATCGAAGACCTGAACCTCAACACATATACGTTCAATCCTGGCCTCATCCCGATCCGAAAGAGCCCTGTCCCCGCCGTCCTGTTCAGCAATGCTGACAACACGACCGTGATGAACGTCACTGCCGAGACCGGCTCGGGCTTCGGGATGCGGCTGACCGGCTCCAAGCCCTGCTACGCGTTCCCTATCACCGGGAGTGTGGTGTCGAACGTGATCATGATCAATCACGGTACGGGCGGATTCGCGGCCGTCGACATCGACTGCCAGAACGGAGCTCGCCTGACCAACATCACCATCCACGGCGGCATCCTGGCGCTCTTCAACGACACCAACACGATCCTCAACACCGAGACCTACTACGGCATCAACCGGTGCCAGCCGGCATGGTTCGTGACCGGCCCGGCCAGCAACATCCTCATTGAGAATGTGCTCACGTACGCCGGCGTAGGCACGATCCATGCGTCGCGCCACGGCGGAGCCACCGGGATCACCGTCACCAATCAGAGGTTTGCCTCCACGCTGCACTGCTAGAGCCGACAACGTCCCAAGGACCTTCGAGCTCCTACTGCTGAGAAATCTCCCTCGGCGGTAGGAGCTTCGTCGTTCGGGGGGATTGGACACCGGAAGGCGGCCAATGCCGACGTCGATTCCGGCGCTGGCAATCCCATGGCCGCGTAGCGCATTATTTGCGGGGTTCGCTTCGGGAAGGCTCGGAGCTAGAAAGGGGATTTGCGGACGCGCTCCAGTTGCTCTGAGAGCAGGGGAGCTGCCCGGCGAGTAGGGCCAGGGGAGACACCGGAACGTGAGGGGACATCGGAAGCGGCCGGGGCGCGTGTCGCGTTCTCGGCGAGCTTTGGCGGCGTGGTCAGCTTGGCTCGTTGCCGTGGCGTTCTTGGTGGTGGCGCCAACGACGCAGGCCGCGGCGTCGGGTTCGGTGACTGTGCAGGCGAGCCCGACCTCGGGGACGGCGGGCGTGGACATTTCCAGTCTTGAGGCCACGGCGACGCTCTCGGGAACGACGGCCCCGCCCACGAGCACATCGGTCGCTTTCACCCTGTACAGCGACTCGACCTGCAACACGCCCGTACCGGGCGTGACGGGGACGGGATCACTGAACATCGTCAACGATACAGCCACCTACTCGCAGGATTGGACGCCACCTATGGCAGGAACCTATTACTGGGAGGCGAGTTACTCGGATTCAATCAACGGCACAGCCACATCCGTCTGCAGCGATCCGAGTAGTACCACCAACCAGGTGACGATCGGCCAGGCGAGTCCGACGCTGACCACGGCGGCGACGCCGACGACGGCGGCGGTGGGGCAGACGGTGAAGGACGACGCGACCCTCGCGGGTGGGAGCGCACCCACGGGCACGATCACCTTCACGCTGACCAATGCGTCGAGCGCGGTGGTGGACACGGAGACGGCGACGGTGAGCGGGAACGGCGCCTACGCGACCCCGACGGGATACATGGCGACCGCCCCGGGCACGTACCAGTGGTCGGCGAGCTATGGGGGCGACACCAACAACAGCTCGGCGAACGACCAGGGTGGAACAGCCAAGCAGGTGATCATCGGCCAGGCGAGTCCGACGCTGACCACGGCGGCGACGCCGACGGCGGCGGCTGTGGGGCAGACGGTGCAGGACGACGCAACCCTGGCGGGTGGAAGCGCGCCCACGGGCACGATCACGTTCACGCTGACCAATGCGTCGAGCGCGGTGGTGGACACGGAGACGGCGACGGTGAGCGGCAACGGCGCCTACGCGACCCCGACGGGATACATGGCGATCGCCCCGGGCACGTACCAGTGGTCGGCGAGCTATGGGGGCGACACCAACAACAGCTCGGCGAACGACCAGGGTGGAAGCGCCGAGCAGGTGATCATCGGCCAGGCGAGCCCGACGTTGACGACGGCGTTGAATTCGAGTTCGATCGCGGCGGGAGGCACGGACTTCGACACCGCGGCGCTGAGCGGGTTCGCCCCGGGCGGGAGCGGGTCGACGGTGATCTACACGGTGTACAGCGACAACGCCTGCTCGCAGAACGCCCGGACGGCGGGCAGCGTGGCCGTGAATGAGAGCACCGGGGCGGTGCCGAACTCGAACACGCTGAGCTTCCCGACGGCGGGCACCTTCTACTGGCAGGCGTCGTTCTCGGGCGATGCCAACAACGCAGCGACGCTGAGCAGCTGCAGCAGCGAGCCGCTGACGGTGGGCAAGGCGTCGCTGACGCTGACCACGGCGGCGACGCCGACGGCGGCGGCTGTGGGGCAGACGGTGCAGGACGACGCAACCCTGGCGGGTGGAAGCGCGCCCACGGGCACGATCACGTTCACGCTGACCAATGCGTCGAGCGCGGTGGTGGACACGGAGACGGCGACGGTGAGCGGCAACGGCGCCTACGCGACCCCGACGGGATACATGGCGACCGCCCCGGGCACGTACCAGTGGTCGGCGAGCTATGGGGGCGACACCAACAACAGCTCGGCGAACGACCAGGGTGGAAGCGCCGAGCAGGTGATCATCGGCCAGGCGAGCCCGACGTTGACGACGGCGTTGAATTCGAGTTCGATCGCGGCGGGAGGCACGGACTTCGACACCGCGGCGCTGAGCGGGTTCGCCCCGGGCGGGAGCGGGTCGACGGTGATCTACACGGTGTACAGCGACAACGCCTGCTCGCAGAACGCCCGGACGGCGGGCAGCGTGGCCGTGAATGAGAGCACCGGGGCGGTGCCGAACTCGAACACGCTGAGCTTCCCGACGGCGGGCACCTTCTACTGGCAGGCGTCGTTCTCGGGCGATGCCAACAACGCAGCGACGCTGAGCAGCTGCAGCAGCGAGCCGCTGACGGTGGGCAAGGCGTCGCCGACGCTGACCACGGCGCTGCATGCGAGTTCGATCGCGGCGGGGGGCACGGACTTCGACACCGCCGCGCTGAGCGGGTTCGCCCCAGGTGGTACCGCGTCGACGGTGATCTACACGGTGTACAGCGACAACGCCTGCTCGCAGAACGCCCGGGCTGCCGGCACCCTCTCGGTGAATGAGAACACCGGGGCGGTGCCGAACTCGAACACGCTGAGCTTCCCGACGGCGGGCACCTTCTACTGGCAGGCGTCGTTCTCGGGCGATGCCAACAATGCAGCGACGCTGAGCAGCTGCAGCAGCGAGCCGCTGACGGTGGGCAAGGCGTCGCCGACGCTGACCACGGCGCTGCATGCGAGTTCGATCGCGGCGGGGGGCACGGACTTCGACACCGCCGCGCTGAGCGGGTTCGCCCAGGTGGTACCGCGTCGACGGTGACCTACACGGTGTACAGCGACAACGCTTGCTCGCAGAACGCCCGGGCTGCCGGCACCCTCTCGGTGAATGAGAACACCGGGGCGGTGCCGAACTCAAACACGCTGAGCTTCCCGACGGCGGGCACCTTTTACTGGCAGGCGTCGTTCTCGGGCGATGCCAACAACGCAGCGACGCTGAGCAGCTGCAGCAGCGAGCCGCTGACGGTGGGCAAGGCGTCGCCGACGCTGACCACGGCGCTGCATGCGAGTTCGATCGTGGCGGGGGGCACGGACTTCGACACCGCCGCGCTGAGCGGGTTCGCCCCAGGTGGTACCGCGTCGACGGTGACCTACACGGTGTACAGCGACAACGCCTGCTCGCAGAACGCCCGGGCTGCCGGCACCCTCTCGGTGAATGAGAACACCGGGGCGGTGCCGAACTCAAACACGCTGAGCTTCCCGACCGCGGGCACCTTCTACTGGCAGGCGTCGTTCTCGGGTGATGCCAACAACAGCGCTACCAAGAGCAGCTGCAGCAGCGAGCCCCTGATCGTGGGCCAGGCGAGCCCGACTTTGACGACCGCGTTGAATTCGAGTTCGATCGCTGCGGGAGGCACGGACTTCGACACCGCGGCGCTGAGCGGGTTCGCCCCAGGTGGCACTGCGTCGACGGTGATCTACACGGTGTACAGCAACAACGCTTGCTCGCTCAACGCTCGGACGGCGGGCAGCGTGGCCGTGAATGAGAGTACCGGGGCGGTGCCAAACTCGAACACGCTGAGCTTCCCGACGGCGGGCACCTTCTACTGGCAGGCGTCGTTCTCGGGTGATGCCAACAACAGCGCCACCAAGAGCAGCTGCAGCAGCGAGCCGTTGACGGTGGGCAAGGCATCGCCGACGCTGACCACGCAGGCGAGTCCGACCTCGGGAACAGTCGGACTGCAGATCGCCGTCAAGGACACCGCAACAATAACCGGTGGGGCATCGCCAACCGGATCGGTGACGTTCACGTTGTACACGAATGCCACATGCACGACCGCGGTGTCCGGTGTCAGTGGAAGCGGGACGATCTCTGCTGGGACCACGTCTTTCAGCGCAAAGTGGACGCCCGCCTCGGTGAGCACCTACTACTGGGGGGCTGCCTACAACGGCGATGCGAACAACAGCACGGTCAGCACCTGCGGTGCAGTCTCCGAGCGGATCATTATCGGTAAGGCATCGCCAACGATCAGCACCGTTGCCAGCCCGACGACCGGGACGGTCGGCAAGGCGATCAAAACCCTTAAAGACACGGCCACCTTGTCAGGGGCGCCGATAGCGCCGACGGGAACCGTGACATTCAAGTTGTACTCGAATAGCACCTGCACGACGGCGGTGAGCGGCGTGAGCGGAAGCGGCACCGTCGCGGGTTCGTCGGCGAGCTATACGGTCGCATGGACGCCGAAAGCAGCGGGAACCTATTACTGGATCGCAAACTATGGCGGCGACGTCAACAATGCAGCGGTGGCCAGTACGTGCGGAGAGCCCGTGTTGATCACCGCCAAACCCACAATCTCCTCCACCGCGAATCCCAAGTCCGCGGGCACGGGTACGACGCTGCAGGACAGTGCCACCCTGGCTGGTACGAGCACTCTGACAGGAACTGGCTCGATCACCTTCAAGCTGTATGGCCCGGGCGACAGCAGCTGTGCCACGACGATTCACACCGAGACCGTCACTGCGGTCAAGACGAACGGACCCTTCAACACCACAACCGGTTTCACCGCCAAAACCATCGGCACCTATGAGTGGACGGCGACCTTTACTGGCGATGTGAATAATGCAGCCGCCAGTAGCAAGTGCGGCGCCGATCCGGTCACCGTTGGTCCGCAGATCAGCGAAATCACGCCGATCGCAACGACCTGCGCGCAGTTCGCATCGGGATTTGCGACCAGCCTCCCGAGCTTTCAGTACACGCTCAGCGGCAGCAAAATCGGCACGGTGACACCCTCGTCGTTCACGTACTGGGTCAAGGTTCCATCGACCGGGACGTTCAAGATCACGCAGTCGACCAGTGAGACCAGCAAGAAACTGCTCGTCGCCAGTGGCAGCACCGTATGGGACAACGCGACGGGGAGCAGTTGCAGCGCGGTGACGAGCACCATCACTCAGACTTCGACCAGCGGCGCCGTCACCGTCAAGGTCAGCGCAGGCTCCGGGCCGTTCTATATCGGTATCAACTTCTCAACGAGCAAGGTGATTGGCGAGACAGCGCCGAGCCCGAGCACCACGGTTCAGTACCTGTTCAGCGCCGGACTGACGGGCGCGACGAGTCCGATCGATCTCAAGTTGGGGTAGGTCCCGGGGCGGCGGTTGTGGGGAGTTAGAAGCCTACGAGCTTCTGTCGCGACAAGGCGAGTAGGTGCAAATAGGATCTCGGCTTGGCCAGATGATCTGCGCGCAACAAAGGATGGCAATCGCCGCCACAAATATCGATTACAAGACGCCGACGGTCTGTGATTGGACAGGGGCGGCTAAGTAGTCCTGGTCCCCGTTCTGGAACCAGTCGATCACGCAGTTACCCGGGAACCCGAGGCCAGCATTGAACGTGACCACGTTCCCGGCGATGCTGCACGACCCGGGCGTACTCGAACTGTCGATACCGAACGTGACCGCTAGGCCTGACGTGGCAGTCCCGGACAGGTCATATTGTGTCTGGGTAGCGCATGGATTGCATGGCGAATTCGACGTCATGGTGACTGTCTGGGAGGCCTTTGCAACTACTATTTGCTGCTGAATCGGAGGAGCCGGGAGGTAATACGGGTTTCCCGCCTGGCTGGCGTCGATGAAGCAGTCACCAGCTGCCGTGAAAGTGACGGCCCCAGTAGCGGTGACGCTGCACGCGGCGCTTGATGTGTCCGCAGAGAACGTCACGGCACCGCCCGGGGCAGATGCCGTCACCGTGTAACTACCCAGGTACGTGGGATTGGACGGACTGCTGGTGAACGCGATGACCTGGGTGGTCGGCCCGACAGTGAATATCATCGCGCTTGGCGCTGCTGGGTTATATCGCGAGTTGCCCGATTGGGTCGCCTCGATCTCGCACGTACCGACACTGGCGTACCGAAATGCGTTGCTCGCGATGGGCTTGCACACGCCCGTCAGACTGGTGAACACCACCGGATTGCCTGAGCCACCGCCGGAGGCGGACGCCAAGTAGGTCCCGCCGTACGCTGCCCCAGAAGGTTTAGCAGACTTCCAGCCGATGGTCTGCGACTGCAGCTGAGGATTGGGCGGGGGCGTTGGCAGCACCGTGGGTCCCGGCCTTGACCCGCCAGTCGGACTCTGCAGAGGGCTGCGTGATGGGATTTGGCACCAACGCGCCCGGAGTTACGGTGCCGGCACTCGTTGCGGGAGCGACGCCGATCGCGGTGGGGCTCGGCGTGGGTGTGCCTTGAGCGTAGAACGGAATTGCATTGATGAGTGGACCGAGAGGGCCTGTGGCGGGTCCGACGTTTCCTGTCAATCCGCGCACGAGCACGACGATCGCCAGGAGCGCCGCAAAGGCGAGCACACCCAGACCCCACGTAACACGCCGGTCACGGGGACCGGGGGACCGGAGGCGCGCGATCGCTGCCGCCGCGTCATCCTCCCCATTACGCGCTGGATCTGATGGCGAGCTCACTCGGATAGCGCGGCTCGCCTGTGCTGCGGCGGCGGTGATCAACTGTGCGCGTCCGTCCTTTCGCCAGGTTTCGCCGATCGTGGCTCGCGCGTAGTCGTCCAACTCACCCCGGAAGGCATCCAGCGATGCACGGCGCTTCGACGGGTCCTTGGCCATCCCTTCGGCGAGGAGCGAGCGCAGATCGGTGCGCACAGCCGTCTTGGAGGCGCGACCGCCGATCGACTCGACGAAGACTGCCACGGCGGAATACAGGTCGGAGGCCGATGTTGAGGCTGACCCCGCAAGAACCTCGGGGGCGCTGTATGGCTCCTGCCCGGCGAGCAATCCCGACGCGGTGGGCGGTACCGACAAGCCCGCGTCTCGAAGCAGTACGGCACCGGTGGTTTCGACGACCACCGCGTCAGGCGTCAGGTTTCGGTGCAGGACGCCTGCGTTGTGCAGGGCCTCCAGACCCGAGACGATGTCTTCGAGGAGCACGAGGCTGGCCGCCAGGTCGAGCGACCCGTGGCCCGCGAGCAGTTGCGTGAGCGTGCTTCCCTTCACCGACTCGTAGACGACGGCACCGACGCGCTTGTCGAAGTACATGACGGAGACGAGGTTGGTGTGCCGAACCTCGCGGAGAGCGTCCATGTCGGCTCGAAGGCGACGCATGAACGCGCGATCAGCCTTGAGTGCGGGAGCCAGGATCCGCACGTCCACGAGCGCACCGCTCGCCTCCGAGCGCGCGGCGATCAGCACCCCGCTGCGATCCGCCTCCACCTCGCCAAGAGGCCTGAATCCGCGGGCAGCGGAGGCCGATCTAAAGTGTAGCCCCCCCATCGTCAACGTCCCCATCCGCTCAATTATGCGGTCTGGGAGCATCGGGCGTCGGATCCCACGATCCTCGCCCTGCCTGGCGGGTTAGCTTCTTTTGCTCCAATTGACGCGCTACCCACTACTCCTGTAGCATTCCGCCAATGAAGTTCAGAAGGGGAAGCGGCACTACTGCCGCGATCAGCGTCCTGGCGACCATCGCTATCTTCGGTGCACAGCAGGTGCCCGCCGCCGCAGCAGCCAAGGCTGCCACTCCGGCTACCGCCGCCGGGCCGTCCACGGCCTCGGCTGCGAGCAACTACATTCCGATCACTCCGGGTTTCCGGATTCTCGACACGAGAAGCGGTCTCTGTGGCGGGCACGTGTGCCACGCACTTGGAGCCGGCGCGACACTCGATCTTCAGGTCACCAATTACCACGATCCCACAACCGGCAACTTCGTTCCGGCCGGTGCGTCGGCGGTCGTGATCAACGTGACCGCTGTCGCCGGGACGTCGTACAGCCTGCTCACCGTCTTTCCAGCGGGGACGGCCCGTCCCGGCGCATCGAACATCAACTTCCCAGCCGGCATCGCGCTCGCCAACCTGGTCACGTCGGAGCTGAGCAGTACCGGCGCTGTCGACATCTACAACGCTCTGGGAACGGTCAACGTTCTTGCCGACGTCGAGGGGTACTTCATGCCGGAGGCGCCAACCGTGACCTCAGGCGAGTACCACCCGATTCCCCCAATTCGTGTGTGTGACACCCGCACCGGGCGGGGGATCAATGCGTACACGTGCAACGGCCTGAATGACGGCAAGTCGCACACGGTCGGCCCGAACACGGCTGTCAAGGTGACCATTGCCGGGCAGCCTGCCTGGTGCTCGCCCACCTGCCCGCCCACGATCCCAACGGACGGAACCCAGGAGTTTGCGATCATCAACCTGACCGCAATCGCCGGTACAGTCAACACGTACCTGAGCGTCGTGCCGTGGAGTGCCAGCGGCTGCGTCTATGGTGGGAACAAGGGGGCGCCGCCCTTCTCGACCGTGAACGTGAGTGCTGGCAAGGCGCAGGCGAACCGGGTCTTCGTCGACCTGGCGATCAACTCGAACCCGATCAACATCTGCGTCTACAACGCTGAGGGCAAGGCCAACTTCATCATCGATGACAACGGGTGGTTCGGTGGACCGACGGCCGGCCAGGGCGAGCAGTTCTACGCCACGACGCCGACGCGCATCTGCGACACACGCACTGGAATGGGGACCCCCTGTGCCGGTCACGAGCTCACTCAGAACGGAGTCCCTGACCGTGGCGGCCGCCGGCCAGAACGGGATTCCGAGCGCTGCCAAAGCAGTCATCGCGAACCTTACGGGGATCGCCGGATCCTCTTTCACGTTCATCAGCGCATACCCGTCGGATGCCACGCAGCGGCCGAACGTGTCTGACCTCAATCTCGGAGCGGGACAGGTGATCGACAACTTGACGGCGATCACGCTGTCGGGAGGTGGGTCGCCAGGCGATTTCGACCTCTTCAATGCCCTCGGGAATATCAACGCGACTGTCGACGTCGAGGGCTGGTTCCAATAGGAGTTCGCTCGGCAGCCGGCGTGGCGGCCGGCTGCCTGAGCACACATGGGGCAGGGGTTAGTGGCGGCAGTGCTCACTCGAGTACGGCACGCTGTGCCCATCCCTCCGGCTGAAGTCGAGTCTCAGGGATAGCCGCTCAGATTGGTCACCGTGAACGTGGCGGCGGATCCGCCGAAGAATCCACCGGCGCGATTGCGCCAGACCCCGCCGTAGACGCTGAACACCGGACGACCAGAGTTGAAGTTATAGAAGGATTGGGCGTGCTGCGCCCCGGTCGCCACTGACGGGTATACGTCAAAGAGGAACTGCGCGCTGACGGCGGCACTTCCTTGAAAGCGAACCAACGGAAGCGCGCTGCAATCCTCGACCACCACCGACGTGGTCGCCATCGAACCGGTGAACAGCAGCGTTCCGTCGGTCCCGAAGTTGCACCCTCTGATCGTCAGCCCTCGCGCTGCATCAACCCTGAGCGTGTTGCCCGGAACCATCAAACGCTCGTTTGCGATCGTGATGTTGGTGCTCACGTCGACTCCGTTGTCGGAGATGACCCCGCCCATGCCATAGCTCGTGAAGTTGTTGATCGTAATGTGGTCCGATGGTGCAGAGATCCAGAAGCCGGCGGTGCCGCCGCCCTGCGGACCTGGGTGGTAGATCTCGTTCTGGACGGTCACGTAACGGTCGACGTAGATGGCGAGGCGCGACCCGGTGTGCACGAGATTCTCGATCAGGCTGTTTTCCTGAAACGACCACGAGATGCCATCGTTGGCGACGAGATCGCTGACGTAATCGTTGAGCAGTCGGTTGCCCGTGTTGTAGAGCGGCGTCATGGGTGAGGCACCGGGTGGGCCGGCGTAGTAGATCGCGAAGAATTGCCTGCCCCCAAGGATGCGGCAGAACTGCACGGTGACGTCATTCGCGCCGACGCCAAGGGCCTGCCGGGTGTTCGACGTCTGCGCGTCGAGGGTCAAGCCCTGGACGACGGTGTGGTCGACGCGAATGCTGAGCAGACCACCCGCAGCGTTCGTGTTCGTGATGGTCACCAGGCCGCTCCCGGCGCCGGCGATGGTGAGAGGACGGCCGCCCCGGATTTCGATGCCGGAGCCGAGCCCAGATCCACCGACAAAATAGTGTCCGGGTGGGAAGTACAAGGTGCCGCCGCGGGCTCCGGCGGCGGCTACGGCCCTGGCGATGGCGTTGGTGCTGTCGGCGTGTCCGTTACCGACAGCCCCATAGGCGGCGACGCTGGTGATCGGCTGCGGCATCGGTGGTGGTTGCTGCGCGGGACCCGGCGGTGGTCCGCTCGTGGTGGGGGTCCGTTTGGTCGTCGCGACGGGCGAACTCGAGCCGGCGGGGCTGGGCGCGCTGCTGCGAGGTGGCGTCGCCGTGGTCCTCGGTGCGCTGTCGGCGGGCGCCGGGTTGCCAACTGCGGGTGATGGGTTGGATGCGCCCGGGCGCACCGCTTCTCGGAGGGCCTGACCGGCAACTGCCGACGTCATCACCACACAGGCGCCGGCCACGACGGCCAAGCGAGCAACCTTCCACAACATCCGGAACCCTCGTCTCTCTAACCGTCCCCCTACGAACGGAGCCCTGCGTCAACCGCTTTCGCGTGGCGGGAGGGTAACAAACGGCACTGGGGCTCGTGAGCCTCCGGCGCGACCAAATGCTGATCAGATGTCGAAGAGGCCCCGCAGATCTGTGGTGGACCCGGAGGGGCATGGCGAGCCATCGCCCTGCGTCCCGGTTGCGCATCCGATCGGGCCGAGGCCGAGCATTGCCTCGGTGGTTCCGAGCGCGGCGACGTTGTTCATGGTCGTCGAGGCGGGGACCACGGTTCCGGGGATCACGGTGGGAGCCACGATCACGTTCGGTATGGCGCTCCCGAACTTCCCCTGGTCCCACATGATGAAGACTGCCGTGTTGCCACTCTGATAGGCGGGCGAACCGGTGATGATCGGAAGCCACGTCGACAGCCACTGGTCACCATTGGTGACCTTGTTCGCGTAGGGCGTGCACTTGTTGTGCATGTTGTTGCACGCGTTGGGAGTGACGAAGCTGAAGGAAGGAAGCGTGTTGTTGCTCAGGTCGTTGTAGAACGGGTTCGAGGTCTCGTTCGGTGGGCACGAGGTGCCCGTGCAACTGGTGGTGGGGACGGCGACGTCGTTGGTGGCGCAGGTGTTGCCGCCGAGCTGACCGACGATGCGCAGGTCGCTGAGGTAGGGTGCCGGATTGTGCCGCACGTAATAGGGCGCCGTCTTCGAGCTTGTGTTGGAGGTGAAGCAGTTGGAAGGCATGCTCTCCTCGTACGCCTTCCACGAATCACCGGGGACGTTCTGCAGCTGTTCGAAGATCGAGGTGATCGCCACGGTGTTCTTGCACGAGGATGCCGTGCACTTCGCAGCGGGGCTCAAGCCCTGTGTGATGCAGACGTCACCGTTTGGGGCTGTGGCGTGGAGCGTTTCATCGTTGCAATTGGCACCGGCCACGCCCGGGACGTAATTGGAGGCGCCGTTGATCACATTGTCGAGCCAGCCTTTGGCGTAGCCGCACTCTTTCGCCAGGCTCGTGATATATGGTGCAGCCGAGTTGCCGATGACCTTCGACAGGGTGCTGTCCTCCATCCAGATCCAGATCACGTGCTGGTAGGTGACTGGTGGGGTGGCACTCGTGCCACAGGGATTGGATGACGCGCCGGTGGTCACTACCGCACCGGTGGCCAGAGTCGAGGCGTGGACGGTCTGGGATGCGAGCATTGCCAGCACCATGACCGTGATGCCGAGGACCGCTCCAGCATGGCGTCGCATCGTCAGGTGACACCCCTCCTTCATGGCTGATGAGCACCCGGTGGTGCTCGCCTATACTCCCTTGACCAGCGATGCACGTTGCGACGAAGGCACAGTCAGTATAACTGCTTTCGGGGTCGCTTTCCCTCTCGTACCTGGCCGGTTCGGCGCCATGTACTCGCAGACGAGCCGTCCGGGTCGCAACGCAAGTTGGGGAGCGGCACCGACGGAGTAGGCCGAACTCGGCTTCGTAGCGAAGGTCAGGCGAGGCGCCGCGGTCGGGCAAAGTAGGCGCCAACCAGGCAGACCACCGCCACGATGATGAGGACCACTGCTCGGTCCGTGTGCCGGATCGGGTGGCCCGAGGCGAGCAGGTTCGTCTTGAGCGTGAAGTAGATGACGGCGAACACCAGGCAGACGACGCCGATGATCGCCAGCAGGAAGGCGAGTGCGCTATTCCCCCGCATGATGTGTTCTCCCCTGTAGCCCGAATTGGTCATACGGTCGATCAAGGCGATTGCCGTGGCCTTGAAACCGGAACCTTAGTACGCTGGATGGTCCTGCCGTCATGACGACTTAGGTCGCATCGCGATGGTTCGCAAAGCGCTCCTGGATTCACGCTGAACCCAGGAGCGCTCGCAGTCCCCCCATCCCTCAAGGCCGTTCCCCGGCGATCGGTGCAAAGCCACCGAACGTCGTAAGACTACCAAACACACCATCAGGTTGCAAGCATTGATTCCACGCGATGCATGAACGCAACATCCGGGTGCTGTGGATTGCGCAGGCGCAACAAGCGGCACGTTGCATCGGACATCTCACCCTCACGGAGCCGTGGGAAGCAACCGCTCGTCGAGGACACCGCCACCGGCGATGTACGCGAGGATGGCCCGATCGGTGAGCCACTCCACGGGCGCGCGATCGTCGGTGAGCGGGTCCTGCGATGGCGCGGCGACGTAAGCCTGCGCGAGCACCAGCGGCCGGAGGACCTGGATGTTCTCGGGCATCGCCACCAGTCGCTGCGCGAGTGACGACGGTTCGATCGGCACGGATAGCCCGACGACGAGCTCGTTGAAATGCAACGCGGGCCACACCCACACCTGGGGGAAGACCGTGGCCACCGTGCCGGCCACCGCCTGCACCAGCCCATTGTTTCCCGGAACACGCTCGACGTTGAGCGCTACGCCGCCCCCGGGATTGAGGTGTGCGCGCATCAGCGCGAAGAACTCCTGGGTCGCCAGATAGAACGGGATGTACTCCGTTCTATATGCGTCGACAATGATGAGGTCGTAGCGCTGGGAGGTGGTCTCGAGGTACTGGCGACCGTCCGCGGTGATCACGTGGAGGTTGGGAATCGCGTTGAGGCCCATGTACTGACGTGCGAGCTGGGTGACCACCGGATCGAGCTCCACCCCGTCGATGTCGATGCCGGGATATTCCGCAGCCAGCGCACGTGCCGTCGTCCCGCCCGCATTGCCGATCACCAGCACGCGATGCATTCTTCCCGTGAGGAGTGGCGGCACCACGAGAGGCATGTCCCATTCCCCGCCCGTCAGCGCGGTATCGGCGCGGTAGACGGATTGGTCGGCGATGCCGTCATCGAAGCGCATGACGGTCTTGCCGCCTGGCTCACTCACCACCTGGATGAACTGATAGGTCGTCTCGCGCTCGGCGAGGGCTCCCTGCGTCTCCTTGACGAGGCCGGGAGGGAGGATGAGGAGCACGATGATCACCGCGCTCGCGATCACGGCCGGGCGCAGCAGAAGCGGAATCGAGACCAGGGCCACCAGCAGCGCCGCGGTGAGCAGCGTGCGCTGGGTCCCGACCCCGGGGATGAGCACCAGCGCCGATCCGAATGTGCCAATGATGGCGCCAACTGTCGCGAGTGAGGAGAGGCGTCCGCTGGTGCGACCGGCCCGGTCGATGTCGGTCAGCGCGAGGCGCAATGCGAAGGGCGAGGCCATGCCGAGCAGGGTCACCGGCACCGAGAAGAGCAGCAGCGTCGAGAGGAATGATCCCACCACCGTGCCGACGCTCACCGCGGCGAAGCCCTGCAACGCGAGGTTGAGAAAGGGCCGCGCGACGAAGGGGAGCGCCGCCGTGCAGAGCGCCGCGATGACGAGGATCAGGCCGAGGACGCGCTGCGCCGGATGCCGGTCGGCGACGCGGCCACCGAGCCAGTAGCCCACCGACAGATAGATGAGGATGAGGCCGATGACGTTCGCCCAGACCACGGTCGATTGCCCGAAGTAGGGGGCGAGCAGGCGGGTCGCGCAGATCTCCGTCGCGAGTGAGGACGCACCGGCGGTGAACACGACCGCGGGCAGCAGACGTGAGCTCACCGGGGGATCGTAATCGGGGCAGATACAGCGACGGCTCGCCTTGGGGGCGAGCCGTCTTGGGAGGGAGGCTAGAGGAGGCGGTCACCCGCCGTGAATGCGACTCAGGTCGCGGTCGATCCACCGGTGTGTGGACATGGATGGGACGCCCCCGGTGTGGTCGACGCCAGCGTCGAGACGGTGGAACCGGCATTTGCGGCGACGAACCCGCCGATGCCACCGCCGATGAGCAAACCCGCGGCGAGGAGCAGCGCGGCTGGACCGCGACCGAGGCCGCCGAAGCTGCGCCGATGCGACTGGTCTTCGGACGGGGAATCGTCTGTGAAGTTGTCCTGATCCATCGCAAACCTCCTGGTTCGTTCGGGTTTGAGATTAAGAGCGACAACCTTTCGACTTGGTGACAGTCGCCCACTCATGCGCGATGCGAACCAAACAGTTGCGTTGCGCACTCAATAGGGCCTAACGGCGCAATCGTTGCATTCGCACGGAATGGTACGGTTGACCATTCGCGAGTAGCCGCATGCGGCGTGCTTCGCCGCCCTCAGGCCAGCTCGTAGATGTGGCTCGTATCCGAGTAGTACAGCGCGTGGTTTGGCCCTTCGACGACGTCGAGACGGCATCCCGACGGACCGAGACGCACGCTGGCATGCGGACTTCCCGCGGTGACGATCGCCATGCCCTTGTCATAGGAGCAGAACACGAGGTGGCCTGCGTAACCGGACGGTCCGCTCGCATCGATGAAGGTCGCTCCGGTCGGCACGTAGGTGCTCGCCTCGCTGCTCCAGCTCGGCGCCGCGCCGCCGCCGCACGTCGACGCTGCGAGCGGGTGACTGTAGCCGTAGCAGTCGGGCCACTGATAGTGAGCGCCGCGGGTCACGTTCAGGTCGAGCGTGTCGTAGCCGGTCCCGGGGCTGCCGGCGTCGCCGGAGGGACCGTTCATCGTGATCGCGAGCTGGCCGGTTGATGAGAACGCGATGCCGAACGGGTTGCGAAAGCCATAGGCCCAGACGGGGTTGGTCGCTCCGAACGGATTGTCCGACGGGATCGTGCCGTCAGGGTTGTAGCGAAGCACCTTTCCCCGGACGTCGTTGATGCTCTGCGCACTCGGCGCGTCGTGCTCGTCGCCGAGTGTCACGTAGAGCTTGCCGTCCGGGCCGAAGGCGATGCGTCCACCCTTGTGGCAACAGTCATTTCCCGCCGGGAAGGTGGCGATGATGGTTGCGTGTATCCCGGTCCCGTTGCAGTCGTACCACCGAATCACGTGCTGGGTCCGGTAGCTCGCGTCGGAGTAGAACGCGTAGACGAAGCGGTCCGAGGCGAACGTCGGGCTGATGGCGAGACCGAGCAGCCCGCGTTCGCTGTAGCTCCCGTCCGGCTGGGCGGTCACCGTCCTGACCCTGGCGAACACGCGCGACGCGCCGTTCTGCCAGACCCTCACAGTGCCTGAGCGTTCGGTCCAGAACATACGGCCGTCGGGGGCGAAGGCAAGCGCGGTCGCAAAGTCGGCTCCGATGGTGCCGGCCGGCGCGCGCTCGTGCGAGGGAGCGACGCACGCATTCGCGGTGGGCGACGGCGTGCCGGTGACGACAGCAGTCGGCGTCTCCTGAGAGGAGGCGGTGGGGCTTGGCGACGGCTGCGACGTCGATCCGCAGGCGGTCGCGAGCAACGCCAGGCCGGCAAGCGCCGCCCGACGACGGTGGCTTCGCGCCCGCTCAGCCGACAGCGGCGCTCAACTCCTCGTCGACCTCCGCGATGGCGACGATATCGAGGTGTTCGCGCGCCCAGCCGTCGATCGCATCGATCACACGCTGGAGGTCGACACCCGCGGGAGCGAGCTCGTACGACGTTCGGGGCGGCATCTGCGAGTGCACGGTCCGGCGAAGGAGGCCGAGGTCCTCGAGGTGATCGAGGCGCACCTTGAGCGTCGCCGGGTTGCAGCCTCCGACGGCGCGTCCCAGCTCGTTGAAGCCGAGCGGTCCGTCGAGGAGGGCGCGGACGATGTGCATCGTCCACTTCTCCTGCAGCACCTGGATCGCCTCGTGGACCGGGCAGTAATCTCGTTCAGCATCCATTTTCGAAGGGTCCTCCATCCCGACCCGAATAGTAGCCTGGGATCGGGTGAAGTTTTTGTCCGTGTTCACTTGACAAATTATAGCACTTTATTTCATGATGTGTAGACCGGAACGACATGAGCTCCGGAGCCGCCCGGGGCTCTCCCGGCAATCGCAATCGCATTCAAGGAGCACACGCCATGACGTGGAGTCTTGACCCGCATCACACCGCAGTCACCTTCAGCGCCAAGCACCTCGGTGTCGCAACCGTTCGTGGCAGCTTCACGCAGGTGGAGGCCAACCTCGAGCTGGACAATCCCGATGATCCGACGACCGGCAGCGGGACCGTCACCATCCAGGCCGCGAGCATCACGACCAACAACGAGATGCGCGACAACCACCTCAAGGGCCCCGACTTCCTCGACGTCGAGAAGTACCCGGAGATCGTGTTCACGCTGAAGAAGATCGAGCCCGCCGGCGACCACTACAAGGTCATCGGTGACCTGAAGATCAAGGACATCACCCGCGAGATTGCACTCGATTACGAGCACAGCGGCTCGGTCGTTGATCCCTACGGCAACACGAAGGTCGGCGGTACCCTGACCGGGACCATAACCCGCGCCGACTGGGGCCTCAACTGGAACGTTCCTCTTGGTGGTGGTGGCCTGCTGGTCAGCGAGAAGGTCAAACTCGAGATCGACGGTGAGCTCACGCAGGACAAGGCTGCGGTTGAGGAATCGGCGACGGCAGAGGCTGCAGCGGGCGCGACCGCGTAACATCTCACAAGAGGTTGCATGACGATGGCTGAGAACATTCGCTTCTATTTCGACCCGCTGTGCCCATGGTGCTATCAGACGTCTCGCTGGGCGCGACGTCTCGATGAGCTTGGCGTGGTCGACGTGGAGTGGCGCGTCTTCTCGCTCGCCATCGTCAACAGTGGCGATGAGGGGCGCGCGGCTGCGGACACCGGGTCCGCGCCGTCGCTCCGCACCGCCATTGCAGTGCGCAACGCCCACGGCAACGCCGCCGTCGGCGCGTTCTACAAGGCGCTGAGCGACGCCCGTCACCAGCGCGGACTCCCGCTCGACGACCACGCCGTGATCGAGGCATCGCTCCGCGAGGCAGGTCTGGAGCCCGAGCTGCTCGAGCAGGCACTTGCCGACCCGTCGACGTGGGATGAGGTGCAGCGCGAGCACGACGAGGCCGTCTCGGTGCACAAGGCGTTCGGCGTTCCGACGATCATCCTTGACGGCGGCGATGGACCGCACATGTTCGGGCCCATCATCAGCGACATCCCGGACGACGAGGCTGCGGTTGATCTCTGGCGGCACTTCACCTGGATGGCGCGCAATCCGAATGTCGCCGAGCTCAAGCGAGAGCGGCTGCCGCTCGACCTGGAGAGCATCCGCGTGTGGCGACGCGAACGCGAGCAGCAGGAACGGGAAAAGCAGGCACAGTCGGCGGCGTGACCACAGCGGGTGTCACTGCCCCCACCCCCAAGACCTCGCGCAAGCACGGCGAGGTCGGACCCCATTACAAGTGGGTCGCGCTCTCCAACACGACCATCGGCATGCTCATGGCGACGGTCAACTCGTCGATCGTGCTCATCTCGCTGCCCGCGATCTTCCGCGGCATCAAGCTGAATCCGCTCGTCCCGAGCAATGTCAGCTACCTGCTCTGGATGATCATGGGCTACATGGTCGTCACCGCCGTCCTGGTGGTGAGCCTTGGACGCATCGGCGACATGTTCGGCCGGGTTCGCCTGTACAACCTGGGATTTCTCGTCTTCACGGTGGGATCGATCCTGCTCTCGCTGGTGTTCACCACCGGCCCCAGCGCCGCGCTGGAGCTGATCCTCTTCCGCCTGATCCAGGGTGTCGGAGGAGCAATGATCTTCGCCTGTTCGACGGCCATCCTCACCGACGCGTTTCCGCAGCGCGAGCGCGGGATGGCGCTGGGCATCAACGCGGTGGCAGCGGTGTCCGGCTCGTTCATCGGGCTCATCGTCGGTGGGCTGCTGAGCACGACGGACTGGCACCTGGTCTTCCTCGTGTCGGTGCCGGTCGGCTTGTTCGGCACCGCGTGGGCCTACCTGAAGTTGCGTGAGACCGGCATCGTGAAGCGGTCGCGAGTGGACTGGTGGGGCAACGTGCTGTTCGCCGTCGGACTGATCTCGTTGCTCGTCGGGATCACGTACGGGATCCAGCCGTATGGCGGACAGTCGATGGGCTGGACGAATCCGTCGGTGCTCACGGCCATCATCGGCGGCATCGGGTTGTTGATCGTGTTCGTGGTTGTCGAGACGCGGGTCGCAGAGCCCATGTTCCGCGTCAGCCTCTTCCGCCTCCGCGGCTTCACCTTTGGCACCGTTGCGGCACTGCTCGGTTCCATCGGGCGCGGCGGGCTGATGTTCATGGTGATCATCTGGCTCCAGGGGATCTGGCTGCCGTTGCACGGATACAGTTTCGAGTCGACGCCGTTCTGGGCGGCCATCTTCATGCTGCCCTTGACGGCCGGGTTCCTGGTCGGTGGCCCGTCTTCGGGATTTCTCTCCGACCGGCTTGGCGCACGCGGGTTCGCGACGGCGGGCATGATCTGCTCGGCGATCGGTTTTGGGTTGCTGATGTTGCTGCCCGCGAATTTCTCGTACCTGCCCTTTGGGTTGCTCCTGTTCCTCGTCGGCCTGTCGATGGGAATGTTCGTGGCACCGAACACCGCAGGCGTTATGAACGCGGTGCCGGCCGATCGCCGCGGCGTCGCGTCCGGAATGCTGGCGACCTTCCAGAACAGCGGCATGACACTGTCGATCGGCATCTTCTTCTCCCTGATGATCGCCGGGTTGAGCTCGACGCTGCCGTCGACGATGTTCGCGGGGTTGACCGCGCATGGCGTGTCGACGGCGGTGGCCCACCAGGTGGCGAACCTGCCGCCGGTCGGTTCGTTGTTCGCGGCGTTCCTCGGATACAACCCGATGACCACGTTGCTGGGACCCTCGCTGCACACGCTGCCGGCGAGCCAGGCCGCGTACCTCTCGGGTCAGACGTTCTTCCCCAATCTCATCAGCAACCCGTTCATCGTCGGGATGCACGTGACCTTCGCCTTCTCGGTGGCCATGATGCTGGTTGGGGCGACGGCGTCGTGGTTGCGGGGTGGAAGCCCGGCTCGGCCGGCAGCCGCGACGCGCGTGACCACGCAGATCGAAGCCGCCTAGCTCGCGGCGGAGGTCACGCGGGTTAGCCCGTCTTGCTATCCCTTGAAGAGAGCGAACGCTCCGCCCTGCGGGTCGCGGAGCATCGCAAAACGGCCGGTCCCTGGAATCTCGACGGGGTCGGCCACGCTGGTTGCTCCCAGACGCTTTGCCTTGTCAAAGTCCGCATCCACGTCGGCCGAGCCGAAGTAGACAAGCCACATGTCCGGCACCTCGGCGGGCATGTCGGGACGGCGTGGCGTCACCCCGCCGATCACGCGTCCGTTCACGGTGGCTTCGGCGTAGTCATCGCTTCCGCCCCAGTCCCATCCGAAGACCGCCGAGTAGAACGCCTTTGACTTGGCGACGTCTTGCGTCGACAGCTCGCTCCAGATGAAGGCGCCGGGTTCGTTGACGAGCTGTGCGCCGATGTGGCTGCCGGGTTGCCATGCGGCGATCACCGCTCCGGTTGTGTCGGCGAAGATGGCCATGCGTCCGGCGTCCATCACGTCCATGGGACCCATGACGACGGTTCCGCCGGCGGCCTCCGCCTTTTTCGCAACCGCGTCGACATCGTCGACGTTGACGTAGGTGGTCCAGCGTGGCGGTGGCGGATCCTCGGCGGGGCTGATCGCGGCAACCTGCTTGCCATCCTTCGACACGATCGTGTAGTGGCCGGCCTCCTCGCCCATGTCCTGACCTTCCCAACCGAACAGTTCGCTGTAGAAGGCGAGACTGGTCTGCGGATCGTGGGTCCCGATGTCGACCCAGGACGGCACTCCAACTTCGTGGCTGGTTACCTCAGGCATGACGCACCTCCTTCATCGCCAACACATTCGCCAGGAGTTTCTAGCATACGAACCCGTACGCGGCGCCTTCGCTAAAGCGCGGTTAACGGATGGTGATGTCGCTCCGGAAGCGCGGCCGGATGCGGGTCGGGAGCGCGAAGCGGCAGCTCGAACCAGACGGTCACGCCATCGGCGTCGCTTTCGGCGCCGACGCTGCCGCCATGAGCCGCGACCAGCTCCTTGACGATTGCCAGGCCGATGCCGGCACCGCCGCTGCCGCGCGCACGACTGGGATCCGTCCGATAGAAGCGCTCGAAGATGTGCGAGAGTGAGTCTTCGTCGATGGTCTCGCCGACGTCGTGAACGGCAAGGCGCGCCGTATCGCCGCGTCGCGTCAGCATCAGGCTGATCGTGCTGCCGGCTCGCGCACAGCGAATGGCGTTGTCGATGATGTTGCCGACGACCTGACCCAGCCTGCCGGCGTCGCCGACCACTACCAGACCATCGTCACGGGCCTCGATTCGCCAGGACAGATCGTGCTGCCGCAGGCCGGCATCGAACCCCAGGACCACATCCCGTACCAGGGCTTCGAGATTCAGTGGCTCGCGCGACATTCGGTCGGAAGCCAGCTGCGCATCCGCGAGCCCGCGCAGATCCTCGACCAGCGCGATCAGCCGGTCGAGCTCCATGTGCGCCTGCTGCAGTCGTGCCGGCGAGGGCGGAATCACCCCGTCGCGCATCCCTTCGATCAGCCCGAGGAGATTGTGGAGCGGCGTGCGCAGCTCATGAGCGACATCGTTGGTCACCTGGCGGCGCAGTTCCTCGAGGCGCTGCAGCGACTGGGCCAGTTCGTTGACGGAATCAGCGACACCGCCGATCTCGTCGCGACGGCTGGTCGCAATCGCCGCGGGAGCGTCGCCACGGGCCATTTGCCGGGTCGCTTCGCGGACTGCTCTCAGCGGCCGCAGCGCAAGCGTCACCGCGGCGAAGCTGAGGCCGACGGCGACGATGGCGGCGACAGCGAGGGTCGGATAGATCTGCGAACTCGACCGCGGCGTCATAGGCGCGCTGGCCCGCTGCAGGATCCACGGGCTGTCCGGCCGCATGCATGATGACCATGAATTCCTGCTGCGCGATGTTGTGCATCAGCACGATGATCAGCACGACCGTCACTGCGATGACGACGACGTTGAGGGCCACGAGCTGCCAGCGAAGGCCGAGGGCTCGCCAGCGGCGAATGAGGGCAGCTCCCACGTCAGGCGTCCTCGGCGACGATCTTGTAGCCGACGCCGCGAATGGTCACGATAGCGGCGGTCGCGAACGCGTCGCGCAGCTTCTCGCGCAGCCGGAAGACGTGCACGTCGACCGTCCGCTCGAGTGCGGGAAGGCGGTCGTCGGTGTAGAGACGGTCGATCAACTGACCGCGAGTGAGCACCCATCCGGGTCGTTCCAACATCAGGGCAAGCAGCCCGAACTCAACGTGCGTGAGTGCAACGTGCCGGCCATCGACGGCCACGTCCTGTCGAGTCGGCGACAGTTCGACGTTGCCCAGCCGCATGACGGTCGGTGGTTGCGGCCCGATCTCGGCGCGACGGAGCAGCGCGTCGACGCGTGCGAGCAGCTCGCGCGGGCTGAAGGGCTTCACCAGGTAGTCGTCGGCGCCGACACGTAGCCCGCCGACACGATCCGCCTCATCGGCCCGAGCGCTCAGGAACAGGATTGGGACGATCGAACCCGCGCGCCGGATCTCGGCACAGACATCGAAGCCGTCCTTGCCGGGCAGCATGACGTCCAGGATCAGGCAGCGCGGTTGGGTTTGACGGACGAGGCAGAGAGCCTCACTGCCGGTGCGACAGATGACCACGCGGTGTCCCGCACTTTCCAGGTACGCGCGCACGACATCGCAGGTGGTCTGGTCATCTTCGACCACGAGGATCGGTGGGCCGAACGACGCCGGGGCAGGTGTGGTCACGACCGCATCCGCCTGGAGCGGACTGCCATTCGAGCTCTGCCTGTCGATGGTCACCACTCCCATTCTGCGAAAGACGGAGAGAAGCCGGACGGCGCGGTGCCGCCCGGCTCCTGATCCTGCGCTCCTACGCGGAGACGGTCACGATGGCGAGACCGCTCGCCGCTGCGGGGAGCCCGCTCGCCGCCGTCTCGTTGACGGCGCCGAGATCTCCCGACGAGGTGACCGGTGCCGACGCGATGTCGGTGGTGGTGAGGACGAAGAACCAGCCACCCCCGAGAACCTCATCGATCGGATGGACACCGACCGTCGCCGCGACGTCCGACCGAAGGTGCAGCCGGCCGCCCGGACCGATGTTGTACGAGGAGACGGTCCCTGAGCCCGCGTTGGCCAGGTACGCGCGAGTGCCGGCTGCGTTGACGGTGAGCCAGCATGCCGCCGCCTGGGATTCACCAACCTCGCTGATGGGATGCAGCGCACCCGCAGCACCCACGCCATACGAGGTTGCGGCGCTGACGCCGCCGGCACCGCCGCCCGCGTCGGAGACGATCGCCTCGCCGCCCGCGCTGAACCCGAAGCCGTACGGGGCGGTTCCGGTCGAGACGGTGTGCCGCAATCCGGTGAGCCTGCCGGTGGAGGTCACGTTGAACGTGTCGATGCTGCTGCTGACCTTCTCAGTTACGATCACGTGAGCTCCCGACGGAGTGAAGCCGATCTGCTCGGGCGTTGCCGCAAGTGTCGAGAGCGACACGGCTGGGTGCGACGAGGGGACGAGCGCGTGGGCCGTCAGCACGAGCGAGCCGACGGTGTTGTTGCCCTGGTTGAGGACCTCGACCCAGCCGCCGTGGGCGGTGACGCTCACCGGACCGGTCCCGCCGGATGGAGCCGCGTCGACGAGCCGGAGCTGTCCGCCGTCGAGGATCCGGAAGTACGAGACCGAGTTCGAGGCCGCGTTCACCGCAAGAAGCGCGCGCCCTCCATCGGCGACGGTGATCGCCCCCTGCGATCCGAGACCTGCTCCGGTTCCGTCGCCTCCCGTGGCAAAGCTGCCAACGGGTGTGAGGGTGCCGCCACTTGCGACCCAATACGCGAGGACGGCGTTCCCGCCGCCCGCCGACGTCTGATTACTCTCGGTGTAGACGTACCAGCCTGCCGAGGCGCCTGCGCGCGCCGTGCTCGCGCCCACGGCGGTCGCGGACGTCACCGCTATTGCCCCCGCCAGCAACGAGCCGGCGAGCCCGATGCCGAGATTCTTGATGGAAAGGTCTGCCATTGTTCCGCGCCTCCTGGTGCGTGGCTCAGAGAGAGCCATCAGTGGACACCGGCCACCAGGGTTGGGCACGAACATTTCGGTGATGTTTCGACGCGCGGCAGCGGTCACCCACCGCGGTCGCTATGTGGCCGAGCTGGCAGCCTCCACGGCTGGCACATGCACGATCAGCACCGGAACCCGACTGTGCTGGAGGACCGCGTGGCTGACGCTGCCGAGCAGGATTGAGCCGGCGTCTCCCCGGCCACGCGAGCCAACCACGATGAGATCGTGGTCGCCGCGCGCCGCCTGATCCAGGACCGCATCAGCCGGCGAGGCGTCGACGACGAACACCTCGGACTTCACTTCGGCCGGGATGCCTTGCTTCGCCTCGTCGGCGATCGCCTGAGCCTCATTCCGAACACCCTCGATGAATTCATCCACGGCGCTCTGGGGCAGTGGGGCGACCGGCCCCCAGGGCATGATCGTGCTGTAGGCGACGAGGACCGTCAGCGACGCCTTCTGCGTGCGCGCGATGTCGATCGCCTGGCTGAGCGCCACTCGTGCATGCTCTGAACGGTCAACGCCGACGAGGATCTTCCTGAACACGGCCTATCTCCTGGGTATCGGTGCGAGCGCGAGGACCACGATTGTGGAGTATGCCGCAGCTGTAGCCGCCGTCCGTCTCGGAACGCGCTGGTGGTGTATACGGAATCTTCTGGCCGCGCATCAGTAGGAACTGTCCTGCGCTCGTCCGCGCAGCCCCACCAGAGTTCTGGTTCCGGCCCAGGAGCGGGCTAGTCGAGATTCGAGGGTTGAGGAGCACCTGCCATGCTGGTACTTGCCGCCACCGCAGCGATCCACTGGCTCAGCGCACTGAGTCAAGTGTCCACAGTCGATCCGCTTTCGCAGCAAGTGCTTGCGCGAGTGGCCAATCCGCTGCTCACGTCGGCGCAATTTCTCA
This sequence comes from Candidatus Dormiibacterota bacterium, assembly GCA_963743835.1. Classification (GTDB taxonomy): domain Bacteria; phylum Chloroflexota; class Dormibacteria; order Aeolococcales; family Aeolococcaceae; genus Palsa-851. The sequence goes on along the minus strand of CAVUQX010000004.1, from coordinate 689,310 downwards.
TCCCTGCGGCCGTGGCCATCTCAGGTATCCACAAAATGATGGAGCACCGGGAAAGTGGGGGTTCTTTCATGGTGGATATGGTCACCAAGGGCGGCGGCGCCATCCTAGTGTTGCAGCTCGTCAAGTCCATATCCGGCGTGGGCTGATGAGCCTCGAAGTGTATCTGCTGTCCATACCGCTAGCCCGACATCGCACCATCGTCCCCAGCCATCGTGGCGCTCGCATCTTCGTCGAGGACGCTGCGATGCATGCACCCGAGCGCCTCACACGCGGGCTGACCGACGGCATTGTTGAGTCCCCAGCCGCGTCAGGTGCGCGGCAACGTCTCGACCGCGACTGATCCAATCAGCCAGAGCACAAGATGGTCATTGCTGGCGATTGGTGGAATCCGGTCACCTGGCTACAGAGCGTCGGTGGCTTCTTCCACGGCGCATACGACGCCGGGGGCGCTGTACTCAACGTGCTCGGCGGTGCGTTGACGATTCTCACGCAGTTCTTTCGCTTCTTCCTGGACACTGGACCGTTCATCGCCGACGCCGTCAACTGGATCACGCAAACACTGTTTCCACCCGAATTGCAGACATGGTTCCTAGGCACCATCGGTCAACCGGGACAGCAGTGGAACTCCACGCAGATTTACGAGTCGCTTTATCGCGGCATGATGCCGGCCGCGTTGATGATCGCTGGCGTGGCAGCAGCCGGGCGCATCATCCGGGCGCTTGTCGACCATCGGACGGGCTCGATGGACACCGTGCTGTCAGTCCTTCCACGGTTTCTTCTGGCGGTCGCGGTGATCGGCATCCCCGGGACCGCCGTCAGCGTGGGGTACAGCGCAATGGTGTGGGGAGTCGACGCATCCATCGCAGTTTCCGGGGCGATCGTCGGTCTCGTCCTGCGCGCGTCGCTGCTGAGCGGGTTTCAGCCAGGCCAGGGGTGGTTCACCCACATCTACGGCGTGCTGACGGCCGCCAGTCATGACATGGTGGCCGTTGTGGTGGGGGGGATCCCCCTCCTCATCCTGGTGCTCTACGCGGCCTTCCTGATGATTGTCCGCACGGTGATGCTCGGCTTCTGCGTGGTCACCGCCCCGCTCTGCTTCGCCACTGCAGTATTCGACTCCAACAACCGTTTCTTCCACTGGTGGCTCGATCTGTTTGGCAGCGTCCTCTTGACCCCTCTGGTACTCGGGATCGCAATCGCGCTGAGCTTGACGCTTGCATCTCACGTTGTGACCGCCTTCGCGGTTGGTCCCCTCCTGGCAGTTGTGATCATGGCAGGCGGACTGTGGTTCGCCGGAAAGATGATCCATCACCTCACCTGGCGTGGCTTCAGTCATGGCAGCGCGCTGGCTGGTTTTGCGGCGGGGATGGCCACCATGGCAGCACCAGTGCACAGGTTGTCATCCGTAGGATTCATGGCCGAGGCACTGGGGGCCAACCGAGAGGGCGGCAACTCCGCAGTCAACTTCATGAAGCGCCTTGGGCTCGCTGCTCAAGGTATGACTCCGCTGCCGTCAACGTCAAGTGGCGGATTTGGCGGTGGAGGCTTCGCCACGTCCGGTGGGGGCGCTGATCTCGTCGCGTCGGATGGTCCGCCGAATATGGCCGGGGCGCTCGGCGGCGATGGACGGGCTGCTGTCGCCGGGGCCGAAGAGGTCTTCTCGCAGCAAGCCTTCAATGCATTCGGGGCTGCACACGCGAAGTCGATCGGTGCATCGACTCGTGATTACCCCTACGGCTCACTTTCGGCGGGCGATCGCGCGAAGCTCGCATGGACCCGAACGACGCCGCGTCAACAGGGGGCGTTCACGAATGATTTCCTCTCGGAGTGGCTCGGCGCGGGTCCCACCGCCTCGGCAACGTCCGGCCCAGGTGTCGGCCTGCCGCACCTCGAGGCGGGGATCGCATGAAAGGCATCCGCGTCCCTCTTGCGGTGGACGCCCAGGTTCGCGTTCCACTCGGTCCGGTGCTCGTTCCGCTGCGCGCCTTGGTGCTGCTCACCGTGACCGCGCCGATCGCGCTGGCCTGCCTCAGTTTCGGCGGTCTATCCGTCGGGTCCCGGATCGGCCTTGCCGTCGCGGTGATGATGCTCGGCTTCACGCTGGCCGCGCCCGTACGGGACGGCATCTGGATCGGCACCTGGTGTCTCTACCGACTTGCCAATCGCGTTCTCCCCACCGCCGTCCTCGAGGGCGCGGGGCGGCGGGCACGAGTTCGATCGTCTGGAGACGCGATGCAGGTGACCCACATTCGCGCGGAGCTTTCGTGGCCGTCGCCGCTTCGAGCCCTCCGGCATCTCACCGTCTTGCCTACCATCAGCAGTGCAGACGCCGGAGTTGTTCGATTGAGCCCAGGCGGTGCGCGCGGAATCCTCACGTTGGAAGGCCCGGGCGGATCTCCCACGAGCGAGGGACATTCGCGCTGGTGCGCGACCGTTCTGCAATGGCTCCTCGCGCTCGATTGCCCGTCCCAACTAGTGAGCGTTGTCAGCAACTTCGACAGCCATCGCGCTCAGATCGCCTTCGACGAGCGAGTTAAAGCCTGGCCGCCAACGCGCCTCGCGGAGCTCGAGCGCGACCTGGCGGGAAGGATCGCAGAGCAGAGCCTCGGTCTCCGTCATTTCATCGTGCTTTCGCCTGGCATCGCCGCATCAGACGGGATCCCATGGCTGAGTCGTGTGACGCGGCTACCCAGAGCACTCGAAGCCACTGATGATGATGCGGCGCGGGCTCTCCTCACCGCGTTGCGAACGGCGCCGGGCTTGGGACTCGCGGCCGACATTGCCGACCGCGACGACGTTGCGAATGTCCTCGTGGATACGGTCATCGGCTCAACGAGTGCCGCCGTCAGCGGGCCTGGAGTGGTGCGGATTGGTGACGAGTTCCAGATCATCCTCACGGCGACCCGCCTTCCTTCCACCGTGTATCCCGGTGCGGTCGTCGACGCCCTGATCCGTAGTCGTGCAAAGGGCTATGCCAGCCTTCACGTGCTTCCTGTCGATGCCAAGGTTGCGCGCACCGTGCTTCACCGCCGCGCCGCGATGCAGCGATACACAGCTCGCGAGGGGAACGATGCTGTTGACAACCAGGTGGCGCTGGCTGATTCGACAGCGGCGCTCGCCGCAATCGCTCAGCGTCAGCTCATTCCGTGCCGCATCGCGCTGAGCTTCGCCGTGCGCGATTCCGTCCTTGCAAGTGCAGCGGAAACCGCCGAGCGACTCGATGGGCTCCTGCGAGGTCAGGGCTTCGAGATGGTTCACCCGACCTCTCCCTGCCTGCTTCCTTCTCTCGCGGTCACACCAGGAGGGGCGCCCCTCGGGCGCAGCCTGCAGCTGACGTCCGATGCGGTGGCTGCATGTCTGATTCCCGCTTTGGGCACTCCATTTGGCGACCAACGGCAGCCACTCGTCGGGATCAATCAACTCACCGGAGCGCCGGCATACCTCTCAATCTGGAGCCGTCCAAATCACAACGCCGTTCTGGTTGGCAGCTCGGGGTCGGGCAAGAGTGTCGCTGCCAAGTCGCTCCTGGTTCGCCACGTGATGGAGGGCGCTTCGGCGGTCGTCATCGATCCCGACTCTGAATACCGTCGCGTGATGAATGCGATTGGTGGCCTCCATTTCGAGCTCGGCGAAGATGCGCTCAATCCGCTGGCGCCCGGCTGCGACGTTGCGCCAGATTTCGCGGCGAGCCTGCTGCTGCCAGTGCTGAGCGTCATGGCGGGTGACGAGAAGGGAGTCAAGGACGGCCGCCCGATTCGTCGATTGCCTGACGAGGATCAGGGGTGGATCCATGGCGAGATTGCCGCGTTCTTCGCGGACTGGAGGCGAGGGCGCCATGGTGGCGAACCGGTGATCCATGACCTTGTTGCATTTATCGAGACAACCTCGGCTACGCAGGCACTCACGCGGCGTGAGAGAGACCGCTGCCGGATCATCACCGCGCGACTCCGTCGGTTCACACAAGGCGATCGAGCCCTGGTTTTCGACCGCCCGTCCACGTTCCGCGTGGGTGCTCGTCCCGTCTCCATCGGCCTGCGAAACTTCGCTCTGACCTACGCCGCTGACCTCACCCCGGCGCTGGCGGTGGTATTGACCTCCGTGCTCGCCGCTCTTGGCAGGGAGCACGGTCGCCTGATCGTTGTCGTTGACGAAGCGCACCGGATCACGATCGATCCGGATGCCGGCGAGGTCCTCGGACAGCTCGTCCGGCAGGCTCGCAAGCACGGCGCGGGCGTCTGGATGTGTTCGCAACAGGTCCACGACTTCGTGGGCACCGAGCTGGGCAGAACCCTCGTGGCCACCGCGGCGACCAAGGTGATCCTCGGGATCGAAGAGGCGGCAATCTCAGATGTTCGCGAGGTCTTCGGGCTGAGTGACGATGAGATCGCAGCGATCAGTCCGCCGGTCCAAGGACGCGCGGTACTGCTCTCCGGCGGGGAGCGAACGGTGGTAGCGGTCGTCCCGGGACCCGCGCTGCTCGCGCTCGCAAACTCTTCACCCGAGACGCGATCGCAACCGGCGAGCGCGGTGGTGGGTTAGGGGTGGCACTCCCGGCACTGGTTGGAGCGGCCCTGTCCAGAGCTCGCTCGGTACGCGCGCTGACGTCGTTGGTCGCTGGTGGGTCGTCGAAGCGGAGCGGAGGGCGTCGCACCTGCTGCCTCACCTCCTGTGTGGGATGTGGGGCGTGCGTTGTGATGGTTGCGGTTGTCGTTGTGTCACTGGGCAGCGCGCTGGTCGCGCTCAGTGCGCAACTGGTGGGCATCGGAGGTAACACGGCGTGTCCACGAGGCACGGTCGTTTCCTGCGCCGCATCGGACGGCGGCATCGTGGGAGCGCCGATGAACTGTCCATCGCTCTATGTCAGCCAGGGATTCGGCAATACGCCATGGGAGCACCCGCACACCGGAATCGACATCGTGTGCCCGCCCGAAACCATGGTCGTCGCGGTTGCCGACGGTGTCTTTCATCAAGGTCAGGGCGCACCGATCGCATGCCCGTACCCGCGGGGACGAACCGGAGGGCTGGGCACCTACGGTGTGCTCGAAGCCGGCGGCAGGACATATCTCTACGGACATCTCGGCGCCTATGCGGCACCTGACGGCGCGATGGTCGTTGTGGGACAACCCCTCGGCTTTGAAGGCATGACTGGTTGTGCGACCGGCGATCATCTCCACTTCGAGGTCCTGGTGAGTGGGAGACCGGTCAACCCCTGTCCGCTCCTGCCGGCTGGATATCCGGATCCACACGACTCGAGTGGACTTCGTTGCTGGGGCTCGGCGCTGCCGTGATCTTGCGTTTACCGACCTACCCCCACTTGCCCTATGCTCATCTTTGCCTGGCGGCGGGGGGAGTTTCAGGGGAGGGGTTGATCGCATGAGTCGAAGAAGGCTCGCTGCTGCCATGTTCTTCAGCGCAGTCATCGTTGCCGTTCTTGCGCTGATCGTTTATACCGAGCAAACCAACGCGACTGCAACGGCGTCGGTGTGGGTGGTGACCCACAACGTTGCCGCAGGTGCGCCCTACAGTTCTGACGACGTCCAACTCGTGCAAGTCCGAGCTGGATCAGGCGACTTCAACTACCAGGTCGACGGCCCAAGGACCTTCCAGGGGCTCTTCGCACGAAGTCTGGTCGTCAATGACATTCTCCGAACCGATGATCTGATTCCAGTGAGCGCGGACTCCGAAGTGGCAATCACCGTGGAAGACGCCCCGGCCCTCGCGGCCGGCAACACTGTCGACGTTTTCGCCGCCGTTACCGCCGATCAGCAGGTCCTGATCGGGCACGACCTCATCGTGAACTCGGTTTCCGGTGGATCCCTCACATTGATGGTTCCCGTCGCCGACGAGGCGTCATGGATCGCTATCGGCGCCTCCAACACGCCGCTGCATGTTGCGCTCACCGTGCCCGGCTCCCAGCTTGCGCCCGCGCCCCTGAGCGCCGATGGAGCGATCCATCTCCTATGTGGCACAGCGTGCGGGGGGCTTACGGGAAGCGCCACGACACCGTGACGTTGCTCCTGGGTGTCTGCACCACGCGCGCTGGCCAGACGTCAACGTCGTGGGCGACCAGCCTCGCATGGACACTCGCCGGAGACCGCGCAGTGGTGCTCGTCGATTGCGACATGGAGGGCGGCACCATCGCGGATCTGCTGTATCTCCGTCTCGATGACCGCGGCTTAGCGAACTGCTTTGGCGATCGGCCGGTGACCGCGGCAATGCTCGGTGCTCAGACGATCCCGGTCCCGGATCGGTCGGGTCTGCGCGTCATCCCTGGGCTTCGCAGCACCTACGGTCTGGACATCGGCGATTGTCTTCGCTCCATCGCCCCGGCGTTGAGCGAGTTGGCATGTGACACGGTCGTCGTCGATCTCGGGCATCCCTGGGCGCATGCCGGTCTACGATCCCCACGAGCGGCGGCGGATTCAGTGTGCTCGGTATTCGACCGGGTCTTCATCGTGCTCCGCGACGATCCGGCACTGCTGTCGCGGAGCATCGACGTTCTTCGCACCGCGCGACCCCCACACGGCGAGTTGATCGTGTGCGAGCAACGCGGCGCGAGTCATCGGCGGGTCATGGTGGAAAGCCTCGAGCGAGAGCTTCCCGACCTTCCCATCAGACGCGGATGGGAATGGGATGAGCGGCGGGCTGGTCGCGTTGCGGACACCGGCCGCCCGGCAATCCTCGCAGGCGTATCAGAGGAGTTGCATCTGTGAGCGCCGCCTCCCTGGACGCACCTCCGATCGCCCGGAGTTCAGGCCCGTCGGTGCAGGTGAGCAGGTGGCCCCATATTCCCACTGAGGAGCGTGAGGTCGCGGAGATCATCGCAGCCTCGGTGCAGGGGTCGAGAAACGGCGAGCCGGCCTCGGTGTTGCACGAGGAGCGCCTGAGTGAGGATGTGTCAACGGCGATCGACCGCGCCATCGCCGCGCCTCAATCCAGTGGGCTTCCGCTCTCGGTCGTCTCAGAACTCACTCGGAATCCACGTTACCGGACGACCACTCAACGAAACGCTGTCATCCTCGGTTCGCACCTGTATCCACTGTCGCTCCTGATCTATGGGGCTGAGCTCGAGAACATCACATGTCTGGGCCACGACCACTGGCTGGTGAGCACGGTTGGACGGAAACTCTCGCTGATCGGGGGCAGCCCGTTCTCGAGCGATGACGACGTACTCGAGTTCTTCCGTGGGGTCGTGCGGATGCGTGGGGTTACCGGCGATCAGTCGATCACCGACGCGTCTCCGATCGCCGAGGCGAACGTCGGCAGCGTCATTCGACTGTGTGTGGCGAAGCGACCCGCCGTCTCCGGTCGCTCTGACGTCAAGGCCGCGATCAGGGTTCCCGCTCGATCGAAGGTTCGAGATCTCGGTGACTACGTTTCGCAGATGGTCATGCCGCGCGGGGTCGCCGTCTTCATCGAGGCGTGTGTGCGCGGCCGCGCCAACCTGATGATTGCGGGCGGTACGTCAACCGGCAAGACAACGCTGCTCCGCGTTCTCGCTGGGATGGTTCCGGAGACCGAGCACATCGTGGTGGTCGAGGACGGCGCTGAGCTGCACCTCGACCAGGACCGCGGCGACGGGCAGGAATGGCACGCGCTCACGACCGCGGTGTCGACGATTCCCTCGATTCGTACGGATGCCGACGCGCAGCACCTCACCATGTTCGATCTCGTCCGGCACGCGCTGCGCTTTCAACCCGATCGGATCATCCTCGGTGAGTTGCGAGGCGAGGAGATGGCCGCGGTGTGCAAGGCACTGATGACCGGTCACGACGGTTCGATGACCACCATCCACGCCGAAGATGCCGAGCTCGCGGTCGAACAGGCGATGCAGTACGTCATGGAGAACGCTCGTTTCGCCGGGAACGAGCACCTGGCACGGCGGATCGTCGAGCAGGCGATCCATGTCGTTGTGCATATCGCCAACCAGGATGGACGCCGTCGAATCACCGGAGTGGTTGCGGTGGAGCGAGGAGGCAACCACAAGTGGGTCTACCGTCAAACGGAAAGCGGCGGCCTCGTTCGCGGGACCGACCTCATCGGCAACCTCGGTCGGCTGGCGCCACGGATCCGTGGGTATCTTCTGAGCGATGAGGTTCCGGAGCCATGAATCTCATAGGCGGACTTCCAGAACCGGTCGTCCTGGTGGCTGGGCTGGCGCTGATTGTGGCGTGTGGCTGTGCGGGGATCGCCGCGATTCTCGGGGTGCAACCCCTGGCGATGAGCTCGAGACGGCGAACACTTCCCCTCCTCGAACACGAGAAGGACGTGGCCGCGGCGTTGGGATGGCAGTGGCGCCGCTGGCTCGCTCTCCGCGCCGGTGTGACGCTTGCAGGCATCGCAATTGGCGTCACGACGCAGATCTGGCTCCTGACGGCGCTCCTCGGCCTTGTCGGCTTCTTCGGTGTGCGATTCCTAGTCGCGGGCCGCGCTGCGCGGAGGCGGCTTGGTATGGAACGCGCTTTTCTCGTTCAGCTACGCGTCTTGCGCGACCGGATGGCAATCGGTAACCAATCGCTCGACTCCGCGCTTCAGGAGATCGGCCGCAACCCCGGCCGCGAACTGGCATATGTTCTCGCCCCGTGGGCAGAGGGTGGCTCGGTCACCGGGAACATCGTCTCGAGCGGACTGCGTTCTCGGTCGGCGCTTGTCGAGCACGCTTGTGCCGTCCTGATCTGGGCGAGAACCCGTAGTCTTGACGGGCTTATCTCCGCGATCGATGACGTCCTGCTTCCGATTGGCGAAGCTCAGTTGGCGGTCGAGGAGGAGTCCCTCGTCACGTTGACCCAACAGCGGGCTGTCACCTTCGCCATGTCCGCGCTCATGACGGTGATGTTCGTCAGCCTCGTGCGGGTCGCGAGCTTTCGCGCCTACTACGGCACGGTGCCAGGAACTGCTGTGCTCCTGGTCGCTGTCGCGATGTTCTTTGCACTGATCGCACTCCTCGGCCGGATTGCCCGGACGGCTCGCTGGACTCGCTGGGATCTTCGTCAAGTCCAGGAGCAGGAGCTTCATCCCCATGGCTGAAGCAATCCCCTACGCCGCCGTGGCAATCCTCGTGATCGGAGCCTGGGTTGCCGGTATCGGTCTCCTCGATGTATTCACTGCCGCGGACGCCCGAGCGTGGCGCCGGATGACCCACCTTCGGGGATTCGCGACGCGCGCGTCGACCCTGGAGAGAGTTGCCCGCCGCGCCCCGATGCTCGCCCGCCTGCAGACCGAGCTGGACCTCGAGCGCCTGCTTGGTCAGGCCAACAGCAAGGAAACGCCGACGAGCTTTCTTGCCAGGACCGGCGCGATCTCACTCATGGCATTTGCGCTCCTTCTCGCGGCCGCCGCCGCGGGACGCGCATTGGATGGCGCGTGGCCGGCACCGCCGTGGGCAGCGATCGTCATTGCGGCCCTGATCCTTCCAATGTCACTGCGCGACCTTCGTCGGCGAGCGAGTTGCGAGCGCGAAGACTCGGCTCGCACACTCGGGGACATGCTCATGGCGGTCGCGGTCATGACCGATAGTCGCGGGCTGCAACTCGACGACGCGGTGAGAGTGATGTCGCGTTGTGCCCTCGATAATGCACTGCAGAATCTCCTCGATCGCGGCGGGTACAAGCGGTTGGCCGGGACCTCCTTCCGCTCAACCACTGAGAAATACCGGCACATCGGCAACGCTTACCAGATACGCGAGTTCGCCGATGTCGCGGATGCAGCTGCGACAACCAACGTGGGAGTCCCGAACCGTGTCGCCTATACACGCCTCGCCCTCACGGTGTATCAGGAGCGGCTGGCGGACGCTCGCGTACACGCTGCCAGGGCGCGCATCCTGATCACGCTCCCCATCGCGGGTATGCTCATCCCGCTGTTGGTGCTGATCGGAGCTCCCACGTTCCATGCCATCTCGGCGGGGCTCGGAGGCTGATCACGAGATGGTGCGGCGAGGGGCTCTTGGCCTCGTTCCTGTCCTCGCGATGATCGGGGCCGCCTGGCTGGTGCTTCGCGCTCCTGACCCGACCCAAACGTGGGCGTTCTTTACAGCGGGGATTCCCAGCATGGCAGCGGCAGAGGCGGCGATGACGATGCTCGCATGGCTTGTGGTGTCGATCGCCGCCTGCCTGGCACTCGTCGTCATCGGCCAAAGGTTGAGTTGATCGCGGAGGGGTCGCAAGTCGACGTCGGCCGCGTCGGTATTTCTCGCCGTCGGATTGATGCTTCTCGCGGTTGCCGCAGTCCGTCATGCAGTCCCTGGCGAGTGGGTCTGCTGCGGATCGGGATCGGCGAACATACGAGAGGCAATCCAACTTGCTCGCTGATCGCGACCCGTCGCGTGCGGTCGTCGTGCTCCTGGACGATGAGGAGAGTGCGGACGCCGTTGCGCGGATGCTCAGTGACCTCTGCGTGGAACGCGGCAACGTCATCGCGCGCATACCGCCGGTACGCGGGATCGCATTCTTCTCTGAGAGCGGCGCCCAGGCGGAGTTGGACGCATGGTGGGACTCCCAGATCCCCAAGGGCGCGCAGATCACCTTCGTCCTCGACGACCAGGTCGGCATCGCTGAATGGCTTCGCGGCCTCGACGGTCAGTCGTATGTCGGCGTTGCATCACTGACTCGTCTGAGGGCGTATGAGGACCAGGCCACGTCGAAGGCATTCATGGCCCGGTCGCCACTGGACTATGCCGCGGCGGTCATGAGTGACCTTGCTGGCGAGGGCGTTTATGACCAGGTCGAAGCAGCACGCACGCGCTCGCTGGCGGCAGCGTTCAACGGGGCCGTCGTGTCGACCTCAGGATCGCCCGCCGACGGCCATCTAGGCACCACGGCACCCGCCCCGGATCCCTTCGACCTGCTCATCGCCATGAGTTCTCGGCCAGGCCGACGCGGCAGCCGCGACAATGAGGCCGTCGGTTCGGAGCACTACCGAGCCGCAGGTTTCGGTGAACCATGGGCTCCGCCTTCCCGCGTGGACGCGTCGGCTAGGGGCGCGCCGCGCACCAACTGCGAGTGCGGAGGCCGAGCTGGCGAATCTCCTCGTCAGGCGAGGGTCAACGATCGTCGCGGTCGGGTCTCGCAAGGGCGGCGTCGGCAAGACGAGCCATGCCGCCGGCGTTGCCATCGTTGCTGGGTCCGCTCTCGATGCGGTTGGTCGCTGCACCGCCATCGTCGACGCGAATATCGCCAATCCCGACGCGTGGGGTCAGCTGAACCTTCCCCCCGGGGCGGCGACGGTGCGCGACATGATCGTTGCCCTGGTGACCGACCAGGAGCCACCAAGGCCGGTGCACGCGTCGACACCCGCGCTCGCGTGCTTCCCGGAGGCGCGAGAGACCTCTGAATACTCGCGCACCGAAATCGGACTTTTCGTCGCCTGGCTCCGCCTCCGCTATCCACTGGTCGTCGTTGACATGAGCAACCGGCTGCCCGACCCCACAGCCGGGCCGGAGGCATCTGCGGCTGCGTACTGGCTTGAACACGCCGACGTGCTCGTTCTCCCGACCGCCGCCTCGAAACAGGATTTCAACGGCGTCCTCGACTACCTCGACGTGCGTGACCTGCCGCCGACGATCGTCGCCTCGCTGGTTCCGCGGACGCGTCGAAACCGTGAGCACCCGCTTGCCCAACGCTATATGACCGCGATCGCGCAGCGGGTCTATCGCGTCGTCGACATGCCCGACGACGCGGAGCGAGTCCGCTATGCGGGTATGGAAGGTGTGCCGGTCGAGTTGGTGTCCGGGTCGCTGCGAGGTGCGTACCGAGAGCTTGCTGAGGCGATCGCCGCAGCGCCGCAGGCCGTCCCACGATGACGATGAGGAAACCCACGCTCAAAGGCGGAAGAGGATCGGCCGATCGGTCGAGCGATCACGCCGTTCGTGAGCACCGAGTTCGAGAGCATTCGCGATGCAGTCGAGCAGTTCACCTACGACCTCGGGTTGTTGATCGCTGGTCACGACGTCTCATCGGAATCGTCCGATCGCGAATTAACCTCGCAAATGCAACGCCAGCTCCGGCCCTTCCTCGACGCGGGCGACGCGATGCGCCCGGACTTCGGTGCCTTTGGTGATCTGCGCATCGAGGGCGACCTGCTGCAGTCATCTCAGCCGGTGCTGGCGACTTTGGAGTTCGACGATCGCTGTGCCCGGGAGACGGCGGACGGTCGCGTTGTGCCAGCACGGGGACGGCGTCTGCGAGCAACGCTGGAGGTTGCGATCGATCCGGTCCATATCGTCGCGTGCCGCATCGCTGACGTCACCGATCTCCGTGGCTGATCGCCTCGGCATCGGCTCTCTCGATCGCGCGCCGCAGACCCTTCCGATTCCCCTTGGAGGGCTGGCGCCGGTGCATCGACATACGAGTGCACTACGTCGCGGCATGCGCCGGCATCGCACAGCCCCAATGCTGGCCATTGCGTTGGCGGCGAGCGCCATCGGAGTGTGGCTCTCGTCCAGCTCGCCGGCATTCGAGGTCGGAAGCGATGTAGCCGGTCTGCACGTCGATGCTGTGACGCTCGCGCCCGTCGCTGAGTTGGTAGCGGGCACCCGCATCTTTTCGGGTGCGGCGACAATCGCGATCACGACGGGGTCCGGTGTCGTCCGAGCGGGCGCCGTAATGACTTGGAATGGCTCCCTTGCGACTGGACGATGCGTGCTCCGTCGCAGCTCGGCAGGTGCCAGCGAGACCTGCGAGTACACCGTGGGCACGAGGCGGATAACGTCGGTCGATCGTTTCGTTGCGGCGACGCACACGTGGCGTCGGCACTACAACGATGGTGTGGACATAACGATCGGTGTGTCCGCGGCTGCCACGCTGATTCCGCTTCCCTTTCCGTTTGGACGATGAGTTCCGCCCAAGTTGGTCCGTCCTCCTCGTCCTGATTCGGGGATTCGATGCGCTCCCGCGTCAGGACGACCGGCGACCGTCGGCCATTCGGCCACGGCCGCGCTGCTTTAGGCAGATTTCGTCTTCGGCGGTTCTCTCCACCGGATCACCGCTGGGTTCTCTTACTACTGCAATCTATATCGAAAGCGATAGGTATTGCAGGCGAAGACCGCTGATAATACTGCTGAATATATCGAAAATGAGATATATTGCAGATATGCCGAGCCACTCCAATCTTGAGCGCATTGGTTCCCTGGCGTCGGACCAATGGGGACTCATCACCCGCCGGCAGGCCGAGCAGTCGGGGCTCTCACCTGCCACCGTGGCGCGGCTCAGCATGACTGGTGGGCTTCTCAAAAGAGTGACCCATGGCGTCTACCTCGTGGCTGGTGCTCCGGTACCGGAAGACCTTGCCCTTCGTGCCGCGTGGCTCCAGCTAGCACCGGGAGTGCCCGTTTGGGAGCGCACGGCCAAGGATGGGGTCGTGTCCCACCGCTCGGCTGCCTCGCTCTACCGGGTGGGCGATTTGTCAGCCGACCGACACGAGTTCACGCTGCCCGAGCGTCGACAGACGCGGCGGCGGGACGTCCGCCTTCACACAAGACCGCTCAGCAAAAGCGAGTGGATTGCGCTGCGAGGGCTGCCCGTCACGCGCCCTTCACGAATCGCGTCTGATCTCCTATACGACAACGAGGATCCGGAAGCTATCTCACGAATCATTGCGGACTCTCTCCGTGGCATCTTCGATTACGCCGGAGCCTTTGCTGACAGTCTCGCTCCGCACGCTGGACGGTTCGGCCTGCGCCGGGGCGACGGACGCGCGCTGCTCCGGTGGCTGCTGGAGCTGAGCGACGACCCGGATGTCCATAAGTGGCTCGCGGAGGCGGAAGCGCACGACAGCGAGACTACAGGGCTTCGAAAGGCCGTCGCCGCGTCGTGACCATAGGAGGTTTCTACTCCAGCCCCGCCGCCTTTCGGCAAGCGCTCACCGATAAGTTGCGAGCGCTTGCCAAAGAGAGCAAATGGTCGCTGGAGCAACTTCAGCGCCAGATCGCGTACGACCGGCTCCTTGAGCGCCTTTACCTTGCATCCGACGACTGGATCGTCAAAGGCGCGACGGCACTGCTGGCACGCGATCTCAGTGTTCGCGGTAGCCTGGACGTCGACCTGTATCGCAACCTTTCAAGGACCGCGACGGAGGCTGATCTGAGAGGAGCCGCGCGCGACGATATTGGCGATTGGTTTAGGTTCGAGCTCGCAGGGACGCGACCCTGGTCTGAAGGCTTGACAGGAGTCCGAATTCCCGTAACGGCTTACATCGGCGCGACACCCTGGGCGAGCTTCCATGTCGACCTCTCCGGGGACGGAACTGAGGATGACCGGCCACCCCGAGGATGTGCCTCCACTTGCGCGCGTGACGCTGCCCGGGTTCTCACAGCACGGATACCGCGTGTATCCACTTGTAGACCACCTGGCCGACAAGATCATTGCAACCATTCAGAGACATGGGCCAACGCGAATGCCGTCGAACTCGATACAAGGATCTCGTCGACCTGGTCGCTATCGTGACCGCTGCGTCGGTTGCCGCTGATGCGCAAATCAGGGCCCTTATCTCGGAGGCCGAGCGCCGCGCAGTGAGCCTACCCGCGAGCTTCGACATTCCCGACCGAGTGCTGTGGGAGTCGGGCTACGCGGCCGAAGCAGGACGCTCACTCCTCAAAACGGCGCGGGTGCTGGACGAGGCTCTCGCCGCCGTTCGCCCCTTCGTGGATCCACTCTTTGGCGGGAGCGCGCGTGGGAGTTGGGAGCCAGCTGCAGGTCGATGGGTACAGTCGCACGTCGAGTGGCCCTCAGTAGGCTGATAGGCACCTTATCGTGGGACGTGTTCCGCGCTACGGAAGTACGCAACCTCGGACAGTCGCCGGTAACGTGCGCTGCGGAACCAGTACGGCAGCGTCACGTAAGCTGGCGGGCTGTCTCGATGGATGACGATGGCGGTGCCGGCGCTCAGCTGTCTGAGGGAATCCGGCGTCGCCATCGCATCGCGGCGAATAGAGTAGGAACGGCTGACACGACCGTCTCCACCGAGACTCACCTGTTGTTCGGTGTAGTCGGTATGACCGATCAACTTCCCAAGCACTTCCGCGGTCTCGGGATCGCTCAGGCCGGGAAGGATGACCTTGCAAGCGTGGTTATTGAGGATGGTGTTGGATTTCTCGACCCCATATCGCGCCCGGAGCTGGCTGAGATCCTGCACGATCGACATGAGCAGCACCCCGCGCCCCGCGCCCTGAGACGCGAGAGCCGGGAGATCGTCAATTGGGACGACGTTCGCCAGCTCATCGAGAAAGAGACCGAGGCTTGCGGCTCCCGGACGGCGCGGGGCGCTGTCCGCCAGTGCATATGCCGCTGTGACCACCGTCATGAGAATGCCGACGAACAGGCTCGCAACTCTCTCCGGGGCCTGCCGGGGCGTGCACAGGTATAGGGTGCCTCGGCGGCGAAGAAAGTCGTCGGCATCGAACCGGCTCGACAGCGCTGACTCCGCCACCGCGCGCTCGGTGAAGACGTTGAAGATTCGCATCACCGTTGAGAAGACCGTGCCACGTTCGCGTTCCGGTCGTTGATCCACCGATGCGAGCATCGACATGGCGCGGATGGGATCCGAGTTTCCTGGCGTGGCTGGATCGAGGAGCATGGCCTCGAGAAGGTTGATCGGGGTCGCAATGTCGAATCCGTGGATCCAGGTTCGGACATCGACGATGGTGCGACCGCTGATCGCGGCGATGTAGAGCAGGGGAGCTATCAACAACTTGCCCGACTCGGCCCAATGAGACCAGTCGTTGTCGCCACGCCCGCCGCCCTGTTGCAACGATGCGCAGAGCCACGACGCGACCATCCAGGCACGATCGAGGTCCTCGCATCCCGCGATCGGCGACCACGTGACCGTCCGGAACCGATCGCCGATTGCCCCAGTCGGGTCGTAGACATATACGGGGCCTACCGACTGTCGATGACCCGCCGTCACATCGACGAGTTCGCTCTTGGTGCTCGTAGCGATTGCGGGGCCCTCCCAATCAAGCAGATTGGGAATCACCAGGGCAGCTGTCTTACCGGACCGCGTTGGGCCGATCACCAACACGCTGGTCTCCAGTTGCGTCACCAGCGAGCGGCGGCCGTGGTGACCAAGAAGGAACACACCCGCATGACCGGGTCGTCCGCGTAGTGAGCGAAGATCAACGGATCGCGCCCAATGGGCGGTGCGGACGACGCGGCGGCTGGCGGGGACGAATCGGGTCAGTGAGCCATGCATCATCCGAAGGCCCACCACGCGTGCGCCAATGGCACCGGCCGTCACGGCCGCGATCGTCAGCCCCAGGCTTGCCCAGAACTGCCATGCGACGACCGGCGACTGTGGCGCGACAAGCAGCCACCACTCCAATGCGCTCGTCCCAGATGCAAGGCGGCGAATGATTTCTCCGGGGTTGATGAAGGCCACTGGAGACGCGCTCGGGTGGCCGCCGGCAATCCACGTGGATGCGGTGAGCACAAGCCACGGGACGATCCAGAGTGCGACGAGCGCGACACTCGCCCAAACGTCGCGTGGAGAGTGGGTTCGAGGCCGGGGAGTTGCAGCCATCGGTTCCCATCACGGTGTGGCCGCACGCGTGACGCGAGGCGGACAATGTGGTCCGCGTGCCTCTCAGCCGGAGTCGCTCCCGACAAGCGCGAGCATGTCGTCGGCGAGTTGCTCGAATGTGGTGTGCACGAAACCTCGCACCGTCATCACGCGGACGCGGTCCGCGAGCCAGGCGACGCTTTGATGATCGCTCGCCGCGACATCCACGATCTCCTCCACGGACCCGGAGGATCGCTGCAGCCGGTGCTGAACCAAGGACTTGAGCTGCGGGACCATGGACGCGACGGACGTTGTCCGTCGCAGCTGACCCCGGTCCATCCCGGTGATCGGGTGCCATTCCCCCGTGTCGGCCTGCGGCCCGAACAGCGCCGACAGGGTGGCATTCGGGTCAGCGGTGTGCATGGCCTTCGGATGTGAGGGTGCCAGGACGTCGACATCGATCGGGACTGCCTCGTTGCCTGATGTCGATGCCGGCCGCGCGACTGGCTGTCGCGATGACCAGCCGCCTCGGTCGATGAGAACCCGAACGGTTCCCTCCGCGCCTGCGGCGAGCTCATCCAACAGGTTTGCACCGTCAAGGGCGGGTTGTGACTCGCCGAATGTCGCGATCTGGCTCCCGTTCTGGATGATCGTGACGCCGCGGCCCATCGGCGTCGCCAGCTCCACGACGAACGTCTGGCCCCGTTTCCCTAGATCGTTGAGCAATTGTGGCCACGCCACCCACTCGAGGCGTAGATCGGCGTAACAGGGATCGGCACGGATGAGCGGCGCGATGAGAGCCATAGCATCGGCGGAGAGCTTGCACGCGGATACGGTTGCCGCGTCACCGCGGATCTGCGCGAGAGCCTCATCGCCGGTGGTTCGCACGCCGTCCGCGACCCACACGATCTCAGAGAGCACGCCATCGCGGATCACGAGTACGCCCTCATGCGCCCCGTTTCGGATGGTGATCATGCCGTTACGCACTGCGGGTGCCAGCGCGTCCAGTACGACTGCACCAAACGGAAGGGCGTCGAAAATGGTCTCTCCTGCCGGTAGTAGCGGCAGCGCGCCATCCCTTCCCAATTCGCCGACCATTACGAACGAGTATGAGCGCGCCGAGGCACCCTCCGTGCCAAGCCGGCGGACATCTGACGGTCATCCCTCGCACCCGAACCAATTTTGCTAGGGTCGCACCCGTGGATCTGGGACTTCGGGGACGCGCTGCCTTCGTCGCCGCGTCGAGCAAGGGCATGGGGCGGGCCATCGCCGAACAGTTCGCCGCAGAGGGCGCCGACGTGGGCATGTGTGCACGATCCGAGGCGACCTTGTGGACTGCGGCCGAGGCGGTTCGCGCGCATGGAGTCCGCGTGGTCGCCACCCGGGCGGACGTTGCAGTCGCCGATGAGGCTCGGAACGCTGTCGAGCGCACTGTCAACGAATTCGGAAGGCTCGATACGCTGGTCGTCAACGCGGGTGGCCCGCCACGCAACTCCTTCGCCGACCTTGATGATGAGCAGTTCGAGGCGGCATATCAGCTCACCTTCGTGAGCGCGGTGCATCTCGTCCAGGCTGCGCTCCCCGCGCTCCGGAAGTCCGATTCGGCGGCCATCCTGTTCATCACATCGACGAGCGTCAAGCAGCCGATCAGCGGGCTGACGCTGAGCAACAGCATTCGCGGCGCGGTCAGTGGTCTCGCCAAGACGCTCTCCAACGAGCTGGCGCCGCAGATCCGTGTCAACTCACTCCTGCCAGGGTCAATCCGGACAGACCGTCAGATCGAGATCGCCCGCGCATCCGGCGTCACCGATCTCGACGCGTTCTTCGCCAACGCAGGCAAGGGAAATCCCCTTGGTCGCGTCGGCGAGCCCGACGAGATCGCCCGGGTCGCGGTCTTCCTCTGCTCAACTGCGGCGTCGTTCGTCACCGGCGTGTCGATGCCTGTCGACGGCGGTCAGATCCAGTCGGTCGTCTGACCGCACCTGGGCATCCACCCGAGTGGTTTCAGCAGGTGGTCGTCGTACTCAGGATCGCGATGATGTTGGGCAGGTTGAAGAGCGCGTGCGTGAGGATGCCCGGAACGATGCTGCGCGACCCCTGATAGAGCGAGGCGAGGACAACGCCGACGAAGAACAGCGGCAGGAACAGCACCAGCTGCTGGTGCGCGGCCGAGAAGATCGCGGCGCTGAGCGGCACCGCGAAGATTGCCGGTCCCCAGCGGTGCAGCCATCCGTAGATGAAGCCACGGAAGATGGTCTCCTCCGAGATGGGCGCGATGACGCACACCACGATGATCGCCAGCACGTAGTAGTGGCTGTAGTCGTGCTGCACCTCGTGGCACTGCCCGTTGGATACACCGGGAAACAGGTTCTGGTTGATGGTCTGGAGGATGTTCGCGCCGATCAGTGCGACGTACGTGGCGACCGGTGCCAAGGGAAGCCACCACCACTTGAACCCGCGCCAGCCGAGATCGCGCAGGGTGCCACCACGGCGCATGAAGGCGAGCACGTAGATGTTGAAGAGCATGCCGCTGTACTGGCACACGGCAAGCACCGACAACTCGATCGCGTTGCGCACGGTCGGATCCGAGTTGTTGCCGATCAGGTTGGTGATGATTACCGCCACCGAGCCGAGCAGTTGAAACGCGCTGAACCATCCCGGCCAGAACATCACGAAATCGGTCCAGTCCCACGGCACCTTCGCGTCCGGATCGGCGGGGTCGCGGACCACCGGCACGTCGTGTCGCATCCGGGTGGCGCCGACGCCGAGGATCACCACCCCGACGAGGCACAGGCCGCCACCACCCGCAACGCTCAGCAGGTCGCTCCCCTCGGCACCGCTGAAGAAGCCGAATGAGATGAGGACGAGGAACGCCGCCTCCATGTAGAGGATGACCCGCGCGGCGTAGTGACGTCCGGTGTCGGCCCGGTGCGGCGGCACGGCCGCCTGCGCTGGCGTCTGGGACTGAGTCACCGCGGGCAATTCTGCACAATCCGTCCCGTGACCACGCTGGACTCCGTGATCGGCCACGGCCCCGTTCTGCAGCGCCTGGTGGCGAGCGGGGTCGATGAGGAGCTGACGCACGCGCTGCTCCTGATCGGACCCGAGGGTGTCGGCAAGACCACTGCGGCACTCGCCCTCGCCTCGGAGCTGCTCGACGCCGAGAGCTGGCCCGGAGGACTCACGGCACACCCCGACTTCTGGCTCGAGGACTCGGCCTCGGAGAATGTGGGGATCGACCGGATGCGACCGTCCCCGAAGCGCAAGGCCGGCGACGAGGAGGCCGGGCCGTCGCTCCAGCAGTTCCTCTCGCTCTCCGCGTATGCCGGAGGCCGGCGCGTCGCGGTGATCGCCCGAGCCGACCGCCTGACCGAGCAGGCGGCCGACAACGTGCTCAAGACCCTCGAGGAGCCGCCGCCGCGCGCCCACCTGGTGCTGACCTCAGCACATCCCGAGCAGCTGCCCCAGACGGTGCGGTCGCGCTGCGAGACCGTCGTGCTCGGGCCGGTCTCGCCGGTGGTGATCGAGCGCTGGCTCGAGCGTGCCCATGGCGTGAGCGAGCACGACGCGGCCACCGCCGCAGCGC
This sequence comes from Candidatus Dormiibacterota bacterium, assembly GCA_963743835.1. Taxonomy (GTDB): domain Bacteria; phylum Chloroflexota; class Dormibacteria; order Aeolococcales; family Aeolococcaceae; genus Palsa-851. The sequence goes on along the minus strand of CAVUQX010000004.1, from coordinate 669,236 downwards.
TTGCCGCCGGCCGTCCGGGACGCGCCCTGCACCTCGCCACCGAGCCGGGAGCCCTCGCCAGCGAGCTGGATGCGCTCGATCGCTTCATCGGCGCCGGCGGTTGCGGTGCCGAAGGCGCGCTCCGTGCTGCGGCGCAGGTCACCGTGGCCGCGGCGGCGGGCACCGAGCGGAGCGCCGAGATTCGCGAGCAGGCGCTGATCACGCTGGGCGCCTGGGCGTCATTCGTTCGCGATGCCGCGTGCTTCGCTTCCGGCGCGCCTGAGCTCGCGGTCTGGAAGGCCTATCGTCCCGCGCTCGAGGCGTGGGCGCAGGACCTGGATCTCACCCGCATCGTCGAGATCCTGGCGCGGGTCCTCGAGACCGCCGAGTCGGTCGCCATGTATGCGCAGCCGCGCCTCGCGTTCGAGGCGCTCATGCTCGACATCTTCGCCAGGTCCGACAGCCCGCCGCTGGTGGAGATCGCTCCGCGAGGCGGGCTCGAGGTCAGTGGCGGCGGCGCAATACCAGGAAAGCCACGCCGATCCCCATCAGCGCGACGGGGATGATCCACGGGCTCTTCGCGGCGATCGAGGAGAGACGCCGGCCGACGTTGCCGTCAGCGTCCTCGTCGAACTCGAAGGGGTCCTCGGTCATGAGGCGGACGGTGCCGGCTACGCGGGGCGGGCGCTCCTCCTCGTCATCGACGATCGCGTCGTGGCGGACAGGCTCTGAAATGGGCATCCGCGCATTATGGGCCGCTTAAGGAGGGCGACCGGCAATCCGCCTCGGGCGGCCGTAGGCGCCACGTATTCTGGTCTCGTGATCCGACTGGCACAGCGTGCGGAGCCTCATGCCTGAAACCGCTGTCATCGACCTGAGCAACTCGGAGGAGCTGTGCACCGAGCCCGGCGCGCTCGAGCGCGTCCGCAGGGCGTACGCGCGGCTCGAGCCCGGCGGTCAGCTGGAGGTGCGATCACCGATCGCCGAGCACGCATTCGCCGTGCGCGCCTGGAGCCGCAAGAACGGCGTGACCGTGATCCTCGACGAGCCGTCGGACGGCTACCGGCGCCTCGTCCTTGCCGCGCCCGCGGCTAGCGGGTGACGCCGAGGCGGCTGCCGCATGGTTTCCTCCTCGGGTGTGCGACCGCCGCGCACCAGGTGGAGGGCGGCATCGACAACGACTGGACGCGGTGGGTCGCCGATCATCCCGAGGCGATCAACGGTGGAGGCGACGCGACGGTCGCCATCGATCACTTTCATCGCTACCGCGAGGACCTCGCGCAGCTCGGGGCAATGCACCACAACGCACACCGGCTCTCTGTCGAGTGGGCTCGCGTCGAGCCGGAGCCGGGGCGGTTCGACCTGGACGCGCTTGCGCACTATGCGGATGTCGTGCGCACCTGTCGCCGCGCGGGCATGGAACCGGTGGTCACGCTGCACCACTTCACCATCCCAGTCTGGCTGGCCGACGCGGGAGGATTCGCAGCGCCTGAAGCGCCGGCGCGTTTTGCGCGCTATGCCGCCGCGTGCGTCGAGGCGCTCGGCGACATGGTCACGTGGTGGGTGACCGTGAACGAACCGACGGTGGTCGCCGTCCTCGGGCATCTCGAAGGGCAGTGGCCGCCCGGCGAACGGTCGCTCCGGCGTGCGACGGTCGCGCTGCGCGGCCTGCTGCGCATGCACGCCGCTGCCGCGCAGGCGATCACGACGGTTTCCGCGCGCCACGGCCGCGCCGCGCAGGTCTCGATCGCGCATCACGAGCGCCGATTCGTCCCGCGTGATCCGTCGTCACGCGTCGATCGTTCGCTTGCAAAGCTGCCCGACTTTCTATTCAACCGCTGGTTTCTCCGCAGCTGCGTTGCGGGCCGTGTCCTTGCTCCTGTCGGACACGGTGAGGTGGTGCCCGGCCTCGCCGGGTCGCTCACCTATCTGGGGCTGAATCACTACACCAGCGAAGCGGTGTCGTTCGACGTGCGCGTCCCGGGAATGCTCTTCATTCGCCATGAGGCGGTGCCGGGAATGCCCTTGTCGAGCACCGGCTGGGCGATCGACGCCGGCGCGCTGCGCCGAGCCATCACCGATCTCTCTGAGGAGTTCGGCCTTCCGCTGCTCATCACCGAGAACGGCGTCGCCGACCGTGACGATGAGCTGCGGCCGGCATTCATTCGCGACCACCTCGGCGCCGTCGCCGACGCCATCGAGTCGGGCGTCGATGTGCGCGGGTATCTGTACTGGACGGCCTGGGACAACTTCGAATGGGTGGAGGGGTACACGAAGCGTTTCGGTTTGATCGCTGTCGATCGGGAGACCCTCGAGCGGATCCCCAAGCCCAGCGCTGCGCTCTTCGATGAGATCTGTCGAACGGGCGAACTGGCCGCGGCGACGCCCGTCTAGGTCAATGGCGGAGGCACGCTCACGCGTGCCTCCGCACGCAGCTCGGTCGCATCAGATGCAGTCGTTGCGAGCCGCCCATGGATTGACCATGGCGGAGACGCGCTGCAACACGGTGCGCTTCGAGCATTCCAACTCATCGTAGTAGCAGCGTTGACGCTCAATGGAGCGTTGCAGCTCGACGGCACGAGTTCAGCTCGATGGTGACGAAACCAGACATCTCTTTTCCTCCTTTCGTTCGTTGTCAATGGGTGCGGTGGTGGGGTCGTGGATAGGCGAAGAACAGCACTTCGATCGGCGCCGCTCCCTTCGGGCGCTTCTTCGGGTTGCCGATGCGCTCGACGAACGGCTTGACGAGAGCGTTCATTCGCTCGTCGAGCTCATGCAGCTCTTCCACCGTGACGTAGAGCAGGAATTCGCTCGCTCCGGTGGCCTTCTGCCACTCGGTCGGCGTGTCCCGGCGAAGCGCGAGCCCCTCCTTCAAACGGTCCAGATAGAACTCGTGCAGCACGCGAGTCAGCGCGGTCGCCGCCAGGCGGGTTTCCGGGTCCTCGCTGACATCGGAGAAGGTCAAACCGGTGTGCACGAGGCGCCACGGACGCTTGCGTCCGGCGACGCCGGCAACCTCCTCGATGAACCCGTACTTGGCCAGCTGGCGGAGGTGGAACGAACACGTCGTCGGGCTCTCGCCGATCAACTCGCCCGCCTGGGTCGCGGTCAGCGGCCCCTCGGTGCCGAGCACTTCGAGAAGCGCGATCCGCACCGGATGGGCAACAGCGCGCATGGCGCGTGGATCGGTCAGCTTGCGCGGTTCGAGGTTGGGAAGCGCGGGGGCCTCTGGAACCGTCACGTCTAGGGATACATTCGTTTCGACATCCATGTATCGAATTATATCTCTCGAAAGATATCTCTGCAACCCTGTATCACCGCCTCGTGACAGGGGCGTACCATCTCTGGCGACGCGGGAGCTCGGCGAGACCGGGCTGAGAGGGCTGCTGGTGGCAGCCGACCGTGGAACCTGATCCGGGTAATGCCGGCGCAGGGAGCGCTCCGCCTGCGAGGAGGCGGCTCTCCGGGCGTCGTGTCAATTGGAGGCCGACATGACCGAGGTGATCGATCGCGAAGGGATTGCAACCGAGCCTGCCGCCGCTCCGGCGGGCAACGCCCGCCGGGTCTACGTGCAGGGCTCGCGTCCCGACCTGCTGGTCCCGTTCCGGGAGGTGGCCCAGGCGCCCACACGCGGAGCCGCCGGGGACACTGCGAACCCGCCACTGCGTCTCTACGACACCAGCGGACCCCACGGCGACCCCGCGGTGGCCGTCGACCCCAAGGCGGGACTACCGGCGCTGCGCCGGCCCTGGATCCTCGAGCGCGGCGATGTCGAGACCGTCACCGGAGCACGCGGTGATGCGCTCCGAGCTCGCGACGGCGCGGCGGTGACCCAGTTGCACTACGCGCGCCAGGGCTTGGTCACCGCCGAGATGGAGTTCATCGCCATCCGCGAGGGAGTGGCGCCCGAGCTGGTTCGCGATGAGGTCGCTCGCGGCCGCGCCATCATCCCGGCCAACATCAACCACCCCGAGGCGGAGCCGATGATCATCGGCACCAAGTTCCTCGTGAAGGTGAACGCGAACATCGGCAACTCGGCGGTGCTGTCGAGCATCGACGCCGAGGTCGAGAAGATGCGCTGGGCGACGCGGTGGGGATCGGACACGATCATGGACCTGTCGACCGGCAAGGACATCCACGCCACACGCGAGTGGATCATGCGCAACTCACCAGTTCCTGTCGGGACTGTCCCGATCTATCAGGCGCTCGAGAAGGTGGGCGGCAACGCCGACCAGCTTTCCTGGGAGATCTACCGCGACACGATCATCGAGCAGGCCGAGCAGGGGGTGGACTACTTCACGATCCATGCCGGCGTGCTGCTGCGCTACGTCCCCCTCACCGCGAAGCGCGTGACCGGGATCGTGTCGCGCGGCGGTTCGATCATGGCGGCGTGGTGCCTGGCCCACCATCAGGAGAACTTTCTCTACACGCATTTCGAGGACCTCTGCGAGATCCTGCGTGCCTACGATGTGTCCTTCTCACTCGGTGACGGGCTGCGTCCCGGTTCGATCGCCGACGCCAACGACGAGGCGCAATTCGGCGAGCTACGCACCCTCGGCGAGCTGACCCAGGTCGCGTGGAAGCACGACGTCCAGGTGATGATCGAGGGCCCTGGACACGTGCCGATGCACAAGATCAAGGAGAACGTCGACCTGCAGATGGAGGTGTGTCACGAGGCGCCCTTCTACACCCTCGGTCCGCTCACCACCGACATCGCACCGGGCTACGACCACATCACCTCGGCGATCGGCGCCGCGATGATCGGTTGGTACGGCACGGCGATGCTCTGCTACGTGACGCCCAAGGAGCACCTCGGTCTCCCCGATCGGCAGGATGTGAAGGACGGCGTGATCGCGTACAAGATCGCCGCCCACGCCGCCGACCTCGCCAAGGGCCATCCCGGCGCGCAGCAGTGGGACGACGCGCTCTCGCAGGCGCGATTCGACTTCCGCTGGGAGGATCAATTCAACCTGAGCCTCGACCCGGAGACCGCCCGGTCCATGCACGATGAGAGCCTGCCGGCCGCGGGCGCGAAGGTCGCGCACTTCTGCTCCATGTGCGGTCCGAAGTTCTGCAGCATGCGCATCACCCAGGACATCCGCGATTACGCGCGGGACCACGGAGTGGGCGAGGACCAGGCGGTGCAACTCGGGATGGAGGAGAAGTCGATCGAGTTCCGCGAGCTCGGCGGCCGGATCAACGTTCCGCAGTAACCATTCGATGTAACCAGGTCGCGGGGCGCTGGTTAGAGTGGTATGACCGTGCGCACGAGACCGTCGACGTGATTCGCCTCCGGCGTCCGGCGATCGCCGCGGTCGGCCTGTTGACGCTCGCCGCCGCGGTCGCGCTTCCGCTGTGGACTCTTGCCGAAGGCAACACTTCGCATGCGGTCGCGCAGATAACCGGGGGACAAACGCCCGCCGCGACACCGACTCCGTCGGCGCCGACCGCCTCGCCGGCGAGCACGGACGCCGGCGCCGTGTTCCTTCCGGGCCCGATCATCAAGCAGGACCTCGCCCTCGATTGCGAGTCGGCCGCCCTCCAGGTCGCGCTGGCCGTGCAGCACATCGACGTCCCCCAGGACCGGATCTACTCCAGCCTGCCCCAGGACCCACGATCGCCCCAGCTCGGCTCGAACGGCGAGCCGGCGCGCTGGGGTGATCCCTACAAGGCATTCGTCGGTGACGTCAACGGCTACGAGCCCGACTTCACCGGGTACGGCGTGTACTACCCGCCGATCGTCTCCGCGGCCGAGCGATACGGAGCGACCGCGGATGGCCATCTGGGCTGGACGATCACTGAGATCGAGTCCGAGCTGCGCCTCGGCGACTCGGTCGTGGTCTGGCTGACCTCGGATTTCAAAGCGCACGCCCCCCGCTACTGGACCGCGTGGGATGGAGCCAGGATCCCCTGGGCGATCGGCGAGCACGCCGTGCCGGTGATCGGCTACGACCCGGTTCGAAGCACCATCACGTTCATCGACGTGCTCTACGGCGTGGAGCGAACCATGACCACGCAGGCGTTCGCCCAGGCGATGACGACATTCGACGGAATGGGAGTCGCAATTTCCTGAGTACGCAGTTGGGATCCAATAGGAAACCGGTCCGGGTGGCACGGCGGGGGGAAGCGCCGACCTGCTGACCGGCGCCGAGCAAGACGGTCCCAGAACGCGGAACAACGGGGAGTCTAAACCGGGCAGCTGAGCGGCGAGGGGCCCCCGCCGTGACAGGCCCCGGACCAGACCCTCAGGGGTCCGAATGCGGGGAACGGCGGTTCGCTGACTCACGGTTTGGGGATTGGCGAGGATTTGACGGGCACCGACATATTGGTGTCCGGCTTCGCGACCGGTCGTGCGCTGTGCGCTGCGCACGAGAATATGGACGGTTGTCGGCGTCGGATCAAACCGAGAGGTGCGTTAGACTCCGTCCGGTCAGTCGCGCTTGTGCGCTCCGCCTAGTTGGAGGCCTTCAATTGCCACTGTCCACCCCGAGGGAAGCGCCGCCCGACCTCCTGGCCAGGGTTGAGGACGCCCAGGTGCGCCACATCGACCTCCAGTTCACCGATGTGGTTGGGGGCGTGAAGACGGTCACCATCCCGGCCTCGCAGCTGAGCGAGGCGATCGCCCACGGGACCTGGTTCGACGGCTCGTCAGTGGACTCGTCCGCGAGAACGGCCGAGTCCGACATGTATCTCGTCCCCGATCCGTCGACATTCCAGCTGCTGCCCTGGGCCGACGAGAGCACCGCCCGGCTGATCTGCTGGGCGACCACCCCGGACGGCGAGCCATACCAGGGCGACCCTCGGGGCGTGCTCCGGCGCGCGGTCGCGGAAGCCGAACGGCTGGGCTTCGAGTACCGGGTCGGGCCGGAGGTGGAGTTCTTCCTCCTGGAGCGGATCGCCGACGGAACGCTGGTGCCGACGCGCAACGATCGAAGCTCGTACTTCGACTTCTCGAGCGACGGCAACCGCGACCTTCGCCAGCGGATGGTCAGCGCGTTGATGAGCCTCGGCATCGCCGTCAACACCTCCCATCATGAGATCGCCGGCGGACAGCACGAGATCGATATCGACGCGGCGCACGCCCTCAAGGCAGCTGACGACCTGATCACGTTCCGCTATGCGCTCAAGGCTGTCGCCGAGCAGTCGGGTGTGATCGCCACGTTCATGCCCAAGCCGTTCGACGGCAAGCCGGGGAGCGGCATGCATGTCCATCAGAGCCTCATCCGCCTGCGCGACTCGACCAATGCCTTCGCCGGTGACGACGCCTACGGCCTCAGCGAGGTCGCCCAGCACTTCATCGCCGGGCAGCTCCACCACGCGGCCGGCATCAGCGCAGTGCTCGCCCCGCTGGTCAACTCCTATAAGCGCCTGGTCCGCGGTTTCGAGGCCCCCATCTTCATCTCCTGGGCGCGAACCAACCGGGGTGCGCTCATCCGCGTCCCGCACGTCGGCCGCGCCGAGGCCACCCGGGTCGAGCTCCGCAGCCCGGACCCGTCGTGCAACCCGTACCTGGCGTTCGCGGTGATGCTCCGCTGCGGGCTCGATGGCATCGAGCGGCGCCTGACACTCCCGCCGCCGGTCGAGGAATCCCTGTACGGCTTCGACGAGGTCGAGCTGGAACGACGCAACGTCGGCGTGCTCCCGGACAACCTGAAGGACGCCATCGATGCGCTCGAGGCCGACGAGGTGGTCATCGATGCCCTCGGCGATCATCTCGCGGAGCGGTTCATCGCCGCCAAGCGCCTCGAATGGCAGGCGTACCGCGGGCAGGTGACGCCCTGGGAGATCGATCAGTACCTCGAGCGCTGCTGATCGGATGCGTGCGTCATGAGCTCGCCAACGCTCACTGTCAAGGATGTCTGGCGCGGGGTGCTGCCCCCGGGCACTGACCTCCTCGGTGGGGGCGGCGGCCTCGAGCGCCGGGTTGAGTGGGCGTGCGCCCTGCGCACCCGCCCACCGGCCTTTGAGGCGGTGAAGGGCGGCGAGATCGCATTCGTCCCGGTCAAGAGCATCCGGCTGCTCGACGAACGCCTCGACCTGCCCCAGGTGATGGTCAGCTTCGCCGAGAAGGGGGGCGTCGCGGTGGCGGTGGTGGGCGACGTTTCCGTCGAGAGCATCGCCGCGGCCGATCGCCTGATGATGCCGCTGCTCCGGCTGCCGGACGGGATCCACGCCACCGACGCGCATCACACCTGCGTCCGCTTCATCCTCGACCAGCGGGCTCTCCTGCACGAGCGCGCCCAGGAGCTGCAGCTCTCGCTGATGGACCTCGCGCTCGGCGGTGCCGGCCCGGACAAGATCATCGAGCGCCTCGCCGAGGTCACTGGCCTTGCCAGCGCCTGGTTGGACGAGGGCGGCGAGGTGCGCCATCTCACCGTCACCGACGCCACTCTGCTCGCCGACGTCAGCGCCGGTGCCGACGCTCTGCGCCGGTGGGGGAGCACCATCGTCGCGGTCGGATCCGATCCGCCGGTTCACGAGTTCACGGTGGGCCGCAACGGTCTCGCGTCGCTGGTGAGCCCGGTCCCGATGCGCAGCGGCGTGGGCGGTTTCGTCTGTGTCATCGGCGAGGAGCATCGCCTCGATCAGATCGCTCGCCTGGCGGTGGCCAGGGCGGCGTCGGCGTGCGCTATCGAGTTCGACCGCGAACGCGCCGTCACCGAGACCCGGGACAAGCTCGAAGGCGAGTTCATCGCATCGCTCCTCACCGGCTCGTACTCGTCGGAACGGGTCGCGCTCGAGCGGGCACGCCGTCTCGGCGCCGACCTCTCGCATCAGGTCGCGGTGATCGCGCTTCGTGGCTCGGTGTCGACCGCGTCGTGGGAGCTCCGAGCGCTTCGTGCCGCCCAGAACGTGGTGGCCCGGCGCGAGGTCCGAGCCCTGGTCGCCACCCACGAGGGTGCCGTCTGTGTGGTGGTGATGCCGGAGGTCGACGGCGCACTCGACGCCATGTACCGGTTCGCGGAACTGGTCCGCGGCGAATGCGCCCGCGCAACCGGCGATGCGACCACCTCACTCGGCCTCGGCCGCACGCACGAGGGCGCATCGGGCGTCCGCCAGTCGTTCCGGGAGGCCGAGCACGCGCTCGAGATGAGCCGCCGCCTGCTCGGTCCGGGGCGCCAGGCGAGCTTTGCCGACCTCGGCCTGCATCGCCTGCTCTTCGCGATGGCGCAACACCCCGAGCTCAGCGACTACTACCGCGGCACCGTCGGCGAGCTGGTCGCGTACGACGAGCGCTCGAGCGCGGACCTTATGGCGACGCTCGACGCCTACTTCGAAGCCAACGGGTCACCCACCGAAACGGCTCAGCGCCTGAAGCTGCATCGCAACACCGTCCTCTACCGCCTGCGCCGCATCGAGGAGGTCGGCCGCCTGCGACTCGACGACCCGGCGACGCGCCTCAACCTGCATCTCTGCCTGCGTATTCGCGATGTGATCCAGGCAGGAGCCGCACGGGGCGCTCAGCCAGAGCCGGAGGGAGTCCCGGTGTAGCTGAGCGCCCTTGGTCGGCGGCGCGAACTGTTAGTGGAGCAACTCGAACGTGTTGGTCGCGTCGTCCACGAAGTACACACCGTTGCGGTTGGGTGTCACGACGAGTCCGAAGAGGGCGCCGCTGCCTGGCGGTGAGCCGCTCGTGTCGAGATACTTGAATGCGACCTCCGCGCCGGCGGGCGTGGTCTCCACGATCCGGCCATCGCCCGCGTTGACGGTGAGGATGTCCCCGTTGGGCGCGAGGGCCAGTCCGAGTGGGGCGTTGAGCCAGCCATTGCTGGTCACATCCGTGCCGGTGAGTGCCGTTCCCGTCCGGGTGAATGCATCCGGAATCGCTGCGATGCGGTTGTCGGCGGTGTCGGCGACGAACAGGGTCCCGGCAGCGTTCACGGCGTCACCGGTTGGTCCCACAACCAGGGCCGCGGGATCGGTCCGCTCAGCGAAGCCCGAGCCCACGACTGTGCTCGACACCACCCAGGGGTCGGCGCTCCCCGCGGTGTGCAGGACGAGGCGCACGACGGTGCCGCGGTTGACCACCGCGCCGTTGGCGGCGACCGTGCCGTTGAGCACGTTGGTCACGAAGACGACGGAGTTGGCGCCCCGGTCGACGGCGGTGAGGTCCCAGGGACCGTTGATCCCGTACGCGTTATTCAACGTCTCGACGAGGTCACCGTTGCTGTCGAGGACGATCAGGCAGCCCGCCTTGGCGGTCGCCGACGTGCCGTCGGAGGTGGGGAGCGACCCCACGATGACCCAGCGGTTCTGCAGGATCCCGAGGGCGGTGGTGAGCCCGACGCCCCCGGTGCAGATGCCGCGGACGTCGTGATCGGTGATGTGCGCGAACACCGACCGCCCGCCGTCAGGCGTCATCTGCACGATCGTCGTGCCGGTGCCCTGGAAGTTCGACGAGGCGTTGAAGTTGCTCACGAGCACGTCGCCGGCCACCAGCCGGCCCCGGTTCTCCTTCACGACCGCCAGGCCGTATGGGTTCACATCGCCGTTGTGCGGCACCGTCGACCCGAGGGTGGTGACATGGGTCAGGCCGGCGATGAACGGGCCCGACGCCGAAACCGCGACCGATCCGAGCGCGATGCCGGTGGCCGGGATGACGACCATCGCAAGCCGTCCCAGGACATGAATTCCCCTCACTGCGGGTTCTCCTCGGACGCCGGACAGTCCGTCCCGACCGCCTTGGGCGGCGCCACATAACGAGTACGCGGGCCGGTTACGTCAAGCGCGCCGAGTTCGCCTTGCTAAACTCAAGGCGATGACCTACATCGTCACCGAGACCTGCGTCGACCTGAAGGACAAGTCGTGCATCGAGGTCTGCCCCGTGGACTGCATCCACGAGGCCACCGAGGACCGGATGGTCTACATCGACCCGGACGAGTGCATCGACTGTGGGGCGTGCGTGGATCCGTGCCCGGTGGACGCGATCTATGCCGAGGAGGACGTGCCCGAGACGCAGGTCCGGTTTGTCGACATCAACAAGGTCTACTTCAAAGACAAGGCGCTCGCACGGTCCCAGCTCGCGGAGATCAAACCTCCCGACGCCAACTGAGCGACCGCGGCGCGCGTTCGGTTTGTGCGTGCTGCACAAGCCACACGCTGAAACCATCGGGCTGGGAGACCATAGCTCGCGGACGGCAAGAATCCTAGGCTGCATCTCGTAGTGTGCCGCCGCGACCGAGGGGTCCAATCGGTGGTGGCGGTGATTCAGCCAGCGTCGGCGGAAGGAGTCCTATGGCGATCGACGAATCCTTAGCCGTGAGAGTTCTAGACGAGGTGACACCCCCGATGTCTCCGACTGCGACCACCAGGGCGAAACCTGCCGACGTCATCCGCAACGCGAAAGAGCTCGGCATCAAGATGGTCGACCTCCGGTTTGCGGATCTCCTCGGGAGCTGGCAGCACTTCAGCATCCCGGTCGGGGAGATGACCGAGTTGCTCTTCAAGGAGGGCATCGGATTCGACGGCTCGAGCATCCGCGGGTTTCAGAAGATCTACGAGAGCGACATGCTCCTGTTCCCGGATCCTGGCCGCACCTTCGTCGACGGCACCCTCGAGATCCCGACCCTCGCGATGGTCTGCGACATCAAGGACCCGCTCACGCTCGCGGACTACAGCCGCGACCCTCGCTATGTCGCGAGGAAGGCTGAGGAGTACCTGCTCAGCACCGGGATCGCCGACACGTCGTACTGGGGCCCCGAGCTCGAGTTCTACATCTTCAACTCGGTGCGCTTCGACCAGAACACCCACGAGGGCTACTACCACATCGATTCCGATGAGGGCATCTGGAACACCGGCAAGAACGGGACGGCCAACCTCGGCTTCCGCCCGAAGCTGAAGCAGGGCTACTTCCCGACACCGCCGATCGACAAGCTGCAGGACCTCCGCAGCAAGATCGTGCTCGCGCTCATCGATGCGGGTGTGCCGATCGAGGTCCATCACCACGAGGTCGGCACCGCCGGTCAGACCGAGATCGACATGCGCTTCGACTCGCTGGTGAACATGGCCGACAAGGTGCTCATCTACAAGCACATCGTCAAGAACGTCTGCTACGAGAACGGCTACACGGCGACGTTTATGCCGAAGCCGCTCTTCGGTGATAACGGCAGTGGCATGCACACGCATCAGTCGCTCTGGAAGGACGGCGTCCCGCTCTTCTACGACAAGGATGGCTATGCCCTGCTCAGCGACACCGCGCGCTGGTACATCGGTGGCCTCCTCAAGCACGCCGCGGCGGTCCTGGCCTTCGCGGCGCCGACCACGAACAGCTACCGGCGGCTGGTGCCCGGGTACGAGGCACCGATCAAGCTCGCCTACAGCGCGCGCAACCGGAGCGCCTGCGTGCGCATCCCGACCTACAGCGCGGCCCCCGCAGCACGCCGGCTCGAGTTCCGCTCGCCCGACCCGATGTGCAACCCGTACCTCACGTTCTCGGCCTGCCTGATGGCCGGGCTCGACGGGGTCAAGCGCCGGATCGAGCCACCGACACCGGTGGAGGCCGACCTCTACGAGCTCGAGGGCGAGGAGAAGGCACGCGTCAAGGATCTCCCGGGGTCGCTGACCGAGGTCCTCAACGCACTCGAGGTCGACAACGAGTTCCTCACCGAGGGTGGCGTGTTCACCCAGGACCTGATCGACATGCACATCGCGTACAAGCGCGAGAACGAGGTGGACCCGGTGGCGCTCCGGCCACATCCTTACGAGTTCGCCCTCTACTACGACGCCTGAGCGCTGAGCTCAGCACCTCAACCGCACACTCCTTCCTGGACAGGGGGGCCGGGTTACCTCGACCCGGCCCCTCCCTTTTACTCATAAAAGGTCTGGTCCGGGGCCTGTCGGAGCGGGGCCCCTCGCCGCTCAGCTGCCTGGTCTGACTCCTCACCACTCAGCTTTCTGGGAACGTCCTGCGCGGCGCCAGTCAGCAGATCGGCGCTTCCCCCCGCTCCGCCACCCGGACCAGTGATTTATGAAGTAGAGGAGGGGCCGGGTCTCGCCGAGAGGACACAGAATTCATTGGCTTCGGGGTCGGCCATCACGACCCAGGTGACGTCGCCCTGACCGATGTCGATGGGCCGCGCGCCGAGCGAGATCAGGCGCTCTACCTCGGCCGCCTGATCGTCAGGGCGCAGATCGAGATGGATGCGGTCCTTCACCGACTTTCCCTCCGGGACGCGGAGGAACAGGATGTCCGGGCTCGCGCCGCCGGGCTCGATCCACCACTCGCCGTCCTCGGGTCCGTGCAACTCGAGGCCGAGCGCCTCGCTCCAGAACGACCCAACCAGGAGCGGGTCACTGCAGTCGATGACGATATTCTGCCAGCGAAGAGCCATGACAGGAGTTTAGCCTCGGGCACGGGTGCCGAGCACCGCGTGGCGGATCGCGCCGAGCTGTGCCGCGGGCGTGTACCAGCGGAGGGTGTGCTCGAGCCCGCGCTCGGCAACGCGCGTGAGGTCGAGCTCTCCGCACACCGCCTGTTCGAGGCGGTCCTCCCAGTCGTACGCGTCGACCAGATAGCCGTTGACGCCGTCCTCGATCGCGAGACGGAAGGTGTAGGTGGGCGACGCCAGAGTGGGGGTTCCGACGATCGCGGCTTCGAAATATTTGAGCTCTGATTTGGAGTTGCTGAACGCGTTGGTCAGCAGCGGCACGATGTTGAGGCTGGCCGACCCGATGAGCGTCTGCAGCGTCAGAAAGTCGGTGAGCGGGAGCGTGTCGATGCGATCCGTGAACCCGCGAAGCGCAGCTCCGATGTCCAGAAACCCGACGATGGTGAGGCGCAGGTGGGTGTGCCGGGTCATGACCCGCGCGAGCGCGGTCGACACGAGCTCGAAATCGCGGTTGTGCGTCGGCGTCCCGCTGAAGTAGCCGATGCTGGTCACGCCGGATGGTGCGCGCCGGTTTTGGCGGACCTCGGCTGATCGGTCCAGCTGCAGGGTGTTGAGGAAGTTGGGGACGACCCACGTCGGCAGTTGCGCGAACTCCTCGATGCGTGCCGAGAGGAAGTCGTTGGTCGAGATTGCGCCGTCGCAGAGGCGAAGCAACGCGCCGACACGCGACATGGCCGCGAACCACTCGTCAAGCATCGCCTCGCCGGGACTGCGATCGAGCGTCTCGAGGATGAGGCTCACGTAGCGGGTGTCAAAGATCAGGTCATCGACGTCGAACAGGACGCGGCATCCGGAGGCACGGGCGTGCTGGATCAGGGTGTCGAGGCGACCCGAGTATCGCGTCCGGCAGATGATCAGCGTGTCGACGCTGTCGATCAGCCCCTCGAGTATGGGCAGCTCGACGCCGGTGAACCAGGTCGCCGAGACCGGCTGGCCGCCGCACTCGAGGGCGAGCGCCTCGACCATGTTGAACACGCGATACCGAAAGGTGCTCGTGTCCGGCACCTCATAGACGTAGGCGACCGAGTGCGCCCCCGGCACCGAGGTGCGGCGGATGCGTTCCTCGAGGCTCGGCGCCCAGGGGTCCGGAAACTGCGGTGGGGTTGGCCGGGCAGGCACCCCTATGCCCTGGTGGCGACCTGCGCACCCGCGATCACATCGCAGATCGGCGCAAAGACGGCTTTCCAGTCGGTCTGGAACCTGCTGTTCCGATGGTTCGCCTCGCGGCGAGTGACGTCCCGCGCGAGGGCGACGCCCTGACCGATACCGGCGACCAGGCTCGGGAGATCCGGGTCGGCGCAGATGATGTTGGCCGAGTACTGGTCGAGTGATCGCTTGTACGGGCCAAAGGTGTTGGTGACGACTGCCGCTCCAGCCGCTGCCAGGTCCAGCGGCGGGTAGCTCGAGTGCGGCGACGCCATCAGCGACAGGCCCAGGTCCATGCGGCGGAGCAGTCGCTGATAGTCGTGCCACCCGAGATTCTCGATGAGCGACGGTCGCACTCCTCCGGGCAGCGCGACCGGCTCCAGGTCCCTGCCGATGAAGAAGAACTCCCATTCGGCAGAGTTGAGGTGCCCCGAATCGATGGCCCCGGCAATCGCTTCGAGACCACGGTAGTAAAGGTTGCGCAGGTTCTTCGGTCGCGCATAAAAGATGAAGTTGCGTTTGCCGGGGACCGGTGCTTCACGCGGTATCGCGAACGCCGGGAACGCGGGCTCGAACCATGTCGGCGTCCGCACGTGCGCTGAGTCACCGCTAAAGAGATAATCGAACAGTGGCTTGGAGTTGACGATGCACATGATGCGCGGGTCCTCGAGCACCTCCGCACAACGGATCGCGTCGTCGCCCTCGGGGTAGAATCGGCGCTCGTCCTCCTGGACGAGATAGATGATGTTCGCGGGGTTGACCGATGTGCGCGTCGCCCACGTCGTCCACCAGGACGTGGTGACGAACACGTCTCCCTCGGCGACATCGACGAGCCGTCCGTCGGGCGTGTCTCGCGACGAGAACACGAAGTCGACGTCTCCCTCCCAGGGAACCCCATTGGCCTCAAGCACAGTCCTGCAGTTCGCCGGAGTCGGTGGCTCCGCACGGGTGATGATCCGCAGCGGACGATCCATGCGTCGCGCCAGCAACGTCGCGAAGATGAGCGCCGTGCCAACCCCTCCGAAGAGGCTGCCGCTGTTGATGCTGTCGGTGACCATGGAGATGCGCTTCGGAGCCGACGCGCTCGCGTACACGCGCAGCGGCCGCAGGTTGGAAAAGCGCTCCTCGAGGGTGAGCGCCAGCCAGCGGTGCTCCACCGTCGAGGGCGCGATCCTGCTGCCCCGAGCCCGACCGTGGCGCAGGAAGTGGAGCAGCGCGTTGGTGCCGCGCGACACGTCGGGGTTGTGCTCGAGGTAGAACTCCGTTGAGAAGCGGGGACCCGGGTCCCACCCCCGCGCAGCACCGACCAGCGCGTAGTGGTGTAGCGGGTCCATCCCGGAGAGCGAGACGTCCGGGTAGTTCGCGGTGTACCAGTCGGCATCGAAAAGGCCCGAACTCTCCATGATGCGCAGCTCGCGCGGAAGCTGCAGTCGCCCGAGCGCTCGCCGGTGAAAGTTGATCCGCCCCGTTCCGGTCGCGACGTTGAGTGCCTTGATCGCTGTCCTGGAGACCTGCGGATACTCGCGCATGATCGTTCGGAGCTGCGAGTAGGGCGGCTCGAGCAGCGACTGCCGGAGGCGAACATTCTCGCGCTGCGCCTGCTCGAGCTCGTGCTGCAGGAGCGTGATCCTCAGGCTCGCGTCGTTGGACCCAGGCGCGCCATCGTCATTGATCGATCGCATGGCTGCCGGTTAGCGTGCGGAGGCTTGGTTCATGGCGTGGTGCTCCTCGGCGAGAGCCGGTCAGCCCGCGAGCACCTCGGTCGCGGGGAGCAGGGCGAGCGCCGCGGCGGCGACCCCGTCCGCGTCGAGCCCGAGCTGCCCGAGCAGCGCCGCCTGCGCGCCATGTTCAATGAAGCGGTCCGGGAGCCCCAGGCGCACGATCGGCACGGCGACGCCATCCGAGGTCAGCAGCTCGGTCACCGCCGACCCGAATCCGCCCCTTGCGACCCCATCCTCGACAGTGATCACCGCGCGATGGCGCGCTGCGATGGAACTGAGCTCCGGCGCGAGTGGCTTGACGAATCGCGCGTCGACGACGGTGGTGGAGATACCGCGAGCTTCGAGCTTCTCCCGCGCCTGCATGGCGACGCCGACCATCTTGCCGACCGCGAAGAGTGCGAGGTCCCGGCCGCGATGTTGGACGACGACGCTCGGCACCGGGATCGGGTCGAGCGGTTCGGTGCTCGCCGACGGGGCCGCCCCGCGCGGGAAGCGGAGTGAGAACGGCCCCTCGTACGCGAGCGCCGTGGCGAACATCCTGCGCAACTCATCCGGAGAGCTCGGGGCCGAGATGGTCATCCCAGGGATGCAGCGCAGGTAGGCGAGGTCGAGAATGCCGTGATGTGACGGCCCGTCGGCACCGGTGATCCCGGCGCGATCGATCACGAAGGTCACCGGAAGCCGGTGCAGCGCAACGTCGCAGGCGACCTGGTCGAATGCGCGCTGCAGGAACGTCGAGTAGATGCAGACCACCGGACGCAGCCCGCGCATGGCGAGGCCGGCGGCGAAGGTCACAGCGTGCTGCTCGGCGATGCCGACGTCGAAGAAACGATCCGGGAAGCGCTGCGAGAACTCGAGGAGCCCCGTCGACGACGCCATCGCCGCGGTGATGGCCACGATGCGCTCGTCGGCTTCGGCGGCCTCGCAGAGCGCTTCGCCGAAGACGTCGGTCCAGTCGATACCCTTCTTGGCCGCCGTTCCGCTGTCCGGATCGAACGTCGAGACCCCATGGAATTTGTCAACCTTGTCTGCAACTGCCGGGCCGTATCCCTGCCCCTTGTTGGTGACCACGTGCACCACCACCGGGCCGCGGATCCGCGCGGCGTCACGCAGCGCCTTCTCGACCGCCTGGAGATCGTGTCCGTCGATCGGCCCGCCGTACTTGAGGCCGAGTGTCTCGAAGATCGATATCGGTGCAACCAGCTGCTTGAGCGAGTTCTTCATGCGCCGCGCGGTTTCGTAAGCGGAGTGCCCGACCGCTGGAAGCGAGCGGAGCGCGGTGCCGGCCGCATCCTTGGCCGCCTCGTAGCGCGGCGACAGGCGCAGGTGGCCGAGATTCTCGGCGATCCCGCCGACAGTGGGCGCATAGCTGCGGCCGTTGTCGTTGAGGATGATCACCATCTCGGGCTTGAGCTGGCCGATGTTGTTGAGCGCCTCATAGGCCATGCCGCCCGTGAGGGCGCCGTCACCCACGACACAGACCACCTTGCCGGTTTCCCCGCGCAACTCTCGGGCGGTGGCAAAGCCGAGCGCATAGCTGAGCCCCGTCGACGCGTGTGAGTTCTCGACCAGGTCGTGCTCGGACTCGTGCCGTGACGGGTATCCGCTCAGGCCACCCTGCTGACGAAGCGTGTCGAAGAGGCCGAGCCGGCCGGTCAGCATCTTGTGGACGTATGCCTGGTGACCGGTGTCGAAGATGATCGCGTCGCGCGGGCTGTCGAAGACGCGGTGCATCGCGACCGTCAGCTCGACGACGCCCAGATTGGGGCCGAGATGACCACCGGTCCGCGAGACCGCGCTGATCAGCTCGTCGCGAATCTCGGCGCAGAGACGGGTCAGATCCTCGGGGCCGAGCCCGCGCAGGTCCTCCGGGCCGGCGATCTCCTCGAGCAGCACATCGTCAGTCTACGGGAGCCGGCCGGAGTGACTCCCTCCGAAATGCCCACACCTGCGGGTCGCGGAGCATGATTACCGGCCATGCAGGGACTGGAGCCACGCGAGGCGGTGCTCGAATGCGCCGAGCGGGATGGTGATATTGCCGAGGGCGCGCTCTGGCTCGCAGCCGACGACTGCCCCGGTGTGGAACCGGAGCGGTGGCTCGAGCGCCTCGATGACCTGGCAAGCGAGCTGCGCTCCCGCTGCGGCCTTCACGGCTGCAGCCCGTCCGATGCCCCGCTGGTCGGAGCACTGCTGCGCGACCGGCTGCGGCTGCGTGGCGCGGGGGGTGGGGACCCGCGTGCGCACTACCTTCATTCCGTGCTCGAACGCGGTGCGGGAGTGCCCATCGCGTGCTCGGCCATCTGGATCGCGGTCGGCGCACGTGCCGAGATTCCCGTGGAGGGGGTGAATCTCCCGGGGCATTTCGTGGTGCGCGTCGACGGGCACCTGTTCGACACCGTCGCCAGCGGCGAACCCCTCGATGCGGACGACCTCAAGCGTCTGGTCACCACCTCCACAGGCAAGGAGGTCGAATGCCTCGAGCCGGCGCAGGTGGCGCGTGCAAGCGCACGCGACATGCTGGCGCGAATGTCGCGCAATCTGCGCCGCTGCTACACGAGCCTCGAATGCTGGGACCAGGCCCTGCGCGCGGCCGACCGCTGTGTCGACCTGGTTCCGTCGCCCGGCGAACGCCGCGATCGCGGTTTGCTGCTCTGGCGCATGGGGAAGATCGTCGCTGCGCTCACCGACATCAACGCGTATCTCGACGAGGCACCAGAGAGCTGCCCGGATCGCACCGCCATGACCGAGGTCGCCGGCAGGCTTCGCGCCTTCCTCAACTGACCGACGAAATCGATGCGTCCTGGCTCAGTGCACCCCGATGAGGAGTGACAGCAGCCAGATGACGCCGATGAATGCAAGCACTGCGAAAGGCACCATCACGAAGACGACGAACGAGAAGACGATCCGCTCGTCGGGCATCAGCTCCGGGGTCCGCTTCCGGACCCGGAGATCGTGTGCGTACCAGTAGAAGCCGCCGACCAGAAATCCCAGCAACAGGAAGAAGATCCCGGCGAAGGCGGTGACGATGCCGACGGCGTTGGGCGAGAGCGTGAAGCGCCACGCGGCCCCGCCCGCAAGTGAGAGCAGCCCGCACGAGATGTAGCGGAGGAGCATCGGAACGGGGCGAGGTTGCGCCGGATCGGGTGCCTGACGCCGCGACGCGGCGGCCTTGTTCGTGGCCACGCCGGGGCGGGAGTTCGAGGGCACGCGCCGAGTATAGGCAGCGGGAGCGGTTCACCCGGTGCCGCCCTGGCGCTGCCCCGATCTGGTGCTCACATACACTGGGCGGCCACTGCGGCTGCGAACGGAGGACCCTGACCCATGACCGTAGGGGCTCGACTCCCTGACTTCGACCTCGAGACGAGTGGCGGGGACCACGTCACCAATGGCGACCTCGAGGGTCGTCGCACCGTGCTGTACTTCTATCCGAAGGACGACACGCCCGGCTGCACCATCGAGGGCCAGGAGTTCACAAAGCTCAACGACGCGTTCGCGGAGGCCGGCGTCACCGTCTACGGCGTATCGCCCGACAGCCTCAAGAAGCACCAGCGGTTCATCGA
Organism: Candidatus Dormiibacterota bacterium; assembly: GCA_963743835.1. Lineage (GTDB taxonomy): Bacteria > Chloroflexota > Dormibacteria > Aeolococcales > Aeolococcaceae > Palsa-851. The sequence continues at coordinate 649,442 of CAVUQX010000004.1, read as the reverse complement.
GAAGTGCTCGCTCGGCATCCGTTTGATCAGTGACCCGGAGCGGCTGCTCATCGAGTTCACAGGGACTGTGGGTCGAGAAGAGGTACATGGGTCGCCAGTACATGGGGGTGGCGCGCACCACCCTGCTGATCGGATCGGACGGCACCATCGAGCGCGAGTGGCGGGATGTCAAGCCCAGCGGGCACGCCGCGGAAGTCCTGGAGACCGTCAACGGCGGTTAGGAACGCGATCGCCGGAGAGCGGATCGAACTTGCGACGCTGCTGCGGCGGCGGGTCGTCTTCGTCGCGGGGAAGGGCGGAACGGGCAGAAGCACCATGACCGCGGCGCTCGCCTTGCTCGCCGCCCGCGCCGGAAAACGGGTCCTCGCTATCGACGTCGACGCCAAGGGCGACCTCGCCGCCGCGCTCGGGTCACCACCCGCGGGGTTCGCGCCACACGTGGTGCAGCACAACCTCTCGGTCCTCGAACTGCGCACCGACGAGTTGTTCCAGGAATACCTGAACATCTACTTCAAGGTCCCGCGAGTGACCCGGCTCACGCCTCTGGCGCGCGTCTTCGACTTCATCGCCACCGGGGTTCCCGGTCCCCGCGACATGCTCGTGGTCGGCAAGATCGCCTACGAGGAGCGGCGCAAGGAGCACGACTCGCGAACGCCGGTCTGGGACCTGATCCTCGTGGACTGCGCGGCCGGGGGACAGGCGGAGTCCCACCTCGCCGCGCCGAAGGCGATGCTCACGCTTGTCCGGGGCGGACTGATCCGCGCCCAGGTCGAGTGGATCGACGCCCTGATCCGAGATTCACGCCGCACCACCACCGTGCTCTGCGCCCTCCCTGAGGAGATGCCGGTGGTGGAGGCGATCGAGCTGAACGAGCGTCTTCGCAAGGGATCCGGCGTCGCGGTGGACGTGTGCCTCCTGAACCGCGCGGTCGATGAGCCCGTGACCACCGCGCACCGACGCGTGCTGAGCGCGATGACCGACCCGGAGCACGCCGATGCGGTCGCTGAGCGTCTGGGCGGCTCTGCGGCACCGCTGGAGGCAGGCATCGATCTCCAAGCGCACCTGTACGACACCACAGCCCGCTACATGCGCCAGCTTCGCGGCAAGCTGCCGATGCCGGTGGTCCCGGTGCCCTTCGTCGTCGACCGGACGGGCTTGACGACCACTCGAGCCGTGGCCGACGCGCTCAGCGCCCGATTGTCGTGAGCGCCGAGAGCGTCCACGTCCCGGAGCGGCGCCGGAGCGTCCGCAAGGAGCCAGGTGGGCTCGGCCGGCGCCTCGGGTCACTCGAGGTGGTGATCTGCTGCGGCAGCGGCGGGGTCGGCAAGACCACCGTCAGCGCCGCGCTCGGGATGGCGATCGCCGCGGCCGAGGACAAGCGGGTGCTCGTCCTGACCGTCGATCCGGCGCGGCGCCTTGCCACCGCCCTCGGCATCAAGGGGATCGGCGCCGAGCCGGTGCGGATACCGAAGGCACGCCTGCGCCGCGCCGGGATCACCGTCGCGGGCGACCTCGAGGCCGCGATGCTTGACATGAAGCAGGCGTGGGACAGGATGATCGAGCGCTACTCGCCGGACCGCGCCACCGCGCAGCGGATCCTGCGCAATCCGCTCTATCAGCGGATCACCGATTCCTTTGTGGGCTCCCATGAGTACGCGGCGATCGAGGCGCTCTACGAGCTCCACGACGCGGGCGAGTACGACTGCATCGTCGTCGACACCCCGCCGTCGCGCAACGCGCTCGACTTCCTCGAGGCGCCGAGCCGTCTCACCGACTACGTGGGCTCGCGGCTGCTGTCGCTCCTCTCGGGTGGGCCGTCACGTTTCGGGTTCCGTGCGATGAACTTCGCGGCGGCGCCGTTCCTTCGCCTTGCCGACCGCCTGCTCGGAGCCGAGGTCCTTGCCGAAGTCTCGGACTTCGTCCGGCAGTTACAGCTGCTCTACGATGGAGTCCAGGGCAGGGCGCGATCGGTGTACCGGCTCCTGCGCAGCCCGCAGACGGGATTCGTCGTGGTCACGACGCTCGAGCAGGGGCCCTTCGGTGAGGCCGAGTTCTTCTGCACGAAGCTGCGCGAGTTCAAGATGCCGCTGCGCGCCATGGTGGTCAACCGCGTGCTCCCCGATGTGTTCCGTGACCCGGCGGGCGTTGCAGCGGCGACGACGCTGGTCGAGGACCCCAAGGTTGCCGCGTGGCTGAGCAGCGAGCTGCGACTCCGTGTGTCCGCGGACACGGCGCGTTTCGTTGGAAGGACATTCCTGACTCGCGCAACGCTCGCGCAGCGTGAGGTGCGTCAGCTCGCCAGGCTTGGCCGTATCGGCGACGTTCCGATCGTGCGCATTCCGCTCTTCAGCGAGGAGGTCTCCGAGCTCGAAGGGCTGGTGCGTATCGCCAAAGCGCTCTGAGCCGCTCGCCTCGAGAGACGAGGCTCAGCCCTGGCTCGCGACGACACGCATGCGCGCGCTATGACGTCCGAGTGAGTGCGCATCGCCGATCACGTCGAGCACAGGTGGATCCTCGAGGCGCACCACCGAGCAATCGCCTGCGGTGATACGCGATACCGCCTCGACCATCGCGGGGTCGGCGGTGCTCAGCAGGACCTGGTGGGTTGCAGACAGGTCGTGCAAGAACTCGATGAACAGGTCGCGACGCATCGGGTCGGAGGTGAGCAGTGGTTCGTCCAGAAGCAACGGGGTGCGCTCGCCCCCACCGCCCAGCACCTCACAGAGCGCGAGCCGGAGGAGCAGCGCAACCTGATCCCGCGTGCCGTGCGAGACCGCGTCGAGCGGCACCATGTCGGGCCGTTCCCGGCCGAGCAGCCCGAGCGCGAAATGGTCGGTGTCGACGTTCACCTCGAGATAGCGCGCACCGGTCAGCAGGCTGAGGCGGCTGCCGAGGGACTCGGCCAGGCGTGGCGCGAGCTCGCGATGGGTCACGCGTGAAGCCGTCTCGATCAACTCGGCGGCGCGACGGAGCGCGTTGAGCTGGCGCAGACCCCGATCCCGCGCGGTTTCGCACGCCTCGCGCTCGTCCTCGAGGTCCGCGATCGCCGGCAGGGTGTCGAGCACGCCGCCGAGCCGCGCGCGCAGCTCGCGAGCCTGGTCTCCAGCCGATGTCGCCGCACGCCGCGCCCGCTCCGCCTCGAGGTCGAGCGCCTGCAGGACGCCGGCATCGGGCGGAGCGGTGGCAAGGGCCTCACCGGGATCGCCACCGCACTGCATGAACTGCTCGGCGAGCGCGGTCTCGAGGCTCTCGAGCGTTGCGGCATCGCCGCCGAGCGAATGGGCTGAGCGCTGCATCTCGTCGAGCCGTCGCCGTGCCGCATCGTGGCGGCGTCGCAACTCGCATCCATGCTGGAAGCCGATCACCGCTGCAGTGGCGTCGCCTTCGGGGATGCGGATGCCGGCAGCCTTCAGGATGGTCCGCAGGCGAATCTCGAGATTGGACACCGCCTTGACCGAGCGGTCCACGTCCTCGCTCGACTGGACGCATGCCGACTCCTCGGCGGCCAGGACGGCATCCTCGGCGAGCAGCTCCTCGCGCCTCCGCGACTTCACGACCACTCCGTCGACACGATCGAGCTGCCCCTGGGCGCCGGCGATGACGGCCTCAGGCGTCCCCTCGGCTCCTCGCTGCGCGTCGGCCATTCCAACCTCGGCGGCGAGCGCCCGGCAGCGCTCGAGCAGTGAAGCCAGCGCCACCTGGATCGCCTCGGCTTCGGCTCGGCGCCGCGAGGTACGCAGCTCGGCGTCGTCGAGCGCCTCGTGGAGCGTGCGCAGCACGGGCAGCCGGTCCTGGAGTCGCGCCAATTCGGCCGGGTCGACGCCGGCCTCCAGCGCGAGCGCGGCGGCCCTGTTGCGCGCCCTCGACGCGGCCGATGACCTCATCCAGGCCCGCCAGACACACCCGGCGGCGGCGACAAGGCCGAGGAGGCCGGCGATGAGCGCCGCTATCTCGAGGTGCCCGCGGGTCAGTCCGACGGCGGCGGCCACCGCGATCACTGCGCAGGCAACCGCTCCGAGCGCGAAACGGCGCCCATCCTGCCGGGCCGCCTCGAGGTTGGGAACCAGCTCGTCGATCACCGCTGCGGGGAGGCTGCGCAGCCCGGTGGCAGCGATCTCACGACGCAACGCCGCCTCGCGGGCGTCGTCCCCGCCGGTTCGGCGTGCGGCGCTCGCAACCGCGATCAACTCGCCGCGGAGGCGTTGCGAGCGCTCGCCGACCTCGCCGTTGCACTGCCCAGCGAGGCCGATGGCCGCGATGCCCGCGGCGATCTCGTCGCGCCGGATGCGGATCGGTCGAAGCCTCTCCCCGGCAGCGTGCCAGCGTGCCGCTGCACCTTCGGCATTCAACCGTGCCTGAGCCAGTTCGCCGCCGAGGGCCGTGACCTCGATCTCGACGTCGAGTGGAAAACGGGCATAGGACGCGGTCGCCTCGACCTCCGCCGCCTGCAGCTTGCCCTCGCGCACCATCTCGGCAAGGCGCACCCGGCGGTCGGCCACCTCGGAGAGGCGTCCGGCGAGGCGCGCCCGTTCCGCGGCCGCCCAATGCTGCGTCTCCGTCGCGTGGGTCACATCGAGCATCGCCAACCGTTCCTGGTCAACCGCCACGGCCGCCAGGCGGGTGCGGGCGTCAGCGAGGGTGCGATCCAGGTTCCGGAGCCGGGCGCTTGCGACCCCCAGGGGACTGGCGGAGCGCCGCTCCGAGCCGACCCGGTCCATGGCCTCGCGGATTCGCACGAGGGCCTGCGCCGCGGTCACCCCGCGCCGTGTGTCGGCGAGACGCTCGATCGCCTCCTGCAGCTGGCCCGCCCGCTGGCGCGCGCTCTCCGGCGCGTCGATGCGGAGGCCGTCATCGCTGAGCCATGCCGTCGCGCAGAAGACCGCCTCGTCGATCCCGAGATGGAATCGGCCCGGAGTTACGGAACGCCCGCTGCGCAGCTCGTCGGTCAGCTCCGATCCTCCGAGCTCGAGCACCTGCACCGACTGCTCGCGGGTGTCGAGGCGGCGCGCAACCCGGATTCGACGCCCGTCATCGAGCTTGTAGGTGAGCGCAAGACCGTAGCCGCCGCGCGTCCAGGGCTCGTAGCGCGCCCAGTCGCTGCGATCGACGGCACGACCCTGGCCGCCGGCGTCGACGCCGTACAGGGCGCCGCGCACCGCCCGGAGCAGCGTCGACTTGCCGGACTCGTTGCGCCCGGCGACGACTGTGACCCGAGGATGCAGTTCGGTGGTCAGGTCGTGGAGGCACCCGAAGCCGGTGATCTCGAGACGTTCGAAGATCATCGCAACCCGACCTCGGCGCCGGAAAGCGCCATCAGCCCGTAGCGCAGGGCGTCCTCGAGGACCTGGGCTTCGTCGGCGTCTGCGTCTTTCGCCTCGGCGGTAGCCGCACGCACGAACGCGCCGCGCGTGCTCTCCTCGACGAGAGCGACCTCGAGATCGATGTATGGCATGGTGCGATCGCGGACCTTGACGGCGGCGAGGTTGAGGCGCTCGCGCACCGCAAGCTCAACGGTGAACGCGTCCACCGACACCGATGGGTCGATCGATCCGATCAGATCGACCCGCATCATGGTCCGCTCCGGGTCGGCATATCCCGTCGATGCGCAGTGCATGGTGACCAGGTCGATCACCGCTTCCACGGAACCGCACTCGTCGGCGTCGCACTGCACGGTGAACACTGACCAGCGATTGGTGTCGTGGGCGGTGAACCGGACATCGCCACGGTCGCTGATCTCGACCACCACGGGGCCGCGTCCACCCTCGTCGTCGAAGCTCAGCGGCTCGGGCGTTCCCGGGTACAGCAGGCCGCTGGTGGAATCGAGACGCCTGCGGTGGTAGTGGCCGCAGAGAGCGGCGGCAAAGCCTGCCGCGTGGATCCGCTCGGCGCGGAACGGTCCGTGAATCGACTTTCCCTCGGGTCGCGACCCGAGCTCGGCGCCGTGGAAAAGAGCGAGGTGGACGCCGGATGCGGAGGTGGCCGGTGCGGTGGCGAGCGGATCGCCCTGCCATGCCGGCTCGCGATGGGCGAGGCCCCAAACGGTGAGACCGTCGGCGAGCTCCACGGGCTCGAGCTCGGTGCCCCCGAAGACGGTGACATTGGAAGGCCATTCGACGCGGCGATAGATGGATCCCGGCAGGAGCGCGTCGTGGTTCCCAGGCGCGATCAGGACTCGCATCGGCCGCCACGCGGCGAACGTGTCGGCGAGGAATCGCCCGGTGTCGACGCCCGCGCGCTCGTGCTCATAGAGGTCTCCGCCGATCGTCACCGCCAGGCAGCCCTGCTCCATGGCCAGGCGCCCGGCACTGGTGAGTGCGTCGCGCAGTCCCTGGCGGCGCCGGCGCGCGAGCTCTCCCTGACAGCCCATGGCCGCGAACACCCGGTCGAGGTGAAGGTCGGAAAGATGGAGGAGACGTATCGTCATGGGGTGCTGGGAATTGAGAGCGGCGACCTGAGAGCGAACGTCAGTTCGCACAGCCTACCACAGGTTTATTGGACGAACTTCTGGCACAATTGATCGGTACCGACGACAGGTTCCCCGGCCGAAGGCCCGGGGCCGAGTTGGATCAGCGGGTGGGGGATCAGGTGGAATTGCGGGTGCATTTGGCGCGGCGTATACAGCCAGGCGGGTGCGGGAATCGTCGGCATTGCGGTGGCGATCAGGGTGCTCGCGCTTCCTGTCAGCCCGGGCGTGCGACTGCTCGACGCGCTCATGGCGGCGGCTGCGCTGTGCGATCGGTCCGGCCCTGCTGCGGCTGCCCCCGACGTGGAAGCGCCACCGGCAGCTGGCCTCGGTCGCCGGCGCTGTGGCGCTTGCCGCCGTGGCAGCGATCGGACTGCGGGCGGCCGCCAGTCAGCTGCCCGATTTCACGATCGTCACCGCGCTCGCATTCACAGCGCTCCTTGTCGGTCTCGATATCGACCGCACCCCGGACAGCCACCGCTCGGACGTCAACCGCCTTGAACCGGGCGCCGTGGACGCTCAGCGATCGCCGCCACCGGCGCCGTTTTGGTCATCTTCATCGTCCTCTGGGTGACCACCGCCCCCGCATCCACGGGAATCGGGTCACTCGTCGTGGTCATCGCCGCCATGGCCGGCATCAAGCTGCTTGCCGCCGGGGCGCCGATCGCAGCCTCGACCGGTTGGATTCCGAAACCCGTCGCGGCCAGGTCTCGTCGACCCTCGGTCGCAAGCTCGGCATCGCTCGTGACGTGACGTCGGTCGCGTCTGCGGTGCTCGAGGCCTGTAGGGAGATCTTCCCGGAGACCTCCACCGGGATGGTGCTCATCAACGACCCGGCCGACGGGCTGCTGAAGTCCCCCGGTGCCTTCCTGTCGTCAGGTGGCGTGGGATCCGGTGGCCCGGCGTACGAGCTCGCGCCCGGCGAGGGGCTCGGTGGCGCCGTCTTCGTGGCGGAGCGAGCCGAGGTGTGGCCGACGACGCTCTCGGCCTCGATGGCGCAGGCAAGTCTGCGCGAGGCGAACCGGGTGCGTCTGCGCCGGTCGAAGCTCGGCTTCATCCGTTCGGCCATCGGTGCACCGCTGCGAGTGGACGGCATCACGATCGGCGCGATCCTGCTCACCTCCGAGCGCCAGGAGAACGCCTGGACCGAATCCGACGCACCGATCATCGACGCCCTCGCCGACGAAGCGGCACGCGCCATCGAGCGCGCTCGCCGTCACGAGGAGGAGATGGCGAAGGCCCAGCTCGATGCCGTCACCGGGATGGCCATGCGGCCGCACCTGCTCTCGGTCATCGACAAGGAGCTTGCCCGGGCATCGCGCCGCGAAAGCTCGCTCGCGCTGATCATGGCCGACGTCGACGGCTTCACCGAGCTGAACGATCGCTGGGGACATGACGCCGGCAACCAGGTGCTCGAGACCTTCGCCGACGTGCTGCGATCCATCCTCCGGCGCGAGGACAGCGCCGCGCGCTTCGGCGCTGACGAGTTCGTCTGCGTGTTACCGGGCGCGGACCGCGACCAGGCCCACGCCGTCGCCGCCCGCATCCAGCAGCGATTCACCTCCAACACCTCCGGCGAACAGGGATTCGGGCGATCGGGCGCTTCTGCATCGGCGGGCATCGCCGTCTACCCGAGCGACTCGCAGGACGTGGGCGGGCTGCTGGACGTGGCGGCGCGCGAGCTCGAGGCTGCCAAGGCATCGCACGAATTGACCGGTCGTTCGCGGCTTCGGCGCCGCGTGCGGGACGCCGCTCCCGGTTGACACCGATAGGCGAATAGTTCTACACTCAAACTATTCGTCCATCGAATAGTCGAGGCGTACCGGTTCTGCGTTGTGAGCCAGCACCGGCCGCGGAACGAAAAGCCGTCGCACGGAACACGACGGCGAGTGACCGGCGTGATGAGCTTGCGCACCGCTCTTCGATTACATCGGCGGTCTCAAGCGCAGGCTCATGGCCAGCGTCCCCGAGGAGCTCAAGGATGAGTTCGGTGCGGTCACCTGGCACCAGTTGAGCGCCCTCGAGCAGCTTCGAGCCGCCACCGAGACATCGTCCGGGGCGACCATGAACGAGATCGCGCGCATGCAGCAATGCGCGCTCAGCTCGGCCAGCGCGCTGGTCGACCGGGTGATCCGTGTCGGGTTCGCCGAGCGGCTCAGCGACCCCGAGGATCGCCGGATCATCCACATCGTCCCGACCAAGCTCGGGCTCGAGATGCTGGATCGATTCGATGCGGCGAGGAAGGCGGCCGCGCTCGAGACGCTCGCGCCCTTGAACGACGACGACCTCGAGCGACTGGTCGAGCTGATGGGCCGGATCGTTGACGCGCCGCGATTGGCACGGCCTGGAGAGCTGCACATGACTGAGGTTCTCGATCGTCCCGACATCTCGGCAGCCGAGGTCGCAGCCGCGGGCGGTGACGGCGGAGTCGCGACTGCAAAAACCGGACGCTTCGACTACAAGTGGATCGCGCTCGGTGTCGTGCTGCTCGGCACGATCATGACGATCCTCGACGCGACCATCGTCAACATCGCGATCCCAACCCTGCAGGTCGACCTCAAGGCGGGCTCGTACGCCGACATCTCGTGGGTCGTCACCGGCTACATGCTCGCGCAGGGCGCGGTCATTCCCATGGCCGGCTGGGCGTGCGATCGCTTCGGCACCAAGCGCCTGTACCTCGTGACCATCGCGCTCTTCACGCTCGCGTCGATGGCCTGCGGAGTCGCACAGAACCTTCCCGAGCTGGTGATCTTCCGCGTCCTCCAGGGACTCGGCGGCGGCATGCTGATGCCGATCGGGATGACCATCATCATGCGTGCGGTCGGACCCCAGAACATGGGACGGGTCATGGGGATATTCGGCATCCCGATGCTCCTCGCGCCGGCGGTGGGACCCGTGCTCGGCGGCTGGTTCGTCCAGGACTTCTCGTGGCGCCTGATCTTCTATGTCAACGTTCCGATCGGCCTCATCGCATTTGCGTCGGCGTGGCGCTTCCTCACCGAGTCGAACCGCGCACACGGCTTGCGTCTCGACACGTTCGGCCTGCTCACCGCGCCGCCCGCAGCCGTCGCGGTCATGTACGCGGTGAACCAGAGCATCAGCCTGGGATGGGGCTCGCTGCTGGTGGTCAGCCTGCTGATCGGTGCTGCGGTCCTGCTCGCGGCGTTCGTGCTTTCGCAGCTCGGTCGCCGCCGCGCCGCGACATTGCTGATGATGCCGCTCGCCGCAGGCGCGTTGTTGGTCGCGCTCCGAAACGGAGTCGTCGATGGTTGGACGTCCCTCGACACGATCGTGATGCTCGTCGGCGCCGCGCTCGCAGCCGTGAACCTCGCCATCGGGAACCGTGGCAACCCGGAGCCACTGCTCCAGCTGCGACTCTTCCGCGACCCGACATTCTCGTGGTCGATGGGCCTCAGCTTCATCATCGTGACGGCCCTCTTCGGCGGGATGCTGTTGCTGCCCCTCTACCTCCAGGAGGTGCACGGGTACAGCCCGCTCGAGACCGGACTCCTGCTGCTCCCACAGGCGATCACCGCAGCCGTCGCCATGCCGCTCGGCGGGTATCTGACCGACCGCATCGGGCCGCGTCCAGTGGTCGCGACCGGCATGGTGATGCTCGCCGGCGGCGGGTTCCTGCTTGCCCAGATTCACCCGACATCGTCGAACTGGCTGGTGGTCAGCGCACTGCTGCTGCGCGGTTTTGCGATGGGCTTTTCGATGATGCCGTCGATGGCGGCTGCGATGGCGCGCGTGCCGCGTCATCTCAGCTCGAGTGCGTCGAGCATCTCGAACAGCCTGCAGCGCATCGGCTCGTCGGTCGGCATCGCCGTGCTGGTGACCGTGCTCGCCGCGCAGTTCACGACCGCGATCGGACAGGCATCGTGCGCACCGTCGCCGGCCGTGCTCAGCGCCGCGTCCCCGGCGGGACACCAGCTCACGGCCGCGGAGTTCTGCAGCACCCTGAAGGGGCAGTACGCAACGCTCGTCCAGAACGGCGGCCAGCCATCGGCCACAACCAAGGTCCCATCGGTGGTGGCGCACTTCGGCCAGACCTACGCGTCGGATGCGCTGAGCACCTCGTTCGATCGGACCTTCGCGTTCATCACCATCCTCACGCTCCTCGGTGTGATCCCGGCGTTGTTCCTGCGCCGGCCCGAGAAAACGACTGCCGAGCACCTGCCACAGCTCGATGCCGCGTAAGGTCCTGGTTCTCGGCGGCACCGACTTCGTCGGACCTGCTGTCGTCGAAGCGGCGCGTGCGCGCGGTGACGAGGTGACCATCTTTCACCGCGGCCAGACCGGGTCCGCGCCCGACGGGGTCCGAGTGATCCACGGGGACCGCACCAACACGAGTGACGTCGATGCGCTCACCACGGAAACCTGGGACATGGTGGTCGACGCGTGGTCGCGAGCACCGCGCGTGGTTCTCGCCGCAGCTCGCGCCCTCGAACCACATGCGGGGCGTTATGTGTACATCTCGACGATCTCGGTGTACTCGGAGGCGCACGAGGGCCTCATCACCGAGGATTCGCCGACTGTCGAAGCGCGACCCGACGCTGATGCCATCGACTACGCCGCGGACAAGCGCGGTGCGGAGCTCGCCATCAAGAGCGTGTTCGGCTCCGAGCGCAGCGTCTTCGCGCGCCCCGGGCTCATTCTTGGGCCGCGCGAGAACATCGGACGTCTCCCCTGGTGGTTGCGTCGCATCGCGGCAGGAGGAGAGGTGCTCACGCCCGAACCGCGCGACCTCGCCGTGCAGTACGTCGACGCACGAGATCTCGCGGCGTTCGCCATCGAGACGACCCTGCATGGCCCGGTCAACGTGTTGAGCCGTCCGGGTCACACCACGATGGCCGAGCTGCTCGAGCTATGCCGCGAGGTCACCGGCTCGAGCGCACGGTTCACCTGGGTCGATGCCGAGTTCCTGCTCGCGAACCAGGTCGAGCCGTGGACCGAGCTGCCCATCTGGGTGCCCCCGGTCGGCGACATGGCCGGCTTCTATGCGACCGACTCGTCGCTCGCGCTGCGATCGGGGCTCATATGCCGTTCCGTGCGCGACACCGTCCGGGACACGTGGTCGTGGCTGCGAGACCACCCCGACTGGCAACAGGTGGTGAGCGCCAATCGCTCCCGCGTGGGCCTGGCGCCGGAGCGTGAGGTGGCGCTGCTCGCCGCCTGGAAGGATCAGCCGCCGGCTTCCCGGTAGCGCCGCTGGCGCTGGGCGACCAGCTCGTCGATCGGGATATCGCAGAGCTCGTCGAGGTTGCGGATCACGGCTCCGCGAATGGCGGCAATCACCAGCGGCGCGTGCGCATGCGCACCCGGCGGCGGCTCGGGGATGAGCTCATCCACGAGGCCGATGCGGTGCGCCGTCTCGACGCCGGGGCGGAGCGCCGCCGCGGCACGAGCGCGCTGCCCGGCATCGCGATACAGGATGGCTGCGCACGTCTCGGGAGGAGCCACCGTGTACACGGCGTTCTCGAGCGCGAGCACCCGGTCGGCCAGGGCGAGCGCCAGCGCACCGCCCGAGCCGCCCTCGCTGAGCACGACGCTGACCGTCGGGGTGCGCAGGCCGAGCATGCAGAGGAGCGCATCGGCGATCGCCCACGCCTGGCCGCGCTCCTCCGCACCGATGCCCGCATGTGCCGCGGGCGTGTCGACGAGGCAGAGCACCGGCATCGAGAACTTCTCCGCCTGGCGCATGAGCCGTACCGCTTTGCGGTATCCCTCCGGATGGGGCATGCCGAAGTTGTGGAGCGCGCGAGTCATCGGGTCGGTGCCCTTCTCCTGACCGATCACCATCACCGAGCGACCACCGAGCCGCGCCGGGCCGCCGACCACCGCGCGGTCGTCGCCGAAGAGGCGGTCGCCGCGGAGCTCGGTCCAGCCTCCGGTGATCGCCGAGATCACCTGCAGCGCTCGCGGGCGCTCCGGGTGGCGGGCCAGCTCGACCGCGGCGAACGCGATCCGCTCGCGCTCGGTGGTTTCGATCGTGGTGCTCATGCTCGTCCCGAATAGATGCGGATCAGCGTCCCCACGGTGTCGCGAAGGCGGACGCGCTCGACGACCGCGTCGACCATCCCATGGGCCAGCAGAAACTCGGCCGTTTGGAACCCTTCAGGGAGCTTGTCGTGGGTTGCCTGTTCGATGACCCGGCCGCCGGCAAACCCGATGCGCGCTCCCGGCTCGGCGATGATCACGTCCGACTGAACGGCGAACGAGGCGGTGACCCCGCCGAAGCAAGGGTCGCCGAGGATGCTGATGTAAGGAAGTCGGGCGGCGATCACCTCCGCGATCGCAGCCGAGCAGCGAGCCATCTGAGCCAGGGAGGCGATGCCCTCCTGCATCCTCGCCCCGCCCGAGGTGCAGACGGCCACCAGCGCACGCCGTTCGGCGACGGCCAGCTCGCCGGCGCGGGCGAAGATCTCACCCGCGGCACTGCCGAGCGAACCGCCGAGAAACTCGAAGTCCATGCATGCGAGCACGACCGGGTTCCCCGCGAGCGACGCCCTGGCGGTCAGGAAGGCCTCGTGCAGACCGGTGCGTTCGCGAGCCCTGGCCACACGCTGCGGGTAGGGCACACCGTCGTCGAACCCCAGGGGATCGCGATCGCCAACCTCGACGACCAGCGTCTCAGCCGTGTTCGGATCGGCGAGCTGCGCGATGCGCTGCGCGGCGCCGACGACACCATGATGGCCGCACTCGGAGCACACGTTGAGATCTGCCGCGTAGCGCTCGGCCACGAAGCGGCGCTTGCAGCGCGGGCACGCCACCGTGCCGGTGGTGGGTGCGGTTGGCCTGAGTTCGGGGCCGGGCGCCTGAAGCCTGTTTCGCGGCGCCCGTCGCCGCGAGGTCACCCCGTCGGCGCGATCCATCGCAGAGCGATGCCACCCCAGACCACGCCCGACCCGAAGGCGATGCAGACCACCTTGTCACCCTGGTGCATCCGTCCGGTCTCGGCCGCCTCGGCGAGCGCGATCGGGATCGACGCACCACTGGTGTTGCCGTACCGGTCGATGTTGATCACCACCCGGTCGAGCGGCAGATCGAGGCGTTTCGCCACGGCCTCGATGATTCGCAGGTTGGCCTGGTGGGGCACGAGCAGCGTGACCTCGTCCAGCGCCCAGCCCGCCTCGGCGCAGACGGCGCGTGCCGACTCGGCCATGCGCTCGACACCGAGCCGGAAGGTGCCCTTGCCGTACATCCGCAAACCGTTCTCGCCGTCCTCCTCACCCGCCTTGGGGCCGTAGTAGATGAGGTCCGCCTCGCCGCCGTCGGCCCCCCACTGGATCCCCTCGATACCCCCGTCATCGGAGACGCCGAGCACCGCGGCACCGGCGCCGTCGCCGAAGAGCACGCAGGTCGACCGATCCTTGTAGTCGATGAGCGAGGTCAAGGCGTCTCCGGCGATGACCAGCACGCGGCGCATCCCGGACGACACGATCAGGCCTCGACCGATGGCGACCCCGTAGACGAATCCGGCGCAAGCGGCGGCGATGTCGAAGGCCGGGATGCCCCCGAGCCCGAGCCGGCGCTGCACCAGGCAGGCCGTCGATGGGAGCGGGGAGTTCGGGGATACGGTGGCGACGATCAAGGCGTCGACGCTGTCCACACCGGCTGCTGCCATCGCGCGGCGGCCGGCTTCAGCGGCCATCATCGATGTGGTCATCCCCGATGCGACCTTTCGGCGCTCGCGAATGCCGGTTCGCTCGAGGATCCAGGCGTCGGATGTCTCCACCATCGCCTCGAGGTGTGCGTTGGTGATGATCTCGTCGGGCAGATACGACGCGATTCCCAGGATGGCGGCCGTCCTGGTGCTGCCTGGCGGGACTCCGACGGGCGCGGACGCGGGGGCGTGAAGGATCGCCATCTCGACAGAAGCTTAGGCGAGCCTGGAGGGTTACGTCACCGATGGAGTGATGTACATTTCCGCATCGAGATGCTCGGGAGCCTGGTCGCGGTCAACAACCCGTTCCCGTTTTCGATCAGCGGGTTCACCGGGCTCACCACTGCCCAGATCATCTCGTTCTTCCTCGTGTTCGTCATCTTCAACGCATACGTGGTGCTGATGGTGATCGCGCTGGTGGCGTTCTACTTCACCTCCAAGCCACGCCACGGAGTGGTTCGCACCGCCGCCATCTGGCATTTCATCGCCATCGTCTGGATGCTCATGGCGTTCATCGGGACTGTCTGGGGGGCGCCGGCCGAGAAGACGTTCCTGGGCGGCACCGGGCTGGCCACGCTCGGTATCGGGCAGCGCGCCATCAACGAGTTCATCAGCATGGGGTTCGCGTTCATCGCCGTGGTCTGCATGGCGATCGGCTTCGCCCGAGCCTCCGCGCAGAACCGGGCGATACGCGAAGAGGTGCTCGCGGCGGTCTGATACCGCTTCGCAGTCACCTCGCTCTGTGGTTTGGGCGGGAGGGGACGGGCGGCACGTGGCTCACCTTGCCCGCTCCCTCGTTCGCGCAAGCAGATTGTCGCGCTCTCTCGGGAGCGGTCAAATTCGCCATGTGCCGCCCGTCCCCTCCGGCCCTTACAGCTCTTTGCCGTAGTCCTTCGCGCCGGGCCGGAAGCCACACCGGCCGGCGCTGAGACCCTGACCGGGGTGGCGGTCTTATCGCAGAGAAAAGGACAGGATCGAGGCCGGGTTGAGGAGCGCGAACGCGCGCTGGACGGCGTGGGTCTCGTTGGTGATCGCGGTGATCCACAGGGCGGAGAGGTTGGTCACCGGGAGGAAGTCGCCGGGGTGACGCTCGAGATGGTCCTGGAGGTCGTTGCCGGGCGAGAGGTGCACGTCGCCCACCAGTGAGATGGCCGAGGTGTTGATCGACGCCGCGTAGGGCACGGTCTCGCGCCACATCGAGGAGTTGCCGTCGGGCACCTCCTCGAGCGGTGAGACGAGGATCACGCCCGCCTTGGCGATGGTCACGCGGGGCTCGAGGCGGCTCAGGACCGGGTAGTTGGTGGAGAGGGGCTCGGCGCGCGAATTCCTGACCTGAAGGAACGCCCCGAACCGGTTGATGCTGTCGCTGAGGCGTTCCGCGCCGACGACCTCGAGCTCGCCCGTCAACCGGATGAAGGTGCCGTAGATCTCGACCTCACGCCATCCGCTCACAGGCCCCCAAGGCTACTCTCCGGCGACCGGCACGGGACTGCCCGGCGCGACGCGCGGCGTGGCGCACGCGGTGACGTATCCTTTCGGCCGTCTGACGCTCCGAACACGAGATATGGAACGCCTCATCGTCGCTCTCCGCACTGACTTCGGATGCTTCGCCATCATCGTGGCATTCGTCGTGATCATGATTTCGGCGATCGTCTTCGCCAACATCCTCACCCCCCCGGCAAGCAACCCACTCCTGTAGCAGGGATGAGGCGTACCCCGACCCCCGGTCAGGCGGCTTCAGTGCCGCAAGCTCGTAAACTTGCCCCAGGGACGAGCCACCTCGTGAGGACTGTATGGCGCTGAATCCGTACGAATCGCCGCGAGGGAGGATGCGTGCTCGCGCCGAGACGACGAGACGTCAGTTCCTGATGATCATGGGAGGCCTCGCCGCCGCCGGCGCGAGCCTGTTCGGAAGCATCAAGGTCCTCGGTTTCATGTTCCCCCAGGCGTCAAGCAACGCGCCCGCCCTGTTCAAGACATCGTTCACGTTTGAGCAGCTGACCGGCGGTGTCGTGAACGGCAAAGCCGTGACACCGGTAAACGTGCTCTCGGAGACCGACAAGCGCGTCACCGTGGTGCTCGACGATGCCGGCATCTACGCCGTCTACCTGGTCTGCACGCATCTCGGGTGCACGCCGAACTACGTCACCGATGTGACCACCGGGTCCGGGGTCTCACCATCGGTGGCGAAGGCTCGCGGCGACCGCGCACCCGACCAGCAGAGCCCCAACGGCTGGGCGTGCCCCTGTCACGGCAGCCGGTACTTCATCGACTCGACGAACTTCTACGGCCCGGCTCCGCGGCCGATGGACTGGGTGAACATCGAGGTCACCCCGGACGGGTTCTTCGCGGTGGATCGAGCCACGCTGGTCGCGACGCGTGGTCCTGGGAACAACCAAGCGCCACAATGGCGCCTGCTGGTCGACACGCAGAAAAGCAACGGCAAGACCCTCGGGGTCTAGATGAGGAGGCGGGCTACGCGAATGAGGGGTCTCCGGAGATGAGCGCAACCCCCGGCGAGGCGAACCCGGTCCGCGCATTCGTCGCGCAGCTCTGGGGATCGGTGTTCCGCCACGGTCTGCCGACCAACGACAAGGTTGCAGCTCGCACGGCGCTCACCAACTTCTTCCTGCACATCCATCCGGTGCGCGTCAAGAAGTCCGCCGTTCGCGTCTCGTACACGCTGTGCCTCGGCGGCCTCTCCTTCTTCCTGTTCATCCTGCTGACGATCACCGGGCTGTTCCTGATGTTCTATTACATCCCCTCGGTGGATTCGGCGTACCAGAACGTCAAGGATCTCCAGTTCGTCGCGGTCTTCGGCGACATCATCCGCAACATGCATCGCTGGGCGGCGCACGCGATGGTGATCACGGTCTGGTTGCACATGGCGCGCGTCTTCTATCAGGGCGCATACAAGCCACCCCGGGAGTTCAATTGGGTCATCGGAACGTTCCTGCTCCTGATCACGCTGCTGCTCTCGTTCTCCGGCTACCTCCTTCCCTGGGACCAGCTCGCCATCTGGGCGATCACGGTCGGCACCAACATGGCCAAGTACGCCCCGATCGTGGGGCCCTATACCCGATATCTCCTGCTCGGTGGCGACCAGGTAGCACAAGGTGCTCTGATTCGCTTCTACGTCTTACACGTCATCGCCCTGCCCCTCATCGGCTTCCTGCTGATGGTCGTACACTTCTGGCGCGTCCGTAAAGACGGGTTCACAGGAGGCCTCTGATGGCAACGGTCGTCGAGGGAGGACGCGACCCAAGCGGAGCGGTGTCGCCGCGGCCGCGGGCACCCGTATCCGGACCCGAGCTGGCGAACACCCCACTGGTCATCCGCCGTCGCGAGGACGAGGAGACGGTGGTCACGTTCCCCTACCTCGTGTGGCGCGAGTTCCTCGCCGGCCTGGCGGCGTTCGTGTTCCTCATGCTGGTGTCGATCCAGGTCAACGCGCCGCTGCTGCAGCGCGCCAACACCTCGATCACGCCGAACCCGGCCAAGGCGCCGTGGTACTTCGTCGGCCTCCAGGAGCTGCTCGAGCGGTTCCCGCCGATCATGGCGGGCGTCGCGTTCCCGAGCTTCGTGATCATCTTCATGATCCTGACCCCGTACCTCGACCGCAACCCGAGCCGCCGCCCCCAGGACCGCAAGGTGGCGATCGTGCTGTTCACCGTGTATGTGTGCCTCGCGGTGGCATTCGTGGTCATCGGTGAGTTCTTCCGTGGCGAAGCATTCAACTGGGACTGGACCCTCATCCTCGGTCATCCGGGGCTGAGCTCTCCCGTATGAGGTCGCGGATTCTCTTCGTCGGGCTGAGCGTGGTGCTCCTCGGGCTGGTCGGCTGGGCGGCGTTCAAGGACTCGAGCAGCCGGACCTACATCAACATTCAGACCCAGTACCTGAAGGACTATCCGAGCTCGGACTTCAACGTCCAGGTCCAGCAACTGTTCCCGTCTTTCCCGCAGGCCACCATCGAGGGGGACACGTACCGCGTCGAACGATGCATCTCGTGCCACGTCCCCGACATCGGCACCATCGGCCCGGTGGAAGCAGCCAAGCGACTGAGCGAGGACTTCTTCAAATACGAGCCTAATGCCCAGCAACTGGCCGCTGAGTACCACCTCAGCGGCATCCATCCCGCGTACATCACCCCCACTGGCGGCAACTACCCGCCGTCGCTGAGCTTCGCGGAGTACGGGCCGACCAACTTCACGCCCGAGACATTCACGCCGTACACGCCGCCAGGCGCCGCGCCGGCCGCCAAGGTGACGGTCCAGCAGCCGGGCCCGCTCCCCGCGTTCCTCGATCCGTCGACCAACTATGGCGCCTCCACGTTCCCGGTGACCGGTCCGCTGGGTATCGACCAGGTCGGGTGCATCGTCTGCCACAACGGCAACCGTCTCGGCCTCGACGAGTCCGACGCGCATCAGAACCTGATCATCAACCCCGTGTACACCTTCACCGAGGGCGCGCAGCTCTACTACCTGAACTGCGCGCGCTGCCATGGCGGGCAGGGTGAGGGCGGCGCCGGGCCGCCCGCTCAACAACCAGGACCGTCTCGGCTACTTCAACGAGGACTATTACTACCGCTGCATCGAGTACGGCTTCACCGACTTCGAGCACTACGGCAGCATCATGCCCAACTGGGGCGGCATCGCCAGCGACTGGAGCGCCACGCAGAACCCACCAGGCCCTGGCGCGATCCTCAACACATCACCTGTCCTCACCCAGACGCAGATCAACATCCTCATCCAGTTCATCCGCCACTGGGAGGAGTACAGCACCCTCCCATGAGAGCAGCACAGTGAAACGGCGCAGCACCTTCGCGCGGGACCTGATCGGTACGCTCGTTGTCTTCTTCGGCCTGCTCGTCTTCACCTTTGTGCTGATCTACGGCGAATTCCTGCTCGAGAACTTCAAGGCCCACTGACGCACATGCCTATACCGTTGCTTGCGGAGCTGTATCCCGGCGAGGCCGGCTGGGGCGATGTGCTCTTCGTCGCCATCTGGTCCTTCGGCACGCTGCTGCTCGCCGCGTACTACCTCTACCGGGCCTTCGTCGGGCGATGACTTCGAGCGCACTATTGGGCGGCGGCCGCGCCCTCTGGACGCTTCGTCGCGCCGGTGATGGCGTCTGAGGCGGGAGGGGTCAACCCTCTGCGCCGGCCCAATCCTGGAGTGGCCGCCGGACTGTCGATCATCCCGGGGCTCGGCCAGCTCTACACCGGGCAACCGCGAAAGGCGCTGTGGTACCTGTTCTGGACCGTCTTCACGATCGGTCCCGCGGTCCTGCTGATCATGGCCGGGCAATCGATAGGGCACACCCTGCTCACCCACGGTTCGGGCGCGCTCTTCCTGCTCATCGCGCTCGTCTCGGTATTCGCATTCATCGGCCTGTTCCTGGCCGGCCTGTTCATCTGGGCGAGTTCGATCATCGACGCCTACCAGAGCGCGGTCGCGATCGGCGCCGGTGACACCGAGCGCGCGGCGCAGCGGAGGATGTTCCGGCTGTGAGCTCCGAAGGTCCCAGGTCGCTCCTCGGGCGGCTGCGCCGGCGCCAGCGATCGGCGGCCACCGGTGAGGTGCTCCCCGACCCCTCGGTACCACCTGGAAACCGCGGCTCGTGGGACCGCGCCGCACTCGTCAACACCGACATCACCGAGTTGGTGAAACGTCAGATCAACACCAAGACCAAGATATGGCAGCGCTGATCCTGCTCCCGCGACCGTGGGCCCCCGACGGCTCGGATTGCCCGTCTGAACGCCGCTATGCGATCATCCTGCGTCGCGGATGAACCTGCTCGCAGCGTCCACCTGTTGTGTCAACAATGCCGGCGCTTTCGGCGATGGCGGCACGATCAGCGACCGAGCGCTCGGCGTCTACACCGCCGTGTTCTGGGCCTCGGTGGTGCTCGGAGTCATCGTCACGGGATTGCTGCTCTATGCGTTCGTGAAGTTTCGTCGTCGCAGCGACGCCGACGATCCACCGCAGTTTCACGGCAACACCCGGCTCGAGATCGCCTGGACACTGGTTCCGCTGGCGACGTTTCTTTCGCTCTTCGGCCTGACCGCGGCGAACATGCCCTTCATCAACAACACCCACGCGGGCACGCAGTACACGGTCACGGTGATCGGTCAGCAGTTCAGCTGGACGTTCGACTACGGCACGAGCAGCAGCGGTGCGCGCGTCCGCAGCTTCGGTACGCTGTACCTGCCCGAGAACACCGATGTCGCGCTCAACATCGTATCGACGGATCCGCCGTGCAATGTGAGCCCGTCGGTCTCCTCCGGAAGCACGCTCGCGCAGGAGACTCGCCAACGAGGGATGCGGTGTCAACCACAGCTTCTTTGCTCCCTCGCTCGGTCAGCAGATGAACGCCATCCCCGGTGATGTCAACACCGCGCCGATCGAGGCTCGTCAGGGAACGTACTACGGGCAGTGCACCGAGCTCTGCGGGGTGGGTCACGCAAAGATGACCTTCGACGTCATCGCGCTGCCCATGAACCAGTTCCAGTCATGCGTGTTCGGCAATCCCAGTGGCTCGATCGACCCGACCAGCAAGTCGTGCACTCTCGGAGGATCCTGATGGCGGTCATGGACGCGACGCTTCCTCGGGCACGCTTCGCCCGCGTTGACAAGTCGAAGGGCGTCCTCGGCTGGTTGACCACGGTCGACCACAAGAAGATCGCGATCATGTACCTGTTCCTGACGTTCTTCTTCTTCCTGGTCGGCGGCGTGATGGCACTGCTCATCCGCGTGCAGCTGGCGGAGCCGCAGAACACGTTCCTCACGCCTGAGCAGTACAACCAGATCTTCACCATGCACGGGACGACGATGATCTTCCTGTGGATCATCCCGGTGTGGTCCGGCTTCGGCAACTACATGGTCCCGCTGATGATCGGCGCGCGCGACATGGCGTTTCCGCGCATCAACGCGCTGTCGTTCTGGCTGCTGCCGCTCGGCGGCCTGGTGATGTACTCGGGCTTCCTCGTCCCCGCAACCACCCATGCCGGCCTGCTCTGCCCCGGCGGTCCAGGTGACGCCGGATGGACCGGGTACGTGCCGCTCACGGGTGCGCACTACAGCTGCAGCATGGGCCAGGACCTGTGGATCATCGGACTCCATCTGGTCGGCATCTCATCGATGCTCGGCGGCATCAACTTCCTCGCGACCATCCACAACATGCGCGCCAAGGGCATGACCTGGGGAAGGCTGCCGCTGTTCGTGTGGGCGCAGGAGATCACCGCGGCGCTTGTAGTGCTCGCCTCGCCGTTCCTTGCCGCGGGACTGGCGATGAACCTGCTCGACCGTCAGATCGGCACCAACTTCTTCGACCCGGTCAATGGCGGGAGCGCCTTGCTCTACCAGTTCGTGTTCTGGTTCTACTCGCACCCGGCCGTGTACATCATGATCCTGCCCGCGTTCGGGATCATCAGCGAGATCATCCCGGTGTTCAGCCGGAAACCGATCTTCGGATACAAGGCGATGGCGGCCTCCATCGCGGCGATCGCCGTGCTCGGATTCATCGTGTTCGTGCACCACATGTTCGTCACCGGACTGCCGCTTGTGGTGCAGACATTCTTCGCGTTCACGACGTTCGTCATCGGGGTTCCGACCGGGGTGAAGATCTTCAGCTGGCTAGCCACGATGTGGGGAGGGAGCATCAAATACGACACGCCGATGCTCTTCGCGTGTGGCTTCTTGTTGATGTTTCTGATCGGTGGTATCGACGGCGTCTACCTCGGCAGCCTCGCCGTTGACCGTCTCGTGCACGGCACGTATTGGGTGGTGGCCCACATTCACTACGTGCTGTTCGGCGGCAGTGTCTTCGGCGTGTTCGCGGCCCTCTATTACTGGTTCCCGAAGGTGACCGGACGTTTCCTCAACGAGAAGCTCGGCAAATTGCACTTCTGGCTCATGTTCATCGGTATGAACCTGACGTTCCTGCCGATGCACGCCCTCGGGCTGCTCGGGATGCCGCGCCGGATCGCGACCTACCTCGACAATCGCGGCTGGGGCGACCTCAACTCGCTGATCACCTTCGGTGCCTTCGTCATCGCCATCTCGATCACTGTCTTCTTGATCAATTTCGTCATCAGCATGCGAGCCCCAAAGACGGCGCCCGACGATCCGTGGGAGGGCAACACCCTCGAGTGGGCAACCTCGTCACCGCCGCCGGCGTGGAACTTCGACGAGGAGCAGGAGGTGCTCAGCTTGAGGCCGGTGCGCGACCGGCGCATCGCCCAGAAGAAGGCAGCGGCATCCGGAGCGCCCGCGTAGCGCTGGTGGCACCGTGATACCGGCGCGGCCGTCGGCAGGGTTCCGCCGCCTCGCGGTGTGGACGGCGATGCTGACGTACCTGCTGATCGTCTGGGGCGGCATCGTCCGCGTCAGCGGCAGCGGTAACGGGTGCGGCACCACCGACCAGTGGCCGCTGTGCCACGGATCGCTCCTGCCCGCGTGGCAGATCAACACGCTCATCGAGTTCACGCATCGCTGGATCGCCTCGATCTGCACGCTGCTGGTGATTATCCTGACCGTGTCGACGTGGATCTGGCACCGTCATCGGCGGAGGATCCTGGTCGGCACCAGCATCGCGGCGGGGCTCTTCGTCGTGCAGATCGCGCTCGGAGCGCTCGCCGTCGAATACAACCTTCCGGGCGGCGTGGTGATGATCCACCTCGCCAACGCGCTCCTCCTATTCGCGGTGCTCATCTACGTGGCGGTGGTCGCCTGCACGGTGGGGACGCCCGGTCGGAGTCCGAGCCTGTCGGCTGCACTGTCGACGTCGGTGAAATGGCCGGTGGCCATCGCCGTGATCGCCACCTACGTCGTGGCTCTGAGCGGTGCCTTTGTCGTCGAGACCAACTCCGGGGGTGGGTGTACCAGCTGGCCGCTGTGCGGGAGCGGCTTCTCGCTGCCGGCCGGACAGGCGGCGACCATCAACGTCGCGCATCGACTGGTCGCGCTCGTCGTCGTCCTGCTCCTCGGCGGCCTCATGGCCGTGATCGCGCGCCGGCGTCGCGGCGACCGCGTGGTCCGCATCGGCGTGATGGCGGTGAATCTCCTGCTCGTCCTGCAGGTGGCCGCGGGTGCGCTGGTCGTGCTCCTCGGCCTCCCCGCATGGGTTCGGGGCCTCCACATCGCGCTTGCCTCGCTGCTCTGGGGGTCGGTGGTCCTGGTCGCGGTGGTGGGCAGCCTCCCGATGAACGAGCCCGTCGCGGCGGCGACGGCGCCGCAGCGCGCTGACACGCTGCGGCCGCAGGCCAACGTGGCGCAGTCGTGACCATCGCAGTCAGTCTCGACGTCCTCCCACGTCGCCGCGTCGCCGACGTCGCACGCGACTACGCCGCGCTCACCAAACCTCGGGTGATCCTCCTTCTCGAGGTCACCGCGGTCGCCGCCATGGTGATCGCGGATCGAGGCTGGCCAGGCTGGCGGCTCGTCCTGCTCACGGTGGCCGGTGGCTGGCTGGCTGCGTCCGGCGCAAACGCCATCAACTGCTGGTTTGACCGCGACATCGACCAGACCATGGGCCGGACCCGGACCCGTCCGCTCCCCTCGGGTCGCCTCGAGCCCCATCAGGCACTCACCTTCGGCGTCCTCCTCGGTGCAGCGTCGTTCGCGCTGCTGGCCACGACGGTCAACGTGCTCGCCGCGAGCCTGGCCCTAGTCGCACTGCTCTTCTACGTGTTTGTCTACACCATGTGGCTGAAGCGCTCATCGATGCAGAACATCGTCATCGGCGGCGCGGCCGGCGCGATTCCCCCGCTGGTCGGCTGGGCTGCGGTGACCGGGAGCCTCGACATCACCGCGGTCTTCCTGTTCGCGGTCGTCTTCTACTGGACGCCGCCGCACTTCTGGGCGCTCTCGCTGCTGATCAAGAGCGATTACGCCCGCGCCGGCGTCCCCATGATGCCGGTCGTCCAGGGCGACCGCCAGACCCGCTACCAGATCGTGCTCTACACGATCGTGCTCTGCCTGGTGACCGTGCTCCCGCTGCTCACCCGGTCCTTCGGGGGCGTCTATCTCGGGGGTGCGGCGGTGCTCGACGCGGTCCTGCTGGCCGACGCCGTGATGGCTGCCCGGCGCCCGACCGCGCGCTCGGCACGCCGGCTCTTCTACCATTCAATGATCTACCTGGCTCTGCTCTTCGCGATCATGGCGATCGACCGCGTGACAGGGCTCTGAGGAGGACGCACCGATGAACCGAAAGCTCGCCCGCAGGAACATGCGCATGGGCGTGGCCATGTTCATCATGCTGCTGGTCCTCATCGGTGCGGCGTTCGTCTGGGCGGCGATCTTCCTCGCTGTCACCAAGTGAGGTCGCAGTCATGAGGGACGACGCGATTGCGACTGCCACCCCCGAAGACGCAGGCGAGCACGAGCATCCGCACCTGCCGCCACCAAGCGCGGTCCCCATCAACCTCGCTCTGGCGCTCGCTATCCTGTTCACCGGCTTCCTCACCGACATACGGGCGGTGGTCGGGCCGACGATGTGGGGAATCGGCTTGATCTATACGATCGTCACGTGCGTCTTCTGGGCTCGCGGGGCGAGACGTGAGTATCTCGAGCTCCCGGAGGATGGAGGGCACTGACGGCACACCTGGGGTTCGGCGACTGGACGTGGGATCCCACCGTCATCTGCGGCCTGGTTGCCGTGGCCGCCGGTTACATCATCGCGATGCGCCGCGGCACGATCGGCCCGAACGACGACGTCACCCCGTGGTTTCGCCATCCGCGCCTGCGGCCGGTCTTCTTCTTCGCCGGGCTTCTGCTGACGTTCATCGCGCTCGAATCGCCGATCGACAAGGGCGGCGACTCCTACCTGTTCTCCCTCCACATGGTCCAGCACATGCTGCTGATGATGGTGGCGCCGCCGTTGCTCCTGCTCGGGATCGCCGGGGCGCGACCGGCGCTTCGCGACCGTCACACGACGCTGCGGACGGTCTGGTGGGTGATCACCCGCCCGTGGACGGCGGTGATCATCTTCAACGCAGTCTTGCTGCTCTGGCACATCCCGTCGCTGTACGACACGACGCTGACCACCGTCCCCGTGCACATCATCGAACACCTCAGCTTCATCGCGGCGGGGGTCATCGTATGGTGGCCGGTGGTGGACCCGATTCGAGACGAGCGCACCGTGACCGTGAGCCCGCTCACCAAGATCGCCGCGCTCAGCCTCGCCGGGATTCCACCCACGGTCCTGGGCATCGTGTTCGCCCTTGCGTCTGCGCCGCTCTACAGCTTCTACGTCCAGGCGCCGCGCCTGTGGGGCGTGTCGGCCTTGACCGATCAGCAGTACGGCGGCGTGATCATGCTCGGTGTCGGGAACATCGTGTATTTCATCGCCATCATCGTCGTCTTCATGCGCCTCTTCTCCGACCCGGCTCGGGACGAGGAGCTGGCCGCCGATCGGATCGCCGAGGCGCTCCGATGAGTGGTGACGCGTCTCGGCGAACCCATCGCTTAACATGCCACCGGACATGCACATGACTCATCTGCGCACGCTCGCGGCCGGCTTGGGAGTGTGTGTCGCCATCGGGGTTTTCGCCTGTGGCAACGGTCCGCCGGGGGGTGGACCGACCGGTTCCACGGTTTGCAACGGCTCGGCCGCCGCGAGCTCCCTGGGAACCGCGACGCCGGGGAATACCATTCAGGCCACCGACAACCTCGTGTTCGTCCCGGACTCATCCAACGTTGCGGTGGGCGACGTCGTCGAGTTCAAGAACACCGGCTCGGTGGTGCACACCGTCACCTTCCAGGACAGCAACGACGCGTGCCTCACCGACAACACCCTCGCACCCGGGGCGACCTGGCAGGTCAAGTTCACCCAGCCCGGCACCTACAACTACCTCTGCACCATTCACGCGCCGAACATGAAGGGCGTCATCAAGGTCACCGGCTCGGCCGCCGCGGCGACCTCCGCCGGAGCGACGCCCTCGCCATCGGGAACCCCCTCGCCGGCCGCCTAGCGTCTCTGATCCCTCAAGGGCACCGCTGTGCCCATCAGCCGCCAGAGGGGCCGAGATGCACGTCCCCAGCGAGAAACCGATGCGTCTGACCTGACGTCGCCACGAGGAGCGCGCCGTCGTCATCCACGTCGACCGCCACACCGCTGATCATCCCCGTCGGAGCCTGCACGGACACTGGTCCGCCCAGGCCGACCGCGTGGCGGCGCCAGTCGGTCAGGAGCGCGCTGATCCCGCCCTGCTCGATCATGGCGATTCGGGTCCTCAGCGCGGCGCCCCATGCCACGAGGAGCTCCTCGGCTCCGGGTGGCGTCGCCACCAGCCTGTGCAGGCTTACCCCCTGAACGTCGTCGTCGAACGACTCCACGCGGAGGTTCACGCCCAGACCGAGCGCGACCGCAATGCGGCGGTCCTCCCCTGCGGCGGGCTCGACCTCGCAGAGGATGCCCGCCAGCTTGCGGCCGTCGACCAGCACGTCGTTCGGCCACTTGAGCCCGGCTGCGAGCCCGTGGCTGGTCGCAAGCACGTCGACGAGCGCGAGCCCCGCTGCGAAGGGGACGCCGCCTGCCACAGTCGGGGAACGCCGCACCAGCACTGACGCGAGAAGCGCCGAGCCGGCCGGGGCGAGCCACAGCCGGCCCTGACGGCCGCGACCGGCGGTCTGCTCGGCGGCGAGACAGGTGTAGCCCTCGCTCGCACCCTCGCGAGCCGCCCGGAGGACGACATCCTGGGTGCTCCGGGTGCGTGCCACGCGAATCACGCGAAGAGCGGGAAAACGCGCTTCTTGACCGGGTCGATGCTGCGACATAGGATGGAACTTATTACAGGGGTAGAGGTTGTGAGGGTGGTGGTCTGATGATCCAGGAGACTTGCGTG
Source organism: Candidatus Dormiibacterota bacterium (assembly GCA_963743835.1). Taxonomy (GTDB): domain Bacteria; phylum Chloroflexota; class Dormibacteria; order Aeolococcales; family Aeolococcaceae; genus Palsa-851. The sequence continues at coordinate 622,465 of CAVUQX010000004.1, read as the reverse complement.
GAGATCGGCGAGCTGGAAGCTCGCTGGACTTCGCTGCGCGAAGCACGCAATGCGCGCCGGCAGAAGATCCGCTACATCGATGAGCTCATCGATCAGTTCGAGAAGCTCAACCTGGCCGATGAGGTCGAGGTGCCCTACGAGCTCGTGGGGCGCGCTGTTGCCCTGGTGAGCAACGACACCCACCTGATCGGGCGGTCGCCGCGGGAGCTGCAGATCTCGGAGTGGATGGATGCGCTCTACGAGGTCCAGGACAGCCTGATGTTCGCCTCCGAGGAAGATTCCGACTGAGCCGTATACTGGCCACGGTTGCCCCGGCGAGCCGCGACGGGCGCCCGTAGCTCAGTTGGATAGAGCGCCGGCCTCCGGAGCCGGGTGCGGGGGTTCAAGTCCCTCCGGGCGTACCAGCCGCTAATTGCGGAAGAAGTCGCCAGGGCGCGCCGCTCGCAGTTCCGCCCGCGTATCGCTTGGGAGTTGCTGCTGGTAGCCGTGGCTCGCGCGGACCGCTTCCGGAATCGCGCCTGCGGCGAGTTCCGCCCATCGCCCATGCCTCGCGACTCTGGCGCTCATCAGCGACCGAAAAAAACGGCTTGGATGCTCCGAGCCGGTTGAGCCAGGCGGTGCTTTGAGGTTTCATGCCGTTCGCTCCGTTCTTCAGGTATACGAGGTGCACAGGCGGATTGCAAGCCGCGGTGCTTGAAGGCCGCCGATACGCGGCACGCGCCGCGTGCCCAGACCGCAACTCTGAGCAATCTCCCAGGGCAGGCCCACGGCGTTCTCACGGACAGGCGCGACGCTGATCAACGTCGAACGTCAGTCCACCCAGGAGGTACAACACCATGGACGGCGACCAGTTCATCCCACCGCCCCCACCCCCGGACGAGCCGGCCAAGCGGAGGAGCGGTACACGCAAGATTGCGGCGACAGCGCTGCTCTCGGTCGGGTTGCTCGCCGGTACGGGTGTCGGCAGCTTCGTGATCGCGCACGCTGCCTCGAACACCGCGGCGTCGAGCAGCGCCGCGAGCCTGACGGCGAGCACTGCGACGCCGTCACCCACGACGCCGGCCACCAAGACGCCATCGACGACGCACATGTGTCCGAACATGAGCGGCTCGACCAGCACCACGGGCTAGCGTCCCTTCCTCCCCCTCAAGGCGGTCCGCCGGATACCCGGCGGGCCGCTTTTCACCACCACTCGAAGGGTCGCCCGTCCCAAGCGTCGAGGACTGGAAAGGTCGGGTCCGCGGCCAGCTCGGCGACGCGGTGGCCGAAGGCGTCGACCTCACCTTCGCTGAGCAGTCGGAGGAGCCTGGACCGCAGCGCAGTCATCCGAGTCGCATCGCCGGCCAGGTCCTGCACCCGCCTGGCGAGCTTGACGGGCAGCTGCGAGCCACCCAACGCGATCAGCGCGGTGCGCTGGCGCGGGTAGGGGAGAAAGCTGAGCGCATTGTCGATCGCCTTCACGCTGGGACCGTCGATCACCAGCAGGTGCGTGCGCTTGCGGTCGGCGTTGTTGATGAGCACGTCGAGCAGGGCGACGGCGCGCAGCTGCGATTCGAGCTTCTCGGCTCGCTCAGCGGTCAGGGGTTCCTCGAGCGCGTGCACGAACCGCTGCACCGACCCCGGCCCGAGCGGTCCGTCACGGAGCACTGTCACGGGGACGCGGTGGAGCCCCAGAGCTGTGTCCACGACGTACGCGGCAACCTCGCGCAGATACAGGGTCCGGCGGGGGAAGTCCCAGAGGGGCCGCTCGCCGCGAACCGGCTTGTAGACGGCGCGAAGCGGCTGCGTCGGAACCGCCGGATCGGGCGCATCGAGCTCGATGAGGAAGACCCCGTTGCTTCCGTAGACGACCTCGGCGATCCGTTCGATCGGGGCCTCGGCAAGAGTCTTCGCCACCCCGACGTCACGGGGAGCGGCACCGTCTGCAGGGCCTGGCGCCATCGCAGCCTCGAAGCGTTCGCGCAGCGACGGGGCGGCCGCAGTCTCATCGTCGCCTGCAGGCAGTGCCAGGCCCGCGATCGGGTCGAGATGAGGGCGCCGAGGATGCCGGAGACGATCCCTGCGCCGCGGCGCTTCCTGGCTCACCTGAGTCCCGCCGATGCCGAACGCGCGGTCAGCTGCTCCGGCGGGCCATCACGATGGTGACGGTCGACGCCAGCCCCACCGGAATGCCAATCAGGAGGGTGATGTAGAAAGCGTCGTGGTCTGCGGAATCCGCGATCCATTCCAACCCGAGCACCAGCGCGACCGCAAGCGCCACGAGCAACCCAATCAGCCAACCGCGATGCTTCGGCGCTCGCTCGACGCGGCCGGCGATCTCCACGGCGGGGGCGACCGGTTGAGCGTCCTCGTACCAGCGCCGGTGCGCGGCGGGAACGACCTCGTTATCCGGGAGATCTGCGCGGTCCAGTGCGGCCCACCACGTCGGGGCGCCGTCGTTTCGTCGCTGGCCGTAAGGCCGGGCAGATCGAGAAGACTCGTCGGACATGGAGCCTCGTAGTACGACGGCTGACCACGACGGCCGCTCAACTGTGACGGAGGCTGTGAGGAGCGGTGAGGAGATGATATCGCCTGGGGTTCGACGACGCTACTCCCGCGAGTCAAAGTTCGTCTTCATGCCGACACAGGCCGTCCGCTTTCGCTCCCTGAGATCGCTGCAACTCGCGCAGCGCGCCTGCACGCGCTGTGCCGATGCGGGCTTCATCGCGCGAGCCCACCCCGTGTTCAGCGGCCACGCCGGCCAGCACATCCTGCTCGTCGGCCAGGCACCGGGACCGGTCGAGCACGATCAGAGCCGGCCCTTTGCGGGACGCGCCGGCCGACAGTTGATGCGCTGGCTGGTTCGTGGTGGCTTCCGCGACGAGGACGACGTGCGCGACCGCATTTACATGACCGCGATGACCACGTGTTTTCCGGGCCGCCGCCCGGACGGAGCCGGAGACCGCCGGCCGAGTGCGGCCGAGGTGGCGCTCTGCGCACCGTGGCTCGACAGCGTGCTCGCGCTGCTCAGCCCGCGGCTCATCATCCCGATCGGCTCGCTGGCACTCGAGCGATTTCTGCCGGGACAGCGGCTCGACAGCGTGATCGGCGCGGCATACGCGTCGACGGGGGTTGCGGTCAACGGTGCGCCTCGGGCAACGCCGGTGCTCGTGCCATTGCCCCATCCTTCAGGGCAGAGCAGGTGGCTGAACGATCCCGCGCGATTGGCGCTGCTGGATCGGGCGCTCCTGACACTGCGAGAGATGGTCGCGTGGGCCGACCCAGTTGGCTGAGCCCGCAACCGAGCCATCGACTTTCGCGAACGAATCGCGATGCTATCATCGGCTCTCGCACTTGCTGTGACGGGAGAAAGGTTGCGCCAACGTGACATTCGGCGTCGTGGGAGCGCACCTCTGATTCGTGGTGAGGCCACGTCGCCGGCTGAGCCGGCCGTCAAGAATGCCGAGGACATTCTCGAGCGCATCTTCGCGCCGACACCGAAGGCGAGCCCCGCGGAGCAGGCCGAGCGCGCGCTCCGCCGGCCCAAGCAGCTGATCTACTGCGCGCTGAGCAACCGCAACTTCTACTGGCGGCAGCACATCACCAAGTTCGTCCTCGACGAGGGGCAGGTGCCGATCGTTCCCTTCATGCTCTTCGACTACTACCTCGTGCACACCGTGCCCAAGGATGTGGTGCGCGAGGCGTTCAACAATCTGATCGTGCGCTGCGATCAGATGTGGGTCTTCGGCAACCCGTCGCTCGGCGTGAAGGTGCAGATCGGCATCGCCAAGCGCCTCAAGAAACCGATCCGCTACTACGACATCACCGACATGCCCTACCGAGTGGTCAGCGTCCCCGAAGCGATGTTGCGTGAGGAGTGAGACACTGAGGTCATGACCGTCCTGCTGGTCGTGGTGATCATCATCGTCCTGATCGCGCTCTACGTCGCGTACCGGTTCAACCGTCTGATCCGGTTGCGGACTCGAACCCAGGAAGCATGGTCGGACATCGACGTGGAGCTGAAGCGTCGGTACGACCTCATCCCCAACCTGGTCAACACGGTGCAGGGCTATGCGGCGCACGAGCGCGGAGTTTTCGAGGCGGTGACGGCTGCGCGCACCAACGCGCTGGCCGCTTCCAAGACCGGGGATCCGGCAGCCATGGCCGGCGCCGAGGATGCGTTGACCAGCTCAACGAGGCAACTGCTCGCCGTTGCCGAGAACTACCCGCAGCTCAAGGCATCCGAGCTGTTCCTGAACCTGCAGGAGCAGCTCACCAACACCGAGGACAAGGTGGAGTTCTCGCGCCGCTTCTACAACGGGAACGTGCGCGACTTCAATACCGCACTCCAGACGTTTCCGACGAGCATCCTCGGGCAGATGCTGCACTTCCAGCCGTTCGCGTTCTTCGCCGCAGCCGAGTCCGAGCGCGCCGCCCCAACGGTGTCGTTCGCTCCTCAGGCTCCGGCTGCCGGGGCGCCGCCGCCGCCGCCCGCCTGACGCTCCGGGAGCGGCGACCGGCGTGACGAGCGTTCCCGAGGACCTCGCTCGACAGAGCCGCGCGCCGAGGTCCGGAGGATTCGCGAGGAGATCGACGCCGCCGCGTGGAGGGTCTTCTGACCGAGCTCTAGGTTTCCTTGACCGCCATCATCGCCTGGAGGGCGGCGATGCGCTGCTCGATCGGTGGATGCGTGTCGAAGAGATGGTGGGTGAATCCACCGTGATGCTGCAACGGGTCGTCGATGCACATCGCGGCGGTGGCGTGGGTCATCTTGGCGAACGGCTTGTCATTCTGCTGAAGCTTCTGCAGCGCATGGAGCAGTCCCGCGGGATTACGCGTGAGGTCGACGCTGCTGGCATCGGCAAGCGACTCGCGCGAACGTGAGAGCGCAAATTGCATGAGCGGGCCGACGACCACCGCGACCACTGAGAGCAGGGCCGCCGCGGCGATGAGGATGATGATCAGATAGCCGCTGTCGCGGTTGTTGCCGCCCCGGGTGAAGAACAACGATCGCCAGAGCAGGCTGGCGAGCAGCCCGATGAGCGCGACCGATGTGGCGACGATCAGCACGAGCCGAACGTCGTAGTTCTTGATGTGGCTCATCTCATGGCCGATGACGCCTTCGAGCTCTTCGCGATTCATGATCGCGAGCAGCCCAGTGGTGCACGTGATCGCAGCCTTATTCGGACTCGTACCGGTGGCGAAGGCGTTTGGCGACGGGTCGTTGATGATGTAGACCTTCGGCATCGGCAGCCCGTCTCCGGTCGCCAAGGTGGACACGATGTCGTAGAGGACCGGGGCCTGCTCCTGCGTCACCGGTTGCGCACCGGAGACGGCGAGGACGGTCTGCTGACCGAGAGTCAGCGACCAGATCACCACGAGGAGCGCGATGATCCCGGCGATGACGATGCCCGAGATGCCACCGCTGACACCCGAGGCGATGAAGCCGATCACGTAGCCGATCGCGGCCCAGATGATGAAGAAGGCCGCGACCACGATGACGCTCTTCCGTTTGTTGCGGGCGATCTGGTGATACATCGACCTCACTATGCCACGACGGATGCCGGGGCAAACCGATGTTCATCGCCCCGGCCGGGTTGCCGGGGCAAACCATTGTCATTCCACCCGGAATGGCAACCGAAATGTCCTTCCGCGGCGGGATGACGGGCGGAGCTTCAGGCGCAGCCCGTGTGGTCAGATGAGGTCGGTGTAACGCTCCCGAACAGCTCGCAGTGAGGCGGACACCGGCGTGAGCTTCGGAGCTCGCGACGCGACGCAGTCGGCAGTCTTCAGCCCCGCCCCGGTGATGTATGCGACCACGGTCTCGTCGCCCTCCCACCGGCCCGCGCGGGCGAGCTTGCGCAGTACCGCAACGGTGACCCCGCCGGCGGTCTCGGCAAATATCCCCTCACTTGCCGCCAGCAGCTCGATGCCTTCGACCAACTCCTCCTCCGTGACGCTGGCGACCACGCCCCCAGTCTCGCGGGCGATGCGCAGGACGTCGGCCCCGTCGGAAGGATTGCCGATGGCGATCGATCGCGCGACCGTGGCCGGACGCACCGGGACGACGGTGGTCTCGCCGCTCGAGAACGCCGTTGCGACCGGTGAGCAGCCGAGTGCCTGGGCGCCGGTGAGACGCGGCAGACGCGATCCGCGCTCGACCAACCCGAGATCGATCAACTCACCCGCGGCCTTGCGGTGCTTCACGAACTGACAGCCCGATGCAACCGGGATGACGATCTCGTCGGGGAGGCGCCAGCCGAGCTGCTCTGCCGTCTCGAAGGTGAGGGTCTTGCTTCCCTCGCTGTAGTAGGCGCGAAGGTTGAGGTTGCAGAACCCCCAGTCGACGCAGTCTGCGAGCTCGGTGCAGAGGCGGTTCACGTCGTCGTAGCTTCCGTCGACCGCGATGATCGTCGGGCGGAAGATCGACGTCCCGATCATCTTGGCCGGCTCGAGGTCGCTGGGCACGACCACGACGGCACGCAGCCCGGCGTGAGCAGCATACGCGGCAACCGAGTTCGCGAGGTTGCCGGTGCTGGCGCACGCGATGGTGGTGAGCCCGTGCTCGCGCGCCCACGTGGCGGCGACGCTCACGACGCGGTCCTTGAAGGATCCCGTCGGGTTCTGGGTGTCGTTCTTCAGGTAGAGATTGCGCAGCCCGAGCTCTGCGCCGAGGTTACGTGCGTGGATCAGCGGGGTGAAGCCCTCGCCCAGCGTGATCGGCTCGGTCTCCTCGAGGTCGACAGGCAGGAGATCGCGATAGCGCCAGATGCTCGGCGGGCCGGCGGCGATGCTCTCACGAGAGATGCGCCGCGCCACCTCCTCGTAGTCGTATCGAACCTCGAGCGGGCCGAAGCATCGGTCGCAGATGTTGGTCGCCTCGACCGGGGTCTCGTGACCGCAGGCGCGACAGACCAGACAGCTGACGTGAGCTCCCGACGGAGCTCGACCGTAGCGTTCGAGCAGGCTGATGGTGGACATAAAAAAACCTCCCGGGGGCTTGTGGTCCGGGAGGTCTCCAACGTGGGCACGCGTGCCCCTACGTTCGGAAACCTCCGCGGGGCATGATCATGGTTGCGAGCACAACTCTTGGTGTCAGCACAGTGCGGGCATGCTAACACGGACGCCGTGTTTCTTCGCACGCTGCGGCGGTGACGTGGTGTTGCGAATACTCAGATGCGGCGGATCAGATCGCGCTCCACGCGCTCGCGCGCCAGCGCGACCACGGGATGCAGGCCGTGCCCGCGCAGCGCCTGCTCCATCTGCCGGAGCAGCGAGTAGAGGCTCTTCACCGCCTTCACCACGTCACCGGTATCGGCTCCCGGCGGCGGCTCGATATCCGCGAGCGGCACGCCCGACGCCCACTCATATGCGGGGCGAATCTGTTCGAGCGAGAGCGGCGGCATGGTCTCGAGGCCATGCTCACGTTCGAGCTCGACGAATCGACGCATCGCGGTTCGGAGGCGGCGATGCCGCTCCTCGATGCGTGGGGTCGGAAAGTGGCGCCGTGACGGCTGGGGGCGCTCGCGACCGCGGTCCTCGGCGACCAGGCTGACCAGGGTTGCGGCGAGCTCTTCCGGCTTCAGCCCGTCGAGGATTCCAGAGGCGATCGCGTCGGCGACCAGCAGCGAGCTCTCGCCATAGAGCGATCCTGCGAGACGCCCCAGGTCGGTTGGCTCGTCGCCGTCGAGGAAGCCCGCGGCGCGGAGCACCGCGCGGTGGGCCCGGAACTCGCTGCCGGAAGCGATGCTGCGCTCGCTCGAGCTCTTCCTCGGCACCCGCGAGGGTCGTCTCGATGTCGGCGATCCGGTGGTGATGAGCTCGATGCTCGCCGAAGTACGGGCAATTGCGGCACGGTGATTCATTGAGCCGGTCCTGCAGCGAGCGCGTGGTCCTGCGCAGCGCCTCATAGCGCTGCCCGGGGTCGGATCCCGCCTTGCCGTACCGGCCGCGGCGCGCATCGGTCCAGTGTCCGCGCTTGACGCGCCGGAGCGCGAGCTGGGCCTCGCCGAGCTGTGTCGTCGTGGCCAGGTACGAGGTCAGGGTCCGCTCGGTGCACGGGACCCGTGGGTGCTGAAAACGACGGAGCCGGAGATCATGGAGCTCGGCCTCGAGGTTGGCCTTGCGATGCCCCCACCGGGCGGACCGCTCGAGCGCCTGATACTGCCCGAACGAGCTGTCGAGGAGCAGCTCGGCCGCCTCCGCAGACCGCGTGCGCAGCAGGTTGAGCACCATCGTGTAGGTGGGGGAGAACTTCGAGTCCACCGCGAACTCGCCGGAGATCGCGGCGTCGTAGATGTCGCGCAGGTCGACGTCGCTTTCCTTGAGGATCACTCCGTGCCCGACGGTGTCGATGCCGCGGCGTCCTGCCCGCCCCATGAGCTGGGTCAGCTCGCCGCTGGTGAGTGAGGCGAAGCTCACCCCGTCGAACTTCGTGAAGGTCGAGATGACGCAGGAGCGCGCCGGCATGTTGAGACCGAGCGAGAGTGTCTCGGTCGCGAACACGACCTTGATCAGTCCCTGCTGAAAGAGGCGCTCCACCGTCTCCTTCGCGTAGGGGAGCAGACCAGCGTGGTGCATCGCGAGCCCGCGGCGGAGCAGACGGCGGTCGAGCTCGAGGAGCACGCACTGGCGCTCATCCGCGTCGCTCAGCGCCGACATGCGCTCGGTGATCGCGATGTCGATGCGCTCCTTCTCCGCATCGCTGGTGAGGTCGATGCCGTGCACGCCGCACCGTTGCAGCGCCTCCCGGCATCCGCGGCGCGAGAAGATGAAGTAGATGGCCGGGAGCATCGAGCGCCGGCGAAGCACCTCGACCACCTGGAGCAGGTCGTTGTCGGGCGCGTGGCGTGCCTCGCGAAACCGCGGCTGCTGCACCGCATCCGCCTGCGCGAGCTCGAGTGTCCCGCGTGCCGCGTTACCGGCCTTGTCGAAGAGCGGATGCAGCGCGTTGTCGATGGCGAGCCACATCTCGAGCGCAACCGGACGCTCGGTCCGGGTGACCGTCTCGATGGTGCCGCGCAGGCCGGACATCCACGCCGCCACCTCACCGACGTTGCTAATCGTCGCCGAAAGACCGATCAGGCGGATGTGACGCGGCGCCTCGATGATCAGCTCCTCCCACACCGTCCCACGCGGGTAGTCGTCGATGTAGTGCACCTCGTCGAGCACGACGTCGCCGACTCGATCGACACGCGCAGGCTCGTCGTACAGCACATTGCGCAGGATCTCGGTGGTCATCACCAGCACAGGGGCACCGTCATTGAGCGTGTGCTCGCCGGTGATCAACCCGATTCGATGTTCGCCGAAGCGCTCGCAGAGGTCGTGGTACTTCTGGTTGCTCAAGGCTTTCAGCGGCGTCGTGTACACAACGTCGGCCGCGTCGGTGATCGGCCGTCGCAGCCCGGCGGGGGCGTCGAGCCGGCGCCAGATCACGTAGTCGGCAACCACCGTCTTGCCGCTCGACGTTGGTGCGCTCACCAGCACGCCGCGCGCATGTTCCAGCTTGGTGATCGCCTCACGCTGAAACTCGTCGAGCGTGAAGGGGAGCGTCGCCTGGTAGGCCTCGATGAGCTCCCGCGTCGGCGGGGCCTGGTCAGACGTGGATCAGCTCGAAATGCGAGCCGAGGATGAGCGCCTCGCCATGGTCGTCGACAAAACGCAGCACCTTCTGGCACATCTCGTCCGCGTGCCGGCTGTCCGAGCTCACGCACGCGACCCCGATCACCGCCGACTGCCACAGATCCTGGTCCGCTACCTCTGCAACCGCGACGTTGAACGTGTTGCGCAGTTTGGCAGTGAGCGAGCGCACCACCTGACGCTTGTCCTTGAGGGATTCGCTGTCCGGTACCTGGATCGTGACCGTCAGCGTGCCGATGACCATGTGACGCTACGAGGAGGGGAGGGCATCGACAGAGGCGGGCCGTCTCGCAGCCGGGGCTACTCCCCCCGGCGAGAGCGAGGGGCGGAACGGCGAAGGCGTTCCGACCCCGTGCCCGCCTCTGTCGATGCCCTCCCCTCCGCCCTTCACAGGGCGTCGAGGAGCTTCTGGCGGAGGACCTCCAGCTTCTCGAAGTCATCCACCGACGGGCGCGTCGGCGATTTCGCGGGAAACTTGAGGTGCTGGACGGCCTCCGAGAGGATCCGCAGCTCGTCGTCGGTCAGCCGTACCGAGCGCATGTGCGGGGCCGGGGCGGTCGGGACCGGGTGGACGCCATCGTCGTTGCCGCCGGGCGAGAGCGGGGCATCGAGCTGTTCGGGCTCCTCGGAGCGAAACAGCTCGTCGCTGCCGCGCAGCTGGGCGCGGCGAAATCCGCGCATCACCGTCGGGCCGCGCGCACCCGCTCGCGTGGACGTTCCGCGCTCCCGGAGACCTCAATGGCGTCGCCATCGCCCTGATCCTGGGCGATGACGGCTTTGGCGAGGGCCCGATAGGAGCGAGCCCCAGGCGAGTTCGGGGCGTACTCGAGGATCGACTGGCCCGCCAGCGGCGTCTCGGCGAACCTGATCGAGGAGTTGACGGTGATCGGAAACACAAGGTCGGGATAGGCGCCTTTGACGAGGTCGAGGACCTCCTGGCTGTGCAGGGTGCGTGACTTGTACAGCGTCGGCAGGATGCCCGCGACACGCAGATGGCTGTTGAGCTTTGCCCGCACGCGGTCGATGGTGCGCTGCAGCTGCTGCATCCCCTTCATGCCGAAGTACTCGCACTGCAGCGGGATGATCACGTCCGTCGACGCGACCAGCGCATTGATGCAGAGCAGGCCGAGCGACGGTGGGCAATCGATGACCACGTAGTCGTAACGACCGTCGATGGGCTCGAGCTTCTCCTTGAGGATCGACTCGCGACCGAACTCGGTGACCAGTTGCAGCTCCGCGCCGCTGAGATCGATGTTGGCCGGGATGAAGTCGAGCCCCATCCCATCGGATGAGAGCAGCACGTCCGCGACGTTGACGCGATGGTCGGTGAGCAGGTCGTAGATCGTCCGTTCCAGCTCATCGGGCCGCCGGCACCCCATGTTGATGGTCAGATGACCCTGGGGATCGAGATCAACCGCGAGGACCTTCGGTCCCGCCTCGGCGATGGCTGCCGCGAGGTTCACCGCGGTCGTGGTCTTGCCCACGCCGCCCTTCTGATTCGCGACCGAAATGATCCGCGTCATGGCCGGCGCGGTGTCAAGAGATCGCAAAGGGAACGGACGCGCCTCACTGAGCAGGTATCATAGCGAACCCGATTGCCTCTCTCGGCCGGGGCCGGGAGCGAGCGCACTCGCAGCGGTCATTGACCCTTGAAATCCGGAGTGGTGTTTGGTGTCTGAAGAACGTGTGAAGCCTCGCAGCCTGTTCGTCGACGAGGCTATCGCGCTTGCCCTCGAGAGCCGCTGGCCCGAGGCGCTGGCTGTGAACCAGTCGCTGGTCGAGCGCCACGGCGCCGACGAGGACACCCTCAACCGCATCGGCAAGGCCCTGACGGAGCTCGGCCAGCGCGAGGAGGCGCTCGCCTCCTACTCGGCCTCGCTCCAGCTCAACCCGCTGAACCTGATCGCTCAGAAGAACGTGCGCAAGCTCACCGCGATGCTGGAGAGCAAGAGCACAGCGTCCGGCTCCGCGGCCGCCATCGACGTCGAACTGTTCACCGAGGAGCCGGGCAAGAGCGCCATCACGGTGCTGAGCGCGCCGTCGAAGTCGGCCACGGTCTCGATCGCCCCCGGCGACGTGGTCGAGCTCTACCGGGAGGGGTCGACGCTCCGGGCTCAGACCTCGCGCGGGGTCTCGCTCGGCGAGGTCGACACCAAGATCGCCCGGCGTCTGGTTCCCCTGATGGAGACGGGCAACCGCTACTCGGCCGCCGTGGCCAGGCTGGAGGACGAGCGGGTGGAGATCATCCTCCGCGAGACCTACCAGGCAGCCGAGAATGCTCGCAAGTCGTCCTTCCCGCTGGCCAAGGGAGGCCGCCGCGAGGAGTTCCGCCCCTACGCCAAGGATTCGCTGCTGTCATCCCGCGAGATCGACTTCGAGCCCGCTCGACGACGACGGTGACGGCGACGAGATCATCGGCCGGCCGAAGGCCGACGAGTTCGGAGGATGACCTCGGGGAGCTGGGGATGAGCACCTTCCAGTCCGACGCCGAGGAGACACCCCCCGGAGCCGACACCGAGGATGACGATGACTCGCGCCCCGAGGACGAGTACTAGCCCGGCTGACCCCAGGGGTCGAACCGTCTCGCACGAGCGGATCGACGGGTATCTCCAGATCGGGGCGTACGGGCTGATCGGGGACTGCCGCTCCGCCGCGCTGGTCGGTCTCGACGGCAGCATCGACTGGCTCTGCCTGCCGCGTTTCGACGATGACGCCCTGTTCGGCCGCATCCTCGACGCCGAGCGGGGCGGGAGCTGGGAGATTCATCCCGACGAGCCGCACCAGGTACACCAGCGGTACCGGGACCGGACCAATCTGCTCGACACCGTCTTCTCCACCGGGACGGGCGTGGTCGTGGTCACCGACTTCATGCCGGTCGACGAGCACAGCGTCGTCCAGCACGCCAAGCCGCACAACCGCGCGCGCCTGGTCCGGCTGGTCGAGTGCCTGGCCGGTGACATGACCATGCACCACGTGTTCGATCCCGCCCCCGGGTTCGCACGCCTGCCGGTCACGCTCAGCATCGAGGACGGGCAGCTGCACGCCGACGCGCAGCAGCTCCATCTCTGTCTGAGCTCGAGTGTCGAACTCGACGGCCCGGACGACACCTTTCACCTGCGCGCCTCCGATGCGGTCGCCTTCGCATTGCACACCGGGGTGGCCGGAAAGTGCGGGGCGAGGCCGTGGAGCGTCGAGCGAGCGCGCGCGCTGCTCCGCGAGAGTCAGCGGTACTGGTGGCAATGGGTTGGTCAGGTCGAGTACCGCGGTCCCTATCAGGTGCACGTCTGGCGATCCGCGCTGGCGCTCAAGCTCATGACCTATGCGCCGACCGGCGCCATCATCGCCGCACCGACGACGAGCCTTCCGGAGGACATCGGCGGGGAGCGCAACTGGGACTATCGATTCACGTGGCTGCGCGACGCTTCGTTCACCCTCTACGCGTTCTTTCAACTCGGCCTCGTCGCCGAGGCGACCGCGTATTTCGACTGGCTCACACACCGTCATCTCGCCGACCGCAAATCCACCGACATTCCCAACCTCTTTGACCTGAGCGGTCATGCGCATGCAACCGAGCACACGCTCGACCACCTCGAGGGATACCGCGGATCAAGGCCGGTGCGCATCGGCAACGCAGCGGTCAATCAGCTGCAGCTCGACGTGTACGGCGAGGTGCTCGACAGCGCCTACGTGTTCGCCCGCTTCGGTGGGACCATCAGCCAGACGCTGTGGGAAGAGCTGAGCTACATCGTCGAGATCGCGATCGCCCGCTGGGAGGAGCCTGACTCATCGATCTGGGAGGTGCGCAGCGAGCGCCGGCAGTACGTGTACAGCAAGCTGATGTGCTGGGTCGCGGTTGATCGGGGGATCCGCATCGCGGATCGTTACGACTTCCCGTACGACAAGCTCGCCTGGCGACGCGCGCGTCTGCGCATCCATCGAGCGATCACCGCGCGCGGGTACTCCGAGCATCGCCATTCGTTCACCCAGGAGTTCGACGACGACGCGCTGGACGCATCGATCCTGCGCATGATGCAGGTGCGCTTTCTGCGCGACAAGGATCCACGCCTGCACTCGACGGTGCGCGCAATCGCGCAACACCTCGGCGAGGGTGTGCTCGTCAATCGCTACCGCACGGACGAGAGCGAGGACGGCCTGCGGGGCGAGGAGGGCGCGTTCTTTCTCAGCTCGTTCTGGCTGGTGGACGCGCTCGCGCACGTCGGCGAGCTCGAGGAGGCCGAGCGCCGTTTCGAGCGCCTCCTCCACTTCAGCTCGCCGCTCCAACTGTTCTCGGAGGAGGTGGATGTGCGCGGTGGACAGCTGCTCGGCAACTTCCCGCAGGCCTTCACGCATCTGTCGCTCGTGGGTGCAGCGGTGAACATGGAGCGTGCCCGCCAGCGCACACTCGGCGTCAAGGGACTGCGCAAGCGCTGAGATCGCCGGCGGGTCAGACTGCATAAGTATGCAGCCTGACCGTATACTTCTCGGGCGATGGCTCCGACGACACCGCTTCGCGCTGCCGTGGTCGGCTCCACCGGGTACATCGGCATGCAGTGCACGGCCCTGCTCGCCGCTCACCCGGATGTCGAGCTCACCCGCGTGCTAGGGCACAGTAGCGCCGGCAGGCGCTACTGCGATGTGGTGCCGGGGAGCCGCGTCGAGCTGACCATCGAGGACAGCCTCGACCCCGGCTCGGTCGACGTCGTGATGGCCGCACTGCCGCACACAGTGGCAGCCTCGCTGGCGCCGGGCTGGCTCGCGGGCGGGGCGACCGTGATTGACTGCTCGGCGGACTTCCGTCTCCACGACGCACCGGCGTATCGCCACTGGTATGGGGTCGAGCACCCCTCCCCGGATCTGCTCGATGAGGCGGTGTACGCAATGGTTGAGCTCCAGCGCGATCGCCTGGCCTGCGCGAATCTCATCTCGGTGCCCGGTTGTTATCCGACTGCCGCGCTGCTCGCGTGCGTCCCGCCGCTGCGTGCGGGGTTGGTCGAGCCGGACATCATCGTCGACGCCAAGAGCGGGGTCAGCGGCGCGGGGCGTGAGGCGAAGGTCGCCAATCTCTTTTCGGAGGTGAACGAGTTGGTGCACGCGTACGGCGTTGCGGGACACCGCCACAAGTCGGAGATGCTCGAGCAGCTGCACGACGCAGCCGGGGGTGACGTGCAGCTCACGTTCGTCCCCCATCTGATCCCGATGACACGTGGGATCCTCGCCACCGCGTATCTCCGCCCCCGTCCCGGCGTGACCGAGACGGACTTCCACGATCTGTACTCGGCGTTCTGCGCCACGAGCCCGTTCCTCGACCACGTCCACACCCCGCCGGCGACCAAACGGGTGACCGGGACCAATCGTGCGGCGATCCATGCCGGGTGGCAGGACGGTACCGCTGTGGTCACGGTGGCGATCGACAATCTCGGCAAGGGTGGCGGCGGTCAGGCGGTGCACGCCATGAACGTTCGCTTCGGCCTGGACGAGACGGCCGGGCTGGAGTCCCGCGTGCTGTGGCCATGACCGCGCCGGTCGCGCAGCAATCGCGTGCCGGGGTCTGCGCTCCACTCGGATTTCGCGGCGGCGTCGCCGCTGCGGGGATCCGCGGCGACGGGGACGAGACACGCACCGACGTTGCCCTGATCCGCTCGGACACGCCCGCAGCCGCTGCGGGTGTCTTCACCCGCAACACCGTCAAGGCGGCGCCGGTGGTGATCTCGCAACTGACTCTTCGCCGCGGTACGCCGATCTCCGCGGTGGTTGTGAACGCCGGCAATGCCAACGCGTGCACGGGCGCGCAGGGCTTCCGCGATGCGCTGGTGATGTGCACCACCGCGGGCGATGCGCTCGATCTCGACCCGAGCGACGTCCTCGTGTGCAGCACCGGGGTGATCGGCCGCCCGATGCCGATGGACCGGGTGGTGCGCGGCATCCGAGCCGCCGTGCTCTCGATGTCGCCGTCAGCGGGAGGCGATGTCGCCCGAGCGATCATGACCACCGACACCGTCGCAAAGGTGGCGGAGGCAACGTTCTTCGCGAACGCGGTCACCTACACCATCGGTGGCACCGCGAAAGGCGCGGGGATGTTGCACCCCGACATGGCAACCCTGCTCGCGTTCATCACCACCGACGCGCCGATCGAGGCGGCGCTGCTGCAGCCGGTGCTGTCGCGCGTCACCGACAGCACGTTCAACTGCGTGACCGTGGACGGCGATACGTCGACCAACGACTCCTGCATCCTGCTTGCCAACGGCGCCGCGGGCGGCGCGATGTTCACGGCGGGATCGAGCGCGCTGGCAGATTTCGAAGCCGCACTGCTCGAGGTGTGCGACTCGCTCGCCGAGCAGCTCGTCGCCGACGCGGAGGGAGCGACGCGGCACTTCCGAGTCGCCGTCAACGGGGCCGCCGATGCCGGCCAGGCGCGCGTTGCCGCCCGGGTGATCGCACAAAGCTCGCTGGTGAAGACGGCCATCCACGGTGGCGACCCCAACTGGGGCCGCATCGTCGCGGCCCTCGGCCGCAGCGGCGCCACCTTCACCCTCGACCGGTGCCGGGTCGCCATCGGCGGGCTCGTCGTCTTCGACCGCGGCACTCCCGAACCGGTTGACGCTGAGCGAATCCGCGCCGCCCTCACGCATCCACGTCTCGATATCGTCATCCACCTCGGTGCGGGCGACGGTTCCGGTCACGCGTGGGGCTGCGACCTCTCCGCCGACTACGTGCGCATCAACGCCGACTACACCACCTGATACGGAGCACCCACCACAACCACCATGCCTGAACAGACCATCGACGAGCAGATCCATCGCGCAGAGGTGCTCATCGAAGCACTGCCCTACATCAAGCGGTTCGCCGGGCACATCCTGGTCATCAAGGTCGGCGGTGCGGCGAGCGCCGCCGCCGACCTCGGTTCGGTGCTCGAGGACGTGGTGCTGCTGCGCTTCGTGGGCATGCGACCCGTGATCGTGCACGGCGGCGGCCCGGAGATCAGCGCGTGGCAGGAGCGCATGGGTATCGAGACGCGGTTCGTCGACGGGCTCCGCGTCACCGATGCGCCGACCATGGAGATCGCCAAGATGGTCCTCACCGGCAAGATCGGGCCCGACATCGTGGCGCGGATCCACACGCTCGGTGCGGGGGCGATCGGGCTCTCCGGAGAGGACGGCCCGACGCTGCTGGTCCGTCCGCGAGCAGGTGCTGACGGCGCCGACCTGGGTTTCGTCGGCGATGTCGTGCAGGTCAACGCGGAGCCGATCGTGGCCATCCTCGACCAGGGACGCATCCCGGTGATGGCGTCAATCGGTCTCGGCTACGACGGTCACGCGTACAACGTGAACGCCGACACGGTCGCCGCCGAGATCGCGGTCGCGCTCGACGCAAGCAAGCTCATCCTGATGACCGACGTCGAGGGCGTCCGTGACGGAAGCGGCAACCTGATCAGCGAGCTCGACGCTGCTCGCGGCCGTGAGCTGCTCGCCGCGGGCATCATCCACGGCGGGATGATCCCCAAGGTCGAGGCTGCCATCCGAGCCACCGACGGCGGATGCGCAACCCACATCATCGATGCGCGCGTGCCGCATGCACTGCTCCTCGAGGTGCTCACCGACGGTGGAGTCGGCACAATGCTGACCAGGACCGAGACGCCATGAGCGCACACGCCGGCGCCGCTCCTGGCCGGACGCCGGCCGAGCGCGCCAAGGCCGCGCTCATGGACACGTATCAACGCCAGCCGATCACCCTGCGCAGCGGCCACGGTGTGTGGGTCACCACCGACGACGGGCGCGAGCTCCTCGACGTGGTCGCGGGTATCGCCGTGAACATCCTCGGGCACAACCACCCTGCGCTTTGCGATGCGATCGCCGGCCAGGCGGCGACGCTCGTGCACACCAGCAACCTCTATTACACGGAGCCACAGCTCGAGCTTGCGGAGCTCCTGGTTGCGTCGGCCTTCCCGTCACGCGTGTTCTTCTGCAACAGCGGGGCTGAGGCCAATGAGGGCGCCATCAAGCTGGCGCGCAAGTGGGGAAAGGTGCATCGGGACGGCGCGCATGTGATCGTGTGCGCGCAGGGCGCGTTCCACGGTCGCACCATGGGTGCGCTCGCAGCAACCGCGAATCCCCGCTACCGCAAGCAGTTCGAGCCGCTGCCGAAAGGGTTCGTGCACATCCCCTACGGCGACCTCGACGCGCTCGCACAGTCCATCGACGCCGCGACCTGCGCGGTGATGCTCGAGCCCATCGAGGGTGAGAGCGGCGTGGTCCCGCTCGAGCCGGGGCGGCTCACTGCGATCCGGCAGCTGTGCGACGAGCGCAACGTGCTGCTCATCCTCGACGAGATCCAGACCGGCATGGGACGCACCGGCCGTTGGTGGGCCCACCAGCACGAGGATGCGGCGCCGGACATCATGACCGTCGCCAAGGCGCTCGGAGGCGGCGTTCCGATCGGCGCGATCCTGGCAGCGCCGCGCGCTGATGTGTTCGAGCCCGGCGACCACGGTTCGACCTTCGGAGGCGGCCCGCTCGCCTGCGCCGCGGCGGTCGCGGTGATGCAGGCGGTGGAGAGCCTGGGCCTGGTCAAGCATGCCGCCGAAGTCGGCGACTATCTCGCCGAGTTGGTGAGCGGGCTTGCCGAGCGCGGCGCGCCGATCGCCGGGGTGCGTGGCCGGGGCCTGATGCTCGGGATTGGGCTGAGCCGCGACGTCGCCCGCGATGTGGCGGCGGCGGCGCTGGACGAGGGACTGATCGTGAATGCGATCGGCGACCGTACGTTGCGGCTCGTTCCACCGCTGGTCATCACCCGCGACGAGGTGGATGAGGCCGTGCTGCGTCTCGGCCGCGCGTTTGACTCCGTCGGTGGCTCCGGCGCCGGGGCAGGCGTATGAGCGCGACCACCGCCCGGATGATCGGCCCTGCCGCCAAGCCGGCGCGCCATCGCGCCATCCTCGCACTGGTTCGCGGTGGGGTGGTCCGCACCCAGGAGGACCTCGTCGCCGAGCTGCACCGCAGGCGGTTCCCAGTGACCCAGGCGACGGTTTCACGCGACATCCGCGAGCTCGGGCTCCTCCGCGTCCACGATGACGCCGGCCCTCGCTATATGGCGCCGGTGGCCGAGCTCGACGTGGAGCACACCATGCAGCGACTGCGCAATGCCATCCGCGAGCATGTCCTGGGCATCGAATTCGTCGATCTGTTCGGCATCGTGCACACTGCGCCCGGTTGCGCACCGCTGGTGGGCGGCGCCCTCGACGGCTCGCGCTTCGAGGAGGTTGCCGGCACCATCGCGGGGGATGACACGGTGCTGGTGATAGCGCGGTCGCGACCTGCCGCACAGCGCCTGCTGCTTCGCCTCAACTCGATGTCGGAGGAGGACGCATGACCGCGCGGGAACGCTGCGTGCTCGCGTACAGCGGCGGCCTCGACACCTCAGTCGCGATCCGCTGGCTGCAGGAGGAGCTCGGCTACGACGTGATCACGTTGACCGCGGACCTCGGTGAGTTGAAGGACGTCGACACCGTGGTGACCCGCGCCTTGCGCACCGGTGCGCTCAGCGCGCACGTCGCAGACGCGCGGCGGGTGTTCGTCGACGCCTTCTGCTTTCCAACCCTTGCCGCCGGTGCCCTGTACGAGGGTGTCTATCCGCTGGCAACCGCGCTGGCGCGCCCGCTCATCGCCAAGCTGCTCGTCGACGTTGCGCGCGAAGAGGGCGCGACCGCCGTCGCGCACGGATGCACCGGCAAGGGCAACGACCAGGTGCGTTTCGACGTGGCAGTCGGCGCGCTCGCGCCCGAGCTTCGCGTGGTCGCGCCGGTGCGCGACTGGGACATGGGACGTCCCGAGGAGCTCGAGTACGCCGCGCAGCACGGCATCGAGGTGCCGGTCACCAAGGCGTCGCCGTATTCGGTGGATGCGAACCTGTGGGGCCGCAGCATCGAGACCGGCGTGCTCGAGGATCCCTGGGTTGAACCCCCTGACGATGTGTATGAATGGACGCGCACATGACCGTGCCCCGGGTGTCGTCGTCGAGATTGGATTCGAGCGCGGTGTGCCCGTCTCCATCGACGGGCGTCGGCTCGAGGGCGATCGATTGGTTGGCGAGCTCAACACTGCCGCGGGCGCACGCGGTATCGGCCGCGTC
Organism: Candidatus Dormiibacterota bacterium; assembly: GCA_963743835.1. Classification (GTDB taxonomy): domain Bacteria; phylum Chloroflexota; class Dormibacteria; order Aeolococcales; family Aeolococcaceae; genus Palsa-851. The sequence goes on along the minus strand of CAVUQX010000004.1, from coordinate 602,722 downwards.
GACCACGTCGAGAACCGCCTGGTCGGCATCAAGTCCCGCGAGATCTACGAGGCACCGGCAGCGGTGACGCTCCACGCCGCACATCACGCGCTCGAGAGCCTCACGATCACGCGCGACGTCGCGCGTTTCCAGCGTATCGTCGGCGACGAATGGGCGCGCCTCGTCTATGACGGTCTCTGGTTCTCGGCGTTGCGCACCGCGCTCGACGCGTTCGTCCAGGAGACGCAGGTGCACGTGACCGGCACCGTCCGGATGCGACTCGCGGAGGGCGTCGCTCAGGTCGTTGGCCGGCGCGCCGACCGATCGCTCTACAGCCCTGGCCTCGCGACCTATGACCGCGTGAGCGATACGTTCGACCATGCGGCGGCGCGCGGCTTCATCGAGCTGTTCGGGCTGCCACTGCGCACCCAGACGCGGGTGCAGGGTGCGCTCGAGGACAGCGCGCCACTTCACGTCGAGCGGCGCACCCAACGGCGTGGCGACGGCTGACCGGCGCTCGCGCGGCAAGCGTGCGCCGAAAGTGTGGGCCGGCCGCCTGAGCGCTCCAACTTCGGAACGCGTCGAGGCATACACGGCGAGCATCGCCGTCGACCGCCGTCTCGGCGCCGATGACGTTGCCGGGTCGCGGGCTCACGCGCGCATGCTGCGCGCCATCGGCGTGCTGACCGTCGCACAGCATCGCGCCATCGACGCGGGGCTGCGCGCCATCGCGGCGGAGCTGTCGGGCGACACGTTCGTCGTGGCTCCCGGCGACGAGGACATCCACACCGCGGTGGAGCGCCGGCTCTTCGAGCTCGCCGGACCGGTCGCGGGCATGCTCCACACGGGGCGCAGCCGCAACGACCAGGTTGCGACCGACCTGCGCATGTGGGCGCGGCGTGCCTGCACCGATCTGCTGGTCGCGATCGCCGGGGTGCAGGAGGCATTGGTGACGCGTGCGGCTGAACATCGCACCGCCCCGATGCCCGGCTACACGCATCTGCAGCGCGCCCAGGTCGTGTCGCTCGCGCATCACCTGCTCGCCTACGTCGAGATGTTCGCGCGTGACGTCGTGCGCCTCGGCGCGGCGCGCGCGGCGTGCGACGAGCTGCCGCTCGGCAGCGGCGCGCTCGCCGGGTCGACGCTGCCGCTCGAACGCGACCGCGTGGCCCACGAGCTCGGCTTCGGGCGTATCGCCGCCAACAGCATGGATGCCGTCGCCGATCGGGATTTCGCGGTCGAGATCACCGCCGCATGCGCGCTCACCATGGTGCACTGCTCGCGCCTCGGCGAGGAGCTGGTGCTCTGGTCGAGCGCGGAGTTCGGCTTTGCGAGCCTCCCCGACACCCACGCCACCGGCTCGTCCTTGATGCCGCAGAAGAAGAACGCCGACGTTGCCGAGCTCGCGCGGGGAAGGAGTGGTCGCGTCATCGGCGACGTCGTCGCCCTGCTCACCACGCTCAAGGGGTTGCCGTTGACGTACAACCGCGACCTCCAGGAGGACAAGGAGCCGCTCTTCGACGCGGTCGACACCACCGTTGCCACGGTCCGCATGCTCACCGAGCTCATCACCGTCGTGCACTTCGACACCGACGCGATGCGCAGCGCCGCGTCCGACCCCGCGCTCCAGGCCACCGATGCGGCCGAGCACCTGGTCGCCAACGGCGTGCCCTTCCGGGAGGCGCACGGCATCGTCGGTGCGGTGGTGGCCGGGGCCGTCGCCACCGGGCGAACGCTGGCCGACCTCGACCTCGGCGAGTGGCAGGCGGCATCGACCTCGATTTGATCCCAACGTGCTCGACCTCTTCGATCCGGACTCGGCGCTGCGCCGCCGCGATGTCCCAGGAGGCCCCGGGCCGCGTTCGGTCAGCCGCCAGCTCACCCGCGCCCGCACCCTGGTCACCCGAACGCGGAGGGCCGCGGCGGGCGGCTGATCTCACGAGCGAACGTATCCTGAAGACCGTGACCAGAGCCACCCTCATCGTCGGCGATGTCCAGGGTGACGTGGAACGGCTGCGGCAGGCGCTCGGTCCCTACCCGGAGGACGATGTCGACACCGTCTTCCTCGGCGACTTCTTCCAGGGCGGTGAGCCAGGCGCCGGCGGCGGCGCTGCCGCGGCCAGGCTCGCCATGACGCGTCGAAACTCGTATTCGGTGCTCGGCAACCACGACCTTTTCCTGCTCGTGATGGTCGAGCGATCGCGCGGCGGTGACCAGCTCGGCGCCTGGCGCACCCGTGACGGACTGAGCATCGAGGACCTGTGGTTGAGCCGCCGCGGCGACTGGGCCGACCTTGACGCGGTGGCGTCGGATGCCGAGCTCGAGGCATGGTTGCGGGCGCTCCCGTTTCTCGTCGTGCTCGAGGACGGCACGCTGGCCCAGCACACCGACGACGACCGCTATGCCGAGATCGGCGACAGCGTCGACGCGGTCAACTCGGCGGTGCGTGCGTGGCTTGCCACCAGGGGCGGCGCTTTCCAGGCGCTTCGCTACACCATCGGGCGGCACGGCTTCGACGACCCGGTGCGCCTTCGCCGGTATCTCGACCACTTCGGCGTCCGGCGCGTGGTGCACGGGCACACCCCGCACTGGGAGGACATGCCAATCTCGTTCCACGGCGGCCTCGCGGTCGGCTACGACGGGAGATTCTCGCGCTTCTGGGGTCGCGCCGAGGGTGAGGAGCCGGGGCCGATCGGGGCGACGGTGGCCATCCTCCCGCCGCTGGTGGTCGGCGCCGGCTGACTGCAGCCCGCCTCAGGGGTGGCGGCTGAGCATCTCTCCAAGGCGCGCGATCGGCGGTTCCTGCCCGGCGGTCACATAGGCGGTCACCACCAAGCGAGAGGAGGAGCACCTTGAGGGCGCGGAACGGGGCGGCGGCTGCCTGCTGCGCCACCAGGCCCGAGAGCGCAATGCCGTCGATCGCGCTGAGGATTGCGCCGCCAAGCTCGCGCGGGGATACCAGCGAATAGGCCGGCAGCCGCCCGAGCACCTGGCGAAGCTCGATCTCGATCTCGTCCAGGAGGTGGGTGCGCAGCTCGGCACATCGGACCCGCAGCGCCGGGCTGCTCAGACTGACCGTGTAGAGGTCGATGAGCATGCGGAAGAACTCGGGCTGATCGGCGCAGCGCGCCTCGGCGTGGTCGAGGCCGGTCACGATGCGTTCCAGCGGATCGTCCACCGCTTCGACCACCGCCTTCCAGTTGGCAACCATCTGACGTTCGGTGACCATCACCACCTCGAGGAGCAACTCCTCCTTTGATTCGAAGTAGTAGTGGAGGAGGCCCGGGGCGACCTTCGCCTCACGGGCGACGTCCTTGAGGGAGGTCTCCGCGTACCCCTGGCGGCCCAGGACGTCCGCAGCGGCGCGGACGATCTGGCTCCGTCTCCCCGCCTCGCCGGCGTCCAGGCTCTGCACTGCAGAACCGACCTCGGTGGCAAGGATCGTGGCGCTGTCTCTCACGCGTTCAACCTGAGGCGCAATGCTAACGCCGGCGACACGATCTGGCTGAACTCGAGACGAAGGTGGTCACACGCCCGCGGTCACGGCTCTGAGCTCGTCGAGCGACTCCCGGATGAGGTGCGGGAAGTCCTGCTGATTGCTCTCGTCGATCCAGTTCTGGAAGGCGCTCCTGAACACCGCGATTGCGACCTCGGCGACGAGGTCCGCAGTCGTGTCCCCGGCACGACGCGTGCGGAGTGTTCGGGCAAGCGCCGCGGAGAGCGAGGCCAGCTTGATCAGCTCACGCTCCTGGAGGTCCGGATTGGCAGCGATGACGGCCTGGCGCTGCCGCGCGAACGCGCGCCGCTGTTGGAGAAGCGCTGCCGCAGCTTCGATACCGGCAGCGGCTGCATCGATGGCGGCAAGGTCCGGAGGCGCGTTGGCGACCGTTTCGACGAGCAGGTGCTCGAGCGACGCCGACCCAGCGAACAGCACCTCGCGCTTGTCGGCGAAGTGGCGGAAGAAGGTTCGCTCGGTGAGTCCCGCTCGCCTGGCGATCTCCGCAACGGTTGTCTGTTCGAACCCACGCTCGACGTAGAGCTCCATCGCCGCCTGTGCAAGTCGGCCGGGCGCGTCTGGTTCCCACCGTCCCATGCTCACATCCTACGTGATGTCAGCGACTGACATTGGATGTGCTATGGTGATGGCAGTAACTGACATCACCCCTCTGTCCCACCAGGAGGTTCTCCCATGCATGTCTTCGTCACCGGCGCTTCCGGGTGGATCGGTTCCGCCCTTGTTGCCGAGCTCATCGGCGCGGGCCACGAGGTCATCGGACTGGCACGGTCGGATGTCTCGGCCGCCGCCATCACATCCGCGGGGGCGACACCGCATCGCGCCACGCTCGATGATCTCGACAGCCTGCGTGGCGTCGCCGCGACAGCGGACGGCGTGATCCACCTCGCCTTCAAGCACGAGATCGCCTTCTCGGGGGATTTTCAGGGCGCGGCCGATGCGGATCGCCGCGCGGTCGAGACCTTCGGCGAAGCACTCGCAGGGTCCGACCGGCCGCTGGTCATCGCCTCCGGGACGCTTGGCATCGCACCCGGGCGCGTGGCAACCGAACGGGACGGGCACGGGTCCGCCGATGCTTCGATGGCGGCTCACGGCGCCGGTCCGCTGACCCGGCGGAACACCGCGGAATTCGTCCTCGACCTCGCCTCGCGTGGCGTCCGCTCGTCGGTGGTACGCCTGTCTCCGATCAACCACGGCGAGGGAGATCACGGGTTCGCCGCAGCACTGGTCGGGATGGCCCGCGCCAACGGCGCCGCCGGCTACGTCGGCGACGGGTCCAACCGCTGGCCGTCGGTGCACCGGCTCGACTCGGCGCATCTCTTCCGTTTGGCGGTCGAGGAGGCCCCCGCGGGATCGACGCTGCACGCGGTCGCGGACGAAGGCGTGCCGATCCGAGACATCGCCGAGGTGATCGGGCGCCACCTGAACCTGCCCCTGGCGTCCATCGCACCCGAGAGCGCGGGCGAGCACTTCACCTGGCTGGCCGGCTTCATCGGGGCGGACGCCCCGGCGTCGAGCGCGCTCACGCGAGAGCTGCTGGGATGGCAGCCGGAGCAGCCCGGGCTCATCAAGGACCTCGACCAGGGCCACTACTTTCGCACCCAGTGAGGGGCGCCGTCTCAGGCGATCGGCTTGTGGAACCCCACGCCGATCGCTCCGGGGCCGCTGTGGCACCCCACGACCGGCCCGACCACGGTCAGGGCAGGCTCGCCGGAGACAAGCGGTCGCATCCGTTCGATGAGCTCGGCGGCGATCTTGGGGCGGTTGGCATGGGCGACCACCAGCTCGGCGCCACCCCACGACTCCGCTGCCTGCCTGCATTCCTCGACGACGCGGTCGATCGCGCGCGGATACGTTCGGACCCGTCCCACCGCCTCGATCACCCCGTCGCGGATCTCGAGGATCGGCTTGATATCGAGCACCGAGCCAAGCAGCGCGCGCGCGCCACCGATGCGCCCCCCGCGCCGCAGGAACTCGAGGGTCTCGACCGTGAAGAGCACCTTGTCGGTGCTCCCGACCGCCGCGATGCCGGCCACGACGCTGTCGGCGTCGCCGCCGGAGTCGATCACCCGCACCGCCTCGCGAACGGCGGCGTAGTGGCCGACCGCGACGCTGCGGGTGTCGATGACGCGGATGTCCAGTTCGGGCAGCGCCGCTCGCGCCTGGGTCGCGGATGCGTAGGTACCGCTGAGATCCGCGGAGATGGTGGTGCAGATGATCGGGGCGCCGTCGGCGCCGAGATCCCGGAAGACGTCCTCGAACTCCGCCGGCGTGGGCTGTGAGGTGCGTGGGAAGGGACCGGGCGCGGCCAGCCTCGCGTAGAAGTCCTCGGCGCTGATGTCGACCCCGTCGGCCAAGGTCTCATCGCCGAAGATCACCTTGAGGGGCACCACCCTCACCGTGTGCGCGGCGCGGAACGCCGGGTCGAGATCGGCAGTGCTGTCGCAGACCAGGTGCACCGAGGGCATGGCGCCGTAGCCTACCGCGCCGTCAGCAGTCTCGCGGGGTCCTCGCCGTTGTCCTCGGCGACGAGCAGGGCGCCGAGCAGGGATCGATCCTCGCCCAGGGTGCCGCGGACGATCTCCGGCTCGGGCTGGAGACACAGGTAGCGCTGGACGGTCTCGTGCAGCGAGGGCGAGAACCGGGCCCAGCTGGCGCAGACGCCACCGCCGAAGATGACCACGTCGGGATCGTGCACGGCGGTGACGTTGACGGTGGCGAGCCCGATCCAGCGGCCGACGTCGACCCAGGCGTCGGGATCGCTCAGGTGCTCGGGGGCGACGCCGTACCGGCGCGTGATCGCTCGCCCGCTGGCCAGCGCCTCGAGACAGCCGGCTCCGCCGCAGTGGCACGGCGGTCCGCCAAGCCACGCCGGCCAGAGCACCATGTGGCCGCCCTCCGTGTCATGCCTGCCCACGACGATCCGGCCGTCGCGCACCACGCCGCAGCCGATCCCCGTTGAGACTGTCCAGTACACGATGGTGCGGTGGCCCGCGCCGGCGCCGAGGCGGGCCTCGGCGAGCGCCGCGCAGTTGGCATCGTTCTCGACAACGACCGGGCAGTCGAAGCGCTGGCCGAGCAGGTACGCCATCTCCAGCCCGTGCCATGAGGCGGGCATCCCCGGAGGGTTGCGCAGCGCCCCGGTGGTGCGGTCGAAGGGGCCCGGTGCGGAGATCGCGATCGCCTCGGGGAGCACGCCGCCCATCACGCCCTCGACCAACCCGCGCAGCGTCGCCAGCGGTGACTCGACCGGCGTCGGAATCCGGCGGACCGCGCCGATCGCGGCGCCACGTCCGGCGGAGGCGGCGATCTTGGTGCCGCCGATGTCGAGGAGCGCGATCACGGGGCGATGATGCCTACACTCGCCGCCATGCTGCTCGCGATCGACGTCGGGAACACCAACATCGTGGTTGGGGTGTTCGACGGCGAGCGGCTCGTCGCCGACTTCCGGATCCACACCGACGACCGATTCACAGGCGACGAGCTCGGGCTCGCCGTCGTCGACCTGCTGGGACAGCGCGACCTCGCACCGGCGCAGGTGAGCGCCGTGGTGGTCAGCAGCGTGGTACCCACGCTCGCGCGGAGCATCGATGAACTTTCCCACACCTACTTCAACCAGCCGCCGATGGTGGTCGGACCGGGGACGCGGACGGGGATCCGCATCCAGTACGACGACCCCCGGCGCGTGGGTGCCGACAGGATCGCGAATGCGATCGCGGCTCACCACCTCTACCATGGCCCCGCGATCCTCGTCGACTTCGGGACCGCCACGACCTTCGACGCCATCGACGCCCGCGGCGACTATCTCGGCGGCGCCATCGCCCCCGGCATCCAGCTCAGCCACGACGCTCTCGTGAACCATGCGGCGATGCTCATCCGGGTCGAGCTCACGGCTCCCGTCGAGGCGATCGGTCACTCGACGACCGGGAGCATGCAGTCGGGGATCGTGTTCGGCTACGTCGGCCTCGTCGAGGGGCTGGTCGGCCGGTTCCGCACGGAGATGGAGGGGCAGCCCAAGGTCATCGCCACCGGAGGCCTGGCGCCGTCGCTGGCCAAGCTCATCCCGGTCATCGACATCGTCGACGAGCGGCTGACCCTCCACGGTCTCCGCCTCATCCACGATCAGAATCGCTGAGCGCGCCCGACCCGCCCCGTACCATGGGCTGATGGCAGTCGCGGCGACCGCCGTCGGTCCAATCCGGGTCGGCGGCCTCGAGCTCTCCTCACCGGTGCTGGTTGCGCCCATGGTGGGCATCACCGACGCGCCCTGCCGGGCTCTGTGCCGGGAGTTCGGTGCCGGCTTGGTGTCAACCGAGATGGTCGCCGCCGAGGCCGTGGTCCGGAGCACCGACGCCGCGCTGCATCTTCTCGATTTCCCGGGTGACGTGGCGCCGGTCGCCGCCCAGCTGGTGGGCTGCGACCCCGCGATGATGGCCGACGCCGCCCAGGTCTGCGTCGAGCGCGGCGCCGTGCTCGTGGACGTAAACCTCGGCTGCCCGGTTCCCAAGGTGGTGAGCCGGGGCAGCGGCGCCGCGCTTGCCCGCGACGTGAGCGCCACCTCCCGGGTGGTGGCGGCAATGGTCGACGCGGTCTCCGTCCCGATCACCGTGAAGATGCGCCTCGGATGGGACGCCTCCACGATCAATGCGCCCGAGCTGGCTCGTGCGCTGCAGGACGCCGGCGTTGCGGCGGTCACCGTGCACGGCCGGACGCGGTGCCAGAAGTACGAGGGCACCGCCGACTGGGCGGAGATCGCCCGGGTCAAGGAGGCGGTCAGCGTCCCGGTGTTCGGCAGCGGCGACGTCGAGGACGTCGACATGCTGGCGCTGCGCATCCAGTCAGGGGTGGTCGACGGCGTCGTGATCGCCCGGGGGATGCTCGGCAACTTCTGGTTCGTGCGTCAGGCCGTCCATCGCCTGGCGACGGGAACCCGCCTCCCTGATCTCGACTTCGCCGACCGGATCGCCCTGGCCCGGCGACACCTCGACATGCTCTGCGCGTACCACGGGGAGCCGCGCGCGCTCCGCATCGGTCGCAAGTACGTTGCCTGGACGATCCGCGGCTGCGCCGGAGCTGCGCGGCTTCGAGCGGAGGTCCAGACCATGGACACTCGAGACCGTCTCGATGCGCTGCTCGACCGCGCGCTCGCCGCGGGCCCGCACCCGGAGGGATGGTTCAGGCCGGCGTTCGTCAGCGGCGATGGGTGACGAAGTACAAAAAAGAAGGGCGCCTCTGGAAACCAGAGACGCCCCGAGAGGGGGGGCAGTGATAGAGATCCTCACCGTGACCTCGCTGCGGATCATATGAACAAGAGCCAATTCCGTCAAGGAATAACGACAAGTTGTTACGCCCCGTTGGATGTTTGCTCGCCTATACTCCGGGCTCCGCAGCGCGGAGATGGGCGGATACCCGCAACATTTACGTATTACCAGGGAATTGAATGGACAAACCTGTGCTGCTCACGCGAGACGGTCTCGTCAAGCTTGAGCACGAATTGGAAGAACTGCGCACCGTTCGTCGCTCCGAGGTGGCCGAGCGCATCAAGTACGCCAAGGACTTCGGTGACATCTCGGAGAACGCCGAGTACGACGAGGCGAAGAACGAGCAGGGGATGCTCGAAGGACGCATCCTCGTGATCGAGAACATGCTCCGCAATGCGGTCATCATCGAAGAGGGCAGCGAGAGCGGCATCGTGAGCGTCGGCACGACCGTTGACGTGAAGGATGACTTCGGCAAACAGACGCTCACGATTGTGGGCCCGGCCGAGGTTGATGTCGCCGAGGGTCGGATCTCCATGGAGTCGCCGGTCGGCAAGGCGTTGCTGGGTCACGGCGTCGGCGACACCGTCGATGTGGTCAGCCCAGGTGGTTCTCGCCAGATCAAGATCGTCAAGATCAACTAGGGCACCGCGTGGCGCGTCAAGCGCACGCGGCGAGCCTCGCCGGGGAAGATAGGCCGCAATGCCATCCGACGACCTCTTTGCAGAGCGCCGGCGCAAGGTCGATGAGCTCGCCGCTCGTGGGATTCCATCCTACGGTGTCGACTACGCGCCGAGCGCGACAACCGATGAGGCGCGCCGTCTGCTCGAGGCGTACGAGGCCGCGCATCCCGACGCGGACACCGACGCACCCGATCGCCCGGTTGTCGCAGTGGCCGGACGCATCATGCAGTTGCGTGACCTCGGCGGCGCGGCGTTCGCGCACGTTGAGGACGACTCGGGTCGCCTGCAGGCGTGGTTTCGCGCCGATCGCGCCGGCGAGGCGCACGCGATGGTGCCAATGCTCGACCTCGGCGACATCGTCGGCGTCAAGGGTCCGATCACGCGGACCCGTCGCGGTGAGCCGACGGTGCTCGTCGACGACGTGACGCTGCTCGTCAAGGCGCTCCACGCGCCACCCGAGAAGTTCCACGGGCTGCAGGACCAGGAGACGCGCTATCGCAAGCGCTATCTCGACCTGCTCAGCAATGCCGCGCAGCGCCGCCACTTCGCCACTCGGACCCGGCTGATTCGCGCGCTGCGGGCAACGCTCGATCAGCGCGGTTTTGTCGAAGTCGAGACACCCATCCTGCAGCCGATCCCGGGTGGTGGTCATGCGCTGCCCTTCGAGACGCACTGGAACGCACTGCACACCGACGTGTACCTGCGCATCGCCATTGAGCTGCACCTCAAGCGGCTCATCGTCGGCGGGTACGCGCGTGTCTACGAGATCGGCCGTGTGTTTCGCAATGAGGGCCTGTCGCCCCGGCACAACCCGGAGTTCACGATGCTCGAGGCGTATCAGGCGTACGCGACGTACGACGACATGCGTGAGCTCACCGAGTCGCTGATCACCGCCGCCGCAAACGCGGCCGGACCGCAGTTGGCCGAGCAAGCCGAGGGCGGGAGCGCGCCATGCGAAGATCCGTTGGCGCGCACCGCGTTCGGTCGCTCACTCGACCTCCATCCGCCGTACCGTGTGGCAACCATGGTCGACCTGGTGCGTGAGCACACCGGCATCGACGCGCTCGCATCGTGGGACGGCATGCACGACGCGGCGGCGAGCATCGGCGTCGAGGTGTCACGCGACCTCGGCCCCGGCGGTGTCCTCCTCGAGCTCTACGAGCAGCGCGTTGAAGCCGAGCTCTGGGATCCGACGTTCGTCCTGGACTACCCGGCGGAGGTGAGCCCGCTGGCGCGGCGTCGTCGGGACGACCCGCGTTTTGTCGAGCGCTTCGAACTGATCGTCGCGGGTCGCGAGGTCGCCAACGCGTTCAGCGAGCTGAACGATCCGATCGACCAGCGCGCGCGTTTCGAGGAGCAGGCGCGTTTGCGCGCCGCGGGTGACTCCGAGATCCCGCCGATCGACGAGGACTTCCTCGAAGCCATCGAGGTCGGCATGCCGCCGGCCGGCGGGCTCGGCATCGGTGTCGACCGGCTGGTGATGATCCTCACCGACTCACCGACCATTCGCGACGTGCTGCTCTTCCCGACGATGCGCCCGCAACATCGTGGTGGCGACGCCTGATGCTGTCGATGCAGCGCATCCGCGATGATCCCGACTCGGTACGCGAGGGCGCGCGCAGGAAGGGCGAGAGCGCCCCCATCGATGAGCTGCTCGCCCTCGACGCCGACGCACGAGGTCTGCGCACCGAGGTCGAGCAGGCACGAGCAGAGCAGCGCGCCGCATCGGCAGCGGTGCGAGGAAAGCCGTCGGACGAGCAGCTCGTTGCTTTGACCGCGCTCAAGCTGCGGATCCAGGAGGGCGAGACGCGCCTCGCCGAGCTCGAGCAGCGCGTCGACGCGCTGCTGCTCGAGGTGCCCAACCCTCCGCACGAAAGCGTTCCCGACGGCGGCGGTCCCGAGGACAACGTCGTCGCACGCACGTGGGGTGAGGCACCGAGCTTCGCCTTTGATCCGCAGCCGCACTACGAGATCGGCGAGCGCCTTGGTGTCTTCGATTTCGAGCGCGCCGTGAAGATCAGCGGCTCGCGCTTCGTCGTCCTGCGCGGTGACGGTGCGCGCCTGCAGCGCGCGTTGACGTCGTTCATGCTCGACCTCGCGCGTGAGCACGGGTACACGGAGATCGCGCCGCCGTACCTCGTGCGCCGCGAGGCGATGATCGGCACCGCGCAGCTCCCGAAGTTCGAGGACGAGGCATACCACGCCGACGACGGGCTCTTCCTGATCCCGACCGCCGAGGTGCCGGTCACCAATCTCTACTCAGGCGAGATTCTCGAGGCGGCGCAGCTGCCCATCGCCCATGTCGCGCTGACGCCCTGCTGGCGGCGAGAGGCGGGCGCGGCCGGCAAGGACACACGCGGATACATCCGGCTCCATCAGTTCGAGAAGGTGGAGATGGTGCGATTCACCACCCCGGAGACTTCGCTGGACGCGCTCGAGCTGATCACCGCGCATGCGGAGCACGTCCTGCAGCGCCTCGGCCTGCACTATCGCGTGCTGCTCATGTGCACCGGCGACCTCGGATTCGCGCAGTGGAAGAAGTACGACGTCGAGGTGTGGGCGCCGGGGTTGCGGCAATGGCTCGAGGTGTCCTCGTGCTCGGTGTTCGCGGATTTCCAGGCGCGACGCGCCGGGATCCGGTACCGCCCCGGGCCCGGCGAGAAGCCACGCCACGTGCACACCCTGAACGGCAGTGGCCTCGGCGTGCCGCGCACCTTCGACGCGATCCTCGAGACCTACCAGGAGGAGGACGGGACCGTGCTCGTCCCCGAGCCGCTACGCGCGTACCTCGGCGGCCTCGAACGTCTGACCGCGTCGTGATCAACCACGACATCGATCCCGCCTGGCTCAACGATCGAAGCGAATTCCAGCAGAACTGGGTGCACGGGCTGCGCAACCCTTCGGGCCTGCACCTCCAGTATGAGCTCGACGGCTCGCTGGTCTTCACGCACTGGACGCCCACGGATGACCATGCCGGGTTTCCCGGCTTCGCGCACGGCGGCATCATCAGCGCGGTGCTCGATGACGTGATGGGGCGCTGCTCAGCGCTGCACCGTCACTGGGTGGTCACCGGGCGTCTCGAGGTGCGCTACCGCCGCGCCGCGCCGCTGGGAACGCGGCTCCGAGTCGAAGGACGGATTACCCGGCTGCTGCGGCGCGCCCTGCACACCGAGGGTCGTGTGATGCTCCCAGACGGCGGGGTCGTGGCCGAGGCGACCGGGACCTACCTGCCGCTCTCCGACGAGCTCCGCCAGCAGATGGTCGTGGCCTGGCCCGGGTTCGAGGAGTTCTTGCAGTAACAAGATCGTCCGGCCTCGAGAGCCGCACTCCCCGCGCTGATAGGGTCGACGCATGCGATCACGGCGAGTGTGTGCGGCTGTCGGCACGATCATTGGCCTCACGGTCACGTTCTTCCTGGGCAATGCGCTCGGGTTCTGTGTCAGCGAAAGCGTCCCCTCCACATACGTGTGTCCCGGCGGAGGTGGGAGTTGCCTCCTCAGCTGCACGTTCTGGTCACCGGCCTTTCTCATCGGTCCACTGATTGGACTGCTGGTCGCCCTTATCGCCGGCTTCGTCGTCCATGAGGTGACCCACCGGCCAGCCTGATCACTCACTGCGCGAGGGCCGTCAGCCTGCCGGATGTCCGTGCGATCCGCCTACAGTTGGTGCGATGCCTGAAGAGCGCGAGATCAAGATCCCCGTCGGCATGGACTTCGTCCTGCCCGACCTCGACGGCGTCCTCGAGGGCATTCGCGCGGTGGACCGCGGCAGGATTGAGCTGTCGGCGACGTACTGGGACACCGATGAGCTGACCCTGCTCCACGCCAAGCTCGGCCTGCGGTATCGGAGCGCTCCCGGAGAGCAGGGAAAGTGGACGCTCAAGGCCGGCGACAGCATGGTCGGAGACGCCGTGTCTCGCGAGGAGACCGACTTCCCGGGGTCGCCCGTCCAGCCACCCGATGCAGCCGTCGAGGTCATCCGAAGGGCGGTCGGGGACGTGGCGCTTCACCCCGTCGCCCAGCTGGTGACCGACCGGCACTCCGTCGACCTGATTGCCGGGGACACGCGCCGGGCCGAGGTCGCCGACGATCGCGTGTCGGTCCGCTCCGGTGATGTCACGGTGGATGCCTTCGGCGAGGTCGAGGTGGAGCTGTTCGACGCCGAGGCGGCGTTGATCGACGCGGTGGTCGCCCGCCTCCGCGCCGCCGGCGTGGGTGAGCCGCACAGCACGCCGAAATACGTCCGCGCGCTGCGAGCGCTCGGACACGAGATCCCCGAACGCTCAGCCGTCTGAGCGCGATGAGCCAGCCTGCGCATTGGAGAGAGGAGAGGCGTAGCCCGCTGTGCGCGGGCTGCGCTCCCATCCTGTGGGACCCGCCCCCTTCGGCACCCATCCCCCTGGCTGGCATCCCCCCTCAGGTGTGGCCCCTGGGCGAGCATCCTGACGAGGCTCACCTGAGGAGATGGATCCGGCTCACGGCGCCTTCACCGTTTTTTACCGTATGCCAACAAATATTTGCTCCGGAGCGCCCCAGAGCCGCCCGATTGACCCTCCAGCACCCTGTAAAGTCGGAAGCGTGATGCTAGTGGCGAAGGCAGAATCGGGAACTCGGACGCACGACTTCTTCCAGGACGCCACGATTGACGATCTGCGCCTGGCGGCGATGTTCCGGCGCGGCTTCCGGCAGGCGATGATCCAGATCAATCGATCCCTCGCCCAGCACGACCTGAGCCCACTCCAGTACCACCTGCTCCTCGAGGCGGGCGCCGCCGGCACCGAGGGATGCGTGCAGGGGGATCTTGCCGAGCTGATACAGGCGCCGGAGGCACGCGTCTCGCTGATGGTCCATGAGTTGAATGCTCGCGGCCTGGTCCGGACGCTTCGATGCGCTCCCGACCGGCGCATGGTCCGGGTCGGGCTCACCGAGGCCGGATGCCGGGTTGTCGAGGCTGCGCTCCATGCCCAGCGCGCCGCGCTGCATCAGATGGCGGTTGACTTCGACGTGCCGGGGGTGGCGCAGATGCTCCGTGGAGCGGTGCAGCTATACCTCGGGGTCGACATTGCCGAGGAAGGCCGCCTCTAACACGGCGCCGACCCGCAGCGAGTAGCGCGGCGCGTTGACGCCGAGCCAGATCGCCTCGCTCCAGTTGGCCGGCCGGCGGATCGCACGACCCGGCTGCGCCCACGCGCCGGAGAGCTCGCGCGTCGGGGCGTCGAGGATCACCCGGAGCACACCGAAACGCTGCGCCGATTCCGCCGCAGCAGCGGATTCCATGTCCACCGCGACGTGGCCTCGCCGCGCCCACGTTCCTCGGTCGGGGCCGGTCACCATCCCCGCCGTCGAGACCAGCGACCCGCCGGTGAACGGCAGGCGCAGGTAGCGGGCGGCCTTCTCGAGTGCGGCGACGATCCCCGGATCGCAGGCATGGATTGCGCCCTGCTCGTCGACGACCTGGCTGGCGATCACCACCATGCCCGGGATCTGCTCAGGCAGCAGCCCCCCGCAGAGCCCCGCGCTGATCACGATCCCGGGAAGGCCGGCCGGCGGCCGCCCGCCGATGCCGACACTGACGATATGGAGCTGCGGAGCCCGGCGGCGCACGCCCCAGGCCTCGACCCCCATCGCGCAGATGGCGTGAACCAGGACCTCAGGCGGCATAGCCGTGCTCGCGGTACCAGCGCACCGCTCGTGCCACGGCTGCATCGGCGCTCGTCGGGCGGTAACCGAGTTCGTCGATCGCTTTCGCGCTCGACGAGTACATCTCGAGGCGGCCCATGCGCACGCCCTCGAGCGGGATCGCCGGGGCCGCACCGGTCACCAGGACGCGAACCGCGTCGACCCGTGCTGCAGCCACGGCGATCGCCGTGGGGAGGCGAAACGCCCGCTCCGGCTTCCCGGCCGCCCGTGAGATCAACCGCCACATCTCCGCGAGCGTGAGGTTGACGCCTCCCGCGATGTAGCGCTCGCCGGCACGCCCACGCTCGAGCGCCAGCACGTGCGCAGCGGCGACATCCTCGACGGGGACGATGTTCATGCCGCCGCCGAGCGTCGCCGGCATGCGACCTCGCAGCAGGTCGACGATGATCTTTCCCGTCGGCGTCGGGCGATGATCACCGGGACCCACCGGTGCCGTCGGCAGCACGGTGGTGACGGCGATCGGCGCGCGCAGCGCCGCTCGCTCACCGGCGAGCTTGGAGGCGTGATAGGACCACCCGCGATGATCGGCGCGCGCCCAGTCGCCCTCGGTGGCCGGATGCGACGCCGGCGCGGGTGGCAACGCAGCCGAGCTCGACGTGACCACGCAGCGCTCGACACCGGCGATGCGCGCCGCCTCGAGGATCCCCGAGGTCCCGCGCACGTTCACCGCCACGATCTCCGTTCGATCACGAGGCGAAAACGAATACAGCGCCGCGGTGTGGATGAGGTACCGGCAGTCCCGAAGCACCGGGATCAACGCGCCGGGGGCCCGCAGGTCGCCGGACACGCTGTCGACGCCGGGCGGCGCATCCCACGCCCCCCGAACCAGCGCGCGGACCCGATAGCCGCGGGCGAGCAGGGCCGCCAGCACGTGCGACCCCACGAACCCCGACGCGCCGGTGAGAAAGACGTCACCCCCGCCGGGCGCTGCCTGCGCCGCGTTCACCTCAGTTCAGATGCGCCCTGTTCCCGCGAGGGCGGAAGCTGTCGCTCGCTGCCCGAATCGATTCGCGCAGCGAAGCGGACGTCGCCACGACCGCGGTGGGCTCGTACCCGCAGTGCGCCATGCAGTTGGCGCAGCGCTCGTCGCGCCCGCGACCGTACTTCTCCCATGCGGTGGTCTCGACGAGCTCGCGGTACGACGTCGCGTAGCCGTCGGACATGAGGTAGCACGGGCGCTGCCAGCCGAGCACCGAGTAGCTCGGGATTCCCCAGGCGGTGCAGCTGAAGTCCACCTTCCCCTCGAGGAAGTCGAGGAAGAGCGGCGAATGGTTGAGCCGCCACTTCTTCCGCCGCCCATCGGCGAAGGCGTCGCGGAAGATCGCATGTGTGCGCTCGACGTTGAGCCAGTGCTCCTGGTCGGGCGCCTTCTCGTAGGCGTAGCCCGGTGAGATCTGCATGCTGTCCACCTGCACCTCGTCGTTGAGGAAGTCGAGCACGCCGCGAATCGAGCGCGCGTCGTCCTGGTCGAAGAAGGTCGTGTTGGTGGTCACGCGGAAACCGCGTGCCTTGGCCGCGGCGATGGCGGCGATGGCCTTGTCGAATACCCCGGTGCGGCACACGGACTTGTCATGGCGCTCACGCAGCCCGTCGATGTGGATCGAGAAGGAGAAGTACGGCGAAGGGGTGAACAGGTGCAGCTTCTTCTCGAGCAGCAGCGCGTTGGTGCAGAGGTAGACGTAGCGCTTGCGTGCGACCAGTGCTGCCACGATCTGGTCGATCTCCTTGTGCACCAACGGCTCTCCGCCCGCGATCGACACCATCGGAGCCTCGCATTCCTCGACCGCATCGATGCACTGCTGCACCGTCAGACGCCGCTGGAGGATGGCATCCTCGTGCTGGATCTTGCCGCACCCTGCACATGCCAGGTTGCACTGATACAGCGGTTCGAGCTGCAGCACCAGCGCGAATTTCTCATTGCGGCGCAGCCGTTGCCGCGCCACGTAGCTCCCTACCCGCATCGCCTGTCGCAGTGGCACCGCCATGGCTGTCTCCTTTGTTCTCGTGGCTTATCTGTGGGCGACGAGCTCTCGCTCGGTGACACGCTGCCCGGTGTCCTGGGACTCGTCGCCGGCGAGTGCCAGGGTCGGAAAGACGTGCCGGTAAAGGTGGTAATTGATGTAGAAGTCCCCGGGAAACCCGGTCCCCGTGTGCTCCGGTTCATCCCATGTGCCGCCGCGCTGACGGTCGACAAGAAACGCACGGCCGCGTGCGCATGCGGGGTCGTCACCCGCGCCCGCCAGCTGCAGCGTCAGCATCGCCCACGAAGTCTGCGAGGGAGTGCTGGTGCCCACACCGGCGAAGACTCGTCGACATACGAGTGGCAGGAGTTCACCCCAGCCACCATCGGGGTTCTGCACTCGCCGGATCCAGGCCGCCGCGTTTTGCACCATATCGTCGCCGGCACGCAGCGCGACCAGCGCGCTGACCACACACCAGGTGCCGTAGATGTGATTCACGCCCCAGCGGCCGTACCACGATCCCCAGGGACGCTGCTCGGCGCGCAGGTAGGCCAGCGCCTTCGGGATGTCGGGGTCGTCGAGACCGCAACCCACCCCGGCGAGCATCTCGAGCACATGCGCGGTCACATCCTCGGAGGGTGGGTCGAGCATGGCACCGAAGTCGGCGAAGGGCAGCCTGTACACGAGCGCGCGCGTGTTGTCCTTGTCGAATGCCGCCCATGCACCGTTGCGCGAGCGCATCGCCCTGCACCAGCGGACCGCGTCTGCAATCGACCTCGACACCTGTTCCGGCTCCCCGGACTCAAGCAAAGCGAGCACGACAACGGCGGTGTCGTCGACGTCGGGATAGATGTCGTTGTCGAATTCAAAGGCCCAGCCGCCACAATCGCGCAGCGGCACCTTGACCTGCCAGTCGCCGCCACCCGAGATCTGCTCGGCGAGCACCCAGTCGACCGCACGCCGCAGCGCCGGATGATGACGAGGTACACCGGCCTTGCGCAGCGCGAGCATCGCCCACGCGGTGTCCCACACCGGCGACATGCACGCGAGGAGGCGGAATCCATCCTCGTCGTCGATGCTGAACCTGCGAAATCCCTCGAGCCCACGCCGCATGACCGGGTGATCCAGCGACATGCCTTCGAGGTGGAGCGCGATCAGTGAATAGACCCATGGCGGCTGGATGCCGCCCCATCCACCGTCGGCCTCCTGCCGGTCGGTGATCCACGTGACCAGCTTCCGGCGCGAGGAGGCGCGTCCCGGCTGGCGGGGCAGCCGGTCGTAGACCTTGAGCAGGTGATCGAGCCACAGGAACACGCCTGAACTCGCGACGCGATGCATCCGGCGCGCGCTTCCGGGAGCAATCACCTCGCCGACGTCGACCCCGAGATCGCGCACTGGACGACGGGAGATGACGATGAGCAGCGGCGCGATCGTGCCCCGCGCCCAGCACGCGAAGTCGTAAAGGTTCAGCGGTGCCCACGAAGGGAGTTCGGACCAGCTCCGGTGGCATGCTCGGCACACCGTCCCACGGGAAGATGCCGAACAGGGCAAGCCAGATCTTCGTGAACACGCGCGCTTCGACAAGGCCGCCCTGGTCGAGGATCATGCGCAGCGCGCGACGGAGTTCCGGCCGGGTCGCGTCGACGCCGAGGACGCGCAGCGCCACATACGCCTCGATGGTGGTGCTGAGGTCGCCCGGGCCGTCGTGGTACAGGGCCCAGGATCCGTCCTCACGCTGTGTCCCGAGCATGTGCCGGATCGCGCCCTCGCGAATGTCGTCGTGCGAGACGCCCAGGAAGCGCAGCAACAACACGTGCTCGGCGGTCATGGTCACGTTGGTCTCGAGCTCGCCGCTCCACCAACCCTGCGGGTCCTGATGGTCGAGCAACCACTCGACGGCGGAGTGCAGCGCCTCAGACGGCATGTGCCACCTCGATCGGCGCACCGGCGCCGGCGCCGGTTTGGGTGGACTGCCATCCAGCCGCGTTGCTGAACAGGGTGAAGGCCGCCGTCCGTCCACTCAGGACCGCCGATTCGATGGTCGCGGGCCATCCCGTATCGGTCCATGCACCGGCGATCACCAGGTTGGAGAGCGCGGTGGCCGGGCCGGGGCGGCGCACACCGGGAGCGGGGATGAAGGTGGCGTCCGGGTCGCGCGTGGCCGCACCACGCAGCAACTGCGCGCGCGCGGCATCGGGCAGGACGGCGGCAAGCTCCTTGCGACCGAGCTCGACGAGCTCGCGCTCCGGTCGTTGGACGAGGTCGTCAGCCGCGCTCATGCTGCAGCAGACGTATCCGGGCGACTTCTCGAACACCCACTGCACGGGCGAATCGAGCAGTGCCGCGAAGTCGCAGCCCAGCACTGGGCGGTCGTACCAGAGGTGGACGTCGACGATCGGCATGGGTTGGAACGCATCGAGCCCCTCGACCCCCAGAGCGGGTGCGTCCTCGAGGATCGAGCTGAGACGCCTCGGCGGCACCGCGAGGACGCAGGCGTCGCACGCCGCGCCCGTCCCGCCGCTCAGCTTCACGCCGGTGACGCGGCGGCCTTCTCGATGCAACCCGACCACCGCCTGGCGCAGGTGGACGCCGTCGAACCGCGCCGCGGCAGCCTCCGCCAGCCTGACCAGAGGGACGCGCAGGTAGGCGATGCGCGCGGCATCGCGGTCGCCGAGAAACGCGGTCCGGATGACGAACAACCCCATCTCCGCTGACACACGATCGAGTGGCGCGTTGAGCGCCGGCACCAGGAACGGATCCCAGAAGGCTCGCAAGGCGCGTCCGCTCTGATGATGACGGCGCAACCACGCGGCCATGTCGCCCTTCGGTGACCGATCGCTGCGTGCCGCCGAGCAGCGCGCGTGCCACCTGGATGCGATCCATCGTGGTGAGGTGCGGATACCGTGCGAACCCGGCCATCAGGTGCAACGGCGCCGGCAGCGACGATGCGCGGAGATGCGCGGGCGGACGCGTGCGCGAAAGCACTGTCGCCTCGAATCGGGGCTGGATGTAGAGGGAGTCGCGAAGCCCGAGCTCATCGACCAGGTCGAGGGTCGCGGTGCAGCAGGCGAGCACGACGTGCTGTCCGCAGTCGACCTCATGGCCATCCACCTCGAAGGACGTCGCCTTGCCGCCGAGCAGACGGGACCGCTCGTAGAGGTCGACGCGCCACCCGCGCCGGGCGAGCGCGAGCCCGGCGGTGAGGCCCGCGAGCCCCGCCCCCACAACCGCGACACGCGGCTGCCGGCTCATACCGCCGCCAGCCATGAGCGAGCCATCACTCCGAGCTTCGCCGCCTTCGAGAGCCGCGCACGTCCACGAAGCGGCAGGTCGGGGGCCGCCTCGATCCGGTCGAGGATTCCCAGGTAGATCCCTGCCATGGTGCGCACGCACACGGCGGGCTGCTTCGGGATCGAACTCGGTCACCCGGATACCGGTGGCGTGCAGCTGTCGCGCACGAGCGATCTGCATCGCCATGAACGCGTGCCAGCCGGGTGCGACGCGGCCGTCGAGGATGTGGCTCTCGGTGATGCCGAACTCCTTCAGCTCACCGAGCGGCAGGTAGATACGACCGCGGCTCGCGTCCTCCTGCACGTCACGGAGGATGTTGATCAGCTGCAGCGCGACGCCCAGCTCATCGGCGCGTTCGAGGGCGGTCGGATCGTGAAACCCGAAGATGCGCACGCACATGCGCCCCACCACCGATGCGACCAGGTTGGCATACGCGCGCAGCTCCTCCCAGGTCTCGTACCGGGTGGTGGTCAGGTCCATCGCGACACCGTCGATGAGCATGTCCAGCTCGGACAGTGGGATCGCGTGGCGGCGCATCGCGATCGCGAGCAATCCCATCACCGGATCGGTGCTGTCGCCGGGACGGGTGTCGCGGAGCCGGCGACGATGGTGCTCGAGGCGCTGATCGCGCGAGGCGCGTCCGTCGAGGTCAGCGTCGTCGTCGACCTGCCGTGCGAAGTCGTAGAGCGCGTAGATCGAGGTGCGCTGATGGCGTGGCAGCGCGATGAATCCCCAGTAGAAGTTGGCGGCTTCGCGGCGTGCCATGTCCTCGCAGTAACGCTCCAGCGCACGGACGCCGCTCGCCGTCGGCGTGTCAAGCACGTCGCTCGCCTGCGGGTCGTGCCGTCACCGCCGCGCCCCGGGCCTGACCACGACGCAGTCCCGCCGAGAGCGCCGCGGTGACGATGCCAATGCGGGCCGCGCGGTCGACGGCCGGGCGCTGGGTTGCGGTGCGATAGCCGGTCGCGGCGATGGCGTGGAGAATCGCCTCGCCGCCAAGGCGATACAGCGCAAGCTGCACGCGCAACCGTGGCGGTGCGAGCGCCTCCAACGCGACGCCCGACGCAAGCAGCGCCCCGGCGCGCTCGCACATCGCGCGGGTCGCACCATCGATCCCGTGGTCGCGGATGTCGCTCTGCAGCAGGTACGTGCGCCCCAGTCGCCTGTCGACGGAGACGTCCTGCGCGAAGTTCGCAAGTTGCAGGCCGATGCAGACGTTGTCGCTCAGCGCCACCGCCGCCGGATCGCGAATATCGAAAAGGCGGAGCACGATTCGCCCGACCGGCGCCGCGGAATGGGTGCAATAGCCGCGCAACGCCGACCAGTCCTCGTAGGTGTCGACGCGCTGGTCCTGCACGTTCGCATCGATGAGGTCGATGAAGGGTTGCGCGTCCAGCTGGAATCGGCGCACGGTGTCGGTGAGCGCGACGAGCACCGGATGCGTGCGTTCGTCGTGCTCGAAGCTCTCGCGTGTCTCGTCGCGCCAGCGACGGAGACGGCGCATCGCGACCGCCCGGTCGCCACTCTCGTCACCGAGGTCATCGGTGAACCTGCAGAACGCGTAGACCCGGGTGAGGTCGCGTCGCAGTCCGCGAGGTGAGAGCCGCGAGGCGACCGTGAAATTCTCATAGTGCCTCACGAGCCGGCGGCAGTACGCATCAGCCGCCTCGAGCGACACCGTGGCTTGGACCATCAGAGGGCCTGCCCGTCGCAGCGCACCAGATGGGCATCACGACGCAGGTCGCGGACCCGCGACGCGCCGACGCAGAACATCGCGAGACGCAACTCCTCGAGGATCACCGCGACGGTCTCCTCGAGCGCCTCATCGCCCGCGGCCGCGGCGCGCACCAGCGGCCCGGCGATGCCGACGGAAGTCGGCGCCAAGCGTGAGCGCCTTGGCGACATCGATCCCGTCGCGCACACCGCCACTGGCAATCAGCACGCTGCCGGGCGCGACGCTCCGCGCGCGGATCAGCGCCTCAGTGGTCGGGATGCCCCAGCCGGCGAATGACGCTGCAACGCGCGCGCGGACCGGGTCGGTCATGCGATGGCGCTCGACCTCGCTCCACGACGTCCCGCCGGCTCCGGCGACGTCGACCGCGGCAACCCCGGCATCGAGGAGTTGCGTGACCAGGTCGTCGGCGATGCCCCAGCCGACCTCCTTGACGATCACCGGCGCACCGAGGGTTGCGCACAGCGCCGCGATGCGAGCGAGGAGTCCGCTGAAGGCGGTGTTGCCTGACGCCTGGAGCGCCTCCTGCAGCGGGTTCAGGTGCAGCACGAGGGCGTCGGCGCGCAGCGTGCGAAGCAGGTGACGGCATTCCTCGGTGCCGACGCCGAGGTTGAGTTGCACGGCACCGAGATTGGCGAGCAGCGGCACGTCAGGCGCGAGCTCACGAACATCGAACGTCGGGAGCACCTCAGGTTGTTCGAGCAGGACTCGGCAGGAACCGAGCCCCATGGCGAGGCCGTGAGCCTGGGCGACCCGCGCCAGCCGCTCGTTGATGACCCGCGTCTGCTCGGTGCCTCCGGTCATGCAGGAGATCAGCAGCGGCGCGTCGACGTGCCGGCCGAGCAGGTGGGTGCGCAGCTCCACGTCGTCGAGGTCGATCTCCGGCAGCGCGCGATGCACGAAACGCCAGTCGTCGAAACCGCTCTCGATGCCCTTGGCGGTGACGTCCTCGTCGACGTTGATGCGCAGGTGCTCGTCCTTGCGCGAGGCCGTGCGCGATCCGGTCTTCGCGTCGGTGCTCGCGTTAACGGTTGCGTTCAGCAACATGGATCGCCAGATCCGCGAAGTCGGTGAGCGCCTCGTCGGGAAGTCCGGTGAGCGCCGCGATGGCGTCGCGGGCCAGGACCATCGGAACCCCGGCGGTCAGTGCGGGACCGCCCAGGTCATCGAGCAGCGCACGAAGGCGGAACTCCCCGCCGGGCTCACGTTCGCGGAAGAGCCGGCGCAGCTCGCGGCGCCGGGCGGGCGTCGCCACCTCGTAGGCGGCCACCACGGGATA
Source organism: Candidatus Dormiibacterota bacterium (assembly GCA_963743835.1). GTDB lineage: Bacteria > Chloroflexota > Dormibacteria > Aeolococcales > Aeolococcaceae > Palsa-851. The sequence continues at coordinate 579,326 of CAVUQX010000004.1, read as the reverse complement.
GGTGAGCTTGCGCCGGCGCAGGTCGCCGCTCCGGCCTTTGCCCGTGACCAGGGGGTCGCCCCACGTACCCAGCCAGTCGTCGCGAACCTGGAATGCGAGCCCGAGCAGCCTGCCCGCGGCGTCGAAGCGCCGGGCGACCGCGCGGGGTGCGCCGGCGAGCACGGCTCCCGCCGCCATCGCGGCTCCGATCAGCGCGCCCGTCTTCATGGTGACCAGCCGGAGGTAGGTGGCCTGGGCGGCGCCGGCGCGGCCCTCGAGCGAGAGGTCGAGGCACTGGCCCTCGACCACCTGAACCACCGCTGCGCTCAGGAGGTGAGCCGCGCGCATTCGACGTCCCGGGCGCGGACCCGGCGCGAGCAGGCCGCTCATCGCGTTGGCGAACATGCCGTCGCCGGCGTTGATGCCCTGTTCCGCACCCCAGATGGTCCACACGGTGGGGCGGTGGCGGCGGAGCTGGTCGCCATCCTGGATGTCGTCATGGATCAGCGTGAAGTTGTGGATCAGCTCAACGGCGACGGCTGCGGGGAGCGCCCATGCCGCGTCGCCTCCGAGCGACTCGCACGCCCAGAGCGCCAGTGCGGGGCGGATACGCTTGCCGCCGCGGGTCGTTCGCCGGATGGCCCTGCGCGTCCGTCCAGCCCAGGTGGTAGGCGGACATCTGCCGGAGCAGCCCCTCGCGTGCGGGGAGCGGTCTTTCGAAGACCGTGGTCGAGCAACTCCGTATGCCGGTCGAGAAGCGCCGGCAGCGCCTCGATCGGCGGCGACGCATCGAGGTCGAGGACACGTTCCGCCATGGGCCTCCCCCTGCAAGGAAGCTTTCTACGTCGTAACTATCGTCGAATGGTAACCAACCTCGTTCCGCGGCGGCAAGCCGAGCAATCGCTCCTCGTTCAGACGTCCACGGCGGCGGGGAGGACGACCTGAAACTCGGTGCCGTGGCGAGGCTCGGAGGTCACCGTGACGGTGCCCCCGTGCGCCTCGACGACATGGCGAACGATCGCGAGGCCGAGCCCGGATCCCTCACCGTCGCGCTGCCGCGAGCTGTCGGCCTTCCAGAAGCGCTCGTAGATCCGGGGCAGGTCGGCGGGCGTGATCCCTACCCCGGTGTCGCGGCAGCGCAGGACCACCTGGCCGGCAGTGCCGGGAGCGGCGGTGATGGAGATGACGCCGCCCGACGGCGTGAACTTGATCGCGTTGTGTGCCAGGTTGCGGAGGACCTGACCGAGGTGCGACGCGTCGCCGACCAGGTCGGGCGTCCCTGGGCCGACGCTGACGTCGAGCCTCACACCCTTGCTCTCGGCGAGCGGGCGGAGACGGTCGAGGCTGCCCATGAGCACGGTGATGGGGACGCGCTCGCTGGCCATGGGCCGGAGCCCGGACTCGATGGTGCTGAGCTCGAGCAGCTCCTCGACCATCTGCGCCATGTGTGACGCCTCCTGCCCGATCCGGCGGACGAAGTCTGCGGCGGCGTCCGTATCCTCGAGGCCTCCGTTCGCCAGCGTCTCGGCGATGAGCTGCACCGCGGTGATCGGGGTGCGCAGCTCATGCGACACGTTACTGACAAAGTCGCGCCGGACTCGTTCGAGGTGATGAACGCGCGTCTCGTCGCGCACCATCAGCAGAGTCGACACCTCCCCGTTGAGCGCGATCGCGCGAGCGTTGAAGTCCCGGTCGTGCAATGTGATCGCACGCTCCTCGACACGGCCGCTCTGGCGCGCCTCGTCGAGGAGCCGGATGATGCGGTAGTCGACCTCGCCGGCGACAAACTCCGATCCCTCGACCAGCGCCAGGCCGAGCAAACGCCGGGCGGCCTCATTGGCGAGCAGCACTCTTCCCTGGGAGTCGAGACCCACGATGCCCGGGTCAAGGAGGAGCCCCACGGCCCGGAGCACATCGATGCTCCCTGTACCGGACAGTGCCTCGACGGCGTCCAGTGCCTCCACCATGGCGAGTATAGGCGCGTGGTCGAGGCGCCTCTCGAAGGGAATCGCTAAGCTCGGTTTCATGGCGCCCACCGTCGCCAAACGTATCCTCGTGGTCGAGGACGAGGACGCCATCCGCGAGACGCTCCGCTACAACCTCGCCCGCGAGGGGTATGACGTCGTCGAGGCCTCGACGGGACCGGACGCGCTCAACCTGGCGCGGGCGGAGCGTCCCGACCTGATCCTGCTCGATGTGATGCTGCCCGGGCTGAGCGGGCTCGAAGTGTGTCGCGTGCTGCGCCAGGAATCATCGACGCCCATCCTCATGCTCACCGCCAAGGGAACCGAGGTCGACAAGGTGGTGGGGCTGCAACTCGGCGCGGACGACTACGTCACCAAGCCGTTCTCATTCAACGAGCTGCTCGCACGGGTCACGGCGCTGCTCCGGCGTTCGGAGATGAGCGCCCGCCCAGCCGGTGCGCCAGAGATCGAGGAGTTCGACGGCTTCAAGATCGACCGAGCCGCACGCACCATCCACGTCGAGACTTTGGAGCTCCGGCTGGCGCCCAAGGAGTTCGACCTCCTCTCACTCTTGCTGCGCAATCCCGGACGGGTGCTCTCGCGTCAGGCGATCATCGCGGCCGTCTGGGGCAACCGCTTCTACGGCGATCCCAAGACCGTCGACGTGCACGTTCGCTGGCTTCGCGAGAAGTTCGAGCCCTTCGCGCAGATACCGTTCCGGATCACCACCGTGTTCGGGGTGGGATACCGCCTCGACCGGATCGGCGCAATCGACCAGGCCCCGTAAACTCGACCGGGCATCGGAGGAGACGCGTGGACGCAGCGGTCATCGGTGGGGGTGTCATCGGTTTGTCGGTGGCATGGCGGGCGGCGCGGGCCGGGCTCACCGTGGCGGTGGTCGATCCGGACCCGGGATCCGGCGCGTCAAACGTTGCGGCCGGGATGATCGCCCCGGTGGGGGAGGCGGAGTTCGGCGAGGAGTTGGTCGTCGCCGTCAACCGCGATTCCGCGGCGCGATTTCCATCATTCATCGCGGAGCTCGAGCTCGACGCGGGTCGCTCGGCCGGCTACCGCCAGACGGGAACCCTGCACGTCGCCGTCGACGCCGACGAGCAGATGGCGCTCGAGCGGCAGTTCCGGTTTCGCCGGCAGCTCGGACTCGCCGTCGAGCGGCTCACCTCGCATCAGACCCGCGAGCTCGAACCCAGGCTTGCACCATCGATACGTGGCGGGATGCTGGTGGAATCCGACCACCAGGTGGATCCTCGCGCCATGGTCCCGACCCTGCTCCAGGCGTGCAGCCGGCTCGGGGTCCAGATCCACCGCAGCAGGGCGTCACTGATCGTCGAGCGTGGCCGGGTCACCGGTGTCGCACTCGAGAGCGGGGAGCGGCTCGAGGCATCCAAGGTCGTGCTCGCCGCCGGCTGCTGGTCCGGCGCCGTCCCCGGTCTCCCGCCGGACGACATCCCACCGGTGCGGCCCGTGAAGGGACAGATCCTGCGTCTGCGCGGCATCCCCGACTTGATCGCGCGAACGATACGCGGCGGCTCTGTGTACATCCTGCCGAGGGGCGACGGCCGTGTGGTCATCGGCGGAACCGTCGAGGAGCAGGGATTCGACACCTCGGTGACCGGTGGGGCGGTGTACGAGCTCCTCCGCGAGGCACGAGGCCTGGTGCCCGACGTCGCCGAGCTGGAGCTGGTCGAGGCGTCGGCCGGGCTGAGACCCGGATCGCCCGACAATAGGCCCATGGTTGGTGACTCCACGACCGAAGGCCTCATCGTCGCGACCGGCCACTACCGCAACGGCTACCTGCTTGCGCCGGCCACGGCCGACGCCGTCTCCAGCGTGCTCACCGGAGCGCCGTGGCCCGAGGCCACCCGGCCCTGGGCACCATCGCGGTTCCGGCGGACGGCCAGGGTCGGCGCGTGATCATCGTCGTCAACGGCGAGAGCCGTGAGGTTGCCGAAGGGCTGGGGCTCACCGACCTGCTTCGCGAGATGGAGCTCCCGCCGGAGCAGCGTGGGATCGCTGTCGCGAGAAACGGTGACGTCGTGCTTCGGGCGAGCTGGGCCGACACCACCCTGACCGCCGGGGATCGCCTCGAGATCCTCCACGCCGTCCAGGGTGGCTGAGGTCCGATGACTGACCTAGCCGACCTCCTGGTCATCGCCGGCGAGCAATTCCGCTCGCGGCTGATCATGGGGACCGGCGGCGCCCCGAGCCTCGACATCCTCGAGCGGGCCCTCGACGCCTCCGGCACGCAGATCGTCACCGTGGCCCTGCGCCGCCTGGATCCGTCGGGGGCGAGCTCGTTCCTGGGTGTCGTCGCCCAGGGAGGCCGCCGCATCCTGCCCAACACCGCCGGCTGCTACACCGCCCACGACGCGGTCACCACCGCTCGGCTCGCTCGCGAGGCCTTCGAGACGAACTGGATCAAGCTCGAGGTGATCGCCGACGAGGAGACGCTGCTCCCCGACGGCGCGGAGTTGCTGGTCGCCGCCGAGCAGCTGATCGATGACGGCTTCGTCGTGCTCCCATATGCGAACGACGACCCCGTGCTCTCGCGACGGCTCGAGGACCTGGGTTGCGCGGCGGTGATGCCGCTCGGCGCGCCGATCGGTAGCGGGTCAGGGATCCGCAACCCCTACAACCTCCGGATCATTCGCGAGCGTGCGGGTGTCCCGGTGGTGCTCGACGCCGGCGTCGGCACCGCCTCGGACGCCGCGATCGCGATGGAGCTCGGATGCGACGCCGTGCTGGTCGCGTCGGCGATCACCCGTGCCGCCGAGCCGGTACTGATGGCGAGGGCGATCGGCGGTGCTGTCGAAGCCGGGCGGCTCGCGTTCCGGGCTGGACGCATCCCTCAGCGGCTCTATGCCGAGGCGTCGACGTCCTGGGAGGGGATCGCCGACCTCGGCTCCCGCCCGAAGATGCTGTCGAACCTCGGTGATGCCGGCGCTTGGTGACGTGCGGCGACAGCGCCTGGAGCGAGCGCGCCTTTACGTGGTCACCGGGGCGCGCCAGGTGGAGGACGATCTTTCGGAGTTCCTCGGCGCCGTGCTGGAGGCCGGTGCCGACATCATTCAACTCCGCGAGAAGGACGCCGAGGCCGGAGACATCCTTCGCTGGAGTGCGGTCTTCCGTGCCGCAGCCGACCGCCATGGCGCTCTCTTCGTGGTCAACGATCGCGCCGATCTCGCCGTCGCCTCCGGCGCCGACGGGGTCCATCTCGGCCAGAACGACCTTTCCCCGTCGTGGGCGCGACAGCTGGTCGGGCCGGACGTGGTCATCGGACTGTCGACGCACTCCACCGCGGAGTTCGACGCCGGTGACCCGGAGGCCGACTACCTGTGCGTCGGCCCCCTTTACGCCACGCCGACCAAGCCGGGCAGGCCGGCGACAGGGCTCGGGGTCGTGACCCACGCGGCCTCGCGCTCGCGGGACGGGCTGGAACACCGCCCGTGGTTTGCCATCGGGGGCATCGACACAACGTCGCTTCCCGGCGTCATCGCTGCGGGGGCGGAGCGGATCGTGGTGGTGCGGGCGGCCGCTGGACCCGATCCGAGGACCTCTGTCGGGGTCCTTCGGGCGGGTCTCGCCGGATCTCCCATTTCTTAACCATCACCTAACAACCGCACAAAGTTCTCACAGCGGGGAATTGTCGACGGGCACTCCAAGAATTCAACAGCGGCTCGGCGGACCAGCGACGCCGACGCCTTGAATCACCGGCGGCGCGCTCGGGTGACGCTCGGCTGGGGGAGCGCGGGAATGCGCCAACCGTTAAGCGGTCCTTAACCGTCCGCATGTGTCGCCGTTAACCACTCGATCGGCACGATAACCGCGTGCAGTCGCAACGCGACAGGGCGAAGTCTGGGGAATTGAGGGCTGAGATGACGGTCGAGATCGAACCATCGCTGAACCGTGAACGCGCATTCTGGCGTCGAGGCGCGAGCGTGCGAGGTGCGTTGACGCTGCTGGCGGGGGGATCCGTTCTCGCCGCGTGTGGATCAACCAGCACCCCTGCGGCGACGAACGCGCCGACCGCCACACCAACGCCAGTTTGCACCGGAACCACCGCCAACCCCGGCTACGCAAACGGCCTCGCCACCGTTTCGGGCCAGGCGACGACCGTCAGTGGAGCCGGGTCGACATTTGTCGCGCCCATGATGTCGGTCTGGACGAAGGCGTATGCCACGGCCACTGGAGTCCAGGTCGCCTACTCGTCGGTGGGCTCTGGTGCGGGGGTCGCTCAGATTCAGGCGAAGACGGTGGACTTCGGCGATTCGGATGCGTTCATGTCGGACACCGACCTCGCAAAGGCGAAGGGGGGTCCGATCGTGCAAATTCCGCTCGTGCAGGCGCCGGTTGTGGTCATCTACAACCTTCCTGGCATCGCGAGCGGTCTCAAGTTCGATGGCGACACGCTCGGCAAGATGTTCTCAGGTGGCATCACGATGTGGAATGACCCCGCGATCAAAGCGTTGAATCCGGGAATCACGCTGCCCAACACCCCCATCGCAGTAGCCCACCGCTCGGACGGGTCCGGGACAACCGCCATCTTCACCGACTTCCTCACGCAGACCAGCCCTGCATGGGTGACCGCGCTCGGCGGATCCACGACCAGCAAAGGTAAGACGGTGGCGTGGCCCGTCGGGATCGGCGGCAAAGGCAACGACGGGGTGTCCGCTGTGGTCAGCCAAACTTCTGGTGGCCTCGGCTACGTCGAGCTCGATTACGCCATCGCGCAGCACCAGACGTACGGAGACGTCAAGAACAAGGCGGGCCTGTTCATCGAGCCGTGCGAGCAGACGGCTGCCAATGCAACGGTCGGCATCACGAGTTACCCGTCCGACCTGAGGATTGACATCGTCAACCTGTCGACGAATGCACAGGCCTATCCGATCACCGGGCTGACGTGGGCGCTCGTCTACCAGAACCAGACCAAGGCCGCAACGGCAGCGGCGCTCGTCAACTTCTTCTCGTGGGTGCTGACCAAAGGCCAGGACCTCACAGGCTCGGTGAACTACACACCGCTCGGTCCGACGCTGCAGGCTCTTTGTATCGCCCAACTCAAGAAGATCACGGTCAACGGTACCCCTGTCTCACCGTGAGCCGAAAACCACATTGACCGTGGTGGGTTTCTGATGCCGCCGCCGGCTGCTGGAGGCGGCGGCATCGCCGCCTCCACCGTTCGGGTAAATCCGACCCTCTTGAAGCGCGGCCGGCCGCGCGTCGCCGACCGGATTTTCGGAGCCGGCGTCTCGATCACTGGCTGGATCGTGCTGGTCGTGATCGCCGGGATGGTCGTCTTCCTGGTGCTGGAAGGGCTTCCAGCCATGCAGCACTACGGATTTTTCTCCTTCATCACGACCGCGCGCTGGGCGCCGTCGGACGCCCTCCCCAACGTCTCGCACCCGAATCCGTACGGGATCGTGCAGTTCATCTACGGCACGATGCTCACGTCGATCATCGGAATGATCATCGCGGTCCCACTGGCTGTCGGGGCGGCGCTGGTCATCACGGAGGTGGCCACGCAGCGCATCAGAGGCCCGCTGTCCGGGCTGGTGGATCTGCTGGCTGCAGTACCCAGTGTTGTCTACGGCTTCTGGGGAATCTTCGCGCTCATACCGGCGATCAAGCCGGTCGTGGATTTTCTAACCACGACGCTCGGCACTGTACCGGTGATCGGGGTTGCGTTCCAGGGTCCCTTCTTCGGAGTGTCGTATTTCAGCGCAGGGCTGGTGCTGGCGATCATGATTCTGCCCATCATCGCGGCCGTCTGCCGTGAGGTGTTCCGGAGCACGCCACGGAACGAGAAAGAGGCAGCGCTGGCTTTGGGGGCAACGCGATGGGAGATGATCCGCATTGCCGTGTTGCCGCGAGCTCGATCGGGCATCGTCGGTGCATCGCTTCTCGGTTTGGGGCGCGCTCTGGGCGAGACCATCGCAGTGACCATGGTGATCGGCAATGCCGTGCTGCATATCAACGCGAGCATCTTCTCGCAAGGGGCGACGATGTCCAGCGTCATCGCCAACGAGTTCACCGAGGCCACGGAGCCCTTCCATCTGTCGGCGCTGTTCGTGGTGGGGTTCTGGCTCTTGATCGTCGCGTTGGTGGTCAACATCCTTGCGCGCCTGATTGCCCGACGTGGGGTGGCGCTGTGACCCAGCTGGCCGTCGGCACGTCTGGCTTCCGCAACCGGCCGGCGCTGCGCCGGCGACGCGCCAAGAGTGCGGTCCTGGTGGGCTTGCTCATCGCCGCAGTGGTGGTGGCGGTCGGCGTGCTCGCCTGGGTGCTCATCTATGTGGCCATCCAGGGCGTGGGTGCGTTAAACCTTGGTTTCCTCACACAGACCCCTCCCGGCAACCCTGCGGCCGCCGGTGGTGGGTTCTACAACGGCATCGTCGGTAGTCTCATCATTGTTGGTATCGCGGCGTTGATCGGCATTCCGTTGGGAATCGGCGCGGCGATCTACCTTGTCGAGTATGGGCGGGGGCGATTGGCGGACACGATCCGCTTCTTCAACGACGTACTGATCGGGGTGCCGACCATCGTCACTGGCGCCTTCATCTACGCGATCTGGGTAACGCGTTTCGGGTTTTCCGGTTTCGCTGGATCGCTCGCCCTCGCCATCGTCATGCTGCCTCTGGTGACTCGGACGACAGAGGAGATGCTGCGGCTGGTTCCCAACGAGCTCCGCGAAGGGAGTCTGGCCCTCGGAGCCACTCGTAGTCAGACGGTGATGCGGGTCTGTATCCCGACCGCGCTGCCTGGAATCATCACCGGAGCTATGCTGGCCGTCGCCCGTGCCATGGGCGAGACCGCGCCGCTGCTCCTCACGGCGCTGGGCAATGACCTGTTCACCGAGTACAACCCAGCCCGGCGCATGTCGACCCTCTCGCTCCAGATCTTCGACAACGCGGTCACCGGGTTTCAGGAAGGCCAAGGACGGGCATGGGCAGGTGCTCTCACACTCATCGCCATCGTGTTGATCTTCACGTTCGTTGCTCGCTTCTTCGGCCGCCGAGTGCGTACGTCGAATGCCTGACGTGGCAACCGAACCAGCGCCCGCCACGCCGAAGGTGGATGGCACGACTCCGATCCCTGAGACACCGGCAGACGGGTTATCGATTGACAACCTCAACGCCTGGTTCGGCAAGCACCACGTGGTGGCCGACGTGGACCTGGTGGCCCCGGCCCATCGAGTCACCGCCCTCATCGGCCCATCTGGTTGCGGCAAGAGCACCCTTCTTCGCTGCGTGAATCGCATGCATGAGATCGTGCCCGGTGCCCGCGTCGAGGGTCGGGTGATGTTCAGCGGACAGAATATTTACGATCCGGACATCGACCCAGGCTCGGTGCGCAGCGAGATCGGGATGGTGTTCCAGCGCCCGAACCCGTTTCCGACCAAATCAATCTTCGAGAACGCGATCATCGGCGTGCGACTCGCCCGGTCGGCGGGGGATCGGAAGCTGGATGAGATCGCCGAGAGCGCGCTGCGTCGCGCTCAGCTGTGGGAGGAGGTCAAGGATCGTCTCTACAAACCTGCAGTGAGTCTCTCCGGCGGGCAACAGCAGCGGTTGTGCATTGCGCGAGCTGTCGCGGTCGATCCTGCGCTCCTGCTCATGGATGAGCCCTGTTCTGCGCTGGACCCGATCGCAACCTTCAAGATCGAGGAACTCATCCGTGAGATCGCAGATCAGTACACGGTCATCATCGTGACCCACAACATGCAGCAGGCGACACGGGTATCGCAATTCACTGGGTTCATGACCATTGAACGCGCCGGCGAGCCCGGGCGGTTGGTTGAATTCGGCGCAACCGATCAGATCTTTGGGGCTCCGGCTCAGGCGGCGACCGAGGCATATGTGAGTGGGAGGGTGGGTTGAGATGGCGAGTGAGTTGAGCATCTTGGGGCGCCTGCAGGAATCCGACTCCGGGAAGGGACGTCCCGAGCGACCGAGCATCGTGCAGGTGGAGGATCCTGCGCTGCGTACCCGAAATGTGAATGCACGCTACGGGTCGTTCCTCGCCCTTCGGGACGTCTCCATCTCGGCGCCCCACGGTGAGATCACGGCGATCATTGGACCGTCGGGCTGTGGCAAGTCGACACTGCTGCGGAGCCTCAACAGGATCAACGACCTGATCCCGTCATTCCGTCTCGACGGCGAGGTCATGCTGGGCGACCAGAACGTCTATGCCCCAGAGGTCGATGTCGCGAGCCTGCGTCGGCGCGTTGGCATGCTCTTCCAGCGCCCGGCGCCGTTCCCGATGAGCATATATGACAACGTGATCTACAGCCTGCGTCTCGACGGACGCCAATCCAAATCGACGCTGGACGATGCGGTCGAGCGCTGTCTCCAACAGACGGCGCTCTGGGACGAGGTGAAGGATCGTCTCAAGGCTGCGGCGACTGGACTCTCCGGAGGGCAACAGCAGCGCTTGTGCTTGGCACGTACGCTGGCCGCTGGGAGCGATGTCATCCTCATGGACGAGCCGTGCGCCGCGCTCGATCCCATCTCAACCCTTCGGATCGAGGAGTTGATGCGCGAACTCCGCGGGACTGTGACCATCATTATCGTGACCCACAACCTGCAGCAGGCGGCGCGCGTCAGCGACTACACAGCCTTCATGCTGATGGGTGAGGGTCGGGCCGGCGAATTGGTTGAGCTCGGAAAGACCGACGAGATGTTCAGCGATCCAGTGGAGAAACGAACCGAGGACTACATCACGGGTAGATTCGGATGAGCCAGCCCACCCCGTCGAGTACGCCGTCCACTCATCGACCTGTCCTCCAAGGGGAGCTCGATGCCATCCGTGCGGCTATTGTTGAGCTCACGAAGCACGTCGAGGTCGCCATCGAACGGGCCATCTGGGGGCTACGTGAGCGCAATGCCGAGATTTGCACTGCGGTCATCGAAGGTGACGCCGCCATCAACGACCAGCACCGCAAGATCCGGGACGCCTGCTTTCACGTGATCCTCACCCAAGCTCCGGTTGCACGCGACCTGCGCGATATTCACGGGTTCGATCACATTGCGTCCGAGTTGGAGCGAATGGCAGATCACTGTGTATCGATCGCTCGAATCGGCAGGTCGATGGTCGACTTACCCGATGTGCCGTCTTCTGAGCCGCTGGGGATGCTTGCGGAGGAGGCCGAAGCACAAGTCCGCGACATTCTCGGCGCGTTCGAGGCGCACGATACATTGGCTGCGCGCGACATCGCTCGACGCGACAGCGCCGTGGACATGAAGTACCGGCAAATCTTTTCGACGTACGTCAACCAGATGACGGCAGACGGGAGTTCAGCCCCTCGCGCGACCGGACTGGTCTTTGTTGCTCACTACCTCGAGCGAATCGGCGACCGCGTCACGAACATCGCCGAGGAGTTGATTTTCGCTGAGACGGGCGGACTCGAAGACCTCGGGTAGCGTCAACCTTCGGGATGGCCTGGGCACGACGCCTCGCGTCGGGATCCGCGCGCCGGCGAGGCGTGACCCCGTCGACACGCGAGGTCTTACCGATCAACTACGGCGCGCTTGACACCCACTTGACGCTGAACGCCTGACCGCTCGAGCTGAGCGCCGACGGCACTGCGCGAGTGGTGGTGGAGGTGCTGTTGGTCAACGTGATCGAGACGTGCGTGAACGACGCGATGCTGACGGGGCTCGCGCCGTTCGGTGCCTGGCTCGCCAACCCTGCGCTGAACTTGATCGCCTTGCTGAACTTCGGGAGGTACGCCGTTCCACCGGGGTTGAAGGTCGGCGTCTCGACGATCCACTCGGCGGAGCTGCGCGCGCAGGGAGTGCTCCCACAGGCCTCGAGCATGTTCAGGGACGCACCGCTGGTCAGATCCTTAACGACGATGTCGTATGGCGTGCCACCGCTGCCGTAGGTTACCGACGCGAACATCTTGTCCCCGACCTTCACCGAGAAGACCTCCTGGACCGCGTTCGTCGGGTACATCTCCCACCAGGCTTTGTGCGTGCCCTGCTTCGTGCCGTGGCAGATGGCGATCGTGCCGCCCTGCTCGACGGTCTTGGATGCATAGCCGTCGATGCCGACCCAGATCGCTGCGGACTCAGGCGAATGCCCGTCGCACTTGTACGAGGGCTCTGTCCAGTCCGCCGAGACGTACGTGTACGCGCCGGTTTGGGTATCCGCATACCCGCCCCAGTTACTACTGCTGGTTCCGGTGACTCCGTCCAGACGCGCCACACCGACAGACGTCAGGACCGGCGCAGCGGACGCGAAGGGTGCAGCGGAGACCGTCAACACTCCGGCCGCAACGAGCACAGCCGCCGCCGGGATCCCGATCCATCGAACGTGCTTCATGACCGACCTCTCTCCGGGTTCCGACGTGCCGGCCCAAGGATCTCCCTGGGACGCGACTTTCTGATCGCTGATGATACTCATAACGCTGCAATCGCACCACAGAATCGGGGATCTGTCGCCTTTTGCGGGGTAGGATTGAGGCTCCGTGGAGTTCCGTCGATGACCAGCCTCTTCCGCCGCAGGCGCTCGGAACCTCCAACACCGCCTCCCGCTGTGCCCGTCGCGACCGGAATCGACTGCAGCGTGCCCGGGTGTCCCAACACTGACGCCCTGACCTGCGAGTACCGCGATCGCCGTGGCCGCATCTGCCAGCTCGCCTTCTGCCCGAACCACGGCTCTGTGATCGAGGGCGTCCCCTACTGTCGCCGGCACGCCAGCACGGTTCGAGCCATCGGCCCTCGCGCATCCGACCCCAACGGCCGGCCCGATGTCAACGATCGCACGCCGTCGCTCGTCAACTGGATCTCGGGAGAGCTCGACGGGCATATCCGGACGCAGCTGGAGGCCGCAGCGCGTGAGGGGGAGACGGTCATCGTCGATGACGCCGTCCACCTCTCGCGCGATTACAACCGCAACCTGCGGTGGGAACGAAGCTGGCGGCTTGTCGAGAACACCGGACTGGTGCTGAAGATCAGCATCAACGTCTCCGAGGAGAATGACGCGCTGGTCCGCATCATCGTCGGCAGCGAGATGGTCGCCGACGGCATTCCGCCGTGGATCGCTCGGCGCCGGATGGGCGAGGACGTCGACGTTGCGATCGACGTCGCGCAGCGCCAGCTCTTCTACCAGTACCTCCAGGAGAGCATCGCCAGGGCGGTCGCGGAATTTCGCGGCAGCGGCGACCGACCTCACGCTCGCTGACGGAGCGCTTCGAGCCCACGATCCAGAGGCGGTGCCCGGGCGGCTACGCTTTCCGACTGCGGCTGACGGGCTGCATACCCCCCCACAGGAGAGTCGATGAACGCCGAGACATACCTGGACAACACCGGTCGGGACGACGTCCTCGGCGGCGGTGCGAGACGGATTCCGATCAGCACCCCGAAGGGTGACTTTCACGTCTGGACAAAGCGCTTCGGGAACAATCCGACCGCGAAGCTGCTGCTCCTGCATGGCGGTCCGGCGGCCACCCACGAGTACTTCGAACCCTGCGACTCCTACCTGCCGGCGGCGAACGTCGAGTACTACTACTACGACCAGCTCGGATCGTTCTACAGCGACCAGCCCGACGAGCCGGATCTGTGGCAGCTCGACCGGTTCGTCGACGAGGTGGAGCAGGTGCGCGTCGCACTCGGTCTCGACGCCGGGAACTTCTTTCTTCTGGGCCACTCGTGGGGTGGAATTCTCGCCACCGAATATGCGCTGCAGTATCAGCAGCACCTCAAGGGGCTCGTGATCTCCAACATGATGATGAGCATCCCCGCGTACAACGAATATGCGCGCAGTGTGCTGATGCCGACCATGGATCAGGACGTTCTCGCCGAGATCAAGCGGCTCGAAGCGACGGAGGAGACCGAGACGGCGCGCTACATGGAGCTGCTCAAGGATCACTACGAGCAGCACGTGCTTCGCATGCCGCTCGACCAATGGCCCGACCCGGTCATCCGCGCGTTCGCTCACACCAACCGCTCGATCTACGTGCCGATGCAGGGACCGAGCGAGCTCGGTGCGAGCGGGATCCTGTCGGAATGGGACCGGACCGACGCCCTCGAGAGCATCAACGTTCCGACGCTGGTGATCGGTGCCACCCACGACACCATGGACCCAGCCCACATGGAGATGGTTGCCGGTCGCATTCCGCATGGTCGGTTCCTGAACTGCCGGAACGGCAGCCACATGGCGATGTACGACGACCAGACGACCTACTTTCGCGGCCTGATCGAGTTCGTCATCGACATCGATCAATGGAGTACCGCCGCGCATCGGGGCTGACGGGCCCTATCCTGTGCCGGTGCGGGCTCCCCAGGATCGGCTCGGCGACGCTGCGCCCGGGCAACATCGCTCGCTGTGGTGGAGATGCGCCGAGGCATTGCTGCTCGCCATCGCTCCGGTGGCCGCATTCTTCGGCCTGAGGCTGACGCTGATGGCGCCGCCGGATCTCAACGACCCGGCGATGCACACCACGTTCATCGTCGATCCTCACGACATCTACCTTCGCTATGCAGCCGTGTTCCAACCGACGGAACGGCTTCGCGAGGGGGCGCGAGTCGGTTTCCTCGTGCCCGGTCGGATCGCCTACCTCCTCTTCGGTGGCGTCCCCGGTTTCGTCGTGTTCCGGTACGTCCTTGCGCTCATCGCGATCGTGCCGGCCTACCTCCTGCTCCGACGGTTGTACAGCCGCGTGGTGGGGGTGATCGGGGTCATCGTGATCCTCAGCTGCCCGGTCATCATCCTGGCCTGGGGCACCGATTTTCCCGACTCGGCAGGGGTGTCCTACCTGCTCGGCGGACTCGCATGTCTGGCGATGCCGTCGGCGCGGCATCGCGTCGGCTGGTTGATCGGTGCGGCGGTTCTGTTCACGCTTTCGGTGTGGGCGCTGGCGTCGTCGGCGCCGCTCGTCATCGTGACGGTGCTGGCCTACTGGCTCATACGGCTCAAGCGCGATCGAGACGAAGGTATGGCGCGACCTTTCGGTGATGTTCGGTGTCGCTGTCGGCGTCACCGGAGCGCTCGCGATCGCATCGGCCGTGCTGATCGGGCCGTGGGATTACATCCTCACGACCATCCAGTCGCTGATCTACCTCGCCCAGCCGGCGCAGACCCTCGTCAACCATTCACGGAGCCCGCTGTGGGCGCCGTACATCACGTATCTACTCGTGCCTCCGGCTGTTGGTCTCGCGTGCTACGCGGCATTTGGGGGACGGCTCAAGGATTTCCTTGGGGCGAAACCGTTTACGCGCATTGGGCGCCGTCTGGCATCGATCCCCACCGCGCAGCTGATCGTGAGCGTGGCATGTGCGTTCCAGATCGTGATCTACGCGGTCCTGCAGTTCATCGGGAGCACACAGGTCCTCGAGGTTCACTACTTCTCGTCGTTGTTGTGGGCGTCGGTGATGCTCACGCTCGCGATCACCATCGCCGAGCTGGGTGCTCCGATTCTCGAGCACGTGCGCTATCGGTGGCTCATCCCCGTGGTGTTGCTTGCCATCCCGCTTGTGTTCGAGCTGAATCCCACGGTGCCGCAATTTGGATGGATGCCGGTCGGGCTGATCATCGTCGTGATGATCGTGCTGCTCGCGTGGTTCGCGAGACGCGAAGCGGCGTCGCACGACATCAGGCGGTCGCGCCTCCTGATCGGCGGCGCTATCGCGGCAATCTCCGCGGGGCTCCTGGTGCTGACGGTCACCCCGACCGAGCACAAGCACGAACGCGGTACGGTCCTCGACACCTTCCCGGACTACGCATACACCCTCGGAGGAACCTCCGCGCAGTGGGGGCCCGACTCAACGTGGGTCAATCTGTATGCGGACACCACCGCCATGCACTCCTTCGTCGGTGACGCGTCGTACTCGGGTGAGCAACTGCTGATGTGGTGGGACACCGCTCAGTTGAAGGAACTGCGCGAGCCCATCGGCATCTACCACGCATTCTTCAACTCGATCCCGACCGATCTCGGGACGCTCACGCCGCTCGACAAATACTTCCTCGGCCAGCGCCACCCAGCGCAGATACTTCTGATGAGCCTCAACGGCCAGGGGTTCCAGGCGTCGCTCAATTCCCTACAGCCCTATGGGGCGGAGCTGGTTCGCGCCGGGGTCCTGACGTCCGGGTCGGTGTCGCTGCACCTCTGGGTGATCGATCTCCACCAGTATCTGACGGTGCCGTTGCTCCGCGGCTGACCGAGTTCGGGTCACCGGTCGATCTGGTGACGATTCCGTGGCAAATGGACCGATCGTGCGGGCCGCCGCGGGATCGTCGCCTATGGTGTCTGACGATGGAAGAGGCTCACCTCGCGTGCCGGTGAAACGTCACTTGCGCCCCACGGTGCACCACGCTGCTGCGAGGCCTGGCCGCCGCCGACTCCTGATCGCTGGCGTGCCCGTTGGTTTCCTGCTCGTTGGTCTGTTCGGTTATGGCAGTCCGATCGCTAAAGCCGGAGCGAGCACGCCCGCGTGGACCGCGTACGTGGCCAACACGGGCTCGAACACGGTGACTCCAATTGACACGGCCACAGGGACGACCGGCACTCCGATCGCTGTTGGCAGCGGACCCGGGTGGATCGCCATCACCCCGAATGGTAGGACCGCATATGTGGCAGACGCGAATGCCGACTCGGTCACGCCGATCGATACCCAGACGAACACGCCGGGCTCACCAATTCTGGTCGGGTCGCTTCCAGAGGGTCTCGCCATAGCGCCCGACGGCAAGACGGCCTACGTGACCAACACGTTCTCGAACACCGTCACCCCCATCAACATCCCCTCAGACACTACTCGGCCAGCGATCCCGGCGGGCTTGGAGCCCACTGGCATAGCCATCACCCCCAATGGCGAAACCGCATACGTTGTGGATCTCGGCAGCAACAGCGTGACCACCATTGATTTGGCGACCGGCGCGGCGGTCTCATCAATCCGAGTGGGCAATAACCCACAGGCGATTGCAATCACCCCGGACGGCGCCACCGCATATGTTGTGAACACACGGTCGAACAGTGTCACTCCGATCAATACGACCACCAACACCCCCGGGACGCCGATCGCTGTCGGCGTGAACCCCGATATCGTCGCCATCTCGCCGGACGGTTCAACGGCATATGTGACCGCCGTAGGCCCGGACAACGTCACGCCCATCAACGTTGCGACAAACACAGCCGGTAGTCCCATCTCGGTGTCCGGCGGCGCCGCCGGTATAGCGATCACACCCGACGGTAAGACCCTGTATGTCACCAACTTCAACAACACCGTGACCCCGATCGACACGGCGACGGATACAGCAGGGACGCCCATCACTGCCGGGAGCGAGACCGCAGGTATCGTGGTCGCTCCCGACCAAGCCCCGGTGGCGAGCTTCACAGTGTCCGGTTCGGCCCTGGGTCTCGCGACGAACTTTGATGCGTCGGCATCGACAGTCGCCTACGGCAGCGTCGCGTCCTACGCCTGGAACTTCGGCGACGGATCGACGGCAACCACGACAACGCCGACCACCACGCACACATATGCCGCGGTTGGGACATACACGGCGACGGTCACGGAGACGAGCTCTGGTGGAACGTCGATGACGACCACGTACACCGGTCAGACGGTGAGCAACAGCGGCGGCCCCTGGGCGCACGCGGCCAGGGTGGTGACCATCGTCGCTCCAGGGGCGTATACCGCCCTGAGTCCTTTCCGCGTCTGCGATACGCGCGCCTCCCGCCTACAAACCAGTGCGCCGGACACACGCTGGGCACCAACAGCTCGATTGACGTCCAGGTCACCGGAAAGACCGGTCCGTCCGGGCAGTCCGTTCCGCACAGGCGCGCTCGCGGTGGCGTTGAACGTGACCGCGGTCAGTGACAGCACGGTTCGAAGCTTCATCAGCGTCTTCCCCGCAGGTGAGGCACGTCCCAACGTCTCGAACATCAGCTTCGACCCGGGTGTCGCACAGGCAAACCTTGTCGTCGTTCGCCTGCCATCTGGTGGAGACGTCACCGTGTACAACGCAGCCGGCAAAGCCGGCGTCGTGGTCGACGTCGAAGGCTATTTCGCGCCACCTGGTGGGACACCGGTCGCCGGCGAATATCACAGCATCCTGCCACTGAGGATCTGCGATACGCGCGCGAGCAAGGGCACCGAATGTGCGGGCAGCTTCGAGAACCCGTTGCCGGGCAACACCTGGCGTGACGTGGTGCTCTCCGGTCGTCCGTCCGGTGCCACCCTGAACACCCCCTCGATTCCGACCCAGGGTGCCGCAGCCGCGGTCTTCAACCTCACCGCGGTGGGACCGACGCAGTCGACGTACCTCGCGGTGCAGCCGCCGAACCTGCTCACCGATGCGTGCCCGACCAAGGCACCCGCTGTATCCAACGTGAATCCATCAGCACATTCGGCGCTGCCCAACCGGGTCATCTCGGCACTCGGACCGCATCAGGACGTGTGCATCTACAACGCCGTCGGGAGCACCGACTTCATCATCGATGTCAACGGCTGGTTCGGCGACGGCACCGAGGCGGCGACCGTACCACCTGGTGCGCTCTTCTACGCGATTCCTCCCGCTCGGATCTGCGACACCCGTGTGTCGACCAGAACAGCGTGCAGTGGCGAGGGGATCGGGGCAAAGGAGACGCTCTACGTCGGCGTGGATGGAAAGAGCATCGTCCCGATCGCCGGGGGATCGAATCCACCTCTGGCCGTGGTTGCCAACGTGACCGCCGTCGCGGGTACGGCAACAACCTTCCTCACGCTCTTTCCCTCTGACGCGGCACTACCGCTCGCATCCGACCTCAACCCACGCCCGGGAGACGTGGTCGCAAACCTGGCCTTTGTGGGAATCGCGACAGGTTCGCCTTCCGGCGACGTGTCCCTGTACAACCAGGCGGGCGGGATCAACGCCATCCTCGACGTGGCCGGCTGGTTCCAGTAGCCGACACATAACCCGGGTGCGTATGATCCGGGAGTGGGTCGCCTCGGCGATTCTCCAGGGTAGGACCAGTTTAGAGGTGGCACCGTGAGCGTCAATAACGTCCGACGCGTCTTCTTTGGCGCGGTCATCGGTGCCACCGGCATCGCGCTGGCCGCCCCGCTTCATCCAGGCATCGTCGCGGCAGCGCCTGCGGCGGTGTATGCGAGCGGCACCACAGGAGTTGTGGCCCCATCGCATGCGGCAGCTGCTGCTGCGATCCAGACGGTCACGCACGCGCAGCGTGGCGCTCGTGCGGTCCCAAGCTCGGCAGGCGCCGCTCGCCTGCATGTGACCGCGCCCACAGCCGTCGCTGCAACGGCATCGGTTGCGAGTTCGCTCCTCGAGAATTTCAACGGGACCAGCAGCAACGACAGCCGCCGCACCAACTTCAACCAGCAATTCGAGCCCCCGGATCAGGGCTTGTGCGTCGGCAACGGCTACGTGCTCGAGCCCGTGAACTCCGCATTCCGGATCTTCAAGACCGACGGTCACAGCCTGATCGGCCCGACCAATGTCAATGATCTCTTCGACCAGGGATCCACGCAGTTCACCAGCGACCCGCGGTGCTATTACGACCCCACCACCAATACGTGGTTCGCGACGATTCTGTTCCTGAGCGGCGGCGAGGTCCCCGACGGGAAGTCCTCGCAACTGGACATCGCCGTCAACTCCTCGGGCAACCCGGAGAACATCTGGACCCAGTACCAGATCGACACCACCGACGTGGGTGGGAACGGCTGCCCCTGCTTCGGTGATCAGCCGACGCTCGGCATCGACCAGGACAACCTCTACGTCAGCACCAACGAGTTCTCCATCCTCGGACCGCAATTCAACGGCGCTCAGGTCTACGCGTTCTCCAAGAAGGATCTCGTGGCCGGGGCTCCAGTCCACTTCGCGCACTTCGCCAACCTGACGATCGGCGGCAATATCGCGGCCTCCGTGCAGCCGGCGATCGTCACCGGCGCGCCGAAAGCCGAGTTCTTCCTCAGCTCGCTCGATCCCAACGGCACCGGTGATACCCACCTCGGTGTCTGGGCGATGACCGACCGCACCGCGCTGCAGCACGGCAAGTTGCCCAAGTTGTCGAGCACGGTAATCACGTCAGAGGCGTACGGGATTCCTCCGCCCTCGACGCAGAAGGGATCGTCGAGCACGATCGACTCCGGCGACGATCGCATGCAGCAGACGCAGTACATCAACGGACTTGTCTGGGGAGAGCTGACCACCACGGTGACGCTCGCGCACGACTTGACTGCTCGCGCCGGCGCTGCATGGTTCAGCGTTCGTCCGTCCCTCAGCGGCGGCCACATCGGCGCTTCGGTGATCGAGCACCAGGACTACGTGGTCGAGACGAGCGGCAATAACGTGATCTATCCGGCGCTCCAGTCGCTGCCGTCGGGGAACGTCGCGATGGTCTTCACCGTCACTGGCGCCGCACATTTTCCGAGCGCGGCATACGCGGTGCTCGGCGCCGGGCAGTCCGCATTCGGGGCGATCAACATCGCAGCCGCCGGGACGGGTCCCTATTCGAAGACGTCGACCCGTTGGGGCGACTACTCGTGGGCGGTGATCGATCCAACGGCGCCGGCCGTCTGGCTCGCCACCGAGTACGTTCCACCGCTCTCGAGCCAGACTCCCAACGGGCTCAGCAACTGGGGTACGCGAGTCCTCGAGGTCGCGGTCGGCTAGCGCTGTGTCCGCGGCGATGAGCCGGGCACCGCGCTGCGGGACGCCCGGCTCATCGCCCCCATACGTCGCCGCCGCCCAGGGAACGTAGGCCGGGTTGCGACGCGCTATAGCGGCGGCGGGAACGGGACGAGCGGCGGCGGCGCCGGTGGTGGAGGTGGCGGAGCCGCTGGAACCGGGAGCGTTGGTCCCGTTCCGGTGCTGACCGGCGCGGGCTGGGGATGCGACGCAAACGACATGACCAGCACGAATGCAAATCCTGCATCGCAGAGGAGCGAGAAGACGGTCGCAATCACCGCGGTCGATGTCTCGGTACTGAGGCGCGAGACTGTGGCAAGCGCCTGCAGCACCACCACCACCAGAACGATCGCACGCGCGATCCCGTACTTGGTGAGCCACACGATGACCGCATAGAAGATGATCGCGACGAATGCGACCAGCGCGAGGAACGGGCGGATGTTCAGCGTCTGGTCGACGATCGTCCCCGTGTTCGGATCCTGCACTGGGACGGTGATGGTCGGAATAAGCAAGCCGACGGCAAAGATGGCGAGGACCTGCAGCGCCCCATAGGCAACGGTGATCCATCGGGCGATGGCGATCCAGTCGGTGCCCACCGTGAGCGGTGCGAGCGACACCGTCGGGGCATGCATGGCAACCGCGGTAGGAGCGGTGCCGTCGCGCGCCTGGTCGACTCGACGGCCGTCCGGGAGCACGAGTGGAGAGCCGCATCGCTTACAGGTGGTTGAGCTCTTCAGCTCGGACCACTTCCAGCACGATGGGCAGCAGACGGCGAGCGGTGCGGTGGCGGCCATGGCTCATTCTCTGCAGAGATCGCTAAGCGGCCGTGGCGCCGTTCTCGGACGGTGCCACGTCCGTGACGTTATCGCTGCAAAGAGTCAGCGAGTGCGAATGGACCAACCCACCGGTTCGAGCTCCACCGGTGGCGGCTCGGGAGGCGCGATGACGTCGCTGGGGGGCGGCATCGCGGCGACCTCGTCAGCGCGACGACCATCAGGAAGGATCAGCGGTGTGCCGCAACGCTTGCACGACATCGCCGTCCCCAATTCGGTCCATTTCCAGCAGGTCGGGCAGCAGACTTTTATGACCACCGCTCATTCTCAGCAAGGCCGGCACGGGAGGCCGATGCCGTTCGTGGACGGTGCCGAGACCGTGACCGGTTCAGCGCTCACCACCCATGAGTTGTAACCTCGCCACCGAGCGACACGTTTCGCGCATTGATGACATCAACATTTCGGCCCTGGCGACCCGTGCTCGCGGGTGCCGGATCGCTGGCTCTTCTGCTGAGCGCGTGCTCGTCGCCCCCGGCACCCTCGACTAAGCCGAGCCCGTCGCCGCCCACAGTCGCCACCGCGACACCGAGCCCTCTTCCGTCGACGACGCCATCACCCTCGCCTTCACCCGTACCGGTCTCGGCGGGGTCCGGGTTCCAGCCGAACTCGGTGACGTTTGTCTCGCTCGAGATGGGCTGGGCCCTCGGCAGTGTCCCGTGCGCGAGCGGCACCTGCCTGGCTCTGCGCCGAACCGTCGACGCCGGTCGATCCTGGGAGGCGGTCGCCGCGCCGCCGACGCAGTACGCACCCGCGAACTCCGGTAAGCAAGGGGTGGGGCAGGTCCGCTTCGCCGACCCGCTCGATGGCTGGGCGTTCGGCACCGAGCTCTGGTCCACTCACGACGGTGGCGCTCACTGGACCAAGAGCGGCCTCAGCAATATCGCGAGCCTGGAGGCTGCCGGCGGCCGTGTGCATGCGATCGCGTTCCGGCAGACGAACGGCTCGTTCGCGATCGAGACAAGCCCGACGATCAGGGACGCGTGGGCCGCGACGGGCTCACTCGAAATCGGCGCCGGGCCCGTGCCCTCGCCCGACCTGGTGCTCCGGGGATCCACCGGCTGGGTGATCGAGAACGACAGGGCCGTGGTCGGTGGTGCTCGCCTTGTCTCCGGCAGCTGGATGCCGTGGCGAGTGCCGTGCGCGACCAACGGCGGAACTGCTGTCATCAGCACGCCGACGGCCTCGTCGATGGTCGCCGTCTGTGAGGAGGGGACCTGGGGGCCGTCCGGCTATCCAGGCCCACCCGCGACGCGCGCGTACTTCTCGAACAACGGTGGTGCGACGTTCTTTCTCGCCGGCATTGTCCCCGGCGCCGGCGATACCGGGGGAACCGTCGTCGCGAGCCCGTCCCCGGGCGCGGCGGTGACCGACGCGCAAACGAACTCTGGGTCGGATTTGGTCGAGACACTCAATAGCGGTAGGTCGTGGCGGATTGTGGCCGTTGCACCGGAGTTGCTCTCGTTCACGTATCTCGGCTTCACGAGCTCCTCGCAAGGCGTCGCCATCGAATCAGGGCCGCAGACCTCGGTTCTCCTCATGACCTTTGACGGCGGCCGCGACTGGTCGCCGGTCAAGTTCTGAGCGGCGCCTCCGCCCACCCGTCAAGCAGCTCGTCACTCGCGGGCGCTTCCGCATAACGGTAACGATGCTACGGACCACTCGAGCTGGACAAGGCTTTGAGGAGTGCTGCCCCATTCGGCGAGCCGAGCCCGGTACACGCGTCCCAGCCGGGACCCGCCGTGTACGCACCATTTGATCCGGTCACGACATCGCGGAGCGCGGCGGCACCCGTGGATGAGTACAGGAACGGTTGGAGGAAGCCGACCGGTCGCCCCAGGCCCTGATTGAGGAGCGCGATCAGCCCCGCCCAGAGCGGCGCCACCGCGCTCGTGCCGCCGATGGGGATCGTCTGACCGTCGACGCGAACGGTGTACCCGGTATCGGGGTCGGCATCGCCGCAGACGTCGGGCACACCGCGACCGACACGGCCCCCGGGGTTGGCGGACGGAGGGATCGACGCCGCGTGCTGGTAGTCCGGCACCGGGAAGACGTCGCTGATCCCCCCGCCGCCGGCGCCCTGTCCGGGCCCGTCGTTCCACACGGTCTCCGACGATATGACGCCCCCGGCAATCTCGAGGCGTGTGCCGCCACATCCGAGCGCATGCGGGGCCGAGGCCGGAAAGTCGGCGTGCTGCAGCCCGTCGGTGGCTCCGTCGGTCGAGCCGTTGTCACCGGCTGCGACGGTCACGGTCACCCCCATCGCGGCCGCCGCGGTGAACGCCTGCTCCATCTGGTTCATCGCCTGCGCCGTCCACGTGCTCTCTGAGCTTCCCCAACTGATGGAAACGACCGAGGGTCGGTGAGCGGCGTCGTGGACGGCGCTGGTGACCGCGTCGATGAAGCCCTGGTCGGTGTTCGGGGCGAAATAGACTGCGATCGTCGCGCCCGGGGCGACCCCGCCGGTGACCTCGATGTCCAGCATCACCTCGCCATCCGGTCCGTCCGATGTGCCCGGACTGTTGGTCCCGCCGTCGACCGGCACCGCGACCACGGCTGGCTCCGACAGGCCCAGCTGCGAAAAGTACGCGCTGAGATCCGCCGTCCGGAAGCCACCGCCCAACTCGATCAGCGCAATGCACTCGCCACTTCCGGTCAAGCCTGGCGGAAACGTGTAGGCGGCGGCGACCTGCGGCGGGGTGTACTGCGACCGTGCGTTGGCTCGAGGACGGAAGTGTGGACGGGCCTGTGGTCGCGCGTCCAGACCGAACACGCCGGTCACGACTCCGGCCAACTCGGATGGCACGGACAGGCTGCCCTGCCTGCCTCGATACTCGACGCCGTCGGGAGCGCGGTACACGGCCAGGGTGGTGCCGAAGGCGGTGCTCAGCGAATCGAGGCTGCCGGTGAGTTGAACACTGTGGCGGGCGAGATCAACGGCACCAACCGACAATCCGTGAACCGCTGCGAAGTTGCGAACCGCGTCGACATCGCCGGCTGCCGCGCCGTGGGTCGACGCGTACTCCTCCCGGGAGAGCAGCCCCGTGGCCGGCTCCGCGCCGGAGCCGCGGACGTACACCGAGACGGTCGCCACCTCGTTCGGATCGCACGCTCCGACCGGTTCATGCGCCGGACCGACGCGCTCGCTTCCAGGGATCGGGACGCGGGATGGCTGGTCCGCCATCCACCCATTGTCCGTGGGCCGATCCGAAATTGTCCAGGAGGCTTGGACAGCGGTCCTGGCTCATATGGCACACCAGTGGTAGGACGTCGGTGCGACACGGGCTGACTCAACGGGTCGATGCGTCGGTATCAGCCCGAACCCACTCGTCAGCGCCACGAACTCTGCTGCCTTGCACTCCTGCCTCGTCATGCTGACGCAGGCCTACCCCGCCTTCAGCGCACGGCCTTTTTCACAAGCGCGGTGATCTTGGCCTCTTCGGTGGCAGTCAATTTGCTGAGCGCGTACTGAATCGGCCACATGGCGCCGTCGTCGATCTTCGCCTTGTCGCTGAAGCCGAGCGTTTGGTATCTGACTTTGAACTTCCCTGCGTTCTGGAAGTAGCAGATCAATTGGCCGTCCTTGGCGTATGCGGGCATTCCGTACCACGTCTTCGGTGTGAGAGCCGGTGCCGCGGCCGTGATCAGTGCGTGAACCTTCTTGGCAATGGCGCGATCCGGCTCCTGCATCCTGGCGATAGCCGCAAGCAGCTCCGCTTTCCCGTCCGCCTTGGCCGCCTCGGCCTTGAGCTCCCGGACACGCTCGCGCGCCGCCGCCTTTTCTTCGGCGCTGAATCCCGCCGATATCGTGCCCGTCGCGCTGGGGCAACTCGCACGCTTCTGTGTGGCTTTGCTCGCCGTTTTGGTTGGGGCCATGGTTCGCGCTCCTGTTCAGCTTTGACGAGAACGATCTTGAGTTTATTGCGATATTGGCTGGCGACGCTGGGTACACCCGGTGTTTGTCCTCGCAAGCAGCCGGCGCGTTGTCGGCGCATCGAGATACCTGAACGCCCAAGCGGCACGAGCCAGTTGCCCGGTTGGATGAGGGGCTTGTGTGGTGCAAGCTCATTCAGCGTTGGACCGGTGCCAGATACTGGATTTCTGTGGCGGAGGGACAGGGATTCGAACCCCCGGGGGCTTGGCGGCCCCTGCGGTTTTCAAGACCGGCCCGGAGGCGTCGAGGAGTGCCGTGAAGGCTCGCCGTGAACTCGGGCGCAACGGCGATCGTGTCGCCGGGTACCGCTGCGTGCTGGCTGGTGGCATCGCCAACTGGGGTATGAATTGGGGTACGGCGTAGGCCGCCGTTATTCCTACTGTGAGATGGGTAAGGACCACCCGTTCTCAGCGGCGGTCACCCGGGAGCGGCTGTCGCTGGGCTTCACATACCCTCGTAGCCAGGCAACCGCGTCATGGTTCGACCTGGGGCCAGCGCATTTCAGGTTTTTGAGACGCAATTGAAGGTAGCTTGCGGCACGACTGCCATGAGCCGCCGGTGGCAGCCAATTCTGGGTCGAGCGACAGGACGCTCGCCTGACCGAGCTTGGCCTACCGCGGGTCATGAGTGCCCTGAGGGAAGCTAGGGGGGAAGTGGGCGCAACGTGACCTCGAAGATCTGGGTGGCGTTGCCTCCATTCAAACGGATCTCACCAAGGTCAAGGCCCACCTTCGCTTCCGCGAAGTCTGCACTCGGCCAGGTGACTCCGATTGTCAAGGATCGCCGCTCGTCGGCACGGGTTGGAGATAGAGCATCCACGTGATCGCACCTCCGGCTGTTTCTACACACCGCACCAACGCCAGCGATAGACCTTCAGTGAGCTGAGCACCCGGTGCTGGGACGACCGGCTGAGGTTGTAGTACATCTTCGTCTAGCAGAATCACCTCGACCACTGGTCGAGGCTCGTCTGGCCCCATCATCATCTCCATCAGGCGCCTAGCCTCTGGCTTGCGGGCAACTGGGAGATCTGCCTGGTCGAAGACCCGCTGAGCCTGATCGAACAGCGGATGTCGGTTCAGCGCCGTTCGAAGTTTCGGTTCGGCTGTGTAGAAGGAGAGCCAGAACTCGACACCGGCAGGGAAGGCCACGACCCGGTCGAGGAACACGGTCAAACGATCAGAGCGACCGATCGTCTGGCCGCTTGTGCAGTCGGCGCCACGCCACCCAACCGGCGGGAGCCGCCTCAGGAATTGTTCGGCGGTGAGTTCGGACTCCTCCTGAGGGAATCCGCTGATGTCTATAGGAAACACATGACGCCTCCGCGACGCGCGGGCCGCATTTCCCGCTGATCTTCACTGTAATCACTCGGGCGGCGGCGTGGACCTCGCGTCCTCCAGCGACATTCGCGGACGCTGGCGTGCGCTGGCGAGTTCCTACTTGACGCCACATTGCCCGGCACGCCAGCCGCCGAACCCTGGCATAGTCCATCGTAATGAGCCCGTTGCGATGGTTTGTCATGGTCGTGGTCATCCGCGACGCCGATCTGTGTCGGAGCAGCGTTCTGGGGCTGTTATCGCACTCCATTACGCCAGCCCTCGTAGCGGGGTGTTTGGTAGTTGCAGCGGCGTTCGGACGTCCCAGCAGCGTGACACGACGAAGCGGTCGTCTCGTGAGAACGCGGGTGAGCTACGACTACGTTCTGCTAGCGACCGGCGCTGTATATATCGGCGTGGTGGCCGGGGTAATCGACTACGCGAACCACTGACCTACTTCTTACGTGGCCACCATGCTCCCGAGGTACATTTGCGAATGCTCGCCTGCGCGAGCCTCGTCCGCCTACAGCCGCGGAGGCGCAGCCATGCGGGGCGTGGCCCGCTTCTTGCGTCGGTGATCGTCGATGAAGGAAAGCGGTGCTGCTATGGCGAGGCAGACGCCCCCGACGAGGAAGAGGGTCCGAATCGGGTCGAGGTCTCCGGCAATGTCAAAGACCAGAGCCACTATTCCGCACCCTGTTGCCAGCCCCACGAAGGTCGCGGATATCGCCCCATTCCCTGATTCTAGGCTGGTACGTCAAGTTCGTCATAGCCAGAACTCCTAGGGCCCAGTCTGGAGGCACGCGCTTGGCCTTCTCCGGGCTGCTCATCGAGCTGGAGAGCTTATGCCGATGGCGGATCTCTGGCGACATTAGCGGATGCTCGCCTGCGCGGCGGTATCGCGCCCGGAACGGGCCCGGCCAGGAGCGAGTCCGTCCTCTGGTGGCCTCCACGGCCTGCGCGCCGCACAGTCTTAGCGCGAACCTTCTGCTCGCTGGTGACCACACTTGAGAACGGTGCCATCAGGAGATGTCACGACGGCTTGATTCGCTTCAACCCACAGCTGAATCCATCGTCATGCATATCGATAGCGAAAACGTCTGTCTTGAACTCGTCTCCCGTGGTCACGGTCGCTTCTTCTCCCGGCCGGAGCCAATAGTCCTCGCCCCACGGCTCCAGATATAGAGCCATTGTCGTGACCGCGCTTCGATTGCGAACCGTAAGTCTCGCCATCCCCTAATTTAGCCTCGGCGCGGCCAACCTGCCGTCAGCGGGCAAGGCAGAGTGACACAGCTATCCCGGCGGGGCTCTTGGGTAGGTTGGCGGATGCTAATGGGACCGGAAAGCAGCGGCGGCGTTCCTCGGCTGGCTCGCCGTCTTAGGCGGTCACACCTCCTCCCATCTAACGCTTCTCGGCATCACCCCAGACTTGAAAAAGACCACGGCAGCATGGCGGGCGTCGTCGATTGGGACGAGGTGTCGTCGGAGTATCTCGGTTTCCTCTCGCTCAAATACGAAGGCCGTGATCCCCTCCGCTTCCGGATCACCCACTGTCACCCAATACGGTAGGTCGTCGTCGTGGGTGAACTGCAGGACCGAAGATCGCCCCCGATCCCGATCAGGAGCTCGTCGCCGGCTGGAGACCTGATCGTTGCGAGGCACTGCTGGTCCATGGCGCGTTCCTGGATCGCATCGAGCGCCGCTTCCAGCTCCGTGACGGTCGTGACGTGTCGAATTTCACCGCTCTCAGTGATCGTCCACCGGTCGTCGCCGACGCTCACGATTGGTGAAGGATACCCGGGTCCAGATGAACCGCCACTTGCGGATTGTCTGGCGACATTCACGGATGCTGGCCTGCACAGCCTTGCAGCGCCTCGATGACGGTGTCGACGCGCGTAGGGTTGGGGGTGCCTCCCGCGACAACAATTCACTGACCATGACGACCTCGTCGCCCGGCCGGTGGGACGTGCAGCCAGCAAGCCCGTGGATCTCAATGAGGCCCCTTGCCTTGATCCCGCTGGCCCTGTTCGTCGTGGCCATCATCATTCACACCAGCGCCGTGCTGATTGGTTTCGCCATAGCGACGCTGGGCGCGGCTACGTACCTATGTCTGCTTCTTTGGTCACTAAGGCGGGCGGACGCCCGGAGGCTAGCGGCAGCACCGCCTGGCGTCTTCTATGTCGGGCGCGGGGAGGCTCGCCTGCGATTGCTACGGGCTGATCCGCGGTTCGCCGGCATGGCGACCGGCCGGCGGGGCATCGCTGTTGCGGGTGAGATCAGACTTGACGAGAGCGGCGTCCACTTCGCTCCGTTCGGTGCCCGGTCGGGGTCCTCAGCAGGGGCGGAGATCGCGTGGGACAATTTGACCAGCCTCAGAGCGAGTGCGACTCCCGGAAAGCTCAACGTTGGTTGCCTCGACCTCGACACTCAAGACGGTGGACAACTTCGCCTCCAAATCGCGGGGTACAGTCGCCTTGTCGCCGGGCTAGATCGACGTTGTCCCAGCGGAAGTAACGACAACTCAGCTACAGCGCTCTAGCGACATTAGCCTATACTGGTCTGGGCAAGGGTCATCGGCCGGGTAGCATGGATTGGTGCGCGACGAGCCCTCGGGTGTTGACTTCGGCTGCGATTACTGTCGCGATGACGCGAACAGGTTCTATGGACACGTGCCTCAGATAGCCAGTGACTACGAGCGGCAAATGATCCTTCTCCGCTGCCCCAGGTGCGGTGCGCTGTATGAGAACTCGCCTCGCGGTCCCGATCGGACCCGCCGTCTCACGGTACTTGAGGCTAAGAAGCTGTTTCCCGCCTTTGACGAGGCATCGTCCTGACGTTCATCAAGGTACGTTCCCGGATGGTTGCGCGAGCCAGGGTGGCCGCCTTCGTGATCGCCAGCCTATGCTCTTCGCTGTGGCAAACCCAGGACGCTTGGTCGCGTCGCTCACGGTCGTGGGTGAGTTAGTTGATCCGGATGAGATCAGAGAGTTGATCGGAGCGTCGCCTGACCGGTCACACAAGGTCGGAGACCTCGTCTCCCCGAAGCGCAGCGTAGCCCGGCGTCGGAGTGGTATGTGGTCAATCTCAACCAGGGCCCGACTCGACGAGTTGGCGTCCCTCTCCGATCACATCCGGGACCTGCTCCAGCGCGTCACGAGTGATGCCCAAGTGTGGACCATGATCGCGGCCACGCACAGCACTCGCGTTTTCGTTGGGTGGTTCATGGCCCTGCTCAATGAGAGCGCCAGCATCGAACCGGACGTCCTAGCGGAGCTCGGTCGACTCTCGCTGCTTCTCGAGTTCGACGTGTATTCCGGTTCGCCCGAGGAACAAGCAGAAGCAAGTGCGTCAGGGGTGATGGCGGATGCTCGCGTGGGCGACCGACCCGTCCTTCCTAAAGGCCTTTCTGACGCAGGCGGTCAACCTCGAACCAACCCGTGCATCGCCTCTACTTGGGCGTCGGTCCAAAGCCGCGCGTTGATTCGGAAGGCACGGCGCCCGTCCTTCCGTACGAGTTCAGTGTGGGTAGCGGCGAATTCCGAGCCTCCACTCGACTAGGTCGTCCGACCGACATGTCGTCTTTCGCCCGAGCAGGTCAACGTTTCCTACCTGGTTACCGTCGAACCACACACAGGCGTTGCGGAAGTACGCGATGCACGCCCCCCGATGACGAACGCGGCGATCACCATCACGGCGGCAGCACCAGTGTTCCTCGCGGCGATGAACCCGACCGCGACCGCTAAACCCTGCCCGTGTTCCAAGGACCGATGTGTCTACGATCGGCTAGTTTGTTGACCGAGAAGCGAGCGGTGCTTGTCCGCTAGCTGGCCTGAACGAGCAGCGCGAATCCGCGACGAATCACCGAAGCGTATGACACGTCATCAGTCGGCACTGGCCGGGCCACCACGAGCGAGCCCGGTGGAACGGGCTCCACCGCGACGGACGGGTAGCCTGCCAAGTGAACCGATAAATATGGAGGTCGTGGGTGCGAGCTCCGGAACTCGTTGTAGAGACCGGGGCCCAGAGACTTAGGCATCTCACCCGGTGCAGGTAGCCTCTCTGGCCGACGCCTCCACGCCTTCCATAGTTGGGCAATTGCGGCCCTCAGTGGACCGTCCGGGCCGAGGGCGCCGGGCACATCCATCGGATTGCCGGTCCCCCTCGGCATTCGCAAGTGTGGGATCGGAAACCACCTCACCCCAGCAGCGAAGGCTTGCTCGACAGCGGCGCGTCGCCGCACAACCTCATGGAGCCACTCCCTCCATATCTTCTCGTTAAGGCCGAGCGCTTCTAGCTGCCCGTCACCGGATGGATGGTCGGTGAACGGCGGGACCTGCAGCCCGTCCTTGACCAGACACGACACGACGAAGTTGACGCCGACATCATTGTCGGTGCTCAGGTGCCAGGGATCTGGATCTCCTATTCGGAACATCATCGCCTCCTACCGGCATGAACCGCGGAGGGCGACTGCCCTTCGACACCGTCCATCACGCCCCGCGGCCGCATCGCTGATCGACCCAACAACCACGTAGACAATGGCGCGTGCATGCTGGCCCGACGTACCATCATCGCGGCGGGTCGAGTTCTTGAGGTCGGCTGCACGGTTCTTCGACCCGGTCGGCTCGTGTCTCCTGGGACTGTATGCGATTGGGGAAAGTGGCCTCGGTCCGGAACGACCGTCACGGCATCGGAAGAGTGGTTACCCCTTGGTCCTGGGGCGCTCCTGTTACCAAGCAGGCGTGCATATCGCACGAAACCTCCGGGTTCATAGAGCCGCCGCTCAAGCTCCTGGTGGCGCCGATCCGCCCATCGTTTAGTAGCAGTAACGCTGGGTTAGGAGCTTCCCCGCCCGTTGCACTGCCCGCCACGACACAGATGTCCGGCGTGGGGCAGGAGATTGACCCTCCATTCGTGATGGCCGTCAACATCTGCGACCTTCCTGCTACCCCATTGGTTATCGGTAGCGCCGCTCCGACCGTCCCCCAATACGTGAAGGTTCCGCCCGCGACGGTGCCGGACAGAGTGATCGACTGACTTCCTTGGCCCACCGCTATGCACGTTGTCGCCGAGGGGCACGCGATCGCGTCCAGCGAATTCGATCCGTGGACGCGGTTGACGGGGCCGATGACGCCGTTGCTGATAGTGAGCCAAACGGCTGGGCCGTTGTCGGCGTCGGGATTGATCGATCCGACCGCTTCGCACTCGTCGGGCGTCGGGCACGCAACTGCATCCAAGGTGACTTGGGCGGGTAACCATTGAAGGGAAAGAGCACCTCCCGCCATAGTGACCACAGCGCGATCACCAACAGCCACGCAGCGGGTGATCGAGGGGCACGCGATCCCGTCGAGGGCGGTTGCAACGCGTTGCACGGGGCCGAAGGTCCAGGTGCGTGAGGTCGCCTTGCCGAGGGGTACGAGGACCCCACCTTCACCGCCGGACGCCGACCCGACGGCAACGCAACGGGTCGCGGTCGGGCACGCGATGCTGCTCAGCGCGTCGGATCCAGGGATCGACATGACGCTGCCCCGAGTGCCGTTGATTACCGGTATGACGAATCCGCCCCCGGGGCCAAGCCGACCCCAACGCAGTTGCTCAGGGTCGGACAAGCGATGCTCTGGATCTCGGCGCCCGTCGATGCCATGACCGCGGTCATGCCCACGGTCGCTACCCCTGCCAGGATCGCGGCCACCGGGACTGCGCGCGATGCCGGCCTCGGCGCCCCGGCGCGGACGAGTGCAACCAAGCCAAGGCCCGCGGCGACCGCCCCCAGCGGGATCGTCGCCGCCGGCACGCTCACGTAGGCCCCGACCAGCAGGAGTAACGTGACCACGCTGACAAGACCCGCGGCCGCCGCCGCGGCGCCTAATCGTGTGACGGGAACCCTGCCACCGATGAAGTAGGGCCGCTTCCCGTGCTCTGGGTGCGTTGGGTTGCGGCTGACGCTGCGCCAGGCGAGAAAGCCCGCCGCGAGGACACATCCAGAAAAAGCGGCATACAGGCCTAATTCGGCGTCCATCGGCAGGAGCGTCGTCGTCTGATACGCCCTTGCGTCGATGAAGCAGAACGCCGCAACCACGATCAGCCCGAGCGCGAAAACCCGAACCGCAGAAGGCGAACCGGCACTTCCGATGTACCGAGGCAGAGGCGCGGGTCCGCGGCCCACGATCAAGAGCAGCACCGCGTCGAGCAGGACCGCCCCGCCAACGGACGCCATCGCCGCGGCGAGCCCAAAGCCCACCGCGATGACGATGAAGATCGCCAGCCCGGTTGCAGCGACGATCCATCTCAGCACCACTGCTCTGCGGCCCCGCCGATTCCCTGGCCCGCGTCGTGACCGGTCGGGATCAGGCTGGAAATCGGGTGGGTTCAAGCCAGGTGGATTCAACCGGAACACACTCGGCGGCACGGCTGGCGGAGGCGGTGGGTCGGGACCGAGTTGAGTCACCGAGCCCTCTTCACAGCACTCCTCCCTTGACTGCACTCGCTAGGCGCGCCTGATCATTATGCGCCGATCAAAACGCCAGACAAGTGGTCCTGGACTGCCTCACTACCGCCCGTTGCCCGGCGGGTCCGTCGATCACCACTCGTCGCGCGAGGCTTTCGGCACCGATGCGGCTCAAGCCGACATTGGCGGATGTGCTCGCCTCTGCGACGGTCGCGTTTGCAACGACATATTTGAGGCATCAGGTTCCCGTGTAGACTGCTCGGCCATGAAAGATGGTGAGCCCCGCGCCGAAAACCGTTGCTCTTGGTGCGGCAAGCCTGAACAGCACGTGAAAACGCTGATTGCCGGGACGGGTGGCTTCATTTGCGATGGATGCGTCGCGATGTGCAACGCTGTTCTGGCGGCCGAGGGTGGTAAACGGCGGGGATGGCTGCGGCGAAAAACACAATGGACCGGCTACAAACCGCTAGCCTGACGCGCGGTTCGAGGAACTGCTTCGGCGCGCGTATCTACAGGTGGCGATGCTGCCGCTGAGTGCTCGTGCGAGTGAGCCTCACCACGCCGTGAGCTCGGGTGACATCCCCTGCTCGCGCTCGAACTCCAGCTGCGCGGCTTCCAGCTGAGCATCGATCTCGGGGGTGAGCCAACCGGCGACGGCCTTGCCCTCGAGGTGGTCGTGCGTCCCGCCGGTGGCGTCTTCCGCATCGATCCGGTCCACCGCGCGGGCGACCAGGTCGTGCGCGGCATCCTCGGTCAAGCCCGTCTTGCGCAACCAGCCCTCCGCCTGGTCGTAGGCGCGCTGAGCCACCAAACGGTCAATCTCCTCCCCAGCCTCCACCCGGGTCGCCTCCTGGGCCAGCTCGAATCCGCCGAGCATCTCGACCAGGGCGCGTTGCCGATCCGTGGCCTGCGCATCGAGACTGCTCTCGGCGGTGATCCGCTCGGGCGTCTCGTAGCGCTCCGGGTAGTCGAGCGCCGACTCCTTCAATTCGCTGCGGGTCCACGCCTGTACGGTGCGCTCCTCGGCGGATCGGCTTGTTTCTTTCCAGTGCTCGACGCCGAGCGTGTCCCGCTCGGGACGCGCGAACACCTCGTAGTAGTGGGTGGCCAGGGTGGCGCGTGACATCGCGGTGTACGCCCACTCCCGGGTGGCACCCTCGGATCCCACCACCAGGGCGATGTCGGCGGTCATGCCCTGCGCCTTGTGCACCGTCAGCGCGTAGCCGCGGTCGATGGCGTCGTAGTGGGTGGTGTCCAGGGTCAGCTGGCGCTTGTCGGGGCGCTCCAGGGTCAGCGTCTGGCGCTCGACGTCGACGGCGGTGACCACGCCGCGGGTGCCGTTGCTGACCGCACCACTGCGCTCGTTGGCGAGGCATATCACCCGGTCGCCCACCTGGTACTCCTTGTCACCGACGGTCAGTCCCGGCCCGTGGACCCGCCCCTCGGCCACCGACCGGGCGTGGGCCAGCTCGTTGAGGGTGGCCACCTCGTCGCGACGCCGGGCGAGGATGACCGTGTCGAGTTCGCCGGCCTCGAGCCGGGCGTGGTCCTCGATCACCTGGACCCGGCGCTCGGCCACCGAGTGGGCGTCGTGGATGCGGTTGTAGCGCTCGTACTCGCGGTACGCCTCGCGCGCCTGACCGTCGCGGAGCAGCTGCAGGGTCGCCCGCTCCCAGTCGTACTGCTGGCGGATGTTCTCGTGCAGCTCCACCCTGCCGATGTGGTCGCTCAGGGTGCGCATCGGTGCTCCTGCTTCAATGGGCTGGAGCTGGAAGGGATCGCCGACCACCACCAGCTTGGCCTCGTCCCGTGCCGCCAGGGAGACCAGCTCGGCGAGCTGGCGGTCACCGAGCATGCCCGCCTCGTCGACGACGAGCACCCCGCCGTAGGGAAGGCGCTCGACCTGACGTTGATGGAGCGTGGCGGCCACGGTCGTTGAGGCGATGTCCGATCCCTCCTCGAGGAGCTCGGCGGCGCGTCCGGCCAGGGCACAGCCGACCACCTCGACCCCGGAGGCATCGAAGGCCTCGCGGCACACCTCGAGCGCGTAGGTCTTGCCCACCCCGGCGTCCCCCTCGATCACCAGCACGCCGGCGGGGCTGAGGCAGATCTCCTGGATCATCGCCTCGCTGATCGCGGGTGAGCGTCCGACGCGTAGCCATCGCGGCCGCGACCGTGTCGGCGCGGGCCATCCCGACGCCCGCGCCGGCACGAGCCTGGGCTGTCGCCACCATGCCCCGCTCCAGGGCAAGCATCTCCGGCGTGGTGTAGCGGAGGTCATGGCCGGTCTCGGTCCAGCGAACCATTGCCTCGGGCTCAGTCTCACCCTTGCGAAGGCGCGGCGGCAGGGGCTGCACTGCGCTACGGTCGGCGAGAATCCAATCGACGGTCGCCTCGAGCTGTCGGCGGCTCATCCCTAGGGGCGCGTGCGAGGCCGCGGCGCGGATGAGGTCGCGCCGGGTGAAGGGCGCCTGCCGGGCGGTGAGCCCGTGCACGCCGAGGAGGTCCGCCGATCGCTGCACGTCGAGACGCCTCGGCTCGAGCGCACCGGGCTCGCGGCCGAACACCGCCTTCACTGTCTCGCCGTCGAGCCCGACGCTCGCAGCACGTTCGTGCCAGCGGGCGAAGAGATCCTCGGTGGCCGCCACCTCGTGCTTGCCCTCGCGGGTATCGAGCGTGGCCACCTCGCGTCCAGAGCGCGTGGTCACGTCATACGCGGCCGCCGCGGCGTCGAGCTGGAGCGACCTGCGCGAGAACTCACGCCGCTGGGCGACGGTGATGCCGACGATGGAGAAGCACCCCTTGCCGTCGACCACGGAGGAGATCCCGAGCTCGCGGACCAGACGGTCGCGCCATTCCGCCTGGACGATGGCTCCGGCCGCTGCGGCGTGCTGGTACAGGGGCTCACTGTGAAGCTGGCTCCAGCTCCCGTCGGGTCGCTGCACCCAGGTGGGGATCGTGATGTGGGTGTGCAGCAGATCTGGTCGCGGTCTTGGAGACAGGTGCACGAAGGTCCAATAGCTGGGCGCCGCGCGCCCGGGACGACTCCCCGCGTGGCAATACTGCGGGGTGTCGCTCGATGGAGTTGCCGGTGATCATGTCGCGGCAGCTCAGTTTCCCCGTGGATACCCCACCCGTTTCGACGACTTCGGAAGGTCGCCGGCGTGGGCGTGCTCGCTCTGAGACCTACTCCGCTGCCCCACTGCCTATGGCTGCGCCCGCGACTGAGTTTGGCGCCCACACGCAGGCCAACGGAACGTATTTGCTGGCACCGATGTCGATGCTACTGACGGTGCGCGACGTTGCGGTCGCGCTTCAACTCGGCCGCACCCGGACGTACGCATTGCTCCGATCCGGGGAGATCCCGGTTATTAGGGTGGGGCGCGCCGTGAGAGTGCCTCGAGATGGACTTTGCCGCTGGATCGAGGAGCACTGCACGTCCGTAGACCAGGCATCCTCGGGCAACGGTTTCGGCTCGCGCTAAAGCGGCAGATGCGGCGGTGGATCTCTGCAACGTTCACGCGGTCGTTGGCGCAAGCAGGCGCGTGATACGGTCAGCCGCATCCGCATGGAGCGAGTGGAGGACACCGGCATACGTGTTGGCCGTGATTGCGATCGTACTGTGTCCGAGGATTGCTGAGACCGTCTTGAGGTCGACGCCACTGGCGAGCAGCAGCGTCGCGCAGCCGTGGCGCAGATCGTGAAATCGACGGACTGGGAGATCCTTGGATTTCAGCGTCCACTGGAACCGATTGGTGACGGTCGTGCCAGTCAACGGCGTCCCGATCGCAGTCGTGAACACCAAGTCGGGGATCTCCTCATGCCACGCCGGTCCGAGCCGAACTCTTTGCTGGTTCTGCCGATCGCGATGGGCAGTGAGCACGGGAGCGAGCGGCGCCGGCATCGCGATTGTTCGCGCCGATCGTCGTGTCTTCGGTGGCAGCAACCGCCACTGGCCACCGAGACGCTGGAGCGACCCGGCGACCGTGATCGTCCGCCGTTCCACGTCGACGTCGCGCCATCGGAGCCCGAGGATCTCGCCCTGCCGCAACCCGGTCCAGAGAGCGAGCGCAACGATCGGTTCGAGGGGATGATCGCGGAATGCGGCGAGGATGTCCTGGGCCTCACCTGGGGGCATGAGCGCAACCTCGAGGTCAGCGACCTTTACTGGCTCGGCGAGACCGGCAGCGTTGCGGTGCAGTTCGCCACGTCGTATGCCCACATTGAGAGCGCGCCGCAGAACGGCACGCATGTGATGGATGGTGCGAGGAGCCAGGCCCATGTCTTGCTTGCGCCGCATCATCATCGTGACGTCGTGCGGGGTGAGCTTGCCGAGCTTGATTCGTCCGACCTCCGGCACGATGTGGTGCTCGATGAGCTCTCGGTAACGGCGAAAGGTCTTGGGGGCGAGCGACCGCTCCACCTCCTGAAGCCACTCGCCAAGGAAGGCGGCTACGGTCTTGGACCCGCCTGGGGAAGGGATGCCGCGGCGTTCTGCGGTCAGGGTGTCCTGAAGCTTTTCAAGGACCTCCTTGCGCGTGCGGCCGTAGAAGGACCGGCGACGGTTGGTCCCGTCTGGATTTGTCCCGACCGCGACGCGGGCCTCCCAGAGACCGGTGGACCGCTGGCGGATGCTCCCCTCAAGGTTGCCGCGTCGAGTGGAAGTCATCGCCCAGAGCATACCTGAAACTGGGGTACAACTGGGGTACGCTGGCAAGCGAGCCGGGACTTTACGGGCGAGCGATCCTGCCTGAGGAGCCCTAAAACCCTTATTCTAAAAAGGGTTTGTGGCGGAGGGAGAGGGATTCGAACCCCCGGTGGCTCTGACACCACTGCGGTTTTCAAGACCGCTCCGTTCAACCGCTCCGGCATCCCTCCGCGTGGGCGAACCGCAGTTTAAGGCGCGCGATCAGCCCATCCTGACGACGTCACCCTACCCAATTGACGAACGATCTCAGGACGGTGACCATGACTCACATGGTCGCCGTCATCATTTTCGCCGCCTGCATCGGCGTGTTCCTGGTAGGGCTCTTCTGGTACGGCCTTCGGGGCGAGCAGAACGTCGACCCGGCGCTCGGGAGCAACCTGCCATATCCCGGAGGGATTCGGACCGACGGGAGCAGGCCAGTCCTTCACGCCGACCTGTCGACTTCACCGTCAGTGATGCCGAGACAGTTCCGGCGCAACGCTGATCGGAGCTGACCCGGATGCTGTAACGGCCCTCAGTTCAAGGCCGAAGCTGGATGGAGGAGCCCGGCGCGATGGAGGCAGCAGGGCTTGCCGACGCGCCGGCTCCGTCGACCGAAGCCGGGAGTCGCCGCAGACCCGCCGCTCCATCATCCCAAGCACAAGAAACACCACTAAGCGGCCGGGGTCATCGCCTCGAGCTGGTCGGCGTGCTCCTCGAGGTGGCCGACGAGGATACTGCTCGACGAGTGCGTCGACCGTCATCGCCCCGCGTGTCGGGTGCAGGCCGCGGATCCCCATTGCTCGGGTGCGATATTCGCGAGGAAGCCGCGGAGCTCGGCGATGTCGGCGCTCGTGTCCGCCCAGAGCACAAACACGGCCTCTCGTCGGTTGCGCTCGATTGCTCCGATGCGTTCGGGGTCGCTCTTGGTCCGCCCGAACGGCACCGGCTCCCCAGAAGGCTGACCGCGCAGCACGGGCCTCGCCTGCTGGATCCAGTACGGAATGAACTCCGAGAGATGCGCCCAGACCTGGCCACGATCCCAGCGCTCACCACTCTCGGGATCCGCCTCGGTGATTTCGCCCGGCACCGGCTCACTCAACGATGCGGCCGAGAGTCTGGCCTCGACTGCGTCGAGACGCGCGAGGTATGCGTCGCCGCGTGTTCATCGCAGTGGCCGCAATGCGTTCGCCGGCAACGACCGTGTTGCGCAGCGTTCCCGAGCCGCTCGACGCTCAGCTCGACGACGTCGCCGGGCTGCAACCAGGGATATTGCATCGACGCCGTGCACGAGCGACAGCTCGAGGATGCAGCCGGTCCCGCACGTGCCGGAACCGATCACGTCGCCCGTCTCAATCCGAGTGCCGCGCGACGCGTACGCGAGCATCTCGCCGAAGCTCCAGTAGATGTCCGCGAGCGATGCCCGTGAGTATTCGACGCCGTTGACGGTCGCGGTCATCGCGAGGTCGAAACTCTTGTCGCGACGCGTGTCCTCGAGCTCGTCCGGCGTGACGAAGACCGGACCGAGCGACGTCGCAAAGTCCTTGCCCTTCACCGGTCCCATGCTCAGCTTCATCTCGCGCCGCTGGATGTCGCGCGCGCTCCAGTCGTTCATGACGCAGTACCCGGCGATCGAGCGTTCCGCAACCTCGGGATCGAGGTCGGCGCCGCCCATGCCCACCACCGCCGCAACCTCGAGCTCGTAGTCGAGTTCGGCACTCCCGGGCGGCATGCGACCTCATCGTCCGGGCCGCAGATGGCGTACGGATTGCTGAAGTAGAAGACGGGCAGCTCGTACCAGTCGGGATCCATCTCGAGGCCGCGTCGCTGACGCGCGGTGCGCACGTGCTGCTCGAATGCGTAGAAATCGCGCACCGTCGGCGGATGCGGAATCGGTGCGCGCAAACGGACGGCGTCAAGCTCGAACACATCACGCGCATTGCGACGCACCGCATCACCCTCGGCAGCGAGCCGGCTGCCGTCATCGCCAAGCAGATCCGAGCAGCGTCACGCCAGGCGCGCATGCATGCACACGCCCGTCGACCAACAGCCCTGCACGCTTATCCGCGTGACCAGGCCTGGTGAAGGTCACCCAGCGCACTGACGCCTTCGCCTTCGCTCGAGGACCGCGAGCAGGATTGCGGCGGCGACGACAAGCAGTAACGCAACGCCAAGCAACGGCGCGACATCAAGGCCCGCGCGAGATGCTCGTCGCTCCCGCCAGCAGCCCGACGACTCGCCGCGGTCCACATCCCGGCGCTGTCCTCTGAGCTGAACAGCGCTCGTCGTTCGGACGTGATGATCGGCACCCACGCAACGGGCTTCGGCGCCGGCAGCACGGTGACGAGCGGGACGGCGGTGGTGCCTGCTACGACGACCTGATGCACGGCGGGTAGGCGTGGCGGGGCCCCTTGGCGGTGCGCTCGATGACGATTGCCATGCTGCCGTAGATGGTGAAGGTTCGAGCGAACTGCGCCATCGTCGTGCCGTTGTACGAGCCGGTGAGCGGATCGCTGAACTCGAGCGTTCCGGCAGACGGGTCGACGCCCATCAGCACGACGACGTGGCCGGCCTCGGTCCAGGGGATGATCCGGCCGTCCCAGGCGGTCCAGCGTCCGCGGGGTCTGGTAGGCGTAATCGACGGTCGTCCAGACGAGAACCGGGTGCCCGGCCTCGACGGCGGCGTAGAGCGCCTGCGGATTCCAGCCGGTGAGTTGCGCGGCCACCGGGACGCCGAGTGCCTCGGCCTCGCGCGGCGACCACCGGCGCGTACGCTCCCCACCCGGCGTACGTCGGTCCAGTGCGGATTGCTCGCCGGGCTCCGAGCCCATGACGTGGCCGACGAAGTCGTTGTATGGGTCACCCCACTCGGCGGGCAAGGCCGTCGGCGCCAAGCACGGGGCACGGGTATCGGTGGGGAAGTGGCCCTGGACGTACTGCTGGGTGGTGTGCACGCCGACCGACCGCGAGCGCGATCGTCAGCGACGTCGCCTCGCAGTCGAGCGGCATCTGCATGCGCTGGGTGCCCACGGGCAGCCGGAACATCGCGGCCTCGGCCGTGATCGGGACCGTCGCCAGCGCCACGGCGCCCATCCCGAGGGCGACGATCGCAGCGGTCCCCCTCCGTACATGGACCACGCCGCTACTCTACGAGGAGGCACATGTTCGGATGGTTGCGAGCCGGACACGACATATACTGGCCCCGGCCTGGGGAGGTGGCTGAGAGGCCGAAAGCGCCCGCCTGCTAAGCGGGTGAGGGATGTTAAGTCCCTCCGGGGGTTCGAATCCCCCCCTTCCCGTATTTGCCCCAAAAGGGGCCAATACTAGAACTCGCACGCTATCGCATCCCTTCGGCTCGAACCGGATCAGTTACGCAAGTGCCCCGTTCGGAGCGGCTGCGCGGATCGGCTTCGCGCTTATGGCAGGCGCACTCTTCTTCCGCCTTCGGGTTCACGACTTCGGCCGGTTTCTTGCTCGCCGACGCTACCCTTCTCGGCCTGGATCAGCTGAGGCTGACAGTGCAACCTACTGTCGCCGCAACCGCAGCTCAGCCGAGGACGCCGGTCGCCTGACCTACCTCGATGAGGTGGCCGTCGGGATCGCGGATATAAGCACGGATCTCGCGTCCGTGGTCCTTAGGCTCGGTAAGAAACTCTGCGCCACGCGCCGACCAATCCGCGTACGCCTTCTGGATATCGGCTACTCGGACATTGAGAAACGCACTCGTCCGATTCGCATCAGGAGGAGTGGTGAGCGTGACGGTCGGCTTGTCGTCTGTCGGCCCACCGCCGTTGTTGAGGATCAACCAGCTGTTGGCCACCTTCATGATCACCGGGTCGCGCTCGAGCACCACCTTGCCGTCGAAGAGCGACTTGTAGAATTCACGCGAGCGGTCCTGATCAGAGACCACCAGGAAGTGGGTGAGGACGAACCCCTCTTGCGGTGCCGGAAAATCAGCAGTGTCCATCTTCCGCTCCTCCAAGTTGATGACGCGATCGATTCGGGCGAGTGTACGCGCCTCTGCGCGACCGCCGCGAGACGCATCTTCGTCTCCGCTGTCGTCTCATGCTTTCGCAGCCGCTGCACCCGATTCCGTGACCAGCTGCGCGCAAGTACGGACCAGCTCTCGAACCGGAAGAACAAGGGCAGGGCGGCCCATCGATCAGGCGACTAGGATGGTGTACTTGGCTGCAGTCAAGACAGACCATCGTGTCCTCCGACGACTTACCGGAGTGTTCAACCCCGTAGCCTTGCGCTTCGCGCCACACATCCCGTTCTACGTCGTCCTCGAGCACCGCGGTCGCCGCAGCGGACGGGTGTTCCGCACGCCACTCGCCGGCATCAGAGTCGAGCACGGCTTCCTGCTGCCGCTCGCCTTCGGGGAGAAGGCGCATTGGGTGCTCAATCTTCGCCACGATGGTGGCGGCGTCGTCGAATGGCGGGGCAAACGCATTGCCGTCACCGACCCCGCGGTCATCACTTGGAAGGAGGGCAAGTCCTCGGTCCCTCCGCTACAGCGGCGGCTTGCCCCGGTCTTCGGCGTGAAGCAGTTTCTCCGTGTCCATGACGCCACCGAGAGCTCGTAGGCACCCACGCCGCGCTCGCCCCAACCAAAGGGCACTGTCCATCCTCGACCGATGACCGGCAGCGCCGAGGTCTTGTGCGGCATCGCCGCGTTCGGCATCGTCGGCGCTTCCGTGGTCGCGGGGTCGCCCTTGCCGGTTCCGGCGCCAGGCCAGTGCGATGGGAGTGTCCCGAGAAGGTGAGGCAGAACGGGGTTTGTGCCCCCAGCAGCGGCGCCGGGACGATGAACGGCAGCGTGATTTTCTTCGCGACCACCGTACCCCGGGATCTCGCCAATGGCGCATGATTTATCCAGGGAGGGCCGATTCCACGAAACTCATTCCCTTCCTGAAAGGCCCCTGG
The DNA here is from genome assembly GCA_963743835.1 of Candidatus Dormiibacterota bacterium. GTDB lineage: Bacteria > Chloroflexota > Dormibacteria > Aeolococcales > Aeolococcaceae > Palsa-851. The sequence continues at coordinate 536,609 of CAVUQX010000004.1, read as the reverse complement.
CATCGCGCCAGGGGTCTTCCTACCGATCGGCAGCTCAGAAACAGAACGACGCTAATAACCGAAGCTCCGGCGAGTACATCGACGACGCGCTCCATTGGATTCTCGTCTACACAGAATTGCTGCGGTTCAAGGCGTCGATGCTCGACGCGGCGGATCGATCATCAGAGGGCATGACTGCGGAGGCTCGGGCTGACATTGCCATCGATCAAGACCTTGTCCTCGCCCAAGCCGTGCGCTACCGCGTGCGTCTCGATTACTGGGCAGGACGAGCCGCCGCGCTTGGCGACGGCGCTACGTCCGTTCCCGTACCGACACTGCGAGTTAGGCGAGCGCCATGATGCCGACTTGCTCACCACGTGCCCGAAGTGCGGCTCCGACCGCCTCGTACCGCTGACCTTCGCGTCGCCCTATCCCGAAGACACGGCCGTCGAGAACGCGGACGTCGATGAGCGACCCGCCGCCAAATGCACGAGTTGCGGCGAGCGTATCTTCGTGCGACGGGTTCGGCGCGTCGCGGGATGATTCCTCGAAACTCATACCTTCCCGAGAGAGCCACCGGCACGAGCACCGGGTCTCCTTTTTGGCCTAGCCAGCGGTCGGTACGCTGGCGTACATTAGGGAGCTAAAGACGCCCGCCGGGGCCGTGAGGGGTGCACTCAACGCCAATTCATGCACCGACGGGCGTCGCCATCAGCCTTCCGGGTCGCCCGTCTCTGCGCGGGGCGTTCGCCCGCTCGCCACGCAGGGAAGTCCGGCGGACTTGTGTCGACACCCGGACCGTCGAGGGCGACGTCGTCATCCCGACCTATGAGCGCGTCCGAGATACCTAGCGGCGTCCTGGTCCGAAGAGACCCCAGAGGTCCGTAAAGCCTCACGGGCGAAGATGAGTTACGCCGCGATGCACCGTGAGCCGCCCGAAGGGGGTGCGGTCCCTCACCCAGTGCGTCAACTGCACCCATGAGGCGAGGTGGAGTCCCAGAACCGGTCTATTGGTACGACGGTACGAACCTAATCGTCCGCTGACCCGCTGCAAAGCCAAGCCGGTTCTCGATCAACTCGGGATGCGGGTCGGCTCGCTCCTGACCCTCGGCGAACGTTCCCTGGTGGGTGTAGCGCAGCAACTCCATGCCCGAGGCGAAGTCGCCCCGCGCACCTGCGCGTTCAGGGTGATGCTGGGTGATTTCTTGCCCTGCGGCAAAGGTTCCCTCGTGCTTGTGCATGATCCGATTCTCCCAGGACCCTGGGTGACCGTACCGGCGCCGGGTCCTCCGAGCCGACCGGCCGGTAGTTGTGGGACAACCTCAGCGTACGAAGCGGCGGTTATGAGTTCCGTGCGGTAGCGGACATAAGCGCGATCCGATGAGGCGAGGCGCGAGCGTCCTCGCACTCACAAGCGTCATCTCCCTTTGTCCGATTGGGGTGATGCCAGCGCACAGATCACTGGCATGGTGGGGACTACCGCGTTCGTCCGGATGTGGATACACGGGTACTCGTCGTAGCGGGATCGTTACTCCTCAGACCCGTCGTCGGTCGGTTTCCGTACAGACGAAGCTGTAGTCCAAATGAATCGTCGGTCGGATGGTGCGTCTCTGTCCGGCATGTGCTGGGGACCGGCTGATCCCGTTGACGTTCCCCACCTTTCTTGAGGAGGTTATGGCGGAAGTGCCTGACCGCCCGATCGCGAAGTGTGTCGACTGCGGCCATCGGCTCTCTGCGCGAGAAGTCGCCGCTCAAGAGGAGCCGTCCCCGACCTGAGTTCGGCGGGGGCACGGCGCGGAGTCAGCCGCACCGGCTTCGCGGGGCCAATAGGGTGCGATTCCAGCACTCCGGCGTGCCACCAACACACCTGAGGAGAGAGATCGAGCGACCCTGCGTTGAGACGTTGCAGGAGTGGGTGATCGTGAAACCGATGACGAATTGACAGCCTCTGAGACTTAATGCCAGTATTACTGACATGAAAGCTCGGGCAGCCTACCACTCGCCGCTGCGGCAGGAGCAGGCGGCGGCAACCCGGGCTCGGATCCTCGAAGCTTGCGTGGCGCTCATGGAGAAGGGAGGCGATCTCACCTACGCGTCCGTGGCTCTCGCGGCAGGTGTTCAGGAGCGAACGGTCTACCGTCACTTCCCCGCGCGCAGTGACCTCCAGGCTGGGTTGTGGGGCTGGATCCTCGATCACCTCACTCATGTCAACTTCAGTGCGACGACCACTGACGAGCTGGTCTCGGACATGCGTCGATCGTTCGCAGGGTTCGATGCCGGCGCGCCACTGATCCAAGCGATGTTGCACTCTCCCCAGGGGCTTGAGGTGCGACTGCGCCAGCAAGAGCAGCGACGCGCGATGTTCGAGGCAACCGTCGAGGACGCCATTCCGGACGCTCCCCAGGACGCTCGCCGCGCTGCAGCCGCGGCGTTGCAAGTCCTGTACTCGGCACCGTCGTGGGAGCTGCTGCGGTCCTTTTGGGATATGGACGCTACGGAAGCGGCGGGCGTCATTGAGCTGGCGATCCGGTCGATGATCGCTGGTCTGCAGATCCGTTTCGGCGGTGCGCTCTCCGATCGAGCGCCACCTCTGGCGGCAGACGCACCTGCCGCGAGGCCGCGTACCCAACGACAGATCGCACCTCGCCAATCGACGGCACCCAATACGAAACGACCAAGGAGACAGTCATGACCAACCTGGAGATGGCACCTGCAGCGCGCGAGAACAGAACGCCTCGGCGAGCGGCCAAAACCGCGCTGCGCGAGGGTCCCGCCTACTGGTTCTATGGCGACCTGGTGGTGGTTCGCTCGCCCGAAGATGCAGACCCAATCATCATCGAGCATCACGTGGGTCCAGGCGGTGCTGCTCCGCTCCACGTACACGTGGATCTCGACGATAGTTTCTTCGTTGCCTCGGGAGAACTTGCCATTCGCTGTGGCGATGACACGTTTGTCGCGCGCGCCGGCGACTATGTTTCGTTGCCCGAGGGGATCCCTCACACGCTGCGGGTCGTGGGCGATGCGGAGGCGGTACTGCTGCAGACGCATGCTGCGGCGTCATTCCTCAACTTCATCAAAGCAGTGGGTGCCCCGGCCACCGATGCCCGACCCGACATGGCCACGCTGGACTTCGCAGCGATGAATGCTGTGGCCGGCGAGACCGGCCAGCCCGTCATCGGTCCCCCGATGTCCGCCGAGGAAGCTTTGGCAATCGTGGCTGCCGCCACATAATCGTTATCCCAATCGAGCGGCGCAGCCGCAGCGCTCAAGGATGTGCGTGTGGGCAATCTCGCGCCTTGTGCTGTGTGGGTCTGGGCATCCCAGACCGTGTCTACTGGAACGATGGCACGAACGTGATCGTCCGCTGGCCCGCTGCAAAGCCGAGCCGGTTCTCGATCAACTCGGGATGCGGGTCGGCTCGCTCCTGACCCTCGGCGAACGTTCCCTGGTGGGTGCATCCCAGCAACTCTATGCCCGAGGCGAAGTCGCCCCGCTCACCTGCGCGTTCAGGATGATGCTCGGTGATCTCTTGCCCTGCGGCAAAGGTTCCCTCGTGCTGGTGCATGCTCCGATCTCCCGGGACCCTGGATCACCGCACCGGCGCCGAGTCCTACAAGCTGACCGGCCGGGTAGTTGTGGAACAGCCTGAGCGTACGAAGCTGTGGTGGGATGCGAGTTCGGAGCTGACGTAGGCCTCCAACGAAGAGACTACAATGACCACATCATGAAGAGCAGCACGATCGGCATCCGCGAAGCCAAGGCGCAGCTCAGCCGTCTGATCAGCGAGGCAGAGCGAGGCGCTGAGTGGATCATCACGGACCGCGGTCGCCCTGTTGCCAAACTCTCCTCGGTGCGTGACACGAGGTCACCCGTGGAGCAGCGCCTAAGCCGACTGGAGAGCTGGGGATGGATCGAACCAGCGATAGCTCGCCCTGGCCGGATCCCGCCACCGTTGCGGATCCAGGCCGACGCGCAGCGAGCGCTGCAAGAAGACCGCGGTGCCTGAGGCCGCCACGCCAGTCATCTACTGGGATGCGTCAGCGGTGCTGTCGGTGCTCATCCGGGATGCCCACAGCGCGCGGGCGAGTGCCGTGGCACGGCGTGCGGTGACGCATCTGATGTCGACGCTCGCCTACGCTGAGGTGGTCGCGGTGATCGCGCGCCTGGAACGCAACCGCCAGTTGCCGACGGTCCTTGCGGATGCATCGCGGGGACTCCTCCGCGAGGGGCCATGGCGTCGACTGATCCTGCAGCCGGACTGGACCAGCATCGATGATCTCGCCTCCCGATGGCCGCTTCGCGGCGCCGATCTCTGGCACCTGGCCACCGCGGTCACCCTCACCCGTGAGCTGCCCGAGGTCCGCGTCCTGACATTCGACAACCGGCTCGCCGCCGCCTCCGCCGGCGTTGGGCTCGCACTTTGATGCCCCCGCCGCTGGGCGGTGCTCCCGGCGGTGTCGGTGCACGCTCCATTGGGGACGAGACCGAAGGGCCCACCTGCTTGTGCCCTTGATCCCTCAGTGAGGAGCCTTCAGCGGCGGGAACCGACCTCCGCTGGGGTCGCTGAATCGACTGAAGTTGAAGCTCCAGAGCGATCCTCGGCTGGGGCCCAGGCCACGCCGCGTGTTGCCACCCCGGCGGCATTCGGCGCCGCGACCTTATCGCGCGGGGCTGGCGTCGCCGTCGCCCGCTCGGCCTTCGATGTCGCCCGACGCGGCACGGTCAGGCACAGGATGCCGCCGAGGAACCCCAGCACCGAACCACCCGCGACGAGGAAGTACCCCAGTTGCAGGTGTCGGACCAGCGACACGGCAGGAACCAGGTGGTTGATGTCGTGGTTCCCGCTGCTCAGCAGGAACACGATCTCGGCCGCCCAGACCATCGCCAGAAACGAGCATAGGAAACCCAGGCCGCGCGAGATGGCGCCGCCACGGAGAACCATCATCAGGCCGATGAGCATCAGCACACCCCCCACGGCGAAGCTCACCACCGCGTCGATGGATGTGCTGCCCATCGTGAAGCCGTTCAACTCTTGTCCAGTGGCCGGGACCGTCGCCCAATTCTGAGAAACGCCAACCGCGATCACGGCTCCTCCCGCAGCCAGCAGGAGCCCGGCGAGGAAACGTCGGATCATTTCCGTTACCTCCGTATGCTCCTCCACCCTAGCACCGACGTACCGCTCGCCTCAAACGAGAGAAGGTCGAGCTGATTCCGCCACACCGGTGGAAGGGGCAGCACTCATTGGGGAGGTTGCGTAGGAGGTTGTGGTCCTTTGCCCATCGGCAATGCGATAGGCCCGATCCGCGCGAGCACGTAGAACGCGATTGCGAAAAGCGTCAGTGCCACCGCAGTCCGGGAGAGCACTGAATCCGTTGTCAGCTCGACCACGCCGGCCACCAGAAACAGAGTGAAGCTGACGACGATGCAGAAGTCTTTGAAGGTCATGGTTTGCTCCTCGACACAAAGGATCACGTCTCGGCAGGCGGGCAGCATCCCACGTCGGGGCTACCGCGCGGGGCTCGCGTGCGACGAGGGTGCTACGGCCTCCTGGCCAACTGACCACCGGTATCGGCAGCCCGCCTTGACCGGCGCATCTTTCCCGCCAACGTTATGCATTCGAGAAGAGCGGAATGTTGGCGCCGCTGGCGACGCTGAGCGGGCTGTCGAGCAGCGTGACGATCATCGCCGCAACATCATCAGGGACCAGCGTCGCGCGGAGCGCAGGGTTCGCCCGGCGGAGCATATCCGTATCCACCGCGCCGGGACTCACCGAGATGGCGGTGATGCCAAACGGCTTGCCCTCGATCGCGACTCCCTCGGTGAGCCCGATGACGCCGTACTTTGACGCGTTGTATGCCGCAAGGCCCGGGAACTTCTCGGTCGCATAGATGCCTGACAACGAGGCGATGTTGACGATTCGTCCCGCTCCGGCGCTCCGCATCGGCATGAACGCGGCGCGGCAACAGTTGAAGACGCCCGTGAGGTTGACGGCAATCGTATGCTCCCAGGAAGCGAGACTGATCTCTTCGAACGGCTCGCGTTCCAACGTTGCGGCAGCGCACACCAGCGCAACGGGCGGCCCGGTCGCGGACGCCACGTTGAACAGGTGATCGACGTCCGCGGCGTTGCTGACGTCAGTGGGCACCGCGGTTGCCGCGCCGCCGGCATCGCGAATCGCCAGAACGGTAGCGTCGAGCGCGGCGGCGCCTCTCGCAGCGACGAAGGTGTGCGCTCCCGCGCGGGCGATCGCCACCGCGGTGGCTCGACCGATGCCGCGGCTCGCGCCGGTGACCACGGCAACCCGGCCGGCGAGCCAGTGCTCAGCCATGCAGGGCCGCGAGGGTCGACGTGACGAGGCCGCGATACAAGTGCTCGTGCGCGTCGAGCACCGCCTCGAGACCGAGCTGCGCTTCCGCGTGTCTGCGGCAGGCGGTGCGGTCGAGCTCAGCGACGCGACCGACTGCCGCGGCTGCAGCATCGATATCTCCGGGCTCGACAAGAAAGCCGGTGACGCCGTCGACGACGATGTCCTGGAGCCCGCCGCGTCGATATGCGACCACCGGGGTGCCGCACGACTGCGCTTCAGCGGCAACCAGACCGAACGGCTCCTCCCAGTTCGCAGGGCAGAGCACCGTCGCGGCTGCAGCGACGACACGCCATAGAGTCGCCCGCGGTGCCGCAGGATGAACGCGCACACCGGACCGTCCCTCCGCGGCAGCGACCACGCGCTCAGCATAGCCGTTGTCGTAGCCATCGCCGTACAGGTCGATTGGCACCCCCGCGTGCCGCGCGATCGCGATGGCATCGACGGCGCCTTTCTCCGGACTGAACCGACCGGCGAAGACTCCTCCCGATCCGGGTGTCGCAGACCACGGGACCCGCTCGATGGCGACGCCGGCACGGAGGACCATATCGATGTCAATGAATTGCCGCCACGCGTCAGCCTGCGCCGGTGAAACGGTGGCGATGACGGGTGGATGCTGCGCTCGCGACGCGTCGCGCAGCGCGTTGGCGACGGACCTCTCGGGTGGAAGGTGGAGGGTATGCAGCACGGGTGCTGCGGTGCCGATCGCACACCGAATGGCGGGCGCGTCGAATGCGTGGTTGTGCACGACGTCATACGACCGCCTGCCGAGTGCCTCGAACACCCGAGCGTAGGCGGCCGCGAACGGCGCCGGGTCAATAGGCGGGGATGAGCCGGCGCGATAGAGGTACTGCTGCAAGGTCGATGCATCGACTCCGACGTCGACAACGCGAGCTCCGTCGATCTCCGATCCCGTCGCGGCGAAGACGTCGACCTCGTGCCCGCGCGCGGTCAGGCCCGTGGCGAGATCTGCGAGAAACGCCTGCGCGCCGCCGCACTGCGGCTCGCGTACCGGCGACACGAGCGAGGCGATCAACGCGACCCTCAAGGTTGCTTCACCTTGAATGCGAGATCACGGGGAGGATTCACGCCGAGGACGGTGTACGAGACCCGCGCTTCGCTCCGCGCGCGGACCTCTTCGGCGGAACGCGGGTAAAAGATCCTCATCATCTCGATCGCCTCCTCGGCGTCTCCGAACTCCATCCACATCTCGCCCGGAAAGCTCAGGTATGTATATCCGTGAGCGCTCAACCAGTCGAGGTGATTCGGCCATACCACAGCGATCACGCCGCCGGGCACACACACGCGCTCCATTTCGCCGAGCCCGGCTTCTCCTCCGTGCGCGGCGTCGCGGTCAAGCGCCGAGCAGGTCACAACAAGATCGGCCGAGGCGTCCGGCAACGGGAGCGCGTCGAAGAACCCATCGACGATCTCGATCTTCGTCGCTGCCTCCAGCGGGACGGCGTCCCGAAGACGCTCGCGCAAGGGCCTCGCGGGCTCCACCGCGACCAGGTGCTCGCAACGCGACAACAGAGCAGTTGTGAGGCGCCCCGTGCCGGCTCCAATCTCCACCACGCGCTCGACGCTCGGGAGCCAATCCAGCACCGCGGGATGAATGCGCTCGGCTGCGACCAGTCGCTCGTACAGTTCCGGTTCGAGCCGGTAAAGCAACTCGAATCCGAGCGTTCGGTCGAGCGGCAGGTCCGGGGTCCCGCTCGGGATGAACCTCGCTCGCTCAGCCGGCGAGAAGATTCCGACATCGCTGACGCTGTAGCGCTGCTCCAACTCGATCGTCCGCCGTAGCGTCTCCACTGTCAGCCGCCGTGGGTGCATTCAGCCCAGTTCTTCTCCGTCTCCCACAGCCGCACGGCGTGGAGGGTGCCGTGCGTGATGTGCGGCTCGAGTTTTTCGAAGAACGCCGAGGCGAGGTTCTCGGCTGTGGGAATTCGTCCCTCGAGCCACGTCACGTCGGTGTTGAGATTGTGGTGATCAACGTGCTGGATGATCTCCGCCTTGATGACATCGGCGAGCTGCTTGAGGTCGACGACGTAGCCCGATGCGTCGTCCATGTCGCCCGCAACGATCACCTCGAGCTGGTAGCGATGGCCGTGGAGATTGACGCACTTCCCGTAGAGCGCTCGGTTCTCCTCCGCAGAGAGTCGCGAATCGCACAGCTGGTGCGCGGCGTCGAACGACTCACGCCGGCAGACGCGAAGTGCGGGACGAGTGGGACTCATCGGCTTCTTCATGCACCGAGGCTGCGTAGGTCCGTCGTCTCATCCGCCAACGACGCCGGCGGAGCGCTGAGGGCTTGGCCGACCAGAGCCTTGGCCACAGAGAGCTCGCCCTCCTCGTCCAACTCCGGATCACCGCCGCGGTTCAGTCCCATCACCGCCAGCACCCGGCCCTGCTCGAGATAGAAGCCGAGGAATCGGCGCTGCTCGAGGCTTCCGCGCACCACGAACGTATCCCAGCTTCGCGCGTGACCGACGTATTCGATGGCATGCTCGTATTGATCCGACCAGAATGAATGGATGTCTGCGTAGGACTCCGTGCTGCCAAGCATGGAGCGAGCGGCCGCGCGTCCCTGGCGCTCCGCATTGTTGTAATGCTCAACCCGCAGGCGACCGAACACCGGATGCAGGTGGTTCGCCACGTCACCTGCGGAATACACACCCGCAATATTGGTGCGGCAGCGTTCGTCAACAGTGATCCCGTCGTCGACCGCGACACCGCTCTGCTGTGCAAGCTCGACGGAGGGCTCGATGCCGGTTCCCGTGACTGCGAAATCGCACGGCACCGTCGAGCCACGATCGGTCACGACCTGTTCCAGGTGACCGTCTCCCGCGAACGCGACGACGCGCTCGTCGAGGAGCAATTCGACGCCCTTTTCGCGATGGATGCCGGCCATCACCGCACCAACCTCGTCGCCGAGCACAGCTGCCAACGGGCCGACGCCGCCCAATACCGCAGTCACGTGGACTCCCAGCTGGCGGAGCGACGCGGCCACCTCGCTGCCGATGAATCCCATCCCTACCACCACGGCACGGCTTCCGGGCACCGCGCGCTCTTTGATGGCGTCGCACTCGGCCACAGTCCGCAGGCCGAGCACCCCATGGAGGGTTGCGCCGGGGATCGAGAGGCGCCGATTGTGACCACCGGTCGCCAATAAGAGCCGGTCGTACGCGATGCGCTGACCCGAGCCCTCGTACACGACTTCGCGCGCCTGCCGGTCAATCAACTCGACACGTTGGTACACGCGCTCGACGTTGTTCTGGTCAAACCAGTCCGGGGTCTTGACGCTCCATGCCGTCCAGTCCTCTTCGCTGCGGAGATACGTCTTGGAAAGCGGGGGGCGCCCAAACGGTGGCGTCGGTTCGTCGCCGACCAGCACCACGCGTTCCCGATACCCCTCCTCGCGCAATGTCGCGGCCGCATTGCCGCCACACAGTCCGGCTCCGATGATCACGGTTCCGACGCTCGCCATATCAGGTCAGCCCTATGGTCGAGAGCGGCTCCGTCGCGAGCTCGGCGAGCGTGTCCATCGCCATCGTCAACTTGGGACGCGGGGCGCTGAAACAGAGGCGCAGGTGCGTCGGCACACCGAAGGCGATCCCCGGAGTGAGGAGCACGCGCCGCGCCGCCAGCGCATCGATGAGCTGCAACGCGTCCGGCCACGGGCTGCGAAGCCAGAGGTAGAGACCGCCCTCCGGTTGCATCGCGTCGAGACCGTCGGCACGCACTCGGTCCATGACGATGTCCCGCCGCTCCCGATACGGGACGGCGTTGATCTCCCACGAATCGAGATGCAGGAGCGCACGTTGCGCGGTCGCCGGCGCGTTGACGAACCCGAGCGCGCGGAGCGCCTGGGCAAGCCCGCGGTGCGTCTCGGGAGTGGCGAGCGACGGGTGCAGCACGAGATAGCCGATGCGCTCCCCCGCAACCCCGAGATCCTTCGAGAAGGACCGCGCCAGCACGGTGTGCTCGTAGACGTTGAACGGCTCGACGCGCTGGTGCGGTGGGTAGGTCAGCCGTCGATACACCTCGTCGATGATCAGCAGCACCTTGCGGTCGTGCCGGTTGTTGTGCGCCTCGAGGACCGCGGCGAGCCCCGACAGCTCGCCGCCGTCGAGGACGTGGCCGCTCGGATTGCACGGCGAGTTGACGATCACTGCCGCGGTGTGCGCGGAGAGCGCACCGCTGATGCCGTCGAGGTCGAGACGCAGGTCGGGGCCGGTGGGCACGGGCACGAACCGTGCCGATGCCGTCTCGCAGTACAGGCGGAATTCCGGGAAGTACGGAGCGACCCCGATCACGTCGTCACCCGGGTCGACGAAGGTTCGGATCGCGGCGTTGATCGCGCATGCGGCGCCGGCGGTCATCGCGATCGAGTCGCTGGTGATCCCGGGAAAGTCGACATCCTCGGCCGCGCGCTCGCGCACGTCCGGGTACCCCAGGTTCGGCATATAGCCGAAGCGACCACGGAATTTTTCTCGGCTCGCCGCCGCGAAGGCTTCGACGATCGTCTCGGGCGCCTCCAGCGGCTGCCCGATGGAGAGATCCGCCACCGTGCTCTCGCCGAATTCGGCGCGAAGCCGTTCCCCCTCCATGAACATGCGCCGGATCCAGCCCCCGTCCTGAAGCTGTGCGCGCGACCAGCGCGAGATGCTCATGTCAACCCAGCAATGCGATCAACTACGCGATGCTCGTGGTGCCGGAGACGCCGCCCGTGTGCCAGCTGAACGGATAGTCACGGTCGAAGATCTGGCGCGCGATCGCGGTGCGGTGCAGTGGCCGGAACGTGTCGACCATCACGGCCAGCTCGTCGGTCTCGCGCGGCCGATCCAGCGACGCCTCGAGCGCACCTGGTTGCGGGCCGTGGGGGAGTCCGCCGACGTGGTGCGTGAACGAACCCTGGCTGATCCCGCGTCGTGCCGCGTAATTGCCCTCGACGTAGTACAGCACCTCATCCGAGTCGAGGTTGCTGTGGTGGTAGGGGAGGTGGATCGCCTCCGGGTCCCAGTCGAGCTTTCGCGGCACGAACGAGCAGATGACCAGGTTGTGCGCCTGGAATGTCTGATGGATCGGCGGCGGCACGTGGAACCGTCCTGCGCGCGGTTCGAAGTCATGGATGTTGAAGGTCACCGGATAGATGGTCCCGTCCCAGCCGATGACGTCGAACGGATGGTGGTCGAGCACGTACCGGCTCACGTGGTTGGACCTCTTGAGCCAGATCTCCGCGGGGCCCTGGTCGTTGCCCTCGAGCGAGTCGGGGCCGTGAAAGTCTCGCTCGCTGTATGGGGCGAACTCGGTGAGCTGGCCGTTGCGTGCGCGATAGCGATCCGGCACATCGACGAGCCCGGTGACCTCCATGCAGAGCAGACGCACATCCGCGAGGTCGTCGAAGTCGATGCGGTAGATGGTGCCGCGCGGAATCACGATGTAGTCGTGCCTCTTGAAGGCGAGATGGCCGAACTGGCTGCGCAGCGCGCCACTGCCCCGGTGCACGAACAGCACCTCGTCCGCGGAGCCGTTGACATAGAGGACCTGCTGCGCGGTCACCGGGGCGACCAAGCCGATATGCACGTCGTCGTTGACGAGCAACCAGCGTCTTCCGGTGATGACGTCGCCCTGAGACGGAAGGTCGAATCCCTTGAGGTGCGCGTTGGTGTGCACCTGCTCGTGCTCGGGAGTCATGAGGTCGGCGGGGCCTTCGCTCACGTCCTGCGCGCCCTCGGGCATGCCGCGGTGATAGAGCAGCGACGAGGGGCCGCTGAACCCCTCGCGGCCGAAGAGCTCCTCATATGCCAGCCGCCCGTTATCCGGGAAGCGCATGTGCCGCTTGCGGGGCACGACGCCGAGTTGCATGTACGGTCGCACGTCCAGAGCCTAGCGGTTCGACCCTACGCCGGTGCGCCGATGACCTCGAAGATCGCCTCGAGCTCGACGGCGGCTCCCAGCGGCAGCTGGGCGACCCCCACTGCGCTCCGGGCGTGCCGCCCGCGGTCCGCACCGAGGACGGCCACCAGCAGATCGGACGCCCCGTTGATGACCGCGGACTGCTCGGTGAATGCCGGGGCACTCTGGACAAAACCGGTGAGCTTGACCACCGCGACGGTGTCGAGCGTGCCGAGTGCCGCGCGGGCGGTGCCGAGGAGATCGATGGCAGCGCGGCGCGCCAGGTCGTACGCGGTGTCGGTATCCACGTCCTCGCCGACCCGCCCGGTGACGACCTCGCCGTCGCGCTTGCCGAGGTGGCCGGAGAGGAAGAGCAGACGGTCCGCCCGCCGCGCGGTGACGTAGTTGGCAACCGGTGTCGTGGTCTCGGGGATGACGATGTGCAGCTCGGCGAGACGGTCGTCGACACCCATGGTCAGTAGTCCTGGAGGTAGTCGCAGTTGTCCGGGAAGCTCTCCGCGTCGAACCCGAAGCCGACCCGGACCGAGTCGACACGGGTGATGTTGTTCCGGCCGAGCATGCGGAGCTGGCCGCGAGTCACCGGCGCATGCCGGAGCAGCTTCTCCATGAAGAACGCGGGCGGCATCATCATCGGCACCGGGACGTGAACGATCTTGCGGTGCAAGCCGAGCGCCGACTTGATGGTGCGGACGATGTCCTCGTAGCTCATCTGGTCCGGACCTCCGATCTCGTACACGCGCATCGCTGGTCCCCGCTCGAGGGAGAGGACGATGCAGCGGGTCACATCGTGGACCGAGATCGGCTGGAACAGGGTCCTGCCGTCACCGGCGATGGGGATGACCGGGCTGATCCGCATCATCCGGGTCAGCAACGTGAAAAAGCCGTCGCCGGGGCCAAAGATGAGGCCGGGGCGCAGGGCTGTGTAGGGCACCCCACTGGCGCGTACCGCCTGCTCGCCCTGCCATTTGCTCAGCAGGTACGGGTACCGCGGATCGGGGTCGGCCCCGAGCGCCCCCTGGTGCACAAAATGTCCGACCTTGGCGTGCTTGGCCGCCTCAACCACCCGCTCAGTGCCCTCGCGGTTGACCCGGTCGAAGGTCTGGCGGCCGCGCTCCTGGATGATCGCCACCAGGTGGACGACCGCGTCGCACCCCGCGAAGGTTTCCGCCAGCTGAGTCGTGCTGGTGACGTCGGCCTGGACGAAGGTGACCCGCTCCCCCTTCGGGCGGCGGGCCGTCCCACGGGCCACGATGACCACCTCATGGCCGGCGTCCTTGAGCGCACGAACGGTGTGGATGCCGACGAAGCCGGTACCTCCGGTCACCGCAACGCGCACGCAGTTCCTCCTCGCCGGGCTGGGACGTTCGCCCGCGAGTTTACGGGCAGGGCCGCCGCGCGTGTCCCGCGATCACGAGCCGCCGGCCAGTGCGGCGATCACCGCCGGTGACCCCTCCAGCGCGGTGCGCTGCATGAAGTGCTTGACGGCACGCATCCCGCCGAGCTCCTCGCCGCCGCCGGCGCGGCCGGGACCGCCGTGGACCAGCTGCGGCATGGGCGTTCCGTGGCCGGTCGATTCGCCCGCGCAGTCGCGGTCGAGGACGAGCAGGCGGCCGTGATACGGCGCCGCGCCGGTCACCACCTCACGGACGAACTCCGGGTCGTACGAGACGATCGATCCGACCAGGCTACCCCCGCCACGTGCGGTCAGCGGGCCGAGGTCGGCTCCAGTTGGGTAGGGGATGAGCGTCGTGACCGGGCCGAATGCCTCGATCTCGTGTGGTTCGTCGCGGTCGCCGGTGGCCAGCAGCACCACCGGCGCCATGAACGCACCGCGCTCGGCATCGGCGTCCACGGGCGCGACCGACAGCGGATCGCCGTACACGGTCTCGGCCGCACGCCCAAGTGCGGCGACCGCGTCGCGGACCTCATCACGCTGGTGGAGGCTCACGAGCGCACCCATGGTCACCGACTCATTTCGCGGGTTGCCGACGACCACCTTGTCGAGCCGTGCGCGGAGACCGGCGATCACGTCGTCCACCATCGATTCGGGTACCAGCGCGCGGCGGATGCACGTGCATCGCTGTCCCGCCTTGGTGGTGATCTCTCGCGAGACCTCCTTGATGTACAGGTCGAATTCCGGCGTTCCCGCCACAGCGTCCGGCCCCAGGATCGAGCAGTTGAGCGAGTCGGTCTCTGCGTTGAATCGCGCGGCGCGCGCGGTCACGGCGTCGTTGCCACGCAACACGGCCGCGGTGCTCGCGCTGCCGGTGAACGCGATCACGTCCTCACCACCGAGGTGCTCGAGGAGGTCACCCGTGCTGCCGCAAATGAACTGCACTGCCCCTTCCGGGAGCGCTCCCGACGCGATGATGTCGCGCATCACCGCGGCGGTGAGATACGCGGTCTGCGTTGCCGGTTTGACGATGGTCGGAACGCCGGCGAGCACAGCGGGCGCGAGCTTTTCGAGCATGCCCCACACCGGGAAGTTGAACGCGTTGACCTGCAGCACAACCCCGCGGAGCGACGTGTACACGTGCCGCCCGGCGAACGTGCCCTCCTTGCCGATCGGCTCGGCGTCACCGTCGGTGAGGAGGAAACCATCGGGCAGTTCACGCTTCGCACGGCTGGCGAATGCGAAGACTGTGCCGATGCCACCGTCGATGTCACCGGTTCCGTCGCGCCGCGTGGCGCCGGTTGCGAGGGATAGCTCGTGGTATTTGGCCTTGTTGACGTCGAGGTACGTCGCCAGCTCCTTCAGCGCAGCGGCGCGCTGCTGGAAGGTGAGGCGGCGGAGCGCAGGGCCGCCGACGCGACGCGCGTGGTCGACCATCGCTCGAGTGTCGAGGCCCGTGGTTGAGACACGTGCGACCGCGTCGCTTGTGGACGCATCGAGCACCAGCGTGCCCTCGTCGGGTGCGGTGTACCACCCGCCGCCGGCATAGCTGGCGAGCATCTCAGGCAAGCGCGGCACCGACCATAGGTGGCCGATTATCCGCGCCGGGACGGTCGCCGCGGCTCCAGCCCGCACCGGGCACGCGCAGTGCCCGCCACCTACCGAGAGCAGTGAGCTGAAACGCCCTGAAGCACTAACGGGGCCAGGGGGGGTGGGTCAGGCCGCCGGGGCGACTGGCTCGAAGCCGGCGAGCATCGCCTGCAACGCCTGCTGATCCGGGCCGACAAACGGATCGGCCGCGGGCGCAAGCGCCAGCATGTCGAACAGGCGGGTCCCCATCCGCGCTGCGGGCGGCAAATGCGTGCTCAGCACATGGTCGGCATCGATAGCCTGGAGCTCCCGCACCGTTTGCAGGTAGCGGCCGGTGTCGACGTTGTGCACCCAGGGACTGTCGATAGTAGCCCACAGCAGTTGCCCGGCAAGCAGGTCGGCGGCGGGGATTTCCGCGGCGTCACTCGAGCCGGCAAGGTCGGCTGATGCGAGTGGTGCACCAAAGCAATCGGAGCTGAAGCACGTCCGCGAGCGGTCGTCGTAGAAACCCACCGTCGCGGGGTTGTCGAACAGCGGCGGGCGGAACGCATGGAGGGTGCGATCTCCGACGTCGAGCTTCTGGCCGGGGTTCAGGAGGTACAGGCGATCGAGTGGCAGCGGGCTCTCGGTGGACATGATGCCGGCGCCGACAAACGTCGTGATGAGTTGTGCGTGCGGCGCCGCCTCGAGGAGGGCGAACAGACCGCCCGTGTGGTCGCGGTCGGGATGGGTGAGCCAGATCCAACGCACGTCTGCGGGATCCATCACCGTGCCCAGTGACTGCAAGAAGTCACGATCCGGCAGGCCGAGTCCGGTATCGACCACCACCGGTTCGCGCGCGTGCAGCACGAAGGCGTTGACGGGGAGGAACCCGATCCCGGGGACTTCGAGCTGGTCGTTGAGGACCGTCACGTGCTCGTTGATTCGATGCGTCTGCATGAGCTGTTTCCCAGTGAGTTGGTGACGGTTAGAACGGAACGCTGATGGTGAGGAGGCCGGCGCCGGCTGCGCGACCCGAGACGGTGCGGCAGAACTCGATGGCGTCGAGGTCGAGGTCGGAACCGCCGTCAGCCGCGCTGAACCGATCACCGACGGGTCCGCCGAGGGTCAAGGTGAACGGCTGCCGATGCCGGCGAGCCCAGTCGGCGACGACATCGGCGACGAGGCGCCCGTCGTGATCCGCCGACAGCACCACGTCGCGCCCGACCGCGCGGGAGATGTCGACGCGGTGGATCCACAGGTCCCGGGTCAGGACGACGTCGAAGAGATATCCAAACGTCCATGGGTCTTCGCCGGGAAGCCCTGTCAGATACGGTGCGGCACGCTGCTCCGCGGTCGTCGCGCTGCGGCCGGCGAGCGCTCGCGGCGCGGTCTCATGCAGCGCAGCCCGCAACCCGGCCGGGGACAGCGCGCTGTGCTCTCGAACCTGCATCGCCGTCATCGCGTCGAGGCGCAGGCCTCCGGTCTGCGCGGCGATCGCGGCCGCGCCCTTGACCTGTCGCATACGCTCGTCCCCATCCGCCTGGAGTTCGAGCATGCCGAGGACGTGTCCGAGCATGTCCCTGACGGTCCAGTCAACACAGTCGGTCGGGAGCAGCCACTCGTCGTCGTCGAGATGGTCGACCAACCCAAGGAGCCGCTCGCTTTCGACGCGTGCAAGACCCATCGCCTCGTCATGGCCGATTGCAGGGATGCGTTCCGCCGCGGTGGTTCGAGCGATCATGGCTTCCTCTTTTTCGTCGGTGGCGCGTAGTGGTCGAGAAACATCGCGCTGGCCTCGTCCGCGAGGCGCACCCAGCGATGACCCCCGGGATCGTTGGATGTCTGCTGAGATGCAAGACCTGTGGTGATGGCCGTCCACATGTCGAGGGCGCGGGCGTCCTCGATGCCACATGCGCGAATTGCCTCGCGGGCGGTCTCGAGAGCGTCCACCGCCGGCGCGTAGGCTTCGGGGCTCGGCTGAAATCCCGGGATCGTTCGCTGGAAGAGCAGCTGAAAGCGCCCGAGATCCTCCGTGCAGAACGTCAGGAAGATCCGAGCTCGCTCGCGCAGGGCTTCCTTCGGATCAGGCGCCGACACCAGTCCGCTGACCCGGTGCAGCAACTCGCGGTTGGACTCGGCGAACATGGCGTCGTAGATTGCGAACTTGGACGGGAAGTACGCGTACAGAGACTGCGCGCGCATTCCGACTCGCGCGCCGAGATCCCTCATGGCCAGTGAGCCGAGCCCGTTGGCGCGAACCAATTCCCACGCCGCGTCGAGTATCTCCCTGCGGGTAGCTGCATACCGCTCTGCGCGGCGGTCTCTCGGAGCGGATATGGCTGACACTGTCAGTTATTCTGAACACTGTCAGTCTCGATGTCAAGCCGACTACATCCACCTGCTTCCGCGCTTGCGAATCGAACATCCGTTCGCTACACTGACGACCCGCCTCGGCGCTCCTGCTTTCCGTCCCATCAGGCGGCGGCCTTCATCAGTGAGGAGCGATGCCCGATTCCCTGTCCGCCGCTCTGGCGACACTTCGATCCCGCTACGGACCCCAGGCGCTTCGCCGCGGCGGGACGCCGGAGCAGGCAGGCACGTGGTCCACCGCCGTACCGGTCCTGGACGATGTGCTCACTCCCGGCGGGCTGCCGCACGGACGGGTCACCCTGCTGGCCGCGGCCGGACGCGGCCCCTCAGGGCGGTTGACGCTGCTGCAGTCGCTGGCCGCGCTGGCCAGCCGCTCGCATGACACCGGCTATGTGGACCTCGCGGGCACGCTCGACCCCGGGTTCCTTGCCGACCTCGGAGCCAATCTCGACGCCTGCCTGGTGATCTCCCCCGGCCCCGCGAAATGGGAGCGGGGGCTGGTCATGGCACGCGCTCTGGTGACCGCGGGCATGCCCTGGGTCGGCGTCGCGCTCGGCGGGGAGCAGTCCCTGCCATCGCTCTGGGAGCACGCGCTTGCCGCGCTTGCCGAAGCCGTGGCCAAGCGCGGCGCGATCTGCGTCATCGCCACCCCGGCACCGGTCGCGGCCCCGCTTCGCCACGCCTCGTCGCTCACGCTCGTCTGTGCAGCCGCGGGCTGGCAACGCGCCAACGGCGATGTCGCTGGGCTGCGGGTGCGGCTCACCACCGGCAAGAGCAAGCTCGGCGCGCCCGGTGCCGAGGCAACCGTGCTGCTCCGCTACCCCCGCCCGTACGCCACCGCCGAGGTGGTCGGTTTGCCCAGCGTCGTCGTCCCGCGCCTGCAGCCGATCGTCCTGCCCATTCCCGATGTGGCCGGCGTGGCGGCTCGAGGTTGAGGTGCGCGTTCTCTGCGCTCGTCATCCGCATCTCGGGCTGCTGGCCGCCCTTCGCCGCTATCCGGAGTTGCGCGGCGAGCCGGTGATCCTCGGCGGTGCCCCGGAGTTGCGTCTCCCGGTGGTCGCCGCGTCGGCGGCCGCGCTGGCCGCCGGTGTGCGGGTGGGGCAACCGCTCCGCCAGGCACAGCAATCCTGTCCCGCCGCAGTGTTCGTCCCGCTCGACCCCGGCGGGATCGCACGATTGCGCGCCGCCGTCTGTGCCGAGCTCCACCGACTCTCGCCGACGGTGGAAGCCGGTGACGAGGAGGCATTCGGCGACCTCTCCGGCCGTCATGCCGAGTTTCCCAACGAAGCCACCTGGGCGTCAGCCCTGGCTCGCGGATTGCGCGGGGTGCTCGGCGTGGAGATCGCCGTGGGCGTGGCGGGGTCGCGATTCGTCGCCCGGCTGGCGGCTCGGGCGAGCCATCCCGGCCGGATCCGCCGGGTTCGCTCCGGTGAAGAAGCTCTTTTCCTGGCGCCGCTGCCGCTCGAGGTGCTGCCCGTCGACCCGGCGGTCACCGCCCGGCTCGCCGCCTTCGGACTCGACTGTCTCGGTGCGGTCGCCGGCCTGGGTCCGGCCGATCTGCAGCGTCAGTTCGGCCCCGATGGGCTCCGCCTCTACCGGCTGGCGCGGGGCGAGGACAGCGGCGGCATCCACCCGGTGCCGGCACAGCGGGCATGGGGTGAACGGCTCGTGCTCGACGGCGCCACCGGTGATCTCGAGGTCCTGCTTGGAGGTGTCCGGCAATGCGCCACGGCGCTCGGCGGCCGGCTCACCGCCGAAGCCCTGGCGGCCGGCGAGGTGAGCGTGGTGTTCGAGATCGAGGAAGCCAAGGCGATCTCGGCGTCCTCGGTGCCCGCGGCACCGTCCGGGAATGCGGGTGAGCTCTGGACGGCAGCGCTCGGACTCCTCGGCGAGCTCAAGCCCCCGGCGCCGGTTGCCGCTGTTCGGGTCGAGGTGACCCGGTTGACCCCGGCGGCCGGGCGGCAGGCAGATCTGCTCCGTCCTGGCGACGGCGCTCGGGAGGCAGTGGTCGCCACGGCGGAGCGGCTTCGAAGCCGGTTCGGTGCGACCACGGTTCGCCGGCCCAGGCTCGCACTCGATCCCGGCGACCTGCCCGAGCGACGGTTCACGTGGGAGGCGCCGGTCGTGGCGGGGGCGGCCCGGTGACCGAGCTGCTCGAGGGCACCGTCGACGTGCGCACCGGCGCGGACGGACTGCCGGTCGCGATTCGCAACGGGCAGGCGTGGGGACGGGTGGCCGAGGTGGTGAACACCTGGCGAGTGGAAACCGACTGGTGGCGGATCCCGGTAGGCCGCGACTACGTGCGATGCCTCCTCAACGATGGGGACTGCGTCGACCTCTACCGGGACCTCGAGACCGGTGCGTGGCATCGGGAGCGCCGCTATGACTGAACCGTGCGCCGTCCCTCCCTGGTGGCCGCCGGTTGAGGGGAACCGGCGGCCGGGAAAGGGGAGAAGGCCTGTGTGGTGGTGGGCTGACCCGACGAATAGTTACACAAAATTGTAGTAGTTGTCAAGCCGCCCTTCCGTCCCGATGCGCGGGTTTGCCGAGCTCGCCGCCCGCTCCCACTACTCCTTTCTGGAGGGGGCGGCGTCGCCCAGGAAAATGGTCGAGACCGCGGCCGAGCTTGGGATCTCCGCGCTCGGTCTCTGCGATCGCAACGGCCTCTACGGAGCCGTCGAGCTGATCCAGGTAGCGAAGGCTGCCGGCATCCATCCGATCATCGGGACCGAACTCGAACTCACCGGCGGCTCGCGAATCCGCCTCCTCGCGCGCAGCCGCACCGGGTACCGGCAGCTGTGCCGCGCGGTGAGCGCTTCGCAGCTGGCCGGCGTCAAGGGGCAGCCGCGGTTATTGATCGACGGGCTTTCTTCGGACGCGGGTTCCGGCACGCGCTCGAGTGCGATCCGGAGGGGTCCTGCCGTCGCGGGGACCCCTCCGCCTGTGCTCGGGTCAACTCGCACAGGCGGCGTCCCCCCGCGACGTCACCCCTCCGGATCTCCTGGGTCGGGAGTCTCCCGCCCGCGGGCGTCGCAATCCCGGCGACCTACGTTGCCGCCTCCGGAGCGCCCGGCAGCGCTCCGCCCTACTGCTGGGCCATTTCCCGAAGGGTGGCCGGGGTTGCCGTCCACCACCCTGCTTGTCGAGAGTGAGCCGGCGCGAGTTGATCCTTCAGAACTCGACGATTGCATCGCGCTGATCGGGGGGTCGCGCAGTGCTGTTGTCGATGCGCTGGTGCATGCGGATCGGCGGGAGGCACTCCGTCAGGCGCAGGCAGTGCGTGAATGCTTCGGTCGCGAGCGCACGGCGATGCTGGTGAGCAATCACCTGCATCCCGCTGATCGCTGGTTGGTCGCGGAGTGCGCGGCGATCGCACGCGCGGCGGACATCCCGCTGGTGGCGAGCGCGACGCCGGATCACGCCACCGCCGACGACAAGCCACTTCTCGACGTGCTCACCGCGATCCGGCATCGCACCACCCTCGACCAGGCGGCGGCGCACGGTCTCCTCCTGCCCAACAGCGAGCACCGCCTTCATGGCGAGGCGGAGCTTCGCGCGCTGCTTCCCGATCTTCCCGAGGCTTTCGACAATGCAGCGCGCATCGCGGCTGCGTGCGAGGTGTCGCTCGATTTCAGCGACGTGCGGTTCCCGGGCTACCCCGTGCCGGAAGGGGAGACGCCGTTCTCCGTGCTCTACCGGCTCTGTCAGGAGGCGGTGCAGCGCAAGTACCACCCGATGACGCGTGCGGTCGCCGCACGGCTGCAGCGCGAGCTCGATGTCATAGAGAAGACGCGGCTCGCGGAGTTCTTCCTGATCACCTGGGACATCATGAAATTCGCCCGGGAACATGGCATCCCCGGGCAGGGACGCGGCAGCGCCGCGGACTTGATCGTCGCCTACCTGCTCGGTATCACCCGTGTCGACCCGGTCGCGCACGACCTGCTCTTCGAACGTTTCCTGCACGAGGATCACCAGGGCACACCCGACATCGACATCGATTTCTCCACCGACCATCGCGAGCAGGTGCTCCAGTACGTGTACGACAAATACGGCCCGGACCGCACCGGCATGGTGGCCAACGTCGTGACCTTCCGCCCACGCATGGCAATCCGACAAGTCGGCGCCGCCATGGGCTTCCCGGAAACAGTGGTGGACAAGCTCA
This sequence comes from Candidatus Dormiibacterota bacterium, assembly GCA_963743835.1. GTDB lineage: Bacteria > Chloroflexota > Dormibacteria > Aeolococcales > Aeolococcaceae > Palsa-851. Next base: position 514,850 of record CAVUQX010000004.1, on the reverse strand, counting down.
GCACGCACACCGACAGTTGGTATCTGGCGGACATCGAGTCCACGCTCACCTCGGCCAATGCAGGCACCACGACACGGAGCGGCGTCGATGCAGCCACCACGAGGCCGGGTGGCGTCGCGGGGGGGAGCCGGCCCAGCGTGTTCACGGAAGCTGGGACGGAGGGGCTCCCGCGACGACAGGACCCGGCCGTCGATGCATCGAAGCTGTCGTCACCCGGCCTTGTGGTGCCTGCATCGACGTCACCGGTCGTCGATATGTCCAACCAAGCGTGGCAGCAGTTCATCGACATCCTCAGACGCATCGAGGGCACTCCGCGGCACCTCAGCATCCATGTCGGCGGGATGCTCGTCACCGGAGAACCGCTGGTCGATGTCGTGCCGGTGGAACGGGCAACCATGCCGGGGCGGGTGGTCGTGCAGTTCGACAAGGACGACATCGAGGATCTCGGGCTGATCAAGATGGATTTGCTCGGGTTGCGCACGCTGTCGGCAATCGCGGAGTGCCTCGACCTCATCGAGCAGACCACCGGACAGCGGCCCGACCTCGATGCGTTGTCCCTCGACGATCAGCGCGTCTACGACGTGATCTGCAAGGTCGACACCATCGGCCTCTTCCAGATCGAATCGCGCGCTCAGCAGCAATCGCTCTGGCAGTCGCAGCCGCGCTGTTTCAACGACCTGATCGTGCAGGTGGCGATCATCCGTCCCGGTCCGATCCAGGGTGATGCGGTCCACCCCTACCTCCGCCGGCGTCAGGGGCTCGAGGAGGTGACCTACCTGCATCCCAAGTTAGAGCCGATCCTGGCGGAAACATGCGGGGTGGTCCTCTACCAGGAGCAGATCCTCCGCATCGTCATGGAGATCGCCGGGTACAGCGCCGGGGAGGCGGATCGATTCCGGCGGGCGATGAACCGGCACCGTTCACGGGTGGAGATGGAGGAGCTCCGCGACGGCTTCATCCGCCGCTGCGTCGAGCACGACCTCGGCGAGCCGGTGGCACAGCAGATCTTCAAGAGTGTTGCCGGCTTCGCGGAGTTCGGGTTCTGCAAGTCGCACGCCGCTGCCTTTGCGCGCACCGCGTATGAGACCGCGTGGCTGCGCATGACCTACCCGGCGCACTACACGTGCGCGCTCCTCAACGCGCAGCCGATGGGCTTCTACCACCCGTCCGTCCTCGTCGATGATGTCAAGCGGCACGGCGTGCAGATCCTCCCGGTCGACGTCACCAGGAGCAGGGCGCGCTGCCTTGTCGAAGCGGTCGGACCGGCGGATTTCGGGATACGGCTCGGGTTCGCCTACGTACGCGGGCTGGGACCGTCGGCGCGAGCTGCGTGCGACGACGCGGTGGTCGCCGGAGCCAACACCTCGGTCGCCGATTTCTGGAAGCACACGCTGCTGCCGCGTGTGGCGATGGAGAACCTCATCCGCGTCGGCGCATTCGACGCCGTGGCCGCCGGACGATCACGCCGTCAACTGCTCTGGACGTTGAAGGAGAACGAGGAGTTGCTGCCGCCACGAAAACGCCGGAGAGCGACCATCGCACCCGCCGATCAAACCGTCGTCGCCGCCGCGGTGGTCACCGGTCCTCCGCGCGGGAGCGGCGCGATCGCCGGCAACCGGCTGGGCGACGTGCCCCACATACCGCACGATCCGAGCACCGACCCGGTGCCACCCCTGGTCTCGCTGCCCGCATCACCCCCGGCGCTGCCCGAGATGGACGAGCGCACCCGCGTAAACACCGAATACGCGCTCACCGAGGTGAGCACCGGCCCCCACCTGGTGTCGTTCATGCGTGAACGGCTCGAATCACTGGGGTGCGTGCCCCTCGAAAAGGTGCGCGATCTCGTGGACGGCATGCGGATTCGTGTGGCCGGACTGGTGATCACGCGTCAGCAACCGTCGACGGCGCGCGGCTTCAGATTCTTCACGCTGGCGGACGAGCATGCCCACCTCGACCTGGTGTTCCGGCCTCCGGTGGTCCAGCGAACGCTCGAGGTGAGCCGGCATCCCCTGCTCATGGTCGACGGCCGCCTCCAGGTCGAGCACGGCCGGGTCAACGTGCTCGTCGAAAGAGTCACCGCGCTCACCCCGGATGGCGACCCGATCGCCCACCCCGGACCGGCTCCTCAGGACAGCGGATTTCACGGCTCGCATGACTACCGCTGATCGCGGTTGGGTGATCGCCATATGCCGTGGACAGGGCGTGACACATCCGTGACACTCCGGCAGCAGTGCCCTGACATGCGCCGTGCTGCGTGTGACCGCCGACATAGGCTGCGGACATCTCGATTGCCCGGCCGTACGCCATGCGGGATGGAAGACGATGACCGATAACACCCCCGAGGGCGACGGACCTCCCCTCGCGTTCAAGAAGGTCGACCCGGCGCACTTCGAACGCGCCCCGGCGCCGTCCGAGCCCGCACGAGACACCGGAGGACTCAACCTCGCATTCGAGGCCGCTCCGCGCCCGCCGATCGCGCCCGGCACCGCGCCCGATCCACGAACCCTCAAGACGTCCCCGCCCGCGCCGGCGCCGCCGGCACCCGTGGACCTGGCTTCCGGCGGGAGGTCGCCCGCCTTCGAGGCGGTCCCGGCGTCGGTCGCCGTCGCCCAGCAGCGCCTCTCGACGCCCGGCATCGGCATTCGCCCGGAGCCCTCGGACACCAGTGGCCCGATCCGCCCGGGCGGCACCGGGTGGAACGTCCGTCCTCGTGAGGGTGCCTATCTGCCCAATCGCAAAGGCGGCGATACCGGCGAAGAGCCTGCCTGGCAGACGAGAACGCTGCCCTACGCGGATCGCTCCGCATGGGACGTGCCGAAGGCCCCGCGCAGTCGCGCGCTCTCGGGCCGGAAGTTCTTCGGAATCGCGCTCTCGGTGCTCCTGGTTGCGATCCTGGGCTTCGCGGGCTATGAATGGCTGAATGGTCGGGCGCATCCCGATCACGGTCACACCATCACGACCCCTGCCGCGGTCGGCGCGCTGGTCGCGATTCACACCCCCGCGACGGTCGCCGTGACCCACCAGATGCAGACGGTGATGCAACAGAACGGAGCCACCCGCGTGGTGAGCGGCGTCTACGGCCAGCCCGGACGAGCCTCGCTGCTCGTGCTGCTTGCCCAGGGACCGAACATCGAGACGACCACCACCCAGTTCTTCACCGATTTCGCCGCAGGGCTCAAGACCCAGGGAGTGACCGTCGATCGAACCGGGATGGTCAGCACGACAACCGGCGGCAGCAACTTCATCTGCTCACCCGCGAGCGGGGCCGCTCCGCTCACCGCGCTGTCGCTCTGTGGTTGGGATGACGGCGATACGGTCGGGCTGGTCGTCGCCATCAGCGCCCAGACCGTCGGCACGACGCTTCGCGAGGCCGTAGCCGCACGGGGTGCCGGCGAGCACTGAGGCCCACGCCCTGGTCGGTTCCGGCCGACTAGCATGCACTGGTGATCTCTGAGCGCGGCTTCTCGGAACGGCTCTCCGGCCTCACCGATCGCAGGCGGATCGCCGTCGTGCAGGTCCGTGGCGCGATCGGCGGGGCCGCGCGCACCGATGACCTGATCCGCACCATCGGTCAGGCGCGCCGGAACGCGCGGGTCCGCGCCGTCCTCCTGGAGATCGACTTACCCGGCGGCACCGCGATTGCGTCCGAGCAGCTGTACGTCGCCGTCCGGCGGCTCGCCGCGCGCAAGCCGGTGGTGGCGTGGATCAAGGGTGTCGGTGCCTCGGGCGCGTACTTCCTGGCCTGTGCGGCGAACCGGGTGCTGGCGTTTCCCAGCGCGCTGGTCGGATCGATCGGGGTGATCAGCGTCCGCCCGATCCTCGTCGACGCACTCCGCCGCGCCGGAGCGCGGGTCTCGGTCACCAAGACCGGTCAGTTCAAGGATCTCGGCGCACCGTGGCGGGAGCCCACCGAGGAGGACGAGGCGCGCGAGCGCGAGCTTGTCGACGCCATCTTCCAGCGCTTCACCGGCGCAGTCCGATCGGCTCGCGGTTACGACGATGCGAGCCTGGCCCGCGTGACGACCGGTGAGGTCTGGCTGGGCACGCGCGCGGTGGAGCTCGGCCTCATCGACGGACTTGCCGACGACGAGGACTTGGCCCTCGAAACTGCTCATGACCTGGCAGGACTCCCGCATCACCTGACGCTCCGGCTCGGCGGGCGCCGCACGCTCCTGCAACGGCTCGGTGTCCCCGGCGCCGGCATGGGGCCGCCGGGCGAACGCTGGCTCGTCGAGATGGAGACCTGGCTCGGCACCCCACGCCTTAGGGCCTAAAGCTCAGCGCGGCGGCGCGCGGAGGGGGGAGCCGCCCCGGCTCAGCTTGTCAGCGCCCTCGTTCGCGCAAGCAGATTGTCGCGCTCGCTCGGGCGCTGCCAAATTCGCCGTGCGCGGCTCCCCCCCTCCGCGCGCCTCGGCTCAGCTTGTCAGCGCCCTCGTTCGCGCAAGCACATTGTCGCGCTCTCTCTGGCGCTGCCAAATTCGCCGTGTCGCGACTCCCCCTCCGCACCTGAGTCAGCTCGCGGTGGCACGCCGGCGGTCGAGGCTGAAGAGCACGGCCACGACGATGATCAGCAGCAGAGCCAGTCCCACGATGATGGCGGCGATCGGGATGCCGCCACCAGACGGTGCGGGCGTACCGCCGCCACTTCCCGGTCTCACCGCGGCGAACTCGCCCATCTGCGTGGACGTCCCCTCGAAGGTGTTGCCGCACCCGGAGTTGAAGGTCGCGATCGGCGTCCACGATGCGCCGTTGAAACGGTCGATGGTCGGTGCAGGGAACGATGACAGCGCCCGCAGGATGATGTACACCGGATTTGACGGCGACAGCGGTTCGAGCTGGGTCCCGGACGCGTTGACCGCGGTGATCCGGTAGACGTTGCCTTCGATGCTGCCGTTCGGCGGTTTTGCCGAGGGCGGCGCCACCGGCGTGATGCTCACCGTCACTGGTGTCGAGTTGTCGAAGGTGCCCGCCTCCGTCAGGATCTGCGCTTGCGGCGGGACCTCGCTCGTGTAGACCTCGGCAGGCGGGAACGTGGCGGCCTTGGGGAACGTCTTGGTTGCCTTGGCCGGCGCCGGGGTCCCGCCGAGCGTCGCGTAGGGGTTGGCGATGCACTGTCCGTCATAGATGGGCGGCGAACCGGCCGGGAGGATCCGCCAGACCAGCGTGAGCGCGATGACCGACACGAGGATCACCGCCCAGCCGCGCCGGTCGGTCATAGCAGCCACCCGCCTGCCAGGTCGGCGACGACATGCGCCAGCGCCGGAGCCAGCACGCCGCCGCTGACGATGCGCAGCCCACCGAGCATCAGCCCGACCGCAAGATCGAGCGGCAGCGAGCCGATCCCATACAGGGGCACGTGCATCACCGCGAAGAGCGCGGTCGTCACGACGAGCGCGGCGCCGTCGCCGAACCCGGATCGCAGCACGCCGAAGAGCGCTCCTCGAAGCACGATCTCCTCGGCAACCGCCACCAGGGCGACGATCGGTGTCCAGAGGGCGAGGCCCGCATTGATCGGCGCGACCTGGACACCAGGGGAGCCATGGGCGAGCAGCCAGGCGCCGACGAGCACGCCGCCTCCCAACGCGCCGAGTGCGGCGGCCTCCAGCCTCGGTCGTCCTGGGCGCCACCCTGCCGCGATCGCCACCACGAGAATGGCCAGCGCGAAGACCACACCGGCGGGCATCGATGCCGCCGCGTCCGGCGCCCCAACCGCGGCGCGGAGCGATGCGGCGGCCACGATCCCGGTGACGCAGAGGGCGGCGCGCCTCGCCCCCCGTCCGCGGACGGCGAGCCGATCGCGATCGGCAACGAATGCCCCCGCCACCGTCGGAACTACCTCGCCGGTCCGGGCGCGGCTCGCGCCGGTGCAACCTCGGGTCGTTCCGGCTGATCGCCGGAGGCAGCGGTCAGGAGCGGCTCGATCGCGGCCACCGCGAGTGTCGCGGTCTCGAGCGCGGCGGCCTCGAACCCACCCGGGGCGAATCGTTCGCACACGACCACCGCCACCACACGGTCGTCGCGGACCACCGGGAGGAGCATCCGCGACGCTGACTCGATATTCGATCGTCTCTGGGCGCGGTATGACGCCGCCTCGGTGAGCAGCACCGGCCGCCGGTGGGCGATGACGTGGGCGAGCAGCCCTTCGGGAAGGCCGGACGAAGCGTCGCCACGCGCCGGCAGCAGGTAGGCGCGATCTGCCCCGACCTCGTCCGCGAGGCGCGCGAGGCCGCCCTGCACGCCATGGTCGATCGCGACCGAGGCCCACATCGACGGGCTGTGGTGCAGGTGGGCGCGGTTGACAAGCCCGTTGAGGAGCATCGCCACCAGCGCCGCCGCGAGCCCCGCGACGACGCTCGGCACCCCGATGTCGACGAGCACGGCGAAGACACAGAACATGAGGCAGCCGCTCAGGAGCGCGAACTCGAGGTAGTGGCGCGGCCCCTGACCGCCTCGACGCTGGTCTCCGAAGGTGAGCCGCCAGTTCATCGCGGTGTTCCAGGCGGCGCTGAGCGCGAAGGCCGGGATGAAGGCGATCAGCGGGTTGAGGCCGGCGATCCCGATGAGGAGGGCGAGCACCGGCAGGAACACGCAGAGCCCGCTGAGGCCAACCAGGCCGAACTTCCAAACCCGCGCGGAACCGGGGACGTCGAAGAACAGCGACCGCAGGTGTCGCAGGTAGAGGAGTCCCTGGCGAGCGGTCGCCTTGCTCACGCCCTCGGCGCGAGTCGCCTGGGTCACCGGCACGTCGACGACGCGCAGGTCCGGAACGCAGACGAGCAGCTCGAGCAGGATCTTGAAACCGACGGGACGGAACTCGATCCCGTCGATCAGGGAGCGGCGGCAGAGGAAGAAGCCCGAAAGGGGATCCGAGCTCTGGCGCGCCTCCTTGAACAGCAGCCGGGCCAGCACCGTCGCCTCGCGGCTCACCAGGCGGCGCACCGGGGTGCCGAGACCCTCATGGCTCCCGCCCGGTGCATAGCGGCTCGCCACCACGAGATCCGCGCCGCGTTCGGCTTCGGCGAGGAGCAGCGGAATCAGCTCGGGAGGATGCTGGAGGTCGGCATCCATGACGCAGACGTACTGGCCGCGCGCCATGTGCAGCCCCGCTACCACGGCCGTGCTCAGGCCGCCTTTGCGGTCGGCTCCCTGCCGCAGCAGGGTGCGGATCGACCGATCGCGACTGGGCGAGCTCGAGGAGCAGCTCACCGGTGTTGTCGTCGCTGTCGTCGACGAAACAGATCTCGAATGGCGTGGCTCCCAGCGCGGCGGTGACCCTGTTCACCAGCGGCCGGACGTTGTTCGCTTCGTTGCGTGTGGGAATGACCAGGCTGACGGCTGGCGCACCGCCACGCGGCCGTTCTGGAGTCACCGGCACAGGATAGGCGTGAATCGGCGGGGCGGTCATCGGTCGTCACCGATCGGTGTCGGACGCCGGCGGCCTAGTGAAATTCGAACCGCCAGACGAGCAAGCCGTCCTCCGCGACCGGCGGTGTGCCGAGGACCTGCGTGAACAGAGCGCTGGTACCGGCGGGCACGGCAGCCGGGTCGACGACCACGGCATTCACGCCGAAGAAGCGCAATGACGACACCAGTGCCAGTTGCTCGGAGGATGACAGCCTGACCGTCACCGACCGCGCAACCAGGTCGTGGATCCTTTGCTGAAAGGCCTGGACTCCCGGCGCGTAGGGGCCGATCACGTACCCGCCGAGCATGGTGAAGCTGTAGTTCGCGGTTCGTTGCCAGGTCATCGCCTGTGGGTAGTCGACGCCCGGGAACGGCTCGAAGAGGATGTTCGCGCCGCGGAACGCCTGCGCTGCGGTTTCGGAGGTGAAGGGTGCCCGGGTGAGCAGCGTCGTTGACGGCGCCGGCAGAGTCGGCACGAGCGGGAGGAGCACGGCCAGCGCCACGAGCGCGTTGATCGCAAGGCTCGAGCGGATGACCCAGAGCATGCGCAGGAGAAATGCGAACGGGATCGCTGCGGCCAGAAAGACGTAGACCATCATCCGGGCGGGCAGGATGTTCTCCAGCAACGGCAGGTGCGCGGGGATCCACCACGGCAGCGGCAGCGCGAGCTGATGCCCCGCCACATGCAGGTTCGGTCCGAGTGATAGCAGGGCGATGATCGCTGCGACGATCCCCGCAGTCCGAACCGCTGGGGTTCCCCAGAAGCGCACGGTCGCGACCACGACGATCAGGACGAGCGGGATTCCCAGGTACGCGTCCCATTCCGATGCGTTGCCGCTGAAATGCGACGAGATACTGATCGCGCCCTGCGGCGATATCAGTTGCGTGACGGTGGGAACCACGAAATTCGCGGCGTCGGTGACGTAGATATCGGTGCCATGCACCGCGCCGTGGATGACCAGGTGTCCCGGCGCGAGGAACTGCAGCCAGGTTGGATACGCGAGCACGACGACCGCCGCCACCGCGGCGATGGCGAGGGTGCGTACGACGAATCCCATGTGCGCGCGCACACGATCGCGAAATGAGAGTGCGAGAACGACGGTCACCACGGCAGCGGCGATCACCTCGGTGAGCAGCACTTCCTGCGTGATGAAGAACTGCAGGATCGTGAGACCGGCCGCCAGCAGGCCGAGCGTGAGCGGACGGCGTCGCTGACGCACCACGATCTCATCCACGAGCATCAAGGCGAGCGGCGGCGTGATCGCGCTCAGGACAAGACCGAGGTGACCGAAGTACTGCGCCGTCATGTACGGCGAGAACCCGTAGAGGAGGCCGCCCATTGCGGCGGCGACGACTCCGGGGACCCACCGGCGGATCACCAGGTATCCAAGAAATGCAGCGAGCGCGAGGCTCAGCGTGATCACCAGGTTGTACGAGACCGTGGCGCCGAGCGTGACCGTTACCGGCCAGAGCACCACAGCCATGGGGAGCGCGAACGCGTTCCCCCACAACAGGTTCGTTCCGGCGGGCGTGTTCACCGCGGTGGAGAACAATGGGTTCAGACCGTGCGTTGTGGCGAACGGGACCCACCCGATCCCCCACATCGCCTGGACGGGATCCGGACCCTCGCCGACATACGTGCTCGACGGCGCCCGCCACGTCGCGATTGTGATCGCGAACGCGATAACGACGTAGACCGCGGCGACGACCACGCCGGCAGGCGCGCGCCCACTCAGGCGCGTCATCGAGTTCGCCTGATGGTCATTCAGAGGCTCGCGGCAACGAGGAGCACGATCAGGAGGAAGAGCAGCACCGCATCGGGGAGCATCGCCAGCGCGAGTGCAACGAATGGCGAAACCTCGAACACGGCGTACACCGCAAGCGCGGTGAGGGAGAGGAACCACACCAGCAGCGGCAGGGTCAGCCACGCGACCACCGATTCCGCGACGGAGCCGGTTCCCAGGATCGCCTCCACGACCGCCAGCACTCCAAAGGCCACCCACGGTATGAAGGTGAAACCGCTGACCGAAAGGTAGGCTCGCCACCGTCGGGCGCCGGCGGTGAGTCCCGCGACGGCATCGATGATCAGCGCCGCGGCACCCCAATAGACGAGGAAGAGGATCGGAAGCAGGAGCGAGGTGACCAGGCCTGACGTGCCCCCGGAGCCGATGCGATCGGCGATCAGTCCGAGCACCAGCGCGACGAGACCGCTGCCCACCACCGCGGCGAAACCGAGCGGGAGACGTGGCGAGGCCGCCAGTGCGGCGAAGGTGCTTCTCGGCCTGACCACGACCCCGATCACCGTCACGGCACCAACGGTAGACGAAGGAACTGGGTTGTGAACCTGTCCCTGGCCGGCCCGCCCCACCCTGCTATACTTGCTTAGGTCAATCTGACCTAAATCCACAGACCCCCGTGCAGTCGGGGACAGGTGGCGGGATGATCACAGCAGAGCGGGACGTTGCGACAGTGAGCCGGGCTCGGCTCATCGAGAGGATCGATCGGTTGCGGCGTGACCGCAACGCGGTGATCCTGGCGCACAACTATCAGCGCCCCGAGGTCCAGGACATCGCCGATTTCGTCGGCGACTCGCTCGGGCTCTCGCAGCAGGCCGCGGCCACCGACGCCTCGGTCATCGTCTTCTGCGGCGTCCACTTCATGGCGGAGACGGCGGCCATTCTCTCCCCGACGAAGACCGTGCTGCTTCCCGACGTCGAGGCCGGCTGCTCGCTGGCCGCAACCATTGACGCCGATCAATTGCGCGCCTGGAAGACACAGTACCCGGGGGCGGTCGTGGTGTCCTATGTCAACACCACCGCCGAGGTCAAGGCGCTCTCCGACTACTGCTGTACCTCATCCAACGCCGAGGCGATCATCCGCTCGATCCCCGCGGACCGGGAGATCCTCTTCTGCCCGGACATGTTCCTCGGGGCGCATCTGGAACGGGTCACCGGTCGCAAGCTGCACGTGTGGATGGGGGAGTGCCACGTGCATGCGGGCATCGTTCCCGAACGGCTCGACGCGATGCGCCGTGAATACCCGGATGCGGAGCTGCTGGTCCACCCGGAGTGCGGGTGCACGTCGTCGACGCTCTACAGGATGTCGTCGGGCGACATCGCCGGGCCGGCCACGGTGGTGACCTCCACCGAGGGCATGGTCCGCCGGGCGGCCGCATCCCCCGCGTCGACGTTCATCGTCGCCACCGAGGTGGGCATCCTCCACCGGATGCGGGAGGACTCGCCGGGGAAGCGATTCCTCGCCGCCTCCGAGGCCGCGGTGTGCCCCTATATGAAGAAGATCACCCTCGAGAAGGTCGCGCGCTCCCTGGACCGCATGACGCCCCGAGTGACTGTCGACGCGGTCATCGCCGCCCAGGCGAAGGGCGCCATTGATCGGATGCTGGCGATCACGCCGGCGAGCGCCCCCCGGATCTCCACGGCAGCCTGAGCCGAGACACGTCCGCGGCGCTGATGCCTATGTCAGCATCCCTCGCGTGACCGCCTTCCCCGGAGCACGCGCACGTCGAGCCCCGGCGTCCACGACCCCGATGGGCAAAAAAAAGACCGGAGGGGGAACCCTCCGGCCTTTCAGGAAGGGAATGAGTTTCAACAAAGCAGCCTGCGGCCTGCGGCCTTGACTGTAACCCTCGTCTACAAGGATAGCAGTAAAGGAACTCCCAATTCTTGTAAATAGATGTCAATCGAACCCGTGAACTCAGAGCCTACCAAACTCGAGTTCGATGGCGGCGTTCCGCTCGTCCGAGCGGGCCTTCGCGGCTTCCTGGAGATCGGCCGGTTCGACGTCATCGCGGTCATCGTCCTCGTGCTCGTGGCCTTCGGCCTCCGGTTTGCCAGTCCGATCTTCCCCAACTTCCTGAGCGGCGGCGGGAGCATCACCGCCCTCGGGGTCGGCTACCCGACCACCCAGGGTTCGAGCGCCGAGTGCGCCACCGTGCCCATCGGGCCGCCCGGCATCGTGGGCGGGGTCAAGGTCAACCACACGGACGTGAACGCCTGCGGCTACGTCTTCGACGAGGTCTACTTTCCGGTCGACGCTGCCAAGGACCTTCGCCAGCCGGCCGAGTCGTACTTCGACCCCGAACCGCCCCTCGCCAAGCTCCTCATGGCGCCCCCGATCGCGTTCTTCGGCTTCAACAGCTGGACCTGGCGCCTGAGCACGACCATCTTCGGCAGCCTCCTGGTCGGGCTCATGTACCTGGTGGCCCTGCGCCTCCGCCGCGACCGCTTCTTCGCGCTGATCGCGGCGCTCTTCGTCTGCTTCGACGGTCTCGCCTTCGTGGAGTCCCGCACCGGCGTCATCGACATCATCGCCATCTTCTTCGTCGCGCTTTTCTATTACGTCTTCCTCCTGCACTGGCAGGCTCGGACGCGAGCGCAGTGGCGAATCACGCTCTATGTGATGGCGGGCGTCGCCGGCCTGGCATTCGCCGCCAAGCTCACCGCGGTCGCCCCGCTCGTGGTCGCCGCCGCGCTGATCATCGTCCGAGGCATCTCCCCATACCTCGCGGGATTCATCCCGTGGTTGCGCAGCATCGCCGGGCCGGGCAGAGCGGAGACCATGCTCTGGCGGCGCGCCGCGGGGTCACGGGCGATCCTCCACTACATCGCCGCCGGCCTCATCGCGCTCGCGGTCTTCGGTGCCTCGTTCTCGCGCTACGAGACGATTCCCCACCAGGACGTGTACTTCTTCACCGGGTGCGACCCCGCCGTCTCAGGGCTTCCTGGAACACCTAAGGATCTCAACGTCCCGGTGATGCACGTCGGGTCGCTGACGGTACCCAACCCCGTCGAAGCGATCGACAACATCGTGCAGATCACCGCGGCATCGCTGCGATATCACGCCGAGGAATGCCACAGCCATCCCTATTCATCCCTCTGGCTGACATGGCCGGTCATGGAGCACCCGGTGCTGTTCTACGCGACATCGCAGCCCAACAATGGAGCGGTGGCGCAGATCACCGACATGGGCAACCCGGCGATCTGGTGGCTCGGCATCCTCGCGTTGCTCTTCTGCGTGTGGCGACTGACGCGAGGACCGAACTGGTGGCGGCTGCTGGTGGCGCTGATCGGTCTCGGGTCGCTCGTCGCCATGATCATCCTGTACCAGGCGGCGGTTCGATATCACAACCCGAGCAACTTCAACACGTCCTACACGGGGTCTCAGTTCACCGCGCTGTTTCACATGGCGCCGTCGTCGCAGTACGAGATCGCGCGAACGTACCCGGGGTTCTGGTTCGTGGTCGCCTTCGTCGGAATGATCGTATTCGCGGGACTGGTCACCGTGTCCGCGGTCATCTCGCGCCGGTTCGTTCCGGCGTTCATCGTGCTCGGCTACATCGCCTCGTGGATGATGTGGGTGCCCGGGAATGAGCGACGCGTGCTCTTCTTCTATCACGCGCTCGGCATGCTGCTCTTCACCGCGCTCGCACTCGCCTATGCCCTGACCGCGATTCGACGCCTTCGAGTTCGCATCGGCGACAGACAGGTCTCTCTGGCGCCGGTCTCGTATGCGGTCATCGGGAGCGTGCTTGCGGCGTTCATCTTCTTCTACCCGATGTGGACGGCCATGCCGGTGAGCTCCGCGGACCAACAGATGAGGGTCTGGGTCGACGTCGGGTGACCGCATTCCTCGTCGTTCTCGACGCCGCGCTGACCCTGGCGGCCGGCGCGGCCCTCGCCGGTCTGGTGAGGACGCACCTCACGTTTGCGGAGCGGGCGCTCATCGGCGTGACCAGCGGGCTGCTTGTGGGTGCGGCCGCGACCTACGGACTCTCCCTGCTGATGGGGCTCGACACCGAGGCCGTGCTCCTGGGACCGGCGGTCACCCTTGCGGCCGCGCTCGCCGTGTCATTGCTGACGGTCAACCCGCAGGCGACGTGGCACGCGTCGTGGGTGGAGTCGCGAGACCGCTGGTCGCAGCGCATCCCGTGGTTCTCCATCTTTGCGGTGGCCGGCGGAACAGCCATCGTGGTCGCGATCTTCGCGCACACCGTGTATGCCGATGCGGGCGGTCTCGAGGCGGGCTATCCGACCGTGTGGGCGGACTGGTCGCAGCACCTCACCACCGCGTCGAGCTTCGCTGTGGGAGGCAATGTCCCGCCGGTCAACCCGCTGCTCAGCGGGACGACGCTGCTCTATCCGTTCCTGCCGGACTTTCACGCGGCAACATTGATGACGCTCGGCCTCGCACCCGGTCTGGCGCTAGCGATTCCCGGCGGCATGCTCATGGTGGTCATCGGCCTGCTGGTGGTCGCGCTCGGTCGGCGCCTCGGACTCGGCACCGGAGCCGGGGTGATCGCACTCCTCATCTGCTTCATCGGTGGCGGCCTGGGATTCATCGGCGCGTTCTCCGACGCATGCACGAGCCACGGGTTCACCGCCACGCAGTGCACGCTGCAGTACGTCGTGACCCATCCCGGCACCGGCGCGTCCATCGTGGGATGGACGCTGCACGATCTGCCCGGCACGGTCGCCGCGCAGCCCCGGGCGTATGACGGGCTGCGCTCTGACGGCGGCACGCCGCCGCTTCCGGACATGCAGTGGTACACGCCGCTCATGGCCTGGTGGCTGCCGCAGCGCACCCTCCTCTTCGGTTTCGCGGCCGCGATCTCGGTGCTGCTGCTCGTGTTCGCGGGTGCGACATCGAACGGCCCGAGCTGGGAGCCCTTCGCGCTCGCGGGCGTGCTGATCGGCCTGCTGCCGATCGTCCACCTCCAGACCCTGATCGCCCTCTCGATCCTGCTCTTCGTGCTCCTCTGGCGCAGGCGACGGCGCGAGTGGTTCGCCCTCGCCGGCGTGGCGGTGCTGATCGGCGGCATCCGCCTGGGGCAGCTCCTGCTTTCGCAGCATGGCGCCGTTGTGACGCCGTACGGCAGCGACGTGTATCCGTGGCTCGAGCCGGGCTGGCTGGCCAACGCCGGCAGCGCGGCCAATCCCAGCGGGCGGCTGAGCCTTTCCATCGGCAATCTGTTCGGTGGAGCGATCCAGGCGATGGGCATGGTCGGTACCTTCGATTGGTGGGGGTTCTGGCTCGCCAACCTCGGGATTGCGGTGCCCTTCCTCGGCTTCGTCGCTCTCGCCGTCGGGGTGCGTCTCGCCGGGGGCAGTGTGGGGCGGGTGCTGACCGGCGCCTTCCCGGTGCCATTGCTCGAGCTCACCCTCGGCGGCCTGATCATCTTCGCCGCATGCAACCTCGTCGTTTTCCAGTCCTGGAACTGGGACAACACCAAGCTGCTCGTGTACTGGTACCTGGTCATGGCGCTGTTGATCGGGGCGCTCGCAGCCAGCTGGTGGCGGGGGATATGGCCGAGGGTGGCGGCGTTGGTGCTCGTGGCACCGGTCTTGCTCACCGGCACGCTGGTGGTGCTCCGGCTGCTGCCCTGGACGCCGCCACAGGATTCGGTCACCGGTCCGTACACGATTGCGAACACGCAGGAACTGCAACTTGCATCGACAATCGACCGCGTGACCCCGAAAGGTGCGGTGGTGCTCACGTTCGGACGACCCAACGATCCGGTGCTCGCTGTGGCCGGCCGCATCGGGGTGATGGGCTATGGCGGATGGCTCTGGAGCTACGGCATCAGCTTCGAGACCCGCTACATCGACGTGCAGACCATGTACACAGGGTGCAGCGCCGACGAAGCCGGGTGCACCGTCTTCGCGCTGCTCCACAAGTACGGCATCAGCTATGTCGAGATCGACAACCGGCTCACTGACCCCGGCGCCATCGATCCCCAGGAGGGCATCGGCTGGTGGGCAGACCAGGGGCTTCCGGTTGTCGGACGTACCGACCACATCACCATCTACGACGTCCGCGGCCGTGGCTGACGTGACCGAGAACGTGACGCTCACGCGCGTTCACCCTTCGATCAGCGCGGTGCTCCCCGCGTACAACGAGGAGGCGGTGATCGTTGAGACGGTACGGCGCACCGCCGCGGCGCTCACCGAGCTGGGCGTCATCGATTTCGAGATTCTCGTCATCGATGACGGCAGCAGCGATGCAACCGCGGCGCGAGCTGCAGCCGTTGACGGCCTGGGGACGCGCCTCCGCGTGATCTCGCATGCGCGCAATCGCGGGTACGGCGGCGCGCTGCGCACCGGGTTCGACGCCGCAACGCGAGACGCGGTCTTTCTCATGGACAGCGACGGGCAATTCGATCCCACCGAGATTGCGCGGCTGCTGGCGCTGTACGGACCCAACCGCGTCATCTGCGGGTATCGCATCCGCCGCCGCGACACGTGGCTTCGACGCTTCTACCACACGGCGTTCTTCGGGCTCGTGCGGCTCGGATTCGGCCCCACCACGCGCGACGTCAACTGCGCCTTCAAGTTGTTTCCGCGCGCCGTCGGCCAGGGACTCCACGCCGACGGAGCACTCGTGTCCACCGAGCTGCTCGTGCGTGCGCGTCGGAGCGGCTACCAGCTCATGGAGGTCGGCGTGCACCACTACCCGCGCACCACCGGTCGAGCAACCGGTGCCGACATCCGCGTGGTGCTGCGCGCATTCCGCGAGCTGTGGCAGCTGCGCAACGACCCGGCGATGCTCGACGGGCTCAAACCGCCGGCGTGACCGGGCGGCCGGCCACCTCGTCACTGTGGGGTACGGTGCTGGCGGCGGTTGTGGTGTCGCGCCTCCTGTGGGTCGCCGTGTTCATCGCGGTGCTCACCATCGATTTCCCGGGGACGCCGCTGCTGACGGGGATTCACAATCACCTGGTCTCGTGGGATGCGATCAGCTTCCTTTCGATCGCCGCTCACGGGTACCCGGCACAGCTCGACTACCGGGACGCGTTTCTCCCGGGCTTCCCGCTGCTGGTTCGGGCGCTGACGTTCATCACCCGCGATGGCGTGATCGCCTCCTGGCTGGTGAACGCCGTCGCCGAGACGATCGCTCTCTGGTACCTCGGTCGTCTCGTGCTCGGCGAGCGCGACCGGGCTGCGGCGACCTTGTCGGTCTGGCTGCTCGCACTGGCGCCGACGGCGCTCTTTCTCATCGCACCGTTCAGCGAGAGCACCTACATCGCATCCGCGGCCGCGAGCCTGTACTACGCGCGCGCCGGCCAGTCGCGCAAGGCGATCCTCGCCGCGGCCCTCGCCTGCGCCTTCCGGCTCACCGGACTTGCCCTGATCCCCGCACTCGCTCTCGAAGAGCTCCGGAGAAGCGGATGGCGGCCACGTCCGGAGATGCTCCTGGTCCTGCTCGCCACGCTGCCACTCGTGCTTTATGGCGCCTACATGCAGATTCACATCGGTGACGCGCTGGCGCTCCTCCACGCCGACAAGCTTCCGTCGTTCGGCCTGCAGCCAACGCCGCCGTGGACGGGATTTGCCGCCACCTGGCACACGCTGTTCACGGCGTTCGACGGCGAGACCCGTTCGATCTTCGCTCGCGAGGTCGCCTACGGCCTGCTCGGGCTGGTGTTATGTCTCGGCATGTGGATCTCGTCGCGGATCCCCCGATCCCTGGCGCTGTACTGCACCATCGCGTGGTTGATGACCGCATCGCTGCCCTTCTGGCGCTCCCAGCCTCGATACAGCCTGGCGCTCTTTCCCGCCGTGCTGCTCGTCTCAGACCTCACCCAGCGGTTCCCGCGCGCCCGCCCGGCGATCCTCGGCGCCAGCGCCGTGCTGATGTGCGCCGGGACATGGATCTTCGCCCAGGGGCGGTGGCTCGGATGATCATCGACAGCCACGTTCACGTGCTGCCGCCGAGCATGCGCGACGCACGCGATGCCATCGCCGGTCTCGATCCGTGGTTCGACATGTGCCATCAGGGCGCGCGCTCCATCATCACCGCCGACGAGCTGCTGGCAACCATGGATGCGACCGGGATCGACCGTTCGATCTGTTTCGGCTGGCCGTTCGCCGACGAGGCGCACTGCGCGGAGGTCAACGACCACCTCATCGGGGTGCAGCGAGACCATCCCGACCGGCTCACATGCTTTGCGACGGTCAGCCCCGCACGACCGGGCGCGGTCGCCGAGCTGCGCCGATGCGCAGACGAGGGGCTGCGCGGGGCCGGCGAGCTCAACGCGGATGCGCAGGGTTTCGAGCTGTCCTCGCTTGCGCTCGATGACGTGGCCGCGGCGTGCACCGACCTCGGGATCCCGCTCGTGCTGCACTGCAGCGAACCGGTTGGACACGACTACCCGGGCAAGGGCACGGCGACCCCCGGGACGGTCGCGGCGTTTGCCCTGCGTCACCCGGAACTGGATCTCGTCTGCGCGCATCTCGGTGGCGGGCTTCCTTTCTACGCGCACATGCCCGAGGTTGCGGAGCTCTGCCGGCGGCTCTGGTTCGACACCGCCGCCGGTCCGTACCTCTACGCCCCGACCGCGTACCGCGCGGTCATCGATCTGTGTGGCGCCGACCGGTTGCTCTTCGGATCGGACCACCCGCTGCTTCCGGCGCGACGCTACATCGATGCCTTTGCGCAGGCCGAACTCACCTCTGCAGAACGCGACCTCGTGATGGGCGGCAATGCGGCGCGCCTGCTTGGTCTGTGACAACGTGCCCCTCCCGTTACGAATCTGTGTCCCAGCATCGGAGGCTATGTTCGGGCCCTTTGCGACACTCTTCGTGGGCGGAGAAACCGGCGCCCGCCAGCCGGTCCTTCGCCTCTTTCGTGACCAGGATCGGGGGCTTCGGCCCCCGTCCGTGGTCGCAACCGACGCTCCGATGAGGGACCGGGTGCACGCCGAAGCCGGCGCCTCAGGTTGCCGGTTTCGCACGCCGCCGGGCGGCGTTCGTAGGTCCGCTCGAATCGCGAAGTTGAGCGCGAGAACATGGCCGGGTACCAAATTTCTCAAACTGTGTGGCGATGTTCAGTCCTGAAACCCTCGACATCGTCATGGTGTCCTTCGAGGGACCCGATCAGTACAGCCAGGCCGGCGGCCTCGGCGTCCGCGCTCGCGAGCTCTGCCGCGCCTTTGCCGCGCTCGGGTATCGCACCACGCTCGCCTTCGTCGGTGACCCTGACAAGCCCGGCGTCGAGCTCGACCAGGGCGTGCAGCTGGTCCGTTGGAGCCAGCAGATCAGCGATCGCTACCGAAACGGCGTCTACGAGGGTGAGCTCGCCAAGATCCGCGACCTGACCGCGACCCTGCCCGATGCGATCATCGACAGCATCATCCGCCCGGCGGCGGAGGGCGGGAGAACCACGGCGGTTCTGTGCGAGGAGTGGCACACGGCGTGGTTCTGCAAGGCGCTCAGCGACCGGCTGCACAGCCTCGGGATGCGTCAGAACGCCGTGCTGCTCTGGAACGCCAACAACCTCTTCGGTTTCGAGTCCATCGACTGGCCGGTGCTCGAGTTCGTCGCGTCGATCACCACGGTCAGCAAGTACATGAAGCACCTGATGTGGCCGTACGGCGTCAATCCGGTCGTCATCCCCAACGGCATCCCGGAGAGTGCGCTCGTCGAGGTCGATCTGCCCGCGGCGCGAGCGATCCGGGCCGCGGCCGGGACGCCGTGCCTCACGTTCAAGATCGGTCGCTTCAGCCCTGACAAACGCTGGACCCAGGCCATCGCCGCGATCGCCGAGCTTCGGTCCGAAGGGGTGCCGGCTCGGATGCTCATGCGTGGTGGTATGGAGCCCTACGGTGCAACGGTGCTCGCTTTCGCCGCTGAAAGCGGGCTCGAAGTCGTCGACTGGTATGAGCCGGTCGGCGATGCCGGTGGCATCGTGCGTGCGCTCACCGATACCCACGGAGCACCGATCGTGCACCTGCGCCGCTTCCTCCCCGACCAGGTGGTCACCGAGATCAACGTGGCAGCGACGGCGGTGCTCGCCAACTCGGGGCACGAGCCGTTCGGACTGGTCGGTCTCGAGGTCATGGCCGCCGGCGGGGTCGCGATGGTGGGGGCGACCGGCGAGGAATATGCCCGCCCCTACGGGAACGCCATCGTCGTCGAGACCGACGACCCCGCGGAGATCGCCAGCGCGCTGCGCGGTCTCGTCGAGCAACCGGCGCTGGCCGATCGCCTGCGCGTTGCCGCCCGCCGGGATGCCGCCGACTTTGCCTGGCCGACCGTCATCGACGGGTTGCTCGAACGGCTTCGCTTCATGTGCCTGCACCAGCGCGTCGCGCTTCCCGTCGACGGAGCACCCCCACGCGCGTAATTCCGGGCAGCGCGCCATATGATCTGCATCAGCAGGGCGGTGCCGAGGAGGTGGCTGCGTGAAGGCAGTGGTCATGGCGGGGGGTGAAGGAGCGCGACTGCGTCCGTTGACGAGCCGTCTCCCCAAGCCGCTCGTTCCCGTGGTGGGCACCCCGGTGCTCGAGCACATCCTTCGCCTGCTCAAGGAGCACGGCATCACCCAGGTGGTGGTGACGCTCGCTTACCTCGGCGCGGAGATTCGCAATCACCTCGGCGATGGCTCCGACCTCGACATGGAGATCGAGTACGTCGTCGAGGACCGGCCGCTCGGCACCGCCGGGAGCGTGCGCAACGCGGCGCACCTGCTCGACGACACCTTCCTGGTCATCAGCGGCGACGCGCTCACCGATATCGACCTCACCTCGGTCATCCGTGCTCATGCCGAGCGCGGCTCGCACGCCACGATCGTGCTCCACTCCGTGCCGAACCCGCTCGAGTACGGCGTCGTGGTGACCGACGATCAGGGAAACATCAAGCGCTTCCTCGAAAAGCCATCGTGGGGTGAGGTGTTCAGCGACCATGCCAACACCGGCATCTACGTCATCGAGCCCAAGGTGCTGGACCACATCAAGGAAGGTGCGAACGCCGACTGGTCACAGGACGTCTTCCCGACCATGCTCCGGCGCCACGAGCCGCTCCATGGCATCGTCGTCGACGACTACTGGTGCGACATCGGGTCGATCCAGTCCTACATGCAGGCGAACTGGGACGCGCTCGACGGCAAGGTCCGCTGTCACATCTCCGGACGCCGTGAGGGCAACGTGTGGATGGGGGAGGGTGTGGAGATCGGCATCGGCGTGCAGCTCGACGGTCCCGCGTTCATCGGCGACGAGGTGAAGCTCAAGGCCGGCACGCACATCAATGAGCACGGGGTGATCGACCGCTACAGCGTCATCGACGACAACACCAAGGTGAGCAACAGCGTGGTGTGGCCGCACTCGTACATCGGTGAGCGCTGCCGGTTGCGCCAGGCGATCGTCTGTCGCAACGTGACCATCAAGAACGATTCGCTGCTCGAGGAGAACTCGGTGATCGCCGACGAGTGCGTCCTCGGCAGGGGCTCGCAGATCCGCGCCGGCGTCAAGATCTGGCCGAGCAAGACCGTCGAGCCCGGCTCAACGGTGAACGAATCGGTGATCTGGGCAGGCGAATGGCGCAGCGGGCTGTTCTCGTCCTATGGGCTTGGCGGTCTCATCAACGTGGAGCTGACGCCGGAGTTCTGCGCGCGCCTCGGCGCCGCGTTCGGCGCAACTCTTTCGAAGGGGGCCTGCGTCGTCGTCGGACAGGACCATGCGCGTTCGTCGCGCATGATCAAGCGCGCGATCGTCAGCGGCATCGTCAGCGCCGGAGCAAAGGCTCGCGATGTGCGCGAGCTGCCGGTCCCGGTGACCCAGTGGGCGACGCTCGACGCGGAGTGCTCGGCCGGCATCCACGTGCTGGTCTCACCACTCGATCAGCGCAGCGCCGACATCCGGTTCTTCGATTCTGAGGGGCTGCAGATCGACAAGCGCGCCGAGCGGAAGCTCGAGAACCTGCTGTTCCGTGAGGACTTTCGCCGCGCCGGCTTCTACGAGATGGGCGATATCGAGTACGGCGAGCCGATCCCTGGCTACATCAAGCATCTCTTCGAGACCGTGGACGCGGACGTCATCCGCAACGCAGGGTTCCGCGTGCTCATCGACTACGACTACAGCGACGCATCGGCGGTGCTGCCGATGATCCTCAATGAGCTCGGCGTCACGACCATCCCACTCAATGCCGGCATGCGCGAGGGTGAACATCACCGTACCGTCCCCGACGAGACGGCGCTGATCAGCAAGACGGTTCGGGCCGATGTCGGCTGCATGATCAGCCCGACCGGCGAGCGCATCACGATCATCGACGACAAAGGGGTGGTGCTCTCCCCGCATGAATGCCTCGGGCTGATCGCCTCGTGGTGGGTGCGCTCCAACCCTGGGACGGTGCTCGCGCCGGCGGCGACGCCTATGTGGATCAGCGAGCTGGTGCGCAAGGAGGGCGGGACCTTCAGCTCGACACCCGGCGATCCGGCGTCAGTGCTCCGCGCATCGACGATGTCGGGAACCAGCATCGCCTCGGACGGCGAGGGCGGCTTCGCGTGGCCGGATCACCTCGGTGCCTTCGACGCCATGTACACGCTGGTGAAACTGCTCGAGCTGCGGGCCCGGGTCGGCGTGACCTTGAGCCAGGCTCGGGCGGCCCTGCCGCAGGTCGCGTACGTCACCGCGACCGAGTTCTGCCCGTGGGAGGCGAAGGGACGCGTGATGCGGATCCTGCTCGATCGCCATCGCACCGACTCGGTGGATCTTGTCGATGGCATCAAGGTCTACGTCGATGACGGATTCGTGCTGGTGCGTCCGGATCCCGACGAGCCGGCGTACCACGTGATCGCAAGTGTCGCCGACCCGGATCGTGGACGTCAGCTTGTCGACGAATACCTCGTGCAGGTCCGTGAGGCGGAAGGGACCAACGGCGTGCACGCCCCGGTGGAGGCGACCGCGGGGGCCGAGTAGGGAGGGCGGGGGCGGGTCGGGCGATTGACGCGAACGAGCGCGCCGGACCGTGGAAACACAGCACTCGCCACCCAAGTGCGGCAAGTTCACACCCGAAGGCGGTTGCTCGCGGGTCTCGCTCTTTGTATTGTCCCGCCATCCTGTCAGCGGCACAACGGAGGGTATAGGCGTGACGATCATCGACACCAAAGGGATGGCGTTATTCGGCCCAGGCTCGGAGTGGTTCTGGGCCGCGCTTCAGTTCACAGCCCTCACGATCACCTTCGTCGCGATCTATCGCCAATTGAGGACGGCCCGCAGCGCACACGCGGTCGAGCAGGTTGCCGAATATACGCGACAGTTCGACGACGAGAGAATGATGCGTCACCAACTCGCGATCCTGGTGGCCGCCCGGGACAAAGTCGATATCCCCAGCGGGTCTGGCGTTGCGATCGGGAACTACTTCGAAGGGTTGGGCGCACTTGGTCGGAGCGGACATCTTGACGTCACCCTGCTTTGGCGTGTGTTCGGCCTCATTACCCTGCGGTGGTGGGCTGTGTTGGAGCCGTTCTTCCAACGACAAAGAGTTGAACACGGCGGTTCGGTCTTTGAGGACTTCGAATGGCTCGTCGGAGCGGTTGGGAAGATGGATCGTCGATCAGGCCGGACCTTCAACGACGCGACATATGTCGCTGTTTGGTTGGAATCGGGCGTGATTGAGGGTCTCCAAGACAACCTTGCGATCGAGCAGTCCCTCCGCTCGCTGATCATCGTGTCGCCGGACGATCCAGCCAATGCCCGACCGGTGGCTGCTTCAACGGGTCCATCACCCAGGCCGAAGGCTGAAAGCGAAAACGTGGAGGAGCGCCAGTCCGACTGACCGTACCCTGAAGGTCGTCTATGCGAGGAATCTCTCGTACACCCGAGCGTGATCTCACCAGGTCACCTTATTCAACGTACATGCGTAGATCGACCGGCACCACCTGGTGCACCGGGGCCATGGCGGCGGCACCGACGTCGAGAATCTGGTCTCGTTGTGCCGGACGCACACCGCCGCGTGCACGAGCAGGGCTGGCGCATCCAAATCGCTGATGGCATTGCCGTGGTCGAGCCGCCACCCTGAGAACGCTATTCCTGGACTGAAGCGAGCCGCGCTCGAGCCGCCCCATCAGCCCATACCGACCCTTCCGGACAGGTAACCTGTGCCCTCGCCGTTCGCGTCGGAATCGTTCGGCCTCGATCTGCACGACTTGGAGCGAAACGGAGGGACCTGGTGAGCGATTGGACGGAGTTCGGGGTTCGCGAGGGCATGTCGATCTCGGCGCGTTCGCCGGTTCGAGAGATTCCAGAAGTGGCACAGTTCTTTGGGGCGTTTCTTGCGGAGAACGACGCCAAGCGTGCTGAACCGTTTCGCGGTGTTACGACGGATGGAGCTGTCCCAGCCCGCAAGCGGATTCGAACGGCGATCATGACCGACGCGATTCGGGAGGCGGCCGCCGGATTTCTGGATGTGCTGGATGCACCAACGCGTTCGCGCTTGAGCTTTCCGTTTGAGTTGGACCAATGGCGGAGCTGGTTCAACCCACACATCAACGTGTATCGGCACGGAGTGATGCTCGAGGAAATGCCGACCATTCAACGGAATGCGTTCCTCGACCTGCTCCGCGTCACGCTATCGACTCGTGGCTTTGCACAGGCTCGCGACATCATGCGACTTAATGATCTGCTCGCGCAGGTGACGGGCCGGACGGAGGATTACGGCGAATGGCCATATTTCGTGTCCCTCTTTGGTGTGCCTGCTGCGGACGCGCCATGGGGATTCCAATTCGACGGGCACCATCTGGCGATCAATTGCGCCGTCGTGGGAAATGAGATGGCGATAACACCGACCTTCATGGGTTCCGAGCCGTGCGAAGGTCGAAGTGGTCGTTTCGCCGGCATTCGGGTGCTCGATGTCGAGGAGCGTGTCGGCCTCGACCTGATCCGGTCACTCGACGCAGATCAGCAACGGGCCGCGATCCAGTACGCCTCGATCATGCCCGATGCGATCCCATCCCACTTGCGGCATCCCGTCGACAATCTGACGCAGACCGGCGCGTTTCGCGACAACGCGGTGCTCCCCTACCGCGGTATCCGAGGCGACGGCCTATCGGACGCACAGCGGGCCAGACTGACGGACGCGGTCATGGCGTACGTTGGGTGGGCGAATGACGGATATGCAACCGTGAAGATGGACGAGGTCGCCAGACACCTCGACGACACCTGGTTCGCCTGGATGGGCGGCACCGGCCCTACTGACCCCTTCTACTACCGGCTGCACAGCCCGGTTGTGCTGATCGAGTTCGAGCACCTTCCGGGTGTCGCATTCGACAATCCCGAGCCGTCCAGGCATCACATCCATACCATCGTTCGCACGCCGAACGGAGGTGACTATGGCGCTGACCTCCTGGCGGACCACCACGCGCGGTTCGACCACCAGGTACGAAGCCAGGCCTGAGGGCCGCTCCCTGCCGACGTTTCAATCGTTTTGATCAACGGACAGCCCGAGAGCTCGCCATCCACCTGGGCCGGTCATCGATGGGGCACAGTGAGAACCAGATCGATGCGCCACGTTGGTGCCTTGAGCAGTCCGCGATCGCGTCGCGTCGAGCTGACGGGGCAGACTTTTGGCGTGCGGGGGACTCATGGTTGAGACAGTAGGCGTGGCGGTCGTCGGTGCCGGCCAGGCCGGCCTGTCGCTGAGCTGTGAGCTGACGCACGCCGGGATTGAGCACGTCGTGCTTGAGCGCGGGTCGGTGGGGGAGTTGTGGCGGCGCAGATGGGACAGCTTCCGTTTGGTGGTCCCAAACTGGACCGTGAACCTTCCGGGTGCGCGCTACGACGGTGATGATCCTGATGGGTTCATGCCAAAGGCCGACGTTGTCGATTACCTCAATCGCTACGCACGAAGCTTCAGCGCACCAATCCGAACCGGCGTGGAGGTGACGGCGGTCGAGCCGAGCGAGGACGGGACGTTCACCCTTCGGACCTCGAACGCCGAGATCCGAGCGCGTGAGGTGGTGCTGGCTTCTGGTGGTTATCAGCGAGCGCACCGGCCAGCCGCGGCACGTCAGATGCCGGCGCATTCGGTCCTGACGATCGATGCGGAGGGCTATAGCACCCCGCGCGCGCTACCAGAAGGCGATGTCTTGATCGTTGGCAGCGGGCAGACCGGCTGCCAAATTGCCGAGGAGTGCTTCGAGGCCGGACGAAACGTCTACCTCGCGTGCGGCCGCGCTCCGTGGGTGCCTCGCCGGCTCGAGGGTCGTGACATCCTGGGTTGGATTCTCGACACCGACTTCTACGAGACCCGCCTCGCCGACCTGCCCAGTCTGAGCGCGCGGTTGATCTCCAATCCGCAATTCACGGGTCATGGAGGCGGGCGCGATCTCAACTATCGGACGCTCCAGGCACTCGGGGTCGAGCTCGTCGGGCGATTCGCGGGCGTCGAGGACGGGCGCGTCCATTTCGCCGGCGACCTCCACGCTTCGGTAGCGTTCGGCGATGCTCGGTATGCGGAGCTTCGGGATCTCCTGGCGGCCAACTGCGCGGCCCGTTCTGTGCCCGTGCCGGCGATGCCGGACCCGCAGCCCTTCGAGGCCAACCCGCCCGCGAGCCTTGACCTGGCCCGGGTTGGCGCGGTCATCTTCACGACCGGGTTCCGACCCGACTACACCAGCTGGGTCGCAGCCTCCAACGCCTTCGACGAGGGCGGATTCCCGATTCAGGTCGACGGCTCGAGCACCGTCGTTCCCGGCCTCCACTTCATGGGTGTTCACTTCCAGCGCAAACGGAAATCGGCCACGCTCTTTGGTGTCGCCGAGGATGCCGCCGTATTGGCGGAGCACATGTCGTCGCGACGATGACCGCACTCGCGCCCGATGCCGGGACTGACTGTGCCGGTGGAGAACGCGGAATATTTGTCACTGAGGCAGATGGCGCCTGCAACATGTTGTGGCCACTGTCGGAACAATCCGGTTGCGCCCGTTCGCAAGATCGGTGAATGTGCCTCAGACTGCAGCCCTGATGAGCGAAGGGAGCACCAGCCCTACAAGCTTTGGCGCGGGCAGCTATGCCATGCGCGCGGCCGACCATGACGTTGTCAGCGGGTCAGGATCGTGAGCATGTTCGACGGGCCCGGGCCGCCGTTGGCCCCGCCGGACTGGCCCGCGCCGTCCGAACCTCCCGCAACGGTATCGGAAGCTGACCCCGAAGCTCGCAGTGCGCACTCACGCGCCTTCCGGGCTCTTGCCGGTAGCGGCATCGCCATCCTGGTGGCCGGCGGAGTTGCGGCAGCGGTCCTGGCCTTCGGATTCCTTCGCGGTACCGCCGAACTCGATCGTCACGCTCGCTCCAAGTGACGCCGTTGTGTACGCGAATCTCAATCTCGAGCCGTCAGGTGGGCAGCAGCTGGCGCTCAACAGCATCCTGGGGAAGTTTCCAGGGCTATCGGGCGCGTCGCGTGACGCGAGCATCAACCATTGGCTCGACATCGGGATGCAATCCGCGGGTCTCACGCACGCCGACGTGCGCTCGTGGTTGGGCTCGCAACTCTCACTGATCGTCTTGAAGAGCTCAGATGGCACCATTCCAGCTGAGGTTTCGTTGCTCGCGAGCAACAACGATGCTGCCGCCCAGGCCATGTTCGCCAAATATGAGAAAGGACCATTGGGCCGGATGGCTCGCTGGACCGTCGCGACGTACGACAACGTGACGGTGAATGTTGGCGATGACTCGTCGGGTGCCACAGAGGTATGGGCAGTCACCGCTCATACGGTCATTGCAGGGACATCGGAATCGGCCGTGGACGAGGTCATCGACACCTCGCAGGGCAAGCATGCGAGCCTCACCTCGGAGATCGATTACTCAACGGTGCAAGCGCAACTCCCCTCGGACCGCATCGCCTTCGTCTACATCGATGCACCCCGTCTCAGTGCGTTGATCCCCGCTGCTGCTGCGGCCGGAGCGGCGTCGGCCTTGCGCGGCTATGAGGGAATCGGTGAAGCGATGGTGGCTTCGTCGTCAGGGATCACCGTCACGGGTACGGTTGACTTCGACGCCGCCAAGCTCAGCGCTGCCGCACGCGCGGCACTTCGAGGTACCGCCCACACGAACGGTGCGCTCTCCTATATTCCGGACACCTCGTTGGGCTTCGTGACCCTGTCGGGACTTCCTCAGATGCTCAAGAGCCTGTTGACGCTCGCCGGTCCTAACCTCGGAGCATCCGGAAGCCAGGCGCTGAATCAGCTCGGTATCACCGGATCGTCGGGCATCATCAGCCATCTCACCGGCGACGCCGGTGTCGAGGTCGAAATGGTGCCCGGGGCGAAGGTCCCCTCGGGCGCACTCCTCATCGCCACGGATTCATCCAGCGCCGTGTCGACCTTTCTCGATCAGCTGGCGCACACCATTTGCTCCGGCTCAACGGCATGCAGCTCGACAGCGGCGACTCAACAGACGTATCACGGCGTGATCATCTCAACCATCAACGTCCCTGGTGCCGACAGCTCGGAGCTGAGCCCATCGTGGGCCGTGGACAACGGCTGGGCGATCATCGCGTCAACCCCTGCCGAGGTTCGTGCGGTCATTGATGCGCGGCGGGGCAGCAACATCACGGCGTCACAGCAGTACCAGGCCGTCACCGGCCAACTCGGCACCAGCAACACGGGGATGTTCTACCTCAACGTGCGGGCGCTCGTCTCCGCGGTGCGGGCGGTGCTTCCAGCAGCTTCCCGCGCGACCTTTGACCAGCAGGTTGCTCCGTACCTCGCGCCGGTGCAGGCTCTCGGTGTCAGTTCGCACGCCTTCAGCGATCACATCACGACATCGGAGTTCGCGCTGATCGGATAACCGGACGCTCCAGGGTAGCGTTGCGGCAACGGCCGAACCGCGAGCGGCGACCCGTGGCCATGATGCACCGTGATGGACCAGAGCCTGACCTTCACGGGGCTCTCGAGGCTCGAGCGATGGCTTTTCGCGGGCACGATCAGTTTCACGCTGCGGCAAATCGCGCGCCCGGAGAGTCGGACGTCGCAACAGGTGGCCAGAGACGGGCTTGCCAGTACGGGCTGCAACCTGATTGGCCGTGAGGTGGTGCTGATCGGCATGGTAGTTGGCTGGGGTGGTGTGGTCGCTGAGGGAGTCTTTGCGCGCGGATGGGGGGCGACAATCGCAGCGCCGGTCTTGGCATCGGTCTTTTCGTTGGCGGCCGCTGTCTTTGCGTGGGGTTGCTTTAGAATCGCGACTGCCTCCCGCTTGGCGAGGCGATTCAGGTACGAGGCCGGCGTGATCCTCAAGCCGGGCGAGCGCGTTCCTACGGCTCCGCTGCCGCGGGGAGTTGGCGCATCAGTTGTAGGCATATTCACCCTAGAGATTCTCGTCTTGGGCGCGTTGCTGTTATCGACCTCGTTCGCCGCGCCTCAGCTTACCGGCGGGTTCTTCGTTGCGACCGGCCTGGCTCTTCTGGGTGTATCCGCGACGATGCTGCTGCGCGGCCACGTGTCCCCTGAGTGAACGCTTCAGGTGGCACGAGCGTGGCGCCCGTTGCCCAGGCCATCATCCCAGTACCTTGAGTTCAACAGGTGACATGGGCGCACACCTCGCATAGACCGAGGTCGTCGAGAGCGAGCACGCGCGGAAACATTCGACGGAGGTTGTGCCCTCCCGCGCTCGCGATCACCCCTCCCCATGCTCTCTTGGTTATCTTGCCGGGCGTCGAAGGGTCGAGACCTCGATCGTGGCATCGAGCGCACTCATTTACCCATTTGCGCAGCTCCGGATAGCTGTCGAGGTATGCGTCGGCTTCGCCCGTACGGATGGACTTGTGAGGCATGCCCACGAGGATTGCATCAGAGCAGCGGGGCGTCAATGGCGAGATGCATCCCCCACGCCAGCATCTGCAAACATTCCTTGAGCCGGCTATCGACGCTCCAGGCCACAACGGATGTCGATATGTCGGTAACGGTGCGATGATGGCGCGTCCACCCTTCGACCCCGGATACGACCTAGGGCTAGGATGACCCCATGAGTGGCGCGTCGATCATGTCCGAGCAGCCGTCCGCGATCGTCCACGCCGACGGTCGAAAAGGGGCCGTGATCCTCCTCTGCTGCGCGACAATCTTCATACTCAGTCTGAACGTTGCTGTAGACGTGCCCTTGCACATTGCAAGCCCATCGCTGTCGACCTACATCTTCGGAGGGCTTGGTGCGGTCTTGTTTGGGCTGGGTAGTGTTCTTGTGCTTGTGAGCCTCCCACGCGACCTGCCTCGCTTGGTACTGACCCAGAAGGGCCTTCGCGTGTACAACATGCTCGGTTCGAACTTCTACGTCTGGCAGGACGTTACGGCGTTCGCACCACGCGGAAGGTTCGTTGGGATGGACCTCGCTCAGACTAGCTCGAAGTGGCGTCGCATGCGGAGGCACACTCGTCGGCTGTACGGAAGCGAGATCCTACTCACACCAGGCATCTACGGAATGACCACTCCGGAGTTGACAAGGCTACTCAACGATTGGCGCGACAGCCACGCATCGCCGACGCTAGCGTAGTTGCGGAAAAGGTTCGCACGGCCACCCATGTCGTACGTTCGTTGCTGTCTACCCATGCGTGACTGGCCACCAGCCCCTCGGCGAGGACGCCGGCCTGGTCGATCAGATCGGCGTTCCGGTAATGAGCATGCCGCGAGGCCGGTCTAGGGCGGAAAGAAGCCCATCGCGGTGCAACATGTGATGGCGTGGGTCGACTCGGCGATCTCCAAGGCCGCTACATGGCAGCGCACCAAGTCCGCCGCGTGAGGCAGTAGACCGGGTCAGGCCGCGGGGCGCTCGCCACGGTCGAAGGTGGCCAGCGCCGTCAAAATGCGACGGTCCTCGCGGGCAACGCGCCGGATCGTAGCGGCTATACGCTTCCGTTGCCGCGCTGCTCGGGTGGTGGCGTCGTCGCTTCGCTGGGGGACTTCTTGCCGGTTGCTGTGGCGAATCACACCCTTATCGTACTACCGTGCCGAAGGATCCTCGGCGACCGCATCAAGTGACCGTGCCATAGAGCACGACAGCATTCGCAGACGTACCTTGAGACTCGGCATTCTGATCGCATGGGTGCTCAAGGACAGACCGCTCGCCTTCCGTGAGATGCAACTGTTAGGGCTCCGAGAGCCGCCGTGCAACCTCGTGCACCGTTCCACGGACGACGAGCGGCGATGAGACGTCATGCCTCAGCACGATCGAGGTCTGGTTCCCACCAGCCGGATCCAGGCGGACGACATACATGGGGTTCACGTATACCGGCTCGCCGTCGTCAGCAGCCTCCCCGGCGCGCTCGAAGAGCACGAGGCGATGACCGCTCGACGCCAATGCACTGTAGCCGTGTGCAACCCCCTTCGCCGTCGGGAACCCGGTCTTTCCCGGCTCCTCGACGATGGCGCGCGCCTTTCGCACAATATCGATCTCCGTCCTGACGTTGTCAAGGTTGGCGCCCAGGTCGTTGAGCACGTGCGCGCCCATACCCTCGCCCTCGATGAGGAGCCCGAGCAGAAGGTGCTCCGTCCCCACGAAATCGTCGCCCATACGCCGTGCTTCGGTGAAGGAGATCTCGATGACCGTCTTCACGCGCGACGTGGGGATGATCTGCTGGATAAAGGTCCCCTCGTGGGTCCCAAGTATCGTGTCGATGGTGCGGCGAACATCGGCGATGTCGACGTGGATGCGATCCAGCGCCACGCTCGCGACGGTGTCGCGTTCGCGAAGCAGTCCGAGGAGGATGTGCTCCGTCCCGATATAGCTGTGATGCGAGCGCTGCGCCTCCTCCTGCGCGCGCGTCAGCACTCGCTTGGTCGCCTCAGTGAAGCGCTCGAACGGATACACGCCTGTTCAACCTCCTCAGGCATCGTCGCGCCGCGCTCCCAGTATGCCTGGGCCTGCCTCGGTTTGACGGACACTTAAAACGGGCCTGGGGCCCGCTTGTCAGTTCACTTGCCTGCCGAGTGCAGTCATCCCAGTATCCCGAGACAGTGCGCAACGACCTCAGCTCGACGCACCCGACGACGAATCCTTAGTAGGCGATTGCCCTTCGGACTCCCGTGTATCTGGACCGGGAAGAAGCACGCGCGCGAGTAGAGCGGCAAGGAGACCGAATCCCGTGGCGACCGCAAGAGCGATGCCGAGCCCGGCACCAATCAAAGGACCAGCGGCGGCAGACCCAAGCGGGCTGCCCGAGTAGTTCAGCGACATGCTCACGGCGAAGGCGCGCCCATACCAGGCGGGATCGGTCCGCCGCTGGCGCATTGAGAACATTGCGATGTCAATAGGCCCGCCGGGAGCGCCATAGACGAGCATGGCCAGGGCCGCGACCAACATGCTTGGCGCGACCGTCAGCAGCGCAAGCGCCAGTGTTGTCACGGCCATGCCCGTGACAATCAGCCCCCGCTCGCGGTGTTGAGTACCCAGGTGGCCGGCCACCACTGCGCCAATGCCGCCGCTCATCGCGCTCAGCGCCCAGAGGAGACCCACGAATGCTGCGTTCGCGTGGAGTCGGTTGAGAACGAGGATAGGCAGGCCGACGATGAGCACGCCCGATGCCACGTTCAGTAGCGAGATGCTCGCAGCGAGTCCTCGCAACGCCTGATTGCGGATCAAGTAAGCGAGTCCTTGCCAGGCATCGCGCAAGGCGGAACCGGCGGGGACCACGGTGGGTGTTGGAAGCGCCACACCCAGCAGCGAAAGAGCCGCCATCAGGTACACCACCGCGGTCGCGATCACGGCCTGGGGTCGGCCAATCAGCCCGGCGATGATGCCAGCGAGCGGGGCGCCGATGACCGCAGCCACCACATACGTCACGCTGTCCACTGCGTTAGCCCTGTCCCAGAGGTGCCTCGGCACTATCAAGGGAAATAGGGTCCGGATTCCGGCGCCGCTGAGCGGGTACGTGAGGGAACTGAGCGCTGCGATCGCGATGAGCAATCCGGGATTGAGGATGCCGAGGTATCCGAGTGCGACCACTAGTGCGTTGGCGGTGGCAGCGATCGAGAAGTCCACCATGATGAGCGGCGCGCGCCCGATCCGATCCAGGAGCGCTCCCGCCAATGGGCTGACCGCGATCCCCGGAAGGATGCTGGCGAAGACCACCACCCCTGCCACGGTTGGTGAGTGGAATCGCTGAAGGGCGAAAAGCACCATGGCGATTGTGAACATCTGGCCGCCCACCCGACCCAGGAGCGCCGCAAGCATCAGGCGACGCAGGCCGGGGGTGCGCGCTAGGGCTCGGTAACTGAGGGGTAGGGCTTCATCCATCACCCACGCATGGTGGTGCGCCCTGGCGTCTTTGGGGTCGTTGACGGGTCGACGCCCCCGACAACCGGCGGTTCGAGTTCTTCAAGCCTCCAAAGAGCGAGCCTGGCTTGGCGAGGCGGTCAAACGCGTGCGGCGCGGGGCTGTGCGTAGAGTTCGGGTGCCGTTCTCCATCGGTGCGGAATGTCGCGCATCACCAAGGCGCAGTCGAACTCAACACTTCCCTTAGGAAAACTCTTCTCGTCGTCGAAGTAGCTTGAGTACACGTTCTCGACCTCGAGCGGTTCTAGGTGCCAAGCGCTCGTGTGCAGCTCGAGACCCTCGAGGCGGCCACCTTTGCGGGTGGCGGAGTATCCGGTCGAGCCGGCTTCAAAGAAGGAGGAGGCGTCGGCTACGCTGGCGAACCGAGAGGAGGGTGGCAGGTCGGAAGCGGCACATCCATGAACTCGCACTTGAATGAGGCCATCGTCCGACGCCATACGGAGATTGATCTGCCGGCCGTCATCCTGCACGTGGAAGCGCGCCTTGTGATGCTCACCCGGAAAGATCCGTCCGCCTGCCATCAGCACTAATGATGAGTTGGTGTCGCGTCGAGGAATGTAAACGCCGGTATGTGGCGAACCGTCTCCGCTTGTCCAGTCAACCGCCACCCGATGAGCTGCGTTCTCGCTCGATATGCCGATCTGCGCTGGGGTGGCGAGTGGGCGGATTTGCTCCAAGCGGATCAAGCAGATTCCGGCGATCGCATGGCCATGCACGAGCTTCGGCTGGAATCGAGCAGGGACGTTTCGAGCCATGACCGCAGCATCGACGCGAAAGTTGACAAGGACCCTACGTCGGATGATCCCCTGGATAACCGGAAGGCCCATAAGGCGATTATCGGAGTGTTCAGGACCCGCGAGTTCGACGCCGCAGTCACAATGCCGCTGTTCAGCGGTTGTTACGACGCCTCGGCCAGGGGACGCGGGCGGTTTCGTGGCTGGCGAGGCAGTGTCCGACCAGGCCAGGGTCCGCTATGGCGCTCCGTTGAGCCCGAGGAACCACGGTCGCCGGGGCTTATCGGTTCAAGAGGTGCGCACGCCAGCGCGGTCGAGCGCAGCGCGAGCATCCACCAATGTCGCTACGCGGCGGCATAACGGACTGTTCGCGCTCGCGCCGGGAGGGTTCGAATTCAGGAGTTGGTAGATTGGACGAGCCTACTTGCCCCCGGCCCCCTCGAGAACGTCGATCTCGTACGGGTTGCCGAGAATCATCCATACGTCGCCGGCACCATCGGAAGCCACCAACTGCGGCTTCTGAGTACAGAGGTAACCAGCTGGGTACGGTGTGAACGTCGCAAACCCGGGTGGGTACGAGATCGAGGATTGATTGGGGCAGGCGACCCGCGGCAGGCGCAAATCGACCGTCGTTCCGCTTGAGAGGTTCGCCAAGAGCACGCCATCCCACCCTTCCATCATGAGATCTCCGTTTGGGAGGATCCCGAGCGCGCTGATTTCGATCGGGTTAGGTTTGATCGCTGGGACGAACGGCACCGTCGCGGTGAGCTGCGCGTGAGTATTGAAGACAACCATCTGGTTGGCGACGCTCACAAACTGAGTGCCGGTGCTCACCAAGTTCATGACCTCGACTGACGGGCTTTCGCTCCGCTGGCCGCTGGGCGCGAAGGTCACCACCCTGTCGAAGTAATGGGTGTTGTAGTCACTGAGGGACACTCCAAGCGTTCCGTCCTTGAGATAGGCAACGTCCTGGGGCACCGTGTTCAAGGGCAGGGACCAATCAACAAACCGTCCTGCGTGGAACACGACCACCTGGTCAGCATCCAGAATCGCTAGAGCTACCGTATCGGTTCCCGCGACGGCGACGGCAGTGATGGAATGCGTTCCCTTGACGGATGGCGGGTTATACGCCTCAGCCGCCGCGCTATCGCCGGGAGTTGGAACCCGATACTTCGTCACCGCTCCGGTGGTTGGGTTGAGGTGAATCAGCACCATATTGATTCCAGCCCAGACCGTCCCGTCGCTCGCCACGGCGATCCCGCCGTCGATGCCGAGCGGATAGTAGGTGTGGAGCGAGAAGACGCGATCCTGGCTGGGATTGACGCTGACGAAGACGATCGACGTGGCTGCGTCAGTGCCGGTCACGAACCACACTCCTCGACGCTTCGGATCGGCGCCGAAAAAGGAGGGAGGTTGACTGTCGACCGGAACGGTGTAGACGACTTTGGGCGTCACGGTCGGTCCGGCCGCCGTTGGCGCAGGAGAAGGCGTTGCATGGTGAGCCGGGTAGGTCGGCATGGTGGGCGCACTCCCACCGTGGCGGAAAACCAGCATTGAGCCACCCACGACGGCGGCGACGAGAACCGCCACCGCGACACCCACGCCGACGCTACGCAAGAGTTGACCCGATTCCTGTCGACCGGGTACCGCATGGATCCCCGGGTTGCGCGTAACGGGTGATCCTTCCGGGCCGACGAAGCGCTCACGCATGGTGTGATCCTGCGCCACTGCGGCTTGCGACCCAGCGATCAATGTCGTGGCAGGGGTGGAGTCACCGACGCCGCGCGTGAACCAAAGTGAGCAGTTGCTCGGTCGGCATGACCTCACTGTCGGGCATCATCAGCGCGCTGGCGATCTGCATGTCGAACGAGTTGTTGTTGTCGGTCATGAGCTGTCTCCCAGAGGGTCTGCGGACGCGCTGACGATCCCGCGATCGCGGAGGTAGCGGTGGAGTTGGTGCCGAGCCCGCGCCAGCCGTGACTTCACGGTACCAACGGGACAACCGAGCGCCTCTGCGGTCTCCTGCTCGCTCATTTCGAGTACCAAGCGCATGGTGACGACCGCTCGGTCACGCGGATGGAGCCGCGCGAATGCGAGAGCGATGGCCTCGCGGAGTTCGCCGGCTTCTGCCACCTTCGAAGGGTCGTCGCCCTCGACAGGCCGGCGCCACAGCCCCACGATACGACTGCGACGACGTTCTCGTTGGATGTCTTTGATGGCTAGATTGATGACGATTCGGTGGAACCACGGGGCGAATGGTCGACTGGGGTCGAATCGATTGGCCATGGAGACGATCGCGAGGAACGCGTCGGCGACCACGTCGTGGGTGCGTGATGGGTCACGCAGGACGCCATAGGCGAGGCGCTGCGCCCGCTCGTCGTGGCGAGCTACCAGGATGTCGAGGGGCTGGATCTCACCTCTCGCGAGCGCGGCCATGACTTCCGCATCGGTCACAGTGGTTAATACCCGCGAACGGCCCGAAAGGTTCACTCGACCCGAAATCTCCCATACGGCAAGCGCGACTGCCGCCCCTGCGCCGCCCGATCAGCGTTCGTTGAGGTTAGGCGTTGCACTACCTCCGCTAGACAGCGTCGACAACCTGCGATCCATCGAACGCTTCAACGTGAGCGGAGACGCGCTCTACAAGGGCGCGGTCCGTCTAGTTAGCGGTCGGCGACCAGCTCCGGAGGACGCGACCCCGAACCACGCCAGTGTCATCCCACTTGACGTTCGATTCAGGATGGGAGTCGTCTATCCAGAGCGTCAAACCGTGATCGGCACCGCTACCGCCGCAAACAGACCCGCTCCCTGACCGCTCCGATGCCCGGCGGCCATCGATCATTGTGGGTGTCCCTTGAGACAATATCTGGGCCTTGACCCCCGGGCCCGGGCCGTACCCGGTAGTACCGAAGCTGACCAGTACGCCACCCATGGGTATCTTGCCCACGTTGGCCCACGAGCATTCGAAGCTCGTCGCCGACGGATGCGTGCAGAACTGCTGCAGCGGGTAGTTCGCGAGGTAGCCAAAAACAGCCGCGTAGTGAATGCTCAGCGGCTGCAGCTGGCTG
The DNA here is from genome assembly GCA_963743835.1 of Candidatus Dormiibacterota bacterium. Taxonomy (GTDB): domain Bacteria; phylum Chloroflexota; class Dormibacteria; order Aeolococcales; family Aeolococcaceae; genus Palsa-851. The sequence continues at coordinate 478,593 of CAVUQX010000004.1, read as the reverse complement.
TGCCAGGCTGTCGGGTGGTCGAGGGTCACGACCAGGCCATCGCCGTGGAATTCCTGGACCATCCACGGAGCTCCTGGCGTGCGCTTATGAGTGGCACCCTTCGCGGCTGGCGCCGATGTCGGGGAATGGAGACGGCCGCTGACATCTAGCGCAAAGACCCCAAGTCCGGCCACAACAACGGCGAAACCAGCCAGCCCGGCAATCAGGTTCAGCCCTCTGCGTCGGGGACTGTTCACGGGCGGGTCGAAGTCCGCGAGGCTAGGCGTCAGGTTCCGCCTGAAATGCGTCGCGGGGGCGTCGGCTGCCGTTCGGACGCTTGCGATCAAGCCGTCTGGGAGCGGGGTCTTCGAGGTGCTCAGCCGGTCACTCAACGATTCCGACAACTGCGATTCGGTCATCGACCGTCCTCCAGCAGCTTCCGCCGCAATGCCGTCAGGGCCCGGTGTGTAGCGACTGCAGCGGTGCCAGATGAGATTCCCAGCGCGGCCGCCACACCCGCGTAGTCGAGATCGGCGCCGAAGCGCAGCCCGAGCACAGAGCGTTGGTCGCGGAGGTGGTCATGAGATGAATACGCTCGACGTGCGTCGAAACATTACAAGACCCCGCGGCTGGGTCGAGAAGGGCCACCCGAAGCTGGCTGAGGCCATTCGTCTACCTTTCGGTCATGGCCGAACACCGGCGGACGAATTTCCTATTCGGGCGCCTAAGTCTGAGTATCGGACTGCCGTCTTTGGCCAAGGCCGAACGCGCCGGAGACGAAGTTGAAAACCGATGCGGTGGAAGATGCGAGCGGGAAGCCCTGGGTGCACAATACCGTGATGACTTGGAGCTTGGGCCGGAAGGGGCTCGGGCCTTGGGCTGCGCGAAGCGGGCTGTTGGCGATCGGGTTTCTTGCTCTCGCGACCGGAGGACCGGTTGCTGTCGCCGCGACCACACAGCCGCCTCGCACCTTGGATGCGGGCAACCACACGGTCAAGCTAACTGAACCCGAGCGTCAACTTCAGGAAGCCGCGCTGAAGGACCTCCGGACGCTGCGGTCGGAATTGATCTTCAAACCGTTTCTCCCATCGGACCTTGTCTTGCCTGCTGGGGATCTGTACAACCGGGTAACGTGGGGTTCTGCGCCGGTCAATGGATTCGGGATCTTCATCAGTGCACAATCGGGCTTAGGCGGAAGTCGCGCCATCCACATGGATGAGTTAGTGGAGTCGCCAGCCGATCTCCTTGATCCCAGCTTTCCGATGAATGCTTTCAAATCGATCCTCCGCGCAGTCGTACTGTCCAATGGGGTGTGGTTTGAGATGCAGCAACAGCACGCACCGTGGCAAGGCGAGTGGATCCTCATGCGCCTTTACGGCAACGTAGCGATCGAGATCGATGGTCTCAGCTCGAAGCTGTTGCTTGAGCAGTTTGCGGTGAGTCTCGTCCGGTCGGCCTAACCGCTTCAGTGATCCGTGGCTGGTGGGGATCCATCGCACGAGTACCTTCGGCCTCGACCGGGCGATCACGCCGTAGGCGGTCCGCCGTGACGCCTCGCAGACACCTCGTCGCGCGGACGTTTTCGGACGCTGGCGAATGCGGTTCGGTCTAGCCGCTCGACGCGATCCGAGTTCTTTGCGGCCTCACCTCCGTCACCAGCCCAATGCTGATGCCTGGCAGTGCTCATCCAGGGTGCGGAACAGCACGCTGAGGTCGTTTAGCCTGGGACGTGCGCCGGGGAAGCGCCCACGGCACCTCGCGTTGACTTACGGTCTACCTTATGGCTCCGTATATCGCCCTCGCGGCGCTTCTGGCGGCATCTGCCGGCATCGAACCTGTCGCGATGCTGCGCTGCCGCCGATCCATCCATGAATGGGTGGTCGTGAACGACGTTCAGGTGCAATCCGTATCGCGCCGCCGGTTTTCGATGGGTCCGTTCACATGGCGGGGTGCGCGGTGGAGTTGTGTCTTCGCGCTCACCGCCACCGACAGATCCGGACGGTCGCTTCAGGGCTTCGCCCGCGTCGGAGGGGGCTATGCCGGAGTGCTCGCAGACGAAGTCGACGTACGCTGGAGTTAAAGCGGGTATCCGCTCCAGCAACCCGGGACCATGTGGATTCGCTTAGAGGCGCGTGAGGCCAATCCTGACCGAGCGACATCGCACAATCCCAGGCGAGGGGCCGCTAATGTTGCTCGAGGGACGCCGCCCTTAACGGCACTCGGCCGCGTACTGGGAGGTCGGTCCACGGGATCAAAGTCGGATGTCAAGGCGCGCGTCAGTCACGATTCGCCCACAGGTCCGCAGCCGCATCGGCGACACGCCCACGGTCGCCGGGTGGAAGTGCGTGCTCGATCCATCAACTCAGCAAAACGGCGTCGGTTAAAACCCGAGACGGATCAGATCATCGATTTGGTCGACCTGGCAACCGCATCGGAGCGAGCCTGAACATGGAGAGCCGCGTGCGCTCACGTCCCGCGGCATTCGTCGCATTAGCGGCCTTGGTTTCCATGGGCCTGATCGGCGCATGGATTTACCATTCAACAAGCGATGGTCCAGCGGCGCCCGTTGGCCCGACCTCCCTGCTGCACCTCGGCTGCGGAAACGTCGTTGTTCCGTCGCCCCCCGCAACGCCTTATGTCGACTGGGGCGGCTGCTTGTCATCAGCCTCTGGGGTTCCCGAAAGGCCCATGCTGGTTGTGACGAACGTCGATGGTCCGGCAGTGGCGGTTATCCCCTGGAAGGGCGGGGCTCCCAGCGTGGTAGCGTGTGGCGCCCGAGACTTGATACCCGGTACCCCCCCATCGCAGCCCTGGGATGTGCGGATAACGACCCAGGCGTCAGGCGTCGTTCTCTTAGAGCACAGCGAACAGGGTGCAATTGTCAACATTGTGATCCGTACCGATAGTGTGTCCGTATCCGCCGTGGTGCCAGGTAGATGGCAATCGGGCCCGTGCTAGTTTGAGTGCACGTAGATGCTTGAGAGTTGTGGGGGCAGTTCAGGCCAGCGTCCGCCAATGTACCCGGCATCGGGACACGCCGCCAGAACCCTAATCCTGCGGAAGTTCTAGCTCCGCGGCGGCGAGGAGCGTTGGCGCGGGGCGCTTTGGTCGCGCCGGAAGGCCTGCTCCCTCGGGAGGATTATCGCCGCCGCCATAGCCCCCGCCGGTGTGTCGACGACGAAAGAGGCGGACGGCCGCCAGCTTCAATCGGCCAAAGAAGCGCGGTTCGGGCGGGATCGCCGTGAGCCAAGCACGCAGTTCGCTGTCTTCCGTTGACCCGTGACTCATATCAACGCTGATTCTAGGCGCTCAGGAGAGCGACGTCTGGATCAGGCGAGCATTAGCTAATGTCCCTTGAGGTCAGGTGATCTGGCGTGTCGCACGAGTGGCTAGCCACTTGTTGTTACCGGGGTGCGACGGCAGCGCTTGAGCGCTACCTCAGGATGGGGCTATGGCAGGTGAGCAAGGCGTCGCCCTCTCAGAATCGAGGGACTCTGGCCCACCAAGCAGCGCGATCACTCCAAGTCGGCGCCTAGGGGCCCTGCTTGTGGCAGGCGCCATGGCACTCCTCGCCACCGCCTGTGGAAGTTCGCTCGGCTGGGACACACCCTGCTCGACCTGGGTCTCCATGGATAGCGCTGATCAGCAAAGCACCATCGTCGCCATCAACCAGCAGGAGGGCCTGTCCAAACCCAGCAGCTCCGACGTCTCGGAATTTCAGAGCTCTGCCGCTGCCTACTGTTCGGACCCGATCGTGAACCAGCCCACCATCGCTGGCATGCTCGATAGCCGAGCACCGTAACCACTGCCGCCGTACACCGCGCACGGATAGGCGGCGATCTCTAAGCCACACGCGAAGGGGCTGGCGCACGACGTCTACGCGGGAAGTCCCGCAAAGTTATCGCCGGAGGCGTTTGAACGCGATGACGTGGATGAGGGCACAGCCACCTGATCCAGGCGAAGGTCCGAAATGTACCCGGAGCTAGGGCCGCCGCCTTCGCGCCGGCCACTCTCGAACTACCAGCGCTGTTTTTGGAGTTGTTTTAGGCGCCACAACAGGGCTCGGGATGTTCGCCTCGCACGGTGGGCGGAATGCGACACCCATTGCGATTACAGTGGCTGCATGTTTCTTTGAAGCGATCGTCTTCCTTTCAGCGCTCGTGATCATCCTGCGAGGACTGATGTGCAACGACGGTTCGCTTCGAGCTGTCAAGTAACAGTCGCGATCCGCAGGCGAGCATGGTCTCCCTCGACCACGCCAATACCCCCGCCTCGGTTCCCGCAGCGCCGGTGCTACCGCGGGAGCGCGACAGTCGCCAGGATGAAGACGAAGTAGACGGCGGTCGCCGCGATGACGAGGATGTGGAACACCTCGTGGTAGCCGAAGACTTGTGGCCAAAGTCGCGGGCGCTTCAACGCATAGACGATCGCCCCCGCGCAGTAGAGCGCACCGCCGAGCGCCAGCACGAACAGCCCGCTCGCGTGGATGCGGTCGCCGAGCGCCGGCAGGAAGAACACGACGGTCCCCCCGACGCCCAGGTACAACACCACGGTTACCCATCTCGGCAGAGGGACCCCGGTGGTCGCGACGATCACGCCGCTGACTGCCAGCACCCAGATCCCGACCAGCAAGACGATCGATGGCCAGCCCTGCAGGACGTTGGCGACTACCGGCGTGTACGTGCCAGCTATGGCGAGAAAGATGGTCGCGTGGTCGAGGCGACCCCAGACCCGGCGCGTCCGGAAGGACCAGGGCCCTCGGTGATAGCTGGCGCTGACCGAGAAAAGGAGCACGAGGCAGACGCCATAGACAGCAAGGGAAATCTGACGCGTCGCGTTTCCACCGCCGAGGAGCACCAGCACGATGGCTCCAGTGATGGCAATGGGCACGGTGGCGAGGTGGCTCCAGCCACGCAACTTCGGGCGTGGCGGGGCGGATGCGGGGGCGAGCGTGGTCTCAGGCAGCTGGAGCAATCTCCTTGGCCACATGTTCGGGAGGTCGGAGCCATCGCGGTGCCCACCAGTTGGCGGTACCGAGGAGTCGCATCACCGCAGGCACGACGAGCGCACGAACCAGCGTGGCATCGACGATCACCGCGACCGCCATGCCGACTCCGATCGACTTGATGGTGACCACGCTGGCGAGCGCGAAGGCGAGAAACACGCACGCCATGATGGCCGCTGCGCCGGTGACCAGGCGGCCGCTGCGTTCAAGGCCGTCGGCCACCGCGGTGCGATTGTCGCCGGTGCGAACCCATGCCTCCTGCATGCGCGTGAGCAGGAATACCTCGTAGTCCATCGACAGTCCGAAGACGACGCAGAAGAGGAGGACTGGAATGGTGGGGTCGAGCGGACCGGCGGTGAAGCCGAGGATGTTCGAGAGGTGACCCTGGTCGAAGACCCACACCAGCGCACCGAATGCTGCGCTCAGCGAGAGCGCGTTCATCAGGACGGCCTTGAAGGGAAGCACGACCGATCGAAGCAGGACGGTGAGCACGATCAAGGTGGTGATCAGCACGAAGCCGATCGCCAGCGGTGTGTGGCCGATCATGTAGTTGACGAGGTCGATGTCGAAGGCGGTGTCGCCGGTCACCTGCACCGACGCGCCGGGTACCGTGTCGATCGCGCGGATGTCGCGCACCAGCGTATGAGCCTGATCGCTGGTGACGAAGTACGGGTTGGCGACGTCGAGGACCGCGATGCTCGAACCGGTGAGGGTCGTGAGCACCGAGTGCACGCCTGACGGCAGCGCGCTCCTCGGCTGCGCGTACAGCGCCTGATACGACGTGAGCGTTGCGCTCGCCTCGACGGTGACGTAGCTGCGGACCCCGGTGACGCCTCTGAGCGCCGAAAGGCGTTGAGCGAGTTGATATGCGGTCGCGACATTGGTGGGATTCGTCGGTGCGCCACTCCGGAAATTCACGACCACCGCGATGGTGTTCTGACCCACCTGCGGGAACTGCGCCTGCAGCAGGTCCGCCCCCTTTCGCGCCTCGGCAGAGGTGGGAAGCTGATTGACGTCGCTGTTGGCAAGTTGCAGGTCCAGGAACGGCGATCCCGCGACCAGCAGGATCGCGACCGTCGGGATCAGCACCGTCCAGGGGCGGCGCATCACCCAGGTGGCGAGCCGGTGCCACAGTCCTTCCCCGAACGGCTTGGGCTGCAGGATGGGGATCCTGATGCTGTTGATGTGCGGACCGAGGACTGCAAGCATCGCGGGCAGCAACGTGACCGCGTAAAGCACGGAGACTGCAACGACGATCGCGCCCGCGACACCCATCGAAACCAGTGCCGTTCCCGTGTAGAAGAGCAGCCCGGAGAGGCCGATCGCAACCGTGAGCCCGCTGAACATGATCGCCCGGCCCGCGGTGGCCATGGTGGTGCCGAGCGCATGCTCAACGCTATGTCCCGTTCCCAGCTCCTCACGGAATCGCGTCACGATAAACAGTGAATAGTCGATGGCGATGCCGAGCCCGACCAGGGTCACGACGTTGACGGCGTAGGTCGAAACGTCGATGACGTGCGCGAGCGCAAGCGCGGCACCCACGCCGCCGAGCACGGCGAAGATACCGACGCCGAGACAGAGCAGGGCGGCCACGCCGGTGGCGAACACGATGATGAGCAGGATGAGCGCGAGCGGCAGCGACACAACCTCCGACCGGCGCAGGTCGCTGGCCAGGTAGGTGTCGAAGTCGTACGCGAGTGGAACATCGCCGGTGGACGTGACGCTGAGGGAACCGGGATGCACCTCATCGCGAATCTCGCCGTATTGGGCGCGGGCCTCTGAGAAGTCGATCTTCAGTCCCACTTGCACGAGCACGCTGTGCTTGTCCGTCGAGACCATGAGTGGAACCTGTGTTGGTGCGACCGAGTACGGTGTCGCCAGCGCGCTCACGCGCGAGTTGCTGCGCAAGGGGGCCACCGCCGAATTGGTCGCTGACTCGAATGCCGGTTGACCGAAGCTCGAGTGCGCGCTCGTGAGAATCAGCGTGAACGACGAACCGGTCGTCGACGGGAGTTGCGCGCTTTCCAGGTTCGCTGCGCGCACCGACTCCACGCCATAGTTCGTCGCATTGATCGGCTGGCCGCCGGTGAGCAGCCCGATGATGGAGAGCACGAAACAGGCGAGCGACGCGGCGAGCACCGCTTTGCGGCGTCGGTAGACAAAATGCCCCCAGCGCCTCACCGTGATGCTCCTTCGATCACCGCAATCGAGTATATCGACCCGCGGTTTCACCACCGCTTAGACTCCCGAGGACCGCGATGACAACACACGTCCCACCTCCGGTCGGGGAGATCAGCGCGATCTCGCACTTTGCGGCAGTCGCGGGCGAGCCTCAACCGGGCCGCCAGCTCGATCTCATCCGCGAGGCGGCACCCGGGTTTCGAGCCTGGTTCCGGGGCACGGGGATGCCGGACTGGGTTGGCACCTTCGACCTGGTGACGCTGCCGTATCCGACTCGATTCGGTCTCTTTCGGGCGGCGATCAGCCCCGCACCCTATCTGTCGCTGACCCACCGCCTCGTGGTGGTGCGCTGGCGCGAGCCCGACGGCAAGCGCCGGGTGCTGCTCTTCGAGCCGACCGACGTGGAACTCTCCCGGCGCACCCCGTATTTCGCGAGGCTCAGCGAGTCGACGCCCGCCGCGTTCGAGCGCGCGTTCGCGCGACCGCTCGGCGATGTGATGGGGCACCTGCGCAGCGTTGGCATCGACGCCAGGGAGGTCGACTGGATCACCTTCGACCATCTGCACACCCAGGACGTGCGTCGATGGATCGGGACCACGGATCCCGCGAACGACCTCTCGCCGGCGGCTCCGATCGTACCTGCGCTGCCGAATGCGCGCCTGATCGTGCAACGGGCAGAGCTCGAGTCACTTCGGTCACTGCATCCGCTGCAGGTGCCGTGGTACCAGGCGTCGACGTTCGCCACGCTGCGGCCTGATGCCCTGTTGCCGATCGATGGCGATGTGTTGATCGGACCCGGAGTCGCGCTGCTCTCGACACCTGGGCACACGATCGGCAATCACACCCTGGTGGTGAACACCGAAAGCGGCATCTGGGCAAGCAGCGAAAACGCGATCGCCGCGGAGTGTCTGACGCCCGAGCACAGCCGTATTCCCGGCGTGCGCCGTTACACGCGCACCTGGCAGCAGGAGGTCGTGCTCAATGCGAACACGCTCGAGGACACCGCCCGCCAGTACAACTCGTGCGTGCTGGAGAAGTCGATCGTCGACGTCGCCCGTGCCGACTCACGCTTTCTGCAATTCATGCCGTCGTCGGAGCTGACCGGCAGCGTCTTCAGCCCGGGAACGTCGCCGACCTTCACGCACTCGGGCATCTTCCACGGCACGCTGACTCCAACCGGCGCGACTTCGCGCTGACGCGCCGGCCGATAGGATGCGTGCGGTGACCGTCAGCCTGGCGCGCCGTGCCTGGACGCTCTACGAGCCGATTCACGCGATCGTCTACTTCGCGCCCGAGGCTCCCGAGGCGTACAGGGCCGCGGGACTGCGCGGTGGCTGGATGGGGTATTTCGCGTCGCGGTCGGCGCCGATGGGAGCGGCCAGCGCCGGCCTGGTGACCGCGGTCTTCTACAACTTCCAACCGGCGATGGTTGCAAGGGCACTTCCCGATGCATGGCAGTTCTCGAGCCCGGAGCGCGCGCTGACCGCGCGGACCGCTGTTGCCGATTCCGCGTTGCGCCGCCTCTGGGGCTCGGTCAACTCCGTCGCGGTGGCGGAGGCTGCGACCTCCGCGATGGAGGTGCGCGCGACGCCTCCGCGGCGGGGGCCGGCCCCTCTACACGGCCACGGCCGCCATCGAGGAGCCCGATGCGCCGCATCTCAAGCTCTGGCATGCTTGCACGCTCTTGCGCGAGCACCGGTTCGACGGGCATGTGGCGGCACTCACCGTCCACGGTCTGGACGGGCTGGAATCGCTCATCACCGCCATCGCCGACGGGTCCGGGATGGACGCGGCCACCATGCGACGGTTCCGCGGCTGGACCGAGGCGGAGTGGGATGAAGGCGTGGCGCGACTCCGCGACCGCGGGATCCTCGACGCCGCCGGCGATCTGACCGCTCAGGGGCGGGCGCTTCGGACGGACGTTGAGGAGTTGACCGACCGGCTTGCCGCGGCCATCTGGGAGTTGATCGATGCGCCGAAGCGTGAGCACCTGTTCGGGTTGTTGCGCGAGCTTGCGGTACGCCTCGAGGGCGCCGGTGGCATCTTCTACCCCAATCCGATCGGGGTAAGCCGCCCGGACTAGCGCCGGCCGCTCACTGCGTCGCGTTCGCGCTCGACCACCGCCGCGAGGGCGCGGATGAAGGTCGGCTGCGTGTTCGGGAGCGCGATGCGATGCATGGTGATCCCGGCTTCGGTCGCCTCCTCACCGGCTGCGATGTCGATGTCGTAGAGGATCTCGAGGTGATCCGCGAGGAATTGCAGGGGGACGACCAGGATCTCGGTGATCCCCTCCGAGCGGAAGCCCGGGAAGAGATCCTTGACGTCGGGCGTCAGCCACTCCTCCGGGGTGTGTCCGGCGCTCTGGTACGCAAAGGTCCAGCGGTCGTCGCCGAGACCAAGCCGGGACGCGACGGCCGCAGCCGTGTCGTGCAGCTGGATGATGTACCTGGGATCGCGGTCGACAACCGGGCGGGGAAGGCTGTGGGCGGTGAAGATGATGGGGATCCGGTTCCGGACCTGCGGCTCAAGGTTCGCGAGCGCCTCCTCGACACGCTCGGCGAGGGCGTCGATCCACTCCGGCATGAGGTGCCACGCGCCGGCGATCCGGACCTCGACCTCCTGATGGTCGGCGCGCCACGCGGCCACGGCCCGTTCGTAGCCGGCCAGGATGATTGGCGAGTACTGAGGCGCCAGCGCGACCACGATGATGCGGCGCGTCCCGTCCGCGGCAAGCGCATCCAGGGCGCCGGTCAGCGACGGCTCTGAGTGCAGCATCCCGGCGACCACGCGCGTGTCGTGCGCGGGGGTGTCGGGGTCGAGTAGGGACTGGAGCGCAGCGCACTGTGCCTGGGTGATGTCGATGAGCGGCGATCGACCGATCAGGTCGTAGCGGCGCCGGAACTCCACGATCAGGTCCTCCGGGACCTCGCGGCCGCCGCGCACCGATGTGAGATAGGCGGGGACGTCCTCGGCGGTGACCGCCGAGCCGAAGGTGGCGAGGACGACGCCGAGTGGAGGCATGACGGCAAGGGTAGAGGCTGGCCCAGGTACCTCGCGGTCAGGCGCGGGCGGTCTCCGCGTGGACCAGCTCGGCGAGGCGCCGGAGGTGGTCGCTCGACGTGTCCGGAAGGACTTCGTGGCCGAGGTTGAAGATGTGCCCGGGCCGCCCACCTGCCTGGGCGAGCACCTGGCGTGCCTCGCGCGCGACCACGTCGAACGGCGCGAGCATCACCCCGGGGTCGAGGTTGCCCTGGATGCTGCGGTCGCCGATGCGGCGCCAGGCCTCGTCGAGCGGCAGCCGCCAGTCGACGCTGATGACGTCCGAGCCGCAGCGGGCCATGGACTCGAGGAGGTGCGACGTCGTGGTCCCGAAATGGATGGTCGGGACGCCGGTCGCCGACACCGCCTCGAGGATCCGCCGGCTGTAGGGCATCACCATCGCCTCGTAGGCGGCGATCGAGAGTGCCCCCGCCCACGAATCGAATAGCTGGATCATCTGCGCCCCGGCCTCGACCTGGGCCTGCAGGTAGCTGATGGTCACCTCCGTCAGGGTCTCCATGAGGCGGCGCCAGAGCTCCGGCTCGCCGTGGAGCATCGCCTTGGTGAGCGAGAACTCCTTGGTCGGCTTGCCCTCGATCATGTACGACGCGACGGTGAACGGCCCGCCCGCGAACCCGACGACGGCGGTCGTGCCGTCGAGCTCCCGGCGTACCAACTTGATGGCTTCGAAAAGCTCTGGGTTGGCCTCGCGGGGATCGACGATCCGGAGCGCGTCCACGCCGTCGGCGTCGCGCACCGGCTCATGGATGATCGGCCCGACGCCGGGGTCGATCGAGAACGGCACTCCCATGCCGATCAGCGGCAGCATGATGTCGGCGTACATCACGGCGGCATCGACGCCGAATTCCTCGACGGGCATCAGGGTTACCTGCGCGCAGAGCTCCGGGGTTCGGGTGATGGTGAGGATGTCGTACGTCTCGCGCAGCGTCCGGTAGCCGGCGAGGCATCGCCCGGCCTGACGCATGAACCAGATGGGGGTGCGGTCGGCGGGCTGGCGACGGGCGGTGGCGAGCATGCGCTCGGCGCCGGTCATCGGGCCCGCCTGGATGGTTGCCATGTGTGTCGAGGGTAGCGAAGCAACAACCCGGCACGGTTGCTGCACATCGGGCCGGAGGCCAAGTACGATCTCGACGACCTGGGTGCCCGAGGGATTGGCGGCCTGGTCGGCGTCAGAACGTGCAGAGGAGAGTGGAACCCATGAACTCGACCATGCAGGACGCGCAGCTGACCATCAGGGAGCTGTTCCGACACGGTGCGGCGGTGTTTCCGGACAGCGAGATCATCACGTTCGAGGGCGAGCAGGCGCGGCACACGACTTACGCCAAGGTGGCGGAGCGGGTCAACCGCCTCGCCGGAGCGCTGCGCACGCTCGGGATCGTCCCGGGTGATCGCGTCGGCACCCTGTGCTGGAACCACCAGGAGCACATCGAGGCATACTTCGCGATCCCCTCGATGGGAGCGGTGCTGCACACGCTCAACCTGCGCTTGCCACCGGCGCAGCTGGCGCAGATCATCAACCACGCCGAGGATCGCGTGGTCATCATCGATGACTCGCTGGCGCCGCTGCTCGCGTCGGTGATGGACCAATGTCCGAGCATCGAGAAGGTGATCGTGGTGGGCTATGGAGAGGTGTCGGGGCTTGGCGAGCCGCTTGCATACGAGACGTTGCTCGCCGCGGAATCGCCGGTGTTCGACTGGCCCGAGATTGACGAACGCAGTGCCGCGTCGATGTGCTACACGACGGGGACGACCGGCGATCCCAAGGGTGTTGCGTACAGCCACCGCTCGGTGTACCTGCACTCGTTCGCTGTGTGGGCGACGTTTCATCTCGACGACCGCGGCCGCCTGCTCATCATCGTGCCGATGTTCCACGTCAACGCATGGGGGACGCCGTACGCGGGATGGTTGGTGGGCAGTGCGCTGCTGCTCCCGGGGCGATTTCTGCAACCGCAGGGCCTGTGCGACTTCATCAGGCAGGAGCGCCCGACGTTCACCGGTGGCGTCCCGACGATCCTGACCGCGCTGCTCAACCACGTGCAGGCAAATGGCGGCGACGTGTCGAGCATCAAGACCGCCGTCTGTGGCGGGTCCGCGGTCCCCGCGACGTTGATCGCAGCGTATCGAGACGTGCTCGGCATCGAGCTGTGGCAGGCGTGGGGGATGACCGAGACGAGCCCGATCGCCGCGATCGCATTTCCGCCCCGGGGCACCGCGCCGGAGGACGAGATGTACTTCCGGTCGAAGACCGGCCGGGTCGTCCCGGGTGTCGAGCTGCGACTTGTTGATGACAGCGGGGTCGAGATTCCGCACGACGGCGATGCAGTTGGCGAGATCGAGGTGCGTGGACCGTGGATCACCGCGTCCTACTACAACGCCGAGGCGCCTGAGAAATTCCACGATGGGTGGCTGCGCACCGGTGATGTCGGCACCATCGACGGGCGCAACTACGTGCAGATCACCGATCGGTCCAAGGATGTCATCAAGTCCGGCGGCGAGTGGATCTCGTCGGTCGAGCTCGAGACCCTGCTCGTCGGCCATCCCGCGGTCGCCGAGGCGGCCGTCGTCGGCGTGCATGACGACCGATGGGCGGAGCGGCCGCTTGCCCTGGTGGTGCTGAAACCGGGTGCGTCGGCAACACCCGATGAGCTGCGCGACTTCCTGGCTCCGAAGGTGGCTCGTTGGTGGCTGCCCGAGCGCTGGGCGTTCGTCGATGAGTTGCCGAAGACCAGCGTGGGCAAGCTCGACAAAAAGTTGATCCGCGCCGACTACGGCCGCCAGAAGTTTTCGGTGATCGAGCTCGAGGCCGCGAAGCGGTAGCTCGCGCGACCGGCTAGTGGAGGATCGGTCCGGTCTCGACGACCTGGAATGCGCTCCCCGGGACGGACTTCAGCTCGTTGAGATTGTTGTCGTCCCAGCGTGGATCGGTCGAGCCGCTGATGTACCAGCTGCTGCCGTTGTCGGCGACGATCATGCCGTAGGTCTTGAGGGCTCTGAGGATCACCAGCGACTCCCCGGTGAATCCTGCGAGGCTGAATGACGCATTGAGGCGCAAGCGGAGTCCCATCGGCGGCAGGTCAGGGTTGCTGCTGCTGCTCGCGTAGTGCGTTGCAGGGTGGATGAAACCGTTCTGGGTCGCATCCACCGTGAAGCGCAGCGCATGGTTGATGACGCCCGAGGCCACCTCGCTGTACAGGGCGAGGCCCGGGAGGATCGGCAATCCTGCGGCGTCGGCGGACGTCCAGCCATCGGGGCGAAGTGCGTTGCTCTTCAGGCTGAAGACTGCGCCGGATGCACACACCCAGCCTGCGCCGGACTGCTGTGCGTTGTACATCTCGTAGAGCTTGCAGTTGCCCGAGTCCAGCACGAGCACATGGTGATCGCTGCCCGAACTCGACGGGTGCGTTCAGCGGCACCGGATACGGGCCAGGATTGCTCTCGCTGCCGTACGCGTTGAAGGTGATGGGCACGAACTTCTGTGACGCGGGCGCGACGGTATATGGGATTCCGTAGGTGGGGTTGGACCCGAAGTCGGGATGCAGGAACTGCTTGGTCGCGTCGATGGCCGCGATGTAGTTCGAGGACATCGGGTTGACCGGGGCGTTCGCGATGTTCTGGTTCCACGGGTTGTTGCTCGGGAAGACCTGGCATCCACCGAGTACGGTTCGGGGTCCCGACGGCGTTGGCGGTTTCGTTGCTGTCGTGCGGGTTACCGGTCTTGCGGTCGGGCTCGCTGTGGGCCGCGCTGCGGCGGTAGTGATCGGCGAAGGCGATGACGTGGACGGGCTTGGGAGAGTGGGCGTTGTGTCGATGGGAGCGCCGCCCGTCGGACTTGGGACTGCCTGCGCCGATGGGCCGCCGCAGGCGGTCACGACGACCAGCGAGCAGACCAGCGCGACGCCCAGTCGCAGGCTCGTCGCCGCTGCTCGGAGCCGGATCACGGCCGTAGCATGCCCCGCCCCGCCGCCTCACTCGTGACGAGCCGGTCACGACCGCGGATCGCGGCCCCGGCCGGGTCGATGTAAACCGTTTGCCCCTCCAGCCGCTGGGCTCACCCGCCCTCCCCGCCTCAACTCTCGGCGTACCAGTAGTCCTGGAAGCCCTGCTTCTGGCTCCCTGGATTCCCCGGCGCAGCCAACGTCCCGGAGGCGCCGACCTGAGCGACCTGCCAGAGGCCAGGGGCTGCGCCCATCGCGGCCTTCTTGCCGCCGGTCGGCGTGGCGAAGCCCGCATAGAACCCGATCTGGTTCTGACCCTTGGTGTTGGTCCACTCCGCGAGGTTGCCGATCGTGGTGCCGTAGGTCGGCGCCTCGGCGATCCATTCGGCGGACGCCCGCGCACAGGTGACATTGCTGGCGCACGTCTGCGTCGTCGAAAAGTTGGTCGCGTGGGCCGGAGTGGTGTCGCTGACGGTGATCTTGTAGCTGCCCTTCGCGTAGACGACGCTGGCGGCGATGAAGTCACCGGGGTAGACCGCGTACACGACCGTGATGTCGTTGGTCGGATACATCTCCCACCACGCGAAGTACAGCGGCGTCGTGCCCTCGCAGATGGCGTACGTCCCGCCCTGCTCCACGGTGCCGGAGCCAAAGCCGTCGAGGCCGACCCAGAAGACGTGGGATTCGTCGGGGGTCCCGAGACACGTCGCCGTCGGCACCTGCCACTTGCCGGACACGCTGCTGAAGGTGCCGGTGCCCGTGTAGGCGGCATACCCCGACCAGTTCCCGCTGCTGGTGACACGGAAGCCCGGTCCGCCGTGAATCCCACCGGGACCGGGAACATACGGATTGGCCGCCAAGGCCGGCATCGCAGGTGCTCCAGCGAAGGCGAGGCTGGCAGCGGCCATGGCGACGCCGAGAACTCCTGTGACGAGCCGTTTCATGGTTCCCCTCGTGGCGATTTCATTCCATCCCCGTGTGGCGCGAGTCAACTCCCTCTGTGAAGCAGCGCCGCGCCCTTTCGCGTCGTCGAAGCCTACTCCTCGGCGCGAAGGCTCGCACACGACCTACCAGCACGGGACGACGCGCGGGCGGCGTGATCGCCTGGTCTACGATGTCGGCGGCACGGAATCTTCCTGGCCACGCATGACTGGGTCCGCCCGGGATTACCTTTGTGAGGAAAGCACTGTGGCCAGGATTAAGGTTGCGCGCTCGGACCTCGCGACCGAGATCGAGGAATACCTGATCGCTTGCCGGTCGCGGGGAGTCAGGCCGAGCACGATCAAGCATGCGTATGGGTACTCCCTACGTGCTGTGCTCCTGCCATGGTGCAGGGACGAGAACATCACCACCGTCGCCGGCATTGACCAGCGCACTCTGGAGCGCTTCGCAGCTGACGTCCGCGACCGCTCCACGCGCGCTGGCACGCCCCTTTCGGAAAGCACCGTCAAGACCTACCACAAGGCCGTCAATCAACTCCTCAAGTGGTACGCCGACGAGCACGAAGGCACTGCCCCGAAGGTCAAGTTGCTTAAGGTGCCCGGACGAAAAGTCGACACCCTGGAGCGTGACCAGATCGCGCTCCTGGAGCGCACGGCTGCCACGGAGCGCGACCGTCTAATCATTCGGTTGCTCGCCGACACGGGAATGCGCCCCGGCGAACTGGTCTCCATTACCAAGGGTGATCTTCGCCACGTGGGGCGTCGCCACTACGTCCGCATACGTGGCAAGGCCGAAGACCGTGACGCGCCGATCACCCCCGAGATGTATGCGCGCCTGACCGCACTCGCGCGCGGTGGTGACGACGACCCCGTCTTCGTAGGACTGCGCCGTGACCGGCGCACCGGGGAGCGTGAAGTGCTCACCGTTCCGGGTGTGCGTCAGATGGTTGGTGCGCTCGCCCTCGACGCGGGTATACGCACCGTCGTCAACCCGAATGTCTTCCGGCACAGCGCGTGCCGCTGGCTGCTCATGAGCGGGCAAAGCACGATCGTGGTGGAACAGATCATGGGCCACGGTTCGGAGGCGATGATCCGCGAGCACTACAACAACCTTGGAACCGACGACGCCCACGATCGTTTGATGGCGGTCCTTCGTGCCGAGCAGTAGCCGTCCAAGCACACCTCGCCATCGCAATGTGGGGTCGTCTACCATTGCCCCCTCGCCAAGCGTTTCACCCTCCGACAGGGTATTGATCCACTACTTCCCATATTAAGAGGAAACACTCCAAGCGAGATCAGATCCGAGCGGGAGTAACTCAACGGTAGAGTGCAACCTTCCCAAGGTTGAAGTTGCGGGTTCGAGCCCCGTCTCCCGCTGACAGGAACAAGCCCGGACTCCCGTGGAGGACGCCCAGAGCACCGTTCCACCCTGTTCAACAAGGAGGCAATGTCAGCGGTGGCAGATCAGATCTCCGATTCGACAACGCGACACACCTTCAACGTGGAGTCAATCCGCGACGCGAACGTCGTCGCGACGATCGACTTTCACCGGACGTTGATTTACGTGCTCGGCGGAGCCGGCGCAGAGTCTCCCGAGCGAATCGAGGATGTCGATGCACGGGGTCATGCCCACGAGATTGCTCACAAGGCCGGCAACCCCAAAGGGACGTATGAAGCCGGGAATCCCGACTACTGGCGAAAGATAAGCGAGGCCCTTGCCCCAGCTCGTGCGATCCTGTTGCTTGGCCACGGGAAGGGGAAGGCAAATGCGTCTCACCAATGGGTCGCCTATGCGGAAAAGCATCACAAGGACGTTGCAGCAAAGGTCATCGCCGACGTTCGCGCGGATATTGATGACCTCACGGGCCACCAGGTGGTACAGCTCGCTCATCAGTACTTCGCGATCGAGCGAGCCTGGAACGGAGGCTGACGCGTGGTGCGAAGGGTACGAGGAAACGCTCGGGGACTTCGTGCAAGAGGTGCAGGCGATCGCCATGTCTCAGCCCGGACTGTTCCGCCGGAACGTGGCAATTACCACGCCTGAACTGGTCGCCCTTGCATCGACCAGGTCCAGCTCCATGTAGGTGTCACCTGAGAAGAGATGCCGACCGGATCCGAGAACCACAGGAAAGATCATCAACAAGAACTCGTCGACGAGTTGATGGGCCACAAGCGACTCGATGAGCTGCCCGCTTCCCATGATGTGGAGCTCCCGTCCCGGCCGTGACCTGAGCTCCGTCACCGCGTCGACGACATTGCCGGACACGAGCGTGGAGTTCGGCCAGGGCAACGGGTCGGACCGGGTCTGCGACACGACGTACTTCTGCGCCGCGTTGAGCGCGTCCTTGAACATCCCGCCGCGGCTGTTCCAGGTCGTCAACAAGTCCTCGTAGGTACGCCTTCCGAGCAGCAGCCCATCGCTCTGAGACATCCGCTCGCCCATCGCCGCTCCGATCTCAGGGTCCGGTGCATCGACATGCCGAGACGCCCAACCGCCGTGGGTAAAGCCATCTCGAGTGTCCTCATCCGCCCTCCCGGGCGCCTGCATCACACCGTCGAGGGTCACGTTGTTGATAACGACGATCTTCATACAATCAGCCTCCACTAGTACTAGACGGTTCCGTACCATACCACGACATAGTACGGAACTGTCTAGTACTATGGCTCTATGGATTCCTCGGTCGCGGCCGACACTGCGGAAGATCTCTCTCGCGGAGCTCGCAGGAGAGCGGCCATCCTCGAGGCGGCACAGGAGGTGTTTTTCGCCAATGGCTTCGTCGGGGCGAGCATGGATCAGGTTGCGGCCAGAGCGGCGGTCTCGAAGCAGACCGTCTACAAGCACTTCAACGACAAGGAGACACTGTTTCGAGAGGTCGTCACGAACGTCGTACGGGCCCGAGACGGTGGGATAGCCGCGGACTTCCTCTCGACAGGCGAGGGAACGATTGGGGAACGGCTTCGCTCGTTCGCCCGCCACTTCTTGAAGGGAGTGATGCAGCCCGATGTGCTCAAGCTCCGGCGGTTGGTGATCGGCGAGGCGGGGCGATTCCCAGAGCTCGGGCGATCGTTCTATGACCTCGGTCCCAAGCGAGCGACTGAGCAGCTGTCTCTCGCTCTCCGCGAAGCGGCTGCCCGACAACGCCTGTTTCTGGAAGATCCTGAGCTTGCCGCCGAGCACCTGTTGTGCCTGATCCTTTGGGTCCCGCTGAACCAGGCAATGCTGCTTGGAGACGAGAACTCGTTCACCGATGCTGCCCTTGACAGGTATGCGGACGAAGGCGCTACGGCATTCCTGCGAGCCTACGGATTCTCGGACGGCTGAGTTGACGGCCGACAGGAGGGACGAGAGATCCCGCCGCCCGCCGTGCATCGTCCGCGGTAGGGGCGCGACGCTTCGCTTTGATCTCGTCTATGTCGCGCAGCCACGGACAAGCAGCAGCAGGCGGCACCCGCACGTACCACGCCTGGCGGGACATGTTGAGGCGGTGCACGAATCCGGCGAGCGCAGACTGGGCCCGCTATGGCGGGCGCGGAATCACCGTTTGCCGTCGCTGGCATCGCTTCGAGAACTTTCTCGCCGATATGGGATCGTGTCCCGGCCGCCTTACGCTGGATCGGATCGACAACGGAGGCAACTACGAACCGGCCAACTGTCGTTGGGCGACTTGGGAGCAGCAAATGCTCAATCGCGCTCAAACCGCGGCGAACGTCATCCCAATGCGAAGCTTACAGCTGATGACGTGTTAGCTATCAGGCGCATGGCGCGTTGCGGAGCCACGTACCGTTCCATCGGGTCAGCCTTCGGAGTCAGCCACGCAAACGTGGGGTACATCGTGCGTGGGGAGGCGTGGCAGCCGCTCGCCCTTGACGCTCGCAATCCAGAGCGCGTGCGGCAACGCGGAGCCGACGATGGCCCACAGCTCGAGGCATAGATCCGCAGCAGCTAAAGCACGTCGTTGCCGAACCATCTCGTGAGCGACTCGCGCAAGCCCGCGTCGGTGCCATCGCCGACCCAGGCGACGTGTCCATCGGGACGCACCAACACGGCGGTCGGTGCACCGACCTCGCCGAGTACTGGAATGTCCCAGGTGCCCGCATACGAGGCGTCGACGAGCTGAACTCGGTCAGCCCACGGTCCGATCTCGATACTGCCGGCGTCACCGAGGTTGACCAGCACCGGCTTGGCGTTGTGCAACAAGGAGAACACCCGCATGGTGCCGTCCGCGGTCGCCAGATCAAGGTCGGGCATGCGGCGTCCCAACAGGGGATGTCCCTCGCCAAGGTCATACGCAACGTCGAGGCCCGAAATCATGCCGGCGATATGCTTGCGCGGCTCGTCCATGCGCAGCAACTCCGCCACAATGTCGCGCAGTGCAACGGCCCTGTCGTCCGTGGCGCCGAGCGCCCTCTGCGCCATGGTGTTTCGCAGTACCCGCGCACCAACCGGGTGGCGTTCGGCCTGATACGTGTCGAGGAGCCTCACCGGTGATGTTCCGCTGACCACCTGGGCCAGCTTCCAGCCCAGGTTGACCGAATCCTGCACGCCAATGTTCAACCCCTGGCCTCCCATCGGAGCGTGCACATGTGCCGCGTCTCCCGCAACCAGCACGCGCCCGCTGCGATACGCCACCGCCTGACGCGTCATGTCAGTGAAGCGAGATATAAAGCGCGGGCTGTGCGCTCCGTGGTCCGATCCGTCGATCCGGATGAGCGCTGCACGGAGATCCTCCAGCGTCGGATCCTCAATGTGGTTCACCTCGGGTTCGATGAGGGTGACGCCCACGCGTCCATCCTCGGCGGGTCCGATACCGCCGCCGCCACGCAGGCCGAATTCCGGCAACTCCTCCATCTCGACCTCGGCGATGATCCAGCTGGTTATCGGATCCCAGCCCGCGAAATCGATGCCGGCCGCCTTGCGCACAACGCTGCGGCCCCCGTCGCATCCAACCAGGAATGCCGCACGCAGCGATGTGCCATCGGACAACTCGACGTCAACGCCGCTGTCGTCCTGCATGAACCCTGTCACCTCACGCTCTCGCAGCACGGGAACACCCAGCTCATCGATCCAGCCCGACATGATGCGCTCGAAATGGCTCTGCAACAGTGCCATCCCGTAGTTGTGGCGAGTGGGGAAATCGCTGATGTCCATAGGGACTCCACCGAATGCCTGCACCTGCGCCGTCCTGCCCTCGGCGAGAAAGCGATCAACGACGCCACGCTGATCGAGCACTTCGATGGTGCGAGAGTGCAGACCTCGCGAGCGCGAACTTTCCAGCTTGAAGCTGGCACGTCGCTCGACGATGACAATGTCAGTGCCCGCCAACGTCAGCTCTGCCGCCAGCATCATTCCCGTCGGACCGCCTCCGGCGATCACCACCCCATGCTCGGCCATGCATCACTCCTCGGTCCCCAACGCGTGCCAGGAAACTCTGCACCTCACCCTGGGGCTTGCGGCAAGCCCCGGGGGCGGTGCTATATTGAGGTGGAGGGAGTTGGGCGCAATTCGAGGCCATCGTCGTCCTCGCCGTCGCGATAGGTGCTGAGGAGATGCAGCGCATAGTTGCGATGACCCCGGCGTCGCCGCTGAGCATCACCAGCCTGTGGAGGTGGCTGAAGGCCGCTGATACCGGATACTCTTGCAACTGCAGTCGGTTTGTGAGATGTCGAGTTTGTCCTGTTCCTCCTGTGGCGCCGAGAACCATGCGGGCAGCAAGTTCTGCAAGCAGTGTGGATCTGAGTTGTCGCGTCGCTGTCCAAAGTGCTCAGGTCCCGTTGATCCAGATGCGAGCTTCTGCAGCGAGTGTGGTGCGCCACTCACCGCAATGGCCCGGCCTCGGGTCGCGGTCGGCCCCGTCGCTTCACCGGATGTCATCGAGACGACAAGCGCGGAACGCAGGCTGGTGTCGGTGCTCTTCGCCGACCTGGTGGGCTTTACCGCCCTCGCCGAGAAGCGCGATGCCGAGGAGGTCCGGGAGCTGCTGACCCGGTACTTCGACACGTGCCGATCGGTGGTGAGCCGATACGGCGGCGTCGTGGAGAAGTTCATCGGGGACGCGGTGATGGCAGTGTGGGGGGCGCCTGCCGCCCATGAGGACGATGCCGAGCGGGCAGTGCGGGCAGCACTGGACCTGATCGAGGCCGTCGTCGCCCTTGGAAGGGAGATCGGGGAATCCGCGTTGCAGGCTCGGGCCGGGGTACTCACCGGTGCCGCGGCCGTCACCGTTGGCGCCGACGCGCAGGGCATGGTGGCGGGCGACCTGGTCAACACCGCCTCGCGTATCCAGGCCGAGGCTGCCCCCGGCACGGTGCTGGTCGGCGACGCCACGAGGCGGGCGACCGAGGCGGCCGTTGTGTACGAGGACATCGGAGACCGTTCGCTGAGAGGCAAGGCGGAACCGGTCCGCTTGTCGCGAGCGCTGCGCGTGGTGGCCATGCGTGGCGGCGCGCAGAAATCCGAAGGGCTGGAGGCGCCGTTCGTCGGGCGCGACCGCGAGCTGCGCCTGATCAAGGATCTCTTCCATGCCAGCGCGCAGCAGAGCAGGGCCCACCTCGTCTCCATTGTCGGCATCGCCGGGATCGGCAAGTCACGGCTGTGTTGGGAGTTCTTCAAGTACATCGACGGGATCGCAGAAGTCGTCTACACGCATCGTGGCCGCTGTCTCGCATACGGCGAGGGAGTGACCTACTGGGCACTTGCGGAGATGGTGCGCATGCGTGCACGCATCACCGAGGCCGAGGATCCTGCGTCCGCGTTGGCGAAGCTGCAAGCCTGCTTGACGGAGTTGATCCCCGATGCGGAGGAGCGCCGTTGGGTGGAGCCGCGGTTGGCTCAACTCCTTGCCCTGGAAGAGCGCGCCGCCCACGAACGCGAAGACCTCTTCAGCGCCTGGCGGCTGTTCTTCGAACGGCTCGCCGACAAACAGCCGACGGTGCTGGTGTTCGAGGACATGCAGTGGGCGGACACATCGATGCTCGAGTTCATCGAATACCTCATGGAGTGGTCACGAAACCACGCGCTGTATGTGGTGACTGCAGCCCGGCCGGAGATGGTCGATCGCCATCCAACATGGGGCGCGGGCAAGCGAAACTTCACGTCGGTCTTCCTTGAACCACTCGCGGCGACAGCCATGGAGCAGCTGCTCGACGGCCTGGTGCCTGGACTGCCCGACGAGCTCCGTGAGCAGATCCTGGAGCGCGCGGAAGGGGTTCCCCTGTACGCCGTGGAAACGGTGCGCATGCTGCTCGATCGCGCCCTTCTCGAGCGTTCCGGAAGTGTGTATCGACTGACCGGCCCGGTCGAGGACCTCGAAGTGCCTCAAAGCCTGCAGGGGCTGATCGCTTCCCGCCTCGATCGGCTGCGCCCGGAAGCTCGACGGGTTCTCCAGGACGCGGCGGTGCTCGGCAAGACGTTCACGCTCACTGCGCTTGCGGCGGTGAGCGGTGTCCCGCCCGCGGAACTCCAGCCGATGCTCGCGGAGCTGGTGCGGAAAGAGGTGCTCTCCGTGCAGGCGGATCCCCGCTCACCGGAGCGGGGACAGTATGGATTCCTGCAGGACCTGGTGAAGCGCGTGGCCTACGAGACGCTCTCGAAGCGAGACCGCAAAGAGCGGCACCTCGCCGTCGCCGCCTGGTACGAGAACTCTTGGGGCGGCGAGGAGGGCGACGTCGTTGAGGTGATCGCGGCGCACTACCTCGAGGCGTACAACCTCGCGCCCCACGACAGCGACGCCGACGACGTACGGGACCGCGCCGCGGCCGTGCTCTTCCAGGCCGGCGAGCGTGCAGCGTCCCTCGCGGCCAACGCGGAAGCAGAACGCTACTTCGAGCAGGCAGCGCGACTCGTGCCGGAGTTGGCGCGTCAGGCCGAGATGCACGAGCGCGCGGGCCAGATGGCCGCACGCGCCGGTCGCTACGCGGTTGCCACCGGGCACCTCGAGCGAGCCATCGCGCTGTACGAGAGCGAGAACCTGCCTCATCCGGCCGCGCGAGCTCTGTCTCGTCTGGGGCTGTTGGAGTCAGTCAGCGGGCAGTTGGACCAGTCCATACAACGCATGGAGCGAGCCTTCGCGGTTCTGGCCGGCGACTCGCCGGATGAGGATCTCGCCACGCTCGCGGTGCGGCTCGGATCATTGCTGCATTTCAAAGGCGATACAGAGACCGCGAACTCGTCGAATCGAGGCGGCGCTCGATATCGCCGAGAAGCTGGGCTTACCCGAAGTAGTCTCGCAAGCGCTGAACGTCAAAGCCATGCTGGCGATGCAGCACCGACATGGCGAGGAGGCGATGGCCCTGTACGCGCACGCGTTGAAGCTGGGTCTGGACAATGATCTCCCGACGGCCACGATCCGCGCCCATTTCAACCTCGGGGACCTGCTGTGCCATCGGGATCGCTACGTCGAGGCGCTCGAACACTACCGGAGCGCCCTCGTGCTCTCGAGGAAGATCGGCGACAGATCGTATGAGCGCAGCACGATCGGCGAGCTTGCGTTCAACCTCGCGCAAGTCGGCAGCTGGGAGGAGGCCGCCGAATTCGCGGCAACCATCGCGGAAGAGGAGGTGCGCAGCGCGCCTGGGGACCTTCTATCGCTGTTGGCGTTTGCAGAGACATATATCGACCGCGGTCAGACCGCCGAGCTCGAGAAACTGCTTTCGTGGACGGCGCAGCTCGCCGGGGCTGATGACTGGCAGGCGCGCACTACCTATCTCTCGTCTCGCGCGAGCCTGCGCAGTGCCCAGGACAGAAACGCCGAGGCGCTCGCAGATGCCGAGGAGGCGATCGACATCGCTGCCGAGCTGGGCGGTGCCGGTCATCAGAACGTCAAGTCCGGGTTTCGGGTTGCGTGTGAAAGCGCCTTCGCCTTGAACGACCTGGCCAAGGTCGAGGAACTGCTCGCCTTCGTCGACCGTCTTGGCCCCGGCGAACGGCCACCGTATCTGCGCGCGCAGACGATGCGCTTTCGCGCTCGACTCAACCGCACCAAGGGCGATGCAGCCGCCGTCCAGCCGGCCTTCATGGAGGCTGAGGAGATCTTTGGCAAGCTGGGGATGCCGTTCTGGCTCGCAGTTGTACGGCTCGAGCATGCGGAGTGGCTCGCGGCGGAGGGAAGCCACTCCGAGGCGGAACTCCTTGCGGTCCGAGGCGAGGCAAGTCTTCGAGCGCGTGGGTGCGCGTCCGTGGGCCGACCGCGCGACCCGTTCGGCGCGAGCTGCCGTTACCGCTCCCTGATCGCAGCTCCCACGCTCATTCCGCGGCGGGCTGATCGAGGGTGAGCGAGGCTGAGGGGTGTGTTCGCGCGAGACGTGCTTGCGCTCGGCCCAACGCCGTCGGTGACAGAGTGGCGACGGTCATCGCGTCGACGAAGTCGGACCCGTTGATCCGGTAGAGCGTGCACTGCGCGATCGCCTTCACCGTTGCCGTTCGTGGACGGTGACCGAGCAGACCGATCTCGCCGAAGTAGTTGGGTGGCCCCAGTACGCCGAGCGTGTGTTCCGCACCGGCCTCGCCCGCGGCGGTCACCTCGACCTCGCCGGCAGTGAGCACAAAGAAGTCATCGGCCTCGGCGCCCTCGCGAATGAGCACCGTGCCGGGTTCGGCCGTCTCCTCGACCGCTGATCTCGCCAGGCGCTCCAAGGCCGCGCGAGTCGCGCCGGCGAAGATGTCGAGCGCTTGCAGCGCTGCAATTCGTGGCTCGATCGAGGACAGTTCGCGCTCCGCTCGGATGTCGAGAACCCGGATCCATGGATACGCGGCAGCACTCAGCGCAGGAATGGCAAATCCCATGATCAACAATGTCGTGTTCAGCCCGACGCTGCCGAGGAGGATGGGCATGAGCAGGGCGCCGAGCGAGATGGCCGCCAGCACGAGGGCGAAGAACACGCCGAACACTCGCGCAACCACGTCGGGACTGACGAGCCGCTGCAATGCGGTGATGGCCAGTACGTCGACGACGATCGTCCCCCCGCCTCGGATCACCTCCAACAAGAATGCGATCCACGGCGAATGCACGATCGTCAGGAGGGCTGTTGGCAGGCAATACACGGCCATCCCGATGACGATGATTGCTCCGAGGCGACGGGCGGCAGCGATGCGATTCATGAATCCCGCCATCACAATGCCGCCGACGCCGAGGGCCGCCAGCAGGTATCCGTACCCGGTGCTGCCGGTCCCCAGCTGGTTCTTGCTCACCACGACGAAAAGGACGGTGTCAGTCCCGTACACGAAGCTCGCAAGGATGCTGAAGCCGGCCAGCAGGGTCACGTTGGGGGACGACACGAACGCGCGCATCCCCGCGGCCATCTGCTTGAGTGGACCGGCCGCGCCGCCCTCAGTGATGTCCGACGGACGGCTTCTCATACGCATGCGGCTCACCACCAGCGCGGAGAATCCGAAAGTTGCGGCGTTGATGGCGAACACCACGGCCGGCGGACTGAACAGCAGCAACGCGCCCGCGATGGCGGGGCCGACGATGATGGAGAGGTTCTCCACTGCAGACTGCGCGCTGTTGGCGGCGGCGAGATGTTCCTCGCCGACGACTGCCGGAGTGGTCGCGCGTGCCGCAGGATCGTATGACGACGTGCTCACTGACGTCAGAGCGGCGAGCGCTATCGCCAGAGCGACAGGTCCGTTCAGCCACGCAACGATGGCGAGAGCCGTCTGGAAGGTGAGCGCGAGACTATCGAGAGTCACCATCAAACGGACGCGCTCCACCCGGTCAGCGATCAACCCACCGATGGGGCTGGTGACGAGTGCGGTGAGAAAGCGCGTCATCGACGCCGCGGCAACCCAAGCCGGCGAGTGGGTCGCATTGAAGACGAACACGACCAGGGCGACGTTGTACGCCCACGATCCGCTCATCGAGATCGTGAGCCCGCTGAACAGCAGGCGGTAATCGCGGTTGGCGAAGAGCGAGCGGTACCCGACCCGCGGTGTTGCGTCCCCGATTCTCCGCCCGGTGACGAGTGCCACGAGACGGCGCCCGATCGTTGGCTTCTGCACGCTCGCAACCTAAGTCATCGGGTGTCGCCGGGCGCCTCGAGGCCATCGGTGGCGTGGCATTTCACGGGCGGAAGCGTACTCGCCGAAGCACGCTGTCGGAAGGACGCCTCGCTTCGTGTCCAGGGAGTTGTCCGGGGCGGATGCCCCGCACTTCGAGCCCCTGCGTGCAAGGCGATGTCGTGTTGCGCACGCCGGCGGACCAAGCC
Organism: Candidatus Dormiibacterota bacterium; assembly: GCA_963743835.1. Lineage (GTDB taxonomy): Bacteria > Chloroflexota > Dormibacteria > Aeolococcales > Aeolococcaceae > Palsa-851. Next base: position 452,290 of record CAVUQX010000004.1, on the reverse strand, counting down.
GATACTGTCCGCCCATGCGATTGCGCCTCTGCGGTACGCGAGGGTCAACGCCTGCGCCCGGCGTCGATTTCGCCCGCTATGGAGGACAGACGTCGTGTTTGGCGGTGATATCGGATGACGGGGAATGCCGCCTCATCCTCGATGCGGGTACGGGTCTGCGCCGGCTGCCCGCAGCCTTGAACGGCCAGCCCTTCTCGGGTAGCATCCTCCTGACCCATCTCCATTGGGATCACACGCACGGGTTGCCATTCTGCCCTTCGGTGGACAACCCGGACGCCCACACGACGCTCTACATACCGGAGCAGCCGGGCGGTGACGCCGAGGAGATCCTTGCTCGGGCGATGTCGCCGCCCCATTTCCCGATACGACCGCGTGAGATGCGGGGTGCGTGGCGATTCGAGCATCTCACGTCCGGTGAACACCGCATCGAGGGCTTTGATGTCCTGGCGGTGGAGATTCCCCACAAGGGTGGGCGCACCTTCGGGTACCGGGTCTCGGATGGGCACGGAGCCGTGGCGTACATGCCGGACCACGCGCCGGCCTCGCTCGGTGCCGGGCCTGAACAGTTCGGTCCGTATCACGAGGCGGCGGTGCGGCTGTCGCAGGGAGTTGATCTGCTGCTGCACGATTCGCAATACACGAGCGAAGAGTTTCCCGCACGCGCGCACTTCGGGCACTCCTGTATCGATTACGCCGTGGGGCTTGCCGAGCATGTCGGAGCGGGCCAGTTGGTCCTCTTCCATCATGATCCGTGGCGATCGGACGCCCAGCTCGACAGCATCGTCGCCCGTTGGGCCGGCGCGTCGCTGCCGGTCACCGCGGCGATCGAGTGGGACGTTCTCGAGGTTGGCGCCGCCCTCAGCGACGATTCTCGCGCGCGACGGGGATGAGCTCATCGACCGGCAACTCGGATTTCATTGTGGAATAGCGTTGTTCGCCCAGTCGGTCAGCAGTCGAACGCAGACCAGCACAACTCGTTGCGAAGCCGCTGGTCATCGAGCACCAGTTCTCGGATCCCGCGGGGGAGTTGGGCGCGCTGCCACCGGCATTCCAGGCGGCCGGCGTCCACGCGGTCGTCGTCGGTCGCTGCCGCCCGCGCCGCCTTGATCGCGTAGGCGGCTGCTCCGAGTTCGTGCGCTGCCACATGGCCCACGGCAGCGGCCTGCCCGGCGGCGTAGGCGGCATGCCGTGCGGCCCCACGCAGGTCTCTGGCCGCCGCGTTGGCATGGCCCGCCGCCGTGCGGGCCTGTGCCCACGTGATCTCGTCCCGCGCCCAGGAACGCGCGAGGTCGATCGCCCGACGCGGACGGTCGTCTGTCGGGCGCGCCTGCTCGAAGTGGTGCAGGACGTGTTCCGCACAGTCCGCCGCCCACATCCCGAGAAGACGGTGATCGCCGTCTTGGAGGGCGCCGCCGCGACGCATGGTGATGAACCGCGGATCCCGGATCTTGGGGAGGATCACCAGCTCGCCCGGCGGTCAGCCGTCCTTGCCGCTGAACGTGCGGCGAGCGTTCGTTGCTTCAGGTTCTCCAGTCATGGTCGAATCCTAATGGTTGGAACTCAGCCGAGCGACGAGCGGCAACGTCTCCACGAAACCGTTGGGCCACCCGTGCGTCAGGATCAATACGGTTGTGATGATGCAGAGGGGTGGCGACGGGGCGCAGGCTTCACGGGTCTTGCGTCGGTTCGACTGCTTTCCTTGCCGAATGGAGTGGGAGGTTCAGGACATGCCCCAGGAGTTCGAGTACATCGTGAAGATGGAGCCGCGCTTCGCCGCGCTGGAACTTATCGACGTCGGCGCGGTCGCAGACTCCGTGGCCGAGCAGTGGTACAACGAGACGCTCTGCGAGGTAGACGACCATCTCGTACGGCTGGGCGTTCTGCGCGGCGAGTACCACTGGCATAGCCACGAGGACGAGGACGAGTTCTTTTATGTTGTCGACGGAAAGCTGCTCATCGAACTGGAAGGCCATCCCACCGTTGAGCTCTCCTCGCGACAGGGCTTGACCGTGCCCAAGGGACTGCGGCATCGGCCGATCGCGGCGGATCGCACAATCGTCCTGATGATCGAGAAGGCGGGAGTGGTGCCGTCGGGCGATGAGTGAAGGGCCCCGCGCGAGACGACCCTGCTGATATGGCACAAACGAGCAAGGCAGCTGCAGCTACAAAGACGCTTCGAGTGCAGCCATGAACCACTCGTAGGCACCTATCAATGAGGGTTGCTCCGGCCACCCGTTGATGATCCCGACGAGTTGCCAGTAGCGCTCCACCCTACGATCACTGAACGTGGCGAGTTGCTGACCGAGTTCGCGGCGATACCTGGGCACGTCCTGTCTGCCGGCAGCTGCAGCGAACAGCGGCACCACCTCATTGACGATGTGCAGCGCCTCGGCGGAATCCGGCGCAACGCCGTCGGCGAGGGCCATACCCGCGCGATCAACGACGGCCTGGCCGGCGCGCTGTGTCGGTTCATCGGTTTCCGCAAGACCGGCCTCGGCACGCCGGCGTTCCCCTTCCACGATCATCTCGCGGATTCGCACACGGAACGCAGCATCCTGAACCAACGCGGCCAGCTCAATCCACGCATCGATCTGGGCGTCCGAAGGCTGGTCGGCGAGCACCGGCAATGAGCTGCGCATCCGCGCGGCAAACGGATTGTCCTCGTAGTCGGCGAACGCTGAGTCGAGAAACTCATCCATGATCCGGCGAGACTCATCGGCGGATGCTTGGGCGAAAGCGGTCATGCGCTGTACCTCCTCTCGGCCGGTGACGCCACGAGCGATCGCTCGCAGCACTGCCCGACGTAATGTGAGCTGACGGATGTGGAGATCGATGGCATCGGCGTGGGCGCGAGCGATCGATTCAAGCTGGGTTTCGCGTTCGGTGACCCGGCGGATGCTCGCCAGATCGAGGCCGAGGTCTCGGAGCGCATGAACCAGCTCGAGGCGAGCGAGTCCCGCCTCATCGTACCGGCGGTAGCCGGCCCCAGTCCGCAGCGCCTCCGGCACCAGACCGATGTCTGCGTAGTAGCGAATGGTCTTGACCGGCAGGCCTGTGATGTGCGCCACTTCGCCGATTGAGAGGTCCATGCCCCCAAGCGTGCAGCCTCCCGTGGCTGGAGAGTCAAGGGGTTGCCAGGTTGGTCCGCGCTGAATCAGCGAGCTACGCCATCTCCGTCCATTCGACGAGGCCGTCCGCCGGCATGGTGTTGATGACCATCTCGGCTGAAACACCGCATTCAGCGGCACGCTCGCACCCGCGCAACTGCCACTCGAGCTGACCCGGCGCGTGCGCGTCGGTGTCGATGGCGATGCGGCATCCGGTCTCGATCGCAAGCTTCAGCAGGCGCCTTGGGGGATCGAGCCGTTCAGGACGTGAGTTGACCTCGACCGCGACGTGATGCTCGCGGCAGGCGGCGAAGACGGCATCCGCGTCGAACGCCGACTTGGGTCTTCCCCGGCCGACGACGATCCGCCCCGTGCAGTGACCGAGGACGTCCATGTGCGGGTTGCGGATCGCGGCGAGCATCCGCGGTGTCATCTCCGCCCCAGGCATGCGGAGCTTCGAATGCACGCTTGCCACCACGACGTCGAGCTGGGCGAGGAGGTCCGGTTCCTGGTCGAGCGCTCCGTCCTCGAGGATGTCGACCTCGATACCGGTGAGGATGCGAAACGGGCCGAGCCGTTCGTTGATGCCGCGCACAATGTCGAGCTGCTCGCGGAGCCGTTCGCCGCTCAGCCCGCGCGCCACCGTCAGCCGCGGTGAGTGATCGGTGAGGACGATGTACTCGTGACCAAGGGCGATCGCTGCCCGAGCCATCTCCTCGATGGGGCTGCCGCCGTCCGACCAGTCCGAGTGCACGTGGCAGTCGCCACGCAGGGCCCGGCGCAGCGCCAGCGCGTCGTCCGAGATGGGCGTGGCCTCGGTTTCGAGACGTTGCAGGTAGGCGGGTGTCGCACCAGCCAGTGCCTCCTCGATGACCCGCGCGGTGGCCGGTCCGATGCCAGCAAGGCTTTGCAGTGTGCCGCGTCTGCTCCGCTGCGCGAGCTCCTCATCGGGAAGCGCATGAACGACGGCGGCCGCATTCCGAAAGGCACGCACGCGGTACGTGGGTTCGCGCTCGCGTTCGAGAATGTATGCAATGCGCTCCAGCGCGGCGATGGCATCCTGGCGGCTTGTCAATGTCGTGAAGCGGTCCGGATCGATTCGTACCTCCTCAGGCTGAGGTACAGCACCCTAACCTGAGTGCATGACCAGCCAACCGCCGGCGGCTCGCGAGATCGTGATCAAGGCTATCACCGAGAGCGAGCTGGGCGAGTGGGTTCGGGCCATGGAGGCCGGCTTTCTGCTCGCGGTTCCCGATGGAGCGATCGCGTACCGGGCAGCGTTCTTCAACCCCGGCCGTTCGCTCGGCGCGTTCGCCGGCGATACCTGCGTCGCAACCCTCCGCAGCTTCGACATGGAGGTGACGGCTCCCGGCAGCACCGCGGTGCCAGCCGAGGGAATCACGAATGTCGCAGTGATTCCAGCGCGGCGACGACGAGGGCTGCTCACCGCGTTGATGCGCCGTGCCCTCGACGAGGCAGTTGATCGAGGGCACTGCCTCGCGGCACTGATCGCTTCGGAGTACCGCATCTACGGTCGGTTCGGATTCGGACCGGCCACGACCACCGCGGCCTATGACATCGACGTTCGGCGCGCGGGAGGCGTCCGCGTTGTCGATGGTGCCGAGGGCACCTTCGAAACGCTGAGTCTCGAAGAGTTCCGGAGGCATGGCACCGAGCTGCACGAGCGGTTTCGGCGGATCCAACCCGGCGCGATCAACCGCAGCGAGCAGGCGTGGCGGGTGCGCACGGGTGAGCTGCGCAACCCGCGCTGGGATCGGCGCGAACCGTGGGCGCTGCTCTATCGCGACGCGCAGGGACGTCCGGCTGGCATGGCCCTCCACCGGATCGCTGATCGGTGGACGGACGGCGACCCCGACTACGAGATGACCGTCGACGACATCTTCGCGGTGGACCCTGCTGCGGGAGCCGCGATGTGGCGGCATCTCCTCGGCACCGAATGGGTGAATCGGGTCACCGTGGTTGGCGTTGCGCCGGACGACCCGCTGCCTCTGCTGCTCGACAATCCCAGAGCATGCGTACCGCGCCCCCCGACCGGCGTCGATCACCTCTGGCTGCGCATCCTGGATGTACGTCGAGCCCTGGAGGCGCGCTCCTACGCTGCGGGAGATCATCTCGTGCTCGAGGTGATCGACCCCGGCGGCTATTCCCCGGGCCGGTTCGCGCTCGAAACAGGCAACGACGGCAGCGCATCCGCGAGCCTGGTTGACGATCCACCGGACCTGGCGCTTGGCGTGTCTGCGCTGGCGATGATCTACCTCGGCAACCAGACGTTCCAACGCCTCGCGGCGGCTGGTCTGGTCACCGAGGCGAGCGTCGGTGCCGTCCCGCGAGCTGACCGCATGTTTCACACGCCAGCCCGTCCCTGGTGCGCTGACGGCTTCTGACAGGACCCGTTCTAGCCGACGCTCGTTTGCGCCGCATACTTCGAATTGATCAGCGTGGCGAGTTCCCGCGGCGTGACGGAGTAGGTCTTGTCAACTCCGAATTCGGTTGCAATCAGGAGGTCGTCCGGCGTCCAGAGCGTCGGGGCCAGGTCGTTGCCACCGGTGACAGTCACGACACGTCCGCTCGCCAGATCGAGGAGGAAAAGCTGAATCGTTACCGTGTGGCACGAGATGGAAACCGCTGCAAAACGTGCATCGGCTGATAGCGGCACGCCTCCATCGATGCACCGCTGTGACGTCAATCCCGAAACGCTGAAGTTGGTGCGCTTGCCGTCGGGCGTTATGACCCGAATCCCTGGTGCCGAACCACCAACGGAACAGGCGATCGTCCCGTCGTCGGCGATGTCCTCGAAATTGCAGTCCTGTCCGATACGACCTGCGAGACCATTGGCCGTGCCCGTCGCAGGATCGATGAGGATGGCCGGCGAGATCGACAACGTCGAGGGGTCGGCGGGACCGCCGCAAGTATTGTCGCCAGACGCCACGATGCCGGCAGCCGTCCATGCCACCAGGCTGACCCGGTTGACCCCGGCGCCGAAGGACGCACTCCCGATCTTCCTCGCTCCGTTGCCGTCGTCGGCGTAGATGTCAAATGTCGCCCGAGTTGTCGATCCGCACTCCGGCGAATTGGTCTGCACGGCCCACGCCCACGCCTGACCATCATCGCGTCCGATCACTGAGGGCGATCCGGCAACGTTCTTCTCGAGGGTTGTGAGGGTGCCGTCTGACGACAACGCGACGATCGAAACCGGTCCGCCCGGACCGCCGATCTGCTGGCGGTCGGTTCCAATCATTCGAGCTCCCAACGCGCCGGCGATCGCCAATGTCCCGTCACCACCGACGATGGGCCCCGAGGGCATCGGACCGGTCGTCTGTCCGCTTGCCAGCATCAATACAGCGTTCTGACTGTCGAACGCGACGAGGAGCGGCTCGAACGAGGGGCGAGCCGGGGTGGGGGATGGGGTTCCACCGACCGAACCGCTCGTCGATACCGGTGAGGAAGCCGGTGAGGAGGTGGCTCCCGTCGATGAGGATCTCGGTGAGGCCGTCGCCGCTCCGCAGGCTGCGAGGGCAGCCGCGCTGGTGATCACCAGCGCGGTTTGTTGGATCCGCATCGAGTGGTTCCCTTCATGCTTCGGAGAGTGCCTGTTGAACGATCAAGTGTTTGCTTGGTTACGCGACCTCACGCGTTCGCGAGCCGTGACGGCCGAAACCCAGCGACGACGCTTGGTTATCGCGCAGTGATTGCCGCAGGTTTCAGCGGATGCGAGCGCTGGCGCATGGGAGCCAACGCGATGAGCGATGCCGGCACCGCGACCGCGATGAGCGCCAAGCTCACGACCCAGCCCGGTGGAACCGCATCGCCCACGACCAGCGACACGAATCCTGCGGCGGTGATGGTGCCCCACGCGATGGCGACCATGGAGGGCGACCGCGAAACGGGGGCCGATGTCAGGTGCGATGTAGCCCACGCCAGCATCCACACGACGCATGGAGCGAGCATCACTGTGTCGTGCAACAAAGCATGCGGGGCGGCGAGCAGCGACAGCAGCGCGGCAGCAGCAAGCGCAGGCTCGAGTCTCGAGGCGCGCCGTCGCACAGTGCCCCCGAGCCGCCACCCAACGACACAGGCCACCAGCGCGAACACCGCTGCCGCGACGCGCGTGGTCGACGAATTACCGAACACCAGGGCCGGGATGCTGATGAAGCTGGAATACGTCGACAGCGCCCACTGACTCTGCGACGTCAGGGCCAGGTTGACAAAGCCGGTTAGTCCTTGCGGGCCGGCGACCGCGAGGTTGGCGAGGACAGCGATAGCAACCCCGGCGAGTGCGCCGGTGAGCAAGTGACGATCACGCCAGCCGAGCATGAAGGCACCGAGGACGAGCGCGAGATGGGGCTTGGTCAGTCCGGCGGCGACGACGAGGAGGAATGCACCACTCGTGGTTTTCCCCGCTCGCCACTGGCGATACGCGAGCGACAGCCCGAGCGCGATGAACGGCGTCCACTGCGCCTGGACCACCACGCTGTAGGTTCCGGCTCCGGCCATGGCCGCAAGCACCGCCGCATATTTCCAGCGTCGGGGCATCCGCGCCGGCCACGGTGCGCTGGCCGCCGCGATCATCACCGCGACTGCGAGGAGGCAGAACTCCACCAGCGCCCACACGTGATAGGCGAGGTCGAGCGGCAGGAACGTCAGCGGGAGCAGGATGGCCGCGGCTGCGGGTGGATCCACGAATGGCAGGTTTCCGATCCGATCGGGAGCGACGAGCGCGCGATGCATCGACTCCTGCAAAGCGGGGTTGTAGATGCCGGCACGGTGCCCATCGCGAAGCAGCGTGGCGGCGCCGTAAAAGCTGGTGAAGTCGCTTCTGCCGATGCTGGAGGCGGAGGTCAGGGCGCCCGCGAGCAGGTAGGCGAGCGTGAGTGCGCAGGCAACGACGATGACCCACCGAACCCGGGCATGCGTCAGGCGGGACTCCTTCACGAACTCCGACATCGCCCGACACAGGGAACCACGCGCGCCCGGCGGGTGAGCGAGCGCGACCAACCCGTGACGTCCCCGCCTCGGCGAACAGACGTTCCAGGTGCGTTACGTTACCAGGAACCAAACGTTGCGCGCTCGTGGGAGGTACTCGAACGGCGGTCGCTACGATCGGCCAGTGATCACCGCCCAGTCGGGCAAAGGCCTCGTATCCACGGTCGGCGGCGAGACGGTCACCCCTGCCCGCTGGTGGCGTGACCCACAGCTACTGGTGCCGATCGGCGCGGGCGCCGCCTACGTCATGGTCCTCCTGATTCGGCTCCCGGGAATCCTGTCGTCCTTCTACTGGTACGGCGACTTCCCCGCGGCTCTCCGGCTCGGAGACGCGATCTTCCACGCCGGCTGGGGGCACGGCGTGCAGCTTCGCGATCAAGCCGGCCTCGCTCCGTTGTGGATCGTTGGCCTGCTTCATCAGATCAGCGGGAGCGACGCTGCCGGCATGTCGCTCGGCGCGGCGATGATGGTCGCGGCCATCTGGCTGATGGTGGTGACGGCTCGACGGGTGATGCGAACGTCGAACGCAGTGCTCGTCGGCGTGCTCTGCGTGGCTGCGCCTCCGGTGGTTGCGTGGGAGACCCTCAGTCCACTGGCGCATGGGTGCACGTTGCTGCTCACCGCGCTGTGCGGGTGGCAGTTGGTGACGCTCTCTCAACGTGTCGTTGCACACGCGGGTGTCGCCTCGCTGGCCGTCGGTGCAGTGGCCGGCGCCTGCGTCGTCTCCGACACCCTCTCGTTCGCCGCGGCGGTCGCGCCGTGGGTGATCTGCGCCATCGTGCTTGCGGTGTGCCGGCCTGAGCGTCGCGCCGTGCTGGCGCTCACCGCCGGAGCGACATGCGTTGCAGCGGTGGCGATCGCTCTCATGGCACACGCGTATGGCATCGTCGCCAATGACATCTCGGCTCCGGGGCTGTCGACGCGCGGGATCGGCGCCGGGCTTGGGGTCGCGGCATCGACGCTCGGTCAGATGATCTCGGGAGCGTGGTATGGCGACGCCCTTCCGAGTGTCATCCGGATCGCCGCCTTCGTGCTCTTCACCGCGCTCGTCTACGCGGTCCTGCGTGTGACCCTTGGCCGCAAACACGAGCCCTCAGTTCCTCGCGAGACGTACGTCTGGTTCTGGGTGCTGTCCAGCGCGGGATTGATCGCCGCGCTCTGTGCGACCGGTCTCGGCGTCCAGACGTCCCCGGTCAACTATCAGGGCCACTATCTCAACGGCTTGTGGTTTGGCGTCGCCGCCCTGCTGCCGCTAGCGGTGGTGAGTGCTCGGCGGAGGTCCATCGCGGTGGGACTGGTCGCGTGCCTCGCGCTGGTCAGCGCCGCAGGCGTCGCTCGGCTGTCCGCCGACCCCTTTCTGGGGCCCGATTACCTCGACGGCGCGCAGTTGACTGCAACACTTGGCAAGCTCGGCGTCTCGCACGGATATGGTGGGTACTGGGAGTCGTATTCGGTCGCGTGGCACACGGATCAGCACGTTTCGGTGTTGCCACTCCAGTCGTGCACCGATGCCTCCGGATCAGCCGGTCTCTGCCGCTACAAGTACGCAGCGCCGGCGTCCTTCGATGTCCGGACCGGGCCGACGTTTGTCATCGTTCTCCGCGGCTCGTGTCTCAATGACGCCCTGTGCATCGACACATCGAATCTGGCCGGACTCCCAGCCCCTGAATCCGTGCGGACCGTCGGTCTCCTGCAGGTGGACGTCTACGCTACCGATGTGTTTGCCGGTCTCCCGGTGGCCTGACGACCGAACCGGCGTCGCGGGCGCAGATCGTGTGTCGGATATGGCCGGTGCCGCTGATCACGACCGCATCGATGCAGTGACCGGCTTCTGGAAAGTCACCGTGCGCCGAGACCGGGTGGTAGTGGCGACAGCCGGCCACCGTCTCCTCTGAGTACGGGCACAGTCCCAGCGTGTCGACATCCGATGCACCCGGGTGGGCGTCAGGATGTCGTTCGCGGAGTCCCTCGAGCATCAGGGGTCCATCGTGGCCGTCGGGATACCCGCGCCACCAGTGCCATTTGTCCTCGATCTCGAGCTCAGCCGGTGGCAATCGCCCGAAGCGCGAACAGCAGCGTCATAACGGCGCCGCCGGCAAGCCAGATCCGTTCCTCACGACCGCCCAGCCGAGAGCCGATCAACGTCGCGAGTGGGAGCGTGAGCATGGTCGCAACTCCATAGAACCAGTGGAGGAGTTGCTGCGGTGCATGGCCGGTCGCCACCAGGAGCAGCCCGATCACGACCTGCACGCCGAACAGGGCGATCATCACGCGCAGATAGAGGCGGACGACCGGGAGGATCCGTGGTCGCAGCAGTCCGGCTATCGCGGCTAACGCGCCGACGGCAGCCATGACCGTCAGTACGACACCGTACCGATCGTGGATCAGCACGGAGCCTATGGTATCGAAACGGTGGGACACGCCAATCCAAGCGGGTCATTGGTCACATCCTCGGGAGGCTTAGGTCACCCGGTTTCATCAACGACCGGCTCTATCAGGAAGTGACGCCACCGCACACACTCGTGCTTGACGCGCTGACCACCCACGGAGGCTGCTAATGGACGCGCCCGCGCCCTACATTCACTGGGGCTTCATCCTGATCTCGCTGCCGAACTTCATCCTCATCTGCGTGATGGTGCTGCTCTTCGTGCTGGCGCTGGTCGCACCCTTCCCGTCGCACCGGCGGAAGGAACCCCATGATCAGTAGCGAGAGCACGCCGGATACCGTCGACCACAGCGCAGCGACGGCTTCCGAACCGGCCGCCGAGCCTGAAACCGGATGGACGGCATCCGTGCGTCGCCGTGTGGAGAAGACGCTTCCGATCACCGAGTTGCTTCCCACCAAGCAGCCGGCATACATCGGTTCCTGGGTGTACGTGTTCGGCGTGGTCACGATCGCGGCGCTGTTCTGGGTCGTGCTCAGCGGTGTGGTGCTCGCGTTCTTCGGGTCCGAGTGGTGGCACGTGTCATCGATCGGGCATTTCTTCAACAGCATTCATTTCTGGTCCGTGCAGATGTTCTTCATCTTCATGGTGCTGCATCTCTGGGGCCAGTTCTGGGGGGCGGGTTGGCGCGACGGCCGAGCCAAGACATGGATGGTTGGCGTGGTGATCTTTGCGGTCAGTGTCGGCACCGCGTTCACCGGATACGTGATTCAGCAGAACTTCGACTCGCAGTGGATCGCGATCAATGCGAAGGATGCGATCAACTCGACCGGTTTCGGCGGTCTGTTCAACGCACTCAACTTCGGGCAGATGTACGGCCTGCACGTGATGCTGTTCCCGATCGGCGTGACCCTGCTCGTGGTGCTGCACATCATCCAGGTGCGCGCAAAGGGCGTCGTCCGGCCAATCGACGACCCGGTGCAGGTGGCGCCGTGAAGGCGTCCAAGATGGACAAGAAGACCTACTACCGCGGGGTCCGGATGATCCCGTACGACCTCCTCAAGGAGGTCACGATCGCGATGATCGGCGTCCTCGGAGTCGTGCTCGTGCTCTCGGCGGTTCTGTCGTCACCCGACGTACCCTCGGTGACATTGCAGAGCTGGTCGAAGGCGGATCCTTTGGACTTTCTGACGACGGCTACGGGCGAGCTCGGCGGCTCAACGCTCGTCGCCACGTACGGACCACCGTACAACTCGGGAAGCGCCGCTGTGCAGAGTTGGGGGCCCTTGGCTCCGCAGCAGTGGGCAGGTGTGCACGTTCCCGTCAACGCCCCTCATGACTTCGTGCTTGAACCGCTCACGCAGGCAACCGCAGGCGACGTGGACCTCGCCTCCGCGTTGAGCACGTATCAAGCCGCGTCGGGGGATCAGCAGCAGAAATGGCTGACGAAGTACACGACCGGCCTCAACACAGCGACGGTGGCGGCTGACGGAACCGTGACCGTCCCATCGGGAGACTACGGACCGGTGTCGGTGCTCATGGACCGCATGCTCACGCTGGCCAGGTCCGGCGGTCTGGACGCGCTGCTCCTGACCAGCAATCACTTCTACCAGACCGATTTCACCCGGCCGCTCCTCTTTCTCGATGACGGAGGCTACATCGCCAATCTTGCCGCCCAGCAGAAGCTGATCGGCAGCGACTGGGGTGTCATGAACGAGACGGGTCGCTATCCCGGTCAGGCGTGGCTCTGGCTCTACACGATGTGGTACCAGATCCCGCCATTCAACTCGACGACCGGATTTCTGGGCATCAGCTCAGCCAATACCGACCTAGCAGTGGTCGGGGTGATGCTGCTTCTCACCGCGCTGCTCCTTCTGGTGCCGTTCATCCCAGGCCTCCGCGACATCCCTCGCTGGATCCCGATTCACAAGCTGATCTGGCGGCGTCACTACAGGGAGTTGCGGCAGGCCGCCGGCGCGCAGAAGGACTAGTCAACACCGAAACGCGACCGAAAGGGTCGCCGTTCTCTCATTGAGAGGATGGCGCGCGCCGTCGCGCCGAGCCCCGGTCAACCATGTCCGTAGTCACACATCCCGACACCCCTGCCGCCGCGCCCGAGGCACCCCCCGGGCCGTCCCAACACAGCGAGGAGCCGGCTGAGCCAGCCCGCGCGCTGGCGAGACATAGAGGCATCCGCTGGGCTGCGCGCGCGGTACTCCTCTGTCTCATCGGCAGCGTGACCGCCTTTGCGGCGAATGTCGCCACCGATCCCAGCATTGGAGGCGCGCCGGCCGCCGTGCTGGCCATCGACCGCTCGCACGGTTCGTCTGCGGTCATGATCGCGCCCTCCGATCGGATCGCCCAGGCGCTGGTCGCCTCCGAGGATGCAACCTTCTATTCGAACAACGGCGTCGACGATGTGGCGTTGCTGCGCGCGTTCTGGGGGTTCCTCACCGGGCATGACCTCGGTGGCAGCACGATCGAGATGCAGCTTGCCCACGTCCTCTACCCGGCGGTGACCGATGGCTTCTGGGGCCGCGTCCGCCGCGTCTCGCTCGCCCTGGAGCTCGATACCCATTACACGAAGCCGGCGATCCTCTCGATGTATCTCTCCGCGGTGTACTTCGGCCACGGGTACTACGGGATCGAGGCTGCGAGCCGCGGGTATTTCGGGGTTGCGCCCGCTCAACTGACCTGGGCGCAGGCTGCGCTCCTGGCCGGCATGGTCCAGGCACCCACTGCGCTCGACCCCCTTCGACACCTCGCCGCCGCGAGGGCTCGAATGACGTATGTCCTGCAGCGCCTGGTCGGTGACGGCAGGATCACAGCATCCCAGGCCGCTCACTGGGCGGCATCACCCCTCGGGCTCGCCGGCTCGTCGCCGGCGTTGCCCTGAGCCGATCAGCGCCGGCCGCGGACCGCGCGAGCCGGGGCGATCAGCGCCATGCTGCAGTAGATGACCGCGGCGACGGCAACGTGCATGACCATCAAGACGGCGACTTCCTTCAGCGGCTGGCCGCGAACGAGCAGCCACGCATCGGGAAGGAAGAGCCCCAGGCTGATCAGCACGGTGAACCAGCCATACAGCCAGCGCGGTGCGGAGCTGACATGGGTCAGCACCGGCCAGCCCGCGGCGCCGACCACCACGCCGATGATGGTGAGCCTGGCGTAGTCGTTGAACCGGAAGTGCCCATATCCTGCAGTGCCGGGAAACAGGTGCGTCCCGACGGCGACGATGATCGCGTCGGCGCACAGTGAGCCGATGATGGCAGTCAGTGTGGCAATCGCCAGCCGCGCCACCGACGGCTGCCGCGGTGCCGGCGTCCAGTCGATACGAGCGATGGCCAGCGTGCGATCGATCAGCGGCGTCTCTCCCCTCACTCCAGCAGCCTATGGTGCGCACCCTTGCAGAACGGTGAAGGTATAACGGTGCGTGATGCATGTCCTCGTCGCTGAAGACGACGCGAAACTTCGCGAGGTGCTTGCGCGAGGACTGCGCTCCGCCGGGTACACCATCGATGAGACCGGACGCGGCGACGTAGCGCTCGACCTGCTGCTGACGACGACATACGCGGCCGCGGTGCTGGACTGGCGCATGCCCGTCATGGATGGCATCGACGTCGTGAGCGCCGTCCGATCACGGAATCTCTCCACCCCCGTGCTCATGCTCACCGCCCGCGACACGCCCGCCGATCGCATTCAGGGCCTGGATGCGGGCTGTGACGACTACCTCGTGAAACCGTTCGATTTCCAGGAGTTGCTGGCCCGCCTGCGTGCGCTGATGCGACGCCCTGCCGCGGCGCTTGGCGTGCGGCTTCGTGCGGGTGCGCTCACCATCGACCCGTCGGCGCGGAGCGCAGCCGTCAACGGCACCGCTGTGGCGCTCACGCCCACGGAGTACGCGATCGTCGAACTGCTGGTGCGACGCAGTCCCGCTGTCGTCAGCCGCGACACCATCGCCAACCATGCCTGGACGGATGCCCTCGATCCGATCGCATCCAACAGCATCGACGTCCACGTCACTCGACTGCGCGCCAAGATCGTCGGAGCCGGGGTCAGTGTGGAGGCGGTGCGCCGCGTCGGCTACCGGCTCGTGGAGCAGGGACGGTGAGCACACGGCTCCACAACCGTGCGCTGCGCATCGCCCTGATCAGCACCGCGCTGGTCGCCGGGCTGATGATCGCGCTCTTCGTCGCGCTGGATGTCATCGTGGCGCAGACGCTGCGATCGTCAGCCACGGATCGGCTGACCTCCGAGCTCACACAACTGGCGCATCAGCCTGGCACGCCGAAACTGCAGGAGCCTGACGTTGATGATCCCGTGCTGGTGTGGGAGACCGACCCATCCGGCGCTGTGATCGGCTCGACGGCAGGCGCGCCCCCGCTCCCACGGTCCGCGGTCACGGCGACCTCGCCAGTTGAGATGCACCTCGAGGGCGCCGACGTCATGGTTGCAGGGACAGGGATTCCGAGCGGCAGGCTCATCGGAGCCGTGAGCCTTGGGACCTCCGCGAAGACGCTCACAGCGCTGCTCGTCACCGAGGCGATTGTTGGTCCGGTCCTGCTGGTGCTCGTGTTCGCGGGAGCTTTCGTGGTGGGACGTCAGACAGCCGGACCCATCGAGCGGGCTCGGCGACGTCAGCTCGAGTTCACGGCGGACGCATCGCACGAGCTGCGCACGCCACTCGCGGTGATCGAAGCCGAGACATCGCTTGCGCTCACCAACCTCGAGACCGCTGGCGCCGACGACCCAACCCTACGTCGCGTCGCGGACGAGACCCGCAGGATGCGAAGCATCGTCGAGGACCTCCTCTGGCTCGCACGGTTCGACGCGCTCCCTCCCGACCCCATCACCGCGCCGGTCGATATCGTCACCGCCGCCGAGATCGGGGCGCAGCGGTTCGTGCCGGTCGCCGAGCACGCGGAGCTGCATCTCGAGCATCGCAGCGATGGCGCGACGCTCGCGCTTGTGGATGCGCCGCCGGACTGGATCGATCGGCTCATCGGCGTGCTGCTCGACAACGCGTGCCGGTACACGCCCGCCGGCGGCCGTGTCGGCATCGGAGTGGGGCAGGATCGCGACCACGTACGACTCACGGTGAGCGATACCGGTCCCGGCATCCCACCGGAGCGTCGCGCACGGATCTTCGAGCGCTTTCGCCGCGGCACCGGTGACGGAGACGGCGCCGGCCTCGGACTTGCCATCGGCAACGCAATCGTCGAAGCGACCCGGGGCCGATGGCAGATCGCGGACGTCGCCGGCGGCGGGACCTCAGTCAGCGTCGTCTGGCCGCACTCGCGCACCCGGCTGGTCGATCGGGTCGAGCCATAGGGCGGCGCGAGGACAGTCGGCGACCGCTCGGCGCGCGTGCTCGAGGAGGTCGTCGGACAGTGCCCGCGACTCGATGATCGGGTAGCCCCAGTCATCCATCCGGATTCGCTCGGGGAACAGCTCGCCACACATGCCGTGCGCCTTGCACTTGATCGGGTCGACGCGGAGACGAACCCTTACCACCAGCCGGCCTCGATCGCAGGAACGGGGAGCAGCGGCGCGCGGTCGGAAAACCTGCACGCTCCCCGCTTGAGGTGGTGACGCAGGTCGGCGGCGAAGACCTCCATGGCGCTGGAGAGAAAGAGCACCGCGCCGTCGGGGTGTCTGCAGGCGCCTCGACCGCGCACGTCGTTCGACCAGCGCGTCAGCAACTCCAGCGCGGCGGGACGAGCCTGCCCGGTCGCAACCTTGTGGAACATCTCTGCGATCGCGGGCAAGCCGACATGACACGGACCGCACTGGCCGGCGGTCTGGCTGGCCAGGAAGGTGAGCACGCGGTCGGTCTCGGTGACCCCGCAGATATTCGCAGGAGCGACGACCAGCACCCCGGTCCCGAGCGACACGCCCGCCGCTCGAAGGGAGTCGGCGTCGATGGTCCGGTTCCAGATGCGATCCGCCGCGACCCAGCGGCCGAAATACCCACCGAGAAGGATCGCGGCGGGTGGCTCGTCGACGCCGCCGGCGCGATCGACGATGGCCGAGATGGTGGTGTCGCACGCCGCCTCGACGACGCCGGGAGTGCGCACCGCGCCGCTCACCGTCAGGAGCGCGGTCCCGGGACACCGCTCGGTGCCGACCGAGCGAAACCAGGGGGCACCGAAGCGCGCGATGAGCGCCGCATGTGCCAGGGTCTCGACGTTCTGAACGAGCGTGGGCAACCGATCGACGCCGCTCTGAAAGGGTCGCGGCGGGACCACCTTCGGTTTGCCCAGGTGGCCGGAGACGCGCGAGATCAGTGCCGTCTCCTCGCCGGCGACATACCGGTTCGGACCGACCAGCACCTCGACGAATCGGTCGCTATCGTCGCGCCGCCTCCGCTCCCTAATCGCCACGCGCAACGCGGCCTCGAGGTCGCCGTGGGATCGCGTCGTATAGATGACCGCGCGTCGCGCCCCCACCGCTTCGGCCGCATGCTGGAGGCCGTCGAGGACGAGATGCGGCCGGTAGGTCAGCAGGAAGCGATCCTTGAAGCTCGCGGGCTCGCACTCGGCCGCGTTCGCGACCACCACGGTGTCACTGCCCCGCCGCGCCTGCTCGCTGACCGCCCGCCACTTCACGCCGGTCGGAAAGTCGGCTCCGCCGCGCCCGCGAAGCCCGCTCTGGTCGAGTGCGTCGATCATGGCGGCCGGTTCCACCGCGGGACGCGGCCCGAATCCGGCGAGGTGGGCATCGAGGTCCTCAGGCACCGGACGTGCAGGCAGCAACCGGGTCGCCGTCCCCTCGGCGGGTGTCGAGCGGCTCACGCTCCTGCCCTCCGGGTCGCCAGCGTCCCGCTGGCCGATCCGTTCCCCTGGTCCGTGACCTGGATCGTCGCCAGGACCGCGCCGCATCTCGCGGTCACTCCGTTGTTGCCGATGGTCGCCGGCGCCACGCAGAGGCTCGATCCTGAACGGGTCACTGTGAGGGTGCCGGTCCCGTCCGCGTTGGCAACGATCACGACCTGCAGGGTCCGGTCGCGACTATCCGTCAGCGCGGCGGTGGCGGTTGTCGCGGAACGGACGAGGCTGCCCACCAGCGGATCGTTGAGCCCGGCGGTAAGTGCCGCGACGGGTGCCGGCGTGCCCGCCGGAGTCCCCAGGCTGCCTGCGAGGAGATCCGCGGGCGTGCCGGCTGCCTTGGCCCACCCGTGCTCGAGCGGGCCGGCAGCCATCCAGACGACCAGGACCGCAGTCGCCACGCAACAACCCGCGATCCCGAGGACTTGCAGGGGGAGGAACCGCGGTCCGGCATGCGCGAGGCGCCACACGAGCGCGGCGATCACCGCGAACACGCACGCCGCGACCAGGGCGAGCGCCCAGAGCAACTTGGTGTCAGTCCCGGTCCCGACGCCGTGGATGACCGCGATCGGCCAGCTCGCGTAGGCGAAGAGGTGAACGAAACGCCAGGATCGCCACCCGAGACGATGACGCATCAGGCTGGTTGCCGTGATGGCGATCAGCAGCTCGAAGGCGACGACTCCGAGCCCCAGCCACAAGGGACGGTACGAGGCTATGAAGGGCACGAAGGCGTCGACGAACGTGAGCTTCGCGAAGGGATCGATCACCGACGTGAGGATGTGAATCACCAGGAACACGCCGACCAGGAGAGAAAGGTTGCGATGCAGCGACTGAACCACGAATCGTGGCCAGTCACGTCGGGTCTCACGTGACGAGGTGAGCACCCCGAGCACCACACTTGCGCTGAGCAGAACCAGGGCGGTGTATCCGCTGGCACGCGTCGCGTACCACATCGGCGTTGGGCCGGCCAGTGCCGCTAGCAAGTGCAGCGTCCGGTCAGGAGCCGCCGGAGATCGCTACTGGTGCCCCGCCGTATGCGTACTGGGGTTGCTGGACGGGCGCGACCAGCCCGGGCTGCGCGTTGCCGGAGTTGTCGGTGGACCCGGGCTGGGCGGCCGTGGCGGCGGGTGTGCGGCCGGGGAAGCTGGTGGCCGCCACCAGCGCGAGCACCCCGGTGAACCCCGTTGCCCCGATTGCCGCGTAGATGGTGAAACGCCGGGCACGAGCCAGACCGAGGTCTCTGCGAAGACGGGCGGAATCCAACTGCGACTGTCGCGCCATGGATGGGAGCTTATGCGGCCCAGCCTTGCTGAACGGTGAAGGTCGGGTGGGCAGCGCACACGGACGGCCCGTGTGAAGATGCACGCCACCCCGTACCTGGTGAGGACAACGCTGTCATGAGCACGCACCCCTGGTGGCGCCACCGATTCGCCTTTGCAATCGTCGCTGTGGCGGCATCCGTCGCGGCGTTATACCTCTACAGAATCGGGACCGATCCTCCAGGCCTGTACGCCGACGAGGCGAGCATCGGCTACAACGCATGGACGATTGCGCATTTTGGTACGGACCAGTACGGCAATCACCTTCCGCTGTTCTTCACCGATTTCGGGGACTACAAAGGGCCGGTCGCCACCTACCTGGTGGCGCCGCTGACGTGGATCTTTGCGAGTGGCGCCCCCGTGGTGCGGTTGCCGAGCGTGCTCGCCGGAATCGCTATCGCTCTCATCGCGGGACGAATCGCCCTGGTGCGAACCGGTTCGCGATTCGTCGCGCTGGTGTCGATCGCCTTCGCTGCGCTGCAGCCCTGGATCTTCCTGCAGAGCCACACGATGCTCGAGGGAAACATCCTCATGGTGCTCTGCGTGATGTGCGCCTGCTGGTGCATCACCGAGGCACATGTCGCTGGGGCGTCGGCGAAGTGGTGGACTGCCGCGGGGGTGGGTCTGGGCGTCGCCGTCTATGCATACTCCATCGGACGCCTCCTGACCGCGCTGGTCGCCGCCGTGACCGTGGTGAGCTTCGCGCGCGCCGGCCGGGACAGGATCCTTCGGTTCCTCTTTCCGATCGCGGTCGCCTATGTCGTCCTGGCGATCTGGTCGTTCGAGAATCCCGGCGCGCTCCTGGCCCGGTTCCAGTCAGTTGGTCTGCTCTCCGACCATCCATCCGTCCTGACCGCGGCGACACGATTCCTGGGCAATTACGGCAGCTATTTCAGCCCGGGCTTCCTGGTGGGGCACGGGGACGGTAACCTGCGACAGACGACGGGATATGGCGGGGTGCTACTCGACGCAACCATCCCATTCATGGTCATCGGCGCGATCCGGCTCGTGTCGAGATGGCGCGAACCGTATGCGCGCTTCGTCCTGCTCGGTGCGGCCGTCGCGCCTATCCCCGCCGCTCTGACGCTCGTCGCGCCGCACGCCCTACGTGGCGCGGGGCTCATCCCATTTCTCCTCATGCTGATGGTGGAGGGAATCGCGTGGGTGTGGGCGTTGCTCCAGACGCGGCGTCTCATCGCCGCGGCGCTGGTGACACTGACCGTGGCGAGCGCGACGCCCTACTTCGTCGACTTCTTCACCGCATATCCGACCCGTGCCGAGAATGCCTTCGAAGCCGGCGAAGGCGCGGCGCTGGCGCTGGCGTATTCCGACGCGCAGCCTGGAGGACATCGACTCCTCCTGTCCGCGACGCTCAACCAGCCGGCGCTCCAGCTCATGTACGCGGTCGCGGCGCCGCCCCCGCAGAGCGAGTTCGTTCGCCGAGCGCGGATCGTCGTGGTCACAACGCTCGCGGAGCTCGACACGGCGAAACCCGGGGACGTGATGGTCATCGGTCCGCATGACATGCCGCCACCCAGCGCGAGGCTGCTCTTCGTTGTGGACGCAGGTCGGGTCATCCCGGCGCCGGCATCGGTGTCGAGCGCCGATCTCCTCTGTGTGTATCAGGCGTGATGCGTGCAGGCGCGATGCGTGTTTGCGCACCGAGCTCGTTGACACGCAACTACCATGTTGGTCATGCGAGCCATGGTTCTCGACGCGCCTCGCACCGCCCTGCGTGAAGCATCCGTTCCCAGGCCACAGCCGGGCACGGGCGAGGTGCTCGTCAAGATCGGTGCCTGCGCCCTGTGCCGGACCGACCTGCACATCGTCGACGGAGAGCTCACGCATCCCAAGCTTCCACTGATCCCCGGGCATCAGATCGTCGGCGAGGTCGTCGATAGCGGAAGCGCGGTCGAGGCGATACGCGCCGGCGATCGCGTCGGCATTCCATGGCTCGGATGGACGTGTGGCGTGTGCATCTACTGCACGACCGGGCGCGAGAATCTCTGCGACCGAGCCCGGTTCACGGGCTATGACATCGACGGCGGATACGCGGCGTACACGGTGGCCGACGCTCGATTCTGCTTCCCCATCGACCGCTCGTACAGCGACATCGAAGCGGCACCGCTGCTCTGCGCGGGGCTGATCGGATACCGTTCGCTCAGTGCCGCGGGGGATGGCGTCCGCCTTGGCCTGTATGGATTTGGCGCGTCGGCGCACCTCGTCGCCCAGGTGGCGCGGCACCAGGGACGTCGCGTCTACGCGATGACACGGCCAGGCGATACCGCAAGCCAGGAGTTCGCGATGCGCGTGGGCGCGGTGTGGGCCGGCGGTACCGATGAGAAGCCGCCCGAGGAGCTCGACGCGGCGATCATCTTCGCGCCCGTCGGCGCGCTGGTGCCGGTTGCGCTCGGCGCGGTCGCGAAAGGCGGGACCGCCGTCTGCGCGGGGATCCACATGAGTGACATCCCATCGTTCTCGTACGACCTGCTCTGGGGCGAGCGCACCGTGCGATCGGTCGCCAACCTCACGCGTCAGGACGGCACCGAATTCCTCGCACTGGCCCATCGGATCCCGGTGCGGGCAGAGATCGAAACCCTGCCGCTCGCGGAGGCGAACACGGCATTGGCCCGGCTCCGCGAGGGGAAGGTGCAGGGCGCGATCGTGCTCACGATCACCTGATCGGTTGCGACAGGGCCGTCAAGGGGGTCGATCTCACCGGGGCAACGGGTCGGCGTCCCGCTGCGCGACCATTCCGGGGTGAGCGACATCAGCTTCCCCCGCCAGCAGGCCCGGACGCGCCGTTTCAGCCTCGGGGTTCCGAGAGATTTCGAGATCTCCCCGGACGGTGGGCGCGTCGTGTTTCTGCGCACCCGCAGCGGCACCGACCGGCGCACCTGTCTCTGGCAGTTCGACGTGCACGCCGGGACATCGACGGTGATCGCGGATCCCGCCACGCTGACGCTCGACGAGGACGGCGAGGTGCCCGCGGAAGAGCGAATGCGTCGCGAGCGGGCGCGCGAATCGTCCGGCGGCATCGTGCGCTTCTCCACCAACATCGATGTCACGCGCGCCGCGTTCGACCTTGCGGGGAAGATCTACGTCATCGACCTCGTCGCCGGTGGAGCGGCAGAGCTTCCCGCGAACGGTCGAGCAATCGATCCTCGCATTGATCCCACCGGCACGCGGGTCGCGTATGTCGAAGCCGGCGCGCTGCACGTGGTGCGCATCGACGGTGATGGAACGCGCGTGCTGCTGCGCCCGGAGAACGACCAGGTCACGTATGGTCTCGCCGAGTTCGTCGCCGCCGAGGAGATGGGTCGCCAGCGCGGATACTGGTGGTCCCCCGACGGCTCGCACCTGCTCGTCGCCCGCGTGGACGTTGCGCGCGTCCGTCGCTGGTACATCTCGGATCCGTCCAATCCCGCAACCCCTCCGGTCTCGGTCGCGTATCCGGCGGCGGGAACCGACAACGCCGACGTCACGCTCCATCTCGTCGACGTCGACGGGTCGCCGACCGTGGATGTGCGCTGGGACCGAGCCGGATTCGAGTACGTGACCACGGTTGACTGGTCCGAGCACGGATTGCTGGTGGTGGTGCAGAGCCGCGATCAGCGCACCATGCGGATCCTCGAGGTCGACGCGTCGACCGGCGAGACATCACTGTTCCGTGAGGACACCGACGACGCCTGGGTCGACATCGTCGATGGCGTGCCGGAGCGGCTCCCCGACGGGACGCTGGTCTGGACGGTTGATCGCGATGGCGCCAAGCGACTGGTCATCGGCGACGAGATGGTGACCGGCGTGGATCTCGAGGTGCGCGACGTCGTCGACGTCGATGGCGACGTCGTGGTCTTCCGGGCTTCGGCGAACTCGGACCGAGATCGGCGTGTTCACGTGGTCACGCGCCGAAGGCGTCGTGGAGGTGAAACCCCAGGGCGTCGCTCCCGGCGTCTGGCGAGCGCGCCGATCAGGAGGCACCACGGTGATCGCATCCCGCGAGCTCGAACGTCCAGGCGTGCGTGTCTCGGTCCACCGCGACAGCCTTCCGGCAGGAGACATCAAGTCGTTCGCGGAGACCCCGGCGATCAAGCTCAACGTCCGCCTGGTGACTGTCGGCAAACGCAACCTCCACGCCGCCGTCGTGCTGCCGTTTGGGTACGAATCGGGGAGTGGAAAGCTGCCGGTGCTGCTCGACCCGTACGGCGGACCCGGCATGCAGAAGGTGGTTGCGTCAGCGAGCATGTACCTGGCGTCGCAGTGGTTCGCGGACCAGGGGTTCGCGGTGCTCGTCATCGATGGCAGGGGGACGCCCGGACGTGGACCCGAGTGGGCGCGGTCAATCCGCGGCGACCTGGCAGGCCCCGCGCTCGAGGATCAGGTTGACGGCCTCCAGGCCGCCGCGCGCGGATTGGCCGGACCTGGACGTGTCGCGAGTCGCCATCAGGGGCTGGTCGTACGGCGGATTCCTCGCCGCCCTTGCAGTCCTGCGGCGCCCCGATGTCTTTCATGTCGCGATAGCGGGGGCACCGGTGACCGACATGCATCTGTACGACACCCACTACACGGAGCGGTACCTCGGCGACCCGAATCGCGAGCCCGGCAACTACGAGACCAGGTCTCTCGTCCCGGATGCGGCACGTCTCAGCCGCCCGCTCATGCTCATCCACGGGCTGAGCGACGACAACGTCGTGGTCGCGCACACGCTGCGGTTGTCCGCTGCGCTGCTCGCCGCCGGGCGCGCGCATACGGTGCTCCCGATCACCGGCGCGACCCACATGGCGAACGACGAGGCGGTCGCCGAGAATCTCCTTCTCCTGGAGCTCGCGTTCATTCGCAGGGCGCTCGCCGGCATGACCAGCGACTGAAGGTCATGGGACGGCGATCATGGCGATCGCAACCACCGCAAGGCCGGCGCCGAGGAGCTGCAACGGCGTCATGCGTTCGTGCGTGAAGAGGCGAGCGCAGAGCACGGTGAACGCCGGGTAGAAGGACGTGAGGAGCGCCGTCACCGACAGCAGACCCGTGTGGGTGGCGTACAGGTAGAGGACGACCCCGGTTCCGTCGAAGATGCCGCCGATCGCGATGATGCCAAGCGCGCTCCGTCGGGCGATCGGCGAGACCCGGAACAGCAGCGCGGTGACGAGTGACGCCGCCGCTGACCCGAAACGCCCGCTCACGAACGCGGTCACACCTGCATGGCTTGCATCGTGGAACAGGATGAAGAACAGGCCGAAGGCGACGCCGGCGAACAGCGCGAGGCTCACGCCGAGCCGGGCGTTGCTGACACCCTCGCGGCTGGGACCATTGATCAGGACCAGCGCCGCGAGACCGACCACCATGCCGGCAACCTGCCAGACCTCGAGGTGGTCGCCCCCGATCAGTCCGACGGCGACCGGCAGCGCGGCGGCGACGAACCCGGTGATCGGAGCAACGACCCCGATGAGGTTCAGCGACATGGCGCGGTAGAAGGCCACCAGCCCGAAACCACCGATCGCACCGCCGGCGAATGCCTGCACTGCCGCCTGCGCATCCCATCCCCGGGGGAGGAGGAGGAAGGCGAGCGGCACGGCCACCAGGCCGACCGATTCGACGGCGATGGCGACGCTCGGGGCGCTGCTTCTTCTGCCGGCGAAGCCACCGGAGAAGTCGGCGATCCCGAGGGTCACCGCGGACGCCATGGCCGTCAGTGGCGAGAGGGGAAGGGTCATGGCGGCGGTCACGGTAGCCGACGGGAGGTGCCGGACCGACCTCTTGCGCACCCCCGACTGGCTGATCGATACTTCCGCCGCACACCGCGCTGTCGGCGGTGACGGGTGGAGGACGCGCAGATGACTGGCGAAACCGTGGTCTCGACGCCAGAAGCGGGTGAGACCGATGCCGCCCAGCTGGCGCGGCTTGGTTACGGGCAGGAGTTGCGGCGTGTCCTCAACCTGTTCGAGAACTTCGCGGTTGCCTTCTGTTACATCTCGCCGGTCGTTGGCATCTATTCGCTGTTCATCCTCGGCGTCGGCACCGCCGGTCCGCGATACATCTGGCTGCTGCCGATCGTTGTCCTGGGGCAGCTGTTTGTCGCGCTCGTGTTCGCGGAGCTCGGAAGCCACTATCCGATTGCCGGCGCACTGTTCCAGTGGGGCAAGAACCTGATCGGGCCGAACTACGGATGGTGGGTCGGTTGGATCTACGGATGGGCGCTGATCATGACCGTCGCCTCCGTGGACACGGGCTTGATCCTCTATGCAGGCCCGCTGATCAACAACATCTTCAAGACGACGATCAATCCGGCGGACCCGAATCAGATCCTCATCTTCACCGTCATCCTCATCGCCGTACAGCTCGCCTTCAACATCGGTGGCGTCAACTTCCTTGGGCGCATCTCACAGATCGGCGTGTACTTCGAGATCATCGGCACCTTCGGGATCGCCATCATGCTGGCGATCACCGGGTTCCACCACGGATTCGACTACCTCTTCTCGAGCCAGGGCGCGGAGCACGCGGCGACCAATCCGCTCGGTGTCGACTTCGGTGGCAACTGGTGGCTCGGTGCAGCCTTTGTGGCCATCCTGGCGCACGTCTA
Organism: Candidatus Dormiibacterota bacterium; assembly: GCA_963743835.1. GTDB lineage: Bacteria > Chloroflexota > Dormibacteria > Aeolococcales > Aeolococcaceae > Palsa-851. The sequence goes on along the minus strand of CAVUQX010000004.1, from coordinate 427,072 downwards.
CATCTTCTACGGGTTCGAATCGGCCGGCGATGTCGCCGAAGAGGTCGTGCACGCATCGAAGCGTGTTCCCCGCGCGATCATCTCCTCGCTGCTGACCGCCGGCGTGACCAGCTTCATCCTCGTCGGGGCGCTGCTCCTGGCGATCCCGTCCGGGGCCAAGGGCCTCAGCGACACGGTGACCGGAGGCGTGCCGTTCCTGATCAGCTCGAACGTCTCCAGCCAGGTCATCCAGGACCTCGCACTCTTCGTGGTCTGTTTCGCCTTCTTCAGTTGCGGGCTCGCGATTCAAGCGGCCGCCGCTCGGCTCATCTACTCGTACAGTCGCGACCGCGCACTGCCGGCGAGCGGGACCCTCGCGCGCGTGTCGCCGCGCTTCAGAACTCCGGTGAATGCCCTGATCGTCGCAGCGGTCATCCCCTCCCTGTTTGCGGTGCTCGCACGATTCACGCCGTCGTCAAACATCACCATCGCGTTCATCACCATCCCGGCGAAGGTCAATGCGCTCTTCCTGCTGGTCTCTTTCGCGGTTTCGGGCATCTATCTGTCGTTCCTGCTCGTCGTCGTTGCGGCGCTGATCGCGCGCCTGCGTGGGTGGCAGGCGCAGGGCGCGTTCCGGCTTGGCCGGTGGGCAATTCCGGTCATGGTCGCCGGGTGCGTGTGGCTGATCGCGATGCTGGTGAACATCCTCATCCCGTCGGGGATCACCAGCCCGCGGGGCGCCCTCTTCAACTACGACTGGATCACGTTGTTGATCGTGGTCATCATCCTCGCGATCGGCGCCATCTACACGCTGATCGCGCGTCCGGCACGCCGGATCGCGAAGCCACAGGGGGGAACCAGACCCTAGACACGTCGAGCTTGCACCGCGGGGCGACGATCAGGCGATCGCGTCCTCGGTGACCACGCTCACCAGCGAGAGCTGGACCTGGTCACGACCGCCGCGCTTGGCCTGGTACATGGCGATGTCGGCGGCCCGGATCAGATCCTCGAGACGGCCTCCCTGCTCCGGGAAGCTCGCGATCCCGATCGACGCGGTGACGTGCTCGATACCGCTGCACGCCGGCGGGATCGGAACGTTCCGCAGCGCACGGCGGAGGTCCGCCGCGACGCGGGCGGCGCCCGACGACTCGGCGTCACGGAGCACCAGGATGAACTCCTCGCCACCGAGGCGCACCGCGGCGTCCCCGGCGCGGGTGATGCGCCGCAGCTCCGCCGCGACACGCTGCAGCACCGCGTCCCCGGCGGCATGCCCGCCGGTGTCGTTGATCGACTTGAAGTGGTCGAGATCGACGAGGACGACGCTCAGCGGCATGCCTCGCCGCCGGCAGTCGGCGACCTCGAGCTCGCCCGCCTCGCGGAGCCAGCGGCTGTTGTACAGACCGGTGAGACCGTCGGTGGCCGCGCGACGGGCGAGCTCCTGGTAGAGCTGGGCGTTGTGCCACGCCATCGCGGCGGTGTGACCGAAGAGCGTCGCTGTCTCGAGGTCCTCGTCGGTGAATCGGTTGAGGCCCATGCGCCTGCAGTTGAGCATGCCGAGCTTGTGGTCGCCCGCCATCAGCGGGATGAGCAGCAGCGACTCGTGCTCGAACGGCGTGTTCGGCACCGCCGCAGCCGCGGGGTGCGCACCCGCGTTGCCGAGATTCTGTGGCGTTCCGAGGGCGAAGGCCCACCCGTTGACCCCGACCGACAGGGAGAACACATCGGCCATGATCTCCGCCGCCTGGCGCCCCGTGGCGAAGGCTGCGACGAAGCGATGGTGGTTGTGATCCGCTTCGTAGATCGAAAGGTCGTCGACCGGGACGACGCGCTGCAACTGCTCGGCGATGGCGGCGAGGATGCGCTGCGGGTCGTGCTCCGCCTGCAATGCGAGGGCCGCACGGCTCAGCGCATGCGGCAGGCTCTCGGGAGTCGGCAGCGCCGGATGCGGTTTGCGACGTGGCGGTTCGTGGCTCGGCGCCGCGGGTTCGACGTACGCGGGGAAGGATTCAACCCGCCGGGTGGTGAACCATGCGGGCTGGACGAGCGTTGCCCCCTGCACTGACGGTTCGCCGAGGATCACGGGCTCGCTGAGCACGTTGCCCTGGCCGAATTGCACACCGAGGTCCATGAGGCACTTGAGGTCCGCCTCGGTTTCGATGCCCTCGGCGATGATGCGCGCGTTGATGTGCGTGCCGAATGAGAGCATCGAGACGACCAGGGCGCGTCGCGAGTCACTTGACTGCACCCCGCGAATCAGGTCGCGATCGATCTTGATGAAGTCGGGCCGGACCTCGGCGATCACGAGCATGCTCGCGTGTCCTGCACCTGCGTCATCGATCGCGATCCGGAATCCGCGAGAGCGCAGATCGGCCACGACGCGGCGAAGACGTGCGACGTTGGGCACCGGCACCCGCTCGCTGATCTCCAGCACGACGTGCTCGGGAGAGACCCCGGCGTCATCGGCGAACGCCGCCAAGCGCTGTGCCGCATTGGGCTGGGTGAGGGTCGGCAGCATCACGTTGAGGAACAGCGTTGCGGGGAGGGTGTGCACGCTCCCGGCGAGCCCCACGCGGATGCAGGCCTCGTCGAGCTCCTTCTCCATCGATTCGCCGGCGGCGTCGAACAATGCGCTCGGCACCTGTGGTCCGGCGCCGGGGTTGATGCGACACAACGATTCGTAGCCCAGCGTGACCCCGTCGAGGAGCCGGACGATCGGCTGCATCGCCGGGCGAATCCCTCCGGATTCGATGAGCCCGCGGATGAGCTCCGGCGTGGTTCCGTGCTCGTCGCTCGGCGCCGGCAGCGGGATGACCGCAGGGCCGAGGCGCCACCAGGCGGGTCCCAGCTGGGCGGCGACCACCTGCAGGAATGGCAGCATGTCGAGCCCGCTGACGCCGCCACGCCAGGTGACCAGGACCGCAACGAGATCATCGCCGCGCTCGACGGGGACCGCGACGAACGGGCCCGAGCCGATCTCGTTGCGCAGCGCGACGCGCTCACTGGCCGAGAGGTGGGGGACCAGGCTCATGAACGACGTGGCGAGGTCAAGGCTGGTCGCCGGCGAGCGTCGCGTGGCGGCTGCGTGGATGCACGGGATGGCATTGGTGCGGAGATGGAGGCTGGTGAGCTCCCGGCCGAGGATGGTCTCGACCCGCGCGAGCGACTCGGTCTCGACCTTGTCCCCGAGGAGCCTGACATGGTCACCCTCGAGCTCCGCGAGGTAGCTTCTGAACCCGAGGTCGCGGAGGCACCCGCCGGCGACGTCGAGCAGCTCGTCTCGCGATTCGGCGCGCGAGACGCTGCGGCTCAGCTGCGAGAGGGTGCGCAGCGCGCGACTCGACGAGTAGGCGTGAGGCTTCTCGGGTTGCATCCCGTCGAGGATCGGCTGCACCGTCATCGGACCCGATGACAAGCATGTCGCAGGGCGACATCAATTGACGTGCCGGTTGTGTGGCATCTCGAATGTGCGACCGCCGCCAGGGGTATCCGCGACCCGCGTTACCACCCCGTCACCGCTTGGGATGGGGCTACGTCGCAGTGGTCTTAAGACAATCTTCATACCGTCAAAAGGGGCACCGTCCCGAGGAGGATTGTCATGGGTAGGCTGAGCCACTGGGTCAGGCTGGGGCTCGTCGTCATCGTCGCAAGTCTCTCGTTGGGGACGGCGACCGTCGCTGCTTCGGCGTCAACGTTCGATGGGACGCCGATACCGCAGGTGCACGTGCACTAGGGCGAATACGTATCAAGGGGTGCGCCGCTGAACCGCGAGCGCCCCGGGTGAGGTCGGAGCGAGCTGTGGACGCCGAGCGCGTTGTGCGCCGGCGTCCCACTCCTCCGTTGGATGGGAACCGTGATGTGAGTTCGGCACGGGCGAACCGATTCGTCGGACGCTCGGTGCCAAGGTGTGACGTGGACTACGGGGGAATGGTGCCGATCAGGGAACCAATGTGGGGGATAGCGTGAAATCCGCAGTCATGAGCGATGTATCCACGAGCCGTTCCGCGAAGGCGGCGGGGCCGGGGGTGGCGCTCCAGCCGGTGATCGACCTCATCGACCGCGTCGATCTGGGGTACGAGGCGCTGCCGCGCCCGGCCGATGTCGCGCCGCGCACGCTCATCTCGGCCGCGCTGACGCTCGCTCAGCACACCGGGCCGGCGGTGCTTCTCGTTCCCCTGCATCGCGACCTCATCGCCGCGGGCGATTTCGATGTTGCCACCGAGGCACGACGCCATGCCGTGAATCCGGGCGAGCTCGCCTGGATCGTTCAGAGTGAGATCGAGGCTGACCTCGACGACGTCGAGCTTCGGCGACTCCTCGACCTTCGCGACCTCGGCTTTCTCCTGGCCGTCGATGGGGTGCAGTCCCCGTCGCTCGATCGCCGGCTGATCGCGGATCTCCGCCCCGACTTCGTCTTTCTCGACCCCAGCGTTGCGGCCGGCCTCGATGAGAACGAGGTCGCCAAGGCGCATCTCGCGGCCGCAGTCGTCTATGTGGCCCGCCTGGGCGGACGGATCGTCGCTCGCGGCATCGACGGCAAGGCGATCGCGTCCGCGGTTGCGGACGTTGGTGTCCAGTACGGAGTCGGGCCGCACCTCGCGCATCCCCTGGTCGTGGAAGCGGGGGTGGCCGAGCCCACGGACGAGGTCGTTCCCGTGGCCTGGTTCCAGCGCCGTGAGGTTCGCGTCCTGAGCGAGCGTGGCGACACCCTGAGCGCGCCGATCGAGATGACTCCGCTGCCGGTCGCCGGCACCATCGCGCTGGACGATCGCAGCTTCGCCCGCTTCCTCGTGGACGCCGCGCGCACGCTGCAGGCCGAGCACGACCCTGAGCGAATCCTCGAGATCGCCGCCGAGCGCATCGGCCAGATGATGACCTTCGACCGGCTCGCGATCTTCGAGGCGGACTGGGAGCGACACCGCTTCAGGCCGCGAGTGCTCGCCGGACCGGGCACCGAGGGGTTCCTCGCGATGGAGGTGTCGCTCAACGAGGGCATCACCGGATGGGCCTTCGGGCGTGGCCAGCCATACCGCTGCGCCGACACCGACTCGCACCCGGCGGCGTCGACCATCCCCGGAACGGCTCGCGAGCCGGAGTCACTGCTCGCGATTCCGCTGATCGCGGGTGACCAGCGCATCGGGATCCTCGACGTCTGGCGCGACGGTCTCGACGCATTCACGGAGGAGGATCTCGAACGCTGTGCCCTCCTCGGCTTCGTCACCGCGGCTGCGTGGGGGAATGCGCAGATGTATGGCGAGCTGGAGCGGCGCGCGCTCACCGATGCCCTCACCGGGCTGTTCAACATCCGGTGGTGGCGCGACATGGGTCCGCGCGTCATGGCTCAGAGCCTGCGCACCGGGGCCGGCGTCGGCATCCTGCTCATGGATCTCGACCACTTCAAGCAGGTCAACGACAGTGCCGGTCACGCCGCCGGCAACTCGGTGTTGCGCGCGGTGGCGCGGGCGCTGCGTCGCGTCGTCCGGGACAGCGACTATGCGGTGCGGTACGGCGGCGAGGAGTTCCTCGTGGTACTGACCAACTCGACTGTTGAAGGCGCCATGCGCGTTGCCCAGGCCTTGCAGGCGGCGATGGCCGAGCTTCGGGCGCCGACCTCCGCGATCGAGCGCATCACGGCGTCGATCGGCGTTGCGGTGTTCCCCGACCACGGCCATGAGCTCGACGACGTCGTCGCAGCTGCCGATCTTGCGATGTATCAGGCCAAGCGCGACGGACGGGATCGGATCGCGGTGGCACCCATGTCGCTCCGCGAGATCTCGGGGGACGATCCGTCAGACGACCGGCCTTCCTGAGGGGGCAAGACCGAGGGCGTCGCTCAGCTTGACGCGGCCACCCACCCGCAATACGGAGTTGCGATAGATGCGCCCGGCGATCGCGACGAGGCCGGCGATGGTCGCGACCACGAGGACGACGCTGATCGCGACCTCCCAGAACGGTGCAACCCCCGCCGCGATGCGCACCGGCATGATCACCGGCGAGAAGAGAGGGATGAACGAGAAGACGGTGGTCGCCGGGCTCCCCGGATCGGGTGCGGCAACGGTGAGCGCGATGATCCATCCGGCGACCAGCACGAGGGTCACCGGCATCGCCACGCTTGCCACGTCCTCCTGGCGCGACACCATGGAACCCACGGCCGCATACAGCAGCGCGTACATCAGGTAGCCCAACACGAACCACACCACCCCGCTGATGACCACATCGACACCGAGTGTCGGGATCGACACCAGCTTTGTGGCGCTGGCGAGCACAAGTGCGACGCCCGCGACGAGCACCACCTGTACGAGTGCAACCAGGCCGATGCCGGTGATCTTGCCCAGCATGAGCTGCCACGGTCGCACCGTCGCGAGCAGGATCTCGACGATGCGGTTCGACTTCTCCTCGATCACCCCTGCCGACACAAGCTGCCCGTAGATGATCATGCTCACGTAAAGCGTTCCAGCAACGAGCAGGCCGATGACGATCTGCTCGATGCGCGCGGCGTTGACGGGCGAGAGCTCATCGATGCCCACAGAGAAGTTGAGCCGGCTCAAGAGGTCGCTCGGAACAAGGCCGTGCTGTGTCATATAGTCAGTCAGCACCTGCTGGCGTGTTTGGTCGTTGAGGGCCGTCTGCAGGGTCGGATCCACCGCCGACTGAACGAATACGGTGGTACCGGCTCCGGATCCGCTGACCAGTGCGTTCAGTGTGCCACTCTGCACATCCGCCTTCCCGGCCGCTAGCGACGTGTATGGGTGGACGGTGATCGCGACACCGGCACCCGCGGCCTCGGCGCGCACCGGCGCCGCGATCGACTGCGCCATCCCAACGAATCCCACATCGAGCGACGTCGTCGTCGATTGATTGAACACATACGCCTGGAGGAGGATGTAGGCGCCAATCGCGACGAGTACCAGCCCGGTCGTGATCGCAAAGACCCGCGTTCGAATGCGAGTTATGAACTCACGCGCTGCGATCACCCGGATCAACCTCTGACTATTCATCGATCGCCCTCCCACTCATGACGTCCCGGAACAACTGGGTCAACGCCGGTCGATCGCGACGGAACTCGCGCACCTGGCCGCTTGCGAGCGCGGCGCGGAGCACTGCCTGGTCATCCGCACCGTCGTCGAGTTCGAGCAACCAGCGCGAGCCGTCGTGTTCGACCAGCGACGTCCCGACGACGTGCTCATACCAGCCTGCGGTCGCGGTGGGGGCGTCGACCCAGAAGCGCACGGGTCCGCGGGCGGTCAGCTCGTCGACGGTCCCGATTGCCACCATCTGGCCGTGGTTGATGATCCCGACGCGGTCGCAGACACGCTCGACGATGTCGAGCTGGTGGCTCGAGAGCACAACCGGCTTCCCTGCATCGGCCTCTGCACGCAGGACGTCGGTCATATCGTCGACTGCCACCGGGTCGAGGCCGGCGAAAGGCTCGTCGAGAACGAGCAGGTCGGGCGCGAACACCAGCGCCGCCGCCAGCTGCACGCGTTGCTGGTTGCCGTGGCTGAGGCTCTGGAGCTGGCTCTTTGCGCGATCAGCAAGCCCGAGCCGCTCGAGCAGCGCGGTTGACGCCTCGCGCGCGGCTTTGCGATTGACCCCGTGGAGCTGCGCAAAGTAGACGAGTTGCGCGAGCACGGCCATCTTTGGATACAGGCCGCGATCCTCTGGGATGTAGCCGATGCGCCGTCTGGTCGCGAACGTGATCGGGGAGCCGTCCCAGATCACGCTTCCGGAATCGGCCTCGAGGACCCCAAGAACGACCCGCATCGTGGTGGTTTTGCCGGCGCCATTTGCCCCGACGAACCCGAAGATCTCGCCGGGCCTGACCTCGAAACTGAGATCGTGGAGCGCTTCGAGCGTGCCGTAGCGCTTGGTGAGGTGGTTAAGCTCCAGCATCGTGATGGGTCTCCGCCGATTCGGTGTGGCCGAAGGTCGGACAATGCTACGCAAGGTCCCGGAGGTCACGGCCGGGTTCTGGATCGCCAAGGTGCTGACGACCGGCCAGGGCGAGGCGACATCCGACACGCTCGTGCATCAACTGCCGCCGGTGGTGGCAGTGGCGCTCGGCTTCGTCGGGCTCCTCATCGCGCTCGCGCTGCAATTTGCGGCGCCGGGCTATCGCCCATGGATCTACTGGTTTGCAGTGGACATGGTCGCCGTCTTCGGGACCATGGCCGCCGATGTGCTCCACATCCAGTTCGGGATTCCCTACCTGGTGTCGACCATCTTCTTTGCCGTGGTGCTCGCGGCCGTCTTCGCGCTCTGGTATTCGACAGAGCACACGCTGTCGATCCACACCATCAACACGATGCGACGAGAGGTCTTCTACTGGCTCACGGTCTTGGCGACCTTCGCGCTGGGAACCGCGGCGGGAGACATGACGGCGACCACCTTCCACCTCGGCTACTTCGTCTCCGGCGTGTTCTTCACAGTCCTCATCGCGATCCCGGCGGTCGCCCACCGCTGGTTCGGCCTGAACGCGATCTTCGCCTTCTGGTTCGCGTACATCGTGACCCGGCCGCTCGGCGCGTCCTATGCGGACTGGCTCGGGGTCTCCCACGCGCGGGGCGGCCTGAACTGGGGTTCGGGGAGCGTCAGCGTCGGCATGACGGCGCTGATCCTCATCGCGGTGGCGTTGCTCGCCAGGACCCGGCAGGGTGCACCGGACGACGAGCCCTGAGCCTGGCAGCCGTCAGAAACCCGGGAAGATGCTCCTCAGCGTATCGAGGTCGATCCCTTCGGCCTCCACGGTCGCGGGCGTGTGCTCCGCGTCCAGCCTGCCGTAGACGAGTCGGACCAGCGCTGACGCGGGCATCCGCACCGTTGCCGTCGCGGGCGGCAGGCCGGCGCCGGCAGGAAGGAGCGTCACGGTGTCCGACACCGAGAGCCGGAACGCCCGATCGGGGTCGGTGGTCGTGATGTCGACCTCGAGCGGTCCGCCCTGCGTGATCCCCGAGCGACGTGCGGCGGGGTCCAGCCAGTCGACCATCCAGGCGACGGCGTCGCCGGCGACCTCCGCAGCCGGGTCGCGGATGACGATGACGTCCCAGGTGTGGATCGCGTGCTCGGACAGGCGCATCCCCAGCAAACGGGTTGCGTCCGCCGGGCCTCCGAACAGCGTCATCTGCATGGCGTCCAGCTGATCGGCGGGAATTGCCGCAACGCGGTCCAGGAACGCCTCGTCGGCGATGAGGCTGTTGCGCGCCTGGTCGGTTGGACTCATCGCATTCCAGTCGTCCCAGATCCGGGAGAACTCCTCGCGGCCGGGCGGCTCAGCGCCGGCGAGCCCTGCGTCGAGCAGGAGCCCGAAGATCTGCGCGCCGCTGCCGATATGCGACAGCACCTGCGCGGTCGACCAGTCCGTGCAGTACGACGGCCCCGCGATCTCCTCGTCTGTCAGTGGAACTCGTCGCCTGCTCGAGGCGGCGGTGCGATGACCGCAGCGCGGTCTGCAACTCCGTGGTAGCACTCATGGTTTCGTCCTTCAGCTCAATTGCTCAGCGGGCTGATGTCGTCTGGAGCGGCGGGGTCGGTTCCGGCGCCGGTGGAGTCACGGCGGGAGTGAGCGCAGGTTCTCCCTGACGCCAGAGGCCGGATGGCCACCAGTTCCGCCGTCCCAGCAGTACCACGATCGCAGGAACCAGGATGGTGCGCACCACGAACGTGTCCATCACAACGCCGAAAGCCACGCCGTAGCCGATCTGCTGAATCTGTGACCCACCCGACGCCCCGCCGCCGGCGAAGGCGAGCACGGCGAACGTGCCGCCGAGGATGAGCCCCGCGGTGGTCACGGTCGTGCCGGTGGCGCCGATCGCCCTGCGCACCGCCTCCCCGGTGCGAAGGTGATGCAACTCCTCGCGTATTCGCGTCATGACCAGCACGTTGTAGTCGGACCCCAATGCCATGAGGAACACGAACATGAGGAACGGGAGCACAAAGTTGATGCCGCTCTGCCCGCCGAAGTGGACGAAGATCAATGCGGTCAGTCCGAGCGCCGCGAGATACGAGAGCAGCACGCTCGTGACCAGGTAGAGCGGCGCGAGCAGGCTGCGCATGACGATCGCGAGCAGGATGGCGATCAGCACCGCGACCACGGGAATGATGTGCCAGAGATCGGACGACGACAGTTGATTCACGTCGTACGCGAAAGGCTGGATGCCGAAGACACCCTGCGCCACGGTGTGCACCGCCGCACCGGACGTGTCGGCGAGCGTGCGAAGCGCGGGGATTGACCTGATCGGAGCCGCAGCCCCGCCGGGCTCGACGGCGATGTACTGAACGGTGCGGCCGTCTGGACTGACGAAACGTGCAAGCGCCTCGGCGGCGAGCGTGCTGCCGTGAGCGTGAATCGCCACCAGTTGCGCCGGGGTCAGTGCCTGACCGGAGAATGCAAGCGGCCCCTCGACCGTCGCAAACCCGCCGCCTGATTGCAGCGCCGTCTGGATCGTCTGCAGATCGTCGGCGTGGGACCAGATGGGGGTGGCGAACTTGTAGAGGAACTCGGTCGCGTTGAGGTTCGCGCTGCCGTAGTGCTCCGAGATGAGCGTGTCGCCTGCGGCCGAGTTGGTGCCGGTCGGGGCCGACTGGTCGGCGAACCCGGCGGTGGTGGTGCCGAGCTGCCCGAATGCGATGGCTCCGAAGATGATCGCGCCGATGACTGCGACCGGCATCGGACGGCGAACCACGAAGGCGGCGATGCGGCCGTAGATGTTTGCACGCGGGTTCTCGTCGAGCCGCGCACGTGACGGCCAGAAGACTGCGCGGCCGAATATCGCGAGCAGGGCGGGAAGCAGTGTCAGGCCCGCCATGAGCATCAGCGCGATTCCGATGGCGAGCGCGGGACCGAGCGCCTGGTAGAAGCTGAACTGCGCGATGATCAGCGACATCAGCGCCGCCATCACGATCAGTGCGCTGAACGTGATCGACTCACCGACTGTCGCCACAGCACGGCGAACGGCGTCCTTCGGCTCCAGGCCTCGGCGCAGTTCCTCGCGCATTCGGAAGACGAGGAACAGGCCGTAGTCGGTCCCCGCGCCGAGCACGAGCACGATGAGGATGAACTGTGTGATCGCCGACACCTGCACCCCCAGATGGGTTGCGCCGGCGATGACCGGGCTGGCCAGGGCAAGCACCAGCGCGGCAGGCAGGAGGGTGATCAGCGGCGCGAGCAACGCTCGAAACGCGATCAGCAGCAGGGCGATGATGAAGAGCAGCGAGAATTCCTGGACGGAACCCTGCGAGTTCTTCGACTGGCTCTGCTGATCGACGAATCCCGGGATCGTTCCCGTGAGGTGCACCTGAAGCCCGGAGGCGTCGCTGGGAAACGTCGCGCGGATGGCTTTGACCAGGGCGATGGCATCGGTTCCAGCGCTGTACGGAGGCAGGTCGGTGACCACCTGGGCCTGCTCGGCATGCTTGTCGGGAGAAAGTCCGAAGTCCTGGACGTGCGTCACCCCGGAGAGGCCTCGGATCCGCCCTTCGAGTGTGCTGATCTCCTGCAGATCCCCCGCGGTGAGCACGCCGCTCGCCCGCGCCGCGACCAGGGTCGCGATGCCGTTCTTCGAGCTCTGGAAAGGTTGCGCGAGGTTTTCGGCCTGTACCGACGGGGAGCTCGCGGGGAGAAAGCTGCTCTGCGAGTCCTTGGCGACGTCGGAGAGGCCGGGGAAGGCCTTGACCGAGACGATGGTGATCAACACCCACCCGATCACGATCGGCCAGCGGAATCGAACTGAGAAATTCCCGATGGACGCGAACCACCGGCTGGTCATGCGCTCAACCGGAGGTCACGGGTTAGGCCTTCGGGCATCGGATCGAGTATGGGTGCACGGCGTTCCTTCATGCCCCGGATAGTACACGCCATGAAGTTTTTAGGGACTTCTTAATCTCTTTCCTCGCGATTACGAGTTAAAGCCGAGACCGGCCGTGTCAAGCGCCCTGAGCCAGAGATTCCGACGGCCCCCGTTGCGGTCGGCCCGGTCCAGCGACCACCGCGTCAGCTGGACCACACCGTAGCGGAGTGGCTCGGGAGGGAAGGGCAGGGGACGGGTGCGAACCATGCGCAACGCAGTTCGCTGGTTGCGTCGTCCCTCGAGCAGATCGAGCATCACCTGGGCGCCGAAGCGCGATGCCCCAACTCCGAGCCCGGTGTATCCGAGGGCATACGCCACCCGCCCCTGGTGGCTGGTCCCCCAGAAGGCGCAGAAGCGGCTGCACGTGTCGATCGCGCCGCCCCACCGATGCGTGAACCGCACACCGTCGAGCTGCGGGAACGTGGCGAAGAAGTGGCGCGCAAGCTTGTCGAAGGTGGCGGCGCGCTGCTCGAGCTCGACGTCGACGCGGTTGCCGAAATGGTAGATGGCGTCGTAGCCGCCCCAGAGGATGCGCGAGTTGGCGGTCAGACGGTAGTAGTGAAATTGATTGCCGCTGTCGCCGATGCCCTGTCGGTGCCTCCAGCCGATCGATGCCAGCTGCGCGGCCGACAGTGGCTCGGTGACGAGCACGTAGTCGTAGACGGGGAGGATGAACGGACGCAGCCGTGCCAGCAACGGCCGATCCGCATTGGTCGCCAGTGCCACGCGGCGCGCGGAGACGCTCCCGTGATCAGTGGTCAGCCGGATCCGCTCCGTCTCTGCGCTGACACGCAACACCGCGGTGTTCTCGTGCAGTCGCACGCCGGCATCGAGGCACGCGCGGCGCAACCCCCACGCGAGCCGCGCCGGGTTGACGATCGCGGTGCGATCGTGGACCCACAATCCGCCCGCGTAGGTGGGTGACAAGACTTCGGCGCGCATGCCGTCGCGATCCAGGACCTCGACGCGATATCCGTGCGCACGCATCGCGTCTGCCATCTCGACCAGCTCGGCATACTGCCACGGCGCAGTCGCAGTGTCGATCATCCCGGTGCGCTCGAAGTTGCAGTCGATCCCCTGCTCGCGAATGGTCGACTCGATGGCGTCGAGGTTCTCGACACCGAGGCGCTCCAGGGTGTCGAGCTCGTCCCCGAACCTGCTGACACCATTCGCAAAACCGTGCGTCAGGCTCGCGTCGCAGAAGCCGCCGTTGCGACCCGACGCCGCGTCGGCGGAGCGCCGCGCCTCGAGAACAAGGATGTCGAGTCCCGGGTTGCGCTGCCGGGCGAGCAGTGCCGACCAGAGGCCCGTGAAACCGGCACCGACGATGGCGAGGTCGCAGCGCGTCTCGCGCTCGAGGCGCGGTTCCGGGTGCGGCGCCTGCGGATCGTCGAGCCAGAACACAGCCGGCGCCGCATCGCGAAGCGAGGGGTGCTGCGGCGGATCAGTCACGGAGCGCATCTTCGCAGAGCACGATCGCCGATACGATCAGACCTGCAAGCGCGCAGATCTGCCGCGCGACTACCTGGTGGGGGATCCCAGCGCCGAGTTCTTGACCATGATCACCGCCAGCCCGTCATCGTAGACCTTGGTCCACTGCGGGTCGACCTCGAGCGCGAGCACCGCCGGCGCGCCTGGCACGTCGATGACGTAGTCGATGTTCCACTCCGCGAAGATCTGCTGCCAATCGGGGTTGCCGGTCTCGACGTCACTCACCTGCTGCATGACCTTGTTGCCGAGTAACGTCGCCTCCCCGAACGAGAAGACACGCCGATTGGCTTCTGGAAAGAAGCGGTAGATGAGGTATCCGCCCCAGCCGTACTGATTGAACATGCGGGTGCCCACGCGCGGATGCGCCGCGAGCCAGTCCGAGGCGCCGACCGGGAAGTTCGACGCCGTCGCTCCCGATTGATTGGACAGCGTCGAGTGCACGAAATACGCGGTGCCGGCGATCGCGACGACAAGGACCGCGGCCGCGCCCGCCAGCATGTCCCTGCCGCGCGGGACCATCCACGTGCGAACCCGCTCAGCCAGCCCGAGGCGCTCCCAACCGGCCGAGAACGACCATATGAGCAAGGGCGTTTCCGCCGCCACGAACAGTGCGGAGTGGCGCACCGCGGAGAGCGCCAGGTACGTCACCACCGCTGTCAGGCACACCTCCCACAACGATGGGCGCCGCAGAACGAACGCGACCGGAATGAGCAGCAGCATCAGCTCGAAGCCGCGTTCCGAGAGGACGTGGAAGTTGGGCGACTGCCATTCTGCGATGAAGTTCTGCTGAATGCCCGAGAACTGTGGCTGGATCACGTAGCCGTAGAGATGGATGCCGTTGGGGTTGATCACCGCGGCGGCGACGCAGGCGACGAACACCAGCACGAGGTTGCGCGTCCGGCGTTTGTGGACGTCGCCGTCGACGCGACGAACCCAGTGCACCGCCTCGACGAATGCGGCAACCCCCACCGGGACAAGGCCGAAGAGGAATCCACCGTGCAGGTTGGCCCAGGCGATCATCACCAGCGGGAGCCAGTAGATGGCGCGCGACTTGCCGCGAAGGTAGCGGTCGAGCCAGAGCAACTCGAGGCAGCTGAGCGTAAAGGTGATCATCTGCGGACGCGGTCCCCAGACGAGGACCCCGCCGAGTGCCGCGATGCCGATCGCGATCGCGGCGATCACCTTGTTGCTCGCTTCGAGCTGGACGCGACGCCAGATGAGCAGGAACCCGACGAAGGAGACCGCGCCGAACGCGAGTGATACCAGCGCGAGCCCGCCGACCTTGTAGACGAGGTAGGCGATGATCTCGGTCGTGTACTCGGGGTCGATCCATTGCTTGCCTGCGACCGTGAACGTGAACAGATCGTGGGAGACGACCTGGTGGTGATCGACCATCCACTGCCCGGTGACGAGGTGCCAGAAGATGTCGGGATCGCCACCTCTGCGGACGAGCACGCAGAGGATCACCACGAATGCGGCGGCCACCAGCAGCTGTCCGGGCGTGACGCGGCGCAGGCGACCACGCAAGGCTTCGGACATCACGCGGAAGGGTACTCAGTGCCGCGCCCGAGGCGACCGGACGCGTCGCCTGTCACAAATCCGGGGGTCACGGTGCTTCCCTTGATGTGGTCGAGCCCTCCGTCCTCCCAACCGCCGGACGTCACCTCGTGACGGGAATTCCCCGTCGGACGTCCGAGGTGGGCGTGCGGCCGACGAGCTTCGATCGGCTCTTCGAGGAGGAGTACGCCAGGGTCGCGGCGATCGCGAGGCGGGTGCTCGGCGATCCCGCGGCGGCCGAGGACGTCGCCCAGGAGGTGTTTCTCGATCTCCACCGGCGGTTCGGCGACAACCCCGGCGCCAAGGCGCCGGCATGGGCGCGAACCGCGGCTGCGCACACGGCGCTGAACGTGATCCGGAGCAACCGGCGCCGCGCGGGGCGTGAAGAGCGCTACGCCACCGACCCGAGCCTCGCCCACGATCCCCAGGCTGCAGTGGAAGCAGCCGAGACCGGCCGAGCTGTCCGCGCGGCACTGGCTCGAATCCCGAGGCGCCAGGCCACAGTGCTGGCGCTCCGCTACAGCGGCTTGAGCTACGCCGAGATGGCGTCGGCGCTGGGCATCGGAGTGAATGCGGTGGGAACGAGACTGCGGCGCGCCGAGGCGCGCCTGCGCAAGGAGGTTGGCGATGCATCCGTCTGACGGCACGCTGCGCCGCTCACTCGACGAGCTGGTGGCTGTGGACGCTGCCAGCCGAGCCCATCTGGCCACGTGCCGTCGCTGCGCCGAGCGGGTGCAGCGCATGCGCGTTGACGCCGCTGCGGTGCAGGCGATGCTCGCGTCGCCAGAAGTGGTCGTCGATGTGGCCGCTTCGCGAGCCCGGCTGGCGCGCAGCGAAGCCGGGACAGCCGGAGTGCCCGGGGCTCGGCGGCCTGCGCTCCGCACCTGGTCAGGCGGCACGCGGGCCGGGCGCGTCATGGCCGGTGTCGCCGTCGTCGGCGTCGCCAGCGTCGTGCTCGTGGCCACCGGCACCGCCCAGGACTTCCTGAGCATCTTTCAGCCATCGCAGCTCACCGCAGTTCCGGTGACCGCGGCGGACGTCCGCTCGCTCGCAGGCCTCGCCAGCTACGGGACCGTCACCGGCGGATCATCGATCACGTTCCAGCCGGAGCCGGACGCCACCGCGGCCGCGGTCGCGGCAGGTCTCGAGGTGCCAATCGTGTCGGCGCTCCCGGCCGGCGCCCCGGCATCGCCGAAATACGCCGTAGTCTCCGGCGGTATCGTGACCTTCAGGTTCGACGCGACCCTCGCGCGGGCCGCCGCGGCCCGTGCCGGCGGTCAGCTCCCCGGGATGCCGGACGGGCTCGTCGGCAGCACGCTCTCGGTCTCGATGCAGCCCGCGGTGGTGGTGTCGTATGGCGTCGACCCGGCGACGTTGCTTCAGGGCGGGAGCGTGCCCTCCGGGCCGGCGTTCATTCTCGTCGCGACCCATACCCCGACGGTGCTTTCGACAGGGGTGACAGCGCGCCAGCTCGAGAATTACCTGCTGTCGGTGCCCGGTATTCCTGCGGGGGTCGCCTCCGAGCTTCGCGCCCTCGGCAATCCCACCGTGACCATCCCCGTTCCCATCCCCATCGACCTGGCGAGCGGCTCGTCCGTGACCATCAACGGAGCCCGGGGACTGCTCATCGGTGACTCGACAGGGCTGGGCAGCGCGGTCGTGTGGCAACACAATGGCATCGTGGATGCGATCGCCGGAACGCTCACCGCCAACGAGGTGCTGGCCGTCGCACGTTCGACGCGTTGACGCTTGACGTCGCCGCCGCGCCGCCACCCGCTGATGGGACGGCGGTGCGGACCCTCGAGCTCACCAAGCACTACGGGCCGTCGGTGGCGCTCTCGGGACTGACCATGGTGGTGCCCAGGGGCGAGGTCTTCGGGTTCCTCGGGCCGAACGGGAGCGGCAAGACCACCGCGGTGAAGCTGCTCCTCGGGCTCAGCCGCCCGACCGGCGGCGAGGCGTGGTTGCTCGGACGTCCGGCGGGCGACCGTCAGACTCGCAGCCGGGTGGGGTATCTGCCCGAGCTGTTCCGGTACCAGGGGTGGCTGAGTGCCGCCGAGGTGCTCGGCCTGCACTGCCGGCTCGCCGGGGTCGCGCGCCCCGAATGGCCCGCCCAGATCTCTGGGGCGCTGTCGACCGTCGGGCTCGCCGGCCACGCCGACGCCAAGGTGGAGACGTTCTCGAAGGGGATGCAGCAGCGTCTCGGCCTGGGCGTCGCGTTGCTCGGGAACCCCGAGCTGGTGATCCTCGATGAGCCCACGTCGGCACTGGATCCCGTCGGCCGTGCCGATACCCGAACGATCATCCGGCATCTGCGCGATCGCGGATGCGCAGTCTTCCTGAACTCGCACCTCCTCGGCGAGGTCGAGCAGATCTGCGATCGCGCAGCGGTGGTCGCCGACGGTCATGTCCTGGCGATCGGGCGCCTCGACGAGCTGCTGGGGAGCGGTGGGGTGCGCATGCGGCTCACCGGGCTCAGCGACGCCGGGCGCGCGACGCTCGCCCGCCGCGGGGCGCTCGCTGAGCACGACGGGTGGTTTGTCGTCGACGGTGTTGATGCGGACGCGGTGCCGGATCTCGTAGCCGACGTGGTGGCCACCGGTGCCAGGGTCTATGCGGTCGAGCCGGTGCGCCAGACGCTGGAGGAGCGGTTCCTTTCCCTCATCGAGGCGGAGCAGGCGCGATGGCAGCGCTGACCATCGCGCGGCTGACGATCCGCGAAGCCGCCAGGCGAAAGCTATTGCTGGCGCTGGCGATTCTCACGCTCATCGTGATCGGGCTCACGGGCTGGGGCTTTCAGCACCTGTCGACGATCACCAATCCCGATGGGAGCGCGATCCCCGCAAGCGAGCTCCGTCTCGCCGTGTCGCAGGTGCTGGTGCTCGTCGAGTTCATGTTCAGCGGCGTGCTCGCGCTGAGCGCCGTGGTCGTGGCGTCACCGGCAATCTCGAGCGAGATCGAGTCGGGGGTCGCACTTTCGATGCTGGCTCGCCCGATCAGCCGGTATCACGTGGTGCTCGGGAAATGGCTCGGGCTCGGCGCGCTCATCGTCGTCTACGTCGCGGCGACCACAACCCTCGAGCTCATCGTCGTGAGTGCGACGACGGGATACGTCCCTCCCGGACCGGTGAGTCTCGCGCTCTATCTGAGCGCCGAGGGAATCGTGATCATGTCGCTCACCCTGCTCATCAGCACACGGCTCTCCGGGATGACCGCGGAAGTCATCAGCCTGGTGCTCTTCTTCCTTGCCTGGATCGGCGGCATCGCCGGGGCGATCGGCGAGGTGTTCGGCAGCATCGGCATCAAGAATGCCGGGACCATCAGCCAGCTCCTGCTGCCCACCGACGCGCTCTGGCGCGGATCCGTCTATGAGCTCGAGCCGGTCCTGTATCGCGACGTTCTCGGCGCCACCACGGAACGCGCAGGCAATCCCTTTTTCGTTCAGTCGCCGCCGTCGGCTGCCTACCTCGCCTGGGCGGCCTGCTGGGTGGTCTTGATCGTCTCCCTCACCGTCTGGAGCCTCCACCGCCGCGAGATCTGATTCCCGCGGGACTGCCGTGTCGGGGCATCGATGCACAAGCGCTTTCCATCGAGGCGGTCGGTTGGCTATCCTGCGGCGGCGCGCGGCGATCGTCTCGGAGCAGGGGGCAGGACATGAGCGACGGATCCCGGAGCCCGATCCATGGACGCCGGTCGGCGCGGACGCCGCTGACCGCCGCACTGCGGCGCATGTTCGCGGTTCACGAATCTGCCGCGGCTCGCAGGCTTCCCGTCGATGCCGTGCTCGAGGAGCTCGAGAAGCGGCCGGTCGCTCACCAATCGTTCACGCGCAGGCGGTTTCTCGCCGGCGCCGCGGTTGCGGGTGCGGGTCTCGCGCTCGGTCCTGCGGCGACGCGCGCCGTTGCGTCGATGCGACAGGCGACGTCGCGTCACGGGCACCGGATCGCCGTGGTTGGCGCGGGGCTGGCCGGACTGCGATGCAGTCATCTGCTCTGGACTCGCCATGGCATCGCGTCCACGCTGTATGAGGGACACCCGGAACGCATCGGCGGTCGCTGCTGGTCGCTGCGTGACTACTTCTCCAGCGGACTGATCACCGAGCACGGCGGGGCGTTCATCGACTCGAATCAGAACGCGGCCCTGAATCTGGCGGCGGAACTCGAATTGGAGCTCGAGGACTACAACGGGGGCGAACTGCCCGGACTGCCGGAGATCTACTGGTTCAACGGCGCGTATTACACGTACGCCGAGGCGAGCTCGGACTGGGAGTCCTTTGGCTACAACGCATTTCACGATGCGCTGCGGGAATCGAACAGGCGGTCGGGTCTTGCGCGACTTGACAGCCTGTCCGCGCCGGAGTGGCTGGATCAGACGCCGATCGGCAGCTCGTCGCGGTTTGGCAAGCTGATGCTCGCCAACACCGTCTCCGAGAACGGCGGCGACCCGGGGGAACAGTCCGCCCTCGACCTCATCGGACTCACGGGAGTCAACCCGCGCAGCTCGCTCGACCCCCTGCCCGGGTACGACGAAAAGTGGCACATCGTCGGGGGCAATGATCAACTGGTGCACGGCATGGCCCGACAACTCCCCGAAGGCACGGTGCAGCCGGGTCACCAGCTGGTCGCGATTCGCGAGAACAGCGACGGGTCACACACGCTGACCTTCGACGCCGGCGGGCGTTCCCGGGACGTGATCGCGGACTACGTCGCGCTCGCGCTGCCCTTCACGCTGCTGCGCGACGTCGACCTCAGCCGCGCCGGTTTCACCGCGACCAAGCGCCGCGTCATCGAGACGTTGGGCATGGGGTCGAACGCCAAGATTCACGTCGAAGTCGCCGAGAAGACCTGGGCGCGCCACGGCTTCAACGGCGTTGCGTACACCGACCACGACAGCTTCGATGTGTGCTGGGATGAACTCGGTGCCGCTGGGTCCGGGTGGGACACCGGCGCTGCTCCTCGCGTTCCCGGGCGCGACCGCAGGTCGAAGCACGCTCACCGGCGAGGCCCATGGACCCGCACCGTCCGGCGATGTGGACTGGTTCCTCGATCGGGTGGACCACATCTTTGCGGGGACCCGAGCCGCGTACACCGGTGCCGCCTACGAGGACCACTGGGTGCGCGACCCCTGGGTCAAGGGCGCGTATTCCTTCTACAAGGTCGGGCAGTACGCGACCTTCGGTTCCATCGCCGCTGCCGCTCAGGGTCGCGTGCACTTCGCCGGGGAGCACACGTCGATCAACAACCAGGGGTTCCTCGACGGCGCTGTCGAAACCGGCGCCCGTGCCGCGAAGGAGATCGTCGCTCAGCTCTGACGCTCGAGGCGCCGAGGTTACCTTCTCGGCTCGTACCGCATCGCAACTGCTCCCGAGCCGAACTCCAGCTTGCTCACGAGCTTCAAGTCGACATGCTTCGACAGCCCTGCGAACAAGGTTGGCCCGTGGCCCGCGATCCTGGGATGCACCACGAGCTCGTACTCATCGATCAATCCCAGCTCCGTCAACGCCAGTGGGAGCTTCACGCCTCCCACGAACAGTCCCCTGCCCGGCTCCTCCTTGAGTTGCTGAACGGCCGTGCCCAGATCCCCGCGCACGAGTTCCGCGTTCCAGTCGACCTGCTCCAGCGTGCTCGACACGACGTACTTCTTTGCGGCGTTGATCGTATGGGCGAAGGGTTCCATCCAATCAGGTCTCGCTTCCGCCGGCGTCGACGGCCGCCACGCTGATTCCATCATTTCGTACGTCACCCGGCCAAAGAGAAGCGCGTCGGCCTGGTTGAGGTTCTCGGTCGCGTGACGATGCACTTCTTCGTCCGCGAAGCCGGCACGATGATCGCAGCACCCATCCAACGTCACGTTGATGGAGTAGCGAAGGGCTCGCATTTCGCAAGTGTACGAGTGGCTCAGGCGGTAGCTGCCCGCTGCCGAGCCCGGTAGGTCCGCGCCTTCTCGCGGGAACCGCAGACCCGCATCGAGCACCAGCAACTCCGTCCGTTCTTGGATCGGTCGTAGAACGCCCACCGGCACACGTCGCTGCGGCACACCTTGAGGCGTGCCCAGGTGTCCATGAGCGTCGCCTCGACGATCGCCGTCGAGATCATCCCGAGGAAGTTGTCGACGCCCCCACAGTTGACCGCGAGCGTGGCCCCCGCGGACGACAGGACCGGGCGGAGCGGCGCGGTGCCGAGCAGCTTCTCCAATCTCACAG
The DNA here is from genome assembly GCA_963743835.1 of Candidatus Dormiibacterota bacterium. GTDB lineage: Bacteria > Chloroflexota > Dormibacteria > Aeolococcales > Aeolococcaceae > Palsa-851. The sequence goes on along the minus strand of CAVUQX010000004.1, from coordinate 406,000 downwards.
CCACGGCAGGATCCACGTTCTCTCCTGTGTGTGCCTCGAGGAGATCCCGCATCGCCTCGCGAGTGGCGACGAGCCGGGCTCGGTCCTTCTCCGACACCTCCAGGTCAGCTCCAACGGCCTCGCGCAGCCAGTCTGCCGCCAGCGGACCGGTCCGGAGCTCATCAACACCATCGGGCATCTCGGTGCTGTTGATGAAGCGTTGGACGAGGGCGAGCGAGCCGGGAGCGGGGCTGCGCGGTTCGGGTTCACTCATGTCGATTCGTCACCAGTATAAGCATTTGACAAGTGATGCGCGACGCGGTACGATGTCACCAGTAAACCACCTTTGATGGTGACTCAAACGGAGGAATCGCAATGTACGGAGCTTTGATAACCGAGATGGCCCAGGTCAGCGAGCAGGAGCACATGCACGAGGCCATCATGGCCCGCGCCCGCGCCGAGGCTCGTCGTGAGCGTCGCCGTCTGCTCGGGCCCGGGCGGGCCGCCCGCGCGTGGAAGGCCTTCTGGGCGCCTCGCGACATGGTGCTCGTCTACCGCCGCGCCGGTGACAGTTCCCCGGCGGATCTGACCCCCTGCGCCGACTGCTAGTCCGCGCTTCGGGGAGGAGGACTCGCCCGGCCCCGGTGGGGGCTCAGTCCCCGAGGCCGGGCGAGCAGCGGGAGCCAAACACTTGCGATGCGAGGTTCCCCGGCCCGAGGAGCGAGACGGCTACGCGATACCGGAAACACGGTACGCGATCACCTTCGAAACTGACCGCTCAGCCGGGGCAGAGATTCACGTGCTTCGCGGTGAGTATGTTGGAGACCGCGCTCACCAGGCGTGAGCGGGGGAGTGTCCCGGCGTTGACCGCGGCGATCAGCGACGCCGCGGTGGAGGCCGTGAGCGACGCGACCTGCGCCGCCGCGGCGGTGTAGAGAACCATGTCGGCTCCGGCGGCGATCGAGGCAACCACCGCCCGGGGCACGGAGTAGCCGATGTCCACGAGCGCCCCGGCCGAGAGCGAGTCGGTGATCACGAGGCCCTGAAATCCGAGCTGGCGGCGCAGCACTGTGGTCATCACCGCCGGCGAGATGCTCGCCGGCAGCGTCGTCAATCCGGGCACGCTCGCGTTGGCGATCATCACCACCGGCACCCCGGCTCCGATTGCGCTCTCGAACGGCAGCAGTCCCGCGTGCTGGAGGACGCTCCACGGTTGGGTCGTCGCGGGTGAGACGTCGGTGTTCGCGGATGCCTGGCCAAGCCCGGGGAAGTGCTTGACGACCGGTATCACGCCACCGGCCTCGAGCCCCTGAAGGAAGGCGACGCCGTCGCCGGCGGCCACGCTGGCGTTGAGGCTGAACGATCGAGTCCCGTCCGGGTCGTGGTTGTTGGGCCCGACGCCGTTGTCCAGATCGAGCACGGGCGCGAGGTCCATGGTGATCCCGGCCGCGTGCATGCGAAGTGCCACGCCGGTGACGAGCTGGCGGATCTGCGCCGCCGACATGGTCGCCGCCATCTGCCTCGCCGAAGGCAGCGAGCCGGCGAGGTTCGCCATGCGCTGCACCACGCCTCCTTCCTCATCGGTCATCACGAACGGCGCGATGCCGCCGGGCGCCGCAAGCGAGAGCGCGTGAACGCTGGAGCCGAGGGTCGCCGGCGCGGAGGAGCCGAAGAGAATCACGCCGCCGGCACCCGCCGCGACCTCGGCCCTGACCAATGCGACGTCCGATTCCTCGACCGGGACGACGAGCGTCTGCTCCGCAAGCCGGGTGAGGCTCCAGGTGGCGAGCACGCTCGGGTTCGTGCAGACGTTGGGTGTCGGGGTCGGGGCGGCTGTCGGTGCCGGCGAGGCAGAGGGCGTCGCGGTCGGACCGGTGGACGCGGTCGGGGTCGCGGTGGTGCCGGGCAATGCACAGGAAGCCAGAATCGAGGTAACCGCCGTGACGGCGAGGAGCCCGGGGACGACGCTTCGCATGCGGGTTATACGGGCGGCATGGCAAAAAGGGCTCGGGTCATTCCGCGGGCGGTGCTGAGTACGAGAACAGTTCACGGAGCAAGAGCATGAAGTTCGGAGTGGTGCTCCCGGGGGGAACGGCGACGCAGCAACTCGAGCAGGCGATCCTCGCGGAGCAATCCGGGTGGGACGGGGTCTTCGTGTGGGAAGCGGGTTACGGCGTCGACGCGTGGACCCTGCTGGCTGCGGTGGCCGCCCGGACCGAACGGGTGAGGCTCGGCACCATGCTCACCCCGCTTCCCTGGCGGCGACCCTGGAAGGTGGCCAGCCAGGTCGCGACCCTCGATCAACTGTCCGCCGGGCGGGCGGTGCTCACCGTCGGGCTCGGTGCGATCACGACCGACCTGCCGCTGACCGGCGAGGTCATCGATCTGCCCATGCGTGCGGAGTTCCTCGACGAGGGCATCGACCTCATCCGGACCCTCTGGGAGGGCGGGACGAGGCACCACGGCCGCCACTACCACTATGAGTGCGGGCGAACCGACCTCACCGAGGTCGGACAGCCGGTCCAGGAACGTGTGCCGATCTGGGTCGTCGGCGTCTGGCCGAGGCCGAAATCGATGCGTCGCGTGCTCCGCTGCGACGGCATCGTCCCCCAGATCGAGATCCCGGGACGGCCGGGATCCCCCGAGGACATCCGCGACATCCGCGCCTGGCTGACAAAACGAGGTCGTGAGGTGATCGACGTGGCCATCGACGGTGAGACACCGTCCCGGGATCCGGTCGCAGGTGCCGCGCAGGTCCAGCCATGGGCGGCGGCAGGCGCCACCTGGTGGCTCGAGACCCGGTGGGAGGTACCGCACCACAGCGACGAGCGCATGCGCGAGATCCGCGAGCGCCTGATGAGCGGACCGCCCTCGCTCTGATCCCGGCCGGTCTTGAGCGGCTACGCCTCGGAAAGCCCCCGCCCATCCCGGTGAGGCCCACGGCGAAGCCGCCGCCGTACTTGATGCCGCAATCCCTAGGCTTGCGCCGTCCATGTCTGAGACACCTCGAGATGATCATCTGATGACTGATGCATCGCGCATGTCAGCGCAGCGGCGCATCCGCAACCGCGCGCTCGCGATCGGCTTCAGCGTCACGCCGTTCGGACTGTCATTCGGCGCTGTCTCCGTCGAGGCACATCTGAGCCTGGTGCAGGTCTGTCTGCTCTCGCTGGTGTTGTTCTCAGGCGCCTCGCAGTTCGCCCTGGTGAGCATCGTCGGTGCCGGTGGTTCGTACATCTCCGCGGTGGGGACGGCCCTGCTGCTCGGTGTCCGCAACGGCCTGTACGGGGCGCGTATCAACTCGCTGCTGCGTCCCGCCGGATGGCGGCGTTTCGTGATGGCGGAGGTGACCATCGACGAGAGCACTGCGATGTCGGTCAGTGAAGCGCCCACCGGCCATGCTGCGCGCGCATTCTGGACGACTGCGCTCAGTGTGTACGTCCTGTGGAACGCGTCGACGGTCATCGGCGCGCTGGTCGGCAATGCGCTCGGCTCGCCGGCAACGACCGGCCTCGACGTCGCCGGCCCGGCCGCGTTCATCGCCCTGCTCGCTCCCCAACTCACCACGGTGCGCATGCGGCTGGCAGCTCTCGGCTCCGGAGCGATCGCGCTCGTCACGGTGCCGATCGTGCCCGTCGGTGCCCCGATTCTCATCGGCGGGCTGACGGCGGTTGCCCTGCTGCTGGTGCTCGACCGATGAAGCTCTGGCTCGCGGTGCTCGTTGCGTCCGGCGGCTGTGCCGCGTTGAAGCTCGCGGGTTACGTGGTGCCCGCGCGTCTGCTGGAATCCGCCGTCGCTCGGCGGATCCTCGAGGCGCTGCCGGTGACCCTGCTCAGCGCGCTCATCGCGGTTTCGGTGTTCGCGACCGGTGGTCACCTGGTGCTCGAACTCGCGAGCGGCGGGGCTTGCGGTGGCGCTGATTCTGGTCGCAGTCCGCGCGCCATTCCTGGTCGTCGTGATCGCGGCTTGCGCAACGGCGGCGGGGGTGCACGCCCTCTGATCGGTGCAAGGTGCGGGTCGGCGTGATGTACCGACGGAAATTGCGGAGTAGGGTGAGGTGGTGCACGATCACGGGCCCGACGCTCAATCACACGAGATCGGCGCCGGCGATCAGGGACGGCTGATCGCGGCGCTGTGCCTCATCGCCCTGTTCATCGCGGCTGAGGTCGTGGTCGCGGTGCTCGCCCGATCGCTCGCGCTCCTCTCCGACGCCGCGCACATGCTCACCGACGTCGCAGCCCTCGGGGTGTCGCTGATCGCCCTGCGTCTCGCCCAGCGGCCGCCGAAAGGTGGCCTGACCTTCGGCCTCAAGCGTGCCGAGGTGCTTGCCGCGCTGATCAGCGGCGCGACGCTCCTCGTGCTCGCCGCGGTGCTCGTCTTCGAGGCTGTCCTTCGGTTCGCCTCGCCACTGCCGGTGCAGGGCGGTGCGGTCATCGCCATTGCCGTCGTGGGCATCGGGGTCAACCTGGCCGTCACCCATCAGCTCTCGCGCGCCAGCCGGCGCAGCCTCAACATCGAGGCGAGCTTCCGGCACATCCTCACCGACCTCTACGCGCTGATCGGAACCTTGATCGCCGGGATCGTCATCGTCACCACCGGCTTCGAGCGCGCCGACGCGATCGCATCCGTCGTGGTCGCCGGCCTCATGGTCTTCGCGGGCGTTCGGCTGCTCGGCAAGGCCGGTCGCGTGCTCCTCGAGGCATCGCCCGCCGACCTCGATCCCGAGGTGATCGGTGGCGCGCTCGCCGCCCATCCCCACGTCGTCAACGTTCACGACCTGCACGTCTGGGAGCTGACGTCGGGCTTCCCGTCACTCTCCGCCCACGTGCTCGTCCACCCCAGGGACGACTGTCACGCCATCCGTCTCGACCTGGAGCGATTCCTCGAGGAGCGGTTCCACATCGAGCACACGACCCTCCAGGTCGACCACGCCCCGGAGGAGTTTCTGCGGGTCGAGCGCCTGGTACCCGATCAGAGGCGGACCGCCGGCTAAGGGTTATCCATCAGTAGTCCTGGGCTAGCCGGTCTGGGCGGTCGCGGCGCACTCGGCGCAGACGCCGAGAACCGCGAAGTGATAGGGGCGGAGCTCGAAGCCGAGACGCCGCTTGGCTCCGTCGGCCATCGCCTCGAACAGATCCTCGGGTGCCTCAATGGTGGCGCCGCACACCTCGCACACCAGGTGGCCGTGTGCCTCGGTGGCCAGGTGGTAGGTCGCCGCGCCATGTCCGAGGTGGGTGTGCACCACCACCCCGAGGCGCTCGAGCTCCTCGAGATTGCGATACACGGTCGAGGCGTGAACGTCCGGCGCCAGGGCGCGGACCGCCAGCAGCAGCTCCTCGGCGGTCGGGTGGTCAGCCCCTTTCACGAGCGCGGTGAGCACCAGGCGGCGCGCAGTGGTGACCCGGGATCCTCCGTCCCTGAGCTGCGCCACGAGTTCATCAACCGTGCTGGTCATGGCTCAAGAATAGCGACGACCGGCCACCATCGCCCGGACGAAGCATCTGGCTCCTGGACGCTGTTGCAAGCTGGTCGCGTTTTGATATTCTGCCTTGGCTCCTGACGTTGAGGGAACCCAAGGAGGAACCCATGGCCGCGACCGCGTCCCGTCTGGCCCGGATTCGCGGGTCGCTGTCCCCCCGGGAGTGGGGACGGGTGGGCGGCATGGTGGGCTTCATCATCGGCCTCTACGTGGTCGGCTGGGGTGTGTTCATCCTGGCGATACTTCCCGAGCACTCCAAGTTCCTGGGTATCGGCGTCGCGGTCACCGCGTACACGCTCGGTCTCCGGCACGCGTTCGACGCCGACCACATCTCTGCGATCGACAACACGACACGCAAGTTGATGTCCGAGGGCAAGCGGCCGCTCTCGGTCGGGTTCTGGTTCTCGCTGGGCCACTCGTCGGTCGTGTTCGCGCTCGGGATCGGGCTCACGTTTGCGGCCCGCGCGATCATCGGGCAGCTCAGCAGCTCGAACTCGACGGTGGCGACCTTCGGAGGGATCATCGGCACCCTGGTATCGGGAACGTTCCTCTACCTGATCGCCATCCTCAACCTGGTGATCCTGGTCGGGATCGTGAAGGTCTTCCTCGAGATGCGCCGCGGTCGGTACAACGACGAGGAGCTCGAGCAGCAACTCAACGCGCGCGGGTTGATGACCCGGTTCTTCGGCAAGCTGATGCGCTCCATCCGCAAGCCGTGGCAGATGTACCCGGTCGGCGTGCTCTTCGGTCTGGGGTTCGATACCGCGACCGAGGTGGCGTTGCTGGCGGCGACCGCGGGCGCGGCGACCGCCGGGCTCCCGTGGTACGCGGTCCTGAGCCTTCCGATCCTCTTCGCCGCGGGCATGGCGACCCTCGACACGCTCGACGGGTCCTTCATGAATTTCGCCTATGGATGGGCGTTCTCCAAGCCGGTGCGCAAGGTCTATTACAACATCACCATCACCGGCCTCTCGGTCGCGGTCGCGATGTTGATCGGCACCATCGAGATCTTCGGGCTGCTCGCGGCCCAGCTCAACCTCTCCGGTGGTTTCTGGGCGTTCATGTCCGGCTTCAACATCAACGAAGCGGGCTTCATCATCGTCGGCCTGTTCGTGATCACGTGGACCGCGGCGCTCGCCATATGGCGATTCGGCCGCATCGAGCAGCGGTGGGAACGCGCCGCAGCCCGGCAGCGATCCGGCTGACGAAGCGCTATTCGGTGGTGATCGCACGAAGGATGTCGACGCGTGATGCGCGAATTGTCGGGAAGATGGCCGCAACGACGCCGAACACTCCCGCGATGATCGCGTAGACGATCAGGTTCTGACCCGGAACCGCGATCTCGGTGATCCCAAGAGCACCCAACGACCCGCTCACGGCGACGCCGAGGCCAAGCCCGACGGCCAGCCCCAGCACGGCTCCGAGGAGCGAGATGATCACCGACTCCCAGCGCACCATCGACCGCGTCTGTGAACGGGTCATTCCCAACGCCCGCAACAGGCCGATCTCGCGTGTGCGCTCGAGCACACTGAGGATCAGCGTGTTCGCGATTCCCAGGACGGCGATGATGATCGCGAACGCGAGCAGCGTGTAGATGAGGTTGAGGAAGCTGTCGAGCGACGCCCCGACGAAGGTCCGGTATTCGGAGCGGCTCATGGCCATCAGCAGCGGAAAGGCCTTCACGTCCTGGTGCAGCGCTTTCTCAGCCTGGCTCACGGAGACACCGTTGGCGGCGTTGGCAAGGACGATCGCGTCGCGCTGGGTCGGAACGTTCGGCTCGATCGTCGCGAGCGAGACCACGTAGCCGCTCACCAGTGCGTTGGCGGTGTAGATGCCGCCGATCCGGATGGGGACGTTGGCGCCCTGCGGGAAGTCGAAGGTCACCAGTTGCCCGATGTGAACACCGGAGGCGGTCGCCTCGGTCGAGTCGACGATGGCCGTAGTCGTGGAGGCGATCGCTGACGCGGTTCCCGACACCATGGACAGCGACAGCACACTGCCAAGGTTGGCTGGGTCGATGGCGGAGACGCCCTGCGAGCTGCCCTTGATGATCACCGAGGTGCCGCGGACCTCGGTCACATCGCGAAGGCTGGAGTCCTGCTGCAGCGCCTGCGCCGCCTGCGTGTTGAAGTCCGGGCCCTGGGTGAACACGATGAAGTCGGCACGGAATGCGCCTTCGATCGCATCGTTGGTGGAGACGCGCACCGAGTCGGTGATCACCGCGACACAGGTGACGAGCGCAAGCCCGATCATCAGCGCCGCAGCTGTCAGCGCGGTGCGGCGCGGATTGCGCCTCGCGTTCTGTCCCGCGAGAATCCCTGGCGCTCCACGAATGCGCGCGACCGGCCATCCGAGCACCGTCGCCACCGGCACGACCAGCACCGGGGCGAGCAGCGCGACACCGAGGAACACCGCCAGGAAACCGGCGCCGATGAGCTGCAACTTCGACCCGGCGGAGGTGAAGAGTCCGGTCACCAGTGCGGCGCACCCGAGCACGAAGATGGCCAGGCCGATGACGATCCGGCGTCGCGGCAGCGGCTGGGTCTCCGGGAGTGCTTCGGAGAGCGCGGCGACCGGTGCGATGCGCGTCGCACGCCGCGCTGGAAGGCTCGCGGCGATGACGGTGACGATCGTTCCGACGAGCACCGCGATGATGACGGTGCGGGGGAGCAGGGTCACGCCGCCGGTCGAAGCCGATCCGAACACTGACAGCAGCGCTCGCGCGATGAGGATTCCGACGAAGAAGCCGAGGATCGACGCCACCAATCCGGTCAGCGCTGCCTCGACGAGCACGGATGTCATCACCTGGGCCCGGGTGGCGCCGAGCGCGCGCAACAGCGCCAACTCTCGCGTCCGCTGCGCCACGAGAATGTTGAACGTGTTGATGATGAGAAAGCTGCCGACGAACAGTGAGATGAACGCAAAGACGAGCAGCGGCGTGCCGATGAACGTGCTGATGGTCGACTCAGTGCTCTGTTCCGCGGCAGCCGCGGCCTGCTGCCCGGTTTCGGCCACCGCGTAGCTGGGCAGGGCCGCGGCGATGTGCTCGCGGAGCACGACGTCGGTCACGCCGCTCTGCGCGCTGACCAGGATGCTGTCGTACTTGTTCTGACCTTCGAGGACGCGCTGCGCGGTCGACTCGGTGAACAGTGCGATGGTTGCCCCGGCCAGGTTGTCGGAGGTTCCGTACCCCGCGAGGCCGGTGATCGTGAAGTGTTCCTCGATGCCTCCGAGGAATACGATCGGCAACGATTGACCAACGGTGAGCCCGTTCTGTGCCGCGGTGCCCGCATCGACGACGACGTCAGTCGGCTGTGTCGGTGCCGTGCCGCTGCGCAGGCGATATGGCGAGATGGAACTGTCGGTGATCCAGTTGGCGCCGAATGTCGGAGGCCCGTTGCCGCCGATCGGCTTGCCGTTGTGGCCGATCAGCGTCGCGCCCTCGCGGAAGAGACTGCCGACCGCGGCCTTGACACCGGGGACGGCGCGAACGGTGGCGAGCAGCGAGGTGGGAACCGGATGGTTCTGGCCGCCGCCGATCCCCCCGCTCTGCCCCGCGATCGGGCGACCGTGCACCGTGACGGCGACGCCGGCATTCGCCGTGGCGAAGATGCTCGTGAACGTCGCATTGATCGTGTCGGTGAGGATGAACGTGCCCGCGACGAATGAGACGCCGAGGATGACCGCAATCGTGGTGAGCGCGAGCCGCAGCTTGTGAGAGAGCAGGCTTCGCAAGCTGATGCCGATCATCGGTCAGCTCCGGATGGAGGCGTCAGTCACCGAGATGACGCATCACGTCCAGCACGCTGTCTGCGGTGGGTGATTGCATCTCACTCACCACGCGCCCGTCCGCGAGGAACACGACGCGGTCGGCATGTGCTGCGGCGAGCGGGTCGTGCGTGACCATGATGATCGTCTGGCCCAGCTCGGTCACCGCGTGGCGGAGAAAGTCGAGCAGATCGGTGCTTGCGCGCGAATCGAGGTTGCCGGTCGGCTCGTCCGCGAAGATGATCTCCGGCTGGCTGGCCAGGGCGCGTGCGGCGGCGACGCGCTGCTGCTGGCCGCCGGAAAGCTGGTTCGGGCGGTGCTTGAGCCGGTCGCCGAGCCCGGTGATGCGCACGATCTCGGCGAGCGCGACCGCGTCGGGTTTGCGCCCGGCGATGGTGAGTGGCAGCACGATGTTGTCGAGAGCGGAAAGGGTCGGAACCAGGTTGAACGACTGGAAGATGAACCCGACCCGAACCCGGCGCAGCATGGTGAGCTGACGATCGTTGAGGCTCCCCAGCTCGACATCGCCGATGTGGATGCTGCCGGAGGTCAGGCGATCGAGGCCGGCGAGGCAGTGGAGGAGCGTCGACTTGCCGGACCCGGACGGTCCCATGATCGCGCTGAACTGGCCCTTGCCGAATGCGACGGTGATCCCGTCGAGGGCACGCACCATCGCATCGCCCTTGCCGTATTCCTTGACCGCGTCGGTGGTGCGAGCGGCGATGGGTCGGGAGTCGGTCGCAGTCGTCGATGCTCCCGCCGTCGTGATCACCGCCATTGGCTATCAGAGTAGTGAAGTCCGGCTTACGGATGCCGTCTCCGGTAGCGGGCCAGGAGGGTCAGTGGTGGACCGCCAGGGCAGATCGCCGCGGTATCGATGGGGGAGCCCTTGGTAGAGTGAGTTGGTGACCGGGGCCGAACTTCCCATCGGCGAGCGCAAGGCGCGAGCCGTCGAGGAGATGTTCGACCGGATCGCTCCTCGCTACGAGCTCGTCAACCGTGTGATGACACTCGGGCTCGATGCGGGATGGCGCCGTCGAACCGTCCGCGAGCTGCAGCTCGACCCCGGCGCGCGCGTGGTCGACCTCGGGTGCGGGACCGGCGACCTCTGCAGGGTTCTCGGGCGCGCCGGGCTGCGAGCGGTCGGGGTCGACATGGCCGCGGGCATGCTTGCCAAAGCCCACACGGCGGCACCGCTTGTCCGTGCCGACGCCCTCCGCCTGCCGCTGCGCGGCGCATCCGTCGACGGCGCGGTCAGCGGCTTCGCTCTGCGCAACGTGGTCGACATCGCGGCGTGTTTCGGTGAAGCCGCGCGAGTGATCCGTCCGGGCGGCCGAGCCGTCTTCCTTGAAGTGTCGGAGCCGCCGAACCCGGTCGTGCGCTTTGCGCACTCGCTCTACTTCCGGCGGATCGTCCCCATGATCGGTGGGCTCCTCTCCGACCGGAGTGCCTACCGATACCTGCCCGCGTCGACCGCATATCTGCCCGAGCCGGACGAGCTGCTGACGCTGCTGACCGGTGCGGGGTTCAGCCACTGCCGCCGCGTGCAGCTCGGGATGGGCGCTGCACAATTGTTGATCGGGACCAGACGGTGAGCGCTGTGCGCTCGGCGCTCGATCTGCCCGCCGGGGCAACGCGCAGTGATCTCTTCGATTGGTACACGCCGGGTACCGGTGTGGTGCTCCAGCGCCACGACTATGGTCTCGCCGCCGCCGGCGATTCGCGGGCGATCCACGTGCCCCCCGGCCCGTACCACGTCGGTCGTGCGGCCTCGCTTACCCAGGAGGCTCTCAATGAGACGCCCGGCCTCGGGGTCGTCATGGGAGCGCTTCCGTACGAGGGGAGCTGCGAGGCGATCCTGCGCCTGCCGGAGCGCGTGATCCGAGCGATTCCCTCACATGGCGGCGTCGCACCACAGCCCGCCTGGGCGGTCACGGGCCTTGTGCCCGACCCACTCCCGATCCACTACGAGGGCGCGGTGGATCGCGCGCTTGCGGCCATTGACGCCGGCGAGGTCGAGAAGGTCGTGCTGGCGCGAACCCTGCAGGTGGAAGCGGACGCGGTGATCGAGACCCGCGTCCTCGCCCGGCGCTTCAGTGTCGGTGAACCCGGGGCGTTCGCGTTCCTCGTCGCGCTTCCGGGAGGCGCCTCGACCCTCGTCGGCGCCTCGCCGGAACTTGTCGTCCGGCGCAGGGGACGGAAGGTTTTCAGTGACCCGCTGGCCGGTACCGCTCGCCGGTCGCGCGACCGCGTGCGTGACCGGGAGATCGCTCGTCAACTGCTCGACGCCGTGAAGGAACAGCGTGAGCACCGCCTGGTTGCCGAGGCGGTCGCCGACGCCCTGACGCCGTTCTGCCTGAACCTCGTTGTCGACAGCGAGGCAGGCCTGACGTCGACGGCAACGCTGTGGCATCTTCACACCGCGATCAAGGGGACGCTGAAACCGGATGCGCCCGACGCGCTGACCATCGCCGCCGCCCTGCACCCCACGCCAGCTGTCTGTGGAACTCCTCAGGCGGCAGCTGCTGCGCTGATCACGCGTCTCGAAACCGTCGACCGCCATTTCTTCGCCGGCCTCGTCGGATGGGTCGACACGCTCGGCGATGGGGAGTGGGCGCTGACCCTCCGCTGCGCCGAGGTGTCGGGATCGACGGCGCGGCTGCATGCCGGCGCCGGCATCGTGTCGGGGTCCGACCCGGCGTTGGAGGATCTCGAGACCGAGGCGAAGTTCAGCGTCGGGCTGCGCGCGCTCGGGGTGGAGCCCGCCCAGGTCTGAGCCGGCTACTCGGCGAGGGCAGCCGTGACCGCCTGCGTGACCGCGGCGCGAAGCTCCACGGCCCGCCCGCGATCGACCCGCACCCTGACCATCTGCACGCCGCCGGAGGCCTCGGCCTCGTGGATCGCCGGAACCACAACCCCGGCGCTGTCGACGGTGCGGACGCCGATGCCCGCGGCCCGCGCGATCGCCTCGAGGTCGAGGCCATGCGGTGTTCCGAAGAGCTGCTCGAACACGTCCTTCGGCAGCGATGCCTGGGGAAGCATCGAGAAGATGCCGCCACCGTCATTGTCGATGACCACGAGCACGACGGCACGGCCGTGACGAGCGCCCCAGAGCAGTCCCGACGCGTCGTGGATGACCGAGAGATCGCCGACCAGCGCGTAGGTCGGACCGCTCACCTCGGCGATTCCGAACGCCGTCGATACCAGGCCGTCGATGCCGCTGGCGCCACGATTGGCCAGAACTCGCAAGCCCGCCCGCGGGTGCATGTACATGTCGAGGTCGCGAACCGGCATGCTCGATCCGGCGAAGAGCACACCGCCATCGGGGATGGCCGCGGCAAGGTCGCGCGCGATGCGCCCTTCGAACGGCTCGTCCCACGAGTCGAGCAGCGAGTCGACCGCCGTGCGCACCTTCCGGTCGGCCTCGTGCCACTCGTCGAGCCACTGTGGTCTGGTTGCGGGCATGGACGATGTCGTCGACTGCAGAGCCGCCGCCACCTCGGTTGGGTCTTCGTTCACGGTCAGCGTCGAACGGCGGTCGGGGTCTGCCACAAGCTCATCCGGGTCGATGATGAGCAGCCGGTCGGCGCCTCTGACCAGATCCTGGATACCGCGCGATGTCGGCGCTGCGCCGACCTGGATGACGAGATCGGGGTGCTGGCGCTCGCGGAATTCGGCGTTGGCGGCGAGCAGCGTCCCGGCGGACAGCGCGCCCCCTCCGGATGACCCCGGTACGTTACGCAAACCGGAGAGCGGTTCCGCAAGCAGCGGCCACCCTCGTGCAGCGCACAGCTGGTCGAGGCCTTCCGGCGGAACACGGAGACGTCCCGCAACCACCACGACGCGATGGCCGGTACTCACCTCACGCAGAAACGCGGGCACCTGATCGTGCCTCCGATACGTGTCGGTGTACGTCTTCGACGTGTGTTCTCCGAGCGCTTCAACACTGTTGCCGGTTGGCAGCAACGGTTCCCGAAAGGGAAGGTTCAGGTGCACCGGACCGGGCGGTGTGCCGACCGCGTGATGGATCGCATGCCTCCCTGCACTCATCCAACGGATTCGCTCGTGCGGTGCCCACACGGGAACGCCAGTGTCGTGAAACCATTTGACGAATCCGCCGAAGAGGTTCTGCTGGTTGATCGTCTGGTTGGCACCGACACCGTGCAGCTCGGGCGGCCTGTCGGCCGTCATCACGATGATCGGCACGCGTGCCATCGACGCTTCGACGACGGCGGGGAGGTGATTCGCCGCCGCGGTTCCCGACGTGCAGAACATCGCGACCGGTTTCCCGGACGCAGCCGCGATGCCAAGCCCAAAGAACGCCGATGAGCGCTCGTCGACGTGCACGTGCAGCGTGATCCTTGGATCACGAGCGGCGGCGAGCGCGATCGGCGTGGAGCGTGATCCCGGTGTCATGCACATGTGGATCACGCCTCCGTCCACGAGCTCACCGAGCAGCGTGGTCGCATACGCGAGCGCGACGTCGCCCTCGTTCGGATCGGTCATGCGGAGACGAGGTGCAGGTCCACCGCGGGCCGCCGAGGCGTGAGCCAGCCGTCAACGGGAACGACCGGATCGGTGACAACGTCGGACTCAAGCAGCAGGGCTGTGCCGGCGCCGTGCGCGAAGGGCGCGTCCGGCAGCGCGGCAGCGAGCGCAACCACAACGGCGAGCCCGACCGACGTTTCCAGGGCACTCGACGCGATTGCGGGGAGCCCGCTTTCCTCGGCCGCACGCAGCGCCTCGCGCAATCCGCCGATGCGCTGCGGCTTGATGACGACGGCGTCTGCAGCCTCGAGCTGGCGAAGGCGCCGCGCGTCGGCAGTTGTCCTGATGCATGATTCCGCGGCGACCGGCATGCGGATTCGCCCGCGCAGCGCCGCAAGTTCCTCCAGCGACGCGACCGGGTCCTCAACCAGTTCGATGTCGTAGGTGGCGAGCTGGCTCAGGGTGCGCAGCGCGGTCTCGACGTCCCACGCGCCGTTGGCATCGAGGCGGATCTTGACTCTGGGGCCGCACGCCGACCGCACCGCGGCGACGCGGTCGATCGACTGCTCGTCGCCCACCTTCACCTTGATGGTCCCGCAACGCGAGGCGAGCGCGAGTGCGGCGGCAACGTCGGGCGCGATCCTTGGCACTATCGCATTGACCGCCACGCGATCGCGTACCGCAGCTGGGAACGGCAGGGTCGCCGCCTCGAGCGCCGACCGCTCCGCAGCTTCGCGCTCAGAACTCGCTCCAGCTGTTGAGGGGCGAGCACTCCCCCCATCCGGCCGGGCCTTCGAGCAGCCAACCGCTGCGCGCGGTGACACCCATCACCGGGTGGCGCAGCGCGATCGTGAAAGGCAGACGTCTCACGACGCCAGCAGCGCCCCCGCGAGCACGACGCCGAACACCAGTTGCACGCGTGTGATGCCGATCAGCGCGGGAACAAGCGCTCTTCCTTCGGCAGTGCGCACGACGCGCAGCGGTCCGATCGCGAGTGGAACCGCCACCAGGGAGAGCAGGACGAGCCAGGGAAGCGACCGCACCACCTCGCCGACCGAAGGGAGGAGCAGTGCGATCAGCACGGTCGCGACGAGGAGCACACGGCTTCGCTGCGCACCCAGCCGCACCGCGAGGGTCCGCTTGCCCACCGCGCTGTCGGTCGGAATGTCACGCAGGTTGTTCACCATGAGCAGCGCGCAGGCCAGCAACCCGACGGGGACCGCGAGCCAGAGCACGCTCGCGTCGACCCGGTCCTGCTGGACGAATGCGGTGCCGGCCGTTGCGACGAGCCCGAAGAAGACGAACACGGAGACCTCGCCAAGCCCGCTCGCCGCGTACGGCTTCGGCCCACCCGAGTACAGGGCCAGCGCGACAACAGCCACCGCCCCGGCGGCGATGAGCCATGGGGAGGTGAGCAGGGCAAGCACGAAGCCGGCCACCGCCGCGATGCCCACCATCACCATGGCAGCCGTCGCCACCGCGCGAGGCGGCGCGAGCCCGGATGCGACGAGGCGCCTGGGCCCCGTGCGCGCCGCGGTGTCGACCCCCCTGACGCCGTCGAAGTAATCGTTGGCGTAGTTCACGCCGATCTGCAATGCCATGGCGACGACAAGCGCGAGCAGGGTGCGCGGAACCGAGATCGCATTGCGGCCGGCCCACGCGGCGCCAACCAGGACGGGGACGACGGCGGCGACCAGCGTCCGAGGTCGCGCACCGATCCACCAGACGGCGAGCGGACCCGGCCTGGGCGCCGCCTCCGCGATCACGGCCGGTGCGGGAACTTCGCGAAGTCGGGTTTGCGTTTCTCGACGTACGCGTCGCGACCTTCCTGCGCCTCCTCGCTCATATAGAAGAGCAGGGTGGCATCGCCCGCAAGCTGCTGAATGCCAGCGAGACCATCGGCGTCCGCGTTGAAGCCGGCCTTGAGGAGGCGCAGGGCGAGAGGGCTCATCTCGAGCATCCGGTTGCACACCTTGACCGTCTCCGCTTCGAGCTGCTCGAGCGGCACGACTCGATTCACCAGGCCCCAGCGTTCGGCCGTGGCCGCGTCGTACTGCTCGCAGAGGAACCAGATCTCCTTGGCACGCTTGAGCCCGATTGTCCGCGCCAGGAGCCCGGAACCGTAGCCGGCGTCGAAGGAACCCACCTTGGGCCCGGTCTGGCCGAAGATCGCGTTGTCGGCCGCGATCGTGAGGTCACAGACCAGGTGGAGGACGTGTCCGCCCCCAATGGCGTAGCCGGCCACCATGGCGACCACCGGTTTCGGCAGGCGCCGGATCTGCACCTGCAGGTCGAGCACGTTGAGGCGTCCAATGCCGGCAGCGTCGCGATAGCCGTCGTCGCCGCGCACGCGCTGGTCGCCCCCGGAGCAGAACGCCTTGGTTCCCTCGCCGGTGAGCACGATGACGCCGATCTCGGGGTTGTCTCGCGCCATCTCGAAGGCGCAAGTCAGCTCGAACAGCGTCGTCGGACGGAAGGCGTTGCGCACCTCCGGCCGGTTGATGGTGAGCTTGGCGATGCCGCCGGCGGTCTCGTAGCGAATGTCCTCCCACTCACCGGCCGCGACCCATTCCACGATGGCATGCACCTCAGGTTGAACTCGAATCGATCGCCTTCGATGGTAGCCCGACAGGGTCAGGGCAGGCCGCGGCGCTACGCTCGCGGCATGAGGGTGTCCCAGCTCCGGCGTGCGCTGCGCACCGGCGACCTGGCGGCGGTCGCGCTCGCACCGGGGGCCGGATGGCTGCCGGTGCTCCGCCACGCTCGTGCGGTCGGAGCGGCGATTCTCCCGATCGACGTCCGCCTGTCCGGCACCGAGCGCGCCGCGCTGATCGCCGCGGCGCAGCCAAGCGTTATCGCCGATGAGGACGGCGTCCGGCGCGCCGAGGGTGTGCCGATCGATCCCGCGATCGCGCTGGTCGTCGCAAGCTCGGGGACGTCCGGTCACGCCCGCCTCGCCGAGCTCCCCGCGGTGGCGGTTGAGGCCGCGGTGCTCGCCTCCGCGGATGCCATCGACGCGCGCCCGGAAGACCGCTGGCTCTCCTGCCTGCCGGTCGCGCACATCGGCGGCCTGCTCGTGCTCGAGCGTCACCTGCTCCTGGGCGCTCCGATCACATTTCGGCGCCGCGTCACCCGATCGGTCATCGCGCGGCTCGGCGACGCTCGCTTCACCTCGCTGGTGCCAACCCAGCTCACGCGCCTGCTCGGCGCCGGTGCCGACCTCGGCCGGTTCCGGGCGATCCTCGTCGGTGGGTCGGGCGTGGATACCGACCTGGCGCACCGGGTGGCCGAGGCCGGGGTGCGGATGGTGCCGACCTATGGGATGACCGAAACGTGCGGAGGCGTCGTCTACGCGGGACGTCCGCTGGCCGGCGTCGAGGTGCGTGCCGCACGGTGGGGCGAGCTGCTGGTGCGCGGGCCGACGCTCATGCGTGGCTACCGGCTCGACGCGGCAGCATCCGTGGAGGTCTTCGAGCCGGGGGGTTGGCTACGCACCGGTGACGCTGGCGAGGTCGATGACGATGGGAGCGTTCGTGTATTCGGGAGGCTCGCCGGCGTGATTGTGAGCGGTGGGGAGAAGATCTGGCCGGCGGAGGTGGAGGAGGCCCTCGCGACTCACCCCGAGGTCGCGGCGGTGCTGGTGTCGGGAAGCTCAGATCACGAGTGGGGCCAGCGCGTCGTCGCCCGCGTCGTCCCCCGCAGGCGCGCGACGCCACCGACGCTCGAGTCGCTGCGTGATCATGCGGCAGAGATCATCGCCCGTCACAAGCTGCCCCGCGAGCTGATCATCGTCGAGCGCCTGGAACGGACGTCGCTGGGCAAGATCCAGCGGCGATGAGGAGTCAGGCGATGGAAGTTCGGTATCGGGGTGGGTCCGACTCGGATTCGCTGTCGACACGATCGATGCGACCATCGCGCACCAGCTTGTCGAGGTGCGCCTGCACCGTCCATGCGGCGAGCGGATACACCTCGACGGGGTAGGCCGCGTAAATCGCCGGCACGAGGTCCATCGGCGTGAATGCGGGGCGCCCCTGCGCAGCGGCAAGCACCTGCGCTTCACGTTCCAGGCGATGCGCGATGTACTCGTTGATGAGCGCGCCGGCGTCGTCGACGCGCTCGCCGTGTCCGGGCAGGATCGTCAGCGGTTGCAGCGCCTGGACACGTCGCAGCAACTCAAGGTAGTCGGTCATGTCGCCCTCACCGGGGTGAACCACCGACGTGGTGCCGTTGAGGATGTGATCGCCGGAGTAGAGGGTTCGCGCCGCGGGATCGAAGAAGCAGAGGTGGTCGCGGGTGTGCCCCGGCGTGTACACGGCAACCAACTCGATATCGTCGATGCGCACGACGTCCCCGTCGGACAACTTCTGCGCGTGCTCGTCGCCGGCAGCGGGGTCGAAGCAGTGCGCGGCCGCGCCCGTCTGTTCGGCGAGGCGGCGCGCGAGTGGCCGGTGATCGGGGTGTGAGTGCGTGAGCACGATGGTGGTGATGCGTCCGCCGCGTCCTCGGGCGGCGTCGAGAATCGCGACCAGGTGCCGGTCGTCTGCGGGACCCGGGTCGATGCAGACCAGGGACGACCCGCCGAGGAGGTACGTGTTGGTCCCGCGTCCGGTGAACACCGAGGGGTTGGGTGCGAGCACCCGCGTCGGCGGAGCGCTCACGACCGGTCCCGTTCGATCTGGAGTGACATCCAGCCGGCGATGATCTCGGGCGTTATCTCGGTCTCCTCCATCGGGTTGGCGCCCAGCGTGCTCAGGATCGCATCGACGGATCCGAGCCGCGCGAACGTGTGGCACATCATCCGGGTGGGCGGCATCATCGCCGGCAGTTCGAGGTCGAGCATCAACTCAGGCCGGTGCCAGCCACCTTCGACCGCCTCTGCGACATGCACGTTCACCGTCTGGTCGTCGGAGGCACGCACCGCGAAGAAGCGCGTGTCGTAGCGGCGACCCTCGCGGGGAGGGGTGATGAAGTGGCCGATGTAGACGAGTCGATCGGGCGCCATCACGAGGTCATGTGCCCCGAGTGTCTCGGCGATCCCCGCGCCGGCGAGCAGCTCGGAACGCGCGGCCTCGATACGCGCGCCGAGGTGGCTCTCGGCGCTGCCCGGCGCGGAGCCCCCGATGAGGATGCCGACCTCCTCGAGCACCTCGCGAACCCCGGCGACCGCATATGCGGCATCACCCGTGCCGTCGGCCGCGTCGACGGCGCCGCCGGGAAACACGAACGCATCGGCTGCGAAGCTGCTCCGGACCGGACGGCGAAGCATGCAGGCCTCGACACCGCCGTCCACATCGCGGAGCAGCGCCACCGTGCTGGCCGGGATGGGAGCGGCGATGTCGGTCATCACCGCATGGTATGGGCGCGCCCTCCGAGCACGGCGCCGGCATGGACCGCGACACTACGGAACGCCGATGTCATCCCATCTCGAAGTCGCCCTCGAGCTCGCCGACATTGCCGATGCGATTACGACGACACGCTTCCAGGCGCCAGACCTGCGCATCGACACCAAGCTGGACAGCACGCCCGTGACCGATGCCGACCGGGCCACCGAGCTCGCGCTTCGCGAAGCGCTCGAGCGTTTGCGCCCCGGCCAGGAGATCGTCGGTGAGGAGTTCGGCGGGGAAGGGCGGGCGGAGTGGCGGTGGATCCTCGACCCCATCGACGGGACCGTGAACTACGCCAACGGTGTCCCGGTCTGGGCGACGTTGATCGCGCTCATGCGCGGGGACCGGGCCGTCTGCGGCGTGGTGTCGGCGCCGGCACTCGGCCGCCGGTGGTGGGCCGCGACCGGCCAGGGGGCGTTCGCCGACTCGGGGCGGCGCCTCCACGTCTCGCGGACCCCGACCCTCGAGGACGCCTACGTCTCGTGCACCGATGTCCGCGACTTCGCAACCCGGCGGGGCGAGCGAGGCTTCCGGATCCTGCTCGAGCGCGCCCGGGTGGTCAGGGCGTTCGGCGATTTCTGGTCGCACATGCTCGTCGCGGAAGGCGTGATCGACGTGGCCCTCGAGGCCTGGGTGAACCCGTGGGATGTGGCCGCGACCCAGGTCATCCTGGTCGAGGCGGGCGGCCGCTTCAGCGACTTCGATGGCGCCATGCGGATCGAACTCGGGAAGCGTGATCACCACCAATGGCCTGCTCCATGACGAGCTCGTGATGCTGATGGGAGATGGGACCGGCAGCTAAACGAGACTGAGTTTCATATAGACTGCGGTCTCATGAGATTTCCATATGCTCCCCGCTCTGCAAACATTGCCCGGATGACGGTGGCCGGGCTCGGACTGATCGCTGTGGTCAGCGCCTGTGGCGCGACCCCCAGCCAGGCCGCATCCGGCACATTCGCGGTGGTGGCCGCCGAGAACGAGTACGGCAATGTCGCCGCCCAGATCGGCGGAAAGGACGTGACCGTGACCTCGGTTGAGAGCAACCCGAACACCGATCCACACACCTACGAGGTGAGCCCGAGTGTGGCCCAGGAGGTTGGGGCCGCCGAGCTCGTGATCCAGAACGGCGTCGGCTACGACAATTACATGACCAAGATCCTGTCGGCGTCGCCAAGCCAGACCCGCAAGGTCATCGACGTGCAGCATCTCCTCGGGCTCCCGGACAGCACTCCCAACCCGCATCTGTGGTATGACCCGGCGACCATGCCGAAGGTGGCCGACGCGCTGGCTGCCGACTACGCGGCGCTGAAGCCCGCGGATGCGTCATATTTCACTGCCAATGCGACCCGTTTCATCGCATCGCTCAACCCCTGGCTGCAGGCACTGGCGAGCTTCAAATCGCAGTACGCAGGGACGACGGTGGCCACCACGGAGCCGGTCGCGGACTACATGCTCCAGGCCGCCGGCGCCGACAACCTGACGCCGTTCAAGTTTCAGGCGGACATCATGAACGGGGTCGATCCTGCCCCGCAGGACGTGTCGTTCGAGACCGGCCTGTTCACCCAACACCGGGTCAAGGTGCTGGTATACAACCAGCAGGTCACCGACACGCTGACGCAGACGTTCATCAGCGCCGCGCTGTCCGCGAACATCCCGGTCATCGGCGTCTACGAGACGATGCCGACACCCGGCTACACCTACCAGTCGTGGATGCTCGCGGAGGTCACTGCGTTGCGCAACGCCGTCGCAAACGGTATCTCCACGCAACACCTGTAGACGTGCAGGGACGCGCCGCCAGCGGCTCGGATGAGATCCTCGCCGTCGACGGCATCAGCGTCATCCTGTCCGGGCGCGAGATCCTCCACGATGTCACCTTCCATATCAATGCGGGTGAATTCACCGGGCTGATCGGCTCGAACGGTGCCGGCAAGACAACGCTGCTCCGCGTCATCCTCGGGCTCATCAGCCCGAGCGCCGGCACGGTGCGCGTTGAAGGCGGCGCAAGGCGCCAGCCGCTGATCGGATACGTGCCGCAACGGATCACGCTCGACCCGGACATGCCCTTGCGTGCACGCGACCTGGTCGGGCTCGGTTTCGACGGTCAGCGGTTCGGGTTTCCGCTGCCGTCGTCCACACGACTCAAGCAGGTCGACGAGATGCTCGAGGCCGTCGACGCAACTCGATTCGCGGACTCGCGGGTCGGCAACCTGTCCGGTGGCGAGCAGCAGCGGATCCTCATCGCCCATGCGCTGATCAGCCGTCCGCGCCTGCTCCTCCTCGATGAACCGCTCGCGAACCTCGACCTCGGCAGCGAGCAGGAGGTGGTCGACCTGCTGGCGCGAATCGCGAGGGAGCAGCGGATCGCGGTGCTCATCTCGACGCACGACATGAACCCGCTGCTTCCCGTCATGGACCGCATCGTCTATATCGCGAACGGCCGGATTGCGACGGGGACGACCGCCGAGGTGGTCTCGAGCGAGTCGCTCACCAAGCTCTACGGGGTGCACGTCGACGTCATCCACGTCCACGACCGGGTTCTCGTGGTGGCGGGACGCCGCGAGGAGGCGCTCCAGCACGGGGACACCGAGTCCATCGTCGAGCTGGTGTAGCGGTGACCGGATTCCTCTCACCGCTCATCGAGCCGGGCTTCTTCTCCAACCTCCCGGTGCAGACCGCCCTCGTGGTGGGTGGGGTGGTCGCGGTGGTGTCCGGCATCGTCGGCACCTTCACGGTGATGCGTGGCCAGTCGTTCGCCGGTCACTCGCTGGCCGACATCGGCACTGCGGGTGGATCGGCGGCGTTCGTGCTCGGGATCAGTCCGCTCTTCGGGTACGTTGCGATGAACCTGATGGCCGCGGGCGTGATGGAGTGGATCGGCATCCGGCGGCCTCGAGGGCGCGACCTCGCGACCGGGATCGTGCTCGGTGCGGCGCTTGGGCTGGCTGCACTGTTCCTCTACCTGGACACGACGGCGTCGAGCACCACCGGGGCGACCGTCAACGTTCTCTTCGGGTCGATCTTCACCCTGCCCTCATCGATGGTCCCGGTCATCGTGATCTTCAGCATTGTCGCCGCCGGCATCGTGCTGCTGATGTACCGGCCCCTGATCCTGACATCGGTCAGCGCCGACCTGGCGATCGCGCAGGGCATCCGCGTGCGCCTGGTCGGCATCGGCTACCTGGTGGCGCTCGCCCTTGCCGTGTCGCTTTCCGCGGTGACCATCGGGGCGATCCTCTCGACGGCGCTCCTCATCGGACCCGCGGCCACGGCGCTGCGCATCACCAACCAGACGGGTCGCGCCGCGCTGATCGCGGCCGTCATCGGGGTCATCGCCACTTGGCTCGGCGTGCTCCTCGCGTACGACAGCTACTACTGGTTTCCAAACGGTGGCGGCTGGCCGGTGAGCTTCTTCGTCGTCACCCTGATCTTCCTCGGGTATCTCCTTTCGCAGCTTCGGTTTCGCGGACGCTCGGTCGCGGTGCGCCGGTCAACCGCCCCGCAGGCCGGCTGATGTTCTCGGACCTGATGCTCAACGCCTGGGGATCGGCCTCCATCGTCGCCATCGTCGCGGGCGTGGTCGGATTCTTCATCGTCCTGCGCGGGTCGGCGTTTGCGGCGCACGCGCTGCCCAACGGGGCGTTTGCCGGCGCAGCGGGGGCGAGCCTCATCGGCGTGGACGCGATCGTCGGGCTCGCGGTGTTCTCGGTGCTCGGGGCGCTGACCATCGCCGGTCTCGGGCGGCGGGCTCGGCACGACGTCGCCACCGCGCTCGTGATCGTGGTGATGCTCGGCCTGGGATCGCTGTTCCTGTCGATGACCACCGAATACGCGCCGGAGATCTACTCGCTGCTCTTCGGCGAGGTGCTGGGGGTGAGCAGCAGCGAGCTCGTTCCCATCGCGGTGATCGGCGTCATCTGCATCGCCGCGGTCTTCCTCGTCTATCGACCGCTCATGTTCTCGTCGGTGATGCCCGACGTCGCCGAGGCGCGCGGCGTGGGCAGCGGTCGCATGGAAGTCGTGTTCCTGCTCGTCGTCGCGCTCACCACCACCATGGCGGTACCGGTGGTCGGCGCACTGCTGATCTTCAGCCTGCTGATCAGCCCGGCTGCTGCCGCGCGGTCGTTCACCGACCGGCCGTTCACGGCGATGGGCCTGTCGGTGCTGATCGCGCTGGGCACCGTATGGTCGGCCATCGCGCTGGCGTATCTGACCAATCTTCCGATCGGCTTCTTCGTCGGTTCGATCGGCGCGGGGACGTACGCCGTCGGCAGGGGATGGGCCGCGTGGAAGCGCAACCGCGCTGCTTCACCGCGTCTGGGAGCCGCGCGAGCCCGGCCCGCCCGGCTGCAGAACTCGTAGAGACGGGCGGAGGGTACCCCGGCTCCGGCTTCAAACCGGACTATTCAGCCTCCGCCGGGGTCCGCCCGCCCGGGCGCAGAACTCGTAGAGACGGGGCGGAGGCGACCCCGGCTCCGGCTTCAAACCGGACTATTCAGCCTCCGCCGGGGTCCGCCCGCCCGGGCGCAGAACTCGTAGAGACGGGCGGAGGGGACCCCGGCTCCGGCTTCAAACCGGACTATTCAGCCTCCGCCGGGGTCCCCTCCGCCCTCCGCTATTGCTTCAAAACGGGTTGTGCAGCCTCCGCCGGAGTTCGCGCCGCCTCGGCCACCGCTCAAACTGGGGGCAATTCAGCATCTGCCGGGGTCCCGTCCACTCACTCCGCCACGACACCCTGCAGCGCGCCTCGCGGGTAAGATCGGCCGGTGCTGCAGCGCCACCGCGCCGAGCGTGCCCGTCCCTTCGGACTGGTCGGTGCGCTCGTCCTCGCAGTGCTGGGGGCGGCCTGCGCGAGCGTCGCCGCCGCCGGCCCCGTGCCCTTCCGGGTTGGGGCCATCTTTCCGCTGTCGGGCAGCACGGCTCCGGACTCGACCGACGAGTATCTCGGCGCGACCCTGGCGGCGCAGATGGCGAACGCCGGCGGTGGGATCGCCGGCCACCAGATCTCGCTCGATCTGCGTGACGTCGAGGATCAGGGCCAGATCCCGGCGGCGGTATCGAGCCTCCAGGCCGATGGAGTTCCTGTCGTAATTGGCGCATACTCGTCGCAGCTCTCGATCCCCGCCGCGGCGGCGGTGTCGGCCGCCGGCATGGTGTACTGGGAAACCGGCGCGGTTGCCGATCGCGTGACCGGGCAGGGCTCGCCGCTGGTGTTCCGCGTCGGCGTGAACGGCGCCGAGCTGGGTGCGAACGCCGGGAAGTTCACGCTCGAGCAGCTGGTGCCGCGCATGGGGATTCCGGTCGGCAAGATCCGAGTGTCCTTCGTCACCGCGGACGACGACTACGGTCACAGCGTCGCTGACGCGACCCGCACCGCGCTCGAGGCGGGTGGCATGCACATCAGCGGTGAGTTCGTCTACAACCCGTACACGCCCGACTGGGCGCCGGTGATGCGAGCGCTCGCCGCGGAGAAGCCGGACATCCTGGTGCTGTCGTCGCACATCCAGGACGGCATCGCATTCCGGCGCGCATTCCTCGCAGCCGGGCTCGGGGTCAAGGTGTTCATGGGCACGACCATGGCGCAGTGCGACCAGGACTTCGGCAACGTCCTCGGCGCCGCCGCGGTCGGCGTCTTCGCCTCGGATCGCCCCCAGGGCGACTTCAACGCTGGTGCGCTCGATCCTCAGGCTCGGTCGCTGTACGACCGTTTCGCCGCCCTCTGGAAGCAGCGCACGGGCGAGGCTGCGCCGGACGAGGAGGGGATTGCAGGGTTCACCGCCGCGTGGGTGCTCTTTGCGGATGTCCTCAATCGGGCCGGGGATGACAGCGCGCAGAGCATCGCCGCAGCCGCACGATCCCTCGATCTCCCGAGCGGCAGCCTTCCCAACGGCGGCGGCGTGCTGTTCTCGTCCGCAGCCGGTCAGCTGGGACAGAACACCCGGGCGGCCGCGGTGGTGTGGCAGTGGCAATCGCCCCGGCACAGCGTGGTGGTCTGGCCGCCCGTCTACGCCACGGGGCAGGTCAAGCTGCCCGCCGCCTCGTGATTGGCTGAGGCTGTATCGAGCCATACTCGGACCATGGAAACAGCGACATTCGGCGCAGGGTGCTTCTGGGGCGTGGAATCGGTATTCGAACAGGTCGATGGGGTCCTTGGGACCAAGGTCGGCTACACGGGCGGCTTCACACAGGCGCCCTCGTACGAGGACGTGTGCTCGCACCGCACCGGGCACGCCGAGGCCGTCGAGGTCACGTTTGACCCGGCGCGCGTGAGCTACGACACGTTGCTCGACATCTTCTGGATGAACCACGACCCGACGCAGCTCAACCGCCAGGGCCCGGACATCGGAGACAATTACCGATCGGTCATCTTCTATCACTCGCCGGACCAGGAGGCTGCCGCGATCGCGTCGAAGAAGCGCCTCGAGGAGTCGGGTCGCTACAGGCGCCCGGTCGTCACTGAGATCGTTCAAGCCGCGAAGTTCTGGGACGCCGAGGAGTACCACCAGAAGTATTTCACTCGGCGTGGAATCGCTGCGACCTGCAACATTCCCGCGTAAGGGGCTTTGTTGTGACGCCCTGAAGGGGCGTTGCGCCACGCGGTCAGCGTCGGCGGGCACGCAGGATGATGTCGGCGATATGCGGATTGCCCGCCGGCGGATCGATACGCGGCTCCAACAGCCGCTCGACCGTGAAGTCGCTGTCGAGCAACCGACCGAGGTCGTCGGCATCGACGTAGTCCGCGGGGTCAACGCCCCGCGACCTCATGTGCTCGCGGTGCTCGTGGTCAAGGTCGTGATACACGGCGAGCAGCAACCCGCCGGGGCGCACCGCGTCGAGGAGTGCCCGCATGGCAAGCTCGCCGGCCGCCTTGGGCAGCGCCGGATACTGCAGCGACACCACCTCGAACGAACCGGCCGGGAACGCCGTCCGTAACGCATCCGCGCAGATCCACTCGACCGCGACGCCGGCCTGCTCCGCTGCCGCTTGCGCCCGGCCCACAGCGACCGCCGAGATGTCGATCGCCACAACCGTCCAACCGTTGCGCGCAAGCCAGATCGCGTCGGCGCCCTCACCGCAGCCGACGTCGAGTGCCCGCCCCGGCGCGAGGCCCGCCACCTCGACGACGAGCCGGCCGTTTGGGCGACCGCTCCACAACGCGCCGCTTGGCTCGCTGTACCGTGCGTCCCATTCGTCGGCCTGGGCCTGCGCAGTGAACCGCTGCTGACCCGGTTCGTCCTCTCGCATGTTCCGCATGGTAGATCGCGCCGGCCAGCCTTCTGCTCGGGGTCGCGAGCCGCTCCGAACGTGCCAGCGGAGTTGCTCGGCCCGCGACGTGCTCAATGCCGCCTAAGACTCAACTCCGGCGCGGAGAACAGCGAGCACAGCGTCGCCGTAGCGCTCGAGTTTGGCGGGGCCGACGCCAGGGATGTTCGCAAGCGCTCCGGCGCTCGCAGGGCGCCGATGCGCGATCTCGGCCAGCGTACGGTCGTGGAAGACGACGTACGGCGGCACCTCTGTGCTGCGTGCGATGCCCAGCCGCCAGCTCCGCAGTGCCTCGAAGCGTGCCGCCACCTCAGGTGTCATCTCGAGTGCGGTCGTGGATCCGCCGGCGGGTTTGCGGCTCCCGCTCACACGCACCTGTGCCGTCGCACGGACATCGACGTCGATTGCCTCCTCGCCGCGCAGCACCGCGCTCCCCCGCGGCGTGATTCCGAGCGTTGGTTTCTCACCGTGGCCACGGCTGATGCATCCCAGCTCCACCAGGCGTTCCAGCAGCTCGCGAATCCGCTCCAGTTCCCAGCCGCGGAGCGCGCCGAACCACTGCAGCTCGGTGACCCAGGACCGCGACGACGTCCACGCATCGGTACCACCGCGAAGGATCGAGGCGATGCGGACGCCGCCGAGGTGGCCGTCGAACCGCGCCACACAGGCGAGCGCCGCATTCACCTGTGCGGCGTCGACGGGCGCGTACGCGGTGCGGTTGCTGTCGAGGCAGTTGTCGCACGCCATGCAGGTTCGCGCCACGCCCTGCTCGCCGAAATAGTCGGCGATGCGGGCGTGCCGGCAGCCTCGTGTGCCTGCATACTCCATGACCTGATTGACGCGCGCGTACGCGTTGGCCTTCAACACCGCCTGCTCGTCGAAATCGACCGGCGCCCCGGTGAGTCGCCGGATGGTGCCATCGGGCTGAATGACCTCGGCTCTGCGGAGCAGGTCGAGCGCGGCGCGCGCGGCGTTGACCGCGACGCCCCGAGCCTGCCAGTCATCGATGGCGTCGCTGCCTTCGCGAAGCAATTCGCGATACACCGAACGGACGACGTCGCGCTCGGGATACGCCTGCTCGATGAAGAATTCCTGCAGCTGGCGGTCGGCCGGGCTGTAGAGGAGGATGCACTCGGACGGCTCGCCATCGCGTCCGGCGCGCCCTGCCTGCTGGTAGTACTCCTCGAGGCTGCCCGGGAAATCGTGATGGATCACCCGGCGGATGTCAGGGAAGTCCACGCCCATGCCGAACGCCGATGTGGCGACGATCGTCTGCAGACGGCCCGCCGCGAAGCGTTCGTGCACGTCCTGCCGCGAGTCCCCATCAACGGCGCCGTGATACGCGGCGACGGCAATGCCGGCGCCGGCGATCAGCTCGGTGATCTCGTCGGTCGTCCGTCTGCTCCCGCAGTACACGAGGGCTCGACCCGCGTCCGGACGGACAAGGCGCAACAACGCGTCGCGCTTGTCGGCCGCGCCGCGGCAGCGGATGACCGACATCGTGAGGTTCTCGCGCACGAATCCCGTAACCCGCTCGACTGGAGCACTGAGCCCGAGACTCGACGTGATGTCCGCGCGAACACGCGGAGTCGCCGTCGCCGTGAAGGCGCCGACCGGCGGCCTGCCACAGGCGGTGATGGCATCGCCGAGGCGCCGGTAGTCGGGACGAAAGTCATGACCCCAGCTGGAGATGCAGTGCGCCTCGTCGACGATGAATCGATCCACACGCAGCCTGCTCAGGCTCCCAAGGAAGCCTGGGGCGCCGAGCCGTTCGGGTGCGAGGTAGAGGAAGCGCAGCTCGCCTGCGCCGGCCGCTCGCAACGACTCGCTGCGGGTCGCAGCCGACACCTGGCTGTGCAGGCAGGCAGCGGGAACCCCGAGGGCGATAAGTCGCGCGACCTGGTCGACCATGAGCGCGATCAACGGCGACACGACGATGGTCAGCCCCCCGCCGGCGATTCCTGGGACCCAGTACGCGATGCTCTTCCCGGAGCCGGTCGGGGCCACGAAGAGCACGTCCGCGCGCGCCTCGGATGCGGCGACCACGTCGGCCTGTCCCGGCCGGAAGTCCGCAAATCCGAAGGTCCGCTCGAGGACCGCACGAGCCCGAGGCGAGGGCTCGAGCGGCATCAGCTCGCTGACTTCTCCAGCTTGAGCGCGCAGGAGTTCATGCAGTAGCGCTGGCCGGTCGGCTCGGGCCCGTCCGGGAAGACGTGGCCGAGGTGCCCGCCGCACTTGGCGCAGCGGATCTCGGTGCGCGGGATGAGCATGCTCCAGTCACGATGCTCCTCGACGACCCCGTTGCGAAGCGGCTCATAGAAGCTCGGCCAGCCGGTGCCGGAGTCGAACTTGGTGTCGGAGCTGAACAGCTCGGCGCCGCAGCCGGCGCAGGTGTAGACGCCCTTGTCGTCCACGTGGACGTACTGCCCGGTGAAGGGGCGCTCGGTGCTCGACTTGCGAAGCACGTTGTACTGCTCGGGCGTCAGACGCTGACGCCACTCGTCGTCGGTGAGGGTGACTTTCTCGTCCATGGTCTTCACTTTCTACCCCGTTTGGCAGGACCTGACGCATACAGTGCGGCCGCCGCCGCGTGGCTCTCTGCGATGTGGCGGCGCAGCGACTCCGGTTCGAGCACCTCGACGTTCGGACCCCATCGCATCAGCCATGGGCGCATCTCGACCTCACCGGCCACGTCGAGGCGGACCTCGATGCCGCCCCCGGGAAGATCGGTTCGCTTCGCGTGCACCGGCCAGGGGCTCTCGTCGACCCATTGGCGAGCTTCGGGGGTGAAGCGCAGCACCACGCGATCCCCACCGGCCCCCTGCCAGATCGCCCACGAGGCGCCCAGCACGGTGTCGATGTCGAAGTCGTCGGGCACCGCGAAGCTCGACGGGAGCAGCCGTGCCGCCCGGATCCGATCCAGCCGGAAGGACCGCACCTCGTGCGACACGGAATCGCGCGCGAAGACATAGATGTGCCGACCTTCGGCCGTCGGCTGGATGAAGTAGGGGCGAAGATCGCGGCGTGTCTCGTTGCCCTTGGCGTCGACGTAGCGGACCTCGATCTCGCGATGGGTCACGAATCCGTCGATGACGGTGCGTTCGACCTTCAGGCGCTCGGAGTCGGCGGGCCGGCGCTCCGCTGCCGCCAGCGTCCGGCGCAGGTACTCGCTCACCACCGGGACGCTCAGCGCTCGGGACAAGTGGGCGAGGGCACCGACCAGCGCCGGGTCCTGCTCCGGGCGCACCTGCTGGAGGAGCCGCACCGCCACCAGGAGCAGCGTCGCCTGGTAATGGTCGAGCTGGAGGGGCGGGAGCAGGCTGCCCTTGCCGATGCGCCAGCGACCACCGGATTCCTCGACGTCGATACCGGCGTTGTCGCGCAGCGTCGCCACGTATCGCTGGACCGTGCGCGTGTTGACCTCGAGCTCCTCGGCAAGCTGCCGCGTGGTCAGGCCGACCTCGGTCTCGCACAGGCGCGCGAACAGCTTGATGACCCGAAGCTCCTTCTCTCCCTTCTCGTAAACGCCTGGCACGCAAGGAGCCTAGCGGGTCGTCCGGGCTTCCGAGTTGAGGGCGAGCGCGTAGCCGAGCAGCAGCGGCCCTCCTTCTCGCTGATGCGTGCCGGTCGTCTCGAATCCGAGCTCCCTGTAGAGCTGCCGGGCGCCGACCATGTCCGATTCGGTATCCAGCGTCATCACGCGCTTGCCATGGCGGCGCGCCGTGTCGATGCAGGCGAGCATCAGGCGGCGGGCGATGCCGCGGCCGCGATGCTCCGGGCTGACCCCGAGCATGCGGATATGGGCCTCGCCGTCAGCCAGCGGCTCGCTCGGTGCGGGGCCGATCCGCGAATCGAGCTCGAGGGTGACCGAGCCGGCGATGACGCCCCGGTCGACGGCCACGAGCACGATCGCCCGCTCGGCGCGGCTCCCGACGTCGGCGATCCGCGCCAGGTACGGCTCCCAGCCGGGTCTGTCGGGCGTCCAGTATTCGCGGAACGCGCACGCGGTGGCCGCCCCGACCGCCGCGTGCTCGGACGCCAGGAGCAGCCGGATCTCGATCTCATCGGGCACATGCAAAACCGTACGCGACAGCCACCTGTCGCCGCCCTCGCGCATCGTCGGCGCATGGACACACAGACACCCGGTGGCGGCGACCCCGGGATCGCAGGTGATGGGCTCTACCTCCGGCGCGCGCAGGCGCTGCTTGCCGCTCGGGCCGAGCTCTTCGTCGCCGGGACGGCGCGTTCGAGGCGGCTCGCCGGCTTGGCCGGTTCGCCGCAGGACGAGGCCGCCGCGCTCATGCGCCGGGGGCGACAGCTGACCCTGCCGCTGCCGCGCGAGCAGAGGCGCCGGCGAGCAAGGATGGTGCGCTGATGCGATTCCTCCAGGACGGCTGTCCGGTGTTCACCGCCACGGATCTCTGCGACTACCTGGCCTGCGGGCACCTCGTCGCGCTCAAGCGACGGGTCGCGGCGGGCGAGTCGATCCCGAGCGACCGTTCGGCGCTCAGCGAGGTGCTCGCGAACCTCGGCGCTGGGCACGAGCAGCGCCACCTCGAGAGCCTCCGGGCTCGCGGCCTTCGCGTCAAGGCCTTCGAGGACGAGCGCGACCGGTACGCGAGCACCGCCGCAGAGCTGGGCGCCCTCGAGGCGGAGACGGTCGCGGCGATGGGTGAGGGGTACGACGTCATCTATCAGCCGACGTTCTTCGACGGACCCTGGATGGGCCGCGCCGACTTTCTGCTTCGGGTGGACACGCCCAGCGCCCGGTGGGGCTGGAGCTATGAGGCGGCAGACGCGAAGCTTGCGCGGCGGGTCCGTTCCGAGGCCATCCTCCAGCTCTGCGAGTACTCGGCGCACATCGAGCGGCTCCAGGGAACTGCGCCTGCGCACATGCACGTGGTCCTCGGCGACGGCAGCGAGCATGCGTATCGCCTCGACGAGTTCTCCGCATACCACGCAACCGTGAAGCGTGATTTCGAGTCGGCCATGCTCGTTGAGGGGACCGCCACCTACCCGGATCCCGTAGCACACTGCAACACCTGCGGTTTCGCGGCGCGCTGCGCCGCGGAGCGAAAGCGCGACGATCACCTTTCGCAGGTAGCCCGCATGCGCTCCGGTCAGGTGGTCGCGTTGACGTCGGCCGGCATCAGCTCCATGACAGCACTCGCGGAGTTGTCCCCGAAGCCGATCCACCCGCGCGCATGAGCGTCACGAGCTTCCGCGAGCTCCACGCGCAGGCGGCATTGCAGCACCGCGGGCCGCACCCCGGCGGCGTCCCGCGACACGAGTTGCTCGACGCATGGGAGGTCGGGCACGGTCTCTGCGCGCTGCCGGCACCGTCGCCGGGCGACCTCTTCTTCGACATGGAGGGCGACGGCCTCGCTCGCGATGTGCCGCTCGAGTATCTCTTCGGCGTGGTCGACACGCGCGGCGAGTACCGCGCCTGGTGGGGCCACGACGAGGCGGGCGAGCGGCTCGCATTTGAGGGGTTCGTCGACTTCGCGATCGCACAGCTCGAGCGCTTTCCCGACATGCACGTCTACCACTACGCGGCGTACGAGAAGACGGCGTTGCGCAGGCTGATGAGCCGGCACGGCACCCGCGAGGAGGAGGTCGATCGTCTGCTCCGCAACGAGGTGCTCGTCGATCTCTACCGTGTCGTCCGGCAGGGAATCCGGCTGTCAACGGACTCGTACTCGCTCAAGAAGGTCGAGCGGTTGTACATGCCCGCCCGCGAGGAGTTGATCGCCGACGCCGCGGGGAGCATGGTCATGTACGAGCGCTGGCTGATCAGTCGCGAGGATGGGAGCGCGGGCAACGCGACGCTGCTCGACGAGATCGAGATCTACAACCAGCGTGACTGCATCTCCACCGCGCAATTGCGCGACTGGCTCGAGGCGCGCCGCGTCGAGGAGGAGGCGCTCCGCGGCGCTCCTATCGAGCGTCCACCGGTCATCGAACGCGCGGTGAGTGACGCGCTGCAGGCGAAGATCGTCACGACCCAGGAGGTTGCAGGCGCGCTCGTGACCGATCTTGCTGCGGACTCCGAGGTGCAGACCGGCGCCGACCGAGCGCGATGGTTGCTCGCGCCACTGCTCTCGTACCACCGGCGCGAGAACAAGGTGAATTGGTGGCGTCATTTCGATCAGATCGCAATGAGTCCCGAAGAGCTCGAGCGCGACACCTATGCGCTCGGACCGCTCGAGATGATCGGCTCCCGCGAAGACGGCCGCCGGATCATCGAGCGATACCGCTTCGAGCCGCAGGAGCACCGGATCAGCATCGGCGACAAACCGCTCGACCCGGAGGCGGACGTGCGCTGGGCACCGGTTGCTGGCGAGGTCCTGGAGCTCGACGCCGCGCGCGGGGAGATCACGCTGTCACGCACGCCTGGTCAGGCGGATCGCGGCACGGTGCGTTTCCTGATCCCGTCGACGCCCCTGCAGACGGATGCGCAGGAGGAGGCGTTGCTCGACCTGGGGCGATGGGTCGCTGCCAACGGCGCAGATGCTCCTGGCCCCAATCGAGCCGGGCGCGACCTGCTGATGCGCCTGCCGCCACGTGCGAACGGCAGCGCCGACGTCGAGTTTCGCGGCCTCGGTGAAACGGCGTCGGAGGCGGCGATCCGTCTGATCCTTGGCCTGGATCGCGGGTGCCTGCCGGTGCAGGGCCCACCTGGCGCCGGCAAGACGCACATGGCTGCGCTTGCTGCACTCGCGCTCATCAAGCATGGGCGCGGCCCGATCGGCGTGACAGCGGTCACTCACAACGCGATTCGCACGCTCCTGGATAAGATCGAGGAGCTCGCGCCGTCTCTCGGCATGCAGGTCCGCATCCAACACCGCAAAGGGGACGGCATCGGAACTGCATCGATCCAGATTGCTCGGATCAATGACGCTGTCGAGGCTGCGCTCGCTGACGAAGCCGTCGACGTGGTCGGCGGAACCTCGTGGCTGTTCGCCCGCCGCGAGCTCGAGGGATCCTTCGACACGCTGATCGTCGACGAGGCCGGACAGATGTCACTGGCCGACGCGCTTGCGGTATCGCGCGCGGCTCGCAACCTCGTCCTGGTCGGTGACCCGCGACAACTTGCGCAGCCGCTGCAGGGGAGCCATCCGCCCGGCGTCGGGGTTTCGGCGCTGGAGCACCTGCTCGGCGGCAACGTGACCATCCCTCCCGACCGCGGCGTGCTGCTCGACCTCACCTGGCGCATGCACCCGGACGTGACCGGTTTCGTGTCGCGTTCGTTCTACGAAGGGCGGCTCGGATCGGAAGTGCAGTGTTCGCGTCAGGCCGTGGTCATCGAAGGTGTCGCGGTGACCGGGCTGCGCGCGTCATTCGTCGAGCATCATGGCGACCGGGTCCGCTCTGGAGCCGAGGCGGAGTGTGTTCGCGATGTCATCAACCAGCTGACCAACGCAACATGGCGGGACGACACGGGGCACGAGCGTCCGATGACACTCGACGACATCGTGGTGGTCGCACCGTACAACGCGCAGGTCGCGTGTCTCGTCGAAGCGTTGCCGGCGGGCGCGCGGGTCGGCACCGTCGATCGCTTTCAGGGACAGGAGGCCGCGGTGAGCATCTTCTCGATGGCCACGTCCAGCGTCGACGACCTGCCCCGCAACCTCGAATTCCTCTTCAGCCTCAACCGCCTCAACGTGGCCGTGTCCCGGGCGCGCGGGCTATCGATCCTGGTCTGCTCGCCCGAGCTGCTGCGCGCACGCTGCCACTCGCCGGAGCAGATGCGGCTCGTCAACGCGCTCTGCCGGTTCGTGGAGATGGCCAAACCGTGGATCGTCGCGCCGGTGCCCGCGGTTATGCTGCCCGCGTGACTAACGATTCACTCAAAGAACGCCTCGTACAGTCGCTCGCCGCCGCGCGCGAGCGGGAGGCGGTGCTGCTCGCACTGGTGGATGACTCTTCAGGCGCTGAACACGGGCGTTGGAGCGCAAAGGACAACATCGCGCACCTCAACGCCTGGCGTCAACATGCTGTGCGCGCGCTTGTTGCGGCGCAGGAGGGGACCGCATTCGAGGGGCCGGCCGACGACACCGACCTCGACGCACGAAATGCCGAGATCTACGCGGAGCATCACGGCGACAGTGCCGCCATCGTGCGTGCAATCGCCGCCGAGAGTTACACGGCACTGATCGACGCGGTCATTGCGTGCTCCGACGCTGATCTGTTCCGCGAACGCCCTGACAATGGTGGGCCCGTGTGGCGCGTTGTTCCGGGCAACGGCCATGGCCATGTGGCCCAGCACCTCTCGTACTGGGCAGTCGAGCACGGCGATCCCCTCGCGGCGGAGGCAGCCGCGCGGTGGAGCTATTGCGATCGACTCGGAACTGTTTCCCGACAATCAGCCGGTCGCCGACTACAACTTCGCGTGCTTCTACGCGCGCAACGGTGATGCCGACAAAGCATTGCCGCTGCTTCGCACCGCGCTGCGCGCACGCCCCGAGCTGCGCGCCTTCGCGCTCGAGGACGTGGACATTGAGCCGATTCGCGACGACCCGCGGGTGGAAAGCCTCCTCGGCCCGTGATCGCCTGGGGACGACGCCAATCGGGCCGAGGTCGATCGTCCGAGGATATGGGCAAGCACGCGGGATCTCTTGACAATGGGGGCGCACGCGCCGTACATTGTCCGTACATGAAGAACCAAAGCGGCGCATTGATAGTGGCATCCCAGCGCATCGAAGTACGCCTGCGGCCAGAAGAGAAAGCAATCTTGACCAAGGCGGCTGAGCTACAGCATCGGAAGGTCGCCGACCTCGTGCGCGACAGTGCTCTCGAACGAGCCGAAAGGGTCATTCAGGAGCAGACCACGATGTTCGTCCCTGAGGATTACTTCCAGGAGCTCCTGGCAGCCCTGGACACGCCGGTCACAGCAAATGCAGCCTTGCGCCGGGCCATGGCCGCGGCGGCGGGCTCCGATAGCCACTGACTTCGCCTCCGAACCACTGGGGGACACCCAAGACGTAGCGCCCTTCTCATGCGGCGAGGAGGTCCTTGACGACTGGCTCAAGAGGTCCGCAGGCACAGCTGAGACGCGGCGGACTGCTCGGACGTTTGTCTGGTGCAGCGAAGGCCGGAACGTTGTCGCTTACTACAGTCTGGCCGCATACGCGGTTGCGCCCGACAACGTGTCCAGGAGCATGGCCGGAGGAGCACGCGAGCAGATCCCCGCGATCCTTCTTGCTCGGTTGGCGCTCGATCAAAGTCGCCACGGTCAGGGCATGGGCAGCAAGCTCCTCGGACATGCTCTTGACAAGGCCGTTGCTGCCAGCTACCTGGCCGGCGCACGGTTCGTTGTCGTCGATGCGCTAAACGACGCGGCTCACCACTTCTACAGGCACTTCGGATTTAGCGACACGCCGATCACAAGCCGCTTGATCATGAAGGTGAGCACGATCGTCGACGGCCTCCCGTGATGCTCCTATCCGGCTGCGCGAAGCTTGGAGCGGCTGACTTTCATGACCATGTCCCGACGCGAGCTCCAGTACGACTCAGCACAGAGGTCGGACTCAAACGCTGGGCGGTGTGACCCGGACCCGATCGATGAACAGGCCCTGCAAAGAACGGCCGATCGGTCCGCGCTCGTCGTACAGCCGGCTGTGCGCGACGCCGACACCGCGCCGGTCGACGTCGGTCCCGGCGTCGAGGCAGATCCACTCGCCCTCGGGCTGACGATGCAGGTACACGGTGAGGTCGGTGTTGATGAACAGGAATTCCCCCCACGGGATTGCCGCCGAAACGCCGTTCCCAAAATCGGCCGCGGCGAGCGCGCGCTGCAAGGGAGTTGTGGTCTGACCGGCGACGACCGGGCCGGTCAGGCGCATCCACACGGTCGCCGGCCCCAGCTCCGCGAACGAACCGTGCGCGTAGCGCATCTCGACGCCGGTTCGGTGAAACGCCGGATCATCGCTCTCGGGCGTATGCACGACCGAGTCCGCCGGTCCCGCGAACGGTACCTCGAGCGGCGGCCGTTCGCCGAGATCGAGGTCCGCGATCCGCATGCGCCAGGCCGTCGCACGGCAGAGCTCGGTGTTGCCGTCGGTGAGTGTTGCGGTGAGCATCTGCACGCGCCGGCCCTCACGTTCGATGCGCGCCGCAACCTCCACGGGGCGAAGCGGCACCGGCCGGAAGATCTCGACGGTGGTTCGAACGATCGCCATCGGCGCCTCGGTGGGCAGCGCCTCCATAACCCCCGCCATGAGAGCGGCCGGCGGCCCGCCGTGCATCGCGCCGCGATCCCACGGCCCGCGCGCGTGGTCACTCGGAACATAGCCGCGCCGGTTGGGCGTGAACAGCGCTTCGGACATGGGCCGCATGGTGCATCAAGCAGGTGGGCGCGCGGACTACGTGACTCCGGCAGCCTGCTACGCTCCCATGCCGTGGCGGTCAAGAGCACGACCATCGCGGCACGGGGCATGCGTTTCGACGCGCTCACCAGTGGTCCCGCAGGTGGGGAGCTCGTCCTGCTGCTCCACGGATTCCCGCAGACGGGCGCCTGCTGGCACGACGCACTCGACGGCCTTGCGCGCGCCGGGTATCGCGCTGTCGCCCCGAGCCAGCGTGGTTACTCCCGAGGCGCCCTTCCTGCCGGAGTCGCGGCCTATCGCGTCAGTGAGCTGTGCGCTGACGTCCTCGCCATCGCGTCCGCCCTGGGGAGTGAACGCTTCCACCTGGCCGGCCACGACTGGGGTGGCGTGGTTGCGTGGGCGCTTGCGGGTGACCATCCGGAGGCAGTGGCATCGCTCACCGCGGTCTCGACGCCGCATGCGGAGGCGCTGCGACAGGCGCTCCAGGGCACGCAGCAGCGTTTGCGCATGGCGTACATCCCCGTGCTCCGGCTCCCGATCATCCCTGAATCGCTGATCGACGCTGCGGGCGGGGTCGTCGCAGAGTCGCTCCTGACCGCGACCGGTCTCAGCCCGGCGCATGCGCATCGCGATATCACGGCACTGCGCGCGGTCGGTCCCAGCGGCGCGCTGCATTGGTATCGGGCGTTGGGGACGGAGCGCGGCCATTCCGCGCCGGTGAGCGCCGCGGTGCTGCATGTCTGGGGCGACCAGGATCCGGTCTTCACGCGTGAGGCAACTGATCTGACGGCCGAGCACTGCACCGGCGACTACGAGCTTCTCGAGCTCGAGGGCGGATCGCACTGGATCCCCGACGAGCATTGGAGTGATGTCGAGGATCTGTTCCTCGACCATCTCGCGGCCAACCCGGCGAACGCCGGCCGCTGAGGCCGGCGCATGGGCGGCATCGAGATCACCGGGACCGCGCAACGACGCTCGTGGGATTCGGTTGGGTTGCCCGACACGGAACGGATTCGTCCCGGTCTGTGGTCGATTCCGGTGCCGCTGCCGAACAGTCCACTGCGCTACGTCCTCGTCTACCTGCTGGAGCTGGAAACCGGGGTCGCGGTGATCGACACCGGCTGGAGCACGGAGGAGGCCTGGGCGGCCCTCGTGGCGGGGATGGCGGTCGCCGGGTACGCGGCGACCGACGTGCGGGCCATCCTCATCACCCACATCCACCCTGACCACTACGGGCTCGCCGGCCGGCTGCGCGAGGCGTCCGGCGCGTGGGTCGCGCTCCATCCCGCCGATGCCGCGCTCATTCCCGCGCGATACGGCCTCGGCCTCGAGCGCCTGCTCGCGAGCATGGACGCGCTGCTCATCGATGCCGGCGTGCCCGATCAGACGCGGGCCGAGCTCACCGGCGCATCCATGGGCATTCGCGAGTTCGTGGCTGCTGCCGAGCCCGATGTCCTGCTCGAGGATCGCGCGCCGGTGCCGCTGCCCGGCTGGGACCTCGTTACGCTGCACACGCCCGGCCACTCACCCGGCCACGTCTGCTTCCTCGACCGCCGCGGCCGCGTGCTGTTCAGCGGCGACCACATCCTTCCGCGCATCAGCCCGAGCGTCGCGTTCCACGCGCAGCAGCCGGTCAACCCGCTGGCCGATTTCCTCGACGCGTTGCGCGGGGTTCGCGATCTCGATGTCGACGAGGTCCTGCCCGCGCACGAATGGCGATTCCGCGGGCTCGATGCGCGCGTCGATCAGCTCCTCGATCACCACCGCCGGCGACTCGACGAGACCTACGCCCTGGTCAGCAGTGCTCCAGGCCTCACCTGCTGGGAGACGACGCTCCGGCTTCGCTGGTCACGGGACTGGTCGGAGATCGTCGGCTTCATGCGCCGGGCGGCGGTGGGCGAGACGCTCGCGCACCTGGTGCTCCTGGAAAGCACGGGGCGGGTGCGCCGCGACGCTTCCCGGCCGGCCCACTGGTACCCGGCGGAAGTGTCAGACCACTGAGGTCACTCGGTCGGGGGATCCGGGCGAGGTCGCACTGATGGCGCCCGCCAAGAGCGCCACGCCGAGGAGGAGCAGGGCGACCGAGGTGATGCCGCGGCCCGAGGCGAACACCAGCGATGGCAGAGCCACGCCGAGTGCCGTCCCCAGGCCGCGCGACATGTTCAGGAGGCCCCCGGCCGCGCCCGCTCGCTGCTGGGGCGCTGCGAACATCGTCGCCGCATTGTTCGCGGCGACGAACAAGCCCATGCCCGCGCCCGCGATGGCGAGGGCGGCCACCGTCAGATCCATTCGCGTTGCTGACGCGGCCAGCAGCGTCATGCCGATGGCGGTCACGAACATGCCGGCGCCGGTTGGCACTCGAGGTCCGATCCGGTCTCGGATCGCCCCGCCGAGAGGCGCCGCCACCGCCAGGGCGACAGGCAGCGCGCTGAGTTCCAGCCCAGCGGCGAACGGGCTGATGTGAAACCTGTTCTCAAGGTGGAAGGGGACCGCGACGAGGCATCCGAATAAGACGACGTACGACAGCATCGCAGCGGTGATGCCGGCAACGAACGGCGGATGACGGATCAGGACCGCATCGACCACCGAGCTGGGCGTGCTCCGCTGGCGTGCGACTGCGCCGAAGATGAGCGCACACGCGAGAACGGCCAGCGCGGGCTCAATCCATGGCGGCGTTCCCGATTGCGCTGCGAACGACAGCGCCGCGAGCACGGCGGCCGGTATCGCGGCGAGCAACAGGGTCCCGTAGGGGTCGATCCGGCTCATCGGGTCGTGGTGGGTGCTCCGCGGCAGGAAGAGCCAGCCGAGCACGAGCCCGATCACTCCGAGCGGGATGTTGACGAGAAAGATGAGGCGCCAGCCGCCGAGCGCCGTGAGTGCTCCACCGAGCACCGGGCCGACGCAGAGCCCGACCGCCTGCGCTGCGCCTTGCACCCCAAGCCCTGTGCCCAGCCGCCCCGGAGGAAGGACGTCGCGGATGAGCGCGTACGAGTTCGCCTGGAGCATCACCGCACCGACCGCCTGCACGAGCCGCCCCACGACCAGGAGACCGAGGGAGGGCGCCAGCGCGCAGGCGGCCGACCCGGCCACAAAGATGCCGAAGCCATAGGTGTAAAGGAGCTTGCGGCCGACGCGGTCGGCGATCCGCCCCACAGCCGCGACCGTGCCCGCGAGGACGAGCACGTAGACGAGCACGACCCATTCGACACTGGCGATGGATGCGTGTAGGTTGGTGCGGATGTACGGAAGCGCGGTGGCGACGATGCTGGCGTCGAGCTGGCCCATGAACGCGCCGACGCAGACTGTCGCCACCGCGAGCCAGGGGGCTGAATGGAGCGCCCGGATGCGCGCCGGCCGCGCGGGCTCGGTGAGCATCCGGTTCCGGCGCGGCGTCTCGGGGTCAGACACAAACGTCCGAGCCTCGTTGCACGCGCTGGTCGGGGGCCGCCGCCATGAGCACATCATCCAGCACGGCCGCGGGCGGAACCGGGTTCGGTGCCTGATGTCTCCACCCGGTGACGGAACGATGGTCAGCGAGATCGGATCGATTCGGCGCTCGATACTGCGATGACGCACCTGTCCACGCGCCCGGGAGGCCGCAACCGTTGACCCAGCAGCGCATCCTTCTTGCTGACGACGAGCCGCGCTTGCTGCACGTCGTCGGGCTGTATCTCAGCATGGAAGGATTCGAGGTGAGCGAGGCCTCAGACGGCAGCGAGGCGATCACCATGCTCGAAAATGAGCAGTTCGACCTCGCCATCCTCGACGTGATGATGCCCGGCGTCGACGGGATCGAGGTGTGCCGGTATATCCGCTCCCAGCCTGCGACGCAATCGATGCCGGTGCTTGTGTTCACCTCGCTGTCCGCCGACAAGGATGTCGAACGTGCGCGCCTGGCCGGCGCGAACCACCTGATCACCAAGCCCTTCAGCCTTCCGGGACTTGGTGCGGTGGTCCGCTCGTGCTTCGAGGACGCACCGGCCCTCACCGGCTGACCTGAGGGTCTACCGGCCTACGCGATCGCCCGGGTGAACCGGCGTGCACCAATCAGCACGCCGACGACGGCCAGCGCGGCCATGATCACGAGCCCCTCGAGCACCGCCTGGTCGAAGCCCTTCCCGTTGAAGAGATCGCGCGCCGCGTTCACGGCGTAGGAGAGCGGATTCGCCTTGGCGATGTCCTGCAGCCACCCCGGTGCCAGGTCAAGCGGTAGGAGCACGCCGCTGAGCAGCAGCAACGGCAGCGAGAGCGTGAAGATGAGCGGCGCGTACGAGTCCTCGCTCTTCAGCGCGAGCGCGGCGGCGTAAGCGAGTGACGACATGCCGAGGCCGATCAACGCAACCAGTCCCAGCATGACGATGACTCCGACAACGGTAGGCTTCAATCCGAAGGGAATGGCGAGCAGCAGGAGGATGAGGGACTGGACCACGAGCGTCAGGATGTCACGGAGCGCGCGGCCGAGCAGCAACGCAAACCTGCTGACCGGGGTGACGCGGAATCGCTCGATGACCCCGGCGCGAAGCTCGGCGATGAGGCCGAATCCCACACCGCTCGCGCCGAACAAGCCGAGCTGGATGAGCAGTCCCGGGACGAACACGTTGTATGCGCCGCCGGCCGGAAACCCCGGTACGTGGACGAGCGATTTCAGCAGCGGCGCGAAGAGGACGAGGTAGAGCAGCGGCTGGATGACCCCGATGGCCACCCATGCCGGGTTGCGCAGGAAGACGAGCAGATAGCGCTGGAACATCAGCCAGGTGTCTTTGAGCAGCTTCATATCGATCTCCCTATGCGCTATGCGGCTTCGCGCAGCGAACGCCCGGTCTGACGCAGGAACACGTCGTCGAGGCTCGGGCGGTTCAGTGACAGTGAAGCGAGGGGAATGCCCGCGGAGTTGAGCACGCGAATGATCTGAGGCATCGCGGTTTCGCCGCGGTCCACGTAGAGACGCACCAGGTCATCGGCCGTGGTCGCCTCGCGAACGAACGGCTGACCCCTCAGCAGCTCGAGCACCCGGTCGCTGGCGTGCTCCGTGCCCACGACGACGACGTCACCGGCGACCTGACGCTTCAGCGCATCGGGTGTGCCGAGGGCGACGATCTTGCCGTGGTCGATGATCGCGATGCGGTCGGAGAGCGCATCGGCCTCCTCAAGGTAGTGGGTGGTGAGGAACACCGTCGTGCCGGTGTCGCGCAGCCTGCGCACCTCATCCCACATCCGCGCCCTGCTCTGGGGATCCAGTCCGGTGGTGGGCTCGTCGAGGAAGAGCAGTTGCGGCAGGTGCATGA
Source organism: Candidatus Dormiibacterota bacterium (assembly GCA_963743835.1). Classification (GTDB taxonomy): domain Bacteria; phylum Chloroflexota; class Dormibacteria; order Aeolococcales; family Aeolococcaceae; genus Palsa-851. The sequence continues at coordinate 364,029 of CAVUQX010000004.1, read as the reverse complement.
GCCCGACGCCGATGTCGAGACGGCGCTTCTGTCCCCCGGAGAAGGTCTTGACCGGCCGATCGGCGCAATCCTCGAGCTCGAGCGACTGGATGAGCTCGGCCGCGCGCGCGACGGCACGCTGCTTGCTCATCCCGTACAGGCGTCCCTGGATGATCAGCTCGGTCCGGCCGGGGATCTCCGGGGCGCTGCTGCCTTCCTGGCTGACATAGCCGATGACATGGCGAACCTTGGCGGGCTCGCGCCGGAGATCGAACCCTGCGACCGTTGCCTCGCCGCCGGTTGGTGGCAGCAGCGTCGAGAGCATCCGGAGGGTCGTCGTCTTGCCCGCACCGTTGGGCCCGAGGAAGCCGAAGATCTCGCCCCTCTTGACGTCGAGATCGACCCCGGCCACGGCTTCGACGGGCCCCCGTCGTGACTTGAAGGTCTTTCGAAGATTGTGCGTCTCGATCACGGTGTCTCCTCCCTGGTGGTGGACACGGGCTCGCCTCGATCGCGATGGAGCAACCTCGCGAGGTGGTTCTCCCGGTGCCGGCTGCGACGCTCGGTGTCGGCGGCGTGCATGGCCGCGAAATGTGCTCTGATCAGCTCCTCGTTCCACACCAGAACGCCTCGCTGCATGTCGGCGAGGATTCCACGGATCCAGTCGACCTCCGCCGTGGCCAGCGCTATCGCGTGTTCCAGTTCGAGCAGGACGAGCCTCGGGAGTCCCAGATCGGCCTGGGCCATGCTGAGGGTTGCGCCGAGTGCCGACACCCTCGCTCGGAGTGAGACCACGCGGCTTGCCAGCGCGGTCTCGGCCCGCTCCTGGGTGATGTAGCCGAGCAGGCCCACCGCGACCCGGAACACGGGCGTCTCGTCGACTGGGGTCGAGAGGAGATCGGCGAGCCAGTTCTCCAGCTCCTCACTCCCTTCCGAGGTGATCCGGTAGACGGTGCGTTCCGGCCTCCGGCCGTCGCGGCTCGTCTCGAGCGGCTCGATGTATCCGGCCGCCTCGAGCTCCTCAATTGCACGGTAGAGGCTGCGGGTCTTGCCGACCGCGTAAGCCTTATGGCGTTCCTTCAGGAGTCGCTGGAGCTCGTACGGATGGCAGGGCTGCTCGCTGAGCAGACCGAGCGTGGTCAGGGCGACCATGTCCTTCGGTTGAGTGCGGATTTCCATATTGCGCTCCGCACTATAGCAAAGCGCCACCCGAAGCTCAGAGTCTCAGTCCACGCAGTGTCGGGCGACCTCGTGGTGGTCCTGCAGGTACTCGCGGATCGCGATCAGAGCCGCGATGCCGTCGCCGACCGCTGATCCGAGTTGCTTGGTGGATCCGCGGCGCACGTCGCCGGCGGCGAACACCCCGGGCATCGAGGTGGTGAAGCCGCCCTTGTCGTTGACGAACCCGCGCGCGTCGAGGTCGACGCTGCCCCGAAGGAAGTCGGTGTTGGGGTCGAGGCCGACGAACACGAACGCCGCGCCTGGCGTGACCACCTGCTCCTCACCGGTGGCACGGTCTCGGATGCGTACCGACTCCAGATGTCCCTTGCCGGCGAGCTCGGTGACCTCAGTGTTGCGGTGTACCACGAAGCGCGGGTCGTTGTTGATCTTGTCCTGGAGAAGCCGCGAAGCGGTGAGCTCGGGTTCTCGCTGGACGATGCGGATTCGCTTGGCGAACTTGAGGAGGAAGAGGCCCTCCTCGAGCGCCGAGTTTCCGCCACCGATGACCAGAAGCTCGTCGGCGCCGCGGTAGAACGGACCGTCGCAGGTGGCGCAGAAATGCACGCCGGCGCCAATCAGCTCGTCCTCACCCGGCACGCCGAGACGTCGATACGACGACCCCGTTGCGATGAGCACCGCATGGCTCTCGATCTCCTGCCCGCTTGCCAGTCGCAGGCAGAGGTCCCCGGCCTCGGCACCTTCGGCCGTGACCTGCTCGACGCTCACCGCGCTCAGCAGCTCGACCTCGTAGCGACGCGCCTGAGCGATGAAACGCTCGGCGAGGTCCGCACCGCCGACGCCGTCCGGGAAGCCCGGGTAGTTGTCGATGCGCTCGGTGACGCCGGCCTGTCCGCCGAGCCCGCTGCGTTCAATGACCACGGCGTCGATGCCCTCGCGCGCCGCATAGATCGCGGCGGCGAGCCCGGCAGGGCCGCCGCCGACGATCGCGAGGTCGTAGCAGCTCCGCTTCGCCTCGAGGGTCAGCCCGAGCTTGCGAGCCAGCACCTCGTTGGTGGGGTCGATGAGCACCTCCGACCCGTCGAAGACGACAGTCGGAATCGTTCGGCCGCCTTTTTGCAGCTCCTCGACGTGCTCGAGGGCAGCTGCGTCCTGGTCGATGTCGACCCAGTCATACGCGACACGCTGCTCCGCGAGGAATCGCTTCGCGCGCTTGCAGTCGGGGCACCAGGGAGCGCCGTAGACGGTGATCTGCGGCATCAGGTGAGCTTCGAGAGATCCGCGCTGATGCCGACCAGGGTTCCGAGGAAGCGATCGACGATGTCGCCCTTGGCGTCGATGACGATCACCGTAGGTGGATCGATGACGTTGTACTCCGAGGTGATCAGCTCGTTGGCATCATTGACACTGGCATACGGCACCTTGTAGCTGCGTTCGTAGGCGGCGCCGTTCAGGGTCGAATCGGCTTCGTCCACGCCGAGGAAGATCACGCCTTTGGGCATCCACTGCGCCGCGAGCTTGTTGAGGTCGGGTTGCTCCGCGTTGCACGGGCCGCACCATGAACCCCAGAAGTCGAGCACGACGACGTGCCCATGAGTTGACGACCACGAGAACTGAGAGCCGGTGAGCGTCGGAGCGCTGATCGGAGTCGCCGGCCCCACCGGGCCGTTGCCCGCGATCGGCACCGAGCCCAGGTCCTGCTGCAGCCCGCACCCGGCCAGCATCAGCGCCGCCGCGATCACGGCCGCAACCATCGTTCCCTTCACGGTGTGACCGCCAGGTCCTCGAGCACGAGCCGCGCCAGGTTCTGGTCACCTTCGACGACAACGCGAGCGCGAGCGCCGGGGTCGTCAGCTCGGCCACAGGAGAGAACTGTCAGGGTGGGCAGGTCGAGCCGGAATGTCGACGCCCACGATTCGGGAATCGTCGCCCCGGACCGCCCCCTTTCGCCGTCGAACGTGATCGCTCGCAGGGCGCCACCGGGGCCGGTCACATCGAAGACGATCGACGTCCCGCCCAAAGGGGCGATGCGGTCCTGGAGCTCGTATGCCGCGCCGGCCAGCATCCGCTCGCGGCAGTGCGCCGCCGCGACACCCTCGAGCCCGCCGGGTTCGCCGAGCGCGCGACGGATGTCCTGTTCATGTGCCCAGAGATCGAACACGCGGATGGCGAGCAGCGAACGGACCTTGGACTCGCCGAAGAAGCCTCGCCCCATCTCGTCGAGCTGCGAATCCGTGAGCGAAGCGAGGCGGGCCAGCCGTTCCGCGGTCACCGCGCGGTACTCAGCGAGGAGGTCGCGCAATGGCGCATCACGGCGGGCGTCGACGCCGATCTCCATGAAGGCGCCGGGCTGGTTGCGGATGTAGGGAAGCCCGTCCGGCGGGGTGTGCTCGGCGCGCGGTCGCCCGACGAGGATGCTCTCAAGGTCGGTGATGTGAGCGATGTGATCGCGCACCGTCCAGCCGGGGCAGCCGGTCGGCAGCATTGCTCGCTCGTCGTCGAGCCCCTCCGCCAGCGTGCCGACATCCGAGAAGATCTCGGCGTGGGCGCTGCGGAAGCCTTCCGCAGTCGTGATATTCCCGCTCTCCATCGACGTGCAGCCTAGCGCGTCGCCACAATCAATCGCGATGCGACGAGGTGCAGCATCCGGCAGCGCCGCCGGCATGACCGCGGTCAACTCGTCGGGGTTTCCGGCCCCGGCGGGGATCTATGCCGTCCCGGTGGTGCTCGCTCCGCTCTCCGGGCGGTTGCACGTGCTCCTGGTGCAGCGGGTCGAGGCACCCTTTGCGGGGACGTGGGTGCTCCCCGGCGGGTTCATGAGCCCGAGCGAGCGGCCCGAGGAGACCGCCCAGCGCAAGCTCACCGAGAAGACTGGCGTGGGTGCCGTCTACCTCGAGCAACTCGAGACCTACGGGGATCCGGAACGCGACCCCCGCGGATGGATTCCGACCGTCGCCTACCTTGCCCTCATCGACGCCGCGGTGCTCCGGGCAGACGAGTTAAGCTCGCGCTGGGAGCCGGTCGACGCGCTCCCGCCTCTCGGGTTCGACCACCCCCGGATCGTGGTCGACGCCGTTGAGCGCCTCCGGGGCAAGCTCTGGTGGTCGAACATCGCCGTCGGCCTGCTCCCGGAACGATTCACCATGCCGCAGGCGAGGCGGGTGTTCGAGGCGATCAGCGGCGTGACCTATGAGCCGTCGAATTTCCGGCGCGAGCTCGAGCAGTCGGGCCTGGTGCGAGCCACCGGCACGCTCGCCAAAGGAGGGCCGGGACGTCCTGCAGCGATGTACGAGTTCGTCGAGCGGCAGCCCGCCTGGAGCCTACGCCGGTCGCGTCCGCCGGCGATGCTGCGACACCAAGGCTGATCCGCGACGACCGACCTTCCCTCAAGTGCGCGTGCATCGTTCACGATACCGCGCAATTGGGCGCCCACATCCGGCACTCACGCGAGGAGATCTGTCATGACCGACCAGCCCGTCCCACCGGTACCGAGCCCGGCTCCCGTATCGATCCCGAAAGTCGAAGAACTGTTCCACCGCGTCGAGCATCCGCGCATCGCACAGCGCAGGAATGAGAAGCCGGTCAAGGTTAAGGACGAAAGCGTCGGAATCAACGGGAAGGTCGCGCTGATCATCACCGCAGTCGTCGGAACGATGTGGTGCGCTTATCTCTTCACGCTTATCGCCTTGATCTCGCTCCCGTCCGCGATCCAGAGTGGTCAGGCGATCGTCATCGTAGCGTGGATCGCTCAGACGTTCATCCAGTTGGTGTTGCTGCCGATCATCATCGTGGGCCAGAACATCCAGGGCAAGGCGTCCGACAAGCGCTCCGAGCAGACGTACAACGACGCAGAGGCAATCCTCAGCGAATGCCTGCAGTTGCAGGCGCACCTGCAGGCGCAGGACACCGTGCTCGACGATGTGATCGCCCACGTCAAGCAGCATCACGCGGAGTTGCAGCGGCTCGCCGCGAGGGTCGGCCCCGCGAAGGCCTGACATCGCCGCGTGGCAACGCGCGCGACTGGTGGATCGTGCGTCGGGTGGGCGTGCGACGTGTCCAGGGTGGGGAGGTGCCGTGCGACCACGCCAGCGCGTTGGCGATGCCATGAGCGCAGTGACCTGCGCGCTCGGCCCGGATTCTGCGGGAACCGTGCTCATGCGACTTCTCGGGCGGGCGCGTCGTAGCATTGACGCCGCGGTCTACGAGGTCGGGCCGTCGTATCGATGGGCCCTGGTCCGCGCCGCGGAGCGCGGCCTGCGCGTGCGTCTCGTGCTCGACGCGCACGTCTCCGACGGCAACGCGGCGACAGCACGCGCGCTGATCGATTCCGGTGCTGAGTGCCGTGTCGCCGGCGTGGGAGCCGATACCGCACACGGAAAGCTTCTGATCGTCGATTCGACCGTTGCCGTCGGCACCGGCAACCTCATCTGGCGGGATGCGCCCCGGGACCACCACCTTCGAGTGCCTCCCGCGGGGACCCCGCTCGCCGGAACCCGCGAGTGGTGGGTGACGGCGGCCAGGGCGAGCGGGTTGCGCCGCGCGGCGTTGGATGCCTTCGACGCCCACTGGAGCACGGCGACCCCGCCTCCGCCCTCCTGGGCGGCCGCCGCCGCGCCTGTTGACCAACATCCGACCGTCCCCGCCATCGGCACGCCGTTGCCGCAGGTTCCACCCCGAATCCTCTGCGCCCGCTCTCACCACCTGGGTCTTGTCATCGGAGGAGCCGCGGTGGGTCGCACGATCGCAACCATGGTCGCCGCGGCCCGAAGACAGGTGCTGGTGACCGTCCCATACGCGCGTCCCGAAGCCCTGCCCGTGGGCGGCGTGCTCGACGGCATGGCACTGGCGTCCTCGCGCGGGGTCGCCTGTGCCCTGCTGATCGGAGGAGTGCCGGACCTGACCGATGCGAGGAAGCTCGCATCGCTCCCCTTTCCGGTCCGTCGCATGGACCCGGCGCGCTCGACGTCGGGGCACGCCAAGGGGATGGTGGCCGACGGCGCCGTCCTGGTCTCCTCGGCGAACTGGAGCATGACCGGCCTCGGCGGCAACTGGGAGGCCGGGCTGCGCATCGACCACCCCGCTGCCGCCGCCTACTACGCCGCCGCCTGGCGCCGCGACTGGGAGACGGGCGTCGCGATCGACGTTTGAGCCCGGAAGGCCTCGTCTATTCTCATGGGATGCCCGATGTCGACCCCTCGGCCCCCGCCGAGCCCGATCCGGTCGCGTCCGGCCCCGCCACCCTGACCCTCCCGGCGGTGCCGCTTCGGGACAACGTCGTGTTCCCGTCGCAGTTGGCGCCCCTCGCTGCCGGCAGGCCGCGCTCGGTCGCGGCCCTCGAGGCGGCGGTGAACGGCGACGGGCGGGTGGTGCTCGCCATCCAGCGCGATGCCGAGCGTGACGAAGCCTCGATCGACGACGTGCATGCCATTGCCGTCATCGCCCACGTCGGCGCGTTCCGGCGGCTTCCGGGTGGCGGCGCTCATGCGCTCGTCGAGGGCAAGGAGCGCGTCCGCATCGAGGCCTTCGACGCTTCGGGAGACGCCTGGATCGCAACCGTCACGCCGCTCCCACCGGAGCCGGTCGAGGGCACCGAGGTGGACGCATTGTTCGGATCGGTCCGAACCCTGTTCGCCGAGTACGTCAACGCCGGAGCCCAGGTCGGTGCCGACACGGCGGTGGCGATGGCTCGCGCGTCGCAGCCGGAGCTGATCGCCGACATCGCGAGCACGTGTCCGGATTTCGGATTCGACGATCGCGTGGCCCTTCTCCAGGAGACGGACACCCTCGTCCGCCTGCGCAAGCTCATCCCATTGCTCGCTCGCGAAGTCGAGGTCGCCCAGCTGCGCAGCAAGATCCACGAAGACGTCCAGAAGACCATCAACAACTCGCAGCGCGAGCACATCCTCCGCGAGCAGCTCCGCGCCATCCGCAAGGAGCTCTCCGAGCTCGACGACGCCGGCGAAGACGACGAAGACCTCAGCGCCCGCGTCGAAAAAGCAGGCATGCCCGACAACGTCAAACAGCGCGTCCTGAAGGAGGTCCACCGCCTCGAGCAGATCCCCAGCGCCTCCCCAGAGATGGGCATGGTACGAACCTGGGTCGACTGGCTATTGGACCTCCCCTGGGTCGATCCTCCCGCCGAAACGCTCGACATCGAACGCGCCGCCGCCATCCTCGACGAAGACCACTACGGCCTGACAAAGGTGAAGGACCGCGTCCTCGAATGGCTCGCTGTCCGCGACCGGATCCGAGTTAAGGCAGCAACAGAGGTGGCAACCGCGCAGGCGACCAAGGACGAAGCTGACGCAGCCCGCGACACGGCCACCCAGGAGGCGGGTGGCGGCACGGGGGGAAGCGCAGACCTGCTGACCGGCGCCGCACAAGACGGTCCCAGAACGCAAAACGAAGAGGAGTCAGACCGGGCAGCTGAGCGGCGAGGGGACCCCGTGCCGACAGGACCCGCCGCACACGCGACCGCTCCTAAGCGCAGAACGCTGCAAACGCCGATCCTGTGTTTCGTCGGCCCGCCGGGCGTAGGCAAAACGTCGCTCGGCAGGAGCATCGCCAGAGCTCTCGACCGCAAGTTCGTGCGGATGAGCCTCGGCGGCATCCGTGACGAGGCTGAGATCCGTGGTCATCGTCGGACGTATATCGGGGCGTTGCCCGGACGGATCATCCAGTCGATGCGGACCGCGGGGACGCGGAATGCCGTGATCATGCTCGACGAGATCGACAAGGTCGGTGCTGACTTCCGTGGTGATCCGTCGGCGGCGTTGCTCGAGGTGCTGGATCCGGAGCAGAACTGGGAATTCAGCGACCACTACCTCGAGGTTCCGTATGACCTCTCGCAGGTGCTGTTCATCACCACGGCGAACATTGTCGACACGATCAGTCCGCCGCTCCGCGATCGCATGGAGATCATCCGCATCACCGGGTACACGGAGCAGGAGAAGGTGCAGATCGCCGAGCGACATCTGGTGCCGCGCCAGCTCGACCAACATTCGCTCGACGCGGGTGAGCTGCAGATTCCGCGCGAGACCATCGTTGCGATGCTGCACGGGTACACGCGCGAGGCCGGCGTCCGCCAGCTTGATCGCACCATCGCCGAAGTCGCTCGCAAGGTGCCGCGGAAGCTCGCGGCAGGGGAGACGCCGCCCGTGGTCATCACTCCGGAGGACCTCTCGGATCTGCTCGGTCCGCGACGGCACGACTACGGCGAAGCGCACGAACAGGACGAGGTTGGTGCGGTGACCGGTGTGGTGGTCAGCGAGGTGGGCGGCGACATCGTGACCGTCGAGGCGCTCGCCATCGAGACCAAGCCCGAGCTCGTGCTGACCGGTCAGCTTGGCAGCGTGATGGAGGAGTCCGCACGCGCAGCACTGTCGTGGGCGAAGGTCCACGCGGTGGAGTACGGCGCGCCCCGAGATTTCTTTGACACGCATGCCATCCACGTACACGTCCCCGCAGGCGCCATTCCCAAGGATGGACCGTCCGCAGGTGTGACCATGGCGACTGCGATGGTGTCGGTGGCATCGGGACGGCGCGTGCGCCGCGACCTCGCGATGACCGGCGAGGTGACCCTGCGGGGCAAGGTGCTTCCCATCGGTGGCGTCAAGGACAAGCTGCTCGCTGCGCACCGTTCGGGGTTGAAGACCTTCATCCTGCCGGCGAAGAACGTGCGCGACCTGTACGAGATCGAGAAGGAGATCCTCGACGCCATCGAGGTCGTTCCGGTGGACAACGTCGGCGAGGTGCTCGAGCGCGCGCTCGTCGAGTCGGACGCGCCGCGGCGGCGTGAGCGGCATGGTGCCGGGTTCGTGCTGCCGATCACAGCGTCGGACGTACTGGGCCCGATCAACGCCAACCCCGCGTAGTCTTTCGGTCGTGACCGATACCCTGCGCGACCTCGTCGAACTGGCCATCGTCGTCGACCCGACGTTCGATCAGAACTGCTACGTGCTGCGCAGGCGTGACACATCCGACGCGCTCGTCGTCGACCCGGGGTTGCAGTATCCGCAGACACTCGACGTTCTGGAAAAACGCGGGCTCCGCTGCGATCGAATCCTCCTCACCCATGGCCACCCCGACCACGTCAGCGGCGTGCCGGCGGTGAAGGCGGCCTTCGGCTGTGATGCTGCGATCCATCCTGATGATCGTGAACAGCTCGAGGCGGTTCACTATCTTCCGGGTGTTCCGGATGATCTCCCCGATGTCGTGTGCGAACAGGACCTGAGCGACCGCGAAGTGCTCAGCTGGCACGGTCTCGACATCGAGGTTGTGCACACGCCGGGGCACACCCGCGGGTCGGTGTGCTTCAGGATTGGACCCGACCTGCTCTCCGGCGACACGCTGTTCCATCGAGCTGTGGGTCGCTGCGATCTTCCGGGCGGATCCTGGCCGGCGCTCATGTTCTCGATCGAGAACCGCATCTATACACTGCCTCCGGATACGGTCGTCTACCCCGGCCATGGGCAACGCACCACCGTCGATGAGGAGATGCGCGCCAACCCATTTGTGGTGCATCCGCGCTACCGCTGACCCGGGAACCGTGTGCTACGGTGGTCGGGAGGGGTGTCGAGAATGAGCTTGGTTATGCGTACAACACTGGTGGCCGGCGCCTGCGCCGTCGTCGCGATGGCGACCGCCGGCTGCGGCGATACCCCGGATCCCGCGACATCGTCATCCGACCCCACGTCGGGACTGCTGTCGCCCTCAGCTTCGGCGTCTGACTGTGCGAATCCGCAGCTGAGCTCGGCAACCTCACCGGTCACCCAATTGGCGCTCACGGTCGGTGGGATCCCGTCTGGCGGCCCCGTGCTGCACCAGATCACGGATGGCGAGATGAACAACACGCCGAACAGCGATCAGCGGGGCTTTGCCAATGCGGGCAACACATATCGGATCGAGGATGATGTCGTCCTCGATCCTTCTGCGCTCACCGCGAGCGCGGATTATCCGCAGTTGCGCGATGCTGCGAAGAAGCAGTTCGTGGCAGTCACGACTGTAACATCGCTCGGTCGCCTCGGCTGCCAGGCGGATGAGTTCATCGGCAAGACGCTGACCGGCTACAGCCAGGTGGGCGTCGCGTTTCAGGAGGGCGATGTGATCGCGATAGTGCTCGTGGTCAACTCCGCTGCGCCGGTGGATCCGGTGTTCGCGGCGGCGGTCGCTCTCGCCCAGGATCAGAAGATCGCCGGCGCGGCGGTCTGAGGTCAGTCGGTCCGTCCGAGACGCGCGAGCAGCTCGTGCACGATCGCCCCGGTGACCCCCCAGATGGTCCGGCCGGATACCTCGTAGTAGTGAATCTCACCGCGTGTGTCGTTGCGCTCGATCTCGCGAACCGTGTGCGGCGCCGCCATGAGGTCAGCGACGTCGACATGAAACCACTCGGCGATCTCGAAGTCATCGGATCTGAACTCGATTGGACCGCGCTGCAGACCCACAACCGGCGTCAGCCACCGTGCCGAGACAACCGTCGAGAAGGGGGTCAGGACGCCGAGAACCTCGACGCTATCGGCCCCGATTCCCAACTCCTCGCCTGCTTCGCGGAGCGCCGTAGCGACCACGTCGGCGTCGGCTGTCTCGGCCCCGCCGCCGGGAAATGCGATCTGACCCGCGTGCTGGCGAAGCTCCTCCGAGCGGAGCACGAAGAGCAGAGGCACGCCGGGTGTCGCCGGATCGCACAGCAGCAATACCGATGCTGGTCGTCCAGCCCGGCCGGCGCCATCGGGACGCCTGCCGGATCGCGAACGGCCAGTCGCAGCCGATCGACGATGTCCGGTGCGTCGGCGTTTATCTCGGCGTCGAAGCTCACGGCGCTGTCCACGCCGTAGGCTTGCATCGATGAGCATCGACGTCTCGCGAGAGAGCAGGCCTCGCCGGCGTTGCGCGAAATGCGGCGGCGACCTGCGCTTCTCGCATCGCGAGTATGCGGGCAAGGGGATGTCGACCGCGGTGCTTCGCTGTGCCGGCTGCGGTGAAGTGATTCATGACACCGCGCGCGAAAGCGCGCCGGTCGCGCAACGGCACACCTCTAAACGTCATCGCGACCTCGATGCGGGCCCCCCGGCGAATCCCGTCCTCGACCCTGAAATCGCTGCGCGGCTGCTGGATTCCACGCGCGACTCCGGCTAACTCATCGTCCCGCGGCCGCAGACGCTCGCCGGGCCGGGACGAACCGTTCGAACCACTGAACGATGTCATCGCTGACGTGGTCACGATCGACGTCGACGGAAATTGCGTGGCCGCTGCGCGGCAGCATCTCGAGCTGCACCGCCTCGCTGCCGACGAGACGCCGCGCGATCTCTCGTGCGCAGCGCGGATCGATGGATCGATCGCGCTCGCCGTGCACGACCAGCACCGGTGCGCGCACCTCGGCCAGCTCCTTTCGCACCACCGCGCAGACACGGCGAAGCTCGTCGATGCTTCGGGTGGGACGGATGCCGTAGCTGTGCAGCTCGTCAACTGCGTCGGGATTCCAGAGGTCGACGTCGTCGCCCGCGCGATGCCAGCGCACCACATGCCTGAGCAACGGCAGCAACGGTGGCAGCGGCCCGCTCAGCCAGATCGGCGCCGCAAGAGTAGCGATGGCGCGGACGCGCAGATCGTGAGCCGCGAGATGCAGCGCCAGCGTGCCGCCCATCGATTGACCGGCAACCACGACGGCATCACATTGCGAGGCCAGCTCATCGAAGGCCGCGGCGACGCACGCAGCCCAGTCCTGCCACCGCGTTCGCTCCAGGTCATCGGGTGTCGTGCCGTGGCCGGGAAGCATCGGTGCGTAGCACCGAAAGCCGCGATTCGCCAGCACCTCGCCGAGGCGGCGCAGCTCGGGCGGCGTGCTGGCGAAGCCGTGGATGAGGAGCACTCCCCGCGGTCCGTCGCCAAGGCGCCATGGGCGGATGACCTCGGGGTCGAAGGGGGCGAGGGTGCGCGCGGTCACGCCTCCGAGTATATGGACCGCGCCGCTCACGCTCGGTGCTACCGTCGCCGGCGATGGGTGCGGAGGTGCTGCGGCAGGCACTCGAGACGGTGGTTTCGGATCGCTCTCTCGATGTGCCCACCGCGCGCGCGGTGATGGACGCGATGATGCAGGGGGACGCGTCGCCGGTCCTGGTGGGAGCGCTGATGGCCGCGCTGCGCACCAAGGGCGAGTCGGTTGATGAGCTGACCGGGATGGTCGAATCGATGCGCGCGCATGCCACGGTGGTGACGTTGCCCGTCGAGGCTGTCGACACGTGCGGCACCGGAGGCGACGGTGCGGGAACCTTCAACATCTCGACCGCCGCCGCGCTGGTGGCTGCAGGCGCCGGATGTCCGGTCGCCAAGCACGGCAACCGCGCGGCGTCGTCGCGGTGCGGCAGCGCGGACGTGCTCGAGGCGCTCGGGGTCGTGATCTCGCTGCCGGCCGATGGTGTTCGGCGTTGCGTCGAGGAGGCCGGTATCGGCTTCCTCCTCGCGCCCGCATTTCATCCTGCCTTGCGCCACGTCGCTCCGGTTCGCAGCGAGCTCGGCATTCGAACCGTGTTCAACGTGCTCGGCCCGCTGGCGAACCCGGCCCGGGTCCGTCATCAGCTGCTTGGGGTTTCGAACGCGAGGCTCACACCCATGATGGCTGAGGTGCTGCATCGACTCGGACACGTCCACGCGCTTGTCGTCACCGGGCCGGACGGCGTCGACGAGCTCGGCGTCGCGGGACCCGCGCGCTGTTACGAAGTGACGGTAGAGGGCGTCCGCGACTTCGTCATCGACCCGCGCGACGTGGAACTCGAGCCCGCGCCGCTCGATGCAGTGCGCGGCGGCGATGCGGCAACCAACGCCGGAACCATCCGCGCTGTTCTTGGCGGCGAGCGCGGACCTCGGCGCGATGTCGTCCTGCTCAACGCCGCCGCGGTGCTGGTCGCAGCCGACCGCGTCACCACGTTGGTCGACGGTGTCGCGGTGGCGGCCGCGTCGATCGACACCGGCGCCGCCCAGCGCTCACTGGAGCTTCTGGTACGCGTTTCCCACGCGGTCGCAGTGTGAGCCGCGCATCGGCGCTGCTCAGCCTTCAGCAGCTCGACGACCGCATTGCGGCGGTCACGTCGGAGATCACCAGCGTCGAGGCTTCACTGCGCGGCGACCCCGAGCTCGATCGCCTGCGCAAGGCCGAAGCCGCGGCACACGAGGAGCATCGTGCGCTCGGCACCACCGCGAGGCTCGCCGAGCTCGAGGCCGCATCGCTGCAGAGTTGCATTCGCGAGCTCGACCGGCGTCTCTACGGAGGCACGGTACGCAACCCCGCCGAGCTCATCGAGATGCAGCGCGAGCTCGAGGTGATGCGCGCGAGGCTCTCCACCGCGGAGGACGACGCGCTCGAGCGCATGGAGCAGGTGGATCAGTCGGAGGCGGACCTGCAGAACGCTTCTGCCCTTGTGGCAGCACGCGAATCACAGCGCGCCGGCTCGCTCGAGCCGATGCGCGCGCGCCTCGCAACGCTGACAGCGGAGCGCGACGTCCTCAACGCCGAACGTGATGCGCTGCGGGCCGACATCGACCCCGGCGATCTCTCGCTCTACGCGCGCATCGCCGCGCATCGCCGTCCCGCGGTGACCGGTCTTGCGGGTGAATTCTGCGCGGGATGCCACATGCCCGTGTCCAACGAGGAACGTCGCGCGGTGCGCACGGGGACAGGGCTGACCCAGTGTGCGAACTGCGATCGGATCCTCGCCCCGTGACGTCGACAGTGGTCGCATATACCGACGGAGCGTGCTCGGGAAACCCCGGTGCCGGCGCGTGGGCGTACAGGATCGAATGGCCGGACGGCAGCGTTGACGAGGCCGCTGGGGGTGAGCGTCAGACGACCAACAATCGCGAGGAGTTGAAGGCGGTGCGCGAGGCGCTTCGGCGCATTCGTGCGCGCATCGGCGACGATCCGGCGTGGCGGATCGTGGTGCGCACCGATAGCCTGGGGGTCATCAACTGGCTCACCGGGTCGTGGAAACGCAAGAAGAATCTTGACCTCTTTCCGACGATCGATCCGCTCATCGACACGAGGGTGCGATTCGAGCACGTGCGCGGCCACAGCGGCAATCCAGGGAATGAACGCGTCGACAGCCTCGCGGTGGAGGAGACGCAGCGCATCCTGGCCGGCGCCGCCGGTGGAGGCACCGCGCGATCGTGAAGGGAGTGCAAGCCGGCCGATAAGCCGGGTTCTGTCCTTGCCGGCGCGGCAGGCAAGGGACGGTCATCCATCTGGGACGCCGGTTGCCCGGCGCCTCGAGCGGCCCACCTGAGACACGGGGAGCGAGCAGCTCCTGAGCGCCGAGGCGCTCGGCCTCTGTTTGGCCTTGCTCCGGGCGGGGTTTACCTGGCCGGCCGGTCACCCGGCCGCCGGTGGGCTCTTACCCCACCATTTCACCGTTACCCCGGACCGGTCCGGGGCTGTGTCATTTCTGTGGCACTCTCCTTCGGGTCACCCCGACTGGGCGTTACCCAGCGCCCTGCTCTGCGGAGCCCGGACTTTCCTCGGACGCGTGTGTCCGCGACCGTCTGGCCGGCTTGCCCGTCGAGTCTATCCTCTGGGGCTGCCGACCAACGGGATCCGAATCGAGGAGATCGCGCCACTCATGAATCGACGTCTGCTCCTGCACGCAGGTGGTGATGGCAGGTCCGCCCGGCCGGCGGTTATCGAGCATCTCCGCGGTGCCCGCCACGCGGTCATGATCCCGTATGCCCAGGCCGACCATGACCGTGCCACCCTCCGATTCCAGGAGTGGCTTGCGCCCCACGGAGTTGAGATCTCCGGTGTGCACTCCGCGGACGATCCGCTGGCCGCGATCAGCGAAGCCGAGGCCATCTTTGTCACCGGTGGCAACAGCTTCCGGCTGGTAAGCGCGCTCCACCGCCTGTCACTGATCGACGCGGTGCGATCGGCGATCGACAGCGGGGTGCCGTATTACGGGGCAAGCGCTGGGGCGAACGTCGCCTGCCCGACGATCCGGACCACCAACGACATGCCGATCGTGCAACCACCCAGCTTCGCTGCCTTCAACCTGGTGCCGTTCCAGGTCAATCCGCACTACATCGATCCGCCGCCACCCGAGAAGCGCATCGGCGAGACCCGCGAGGAGCGCCTCATGGAGTTCCTCGAGGAGAACGACGTGCCCGTGGTCGCGCTCCGCGAGCAGAGCTGGCTGGAGGTCGACGGTGACTCGATGCACCTGCGGGGGACAGGTGGGGCAGTCCTCTTCCAGCGGGGTGTCGATCCCGCACAGGTCGGCGGCGGCGCCGAGCTCTCCTCGCTCCTGCTCGGAACGCCCCGCTTCGACACCTGACCGACTTCCCCCGCAGAGGTGAAGCGTACATTTGTTTGCGTTGACGCCTCACCACACAGGTGTTAGGGTTCGGCGCGCCGGTGGAGAAAAGTGGTGAGTAGTGGGGATACCGACGTGACGACGGAGAGGCTCGAGCAGGTCCGAGTCGAGATGCGTGCTCCGGTGACGTTCTGCGGAACGTACCGACACCATATCGATGAGAAGGGTCGCGTGGCGATTCCTGCCCAGCTCCGCCGCTTCCTGCCCGAGGGCAGCGTCGTCGCTCCCGGGCCCGAGACCCGCCTGATGATCTGGCCCCCGGAAGAATGGGCGGCGAAGCGGGACCTCTTTCTTCGCACCGCCGAGACGCCGGCCCAGGAGCGGCGGTTCATGCGCCTGCTCACCGGCAACAGCTCGCTCTTCGAGGTCGACGCCCAGGGACGCCTCCTGCTGTCGGCGCAGCAGCGCGCCTTCGCCCAAATCGTCGACCAGGTCGTCTTCGTCGGCCTCGGCACCGGTGTCGAGATCATCGCCGACGAGCTCTGGCAGTCCGACCAGGCGGAGCTCAGCCCCGCCGAATTCACCCAGGTCTGGGACCTGGTCCACCAGAGCGGCACGTCCGCATCCCCGTCCCCGGCGTGAGCGCCCCGGACGGATCCGCCTCGACCAATGACCATCCCCCTGTCGTTCGTGGCCGGCATGGGGACCCTCGACGGTGCCACGCCCGGTGCCCCGTCGCCTGACGGCGCGGGCCACCGGCCGGTCCTTCTCACACCCCTCATAGAGAGCCTGCAGCCCCGGCCCGGGCAGACCGCCGTCGACGCCACATTCGGCGCCGGCGGGGTCACGGCCGCGCTCCTCGAGCGCGTTTCCCCGGGCGGCCGGGTGATCGCGATCGATCGCGATCAAACCGCTGTCGATGCCGGTCGCGACCGCTTCCGCGCCGACAGCGGGGTGGAGATCGCCCGGGGTGACTTCGCCGACCTCGAGGCCATCGTTCGCGCCACCGGCGTGACCGCGGCGGATATCGTCGTCTTCGACCTCGGCATCTCCTCGGTCCAGCTGGACGACCCGGCACGCGGCTTCAGCTTCCGCTTCGACGGACCGCTCGACATGCGCATGGACCCGACCTCGGGGACGACCGCGGCGCATCTCGTCGATTCGCTGACCGCGGACGAGCTGACGTCGTTGATCCGTGATTACGGCGACGAGCGCTTCGCGCGGTCGATCGCAAACCGGATCGTCAGAGCACGAGAACGTGCGCCGATCACCACCACCACGCAGCTTCGAGAGCTCGTGGAACAGGTGGTGCCCCGGCGGTTCTGGCCAAAGCGGATCCACCCGGCGACACGCACCTTCCAGGCGCTTCGCATCGCGGTGAATCACGAGCTGGAAAGCCTCGAACGAGGTCTGCAGGCAGCAATCAGCATCCTCCGGCCCGGTGGGCGTCTTGGGGTCATCTCCTTTCACTCTCTCGAGGACACCCTTGTAAAGAACGCACTCCACGTCGCAGCTCAGAATTGTGTCTGTCCGCCCCAACAGCCCCACTGCACCTGCGTCCACCGGGCCACACTCTTTCTCCTCACCCGCAAGGTGATCCGGCCGGACTCGGCCGAACTGGCCACGAATCCGAGATCTCGCTCGGCGCGGCTGCGGGTTGCGGAGAAGCTCGCCACCGACGGGTGACGGACGGCCGAACTCGCAACCCCTCCTTTCGCGACCCAGGGAGGAGCCGCGCATCGCGCGGCTCCTCTCGCCATCACTCACGCTTCGCCGGCCCGGCACCGTCGGTGCCCCTCCATCGTTCCTCTCAACACCTCACCACTGGAGACCAGGGCATTGCTTCAATTGCGTTTCGCACCTGGCGTCGACCGCGGGTCGACACCGACGGCTGCCGGCGTCGACGACGTCCCGTTCGAGCCACTGGTTCGACGTCTTCGCATCCGCCGCGGCGGACCCCGTACACCGCTGCCGCTGCTGCCGGTGATCGCGATCGCCGCGGGCATCGGTATCGCGTATGTCAACCAGACCGCGCACGTGACCACGGATACATACCAGGCGACGCGTCTCACCACGCAGCAGCAGCAGCTTGTCGCGCAGGACTTGCAGCTCAACGCTGAGCTTTCGCGACTCGAGGCGTCGGAGCGGATCATCGCCGCCGCGCAGCATATGGGGATGCGCCCCGCGACGCGATGGGCGCGGGTCGTGGCTGCGCCGCAGGGCGTGATCACGACCACGTCACCGCCGGAGCAGCTGACGGGGAGCGTCACCAGGAGCGCGCTGCAGCAGCTGGTCGGAGCGCTCGACGGCGCCTTCGCCGGGAGCGGCACGGGTCGATGAACCCGCGCCGCCGCTCACCGGAGTCGGCGCGCTCAGCTCACGCGCGTGCCATTGCCGACGCACCCGACCTCCGCCGGCGGGGACTGTGGCTAGTGCTCGCATTCCTGGCGATGAGCACCGCCGTCTTCGGCCGGCTCGTGCAGATCCAGATCATCCAGGGCAAAGCGCTCGCTGCGGCCGCGGCTGCATCGCATACGTCGTCGGTCACGCTGCACGCCACCCGGGGCGTGATCCTCGACCGAAACGGACGCGTCCTGGTGAGCAACGTCCAGGTGTTCGACGTGTTCGTCGACCCGGCCCTGGTGGCGGCAACCGACCGCAACCAGGTCGCGGGCATGCTTGCTCCGATCCTGCAGATCAGCTCAGCCCAGGTGCTCAACGCGCTCAACCAGCCGAATCAGTTCGACTACCTCGCCAAGGGCGTCTCGCAGGATGTCAACGACAAGCTCCAGGCGCTCGGGCTCAGCGGCATCGGCACCGTTCCCTCCGAGGAGACCATCTACGAGCCCTCGCCGGTTCCCGGCATCTCCTTCGCTGCGAACCTCCTCGGGTTCGTCAACGGGAACGGCGCCGGTCAGTACGGTCTCGAGGGCTACTACAACTCGATCCTCTCGGGGATCAACGGCCACGAGTCGACGCTGACCGACGTCAACGGCAATGCCATCGTCCTCGGCCAGCAGCAGAAGGTTGCTGCCGAAAATGGCGATAACCTGGAGCTAGGGCTGGATTCGCAGATCCAGTACTGGGCGGAGCTCGCGCTTGCCAATGGCGTGAACTCCTCCAAGTCGTCGTCGGGGACGCTGATGATCATGGACACCAGGACCGGCGCGATCGACGCCTGGGCGCAGTACCCGTCGTACAACGCCAACAGCTACGCGTCCGCGAACTGGGCGGACTTCCGGGACCTCGCGGTGACGCAGCCCTACGAACCGGGGTCGATCATGAAGGTGATCACCTTCGCCGGCGGCCTCAACCACAACGCCTTCACCCCGGCCACGGTCATCGACGAGAAGCAGCAGCGGATCGACGGGTTCCTCATCCACGACTGGGACCGGCGTTCCCACGGCAACGTCACCATGCAATGGGTGCTCGACAACTCGCTCAACAACGGCGCCATCGACGCCATGAAGATGGAGGGCGAGAGCGCCTACTACAACAACCTGCTCGCCTTCGGGATCGGCGCTCCGACCGGTATCGACCTGGCGGGGGAGGCCAACGTCCCGCTGGCGCCGCAGTCGTCGTGGAACCCCCTCCGGTACGCGGAAGCCACCTTCGGGCAGGGCCTCGTGACCACCCCGGTGGAGATGCTGGCAGCGGTGAACGCGGTGGCCAACGGCGGCGTCTGGGTGCAGCCGCACGTCGTCGACGCGGTCGTCAACCCCAACACCGGCACGACCACCCCGTTCGTCCCGGTGACGCGGCGCGTCATCTCGACCGCCGCGGCGAATACCCTCGCTAAGATGATGGTGGGCGTGGTGAACGATCCTGGCGCCGAAGGGAAGCGAGCCAAGATCCCCGGCTACAGCTTGGAGATCGCCGGCAAGACCGGGACGGCACAGGTGGCGCTCCCCAACGATGGCGGCTACGGCCCCAACGTGGTCGCATCGTTCGTCGGCTTCATGCCCGCCACCAACCCGCAGTTCACCATGATGGTGATCCTCAACAATCCGCAGGTGAATGCCGGCAACCGCTTCGGCTCGATCCTCGCCGCGCCGATCTGGAAGCAGATGGCCGAGATGATGATCGACGACTGGCGGATCGAGCCGTGAAGGAGACCATCCTCATCGGGGTGCTCTCGTTCGTCGCTGGAGTTGTGCTCTACCCCGTGTTCATCGGCCTCCTGGTGCGGTTTGGCGCGCGTCAGCATGTCGCCTCCTACAGCCCGGCAAGCCACCGGGCCAAGGAGGGCACCCCAACGCTTGGGGGGGTGCTGTTCTGCCTGGTGGTCCTCGTCGCATGGCTCGCGGTCGATCGCTCGCGCCAGGGCTTCGTCGTGATCTTCGCGTTGCTCGCCGGCGCGATCGCCGGTGGCCTCGACGACGTCGTCAACATCAGCGACGTCTCCCGGCTCGGCCTGTCCGTGTACCAGAAGCTGAGCCTCCAGGGCGTGGCCGGCGTGCTCGTCGGAGTCGGGCTAACCATCGCCGGGTTCACGAACCAGTTCTTTCCCGGGCTCGGTGCACCCAACCTCGGCTGGGGTCTCGCGGTCGTGGCGGCCATCGCGGTCGTCGCGACCAGCAACGCGGTCAACCTCACCGACGGCGTCGACGGGCTCGCCGCGACGTGCACGACGCTCGTGCTCATCGGCCTCGCCATCATCGGGGTGACCCGCGGCGACCTGCCGGTCGCAGTCATCGCTGCAGCGCTCGCCGGCGCGGTCGCGGCCTTCCTGCTCTTCAACTGGTTCCCTGCCCGCGTCTTCATGGGCGACGCCGGGTCGCTGGCACTCGGGTGCGTCATCGTCGCGCTGACCGCGGAGCTGCACCTCATCTGGCTGCTCCCGGTGCTCGGCATCGTGTTCGTCGTCGAGGCGGCCAGCGTCGTGGTCAACGTCACCGCGATCCGCAGGTTCGGTACCCGCGTGCTGCGCGCGAGCCCGATCCACCATCACTTCGAGGAGCTCGGGCTGCGCGAGCGCCGGCTCGTCGCGGCGTTCGCCGCTGCCGCCGCTGCCGGTACCGCGATCACCGTGCTCTTCGCCCACGTCGCCGGCCCGGTCTCGTGAACGAGAAACCGGTGGTGGTGATCGGCGCCGGGCGCAGCGGCCTCGCCTGTGCGCGGACGCTCGCGGGCGAAGGTCATCGAGTCGTCCTCGTCGATCGCTCGGACACACTGGTGATCCGCGAGCGGACCGCGCTCCTTCCCGCGACCGTCGAGGTGCGTCTCGGTGGCTACCCCGACGACGTCGCCGCTGAGGCGCTCATGGTCTGCCCGAGCCCGGGAGTGCCCTGGAACGCGCCCGAGTTGCAGATCGCTCGTGACCATGGGGTGCCGGTGCGGAGCGAGATGGATCTGGTCTTCGAGCGCTGCCGGGCGCGCATCTGCGGGATCACCGGGACCAACGGGAAGACCACCACCACCGCGCTGGTCGCCGCGATCCTCGAACGAGCAGGCGAGCGCGTGCACCTCGGCGGGAACATCGGGGTCACCATGCTCGACCGCCTCGGCGACGTGGGCGATACCGACTGGGTGGTGCTCGAGCTATCGTCATTCCAGATCGAGTTGGTGCTCGAGCCGCGGTGCGCCATCGCGTGCGTCCTCAACGTCACCCCCGATCACCTCGATCGCCACGGCGACTTCGCGACCTACACCGAGACCAAGCGACGCCTGGTGCGGTTCGCGCTCGACGACGCCGTGCTCGGCTTCGATGATCCGATCACGCGCGAGATGGCGTCGGTGGCCACGTCCCGGGTGCGCTACTTCGGTGTGAACCCGGGCATCGTCCACGGCGCCACGCGCGCCGGCGACGAGGTCGTCGACGTCGAGGCGGGCACGGTGACACCGGTGCTGCCGGTGCGAGACATCCCGCTCTTCGGGGAGCACAACCTGCAGAACGTGCTCGCGGCCGTCGCCGTCGCCCGCGCGGCCGGGGTTGCAGCAACGCCCATCGCAGGCGCGGTGCGCGACTTTCACGCGGTGCCGCACCGCCTCGAGACGGTTCGCGACCACGATGGCGTGCTCTGGGTCAATGACAGCAAGGCGACCAATGTCGAGTTGGCCATCGCCGCGTTGCGCTCCTTCCCGGACCGGACCATCGTGTGGATCGGCGGCGGCAAGGGTGCGGGCACGTCCATCGAGACGCTCGCTGACGAGGTCACCGCCCGGGCGCGCCACGCCGTGCTCAACGGAGCCAGCGCCGGAGAGCTCGACGACGCCCTCGCACGCCGCGGTTTTGCCGCTCGCACGCTGGTGACGTCGCTCAACGACGCGGTGGCCGCCGCGGCCGAGCTCGCCCGTCCAGGCGACGTCGTCCTGCTCGCCCCCGGCTACAAGAGCTTCGACCAGTTCCGGGATTTCGAGGACCGCGGCCGCGCCTTCGGCGAGGCGGTCCATCACCTCGCGGCACGCTCGATGGGGAAGGGCTGATGGCTGCTCGTGCCGGGAAGCTCAGCGAAGGCCTCGCCGGGAAGTGGCGCTGGCGCGGCGGCGGCCGCATCTTCGGTGCCTTCGCATCCGCGGATCGCGCGGCCGCGGCGGCGGGGGTCGACGGCTGGCTGATGATCATTGTCGTCGGCCTGGTCGGGTTCGGCCTGGTGATGGTCTACAGCGCCTCGGAGGCGCTCGGCTTCCTCTGGTACAACGACCCCAACTACTTCTTTGCCCATCAGCTGATCGGCGCCGTCCTGGGAGGCGCCGGTCTTGTGATCGCCGCCCGATTCGATTACCACAACCTCTCCAGGCTGGCCCGCCCGGCGATGTTCGTCATGCTGCTGCTGCTTGTGGTGGTGCTGGTCCCCCACGTCGGAGCGCGGCATTTCGGCGCGCAACGCTGGTTCCAGGTGGGGCCGCTCTCGGTGCAGCCCTCCGCCATCGCGGTCGGCGTGGCGATCGTGTTCTTCTCGCGCTGGCTGACCGATCGCGAGGGGACGGTGCGCACGCTCCGCGGCGTCCGCGACTACATCATCGTGCTGGGGGCGCTCCTCGGGCTCGTGCTCATGGAGCGCGACTTCGGCAGCTCGATCGTCATCGCCGCCACCGCGCTGATCCTGCTCGCCCTCGCCGGCGCGCGGAAACGCCACCTGCTGCTGATCATCGTCGGCTTCGGGGCCTCCGGCGTCGCGCTGGTCGGCCTGGTCGCGTATCGCGCCGACCGACTCGCTCACTTCCTCAACCCGTGCGCGGCCGCCCTCGGCTCCGGGTTCCAGAACTGCCAGGCCCTTTACGCGTTCGGATCCGGCGGCATCTTCGGCGTCGGCCTCGGCAACTCGGTGCAGAAGTACGAATGGCTCCCCGAGGCCCACACCGACTTCATCTTCGCGATCATCGGTGAGGAGCTGGGGCTGATCGGAACCGTCGCGGTACTCGGGGCGTTCCTCTTCCTGGCGTGGCGCGGCGTGCGCGCTTCGCTTCGGGCGCCCGACCGATTCGGCGCCCTGCTCGCGGGAGGCATCACCTCGTGGATCTGCATGCAGGCGTTCATCAACGTGATGGCGGTGACCGGGGTCATCCCCACCACGGGCATCCCGCTGCCCTTCATCAGCTACGGTGGGACCTCGCTGGCGACCACCCTCGTGGGCATGGGCATCCTGCTCAACATCTCCGCCCAGGGTCGACGGCAAGGGACGACAAATCGTGCGCACGTTGATCGCTGGGGGGAACTGGGGGTCACTTGACGCCGGCACTGGCGGTCGCGCTCGCGCTTCGAAGCGATCGACCTGACGACGAGGTGGCCGTCGTCGGCCGCCGGGATGGCGTCGCGGAGCGGCTCGTGGAGGCGGCCGGGATCCGCCTCGAGACGCTCGACATCAGCGGCGTCGACATCGGCAGCGCCGGGGGTGTCGCCCGCGCCACCACCCAGGTCACCCGGGCGACCATCGCCGCGCGTGGCCTGCTTCGCAGGATGCGGCCCGACGTCGTGGTGGGTGTCGGTGGGTACGTCTCGGTTCCGGTCGTGGTTGCGGCGCTCGCGCAGCGCATCCCGGTGGTGCTGCTCGAGCAGAACGCTGTCCCGGGGCGGGCAACCCGGATGCTCGCGCGCCGGGCGCGGATCGTCGCCGCGTCGTTTGCCGAGACCGCGAGCCACCTCCCTCACGCCCGGGTGGTGCACACCGGCAACCCGATCCGTGCCGAGATCCGAGCCGTGACCAGCCGACCGGTCGGCGACCGTCTCCGGTCCGTCCTGGTCACCGGAGGATCCCAGGGCGCGAGGCGGCTGAACCGGGCCATCGCCGGTTGCATGGTCGAGCTGCTCAGCGGGGATCCGGAGCTGCGCATCGTCCACCAGTGCGGCCAGCTCGACTACGAGGCGGTCAAGCGCGCCGCGGCGGCTCTGCCTCCGCCCCTGGCGGCGCGCTACACGGTCTCAGCATTCTTCGACGACATGGCGATGCGAATCGGTCAGAGCGACCTGGTCGTGATGCGGGCCGGCGGATCGTCGCTCGCCGAGTGCTCGGCGCTCGGCCGTCCCATGATCGTGGTCCCGTACCCTCATGCCGGCGGCCATCAGCGCCACAACGCCGCGCCCTATGCCGCCGCCGGCGCGGCGCTGCTCATCGACGATGCCGACTGCACCCCGGAGCGGATCGGCAGGGAGATCTCGGCACTGGTCGCCGACCCCGCTCGCTGGCACGCCATGTCGGCCGCGAGCGCGGCGCTTGGCCTCCCCGATGCCACCGACGCCGTGGTCCGTCTCATCGTCGAGGCAGCGGGGCCGACCCGGAGCAAGGCCGCCTGACCATGCACGTGCACGTGCTCGGTATCTGCGGCTACGCAACCTTCGGGGCGGCAACCCTCGCGCTCGACCGCGGGGACCGGGTCACCGGTTCTGACGACCACGCGTACCCACCGATGAGCGATGCGGTGACCGCGGCGGGGATCGCGTGGGAGAACCACAGCGACCCCGCCAACCTCGACCGCTGGGGAGTCCCGGATCTCGTGGTGGTCGGCAACCAGACCCGCCCCGCGAACCTGGAGCTCGAGGAAGTGCGCCGTCGGGGCATCCCGTGCGTCAGCGAGATCGAGTTCTACGTGGCGCTCGCCGGTGACCGTCTGCGCCTCACCGTCTGCGGCACCCACGGCAAGACCACCACCTCGGCGCTGCTGGTCCACATCCTCGAGCGTGCGGGCATGGATCCCGGGTTTCGCCTCGGCTCGACGTCGCTCGACCTCGGGGGGACCTCGCGGCTGGGCACCGGGCCGTTCGTTTTCGAGGGCGACGAGTACACCTCGGCACCGTGGGACGCGCGGCCGAAATTCCTGCACACCCGACCGCACGCCGCGTGCGTCACTCGCCTCGAGCTCGATCATCCCGACGTCTATGCGAGCCTCGAGGCGTACCGCGAGCCGTTCGTCGAGCTGGCGGCGACCATGCCGGCCGATGCCGTGCTCGCTCTCTGCGCCGACGATCCCGAGTGCCTGGCGCTGCGCGACGCGGCCACCGGTGTTGTAGTCACCTATGGCACGAAGCCGGGGAGCGACTGGTCGATCCGCGACGCGCGGGAGCAGCAGGGCATGCAGCGGTTCCAGGTGGAGCGGCGCGGGACGGACCCGCTCGATGTGCTGCTGACCTTTCCCGGGCTCCACAACGCGCAGAACGCGTGCGCGGCGCTCATCCTCGCGGAGGCTGCGGGCGTCGACCCTGCGATCTCGACCGCGGCGTGCGCGGACTTCCTCGGACCGGCGCGCCGATTTCAGATCCTCGGCGAGTTCGGCGGGGTGGCGGTGGTCGACGACTACGCGCACCATCCCACCGAGGTCGGCGCCGCGATCGACGCCGCGCGTCAGCGATACGGGGGACGGCGTCTCATCGCGATCCACACGCCACACACCTACTCGCGCGTGAGCCGGCTTCTCGAGGACTACCGACGAAGCTTCACCGGCGCGGATGTGGTGATCATCGGCCCGATCGAGGAGGCGCGCGAGCGGGGGATGCCCAAGACCGTCTCCAGCCAGGATGTCGCCGACCGCGCCGGCACCGAGGCCGTGCACGTGGTCGCGTCGAGCGACGAGGCGATCGACCTGGTGACGCGAATCACGCGGCCGGGCGATGTCCTGCTGGTGCTCTCCCTCGGTGGATTCGAGAGGCTGGCGCCGCGCCTTCGCGATGCCCTGGAGGTGCAGGGTGCCCACCGGTGACTGGCTGGACACGTCTCCCGGGGTGCTCAGGGATGAGCCGCTCGCGCGTCACAGCCAGTTCGGTGTCGGTGGTCCGGCGCGATGGTTCATCACCACGCGAGAGACCGGCGTGCTCGCCGAGCTGCTGCGACGCTGTGACGACTTCGGCGTGCCGGTGACCATGCTCGGCGCCGGTAGCAACACGCTGATCAGTGACGAGGGGATTGACGGGCTGGTGGTTCGCCACAACGATCGGCGCCTGCGCGTGGTCGATGCGCGGACCATCGAGCTCGGCGCAGGCTCCATGATGCCGCGCGTGGCACTGGACTGCGCGTCGCGCGGCCTCGCGGGCCTCGAGTTCGGCATCGGTGTTCCTGGGACGCTGGGTGCGAGCGTGTACGGCAACGCCGGCGCGTTCGGAACCGACATGGCCGGCGTGCTGGTCGACTGCACCTCGCTCGATCCGCGCGGAGTACCGGTGACGCTCACCGCCGCCGAATGCAATTTCGGCTACCGGCGCTCCCGGTTCAAGGAAGACCTGCGCGGCAACGTGATCGTGAGCGCGCGGTTGCGCGTCCACGCCGACGATCCTGAGCGGGTACGCGAGCGCACCGACGCGATTCAGGCGGAACGCAAAGCGTCGCAGCCGTATGGGGTTCGCAGCCTGGGCAGCGTCTTCAAGAATCCGCCCGATGATAAAGCTGGGCGCCTGATCGAGGCGGTGGGACTGAAGGGACGGCGATCCGGTGGTGCGCAGATCTCGCCGAAGCACGCGAACTTCATCGTCAATGTCGACCACGCGACTGCCGCCGATGTCCTGACCCTGGTGCGCGTCGCCCACGACAGCGTGCAGGAGCGGTTCGCTATCGAACTGGAGCGGGAGATCATCGTGCTCGGCCGCGATACGTCCGGTGAGCCGCATGGCTGACGCGCTGCGGGTCGGGGTCTTCTTCGGCAGCCGATCGGTCGAGCACGAGGTGTCGGTGATCACCGCGCAGCAGGCGATGGCCGCGCTGCCGGCGGATCGTTTCGTCCCGGTGCCGGTGTACATCGCCAAGTCGGGCGTGTGGTACACCGGGGATCAACTCCTCCAGCTCGAACGCTACAGGGACATCGATCGATTGCTCGCTGCGGCCACACGGGTCACCATGCGCCCTGACCCGGGGAGCCGCGGCGAGCTGATCGAGGTCGACGGACGTCGCGGACTGCTCGGAGGATCGGCACGTGGGGCGGATCGATTCGACGTCGCGATGCCGCTGGTGCACGGGTCCAACGGCGAGGACGGAACGCTCCAGGGACTCTTCGAGCTGGCGGGACTGCCGTACTGCGGATGCGACGTTGCGTCCGCGGCAGTGAGCATGGACAAGCGGCTCGCTCGAACCACCTTGCGCGGCGCGGGCCTTCCCGTGCTCGACGACGTGATGGTCTCGCGCGCCCGCTGGCAGCTCGAGCCGGATGCGGTGTGCGCGGATCTCGCACGCATGCCGGGCTTCCCGATGTACGTCAAGCCCCGCCGGCTCGGGTCGAGCATCGGGGTGGCGCGAGTTGACAGCGATGCGACGTTGCGAACCGCGCTCGATGTCGCGTTCGGCTACGACACGTCGATCCTTGCCGAGGCCGCCCAGGACGGCGGCATCGAGATCAACTGCTCAGTGCTCGGATGGGGAGATGACGTGCAGGCATCGGTGTGCGAGCAGCCGGTGAGCAGCGGCACGCTCAGCTATGCGGACAAATATCTCAGCGGTGGCAAGGGAAAGGGGGGCGCCAAGGCTCCCGCGGCCGGGATGAAGAGCTCGCAGCGAATCATTCCCGCGCCCATCTCGGACGCGCTGACGAAACGCATCCAGGACGCCGCGATGACGTCATTTCGCGCCATCGGCGCCGCCGGCGTGGCCCGCGTCGACTTCCTGGTTGCGCACGACGGCGAGTCGTTCGTCGTCAACGAGCTGAACACGCTGCCCGGGTCGCTGTCGTTCTACCTCTGGGAAGCATCTGGCGTGCACTTCGACGCCCTGCTCACGCGACTCATCGACATGGCGATCGCACGGCACCGCGAGCAGCAGGCAACCACGTCGTCGATCGACACGTGGCTGCTCACCGGACGGCCGGGCTGAACGGCGACCCGGGTGCAGGCGGCACGGCCGCGGACGGAGCCTTGGGAGAGATCCCGCGCGCTGCACTCGAGGACCGTGGCACCGGCCGTCCCCTGCTGCTCCTGCACGGCTGGGGAGTCTCATCCGAGCTGTTTGCGCCGATTCTCGATGCCCTGCAGCCGGGACGGCGTCTGATCGTTCCCGACCTGCCCGGGTTCGGCGGCACCACGGAGCCGGGCTCGGCATGGTCGGTGCACGATTACGCGGCCTGGTGCGTTGCGCTGCTCGACCGGCTTGGGATCTCCACGGTTGACCTGATCGGGCACTCAAACGGCGGCCGGATCGGCATCGTCATGGCCGCGACGTACCCGGGACGGATCGAGCCGGATGGTGCTCGTGGGCAGCGCCGGAATCCGCCCGCGGCAGACGCTGCGCAGCGTCGCGCGGGTCCGCTCGTACAAGCTGCTTCGAGCGGCGGAGCGGTCGAGCGCGTTGCCGTCGGCGCTGCGCCGGGCGGCGGCGCGCAGGGCCGATCAGCGCGGGTCCGCCGACTACCGCGCGGTATCCGGGGTCATGCGGGGCACACTCGTCCGGGTGGTCAACGAGGATCTCCGAAGCCATGCTGCCGCACCTGCACCTGCCGGTGCTCCTCATCTGGGGGGAACACGACACCGAGACGCCACTCGAAGACGGGCGTCTGATGGAGCGCCTCATCCCGGACGCGGGACTGGTCGTCTTCGAGGGCGCGGGCCACTACGCGTATCTCGAGCAACCGTCGCGCTTCTGCCGGATCGTCGAGGTGTTCCTCAGCGACGAACCGGGCGCATCGGCATGAGCCCGCTCGTCGGTCCACTGGTCGCACTCGCGGCCGTCGTCTGGGCGATCCTCGTCTTCCGGATCGTTCTGGTCGCAGCGCGCATGTTCCAGATCGAGGAGTACGAATCGGTCCGCTTCCTGCGCTGGGGGCTGACGCGCGAGTGGCTCGCCCATCGCGCGGTGTGGCTCGGCCTGTTGCTCGGCGCGGTGGCGCTCAGCGTCGCCGCGGTGCTCCCCGCGGCGCGCCCGATCGGCATCGCCATCGCATGGCTGGTGTCGGCGGCCGCGGCGCAGTTCACGTGGCGCTGGACGTCGCCGAAGCGGCCGCTGGTGATGACCGCGAGGATGCGCAGGCTGCTGATCGCAGGTGGCTTCCTCGCGGTGGTGCTGGCCGCAGCGCTCGCGCTCGGCGTCGTCGCCCTGCATCCGGTCGTGTCGACGATCCTCGTGCTCGATCGCCGCCGGACTGGTCACCAGCCTCAGCGAGATCCTGCTGGTTGCTGCCAATGTCGTCACCAAGCCGGCGGAGTGCGCGGATCCGGCGTCACTACCTCGCACTCGCCTCGGCGCGCATCCGGATGGTCGATCCGGTGGTGGTCGCGGTGGTCGGCAGCTTCGGCAAGACCAGCACCAAGCACATCCTCGCCCAGCTGCTCCAGCCGAACGTCAACACGCTGCCGACGCGCAAGAGCTTCAACACCTTGATGGGCGTGACCCGGGTGATCAACGAGGATCTCGACGCCCGAGCATCGCGTCTTCATCGTCGAGATGGATGCGTACGCGCCAGGGGAGATCGCGGCGATCAGCGAACTCGTGCATCCGAAGCGTCGCGATCATCACCGCGATCGGCCCCCAGCACATGGAGCGCTTCGGCACCATCGACCGTATCGCCGGCGCGATGTACGAGGTCGTCAGCCGCGCTCCCCGCCGACGGCACGCTCATCCTCCACACGAGCACCGGCGACGCGTCCGGTCTGGCGCTGGCGCAGCAGGCGCGCGATGAGCAGCGGCACCTGATCCGCTACGCGCTTGCCGACTGACGGGGAGACCGTCGACGCCGATGTCATCGCGTCGTCGATCCGCGTCGACGCGCAGCGGGTCGAGCTTTCGGTGGCGCTGGGATGCGCTAGGGCCTCGATCGGCAGGTCGAGCATCCCGCTGCTCGGGCGCCACCAGGTGGCCAACGTCAGCGCAGCACTCGCGGCGGTGCACACGCTCGGCTATTCGGTCGACGATGCCATCAGTACCGCGGCGGGCCTCGAGCAGGTCGAGCACCGTCTCGAGCTGATGGCGAGCGCGGGCCGCTCACGGTTATCGACGACTCGTACAACGCCAACCCCGTGGGCGTGCACAACGGTCTCGAAGTGCTCGCCGCCATGCGCGGCGCGCACAAGTTCCTGATCACGCCGGGGCTCGTCGAGCTCGGCAGCGTCGAGGACGAGGAGAACCGGCGCTATGGCGAGCACGCCGCGAAGGTGTGCGACCACGTCATCGTGATGTCGGCGAAGACCAGCGCGGCGCTGTGTGCCGGGCCTTCGTGAGGGTGGCATGAGCGAGGACCGCATCCACGTCGTGCGACACGCTCGACGAGGCGACGCGCGCTGCTCCAGACCCTGTCTGTCCCGGCGACGTGGTGCTCGTTCGCCAACGATCTCCCGGACACGTACCTCCCGGTGGCGCGCGCCGTCGCACTCGTAGTGCGGTCACGCCGGCGTCGCCTGGGAGATAATCGGCCCGGCCCCGTGCGGCCGCCACGTCTCAGCACCACGTCCCAGCCTTCGTACATGCAACGTCTTCACCGCACCGAGCACGCCTTGTGAGCACCGAGTGCTCGACGAGCAAGCGCGCCACGTCGCCCTTGTGCGAGCCCAGGCAGCGCTGATCGCCGACTCGTCTCGGGCCGTTCGCCGCCTCGCGGTCACCCCCGGCGCGAAGCTCGCCGCGTCGCCGCGCAAACGACGCCACGGGCACGGGCAGCGCCGCAGCAACCACCTGCCGCCACGCCGGCACACCTCCTGGAGGCGGCGCGGCATCGCTGCCGCCGCGCTGACCGTGCAGGTGGCGCTCCTGGTCCTTGCGCTCACACTTCCGGGGTTCCAGGTGCGCAAGGTGACCGTGGTCGGCACCCATCTGATCACGACCGGACGCCGTCGTCGCCGCGGCGGAGTTCCCGAGCAGAGCATCTTCACCATCAACGGCGCCGCGATCCAGAGCCGCGTGCAGGCGCTTCCCTGGGTTGAGAGCGCGGTGGTGACCACCGAGCTGCCGGCGACGGTTGAGATCTCGGTCGTCGAGCGCGCGCCGATGCTCCGGATCCGTCGCGACGGCACCGATACGCTGGTCGCGTCCGACGGCGCCACGCTTCCCGGGATCGACGCGACGCCGGCAGCGCGGAGCGGCATCCCCGTGCTCATCGATGACCGGGCGGGTCGCCGCAGCCGATTGAGCCCGGTGCTGGTGCAGTTGTTCAGCTCGATCGCCCAGCGCTTCCCGAGCGTGTTCGGGTGTTCGGTCGCCGCGTTCCTCTGGGGTGCGGACGACGTGGTGAGCATCTGGACGAGCACGGGGTGGCGCGCCATCCTCGGCGACCTCGACACCGATGCGGCGCTGCAGGCACTGCCGTCGCAGATCGAGACCCTCGCCGCACTGAAGGGCCAGCTGAGCTTCGTCAAGCCGAGCTTCGGCTATATCGATCTCGAGGCCGCGCCGCACCGGTCAGCGGTGGGCACCCCGGCTTCCGGCGGAGGTGTCCGCGGCGCTCCTGCCGGTCGCCCCGGCGATCGCAGCCACCGTCAGGCGGCGTCCTGCGGTGGCTCCGCCGACGGCACCGCCGACGCCCCGCCCGACGCCGACCCCCACACCGGCGACCAGCGCCAGTCCGACCTCGGGCATCGTTTCAACACGCCTCCCCCCCCGGCGTCCACACCCACCGCTTCCCCCTGACCCGGGCGTTGCTAGCGGACGCGATCCCAGGGACGCGCCGCGGGGAGCGCAGAGAGGATCGCGCGAGTTGCGGGTGAGCGGTTCATGGTGAAGAAATGCACGCCGGGCGCGCCCCCGGCGAGCAGCTCGGCGCACTGGAGCGTGGCCCATGCCACCCCCAGCTGGAGCACCGCCTCGGGATCATTCTCGCGTGAGCGGAGCGCCTCGAGGAGCGCGTCGGGGATCGACGCGCCGATCTTTGACGTGAACCGGCGGATCTGCCCGACGTTCGTGACCGGCATGATGCCGGGGATGATCGGCACCCGGACGCCGGCGGCGCGCGCCCGCGCGACGAAGTCGAAGTACATCGGTTGTCGAAGAAGAGGTTCGTGATCAGGTAGCTGGCGCCCGCGTCCTCCTTGCGCCTGGCGGAGCGGACATCCTCTTCTGCGTCCGCCGACTCGGGGTGCTTCTCGGGGTAGCACGCGCCGCCGACGCAGAAGTCGTACCGGCCGGTGATCAGCTCGATCAGCTCGCTGCCATACGCGAGGCCGCCTGCTGTGGGCGTGAATCGCTCGGTGCCGTCGGGCGCATCTCCGCGCAGCGCGAGGACGTTGTCGATCCCGGCGCCACGCAGGCCCTCGAGGATCTCGTTCAGATCGTCGACGGTAGCGTCGACGCAGGTCAGGTGGGCCACCGGCTCGATGTCGAGCTCACGCCGGATCCGGGCGACCAGGTCGACCGTGCGCGTGCGCACCGACCCTCCGGCGCCATAGGTGACCGACACGAAGGTCGGCTCGAGCTCGCGCAGGTGGGAGATCGCCTCGAAGAGCTGCGTCACGCCCTCGTCGGTCTTCGGCGGGAAGAACTCAAACGAGAACATGGGCTCCCGGCGTCCTTCCAGGACCGTGTCGAGGCGCATGGTGAGCACATGTTACGGTCCGAGAAATGCTTGCGGCGTATGCATCGGCAGTCGGCGGCGACGATCCCCTCGCCAACCTGACGGTCGGCGACCTGCCTGCCCCCGAACTGCAGCCCGGCTGGGCGCGCGTCAGAGTGCGCGCGGCGTCGCTCAACCACCACGACATCTGGACGCTGCGTGGGGTGTCGTCGGCACCCGTGACCCCGCCGCAGATCCTCGGTTGCGACGCCGCCGGCGAGGTCGACTCCTACGGCGGCGAGCCACCCGCCGCTGCCCCGCCGGTGGGGACCAGGGTGGTCGTCTACCCGATCGTCACCTGCGGCAGCTGTCCGGCCTGCCTCACCGATGAGCCGCTCGGATGCCGGTCCTTCCGGATGCTCAGCGAGGCGCCACTCGCCGGAGCGCTCGCCGAGTACGTCGAGATCCCGGCCGCGAACCTCGTGGTGCTGCCGGACCAGGTGGCATTCGCCGACGCGGCGTGCCTGCCCACCGCCTACCTGACCGCGTATCGCGCCCTCTTCATCCGTGCCGGCCTCCGCCCCGGCATGAACGTCCTGGTGCAGGGCGCCACCGGGGGCGTGGCGACGGCGTGCATCCTCCTCGGCCGCCTCGCAGGCCTCACCGTGTACGCGACCTCGCGCGACGAGGCGAAGCGGGCATTCGCCGTGGACCTCGGCGCCGAAGCCGCGTTCCCGGTCGAGCGCGACACCGCGCGTGCTGTCATCGGCGCGACGGGCGGGCTTGGCGTGGACGCTGTCATCGACACCGTCGGTGAGCCGACCTGGGACCTCAGCCTGCGATCGGTGCGACCCGGCGGAGTCGTGGTCGTCCCGGGGGCGACCGGTGGACCGAATCCCCCGGCCCTGCTCAACCGGATCTTCTTCCGCAGCGTCACCGTTGCCGGCACCACCATGGGGACGCGCGGGGAGCTGCGCAGGCTCGTCGATCTGACCGCGACCGGCGCGCTCCGGCCGCTGATCGGGTCGACGCACCCGCTCCGCGACGCCGCCATGGCGTTCGCGCAGATGGCCGAAGGCGACCTGCGAGGCAAGATCATCATCGAGGCGTGAACCGTGGCGGCACCCGACGACCTGAGGAGGGCGCGGGTTTCGAGGGTTGCGTAGACGCCGCCGGCGCGCGGTGTTACGGTTGCGCAGCTTCGGCGGTCCGTGCAGACCGCGGCGCACAGGGCCTCGTCCAGAAGGTGCAGTGGCGAGGCCCTGTCCGTGTCTCCGGGACTGGTGGGGACGAGTGAGGCCGCGATCACGGGATTGGATTCGCGAATAGCCCCGAAAGGGCGCCCCGGCCTCTCGATGACAACCAACATGTTGTGGCATACTGGGCCGGCGAACCCAGCATCTTGCGGTTTTGCGCCTAAAAACCCTTGAACGGCGCACCCGCGACGGCTACACTCGGAGACCTAGACAGTGACTCGTCCTCGCCGCGTCTTCGCACTCGATCTCGGAACGACCAAAGTCTGCTGCGCTGTCGCAGATCTTGAGACCACCGGTCTCCGAGTCTTGGGCGTCGGCATGGTCGCGTCGCGGGGGGTGCGCAAGGGAGCGGTCGTCGAGATCGACCGCGCTGCGGAGGCCGTGGCCGAGGCGGTCGACATGGCCGAGCAGATGTCGGGCGTTCCCATCGACTCCGCTGTGGTCGGGATCGCGGGGGGCCACATCACCTCCCAGAACAGCCGGGGCGTCGTCGCCGTGGAAGCCGGTCATCGCGAGGTTCGAGACCAGGACGTGCATCGTGCGATCGACGCCGCGCGTGCGGTGAGCGTTCCGTCGGAGCGGCGCATCGTGCACGTCCTGCCCCAGCAGTTCACCATCGACGGGCAGGAGGGCGTGCGCGACGCCATCGGTATGGCGGGCAATCGAACTCGAGGTCGATGCGCACATCATCACCGGCGCCAACACCGCGATCCAGAACGTCGTCAAGGTCGTGCACAAAGCCGGGCTCAGCGTCGACGACATGGTGCTGCAGGTGCTCGCGTCCGCGGAAGCGGTGGTCACCGAGGACGAGATCGAGCGCGGCGTCGTGGTCGTCGATGTCGGTGGCGGCACGAGCGATATCGCGGTGTTCGCGCGCGGCAGCATCGTGCACACCAGTGTGATCCCGGTCGGTGGCAACCACGTGACCGCGGACCTCGCGGTCGGTCTGCGCTGCGACCTCGAGACCGCTGAAACCGTCAAGCGAAACTTCGGTCACTGCCTGCAGCTGACGCTGCCCGCCGATGCCGAGGTGACCCTGACGCCAATGGGCTATGACGAACCGGTCGGTGTGCCGCAACGGTATCTCGCGGAGATCATCGGTCCGCGCGCACGCGAGATGGCGTCGTTGATCGCCGCGGAAGTCGAGCGCGCGGGCCCGCTCGGGATGTTCCCCGGTGGCATCGTGATCACCGGTGGCGGCGCGCTGCTTCGCGGCTTTGCGGAGGTGGTGCAGCAGCAGACCAACCTTCCGGCGCGCGTCGCGGCACCGCAGGGATTGCACGGCATGAACGACGAGATTCGCGGCCCGAGCCACGCCACCGTGGTCGGTCTGCTGCGCTGGGGAGCCCGGAGCAACCTCGGTCGCAAGCCCTCCCGCTCCAACGGCAAGAGCTCGGACGGTCCCGCCGCCGGGGTCAAACTTTCGAGGTGGTTTCGTGACCTCTTTTGATCATCTGCGCACCCACGGACTCGACCAGCCGGGGGACGCGCTGACACGACGGCGATCGTCGCCCCACTCGCCCCCAACCCGAGAAACGACAACCCAACGCGAGGAGAAAGGCATGGCAGACCTCGACCGGACACTTGACGGCAACGCCCGCATCCGCGTCGTGGGGGTCGGCGGCGGCGGCAGCAATGCCGTGAACCGCATGATCCGGAGCAACCTCAAGGGCGTTGAGTTCATCGCCATCAACACCGATCACCAGGCGCTCAGCTCATCGTCCGCGCACCTCAAGATTCGCATCGGCGGCAAGCTGACGCGCGGGCTTGGCGCGGGTGGCGATCCGCAGAAGGGTCAGGACGCGGCAGAGGAGTCGCGCGAGGAATTGACCAAGGCGCTCGCCGACAGCGACATGGTGTTCATCACCGCGGGTATGGGTGGCGGCACCGGCACCGGCGCTGCACCGATCATCGCGGAGATCGCGCGCGAGTCGGGTGCGCTGACCATCGGTGTGGTCACCAAGCCGTTCCGCTTCGAGGGTCTGCGCCGTCAGAAGTCGGCCGAGGAGGGAATAGCCAACCTCCAGGGCCGGGTCGACACGCTGATCACCATCCCGAACGAGCGGCTCATGCAGGTGGTCGACAAGAAGACCCCGATCGGCGACGCGTTCAAGGTCGCCGATGATGTGTTGCGCCAGGGCGTGCAGGGCATCAGCGATCTGATCGTCTTTCCGGGGCTGATCAACCTCGACTTCGCGGACGTCAAGACAATCATGCAGGGCCAGGGGCAGGCGCTCATGGGCATCGGGTTCGGAAGCGGCGACACGCGCGCCGCGGACGCCGCCAAGGATGCGGTGGCGAGCCCGCTGCTCGAGACCACCATCGCCGGAGCCAAGGGGATCCTGCTCAACGTCACCGGCGGCCCGGACCTCACCCTCTACGAGGTGAACGAGGCAGCCCAGCTGGTCAGCGAATCGGCGGATGCCGACGCCCAGATCATCTTCGGGACGGTCATCGATGAGCACATGAAGGGCGAGGTGAAGATCACCGTCATCGCCACCGGGTTCACCGGTCAGATCGATGTCATCGGTACGCTCAGCTACGAGCCGTCAGCCCGGCCGATGGTCGCCGACCAGCGGCAGCCGGCGTTCAACGTCGGAGGGAAGCCCAACGGCCCGTACAGCGTCGACGACCTGGACATCCCGGCGTTTCTGAGGGACCGTCGGTAGGTTTGGGTCCGGTGGAGCTCCGGCCGCGGTCGCGCCGGCCGGAGCTTCATCCCAAGCCACCAGGGGGCAGCAGGTGAAGTGCCCGTTCTGCGGCGAGACGGACATCAAGGTCGTCGACTCGCGCGATTCCGAGACCGGTGAGGCGATTCGCCGCCGTCGAGAATGCCTCGGCTGCAGCAAGCGATTCACCACGTACGAGCGCGTCGAGGTGCCGCCCCTCTACGTCGTCAAGAAGGACGGGCGGCGCGAGGAGTTCAGCCGCCCCAAGCTGCTGTCCGGCCTGGTGATGGCATCGAAGAAGACGCGCCTCGCTCCCGCGAACCTCGAGATGATGGTCGCGGAGATCGAGAACGCCCTCCGCAGTCAGAACATCTCGGAGATCCCGAGCCGGGAGGTCGGAGCCATGGTGATGGCGCGGCTCCGCGAGATCGACGAGATCGCGTACATTCGATTCGCTTCGGTGTATCGATCGTTCAAGGACGCCCAGGAGATGCGCGCAACAATCGAGGACGTTCTGGCCCATCCTCCTGGCACCCGTCCCGACAGCGCCCGCCGGCCGCGCAAGCGCCGCGATCCGGAGGGGCGTGAGTTGCCGCTCGATCTCGGGAAATAGGGTGACGATCGTGGAGGAGGCGCCGGTCGCGGACCGGCTGGAAGCGGTTCGCGCTCGGATCGACTTGGCCGCCCGGCGCGCCGGCCGGGATCCGGACGAGGTCCGGCTGATCACCGTGACCAAGGGCGTGGCCGCCGTACGTGTGGACGAGGCGATCGCCGCCGGGGTCGAGGACATCGGCGAGAACCGCATCCAGGAAGCCGCCGAGAAACAGCGTGAGGTGCGCAACGGCGCGCGCTGGCATCTGATCGGCCACCTCCAGACCAACAAGGCGGGGCGCGCCGCCGCGCTCTTCGATTTCGTTCACTCCGTCGACAGCAAGCGCATCGCGGACGCGCTCTCGACACACCGGCCCGCAGGACGCGATCCGATCGGTGTCCTCATCGAGGTCGAGCTCACCGGGCTGCCGGCTCGTTCCGGTGTCGCGGAGTCCGATGTCGAGGCGCTCGTCGAGGAGCTCGTCAATGTCCCATCCATCCACGTGATGGGACTGATGACGATTGCACCCTTCTCGCAGAATCCCGACGACGCGCGGGCGACGTTCACCCGCCTCCGCCACGTTCGCGATCACATGGAGCACGTGACCGGGTGGGCGCTCCCCGAGCTGAGCATGGGGATGAGCAACGATTTCGAGATCGCCATCGAGGAGGGCGCCACCATGGTGCGCATCGGGCGGGCGATTTTCGGCGAACGCGCGGAATAGAGGCCCCCCGGCAGTTCGGGAGCGAACGATCTGCCGGTATCCTTGAGGCGATGCCCAGGTATTCGGCCGTCAGCGCGCGCGCGGGTTTTCCCGAGGCGGAGCTCGAGATTCTCCAGCTCTGGCAGCGCACCCACGTCTTCGAGCGCAGCCTCGAGATGCGTCGCAACGCGCCGCCCTATGTCTTTTACGAGGGGCCGCCCACCGCCAACGGCCTTCCCGGCCTCCACCACGTCCTTGCGCGCTCGTACAAGGATGTCTTCGCACGCTACAAGCAGATGACCGGCTTTTCAGTGGCTCGCAAGGCCGGTTGGGACACCCACGGACTCCCGGTCGAGCTCGAGGTTGAGCGTGCGCTGAAGATCAGCGGCAAGAAGCAGATCGAGGAGTTCGGGATCGCGGAGTTCAACGCGCGCTGCCGAGCATCGGTGAACGAGTACATCGACCAGTGGCGCGAGATGAGCGAACGCCTCGGTTTCTGGCTCGACTTCGATCACCCCTACCGAACCTATGACGGTACCTACATGGAGTCGGTTTGGTGGAGCCTGAAGGAGCTCTGGGAAGACGACAAGTTGTACCAGGGTTACAAGGTCACGCCGTACTGCCCTCGATGCCAGACAACCCTGTCGTCGCATGAGCTGAGCCAGGGATATCGCGAGGACACGCCGGATCCATCCGTGTACGTCAAGTTCCGGCTCAACGACTCCGACGGCAAAACGTTCTTCCTCGCGTGGACCACAACGCCGTGGACGCTTCCCGGCAACGTCGCGCTCGCCGTGCACTCGCGCAAGCCATACGTCCGGGTCGTGCAGGGTGACGAGTTGTACATCCTCGCCACGGAACGGCTTTCCATCCTCGATGGTGACTACGAGGTCGCCGAGGAGATGGACGGATCGGACCTCGTCGACCTGACCTACGAGCCGCTCTTCACCGACATGCTTCCCGAGGGCCTCGCATTCGTTGTCCTCGACGCCCCCGAGCTGGTGAACATGGAGGAGGGCACCGGCATCGTCCACACCGCCGCGGCGTACGGCGTGGCCGACCTCGAGCTGTGCCAGCGCATGGGGGTCGCGGTTCGCCACGTCGTCGGGCTCGACGGCCGTTTCCTCGACGGGCAGACGCGATACCGCGGGATGTTCGTCAAGGACGCCGATCCGAAGATCATCGAGGACCTGCGCGAGCAGGGGAGCCTCTACCGCGCCGAGAGGATCCTGCACACCTACCCGTTCTGCTGGCGCTGCGAGACGCCGCTGCTGTACTACGCGGTCACATCCTGGTTCATCCGGACGACGGCGGTGAAGCATCGCTTGCTCGCGAACAACCGAAGCGTTCGCTGGCAACCGGCGCACATCCGCGATGGGCGGATGGGCAACTGGCTCGAGAGCCTCATCGACTGGAACCTGTCGCGCAGCCGCTACTGGGGGACGCCGCTGCCGATCTGGGTCTGCGAGGAATGCGACGAGAAGTTCTGCGCGGGCAGCGCCGCCGACGTCGGCCTGACGGTGGACGACGACCTCCACCGTCCGTTCATCGACGAGGTCACGCTGCCCTGCAAGCTGTGCGGCGGCGTCATGCGGCGCGTCCCCGACGTCATCGACGCCTGGTACGACTCCGGCGCGATGCCCTACGCGCAGAAGCACTATCCGTTCGAGAACAAAGAGTTGTTCGAGCATACGCACCCCGCCGATTTCATCTGTGAGGGTGTCGATCAGACGCGCGGCTGGTTCTTCTCCCTCCTCGCCGAGTCGACGCTGCTCTTCGACCTGCCGGCGTACCGGAACTGTGTCGTCGTCGGCACGCTGCAGGACAAGCAGGGCAAGAAGATGTCGAAGTCGCGGCGCAATACCATCGAACCGAGCACGATCTTCGACCAGTTCGGTGCCGACGCGGCGCGCTGGTACTTCTACTCGCAGGGAGTCGAGAACGCCGAGCTGCGCGTCAGCCCCACGTCGTTCCAGGACGTCGTGCGCCTCTTCATGCTGACGCTCTGGAATGTCTACTCATTCTTCGTGACCTACGCGCTCACCGACGGATACGATCCCGCCTCGGCCGCGCCGGCGGTGATCGAGCGCCCCGTGCTCGATCGCTGGGCCCTCTCCCGGCTCGGCGAGACCGTCGAGGGGGTGCGCGAGGCGATGGAGCGCTACGACGCATCGGATGCCGTGCATGCCGTCGAGGGGTTCGTGGAGGATCTCTCCAAGTGGTACGTGCGACGCTCGCGCCGCCGCTTCTGGAAGAGCGCCGGCACCAGCGAGGACTCGCAGCCGCGTTCGCCACCCTGCAGACGGTGCTCATGACGCTGACCGGGCTGATCGCGCCGTTCATGCCATTCATGGCCGAGCGCATGTACCGCAACCTGACCGGGTTCAACGGCGATCCGCCCGCGCCGGCGGGGGTTCCCGACTCGGTCCACCTCACCGACTACCCGAAGGTGGTCGGGGCGTGGCGTGATCCGGACGTGCTGGTGGAGATGAGCCGCCTGCGCAGGCTGGTGGAGGATGGGCTAGCCGCACGCACCGACGCCGGCGTGCGTGTGCGTCAGCCGCTCGCGAGCGCGACCATCGCCAGCGATCCGCTCGCACCCGAGCTCGAGGCGATCTTCATGGAGGAGCTCAACGTCAAGAGCGTCCACTATGTGGACCCGGCCGGTGAGCACGCGTCGGTGGCGTTCGACACCACGATCACCGACGAGCTCCGGCTCGAGTGGCTCGCGCGCGAGGTCAGCCGCAAGGTGAACGAGCTGCGCAAGCAGGCGGGGCTCCGCGTCGAGGATCGGATCACGCTGCTCGTCGACGCCGACGGCGATGTTCGCCGTGCGGTTGACGCGCACCGCGAATGGCTGCAGGCCGAGACGCTCGCGGTCGCGATCGAGGACCGCCGGGAAGTGGCGCTCGCGGAGTGGGAAGGCGAGCTGGGAGGTGCTCGGTGCTGGCTGGGAGTACAGCGGTAGCGGCCCGCCTGCGCGCCTCGCGGCGACGCATCTATGCCGTGATGCTCGGAACCGCAGCGGTGGTTGCGCTCGTCGACCACGTCACCAAGTGGATCGTGGCCTCGAACGTGCCTGTCGATACCAAGATCTGGCCTGGCGCGTTCGTGTCCATCGACCACGTGGAGAACAGCGGAGCCGCATTCAGCTTGTTTCCACAACTCCACTGGTTCTACCTCGCCGTGGCGCTGATCGTGAGCCTGTACATCGTCTTCTCTGGCTATAAATACGGGACCACCTGGTACCGGCAGGTCCTGATTGGCATGATCCTCGGCGGCGCGCTGTCCAATGGCGTCGATCGGCTCGTCCAGGGCTCTGTGGTCGACTTCATCGACGTCCACTTCTGGCCGGTCTTCAACGTCGCCGACAGCTGCATCGTGATCGCGATCATCGTGCTGCTGGTGCTGAGCTTCATCCGCATCCTCCCAGTCGCCGACCTCATCCGATCCTCGGCGCAGTCATGAGCGTCAGCACCACACCCTGTCGCCATGCCCCGTCTCGACATGTGGCTCGCGGACTCGAGACACATCACGAGGCACGCGGCACGGACGCTGATCGACGCCGGCCT
Source organism: Candidatus Dormiibacterota bacterium (assembly GCA_963743835.1). Lineage (GTDB taxonomy): Bacteria > Chloroflexota > Dormibacteria > Aeolococcales > Aeolococcaceae > Palsa-851. Next base: position 322,961 of record CAVUQX010000004.1, on the reverse strand, counting down.
GGTCACCGTGGACGGGCGCCCGGGCAGGCCCGGGCAGCGGGTTCGCGATGCCGCTGACGTGGTGGTCACGCAACCGGCGCCGATTCCCCTGCTGCGGTGCGTGACCGACGCCGCAGCGCAACCGGCGACGGAGCTCTGCATCGTCTATGAGGACGAGTGGCTGGCGATCGTCGACAAGCCGTCGGGCATGGTCGTGCATCCCGGCGCCCGGGCATCCGAACGGAACCCTCGCCGATGCGCTCAAGGATCGCGGAACGACCTGGTCGCTGCTCGGGGGGAGGAGCGGGCGGGCATCGTGCACCGCCTCGACCGCGACACCAGCGGCCTGCTGGTGGTGGCCAAGACCGAGGCCGCGCATCGCAACCTGGCCAAACAGCTCAGCGATCGCTCGCTCGGCCGCACCTACTGGGCGCTCGTGCACGGTGGCTTCCGCGAGGACACCGGGACCATCGACGCGCCGATCGCGCGTCATCCGCGCGACCGCAGGCGCATGGCGATCGTCGAGGGAGGCCGCGAGGCGATCACCGACTTTCGTGTCGTGGAACGCCTCAGTGGCGCGACCGTCCTCGAGGTCTCCCTGCGAACGGGGCGCACGCACCAGATACGGGTCCATCTCGCTTCGATCGGTCATCCGATCGTCGGCGACGCCGTCTATGGACGCCCCGGACCCTGACCTCCGTCGCCCCGCCCTGCATGCGATGCGGCTTCGCCTGCGTCATCCGGGCGACGGGAGCGAGCGATCCTACGAGTCGCCGATCCCCGATGAGCTGATCGCCGCCACGACAGGCTCCGACCGCTGCTCCATGAGCGCGCCATGGGGGCGGCGCGGCCCGCTGGGGCGGTGTGAGCGAGCCCGGCAGGCTCATCGTCCTGACCGGGCCGAGCGGCGTCGGCAAGGACACCGTGCTGCGCGAGCTGTTCGCCCTCGACCCCTCGCTCGAGTACTGCGTCTCGTACACGACCCGCCCGCCCCGGCCCGGGCGAGATCGAGGGGGTGTCGTATTTCTTCGTCGATGAGCCGACGTTCCGGGCGATGATCGATCGCGGCGAGTTCTTCGAGTGGTCGACCGTCTATGGCGAGCTCAAGGGCCGGACGTTCGAGACCGTGAACAGATCGATCGCCTCAGGGAAGGACACGGTCATCAAGATCGACGTCCAGGGCGCCGAGAAGGTGCGCGCCCGGACCGGCGGCGACGGGATCTACATCTTCCTGCTGCCCCCGAGCCTCGACGCGCTCGAGGAGCGGCTCATCGAGCGCGGGACCGAGGACGCGACGAGCCTCCGGGCGCGTCGCGAACGCGCGGTCGCCGAGCTTGCGCTCAAGGACACGTACGATCATCAGGTGGTGAACGACGACGCGAGGCGCGCAGCGCAGGAGATCGAGGCGATCATCCAGGCTGCTCGGGCGAGCAAGGGCGGCCGGGCGTGACGGGCGCGCTCGAAGGCCATCGCGTCCTGGTCGGCGTGGGTGGCAGCGTGGCGGCGTTCAAAGCCTGCCAGGTGGTGACCGATCTCCGCCGGGACGGCGCCGAGGTGAAGGTCGCGATGACCGAGGCAGCGACGCATTTCGTGACACCGACCCTGCTCCGCGCGCTCAGCGGGCATCGGGTCGCCTCGAGCATGTGGGACGACGAGCCCACCGAGGCCGGCCACGGCATGACCCACCTCGACCTGGCGTCCTGGTGCGAGGTGCAGGTGGTCGTCGCCGCCTCGGCGGACCTCATGGCGCGTCTCGCGCTCGGCCTTGCCGGTGACCCTGTGACCGCGACCGCTTTCGCCTGCCGCGCGCCGCTGTTCGTGGCCCCGGCCATGGAATCCGCCATGTGGGAGCATCCGGCGACCCAGGGCCACATGGCGACGCTGGTGGCGCGCGGAGCGCGAATCCTCGGCCCGGTCTATGGACGGCTGGCGAGCGGCCACGAGAGCACCGGCCGCATGGCCGAGCCCGACGTGATCATGTCGGCAGTGAGGGAGCTCCTTGTCGGCGGGGCCTGACCCCACCATCAACGGCCTGCGCTTCGTGGTCACCGCGGGTGGAACCCGAGAGCCGATCGACCCGGTGCGGTTCATCGGCAATCGATCGAGCGGGAAGATGGGCAACGCGCTCGCGCTGGCCGCGCTCCGTCGGGGAGCGGACGGTCACGCTGGTGACGGCCGCTCCCGCACCGGCTGCGCAAACGGGGCTCGACATCGTGGAGGTGGAAACCGCTGCCGACATGTACGCCGCCGTTCGCGCCTCCCTCGCGGATGCGAGCGTCCTCATCATGGCCGCGGCGGTCGCGGACTGGCGTCCGAACGACGTTGCGGCCAACAAGTTGAAGAAGGGGGCGGATACCCTCACCTCGAGCTGGTTCCGACCGTCGACATCCTTCGGGCTCCGCGTGATGAGGTGCTGCGAACGGCGTCTTCGTGGTCGGATTCGCCGCCGAGACGGAGCACGTGATCGACAACGCACGTGCAAAGCTCGACGCCAAAGACCTCGATCTCATCGTCGTCAACGACGTCTCCCGCGAAGGCATCGGCATGGGCGCGGACGACAACGAGGTCACCGTCATCGGCCGCGACGGGACGGTGGAGACGATCGCGCGCGCGCCCAAGAGCGATGTTGCCGATGCGATCGTGCGCATCATCGCGAGCAGAGTGCGATGACGTTCGCATCGGTCGTCCCGGAGACGCGCTCGCAGCTGCCTCGCGACGCGTACACGTACTCCATTCCCGACGATCTCGCCGAGCTCGTCCTCCCCGGCGTGCGTGTCGAGATACCGTTCGGGAAGCGAACGATCCTCGGGTACGTCATGGAGCGATCCGAGGAGACGGAATTCGCGGAAGTCCGGGCCATCGACGGCGTGATCGACGAGCCGCGGTTGATCCTCGATCATCACATCACGCTGGCGCGCCAGATCGCGGATCGGTACTGCGCGCCGCTCGGTGAGGTGCTGCGGGCGATGCTGCCGAAGGGGGTTCGCACCCGTCCGTCGCGCCGCTCCGGACCGCGCTCGATATCGCGCGCGGTTGCTGAAGCCGATGCCGCCGGGCCCGCCAGAGCCGGCGCCGACGCTCAATGACGCGCAACGCGCAGCGGTCGTCCCGCTGCTCGAGGCGATCGCGACCCGGACGCATCGGCGCGTCCTGCTCCATGGCGTGACCGGAAGCGGCAAGACCGAGGTCTATCTCGCCGGCATCGACGCGGCCCTCGCCGCAGGTCGAGGCGCCATCGTGCTCGTGCCCGAGATCGCGCTGACGCCACAGATGATCCGCCGGTTCGCGGTGCGCTTCCCGGGTCGGATCGCGGTTGTGCATTCGGCGCTCACCGACGCGGAGCGCGCTGCGGAATGGCGGCGCATCCGCAATGGCGAGCACTGCGTCGTCATCGGCTCGCGGAGCGCTGTCTTCGCGCCGGTCGCCGACCTCGGGATCGTCGTCGTCGACGAGGAGGATGCACCGGCATACAAGCAGGATCGGGTTCCCCGTTATCACGCCGTCGACGTCGCGCTGATGCTCGGCGCGCTGTGCAACGCACCGGTGGTGATGGGGAGTGCGACACCGCGGGTCGAGAGCTTCTTCCGCGCGCACACCGGCGACCTCGAGCTGGCCACGCTCCCCGAGCGCGTCAGCGGCCGCCCACTGCCCCCGATCGAGGTCGTCGACCTGCGCGATGAGCTGAAGGCGGGCAACACCAATGCGCTGTCGCTGACGCTCGATCGCGCGCATGCAGGAATGTCATGCCGACGGTGGCCAGTCGATCCTGTTCCTCAACCGTCGCGGGCACGTCGACGGTGGTGCTCTGCAGGACGTGCGGCGAGGCGCTCACCTGCACGAAACTGCAGCGTCTCGCTGGTGCACCACGTCGACCGCGCGAGCTGCGACTGCCACTACTGCGGCCTGTCGATCCCGCTCCCGGCGGCGTGTCCAACGTGCGGATCACGCACCATCCGAGCACTTGGCATGGGCACCGAGCGGCTCGAGCGTGAGGTCTGTGAACGCTTCCCGGCGCTGCGCCTCATCCGCATGGACCGCGACACGACGCGATCGCGTGACGCGTACTTCGACATCTACGACCGATTCCGGCGCCACGAGGCCGACTGCCTCATCGGGACGCAGATGGTTGCGAAGGGATGGGATCTCGGTAACGTGCGGCTCGTCGGCATCGTCAACGCGGACACGTCACTGCACTTCCCCGACTACCGGAGCGGCGAGCTCACCTTCTCGCTGTTGACCCAGGTCGCGGGACGCGCGGGACGCGGCGACGAGCCGGCGCGCGTGGTGCTGCAGACCTACAGCCCGGGTCACTATGCGGTCCGGCATGCGACCACCCACGACTATCTCGGCTTCGCACGCGACGAGATCCGTGTGCGCAAGGCACTGCGATTCCCGCCGTATGCCCGTTTGTGTGTCTGCACCTTCGCGCACAAGGACGACCATGAGGCCGAGATCGAGGTTCGCCGGGAGGCCCGGCGAGTGTCTGATACACTCGGAATTGGTGCCGGGCTCGATGTCCTTGGTCCGACACCGGCGTTCCTTCACCGCCTCCGCGGCGAATACCGCTGGCAGATCACGGTGCGAGGCACAGACATCGAGAGGGCATTCCCTCACCTTCCCAGGGCTCGGGGCTGGAGCATCGACGTCGACCCCGGGGCGTGAACGGAGAAAAAAGCGTGGCAGTCCTTCCCATCGTCCTGGTCTCGGACCACAACGACGTGCTCACCACCAAGGCAATCCGCGTGCCGCGGGTTGACGATGAGATACGCCGTCTCATGGACGACATGGTCGAGACGATGTTCGAGGCCAACGGCGTCGGTCTCGCCGCCCCGCAGGTCGGGGTGTCGCTGCGCGTCATCGTGCTGCGCGTCGACAACCAGATCTATCAGCTTGCCAACCCGGAGATGGTCCGTACCGATGGCGACCAGACCGGGTTCGAGGGCTGCCTGTCGGTGCCGGGATGGGTCGGCGAGGTCACCCGTCGGATGCGGGTCGTCGCCAAGGGCCTCAACCGTCATGGCAAGGAGGTTCGCGTCAAGGGCGACGGCCTCCTCGCCAGAGCCGTGCAGCACGAGCTGGATCACCTGGACGGCATCCTCTTCACGAGCCGGGTGAACGAGGGGACCCTGCGCGAGGTCGAACCGGCAGAGGAGGCTGAGGAGCCCGGCGTCGTCAGCGCTGTGTGAGGCTCGTCTTCTGTGGCACCGCCCTCTTTGCGGTGCCGTCGCTCAGGGCCTGCGCCGCCCGTCACGATGTTGCCGCGGTGGTCACGCGCGCCGACCGTGCCGGGAGCCGAGGGCGTCCGGCGCCGCGCCCCGTGGCCGATGCGGCGCGTGAGCTGGGGCTGGAGCTCCTGACGCCAGGTCGGATCGGTGCGCCGGAGGTGGTGGCAGACCTGCTCGCACGCTCCCCGGATTGCGTGATCGTCGCCGCCTACGGCCAGATTCTCCCGCCTGCGCTGATCGACCCGCCGCGGCACGGTGCTGTCAACGTGCACGCATCGCTGCTTCCGCGCTGGCGCGGCGCATCACCCATCGCGCACGCAATCCTTGCCGGCGATGCGGAGACAGGTGTCTCGATCATGCGCATGGAGGCCGGTCTCGACACCGGGCCGGTCTATTCCACGGTGCGCGTTCCGATCGACGGCGGTGCCACGACTCCGGCGCTCACCGCGACGCTCGCGGACCTGGGTGCCTCGGAGCTGGTGTCGGTGCTGGCCGCGATCGAGGGTGGGACGGCGGTCGCGACGCCGCAGCCCGAGGAGGGCGTGACCTACGCGCCACGGCTCACGCGCTCGGATGGGGTGGTCGACTGGGCGGGGCGGTCCGCGATCGAGGTCGATCGGATGGTGCGCGCCCTCCAACCGTGGCCCGGCGTGCTCGCGTCGATCGACGGAGTTGACGTCCAGATCGAGGCGGGCGGCGTCGCGCAGGTCGATCGGGATGCGGCTGTTGGGGCGATCGCTCGCCGCGAGGGCGAGTCGGTGGTGATGGCGACCCGGGATGGCGGGTACCGCGTCGACCTGATCACGCCTCCGGGCAAGCGGGCCATGACTCCGGCGGCGTTCCTGCGCGGCCGGCACTCCGGCGAGGCGAATCGCTGATGCCACCCGCACGAAGGCCGGGAGACAACACCCTCGCGGTCAATCGCCGGGCGCGCTACGAATACAGCATCGTCGAGACGCTCGAGGCCGGCATCGAGCTGACCGGCACCGAGGTGAAGTCATTGCGGACGGGTCGCATCCAGCTGCGCGAAGGCTACGTGCGCGTGGAGAACGGGCAGGCATGGCTGATGCAGGTGAATATCGCCTCGTACCAGCACGGCAACCGGAACAATCCCGAGCCGGAGCGGCGCCGGCGGCTGCTGTTGCACAAGCGTGAGATCGAGTATCTCGACGGTCGTGTGCGCACCCAGGGGCTCACGATCATCCCGCTGAAGCTGTACCTGGTGCGCAACCGGGTCAAGGTGGAGATCGGCCTGGCGCGGGGCAAGAAACTCTGGGACAAGCGCCAGGACGTTGCCAAGCGCGACGCGGAGCGGGACATGGAGCGCGCGATCAAGCGCTGACACCGGCGGCCGTCGCGGGTGCAGTGCGCTCCACATACAGCACGGTGAAACGCTGACCGCGCGGCCGGTCGCGGTGCGGTGCGCTTCACACACAGCGCGGTGAAGCCTGACCGCGCGCTCGATCAGCCCGTCGCGGTACGACACTCGGTTGGCGGCGGTGCCTGGGACGCGGCGCTCGGACGGTTGGCCTTGATATCGGGGACGACCTGTGCGGCCAGGGCGTCGATGCGCTGGCGCAGCTCGCGCAAGCCGGTGCCGCGGGTAGCGCTCACGGCGAGCGCTGACACGCCGGCGACATCCCCGAGGCGCAGCCTGACCGCCCGAGCCTCGGAAGCGGTCAGGCGATCGACCTTGCTCAGCGCGAGGATCATCGGCTGGTCGCACTCCATCGACCGCAGGGTCTCGAGCACGGTCAGCAGCTGCTGCTCCGCGTCGGGATGCGATGCGTCGACCACCAGGCAGAGCATGTGCGCCTGGCGCACCTCCTCGAGGGTTGCGGCGAACGCTTCGACGAGCTCCGTCGGCAGCTTCTGGATGAAGCCGACCGTGTCGGTGAGGATGACCAGCTTGCCGGACGGCAGCTCCAGCCGGCGGGAGGTGGGGTCGAGCGTTGCGAAGAGGAGGTCGTCGGCGAGGACCTGGCTGTGAGTGAGGACGTTCAGCAGCGTGGATTTGCCCGCGTTCGTGTAGCCGACCAGCGCGCACGACGCCAGCGGGACGTTGGTCCGAGCGGTCCGCCGGGTCCGGCGCTGCCGTTCGATCACCACCAGGCGTTCGCGCAGGCGCTTGAGCTGCTGACGGATGAGCCGCCGGTCCACCTCGATCTGCTTCTCGCCAGGACCGCCTCTCAGCCCCACGCCGCCGCGCTGGCGCTCGAGGTGGGACCAGCCGCCGGCGAGGCGGGGGAGGAGGTGCTCCAGCTGTGCCATCTCGACCTGCACCCGGCCCTCGGCGGTGATCGCGCGGCGGGCGAAGATGGCGAGGATGACCTCGGTGCGGTCGAGCACCGGGACGCCCCACTCCTCCTGAAGGTTGCGCTGCTGACGGGGTGTCAGCTGATCGTTGCAGAGCACCGCCGGGCTGTCGAGCTCGGCGAGATGGGAGGCGAAGGCGGCGACCACGCCGGATCGGAAGAAGGTTGCGGGATGAGGCTCGCGGAGTGAGATCAGGCTCCGCTCGAGCACCTCGGTGCCGAGCGTCCGAGCCAGTTCCTCGAGTTCGTCGAGCTCGATGTCTCGCTGCTCGCGCTCGTCGCGTCCGGAGGCCGTCCCGATGACGATGACGCGCTTCAGCTTTGTGCCGACAGCCGGATCGGCCCCAGATGGCGCGTCGAAATGGGGCAACTAGCGGGTCACCGGTCCGGCCATCACCTGCAGCACACACTCAGCCTAGCAACGGCGCTCGCCGTCTGCTGAGGTTCGACCTCCAAGCGCCTCACATCGATGGCGCGGTGGCGGGGATCTTGAGCTGGATAAGCGCGCTGCCGGCAAGGGTGAGCCCGGCGGCGACCAGGATCGCGAAGGTGGTGGATACCCCGAGGACCGGCCCAGCAAGCGCAGAGCCGATCGGCACGCCCGAGAAGTTCAGCGCCATCGACACTGCGAACGCTCGACCGAACCAGGCGCGGGCGGTGCGCCGCTGCCGCAGCGAGAAGGCGCTGACGCTGGACGCCGCGTCTGCGCCGCCAGCGATCGCGATACCGATCGCGATGACTGCGAGAGACGGGACCAGAAGCGCGAGAACCGCAATACCCATGACCGCGCCGAAGAGGGAGATCGACTCGCGCTCTCGTCCTTCGGTTCGGATGCGGCCCGCGATCAGCGCCGCCGGCACCCCGGCCGCTCCCCCGAGTGCGAGTATCGAGCCGACCACTGCGGCGTTGCCGTGGAGATGGAAGACGACGACCGGCAGCGCAACCATCACGATGCCCCACCCGACGTTGAGCGTGGAGAACCCCATCGCAATCCATCGGAGTGTGCGGTTGGTCACGACATACACGAGCCCTCTCACGGCTTCGACGAGGATCCTGCCCGATACGTCCGCGGAATGGGCGGGCTCGCCGACTCCCTGCAGCGCGACGGCACCGACCACGTATGCGACAGCCGCCCCGGCAAGGGCTGCCTCGCTGCCGAGCAGCGCTATGAGCGCGCCGGCGAGTGCAGGGCCGGTGATGTTGGCGACGCCGAAGCACACGCTGTCCGCGGCATTGCCCCGGTCCCAGAGGTCGCGCGGCACGATCAGGGGGAAGAACGATCGGGCGCCGGCGATGCTCAACGTGCTCGTGAGCGAGCCTGCGACCAGGACGACGTAAAGGGCCCACACCGGGAGAAGGTCGGCTGCGGCGAGGGTCACGATGGCAATCAGGCAGACCGCCGCCACGGTGAAGTCCAGCGTCATCAGCCGCTTGCGACCGTGACGATCGAGCAGCGCGCCTGCGATCGGGCTCAGCAGCAGTCCCGGAAAGATGAGAAGGAAGAGGCTCACGCCGGCAACGCTCGCCGAGTGATACCGCTGTAGCGCAAAGAGAACGAGACCGACGGTCCATATCTGCGATGCCGTCCGGGTGAGGAGCGAGCTGATGAGCAGCTGCCGGAACCCGGGCAGGCGCAACAGCCTGCGATAGGTGGCGGGGGCTGCGACGACGGCTTGTTCTGTGGTCATCTCGGTGGCTGTGAAGCTGCGCGTTCTGCCGATTCGTGGGCGTGCTAGGACGCCACGACGGTATGCACGAATCCAAGCCTAACGCCGACTCGCTTGGTCTTGCGATCCGCGACATAACCGCCTTTGCGCTCTGCCACGACGGGCCCTGCCATCAGCCTTGTGTGGCGGCGGAACGAACGCTTCCGTGGTCCAAACATATGTTCTATACTACAGGAATGTGTAATGCGGCGGTGGCCGGGAATCCGCTCGAGGCCCTGATCGAGTTCGATCCAGGGGTTCGTCGTGGAATCGACCTTCGAGCTCACCCCTGCGGAGCTCGGCGATCACCTGGTCCGGCTCCGTCACGGCATCGATCTGCTCGAACTCGGCTTCGCGTCCGCGGCCGCCGTGGTTGCCGCCACCGACGAGTACGACGCCCAGGGCTCGGTCAGTCCCATCGACTGGATCCGCCATCACTGCCACCTCACCCGGTCTGCGGCTGCCCGGGCGGTCGCCGCCGGCGAACAGGTCCATCGCCTTCCGGCCAGCGTGGCCGCCCTCGAGGCCGGGGAGATCGGCTTTGCCCACTTCGCGCTCCTCGCCGGGACTGCCCGGGCGCTCACTGTGACACCGGAGGCCGATCTCGAACCGTTGTCCGATGACTTGCCCCGGGACGACGGCGAATCAGATCCCGCTCATCCCGCCGATCTCGCGGCACCGATGGCGCCCCTTCCCTTCGACGAGTGCACCCTCCTGGAGCTCGCCCGGGAACACTCGGTGGGCCGCTTCAGCAACGACTGCACCCAGGCTCGCCACGCCCACGACGCCGCCGCGGTCCTCGCCGAGGCGGTCAGCGCCGCCGAGCGCAACCGCTGTGAGTTCATCCCCTGTGAGGGTGGGTTCCTTGCCCTGCGTGGCTACTTCGATCCCATCGCCGCGGCCACCCTCCAGACCGCCGTCTTCCCGCTGGCCAAACCCACCGGCGCCGGCGATCACCGCCCTCTGACCCGGCGCTTCGCCGACGCCCTGGTGGAGATCGCCCTGCACGCCCTCGACCTGGGAGCGGTCCCCGGCACCGGTGGAGTACGCACCCACCTCCAGCTCACCGCCTCGGTGGAGACGGTGATGGGTCTCGAGGGCGCTCCCGGCGGTGAGCTCGAGTTCGCCGGGGCGGTCCCCGCCGCCACCGTGCAGCGCCTCGCCTGTGATGCCCGGGTGCGTCGCATCCTGCTCGGTCCCAAGTCCGCGGTGACCGACGTCGGCCGCGCCCGGCGCGTCCCCGGTCCGGCGGCGCGAGCGGCGCTGCGGGTCCGCGCCGGGGGCTGCGAGTGGCCCGGTTGCGACCGCCCCGTGGCCTTCACCAACGCCCACCATTTCGTGCACTGGGGCCACGATGGCGAGACCGAGGTGCCCAATCTCGTCCTGCTCTGCTACCGCCACCACTGGATGGTCCATGAGGGCGGTTGGCAACTGGCCCGGGTCGAGGAGGGACGGTTGCTGGCGATCCCACCCGCCCGCGGCCATCGCTCCTGGATTCGCGCCCCGGGGAACGCTGCCACCGGGTAGACGCTCGGGCTGGGTGCTGCCCGAAAGCGCTGCCGCCTCGGGGGACAGTCCCTCGATTGACGGCGGCCAATGTGTGGCGTCGGCGTCCATCCAAGGTGCGGCATCGCCATGAGGATGCTGTTGTGGCCCGTAGAAGCCAACGCGCCAGCGTGAGCGTCAGCGCGCAGGACCCGCGCCCGGCCTGGCAGTCGTACCCCATGGGGTAGTGGGTCAGCCCCAGGCTCTCCCTGCTGAGTGGGCTAGGCTTGGCCGATGAGACGGTGGCAGCGCCCACTCGGCATAGCGTTGCTTCTCGCGGCGGCAACCATCATGGCGCTCTACGAGTTCTCGGTTCTACGAACACAGCCAGCCGTCACCGTCGCGCTGATCTTGGCGATTCTCGGAGGCGGTGCGCTCGGCAGTTCGGCGCCAAAGCGTCGGTCAATTTCAAATTCAAACTGACCCACCACCCCGCGCCACCCTGTGTGACGCGAACATCGGCGCGGTATGATCCGTTGAGCACGCTGATCTCGGACAGCTGCGTTCCCATGGGGGCGTACTGGTTTCGACGGGGTCGTGGGTTGTGCGAATGCGAGTTGAGCCCCGGGCTCGTAAAACCGGGAAAAATATACGTGCGAATAACGCACCCCTCGCCCTCGCTGCGTAAGTAGCAGAGACGAAAAAAGCTCAGGCTTCGGCCTGACGTCGACCGTCTCCTCGGCTGTGGGAGACGGACCCGACGTTAATGCAAGCAGTCTCGCCGCCCGGTGGCGCCTCGGCGCCGGGCGGGACATTCACCGAGGCTGGCCGTAGCCGAGCCTGGTCCCAGGGCGCGGTGTCGGTGAGATAAAAACCGGGACTACACTCGTAGATGTCGCATGGAACGCGGCTTCGGACCCGGGTTCGATCCCCGGCGCCTCCACCAGGGTTGTTTCGCGGAGAGTTTTACGGTTCCGAAATCGGGCCTCCGGTCTCGGAACGATGTCTTCATGGCGATGAACGGTTCATCGGAGAGCCGGCGGCCAAGCGAAAGCAGTACTCCTACCATCGTCATGCCAACGCTCCCTGATATATCCACTGCGTATTGACCGGACAGATTTGGCTCACCGGCTTGCCCTGCAGCGTGTAGATCCACCAACTTCCGCTCTCGTACCCATTGGTTCCAGGAGGTGGGGGAGCGTTGTCGGGAGGGGACGCGACGAACTCGTCATTGCCCCACCAACCGGCTATTTGCAGGTTGGCAATATCGATATGGCTGCCGTTGGCCAGGGTCACCATTTCGAGGGAGGTGGTGGGAATGGCACCGCCCCCACACGGATCAAAACGTTCGCGACCGACGGCAACGTAGGCACCGTCCGGACTGATCGAAGCCCCATAGGCAATCGACTTACTCTCGGAGTAGGTCACCCCGTTGATCAAGACGGAGTGGGGATCGTTAGGGGGGCTGGCGGCTATGACGCCGTTGCGGGCATCCAGCATCTGCTCAGTAGACGGGACCAGTTGGTGCAGTTGGCCGGTGCTGGGGTTGATGGCGAACCAGGCTTCCCCACCGCCGCTCCCGCAGGGCCCGACCTGGACGCGTTGCATGATGATTCCGGCATCGGTCCAACCATTCACCTGTTCGGTATAGGCGACCGGTGCGACCCAACGGTAGAGGATTCGGTCGGCGATCCCCAGTCCCCCGATTTCGATGTATCCGTGATGTGTGCCGGTGGCGTTGGGGGTCTGATCGACGCTCCAAGCCCACTCGGTCCCGGTGGGAGATACTTGAAAGCTGTTCATGGTGTAACCGAGGTCCTCTGGGTTATCAAGCGCGGGAGCAGTCCCCGTGCCGATCAACTTGCCGGTCCGAGAGAGGACGACGACCTGGTTGGGAGTGGTTGGTGAGGCTTGATAGAAGAAGAACACATCGGAATTACCCGCTTGAGGTCCAAGGTTGTAGTTGCGTGCCTGTTTGGCGGTCAAACCAAACAGCTGCCCCTCTTGGGCGTTGGTCAGACTCCACTGCTCCACCCCTTGGCCGTTGAATACCGCCATGCCTCCTTGGTCGCTGTAGAAGAGCGCCAAAGGAGGCTCGGGAGCTGGGGTGGGAACCGCAGTCGGGCTCGGGGTTGGGACTACGGTTGGGGTGGCTGTGGCGCTAGCGGTGGCTTTGGCAGTTGGGGTCGGGGTGGTGCCCGGGGTGGCAGCGGCACAGGCGGCCAAGAGGAGGACTAAAGGCAAGGTTGCGATCAACCCATGACGGTGGTTCTGGTTTCTGAGTTGCGGCTCACCTGTACGTCCTGATCGGAGCCTGCGACTTGTCAATGACTGCGAAACAGGGCCAGAGGCCATATCTCTTTGGGCGTCAAAGGTCCCGCCATCTACGGAGGCAGCAGAGACAGCAGGACGCGCCGGTGTTGAGAATGCAGTCATCCGATCGTCATCCCTGCGCAGGCCGGGATGGCGAACGTGCCGCCCACTGACGCTTTGTACGCATTGAACGTGTAGCTGTAGGTCCCTGCGGTCAGCGGACCGTATTGGCCGGCGCTCGTAGCTAGCGTGAAATGGTAGGTAGACGGTGTTGGGCCGGTGACTGTGAGCGTCGAGTACAGGGGCTCGGACCATGCGATCGCGCCCCCGCTTGCTGTACCCACGTGATCGCACCCGGTGACGCGCAAGCTCGGTGGACACGCTGCGATCGCGACTGTGCCGTGGGCTACCAGCGCAGTTTGGTCAGCACCCGTGACCACCCAATCCCAGGTGCCCTGGTTGAACCCGGTATTAGAGAACGGGTCGGACGTGATTGGGGTCATATCGGCAACGCCCAGGCTCAGAAAATCTCCGAGCTTCACGTTATGCCAGGTAACCGAGGCGAGGATGGCGTCAGACGGGTACGGGCTCGGTGCAGCTGGGGAAGGCCAGTAGGGCGGTACGTTTGAGCACGTGGTGGTCACGGTGACACCTGGTCGGTAGGGGTTGCGACCGGTGTCGCAATCGGCGTTGCGCTGGGTGTCGGCGCCGGCGTTGCGGTGGGGGTCGGCGCTACAGTCGGCGACGGCGTCGCCGGCCGTGCAGTCGGCGTGAGTGTCGAGCCGCATGCCGCGAGGCCAACGGCGGCGATCGTCGTGCCGATGATGGTTGTGAGCTTCATGTCTGCCTGCACCCATGCAACGCGAACCGTGATCAACGGTTACATCCGCGCAAATGCGTCGAACGCTCTCCCTCGAGTTGATTGATCCGCCCGGCTCAATCCCTGATCGCCTGGCGGATCCGGAGAGCCTACGGTGGGCTGAATACGAGATGACCGACCGGGAAAACCCGACCGGCGCCACCACTTCGAGATCGCCGCCGAGATCAGCCCGGTCGAGTCGTGGAACGGGGGGTGTGCAGTTCACCGTCAGGAGGGTGTGCAGTTGGCGGAGGACCCGGTCAGAGGTCGTTGGTATGTCGAGGTTTTTTGAACCGTCAGACAACCCCACCATCTACATCGGTCACGACGAGATCACGACACTGTGCCGATTCCCTCAGGAGTCGCGTGGCTCGGGCCGGCACGGCCGAGGATGTCGGTATGAACATCGTTCAGTCGCCCGAGACCATGGCAGCTCCGGTGATGCGAGCCTGGTTCGCCGTCGCCTCTTCGGAGGAGAACGTCGAACTCGTCAGTCGCCATTACGGCTCCGCTCCATCAGGGTTGCCGCCCACCCGGCTGCTCGTCGAATGGCGTGAGGCCGGTCATCCCGACCCCACCGAGTGGATCAGGGAGCGGGTACAGGCAATCGTCGAGGACCGCGCAGCCTAACCAGAGTCGAGTAGCTCAGCTGAGAAGCTAGCTGCCCCCGAGCCGCCGGCCCGAAATCACTGGCCGGAAGGCAACACGGCGCGCGGCGCATCTTCAGCCGCTGGGTGAGCTGGCGTCACCGCCCCATCCACGCAGTCGGCCACGGCGACGTGGCATGCGGCGTCGTGTGCCGGGCCCATCGGTCGGAGCACGGGCGTTACCTCGGCGCACCTGTCGATCGCGTAGGGGCAGCGCTGCCGGAAGCGACATCCTTCCCCGGGGTCGATGACGCGTGGCGGCTCACCGCTGTCCGCTGAGACGGGGGCGGCCTTTTCGCGAGGATCGGGCACCGCAGACAGGAGGAGTTGCGTATACGGATGCTTCGGTCGCGAGAGCACGACCTCGGTCGGCCCCTGCTCAACCGCATGCCCCGCATACATGACGATGATCCGGTCGGCGACGTAGCGCGCACTGGCGATGTCGTGCGTGATGTAGAGGATGGACGCCCCTTCGTCAGTACGGAGGCCGGCCATCATGTTGAGGATCCCCGCGCGGATCGACACGTCGAGCATCGACACCGGCTCGTCGGCAAGGATCAGCTTGGGCCGCACCGCGAGGGCCTGTGCAAAACCGACGCGCTGACGCTGTCCGCCGCTCATCTCGTAGGGGAACTTTCGAAGCATGTCGCCGGCCGGGTTGAGGCCCACGATGTCGAAAACTCGCTCCGCCTCCTCACGTCGCTTCACGCCGTCAAGGTCCGGGCGATGCAGCTTCAGGTTGCGCATGACGCCATGCGACACGCGGAACACCGGGTTCATCGCGCTGTAGGGATCCTGGAATACCATCGGCACCTCGCCCCGGTACCACAGCACATCCTTTCGAGAGCGCAGCTTGTGCACCGAGCGTCCTCGATAGAGGATGTCGCCCCGCGTCGGCGGGTAGATCATCGCCAGGAGGCGAGCCACGGTCGTCTTGCCGCTGCCGCTCTCGCCGACCAGGGCCACGATCTCGCGCTCGTGGATGACCATGTCCAGGTCGTCGACGGCATGCAGCATGCGGCGTGACAGCAGGCCACCGAGGCGGAAATGTCGCGTGAGCCCCGACGTTCGAAGCAATGCTCCGTCGTCAGCAATTCCAACCGGTGTCGGACTCATCGCGCGGCCGCCGGCTCCGCGCGTTCCGCGTACAGCAGGCAGCGCACCTGCGTGTCATCGATCGCGTACAACTCGGGCTCGGTCGCAACGCACTGCGGCATCACGTCTTTGCAGCGGGGATGAAACCGGCACCCGGTTGGCGGCCGGCCGAGATCCGGCGGGCTCCCCGGGATGCCGGTCAGCGCCCGGCGCGGACCGCGAACCGAGGGAAAGGCGTCGAGGAGACCCTGGCTGTACGGATGCAGCGGCCGCTCGAAGATCGAGCCGGTCTCGCCGATCTCAGCCACCTGTCCCGCATACATGACCATGACCCGGTCGGAGTAGTGGGCGACGACCGACATGTCGTGCGTGACGAATATCACCGCGAATCCGAATCGCTGCTGGAGCTCCCTGATCTGCGTCATCAACGATCGCTGGGCTACCACGTCGAGCGCAGAGGTCGGCTCGTCCATGATCACCAGCTGCGGCGTGAAGAGCAGCGCCATGGCGATCATGGCTCGCTGTCGCATCCCGCCACTCAGCTGATGCGGATAGCTCGCGAGGTGGGCTGCGTCGATGCCGACCAGACGGAGCACCTCCTCCGACCGCTTCCGTATGCCGTCCCCGGAGATTCGCTCGTGCGCACGCATGGTGTCCTTGAACTGCGCGCCGATGCTCTTCATCGGATTGAGCGCGTTCATCGCGCTCTGCAGCACCACCGAGTAGTCGCGCCACCGGACGTGGCGGAGCTCGTCGCCGGAGAGCCGCACCAGGTCCTGGCCGCGGAACACGACCCGCCCCGACGTGATCTCCGCCGGCGGTGACAGGAGCTGCGCGATCGCGAAGAGCAGCGTCGACTTCCCGCAGCCGGACTCACCGACGATGCCGAGAAACTCGCCGGCGCGAAGGCTGAGGTCGACCTGGTCGACCGCCCTGATGTCCGCAGCGTCGGTCAGGTAGGAGACGGAAAGGTCCTCGACCTCAAGAAGTGGTTCTGGCACGTCGCTTTCTCACCGGCCTCAGCGCGGGATTACCGATCTCATCGAACGCGTAGTTGACGAGCGCGAACCCGGCGCCCATGAAGGCGACCGCCGCACCCGGCGCCAGTGCCCACCATGCGTTGCCGGCCTCCAGCGCGCCGCCCTGCTGGGCGTAATAGAGCATCGTGCCCCACGTTAGCTCGGTGCTGTTGCCCAGTCCGAGGAACTGCAACCCGGCTGCGAAGCCGACGACGAACACCGAGAGTCCGAGGAAGGAGGCGATGATCAGTGAGGTCATCGTCGGAATGATCTCCACAAAGATGATGTATGAGGTGCGTTCGCCTCGCACCCGGGCAGCCGCCAGGAAATCCCGTGCGCGGAGCGACAGGCCCTGCGACCGCAGTTGTCGTGCCTGGAACGCCCAGCTGGTCAGGGTCAGGACGACGATCATGGTGATCGAGCCGGGGGGAAGATACGAGGCGAGCACGATGAGCAGCGGCAGGGTTGGGATGATCAGGAAGATGTCCGTGATCAGTGATAGCGTCCGGTCGGTCAGGCCGCCGACATAGGCGGCCGTGACACCGATGGTCATCGAAATGAGGGTTGCGATCGCGCTCACCACCACGGTGACGATCAGCGTGAGCCGGGTGCCCCAGATGAGCTGGGAGAAGACGTCCTGTCCCAGCTGCGTGGTACCCAGGAGGTGCTGCCAGGACGGACCAACACTCTGGTCGTAGATGGCAGCCTGGGGATCGTCGTGCGCGATCACGCCGGGGAAGATGGCGACCAGGGTGACGAGCAGCAGGATCACCGTCCCGGCGGTCGCCTTGCGATTGCGCAGTATCGCCCGCGTGAAGCGCCCGAAGACACTCTGGTCTTGCGCTGTGGCAAGGGGATCCGCCGGGCCCACCTCGGTCCCGATCGCCGCGATGCTCACGCTCCGGTCTCCTCAGGCATCACGTGTGCGCGGGTCCAGCCCGGCAGTGGCGAAATCAGCGACCAGAACACAGATGAGGACGGCGAGGGTGTAGACGAGGAACAGCGCTTGCATGAGGGGCAGATCGTGATCCGTGGTACTCGTGTAGAAGAGATATCCGAGCCCCGGGTAGGAGAATGTGTACTCGACGAGGATGGACCCGCCGAGCACGTAGCCGAGCTGCATCGCGAATCCGGTCAGGTTTGGAAGGATCGCGTTGCGCGCCGCGTAGTCGAACATGATCCGCGTGCTCGAGAGCCCCTTTGCCCGGCCCATCTTCACGAAATCCTCGGCGAGGGTCGTGATCATGTTGTTGCGCATCGAATAGATCCACAGGCCCGCGGTCACCACAACCAGGCTCAACCCCGGCAGCAGGGCATGGACCAGCACGTCCCCGATGAACGAGGGCGACAGCGACGGCGTCGCGCCGATGCTGTAGTTGGAGCTGAGTGGCAGCCAGTTCAGCGTGACCGCGAAGACGTAGAGGAGGAGGAGGCCGACGAAGAAGACCGGGAATGTCGCGACGATGAAGAGCATCGGCGGCAGGATGCCGTCGAGCTTGCCGCCGCGCCGCCACGCGCTGAGCACGCCGACCAGCGTGCCGATCGCGAACGCGATGATGGTCGTGACCCCGACGAGCGCGAGGGTCCACGGGAGCTTGCCGGCGATCTCGGAGACCACGGGAACCCGCTGCGCGGTGAGGCCGAACTGGCCGGTGAAGCAGTTGGCGATGTACTGGAGATAGGTGATGAGAATGTTCTGGTGGACGTTCACACCGAACTCGATCTCGAGGGCGTGCAGCGCTGCCGGGTTGACGTTGCGGAATGTCGCGAGGACTGCCTGGGCTTCGTTCCCGGGGATCACGCGCGGGATGATGAAGTTGACGGTCAGCGCCGCCCAGAGCGTGACGGCGAACAGACCGACGCGGCGAGTGACGTACCTCACCGCCGCGTCGGCCGCGCCCTGACCCAGCGCATCGGGTTACGCCTAGCTCACCGGATAGAGACGGGTGAGAACCATTCCGTCGTCGGGCGTCGCCCACACCGGAGGCTGAGCGTATGGATTGGATGGTGTCGGCCATCCACCGAACGCAGTGGTGTCGTACTGATACCAGTCGACGCCCTCAACAACCGGGATCACGGGGAGATCCTGGACCATGACCGTCGAGATGTCGTGGATGATCTGGAGTTGGCGCGCAGGGGTGGCACCTGAGTACTGGTTGAACAGCGCGTCGGTCGAAATCGACTTGTAGCGCTCGTAGTTGGTCGAGCCGATGCTGCCGCTGAAGAGGAGCGGGCGGAGCTCGTAGTACGGCCCCGGGCCGGCCACAGGCATCTCTCCGTAGGCAAGTTGAAAGGTCCCGTTCTGGGTGTCGTTGGTGTACGGGGTGCTGGCCTCGTCCTGAACGGTCACCTGGATTCCGACCGCCTTGAGCTCCTGGGTGATGACCTGCAGTGACGCGTCCCAGTCCGTGTAGCCACTGATCGTCTTGATGGTGAATGAAAGTGGCTGACCCTGCGCATTCTGGTAGATCCCGTTCGATCCCTTGGTGAACCCGGCGGCCTGCAGGGTCTGCTCGGCCTTCGACGGGCTGAATGTCGTGGTGTCGAGCGACTTCTGGTACCACGCCTGGTACGTCGGCAGGACGATGCCGGTCTGATTCGCCGGTGGCTCGTAGCCGCTCTCGCCGCGTTTCGACACCTGGGCGCGATCGATCGCCATGGAGATCGCCTGGCGGACCGCCAGGTTGCCGAGCAATGGATTGTTGAGATTCGGGAAGAGCGAGACGTTGAGCGTCGGCGGGAACCAGTAGTGTCGCGTCGACGGGCTCTTGTTGATGTAGTACGACTGGATATTGGGGATGTACTGCGCACCCCACTGAGCCGACCCCTGCGCAAGGTAGAGGTTGGCGGACGTGTTGCTCAGGAACGCCGGGTAGTCGACCTCGGCAACCTGTGGAACCGGATGCCCGGGCTTGCTCTGCCAGTAGTGCGTGTTGCGCAGGTACTTGATGTTGTCCTGAGAGCAGTTCGACATCAGGTACGGCCCGGTGCCCACGGGAGTTGTGTCCGCGTAGCCGTCGAGCTTCGCCTGGGCCTGCGTACTCCATATGTGCTGGGGAATGATCGGCGTCTGATCGGCGACGTAATAGAAGTACGACTGCGCCGGCGCGTTGAACGTGAACACAACCTGGTTCGTGCCCTGGAGCGCAACGTTCGTGAGAGGTCCGCTGTCCACAGACCAGAGGGCATTGAGATCGAGTGCCGGGTCGGCCTTCAACGCGTCGAAGGTGTACAGGACATCGTTCGCGGTGAATGGGGTGCCGTCGCTCCAGGTCACGCCGCTCCGTATGGTGAGGGTCAGCTGCGTGAAGCCTGTGTTCCAGGTGGACCCGGTGGCGAGCCAGGGCGTGACCTTCGGAGTGCCGTCAGGGTTGGTCTGCAGGATGTTCACGAACTCGAGGGGTTCGTACACGAAGCCGATGGAGGTGATGTTCACCGACGGGTTGAACGGATTGAACTGACAGGTCCAGGTGCTGCCGCTCTCGTTGTCGATGAGGAGCTTGCCGCCCACCTTGCCCGTGTTCCCCGTCCCTCCGGTGTTAGCGGTGGACGCGGAGCCGCACGCCGCGGCCAGAACGCCCGCCGCGACGACCGCGGTCATCGTGCTGACGCGTCGTGTATTCGGTCGCCACGTCGATACCATCCGGGTTCCTCCGAAAGTCTCGCTGTCACCGTCGGGTGGAGGGTGAGAAGTGATCCGCGGCCGGTAATTTATAGGAAAGCTACCTTAACATCGGCTCGCTGGTCAACACTTCTCCGTCCCGCGAGATCCAGATCGTCCCACGTCCTCTCGTCGGATCAGGCGCGAACGCCGCTTGACATCCGGTCGACTGATAGGAAGAATCCCTAACCATGAATCTTATGACCCGGCGACAGCGCTACCGGAGGCTCGGCGTGCGCCGCGGCCTGCAGGTCGCGGCCGCGGTGCTGGCGACGGCACCGGCGCTGATCCCGGTCACCGCCGTCGATGCGGCGCCGGCGACCCGGGCCCAGGTTCGCGTCGACCAGATCGGCTACGCGACGACTGCGACCAAGCGCGCCTACCTGATGACCTCGACCGCCCATCCCGGTGCGGTGTTCCGCGTCGTTGACGCTCGCGGTCACGCCGCCTACTCGTCGGCCGTCGGCGCCGACCAGGGATCGTGGAGCACCGCCTACGCCCACGTGTACGCGCTCGACTTCGACGGTCTCCGCCGCGAAGGCTCGTTCCACATCGTCGTGACCGACGGCACGATGGAGGTGCGCTCGCCGGTCTTCCGCATCGACACCCCAGCACGGCTCTATGCGAAAGCGATGGCCAACTCGCTGTCCTTTTACGAGAACGAGCGGGATGGCCCCAACTTCATCCCCTCCGCGCTGCGAACCGCAGCCGGGCACCTGAACGACGAGAACGCGATGACCTACCTCATCCCCGACGTCAACAGCAACGGCAACTTCAGGGGTGACCTCACCGCGCTCGGCGTGAGCATCGATGCGTCCGGCGGATGGTGGGACGCCGGCGACTACCTGAAGTTCACCGAGACGATCAGCTACGTCGTCGGCATGATGGAGACCGACGTGCGCGACTTCCCGAATCAGCTCGGGCCCGGGTCGGCGACCGCCGACTACAGCGCCGAGGCGGCATTCGGCCTCGACTGGCTCGAGCACATGTGGAACGACAGCACCAGGACGCTGTACCTCCAGGTCGGCATCGGCGCCGGCAACGGCAGGACCGTCAGTGACCACGACATCTGGCGGCTGCCCCAGGTGGACGACACCTACGGTGGCACCGATCCGACCGACCGGTACATCCGGAACCGTCCCGTCTTCCGCGCGGCGCCCCCCGGATCGCTCATCAGCCCCAACCTGGCCGGGCGCCTCGCCGCGGACTTCGCACTCTGCTATCAGCTCGATCGTGTGACCGAGCCCGTCCAGGCGGCGACGTGTCTCAAGGACGCGGAGGACGTCTTCAGCCTCGCCGACCTCCACCCGGGACGGCTCCAGACCGCGGTGCCGTACGGGTTCTACCCGGAGCGGGAGTGGCGGGACGATCTCGAATGGGGCGCGACGGAGCTTTACGATGCCCTGGCAGCAGGTCCCGCCCCGGCTGGGACCCCCAACCCGGACGCGATGGACTACCTGCGGCAGGCCGCGCACTGGGCGCATGCATACATCACCGGACCGAACGACGCTGCCGATTCGCTCAACCTCTACGACGTCAGCGGCCTCGCGCACTTCGAGCTCTACCGGGCGTTGGGACATGCCGGCGATTCAGGCGTCGAGGTGACCAGGGCTCAGCTGCTCGCTGACATTCGCAAGCAACTCGACCGGGCTGTCGTCCAGAGCGGAGCGGACCCGTTCGGGTTCGGGTTCCCCTGGGACACGTTTGACACCACCACGCACGGCGCCGGCCTGGTGGTGATGGCGTCTGAATACGACGAGCTCACGGGCACCAGCGCCTTCGCCGCCTACGACTCGCGATGGCTCGCCAACATCCTCGGCGCCAACGCCTGGGGTACATCCCTGATCGTCGGCGACGGCACCACGTTCCCGGACTGCATGCAGCACCAGGTCGCCAACCTGGCGGGATCGCTCAACGGTGCACCGCCGATCCTCGCCGGCGCTGCCGTCGAGGGGCCGAACTCATTCGCCGCGACCGGTGTCGTCGCCGGCATGCGCGCCTGCCCTGCGGGCGGCGGCGATTCGTTTGCGCAGTTCAACAGCGCGACCGCGGTGTTCCAGGACAACGTGCAGTCGTGGTCAACCGATGAGCCCGCACTGGACCTGACGGCGGCGACACCGATGGCATTTGCGTGGCAGGTCGACAACGACCCGAGCGTTCCCTGACTGCGACTGCGAATGCGACTGCGACTGCCGTCCGGCAGGATGCTGTAGATAACCAACCTTACTAACGTTCGTCGGGAGACATATTCGATGCCGGCACCTGAAGCTGCGAAGCCCAGCCTGCTTCGAGCCATCAACCTGCGCACCACCTTCGAGCTGGTGCACACCGGTGGACCTGTGGCCGCGCCCCACGTGGTCCGGAGCACCGGGCTCTCCAAGCCGACGGTGTCCGAGGTCCTGGGGCAGCTCGTCGAGCTCGGGCTGCTCCGGCGAGTCGGGCGGACAAGTGGCCTCCCGGGACCAAGCGCCCAGCTCTACGACGTCAACCCCCGGGCCGGGTGGGTGCTCAGCCTCGACGTCGGTCGCGAATGGGTACGGGCAGCGCTGGTCGATCTCACCGGGGCGGTCGTCGGCCGCTGCGCCGCGCGCACGCCGCGGACCACCGCCAAAGCGGTGATCTCGCAGCTCCGCCAGGCCGCGGACACACTCACCACCGAGGCGGGCATCTCGCTCGAAGACATCAACCAGGTGGTGGTCGGGACGCCGGGCGTTCTCCGACCGGGGGCGGATCACCTGTCGCTCGCCCCGCAGCTCGCCGGATGGGAGAGCCCCAAGGTGATCCCGGCCATCCGTGACGCGCTGGTTGCGCCGGTCGTGTTCGAGAACGATGTCAACATGGCGGCGGTCGGCGAACATGTGCAGGGCGTGGCTCAGGAGAGCGAGGACTTCGTGCTCCTCTCGGTGGGTACCGGGGTCGCCACGGGCGTGTTCGTCGACGGCGCGCTGCGTCGCGGCGCCGCCGGGCTCGCCGGTGAGATCGCGTTTCTGCGCCTCGACCTGGATGCGGAACCGAGTCCGGGTCATCGCGCAACCTGGGGGACCGGCGCCTACGAGAGCCTGGTCGGATCGGCTGCGATCGTGACCCTCGCGCGCGCCAATGGGATGGACTCTGCGACGTCGGTCGCGGAGATCTTCGACGCGGCGCGTCACGGCGATCCCAATGCCGATCGCGTGGTGCGCATCGAGGCACGCCGCCTGGCGCATGCGATTGCCGCGGTGGCAGCGGTGCTCGACCCGGAGCTCGTTGTGCTCGGAGGTGGCATCGGCACCGGTGGCGGCGACCTGCTGCTCCGACCGATCGCGGACGCCCTCGCCGCGATCTCGCCCTTCACGCCGCGGCTCGAGGTGTCGACGCTCGGCGTCGACGCGGTGATCGCAGGGTGCAGCACGACCGGTCTCCGGCTCGCCTTTGACCGCATCTTCGGCTCCGACACACCGATCGCCCGAACCGCGATCGATCTCATGAGAGTTCGCGAGCAACGCCGCGGTGAGGACGCTCCCGCCGGCAAGACCGCTACCGCGACCGCATGAAGGTAGCGGTCATCGGCGGGGGCAGCACCTATAGCCCCGAGTTGGTCGACGGATTCGGCAGGGTCGGCGAGCGTCTCGGTGTGGAGGAGCTGGTGCTCCAGGACACGGACCCAGAGCGGCTGGAGGTGGTCGGTGGCGCCGCGCAACGCATCGCGCGTGCCCACGGCTTCAAGGGGACGCTCACCCTCACCAGCGACCTCGATGCCGCGGTTGACGGCGCGTCAGCCGTGCTCCTGCAGATCCGAGTCGGCGGCCAGGCCGCACGGCTGACCGACGAGACCATTCCGCTTCGCTGCGGCTGCGTCGGGCAGGAGACGACCGGCGCCGGGGGATTCGCGAAGGCCTTGCGCACCGTGCCGGCGGTGCTCGACATCGCTGAACGCGTTCGGCAGATCGGTGCCGCCGACGCGTGGATCGTCGACTTCACCAACCCGGTGGGCATCGTCACGCGCGCACTGCTCGACCACGGTCATCGTGCGGTCGGGCTGTGCAATGTCGCCATCGGTTTCCAGCGCCTCTTCGCCGAGTGGCTGCACGTGACCCCGGAGTCCGTGCAACTCGGCCATGCCGGGCTCAATCACCTCACCTGGATCCGCTCGGTCTGCGTTGACGGCGAGGAGATGTTGCCGAAACTGCTGCGCGATCATGGGGAAGAGATCGCGGCACACGTCGAGCTGCCGCGCCGGATCATCGACAACCTCGGCGCCGTGCCCTCGTACTACCTGCGCTACTACTATCAGCACGACCTCGTTGTCCAGGAGCTGCTCTCCGCGCGCAGCCGGGCCGAGGAGGTGATGGATGTCGAACGAGAGCTCCTGAAGCTCTACCGTGATCCGCAGCTACACGACAAGCCCGATCTGCTCATGCAGCGCGGCGGCGCCTACTACAGCGAAGCTGCGATCAACCTGCTCTGCGGTCTCTTCGGCGACAGCGCCGATGTTCAGGTCGTTGATGTCCGCAACAAG
This sequence comes from Candidatus Dormiibacterota bacterium, assembly GCA_963743835.1. Classification (GTDB taxonomy): domain Bacteria; phylum Chloroflexota; class Dormibacteria; order Aeolococcales; family Aeolococcaceae; genus Palsa-851. The sequence goes on along the minus strand of CAVUQX010000004.1, from coordinate 298,159 downwards.
GGGACCATCCCGGAGCTCCCTGCGGATACGGTCATCGAGGTGCCCGCGCGCGTTGGTGCCGCCGGCGCCGAACCGCTTCCCGTCCCGGCGCTCCCTCCCCACCAGGCGGGCCTGATCGCGCACACCGCCGCGTACGAGTCGCTGACGGCCGAGGCGGCGGTGAGCGGTGACCGCGAGGTCGCATTTCGCGCGCTCCTGACGCATCCGCTGATCGGACAGAGTGCGCTTGCCGAGCAATTGCTGCACGACCTGCTCGACGCCAACCGCAGGTTCCTGCCGGCGTTCGCATGACCCCCGACGAGTTGATCATTGCCGTCGACGGGGGAAACTCCAAGACCGACGTCCTGCTCCTCGGCATCGATGGAACCGTGCTGGCTTCGGTTCGCGGCGCGGGATCATCGCCGCACCAACTCGGCCTCGTGCCTGCCATCCAGGTCGTGGGTGACCTGGTTGATCGCACCTGGCTCGCCGCCGGGTTCGGGCCGAGAGGCGGCAGCAGGGCGGCCGTCGCGGCGGTGTTCATGGCCGGCGCCGACCTTCCCTCGGAGGAGGTTGCTCTCGCCGACGCCGTGGCGGAGCAGGGTTGGGCGAAGCAGAACCATGTTGCCAACGACGTGTTCGCGGTGCTCTGGGCTGCCACCGGAACGGGGCACGGCGTGGCCGTCACGGTCGGAGCCGGTGTCAACTGCGTCGGAGCAGCACCGTCGGGGCGCCGCGCCTGGTTCCCGGCGCTCGGCGAGATCACCGGTGACTGGGGCGGCGGACCCGACATCGGCATGGCGGCGCTCGGGGCCGGGGTGCGGAGCGAAGATGGGCGCGGCGCGCCGACGGTGCTCGCCCGCACGGTCGCGGCGTACTTCGGGTTCTCGACAGCGCTCGAGGTTGCGGTCGCGATTCATCAGGGCAGCCTCGACGCCGCCCGCGTGGTCGAGCTCCCGCCGCTGGTGGTGATCGCGGCTGAGGCCGGCGATGGCCAGGCGCTCGCGATCATGCGCCGCCAGGGTTCCGAGGTCACCCGGCTGGCAATCGCGGCGCTCCACCAACTCGGGATGGAGAATTCCCCGGTGCAGATCGCGCTCGGTGGCTCGGTGCTCGCATCGAGCCGCTCGATCCTGCTCGACGACATCGCGTCGAGCATCCGGGCGGAGGCGCCGAAAGCCGAGACCAGCCTGTGCACCACCCGGCCTGTGGTCGGCGCGGCACTCGCCGGGCTCTCCATGTCAGGAGCGAGCAGCGTGGCCGAGACGCGCCTCCGCGCGTGGCTCGACGAGGGATCGGTCGGGGCAGTCGCATGAATGGCGGGAACATGGCCGCCGAGATGGCCGAACAGCCCGCCGTGCTCGAGCGCCTGATCCGGCGGCGTGCCGCCATCACGGCGTCGATCGCAGCGCTCCTGCCGGAGCATCTGTGCGGCACCGTTCTGCTGGCGCGCGGATCGTCGGACACGGCGGCCTTGTACGGGCGCTATCTCTTCGAGATGGCGAGCGGGCGTCCGGTCGCACTCGCATCGCCGAGCCTGCACACGCTCTACGAAATCCCCGCCGATCACCGCGGCTACCTGGCGGTGGGGATCAGCCAGTCGGGCCGGACGCCGGAGGTCGTCAGCGTTCTCGAGCGGATGCGCGCCACGGGGGCTCGCACGGTTGCAATCGTCAATGCCGCCGTGAGCCCGCTCAGCGATGCGGCCGATGTGATCATCGACCTCTCGGCGGGTGGCGAGCTCGCCATTCCCGCCACCAAGACCTTCACCGCCACGCTCGTCGCGCTGGCGCTCATCGCCTCGGCGATGGGGCCGCTGCCGTGGAGCGAACGCGACCTCACGGCACTGCCGGAGCACGTCAGCCAGGTGCTCGACGACCGCCACCGCGCCGAGGCGGTGGCGCGCCGGCTCGATGGCGCCGACCGGGTGCTCACCATCGCGCGCGGCCCGCTGCTCGCGGCGGCGGCTGAGACAGCGTTGAAGATTCGCGAGACGTCGGCGATCTTCGCCGAAGCGTTCTCGGCTGCCGACCTGCGCCACGGTCCGATCGCCGCCATCACACCCGATGTCCCGGTGCTTGCGTTCTCGGCTCCGGGTCCCGCGGCGGCCGACGTCGGCGGGCTATGCGCCGAACTGCGCAATCGTGGCGCGGTCGTGAGCACGATCAGCGCGGAACCGGGATCGGATCTCCCGCTGCCGCGCGCGGTTCCCGAAGCGCTGCAGCCGGTCGTGGCTGCCGTCCGTGGTCAGCAGATCGCGTTGTCGGCAGCATTGGCGCGACACCTCGATCCCGATGCGCCCACCGGGTTGACCAAGGTGACGCTCACCCGCTGACGGGCACTCACAGTCCGGCGAGCCCCGCGAACAGGCTGCGCTCCGGTCGCGGCTCGCCCAGCGCACCGCGCGCGAGGATGAATCGCTCGGTCCCGAGCGTCGCTTCGAAGATCTGTGCGGCGATGGTCGAGAAGGGGCTGTCGGGCTCGTACTGGCTCAGGTGGGCATGAAACGCCGCGCGCTTCTGTTCGAGAAACTGCGACACGTCGACGTCGGTGGTGATCTCGTCGTCGCGGATCCCGACGATCTGTCCGACGTCGATGGGAAGCTCGACGCCGGCGTCCCGCGCGCGCCGCTCGATACCTTCCACGGCACTTCGCGGCACCGCGTGCATGTAGAACTTCGCCGGCGCCCAGCCCTCATCGCGCAGCAGATCCAGTGCGGCCAGCGTGGTCCTGTGTGCCTTCAGGTGATCGGGGTGCCAGTACGTGCCGTCGGCGGTGTAGGTCACAACCACGTCGGGGCGCTCCTCGCGCATCAATGTCGCCACGCGCTGTGCGGTCTCGTGCAACGGCGCCGCGTGAAACGCGCGGGGGTCGTCGTTGCTCGATGCGCCCGCCATGCCCGAATCGCGGTAGCCGAGGAACTCCTGACGATCGACGCCCAGGATCGCGCAGGAGCGCATCAACTCCTCGGTCCGCACCTCGCCGAGACGCGGGCGAACCACCTCGGCATCCATGTTGTGAATGTCGCCTTCCTCACCTCGCGTGGCGGTGATGAGCACGACGCGGATGCCGTCATCATGCGCGCGCAGCATGACCCCGCCCGTCGCGATGCATTCATCGTCGGGATGCGCGTGGACGAGGAGCAGCGTGGTCATGCAGGGCGGCCGGTCAGGCCAGGTCTGAGACTACGGGATCACGATGAGGTCATCGCCTACGGGTGGTCCGAGACCACCCGGTTGCGTCCCTGGTCCTTGGCGGCGTAGAGGTTGCGATCCGCCTGGCCGAGGAGTGCGGCCTGGCTGGTGCGTCCGCTCTGGAGCATCGTGAAGCCGATGCTGGCGGTGACCGTCTCGCCGGTCATCACGCCGTCCCAGCGGACCGACTCGATTGCCCGGCGGACATCCTCGCAGCGTCGCAACGCTTCATCGATGGTCAGGGACGGGAAGACGAGCAGGAACTCCTCGCCGCCCATGCGCGCGGCCCAACCGGATTCGGCCGTTGCGGCGGCGAGAATTCCCGAGACGCGCACCAGCACCTTGTCCCCAACGGCATGGGAGTACCGGTCGTTGACCGCTTTGAACTTGTCGAGATCCACCAGTCCGATCGAAAGCGGGGATCCGTCCTCTCGCGACCGGGCCAGCAGGATGGGCAGCTCGGTATCGACGTGACGGCGGTTGCGCAGACCGGTGAGCGCATCGCGCAAGGAAAGCTGACGAAACCGCTCGCCCTCACGACGAGCCTCGGTGGTCTCGAAGACGGCCTGGAGGGTGCGAGCATTCGCCTCGCGCTGCAAGGCGCGCAGCGCTGCGTCCTCGGCGTGAAACTCGATGTACTGCTCATACGCAAGCTTGAACAGCCCCTGGTCCGCGTAGAGACGGGCGCGCTCCTCCAGCGCCTCGACGCGGATGGCCGCCATCCCTCGCGTCGCGCACAGGTCGATGCAACGATCGAGGGTCGCGATCGCATCGTCCATGTGTCCCTGGAGCCGTTGCGCACTTGCCGCGGTGTTGAGCGCTTCGCCAAGGCCCTCGATCGGGCGCGTGTACAGATCGTCAGCGTCGAGGATCGGACGCAGGGTCGTCTCCGCTTCCGCGAAGTTGCCGAGCTTCAGCTGTGCATTGGCGACGGTGTCGAGACACGCGGCGTCGAGCGCGACGTTGTGGCGTTCGGCAAAGGCCTGCATCCGCTTGGCAATCTCCATCGACTGATGGGTGTCGCCGGCGTCGTCCTCGAGCCACGCGAGGTTGTTGAGGATCTTGACTCGCAGGGGCACGTCGTCGAGCCCGTCGGCCAGCTCGAGCGCGGCGCGATAGCGTTCGCGCGCTGCGTCCCATGCGCCGGTGCGAACCAGCACCTGACCGAGACCGAAGATGTGGTCGGCTCGCATGCGCTCGGGCATGGTGTCGTCCAGCAGGTCGACCGCCGGCACCGCGTGCTCCCAGGCACTGGGCACGTCGCCGATGAAGTCGAAGAACACGGAGAGCAGGCGGTGGCTCCGTGCCATGAGGTGGCGATGCCCGTGCTCGGTCGCCCACTCGTTGATCTCCCGGATCACCTGACCGCTCGCCGTGTGCTTGCCCTTGCGGCACAGCACGTCGGCCTGGATCAGCTGCGCGCGCTTCTCGGCGATCTCGTCACCGAGATCGCGCGCCCGCCGTTCCAGCGCGGCCGCCGGCGCATAGGCCGCGTCGGGGTCGGAGAACGGCACCATCTCCATGACATCCAGCTCGGCGCTGAGGCGCTGGAGGCGTCGCTGATTCGCGGGGGAGAAGTTGGCGCTCCGGGCGGCCGCGGTGCCACCGGTTTCCGAGGCGCCCGGAATCACCGTCAGACGGGGTGCTGCGGCGCCGCCCGAATGTGGAGCCATGCCGAGCACGATAGGCCGCGTCCTGCGGCCTCCATTGGCGGTTGGTGGTCTGTCACGACAAAGTCGTTCGGTCGGACATCGCGCAGCAGGTCGATCACCCAGCCGTCACACGCCGCTGACGGCCGCGGCATCGAGCTCCTGCCACGTGGACCCGCGCAGCGCCCACACATGCACGGGTTGCGCGGCGTAGGGATTGCTCGGCGCAGCCGACCCGAAGATCAGGAGCCGGCCGCCGATGGGGTCGGTGATCTCGGCGACCTGCTCGATCGGGAGTCGGGCGACCGGCAGCAGCTGCCAGGCCCGCCCGGTCCACGACGCCAGCGCCGGCAGGGCAAGCATCGGGCCGCAGTTGCAGAGCGCGAGCCGCTGGGTGTCCGGGTCGAGCGCGAGTGACGAACCCGGAAGCGGTTCGGCGGTCCCCGCGAGCTGATCCCAGCGCTGGCCGTCCCACCGCCAGGTCGTGTCCAGGGCGCCAAGTTGCGACTGCGGCACGTAGCAGCATCCCTCCGCGATCAGCGAGCGGGTGATCGGGTCGAATGCCATCGGTAGCGCGAACGCGCTCGGGGCGACCCCACCGTGCACCTTGAGCACCCACCGGGTGCCACTCCAGATCCACGTCTGGTCGCCGCCGGGCGCGTCGCCGGCCGAGGTGACCAGGACCATCTCGTCGAGAGCCTCATCCCACGCCATCGATGCGCCCTCGCCGGCTGGAGGGCCGCTTGCTCCGGCGTCAAGCTCGCGCCAGGTCGTTCCATCCCACGCCCAGGTGTCGTTGAGCGAGGGTCCACTGGTCACGGGTGCGTGGCGTCCGCCGAAGAGCAGCACCTCTTTCGTCTGCGGGTCGTAGGCGCCGGCGGCGTCGACACGGCCGGGAGGGCTCATCGCGGGAGCCGCCAGGACCCAGTGACTCCCCGTCCAGATCCAGGTGTTGGCGTAGTTGTCGACACCGCCGAAGAGGATCACCTGCGACGCCGCCGGATCGTCGACGACGCTGAACCCGATGCCGGAGATCGGTCCCCGCGGGATCGGAGTCGGTGCTGCGGAGGGGGTTTCCGCCGGCGGCGGCGCGGGGCCCGGTGGCCGCTGGGCCGATGAGATGGCGATGCCGGCAACGGCCGCTGCAGCGATGACCGCCACGAGCACCGGCGCAGATCTCATCTGCGCAGTCTGCGCGGGCACTAGCATCGTCGTCGTGACTGGAAACCTCCCGCTGACAGCGCTGCTGTCACAGGCGCTGGTCGCGTTCACCATCGAGTTCGACAACGAGTTCCGATCATCGGATGCCGCACTACCGCGTCACGCGCGGCAAGTCCGGCACGCACGATGGGCCGTGGTTGGTGTCGATGGTCATGTGGTTCAACTGCATGCGCCACGTCGGCGAGGAGCCGATAACAGTGCGTGAGCTCGAACGGCGGGCGCGCACTCGAACCAACATCCCGGGCATGCGGCGATGGGGCTACATCGCTGTCGAATCGGACCCGGACGACGTGCGCGCCAAGCCGCCCTCCGAGGCGCTGCTGGTGCGCTCGGCCGCCGCCGGCCGGATGGCCCAGAAGGTGTGGCAGCCGCTGGTGCCGGTCATCGAGGCTCGTTGGGCGGAGCGATGGGGGAGTGCGCCGGTCGGCGCGGTGCGCACCGCGCTGCGCGCCCTTGCGGCGCACTCCGCTTTCGACGTCCCGGACTGTCTCCCTATCCTCGGCCACGGCCTCTGGACGGCGGGGCCATCGCCCGCGCCATTTGCTCCGGCCGACATCGGGGCAGTTGACAACTCCGTCCTGGCGCTCCCCGCGTTGCTTGCACGCGCGCTGCTCATGATCGCCATCGATTTCGAGGCACGGTCGAAGGTATCGCTCGCGAACTTTGCGGACGTCCTGCGTCTCCTTGATGAGCGGCCAGTTCCCATTCGCGACCTCCCACTCCGGTCGGGCGTCTCGAAGGAAGCGATCAGCATGGGGTTGGGCGTTCTGGTGAAGCGCGGGCTCGCCGTGATCGACCAGAATCCGACCGGCCGTCCTGGCAAAGTCGCCCGCCTCACCATGAAGGGCACGACGTCACAGGGCATGCACGAACGGTTGTTGCGCGCCGTCGAGGAAGACCTCGAGTCGCGATTCGGCGCCGGCGTGATTGGCGCTGTACGCGAGTCGCTCTCACGGCTCGCCGTTGATTCGCGTGGATCCGGGTTGTTCCCAGCCTTGGTCCCGTACCCCGAGGGGTGGCGAGCGTCGGTGCGCAAACCCGAGACGCTGCCGCAGTTTCCGATGGTGTTGCATCGCGGGGGTTATCCGGACGGCAGTTGATGACCGATTCTCTGCCAGCGGTTGCTCGGATAGACTTCGGGCCCACGCAGTTGGGGCGGGAAGTCCCATCGGAGGAAGGCTATGAAGTACCAGGTCCGCGAGAAGATCTTCCAACTCGGCGAGGACAACGACATCCTCAACGAGGCCGGGCAACCGGTCCTGCAGGTGGATGGCAAGGTGTTCAGCCTGCGCGGCCTGATGATCGTCAACGACCTCGCAGGAAACGAGGTGGGCCAGGTGAGCCGGAAGCTCGTCTCACTGCTGGCCACGTATGACATCTCGCTCACCGGCGGGGTCACCGCCGAACTGCATCAGCGCTTTTCGGGGCCGTTCCATCCGAAGTGGACGATCTCGGTGACCGGGGGCGCCGATATGGAGATGACGGGAAACTTTGCCGGGCACGATTTCATCCTCACCGAGAACGGTCAGACCGTCGCAACCGTGTCCAAGGCGTGGATCAGCCTCGCCAACTCCTACGGCGTCGACATCGTCGACGGGCAGAACGACCTCCTCATCCTGTGCAGTGTCCTGGCGCTCGAGGCTGAGCAGGATCGGAGCCACGAGCACAACCGTGGCGCGGGTGAGCTTGGTGTCCTCGGGGGACTGGGCGGACTGGCGGGCGGTGGGCTCGGCGACATTCTCAAAGGTCCGCTCTGATCGAACATCTGTTCTATTTGGGATGCTAGAATAGCTGGTCCCAGATGAGCGACATGAGCGCGTTCCACCCGGCGGTGCGGGCCTGGTTCGAGCGCCGGTTTCCGGAGGGCCCGACCCCTGCCCAGGATGAGGGCTGGCCGCTGATCGCGTCGGGCAGCAATACCTTGATCGCGGCACCGACCGGGTCGGGCAAGACGCTTGCGGGGTTCCTCGTCTGCATCGACGCGCTGTACCGAGCGGCCGATCGCGGCGAGGTGGTTGAGGGCGCGACGCAGGTCATCTACGTCTCACCGCTGAAAGCGCTGGCCGTCGACGTGCAGCAGAACCTGGTGACGCCGCTCCGCGAGATCGCGGAGGTCGCAGCGGAGATGGGGATGACGCTGCCCGCGCTCCGTGCCGAGGTGCGCACCGGGGACACCACGCAGTCGATGCGCGCGGCCATGATCAAGCGCCCGCCGAACTTCCTGGTCACGACTCCCAGAGTCCCTCTACCTGCTGGTGACCGCGCAGCGGAGCCGGGCTGCGCTCACCACGGTCACGACCGTCATCGTCGACGAGATCCACGCAGTGGCCCGTGACAAACGTGGATCGCACCTGGCGGTGACCCTCGAACGGCTCGAGCGGCTGTGCGCCAGACGGCCGGTGCGCATCGGGCTCTCGGCGACGCAGCGACCCATCGAAACCGTCGCGCGGTTGCTCGTCGGCGCAGGTCCGTCGCGCAGCAACCCGGACGGCAGTCCTCGCTGCGCGGTCGTCGATGTCGGCCATCGGCGCGCGCTCGATGTCGCCATCGAATTGCCCTCGGGTGAGCTCGAGGCGGTGGCGTCGCGTGAGCAGCTCGGCGAGGTGCTCGACGCCATCGCGGCACACGTTCGCGCCCACAAGACCACGCTGGTCTTCGTCAACACGCGGCGTATGGCCGAACGAGTTGCGCATCTGCTGGCCGAACGCCTCGGCGACGACCTGGTGGCGGCCCACCACGGGAGCCTCTCCCGGGATCGGCGTCAGCGTGTCGAGTCCCAACTCCGTGCGGGCGAGTTGCGTGCGCTGGTGGCCACGGCATCGCTCGAGCTGGGCATCGATATCGGGCCGATCGAGATGGTCTGCCAGATCGCCTCGCCGCGGAGCATCGCCACATTCCTGCAGCGCGTCGGCCGGTCGGGTCACAGCCGCGGTGGCACGCCGAAGGGGCGGCTCTATCCGATGACCAGGGACGAGCTGGTCGAGTGCACCGCCCTGCTCGCCGGGGTGCGGAGCGGCGCCCTCGACGCCGTGCACCCGCCGCATCTGCCCCTCGACATCCTCGCGCAGCAGATCGTTGCCGAATGCGCGGCGGACAGCTGGCGCGAGGACGGCCTGTTCGAGCTCATGCGCAAGGCCGCGCCGTTTGCGGATCTGACGCGAGAAGACTTCGACCGCGTCGTCGAGCTGGTGTCAGACGGGATTCCGACCGGGCGGGGGCGGGTGGCCGCATACCTGCACCGGGATCAGATCAACGGCGAGGTGCGAGCGCGACGCGGTGCGCGGCTCGCCGCGTTGACGTCCGGCGGGGCCATCCCCGAGACCGGCGATTACCGCGTGCTGGCGGAACCGGACGACACCTTCATCGGCACCGTCAACGAGGACTGGGCGATCGAGTCATCGGCGGGTGACATCTTCCTGCTCGGCAGCACATCCTGGAAGATCCGTCGTGTCGTCGCCGGGACGGTGCGCGTGGTGGATGCACACGGGGCGCCACCGTCGGTGCCCTTCTGGCTCGGTGAGGCGCCTGCGCGCACCGAGGAGCTGTCACGCGAGGTGTCCGACCTCCGCTGCGGGGTGGAGGCGCTGCTCGCCGAGGGCGGCGCCGACGAGGCGATCACCTGGGTCGAGCAGCGCGCCGGCGTCGACAATGACGTGGCGTCCATGGTGGTGCGCTACCTCGCCGCTGGTCGCACTGCGCTCGGCGTGGTGCCGACCCTCGAGCACATCGTGCTGGAGCGCTTCTTCGATGACAGCGGCGGCATGCAGCTGGTGGTGCATGCGCCATTCGGTGGACGCGTGAACCGTGCGCTCGGACTGGCCCTGCGCAAGCGTTTCTGCGCGACCTTCGACTTCGAGCTGCAGGCTGCGGCAAGCGATGACTGCGTGCTGCTCTCGCTCGGTCCGCAGCACAGCTTTCCACTCGAGGACATTCCCAAGTTCCTCTCCTCGAACACGGTGGAGGAGACGCTGCGCAAGGCGGCCATCTTCGCGCCGATGTGGGCGGTGCGCTGGCGCTGGAATCTCAACCGTTCGCTCACCGTGCTGCGCTTCAAGGGCGGCCGCAAGAATCCGGCGCCGATCCAGCGACTCGAGTCCGACGACATCATGGGTGCGATCTTTCCGCAGCTGGTCGCATGCCAGAACGAGAACCCGACCGGACCCGTTGAGGCACCCGATCATCCTCTCGTCAACCAGACGATGTACGACTGCCTGCACGAGGTGATGGACGTCGACTCGCTGCGTGAGCTGGTGCTGCGCATCGAGCGAAAGGAGGTTGAGATCAGCTTCCGTGACACGGTCGAGCCGTCGCCGCTCGCGCACGAGATCGTCAACGGCAGGCCGTACACATTCCTCGACGACGCGCCGCTTGAGGAGCGGCGGAGTCGCGCAATCACGCTGCGTCGTGGTCTTCCGGTGGATGCGCGCGACCTGGCTGCGCTCGACCCCGAGGCGATCGCACGGGTGCGCGCCGAGGCGACGCCCGATCTTCGCGATCACGACGAGCTGCACGACCTGCTGGTCTCGCTGGTGGTGAGCAGGGCTGTGCCGGAGTGGAGTGCCTGGTTCGATGAGCTCGTCGAGCGAGGACGGGCGCTGTCGGTGACCAAGGACGGCGCAGTCTTCTGGTGCTCGATGGAGCGTGCGGCGGGGATCGAGTCACTCTGGCCGGGAGCGACGTTGGCGCCGCGTCCAGTGGCGTTCCCGCACGGACGCGTCGCCGCAACCCTGGACGGCGACGCGCTCGCCGCGTCGATCGTGCGCGGACATCTCGAGGTGAGCGGTCCGATGACGACCGATGCGCTGTCCGATCGCACCGGGTTGCGGCGATCGGAGGTTGCCATTGCACTTGCCGCGATCGAAGGCGACGGGTTCGTGATTCGCGGCCACTTCGATCCGGGTATCAGCGACGAGCAGTGGTGCGCGCGGCGGCTGCTCGCCCGGATCCACGGGTACACGCAGCAGCGGTTGCGGCAGGAGATCGAGCCGGTCACCGCGCAGGATTTCGTGCGATTCCTGATTCGCTGGCAGCGGGTCGCCCCCGGAACGCAGCGCGAGGGGCGCGCCGGGGTCGCAGCGACGATCGCGCAGCTGCAGGGCTTCGAGATCCCCGCCGGCGTCTGGGAGGAGACGGTGCTGCCGAGCCGCGTGTCCGGCTACCGCAGCGCGTGGCTCGACGAGCTGTGCATGTCCGGAGAGGTTGCGTGGGCGCGCCTGAAGGTTCGTGACGAGTCTGCCGTCGCCGCCCCGACGCGGAGCAGCTCGTCGGCGTCGCGCGCCACGCCCGTGACCCTGGTCATGCGCTCCGACCTGCCCTGGCTGCTGCAGTCGGTGCGCGGCGATGCGCAACCGATCGAGCCGGTGTCGGGGGCGACGCTCGATGTGCTCGAAGCCCTGCGCGAGCACGGCGCGCTCTTCACCGGCGACATCGTCACGCTCGCTCGCCGGCTCCCGAGCGAGGTCGAGCATGCACTCTGGGACGGTGTGGCCCGGGGTCTGCTCACCGCCGACGGGTTCAGTGCCGTGCGTCGTCTGCTGGTCAGTCGCGGGCTCGGGCGTTCACGGCCGCACCACCGCGGACTCCGCCACGGCGTCAGCGGCTACTCGTCAGGCGAAGGCCGCTGGTCGCTCGTGCCTCGCGTGGCATCGGCGGCCGAACACGATGCGCTCGCCGAGGCGATCGCCGAGCAGTTGCTGGTGCGGTGGGGAGTGGTGTTTCGCGACGTCGTCGCCCGCGAGACGATCGCAGTGCCGTGGCGCGACGTGGTGTGGGCGCTGCGCCGGATGGAAGCACGGGGCACCGCACGCGGCGGCCGCTTCGTGACCGGGTTCGCCGGTGAGCAGTTCGCACTTCCAGAAGCCGTTGATCAGTTGCGCAGCGTGCGCCGGCGCGAGCGCTCAGCCGAGATGGTGCGCGTGTCGGCCACGGATCCGTTGAATGTCGCAGGCATCCTCCTCCCCGGTCCGCGCATTACGTCCGTGAGGACCAACAGCGTGGTCTTCGAGGACGGGTTGCCGGTCACAGGCACGGAGACACCGGTGGCGGCATTCGGCTTTCGCTAGGGTCAGCCCACGACTCGTGCAACGGTGGTTCGGCGGCGGCGCATCAGGTGGTCGCAGTCGGAACGGGTTCGAAGAACAGCGCAGCGGGAGTCGGCTCGGCTGCGACATCGGCCAGCGGCCACAGGATCGTGAACTTGCTGCCGCCGCTCTCATCACTGTGCGCGCTGACGGTTGCGCCGTGGGCGTCGCAGAGCCGGCGCACAAGCGAGAGTCCCATCCCCATCCCGCCGTGCCGGCGCGTCCGGCTATTGTCCTCCTGGTAGAAGCGGTCAAAGAGGCGCGGGATCGCCTCGGCGCTGATGCCGATGCCGTCATCCACGACCTCGATTCGACACAGGCCCGCACCCTTGACGGGGCTGGCGCTCACGCGGACGTGGCCGCCCTTCGGCGTGAACTTCACGGCGTTGTCGATCAGGGCGCGCAGCACCTGACGAAGACGGAACGGATCGGCACTGACAGCCGGCGAGCCGCGCACATCCACGGTGAGCCGGACGGGCAGGCCGTCCTTGAAGTGGCGCCTCACGTCGTTGGATAAGTCACTGATCGCTGACGCGACATCAACAGATGAGATGCGAACATCGATCGTGTCGGTGTTCACCAGCGCGAAGTCGACGACAGTCTCGACGGTCTCGCCGAGCAGCTTCACGGAGATGTCGATATCGCGCACGATCTCGAGCTTGGTGGCGTCATCCCATTTATCCCACGCGACGTTGAGCAGCTCGATCTGTCCCTGGATCGCGAGCACCGGGGTGCGCAGCTCGTGCTGCGCCGTGTCGAGGAAGTCGCTCTTCAGCTGGTTCAACTCTTTCAGCCTGCGCACCGCCTCACGCTCCTGCTCGAGGGTTCGGGTGTTCTCCACTGCGACCGCGGCGTTGTTGGCGAGGGTGATCAGCGCTCGTTCATCGCCTTCCGCCACGGGTTGCGCCGATCCCACGACCAGGACCCCGGTGAGTGCCTCCTGGAAGAGCATGGGGACGGCGATCCCGGCGCGGCCGTTCCAGTCGAGGCGGACCGCGTGTCCGGCGGTCAACTCCTCGACCGGCATCGTGTCCGTCATATCGGGCATCTCCGGGCCGCGACTGCGCAGGCGGAGAAATTCAGAGCCCCGTCGCGTGTAGACGGTCGCGCTCGCGGATCCACCGGCGATCGCGTCGGCGGCGCCGAGCACCGCATCCTGGAGCTGTTCGATGCCCCCGGTGGTCGTCGTCAACGCTCGGGACACCTCCTGGAGCCGGACAACGGATCCGTCGATGTGTTCGATGTAGCCGGCGATCTGCTCGCGCATACGGTTGACTCCGGCGGCGAGCCGTCCGAGCTCGTCGCGTGAGGTGACCGGAATGTCGGAGGTGTAGTCGCCGGCGGCGATCCGCTCCACGCCGCGCTCGAGACGCGACACCGGGCGGCGCACGAACCGGTCGACGAAGAGGAGCACCAGCAAGCACACCACCACGAGCGCGGTGAAGGCGATCTGCGCGATCGTCCCCTCATCCTGAGCAGTCCCGGCGGCGAAGATCGACAGCGGCACCTCGACACCGAGATAGCCGGCGACCGCGGTTCCGCCGGGTGCCTCGAGCGGGACGAAGCTCCCGGCCACGGCGCCGACGCCTCCAACCGTGTAGATGGCATGGGCGGCGACCTCACCGGACGACGGATGCGCCACCTGCTGCGCGATGGCGGACGGTTCCGCAGACGGCTCGGGGGTGTCGGCGGCGCCGGTGAACCGGACCAGGCTCGCGCCCGGGCCGGCACTGAGGAACACCGGCGTGTACCCGATGACCGGTCCATACCGGGCGAACTGTGTCTGCAGCTGCGCGCTGTACACGACCACGCCCAGCGGAGCGTTGGTTCCGCCCTCTGCGTTGAAGACGGGGACCGCCACGTCGAGCGCCGGCAGGCCTCCGGCGAGCATCTCGACGCCCTCGACGCCCGATGGGCACTCGGACCGCAAGGCCGCGCTCGCCGCGATCGTCGCGCTCGACTGCTGGCAGGCGACGGTGGTCTCGACCTTCAACGCGTCGCGAATCGATGCCAGCGCGGCCGTCACGTGAGGGATCGCACCCTGTTCGCACGCGGTGGTCGCCGGATGGATCGGGGCTCCGTCTGACCCGAGGCTGTCGCACTCGCTGGTGTACAGGATGGTGCCGGCGCCGTTCAGCACGACGACCCCGAGCCCGGGCAGGTTGACGATTCGCTTGCCGGTGAACTCGGCGGCAACCAGCGCCGCGGGGTTCCTCCCGCTCAGCGCCATCTGCAGCGATGAGAGCGACGCGACCGCGGTCGCAGCGTACTGGGCCTGCGGCTGGATCACGCGCGAGATGAGCTCGCCGGCGACCCCGGCGCGGTTGTCGGCGTTGGACAGGGCGCCGGCGTTGGTCTGCTGCGAGCGGCTGACCAGCAGGAAGCCACTGACGCCCGCGATCACCAGCGCGGTGAAGACAATCCCGCCGGCCAGCAGGCGGCCGGCGAGGCTGGTTCGCAGCCCGAACCTGCGGACGAAGAGGCCGCGGGCCGGTCGACGCGCGCGCATGGCTCGAGCCTATTGGGGCGGAGGGGGCGCCGAATGGGTGACCGCTCGCAGTCCGGAAACGGGGCCGTGACGAACGATCTTGGCCGCCTGGGTCATCGGGCGTTCCGCAACGCGCTCGGAACCGTACGCTTACGGCATGCCCTTTCGCCGCCGGAGGCCCGCGAGAATCGTCACGGCCGAGCCGGAGCGCACCGGCGTGGGCGCATTTCTGAAGCGCTGGATGATCCCGCTCATCGGCGCGCTCACCCCGACGGCGCTGATCGTGGTCAACATCGCGGTCTTCATCGTCAAGAACCTGACTGATTTCCGGATCACCATCTCCATACTCGCGTTCGTCAGCGGGCTGATGCTCAACTCATGGGCCGGTCTGAACATCTACCGGATGCTCAAGCTGCGCCGGCCGGATCACCCCGTGGTGCACGAGCGCAACCAGGAGGTCGTGCTCGTCCTCGGGATGGCGGTGATCATCATCGCCGCGTTCCTGACGGCACTCTTCTGCTACCTCGGCCTTTCGGATTACAACCACCTGCCCAACGGGCTCACCTTCTTCACGGGGGTTCTGTCGGCCGCGGTGCCGATCCTCCTGCGAGCGGCGTTCCATCGAGGCGTCCCCAAGGGGCCCGGAGGCAGCGGTCAGCAGCAGATCAGCACCGTCGCGGGACTTCCTCCCGGTGCGATGCCGTTACCACCGACTTCAGCCTCGGCTCGCGACACGATACCGAGGCGCTAGCGGCCGGTCTCAGACGGTCGGGCGCTTCCTCCAGACGACGCCTGTCAGCGCTGTGCAGAGCGTTCCAATTCCGGACAGGAACCGCACTGTTCCGCTCGCCGCAGCCGGCAGCCCCGACGCTGTGAGCGTTATAGGGACGCCGTATGCGACCGATGTTGGCGACGTCGTCTCCGTGAACGACGGCGTTGCCTTCGTGACCCTGAAGCTCGCGCCCGTGGCCGTGGTGCCGCTGTAGGTGCTATCGCCGGAGTATGTGGCCGTCACCGCGTAGAGGCCTGCACCAAGGCTTATCGCGGTCTGACAGCTGGTGGCAGAGAGCGTCGCCGTGCACAACGTCGCACCGGGAGCAGTGAAGATGACCGTCCCGGTCGCGCCTCCAGGGAGTCCGAAGACGGAGAGCGTGTCGTGTGCGCCGTAGACGATGGTCGCCGGCGCGGCCGTCTCGGTCATGGTGGTCGGAGTCGCTGCGCGTGCCACGACTGGAAGGAGCGCCGCGACGACCGCGGCGATGGCGATGAGGGTGCATGGGGTTCGAAGGCGTTTCTGAGCCACCCCGTGGCGGGACGTGCTGGTGTAGTGCGTGGTGCTCCAGTGGTGAAATCGTTGCTTGGACGAGGCGACCTCAGGACCGTGGGGCCTGGGCAGGGCCAGATGCCGCCATGTCGTCAGCAGCGGTCCCTTCCGTCACCGAAAGGCGACGGGGCACGCTCGAGGCGTCGGCAAGAAGAAGACGGGGCGCTTCGGCGCCCCGCCTTCCGAACCTCTGGGATGTTGGAGGTCAGACCTCTTTGAATTCCGCGTCGACCACGTCGTCCGCGCCCGCGCCTTCACCCGCTCCGTCGCCGCTGTGGGGAGCGCCGCCGTCGCCGTTGCCGGCGTGCGGCTCACCCGCGCCGGGCTGGGTTTGCTGGGTCTGGGCATATACGGCCTCGCCGATCTTCTGGATCGACGCGGCAAGGTCGTCGTGCGCACGCTTCATCGCGTCCGCATCGTTACTGGCAATTGCGTCACGAACCGCCTTGACCTTGGCCTCGATGTCGGTGCGCAGCTCGGCCGGCACCTTGTCGCCCGCGTCCGCGAGCGCCTTTTCGGCCTGGTACGCAAGGGCATCGGCACGGTTGCGCGTCTCGACGGACTCCGCCCGCTTGCGGTCCTCATCGGCGTGGACCTCTGCCTCCTTCACCATCCGCTCGACCTCGTCCTTCTGGAGCGTTGTCGAACCGGTGATGGTGACCTTGTTCTCCTTGCCGGTCCCGCGGTCCTTGGCACTGACGTTGAGGATGCCGTTGGCATCGATGTCAAAGCCGACCTCGATCTGCGGCATGCCCCGCGGTGCCGGTGGGATGCCGTCGAGTGAGAACGTCCCGAGGATGCGGTTGTCCCGCGCCATCGGGCGCTCGCCCTGGAGCACCACGATCTCGACGGACGGCTGGCTATCAGACGCTGTCGAGAACACCTGCGTCTTCGCAGTGGGGATGGTGGTGTTGCGCTCGATCAGCTTGGTGTTCACCTCGCCCTCGGTCATGATCCCGAGCGACAGCGGGGTGACGTCGAGAAGGAGCACGTCCTTGACCTCGCCCTTGAGCACGCCCGCCTGGATGGCCGCGCCGATCGCGACAACCTCGTCCGGGTTGACGCCACGATGCGGGTCCTTCCCGGTGAAGCTCTTGACGAGTTCCTGGATCACGGGCATGCGCGTGGACCCGCCGACCAGGATCACCTCATCGAGCTCCTTGGCAGTCAGCGCCGCGTCCTTGAGGGCTGCCTCGAAGGGACCGCGGCACCGCGCGGTGAGGTCCTCGGTGAGCTGTTCGAACTTGCTGCGCGTGAGGGTGATCGCCAGGTGCTTCGGGCCGGAGGCGTCCGCGGTGATGAACGGCAGGTTCACCTCGGTCTCCTGGCGCTGCGAGAGCTCGATCTTTGCCTTCTCAGCGGCCTCGGTGAGGCGCTGCAACGCCTGACGGTCCCCACGGAGGTCGATGCCCTGGTCCTTCTTGAATTCGTCGGCCAGCCAGTCGACGATCCGGCGGTCGTAGTCGTCGCCGCCGAGGTGGGTGTCACCGTTGGTCGCCTTCACCTCGAAGACGCCTTCCCCGACTTCGAGGATCGAGACGTCGAACGTTCCGCCACCAAGGTCGAAGACGAGGATCTTCTCGTTCTCTTTCTTGTCGAGCCCGTAGGCGAGCGCGGCCGCGGTGGGCTCGTTGATGATGCGCACGACGTTCAGCCCGGCAATCTGACCGGCGTTCTTGGTGGCCTGCCGCTGGGCGTCGTTGAAGTACGCGGGGACGGTGATCACCGCGTCGGTGACCTTCTCGCCGAGATATGCCTCGGCATCGGTCTTGAGCTTCTGCAGGATCATCGCGGAGATCTGCTCCGGCGTGAAGTGCTCGGCGTTGATCTCCACCTCGGCGCGGCCGTCCTTGCCGGCCACCACCTTGTAGGGGACCTGCTTGGCCTCATTGCTGACCTCGCTCAGCAAGCGGCCCATGAAGCGCTTGATCGAATAGACGGTGTTTTCGGGGTTGACTGCCGCCTGGCGGCGGGCCAGCTGCCCCACCAGGCGCTCGCCGGTGCGCGTGAACGCGACCACCGACGGAGTGGTCCGGCCTCCCTCGGCGTTGGCGATGACGGTGGGTTCCCCACCCTCCATCACAGCGACCACGCTGTTGGTGGTGCCGAGGTCGATACCGACGGTTTTTGCCATTTTCCTGTCCTCCGGGACTGATAACACGATGCTCGATTGAGCGTCATACGAACGCTCCTATCGAATACCGCGTGCGGCCAACATGCTAAACGTAGGGGATGGATGACCCCCGGCCGATCGAGGAGCAACTGAAGGATCTGCGCCGCCGCGCCGACGAGGACTTCCTCCACCCCGACGGCGTGCGCGAGGCCGGCCGGCACCAGCTCACCCTGCCCGAGCTCGGGCTCAGGGTGAGCATCACCCGGTCCCGCTACCCCAATCGGCCCGATGGGATCGACCAGTACGCGGTCACGCTGTCCCGGCCCGAGCTGGACCGTCCGCCGGGAAACCAGGAGGTCGAGATGGTGCTCGTGCCGGCCTTCGGTGCTGCCGCCGCCAAGGCGGTGGAACGATCGGGCGGCTCGTCGAGGATCCGCATGTTCCGGGTGCCGGCCGGGGCGCCCGACGGTCAGCCCGAGTCCGCCACCTCGTAGCCGTCGGCGCCGATCAGCGGCACGAAACGGCACGGGCCGAGCGACTCGGTTGCCACCGCCCGTCGGCCAGGCGGAGGCGCGTCAACTCCTCGCCGCCGGGGTTGTCGGTGATCGGCACCACGAGCCGGCCACCCTCGACGAGCTGGCGGGCGAGCGCCACCGGCAGCCGTGGCGCGGCCGCCCCGACGGCGATCGCATCGAAGGGCGCTCGCTCGGGAACGCCGAGGGTGCCGTCGCCCTCGAAGACCTCGACGTCGTAGTCGAGCCGGCGCAGGCGCGCCGCCGCCGACTGGGCCAGCGATCCAACCCGTTCGATGCTCACCACATGAGCCCCGCAGGCGGCCATCACGGCCGCCTGGTACCCGGAGCCGGTTCCCACGTCGAGCGCCCGGTCACCCTGGTGCAGCTCGAGGGCCTCGACCACGACGGCGACCATCAGTGGCTGGCTGATCGTCTGCCCCGGAGCGTCGATCGGCAGCGCCCGATCGGCGTAGGCGTGCTCGCGGTCAGTCTCGAGCACGAACTCCTCACGAGGGACGTCCGCCATGGCGTGGAGCACCGCCGGGGACCGAATACCGTGCTCGATCAGCGACGCCATCATGCGATCACGATCCGACGTAGCGGTTAGCCTCGGGGTGTGAGATCCAGATCAGGCGGCGGAGTGTCCGGAAGCCTCCAGACGATCCACTCTTTCTGCCAGCGGCGATGCAGATCGTTTGCGGCGTCGACCGCCTCGTGATACAGCCGCTCGAACGCCGCGATGTCGTGAGCATCAAGGGCCGCCATCAGCGGGTCGAGATCGTCGAGGATCCACTCCTCGATATCGGCGGTGTACTTCGGCCGGGTCACCTCGCAGAGGCGAAGGAGCTTGCGCATCTCGCGGAGTTGCCAGTTCGCCAGGGGCCAGTTGGCCGCCCGCGCCGCGTAGAACGCCTTCCAGAATCGCGCGCCGATCTCGGGCATCAGTCGCGCCAACCCGGGTTGCAGCGCGGTGAGCTGCTCGAGCTCCAGGCGCTCCGGGTTTTTGGGCTGCGCGCTGATCTCGGTCATCTTGAAGATGAAGTCTACGGAGCGCGCCTCGGGAACCCGCGGGGCACGCCGCGCGTGTCAATGCCATGAGTACCGCAGTCGATCGCTCGCGCTGGTCGCGACCGCTCGTGGGACTCGCGTCGGTCGCGGTCGTCGGCGCGGGGATGGGTGCCTTCTTCGGGATCCGAGCGGTCCAGGGCGCCGGCGCTGCTCCTTCCGGCGGACAGCCGCCGGCCCGTACCGGGGCCGCCATGGCCTATGACGCGGCCAACGGTTCGGTGGTGCTTTTCGGCGGTCAGAGCCGGTTCAGCACGCTCCACGACACCTGGATCTGGGACGGATCAGGATGGAGCCAAGCGCATCCACGCACGTCGCCCCCGCAGTTGAGCGGTGCGCAGATGACCTATGACCCGGTGAGCCACGATGTGATCCTCGTCGGAGATCCGCAGTTCGCGACCGGCAGCCCGATTGCGTGTTCGGCGGGGTCGGGAAGCTCGTCCTCCGGTTCGGCGAGTTCGACCACCACCTTGATCCCGCCGCAGCGCGCGACCCCAGCCGATGCGCCCCTGCCGAGCGCCGCTGCGAAAGCCGGCGGCGCCGTGGGGACGTCGCCGAGCTGCGCCACTGTCGTGTCGCAGGGTCCGGCGACGTGGTTGTGGAACGGCAGCGATTGGTCGAAGGCCTCGGCGACGACGCCCTCGATCGCGTTCGGAAACGGTGCGCTGGCGACCGACCCGGTGTCCGGGCGCGTGGTCCTTCTCCCGCGGGGTCCGTTCGCGGTGCCCGCGCTGGGAGCCGCGCAGGCAGCGATCGCCTGCCCGGTGCAGAATCCCGCGAGCCACCCGGTGCACGCCACGTGCCCCTGGCTGTTCGCCCCCATCGCCGCCTGGACGTGGAACGGGCACCAGTGGAAGAGCATGGCGTCCGAGGTCAACACCCAGTCATTCGAGCTGTTCAGCTCCTCGATCGTGAACGATGCCGTCAGCGGCAAGCTGGCGACCTTCAGCGGCGGCAACGTCGCGCAACCGGTGCCTGCCCCGTTCCCGTGCACGACATGCCTGGGTGCGCCCAACGCGTTGCAGCCATCGGCGACCAGCACCGGTAGCGAGGCCATCTGGACCGGCACCACCTGGCGGCACGTGATCACCTACACCGGCGGGCCTGCCATGCCGGGCGCCGCGTTCGTCGGCGACCCCGCAACCCACAGTGATGTCGCGCTCCCGGGCAACGGGCAGACATGGATCTGGACCGGCGTCTGGACCCACGTCCACCCGGGGACCACCCCTCCGATCGTGAGCGCAGCGGGCGCCGTCTATGACGCGGCGACCAGTCAGGTGGTGGTCTTCGGTGGGGCCGGGACCTCCTCCCGTCAGGCCGGCCTCTACAACCAGACGTGGACGTGGGACGGCTCGAATTGGACGCAGCGCGGAGGGAGCACGGGGCTTGCCGTGGTGATCCCGGAGCCATCGCCGGTGAGCATCCCGCCCTGCCTGCCCATCAACCCGGCGGCCACGCCCGCGCAGGGGGTGCAGACGGCGGCGGCTCAGCCGGACATGGTCTGCCCGGGCGTGAGCGCGGGATCCATCGGCGGTGGTTCCGGAAGTGCGGGCGGCGTGACCGGGGTGACCACCGGGAGCGGGGCCGTCGCGCCCTGAGCCGCCACAATGGCTGGCCATGGCAGATCTCGATGACGTCCGGATCGAGACCCTCGAGGATCACCAGGACGCCCAGGTTCGAGCGATGCTTGTCGACCTCGCCGTCGCGGAGCAGCGGCACTACGACCATCCCGAGGAGAGCCCGCAGCAGCTGAGCGCGCGCCTCACGACAGCTCCTCGATTCTCCGGCGAGAACCACATCCTGGTTGCCCGGTCGCCGGGCGGCGAGGCGATCGGGCTTTGCTGGGTCGTGCTCTTCGACCCGGGAACGGGTCTCGAGGCGGAGATCGCGGAGCTCTACGTCCGGCCCGGCGAGCGCGGCCAGGGCGTCGCTCGAAGCCTCATGGCCGAGGCGATGCAGCTGATCCGCACGCGCAACGTGACCTTCGCCTGCGTCTGGACTCGAGGCGACAACCAAGCCGCGCTCGGCGCATACATCTCGGCCGGATTCGCGCCGACCGAGCAGACGGTGCTCACCTGGCTCCCGCTCGAATGAGTCGAGCGGCCGGGATAATAGCCGCTCCATGACCCTTTCCCGCGCCGAGGTCGACCACGTCGCGACCCTCGCCCGGCTCGGCCTGAGCGATGCGGAAAAGGACCGCCTCCTCGGTGAGCTGGAGGCGATCCTCGACCACATCGCGCGGCTGCAGCAGGTCGATACGTCGAACTCTGGCCGAGACCGCGCAGGTCGGTGACCTCGTCAACGTCATGCGTGCCGACGTCCCCGAGGCGCCGATCGGCGCCGCAGCAGCGCTGCGCAACGCTCCCGCGACCGACGGCAGCTACTTCGTGGTTGGGGCGATCCAGGGCACGGAACTTGACGCCTAGAACCATCACCGAGCTCGCGGCGGCGCTCCGCGACGGCAGCACGACACCACACGCGCTCCTCGACGCCGCCCTTGCCCACGTCGATCGAACCGAGAAGGATCTCAACGCGTATCTCACGGTCACGAGCGAGCTCGGCTCCGGACAGGCCGATGCCGCCGCGCAGATGCTCGAGGAGCATCCGGACACCGCGTCCCCACTCTGCGGCATCCCGATGGCCCTCAAGGACGTGCTCTGCGTCGACGGTATCGACACGACCGCGGGCTCGAAGATCCTGCGCGGGTTCAAGCCCCCTTACACCGGCACCGCCGTGCAGCGGTTGTTCGACGCGGGCGCGGTGTGCGTCGGCAAGACCAACTGCGACGAGTTCGCCATGGGGTCGTCGACCGAGAACTCAGCCTACGGAGCGGTGGGCAACCCGTGGGACATCGAGCGAGTGCCGGGCGGGAGCAGCGGGGGAAGTGCGGCGACCGTGGCCGCGGGATCGGTGCCGTACTCGCTCGGCACCGACACGGGCGGGTCGATCCGTCAGCCGGCTGCGCTGACCGGAGTGGTCGGGTTCAAGCCGACCTACGGACGCGTTTCCCGTTATGGGCTCATCGCTTTCGCGTCATCGCTCGACCAGATCGGTCCGTTCACGCGCACCGTTGAGGACTGCGCGCTGGTCTACGCGGCGATCGCCGGCCACGACCCGCGTGACAGCACCTCCGACCCTCGCTCGGTCGAGGATCCGCTCGCATCCCTGCATGCCGGGGTTGCGGGGATGCGTCTCGGCATCCCTCGCGAATATCTCGGCGAGGGCACGGAGCCCGGCGTTCGCGATGCGGTGCAGGCGGCTTTTCAAGTCCTTGAGGCGCAGGGCGCGACGCTCCAGGAGGTGTCGCTGCCCAGCACCGATGTTGCGCTCAGCGTCTACTACATCATCGCTCCCGCGGAGTGCTCGTCGAACCTTGCGCGCTACGACGGCGTGCGTTTCGGGAGCCGCGTCGAGCGGCCGTCACTCACCGACATGTACCTGCAGACGCGCGGCGAGGGCTTCGGCAACGAGGTCAAGCGTCGGGTGATGCTGGGCACCTACGCGCTCTCGAGCGGCTATTACGATGCGTACTACCGCCAGGCGCAGAAGGTCCGCACGCTGGTGAGCCAGGAATTCGATGCGGTGTTCACGGAGGTGGACGCGATCGTCTGCCCCACGTCACCGAGCGTGGCGTTTCCGATGGGATCGCGCGACGACCCGCTGTCCATGTACATGTGCGACGTGGTGACGCTGCCGGCAAACCTGGCGGGCATTCCGGGCATCTCGGTGCCGTGCGGGTTCGTCGACGGGCTCCCGGTCGGGCTGCAGGTCATCGCGCCGCGGTTCGAGGATGCGCGCGTCCTGCGGGTGGCGCACGCATACGAGCAGGCGACCGGCTTCCACGCCGAGCTGTCGCCATACGCGAGCGCAGCCGCGTGACCGCCACAGCCACGATCGCTGCGGCGTTGGATCGGTACGAGGTGGTGATCGGCCTCGAGGTGCACGCGCAGTTATTGACGCGCAGCAAGATGTTCTGCCCGTGCCCGGCGGACTACACCAGTGCCGCTCCCAACGAGAACACCTGCCCGGTGTGCCTCGGATTACCGGGTGTCCTGCCGACGATCAACCAGCAGGCCGTGGACTTCACGGTGCGCACCGCGCTCGCACTCCACTGCGATATCCCGCCGTTCACGAAGTTCGACAGGAAGAACTACTTCTACCCGGACCTGCCGAAGGGCTATCAGATCTCGCAATACGACCTGCCCCTGTCCGTCAACGGCCTGCTGGAGTTTCCCGTCGGCGGTGAGACGGTTCGCTGCGGCATCACGCGCGTGCACCTCGAGGAGGACACGGGAACGATGCACCACGCCGGCGACGTGCTGCAGAGCGCGACCTCGTCGCTGATCGATCTCAATCGGTGCGGCGTCCCGCTCATGGAGATCGTCGGAGAGCCGGACCTGCGCACGCCCGAGGCCGCGCGCGAGTACCTGGTGCGCCTGCGCCAGATCCTCACCTACATCGGGGTGAACGACGGCAACCTCGAGAAGGGATCCTTCCGCTGCGACGCCAACGTCTCCCTCCGGCCGCGGGGCCAGCACGAGCTCGGCGTGAAGGTCGAGGTCAAGAACATGAACTCCTTCCGGGCCGTGCAACGGGCGCTCGAGTTCGAGATCGAGCGGCAGACCGGCGTGCTCGATGCGGGCGGAACCCTCGTGCAGGAGACGCGCGGCTGGGTCGAGGCGCAGGGACGCACGATCTCGCAGCGCAGCAAGGAGCAGGCCCACGACTACCGCTACTTCCCGGAGCCCGACCTGCCGCCGCTCCGGCTGGATGCGGCGTTCGTGGAGCGGGTGCGGGCGACGCTGCCTGAGCTTCCCGAGGCCCGGGCGCATCGTTTCCAGGAGCAGTACGGGCTGACCGCGTATGACGCCGCGGTGCTCACCGACACGCGCGACGAGGCGGACACCTACGAGGCGCTCGTCGCCGCGGGAGTTCCTGCCAAACTTGCCGCTAACTGGCAGAGCGGCGACGTCGCCGCGCTCGCCAATGAACACCGGATGCCCCTGCAGCACAGCGCGCTGGGCATCGATGGTCTCGCCGGTCTGCTCCGCCTCGTCGATGCCGGCACCATCAACGGGCCGACCGCCAAGGAGCTGCTCGCCGAGCTCTACGTCGGCGGTGGCAATCCCGAGGCGCTGGTGCGGGATCGCGGTCTGGCCCAGGTGAGCGACACCGCCGAGCTCAGCGCTCTCGTCGATGGTGCCATCGCCGCCAACCCCGCCGCGGCGGCGGACTTCCGCGCCGGCAAGCAGCAGGCGCTCGGGCAGCTCATGCGCGCGGTCAAGGACGCGACCGGGGGCAAGGCCGACATGCCGCTGGTGAACCGGCTGCTTCGCGATCGGCTCTCGGAGCAGTAACCGCGGTGCGTCTTGGACGCATGGTCCATGGTGGACTGTGCCTGGCCCACGACGACAACGGCGCGACGATCCTCGTCGAGGGCGGCATCCCGGGCGAGGACGTGGACATCTCGGTCCGGTACAAGAAGGGATCGACGTCCTTTGCCGAGGTCGTGCGAGTCATCGCTGCGTCGCCGCACCGGGTCACACCACCCTGTCCGTACGTGCCGAAGTGCGGTGGCTGCCAGCTCCAGCACGTTGCGTATGCGCACCAGGTGGAGCTCAAGCGTGACATCGTGCTCGATGCCCTGCACCGGGAGCACATCGAGCATCCCGCGCCGCGCATGCATGCGGTCGAGGACCCCTGGCGGTATCGCATTCGCGGTGAGTTCCACGTCATCGCCGGCACCGAGTCCACGCCGCCGGCGCTCGGGTTCAACCGAGCACGCAGCTGGCGCCCGATCGCCGTCGACGACTGCCTCATCCATCACCCCCGCATCACCACGGCGCTTCCCGCGCTGCGCAAGCTCCTCGATTCCAGCGCCACCAATGCGCTCGGCACCGTCCACCTGACCGTCGGCGAGGAGGGGCAGGAGCTGCTCATCCATGCCAAGCCGCCCCGGGGATTGGCGAGCGGCGCGCTCGACGGCGGTCTCGATCTTCCCGACGGCGGACGGGTCAGCACGACGTCGACGACGCTGCGCTGGCGGGGGATGACCTTTCGGGTCACGCCGGACGCGTTCATCCAGGTCAACTGGGCGCAGATGGACGTGCTCTATCAGTGCGTCATCGACGCGCTCGGCGGTCATGCAGGCCTGCGCGTGGTTGACGCGTACGCGGGCATCGGTGTGCTGGCCAGCCACCTCGCCGTCGAGGCGCAGGAGGTCGTGTGCATCGAGAGCAACCGCGGTGCCGCGCAGCTCGGCGTGCTCAACGCGCGCGTCAACGATGTCGCGGATCGCATGCATTTCGTGCTGTCGCCGGTTGAGGATGCGCTGCCGCGCGTCGGCGCCGCGGAGATGGCCGACCTGGTGATCCTCGATCCGCCACGTGCAGGCTGCTCGGGCCGCGTCACCGGGTGGCTCGCGCTCGCCGGCCCGGAGCGAGTGGTTTACGTGTCGTGCGATCCCGCGACTCTCGCCCGCGACCTGCACACGCTCGTCGCGTCGGGCCCCTACCGCGTGGACTCGCTCGACATCGTCGACATGTTTCCGCAGACCTACCACGTCGAGAGTGTCGTCAGGCTCACCCGGGTCGCAGCGCCCGCCGAGGACGAGGCGCCAGAGGTTGCCGGCACCCGCTGAGGGGTACCCTCAATCCCCGCGGCGGCGGGTCGCTGCGGAGTGGTAGCGTACGTCTGTTCGTTGTCATCGTGAGCACCCAGGAGGCAGTGTGGAGGAGCCATCCGCGACCGGCAACGAGATCGAGTCCGGAGGCTTTGCTCACCTGCATACGCACAGCGAGTTCTCGCTGCTCGACGGTGCGTCCCGCGTCAAGGAGCTCATCGACAGCGCCAAGGCGATGGACCAGACGGCGATCGCCATCACCGACCACGGCGTCCTCTACGGAGCGATCGACTTCTACGCCACCGCGCGTGCGGCAAAGATCAACCCTGTGCTCGGCTGCGAGATGTACATGGCGCCGCGCTCGCGCCACGATCGTGAGGGCCGGACCGACCGCGATCCCAACCACCTCATCCTGCTCGCACGCAACGATGCCGGGTATCGCAACCTCATCAAGCTGGTCAGCACCGCGCACCTCGAAGGCTACTACTACAAGCCTCGCATCGATCGCGAGCTGCTCGCGGAGCATGCCGAGGGTCTGATCTGCCTCTCCGCGTGTCTCGGCGGCGAGCTGCCCCAGGCGATCCTTCGCGGCGACATGGCCGCTGCCGAGACGGTGGCTCGCGACCACGCGGAGATCTTTGGCGCCGACAACTACTTCCTCGAGCTCCAGGACCACGGCATCCCCGAGGAGGACACGGTGCGCGCCGGGCTGGTGGAGATCGCGCGCCGTACCGGACTGCCGCTCGTCGCCACCAACGACTCGCACTACATCAAGCCCGAGGACGCGGAGGCGCACGACATCCTCCTCTGCCTGCAGACGGGTGCGCGGCGCGAGGAGGAGAAACGGTTCCGTTTCTCGGGCCCCGCGTATTACCTCGCCAGCACGCAGCAGATGCGCGAGCGGTTCGCGGCCTACGGGGAAGCCGTCGCCAACACCATGGCCATCGCGAATCGGTGCCACGTCGAGATTCCACTGGGGCAGAACCTCCTGCCCAGCTATTCGCCGATCCCCGAGGGCCTTGACGCCGACACCTACCTTCGCGAGCTCTGCGAAGCCGGTGTCCGGGAGCGCTACGCGGACGCGGTGAACGACGAGGTACGTGAGCGTCTGCACATGGAGCTCGACGTCATCCGTGAGACGGGTTTCTCAGCGTACTTCCTGATCGTGTGGGACCTGATCCGGGCGGCACGGTGCGACGGCGTACGGGTTGGGCCCGGTCGCGGCAGCGCCGCGGGGTCACTGGTGAGCTACGTCCTCCACATCACCGACATCGAGCCGCTCCGCTATGGGCTCATCTTCGAGCGATTCCTCAACCGCGAGCGCGTGCAGATGCCCGATATCGACATCGACTTCGACGACCGCGGGCGCGACCGCGTGCTCGCCTATGTGCAGGAGAAGTACGGACGCGATCGGGTCGCGCAGATCATCACCTTTGGAACCATGGCGGCGCGGGCGGCCATCCGCGACGTGGGGCGCGTGCTCAACGTGCCCCTCCCGGATGTCGACCGGCTCGCCAAGCTGGTGCCGCAGGTGGTGAACATCACGCTGGATCGAGCGCTCACCGAGAGCCGCGAGCTCAAGGACCTCTACGATCACGAGGATTGGGCGAAACGCATCATCGACAACGCCCAGCGGCTCGAGGGGATTTGCCGCAACGCGTCGACGCACGCTGCAGCCGTCGTCATCGGCTCGGAGCCGCTCGCCAACATCGTGCCGTTGCAGCGTTCGACCGCCGGAGACGGCACGGCGGTCACCCAGTACGACATGAACGGCGTGTCGCAGATCGGACTGCTGAAGATCGATCTCCTCGGGCTGTCCAACCTGACCGTCATCGACGAGGCGGCACAGATGGTGCGGACGTCGCGGGGCATCGACCTCGACATCGATCGGATCCCGCTCGACGACGCCAAGACCTACGAGCTCCTCGGCAAGGCCGACACCCACGGGATCTTCCAGCTCGAGGCCACGTTCGCCAAACGAATCCTGCTCGACATGCAACCCAAGTGCCTCGAGGACATGGGCGTCGCGGTCGCCCTCAACCGTCCGGGTCCGATCGAGGGTGGCGCCACCGGCACCTGGATGCGGCGCAAGCGCGGCGAGGAGCCGGTGACGTACATGCTCCCCGAGCTCGAACCGATCCTCAAGGAAACGTACGGGGCGATCCTCTACCAGGACCAGGTGATGAAGATCGCTTCAGCGGTGGCCGGGTTCACCCTCGGTGAGGCCGACATCCTTCGCGCGGCGATGGGCAAGAAGGACAAGGTCAAGATGGCCAAGCAGCGCGAGCAGTTCCTGAGCGGAGCCGCCGCGCGCGGGGTCGCGGCGGACACGGCGCTGCAGCTGTTCGAGCTCATCGCGCTCTTCGCGGGGTACGGGTTCAACGGCGCGCACAGCATCGCCTACGGGTTGATCGCATACCAGACCGCCTACCTCAAGGCGAATTACCCGCGCGAGTACATGTGCGCGCTGCTCAACAGCAGGGCGGACAACTTCGACAAGCTGAAGCAGTCCATCCTCGATGCGCACGCGCGCAACCTTGTGGTTCGCCCGCCGGATGTCAACCGGAGCGCCTCAGCCTTCAGCCTCGGCGACGAGACGCAGGGGGAGATCCTCTACGGCCTGCGCCACATCAAGAACGTCGGCGAGCGCGTCGCCGCGGAGATCGTTGCGGAACGGGACGCGGCCGGTCCGTTCGTCTCACTGTTCGACCTCTGCCTGCGCGTGGCGAGCCGCGACCTCAACCGTCGCGTCGTCGAGGCGCTGATCCGGAGCGGTTCGTGCGATTCCCTCGGTGAGCGCGGCGCGATGCTGGCGGTGCTCGACCGGGTCATCGATCGCGCGGCGTCGATCCGGCGGGAGCGCGAGTCCGGTCAGACGTCCCTCTTCGGGGACACCGTGGTGTTGATCGAGCCGGTGTCGCAGGCTGCGGACGACCTCGACGGCCGCGACATCAGCGGTCCGTTCGCAATCGCTGCGGACGAGCGGTTGAGCTGGGAGCGCGAGTTTCTCGGCATGTACTTGAGCGACCACCCGCTGCGGCGGATCGCTGGCGAGTTGCAGCAGCGGGTGGACACCACCATCAACGAGCTGGGAGCGCACCTCGATGGGCTCATCGTCCAGGTGGGTGGCGCGATTCGTGACATGCGTACGTTCGTGCCGCGCCGGAGCACGACCGGACAGCGCATGGCCGCATTGCAGATCGAGGACCTCACCGGCAGCGTCGAGGTTGTGGTGTTTGCCCGCGTGTTCGAGGAATGCGTGTCGGCGTTACGTCCGGACGCGGTGATCGTCGTGCGCGGCAAGGTCGAGGCCGGACGCACCGTCGCCGGCGGGACGTCCACCCCGGGCGTTGAGGAGGAAGAACGCATCGACCTCGAGCCGCCGCAGATCCTCGCCGAAGCCGTCTATGCGTATGACGACCCGCGTCTCGCCACCTGGCGCCGGGACAGCACCGTGCACATCAGCGTCAACGCAACGCAGATCGGCATTCTCGGGGCTCTCCGCCACGCGCTCGAGGAGCACCAGGGCGACTGCGCGGTGGTCCTCCACGTCGAACTCGGGGACGAGCGTCGACGAGATCACGCTGGCCGTTGACTTCGCCGTCGAGCCGTGTCCCGCCCTGGAGCGAGCCGTGGAGGTTCTGGTGGGGGACAACGCGTATCGCATCGAGATGCGTCGCGTTCGCGCGCCGGAACGGGAGCGCACAGCCGCCCGGCGCTGATGCCGGTCAGACCTGGGGAAAGATCAATCTGAAGACGATCTTGATCGCGATGATCACGAGGATGTACATCACGAGCGCCGCGATCGCCGGGACGTCCACAGCAGCGGTGGTTCCGCGACGGTGCAGGCCCGCAAACGGGGAGACGAGCGGGTTGGTCACCGACCGGATCATCTGCACCAGCGGATGCCACGGGTCTGCGTGGAACACTGCGAGCAGCACACGGATGAAGACGAGGATCGCAATTGCAATTGCGACATCCACCACCACCTGCTCGATGAGCAGAGCGACGGTCTGGCCCGCGTTGATGCCGCCACCGATGACCAGTGTCTGCAGGAGCTGCGCCACGATGTTGATGACCACGAGCGCGAGGATCGGCGAGAAGTCGAGGCCGCTGAAGGTGGGAAGGATGCGACGAAAGGGCGCAAGGATCGGATCGACGATGACGCGCAGCCATCGAACCACCGGGTGCCACGGGCTGAGGCCGATCCATGACACGGCGATGCGCGCGATGATCAGGACCGTCAACGCCACCTCGATGAAGCCGATGACGTTGGCGAGAAAGAGCTGTGTCACCGAGCTGTGGCCGGCTCCTGGGCGGCGGCGGGTTCAACTGGGAAGCGCTTCTCGAACCGCGAGTTGGTGCGCCGCCACAGAAGGTAGAGGAGCGGCACGCCGATCACCAGCGATGCGATCGACGTCCACTGCGCCTCACGCAGCCCGAGTGGTCCCGGTGGTTCGCTCTTGCGGAACTCGAACAGGATCAGCTGGCTGATGGCATAGAGCGCGACGTAGACGATGGCGAGCACCCCCGGACGCACATTCCGCCGAACCAGCACCCAGAGGATCAGCCCGATGCAGATGGTTCCAAGCGCTTCGTACACCGCCGCGGGCTGATAGGCAATGCACTGGGCCGGGGTGCAGCGGCTGAAGCCGGTCTGCAGGATTGCGTGTGCATTCGAGTACGCGGTTGCCCAGGGAAGGTTGCTCGGCGCCCCCAGGATGTCGCCGTTGATGACGTTGCCGATGCGTCCGATCGGCTGACCCACCACGGCGAAGATGACACCGCCGTCGAGCGCGATCCAGGGGTTGTATCCGTAGCGCCATGCGCAGATCGCGAGGGTGATGAAGCCGGCGATGATGGCGCCGAAGAAGGCCATGCCACCCTGCCAGAACGCGATGATGTTGATGGGGTGGAGGATGTAGTTCTGCCAAAGGTCGGGCTGCTGAACGACGTAGTACAACCGGCCGCCGAGCAGCCCGAAGATGATCGTCCACACACAGATCTTCTCGGCGACCGCTTTGGGGAGACCACGGCGCTTTGCGTACGGGAGCACGCCGAACTGATACGCGGCGAGGAATGCCACCGCATACATGACCCCATACCAGTGGATCGGCAGGGGCCCCAGATTCAGGACCGGGTCGACGTTGATGGTGATGAAGCCGACCGGGCCGGGGCTAACGGGCACGGCGCTCATGATGCGGAGTTCCGGCGGCCGCATGCACCTCGAGGATGCGATAGCCACCCTTCGACCTGACCCGTTCGACGCGATGACCGAGCCCCGTCAGCCACGCAGCCAGCGAATCGGCGCCGAGATGACGCTGGACGACCAGGGTCGCAACCGCATCCGGTTCCAGGCGTCCGATCCAGGCAAGGAGCAGTTCGTGGAGACCCTCCTTACCGAGCCGGACCGGCGGGTTGGAGTAGACGGCGGCGAACCTGATGCCGCCGGGGACCGCGTCCGGCTCGGCGGGGACGACATTGCTTGCGCCTGCCCGTTCGGCGTTGCGCGCGCAGAGGTCGAGGGCGCGGCGGTTGACATCAACTGCCCAGACCCGCGCATCAGGGTTGCGGAGCGCCACCGTGATGGCGATCGCGCCGTATCCGCAGCCGACGTCGATCACCTCTCCCGGCGGGACCGGGGGCAGGCTTCGGAGCAGGAGATCGGTACCGAAGTCGAGGTGACCGTGCGCAAAGACGCCGCGGTCGGTGTCGAGCTCGAAGCTGCGGTCCGGGAGGGTCACCCGGATCGTCTTCGGGCGCGAGGCGACCGCCGGATCCGGGCTGAAGTAGTGATCCTGGCTCACCATCGCAGGGTAGTAGGCTGCGCCGGTGAACACGTACGACGTGGCCGTCGTCGGCCTCGGCGCCGCCGGCGCGGCGACCCTCTACCAGCTCGCCCGGCGCGGGATCAGCGCCGTGGGCATCGATCGATTCTCACCACCGCACATCTACGGCTCCACGCACGGGGACACGCGCATCACCCGCGAGGCGATCGGCGAGGGCGAGGCCTATACGCCGCTGGTCCAGCGCTCGCATGCGATATGGCGCGAGCTCGAGGCCGAAACCGGCCAGACCCTCCTCACGCAGTGCGGCGGGCTGATCCTCGAGTCCGCGGGCGGTGGGGCAGCCGGACACCACCGTCACGAGTTCCTGGCCAGCACCATCGCCTGCGCGAATCGCTACGGGATCAAGCACGAGCTGCTCACCGCCGCGGACATCGCCGGCCGGTTCCCGCAGTTCGGGCTGGACGGTGACGAATCCGCGTACTACGAGCCAACCGCCGGGTTCGTCCGTCCAGAGCGCTGTGTCGAAGGGCAGCTGACGGTGGCGCGCCGCCTCGGCGCCGAGATCCGCCGTGACGAGCGAGTCCTCGCCGTCGAGCCGGCGGGCAGTGGCGTCCGAGTGCGCACCGACCGGGGCGGTGTCGACGCCGGCAGCGCGGTGCTCGCGGTGGGCGCCTGGGTTCGCGACTTCGTCGCCGCGGAGCAGCTGCAGCTGTTCAACGTGTACCGGCAGGTGCTGCAATGGTACGAGCTCAAGCCGGACGCAGTCGATCACACGCCGGGCGCCATGCCGGTGTTCATCTGGGGGCTGAGCGACGGCAACGCGTTCTACGGTTTCCCGGCGATCGACGGCACCCGCGAGATCAAGGTCGCCAACGAGCAGCTCGACACCCCAACCGGTGCCGACGAGGCATCGCTCGACGTCGATCCCGACGAGCCGCGGCTGCTCTATGAGTCGCTGATCGGCAAGCGGCTCCCGGGCCTCTCGTCGCGTGTTCTGCGCGCAGCTCGGTGCCTGTACACGGTCACGCCGGACGCGAACTTCATCATCGATGACCATCCGGATCTGCCCGGCGTGCTGCTGGTCTCGCCGTGCTCGGGGCACGGTTTCAAGCACTCGGCAGGACTTGGCGAGGCAATCGTGCAGCGCATCACGACTCGCGCGAGCGACGTGGATCTCTCGTCGTTCCGGCTCGATCGATTCGGCGCTGCAGTCGAGAGCTTCCGCGTCTGATGTCGTCCAGGCTGCTCGTCAGGCCTGCACTCGGGTCCGCGTCTCGCGCTCTGACTGTGCTCGCGCCGAGAACCACGCGAGCGCTGCCGGCAGCACGAACGGAACCATGAGCAGGCGCAACCAGTCCCAGAGCGTGTTGCCGCGGAAGCCGGTCCAGCCCCAGTCCAGGGCATACCCGCCGGCGACCAGGATGCCAAAGATGGCAAGGCCCGCGAGGCCGATCGCTCGCCACCGACCCTCGAAGCGCTTGTTGGTCGCGAACCACAGTGGCAGCGACGCGACGACCACCGGGAGCGCGAGCAACTCGAGCCAGTCCCAGAGCGTGTTGCCCTTGAACCCAGTCCACCCCCAGTTGAACGCGTAGCCACCGACGACCAGGACGACGAAGGCCAGCACGAAGACGCCGAAGACCACGTGCCATTCCATCATCCAGCGCTCGCGCGTTCGGTACCAGATCGGGAGCGTCGCGAGCACCACGGGCAGCACGATCACGTGGAGCAGATCCCACAACTGGTCGCTGGGCGTCACCCCGGTCCACGACCAGTGGAATTCGTATCCGCCGAGGAGGGCGACGGTGAGCGCCACCACGGCGCCCGGAAGCACCCACTTGATCAGGGGCGAGAGCGGCTCCGGGCGCGGCGTTGCGGCCCGGGCTCGAGCGAGATCCATGACGGGAATGATGCCGCGCGGACCGGCGGATGCGACGACGGCGTGGAGCCGGTTGCCGTCGCTACCAACCGGCACGTTCGTCGGCCGGGATAGCGTTGTGCCGTGGTGACCCACAGAGGACTTGCTCTTCGATGGTGGCGAAGGTCAACCCGATGGCGCCACGTGCGTTCGGGATCGTGCCGGGAGAGGAAGTCGAACCCTCATCGGGGGAAGCGGAAACCCCGGTCTTGAATTGACAGGAGTGGACAGAACGCGTCAAATGTGGCCATAGGTGGACCCCTGAAATGGACACGAAATGGACAGACAAGGGCGGGCACGTTCCTCGAATTGAATGATCGCGGCGGGGGGAGCGGTGGCCCGTATCTGCTCACGCTCGGCTGGATCGGGCAGTGGCTACGGGGCGGTATGGGAGGTCACCAGCGTGACCCTTCGTACCGACCGGCAGCGTCCGCTTCGAGTGTCAATGATGATCGCGAGGGCCGGGGAAGCCACTCACATCCTTCTTGGCGATCGGTCGATGAATCCCCGACCGTCCGACGGACGCGGTGCCCGGCCCCCATCGCTATTTCAGCGATCCATCCGCCCAGGGGTGCCACTGGGAGCCGCCGTGGGCCGTTGGGATGGTTCTCTTGGGCGTTGAGGTATCTCGTTGAATCGATCGTGCGCTGGCTGGTTGGACGCTTCGCCGCGTCGCTGCCCGGAGGCTGAGGTAAACCTCATCGACCGTGGAGCAACGCCTGTAGTTCTCAGATGAGTTGTTGAGACAAGCGATCGATGGTCGCCTTCTAAAGCGGGGTGGCATCTGTGGTGGTTGTAGGGATAGACCACCCGAAATCCTGTTGCTACCCGGCCAGGACACCCGAAAGGCCCCAGCTCGAACTCGAACTCGCTGAACAGATTTCACTGACCGCCTTGCCCTCCAGGGTGTATATCCAGGTACTCCCACTGAGGTTATTGGCGATGAACTGGTCAGCGTCCCACCAGCCTTCGGCGGTCAGGTTTTGTAGATCGACATGGCTTTGGTTGGCCACAGTCACCATCTCGACGGTGTTCTTGGGAGTGTAGCCAGCGCAGCCCTCGTAGTCACTAATGCGGGAGACGGCGACGTGAGCCCCATCGGGGCTGATGTTGGCGCCTACGATCGTGGACTTACTCTCAGAGTACGTCACCCCATTGATCAGTACCGCGTGGGCATCATTGATCAAGGCGGCGACCGTCACGCCGCTGCTTGCACCCATAAACTGGTCATTGCCCGTGAATAGTTCGGTCAGAGTTCCAGTGCTGGGGTTGATCGCAAACCAGGCGGCGGCAGGGTCATACAAGATGCCACAGCCCCCGTATTCCCAGCGCTGAATAATGAGGCCGGTATTGGTCCAGCCGTCCAACTGCTCGGAGAAGTTGGCGGGGGCTAACCACTGGTAGACAGTTCGGTTCGGCTCGCCGAGGCCGCCCACCTCGATAACGCCATGATGCCGGTAGTAGGGTGGCCCGGGTCCAATGTTACCCAACTCACTCGCTGGGGATTCATCGATGCTCCAGGCCCATTCGGTCCCAGTGGGCGAGACCACTGGGGCGGCGGAGTAATTGGCTGGTACTGGCACCGTACCGATGCCAAGAACCTTTCCGGTTCGATCGAGCTCGGCGATTTTGACCAAGTCTTGGGGGACGCGATCGATCAAAGCCAGGTTTGACCCGGCCTCGACGACATGTTGCGGGTCTACGCCAAATCCGGTCGCGGTGGGGCTAAAGATCTTTCCCAGTGCGGCGTTCGACAGGCCCCACTGTTCCGCCCCTGGCTGTTTACCACATTGATGGCTTGTCCATCGGTTAACACCGCCAGGGGAGGCTCGGGGAGCGGGGTGAGTATCGCAGTAGGGGTATGGGTCGGGACCAGGGTTTCGGTCGCGGTGGCCGAAGCGGTTGAGGTGGAGGGGTAGAGGTGCTCGGCGATGGGCCTGGTGCGCAGGCGGCAAGGAGAACTCCCAGAAGTCAGGACCGCGATCAACACAGAACGGTGGCTTAGGTTTTCATAGCCCGCCCGGGATCGCCGCGAAGTACTGCCAAGGACCCCAAGGGGCTTGGTAGGGATTTGGATTCTTGGGAAGCGAAAAAAGAAGTTGCCGGTCACAATATTTTCCACCGCTAGCCCAGTGTTAGTAGCACCGGTGGTGACAACGACATCATTGCCATCTAACCAACCGATGATCTGGGCGTTATTCGGATGGGAATCTTCTGACCACACCGCCGGCACGGAAGAGCTGGGCCGGATTATTTCTTTGGTAGCCGCTGTACTGGCTGTCAATGGCCGAGGGACAAGCGATTACGGCTCCGTGGGGCATAGCAAGCACCCTAAAGTGATGTTGGGCCCGAAGGATGTGATAACCCCGGTCCAGGAAACTACTGGCCACACCTGGGGATTAGCTGTGCTGTGTCGCGCACAGATAATCCCAGCCACGGTGGGACTTCCAGATGCCGCTTCGTCGCCTCCTCCACAGAGTATCGGCCCAAAGGTCCGATTGGCGGGGTCGAACACGCGGACTTGGGACGCACAAAACAGAGCCGACGAGGAGGCGACGGCCCCGGTGGTGGCGCAGGGGCCATTCGTAGGGGGCCAGCCGGAAAAGGATTCCGGGAGAGACTGGGCCACCACCAAACTGTTCCCATTCCAGCCCACCGGCCAAGTCAAGGGTTCCTGACTGCTGGTGCTCGTCCCATCAAACAACGTTTGTTGGACCCCCCCGCCCATGGCCATGAGATACATGTGCGAGGTGAAGGGCGGGTTTCCGTCCCAGTTGGTCAGCAGCGCCACCGCCACTTTGGAATCGTCGGGGCTAACCGCAAACACCACCATTGCTCCGGTCGGTCTGCTGACGGTGAAAGCGACGCCGTGTTGCCCGGTCGAGGTCAGGTAATCAATGTTGGTGTTCCCGTCTTCATAGTAGAGACGGCTGTCGGAGATACTAGTTATGGGCGGGCCGGATTCCGATACGTAACCCGACAAAGTGTTGGCAGTCGCCGTGGCCACCACTCGTCCTTGGGCGTTCACTAGTCCGAGCGTGTAAGGCCCGATACCGAGGTTTTGGGATCCGACCACGGCGAGTGGACTAGCGAGGACAGTTGCCGTGGGGGCGGGGCTGGGCGTGGGAGTAGTCGCAGGCACCGCGCTGGGGGTCGGGGCGATGGTCGCGGCGGCTGTTGGCGCGAGAGTTGGCCGCGCAGTCGGGACGACCGTCGAGCTACAGGCTGCGAGGCCAATCGCGACGATTGCAGTGCCGATGATGGTTGTGAATTTCATGTCTGTCTTCACCCGCTCAACGGGAACACGTCATCCACGGTTACATCCGCGCAAATGCGTCGAAGCTCCTCCCTGGGTGACCGATCGCGTTCAGCCGGCCTTTGGGCCTCAGCGCCCGTTTTACCGCCGCATATCGGGATGCATCCGGCGCGTACACCCCCGGCGTCTATCTCTTACCGCCTGTCGGAAGTCAACCGTGACCACTACAAGGATGTGGTAGTCGCGAGCGTGCAGCCGAGCATTAGAGCTGGTCAGACCACGCATCAGAGCGCACGTATTGGTCGGCCGTGGGAGGCGGGGTACCGCTAACGCGAGTTCTTGCCGAGCCTTGGGCTCAGAAGTCACCCGGAGCGCAGAACCGCTCGGTGATGGTTGAGGGGTGCCACCGGGAGCCGCCGTGATCAGTTGGGATGGCTCGCTTGGGCGTTCAGAAATCTCGTTGAACCGATCACGCGCTGGGTGTTTGGGGCGCTTCGTCGCGTCGTGGCCGGGAGGCGGAGGTAGAACCTCCCTGACTGTTGAGCAAAGCCTGTTAGTTCTCAGATGAGTTGTTGAGACAGGCGATCGATGGTCGCCTTCAAAGCGGGGTGGCATCTGTGGTGCTTGTGCCAGTGAAGCCACCGGAAATTTGTTGCTACCCGGTGAGGACATCACCATCAAAGAGCCAGGGGCTATTTATAGGAAGGATTTCGCTTACTGCCTTGCCCTGCAAAGTGTAAATCCATAAGCTCCCATTGGTGGCTGCGAGGATGTCGTTGTTATCCCACCAGCCTGCAAGCAACAGGTTCTGGAGATCGACATGGCTGTGGTTGGCCAGGGTCACAATTTCGATGGAGGTTTGGGGGATCTTGCCGCCCCCGCACGGCCTAAAGCTTTCGCGAAAGACAGCAACGTGGGATCCATCGGGGCTGATGAAGGCTTCTGCGACAATAGATTTACTCTCCGAGTAACTCACTCCATTGATGAGAAGGGTGTGGGCATCATTGACCAGGCTGGCGACGGTCACGCCGCTACTGGCATCCATACATTGCTCATTACCGGAAAAGAGTTCATTGAGCGTTCCAGTGCTGGGGTTGATGGCAAGCCAGGTGGAGGCAGGGCTCTGGGTACAAACCTCATCTTGAACCCGCTACATAATGATTCCTGTATCGGTCCAACCCACCAATATCTCGGTAGAACCAACCGGCGCGACCCAGCGGTACAGAATTCGGTTCGGTTCCCCGAGGCC
Organism: Candidatus Dormiibacterota bacterium; assembly: GCA_963743835.1. Classification (GTDB taxonomy): domain Bacteria; phylum Chloroflexota; class Dormibacteria; order Aeolococcales; family Aeolococcaceae; genus Palsa-851. Next base: position 259,697 of record CAVUQX010000004.1, on the reverse strand, counting down.
ACCGACTTCCACTACCCCATGGTGCTGGCCGACCTAGTCGGGGGTCTCATCGACGGGCCAGGCCCACTGGGTCCCAGTGGGCAAGACGACAAAGCTCCATGTGTAACTGACGGAGCCGGGGCCGGGTAGCGCGGGTGCAGTCCCGGTACCGAGCAGCTTGCCGGTTCGGGAGAGGACAACTACTTTGTTGGGACTGACGGGAGAGGCTTGATAGAAGAAGAAGAGGTTGGAATTGCCAGCTTGGGGTTCGAGGTTGTATTTGCTGGCTTGTGCTGCGGTGAGGCCAAATAACTGCCCCTCTTGGGCGTTGGTCATGCCCCACTGTTCCACTCCTTGGCCGTTTACCACTTCCATCGCGCCTATGCCGGTGTACAAGAGGGCCAAAGGAGGCTCGGGTGCTGGGGTAGGAACCGCAGTCGGGCTCGGGGTTGGGACTAGGGTTGGGGCGATGGTCGCGGCGACTGTTGGCGCGAGAGTTGGCCGCGCAGTCGGCGGCACTGCCGTCGAGCCACATGCTGCGAGGCCAACGGCGGCGATCGCAGCGCCGATGATAGTTGTGCATTTCACGTCTGCTGCCCTTCCTTGCACCGACCAGCGTCCTGGCCGGTGCAGGATCCTAGCTGCACTCTCTCTAGAACTCATGATGGGTGCCATACCCACTCAACGGGAACTGCGAGCAACAGTTACATCCGCGCAAATGCGTCGAAGGTCCTCCCCCTGCGTTGCGGCCGAGGAGGAGCTATAAGAGCCGGTTCAGCGCGCTCAGGTTTGGCGTCTTGCCGTGACCCGGCCTTCACACGGACGGTCCGCGAGCGCACCGACGATGCCGCCGGACGTCAGTCACCCTGCCAGGCGTAACGTTTACTATTCGTGAGGGGAATGCCCTAAGAAAGTGGCGTTTCGTATTCGACCTTTGGCATCGGCCAATTTTTCTTGTGGCCTGGAGAGTGTCTCCGGATATATGGATTGCTGAGTGTGCCCGACCAACAGTGAGCTGAAATCTCCACACGTCCTTGTCAGCGAGGCCGACCGGAAATTATTCCGCCACAACGAATCCGGCCGGCTCGGCTGCCGCAACTCTTTGTGAGAGCCGAGAGGAATTCCAGTCTCGATCTTGCTGGATTTCGGTCTTCGAGCCAGGGAAGCAAATTTCGCACAAAGCCACTTCGTCATCAGCTCGGCATACGACGGGAACACGCGCCAAGTGCTGTGCAAGTTTCGTACCTAACTGCCGATCGGTCCACGCTCGTCCACGGTACTTGCCGTTACGAGGATGGCTCGCTATGCCACGGTGAAGCGATTTCAGACTCTTAGCGAACAGCCGGGAGAGGCGGCTCCATAGGAATAGATTCTAACGGTGGGAAATGCGACGTTGCCTTACATACACATGCGCTTGTGCGCTTGCGGAAATGGTGCGCACGGGCGCCCCGCCGAGGCTTGCCCGTTGCCCCAGGGAGATCGGGCCCGCGACTGCCACGCATACTCCCGACCACGTGTCACGCCGCGGTAAGGCTAGTTATCCCGTAGTGGTGGTGATTCGCCCGATGACGGCGCCGGCAGCTGTGAACCACATGGCCCCGTCTGGGCCGGCGGCGATCCCGAGCGTGTGCCCTTCCATCCCGATGTTCGTCACAGCCCCGCCGGTGGTCATTCTTGTGATCGTGGTGCGGCCTCCGTTGGTAACCCGCAACACCCCATCGGGCCCGGCCGCGATGTCTGTCGGGATAGGGCCGATCGCGGGGCCGCTGTACAGCGTCACGCTCCCATTCGTAGTGATCCGTCCGATCGCGTCGTCAAGACTACCGGTGAACCACATCGCCCCGTCTGGGCCGGGCGCGATCCCGTTCGTTCCACTGATGCCGCCGAGGCCGGCGCTGTAACTCGTCACCTTCCCTGCGGTGGTGATCCGCCCGATTAGCCCGCCAACTCATCGCCGCCAGTGAACCACATGGCCCCGTCTGGGCCGGCGGCGATCCCCAGCGGGGCGCTAATGCCGGGACCGCTGTCATTGGTGACCACCCCGGTGGCGCTGATCCGTCCGATGGAGTTGTTGTTAGTGAACCACAACGCCCCGTCGGGTCCGGCCGCGATGTACTGGGGGTCGATAATGCCCGGGCCCGTGTAGTTCGTCACTGTCCCCGCAGTGGTGATTCGGCCAATCGAGTTGTTACCGCTATTGGCGAACCACAGAGCGCCATCAGGTCCAGCGACGATCCCGAGTGGGGAGCTGATGCCGGGACCGGTGTAACTAGTGCTTACCCCCGAGGTTGTGATCCGTCCAATCGAGTTATAGGCCAGGTTGGTAAACCACAACGCCCCATCAGGCCCGGCCGCAATCTCGTAAGCGTATTCGATCCCATTGGTGAAGTAGTTTGTCACCACCCCGGAGGTCGTGATCCGTCCGATTGAGTTGGAATTGGTAAACCACAACGCGCCATCAGGCCCAGCCGCGATCCCGCGCGGGTAGGAAAGGCCGGAAGCGGTGTAATTGGTGACCACCCCGGAGGTCGTGATCCGTCCTGTCGAGTTGTTGCCATTGTTATTGAACCAGAGGCGCCCATCAGGCCCTGCGGCGATCCCCGTCGGGGAGCTAATGCCGGGACCGGTGTAATTGATGACCAGCCAAGCGGTGGTGATCCGTCCGATGGAGTTATTGCCATCGTTGGTGAACCACAATAGCTGCCCTATTCGGCCCAGCCACGATCCCGAGTGGGGGGCTCATGCCGGGACCGGTGTAATTGGTGACCACCCCAGCAGTGGTGATCCGTCCGATGGAGTTGTTGCCACTGTTAGTGAACCACAAGCCTCCGTTGGGCCCAGCCACGATCCCGAGCGGGGAGCTAATGCCGGGACCGGTGTAATTGGTGACCACCCCGGAGGTCGTGATGCGCCCAATCGAGTTGTTGGCATCGTTGGTAAACCACAAGGCACCGTCCGGTCCGGCGGCGATGTACTGTGGGGCGCTAATGCCGGGACCGGTGTACATGGTCACCTTCCCAGTGGTGGTGATCCGTCCGATTGAACCGGAGGTATAGGGGTTGGTGAACCACAAGGCCCCGTCGGACCCGACAGCGATTCCGCGCGGGAAGTTGATGCCGTGGCCGCCGTAGATCGTGACCACCCCGGCGGTAGTGACCCGTCCGATGGAGTTGCCGCCATCGTTCGTGAACCACAAGGCTCCATCGGGCCCAGCCACGATATCTCCCGGGTCACTCACGCCGTGGTAGAGCGTCACCACGTGATGGAAGCCCGTGCCAGATGCGCTGCCGACTGTTGCTCCGAGGGTTAGGGCGGGCAGTCCAATCAGCGCCGCAGCCAAAACAGCCAGATGTCGGGTCAGCAAGCGGTGACGCACTACTCGTTCAGAACGTCCACGCTCCTGATGTCCCGCCTTGAGCTGTGAGTTTCGCCGCGACCCGTTGGTCGAAGATGAGGCTGCGGTTCCGAATGCGAGCCGCCGATACGCTCCTGGCCACCCAGGCGGCAATTCGACCTGCGAGTGGCACGCTCATTCCCAATCCCCTCAATCTCTACATAGAGCCTGCAGTCTATCAGATTGCTCAATGGTTCGTCCTAACGTTTCCCCTTTGTCTACATGGCTTCTCTTTGTCCGAGACACCTAAATGGACATCCTCATGAAGTCAGGGCGAAGGGCTCAAAAGCGCGAGACCGACGATGGGCAGGCAGTACCACGCGGTAACAAGCCTTTGGTGGACGGGAGCTACAGCAATGTGTTCGCGAACCCGTCAAGTGTGCTGCTCCTCCAGTTCGAATCTGTGAGGACGAAGATGTCGGTACGAGGTGCCTTTCGTTCGGTGGGGTCTACATGTCGCCGGCGAGGTGCGCTTCCGTTTGCCTAGGTAACAGAGCCCTCTCGGACTTACTGACCGTCATTCGCCGGCATGAGGGAGTTCAAGCGTCAGATCGGACCTTCAGATACCACTCGGTTCGGAAATTTGTGAGCCGAACCGTCCTGGGGAAGAATGCGAGAGGGGTCTGCGGGCCGCTCGCTTTGCGAGAGTGCCCATGGATTTCCATGGCGCGATCTTGCTGGATTTCGATGATCCTTCTGGGAAGCCGTTTTCGCGCGAGGCCACTTCGTAATCGGCTTACTGGACCATTGGCCATCGCGCCAAGCTACGAGACCGTGGATACAGGTTGAGCTGGGTTCGGCGAGAGACGAGACACGAACCTTCTATCCAGTGGCTTTACTAAGATGCGAGCCACGTTTCCAGCTACCTCTAGCCTATAACCTCACCTCACACCTAGGAACCTCATTCATCGGAGGTTAGCTTACCCCGTGGTGATCCGCCCGATGACGTTGTTGAAACAGGTGAACCACATGTCGCCGTCGGGGCCGGGCGCGATCCTGACCGGGCTTCCGGTGAAATCGCAGTCGGCGACGAGGTATTGCGTGACAGCCCCCGCGGTGGTGATGCGATCAACCGAGTAGTCCGATTCGTTTTGGTTGGTGAACCAGAGGTCGCCGTCAGGGCCGGCAGCGATCCCGATCGGCAAGCTGTTGATGCCGGGAAGCGGGTAGTTTGTGACGACCCCGGTGGTGCTGATCCGCCCGATAGAGCTGCTGCCAGGGTTGGTGAACCACAAGGCACCATCGGGTCCCGCCGCGATCCCGTACGGCGTGTTGATGCTCGGGTCGGCGTAATTGGTGACCACGCCGACAGTCGTAATGCGTCCGATTGAGTTGCCGTATAGGTTGGTAAACCATAGGGCACCGTCGGAGCCGGCCGCGATCCCGATCGGGGTGTTGATGCCGGTGCCGGTGTAATTGGTAACCACCCCGCCGATCGTTATTCGTCCGATCGAATTGTTGTACTCGTTGGTGAACCACAAGGCACCGTCGGAGCCAACCGCGATCCCGTCCGGCCCGTCGATGCCCGACCCGGTGTAATTGGTGACCACCCCAGTCGTCGTGATGCGTCCGATCGACCACGAGTTGTTGAGATATTGATAGTTGGTGAACCACAGCGCGCCATCAGGCCCAACCACGATCCCCTCCGGGCCGACGATGCCCGTGCCGGTGTAATTGGTGACCACCCCGGTGGTGCTGATCCGCCCAATCGAGTTGTTGTCAGAGTTGGTAAACCACAGAGCCCCTTTGGGGCCGGCCACGATTCCGCTCGGGTCGCTGATTGCGGGGCCTGTGTAGACAGTTACCACTCCGTTGGTAGTGATGCGCCCAATCGAGTAGCTGACATTGCTAAAGGTTCCGACAGTTTCCGAGGTGAACCACAGGGCCCCATCCGGGCCGGCCGCGATCCCGCCAAGGCCCCCGCGCCCGGCGCCGGGGCCGGTGTAATCGGTGATCACCCCAGAGGTGCTGATCCGTCCAATGGAGGCGTGGGCTGCGGTGAACCACAAGGCCCCATCCGGGCCGACCACGATCCCGCGGGCCGCCGGCGCAACGCCGGGTCCGCCGGGTGCGGGGTAGTTCGTCACCATCCCGTTGGTCGTGATTCGCCCTATCGAGTTGTTGTAATTGTTGGTGAACCACAGGGCGCCATCAGGTCCGGCCACGATACCTATCGGGCCGCTAATGCCCGTGCCGGTGAACACCTTGATCTTCCCCGTGATAGTGATCCGTCCAATCGAGTGGTTGTTTTCGTTTGTGAACCACAAGGCACCGTCGGAGCCAACCGCGATCCCCAATGGTGAGTTGATGCCGAAGCCTGTGTAATTTGTGACCACACCAGAGGTGGTGATCCGTCCAATCGACTTGTTACCATAGTTGGTGAACCACAGCGCCCCATCCGGCCCATCAACGATCCCCTGCGGCTGGTCGATGCCAGTGCCCGTGTAATCAGTGATCTTCCCGGCAGTCGATATGCGTCCAATCGTGTTGTTGTCGTTGGTGAACCACAAGGCTCCATCAGACCCGGACGTGATGTCGGTGGGGGAGCTGATGCCAATGCCGGAGTACGTGATCAGCGTCCCGGTGGCAGTCATACGTCCAATCGAGTTGTTGCCATCGTTCGCGAACCACAAGGCGCCATCCGGTCCAGCTGTGATCGCTCCCGGGCCCGAGATGCCGCGGTAGAGTGTCACCTGGTGATGTAGGCCAGAGGCGTTTGCGGATGTCGCGGCTGCAGGGGGCGAGCCGCCGATGACGCTTATAGCCACCGACGCGGCAACACCGGCTGCGAGTGGAAGCCTCATGTCTATCCCCGTCTCCTGAAAACAGTCCTCGACTGTATCAGGTTGATCTGTGGTTCGTCATCCCGGCCGGTACTAGTGTGGAACAAAGCGTTCCCGCACCCTCAGTCGCAGAGAGTTCGTCTAGCAGCGCCCGCTCGGACAGACGGCCGATGTCCATCGTCGATAGGCTTCGCATTCGGCAACCGCTAACCGCGTCGAGCACGGCGGCGTCGTCACGGGAGACGTTCGACGGAGGCCGACCGCCCTGACACGCGGAACACCGTCAACTCAGGCAGGAGACCATCGCACGACTTAGTGGTCTGCTCGCAGAAGAGAGAGGCGAGTTGTCGGAACCTGACCACGCAGTACGAACAGTCAGCGAGACGATCGTCGTGCCAAGAGCATTCATAAGGCCCATGGACACAGCGGTTCGGACGACCTCCCCTTGAGGTCAAGAAACGGCTGGAAGTAGAAGAGATCACTGCAACAAATAAAGCTATTTGGCGCTGGTGATCACGCCTTGGGAAATCCTTGTACAACAGGAATATTCGGGTTCAAAATCGAGCCTTTCCAGGGTTACAATCATTGACATGACAGAGCATCGGGCCGTACACGTCAGCACTCGTGATTTCGCAATGGCGAAGCATCAACAATGAGTGGAAGCAGCGCCGCGCTCGGCTCGATCACGTTACGAGATTAGGGCGACAGCAACGCTGACCAGGAGGGGCTCGGGAGCAGCCCGAGAGCGTGACAGTGGTTGAGGCGTTGTTGTCGACCAAGAAGCAAGCCGCTGATGCTCTCGCAATCAGCGTACGGACGCTAGACCGGTGCAGGAACGAGGGCGAGTTACCGGCCGTTTACCTGGGGCGGCGTACAGTTCGATTCCGGCCAGAGGACGTACTGGCTTTCAGGGATGCCTGCGTGAATACGCAGCCGGTGCTGCAGTGGCCGTTGATGACGGTACCGCGCGGCAGGCGCTAGGCTTGCCCACGACGATGACGAAGCCGTACTCACGTCGCGGCACAGGTAGCTACCGAAAGCGAGGCAAAAGCCATCAGGTGCGGATTGTCGTCGATGGCAAGACCCGGTGTTTTAGCGGCGCGACGATGACGGAAGCGCAAGCGAAGACTAACGCATTTCTAGCGCAACCACAGAGCAGCGTCAAATCACCAACCGTCGCGGAATGGCTAGCCCAGTGGCTTACACGGAAGAGGGCACGACGCGCACCCCAAACGGTAAGGCCGTATGAATCGCATGCAAGGGTTCACATCGTTCCTCTTCTCGGAAAGGTACGTCTCGATGCGCTCACGCCTGAGCACATCTACAAATTGCACGAAGCGTCCGGCGGCATGGCCCGGAAGGTGCACATGACTTTGGCGATGGCGCTGAATGAGGCCAAACAATACGGCCACCGCGTATCCAACGCAGTCAACATCGTGGACAAACGCGATAATGCGCCGAGTAGGGCCGTCGCACTGAGCGCCACTGAAGCACAGCAGTTGCTCGTGGCTGCAGAAGGTGATCCGCTCGAAGCCCTGTACGTCTTGGCAGTTACCCTGGGCATTCGGCAAGGCGAACTTCTCGCGCTTCGCTGGCAGGACATTGACTTTGGGTCGAGACAAATACACATAACCGGCAACCTCACTCGGCTACAGGACGGAAGTCGGGTAATCAGCAAGCGGAAGACCGCGGCCAGCATCCGGACCCTGGTCATGCCACAGGTGTGCGTGCATGCCCTGAGACAGACGGCGCATACCAGCGAGTTGGTATTCCCGGGTCCTGACGGGAAACCATGGGTGGCCTCGCTTCTACAAGCACTGGGAAAGGATGAGGAATCGTGCTGGCCTGAGGCCGATCCGATTCCATGACCTTCGCCACACAGCGGATACCCTCGCCCTTGACGGCGGGGCGTCTGTTCTGACAGTGATGAAGACCATGGGGCATACGTCGCGGTCGATGACACTTGACCGCTACGGCCACCTGAGCGATGACGCTTCCGAAGACCTAGCGGACGAGATCGATGCGCGATTCGGGCCGCGGATTCGGGTGCTTCCCGGTCGCCAAAATGGACACGAAATGGACAGCGAGAAGAAAAACCTAGGGATTGCAACGGATTCCGCGTGCCGGGAGAGGGAGTTCGAACCCTCACGAGGTTGTCCTCGGCGGTTTTTGAGACCGCTGCGTCTACCATTCCGCCACCCCGGCAGGGTGGACAGCGTACCGGCTCAAGCCGGGAACCACAGCACCTGCTGGCGCGTACCCTCAAATGCATGGACGACGAGGCGCTCCTCGAGCGGGCACGCCGCGGCGACCGCGATGCCTTTGCAGCAATTGTCACTCGCCACCAGGATGAGCTCTACACGATGGCACTCAGGATTCTCGGGACACCGGCCGATGCGGCCGACGTCGTTCAGGAGACGTTCCTTCGCGCCTACGTCAGGATCCCGGTGCTTCGCGGCCAGACCATCCGGGCATGGCTCTTCCGCGTCGCCATCAACTGCAGTCACGACGTCCAGCGCCGGAGCATCCGCCGGCCGGCCGATCCGCTCGAGGACGCGGAGGGCAACATCGTGGAGCTCCCGGACCCCGATCTCGGGCCGGAGGCGACCGCCTTGGCGCGCGAGCGCGTCGCCGCGGTTCGTGAGGCCCTGCTCACGCTCCATCCCGACTTCCGGGCCGTCGTCGTCCTTCGCGACGTCAACGAGCTGAGCTACGAGGAGATGTCCGCAGCGCTGCGCGTCCCGATCGGGACCGTCAAGTCCCGGCTCAACCGCGCCCGATCGATGCTGGCCAAAGCCCTGCGCGGCACCGCCGCGGCTCCCGGGTTCGCCGAGGAGCACGCGTGAGCCCGCGCCGCCACCTGGACGACCTGTTCTCCGCCGCGTACGACGACGAGCTTTCGCCGATCGAGGAGGCCCGCTTCCACGCGCACATGCAGTCGTGCGCGCCCTGCGCTGCCGCGTATGCGGAGTTCCGGTCCACGGTCGAGGCGCTCCGCGAGATGCCGAAGGCCCGGATGCCCCACGTGGTGCATCTCCCGTCGACGTCCCCCGTCGCCGAACGTGCGACCCGTCCGCGCATCGGCCTGGGCTGGTTCAACCTCGGCGTGGTGCGCCGCTTTCCTGCGACTGCCGTCGCCGGCGCCTTCGTCGTCCTCCTGGCAGTCACCGCATTCCTCCATGGCAGCGCCACCCCGACGAGCACCCCGACCAACGCGGCACACGTGCCGGCGGCCGCCGCCGGGCAACAGGGCTCTGCAGCGACAACACCGCAGGCCTCTTCCACGTCCTGCACCTCGATCGTCGGCATCGCCGGGGCACGGTTGCCGGCGAGCTTCAGCCAGGAGGACCTGGCCACCGACCCGGCAAGGCCGGCGGAGCACCTGATCCTCGCCGCGCCGACGCTGCAGGTCACGGCGGGCAAGCCCGCCGTGGTGTACGCCGAGCTGTCGGTCCCACTTGGGTCGGCGGCCAGTCCAGGAGCGGCATCGGCGCCACCCCCAGCTCGCTCAGTGCTGCCGTGCGTTTCAGTCTCGGTCGTGAGCTCCAGCCTGCGGTTGGATCTACTTCCCGCAGTTGCGGCCCCGCAACCACAGGGCGCCGGATCGAGCTATGCGCCCGGATTCGTCATATCACCCACAACGACCGGGCCGCTGCTCAGCTTCCAGGTACCGGCAGGACTCCCCCCAGGCACCCAACTCCTTGTGGTTGCCACCATCCCGGCCGGCTACACCGGCTCCGACAGCCCGAAGCTCACCGCGGAATTGACGCTCACCACCCGCTGATCGATCGGCGGCGCGATCCGCGGCACCTCTCCTTTACTAGACTTTGAGGCAATGCACCGCCGCCTGGCGTGCCTGGCTGTGGCGCTGCTGGTCTCCGGCTGCAGCTTCACCGGGTTCGGCTCACCACCCAACTACGGCTATGTCGTGATCACCGCGGGAGGCGTCGGTCTGCGCTCCGGCGCCGCCGACGTTCCGCCGAATCTCGACCTTCGTCTGCATGCCACCGGCGCGCCGCTCCAGGCCTCGGATGTGACCGCAACCCTTGACGGGAACTCGCTGAAGCTCGCGACCCAGCACCAGGACCTCCTCGCCACGGTGCAGCCGCTGCTGCCGCTCTCGTCGCCCCACCGCCTCTCGGTGGCCGTCTCGGGCATGAGCACGCAGAACTTCACGTTCACGGTCATCCCGCCGACCGCGGCGATGCTCGCCGCCCACATCGATCCCGCGAGCGGGCTGGTGGTCGATGCGGTCTTCGACGACGCTCCCTCGCAGCCGGCGATGGCCGCTGCGCTTCCCGGTGCCACCGTGACCTGGAGCGATCCCGACCACGCGCGGATCATCTGGAAAGGACGACCGCCCTCGTCGATCACCCTGCCGGCGTCGATCGCCACCGCCGGGGAGGCGCATCTCGATCCCGGGATCACCCTCTCGTTGGTCGGTATCCCCCGGCACGCCATCCGCCGGGTTACCGTCCCCGGACCTCCCGTCGTCACCGGGATCCCCGTGGACGCATTCGTGATCAACACCTCGGCGTCGAACACCTCCCTCGCATTTCATCTGGGGGCGGTTGCGCAGGTCACCCCGACCGGCTGGCAGGCGCAGGCGAACGGTTCGATCCTCGGGACGCCCGACCAATCCGCGGTGGGTCGCGCCGGGGCGGCAAGCCTCCCGATCTGGCCCTCGCTCGCCAACGACTCGACCAACCCTCCGGCGACGGACCAGCTGCTCAACAACCCCACCGCGGTCACCCGGCTGATCGACGAGATGGTCGCCGCGATCCGCTACGACGGCTACGGCGGCATCAACGTGGACTTCGAAGGGATGCTCCCGGCGGACAAGGCGCCGTTCACGGCGTTCGTCCAGCAGCTGGCAACCGCGGTGCACACCCGCGGCGCGAAGCTCATCGTCGACGTGGTGCCCCACAACTTCGCCGGGGTGAACGCCTACTCGGCCGCGTATGACGTCGCCGCCATCGGCAAGGTCGCCGACTACGTGGATCTGATGGCGTATGACCAGCATGGCGATGGGGGCACCCCGGGCCCGGTGGCCGGGCTGGACTGGGACAACGCGATCCTCCAGGCGACCCTGCCCGACCTCAACCCGGCCCACGTGCTCCTTGGGGTGCCGCTCTACGGCCGCGCCTGGGGCAGCAGCTTCGGCGGCGCCGCGGCATATTCGAACGTGCTCTACAACGCGCTGGCCGTGCCGGGCGCGCGCGTCGACTACGATTTCGCCGCCCAGACCCCCTTCATCGTCTCCCCGGACGGCTCGCTGATCACCTACTTCGACGATGCGGACAGCCTGGCGCGCAAGGTCGCGCTGGTGCACAAATACGGCCTGGCGGGGATCGCCGCCTGGCGGCTCGGCTTCGAGGACCCCGGGTTCTGGTCGCTCTTCCGCGCCTAGCGCGAGCGACTTAGCTTTCGGAGGCGCCGGTCCCGAGGTCGGGGAGGTTGAGGGTATTCACCCAGTCGCGAATCTTGGCGAGCCGCTCCTCGCTCTCCGGGTCGGTCTCGGTCAGCTCGCCGTCCTTGTCCGCCTCGGGGAGGACGCCGGCCTTGTCGAGCACCTCGTCGGCGACGAAGATGCCGGCTCCAACCCGCACCGCGACGGCGATGGCGTCTGACGGGCGGGAGTCGATCTCCAGGCGGCGCCCGTCGACCTGGGCGAGGATCCGCGCGTAGAAGACCTCGTTGCTGAGCGAGGTCACCACGATCCGCTCCACAGTCACCTCGACCGCGCTCAGCAGGTTGGCGAGCAGGTCGTGCGTGATCGGTCGCTCAGGGGTGATCCCGGTGATCTTGAGCGCGATCGCGTTGGCTTCGTTGATGCCGATCCAGATGGGAAGGTACCGATCAGCCGTCTTCTCTTTGAGGATGACGACGTGCTGGCCGGTCGGCATGTGCACCCTGATGCTGTCGACGGTCATTTCCACCAGGTCGGCCATGCCTCGATCATAACCCCGGGAGTGCGCCCGCGAGGACATCCATCCCTCGCCGCTACCATGGATCGCTGTGGCTCGCGAGACTTTGTTGCTGGTGGATGGGCACAACCTCGTGTACCGCGCCTTCCACGCGATGCCCGCGTTGAGCAACAGCCGGGGTGAGATGACCAACGCCGCCTACGGCTTCACGTCGATGCTGTTCAAGGCGCTCAACGACACCACGCCGACGTATGCCATCGCGGCATTCGACCCCCCGGGGCCGACGTTCCGCCACGAGAAGTTCGCGGAATACAAGGCGCAACGCCAGCGCGCTCCGGACGAGCTGCGTGCGCAATTCCCGTGGGCGCGTGAGGTCGTGGAGGCGCTCGGCATTCCCATCGTGGAGATCCCGACCTTCGAGGCCGACGACGTCATCGGCACGCTGGCGCAGAAGGCCGAGGCTGCGGGACTCGACGTGATCATCGTCACCGGTGACCTCGATGTGCTGCAGCTCGTCACCGAGCACATCCGCGTCTTCGCGAGCCGCCGCGGCCTCAGCGACACGATCATCTACGACGTCGACAAGGTTCGCGAACGCTACGGGTTCGAACCGCCGCTGGTCGTCGATTTCAAGGCGCTGCAAGGGGATCCCAGCGACAACATCCCAGGCGTCCCGGGTATCGGCGAGAAGACCGCGATGTCATTGGTGCAGCAGTACGGGCCGCTCGAGAATGTCCTCGCCGCGGTCCCGACCATGCCGCCCGGCCGGGTGCGGCGCGCACTGGAAAGCCATATGGAGCAGGCACGGTTGAGCAAGTGGACGGCGACCATCAGGGTTGATGTCGAGATCGACCTGCCGCTCGAGGGCGCACGCCTTTTCAACTACGACGAGGGCGATGTACGCGAGCTGTTCGACCGCCTGGAGTTTCGCAGTCTGCTCCCGCGGCTGCCCGGACGCGCGCTGAACGACGGTTCGGCTCCCGCGAACGTTGCGCCGGCGAGCGAACCCGCGCCGCTGCCCGGCGACCTGCAGGCGCCCGCGACCGACGTCGAAATCGTTGTCGATGCGCATCAAGCAGACGAGGCACTGCAGCGCATCCGCGCAGCCGGCGCGATGGCGGTGCGCACCTTGGTTGACGGCAACCCGAGAACCGGCGACATGATCGGTGTCGCCTTCGCGCCCAAAGGCGAGGACACCGCCTACTACATGCCCGTGTGGCATGCCGGGCTGGAGCGCAACGCGGATCCGTCAGCCATCGCAGCGCTGGAGCAGGTGCTCGCGGACAGCACGATTTCGAAGCGCGGCTACGACCTCAAGCGTGAGCTGCTCGCGTGGCGGCGCCGCGGTATCGCCATCCAGGGTCTGCAGTTCGATGCGCTTCTCGCCGCCTACCTCACCAACTCGCGCCTCAAGGTTCCGACGCTCCCCGTCCTGGCGCACGACCTTGCGTTGCTGAGCGTCGAGGCCGAGGAGACGTTGCTCGGCAGCGGTCGTGGCAAGCGCGGGATCGCGGATGTCCCGGTGGAGGAGGCCGCCGCGTATTACGGCATCTGGGTCGGCCTGCTCGACCCGGTCGGCGAGAAGTTGGTTCGCGACATGGAGCGGGCGAACGCGACTCGGCTGCACGACACCATGGAACTGCCCCTGGTCCCCATTCTCGCCGCCATGGAGGTGGAGGGAGTTGCCGTCGATTGCGACCTGCTCGGTGCGATCAGCGCCGAGATGTACACGCGCATCGCCGAGATCGAGTCCGAGGTGCAGGAGGTTGCGGGGTACACGTTCAACCCCGGCAGCACCCAGCAATTGGGACGATTTCTCTACGACGACCTCGGTCTCGCCAGCGGGCGCAAGACCAAGACGGGCCGGAGCACCGATGCAGACACGCTCGAGGCGCTACGTGGCGAGCATCCCGTGGTCGAGTTGATTCTCGAGTGGCGCCAGCTCACCAAGCTGAAGAGCACCTATGTCGATGCTCTGCCATTGCTGTGCACGGCGAACTCGCGCGTGCATACGTCCTTCAACCAGGCGGTCGCGACCACCGGCCGGCTCTCGTCGTCGGATCCGAACCTCCAGAACATCCCGGTGCGCACGCAGTGGGGTCAGCGAATCCGCCGCGCCTTCCATGCCGACACCGGGCAGCGCCTGGTCAGCGCCGACTACTCGCAGGTGGAGTTGCGCGTGCTCGCGCACGTGACCGGTGAGACGGAGCTGATCGAGGCGTTCCAGCGCGGTGAGGACATCCACCGGCGCACCGCCGCCGAGGTGTATGGCGTCGAACCCGTGGCGGTGACGCCGGACATGCGCCGCATCGCCAAGGTGGTGAACTTCGGTGTGGTGTATGGGTTGAGTGACTTCGGGCTCGCCCGTGACACGGGCATGAGCCGCGAGGACGCCCATGCATTCATCGATGCCTACTTCCGGAATTTCCCGGCGGTCACCGCCTACCTGGAGGGTGTGCGCAACCATGCTCGGGAATACGGCTGGGTCGAGACCTTCATCGGACGGCGCCGCTATATCGCGGATATTCGTGCGGCCAATCGTCAGCTGCGCTTCGCGGCCGAGCGCATGGCCGTGAACATGCCGATCCAGGGTGGGGCGGCCGACATCATGAAGCAGGCGATGATCCTGGTCGACGAGGCGCTCCGCGAGCGGGAGTTGCGCAGCCGCATCCTCCTCCAGGTGCACGACGAGCTCCTGCTCGAGGCTCCGGCAGAGGAGGTGAGCGACCTCGTCGTGCTCCTGCGGGAATGCATGGGGGCGGCCGAGGCGCTCAGGGTGCCCCTCGACGTTGACGTCAAGGTCGGCGACAACTGGGGGGACATGACGCCCATCGCGAGGAACTGACGGTGCCGGAACTTCCCGAGGTGGAGACGGTCGCTCGCGACCTTCGTGCGGCGGTTTCCGGCCGGCGCATCGAAGGGGTGACCGTCGACCGCCCCGACATCGTGCGTGCCCCCGACGGACGCATGCTCCCGGCGTTGCTCATCGGTCAGCGGTTCGAGAACGTGGATCGCCGCGGCAAGTACCTGCTGCTCGAGCTCGATTCCGGCGACGAGCTGATGGTGCACCTCGGCATGACAGGGCACCTGCTGGTCTGTGACGCTGATGAGCCGGTCGCCAAGCACACGCACATCCGCGCCGCGCTGGACGATGGCAACGAGCTCCGTTTTGACGACGCGCGTCGCTTCGGGCGCGTTGCCTACGGGTCGCGCGAAGCGCTGATCGCCGCGCGCGTGCTGCCCAAGCTGGGCGTCGAACCCCTTTCCGACGCCTTCTCGCAGGAGCGGCTCGACGCGGTGCTGCGCACGACGACGAGAACCGTGAAAGCCGCGCTGCTCGATCAGAAGGGTGTGGCCGGCCTCGGCAACATCTACATCGATGAGGCGTGTTTCCTCGCGGGCGTCCGGCCCACCCGGCGATGCAATCGCCTGACGCGCCGCGAACGAGCAGCCCTGCTCGATGCCATTCCGCGCGTGCTCACCGCGGCGGTTGCGAACCGGGGCACCAGCGTCGACGACTACCGAGATGTCTGGAACGCGCGCGGCAGCAACCAGGAGCGCCTTCAGGTGTATGGGCGTGGTGGGCGGCCCTGCTTCGTGTGCGGAACGATGCTGCGTCGCACCGTCACCGCCGGCCGCACCACCGTGTACTGCCCGCACTGTCAGCAGTGACCCGGGTCACCATCGCGAGCTACGACGACGATCCACCGCTCGGCGGTCAGGGTGTCGTGGTGCACGGCATGCGGGCTGCACTGGAACGACGCGGGGTGCGTGTCCACACCATCTCGGGACGCGGC
Organism: Candidatus Dormiibacterota bacterium; assembly: GCA_963743835.1. Classification (GTDB taxonomy): domain Bacteria; phylum Chloroflexota; class Dormibacteria; order Aeolococcales; family Aeolococcaceae; genus Palsa-851. The sequence goes on along the minus strand of CAVUQX010000004.1, from coordinate 243,817 downwards.
GAGCACGCGATCGATTTCGCGCGGCGCACCGGCCGGGCGCCGCTCGACTTCTCCCTGCAGCTCAATCGATATCCGCAGATCCTGCTACGCGCAGCACCTGACGTGATCCACGCCCAGGGAGGTCCGGGCGGCGTGCTGCTCTGGAAGCAGCTCGGGGCACCCCTCGTCTACACCGCGCATCACACCTACCGGCAGGCGCACCCGCGCGGCTCGGTGAAGCGGCTCCTCAACGGCGTCGAGGCGCGCTCGTACGGCGGTGCGGCGATGGTGCTCCCGGTCTCGCGCTCGACCGCCAACGCACTGCTCGAGATGGGGATCCCGGCATCACGCATCGAGGTGCTATCCAACGGAGTCGATGCGGTCGACCTTCCCGGCGTGGAGCACGAGGGCGGTCGCGTGCTCTTCGTCAGCCGGATGGAGCGGGAGAAGGGTGCACTCGACGCCGTCGCGGTGCTGCAGACGCTCACTGAGACGGACCCGACCGTGCACGGCGTTCTGGTGGGGGGCGGCAGCCTCGAGGCGGCCGTTCGGCGAGCCGCGCAGTCGAGTGGCGGGCGGATCGAGTACCTGGGTGCGCTCGACCGCGACGCCTTGAGCAGCGAATACGCCCGGGCCGCAGTGGTGCTGATGCCGTCGCGCTTCGAGGGGCTGGGCATGGTCGCGCTCGAGGCGCAAGCGGCGGGAACGCCGGTCGTGGGCTTCGATGTCGACGGCCTGCGCGACGCGGTCGGCGTCGGCGGGGTCCTGGTGCCCGCCGGCGACATGACCGCCATGAGCGAGGCAGTCCTCCGGCTCTTGCACGATCCAGGGCGCCGAGCCGAAACCGGGGCACGAGGACGCGAGGTCGTGCTGGCCGAGCATTCCTGGGACGCGATCGGTGGGCGCCTCGAGGAGATCTACGCGGCGGTGCGCTGAGCTCGAATTCGGCGAGAGGAGAGCAGGGACTAGACTCGATGGGTGCCCGTCCTCGAGTTGCTCGCGCCCTTCAAACCAGCCGGTGATCAACCTGCCGCCATCACGGCGCTCAGTCGCGGGCTGACCGAGGGCCAGCGCGAGCAAACCCTGCTCGGCGTCACCGGGTCGGGCAAGACCTTCACGATCGCCAACGTCATCGCCGAGCAGCAGCGTCCAACGCTCGTGCTCTCGCCGAACAAGACGCTGGCGGCGCAGCTCTGGGCGGAGTTCCGCGAGTTCTTTCCCAAGAACGCCGTCGAGTATTTCGTCTCCTACTACGACTTCTACCAGCCCGAGGCCTACATCCCGCGCACCGATACGTATATCGAGAAGGACTCGTCGCGGAACGACGAGATCGACCGGCTGCGCAACAGTGCGACGCGCGCATTGCTGACCCGGCGCGATGTCGTGGTGGTGGCCTCGATCTCCTGCATCTACGGCATCGGGTCGCCGGAGAACTATCTCGGGGAGTCGATCACCGTGAAGCGCGGAGAAGTCGTGGCGTCGCGACATCCTCCTGCGCAAGCTCTCGGACCTGCAGTACTCCCGCAACGACATGGACTTTGGGCGCACGCGCTTTCGCGTGCGCGGCGACGTCGTCGATGTGCAGCCTGCGTATGAGGAGATTGCGACCCGCATCGAGTTCATGGGGGACACCATCGAGTCCATCAAGGACTTCGATGCCCTGACCGGCGAGATCCTCACCATGCGCGACGAGCTCACCGTCTTCCCGGCGACGCACTACGTGACGCCGCAGGAGCAGATGAATCGTGCGCTCGTCTCCATCGAGGCCGAGCTCGAGGATCGTGTGAAGCTGCTCGAAACGCGCGGGCGCCTTCTCGAGGCGCAACGGCTGCGCCAGCGCACCAACTTCGACATGGAGATGATGCGCGAGACCGGGACCTGTGCAGGCATCGAGAACTACTCGCGTCACCTGAGCAATCGCTCCGAGGGCCAACGCCCACACTGCCTGCTCGACTTCCTCCCCGACGATGCGCTCATCGTCGTCGACGAGTCGCATGTTGCGGTTCCGCAGATCGACGGCATGAACAAGGGCGACCGCGCTCGCAAGCTCCCCTTGGTGGAGTATGGGTTTCGGCTGCCGTCGGCGCTCGACAACCGCCCCCTGACGTTCGCCGAATGGGACTCGATGATCGGGCAGATCATCTATGTCAGTGCCACGCCGGGGCCTTACGAGGAGTCACACGCGACCCAGGTGGTGGAGCAGATCATCCGGCCGACCGGCCTCGTCGATCCCACCATCGAGGTGAAGGAGTCGCATGGTCAGATCGACGATCTCATCTCGCAGATGCGACGCCGGATCGAGAAACACGAGCGCTGCCTGATCACCACGCTCACCAAGAAGATGGCCGAGGATCTCACTGACTACCTGCGTGAGGCCGGCATCAAAGTCCGATACCTGCACAGCGACATCGACACTCTCGAGCGCGTCGAGATCATTCGCGACCTTCGCCTCGGCGTGTTCGATGTCTTGGTGGGAATCAACCTGCTGCGCGAGGGACTCGACCTTCCTGAGGTGTCATTCATCGGCATCCTCGACGCTGACAAGGAGGGCTACCTGCGCGGCTATCGCTCCTTGATTCAGACGGTTGGACGGGCGGCGCGCAACCTCTTCGGCCACGTGGTCATGTATGCCGACCGCACGTCGGACGCGATGGAACGGGCGATCGCCGAAACCGACCGCCGCCGCGCGATCCAGGTCGCCTACAACGTCGAGCACGACATCACCCCGCTGTCGATCGTCAAGGCGGTGTATCAGATGGAATCGCATCGCGAACAGCAGTCGCTTCGCGCCGCCGCATTCCAGGAGGCGTCCGGACTGCCGCCCGACGAGGTGCTCCGGCTTGCCAAGGACGTGGAGAAGGAAATGCTTCGCGCGGCGCGGGACCTCGAGTTCGAGCGTGCAGCGGAGCTGCGCGATCGGTTGGTGGAGCTCCGGCGGCGCATCGAGGGTGTGGAGGAACCGGAGCCCGCGCAGACCCACCGCGGCAGGGGACGGCCCGTTCACTCCCGGTAGCTGGAGGACGATGCCGGGGTGCCGATTCCCCTCATGCTGGCGACCCTCAGCGACCGACGCGACTTCGGTGACGACTGGCTGCTCGAGCGCAAGTTCGACGGCGAGCGGTGCGTTGCGCGCAAAGGGGGTGGCGATGTGCGGCTCGAGTTCGCGCACCGGCAAGGACCTCACCGCCACGTACCCGGAAGTGCGCGCTGCCCTGGTCGCACAGCGCGCACGCGAATTCCTGCTTGACGGTGAGGTGGTCGCGTACGAAGGTGGGCAGACGTCCTTCAGCCGCCTGCAGCAGCGCCTCGGCACCAGCGCGCCGTCTCGAGAGCAGATGGCCGCGTATCCGGTGGTCTACTGCGTCTTCGACCTCCTGGAGATCGACGGCGAGGTCCTGACACACCAGCCTCTCGAAGAGCGTCGCGCCCGACTGACGCGGGCAATCCGGCCGAGCGCGGCCCTGCAAGTATCCGAAGCCTGGCAGGACAACGCTCAGGGCCGGTTTGACGACGCCTGCCGTTCGGGTTGGGAGGGACTGATCGCCAAGCGTGCCGATGCACCGTATGTCCCCGGGCGGTCGAAGGACTGGCTGAAGCTGAAATGCGTCTGGGAGCAGGAGTTCGTCATCGGCGGTTACACCGACCCGACCGGCAGCCGGAGTGATTTCGGTGCGCTCCTGGTCGGTTATCACGAGGACGACAAACTCCGGTACGCCGGAAAGGTCGGCACCGGCTACACCGCAGCGAGGCTTCGTGATCTCGGCGCGCTGCTGCGATCCCTGGAGACGTCGGCCCCGCCGTTCGCGGACGCGAAGCCCATTCCGCGCGGCACGCACTGGACCCGCCCAGAGCTGGTCGCGCAGATCGGATTCGCAGAGTGGACGAACGATGGCCGCCTGCGGCAACCGCGCTTCCTCGGGCTTCGCGACGACAAGCGGCCCATCGACGTGGTTCGGGAGCGCCCTCGGTGAAGCGGTGTTTCGGCGATGGTGATCCCCTCTACGAGCGGTATCACGACACCGAATGGGGATTTCCAGTGCCCGATGAGCGGGCGCTGTTCGAGCTCCTGAGCCTCGAGGCCTTCCAGGCAGGACTCTCCTGGCGGACGATTCTTGCCAAGCGCGACGCGTTCCGCCGCGCCTTCGCGAATTTCGACGCTGAGGCCGTGGCGCGCTTCGATGCAGCCGATATCAAACGCCTTCTGGGCGACGCCGGTATCGTGCGGAACCGGGCGAAGATCGAGGCGACCATTGGGAACGCGCGGGCCATCCTGCAACTCCGCGGAGCCGGCGATTCGCTGGTCTCAATCCTCCGGCCGGATCCACCGGCATCACGGCGCAGGCCGCCGGCGTCGTGGAGCGACGTCCCTTCGACGACGCCCGAGGCGGTGGCCCTTGCGCGCGAACTCAAACGCCGAGGCTTTCGCTTCCTCGGCCCCACCACGCTCTACGCCTTCATGCAGGCCTGCGGCGTGGTCGACGACCACCTCGCCGCCTGCCCGGTACGACCCGCCGCCGAGCGCGCACGCCGAGCCGCCGGGCTGATCTGATAAGTCGTCGACACGCCAGAGCGTCGCTGAGCGCCGGGGCTTGACCGGGCGTACATCTGTTCGGTAGGATTCGTCGCCCATGGCCATCGAGTTGCAGCGCGCGGTCCACCGCCTCCACTACGTCTGCGCCGAGTGCGGGGCGGAGGCGCCGAAGTGGCAGGGCCGTTGCCCGGCCTGCGCCGCCTGGAACAGCCTCAGCGAGGACGTCGTACGGCTCACCGGCCGCAAGCCCGGACCAGCGATCGCCGCTGCGACCAGCACGCCGATGGAGGCGGTGATGGCCGCGCCGGCTCACGTCCTGGCCACGGGCTCGTTTGAAGTTGACCGCGTCCTGGGAGGGGGGATCGTTCCCGGCAGCGTCGTGCTGCTTGGTGGTGACCCTGGCATCGGGAAGTCCACCATCGCGCTGCAGGTGTCGCACAGCTGCGGCAACGAGGTGTCACCGGCGCTCTACTGCACCGGTGAGGAGTCGCTTGAGCAGCTTGCCCTGCGAGCTCGGCGGCTTTGCTGCACCGGTGCCAGGGTTCGCCTGCTCGTCGAATCCGACGTCGACACCGTGATCGCCACGATCGAGGCGGAGCGTCCCTCCCTGGTCGTGGTCGATTCGGTCCAGACGCTGCGCGATGCCGGGACGCCCGGCCCGCCGGGGAGCGTGTCGCAGGTCCGCGCCGCGGTCCTGCGCATGAGCGAGGTCGCCAAAGCGACCGGTGTTCCCGTGCTCCTGGTCGGGCACGTCACCAAGGAAGGAGCGATCGCCGGTCCGCGCACCCTCGAGCACATGGTCGATGTCGTCCTGTACCTCGAGGGCGACCGGCTCGGAGAAACCCGGATGCTCCGGGGCATCAAGAACCGGTTCGGAGCGACCGGCGAGGTGGGCCTGCTCACCATGGAGCGCGACGGCATGCGCGATCTCGCCGCCCCGAGCCGCGGCATGCTCGACTCGGCTTCCCTTGGTGCCTCGGGGAGCGTCCTGACGATCACCTGTGACGGGCTCCGGCCGATGGCGGTCGAGGTGCAGGCGCTCACCATCGCCTCGCCATTCGGGCTCCCGCGGCGAACCGCAACTGGCTATGAGCTCAACCGCCTGCACCTCATGCTCGCCGTGCTCGCCAAGCGCGCCGCCATCTCCGCTTCCAAGCTGGACGTGTTCGTCAACGTCGCCGGCGGCATCCGCCTCTCGGATCCCGGGACCGACCTCGCGGCGGCGCTGGCGATCGCCGGCACCGTCAGGAACCGGGCGGTGTCGCGCCAGTGCGCGGTCATCGGAGAGCTGGGCCTCGGCGGCGAGATCCGCCGGGTGTCCCGGACCGAGGTGCGTCTCGCCGAGGCGGCGGCCGTCGGGATGGAGTCCGTGATCCTCCCCGAGAGCTATCGCGGCCCAATACCCGACGGCCTTCGCTGTCACCGGGTCCGCAACTTGATCGAGGCGGTTGCACTGCTCGGGTGACCGTCGTGTCGCGCCGTCTTTCGCCGCGAAGATCGTGTGGTTCAATCGCTGAGATGCACACGCATACCGCTCGAACGATCCAGCGGGCGCGAAATGTCTCGCGAATCATCGGTGCCAGCGTCGGGTTCGTGTTCGGGGTGCTCTACGGCGTCTTCATCCTGTCCGGCACCCCCGGAGTGCTCAACAGCAGCACGACCACGGCGGGGGCGGCACTCCTCGCCGCGGGCGCCGCGGGCGCCGCATCGCTCGCCCTCGCTGCCCCGCTCCTGAGCGTGGAACCCTACCTCTGGCTCGAGCGGACCCTCGACGAGGCCCCGCCGGCACAGATCGTCGGCTCCCTCATCGGCCTGATCGCGGCACTGCTGATCTCGACGATGGTTGCCGTCCTCCTCAACCCGCTGCCCTTCGGGCTCGGCGTGCTGCTCTCGCTCAGCCTTGCGGCGGCGCTCATCTACGTCGGCGTCCGTACCGGCAGCCGCCGCCGCGATGCGCTCGGTGTCGTCTTCGGCCACGCGGCTCCGGTCGACATTGACCAGGGCGGTCCCGCCCCGATCGACGGCCAGCCGGTCCTGGTCGACACGAGCGTTCTCATAGACGGCCGTATCGTCGATGTCGCAGCCGCCGGCTTCATTCCCGGGCGGCTGCTCATCCCGGGATTCGTGCTCGAGGAGCTGCAGCGGGTCGCCGACTCCGCCGATCCGTTCCGCCGCCAGAAGGGGCGCCGCGGCCTCGGTGTCGTCGACGCGCTCCAGAAGGCGGATGACGTGGTCTGCGAGCTCGTCGATCTCGACTTCCCGGGCACGCCCGACGTCGACGCCCGCCTGGTCAAGCTCGCCCGCGCGCGGGGAGCCTCGCTCATGACCCAGGACTACAACCTCAACCGCCTCGCCCAGATCGAGGGAGTTCGCGTGCTCAACCTCAACGACCTCGCCAACGCGGTCAAACCGATCGTCGGTGCGGGCGAGAGCATCGCGATCGCCATCGTCAAGGAGGGGAAGGAGCCCCACCAGGGCGTCGGGTACTTCGAAGACGGCACCATGGTGGTTGTGGAGAACGGGCGCAGCCATGTCGATGAGACGGTCACGGTGACCGTGACCACCGTGCTCCAGACCACTGCGGGCCGGATGATCTTCGCGACCCTCGCCGACGACGAACTCGGGCAAGCCTCGGGTGTTGCGGCCGGTTCGCGCCAAGGTCGCGCAGCGCTGAGCAGCGCGCTCATCGTTCCCGCCTTCGGGCTCGGTGTGAGGGCGGGAGAGGACAAGCTCTGGGTATCCGTCTCGGGGCGGCCGGTCATCGCCATCACGCTGGAATCGATCGCCGCCGCAGGCTGCTTCGACCTCATCGCCATCGCCGCCCCAGCGAGCCGCTGGGATGCGATCGGCGCCATCGCCGCCGAGCGACACCTCACCAACGTCGTGCTCCTCGAGGGCGGTGTGCGCCGCCAGGACAGCGTCGCCGCGGCCATCGACCGCTGTGACGGCCGCGACTGGATCACCGTGCACGACGCCGCCCGCCCGCTCACCCCGCCGGAGGTCTTCCGCGCGGTGCTCGACGCGGCGCGGGCTGATGGCGCGGCCATCGCAGGGGTACCCTGCGTGGACACTGTGAAGCAGGTGCAGAACGGCCAGGTCGCGGCCACCCTCGATCGCTCCTCGATCATCGCGGCGCAGACGCCTCAATCCTTCAGTGCCGGCATCCTGCGCCGGGCACACCTCAACGCAGCGACCCGCGGGATCAGCGCTGGGGACGACGCGGCTCTTGTCGAGGCGATCGGCGTCCCGGTCACTGTGGTTCCCGGCGATCCGCGCAACTTCAAAATCACCTTCCCGCAGGACCTCGTTCTGCTCCGTTCCTTACTCGAGGAGGTCCGATGACCCCGCGAATCGGCCATGGCATCGACGCGCACCGCTTCATCCCGGGGCGGCCGCTGATGCTCGGCGGCGTCCTGATTCCCTACGCTCGCGGCCTGCTCGGCCACTCCGATGGCGACGCCGTGGTGCATGCGCTCGTCGACGCCATCCTCGGCGCGTCCGGGCTCGGCGACATGGGCCGGCACTTCCCGTCCGGTGACCCGCGCTGGAAGGACACCTCAGGCTGCGAGTTCCTGACGATCGTGGCCGAAAAGCTCCGCCAGGAGGGCTGGGTGATCACCAGTGCCCACGTCATCGCCATCGCCGAGGAGCCGCGGCTCGCCGAACATCTCGGGGCGATGTCCGAGGCGATGTCGAAGGCGCTCGGCCTCGAGCCCGGGACGATCGCGGTCGGCGCGACCACGACCGACGGCATGGGCTTTTCCGGGCGGAGCGAGGGGATCGCCGCGTCGGCGACGGTGCTGCTGGAACGGCAGTGACGCTGCAGCTGCACGACACGATGAGTCGTGAGCTCGTCGTCGTGGAGCCGATCGAGCGGGGCCACGTCCGTATCTACACGTGCGGGCCGACGGTGTGGAACCGCGTCCACATCGGGAATTTCCGCACCTTCATCTTCGAGGACATCCTGCGACGCTGGCTCGACCGGAGGTTCGCAGGGAACGTCACCCACGTGATGAACCTCACAGACGTCGACGACCGTATCATCAAAAACGCCGTCGAGCACGGGCATTCGCTCGCTGAGGAGACGGCGCCATGGATCGCCGCGTTCGAGGAGGATCGCAACACCCTCGGCATCCGGCCGGCGCACCACTATCCGCGCGCGACCGCGTACATCGAGCAGATGGTCGACCTGATCGAGCGCCTCGAGAAGGCAGGCGTTGCGTACCAGACCGACGGCAGCTATTACTTCCACATCGCGGCGTTCCCCGAGTACGGGAAGCTCAGCGGCGCGCGCGCGGAGGGCCTCGTGTCCGGCGCCAGCGGCCGGATCGACGCGGACGACTACACCAAGGAGGATGTCCGCGACTTCGCGCTCTGGAAGGCCGTGGGTCCGGACGAGATCGGCTGGGACACGCGCATCGGCAGGGGTCACCCGGGGTGGCACATCGAATGCTCGGCGATGAGCATGACGCTGCTCGGCGAGAGCTTCGACATTCACTGCGGCGGCGTCGACAACATCTTTCCCCACCACGAGAACGAGATCGCCCAGTCCGAAGCGGCAACCGGCAAGCGCTTCGTGCGCATCTGGTGCCACAGCCAGCACCTGCGTGTCAGCGGCGAGAAGATGGCCAAGCGTCTCGGCAACTTCGCCACCGTGCCCGACGTGCTCGAGGAGGGAGCGAGCCCAGCGGCCCTTCGCTACCTGCTCGCCGCGCGGACCCACTATCGCAAGGCGCTCGACTATTCGGACGACCTGCTCGCCGACAGCACGATCGCGGTGCAGCGGCTTGCCGACTTTCAGACACGCGTCGATGGGCTCCGCACCGCCGAGGAGGACGGGAACCCGCGCGACGAAGCCGTGCTCGCCTCGGTGCGCGGGATGCGCATCGGGTTCGACGAGGCGATGGACGACGACCTCAACCTCCCCGAGGCGATGGGCATCGTCTTCTCCGGGCTCCGTGACGTCAACCGCGTGCTCGATAGCGGGTCCGTCAGCGCGGAGACGCAGCGCACCCTGCAGCATCTCCTCGCTGACATCGACGACGTGCTCGGCGTGCTCGAACTGGTGGCTCGCGATCGTCAGGCGGCGCCTGACGCCGAAGAGCAGCGATGGCTCGATGAACGCGCCGCCGCACGTGCGGCTCGCGACTTCGCGCAGTCGGACCATCTCCGCGTGCAGCTCGCAAGCCGCGGCATCGAGGTCGAGGACACGCCCCAGGGCCAGCGCTGGAAGCGGACGTCGCCGCGCCGCGGCTGACGCGGTGGATATCCTCTACGGGCGCAATCCCGTGCTCGAGGCACTTCGCGCAGGCCGGCCCGCCCGGAAGATCGTCATCGCTGCGGCGATCCGCCCGGAGGCGCGGCTCACCGAGATCCTCGAGCACGCCGAGGCACGCGACATCCTCGTGGAGGAGGTGCCTCGCCAGCGTCTCGACGACATCGCGCACACCGAGCATCACCAGGGGGTCGCCGGGTACTTCCACGCGCGCGCCGCGCTCGACCTGCACGACCTGCTCGACCAGACGCGGCCGCCGGCGCTGCTCGTGGTCCTCGACGGCATCCAGGATCCGCAGAACGTCGGGGCCATCGCGCGCAGCGCGGAGGCATGTGGTGCTGACGGCATCGTGGTGCCGCGTCACCATGCGGCACCGCTCACCGCCGCGGCCGTCAAGGCGTCGGCGGGAGCCACCGAGCACCTGCCGATGGTCACCGTGCCCAACCTCGCCCAGGCGCTCGAGGTGATCGGCGCGGCCGGGATCTGGCGAGTCGGTCTAGACGCCGATGCGCGGGATCGGTATGACAACGTCGATCTCTCCGGACCCGCCGCGATCATCGTCGGCGCCGAGGGCGCGGGCATGCGACGCCTCACCCGCGAGCACTGCGATGTGCTCGTGTCGATACCGATGATGGGCCACGTCGAGTCGCTCAACGCCGGAGCGGCCGCCGCGGTCCTGCTCTTCGAGGCGCAACGTCAGCGCGGCTTCGCGCCGCGCTGACGAGAGCAGTCATCCGATGCAAACCCTGATCGTCGACGGCTACAACATCATTCACGCGTGGCCGGCGCTGCATGCGACCCTGCGCGACCGCGGTCTCGAGGATGCGCGCCGCGGGCTGGTGAGCGCGCTTGCGGAGTACGCGGCGCAGACGGGCGTCGCGGTGACCGTCGTCTTCGATGCGCATGCGCGTCCGGGCGCCATACCGTCGATGGAGAAACTCGATGGGGTCACGGTGATCTTCGGGTCCAAACGATCGACGGCGGATCATGTCATCGAGCGCGCTGCGTACAAGGCGTCGCAGCGTGGCGAGGGTGCCGATGTGGTGGTTGCGACCGACGACCGCCTCGAACGCGACGTCGTCGGTGCGATGGGTGTTGCGACCATGGGGGCGCGGGCGCTCGAGGCTGAGGTGGCCCGGGTCGCGGGCAGCGTCAATGTCGAGACCCGCCGGATGCGTGACGACAGCAAGCGCAACACCCGGCTCGAGGACGGCCTCGACCCCGAGATCCGGCGCCGGCTCGAACGCCTCCGGCGCGGCGAGGACCGGTAGGCGAGCCGCACGATGCTGGACTCGCCGACGCTGCGGGCCGGCAGCGTGCGCTACGCGGGCGCGACCGCGAGCGCGGTCGGTATCCAGGCGCCGACCGCAGGCGTGACGTTTCTTCCCGCGCTGATGGCAGCGATCGTCGGTGAGGCCGGGCCGCTCGCCTTCCTGCTGGCGCTGCTCGCGATGCTGCTCGTGTCGTACGCGTTCATCGTGCTCGCAGCCGACTTCGCATCAGCGGGATCGGTGTTCGCCTTCAACGGCAGAGCGCTCGGCTATGGGTATGGGTTCATCTCGGCGTGGATGCTGCTCGGCGTCTACATCGCGTACTCGTCGTCGATCTACGCGAGCAACGCGAATTTCCTGGAGAGCCTGGCGAAATCGGCGCACGTGGCGATCGCGTGGCCGGTGTTCGCATTGCTGTTCTGGGTGCTCGCGGTGGTGCTCGCATATCGACGCATCTCGTTGTCCACCCTGCTCATCTTCGTCCTCGAAGGGGTCGCGATCGTGCTCGTGGCGATCGTCGCCGTCGCGGTGGTCCTCAAGGGAGGATCGGGCGGTCACGCCGTGTCGGCCGCGCCGTTCACGCTCAACGGCCCGCCGGTCGCGACGCTCGGTCTCGGAGTCATCTTCGCGTTCACGGGCTTCTCTGGTTTCGAGGTGGCGGCCACGCTCGGCGAGGAGACGTCGCGACCGCGGCGTGTGATCCCGGTGTCGATGATCGCCGCGCTGCTCGTCTCCGGCGGCATCTACGTCGTCCTGTCGTGGATCGAGACGATCGCGTACCCCAGCGCAACCGCGCTGGCGAGCCAGCCGGTGCCCTTGGTCGACATCGCCGCTCGCTACGTGACGCCGGCGATGGGCACGATCATCAACATGGCGGCATTGATCAGCGGCATCGGCGCGCAGCTCGCCACCGTCAACGGCGCGAACCGCCTGCTCTACGCGCTGGCGCGCGACGGCTTCGGTCCGCGCTGGTTGTCGGCGGTGAACCGGCGCGAGCGCTCACCGGTCGGCGCACTCGCGATTGTAGGTGTCGTGAGCCTCGGCGCGGTCGTGCCGTTCATGCTCAACGGGACCTCGCCCATCGACGCGTTCTTCTACCTGGCCACGTATGGCGCCGACCTGATCATCGTCGCGTACCTCCTCACCACGATCGCGGCGCTCACCTGGTCGATTCGCCGAGGTCAGGCGAGCGTGGTGCGCGTCGCCGGCTTGCTGGCGGCGATCGTTGTCATGGCGTACATCATCAAGGGCACGGTGTATCCCATCCCGGTGGCGCCGTTCGATCTCTGCATCTATGCGGCGGCGATCACCATCGCGGTCGGCGTTGTGCTGCTGCTGATTCCTCGATTGCGTGCCAACCTGTCCGGCTCGACGCTCTTCGCCACCGCTCCCGCAGACTGAGGCGGACGATGCCAGGCGCACCAACGACTCTCATGCCGCTCCGGGAGCGAATCGAGGCCGCCACCGTCGCGTATCGCAACCAGGAGTGTCTGGTGCTGCCGGATGCGACGCTCAGCTTCGGCGAGGTCGATCGTCTTGCCAATGCGACCGCCAATGCGCTCCTCGATCGTGGGGTGCGCGAGGGGAGCGTGGTCATGACGCTCTGCCACAATGGTGCCGCGCTGGTGGCCACGTGGTTCGCGTGCATGAAGATCGGTGCAGTCTTTGCACCGCTCAATGCATCGCTGAGTGGCGACCCACTGGTGCACGTGATCACGGGTGCAGGCGGAAGTGTGCTGGTCTGCGACGGAAAACTCGCGGGTCTCGCGCGCACCGCGCTGCATGCGATCCCACATCCGCCGGTCACGCTCGCCACCGGCCCGCGGGTGCCATCCGGGTTCTCGAGCTTCGATGCTGCCGTCGCCGCGACGAGCACCCTCCCGCCGCCATCGCCGGCACTCGATCCCGCCGCGCCGGCGAGGCTGATGTTCACCTCGGGGACGACCGGCGAATCCAAGGGCGTCGTCTGGAGCCGGAATGCGGAGACGCTGCACGCCGTCTGCTACGGCGACGAGCTGGTGCGCATCGATCGCGGCGAGACCGTGTACACGTGCCTTCCGCTGTTCCATGTCACCGCCCAGGGAACGCTGCTCGGGACCATGCTGCGCGGCGGACGCACCGTGATCGACCGGCGATTCGAGCCCCTGCGCTTCTGGGCGCGGAACCGATCGGTTGGCGCGGTCTTCTTTCCATACGTGGGAACCATCATCAGCACGCTCATGTCCCGCGCTCCGCGGCGCAACGACGCCGACAATCCGGTCGCGCGGGCGATGGGTAGCGCGACGCCGGCCGGCCTCTGGGAGGCATTCGAGCGCCGATTCGGGGTGATCCTCGAGGACGTCTGGGGTCAGACCGAGACGGCATCCTGCTGGACGCGCGCCGGCCCCGGCGGCCCGGTTCCCGGTACGGTCGGTGTTCCCTGCGATCGCTTCGAGGCTCGGATCCTGGCCGGCAGCGGAGCGGAGGTGGCCACCGGGCAGCCCGGCGAACTCTGCATCCGTCCCTTCGATCGGCACGTCATCTTCGAGGGATATGCCGAGGCCGGCGCCGCCCCGCTCGAAGCGACCGGCGACGGCTGGTACCGCACCGGCGATCTGCTCTCGAGGCGCGACGATGGGGTGCTCAGCTTCCACGGGCGACTTCGCGAGGCAATCCGGCGGCGCGGGGAGACCATTGCCCCGGCGGAGATCGAGGCGGTCGCACTGCAGCATCCGGCGGTTCGCGAGGCCGCCGCGGTCGGCGTTCCTGCCGACGACGGTGTCGAGGATGAGATCCTGCTTTGCGTGGTCCTCAGCGAACCCTCCTCACTGACGCCAACGGCACTGTACGTCCATCTCTGCCGCGAGCTGCCGAGATTCATGGTCCCGCGCTTCATCCGGGTCGAGGAATCGCTTCCCAAGACCCCGACAACCCGCATCCGCCGGTCCGCATTGCGTGAGACTGGCCGCACCGGAGCCTGGGACTCTCGGGCGCGACGCCACCATGGCTGAGCCCACCCCGCGCCGCGTCGTGGTCACCGGCATGGGCACGGTCTCGCCGGTCGGTAACAACATGACCGAGAGCTGGGAGGCACTCAAGGCCGGACGGAGCGGCACCGCTCCGATCACACACTTTGATGCGTCGCGCCTGCCCGTCCGGATCGCCGGCGAGGTCAAGGGATTCGATGCGGCCGCGATCTTCGGCAACAAGGAGGCGCGCCGGAGCACGCCACACGTGCAGTTCGCGATGGCAGCGGCTCGCGAAGCCGTACAGCACTCCGGTCTCGACATCGCCGCCGAATCGACCGATATCGGCGTCCTGATCGCCTCGGGGATCGGCGGCCTCGAGGTTATCGAGAACACCACCCGTGTCCTCGATGCCGAGGGCGCGCGTCGCGTATCGCCGTTCGCAGCGGCGATGGCCCTGGTCGACATGGCCCCGGGCATGGTCTCGATCGACGTCGGCGCTCGCGGGCCGAACATGGCGGTGGTCAGCGCGTGCGCTTCCGGGGCGGACGCGATCGGCCAGGCCGCCAACTGGATCCGTCAGGGCGACGCTGTGGCCGTGCTCGCAGGCGGTACCGAGGCGGGGATCACGTCGACCGGTATCGCCATGTTCGCCGCCGCGCGCGCCCTCTCGACGCGGAACGATGATGGCGCGCATGCGTCGAGGCCGTTCGAACGCGACCGCGACGGGTTCGTGGCAGCCGAGGGATCGGCCGTGCTTGTCCTCGAGGAGCGCGAGCATGCGCTCGCGCGGGGCGCGACCATCTACGCGGAGCTGCTCGGCTACGCGGCCTCCGCGGACGCGTACCACATCACCGCGCCGGAACCCAGCGGTGATGGAGCCGTCCGCTGCGTGCGTCGCGCCCTCGAGCGTGCCGCGAAGCGCCCCGAGGACATCGAGTACATCAACGCGCACGGCACTGGGACGCCACTCAACGACCTCGCCGAGACACGTGCGCTCAAGCAGGTGTTTGGCGAATTTGCATACAGGGTGCCGATCTCGTCGACCAAGTCGATGACCGGGCACATGCTCGGTGCCGCCGGCGCGTTCGAGGCGATGGTCACCGTCCTGGCGATGCGCGACGGGTTTCTCCCGCCGACCGTGAACCTCGACAACCCCGACCCGGAGTGCGACCTCGATTACGTGCCGAATGCCGGCCGCGCGGTGGGCGCGCGAGTGGCCATGACCACCTCGTTCGGTTTCGGAGGCCACAACGCGTGCCTTGTGTTCGCGGGAGGACCGGACCCGGCGTGACCGGCGCCTTCGACCTTGCCGTCATCGGTGGAGGAACGGCGGGGCTGGTCGCGGCGCAGACCGCGGCGCAGAAGGGACGTCGGGTGGTCCTGGTGAGCGATGGGCCGCTCGGAGGGGAGTGCACCTGGAACGGATGCGTGCCGTCGAAGGCGCTCATCGAGGCCGCATCGGTGCGGCACACCGCGGCGAATGCTGATCGCTTCGGCATTCGCGTCGGCGACGTGCGTGTCGATTTCGCCGCCGTCATGGAACGTGTGCACGGCATCATCAACGACATTGCGCGGTACGAGGATGCGGCGCACCTCGAGGCCGCGGGCGTGGTGGTGCGGCATGGGCGCGCAACCTTTGTCACCGCGCACACCATCGCAGTCGGCGACGATCGTTTCAGCGCGGAACACGTGGTGGTGTGCACGGGAAGCCGGCCGGCGATCCCAGCGATCGAAGGCCTGGACGGCGTGCCATATCTCACCAACGAAACCCTCTTCGACCTGCGCGAGCAGCCCCGCCGTCTCCTCGTTCTGGGTGCCGGTGCGGTCGGGCTCGAGCTTGCGCAGGCGTTCGCACGGCTGGGGACTGAGGTGGCGGTCATCGACGTCGAGCCCGCATTTCTTCCACGCGAGGACCCGGAGATTGCGACCGCGATGCGCGACATCCTCGAGTTCGGAGGGTCTTCACTTTCACCTTGGCGTGCTCCCGCTGCGCGTCGCACGCGCCGACGGTGGCACCGAGGTGACCGTTCGCGATGCTACCGGTGAGCGGCTGTTCGTCGGTGATCAACTCCTTGTCGCCACCGGCCGCACGGCGAACACCGAGGGACTCGGTCTCGGAGCCATCGGCGTGCAGGTGGGGGAGCACGGCATCGTGGTGGACGCGCACCTGCGCGCGTCGGTGCGTGGCATCTTTGCCGCAGGCGATGTGACCGGGACGATGCCATTCACCCATGTCGCCGCGTACCAGGCGCGGCTGGCTGTGAACAATGCCTTCGCACGCCAGCAGGCGGCGTCGTATCGGGTGACCCCGTGGGTGATCTTCACCGATCCGGAGATCGCCCACGTCGGCCTCACCGAACCCGAGGCGCGGCGGGCGCACGGTGACAGCGTGCGGGTGGTCACGCTTCCGTTCACGGCAGTGGATCGCGCCGTGATCACGCGCAGAACGCGCGGGCTGATCAAGGTCGTGACCGGCGGCAAGCCCGTCCTGGGGCATGCGGGCGGCGGCAGGATCCTCGGTGCCCACATCGCCGGGCCCAGCGCCGGTGAGTTGATCCACGAGTTCGTGGTGGGGATGCAGGTCAACGCGTTCAGCGGGCGGCTGGCTCAGGCGATCCATGCCTACCCGTCGATGTCGGTCGGTGTGCAGCAGGCGGTGGCTCGGTTGTTCGAGGGCGGCCGCGCCACCACCGGCGAGCTGCGCGAGGACCTGGTGTCCTGAGCGGTCAGCCCGCGGCGACCACCCGATCAAGCGCCGCCTTGATGATCCCGTAGCACTCGCACGACACCGACTCGAGCCCCTCCCGATCAACGATGGTCACCCGGCCCCGGTGGTATCGGATCAGCCCGGCCGACTGGAGGAGCCCGGCCGAGAGCGTTACCGTCGCACGACGCGAACCGAGCATCTGGCCGAGGAATTCGTGCGTGATGGGGAACGTGTCGGTGCCCACGCGGTCGTGGCTCATGAGCAGCCAGCGGCTCAATCGTTCCTCATTGGAATGCAGCCGGTTGCATGCGGCCGCCTGCGAGATCTGCCCGAAGAGCGCCTGCACGTACTTCTGGACCAGCTCGCGGAAGGCGGGCAGCCGCTCGAGCCCGTTGGCGAACTCGCCGGCCTCGATGCGCAGCGTCCGTCCCGCGACCTGGGAGATGGCGCGGACGGCGAGGGATCCGCCTGGGACCAGGGGCACCCCCACAATCCCTTCGTTCCCGATGGTCGCCACCTCAACGATATTCCCGTCGGCGAGCGGCGTGACCAGCGAGATCACCCCGTCGACCGGGAAGTGGACGAACGGAATGGGCTGTCCCGGATCGAAGAGGACCGTCTTGACGGTGAGATGCCCAGGCCGAAGCTGCTGCATGAGCGCATCCCGCTCCACGTCAGGCAGCGCCTCCAGCAGGTGGTTGCCTGCCGGCGCTGTGAGGGTACTGGCCTTTCCCATTGGACCGACCTTTAGATTACCGCAGCCGCACGATTGGGGCAATGTGGAGGAGTCCCCATGGGAGAATCCGGGGAGCCCAGCCGATGTAGCTCAGGGGTAGAGCAACCGCCTTGTAAGCGGTTGGTCGGGAGTTCGAATCTCCCCATCGGCTCTGGCGCTCAGGTTGCCTGGAGCGGCAAGGTTGTCGGCGGTGGATTTCGTTGGGATTGACCAGCGGGTGATCAACGAGGTTGGCTGGACACCGAGTAGGAACTCCACGCTTCCTCGCTCGGTTCGCCCTGTTCTATACGCAGGGTCAACGATCGCTCGCCGGGGCTGCATGCGGCGAGGACAAGGAGGAGTCAGCGCGTGAGGGTGCTCGTAGGGGATGACCGTAATGAATAACGGCATCAACCAGCGACGAACCGCGACCAGGTAGAAGCAGTTCGAGTCGCCGCAGTCCCGGCACCATCACTGTTCCCATCCAAGCGTCGCGTCTGCCTATTCAGGGTCACGGTATCGACGGCGGTCTCACCGATGAGGCCGGTCGATCAGTGGTTACAGTGTTGGCACATGCGCATGGCGCGCGGGACCGAGGCATGGAGGACCGTCATGGACGCGGATTTCGTCACTCAACTGATCGACGTCGCTCAACGCGTGGTGGCGAGCGGAGCGATCTCCGCCAATGGGCATGGCAACGTGAGCCTCCGGGTACCGGATTCGGACGAGATGTACTTCACCGCCGGCCCTTCGCTCCGAAACCACGCCGCATCCGCGGTGGTGCGCATCGCTCTTGATGGGACGCTGCGCGAGGGCGAGCTGCCGCCGATTCAGGGAGCGGTCGTCGCGATGCACACCGCAATGTATGCGGACAACCCCGATGTCGGTTGCGTGCTGCACACGCACTCGCCGTTCGCCACCGCGTACGCGGTGGCCCACCGCCCGATCGGCTGCTGGGTGGAAGCACTGGCGATGTTCGGGCTCCCAAGCGGTGTGCCTGTCGCCTCGTATGGACCGCGCGGCTCCGAGCAGGCAGTGGCCAACATCCGTGTCGCGGTCAAACCCGGCGTGCCGGCGGTGCTGCTGGCCAACCACGGTGTGCTCGTCTTCCACCGGACCCCCGACCTCGCGATCACGGTCGGCGGCATCATCGAGGAGGCCGCGCAGGCCGGCATCAGAGCGGCAAGCATCGGCGACCCTGTCGAGATCCCTGATGAGCTCCGCGCTGCTGCGTTGCAGCGGGCGATGGCGTTCGAGGCGATGGGGACGGCGCGCGCCTGAGGCGGCTGCGCGATTGGATCAGAGGGCCGCCCGCCCGCGGCGATACGTGGCGTGGATCGACGGGACCCGCCGCGCAATCGTCCGGGTCAGTTGACCGAAACCCCCTCCCGTGTTCGCCGGGTAGGTCGCGCTGACGAATGATTCGTTGTCAGCTTCCGACTCCACCTCATAGCCGAGGCGTTCAAGCCGCGCTGAGTCTCGAGCGAATGCGTCGTTATGCCAGTACGCCTTCTCGATGAGGGAGGGACGATGCTTGCGCCGACGAAGCCTCCACGCGTCCAGCTGATTCAGCCGCTCCTCGAACCAGAGGCCGAGACTCCCGGTACTCACATGCGCCGGTGGAGGTACTTGTGAAAGCGGCTTATCCCGACGAGGATGACCGCGATGATCGCCGCCAGTATCGCGAGCACGACCAGCAGCTCGGGAAGATGCCCGCCGGTGATGCTCATGCCAGTGAGATGGTATGCCGTTTGCGGAAACGATGCTTGAGCTCTAAACGGCAGCGCTCACGGGATCGGCGTCATCGACCGTCCAGTCCGCTGCGGCGAGCTCAGTGATCTTGCGAGCGAAGCCGTCATCCTCGACACCCGGAAGCACCTCCGTCGCAGTACGCATGACCTCGTCGTCGCCCTCGCCCACGGCGTAACTGCGCGCGGTGACGCGGAACATGGCGAGGTCATTGGGCATGTCCCCGAAGCTGATTGCGGCGGTCGCGTCGATGCCGAGCGTCCGCAGCGCACGACGTGTCCCGGTGCCCTTGTCCACACCCTGCGCGGTGACGTCCAGGACTGTCGACCGTCCGACATGGCTGAGCGCAGCCGAATCCGCTTCTGCCGCAACGAGTTCGGCGATGCGACGCAAATCGCCGTTGCGGTGTCGTAGCGCCATGGTGCAGCACGGCGTCTCGGCCACGACCCCGCTGTTGACGACGATCCGCGTGGGCCCGTGCGGCTGCGTGGGGCTCAGCCGCCAGTACTCCTCCGTCATGCGCCAGAGCGAGCCGTCGAAGCTCGCCACCCCGGCATCCTCGCCGACCGCGATCTCGACCACTCGGCGGACTGCCGAGGGCGGCAGGTCTTCCTGCCACGCCTCCGTCCGCTCGTGCGAGCGCCAGCCGATCGCACCGGAGCAGCAGACCGAGATTGCGGTGCGCCTGGCGAGCTCCTGAAAGTGCTCGAGACCCTGCGGTGTTCTCGCCGTCGCGATGACAAACGCGATCCCGGCAGACCGGACGAGGTCCAAGGCCTCGAGCGTGGCGGGGGAGATGGAGAAGTCGGAGCGAACGACCGTCCCGTCGAGATCGGTGACGACGGCCTCGATCCTCACGTCGACGAGCATGATCGCTCAGGATCGGCGGGCCGAGGGTCGCGGCAGATCCGTGCCGCCGCGACCCTCGCCCTCAGGAGTGGTCGAACGCCGTCGCCGTCACGCGGGGGCGTGCCTGGGCACGGACCCGAGCGTCGATCAGCAGCGCGGATCGACCGTAGAGGAACACCACCTCCGAAGCCGGCAGGTCCTGCTTGCGGCTCACGTGCCTGCCGCTGCGGCTGGCGTCGTTGATCATGTCGCGGCTTCGCTCCCGGGCGAGATCCTGCAGCGCGTTCCAGTTCATCATGGCCACGATGTTACCGGCCAATAAGGACAGGATCCGTCCTATATACTGCCCAATGTGGATTTGTCCATCGGGCGCCTGCTCACCCTGATCGAACTCCTTCAGGTCTACCGGCAGCTCAACGCCGACGAGATCGCCAGCCGCCTGGAGGTCACGCCGAGGACGGTCCGGCGGTACGTCATCGGCCTGCAGGAGATGGGGATTCCCGTGGAGACGGAGCGCGGCCCCGCCGGCGGCTACCGGCTTCGCCGCGGCTTCAAGCTCCCACCGCTGATGCTCAGTAACGAGGAGGCCTTGGTGATGATCATCGGCCTGCTGGCAGCCCAGCGCCTGGGGCTGTCGGCGTCGGGGACGGCGGTGCAGGGGGCGCTCGCCAAGCTCGACCGGCTCCTCCCGGAGACGCAGCGCGTCCAGGTGCAGGCGATGCAGGACTTCGTGAGCCTCGGGCTCTCACCGGCCGGGAGGGATCACGCCGACGCGGCGACCATCCTCCACCTGAGCACGGCGGCGCGGGATCACACCGGGATCCGCCTCACGTATCGGTCGGCGGCGGGGGAGACGACCGAGCGAGTTGTCGACCCGTACGGCGTCGCGTTCCAGAGTGGCCACTGGTACCTGGTGTGCTTCGACCACTCTCGAGACGCGCTTCGAACTTTCCGGCTCGACCGGATGGTGGCGACCGAGGGGACCGACCAGACCTTCGAGCGACCCGAGGATTTCGACGTCATCGGGTACCTTCGGCGAGCGATCGGCGAGGCGGTATACGGGACGCGCTGCGAGGTCCTGCTCGACCTCACCCTCCAGGAGGCGAGGAAACGGGTGTCGCCCACCGGCGGCACACTCGAGCCGGCGGAGGGCGGCACCGTGCTGCGCTTCAGCGCCGACGACTTCGAGTGGGCGGCGGTGTTCCTGGCCGGCCTCGAGTGCGACCTCGTGGTGGTGCAGCCGCCGGAGCTGCGCACGTCGTTGCGGGCCCTGGCCTCGCGTTTGCGGGACTCGGCGCGCGCGCCAAGACGCGATCGCGCCGGCATAGCTCCTCATAGCCGCGAGGTGGCCGATACAGGCCCGTGACACGAGTGGATGGTGTCCTGCCATGGCACCGCAACCACACTGGTGCCATGACGCCTTTCGTCCTTCCCGCGCACCCGGACACCAATTGCCGCGCACCTCGCCGATGACGGCCGTGAACAATCTCGCGGATGAGCTCTCCGAAGCCGACCTCGCCGTCTTCGGCGCCGAGGATCGCGAGGACATGGCGGCGCTGAGCGTCGGCTCCATCGGCTACAGCCTCGACAACCTGCCCGATCGCTCGTCCTTTCTCGACGAGGCGGCACGCCACCTGGCACATGCGAGGCGCAGCAAGCACCCGCTCTGCTTTGCGCTCGTCGCGTTCGATCACGGAACCGACCGCCAGGGAGCCGACGGATACGACGCGGAGGAGGCCTTCCTCCGCGACGCGACCGCGCGCTGGCGAGAGGTATTGCGCGCCGAGGATCTCATGGGCCGCTGGGGAGACGACGAATTTGCGATCGTCCTCGTCAACTGCTCGACCGAGAGCGCAGTGCAACTCTGCTGGCGCTTGCGCGAGGCGACGCCCGAAGGGCATTCGTTCTCCGCCGGCCTCGTGTCCTTCGAGGGAACGGAGACGATCGACGACCTCGTCGAGCGTGCCGACGGCTGCCTCGTCCAGGCGAAGGCAAAGGGCCAAGACCGCACCGTCGCCGAGGGTCTCGTTGACGTCGACTAGGCAAAAAAACTTCTTGACGCCCAACCGGAAACGTGGTAAATTACTTCATAACGCTTTGGTCCCCGGGGTGGAAAACCTGTCAGGTGAGATCGAGCAGCAAAGTCTGCTGAAGCATTCGCGTGCAACTTTATCGGAGCATGTCGGCGCGCTCTGATCGCCCATACTGCGATTCCGGCCTCGATGCGACCGCGGCCCAACACACACGAGTGAGCACATGACCGAGACGCCACCTCCCGAAAATCCCCCCGAACACGAGAAGAGCCGGCTTCGCCGCTTCGAGGACAACGTCCACGACCGCCTGCTCGCAGCCGAGGTCGCCGCCGAGGAAGCGGCAGGCTATGGCTCGCTCACTGCGGCACGCGAGGCCGCCGAGACGGCCGCGAACCCGAGCCACGAGCTCAGCGAGGACGACTCCGGGCCTGCCGATTCCGACTCTGATCCGCCCAAGGAATAGGATCACCCGCCCCGTGTGGTGGGACGAGCGCAAGCCGGGCGGAGCGATTCGATCGCTCATCTTCATGGCCCATCCGGGTCCGTCGGTGCTGGTCACCGCGGTCCTGATCGCGATTGCGGGGCTTGCCGGGCAGCGCGTCCCGGACGCGACTCGAATCCTGCAGTTGACCGGAGCGATGCTCCCGGTCCAGTTCTGCATCGGGGTGATCAACGACGTGGTCGATCTGCCCGAGGACGCGATTGCGAAGCCGCACAAGCCGTTGGTTCTGGGTGTCATCGGTCGGTCGACGGCGCTGGTTGCGGGTGTCGTGCTCGGCGCGGTCGGCCTCGCGTTCGCCGCCACGATCAACGTTCAAACGCTGGGACTCGACGCGCTCGCGCTCGGCGCCGGGCTCGCCTACGACCTCGGTTTGCGCAGGACGCCCCTCTCGTGGGTGCCCTGGTGGGCGGGGATGGCGGTCCTCCCACTCGAGGGCTACGCATCGGTGGGATCGCTCCCTTCGCGACTGCTCGTGCTGATACCGCTGTCGGGTCTGATTGCAATCGGGCTTCACTTCGCCAATGCAGTTCCCGACCTTGACGGGGACCGTCGATCCGGCCGGCGCAGCCTTCCGGTCATCGTTGGCGACGGCGTCTCCCGGTGGGCCGGCCCGATCACGCTGGCAGTCGCCGGCCTGACGGCCGCGCTCGTTGCGGGACCGCTTGGTCAGGGTGGCGGGGTGTTCTGGGGTGGGCTTGCGGTACTCGCCCTGGGTGTCGTGGCGGTGACAGTCACTCGATCGCGCAGGCCATTTCCCGCGCTGGCGGTGGCGACCGCGTTCTTTGCGATCGCATGGCTCGCCTCATTGCCTCGTACGTGATCGCGTGGTGACGCCTTGGTACCATCGCCCAGCGTGCCCAAGTAGCTCAGTGGTAGAGCAACGCCTTGGTAAGGCGTAGGCCGTGAGTTCAATCCTCACCTTGGGCTGCCGGCCGCTCGAGGGATTCGGCGGAGCGCGAGCGTTTTGATGGATTCCCCATTGCCGGCAAATCAAGGGTGACGCCCGCGAGCGGTCCAGCTGGAGAGCTTTTGACCCGGCCGCGATCCGCGCGCGCTGCCGTCCTGACCATGTTCTTCGTCAACGGTGCAGCTCTGGCAACCTGGGTGCCGCTCATACCCGCGGTGCAGCAGAAGCTCGGTTTGAGTGCCAGCGAGCTCGGCATCGCTCTGCTTGGCGTGGCGATCGGCGCCGTGGTCTCCACGCCGTCAACGGGTTGGCTGGTCGGACGAGCCGGCGGCCGGAGGGTGGTTACCCTTGCGGCGATCCTGGGCTGCGTCATCCTGCCGCTCCTCCCTGTGGTGCCGGCGTTACCACTGCTGACCGTCACCCTGGTTGTCTTTGGTGCTGCCCTCGCAACGATGGATGTCGCCATGAATATCCAAGGCGCAGCCGTCGAAGCTTTGTATCAAAGGCCCTTGATGTCGACGTTCCACGCCTTCTACAGCATCGGTGGGTTCGCCGGCGCGCTGGTCAGCGGCGGGCTGGCAGCGGTCGGCGTTGCACCGTTCGACCGGGCGCTCTGGCCCGCGGTCCTCCTCGGTGCCGCTGCGATCGCCGTCCACCAGTGGCTTCCGTCTGCAGAGGCGCACACCGCGAGCCCTCGATCGAGGGTGCGCATACGGATCACAAGGCAGACCTGGCCATTGGCGGCGCTCGGGCTCATGGCCTTCTGCAGTCTTCTGGCTGAGGGCGCCAGCGGCGATTGGAGCGCGCTCTACCTCCACAAATCGCTCGGCGCGGACGCAGCCTTCGCAGCAACGGCATTTGCGGCGTTCTCGGTGGCAATGGCTGTAGCGCGCTTGAGCGGCGACTGGCTGACGAGTCGCCTGGGCGCCGCGCTGCTGTTGCGCGGCGGCGGCGCGCTGGCCGCCATCGGTTTGACCCTAACCTTGCTGCTCGGTCGGCCCGCCCTCGCCGTCGCCGGATTCGGTTTGGTTGGTCTCGGACTTGCCAACGTGGTCCCCACGGTCTTCAGCGCCGCCGGTCGATCGCGATCCCTCGCGCCACGCGTGGCCATTGCAGCGGTAGCGTCCGCCGGCTACGCAGGTCTTCTCGCCGGGCCACCGCTGATTGGCTTCATCGCACAGGCGTTCACGCTCACGCGTGCCCTCATCGCAGTGGTTGTGTGCTGCGGGCTGATCGCACTCGTGGCGCCGATGGTCCGCCGCGCCGCCTGATCGGGCGCCTTGCCTATAACTTACTTGCAGGCAACCCAGACGATCTGACGCCAGCCACTGCCGTCGGGCCCGGTGATCCGGACCCATCCGAACTCGATGGGTACGTTCCCTCGGGGCGAACCGGTCCAGGCAAGACATGCGGGCTGGCCGCTGGTATTCCAGGAGCGGTCGTTCCCAGACCATTCCACGTCGGTGGGTATCTGATACGAATCTCCGTTCACCAGGACCGTTGCCTCGTGGTAACTGGTGCTCGCCTCACCGCTGATGACGGTGACTGCGGGGTTGTGAGCACCGAGCACAAACGCGCCCGTCGCAAGCGCACCGGCTGCGACAACGGCGGACACGCCCAGCGCGATCAGCCGGTACTGCCTCCGCACGCTCGCATCTTCGCATCCGCATCTGGGGTTGTTCAAGGCGCATCGGCTGACCTGGTGCTATCGACGCACGGTCGAACGCCCAGAACGACGACGGTCCGTATTGGGATTGGCATCCGTACTCAAACGGACGAGAACCATCTATGAGGGGCCGGCGGGCGGCGACGGTTCGGCGTCGGCAGACGGCGCAATGATGAGGCGCACCGGGCGGTCCCAGAAGAAGTAATTCCAGGCCCATGACCAGAGCGCCAGCGCTCGGTTGCGGAAGCCGACCAGGTAAAGCAGGTGGACGAAGATCCAGATGAACCAGCCCACCAGTCCGTTGATGTGCACGGGTCCGATTTGTGCCACCGCGGCCCCGCGGCCCACCGTGGCCATCGTGCCCTTGTCGCGGTAATGGAAGGGTGAGCTCGTCGTTCCCTTGAGCCGCGCGGCAATAACGCGTCCTACATATTTGCCACCCTGGATCGCGACCGGGGCCAGCATCGGCAGCACCGCTCCCGCCTGCTCGACGGCCGCGGCGTCACCGATGACGAATACCTCGGGGTGACTGGCCAGATGCAGCGCCTCCGTGACCTGCACTCGCCCGGATCGACCTCGAGCGTCCGCCACAAAGTCGGGCGGCGTCGTCGCGCGCACCCCCGCGGTCCAGACGACATTGCTGGTCTCGATGCGCTCGCCGCTGTCGAGCATCAGTCCGCGGCCGTCCACTGCGCGCACGGACTGACCGAGAATGATGCGAACACCCTTGCGCTCCAGCGAGCGTGACGCGAGACGGCTCAGCCTCGGTGCGAACGTCGCGAGAACGCGCTCGCCGGCTTCGATGAGCACGACCGACACCTCGGAGAAATCGACGCGCCGGTAGTCCTTGGGGAGCACGTGCTTGATCAACTCGGCAACGGCGCCCGAATACTCGACACCGGTCGGACCGGCCCCGACGACCGCGAACGTCAGCAATCGTCGGCGCGCGGTCGCATCGGTGGTGAGGCTCGCACGCTCGAAGCGACCGAGCAGGCGTGATCGGAGCGCGAGCGCCTCGCTCATATCCTTCAATCCGATGCTGTGCATGCGGGCGTCCTGGCTCCCGAAATAGTCGGTCACACTGCCAGTCGCCATGATCAGATAGTCGTAGTCGAGCGGACCGACCGACGTTGTCACCTGCCGCCTGGTCATGTCGACGCCCGTGACCTCGGCGCGGAGCACGTCGACGTTGGGACTGCGCCGCACAATCGTGCGGACCGGACTCGCGATCGCCGAGGGATCGAGCAAGCCTGACGCCACCTGGTAGAGGAGGGGCTGAAAAAGGTGGTAGTTGTTGCGATCCACGATGGTCACGTCGACGTCGACGCGTCGCAGAGCGCGCGTCGCGGCGAGGCCGCCGAACCCGGCGCCAACGATCACGACATGCGGTCGCTTGGTCATCTGCGCTCGTGCAGTCAGCGGGTGCTCACGCCCGCCACGGATTCCCGGTTGGGGAAATCAACCACGATCGCTCGAAAGTCGGTGACCGCATTCGCGGAGTGCTCGACGTTCGACGGGACCACCACCGCCTCGCCGGCATGGACCACCCTTGTGGCGTCAGCAAGGGTGATCTCGACATCCCCCTCGATGATGTGCCACACCTCCTCTTCGGGATGATGGTGGGGATGGACGCCTGCGTGCGCGGCCACCGCGGCGTACGAGAACGTCATGTGGTCGGAGTGGAAGAATCGGGCAAACCAGCCGGGTACCAGTTCTCTCGACGGGAGGTCGCTGGGCGTGATGAATGCCATGCTGTCATCCTCTGGATCCGTGACCTTGAACGGCTTCAACCCTACGCCGCCGGTCCGCCCCGCTGAGTAGATGAGCGTCGTCTGGAGCACTGATGCCGACCAACCAGTTCGTCGTTGTCGTGACCGTGGTGGTGGCACTCGAAGCGAATGCTGGGACTGGGATATCGCGCCACCAGCGAAACGGTCACCGATCCTTTCATCAGCTTCACGGTTCCCGGCAGAGGCAGCCGGCTCTCTCGTCGCGTTATCCGACGGAGGGTACCGAGGTATCACGTCGTCTACGAGCTGCAGAGTGCGCTGGCGAAGCACTCGTGAAATAGGCGAGATCGCTGGGCAAACTCTGGCTCGCAACTGCCATCACCCGTCCGGTCAGGAGCTGCGGTCCTGCATCTCCCAGGCGTGGTCCAGCGCATGCCAGGCGAGACGGCGGGCGCCATAACGCGGCGTCCAGCCGCCGTCGCGGGCCGGTTGGCCGGTCCGATCCCCGCGGACGACCGCGAGCAGTGCCCCGCGAATCGCCCGAATCGCCGCCGGGTCGTCACGCGACGGCTGCCGTGCGCGAACGCCGAGCTTTCCCGCATAGGCCTGCTCCGCGCCGAGAACGTGCTCGACTATCGCGTCGCGGTCGCGGCCTCCGCCGCGCGGACCCTTGCGTAACACCGCCGGCGATGTGGAGACCACCTGGTCGAGAACGGTCCACGCCGCGTCGAGGAGTTTCGCGACGCGATCGGCGTCCCTGGCGGTGACCGGCCGGCACTCAACGGTTGCAGCCCTGCTCGGCGCACCGAACGAGGTGGTGGCATCGCCCTCGATCTCCTCGGCAACGGCGAACCCTTCGACGCCGGTGAGCGTGGGGATTGTCAGCCCCGCCGCGGTCGCCACCGCGTGATAGCGGTCCGCGTACGCCGCGAGTGCCTCCAGCGCCGATTCGGGCGTGCGCCCGCTCCGGGTCCATCCGGGCCACTGGACCGCCGAGGCGAACGAGCGCTTCGGCGTCACCTCGAGGACGACCACGATCGGCGACGTCGCCTTGCTCACGCTCGCGGATTCTGCCAAAACCAGCGCCAACGCGGTCGGATCCGAGCTTCCTGCTGATAGCTGTTGGGGGCCGTTGAGCTCCCTCCGAGGCCCATGCGCGTCGCTACACTCGTGTCATGGACACGACGACGATCATCCTGGCGATCACGGCGGGTGTTGTCGGTCTCACGCTGATTGCCATCGCCGTGGCCATCGTGCTGTTGGCGCGGCACAATCGCGCGTTCAGCAGGGAGTTGCGCCGCCTTGTCGACAACAACTTCGCGCTCCTCGAGGCAGCCGCAAGTCAGCAGGCTGATGCTGCGCGAGGAATGATGGAGCAACTGCGCCAGGAGGCTGCCGTGGCCACGATGCCCGTGCTCGTCCTCCTCGACGAGCCACCGATCGGGATCCGCGACCAGCCCTGGGCGGCCGTGCGGGTCCGCAACGTCGGGAATGGGTCCGCGCTGAATTTCGTCGTGTGGATGCGCCTTGCCGGCCACCTCTATCACTCGGCGGGACCTGAGGCCAAGGGCTTCTCGCAGGATCTTCACCTCGCCGTGGGCGACACCTTCGAACCCGGACCGTTCCAGAACATGCTCTTCGTTGGTGAGGCGCACGGGTATCTCGACCCCGGTGCCGCCGTCGTCGGTGACGACCCTTCCACAAATCTCATGGCCTACTGCGGTGACGCGGTGGGAAACCGGTTCCGGTACAACCTCCGGACCGGCGATCCGGCCGACTTCTGGGAGCGAGGAACGGATGCCCCGTCGTGGGCCGGTGCCTGGGATCCGAGGCTGTCCGCTGGTGGGGTGCTGCAGCGAGAGGCTCAGACGGTGTGGGCATCGGTTTCGGAGCGCGACATGCGACGACTTGTCGAGGCGCTCCACGATGTCCTGGACGCGCTGCAGGACGTGACCGGGGAACAGCATGTCGGCTTGACGGGACGCGCGAACCGGCGCCCTCGGGTGACCGAACCGGGAAGGGACACCGGGACCGGCTCGTAAGAAGCCTCGAGCTTGTAACCCTGACCTGTATCTCGCAGCAACGCCGGACACCGTCGGCAGGCTCGTCCTGCCGTCGGGTCGTGGCCCAGCTATAGTTGGAGACGCTGTAGATGAACGCCTTCGTCGTCGCAGCGATCGTGGTCGCTGCCGTGGTCGTACTCGGGCTGCTTCTCTCGATCCGCGTGGTTCAGCAGTACGAGATGGGCGTTCACTTTCGCCTCGGAAAGGTGATCGGTCTCCGCAGGCCGGGATTGCGTCCGATCGTGCCGGTCATCGATCTGCTCCGCCGCGTGTCCCTGCGCATCGTCACCATGCCGATCCAGTCGCAGGGAATCATCACGCGCGACAACGTGAGCATCGACGTTTCGGCGGTGGCCTATTTCAAGGTGGTCGATGCGGTGAAGTCGGTTGTCGCGATCGAGAACGTCGGCGCTGCCATCAACCAGATCGCGCAGACCACGCTGCGCAAGGTCGTCGGCCAGCACACGCTCGATGAGACACTTGCCGAGACCGACCGCATCAATCTGAGCATTCGAGAGATCCTCGACGTTGCGACGTCCGATTGGGGTGTGCTGGTCACGTTGGTGGAGTTGAAGGACATCCAATTGCCTGAGAGCATGAAGCGCGCGATGGCACGCCAGGCGGAGGCAGAGCGCGAGAAGCGAGCCAAGATCATCGCCGCCGAAGGCGAGGCCCTCGCCGCGGACAAGCTCGGCGTGGCAGCCGACATCATGATGGCCCACCCGGTGGCGCTGCAGCTGCGCAACCTGCAGAGTCTCATCGAGATCGGCGTCGACAAGAACACCACGGTGGTGTTTCCCGCGCCGATCATGAGCACGATCGAGGAGCTCAGCGCGTTCATGTCTCGCGAGCGCGACGCTGGGGCGGCGATTCAGCACGACGCAGAAACGGCTGCGACCTAGCGCGTAGAAAAGACCCTCGACACGTCGCCGAGGGTCTCCAGGAAGGGAAGGCGCGTTCTGATTACCAATACGCGCCGTGGATACAGTCGGAGCCGGCGAACGCTGTGCTTCAGTCCGAGGTCGGGGGCCGTATCACCAGCGAGATGAGGAGCACCATCGCTGCCGCGGTGGCTCCGAAGAGAACGCACGTCCCCGTCGCGAAGGCGGGCCGGCCGAGGCAGAGCTCACGGGTGCCGAGCCCGACCACCGGGCACGCATACGGATGGGACGTCAGCAAAGCCATCCAGAGACCGACCGCGATGCCGACCGGCACCGACGCCAGCCTGACGAGGCGCTGCAGCGTCGTCCTCATGGATGTGATCCTAACTTGAGGGGGATCCCGCCGCTGTCATGGTGCCCACCGACATGCGCGCGGCACCGGCCGACTGCGTTGCGCTGCCCGCGGCATCCGGGAACCTGCGACGCCGCCATCGCGTCTCACGTCCGATACCAGTCGGCACGGGAGATCATCGATGCGCACCGGCCACGTCGCCACAGGCTTTGGGTTGGTTGCTATCGCGGGGCTTCTCGCGGCGTGCTCGAACGCCGCCACCAGCGCCGCCGCCCAAGCCGAGATGCACGGCGCGACAAACGGGTCTTCGAGCGGCACGGCAACTGCGGGAAGCGCTGCCCCCGGTTCGACGGCAATCACCATCGGGATGCCACCGAGCGCCGACGTCCAGCGCTCGGTTCGGGCCGCATACACGGTGCCGTCCGGAACCTTCCTGACCGCGTTTGATGGTGTCATCGCGCGGGCCGTCGGCCTGGGCGGTTACGTCGCCAGCTCGGCAACGACTCCCTCACCGGGCGGCCGCATCGTCGCCGGCTCGGTGACGCTCCAGATCCCGTCGGCGAGCCTCGCCTCGTTTCTCAACGGCATGCCGTCGACCTTCGTCGCCTCCTCGATCGACTTCTCCAGCGTGGACCACTACGCGGCGTTCGTTGACGTCAACGCGGAGCTGACGTCGGCGCATGCGCAGTTGCATGCGCTCGACGGACTCCTCGCGAGCGCGACCACGCTTACCGACATCACCACCGTCGAGCAACGGATCGAGTCGGTGCAGGTGGAGATCGACACCTACCAGGGCCAGCTCAACGGGCTCACCGCATCGGTCGCCATGGCAAGTGCGACCGTCGCGCTCGCAGAGCGTGGTTCGACGCTGGTGGCGGCGGTGCCGAGCGCACTCAACAACGGGCTCAGCAGCGGGTGGCGCAACGCCGGTCAGGTCACCGGGGCGTTGGTCGATGCGGTGGTCACGGCGGTGCCGGTGCTGGTCATTCTGGCAGTGGTCCTTGCCGGCTGGCTGATCCCCCGCCGGCTCCGGCGCGCGTCTCGCCCTTTGCCCTGAAGGAGCCACCAACGCTTCGAACGACGTCGTTTCGAGGGACCGGACATCGCGGTATCAAGCGATCGTGGAATCTCCTCAACCGCTCTGGCAGCCGTCCCTCTTCGCCCAGGGTGAGCCGCACGCCGACCCCGAGTTCTCCGGCCTGGTCCGTCATCAGCTGGACCAGACCGCGTGGGTGGACCACGTGGCCGGGTGGTTGCAGGGCGCCGACACGCTCTTCGAGGAATTGATGCACTCGACGCCCTGGGAATCGACCACCCAGGAGCTCTATGGCAAGGTTATGGTCACGCCGCGGCTGGTCGCGCGGTGGACTTCGCCCGCTGACATCGAGGGGCTACCGCCGGTTATCGAGCAGATGCGCGCGCTGCTGGTGACGCGCTACCGGCGGCCGTTCGATTCGGTGGGCGCAAACCTGTACCGCGATGGCCGCGACTCGGTCGCGTGGCACGGTGACCACATCCCGAGCAGCATCGTGGATCCGGTCGTTGCCACCGTATCGCTCGGGTCCCCTCGTCGTTTCGTCATGCGTCCACGTGAGGGACGAACCGAGCTCACCCTCGCGCTCGGGATGGGCGACCTCGTGGTTATGGGCGGCAGCAGCCAGCGCACGTGGCTGCATGCGGTTCCCAAGGTGGCGACGGCCGGACCGCGCATCAGCGTCGCATACCGCCACTCCGCCGGCTGACGTCTCGCCGCCGAGCGCGCTTGCACGGCGAGGTACGCCGCGCTAGCGTTGAGCCGTCCGCAAAAGGACCAGATGGAGGAACAGCGATGGTTCTCCGAACGGACCCCACGCTGACGCCGTATCGAGGTGACCGATAGGTCCCCGCGATGCGGGGGAGACCCCGGAGTCACCCTCCGGGGTCTTTTTTGTGCTGCGTTGGGCGGGGCGAGACGCGTCGTACACCGCCGATGTGACTCCGAGGCCCGACCCTGTGCGTTCAGCGCTCGGCGGTTGAACGCTCCGATGACCCGAGCCCGTCCGGTACGAAGCGCGGATCCGGCATTAGGTCGAGGTTGGCGCCGCGAGCGGCGAGCTCGAGCAACGCCGCGAAGTCCTGCTCGCCGAATCCCAGTCCGATGAGGGTCACGACGATCTGGTCGGTCAGCGCCGTCAGCGGCATGGGAACGTTGCGCTGGCGGGCGGCGTCGAGCCCCAGCTCGAGATCCTTTCGCAACAGGTGGTTGGTGAAGGTCGGGGTGTAGTCGAGGTTCACGAGGGCCGGGGTTTTGTAGCGCGTGAACGTCGACCCCAGCACGCTGTCGTTGATGAACGCCAGGTAATCGGCGCGCGCGACGCCGCCGCTCTCGGCGAGCACCGTGGTCTCGGCGAGGATCTGTGCAACCACGCCGAGGATGAGGTTGTGACAGATCTTGACGAGGCGCGCGGCCTCGCCCTCGCCGACGTAGGACACGCTTCGCCCGAGCATCTGCAGGTATGGGAGGGCACGCTCGTATGCATCGCGGGGCCCCGACACCGCGACGCTCAGCATGCCGGCCCGTGCCGCCTTGGGATTGCCCGAGACGGGAGCGGCCAGCAGGGTCACGCCGCGGAGTGCCGCCTGGTCGCGGATTTCGCCCGACACCGCCATCGACACGGTGGACGCATCAACCACGAGAGCGGGCGCGCGCGACGGGTTGGCGAGGAGACCGTCGGGCCCGGTCATGACCTCCTCGAAGTCCTTCGAGCCGGCGACCATGGTGATGACGATGTCCCGATCGGCGAGATCCACGGGCCGGTCGACGGCGCGGGCTCCGCGGTCAACCAGTGGTCCGGCCTTGGCGCTGGTGCGGTTGTAAACCGTCAGGTCGCACCCTCGGTCCAGGAGCCGCGTCGCCAGCACTTCGCCCATGCGCCCAATCCCGATCCAGCCGAGGGTCTGGGTTGGCACCTGGTCGGTCATGTCCTCACCTCTCCAGTGGGCAGGTCCGCCGGTTTTGTCACCTGCGCAAACGATTGCCTAGCATAGTCGCAAGTTTTTTGCGGTGTCAACGCGGTCTTCTTACTCGGCGCTGGCGTTCTGACGTCCACTACGGCCCGACTGGGTGAGCCCGGCGACCGTCGATTCGCGGACGATCAGATCGGGTGTGAACCGCACCCGGCGCTGTGCGGGCTCGTCGTTCTCGATCTGATCGAGCAGCAGCCGGCCGGCGACCGAGCCGAACTCGTGGATCGGAACATGCATCGTGGTGATCCCCGGGCTCACGCGGCTCGCCATCGGGATGTCGTTGTAGCCCACGATGGCCAGGTCCTCGGGTATCCGGAAGCCCATCCGCCGGGCCACCTCGGCGGTGCCGAGGGCGACCATGTCCGTGACCGCGAAGATAGCTGTTGGCGGGTCCGGGATCGAGAGCAGGTGCCGCGCTGCCGCGGCTCCGCTCTCTTCCGTGTATCCCGCCTCGACGACAAGGCCGGGATCGGCGGCCAGCCCGGCCGCCGTGTGAGCCGCCAGGTAGCCGCGGCGCCGGAGCATCCCGGTGCTCACGGTGGATTTCCCCGCGAGGTGACCGATCCTCGTATGCCCGAGGTCGATGAGGTGGGCGGTGGCAAGCTGACCTCCGAGGAGATCATCCGAGCCGACGAATGGGTCCTCGCCCTCGTCGCTGAACCGGTTGACGAGCACAAATGGGCGCTTCTGACCGCGGAGGTCGCGAACGCTCGGATCCTTGAGGAAACTGCTGGCGATGATGACCCCGTCGACGCGCCGGGCCTGGAGGCTCTGCAGGTGCGATCGCTGCCGGTCCGGCAGGCCATCGGTGTTGCAGAGGAGGACGTTGAAGCCGCGTGGAGCCGCGACATCCTCGACGCCGCGGAACAGGGCCGCGAAGAAGGGGTTGGTCACGTCGGGGATGACGACGGCGAGCACGTTGGTCTGGCGCAGCTTCAGCCCGCGAGCGATCCCGTTGGGCTGGTAGCCGGTCTCGCGCAGCAGCAACTCGATGCGCGACCGGGTGCCGGTCGCGATCCTCAGGCCAGGGTCGTTGTTCGCCACCCGCGAGATGGTGGAGGGGTGGACATTGGCGCGGGCCGCCAGCTCCTTGAGCGTCACCGGCATATGGGTTTGGCCCTTGACATTGGTTTGAACGGGGCTCTAGGCTAGCGCAATCGTTTGTTCATCGGCACACAGCTCGCCACGTCGCGAGCGGGGGACGAGCATGCGGAAGCCAGCGTTCTTGGCAGTGACCGGTATCGTCTCATTGGGTTCGCTGAGCCTCGCGGCGTGCGGGAGCAACAGTCCCGCCACCAGCGGCTCTCCCCAGGCAGGGACGCCGATCACCATCGGCGTCTCGGTCTCACTCACCGGAGACTTCTCGGGCGATGGCAAGGCGCTGGTCCAGGGCTATAACCTCTGGGCGCAGGACGAGAACGCCAAGGGTGGTCTGCTCGGGCACCACGTGACCATGAAGTACGTGGACGACGCCAGCAGCACGACGCAGGTGGTCACCAACTACCAGAACCTGATCAACGTGGACAAGGTCGCGCTGGTGTTCGGGCCCTTCAGCAGCCTGCTCACGATTCCCGCGTCGACGGTCACCAACCGCTTCGGCTACGCATTCCCCGAGCCCGCCGGCGGTGGACCGAGCGTGTTCACGCGCGGTATCCACTCCCTCTTCTTCGTGCAACCGGCTCCCGTCGAGGACAACCTCGTCAGCTTCACCCAGTGGGTCCTCTCGCTCCCGGCGGGCCAGCGACCCGCAACCGCCGCCTACTCCACCGAGGACGACCCCTTCACCCAGCCGCAGATCGACAAGGCGAAAACGCTGCTCGAGGCCGGCGGGGTCAGGACGGCCTCCTACAAGGTCTACCCGGCCGAGACCACCGACTTCACCCCACTCGCGCAGCAGGTGATCGCCGCCAATGCGGACGTGGTCATCCTCGGGACCCAGGAGCCCGACGCCGTCGCCTTCATCAAGGCGTTCCAGCAGCAGCACTACAACCCCAAGGCGCTGGTCGAGACCGCGGGACCGGACCAGGGGTCCGACTTCGCGAACAAGGTCGGGAGTGCCAACACCGAGGGTGTGATGGTTCCCGCGGGATGGTGGTCGAGCGCCAAGACGCCGTTCAACTCCACGTTCGTCAGCGAGTTCATCGCCAAGTACGGCGGGACCCCCGGCGGGATCCCCTCCGATGCGGCCGAGGCCTATAGCGTCGGCCAGGTCGTCGACCAGGCTGCGCAGAAGGCGCACAGCATCACCAACGCGGCGCTCATCGCCGCGCTGCACACCGGCACCTACCAGACGATCCAGGGACCGATGTCGTTCGATTCGGTCGGCCGGCCGAGCGGCGCAAGCTTTCTCGTCCAATGGCAGCACGGTCTGACCGTCCCGGTGTACCCGCCCTCGGCCGCTGTTGCTCAGCCGGAGTATCCCAAGCCCGCCTTCTCCGGGTGACCGTGACCAGGGGGGCCGATTGACCCTCATCCTGGAAGCGGTTGTCTTCGGCATCCTCACGGGTGGCGTGTATGCCCTGATGGCGTCTGGGCTGACGTTGATCTTCGGCGTCATGCGGATCATCAATGTCGGCCACGGAGCCCTCGTGATCCTCGGGGCGTATCTGAGCTTCGCGCTCCTCCGGTCGGCCAACATCGACCCGTTCGTGAGCCTGATCATCACGATGCCGGCGATGTTCGCCCTCGGTGTCGCGCTGGAGCTCGTGTTCATCCGGCCGTTGAAGGCGGACCGCGAGGCGCTTTCGGTGCTGGTCACCTATGCGGTGGCGCTCGGCATCGAGGGGCTGCTCGGCTTCTTCTTCAGCGACAACCTCGTCCAGCTGACTGCGTGGTATGAGACCGCGTCGTTCGCTGTCTTCGGGTTTCACATCGCCTACGTGTACGTGTTCGGGTTCGGTCTCTGTCTCGCGATCCTCGCAGCCATCTTCCTGATGCTGTATCGCACGACGTTCGGGTCGGCGGTCCGGGCGACGATGCTCAACCGCACCGCCGCTCAGCTGGTCGGCGTCAACGTCGACAGGGTTTCCGCGATCGCCTTCGGGATCGGTGTCTCCACCGCCGCGGCGGGCGGAGTCATCTTCGGGATGACCAACGCGTTCAACCCGGGAAGCCACTACGACCTGATATCGCGACTGCTCACCATCATCGTTCTCGGCGGGTTGGGAAGCCTGCGGGGCGCGGTGATCGCAGCGGTCGGGATGCTGATCATCGAGGACGTCACGGCGGTGGTCATCTCGCCGGTGTGGGCGAGCTTCGCGTTCTTTCTGCTCCTGGTGATCGTGCTGGTGGTGCGTCCTCAGGGCCTGTACGGCATCCGGGTCCGAGAGCGCATATGAGATCGCCGTCCTGGATCCGCGTCGCGAAATGGGCGGCGCTGCTGTTGGTCGTGGTCGTCGCGCTGCTGTTTCCCGCATTCGAATCCGATCCGGCCACGGTCAACATCGCCGTGTTCACGGTCATGTACATCGGCCTTGCCACGGCGTGGAACATCATGGGCGGCTATACCGGCTACGTCTCCCTGGGACACGCCGCGTTCTTCGGGTTCGGCGCGTACGCGTTCGGGCTCGTGCTCGCGCACCTCGGCATCCAGGCGGGGTACGAACCCTTTCTGTTCGTGCCGATCGCCGGTGCGCTTACGGTCGTCCTGGCAGTGGTGATCGGGTGGATCGCCCTCCGCACCCGCGCCGCGACGTTTGTGATCGTGACCATCGCGATGATGTTCATGGTGCAGCTGCTTGCCGAGAACCTTGTCGGGCTCACCGGGGGCGGGTCTGGGCTCAGCTTTCCGGTACCGCCGTGGAGCGGCGACTTCTTCGATACGCCCTTCTACTACGCGATGCTGGTGATGGCCATGGTGTCGCTGCTGCTCTCGTGGTGGATCCGGCGCTCGAAGTTCGGCCTCGGCCTGCTCGCGATTCGCGACGACGAGGACAAGGCGCTCGCGGTCGGCGTGCCGGCACACACCTACAAGCTGACCGCGTTCGTCATCAGCGCCGGGCTGGTCGGGATGATCGGCGCCGTGTACGGCTACTACGTCACGTACATCTACCCGCAGTACGCAATCGACCCGTTGGTCGGCATCTCCCTTGTGCTGATGGTGTTTCTCGGGGGTCTCGGGACGCTCTGGGGCCCCGTTCTGGGGGCGGTCATCCTCGAGCCGGCGCAGCTCTGGCTGGCGTACAACTTCGGCGCGAGCCTGCTGTATCTCGTCTTCTACGCAGCCGTGTTCCTGATCGTGATCCTGTTGCTCCCACGCGGCATCATCCCGTCCGTCGGCGACCTCCTCAGGCGGACGGCAGCGCGGCGTGCGGTTGGCCCGTCCAATACCGCGTCCTCGAATGACACGCACACCGTGGCCGGAGTCCAATCGCCGTGACCCTGCTCGAGGTGCAGAGCCTTTCGAAGCGTTTCGGCGGTGTCACCGCGGTGGACGGGTGCTCGCTGTCCCTGGACCCCGGCAGCATCACCGGGCTCATCGGGCCGAACGGATCCGGCAAGACCACGGTCTTCAACCTGATCACCGGGTTTCTCACGAAGGATGGCGGTGACGTGCGCTTCAACGGGCAGTCGATCGCCGGATTCGGTCCGAATCGGATCTACGGTCTCGGCATCGGCCGCACCTTTCAGCTGGCGAGAATCTTCCCGCGTTTGACCGCGCTGGAGAACATGCTCGTGCCGGTGCGACGCTCGGGCTTTCGTGCGCTGGTCTCGCGGGGCCAGTGGCACGAGGAGCGGACTCGAGCCATGGATATGCTCGAAGCCATGGACATCGTCCATGTTGCCGGCCTGCTCGGCGGCTCGCTCTCGTACGGTCAACGCAAGTTGCTCGAGCTCGCGGCGGTGATGATGGCGCAGCCGCAGCTGGTGCTGCTCGACGAGCCTGCCGGCGGCGTCAACCCGGCGCTCATCGAGCGTATCGGCGAGCACATTCGAGAGCTCAACCGGCAGGGAGTCACGTTCCTGCTCGTCGAGCACAACATGCCCTTCGTGATGGGGCTGTGTCAGAAGATCGTGGTGCTGCATCGTGGTGCCGTGCTGGCGGAGGGACCGCCGGCGGACGTCCGTGGCAACGCCGCGGTGCTCGATGCATATCTGGGGTCATAGATGAACACGCTGCTCGAGCTCGACGGGGTCACCGCGGGATACGGTGGCGGCGACGTGCTGCACGACCTCACGCTCTCCATCGAGGAGGGCGGGATCACCTGCGTGGTCGGCCCCAACGGCGCGGGCAAGTCCACCATCCTGCGGCTGATCAGCGGATTGATCAGGCCTCGCCTTGGAGGGCTTCGTTTTCGCGGCGAGCTCGATCGCCGGCCTGAGCCCGCGGCAGATTCTGCAGCGCGGCATCGTGCAGGTCCCCCAGGAGCGCAGCCTCTTTCCCACCATGACGGTCTGGGAGAACGTGCGCATGGGCGCGTACACGCTCTCGGATCGCGGGCTGCTCGAACGACGGATGGCGATGGTGTGTGACACGTTTCCCATCGTTGCCGAACGCCGCCACGAACGTGTCGCCGCGCTCTCGGGTGGTCAGCAGAAGATCATCGAGTTTGCCCGGGCGCTCATGCTCGATCCGAAGCTTCTCGTCCTCGATGAACCGTCGATGGGACTCGACCCGAAGACGCACACGGTGGTGTTCGAGTTGATCCGCGAGATGAACCGTTCGGGGCGCACCATCCTGCTGGTTGAGCAGAACGCGCGATCGGGGCTCGGGCTGGCCAGTCACGGCGTCGTCCTGGAGAGTGGACGGGTTCGCCTCGAGGGCACCGGCGCGAGCGTCCTCGGCAATGACGAGATCGGGCGACTGTTCCTCGGAGTACCGGTCTGATGGACGCGTCCGTGAACCGCGTGCAGCTGGCGGCGCACCACTGGCAGCCGCGTTTCGTCGCCAACGGCATCGACGTGAACGATTTCGAAGGTGTGCTCGCACGCACGCAGGAGTGGTCGGCCTGGGGCCCGAACTGGCTCGCGATGGGAACCGTGCACGAGGACATCGGCCGCGAGGCGGAGGCGAACGGTCACATGGTGTCCGCCACCGCCGCGTACCAGCGGGCCGCATGGTGCTATCACCTCGGAAAGTTCCTCTGGTTCGAGGATCTGACGCTGCACGCGACATTGCGTGAGAAGGCAGTGTCGGTGTATCGCCGGACACTGGCTCATCTCGACCCACCCGCGGAGCGCATCGAGATTCCCTTCGAGGGGCACAGCATCCCGGGTCATCTCCGGCGTCCACGAGCGGCTGCCAAGCCACCCCTCGTGCTCATCGTGCCCGGCCTGGACTCCTCGAAGGAAGAGATGTTCACCATCGAGGAGGAGTTCCTCCGCCGGGGCATGGCAACGCTCAGCATCGACGGTCCGGGGCAATCGGAGAACTCGGTCGACTTCGCGATCCGCCCGAACTGGGAGACCGTGATCACGCCGGTGCTCGACCACCTTGCGCACATCGGGCTCGACACCACCTTCGGTCCGACCGGGCTCATGGGGATCAGCATGGGAGCCATCTACGGCCCGCGAGCCGCCGCCCACGAGCCGCGTCTCACCGCAGTCGTCGGGCTCGCCGGCCCGTACAACCTCGGTGACTGCTGGGACGCATTGAACCCATTGACCCGCGGTGGCTACATCTTCTACACGAAGTCCGCCACTGAGGAGGAGGCGCGAGAGAAGGCCTACGACCTCAATCTTCACGGCGTTCTCGACAAGGTCACGCAACCGCTGCTGGTCATCCATGGCGCCCGCGATCGCCTGTTCCCTCCCGAGCAGGCGGAGCGGATCGCGCGCGAGGCGCCGAACGCCACGCTGCTGATGTACCCGGACGGCAACCACGTGTGCAACAACATCTCGTACAAGTACCGGCCGGCGATGGCGGACTGGATGAGCGAACAGCTGAGATAAGGAGCCACGCCGCCGGCATCGGCATGCGGTGCAACGACGCGCCGCTCCTCGAACGGCGCACACAGGAGATCTGTCATGAGCCTCGACACCCAGGGCGGGATCCCGCCGAGCCCCGGCAGGATGAATGTCGATTTCGAGGAGCGCGTCGACTTCACCCGCCTGCGGGCGTACCGGCTGACGCGCGCTCGCGAGGCACTCGACGCCTCCGAGCTGGGCGCGGTCCTGCTGTTTGACATCAACAATATCCGGTACGTCTCGGCGACCATGATCGGCGAGTGGGCGCGCGACAAGGTGGCGCGCTACGCGCTGCTGACCCGCGGTGGGGAGCCGATCGTCTGGGACTTCGGATCGGCGGCACGGCATCATCAGCTGCACTCGCCGTGGATCCGCCCGGAGAACAGCCGGGCGGGCATGCTCGGTCTTCGCGGCGCGGTGGCACCCGACGCGGGACTCATCGCTCGCGCCGTGGCGGAGATTCAGTCAGAGCTCGCGGCAGCCGGCGTCGCGGGT
The DNA here is from genome assembly GCA_963743835.1 of Candidatus Dormiibacterota bacterium. Lineage (GTDB taxonomy): Bacteria > Chloroflexota > Dormibacteria > Aeolococcales > Aeolococcaceae > Palsa-851. The sequence goes on along the minus strand of CAVUQX010000004.1, from coordinate 203,252 downwards.
ATGCCGCTTGGGGTCGACATCGCGGAGACGCCGATGCTGCTCGAGTTGCTCAGTGCTGGTGTCGAGGTTCGCGACGCACAGCAGGTCATGCTCGACGCGCGGCTGATCAAGTCGGCGGACGAGATCGCACTGCTGTCCACCGCGGCGGCGATGGTGGACGGTGTCTACCAGGACATTGCCGAGGCGTTGAAGCCGGGCGTTCGTGAGAACGAGATCGTCGCACTCGCCAACAAACGTCTTTACGAGATGGGCTCCGACGACGTCGAGGCCATCAACGCGGTGTCGGGCGAGCGCTGCAACCCCCATCCCCACAACTTCTCGGATCGGCTCATCCGCCCTGGCGATCAGGCGTACTTCGACATCATCCAGTCGTTCAACGGATATCGCACCTGCTACTACCGGACCTTCGCGGTGGGCCGGTCGACCCCGGCGCAGCGGGATGCGTATGCGCGAGCGCGGGAATGGATCGACTCGGCGATCGAGATGGTGCAACCGGGGACGACCACCGATCAGATCGCGCGCCTGTGGCCGGAGGCGACGGACTTCGGATTCCCGAGCGAGATGGCCGCCTTCGGCCTGCAGTTTGGGCACGGACTCGGACTCGGATTGCACGAGCGGCCGATCATCTCCCGTCTCAACTCGCTCGACCATCCCATCGAGCTTCGTGAGGGCATGGTCTTTGCGCTCGAAACGTACTGCCCCGCGACCGACGGTCAGTCGGCCGCTCGCATCGAGGAAGAGGTCGTGGTCACGTCGAGCGGCTGCTCGGTGCTGACCCTGTTTCCGGCCGAAGAGCTGTTTGTCACCAACAGGTATTAGCGGTCATGCGCGCGCGATCGAGAGGAGAAACCCATGACGTCAACAATTGATGAGCCGGCCGCCCCGGCCGGGCCCCCGGCGTCGACCCGGCGACACTGCATCGCCCCGAAGGGAGCGTCGATGTGCCGATACAGATCGGGCTCTACCGGCAGATGGTGCGCATGCGCAAGTTCGAGACGCGAGCCTATGACCTGTTCATGGAGAACCTGGTCAAGGGAACCAGCCATCTGTCGCTCGGCCAGGAGGCGATCGCGGCTGCATTCGGCGAGGCCATGGAGGAAGCGGGACTACACCTTCGCCACCTATCGCGGCCACGCGCACACGCTGGCCCGCGGCTCGTCGATGACCGGGGTCATGGGTGAGTTGCTGGGGCGCTCCTGCGGCGTTCTGTCGGGCAAGGGCGGCTCGATGCACCTCACCGACGTGCAACACGGCGTGATGGGCTCGTACGCGATCGTCGGCGCTCACCTCACCATCGCGCTCGGAGCGGCATGGTCGGCGCAGTACAGGGGCGAGCGACGGGTCGCGGTCGCCTTCTTCGGAGACGGCACCACCAACATCGGCGCGTTCCACGAGTCGCTCAACCTCGCCGCCGTGTGGAAATTGCCGGTGGTGTTCGTCTGCGAAAACAACCTGTACATGGAGTACACGCCGATCGGCGCTGTCACCGCGGTCGCGAACCCCGCCGCCGATCGCGCGTCTGCGTATGGCCTGGACAGCATTCTCGTCGACGGCAACGACGCCGATGCCATGTACCTCACCGCTCGCGAGGCCCTGGATCGGGCGCGCAGCGGCGGCGGCCCCTCGCTCATCGAGGCGCGGACGTATCGGAGCTGCGGGCACTCGCGTGCCGATCCGGGGAAATACCGCCCCGATGCGGAGGTCGCCGCGTGGAAGGCATATGACCCGATCGCGCTGTACCGCTCGCGGCTTGTGGCGCGCGGCGTCAGGCGAAGCCGACCTCGACGCGATCGAGGAGACGGCCGATGGCGACGTCGAGACCGCGACGGTCGACGCGAAGGCATCGCCGCGCACCGGGGGCGGATGTCCTCATGCGCGACGTGTGGTCGGATGGAGGGTCGTCATGGCGGAACTGACCTATCGCGACGCGGTCGCTCGCGCGATCGCGCAGGAGATGGAGCGCGATCCCAACGTCGTCTTTCTCGGGGAGGATGTCGGCGGCGCCGGGGGCGTGTTCAAGGCGACGGTCGGGTTGCTGGAACGCTTCGGGCCGGAGCGCGTGCGCGACACCCCGATCTCGGAGCAGGCGATCCTCGGCGCGGCGATGGGCGCCGCGATGACCGGGCTTCGGCCCATCGCCGAGATCATGTTCGCGGACTTCTTCGCAGTGTGCTGGGACCTGGTCGCCAACCAGATTGCGAAGAGCTCGTACATGACCGCCGGCCAGGTGAGCTTCCCGCTGGTGATCAGGTCCGGCAACGGCGGCGGTCTGCGTTTCGGAGCGCAGCACTCGCAGTCGGTCGAGAACTGGGCGATGGCGGTCCCCGGGCTCAAGGTCGTTGCGCCGTCGAATCCCGACCGACGTCATCGGCCTCTTCGCCGCCGCGGTCCGCGACCCGGACCCGGTGATGTTCTTCGAGCACAAGGGGCTGTATTCGAGCAAGGGCGAGGTCCCCGACGGCGAGATCGTCGACACGCTCGGTTCGGCGAAGGTGCTGCGCACCGGTGGCGACGCGACCATCGTTGCCCTCGCCGCGATGGTGCCGCGCGCCGTCGCCGCGGCAGACGCGCTCGCGCGAACGGGGCATCGAGGCGACGCGTCGATCGACGTGCGCAGCCTCGTCCCGCTGGACACGCAGACGATCCTGCGCGAGGTCTCCGCGACCGGGCGGCTCTTCACCGTCGAGGAGAACCCGCGGCTCTGCGGGTGGGGCGCCGAGCTGGTGTCGATCGTGGCCGAGGAGTGCTTCTATTACCTGGACGGGCCGATCGCTGCGCATCACCACGCCGCACATTCCGCTCCCATCGGCCGACGCGCTCGAGGACATGGCGATCCCGTCGATCGAGCGCATCGTCAGCACCATCGAGAGGGCAATGCAGTCATGACCACCGTGTTGAATGCCGAAGCGATCGGCGCACCGACGCAGTTGATGATCGACGGGCGCTGGGTCGACGCCTCCGACGGCAGGACCTTCGACGTTGACGACCCCGCCACCGGGGAGGTGATCGCGACGGTCGCCGACGCCTCGGTCGAGGACGGGCTTGCGGCGGTCGACCGCCGCGTCGGCGGCGCTGCCCGCTTGGGCCGCGACGCCGCCCCGGCAGCGCGGCGAGGTGCTGCGCCGCAGCCTTCGAGCTCATGACGCGAGCGCGCCGACGAGTTCGCGCGGTTGATCGTGCGGGAAAACGGCAAGGCGCTGACCGATGCGCGGGGCGAGGTGACCTACGCGGCCGAGTTCTTCCGCTGGTATCGCGGAGGAGGCGGTGCGCGCCGATGGCGAGCGTGCAGCATGGCGCCGGCGCGGCACCAACCGCATCCTGGTGCTGCGCCAGCCGATCGGCGTCGCGCGTCCTCGTCACGCCGTGGAACTTCCCTGCGGCGATGGCGACGCGCAAGATCGGCCCGGCGCTGGCGGCCGGATGCACCGGTCGTCCTCAAGCCGGCGTCGGAAACGCCGCTGACCGCGCTTGCGCATGGCGGCGCTGCTCGCGGAAGCCGGCGTCCCCGCCGGCGTTGTCAACGTCGTGCCGTCGCGACGCTCGGGCCCGGTCGTGAGCGCCATGCTGCACGACCCGCGCGTCCGCAAGCTCTCGTTCACGGGCTCGACCGAAGTCGGTCGCGGTCTGCTCCACCAGGCGGCCGACTGCGTCGTCAACTGCTCGATGGAGCTCGGCGGCAACGCGCCATTCGTCGTGTTCGACGATGCCGACCTCGAGCCGCCGTCGCGGGCGCGATGGTCGCCAAGATGCGCAACGGCGGCGAGGCGTGCACCGCCGCCAACCGTTTCTACGTGCAGCGCGGCATCGCCGACGCATTCTCCGAAGGCTCGCCGAGGCGATGGGCGCGCTCGCGGTGGCCCGGGCTCGACGACGGCGTCGCAGTGCGGCCCGCTGATCAACGCAGCCGGCCGCGAGAAGGTGGAGTCGCTCGTCGCCGGCGCCGTGCGCGCCGGCGCACGGCTGACCGTCGGCGGCAACGGCCCCGGCGGACCCGGCTTCTTCTACCCGCCAACCGTGCTTGTGGACGTGCCGGCGGATGCGGCGATCCTCCGCGAGGAGATCTTCGGGCCTGTCGCTCCGGTGGTCGTCTTCAACACCGAGGAGGAGGCGGTCGCAGCTCGCCAACGACACCGAGTATCGGCCTCGTCGCCTACGTCTACACCGGCGACCTGCAGCGCGGGCTGCGGTGTCAGCGAACGCCTCGAGATCCGGCATGGTCGGCCTGAACCGCGCGCTGGTCTCCGACCCGGCCGCACCCTTCGGCGGCGTGAAGCAGAGCGGCCTCGGCCGCGAGGGTGGCCACGACGGCCTGCTCGAGTTCATGGAGAGCAAGTACATCGCAGTCGCGTGGTAATGCAGCGGAGGCGGAACATCAGAGCTAGACTGGGGGTGTCTAGAAAGGAACCCCCAGATGGCCTGGATTTGGTGGCAGCAGCGTCGTGCGGATCACGCTGAGGGCCGGTCGATCAAGACGTATCTGCAGCAGCGAAACACGTCCCGCATTCTGTGGGATGTGGTTGTCGAGGCAAGGCGGGACGCCGATGCTCGATTGCGTCTCGAGGCAGTGCTCCAGGCACAACGCATCTCTGCCTGAATCGCGCTTCTGAGTTCGCCCTGTGTCCGCTCGTCAGTCGCGCGCGGGATTGCTCGGGCTCGTCGGCGGCGATGAGTTTCATGCGGGAACCGAACCCCATGACGCGCTCCTCGCCGCCTCGGCTCGCGGTCCCGCGTATGTGCTCGCGACCGCCGCGGCGAGGTCGCGGCCCGATGTGGCGGTGCGCAACGCCCAGCGATGGTTTCAGCGATTCGGGCTCGACGTGGTCGAGCTTGCGGTGTACACGCGAGCGCAGGCGCACGACCCTGCGCTCGCGGAGATTGCCGCGGGAGCAGGGTTCTGCTACCTCCCGGGCGGTGACCCCGGTCTGGTGGCAACCGTCCTTCGCGACAGCCCGGTTGGCAAGGCGCTCATCGCTGCGTGGCGAAACGGCGCGGCGCTCGCCGGGTCATCGGCCGGGGCCATGGCGCTGTGTTCCGACACACTGGTGCGCCAGTCATTCCCGGGGCACACCCAACGTCGCGCGCTTCCGGGCCTCGGCGTGGTGCCGGCGGCGGCCGTGCTGCCGCATCACGACACCTTTGGCGAGCAGTGGTATCCATCGGCGCGCGAAGCCCTGCCCGGTGCTGTCTTGATCGGCGTCGACGAGCGGACGTGCGCGCTCTGGGAAGCCGGTGTGTGGCGATGCCTCGGCGCGGGGGCGGTCACCGTGTACAAGCCCGGGGCGGATGCCGTACGGGTCCAGTCGGGAACCATCGATGGGATTCCGCAACCGTCGACTTCGGGCTGACTACCGCTGTCGCTCGCGCTCGGTCCTGAAACGGTCGACGGCCATGAAGATGCTCTCGTCGAGCCACTGGTAGAAGCGCTGGCGCTGCGCGGCATCGGTGGCCACGTCACTGTCCTCGGTCCGCCGCGCAATCCAGGGTGGGACTCCGTCGGCGATGACGCCACTCCCGACATGAACGCGCACCAGCGAGTCGTTCTCCTCCAGCACCTGGATGGTGACCTTGAGGATCAGGCCGGTGTGATCCACGAGCCGCCAGCTCTGCTCCCACCGAGCCCTCCGATTGAAATCGCGCGCGACATGCACGGTGTCGTCCGCGATGACGCTCTCGCCGGTCTTCGCGGCCCCGGTGAGCAGCCTTTGCACGTTGGCATCGAGGTCACGGGCGATCCAGTTGACCAGCGACGGCGCGCGGTTGTCGAGGTCCGGCAATCCGCCCTGCTGAGTTGCTTCGGTGCCCACCGCGCGAAGGACTCCGGCGTGGCGGCGGCAGTAGAACTTGCCGCCGGTGGACGCGCCGTGATCCGGGCAGCAGACGGCGCGGCATGCGCGGCCTCGCCCGTCGCGGTAGGAGCACGGTTGGGCGGTGTCGTTCGAGCACCCGGCGACCTTGCAGACCACTCCGGCGCTGTGGACGGGAACAGGCGCCGGTGCCGGCGCCGGCACGGCCGACCGGCTGCGGCGGAAGAGCTGGCTCATACGACTGCTAATGAAGCGCAGGCCGGCCCCTCGCGTGCGGCGATGTCCGACGCCTCGCGAAACCGTGTTACACGCCGGTCACCGCCTGGAGCCTGATGTTGCGCACAGGAAGTCCAACGTGCTAGTCTCGCTATCATATTTAGTTAGCGCACCACCGTAGGGAGGCCCATGTACCTCGAGTCGGACGTTGCCCAGGCTGTCGACCCCGAGGCACTCCTGCCCGGCGAGGATCCCGAGTCCCTTGATCCCGGTGATGCGGTGCGCTGGCTGGGCGTCTACCGTGATCTCATCGAACTCATCACCGTGCTCCTCGAACGCACCGAGTCTGCGCTGAAATCCATGGCGGGCGCTGCTGTTCGCGAGGCCGGCGTGGATCAGCGACTCCTGCGAATGCAGCGGGAACGGTATGTGACTCGTTACGAGTTCTGGGCCGGCCGCATCGAAGCCGCCTAGCGGCCGGAGATCCATCGATCCCATGGGGACGAACACATCGAACACCGCGGCGGACGAGCGGCCCGATCCCATTCGCGCGGCGGTCTCGCACGTCAGTGCGGTGGCCGAGGAGCCGTCCGCCGAGGCTGTCGCCAAGGGTGACGCCACCGAGGCGGCGACGGGGACGCCGACTGCGGGACGCAGCGGTGTCGATGAGGCGCGCCGCAGGGGGCTCGGCGGATTCATTCAGATCCTTGGTCCCGGGCTCATCACCGGTGCCTCCGATGACGACCCGTCAGGCATCGGTACCTATACGCAGGCGGGGAGCCAGTTCGGTCTTGGCACGCTCTGGCTGGCGCTCTTCACCTTTCCACTCATGATCGCGGTCCAGGAAGCATGTGCGCGGATTGCGCTCCAGACCGGCGTCGGCCTGGCGACGTCACTGCGGCGGAAGTTCCCCTCGCTCCTCGTCGGCGCCTGCATCATCCTGGTGCTGTGCGCCAACACGATCAATGTCGGCGCGGACCTCGGCGCGGTGGCGGCGGGAGGTTCGATGCTCACCGGCAGTCACGTGACACCCGGATGGCTGGTTCTGCCCGCAGCGCTCTTGATCGGCTTCATGCAACTGCGCCTCACGTACTCGATCATCTTCCGCTGCTTCAAGTACCTGACACTCGCGCTCTTCGCCTACGTCATCACCGTCGTCATCGTCCACCCGAATCTGCTGAAGACCGTCGAATCGACATTCATCCCGCACTTCGAGCTCAACAAGGCCTTCATCGGCATCGTCGTGGCGATCCTCGGCACCACGATCAGCCCGTATCTCTTCTTCTGGCAGGCGTCGAGCGAGGTCGACGAGATGAAGGCGGCCGGTGCCACGACCGAGCAGCAGCGGCAGGGCACGAGCCGCAAGGAGTTGCGCGCGGCACGGATTGACGTGGCCGTCGGAATGCTGTTCTCCCAGCTGGTGATGTACTGCATCATCCTCGCGTCCGGGACGGTGCTGCACACGTCCGGTCATACCGGCATCGCGACCGCGCAGCAGGCCGCGCAGGCGCTCAAGCCGCTTGCGGGGCCGCTCGCGTCAGTGCTCTTCGCGGTCGGCATGATCGGCACCGGGATGCTGGCGATTCCGGTCCTCACTGCGAGCGCGGCCTACGCGGTGAAGGAGTTCTTCGGTTTCCGCGGCAGCCTGAGTGAGACACCGCTATCCCGTCCGACCTTCTACAGCCTCATCGTCCTCGCGCTGGTCGGCGGTGTCGTCATGAACGTCATGAACATCGATCCCATCCAGGCCCTGGTGGTCACCGCGATCATCAACGGTGTGGTGGCGCCGCCGATCCTCGTGCTGATTGCGCTCCTGGCTCGCGATCGACGCGTCATGGACGAACATCGCAGCGGGATGGTGAGCAGCGCATTGGTATGGATTGCAGCGGCGGTGATGAGCGCTGCCGCGCTGATGCTGCTCGTGACGTCGCTCTGACCGCGGAGGCGCGGCGCGGCGTCAGGCAACCCCGCACGCGGGCAACGAGTAGAGCCGGTTGGTGGTCGCGTCGACGATCTCGAGGATGCCGCCGGCGGTGACGGCGAGCCCCTGTGGTGCAGGGAGATTGACCGCGATCGCCACGGAGGCGCCCGACGATGGATCGACGGCCGCGACGTCACGACGGTTCAATTCGGTCACGTAGAGCAGGCCTGCGTAATACACGACCTCGTCGAGGTCGGTGAAGCCCCCGAGCCGCCGCACCGTGCCGCTCGGCGTCACCTCGACAAGCCCGGGCGACAACTCGCTCCCGACGAAGATGTCGCCCTGGGGATCGGCGGTTGCCGCCACCGGTCGCCCGAGGTTGCTCGCGAGCACCCGTGCGCTGGGAGCACCGGCCAGGGAGAGCTCGAGCAGCGTGCCGTTCGGGCTGTCCGGGACGAGCAGCGTCTGGGTCGGCGCCCCGATGTTGATGCCATCGATGCCCGGATTGGTGGTGTGATTTGGAAAGCTCATCACGGCATGGCGTTGCGGAGCGATCTGCTCAATCCCGTTGACGTTCTGCTGCGCGACGTAGACGCCCGACGCATCAATCGCGACGCCCTCAGGGCCGCCGGTCACCGTGACGGTGCTGATGGCGGCCCCGTCGGGGCGCAGACGAAAGACCTCGTTCGCCGTCCGCGCGCTGACCCAGAGGTTGCCCGAGGCGTCGACCGCGATGTCATCAGGCGACACGCCGAATCGGTGGACCACATGGAGCGCGGCGCTGGACACCGGGGCCGCGCAGCTTGCCAGCGTGGTTGCGGCGACCGGCGTTGGTGTCGGCAGCGCAATGGTCGGCGCCGGTATTGGCGTGCTCGTGGCTCGCGTGTGGGTGGGCGGCGTCTGCACCCTCGATGTCGCGCAGCCGGTCATGACCGCCATGACCAGCGTCGCGCTCACCGCGGCGGCGTGACGTGGAACCCGGGTCGCACCTCGGTCACTGGGGTGGCTCGTAGTCGATCCCATCCGGGTAGAAGAGACGAGACGCCCCGCTCCCGGTGAACGTCCAGATCACCCGGTCCGTGGCGGGGTCGATCACGATGATCCGGCTGTTGAAGTCATCGCAGATGGCGATGCGGTTGCTCGCCAGGGGGATGGCGATCGACGTGTGGTTGAGCTCGGCTCCCCCCGAGGGTCGGTAGTACCAGAGCGTGTGGCCTGTGCTGCTGAGCCGTACCACCGCCCCCGGCCGCGAGTAATCCGTGAGCAGCACCGAGCCACCTGCCATCTGCATCGCATCGGACGGGTACCTGACCGGCGCGCGCACCGACCACGCCACCGAGCCTCCGGGCACCAGGTCGGTGACCCAGCTGCCGCCGATCTCGGTGACGATCAGGCTGCCGGTGGCGGTGGGAAATGCGCCGTTGGGGTCTGCGAAGCTCGTGGGAGGATTGTGCCGGCACGAGCGATTGCCGATCGTCCCGAGCCATGCTCCTGCCGCGGAGAGGTGCACGAGGCGGCAGTTGCGGATGTCGGCAACCCAGATGGTTCCGTCCGGCTGCGGTACCGCGTCGTCCGGCTCGTTGAAGTACCCGCGCGCGCTGCTGCGAACGTTGTAGTGGCCGACCTGCCACAGGATGGTGCCCGTCGCACGGTCGATCGCGGTCACCGTCTGATGACCTTCGGCGTTGGCGATGATGGTCGTCCCGTTTGCGGTGTAGAAGGCGTCATCCGGCGCGCCGAATGGCACCGGGAGATGCTGCCCCGGTCGCGGGAACACCCAGTCCACAGCACCGCTCGCGTTGATCTCGATGATCCTACCGTTGCCTCGATCAGCGATCAGCAGCTTGCCGGTGAAGGGCACGCCCGGCGGCAGCGCAGGCAGGCCGAACGAAGCACCCGGCAGGCGGCTCGGGCTGGGGTGGGGCGTTGGCGACGGGGAGGGGGTTGGCGCTGCTGTCGCGGGATCGTGCGCCGCCGGCGTCGCGCTTCTCGTGGCGATCGGCGCGGCCGCGGGAGAGCACCCCACGATCGTGAGGAGCAGTGCCGTGACGAGCCAGCGCCCCCTGGGAATGGTCATGCGACGGACATTCTTGTCCATCGGGACTTGGGCACCCCGTTTCCACACGCCGGAGGCCGGCGCGACGTCCTCCTATCGCGGAAACCGGTCGCCCTGCTATCGCGGAAACCGGTCGCCCTGGCGGTAGGCCCGTCGATCGCCACCGAGTCGCGCATCCACCTCGCCCGCGCCGAACACGCGCCATGCATCCCCATCCGACGCAATCGCGGTGTTCTCCGCGATTCCGATGAACTGCACGTTGGATGGAAGCCGCCGCGGTGCGAGATCGCGCAGCCAGCGGATCCACCACGCGGAGAGGGCGTCCCAGTGGACTCCGACCGCCGTCGTCGGGAGCAGACCACAGCCACTTGCGAACGGGAAGCGCATCCCGGGCGCCCCGGCGACCATGGCGCCGGCGCTGCATCCGGCGAACACGCCTCCTCGGTCGACGAGCCGGAGCACCGCATCCCAGACCGGGGTGCCGCTCAGCGTCTCCGCCAGGTATTTGGGGCTACCCCCGCTGAAGAACACCATGCTCGCGCCGTCGATCGGTGTCGCCATCGCGGGGTCGAGTGCCTCGGCGTGGTTCCGTACCGGTACAACGCGCGCCGTGATGCCGAGCGAGGCGTAGTGGGCCAGACCCATGCCGGTCCAGCGCGCGTAGACCGCATCGCCTTCGCGTCCGCTCGCGGTCGCGAGCACGGCAACCGAGCCGTCACCGGGGGCCCCGCCCAGGGCGAATCGCTCCGCTTCGCCGGACCACGGTTCGAACTCGCCGGAGCCCAGCAGCAGGAAACGACCTGGCACGGCGGTCACCTCGGTGCATCCTGAACCGCCCCGACGCCCTGGGGACGGTGGTCGAGGGCGGGGACCGCAACGTGCATCGCCCCCACCGGGGACCGGACCAGATCAAGCGTCACAAGCCCGATTGACAGGCCGATGACCGACGAGGAGGCCAGGCTCGCGACCACGCCCCATGGGGACGGCGCGGACGCCGCGGCTTTGATGATGAACACGTCGATGGTCATCAGCAGGGGGACCACGGCTCGCCAGTTGAGCGGGTTGCCGGGTCGGCCCAGCCACCAGAGGACGGCAAAGAGGTAGGGCTCCAGGAGGTAATAGGGAAACACGGTCTTGGCGATGAGCGGAAGGCAGCACGACGCGACGGTCAGGAGGCCGGCGAGCCCGGCGTGCGTTCGCGCGACGGTTGGACTGCGGCGCAGCGTCACACCGACCAGCGCCATGGCGACACCGGCACCGATGTAGACATCGCCGCTCCTGATAACGCCCGCCCATGACGCATCCCGAACGACGATCCAGAAGGAGCCTCCGTCGATGGGAAGGCTGCTTCGAGACGTGATCAGCGAATGGATGACCGACGGCGCGTCAGCCAGCAGAAACGGTGTCATTACCACGGCGATGGTGAGGACCGCCCCAATCGCGATGGTCACCGATGTGCGCAGCCGCCGGATGGCGAGTGGGACCATCAGAAATGGGAGCGCGCTGAATGCGGCGATGGTGCGAGTGACCACCGCCGCGCCCAGTGCGATGCCGGTCACCGCACCATTGCTGCTCAGGAAGCACCTGATCGCGAGCAACGTGAGGCACAGCTCGACGGGCTGCTCGACATGACCGTAGTCGAGGACGGCGATCCACAGTGCCGGCGCGAGCAGCACGGTGCACGCAACGAGGAGGGGCCATCGCACGCCGCCCCGCGCGGTTTCGATGAGCCGAACCGTTTGGTAGGCGAGGAGCAGCACGACCAGCGACACCACCGCACCCGCGAGTGCAGCGCGACCGGCCAGAATCCCAGCCCAGCCGAGCGCATTGGCGAGCGCGGCGATTGGGATCAGCGGCACCAATCCCAGCGGGCCGTTGTCATTTGTGTAGACGTCGTGCAGGTGCGCTGTGTAGATGAGCAGCGGGTGTCCTGAGACCACGGTCTCGGCTGAAGGCCAGAAATACAGATCGAGGTCCGAGGGTGTGGTCTTCAGGATCAGCGGTGCCACCACGGAAGCAGCCACGTAGACCGCGCCGAGTCCCGCTGTCACGGCACGGCTGGTCACGCCGACATTCTGAGGGCCGTCACCCGTCGAGGATTCCGCACCATGCAAGCCATGCGATCAGCGGCCGGCCGGGATATGACTGTGGTCTGTGCGCCCAACGCTTTCAAGGGCACGCTCAGCGCGCACGCGGCCGCGTTGGCAATGGCGAGGGGCGTTCGGGACGCGGGCGCCGTCGCCATCGAGATCCCGGTCGCCGACGGGGCGACGGCACGCTCGACGTGCTCCTGGGGGCACGCCGAGCCGATTCCCGGGTCACGCGCCATCGCGTGACCGGACCTGACGGCACCAGGATCATCGCCAGGCTCGGGTGGCTCGGGCATAACCAGGCCGTCGTCGAGCTGGCGGAGGCGTCAGGGCTCCGCCGCATGGGTGCGACCGCGCCCGACGCGCTGCACACCACTTCGCGCGGGACCGGAGAGCTCATCCGAATCGCGATCGATCACGGCGCCCAAAGGATCATGGTCGGCGTCGGCGGCAGCGCCTGCACCGACGGCGGCGCCGGCCTGCTCCAGGCGCTCGGCGGCCGCGTGACCGATGCACATGGCGAGCAGGTTGGCCCCGGCGGCGGTGCGCTCGAGGATGCAGCCGCCATCGAGTTGTCCGAGGTGATCCGGACGCTCGCGGGTTGCTCGATCGAGGTGGCATGCGACATCCGCGGCCCGCTGCTCGGACCGCAGGGCGCGGCGCAGATGTTCTCGCCTCAGAAGGGGGCGAGTGCCGGCGATGTCGCTCGCCTCGAGCGAGCGCTGGCGCACTTTGCCGATCTGGCCTCCGGTCTGGGCCGCGGCGACCTGTCGACGCTTCCCGGAGCAGGCGCGGCCGGCGGATGCGGCTTCGGCCTGGCGCTCGCCGGCGCTCGCCTCGTGGCCGGGGCCGGCGCCGTCTGCGACCTGGTCGGGCTCGATGCCGCACTGGATCGGGCGACCGTCGCGATCACCGGTGAGGGGCGGCTCGACAGCCAGACCCCGACCGGCAAGGCGCCCGCCGAGGTCGCGCTGCGAGCCGCGTCGCGTGAGATCCCGTGCATCGCCATCGCCGGCACGGTTCTCGATCAGCTGTCGCAGCTGTTCGCCGTCACCATGGCCCTGGACGCAATCGACGGCGACCTCGACCCGATGCGTCACCCACGAGCGCTGCTGCGCAGCGCGGCGCGACAGGCAATCGAGCGGCTCGACGCACGCGATCGAGCGATCGACGGAATCTAGCTCCGAAGATGCATCTCCCGGATCCACGCAAGGCTGGACGCCGTGTCCACGAGCGGCCGGTATTCGAGGCCGACGAACCCGTCGTACCCGAGGCGGTCAAGCTCGCGGAGGAATTCGCCGATGGGCTGCGTCCCGGTCCCTGGCTCGTGCCGGCCCGGGACGTCGGCGATCTGGACGTGCCTGATCAACGGGAAGTAGCGGCGCAGGCAGTCGAGGGCGTCCTCGCCAGCCATCGCGGCGTGATACTGATCGAGCTGCAGGCGCACGTTCGGACTGCTGACGGTCTGCACGAGATCCGCGGCGGCGGCGACGGTGTTCGCCCAGTAACCGGGCATGTCGATGGTGTTGATGGCCTCGACGAGCAAGGTGATGCCTGCCGCCCGCACCAGGGGTTCGGCACGGTTGAGATTCGCGATGGCGGTCTCGCGCGCCTGATCCCGGCTCACGTCCCCGGGCGGCACACCCACCAACGCGTTGAGCCTCGTTGTGCCGATTCGTGTCGCCAGGCCGATCGCCGCGCGTAGGGTGCCGGCGAATTCATCTTCGCGCCCGGGAACCGCAAGGAGACCTCGCTCCCCACCGGCCCAATCGCCCGCCGCGGGGTCGAAGACGACCATCTCGAGCTCGAGCCGATCAAGGATCGACGCGAGCCGGTCAGCGTCGAGCTCATGCGGAAAGAGCAGCTCGACGTGCGTGAACCCCACGGCGGCCGCGGCCTCGAACCGCTGGAACGGCTCGAGGTCCTGCCAGAGCATCGTGAGGTTGGCGGCGAGCCTCGGCACGCTATCCCGCCTGTCGGTCCCAGAGCTTCACCAGGGCGGCCATGTCCTCGCCCGTCCACCCACGTGCTTTCGCCTCGAGGTAGAGCTGCTCGACGAGACCGCCGAGCAGCAGCGGCACACCTGCGTCCTTCGCTTCCGAATGGATGATCGACAGGTCCTTGGCGATCAGCCCGACCGGGGTTGCCGGGCTGAAATCGCGGGCGATGAAACGCGGGAGATTGCGGAGCAGCATCGCCGAGCTTCCGAAGGAGGTGCCGATCACGTCCTGGACCGTCCCGAGATCCGCTCCCAGCCGGTCCGCGAACGCGGCGGCCTCGGACGCGGCCATCGTATGCACGGCGACGAGGTACTGGTTGACGAGCTTGATCGCCTGACCTGCGCCGACGCCGCCGCAGTGCCGGATCTTGCCCCCGAACGCCTCGAACAGCGGGACGGCTCGGTTGAAAGTCGCCTCGTCGCCCCCGACCATCACAGTCAGGGTTCCGGCCTCGGCACCAGCGGGGCCGCCGAGACCGGCGCATCGAGGAACGCGGCGCCTTGCTTCGCGAGGATCTCCGCGCAGTGCCGGTTGAGCCCTGGGCTCACCGTTGAGTGGTCCGCATAGAGCTGCCCGCTGGAGGCAATCGTCGACATGTCGTCGTAGACCTGTCGTACGGCGTCCTCAGTCGGCAGGGCGGTGAGGACCACCTCGCTCCTGGCGGCCAGCTCGGCGGGGGTTCCCAGGACGGTCGCCCCTCTCTCCCGCAGTGCCTGCACGCCGGCGCTGTCAGAGCGGTTGCAGATGGCCACCTCGTGACCGGCGACGACGAGACGCTCGGCGATCGGCCGCCCCATCTTCCCGATCCCGACGATCCCGACCTTCATGACGGCATCACCACCTGTTTCTCCTCGCATCGCTTCGGTCCTTGCAGCGCGATGACCGATCGTAGGGCCGCGACCCGCTACCCCGTGTTCTGCAGCCCGGCGGCGATGCCGTTGACGGTCAGCAGAAGCAGTTGCTCCAGCCGCCTCCGGTCAGCATCACCCGTATCCCCACTGCGCAGGGCTCGAAGCGCACGAAGCTGCAGATGACAGAGCGCATCGATATACGGGTTGCGCAGCTCCACCGCCCACGACAGCACGCGCCGCTTTTCGAGAAGGCGCGACTGCCCGGTGACGTCGAGGATGCCCGCAATCGTGCGGTCGTACTCCGCCAGGATCCGTTCACCGATCTCGGGCCGGTTTCCGAGGCGCAGGTACGCCGCCGCCATGAATCGGTCGGTTTTGGCGAGGCTCATCTCCGCGTTGTCGATGAGCACCTTGAGCAGCGGCCACTCCGCATAGGCGACCCGCAGCTCCTCGAGCGGTACTCGCGCGAGCGCGCTGCCGATGCCGTACCAGCCGGGGAGGTTGAGCCGGATCTGCGACCACGCGAACACCCACGGGATCGCCCGGAGCGATCCCAGGCCCCGGTCGACGCCGCGATTGGCCGGGCGCGACCCGAGATGCAGGCTGGCCAGCTCCCGGACGGGGGTCACCTGCGCGAAATACTCCGCAAATCCCGCGATGTCGATCAGCTCGCGGTATGCCGAGCCGGCGGCGGTGTCCAGGGTTCGAGCGAGCGCCTCGAAGCGAATCGCCGCTCTTTCAGTGCGTTCGCGAACCACCGGCGTCGAGGTCATCAGCACCGCCGAGGTCACCTGCTCGAGGTGCCGTTGGGCGATGGTCTGGTTGCCGTAGCGCGCGAAGATGACCTCGCCCTGCTCGGTGACCTTGAAACGCCCCGCGACCGAGCCCGGTGCCTGCGCCGTCACCGCGCGATTGGCAGGGCCGCCGCCGCGCCCGAGCGCACCGCCACGTCCGTGGAACAGGGTCAGCCGCACCGAACGCTCCGACGCCCACGTTGCCAGGTCGGCCTGGGCGTCGTAGAGCGCGAGCGTTGCGGTGACCGGCCCACTCTCCTTCGCCGAGTTGGAGTAGCCGAGCATGACCTCCACGGCGCGTCCGGTCGCGTCCATGCGCCTGCGCACCGGCTCGAGCTCGAGCATCGCGTCCAGCGTGGCGCGAGCGTTGCGCAGATCCGCGATGGTTTCGAACAACGGCACGACGTCGAGCTCCGGTGCGGCGCCGGGTGCGCACGCCAGCTCCGCGAGCGCGTACACGTTGGCAATGTCGTCAGCGCCCTCCGTGAAGCTGACCACATAGCGATGACAGACGCGAGCGCCGAGTCGTTGCTGCAACAGCGCGATGGTGCGAAGCGTCGCCACCACCTCGTCGGTCTCTGCGGAGCGCGTGCCCGCGGCGCGGAGCTCGGCGAGCGCGTTGCGGTGCGCGCCGCTGTGCTGGCGGATCTCGAGGTCGGCGAGGTGAAAGCCGAAGGTCTGCACCTGCCAGATGAGGCCGTGCAGCTCGCCGTATGCCAGCCGAGGAGCGCCGGCCAGCACCAACGCATCCTGGAGGCATCGGAGGTCGTCGAGCAATTCGTCCGGCCCCGCATATGCGAGCGAGAGATCCCCCGGCGGGTGCCTTCGATCCGCTCGGCCACGATCAGCAGGAATTGCCGGAACGGCTCGCCGGGGGAACGCGCCTCGATGGCGGCGGCGCGGTCGCCGACGATCTCGCGCGCTGACCGGAGCCGAGCGAGAAACCCCTGGTCTGGCATGGTGGTTTCCGCATCCGCGGTGAGGCCGCTCCCGATGCGGATGGCTGCCGCCTCGAGTCCGCGCAGGATGTGCTCCGACTGGATGAGCATCGTCTCCCGGGTGACGTGGGCGGTGATGTGCGGGTTGCCGTCACGATCACCCCCGACCCAGCTGCCGAATCGCAGAAACGCCGGTGCGGCCGGCCGCTGCGCGCCGGTTTCGCCCGTGTCGAGCGCACCGCTGAGCTCCCGGTAGACGGCGGGCACGAGCCGGAAGAGCGTCTCGTCGAAAACGCTCATGAGCGTGCGGACCTCATCAAGTGGTTGCAGCTCCTGGGTCCGCAGCTGCGCGGTCCGCCACAGACCGTCGATCTCCTCCAGCAATCGCCGGCGGATCTCCAGCTGCGGTGCCTCCGCCACCCCGGGGGCGGCGAGGCGCTCGAGCTGGTCGCCCACCCGCCGGAGTGCCGATGTCACCGCGCGTCGACGTGCTTCGGTCGGATGCGCGGTAAACACCGGATGCACGCGAAGCGCGGAGAGCTGCTCGTCGAGCCCGCGGTCGCCAAGCTCTGCGCGCACGGTGGCGAGGGCGGAGGCGAGCGTCTCGGCCGGACCGCCCGCGCCGAAATCGGCTTCGCGCAGCGCTCGAGCGCGATAGCGCTCCTCGGCGAGGTTGACGAGGTGAAAGTAGCAGGCAAACGCGCGGGCTACCTGCTCGGCGCGGTCCAGCGACCAAGAGGAGACGAGCGCA
This sequence comes from Candidatus Dormiibacterota bacterium, assembly GCA_963743835.1. Lineage (GTDB taxonomy): Bacteria > Chloroflexota > Dormibacteria > Aeolococcales > Aeolococcaceae > Palsa-851. The sequence goes on along the minus strand of CAVUQX010000004.1, from coordinate 185,831 downwards.
TCGGCGGTGTTCGCATAGCCGCCCCGTGTCGCGGCCCCGGCTCGCGCCTGGATCACCGTGCGGCGCAACGCTTCGACGTCGGCGAGCAGCCCCGCACCGCCATGCTCGGCGATCACCTGACCGAGTGCGTCGCCGATGAGCCGCACCTCGTCGCGGAGCGCCCGCGGCATCTCCTGCCGCGCGGTCTCTCGCACGCTGCGGTCGGCGGTCTCATGCTCTGCCGGGTTTGCCATCTCACGCAGAACCATACCGACGCCCCGGTGTTGGCTGCGCAGGCGGCATCTCCGCGCATCCGTACACTAGCCCCGGTGAGCAGCACACACGGGGGAATCCCCCGTGAGCCCCCTGGCCTAGGAGCTCATCCCCCGTGAGCCGCCCTCTGCCGGCGACAGTCGGGGTCGTGGGCCTCGGTCGGTTTGGACGCCTTTGGGCATCGATGCTGCAAGGCGACTTCACGCTCAGCGCCTACGACTCCGATCCCGGTCAGCGTGCCGAGGCGGAGCGTGCGGGTTTGACGCCGGCATCATTGCGCGAAACCCTCGCGGCCGACGCCGTCTTCTACTGCGTCCCGATATCAGCGTTCGAGCGCACTCTCACGGAGCACCTGCCGCTCTTCGAAGAGCTCGGTGGCACCCGGACGCTCATCGACGTGCTGTCCGTGAAGCTGCATCCGCGCGAGGTGTTCGACCGCCATCTCCCGGCGACATACCAGGCCTTGCTCACCCACCCGCTCTTCGGACCGGACAGCGTCGCGGCGAGCGGCCTGGAGGGCCAGACGATCGTCGTCGACGGCTTCCGGATGACCCCTGTCGCACTCGACGCGTGGAAGGCGTACTTCACCTCCAAGGGCCTCGTGGTCGTACCGATGTCCGCCGACGCGCACGATCGTCTCGCAGCGCAAAGCCAGGGCGTCACCCATTTCGTCGGCCGGACGCTCGAGCGATTCGGCTTTGCGCAGACGCCGATCGACACGCTCGGCACCAGACGCCTGCACGACGTCACGTCCCAGGTGAGCAACGACACCTGGCAGCTGTTCGTCGATCTGCAGACGCTCAATCCCCACACCAGGGCGATGCGCCTGCGCATGTCGGAGGCGCAGGAACTCGGTGTTCGACCTGTTGCTCCCCAACCGTGTGGTGCCCGACCGCGTGGTCGTCGGCATCCAGGGCGGACGCGGCAGCTTCAACGAGGATGCCGCCCGGTACTACATGAGCCGGACGCCGGAGGTGCCTCTCGAGATCGTGTATCTGCACACCACCGAACGGGTGCTGCGCGCGCTGCACGAAGGAGAGATTGATCGCGGCGTTTTCGCGATCCACAACTCAGTCGGCGGCATGGTTGGTGAATCGGTTGCGGCGATGGCGCGGTATCGATTTGCCATTGTCGAGGAGTTCGCCATCAAGATCGCACACGCGTTGATGATTGCCGGCAGCGCCGACTTCTCCAAGGTGGAGACGGTGATGGCTCATCCGCAGGTGCTGCGCCAGTGCCGGACCAACCTCGAGAAGAAATACGCGAATCTTCGTCAGACGAGTGGTGCCGGTGACCTGATCGACCAGGCAAAGGTGGCCGAATTACTCGGCACCGGTGAGCTTCCGGAACTCGATCGCGACCATGGGGAGCAGGATGCTTGCGGAGCTCAACGGACTGCGAGTCGTGGAGGACAACCTCCAAGACCTCGACGAGAACTACACCAGCTTCCTGTGGGTGGAGCGGCCCCTGCAGACCTAGGGAGCGACGCCCACAGTCTGCAGGCTGCGCATCAACGACAGGAATTCGGGAAAGGACAGGCTCTGCTCCGCGTCGGAGAGTGCGTTGTCCGGATCGGGGTGCACCTCGATGAGCAGCCCGTGCGCACCGGCGGCACGCGCAGCCTTCGACATCGCAGGGACATAGGCGCGGTGACCGGTGCCATGACTGGGATCGACGATCACCGGAAGGTGGGTCAGCTCACGCAGCACGGGAATTGCGCAGAGATCAAGGGTGTTTCGCGTGCTCGTCTCGAAGGTGCGGATTCCGCGCTCGCACAGAATGACCTGTTGGTTGCCGATCGCGAGGATGTATTCGGCTGCCCCGAGCCACTCGTCGATGGTGCTGGACAGCCCGCGCTTGAGCAGGATCGGACGATCGACCTTGCCGAGCTCGCGCAGCAGGTCGAAGTTCTGCATGTTGCGGGTGCCGACCTGCAGGATGTCGACCATCTCGGCCATGCGCCTGACCTGGTCGACCGCCATCACCTCGCTGATGATCGGCATGCCGGACGCCCTGCCGGCAGCGGCAAGTAGTTCGAGGCCTTCCCAGCCAAGTCCCTGAAATGCATACGGCGAGGTCCGGGGCTTGAAGACGCCGCCGCGGAGAATCTGCGCGCCGGCTTCGCGAACCGCCCGGGCGGTGGCGGTGATCTGGTCCGCCGACTCGACCGAACACGGCCCGGCCATGACCAGGAAGCCACCACCGCCGATCAACAGGTTGCCGACCGGGATCACCGTGTCATCCGGGCGCGCACCACGTCCAGCAAGCCGGTAGTTCTTCGACGCCTTGGATGCCGGGCGAGGCGCCACAAGCGTTTCGAGGGCGCTTCCCGACTCCACCGGTGGTACCAGCGGGGTGGCATCGCCGGGGTGTGCATCACCACGCGTCGTCGTCGCCGGGTAGCTGCCGAGCACCTTGAGGTGCAGCGCGGTGGAGCGGAGGTCGTCGAGCGCGTCGGCCGTCCTCGGGTCGGCGACGTTTCCCTCGAAGTCGATGAAGAACAGGTACTCGAACGGCCGCCCGGGACGCGGCCGCGATTCGAGCTTCGTCATCGAGTGACCGCTCGCGGCGAGCACCCCGAGCGATCGCATCAACGCGCCATGTTCGTGGCGGCCGATGAGAATCAGGCTCGTCTTGCACGGCGCGCTGAGCTCTACAGGCACCGGGTGCTGGGCGAGCACGACGAACCGCGTGTAGTTCTCGGCGTGGTTGGCGATCCCGCGGCGCAGAACCACCAGACCGTGAGCGGCGGCGGCCTCGGATGCCCCAACGGCGACGTGTGTGGAATCCCCCTCTGCGTGCACAAGGCGCATCGCCGCGCCGGTGTCGAAATGGAGGATCTGTGAAGCGCTGGGAAGAGTCTCGAGAAAGCGGGAGCACTGCTCGAAACCGTCGACGGCGGCGAGGACTCGCGTGATCGCACCGAGTGGGATATCGCTGACGCCGCAGAGGCAATACTCGACACTCGACGTCTCCTCACCGACGATCGACACCTCGTTCTCGCGCAGCAGATCGTAGGTTTCGTCGACGCTCCCAGCGGCTGTGTTCTCGATCGGCAGCACCGCGAGGTCGACGTCTCCCGCCTTCAGCGCGTCGACAGCCGCCTGGTAGGTCGGCGTCACGACCAGCTCGCCGTCGACCTCACGCGACGAGAGATACTTCTGCGCCGCCAGAAAGCCGAACGAGTGGCCGCCTCGCACGGCGACCCGCATTGCCACCTTATGTTGGAGGCCCGAGAGGCTCGAGACCTGCCGGCTCACGGATTCGGCGAGGAGATCGCGATAGATGCGTCGCACGAGGTTGACCGGCGCGCCTTCGGTTCGAGCGATGTGCTCGACAGCGGCAAGTACCTGACGCTCTCGGTCCGAATCGCGAATCGCTGAGTCCGACGCCGCCTTCTGCCTCGCAACGTCGGCGACGACGCGGAATCGCTCGGCGATCAACTCGACGATCCGTTGATCCAGGTCCCCGAGACGGCCTCGGAGGGCAACGAGCTCGCCGTCGGGTTCAGCCACGCAGCGAGTCTACGGGGCCGGCCACCTCGAGCTGATGCCGCTCGGCCGCTCGAAGCCGGGGTCGCCGGCGGTTGCCGGCCGCTCCCGGGCCCCCGCATGCGCCGGATTCGACGATGGGCCCCGGGTGCGACCGGAGCACACGAGAGCACAGCAGCACCGTAGGATGGCGGCGCACGGCTCGTCGCGACGGCAGGCGAACCAGCATCCCACCAAGGAGGCAGTCAATGCTCGCGTTCAACGTGTTCGGCACCAAAGAGATCATCGTGTACGTGATCGTCATCGTGATCGTGATCGCGCTGATTGCCTGGTACGCCATGCGCGGTCGCTCGAGGGTGTAGCCTCAGTCCGACCGTGCGTCACTGTCCGTTCGGGCGCTCAGTCCGCGGCGGGATGATTGAGCCGTGACTCGCACAGCGACCGCGATTCGAATGGTGGCTGGCCTGGCCGTTCTGGCAGCCGGCTCGTCCTGTGCCTCGGGGACGAGCGCGCCCGAAATGCAGAAGTCCAGCGTCATCCGCATCGTCCGCGACCTCGAACCCTGCGTCGCCTCGTTCGGCCGCCGCGCCGCACATCATGGTGATCGTCGAGGAGAACCGCGGATACGCGGCGACGCTCGGTGCATGCGCCGACGATCCCTTCCTCTGCTCGCTCGCAGCAGACTATGCATCGCTCACCTCGTGGTATGCGATCTCGCATCCGAGCGCACCCAACTACCTGGCGCTCGACAGCGGCAGCACCCAGGGGATCAGTTCGGACTGCACGCCTGACGGCGGAGGCTGCGGGCCATTCCAGGCATCAGATCTCGGCAGTGAACTGTCCGCCGCCGGCATCCCATGGCTGGCTTACATGGAAGGCATGCCCTCGGCGTGCGACCGAGTCGGTGGAGTGGGCGAGTATGCGGAGAAGCACAACCCCTTCCTGTATTTCAGCGCCGACCGCGGCGGAGGATGCGCCATCCACGTCGTGCCCTATCCGGGAGCGCAGGCGATGGTGGCGACGCTCGACTCCGGCCGTTCGCCCGATTTTGTCTGGATCACCCCGAACCTCGTGCACGACATGCACGACGGCAGCGTTGCGGAAGCTGACGCTTGGCTTCGCTCGATCCTTCCCGGCGTGCTCTCATCGCCGTGGTTCGCGGACCACGGCACCGTGGTCATCACCATGGACGAGAATGACGCCGAACCATCCGGGTCCTGTTGCGGTAGCGTAGCCGGGGGCCGCGTCCCGATGATCGTCATCTCGGCGAACGCGCGAGGACGTGGGGCGATCGCGACCACGGGCGACCACTACAGCACCCTGCGCACCATCGAGGAGGCGTTCGGGGTGCATCTGCTCGGCGATGCGGCGTCTGCCGGCGGAGATCTGAGCGCGATATTCGGCTGAGGCGAGCCTTTGCGGGCCGCATCAACCGTCGACGAGCAGGCCCTTGAGCGGTCCGAGCATTCGTGCCGAGCGCCGGGACACGGCGGGCAACGGCCGCAGTGGTGTGATGAACGGCGGCCGGGCGGAGAGTGACGCCCGCATCGACGTCTCGACCACGTGCAGTGGATCGACGCCCCGGCAGTCGACATTGAGATGCTCGCTCCACAGCTGCTCACGCACGTCGCGGGCGACATTGGCGTCATCGGTGACCAGGTTGACCTCGGTGTCGTTGAAGAGCGAATGCTCGTTGAGGTTCGCCGACCCGATGGTGAGCCAGCTGTCGTCGACGGTCGCAATCTTGGCGTGCACGTAGACGGGAGGGCGCTGGCGGCCGAGCGGACCGATCGTTCCGACCAGAAGACGGTGCTGTAGATCGGCCGATTGCAGGACGGCCAGCTGGCCTCGCGTATCGTCATTCCCGTTGTTCGGATGCCGTGGAAGGACGATGCAGAGGCGAAACGCATCGGTGGGTGGATGCTGCAACTTCCTCTGGAGCACGGCCACCACCTCGGCGCTCCAGAGGAATTGGTTCTCGATGTAGATGAGGCGGCGCGCGCGTCGAAACGCGCTCAGGTAGGTCTCGAGAATGCTGAAATCGCCATGGGGCAGCGCCTTGTACGTGCCATCGGGGACGGTGCGAATCACCTGGACGCGACTGTCGCCCGCGGTCGGGATCGGCCCGGGCGCGGCGAGGACCTCACCGGTGGTCGCCTGCCAGCGCATCGCGAAATGGGCGCAAACGTCGGCAACTGCCGGGCCCTCCAGCCTCGCGGCCGCATCGTGCCATCCCAGCGTGGTGTTGCGATCGTGGGGCCAGCCGTCGAGCCGGTCTCCCGCGAGCGCGGTGAGGTCGATACCACCCACGAACGCCAGCGTTCCATCGACGATCACCAGCTTTTCGTGATGGCAGTGCATCGGGCGATTGCGAGGGTCGACGGCTCCATGTATCCGGGTGCCGCGCACCAGGCGATCCATGAGGTCGCGCGCCTTGGCCCGCGACGGCTGCATGATCGGAACTGGCGCGCCGGCCCACACCAGGACGCGGACATCGACGCGCTGCGCGGCGTCCGCCAGGAGCTCGCGAACCGTGACCACTGCGGGGTCTCGCTCGAGCTCGAAATCGGGATCCAACGTCCAGCCTGCGACATGAACGGAGGTGCGAGCCGCGCGAACGGCCGCTGCGATCGCGGGGAGCGCCGACAAACCGTCGATGTGGACCTGCATTCGGTTGCCGTCGCGGGGGGGCGGCTGCGCTGCCCAGGCCGCATCGTCGCCGCGCAGCGCCCGAGCCCAGCCGACCCGGCGGAGGCGGCGCTCGTGGTGGCGCGTCATGGCACCTTCGATGGCGTTGCCCACCTGGGCGTCGAGCCCGCTGACGACCCCGGCGAATTCCATCGGCACGATCGTCTCGCATCGGTACCGCTTTCAGAGCGAGAGACGAGATCAGATCCTCATGTCTCGCCTCGAGGATGACCTCGCTAAGTACGCTGGCGCACAGTCTTTTCCGGGAAGGCCGCGCATGCTCGATTTCCTGTGAATGGTCGACCACGTGTCCTGAAGGCTTCCCGCTCCGCGGTTTTCGCTGCATGCGCGCTTGGAGCCGCGCTCGCAGCGTTCCCGACGGCCGCCCTGGCCGCGGTGGCGCAGCCGCGGCTGCTGTCGGCCGGCAACTTCACCGTGATGGCCGCATCCGCGATCACCAACACCGGTTCGACCGTCATCACCGGCAACCTGGCGATCAGCCCGAACAAGGCGTCGTCGGTCACCGGTTTCCCGCCCGGCGTCGTCACCGGCGCCAAGGACGAGGACAACGCAGTCGCGATCCGGGCGCAGACCGATCTGGTGACCACTTACAACGACGCGGCGCATGCGACGCCCTTCAAGAACATGTCGGGCGTGAATCTTGGAGGCAAGACGCTCACTCCGGGTGTCTATCACTTCAGCTCGTCTGCGCAGCTGACCGGGACCGTGACCCTCAATGGCGAGGGGCGAAGCGGCTCTCTCTTCATCTTCCAGATTGGCTCCGCCCTGACCACGGCGAGCCGTTCCCGAGTAGCCCTGATCGGTGAGGCCAGCGCCTGTCATGTGTTCTGGCAGGTCACCAGCTCGGCGACACTCGGCACCGGAACCTCGTTCCAGGGAAACTTGATCGCGCTGACCAGCATCACCATGACGACCGGCGCCACGATCGGCGTCGGAGGGGGTCGAAACGGCGGCCGCGCGCTCGCACGAAATGGCGCGCTCACCCTGGACAGCAACGTGATCAGACCACCCACAGGGATCTGCACCAGCGCGAGCACGACCTCATCACCCACACCCTCCACACCGTCAAGTGGGGCTGCACCGATCGGATTCGCCCCCGCGTTGATCGGCGCAGGGGCACTGCTCTCCGTCGCGGCGATCATCCGGCGGCGTTGCTCGCGCTAGTTCGCCCGAGCCTCTTTACCCCGGGTTAACGATCCACGCATCAGAGTGGTGACGTTGCCGATTCGGGTGCAGAGAGGACGGTACGAGCATGACTGAGAAGTTGCATCGACGCTTGATCATTGCCGGCGCGATTGCCGCACTGGGCATTCCTGCCGCGGTCAGCGCGGGGCCGGCCTTCGCCGCGGGTGCGACAACCGCAGGGCATGCGCACCTTTCGGTCCGGGTCTTCGCCAGCGGCAGCGCGACCGTGTTCGGCCCCGATGACATCACGTGGCTCGATGGGACCGTATACGTCGTATGGCAGAACGGCATCGGGCCGAGCGGCCAGCCGAGCCCGACGGGCGCGACCGCCAGCGACGTGATCGGCTACAACGCCTCCGGCCATCGGGTCGCCACCTGGAAGCTCAAGGGCCATGCCGACGGGCTGACCGCGGACGCGGCCACCCATCAGTTGCTTGTTACAGTCAATGAAGACGGTAACTCGAGCCTCTTCGCAATCTCGCCCGAGGCTCCCTCCGGCGAGCAGGTCCACCACTACCAGTTCAATTTGAACCCCCTGCCTCACGGAGGAGGGACGGATGCCGTGTCTGTCGATCACGGTGTGATCCTCATCAGCGCTTCCGCGCCGACGACCGCCAGCGGGCCCGCCGTCTACCGGGCGGACCTTGATGGATCTGTCGCGGTGCTGCAGCCGGTGTTCTTCGACAACAGCACCGCGACCGTGGCCAACCGCAACAGCGCCTCGTATGGAACCCAGGTCGCACTCGCGCTCACCGACCCGGACTCCAATACCGTCGTCCCCGCGGTGAGTCCTCGATTCGGTGGCGATTTCATGCTCGACAGCCAGGGTGACGAGCAGCAGATCTACGTCGACGGCGCCGCCGGCTCGACGCCGCGTCTCTCAGTCCTGAATCTCTCCCAGTCGGTGGATGACACGGCGTGGGCGACCGATTCGAGGGGCACCCTAATGGTCACCGACAGCGACGACAACGAGATCTTCGCCGTGTGGGGCGCATTCGACCCCGGAACGGCCTACGTCGCGGTCACGCCGGGCGACGCCAACGTCCCGATCAATCATCCCAACTACCTGGGACGGCTCGATCTTCGCACCGGTCAGGTCACGACTGCCGTGACCACGATCCAGGCCAAGGGTCTGCTCTTCGTCCCCTGACCCGGGCGGTCAGCGCGGTGGTTGCGCGGTGTCCTCCGCGCCGCGGGTGAGCGCGGCGCGGAGTGCACGCCGCGACCTGCCGCGTCCCCCATGCGTTCGCCTTCATGAATTACCGGTTCACAACCGGCCGCTAGCCAATCGTTAATGGCGTGCCTTCTAGGATCTTGCGTGGCATACGAGGGTCGATTTTCAATGTCACAGGGAGAGTTCGACAATGGACACACCCGCAGTGCATGAGCCAAGGAAACGCGGCCGGGGGCGGCGTTCGGCATTCGCCGGTGCGGTCGCGGTGCTGGCGGCCGTTCCCGCGTCAACGTTGCTGCCGATCGGTGGCACGGCGTCCGCCGCGGCAACCACGACACCGGCGACCGGCTGCGTGCTCAACTCGCCGACCGGATCGATCAAGCATGTGATCAGTCTCGTCTTCGACAACCTGCACTTCACGCAGGACAACCCCAACGTCCCGTCAGACCTGACGCAGATGCCCAACCTGCTCAACTTCATGGAACACAACGGGGTGCTCCTCTCGAATGAGCACACGCCGTTGATCGCGCATACGGCGGACGACATCCTCACCACACTCACCGGGGTCTACGGGGACAAGCACGGCCAGCCGGTTGCGAACAGCTATGGCGTGTTCAACACCGACGGGACCAGCAGCTTCGCCAGCTCGTTCGCGTACTGGACCGATCCGGTCGCCACCACCACCACCGACACGTCGCCGACCATGGTCGATCAGAAGGGGACGATAGCGCCGGCGCCGTGGGTGCCCTTCAACCGCGCCGGGTGCGACGTCGGCGCGTTCTCGACGGCCAACATGGAGGTTGAGAACTCGGACCCCGACATCAAGGCCATCTACGGGGCGAACAGCCCGCAATGGAAGGAAGTGCTCGCCGAGGAGACCAAGTACGGATACGCGGACCTCTCAGACGCGAACTACCAGGGAATCATCGTGCACTGCGCCAAGACCGCATCCTCCGTGTGTGCTCAGAATCCCACGCTCGCCGCGCCTGACCGGTTGCCCAGCGAGCCGGGCGGCTACAAGGGGTATGACGCCCTTTACGGCAACGTCAACGTCGGCAGGCTCATCGGCGGGACGCCGGTTCCAGGCCAGGGCGTCAAGGTGAACGATCTCAACGGACAGCCGCTGACGAGCTACTACGCCGGCTCGGACACCGGCAAGACCTACTACGGTTTCCCGGGCTTTGACGTCAGCGCCGCGCAGACGCTTGGGTACGTCGCGGCTATGCAGGAGCACGGCATTCCGATCACCTACGGCTACATCGAGGATGCGCACGACAACCATACGACCAACTCCGCCGCCGGCCCGGGAGACCCGGCGTATGTGGCGCAGCTCAAGGCGGATGATGCGGCGTTCGGCACCTTCTTCAAGCGCCTCGCAGCCGACGGCATCACGACGGCCAACACGCTCTTCGTCGTCAGCTCGGATGAGGGCGATCACTTCGCCGGCACAAAGCATCCAGCACCGGCCGGGTGCAACGGCGTCACGATCCCGTGCACGTACGCGCAGGGCACCATCGGGGAGGTGGACGTGAATCTGACCGGCCTCCTCAAGGAGCAATACGACACGGGGACCACCGCGTTCTCGGTGCACGCCGACAGCGCTCCGAACGTGTACGTCAACGGGAACCCGCCGGCCGGCGCCGCGGTCGCACGGCAGCTGGAGCGCGACATGGGCGGGTTGCTCGCGCCGGATCCCTGGGCCAACAACGATAGCGGTGCCACCGTTCCGTTCACGAGCTCCATGGCGGATCAGGTCGAGGAGACGATCCTGCACATGAAGACGGGCGATCCCAACCGGCTGCCCACCTTCACCGATTTCGCGAATCCGGACTTCTACGCCAGCACGGGGCCATCGACGTGCACAGGGCCGACCGGCTCCGAGACCGGGACGAGCGACCCGTGCGTGGTCATCAATCCGCAATACGCCTGGAATCACGGTGATGTGGCTCCCGAGATCAACACCAACTGGGTGGCGTTTGCCGGACCAGGTGTGACCGCTCGCGGTGTTGACTCCACCACCTGGGCCGATGAGACCGACGTCAGGCCGACCATGATGGCGTTGCTCGGCCTGCACGACGACTACGTCAGCGACGGTCGGGTCCTGCTCGAGGACGTGAGCCACACGTTCCTCCCCAGCGCAGACCGCAACGGCAGGGGCTACGCGCAACTGCTCGCGCTCGAGAGCGCCTACAAGCAGCTCAACGCGGACGTCGGCGTCTTCGGCATCGCGACCCTGCGGGCGTCCACGAAGGCGCTCGAGAGCTCATCGTCGGGCGATGCGACCTACCGTTCCATCGAGGAGGCACTCACGCGGCTGGGCGCTCGGCGCGACGCCCTGGCTTCACGGATCAGCGAGGCCCTTAACGATCTGGAGTTCGGTGGCCGGAGCATCGCATCGGGTGCCGCTCGGTCGTGGACGAACCAGGCCAACGCGTTGATGGTGCAGGCCTCCGAGCTCGCGTGACCGCATGCAACCCTGGTTATGGGTCAAGCAGACGATGCCGCCGGTGACGATGACGGATCCGGTGACATCGTTCTGCCTGGCCAGGAGGATCAGGCCGGCGGGGGCATGACGTGCCGCTGGATCTCGGCGGCGACGCTGCCCGCATCGGGTGTCGTCACCACGATGCGCGAGTACTCCGCGCCATCGAGCTCGACGACGACGGCCTGCTCTTTTCCATGCACGACGGCGAAGTCCTTACCGAACGAGCCCCGTCGCGTGCCGACCGCGATCACTCCCGGAATGCCGGTCCCGGGCGCCCGGATGCCTCGCAGCTCCGGCCACGCGTCGTCGACCACCCGCACGGTTCGCACCGTGCTCAGCGGGACGCGTACGTCCGCATGCATCGCCTCGAACTTCTCGAGTTCCGACGTCTTGACCAGCAGTTCGGAGCCATCGACGAGCACTGTTGCCACTCGTCGATCTTACGAGTCTGCATGGCGCAATCGACCCTCCCACTTTTCTGGGATGGTGTGGCCGTCCTCATCCCCGCATGCTCCTCCCAGGAACAGCAGATAACGGAGGATCGACATGTTTGCCAGAACATCAACCTGGGGCGGCACGCCGGAAGCGATCGAGAGATGGGCGGCATCAGTGGAGACTGTGCGTGCTTTCGTCGCAGGCCTCGAGGGAAACGCCGGAGCTTTCTTTCTCGTGGACTCCGCCGGCCGGAGGGCGCTGACCCTGACCCTGTGGAACACCGAAGCGGCTGCGCTGTCGAGCGACGCCTCCGCGGATCAGAGCCGAGCCAGGACGGTGGCGGCAACCGGGGTCGAGCTGCTCGAGCGCGGCCAGTACGAGGTGCTTGTCGGCCCCTCAGCCTCCTGACGACGATCGCGGCCGGGACCCGTATAGTGAACCCCTGTCTCTTGACTCCGAGGCCGAAGGAGAGCAACGCGATGAACGGCGACATCATGCGCCGGGACGCGGCTCAGTCAGTCCTCGAACTCTGTCAGATGGGTCTCGGCCCGGAGGCGCTCCGAACCCGGCTTCTGCCGATCCTGAAGCGCGCGGTCCCATCAGACGGTATCTGGTGGGCCACCGCGGATCCCGCGACACTGCTCTTCACGGGGACGTTCCAGGAGGAGATCCCGGCGACAACGAAGCCCTACTTCGTCAACAACGAGTTCGTCGCGGACGATGTCAACAAATGGACCGACGTTGCTCGTGACACGGATGGCGTCAAGACGCTGCTTCAGGCGACGGATGGCGTGATGTCGCGGAGCGCGCGATACTCGGAGATCTTCCAGCCCCTGGGATTCGGGGACGAACTGCGAGCGGTATTCCGGGTCGGCGGAGCGTCCTGGGGATTCATCTGTCTCCATCGCGGGGAACACCGCCCGTTCTCTGCTCAGGACGTGCTCTTCATGAAAACCATCTCGCCGCATGTCGCGCTTGGCCTTCGTGCCGGCATCGTAGCCGCAGCCATCGACGAAATACCTACCGAAACCGCGCCCGGTGTCGTCCTGCTCAGCTCGGAACTCGCGGTGACAGGATGGACTCCGGCTGCAGAACGATGGCTCGACGAGTTGGGATATGAGGGTGGTCCCAACACCCCGATGCCGACGGAGATTCTCGCGGTGGCGGCGCAACTCCGCGGACGTACGAACCCGGACGGGGGTATTCCTCGTCTTCGTGTTCGCACGCGAGCCGGACACTGGGCGGTGCTCCACGCCTCACGGCTTCCCATGGAAAAAGGCGAAGCCGTCGCGGTGATCATCGACAGCGCGTCGGCCGCCGAGGTGGCTCCGATCATCATGCTGGCATATGGGCTTTCGGCACAGGAGCGCGCCATCACGGGGCTGGTGTGCCGTGGGATGTCGACGATCGACATCGCCGCCGACAGTGGGATCTCAACGAACACCGTGCAGGATCATCTGAAGTCGGTGTTCGACAAGGTCGGTGTCCGAAGCCGCCGCGAGCTTGTGGTGCAGATCCTGCGCGATCACTATGTATCGCATGCCCGCGCCGGACGGTCCATCGGCCCATCGGGGTACTTCTCGTGACGTCACCACGTTGGGACGCGACGGACCGCTCGTCAGCCGGATCGGTCTCGGGCTCGCGGCGGTCGGGCGCCCCGCATACATCACCACCAACCGTGGCGCTGACCTCGGCGGCAACCGATCCGTGGAGTCACTCCGCGAGCTGACCTACCGGTTGCTCGACGCCGCGCACGCGTCCGGCATCCGCTACGTCGACGTCGCGCGGTCGTACGGTTCAGCCGAAGCATTCCTCAGCGGATGGCTCGCGAGCCGGAACGACGCCGCCGACGTGGTGGTGGGCTCCAAGTGGGGATACACGTACGTCGGCGGCTGGGACATCGCGGCTCCGGTTCAGGAGGTCAAGGACCTCTCGCTGGTCACCTTTGAGCGGCAATACGCCGAGACGCGTGCGTTGCTCGGCGACCACCTCCGCCTCTACCAGGTGCACTCGCTGACCATCGAGTTGAGAGCGATGGAGGACGTGCCCCTGCTCACCGCGCTGGCGCGGCGCCGTCGCGAGGGCCTCCTGCTCGGCATCACCACCACGGGTCCGAGACAGGCCGATACCGTCCGCCGGGCACTGGAGGTCCGGGTCGACGGCCGGCAGCTGTTCTCGTCCGTGCAGGCCACCTGGAACCTCCTCGAGCCGTCGGCCGGGCCGGCACTTGGCGAGGCGGCGGCAGCCGGATGGGCCGTGATCGTCAAGGAGGCTGTCGCAAATGGGCGGCTCACGCCGGTGGGAGACGCCGGTGCGGATCACACCCCGCTCGGAAGGGCGGCGGCATCGGTGGGGGCAACGCCGGATGCGCTCGCCATCGCGGCGGTGCTTGCGCAACCGTGGGTGTCGGTCGTGCTGAGCGGCGCCGCGGGCATGGACCAGTTGAGGAGCAATCTGCGCGCTCTCGAGGTGGGCGCTGTGGAGATTCCAGACCTAGCCGAGCCGGCGGGGCAGTACTGGACCGCCCGGTCGGCGCGACCCTGGACCTGAGGTCGACCTACCCCTGCTGCTGTTGTTGTTGCTGCCAGTGCACCGCGGCATGGTGTTCGACGCGGTCCACCTGCTGGTTGGACATCCGGGCGATCCGCACGGTCACCTCGGGCGGCGCGCCCTTCGCCGTCCCGAAGAAGAGCCCGTGATGCGGCGCGACGTCGCCGTAGTCACGGCCGACGGCCAGCCTGAGATGGTGGGCGCCCGCGTGCTCGCCGGTCGTCGGGTCGAGACCCAGCCAGCGCCCGTCGGCACCACACACCTCGACCCAGGCATGTGACTGCCCTTCCACCACCTTCTCCTCGTCGACGGGTCCGAGGTATCCGCTGACGTATCGTGCGGGCCAGCCGGCGCCGCGCACCATCGCCAGGAAGAGGTGTGTGAAGTCCTGGCACACACCGGCGCCCCCTTCCAGGAGATCGTCGATGCTGGATTCGACGGTGGTCGCCCCGCTGACATAGCGGAGCTCGCGACGGATGCGCTGCGCGGTCGCGAGGACACTGTCGAAGCTGGTGTCATCACCGTTCCAGTCGTGCCAGAGCGACCGTGTGTTCTCACCGAGTGGGACACGTGGGCTCGGCAGCACGAACTCGAGACGGGGGTCGCCGGCAAGCGCGTCCTGGTCCCATTCCGCCAGTCGCCGACGGCGAGGTTCGCTGTTCTCGACCACGGCATCGACGGTGAACTCGAGCAGCTGATGCGGCGTTGTCACATCGAGTCGGTGGACGAAGTTGCCGAAATAGTCGACCCGGCTCCGTGGCACCGCCCAGGGCTTGCTGAGCAGCGAGAAGGCCAGGGTGCGCTGCGAGCCGCGGTCGCGAGGCCGCATACGGACCTCGTTGTACGACAGGCTGACCTTCGCCGTGTACCTGAGCACGGTGTGGTGCGACACCGAGTAGGTCAGCGTGTCAGGACCCATGTGTCCTTGCTCCCGCCCCCGTGGGACGAGTTGACCACGAGCTCATCGGGGTCGCCGGCGACCCGGGTGAGCCCGCCCGGAACGATCCACGGCCGTTCGTCGAGGAGCACGAAGGGACGCAGGTCGACGGCGCGAGGCTCGAAGCCGCCGCCGGCACGCAGGCACACCGCGCGGCTCAGCTCGACTTCCTCTTGAGCGAGCCACTGCCTCGGGTTGGCCTTGACGCCATCGAGGAAATCGCTTCGGTCCCTGGACGACATCAGCCTGCCGAAATGAATCCCGTAGCCCCCGCTCGCGTCCACCGGCTTCAGCACCATCCTGTCGATATTGGCCACAACGTGGGCCTGCTGCTGAGTGTTGGTGAGGTCGTAGGTGGGGACGTTGTCCATCAGCGGTTCCTCACCAAGGTAGTAGCGGATCATCGCGGGGACGTACGGGTAGATCACCTTGTCATCGGCGACGCCGGTGCCCGGGGCGTTGGCGATCGCCACGTTGCCGCGCCGCCACGCCTCGATCAGCCCCGGTGCCCCCAGCATCGAGTCGCGCCGGAAGACCAGCGGGTCGAGCCACTCGCTGTTGACGCGCGAGTAGATGACGTCGACACGCTGCGCAGCGCCGTCGGCATCCCGCCGGTACACCTCGTCCTCGACCACGATGAGCTGGTGCCCCTCGACGAGCGTGGCATTCATCTCGGCGGCGAGAAGCTGGTGCTCGTAGTACGCGGCGTTGTACGAGCCGGGGGTCAGCACGACGATATCCGCGTCCCACTGCCGCGGAGCGATGCGCTGCAGGATGCGGCGGAGCCGGCCCGTGTAACCATGGATCGGCCGGACCTGAGCGAGCTCGAACCACTCCGGAGCCAGCGACTCCATCGCGCGCCGCGACTCCAGCGCATAGGCGATGCCGCTCGGGATGCGCACATTGTCCTCGAGCACCAGAAACGCGCCCTTGACGCGCACCACGTCGATCCCCGACACGTGGCACCAGGTGGCGCGGGGAGGGCGGATGCCCACGATGTCGCGCAGGTAGCCGGTGCTGCTGTACACCAGCCGCCCGGGCACGACGCCGTGCCGTATCGCGCGTTGCGAGCCGTAGCAGTCCGAAACGAACAGATCGAGGGCCATGGCGCGCTGGGAGAGGGATCGGCTGAGCGACCGCCATTCCGCCGACGAGAGCACCCGCGGCACCGGGTCGAACGGGAAGATCGGCGCGACGCCCTCGGTGGGCACGCCGAAGGTCACGCCCCGGTCGGCGAACCACTGCTGCGCGTCGCGGCGGATCTGGGGCAAGGTCCCGGCGGCACGCTCGAGCGTTGCCAGCAACTCGGTGTACGGCGGCCGGACCACGCCGTCGAGGTCGACGCATTCATCGGCAGCCCGTGGCAATCCGAAGGCCAGCTCCCGCGCGACACCGGCATCGGTTGTCATCCAAGGACAGTACTCCCCGCATCCGCCACGCCGTCATTGGTCGCTATGCACAAGGGCCCGATCCTGCGCTTGTGCACTCAGACGGGTTCACGTGCGCCCATTCGCGGTTACAGTGACGGTCGTGATCGACGCCCCCACGAGCGGTCGACGGCTTCGCGTGGGCTGCGAGTTTCTCCACGACCTGGAGTGGCCGGTCGCATTTGTCCTGCAGGTCGAGCCACGCGCGGACTTGGTGCGCGCGCTGAGCAGCGCCGGGGTGGAAACCTGGCCACCCACCAGTCTCCACGAGTACAGCGACCTGTACGGAAACACCTGTCAGCGGTTCGTCCTCGGCCCGGGCAGCGTGCGTATCCGGTACGAGGCCGAGGTCGAGGTGGACGGCGACGTCGACGACGCAAATGAGACGGCGTCACAGGCTGCGGTGGCCGACCTGCCGGACTCGACGCTGCATTTCACCCTCGCCAGCCGGTACTGCGAATCGGACACGCTGAGCAACACGGCGTGGCGGCTGTTCGGCGACGCGCCGCCGGGATGGCAACGAGTCAAGGCGGTGGTCGACTGGGTGCACGACAACGTCACCTTCCGGCACGGCAGCACCATGTCGGCGACCGGGGCGACCGATGTGTACCTCCAGCGTGAGGGTGTCTGTCGCGATTTCGCTCAGCTCGCGGTCGCGTTCCTCCGCGGGTTGAACATCCCGGCGCGATACTGCTTCGGGTATCTCCCTGATCTCGACGTCCCGGCGATCGAGCCCATGGATTTCGTCGCCTGGCTCGAGGCGTACGTCGGCGATCGCTGGTACGTCTTCGACCCTCGCAACAACATGCGACGCACCGGCCGTGTGCTCATCGGGCGCGGTCGTGATGCGCTGGACATCGCGATGATGACCCACTACGGTGCTGCACCGCTGCGCGCGATGCGCGTGGTGGCCGAGCCGATTGAGGCGCCACCGTGGTCGAGTGCCGTCCCCGCGGTCGTCGGCGAGTTCGACGCTGATCTGGAGGGGTCGGATGGGACCCCGGCTCCGGCTTCAACCCGGACTATTCAGCCTCCGCCGGGGTCCCATCCGACCGAATGACGATGCGGCCCGACAGCTCCGACTCGATGCGCACCTGGTCGTCCGGACCGCTCCACCTGGACTGGAGCAGGGTGGAGCGGACCCGCTACCGGATCCACCAGCGCATCACATACCGCTACGAGGGCCCGGTGCGATCCCTGCAGCAGCAACTCGTCGTCCAGCCCCGGAGCGTCCACGGTGATCAGCGACGGCTGAGCCGCCGGCTGAGCGTGATCAACGCAATTCCACGAAGCGTCGACGCGCGCGTCGACCTCTTCGGGAACACCGTGGTCACGCTGCACATCCCGCGGGTGGAGGAGGAGGTGACCTTCCTGATCTCGAGCGTGGTCGAGCGTGACGCCCGACACGGACCACACCTCGAGCCGGCGGCCAGGCTCGAGGACCGCCGGCTCCTCGACGCGTCGCCGCTCACCGGCGCAGACCATCCGATCGATCTTCTCGCTGAAGAGCTCCGGGCGAGCGGGCTGACCGGGGGCGCGCTCGCGACCGCGGCCAACGAGTGCGTTCACAACGCCCTGACGTACCAGCACGGCGCGACCTCGGTACGCACCACCGCTGCCGAGGCGCTCGCTCGCGGAGCCGGAGTGTGTCAGGACTACGCTCACGTGCTCCTTGCGTTGACGCGCCGGCTCGGGATGGCATCCCGATACATCTCGGGCCAGTTGCTCGGATTCGGCGGCTCGCACGCCTGGGTCGAAGTTCTGGTGCCGGACGGGACCGGGCATGCGCGGGTGCTGTCACTCGACCCAACTCACGGCCGCGCCACCGGGTACGAGTACGTCACCGTCGCCGTCGGCCGCGATTACGGAGACGTGGCGCCGCTCTCGGGGACGTATCACGCTCCGTTCGCGGGTTCACTCACCGCGACCAAGCGGGTCTTCATGACTGCTCTCGGCGCAGGCGATTGCGACACCCCGGTCGTGCGCGCCATCGCCTGAGCCGTGGGTGCCCCCCCGGCGATTACGAGCTGGTCAGGCCTGGTCGCCGACCAGCTCGTAATACGGGTTCAGGATGGCCAGCTGGCGCCGCCAGCGTCCGACCATTCCCTCGACCAGCACCCGTGCTCCCAGCTCCATGCCGGGGATCCGCCGCCTCCCGGGAAAGACGAGCAACAGGCTCCCGGCCTCGTCACCGATCTCGCAGCCGAGGCTGGACCCTGTCTGCGTCTCCTGGACGCGGAGGGCTCGAACGGTGCCGGTCGCGCGGATGCGGGTGCGCCACTTCGCCTGGTTGATCGGTGCGATCGCAGGGACGTCGGACGCGCCGCCCATGACCGCCGGAACCGCGTTCGCGGCCATGTCACCGGCTCCCATATCGGTGCGACGAAAGGCTGTGTGCATGGCTGTCATCGTCAGCAACTGTGTCAGAACTCATGTCGGGAAACCTCGTCCTTGGCGCACACATCTGGTCCGCTGCTGCTGTGCATCCGGCATCAACTCGCGATCGAACTCGACGGTTGCGAGCTCTGCAATCGGATCCTCGTTGGCGTTGTCGATCCGCGAGACGTCGCGCCGCCGCACCGTCGCCGCCAGGATGGCCGCTCCGGAGAGCATGAGGAAGGCTCCGACCAGGAAGGCCACGTGGAAGCCCGAGACCAGTGCACTCACAGTGTCGGCCGGGGTTGGCGCGTGGCCGAGGGCGGACACCGTGTTCAACGTGGTGTTGGCGGCCAGCGTTGACAGCACGGCCAGTCCGATTGCCCCGCCGAGCTGTTGCGACGTGTTGAGCAACCCCGAGGCCAGGCCGGCGTCCTCTGCGCCCACGTTGGTGGTGGCGATCAGCGTGATCGGAACGAAGGTCAGCCCCATGCCGACGGACATGATCATGAGCCCGGGGAGCAGGTCACCGAGGTAGGTTCCCGCCACCGGGATCCTGCTGAGCAGGATCAGCCCCACCGCCCCGATCGTCATGCCGGTCAGCCCGACGGCGCGAACGCCGACTCGGCGAATCAGCTGCTGCGACAACCCCGCTCCCGCGACGATGCCCAGGGTGACGGGGAGGAAGGCGAGGCCGGCGCGCAAGGCACTGTACCCGAGCACCTCCTGCACGTAGATCGAAGCGAAGTAGAACAAGGCGAACATGCCGCCCGCGACGAGGAGCATCGCGGCGTTGGCTCCGGTGATCGACCGCATCCGGAAGATTCCGAGCCGGATCAGCGGATGGCGGAGCCGGGTTTCGATCATGACGAACCCCGCCAGCAGTGCAGCGGAGAGAGCTCCGAGGCCGAGAGTCTCCGCTGAGATCCAGCCGGCAGTCTCGGCATTGACGAGCGCATACACGAGCACCACGAGCCCCGCCGTCACCGACACGGCACCCGCGATGTCGATCCCGCCACGAGCGTGCTCCACGCGGCTTTCAGGTACGAACCGCAGGGCGAGCGCGATGGCGATCACGCCGACCGGAACGTTCACGAAGAAGATCCACTGCCACGAAAAGAGGGTGGTCAGCACGCCGCCGAGGAGGAGCCCGATCGCCCCGCCGCCGACCGCGACCGCGCTCCAGACGCCGAGTGCGGTCGTGCGCTCGCGGCCCTCGGCAAACGTGGTGGTGAGCACGGCGAGCGCCGCCGGCGAGACCAGCGCACCGCCGAGACCCTGCAGCGCCCGGCCGGCGACGAGGATTCCGGCCGAGCCGGCGAACCCGTTCATCAGCGAGGCGGCGGAGAACAGCACGATCCCGATGAGGAACAGGCGGCGGCGTCCGATGAGGTCGGCTGCCCGTCCGCCGAGCATGAGAAACCCTCCGAACGCCAACGTGTAGGCGTTCACGATCCATTGGAGGCTCTCGGGCGAGAAGTGGAGTCCGCGCTGGATCGAGGGCAGCGCGACGTTCACGATGGTCGCGTCGAGGATGACCATGAACTGGGCGAGGCCCACGATCACGAGGACAAGCCAGGGGTTGACGCGTCTTGGTTGCATAGCGTTCGTCCTCACTTTGGGGTAGAATCGGAGCGTGGGCTCCGGTTAGGAGTACTATACGGAACGATGGTTCCGTTTGTCAACCAAAGGCCAGGACGATGATGAGCACGGGGACGACCGAGCGAGACCAGGGCGACGCCGCGCCCACGGGGTCCGAGCGGCACATGCGCGCCGACGCGGTGCGCAACCGGGAGCGCATCCTCGAGGCGGCCACAACATTGATGGCGACCCACGGGATTGACGTTCCCATCGACGACATCGCCGATCTGGCGCAGGTTGGCGTCGGTACCGTGTATCGCAACTTCCCGACCAAGGGGGCTCTCTTCGAGGCGCTCCTCCTGGCCCGGATCACCCCGCTCGTGGCCGCGGCGCGAACTGCGGCGGCAGCCGACGAGCCCGGCGAGGCCTTCGTAACCTTCGTGCGCAACCTGTGTGATGAGTTCGCCGATTTCAAGGCGCTCGCCGACGCGATGGTCGAGTCAGGCGTGGACCTGAGCGCCACCAAGAATCAGATCTCCGGCGAGCTGATCGATGCCGTGTCACTCCTCCTGGAGCGGGCTCAGGTGTCCGGCCGGATCAGGCCGGACGTGAACATCAGCGACGTCTCGGCGATGATGGCCGGCCTCAGTCACGCAGACCCGATGTTCATGGATCCATCGCAGCGCAAACGATGCGTGGCGCTGGTGTGTGATTCGTTGCTGGTCGGCGCTCGCAGCGTGCTCCCGCAGTGCGCGCTCGATCCGTCGTCGCCGGATCCCGTCAGGACGGGCTCTCGGTCCTCCTGATCTCCCAGGCAAGCCGGTCGATGGCCCGATGCTTGCCAATTGGAACCTGCAGCGATCGATCTCCGCCGGCCGACCGAACCTTGAGGTCGATCAGCCAAGTGCCCCGCTCGTCGCGCGAGAGCAGGACGTCGTCGATACGCATGATCGCCTGTCCGTTCGAGGACTCCTCGACCACGACCACCGGCCGCGCTGCTCGGCGTTTGGCCATGGTCATCCGCCCACGCTCGTGGTTTGCAACTCGCGATTGACGGATCCGGCCTGGGTCCCGCGATCGAGGCCGTACGCGCGATAGAGCAGCTCGATCGGGTGCACCGACTTCACGCCCGTGCCATGCGTGATCTGCCAGCGGCAGGTCTCGCTGTCGCACGCCGCCAGGTCGGAACCACTCGCGGTGATGTCCTTGAAGAGGCGTTCCCCGACCGCCATCGAGATCTCGTATTTCTCCTTCTTGAGGCCGTACGTGCCCGCGATCCCGCAGCAGTCGACATCGAGCTCGATCATGTGCAGGTCCGGAACCAGCGCGAGCAGATCCAGGGCAGGCTTGCCGATGCCGTGGCCGCGCTGCTGGCATGGCGCGTGGTACGGGACCGTCATCGGCAGCGACATGAAGTCGGTGCGCAGCGCTCCGCGATCATGGAGGCGAAGGAGGAACTCGCACAGGTCGTACATCGACTCACTGACGACCTTGAGATCGTCGTCCTCGATGCCGAGGATCTCGTGCGCCTCGCGCTTGAGCATGAGGCCGCAACTGGTCGAATTGGAGACGATGGGGAGTCCCGCGCGCGCGTGCGGCGCGAGACGGTCGACAAGGCGGCGCACGTAGGTGCGCGCGGCGGGGAAGTTCCCGTTCGACTGCAGGGGGAGCCCGCAGCAATCCTGGGGCGGAACGATCACCCGGAAGCCGTTGTGTTCGAGGACGGCGACCACCATCTCGCCCACAAGCGGCTCGTAGTAGTTCGTTCCGCAGCCGTGAAAGTAGACGACCGCTGGTGCGCCGGCCGGTCCCCGATGGCGTCGCGCACGACTCTGAAAGGTCCTGCCCGCGAAGCTCGGCATCGGCGCGTCACGGTGGATGCCGACGATGCTTTGCACGAGTTCGCGCACCGCCCGGTTGTGCAGCGCCCAGTTTGCCAGCGGAGCAACCGGAGTCCCGAGGCGTCCGATCACCGTCGGCCGGGCGATCATCTGGTTGCGAAGCGGGATGCCGCGCTTCTCCCAGAGATTCGCTCGCGCGCGAGAGTTGATCTCCGCGATCTTCACGTCCTGCGGGCACACCTGCGTGCAAATGCCACAACCCGAGCAGTAGTCAACCGACGAATCCGGCGACGATCCCGCGCCGCGATAGCGCTCCGCCTGAGGTCCGACGTATTTGGGTCCCGGGAAAAGCGGTGTGACCTGGGAGACCGGACAGTAGGTCTCGCAGATCGTGCATTTCACGCAGTGGTCGAGCGAGTTGCGAACGAGGTAGTTCATCGCACCGATTCCGATACCGGCGTTGGCGCCGGCGCGAGGATCGCCTCGGCGGCGGCATACCCGGTGGCAACGCTGATGCCGGTGCCTGACTGCTCCTTCCACGGAGTTGCGCCGCCGAGAATGGCACCGGCTGCGTGGAGGTTCTCGTACACGGGCGATCCCGAGCCGTCGATCGGGCGAAGCTGATCGTCGGTCGCGACGCCCGCGGTGGCGAGCGGTTGCGCGTCGAAGTAGTGCGGGGCAAAACGAACTCGATCGGTGTCCGGGAGGCCGATGAGTGGCAGGCGGAAGACGGTCTCGTGCGTGGTGCCGAACGAGTTCGAGCTCGAGACCCCCACTGGCGAATCCACCAGATGCGAGCACCACCGAGCTGACCGGATACGAGACCGTCCCGGTGGCATTGGCCACGTCGACCGCCTCGATTCTGCCCTCGTTCGTACGGGCGCCGACGGCACGGACACCGAGCATGATGCGCGCCCCACCGGCACGAAGCGCGCCCGAGAGCGCCTCGAAAAGTCGCATCCCCGGAACCGACGGGGGCAGCGTCGCGACCTCGAACACGGTGCGCTGCAGGCGTTGCTCGAGCTCCTCCCAGCTGGCATCGCCGCTCCGGAGCCCGAGCACCGCAGGAAGGCCGATTCGCTCATCCGGGTCGACTCGATGCTCGAGCGCGCCGGCCAGCCAGACGGTGAGGCTGTCGGTGTCGAACCTCCCGGCGATCACACGGCCACTGAGGTCGACACGGCGGTTCGGCGGAAGTGCCAGCTCGAGAGCACGGGCGTCGATCGGAATGGGGACACGAGCGTGATTGAGGTTGTCGGCAATCAGGGTGGGATGGAAGTCCTTGAAACCCTTGAGGCCAACGAACACGAAGCGACCGCCTGCACGAAGATCCCCGCCCGACATGCTGCGCGGCGCAAGCGCCGACGGCTTGGGAACGCCGAGCGCCGTCGGGAGCAGCATGTTCTGGTCAGCGTTGCCCGTATATCCGAGTGCGACAGTCTTCGAGCAGAACCACTGGAGCGAGGTCGCCAGCTGCTCTGAAGAGACGTGCCCGTAGGGATGGTTGGGCGTACTCGAGGTGAGCACCGGAACCGAGGCCGCCGGGCTCACCACCTGAGCGTCGTCGAGATACCCGAGCACATCCACGGTCGCGGGAGCGAGATGGGTCGCCCCCACGCCACGAGCGACGACCAGGACACGCTGCCCCCGCTCGCTCAGGCGCAGCGCCGCGGTGAGACCGGCGAGACCGGCGCCGACGACGACAGTGTCGTAGCTCATGCCGGCAGGTGTGCGACGTCGAGGATGCCCTGAAAGATCCAGTCGTCGAGCCGTGCCTGCCGAAGCTGGTCGCCGTGCAGGATGGGATGAACCCCCTTCCAGCGCTCCTCGAGGAAGTCGAGCAGCGTCTGCTTTGCCCCCGCCCGGTCGACCTGCCCGCCCTGGTGCAGGATGCCGGTTGCGCGGTAGATGCAGAACCCACCCTGACACGGCCCCATCGCCAGCCTCAGCAGACGGCGAATGTCATCGAGGCTTGTGGTGTCGCGTTGTTTGATCGTGTCCTCCAGGCGCGACCTGGTGATCAACTCACACTCGCAAATGATCTCCTCGGATTGCGGGACCGGCTCACGAGCAGCCAGGCGGTGGCTGATCTGGTACAGCTCGTGGCTCTCAGAACCGGTGAGCGGCACCTCTGCCGTCGTGCACGGGCGAGGCCCACCGAGCTGCTCACACGCCGCATCGACGGCAGCTTCCGCCATCAGCCGGAACGTGGTGGTCTTGCCGCCGGTGATGGTGAGGAAGCCGGCGACACCCTCGCGCGAGGAGTGGTCGAGCAGCGCATGCGAGCGCGTGACGTCGCGCGTCTCGGCAACCGCCGCGGTGTCCTCGAACAGGGGACGGACCCCCGCCCAGGCGTGCAGCGCCCGCGCCTGCCGGAAGCCGGGTACGAGCTTCTCGCCCTCGTCGAGGAGCAGGTCGATGTCCTCCTGGCGGATCTCGGTCTGGTCGGGATCGGGAACGAAAACATCGGTGGTCCCGATGACGCAGGCGGTACGCAGCGGCAGCAGGATGTCGCCGTCGGCCGGCCGCTTGCATCGGTTGACGCACATGTGCACGAGGCGATGGTTCATCGCGATCATCAGGCCCATCCCGGCACGGACGTTGACGGTGCAATGGGCGAGGTCGGCGATCTGTCCGGCCCATGCGCCTGCCGCGTTGATGACAACCGTGGCATGAATACGGAATTCCTCGCCACCGCGCTCGCTCTTCACATGCGCGCCGACCACCCGCTCACCATCCATCTCGAGGTCGAGGACCCGGTGGTAGGGGAGGATGCGCGCGCCGTGCTCCTCTGCCGATCGGGCGCAGCCCCAGACCAGCTTCCAGGGGTCGAGCGCCGCGTCGGGGACGAGGAACGCGCGCCGGATGTCCGGGTTGACCCGAGGCTCGCGGCGGAGCGCCTCCGCGACCGGTATCTCCTCCGCCGGGACACCGGTCGCCCGGCATCCTTTGAGGAACTGGTCGCCGTACTCGGGGTCATCCCACGGCGTGGACACGAACAGACCGCCCGTGTCCTCGACGCAGTCGGCCGCGGTCAGACGGAGGATGCGGTTCTCGGCGATGCACTCGCGTGCCGCGGACGGATCCTTGACCGCATAGCGGCCCCCCGAGTGGAGGAGGCCGTGAAACCGACCGGTGGTGCCGTCGGCAAGATCTCGGCGCTCGACCAGGATGGTGGAGAAGCCCCGCAGGGCAGCGTCACGCGCGACGCCGACGCCTGTCGAACCGCCCCCGATGACGAGGACGTCGGCCTCGAGTGAACTCAGTGACGGGCTCTGCGTTGCCATTGGAGTGAGCGTATCTAGTCGGTCCGTGCCGATCGCTCGATCAGCCGGGAGTACTTCGATCTAGCCCGGATGCGAGTGGTCCTCCTCCTGACCCTCGGCAAAGTCGCCCTTGTTGTCGGGAAGCTCGGGGTGATGATCGACCGCCTCCTGGCCCTCCGCAAAGCTGCCCTCGTGCGACGGCTTGACCAACTCCTCCCCGGTCGCGAAATCCCCTTCCTCTACCTCGAGTTCGGGGTGGTGTTCAGTGGTCTCCTGCCCGGTGGCAAAGGAGCCCTGGTGTCCATGCTCGTGGTCGTCCGCTTCGGGGACGACATCAGGTTCCTGACCTTCGCCAGCCATAGGATCTCCTTTCAGGGTGGCTCTCACCAAATCCGCAAATCGGTCCGCTCGCCCCCGGGGGTCCGGTCGACGCCGAGACGGCGGCGCCGGAACTCCCACGGGGGACGAAATCCAGTCTGCTCCATCTGCCTCAGACGAGCGTCACTCGGCCCAGTCGAACGTGCGCGTGACGGCCTTCTTCCAGAGCGCGTACTCGTGGTCGACCTTGGCCTTGTCCATCTGCGGGGTCCATTCCTTGTCCTTGCCCCAGTTCTCGCGAAGGTCTTCCACCTGCGCCCAGAAACCGACCGCGAGGCCGGCGGCGTAAGCGGCGCCCAACGAGGTCGTCTCGGCGACGGTCGGTCGCACCACGGGCACGCCGAGCACGTCGGACTGGAACTGCATCAGCGTGTCGTTGAAGACCATGCCGCCGTCCACCTTGAGGGAGGTGAGCGCAACGCCGAAGTCGGCGTTCATGGCATCGACGATCTCACGCGTCTGCCACGCGGTCGCCTCGAGCGCCGCGCGTGCGATGTGACCCTTGTTGACGTAGCGCGTCAGCCCCGCGATGACGCCGCGAGCACTCGCCTTCCAGTACGGAGCGTAGAGGCCCGAGAACGCGGGTACGAAGTATGCGCCACCGTTGTCATCAACGGTCTTGGCCAGCACCTCGATGTCCGAGGACTTCTCGATCATGCCGAGGTTGTCCCGCAACCACTGGACGAGCGCGCCCGTGATCGCGATCGAGCCCTCGAGGCAGTAGGTCGCGTCGGCGCTGCCCATCTTGTAGGCGAGCGTGGTGAGCAACCCGTTCTTCGACTGCACCGGCTTGGTACCCGTGTTCAGGAGGAGGAAGTTGCCGGTGCCGTAGGTGTTCTTGGCCTCGCCGACGGCGAAGCAGGTTTGCCCGAAGAGGGCGGCCTGCTGATCGCCGAGGTCGCCCGCCACAGGGATACCGGCGAGCACACCCTTGGCCTCCCCATAGGTCTCGCTCGACGCCCGGATGGCGGGGAGCATGGACCGAGGGATGGTCATGATGCTGAGGATCTCGTCGTCCCAGTCGAGCGTCTCGAGGTTCATGAGCATGGTCCGGCTCGCGTTGGTCACGTCGGTGACATGCACGCCACCGTCGGTACCGCCGGTGAGCAGCCAGATCAGCCATGCGTCGATGTTGCCGAAGGCGAGATCGCCCGCCTCGGCCTTGGCTCGCGCGCCGTCGACGTTGTCCAGGATCCACTTGACCTTTGGACCCGAGAAGTAGGTTGCGAGCGGCAGTCCCACCTTGGCGCGGAAGCGGTCCTGGCCGCCGTCGGCGGACAGCTGCTCCACGATCTTGTCGGTACGAGTGTCCTGCCAGACGATCGCGTTGTACACGGGCTTGCCCGTACCACGGTCCCAGACCAGCGTTGTCTCGCGCTGGTTGGTGATCCCGACCGCCGCGATGTCGGCGATGGCCACCTTGTCGAGCCCGGCCTTCACGACTTCCTGCGTGCGCTGCCAGATCTCGAGCGCGTCATGCTCGACCCAACCCGGCTTCGGGAAGATCTGCTCGTGCTCTTTCTGATCGACGGAGACAACCTTGCCTGCGTGGTCGAAGACCATGAAGCGCGTGCTCGTGGTGCCCTGGTCGATCGCTGCTGCGTATTTCGCCATCAATATCTCCTTTCGCCCATATCGCTTTCCTGCATCAGTCGACGATCGTTCCTAGATCGGCAGCTGGTGAGCAACCACGGCGCCGACGATGCCGCCGGCGATCGGTCCCACCACCGGTATCCAGGCGTACGCCCAGTCGGACGAGCCCTTGCCAGGTATGGGGAGGAGGAAGTGGGCAATTCGTGGCATGAGGTCGCGGGCTGGGTTGATCGCATATCCGGTCGGACCACCCAACGAGAGGCCGATCGCGAAAACCAGCAGGCCGATGAGCAGGGGTGCGAGGCCACCGGAAAGGCTGTTGCCCTTGGAGGTGATCGCGACGACGCCGAAGACGAGCACGAAGGTCCCGATGAACTCGCTGATGAGGTTGAACGCTGGGTTGCGGATTGCCGGGCCGGTCGAGAAGACCGCGAGCTTCAGACCAGGATCCTCGGTCTCCTTCCAGTGATGGCTGTAATGCGCCCACACCAGAACCGCTCCGATGAACGCTCCCACCAGCTCACCGCCGATGTACGAGGGAACGTTGGACCAGTCGGTCACGCCGATAACGGCCAACCCGAGTGTCACGGCGGGGTTGAGGTGCGCACCGTCGAACTGACCGACGGCGTAGACGGCCATCGCGACGGCCATCGCCCACCCGAAGGTGATCACGATCCAGCCACTGTTCTCGGCCTTCGACTTCGACAGCAGCACTCCTGCGACGACGCCGTCCCCCAGAAGGATCAGTAGGCCTGTCCCTATGACCTCCGAGAAAAAAATGTGGTTCGGCATGAGTGCCACCTCCTTGGCGAGCTTCTACCCCTGAGTGGGTGTGCGGACAGTACCCTCGTCCGTAGGGCATTGTCAATCACCTTTGGCAATGGCCCTTTTGCCCTATTAAGGAATTGCTAGGCTTAGGACCCGTGCCCAAACCGATCCAATCCATCGAACGAGCGTCGGCGATTCTCCGGCTGCTGTCGGGACGCACCCGGCGGCTGAGCCTCGCCGAGGTGGCCGGCGAGCTCGGCCTGCCCAAGGGAACCGTGTACGGGATCATGCGCACGCTTCTGTCGGTCGGCTTCGTCGAACAGGATCCGGAGTCGGGCAAGTACCGGATGGGTGCGGCGCTCCTGCACCTGGGGAGCAGCTATCTCGACGGCAACGAGCTGCGCACTCGAGCGCTCAACTGGGCTGACTGGCTGGCCGCGCGCACCAATGAGAGCGTTCGTCTCGGCACCCTGCACGACGGTCAGGTGCTGCTCGTGCACCACGTGTTCCGCCCGGACAACAGCCCGCAGGTGCTCGAGGTGGGTGCGCTCCTGCCCATGCACGCGACGGCGATGGGCAAGGTGCTGCTTGCATATCACCCCTACCTGACCGAAGAGCTCGGCAACGGCACCGGCAGGCTGCAGCGCTTCACGAGTGGCACGGTGACCGACCCGAAGCTGCTCGCCATCGAGCTGGAACAGGTGCGGGAACAGGGATGGGCGGCATCGCTCGAAGAGCTCATCGAAGGTGAGACATCATTCGCGGCTCCGATCCGCGACCGGCAGGGCGTTGCTGTCGGTGCCATCGCGATCTCGGGGCCGACCGAACGGCTCTGCGATGACGCGCAGCCACGCGTCGAGCTGGTGTCATACGTCCGCGAAGGTGCGCGTACGATTTCGCGCGACCTGGGAGCGGTTCCATGGTGATGACACGCAGAATCAGCCGTCACGAGGAATGGTCTTGAATGCTCGGTACGTCGCCGCGATCGACCAGGGGACGTCCTCGTCACGATGCCTGGTTTTCGACCTGCAGGGACGGATCGTCTCGCTGAGCCAGAAGGAGCACGAGCAGATATTTCCACGGCCGGGGTGGGTCGAGCACGACCCACGCGAGATCCTGCGCAACGTGATCGAAGTCGTGCATGGCGCCCTCGAAACCGGAGGTCTCGACGTGCGCGACCTGGTTGCCGTTGGTATCGCCAACCAGCGTGAGACCACCGTGGTGTGGGACCCGCATACCGGCGAGCCCGTGCACAACGCCATCGTCTGGCAGGACACGCGCACCGACGCGCTCTGCCGCAAGCTCGGTGCCGAGCTTGGCCAGGACCGCTTCCGCGACCGGTGCGGCCTGCCGCTCGCCACGTATTTCTCCGGACCGAAAGTGAGCTGGCTGCTCGACAGCGCTCCCGGGTTGCGGCAGCGAGCCGAGCAGGGTGACCTGCTGTTCGGAACCATGGACAGCTGGCTCGTGTGGAACCTCACCGGGCGCCACGTCACGGACGTGACCAACGCCAGCCGGACGATGCTCATGAACCTCGAGACGCTCGACTGGGATGACACCCTTCTCGACGCCATGGAGTCCCGCGGGCCATGCTGCCGGCGATCCAGCCCTCATCGGCAATCTACGGCGAGGCGAGCGACTCGCTCGGCGGCGTTCCCATCGCGGCCGCCCTCGGAGACCAGCAGGCCGCGCTGTTCGGCCAGACCTGCTTCTCGGCAGGAGAGGCCAAGTGCACCTATGGGACCGGAAGCTTCCTGCTGCTCAACACCGGGAACCGTCCGGTGCTCTCAGGGCACGGACTGCTCACCACGGTCGGATCGATGATCGGCGACGAGCCCGCGACCTACGCGCTCGAGGGGTCGATCGCGGTCACCGGCGCACTCGTTCAGTGGTTTCGCGACAAGGTGGGACTGATCGGGAGCGCGCCCGAGGTCGAGACCCTCGCCCGTACCGTTGACGACAACGGCGGCATCTACTTCGTGCCCGCGTTCTCGGGGCTGTTCGCGCCGCACTGGCGCGGCGACGCGCGCGGCGTCATCGCCGGTCTCACCGGCTACGTCACCAAGGGTCATCTGGCGCGCGCCGTGCTCGAGGCCACGGCATGGCAGACACGTGAGGTCGTCGACGCGATGAACGCCGATTCAGGCATCGAGATGTCCTCACTCAAAGCCGACGGCGGCATGACGGCGAACAACCTGCTCATGCAGTTCCTCGCTGACGTGCTCGGGGTACCGGTGGTGCGTCCCAATGTCGCCGAGACGGTCTCGCTGGGTGCCGCCTACGCTGCGGGGCTCGCGGTCGGATTCTGGCCGGACGTCGAAAGCCTCCGGGCGAACTGGCACAAGGCCGCCGAGTGGATTCCCAACATGGATCAAGCCGAGCGCGACCGGGGCTATCGCAAGTGGAAGAAGGCCGTACAGCGGACCCTGGACTGGGTCGACGACGACGACTGAGGCTGCTACGGCTAGATGATGAAGCGGCGGTAGCGCCATAGGTAGTCGAGGCCGCTCGCGATCGTGGCGATGACGGCGATCCAGGTGAACACCACCGCGGGAACCTCGAGCCAGGGGTATGGCTGAGCCAGGATGATCAGCAGGATCATGCAATTCTGGGTGAATGCCTTCCCCTTGCCCAATTGGGTCGAGCTGACCACAACCCCCTGACCCGCCGCCACCGAGCGGAGGCCGGTGATGAGGAACTCGCGCGCCGCAACCACCACCACCACCCATGAGGGGAGCAGTGACTGGCTGGCGAGGATCACCAGCGCGGTGATCACCAGCAGCTTGTCCGCAAGGGGGTCGAGGAACTTGCCCAGCTCGGTCACGACGTTGCGGCTCCGCGCAATCCGTCCGTCGAGCGTGTCGGTCGCGGCGGCTGTGACATACGCGAAGGCGCCGATCTGGTAGTGATCACTGAAATCGATGACCAGGACCGCTCCGATCACCGGAACCAGGAGGATGCGCAGGATCGTCAGCTGGTTTGGGATCGTCAGATGACGGGTCACGGCGTCAGTGTGCATCCGCCCACCTCGGAGGGGTCATCGGCGTGTCTCCGGGATTGCATCTAGAATCGTTTGGTGAGCCTCCTGACGATTGTGCTTCTGGGGGTCGCCGGATACGTGCTCGGGAGTCTCCCATGGGGATACTGGCTCTCGAGGTTCTTCACCGGCAAGGACATCCGCCAGGTCGGGAGCAGGGGGACCGGCGCCGCAAACGTGTGGCGCCACGCCGGCTTCAAGATGTTCTTCGCGGTCGCGATGTTGGATATCGGCAAGGGATCGGCGGCCGCAGGGCTCGGGTTGGCCGTCGGCGGCCCGACCGGGGCCGTTGTCGCGGGGAGCGGGGCGCTGATCGGCCACTGGCGACCCCTGTTCCTCGGCTTCAGGCGAGGCGGCAAGATCGTGGCGACAACGGTCGGCATCGCGCTGGTCATCGCGCCGCTCGCGTCGGTGGTGATGGCGGTGCTGTGGTGGATGGTCCTGCTCGCCACCCGCTACACGTCGGTTGCCTCGATCACCGCGTCACTGGCGCTGCCACCCCTGGTCCTGGTCTTCGGCGGTACGTTGGCGGAGGTGCTCTTCACGGTCGGCGCAGCGGCGGCGATCATCGTGCTGCACCGCGCCAACATCGATCGGCTGCGGCGGGGGACCGAGAACCGCTTCACGCTGCGTCTCCCCATCCTTCGCCGCCGTCCTCCCACGCCGGTCGCGGCCGTCGCGACCGGCGATCACACGCCGCCGGTGCGCTGACCGTTCGGTCAGGCGGGGGTCGGTGCAGCGTCCCCGGAATCGGTGAATGCCGGTAGCGGCCGCACGATGAGTCCCTGCTCGATGTACCAGCTGATCGTGCGGCGCATGGTGGTCTCGATCGGGGTGTAGTCGAGCCCCAGGTCGCGCGCCGCCCTGGAGCCGTCGTAGGGAGCACCTTCGATCAGGGTGCGGACCATCTCTCGGCAGAACCGCGTGTGTTTGCCCCGTGCGCGGGTCAGGACCTCGATGCACGCGGACGCCGCCAGGGCGAGGCGCGGCGGGAGAAAACGCGGGGGATCGTCGAGCCCGGTGAGACGCGAGAGCAGCGCGAGGCCGCTGCGCAGTGTCATCGACGCGCCGCAGAGGAGGTATCGCTCACCCGGGGTCCCGCGCTCCTCCGCCAGCAGGTGGCCGCGGGTGCAGTCGGCGATGTCGATCACGTTGAGGGGGCCGTCGACCGCTGCAGGCAGCTTTCCGTTGAGGAACCCGATGAGCAGCCGTGCCGTCCCGCTGGTTCGGCCGGGACCCTGGACCGATGCCGGGTTCACGCATATGACCGGCAGTCCCGTCTCCGCCGAGGCTCGCAGCACCGCCTGCTCGGCGACGTGCTTCGAGCGCGCGTAGTTCGAGAGATAGCGGCGGGTGCGTCCGCCACTGTCCAGGGTCGCCGCAGACGACGTGTAGACGAGACGGGTCACGCCAGCCGCGGCCGCGGCGAGCACCACCGCCCGCGAACCGGCGACATTGACCTCGAACATCGGCCGCGGGTCGGGCAGGCAGAAGGCATTGACCCCGGCCACATGGTAGACGGTCTCGCACCCGGCGAATGCGGCTTCGAGTGACGCTCGGTCGCGGAGGTCGCCACGCACCGGTTTGGCCCCGATGTCGACGAGACGCTGAGCGGCGGCTTCGGAGCGGGTCAGGGCCCGCACCGGCCGGCCGGCTGCTACCAGGTCCCCGACGATCGCACGACCGAGGAAGCCGGTCGCACCGGTCACGCATGCCCTGCCAGCCATCAGCAACCGAGCCTACCCTGTCTCCTCGAGAGGACATCGGAAATCCGGACGCGACGGGTGCCGGCGAACCCGGCAGGAGGTTCTCGACAAACCCATTGACATCACCCTACGCATAAGAGTAATTTCCGACCAACGTTCGATAATGTCGAATCAGAGGAGTGCCGAGCCATGGCCACAGCCACCAGGCGCATGCGGAAGATCATCAACGAGCCCGACCAGGTGGTCAAAGAGTCGCTCGCCGGGCTCGCGGCCTCGGTTCCGGACATTCTCCGGTATGACGTCGCCAATCAGATCCTGGTCCGGGCGGACGCGCCGGTCAAGGGTAAGGTCGCGCTGATCTCGGGCGGTGGCTCGGGTCACGAACCGCTGCACGGCGGCTTCGTCGGCAAGGGCATGCTCGATGCGGCCTGCCCGGGCGAGGTCTTCACATCCCCGGTGCCGGACCAGATGCTCGCTGCAACCAAGGCGGTGGACGGTGGCGCCGGCGTCATCCACATCGTCAAGAACTACACCGGTGACGTCCTGAACTTCAAGATGGCCGCCGACGAGGCATCGGAGGAAGGGATCAAGGTCGAGGCGATCGTGATCGACGACGACGTCGCCGTCCAGGACTCGCTCTACACCGCCGGCCGCCGTGGTGTCGGCGCGACCGTGATCGCGGAGAAGATCGGCGGGGCCGCCGCTGAGCGCGGCGATTCGCTCGACGCCGTGGTCAGCGTCATCAAGCAGGTCAATGCCCGCGGTCGCTCGTTCGGCATCGCGCTGTCGTCGTGCATCCCGCCAGCCTCGGGCAACCCGATCTTCGATCTGCCCGAGGGCGAGATGGAAGTCGGCATCGGGATCCACGGTGAGCCGGGCCGCCGTCGCGCGCCGCTGGGCAGCGCCGCCGAGATCGCGGACATCATGGTCGAGGCGGTGACCTCGGACCTTGCTGCCAGGTCTGGCGCAAACGTGCTCGCGTTCGTCAACGGCATGGGCGGCACGCCGCTCCTTGAGCTGTATCTCCTCTACGGCGAGGTTGACAAGCGCCTGCGCGCCCTGGGGCTCAACCCGGTCCGCAACCTGGTGGGCAGCTACATCACATCGCTCGAGATGGCGGGCGCGTCGCTGACCGTCGTCGAGCTCGACGACAACCTCACTGCATTGTGGGACGCGCCCGTTCACACGGCCGCACTTCGCTGGGGAGGCTGATGCTATCGTGGCGGTCGCTATAGCGATGGATGCGCAGACCGTCACCGCGTGGATGAACGAGATCGCCGCATCGGTCCGCGCCGAGCGAGACTACCTGGTCCAGCTCGACGCGGCGATCGGCGATGGCGACCACGGCATCAACCTCAACCGGGGGTTCGATGCCGTGACGCTGGCGTTGAGCACCGAGCCGGACGGAACCCCGGGAAAGCTGTTGATCCTCTCCGGCAAGACCCTGGTGTCCACCGTCGGAGGAGCAAGCGGTCCGCTCTGGGGATCAGCGCTTCGCAAGGCGGGCCGTGCCCTCGGCGATGGTCCGACCTTCGATCTCGCGCAACTGGTCGACGCGATGGCGGCTGCGCTGGCGTCGATCCAGGACCTCGGCGCCGCGGTGCCGGGTGACAAGACGATGGTGGATGCGCTGGAGCCGGCGGTGATCGCGATGCGAGAGGGGCTGGCGCGGGGGGCGTCGAGCGGAGAGATGCTTCGCTCCGCAGCGGAGGCGGCGGAGGCGGGCATGCGGGCCACGATTCCCATGCAGGCGCGAAAGGGACGCGCGTCCTACCTCGGCGAACGCTCGATCGGTCACCAGGATCCTGGAGCGACCTCGACCGCCCTGATCATGCGCGCCCTTGAACGGACGGTCGCGAGCACTCCTTAATAGATGACCGAGCGTGTGCTCGCTGGCGTTCCGGCGTCACCGGGGACCGCGTTTGGAGTGGTGCGGCGCCTGGACGCTCCCGGCGAGGTCGACGGAACCGTCCTCGATGACGCGGCTCGCCCGGCTGCCGCGGCGCGCGCTCGCGACGCCCTGGCGCAGTCCGCCCGGGAGCTCGACGAGCTCGCCGCGAAGCTCCGAGCCGAGGGGCGGACCGAGGAAGCCGACATAGTCGACGCCGGGACCATGATGGCGGAGGATCCGGTGCTGCTCGAGTCGGTGGAGAGCGCGGTGCTCTCGCGGGGTCTCACCGCGGCGAGCGCGATTCTCATCGAGGTCGAGACCGTCGCGCAACAACTTGACACCCTCGGCGATGCGGAGCTCGCCGCCCGCGCCGCGGACGTGCGGAGCCTCGCTCGGCGCGCATCGCGGCTGGCATCGGGCGTGTCCGTCGGCACTCGTCAGTTGACGGCGGGTGAGGCCATCCTGGTTGCGCCGGATCTCGGCCCGGCCGACGTCATCGAGCTCGACAGTGACGTGTCCGGGATCGCGCTTGCGGTGGGAGGCGTGACCGGCCATGCGGCCATCGTGGCTCGTGGGCTCGGGCTCCCGATGGTGGTCGGTGTAGGCGGCGACGTCCTTTCGCTGGTCGAGGGTGAGCCCTGCATCGTCGATGCAGGTCAGGGGGTGGTCATCGCGTCACCCGACGGTGCGAGAGTGGATGCAGTCCGGAGCGCGATCGCCGCCGCCCGCGACGCGCATGTCCGGGCCATGGCCGCTCGAGCGCTGCCGACGGTGACTCGCGATGGGAGGTTGGTACGGGTGCTGGCCAACGCCGCAACACCCACCGAGGTCCGCGCTGCGCTCGAGGCGGGCGCCGATGGGGTCGGACTGCTTCGCACCGAGCTCGCCTTCCTGGAGGCGAACCATTGGCCAACGGTGGCCGAGCACCGCCGGACCCTGGAGCCGGTGCTGACCCTCCTCCGGGGCCTGACCGCGACAGTTCGGCTGCTCGATTTCGGGGGTGACAAGACGCCCCCCTTTCTTAGAGGAGTCCACGGACGCGGCGTGGAACTCCTCCTGGAGGATGCGGACGCGCTGTCCGCGCAGCTCGAGGCCATCCTCGAGACCGGCGACGCGACCGAATTGCGGCTACTGATCCCAATGGTCACGGAACCTGGTCAGGTTCGGGTGGTGCGGGCGGCGATCGAACGCATCGCCGCGCGCACGGGCAGTCGGGTCCCGCTGGTGGCCGCCATGGTCGAGGTTCCGGCGGCCGCGGTCATGGCCGACGTCCTGGCGCCCGAGGTCGGCATGTTCAGCATCGGCACCAAC
Source organism: Candidatus Dormiibacterota bacterium (assembly GCA_963743835.1). Classification (GTDB taxonomy): domain Bacteria; phylum Chloroflexota; class Dormibacteria; order Aeolococcales; family Aeolococcaceae; genus Palsa-851. The sequence continues at coordinate 149,438 of CAVUQX010000004.1, read as the reverse complement.
GACCTGACCAGCTTCCAGCTCGGCATCGACAGGACCCGCCCCGGGGGATCGCCCGCGCACCACCCGGCTGTCCTGCGGCTGATCGCTGCGACTGTTGAGGCAGCGCAAACCGCGGGGATTCCGGTCGAAGTGTGCGGCGAGTTGGCGTCGAACCCGATGGTCATGCCGCTCCTCGTCGGGTTGGGGGTCGACGAGCTCAGCGTCGGTGCGGCGGCAGTGGCGCGGGTCAGGGCATGGGTGCGTGCCCTGGATTTCGCCGAAGCCGCAACCATCGCACGGCGCGCGCTCGACGCCGAGTCAGCAAGCCAGGTGGAGTTGCTGGCGCGCCCGCTGCGCGCGCTACTCGACGACGCCGGCTAGCGTTTCCGCGAGCGCGTCGAGCGCGGCCGAAGCATCCTCGCCATCCGCGCGCACTCTCAGCGTGGTGCCTGCGGTCGCGCCCAGGCCGAGCACGCTCAGGATGCTCTTGGCATCGGCCTCGCGCCCGTTCGCCGCGACCATGATCTTCGAGCGGAAACGCATCGCGGTGCGTACGAAAAGCGCCGCGGGACGGGCGTGGAGTGCGACTCCCTCGGGCAGGGTCATGGTGGCTTCAGAGTTTGCGAGCATCACGCGCCTCCTCGGCCGCCTGCGCAACCTCGTCGAGTGGCGCGCCCGACGAAGCGATGACCGCGGCTGCAACCGCTCCTTCGACAAACGGCGCGTCGACGAGCCTGATGTGTCCGTTGCCGTTGCCATCGAGCACCTCGCGCACGGTGAGGATCGCGCTGCCCAGATCACATAGCAGCAGGACGCCATCACCCTGGTCGGCTCGCTCGATCGCGGCGCGAACCAGCTCGTCCGACGTGCCGAGGCCTCCGCGCTGGTCGCCACCGGCGGGCTCGATGTGCACATCCGGCCCCGCCATCTGACCGGCGAGAAGGGTCAGCCCCGCCGCCAGCTGTGGGCTGTGTGAGACCAGTACAATCCCGACGGCCACGACTTCCCTCACTGTCACGTCATCGGTGCAGAATTCCAACCAGTCTACATCCTCGACCATAATTCAGCAATGCCGAATAGCCGGCGCCCGACGACCATCCAGTCCGTCGATCGCGCAGCCGCAATCCTCAAGGCGCTTGCCGGCGGACCGGGCAGGCTGGGTGTCAGTGAGCTGGCCGACCGGCTCGGGCTTGCGAGGCCGACGGTGCACGGTCTCCTGCAGACGCTGCTGGCCCAGGGATTCGTCGAACAGGACCGTGTCTCGGAGAAATACCAGCTCGGGGCGGGGTTGCTGCAGCTCGGTTACTCGTATCTCGACGTCAATGAGTTGCGCTCGCGCTCGATCACCTACGCGGCGCAGCTCGCGGTGCGCACCAAGTTCGCGGTGCGCGTCGGTGTCATGCACAGCCCGAATGCCGTGGTCGTGCACCACGTGTTTCGACCCGATGCCACCCTGCAGATCCTCGAGGTCGGCTCCCAGCTGCCGTTGCATGCCAGTGCGCTCGGAAAGGCCCTGCTCGCGTTCGCTCCCGGTGACGTCATCGACAACCTGATGTCGGAACCGCTCGAGCGGTTGACCAAGCGAACCCCCAACGCCGCGGCGTTGCGGATCCAGCTGAACACCATCCGCCTCCAGGCGATTGCCACGGAGCGCGACGAAGCGGTTCTCGGCGAGTCGAGCGTCGCAGCACCGATCTTCGATCGAGCCGGCCATGCCGTCGGCGCCATCGCCGTGGTTGGTGACACCGATCGCGTGTTTTCCCGGGGCCCCGCTCGCGGCCTCGCCAATGCTGTGGTCGACGCTGCGCGCGGTATCTCGCGCGAGCTCGGCGCTCCGAGGTGGCCCTTCGCCGGCTGATATCGCCACCGGCGCCACCCCGCTATGCTCTGACGGTCGATCCCGGCGCGATGGCGGAGGAGTTTGTATGGCAGCGATCAGAGTTGTCGGGTCGATTCGAGATTGGATCAACGCCCGCGATGTGCGGCGAATGGCGCGCCGGCAGGTGTTTCCCGAATCGCTCGTGCGCCACTACTTTGATCGTGCCGAGTACGGCAGGGATGAGGCGGCGCTCCAGGCGATTGGGTACATGACGGTTGCCAGGGACGAGACGCCGACCCACGTGGGGGTGACTCTGCCCGCATCGTCGAATGGCGTCACCGGGCATCTCGACCGGAGGATCCAACGGCGAGTCGCGTCGATCCACGTTCTCTACCGGCGGAGGCCCACCCCGACGCTGCGCGCGAGCGATCGCGCCGCGGAGACTTCCCCGTCCAGCGTTGCACAGTGATGCCGGGCATTGATAACCGTTGAGGGGAAGGGGGTGTTCACGGAGCTGGCCGAGCTCGTCCACCCCACGCATACCGCTCTGGTACTCATCGACATGCAACGCGACTTCGTCGCGCCGGACGGGTTGTTCGGTGAGCTTGGGGTCGACCTCTCCATGTATGCGGAATCTCTCCCCAGGCTGGCGTTCCTGCTCGGCGCCGCTCGGCGCGCGGCGGTGCTCGTGATCCATGTCCAGAACACAACCCTGCCGGATCGCCTGAGCGACTCGCCGGCTCAGATCCGGTTCAACCTCCGCATGCATGCGGGCAAGCGCCCTGATGACGTCCCGCTGCGTTACTCGGTGGACGGAACCCCTGGGCACGAGTTCGTGAAGGAGCTCACTCCAGGCGCAGGCGAACCGGTGGTTCGCAAGTACCGGTCGAGCGCCTTCTGGGGTACCAACCTCGAGCTCCTGCTGCGCAGCAATGGCATCCGAACTGTTGTGATCGGTGGCTGTACCACCGAAGGGTGCGTCGAGTTCGACGGCACGTGATGCGATGTTCAACGACCTCTACGTCGTGATCGCGGCCGATGGCGTCGCGAGCGACGACAGGGAGCAGCACGAGGCGTCCATGCTGCTGATGCGTCATCGCTTCGACATCGCGACCTCCGGCGAGATCGCGGACGTGTGGGCGACTGCGTCGCCACCGGACCGAGCGGCACGCTGACCCAAACGGCTCGAATCCGATGGTGATCACCGACGTCGTGGCCGTCCCGGTCCGCTCGGGATTTTTCGCCGACGATCAGGCAGCCATACGCGCAGGAGCCGTCCATGATGGCTTCACGTACGCCGGGGTGCCGATCACGGCAGGTTTCACGACGATCCGTCAGCCGGGTCAGGCGGTGTCGGTGTTGCTCCTCCTGGATGACGGACAGATCGCGCACGGTGATTGCGCGGCGGTGCAGTACTCGGGCGTTGGTGGGCGCGAACCGCTCTTCCTCGCGCACCCGGCTGCGGAGGTGATCGCGCACCACATTGCGCCGCTGCTTCGCGGCAGGGAGATCACGAGCTTCCGCGACGTCGCGCGCGAGGTCGACGCGCTCACGGTCGAAGGGCGGCGTCTCCACGCGGCCATCCGATATGGCGTCACGCAGGCGCTCCTCGATGCGGTAGCCCGCGCGCGCCGCATCACCATGGCCGAGGTGATCCGTGACGAGTTCGCAACCGGCATCGCGATCGCACCGGTGCCGCTCTTCGTTCAGTCCGGGGACGACCGGTACACCAACGCCGACAAGATGATCCTCAAGGAGGCGGACGTGCTCCCGCATGGCCTGATCAACGAGGTCGACACCAAGCTCGGCCGCGACGGCGAATTGCTGCTGCAATATGCCGCCTGGGTTCGCGACCGGATCATCAGCTTGCGGATGCGCCCCGATTACTCGCCGCGGTTGCACTTCGATGTATACGGCACCATCGGTCTGGTGTTCGACGGCGATGTCGAAGGGGTCGCCGGCTATCTCGCGCGCCTCGGCGAGACTGCCCGGCCATTCGCCGTCTGTGTCGAGCACGTCATCGACGCTGGGAGCCGTGATGCGCAGGTTCGCGTGTTCGCCGCGCTGCGAGCCGCGCTGCGGGCTCGCGGCAGTGACGTGCGCATCGCCGTCGACGAATGGTGCAACACGCTCGAGGATATCGAGGGCTTCGTCAGGGCCCAGGCGGCCGATGTCATCCACGTCAAGACCCCGGATCTCGGCGGCATCAACAACACCATCGAGGCCTTGCTCATGGTCGCGCGCCATGGCCTCGCCGCCTATTGCGGCGGGAGCTGCAACGAGACCGACCGATCCGCGCAGGTGTCCGCGCACATCGCCATGGCCTGCGGCGCAACGCAGGTGCTCGCCAAACCGGGAATGGGTGTTGACGAGGGAATGATGATCATCGGCAATGAGATGGCTCGAGTGGCGGCATTGATCGCCGCGAGGGCCCGGACACCGGCGTGAGGCCCCTCGAGGACGTCCGCGTCATCGCAATCGAGCAGTACGCCGCGGGGCCCTTCGGCAGCGTGCAGCTGGCCGACCTCGGCGCCGACATCATCAAGATCGAGGACCCGGCGAGCGGCGGAGACATCGGTCGGTACGTACCCCCACTGCAGGAGGGCGAGGACAGCATGTTCTTCGAGACCTTCAACCGGAACAAGCGAAGCGTCGGACTCGACCTCAAGTCACCGGCTGGACGTGCCGTGTTCGAAGACCTCGTACGCGTCAGCGACGTGGTGTACTCGAACCTCCGAGGCGACGTCCCGCACGATCTGCGCATCACGTACGCCGACCTCGAGCATCTCAACCGGCGAATCGTGTGCTGCACGCTGACCGGATTCGGCACCACTGGGCCGCGAAAAAGCGAGCCCGGTTATGACTACTTCCTGCAGGGGGTTGCCGGATGGATGGACATCACAGGGGAGCCGTCGGGACCGCCAACCAAGTCCGGTCTCTCGCTGGTCGACTACTCGGCCGGACTGGTTGCCGGAGTTGCCATGCTTGCCGGCATTCACGCCGCGCGTCGCGACGGCGTCGGGATGGACTGCGACCTCAGCCTCTTCGACACCGCCTTGGCGATGCTCACCTACCCGGCGATCTGGCACCTCAACGGTGCGTTCACGCCGGCACGGACGCATCACTCTGCGCATCCGTCCCTGGTTCCGTTCCAGGCATTCGAGACGCGCGACGGGTGGATCGTGGTCGGGTGCCCTAAGGAAAAATTCTGGATACGGCTGGTCGACGCGATCGGCCTTCCCGAACTCGCGACCGATCCGCGATTCTTGACGTTCGCAGACCGCCGCGATCACGCGGAGGCATTGCTTCCAGTCCTCGAGCGCATGTTCGAGTCACGCACGGCATCGGAATGGCTCGACATCCTCGGCGGCGCGGGGGTGCCCTGCAGCCCGGTCAACACGGTTGCCGAGGCGTTGGAGGATGAGCAGACCGCCGCACGCGGCATGATCGTCGAGACTCAGCATCCACGCTTCGGGACGATCGGTCAGCTCCGCAGCCCGGTTCGCGTGGGTTCCGCGGACCCGGACTACCGGCGAGCACCATTGCGAGGTGAGCACCGAGACGCTGTGCTCCGAGAGCTTCTCGGTTACGACGACAGCCGGATCGACGAAGCGCGTGCAGGCGGGGCGTTCGGGCAGGCGCCCTAGGAAAAAAACCTCGGCTGCATCGGCTGTAGGATCTGTCGCCACATGACCAGTGAGACAGAACGTGTCGATGCAACCTTCGTCGGCCGGCGGAGTGAGCTCGCGAGCCTGCTCGAGCAGGCCGCGGACGTGCGTGGTGGCCACCCGCGCATGGTGCTGCTCACCGGCGAACCGGGAATCGGGAAGACCGCACTGGCCCATCGTTTCGTCAGCCAGGCACACGGGTTTCAACTCTGGGAGGCGAGTGGCGAGGAGGCCGAAGAGCGGCTCAGTTTTGGAGTCGTCGAACAGCTGGTGCGCGCCGCTCCGGCGCCGGGCAGTCCGGCGCTGGCGGACCTCGGCAACAGGAACGACGAGGCCCGGGATCCGATCTGGGTGGGCGCCGCACTGCTCGAGCTGCTGGGAACCCTGCAAGCCGCGGGGCCGGTCCTGCTTCTCATTGATGACGCGCAGTGGGCGGATCGTCCGTCGCTGCAGGCGCTCGTCTTCGCGCTGCGACGTCTGCAGGCCGATCGCGTTCTCACGCTCCTGGTGTCGCGGAGCGGATCTCCGAGGGGTCACCTGGCCGGGTTCCACCGCCTCGTCGAACACGGACACGGCGCATGGGTGCGCGTTCGAGGCCTCGATGCTTCGTCGATCCGCGACCTCGGGGTCACCCTCGGCATTCACCACCTCTCGTCCCGGGCCGCGGACAGGGTTCGCGCGCACACCGGCGGGAATCCGCTGCACGCGACCGCGATCTTCGACGAGATCACCCCGGCGATCCTCCGAGAGCCGTCCGACCTGCCGCTCCCTTCCACCGCCGACTTCGGTGCGCTGGTGCGCGGCCGGCTGGACGCCTGCAGTCCGGAGGCGAGGCGGCTGGTTGGAGCGGCATCCGTGCTCGGGCTCTCGTGCCGCCTTGCGATCGCTGGCCGGCTTGCCGAGCTGAGCGAGATGCTCGTGCCGCTCGAGAGAGCGATGTCGGCGCACCTGCTCGAGGAGCGCGGAGCTCCCGCCGACCGACTCATCGCCTTTCCTCATCCGCTGGTACAGGCTGCGGCATACCACTCGCTTGGTCCGGCACACCGCGCAGAGCTCCACGAACGCGCCGCGGTGCTGGTCCTCGATGAGGGTTCCGCGCTCCGCCATCGCGTCGCCGCGGCTCGTGGCGTCGACCCGCAGCTCGCCGCCGACCTGATCATATTCGGCATTCAGGCATCCCGTCGCGGCGAGTGGGATGCGGCGGCCGATGCGATGCTCTCGGCCAGCCGGCTCACAGCGGACGGGCCGGAACGCGACCAGCGGATGTTGATGGCCGCGGAGTACATGCTCCTTGGCGGCGCGGTCGACGACGTGCTGGCGCTGGTCGGAGAGATTGAGCGCCAGGCCCCCACAGCGCGCCGGGGCTTCGTGCTCGGCAGCCTGGCGATGACCAGCGGCCGTTACGACAAGGCGCAGACGCTGCTTGCGGAGGCATACGACAGCTGCGACGCGGTTCGCGATCATCCGCTCGCCGAGGAGATCGCGGCGCAGCTCGCCCGCGTGCACATGGGCCGTGGCCACGGCGCGGAGGCCGCCCTCTGGGCGACCAGGTCCCTCGATGCTCGTCGTCCGCCCTCGCCGGTATCCGACTCGCTGTCGGTGCTGGCGATCGGCCTGCTCTTCGCCGGCCGTGCACCCGAGGCCGCAGCCGCGGTGGCGGAGCTCACCGACGCCGAGTTGCTGGATGACGAGGACTTGCTCGACGGCTTCATCGGTCGCGGCTACGTGCGGCTCGTGACTGACGACCCCGCGGCCGCGTTGGCCGATCTGGCGCCGGTTGCCGAGCGGCTGCGCCGGCGTGGTCCGGCGCACCGGGCCATCGAGGCGCTGACCATGCTGGCGACCGCCGAATATCGGATGGGCGACTGGGACGACGCGTCAGTCCATGGTCAGCTGGCGGCTTCCCTGGCCGAGGACGCCGACCAGACCTGGCTCCTTGCCAGTGCCCATGCCGCGGCGTGCGCGCCGCTCGCCGGGCGAGGGGCATGGGACGCCGCCACCGCGCATGCCGAGGCCGCCCGCCGGGCCGCGGACCTCGTCGGCGCCGAGTATGCCGGGATAGCCCAGGCGGCCATGGCCGGCGCGGTCATCGCGCGGGCTCGAGGGGACCACGAGTTGGTGATCCATGCTCTCGAACCGCTGCTGCCCCTCGCTGATCTCGGCGGGATCGCTGAACCGGGCATCCTTGACTGGCCGATTCTCCATGCCGAGGCGCTGGTGGGACTTAACCGCCTCCGGGACGCCGAGACGGTTTTGTCGCACTTCGCGCGAGTTGCTCGCGAACGCAATCGTGCTCAGTCGATTGCCGGCGCAGACCGGATCCGGGCGATGCTCGACGCCGCCATAGGGCGCGCCGACGACGCCGAGGTGTGGTTCGTCAGCAGTCTCGCCACACTTGACGAGGTGCACCTCCCCTTCGAGCGGGCGGTGACCGAGCTCGAATACGGCCGATTTCTGATGCGAGAAGGGTTCACCCGCGCCGCGATCTGGCAGCTCGAGGCCGCGCGGGAGCGTTTCGCGGACCTCGATGCCCGGCCCTTCGTCACCGAGTGCGTCGCCGCCCTGGTGCGATGCGGGACGTCGGCGTCGAGCGACGGCGGCCACGCCCGCTGGCGGCTCACTCCCCAGGAGGCGTCGGTGGCCAGGCTGGTGGCCACCGGGCGAACCAACCGTCAGGTGGCAGATGAGCTGGTCGTGAGCATCAAGACCGTCGAATATCACCTCGCCAACATATACGGCAAGCTGAGGATCCGGTCGCGCCAGGAGCTGATACCGATCTTCGGCCCGATCGACAACGGACGCCTGCCGCGGGGTTCAACCCCCAAGGGTGTTGTGGCCGAAAAGACTAGGGTCGCACCCTGGGGCAAATCGGGCGCATGAACTCGGAGAGTCAACGCAAGTGTCCAGCCAAAGGTGCGGTTGTGAGCGGGGACCTCAGGCCTGATCGTCCGGCCGCGTTGACTGTCGGGCTATTGCGGCCCTGCATACTCGCGCACCTCATGGACGGGGAGACCGTGTACGGGTATGAGCTCCATCATTGGCTGCTCGGGGTCGGCGTCGAATGCGACCTGGGCACCGTGTACCGATCGCTCAACACGATGGAAGCTGAGGGACTGCTCCATTCGACGTGGGAGCGAACCGCCGGCGGACGCAGCCGGCGGCGGTACGAGTTGAGCGAACCGGGGCTGGACATGATCGACGCGTACGCTGCGCCCGTGGAACAGCTGCGGACGGTCGCCACCGAATTTCTGGACATGCGCAGGGCGCGCAACATCCGGTCCTCGTCGGGGCCTGCAGAGCAGCGACAGCGGACCCGGCCGCCGGCGGACTCCATCCCGCCGTTGCCGATACCCGCGCACCGCGGATAGGTGCACAAGACACGGATTGACGTGCCCATCCCCGATGGCCACAGTCCGATGAGCGAGGCGGTCGTCGCGAGGACGTGAGCCGCCCTCGGTAGTCGCTGCCAACTGCTCACAAAGGAGGAGGTTGGATGGCCACGGACACCGTGCCGTATGGGCGAAAGACCCAGAGGGAATCACCGGTCTCTGATCTGCACATCGTGTGGATCACCGCCGGGCTTGGTTGCGACGGTGATTCGGTATCGATCACCGCTGCGACCCAACCCAGCATCGAGGACGTCCTCCTCGGAGCGATCCCCGGGCTGCCCAAGGTCCACCTCTACAACCCGGTCCTCGCGTTCGAGAACGGCGAGGAGTTCATCAAGTCGTGGCACGCGGCCGCCAACGGTGAGCTGGACCCGTTCGTTCTCGTGATCGAGGGCTCGATTCCCAACGAGACCATCAAGAAGGAGGGGTACTGGGCGGCGGTGGGAACCGACGTTGCGACCGGACAGCCGATCACCACGTGCGAGTGGATCGATCGTCTCGCCCCACGGGCTTTGGCGGTGGTGGCGTGCGGCACGTGCGCGACCTACGGCGGTATCCACGCCATGCAGGGCAATCCGACCGGCGCGATGGGCCTGGCCGACTACCTCGGATGGGACTGGAAGTCGAAGGCGGGCCTGCCCATCGTCAACGTCCCGGGGTGCCCGGTGCAGCCGGACAACTTCATGGAGACGGTGCTGTACCTGCTCTACATGGTGGCGGGGCTTGCGCCGATCATCCCGCTCGACGATCAGCTGCGTCCGAAATGGCTGTTCGGCGACACCGTCCACGATGGATGCGATCGGGCAGCGTCCTACGAGCAGGGCGATTTCGCGGCCGACTACAACTCCCCGCGCTGCCTGGTCAAGCTTGGCTGCTGGGGCCCGGTGGTCAACTGCAACGTCCCCAAGCGCGGATGGATGGCCGGTATCGGTGGCTGTCCGAATGTTGGCGGCATCTGCATCGGCTGCACGATGCCTGGTTTCCCGGACAAGTTCATGCCATTCATGGACGAACCGCCGGGAGCGCACCTGTCGACGGGTGTCATCGGTGTGTACGGAACCGCGATCCGCGCGCTGCGCAAGGTGACCAACACGACTGTCAACAAAGAGCCCAGATGGCGGCACACGCGGCCCGAGCTCACCACCGGCTACCGGCCGACCACCTACTGAGGAGAACTGCAGCATGACAGTCGTTGAGAAGGATCCGACCCGGACCAAGGATCCGGTCCTTGTCGATGTCTCCTGGGATCCGATCACCCGGATCGTCGGCAGCCTCGGCATCTTCACCAAGATCGATTTCGCCAACCGTGTCGTCGCCGACTGCCGGAGCACGTCGTCGATCTTCCGCGGCTACAGCATCTTCATGAAGGGCAAGGACCCGCGGGACGCGCACTTCATCACCAGCCGGATCTGCGGCATCTGCGGTGACAACCACGCCACCTGTGCCACCTACGCGCAGAACATGGCGTTCGGCATCAGGCCGCCTGCGATGGCCGAGTGGATCGTCAACCTCGGCGAGGCCGCCGAGTACATGTTCGACCACAACATCTTCCAGGACAACCTACTGATGGTCGACTTCTGCGAGCAGATGGTGAAGGAGACCAACCCGTCGGTCCTGGCTCGCGCTGAGAACACGCCGGCCCCGCATGCCGCGGATCACGGCTACCGGACGATCGCCGAGATCATGCGCGCGCTCAACCCGTTCACCGGCGAGTTCTACCGCGAGACGCTCCACGTGAGCCGGTACACCCGTGAGATGTTCTGCCTGATGGAGGGACGCCACGTCCATCCTTCGACGCTGTATCCGGGTGGCGTCGGCACGGTGCCGACCGTGCAGCTCTTCTCGGACTACCTCGTGCGCCTCATGCGCTACGTGGAGTTCATGAAGAAGGTCGTACCCCTGCATGACGACATCTTCGACTTCTTCTACGAGGCGCTCCCCGGTTACGAGGAGGTGGGGCGCCGTCGCATGGACACGGTGTGCTGGGGTTCGTTCAACGATCCCGATGAGTGCGACTACACATACCGGCACATGACCAACTGGGGCCGATCGATGTTCGTGACCCCGGGCGTCGTCGTCGACGGCAAGCTGGTGACCACCGACCTCGTCGAGATCAACCGCAACATCCGGATCCTGCTCGGACACTCGTTCTATGAGGACTGGGCGGACGATGGCGAGGTCTTCGTCGAGAAGGACCCGCTGGGGCATCCGATCGACAAGCGTCATCCGTGGAACCAGACGACGATTCCGAAGCCGGGCAAGCGCGACTTCGACAAGAACTACAGCTGGGTCATGTGCCCGCGATATCTGCACGAGGGCGAGCACCTCGCCATGGACACCGGCGGCGGCGCCTTTGCCCGTCTGCTGGCGACCTCGCTTGCGGGCATCGTCGATGTCGGTTATCTCAAGGCGACCGGCACCAGCACCAAGATCTACCTCCCGAAGACCGCCTCGAAGCCGGAGGTCGAGTTCGAATGGAAGGTGCCGAAGTGGAGCAATGCGATTGAGCGTGATCGGGCCCGAACCTACTTCCAGGCGTATGCCGCGGCTGCCGCGTTGCACTTCTTGGACAAGGCGTTCGAGGAGTTGAACGCCGGGCGCACAGACACGTTCACACCGTTCACGGTGCCCGATGAGGCCATCGGCTGCGGCTTCCACGAAGCCGTCCGCGGTGTGCTCTCGCACCACGTCGTCATTCGCGACGGGAAGATCGCCAACTACCATCCGTACCCGCCAACCCCATGGAACGCAACGCCGCGAGACATGTACGGCACGCCGGGGCCGTACGAAGACTCGGTGCAGAACACGCCGATCTTCGAGGAGAACGGGCCGGACAACTTCAAGGGCATCGACATCATGCGGGCTGTGCGCAGCTTCGATCCCTGCCTGCCGTGCGGTGTGCACATGTATCTCGGCAACGGCAAGGTGCTGGAGACTCGGCACTCGCCGAACTTCGGCCCGCAACCATGAATGGCAGCCCAAGCACGTATCGTTGAGGAGCGAGAGCTCCAGAAACGTCTCGCCCACGTCGACGCGCTGGTCGGGGAGCTGCAACAGCTCCCCGACCTCGCGTCACGGGCATTGGTCGAGGAGTTGCTCTCCACCGTGCTCGAATTACACGGGGAGGCGCTGTCACGGATGCTCTTCGCCCTCGGGCCTCGCGGCGAGCCCGCAGCTGACCGTCTGCTCGAGCTCATGGCGGCCGACGACGTGATTCGCGGCGTATTGCTGCTCCACGGACTACACCCGCTGGACCTGCGGAGTTGTGTCGAGGCCGCCCTCGAGTCGGTCCGGCCGTACATGCGATCGCACGGCGGCGGCGTCGAGCTGCTCGATGTGATCGGGGACACGGTGCGGATTCGTCTGGAGGGGCACTGCAAGACCTGCCCGTCGTCAACGGTGACCCTCAAGCTGGCGGTCGAGAAGGCAATCTATGAGGCAGCGCCCGACGTCGAGGCGATCGAGGTCGTCGAACCGGAGAGTGTCCCCGGGCAACGGCCGCCGGATATCGCGGGTCTGGTGGCACTCCCGGTGGTCAGCACGTCGAACCCGCGTCCGGCACCGAGGCCCGCGGCCACGGTGACCGGCGAGTGGGTGACGCTGGCGGCGCGCGCCTCCCACGTCAACAACGGCAGCGTGCTCAAGACCTCGGCCGACGGCGACGGCGTTCTGATCGCCCGAACCGGGGATGTGTTCTACGCGTACGTGGCGAAATGTCCGGCGTGCGGCGGTGCGATGGAAGCCGCGTCACTGGATGGTGCGGTGCTGGTGTGCGACGGCTGCTCGGGTCGATATGACATCCGTCGTGCCGGCGCGGGCGTCGGATCGGACTTCCGCATCGAACCGCTCCCACTGCTGGAAGAGTTCGGGCCTGCTGCGTATCGCCATTCCCGCCCGGCCGGCATGAGCTCGACCGCTCGCCTCCCGGGACTCCGCGGGCTGATCCGCGAGCGGGTGCCCGCTGAGCGTTGCGAGCTGTGCAGCGCTGAGCTCGCGCCGCATCCGCACCACGAGCACCTCTTCGAGCCGACGACGCGGCAGATCCGCTGCAGCTGCACGCCGTGCGCGATCCTGTTCCCCCCGAAGCCGAGAAGCGGTACCTTCGAGTGTCGCGCCGCCTGCTCTATCTTGACGATTTCGCGATGACCGACATGCAGTGGGAATCGCTCGCCATCCCGGTGAACATGGCATTCCTGCACACGAGCACCAGCACGAGCATCGGTGGTGTGCGTGCCTTCTATCCGAGCCCAGCCGGGGCAACCGAGTTGATGCTCAGCCTCGAAGGATGGGACGAGTTGATGGCCGATAACCCGGTGCTCCGTGAGCTCGAACCGGAGGTGGAGGCGCTGCTGATCAACCGAGTCGGCGGCGCTCGCGATCACTACATCGCCCCGATCGACCGCTGTTTCGAGCTGGTGGGCCTCATCCGCATCAGCTGGCGCGGATTGAGCGGCGGGCAGGAGGTCTGGGAGCGCATCGACACCTTCTTCAGCGATCTGCGCGCCGCTGCCCGCGTCAAGGCTCGGACGCATGCCTGACCTGGACCTCGAGGTCGTGTCCGCGGGCGCCGAGCCCGACACGCTCATCCCGATCCTGAACTTCCGGGTGCGAATCAGGGAGCGGGAGGGACATCGGGTCGACTTGATCTCGCTGCGCTGCCAGATCATGGTGCAGGCCACCCGGCGTACCTACGCGCCCGGCGAGCAGGAGGCGCTCCTCGACCTGTTCGGGCAGCCTTCACGCTGGGGGACCACGCTCAAGACCATGCTCTGGACGCACGCGAGCACCGATGTCGTCGGTTTCGTGGACTCCACCGAGACGATCATCCCGGTCCCCTGCACGCACGACCTCACGATCACCGCCGGAAAGTACTTCTTCGCGCTCGAGGATGGCGAGATACCACTGATGTTCCAGTTCAGCGGCACCATCTTCTGGCGCGACGATGAGGGCAGCCTGCAGGTTGCGCCAATTCCGTGGTCGAAAGAGGCGGCGTTCCGGCTTCCCGTCTCCACGTGGCGTGCGCTCATGGAGGAGCACGATCCAGACAGCGCATGGCTGTGTCTGCGCCGCGACACCGTCGACCGCCTCAACCGCTACAAGGCCCACTCGGGCGTGCCCGGGTGGGACGAGGCGCTCACCCGTCTTCTCGCAGCCGCCGACGGCCACGCCGCGATCGGGAGCACGCCGCAGTGAGCCAGAGCACGCTCGATCGTCTTGTCGCTGCGACACTGTACGAGGGCTACATCCTGTATCCGTACCGCCCGTCGTCGGTCAAGAACCAGGTGCGCTGGACGTTCGGCGGCGTTCACCCCCGCGCCTGGAGCGAGGCGTCGAGTGGCACCGATCCCTGGACCACCCAGACCGAGTGCCTGCTGCGTGTTACCGACGCCACGTCGGTCTCGGTGCGCGTCAGGTTCCTGCAGTTGGTGTCCAGAACCATCGGGCGCCTCGACCCTCCCAGCACGACGCTCGATGCCGACGCAATCGGACGGCTCGAGGACGTGGAGGAGTTGCGCGTTGGCGGGATCAATCATCGCGGCTGGGAAGAGGCAACCGAGATGGCCATCGAGTGCGGCACGCATACCGTGGCCTCGCTGCTCCAGCACGAGCTGGTTGTGGAGCAGACCTCTGCCGCCCACGAGGACGTGGAGCCACTGGTCGATGAGCAGGCGCAGATCGTCGGCGTCCTGCAGCGCGAGCGCCAGCCGCTGTCGGCGGAAGTGAGCGTACGCGCCGAACCGGCGGCTCAGGATCTGGTGCGGGTGCGGGTCATCGTGCGCAACGCAAGCGGATTCAGGGTGGACGGCGACCACGACCGCGAGCGCGCGTTGCGATCGTCATTGGTGTCGACGCATGCAATCCTGGTTGCGGAGAACGGCGAATGGCTATCGCTCGCCGATCCGCCATCCGGTGCCGCCGATGCGGCCGCGGTCTGCCGGAATGTTGGACTCTGGCCGGTGCTGGTGGGCGAGCCCGGCTCCGCGGACACCATGCTCGCCTCACCGATCATCCTCGAGGACCACCCCCAGATCGCGCCGGAATCGTCGGGGGATCTTTTCGACGCCACGGAGATTGACGAGATCCTGAGCCTCCGGATCCTCGCGCTCACCGATGACGAGAAAGCGGAGATGCGAGCCGCGGATGCGCGCGCGCGTGCTCTTCTTGATCGCACCGAGGCGTTGACGGGCGATGACATGATGCGACTGCACGGCACGATTCGCGAGATCCGACCGGTGATCGGAGACCGCAGATGAACAGCTTCGACTTCGGCGCCTGGGATCCGGAGGGCGCAGCCGGTATCACCGAGTTAGTCAGATGGGGCGACGGCCGCCTCCATCGTGGTGACCGCGTCCGCATCACGCCACGGGGCCGCGCGGACATCATGGACATCGCACTTCATGGTCGCACCGCGGTCGTCGAGTTGATCGAACGCGACTATGAGGACATCATCCACGTCGCGCTCCTCGTCGACGACGATCCCGGCAAGGATCTCGGTGCGCTCCGCCAACCGGGGCACCGCTTCTTCTTCGGCCTCGACGATATCGAGCGTGTAGACGCTGGGGAGGCGCAGCGGTGACCGAAACGAACATTCTGGTCGCCGGGATCGGCAACATCTTCCTGGGCGATGATGGATTCGGAGTTGAGGTGGCCCGGCAGCTCGCGGCGCGCCAGCATGCCGAGGGCGTCCGCGTCGCCGACTACGGCATCCGCGGGTTCGATCTGGCCTTCGCCCTGCTCGATGAACCGGCCGCGACCATCCTCGTCGATGCGATGCCGCGCGGTGAGGCGCCCGGCACCGTCTACGTGCTCGAGCCCGAGCTCGACGGCGACGCGACGGCATCGACCCCGGATCATGCCGATGGATCATTCCAGGGGCACGCCATGACGCCGGACTCGGTGTTCGCACTCGTGCGCGCTCTTGGCGGACGCCCGTCCAACGTCACGGTCATCGGATGCGAACCGCTCACGTTCGGGCCGGAGAATGAGGGATGCATGGGACTCAGCGAGCCGGTGGCCAACGCGGTTCCCGAGGCCGTGGTGATTGTCGAGCAACTGCTCTCGCGGTTGATCCCGACCACGAGTGCCTCCTGATGCACGAGCTCGGGCTGGCTGAGGGCATCATGACGGTCGCCAACGATATGGCGGGGGAGCGGGCGGTGACGCGCATCGTCGTGCGCATCGGCGAGGAGCAGCGCATCGTGCCCGACAGCCTCGAGTTCGGCTTTCAGCTGCTGGCTGAAGGCACCGCCTGCGAGGGCGCGTCGTTGCAATGCGTGGTCATCCCCGGGATCGAGGTGCTGGTCGACGAGGTCGAGCTCGCGGGCGATCCGCCGACCACCCTTCGCCGACCCGGTGCGCCCGTTGTCGAGCGACCCCACTCCCACCAACACGCCGGCCACAACGGCGCCAGCACGGCGCCCGTCACATCAGCGCTCACACCAGGAGGAACCTAGATGGGGCTCATGCTCGGCGGTCAGAAAAGCGCTCTGCGCACGATTGCGCAGTGGTTGATCCTCGGCGCCGTGGTCGGTGCCGTGCTCAACTCCAAAGACATTCAGCGGTACCTCAAGATCCGGTCGATGTAGCAGAGACGAGCTCACGTCGTGCCTCGATTTGACGTCAACACCGCCCAATCGACGGTGCAGGTCGGCCTCAGGGTCAACCTCCACCCGTCGCATATCAACGCGAACGCGCTCACCGGGTACATCGAGTGCGAGGTCGACGACCAGGGAAAGCCGCGACTGGATCAGCCATACCGCGCAGAGCTGACGCTGCCGGTCGACGCCATCAAATCGGGGAACGGCATCCAGGACCGCGAGATGCGCCGGCGCTTCGACACCTCGCGCTACCCGTCGATCACCGCCGTGGTCACGCACGGGGAAGCGCTCGATGGGGATGGACGCTATCGAGCCACGGCGCAGCTCACCATGCACGGCGTGACCAGGGACATCACCGGTGACCTGACGCTCAGCGTCAACGGGACGGCGATGACCATCGACGGTCAGCAGGTGATCAACATCAAAGACTTCGGAATCGATCCGCCGCGTCTGATCATTCTGAAGGTGGAGCCGGATGTCGACCTCCAGGTCCACATCGTGGCGGAACGACGGTCATAGCGTTAAAGGCACTTTGGAGTGGAATGCCATGCTTGAGAAACTTGTGATCTTCGGGATCGGGTATGTGCTCGGGACCCGTGCGGGCAAGGAGCGGTTCGACGAGTTGGTCGAGGCGGCCAAGAAGTTCGCGGCTCGTGACGAGGTCCAGATGGCGGTGAGCCTGGCGACCGGGTTCCTCGAGGAGCGGTTCAGCTCGACGTCGGAGCACATGCGCGCCGCGTGATGTCATGAGCGTCGCGACGCAGCCCCTCAAAAGCCGCACGGCGGGTGCGAATGCGTCCGCGGGTGGGGCGCGTGAACGGATGGGGTTTGCGGTCCATGGCGTCGTTCAGGGCGTGGGTTTCCGTCCGTTCGTCTGGAACCTCGCGACCCGTCTCCGGCTCAGCGGCTCCGTCTGCAACACGTCGGGTGCGGTGATCATCGAGGTCGAGGGCGACCGGCAGGCTCTCGAGATGTTCGCCGCCGCTTTGCGCAAGGATGCGCCCCGTCTTGCCCGGATCGATGCCGTCGAGGAGGTCACCCTCCAAGCCGTCTGGGACGAGGGCTTCCGCATCGTGGAGAGCCGTGCCGTCGAGGGTGACTATCAGCCGATCGCACCCGATGCCGCGACATGCCCCGAGTGCGTCGCGGACATCCTCAACCCGGCCAATCGCCGACACGGTTACGCGTTCACCAACTGCACCAATTGCGGCCCGCGCTTCACCATCATCGAGGACATCCCATACGACCGTCCGCTCACGACGATGCGCCATTTCACGATGTGCGACGCGTGCCGGCGGGAGTACGAGAATCCGGCGGATCGACGCTTTCATGCGCAGCCGAACGCCTGCCCCGCGTGCGGACCGCGGGTCTGGTGCGTGGACGGGCAGGGGATCGAGCTGGAGGGCGATCCGATCGAGCTTGCAGCCGGCGCGATCGCGCGCCGCGAGATCATCGCGCTGAAGGGCCTGGGTGGCTTCCAGCTCTGCTGTGACGCCACCGATGACGCGGCCGTCATGCGACTGCGCGACCGCAAGCACCGGCCGGCGAAGCCCTTCGCGGTGATGTTCACCGATCTGGCCGCGGTTCGCCGCCTCTGCCATGTGAGCGACGCCGAGGCCGCGCTGCTCGAGGGAACCGTTCGGCCGATCGTCCTCCTGCAGCGCCGCCCTGACGGCGAGGCGGCGACAGTCGCGGATTCGGTTGCTCCTGGGCTCGATGAGCTCGGCGTCATGCTGCCGTACACCCCAATGCATCACCTCCTGCTGCGAAGCACAGGCGGCGTGCTGGTGATGACCAGTGGCAACCTCACTGAGGAGCCGATCGCCAAGGACAACGATGAGGCGGTACGGCGCCTCGGCCGCATCGCCGATTGCTTTCTGCTGCACGATCGGGACATCTACGCTCGTTACGACGACTCGGTCGTACGGGTCGTCGACGGCGCAACGCGGATGATCCGGCGTGCCCGCGGATACTGCCCGCTGCCGGTACGCATCGAATCGCCGGCTGGCCAGGTGCTCGCGCTCGGGGCGCATCTGAAGAACACGTTCTGCGTGCTCCGAGATGGCAATGCCTTCACCGGGCCGCACATCGGTGATCTCGACAGCCCGCGAACGCTCGCCCACCACGACGAGGCGCTGCGCACCTACCTGCGACTTTTCCGCACCACGCCGGCAACGGTTGCCGCGGATCTGCATCCCGACTACGCTTCGACGCGGCTCGCCGAAGAGTGGTGGGATGCCGGTGCCGGCGTGGTGCGCGTGCAGCATCACCACGCCCATATCGCCAGCGTGCTCGCAGAGCACGGGTTGCGTGGGACCGTGCTGGGCATCGCGCTGGACGGCGTCGGACTCGGCCCCGACAACGCGATCTGGGGAGGCGAGTTCCTGCTCTGCGACGAGCGCTCGTACCACCGCGCCGGCCACATCGCGCCGGTGCGCCAGCCCGGCGGCGACGCATGCGCCCGAGAGGGGTGGCGGATGGCGATCGCCTATCTCGCGGCCGCCGGCGAGCTCGACGACAAGCCGCCCAGATGGTTCGCCCATGCGGCCGGCGCACCGGACCAGCGTCGCTGGCGCCTGGTCTCGCGCCTCGCGAAGTCGGACGCCGCCCCGATCACCACCAGCGCCGGCAGGCTCTTCGACGCCGTCGCAAGCCTGCTCGGCGTTGCACATGTGTCGACGTTCGAGGCGGAGGCCGCAATGCGGCTCGAGGCACTCGCCGCCTCGGTCGGCGACCTGTCGGCGGTCGGGTCACATCCAGGTTGGGCTGGACGGCGACCCGGCCGTTCTCGACACGGTTCAGCTGGTACGGACGCTGTTCCTGGAGCGGCGGCGAGGCGGTTCCCCCGCGATGCTCGCGGCCATCTTCCATGAAAGCCTCGCGCGCGGAATCGCGAGCGCCTGTCTACAGCTCGGCGCAAAGCATCGTGTCAATCGAATCGCGCTGAGTGGCGGCGTCTTCCAGAATGCACTGCTCCTGTGCCGCGTCGCGCTGCTGTTGCGCGAGAGCGGCCTTTTCGTGTACACCAACCAACAGGTCCCGGCCAATGACGGCGGCATCAGCCTGGGGCAGGCGCTGGTCGCGGCTTCCGAAGGATCGAGAGGTGACCTGAGATGAGCGTGCAGATTCGACCCGACCGCGACGCTGTGGCCGGTGGCCGTGCCTTTCTCGAGGAGCGCATCACCGCATCGAATCGAGCCGGCGACGAGTTCTTCGGCCGCCACGCGCACGCCATCGCAGCGTGCGCCGCCGCGATGGCGGATCGCTTCTTCGCCGGCGGCACGCTGCTCGTGTTCGGCTCCGGGCCGCACGCCACCGACGCGCAGCACAACTCGGTGGAGTTCGTCCACCCGGTGCTGCCTGGGTGCCGCGCCCTGCCGGCACTTTCCCTGACCAACGACATGGCGACGGTGACCGGGATTCTCCAGGGCGCTGCCGCCGACGACGTGTACGCGCGCCAGCTGCGCGTGCTGGGACGTCCCGGGGACATCGCGCTGGCGTTCGCCCATGCACCGGTGCATCCATCGATCACGCGAGGCCTCGATGCCGGGGCCGAGCAGGGCATGCTCACCATCGCGCTCACCTCGGGCGACATCGCCGGGCACGGTCGCGGCGATTTCGCGTTCCATGCAGACGGAACCGACCGCGACGCGGCGCACGAGCTGCACCTGGCGACATACCACATGCTCTGGGAACTCGTGCATATCGTCCTCAACCACCGCGGCATCGGAGACAGCGCATGAGCACCGAATGCCACGACGACGTGTGCATCACCTGCTCCGATCAACTGCTCGCCGTGGTGGTCACCGCGGTGGACGGGGCCGCGGGAATCGCCCGCGGCACCATGGACGGCTCCGATGTGGAGGTGGGCATTGATCTTCTGGACGGTGTCACCGCGGGCGAGGTGCTTCTGTGCCACGGCGGTGTGGCCCTGCAGCGCGGTGCACCGGTGGAGGTGGGCGCATGACCATGTCCGGTCGCGATCCGTTCTCGCAGCTGCTCTACCCGATGCTCAGCGCGCAGCCGGCGGCGGGTGATGCGCTCGTCCTCGAGCTGGGGCGCGCACCCATCGACAAGTCCGCGGAGAGCAACCGGCTCCGCCTCGAGCTGCTCGATGAGTTCGGCGATGAGATCGTGCAGACCGCCGAGGAGATGACCGCTGCCTTTCAGAACGGCGGGAGGCTGCTCGCTCTTGGCAACGGCGGCAGCGCCACATCCGCGGCGGACATGGTGACCGAGATGCTGGTCCCGTCGGGCGGTCGCCGCCCGATCCCGGCGCTCTGCCTCACCAACGACATCGCGGTGGTCACCGGTATCGGCAATGACGTTGGATTCGGCGACGTGTTCCTTCGCCAGATCATCGCGCTGGGACGGGCCGACGATGTCGTGGTCGCGGTCTCGACGAGCGGAAACTCCGAGAACCTCGTCCGCGGGCTCGGCGAGGCCAGGCGCCGGGGTATGAGCACCATCGCGATCTGTGGCTATGACGGCGGACGTCTCGCCCGCGAAGAGGTCGCCGACCATTGTTTTATCGTTCGATCCAGCAGCATTCACCGGATACAGGAGGTGCAGATGACGCTATACCACCTCCTCACCGAGTTGGTGCATCGCGCACTTGAAGGAGAGCCGGCATGTGCCTAGCGATTCCCGCCCGCCTCGTCGAATACATCGACGAGGATCACATGTACGGCAAGGTGGAGCTCGGCGGAGTCCAGCGCCGGATCAACACCTCGCTGCTGGTGGGTGATGACCTGACCGAGCCGGGCGAGTACGTGCTCGTGCACGTGGGATTTGCGCTCTCACGGGTGAGCGAGACTGAAGCCGCGGAAACGTTGCGCATCCTCGAGGAGATGGGCCCCGCCTACACCGACGAGGTCCAGCAGATACGCGAGTGGCAGGCGATGGAGGACGAGTTGGTCGGCGCCAACTACCGCGAGAGCAACGGGACGCCGGCATGAAATTCGCGGACGAATTCCGGGACGCCGACCTGGCTCGAGCGCTTGGTGCACGGATTGCGGGCGAGTTCGGGCGACAAGCACTGGAAGATCATGGAGGTGTGCGGCGGTCACACTCATACCATCTTCAAGTACGGGATCGAAGACCTGCTGCCGAGCAACGTCGAGCTCGTGCACGGACCGGGGTGTCCGGTGTGCGTGATCCCGATGGGACGGCTTGACGACGGCATCGCGGTTGCTCACGAGCCCGGTGTGATCTTCACGTGCTTCGGCGACCTCATGCGCGTGCCGGGCAGCGATGGGAGCCTGCTCGATGCCAAGGCCGCCGGTGCCGACGTGCGCATGGTGTACTCGCCACTCGACGCGCTCAAAATTGCGCAACAGAACCCCGACCGCAAGGTGGTGTTCTACGCGATCGGCTTCGAGACAACGGCACCGTCGACGGCGCTGACGTTGATGCGCGCGAAGGCCGAGGGCGTCCGCAATCTCTTCGTGTTCTGCAACCACGTCACGATCATTCCGCCGATGAAGGCGATCCTCGACTCGCCCGATCTGCAGCTCGACGGGTTCCTCGGCCCAGGTCACGTATCGACTGTGGTCGGGATCAGGCCCTTCGAATTCGTGACCAACACGTACAGGAAGCCGGTGGTGGTGGTCGGGTTCGAGCCGCTCGACATCCTCCAGGGCGTGCACATGATCATCCAGCAGATCCATCAGGGTCGCTGCGAGGTCGAGAACCAGTACAAGCGCGTCGTGCACGACGACGGCAATCCCAAGGCGCTCGAAGTCCTTGCGCGCGTGTTCAAGCTGCGCTCGCACTTCGAGTGGCGCGGCCTCGGGTTCATCAGCCAGAGTGCCCTCGAGTTGCAGGACGAGTTCGCCGATTACGACGCGGAAAAGGTGTTCTCAGTGCCCGGCATCCGAGTCGCGGATCCCAAGGCGTGCCAGTGCGGCGAGGTCCTCAAAGGCGTTCTCAAGCCATGGGAATGCAAGGTGTTCGGCACCGCATGCACCCCGGAAACCCCGATCGGGACGTGCATGGTGTCGTCCGAGGGCGCATGCGCCGCGTATTACAACTTCGGCAGGTACTCGCGGGCGCGGGAGCGCGAGCGCGTCCTGGCGTCGGGCGAGCATCCGAACGGCAACGGGCATTCGGGTGTCGCGGTCGCCGAGCACGACCTGCGACCCATCCCGGTGCAGGCGCGATGACCGGGACAGTCGTCCAGCCCGGAAGCGGCGCGGCGATCAGAGCGGCGTCGGCCCGAATCGCCGACCCGGAGCAGCGTGTGCTCGAGCGCATCGCCGAGATTCGCAAACGCAAGCCCACCCTCCGCGAAGACGCCATCACGATGAGTCACGGCGCAGGGGGGAAGGCCAGCCACACGCTGACCACCGCGCTGTTCGGCGATATTCTCAGCAACCCCGTGCTCGACCAGCTCGGCGACCAGGCGGTGCTGCAACTTCCTGGCGTCGACAATCTTGGCATTGCGGTCACCACCGACTCGTTCGTGGTGAGCCCGCTGTTCTTCCCGGGGGGGACATCGGCGAGCTGGCGATCAACGGGACGATCAACGACCTCGCGGTCGGCGGCGCGACCCCGATCGGCATCTCGGCGGCGTTCATCCTCGAGGAGGGGCTGGATATCGCCCTCCTGCGCCGGGTGGTGGAGTCGATCCGCCGAGCTGCGGATCGCGCGGGTGTCGACGTGGTCACCGGCGACACCAAGGTCGTGCCGCGAGGGAAGGCGGACCAGCTCTTCATCACGACCACCGGCGTGGGCACCGTCTCGCTGCCCCAGCAGGTCGCGATCCATCGGATCGTGCCCGGCGACGTCGTCGTGCTGAGTGGTGCGATGGGCGACCACGGCGCCACCGTCATGCTCGCTCGCGGCGACGTCGACCTCGAGGCCGACAACCTCCGCAGTGACACCATGCCCCTGCACGGCTTGACCTCGGCGCTCCTGGGCGACGGGATCGACGTGCATTTCATGCGCGACGCGACCCGCGGCGGCGTTGCGACCGTCCTTAACGAGATCGCCCAGGCAGCCGGCGTGGCGGTCGCGATCGACGAGGATTCGCTCCCGGTGCACGACGAGGTGCGCGGGGTCGCCGAGATCCTGGGGATCGATCCGCTCTACATCGCCAATGAGGGCAAGCTGGTGGCGGTCGTGGCGCGCGAGCACGCTTCGCGCGCGCTCGACCTCATGCGCTCGCGCCCGGAGGGCACCGAGGCGGCGGTCATCGGCGAGGTTCTGGCAGAACCGGAGGGCATGGTCTTCATCCATACCGGGTTCGGCGGGACGCGCGTGGTTGACATGCTGATCGGAGACCCGCTGCCTCGGATCTGCTAGGTCACGGTCCGCAGGCGGGCTGACGATCGACGCGACCAGGCGTATGGTCTCTGTGCGGGCAACCCCACACGAGCCGTGATCGCCTCATGGATCCTCAGCCCCGGAGAGGGCCCCTCGAACCGGACGAGGCCGGCGCGAAGCCGGAGCCTGACGTGCGCATCCAGGCGGTGGCATGCGGGCGGTGTGGGTGGCCCAACGCGTGCAGGATCCAGAGCGGGATGCGAACCCTGCGCTTCATGTGTCAGTGGTGCGATCGGATGACCACCGGCATCGTCGATCCGTCGATCAAGCGCAACGTCATCTTCTAACCCGGCCGCCCCTCACCGGCGGGAACCGCGTGCACCTCGGGTGCTTCGTGGTGGCCCGCGTCGGTGAACCACCGGCTCTTGTAGATGTCCGCGGCCTCGATGCGCATGAGGTCGTCCCGGGTCACCAGCTTCCCCTCCGAGACCAGCCGGTTGGCCTGCCGCAACCGCGCTCGCTCCAGTGCATTGCGCACGCTCCGGGCATTGGCGAATCTCGGCTCCGGCATGCGCCGGGCCATCAACTCCCGGAAGGCCGGCTCGGCGTCGCCCGAGAACGCGTACCGCTGGCGATCGAGCATGATCCGCGCGATCGCGACCAGCTCATCCAGGCCGTAGTCGGGGAAATCGATGTGATGCGCGATGCGTGATCCCATCCCCGGGTTGCTGCTGAAGAACTGGTCCATGCGGTCCTTGTATCCGGCCAGGATCACCACGATGTCGTTGCGCTGGTTCTCCATCACCTGCAGGAGGATCTCGATCGCCTCCTGCCCGTAGTCGCGTTCGTTCTCCTGGCGGTGGAGGTAGTACGCCTCGTCGATGAAGAGCACGCCGCCCATGGCACGCTTCAGCACCTCGCGTGTCTTCGGGGCCGTGTGCCCAATGTACTGGCCGACGAGCTCGTCGCGCGTGACCGCGACCAGGTGTCCTTTGGCGAGATATCCGAGGCGATGGAGGACTGTTGCCATGCGCATGGCGACAGTGGTCTTGCCGGTGCCCGGGCTCCCCGTGAAGCACATGTGCAGGTTGGGACGCTCCGCCTCGAGCCCGAAACGCCGGCGTGCCATGTCGACGACCAGCAGCGCAGCGACCTCGCGGATGCGAGTCTTCACGGGGTCGAGCCCGACAAGCTCGCGATCGAGATCTTCGATGACCTCGAAGACGCCGGAGTCGCGAGCCTCGGCCTCGACGTTGATGCGCTCGGAGACCGGTTGTGCAGCGCCCCCGAACTCGGACCCGAGCACGCCGTTGCTGCCGGCGATGTCCGGAACGGTCGCTGCCAGGTCGAGGGTCGACGGCCGCGGCATCCCGAACGGGACATGGGAGTCCTGCGTCATCACTCAGCGCTCGTAACGCTCCCCCGAAGGTCGATCCACCGCGTAGGGGTGCAGGGTGTACCGGATCTGCCGGTCACGACCCTCCTGCCGTTCCAGGCGGAAGCCCTTCTCGTCCGCGGGGCGCTGCACGATGAAGCTCAGGGCGGTCGTCTGCCGTCCGAGCGTCCGGTCGTACGCGTTGACCCGGATGTATCGAGCGGGATAGGCGTCGCGGCAGCGCTGCACCTCGAGCAGGATGCCGGCTGGATCGCGCAGGTCGAACATGGGCAGACCCCACATCTCCCAGAGAAAGTTGCGCGGGTGGGGATCGTCGGTGAACTCCACCGACAGTGCCCAGCCGTTGTCGAGCGCGTATTGCACCTGCGCTTTGACCTGCGCATCGGTGAGTGGTGGGAGATACGAGAACGTTCCCTGGGTGACATGCATCGTGATGCTCCCTATGCCGGCGTCGCAGTGGTGGCGACATCGGGCGTATCAGTGGATTCATAGTTGAAGCTGATGTCGCCCCAGACGTCGAGGGCGGCCCGCAGCGGAGCGCACCAGCGGCCGCCGGCGCGCAGGATCTCAGGACCCTCGGTGAGGTAATCGCGACCCTCGTTGCGCGCCTGGATCATCAGCTCGACCGCGGTGCGGTTTGCGGTCGCGCCCGCGGCCACACCCATGGGATGGCCGATGGTGCCACCACCGAACTGAAGGACCACATCCTCGCCGAGATAGTGGAGAAGTTGATGCGTCTGCCCGGCGTGGATGCCGCCCGATGCAACCGGCATCACGCCCGGCATGGAACCCCAGTCCTGGTCGAAGTAGATGCCGTGCACGGGATCGCGCGGCACGAACCCATCGCGGAGCGTGTCGTAGTACCCCCGCACCATGTTGGGATCACCCTCGAGTTTGCCCACCACCGTGCCGGCGTGGATGTGGTCGACACCAAGGAGCCGGCACCACTTTGCGATCACGCGAAAGCTCACGCCGTGCATCTTCTGGCGCGTATACGTGCCGTGCCCGGCTCGGTGGAGGTGGAGGAGCACACCGTTGCGCCGCGCCCACTTGGACATCGACGTCATCGCCGTGTAGCCCACGGTGAGGTCCATCATGATGATGACGCTGCCGATCTCCTTGGCGAACTCGGCGCGCTCGTACATGCCCTCCATGTCGCCAGCGGTGACGTTGAGGTAGTGCCCCTTGATCTCGCCGGTCTCGGCCATCGCCTTGTTGACCGCTTCCATCGAGGCGAGGTATCGATCGCGCCAGCGCATGAACGGCTGGCTGTTGATGTTCTCGTCGTCCTTGGTGAAGTCGAGCCCCCCGCGCAGCGCCTCGTACACCACGCGACCGTAGTTGCGCGCGGAGAGACCGAGCTTCGGTTTGGTGGTCGCGCCGAGCAGCGGCCGGCCGTACTTGTTGAGGTATTCACGCTCCATCACGATGCCGTGCGGCGGTCCCTGGAACGTGTTCACGTAATGAAGCGGAATCCGCATGTCCTCGAGGCGCAGGGCCCGTAATGCCTTGAACCCGAAGACGTTGCCGATGATCGATGAGGTGAGGTTCGCGATCGACCCTTCCTCGAACAGATCGAGTGCGTACGCGATCAACGCGATGTACTGGCCCGCGGTCCCGGGAACCGGGTCGACCCTGTAGGCCTTGGCCTGGTAGTGCTCATGCGCGGTGAGCCGGTCGGTCCACACCACCGTCCACGTTGCTGTCGATGACTCGCCCGCCACCGCTGCGGCCGCCTCCTCGGGCGGAACGCCGTCCTGCGGTGTGATCCGGAACGCGCAGAGGAGGTCGGTGTCCTTGGGCTCGTAGTCGGGTTCCCAGTAGCCCATCTGCGCATAGGGGATGACGCCGGACGACCAGCGGTCCGTGGCCGCATCTCTCGGGGGGGTCTCGATGGCTGTCATTCGCGCGTCTCCGTGGAGCTGACGGGTGACGGCGCCAGCCGGTGGCTGATTGCGGCGTAGTCGTCCGCCCTGACGCGGACGAGCAACGACTTCTGAGCGCTGAGAATGCGATGGGCGAGGATCAGCTGGGTCAGTCCGAGCGGATCACTGTGGCGGCGTCCGTGCGGTTCCTCGTAGCTGCCGAGCTCCCTCTGCCGGAGGTGGTGGAGATGGTGGTGTCGCTCGCTCGCGTGCTCCCACACCGAACGTTCGATTCGTGCGGCGTCCTCGGCAGAGATGCGACCGTCGATCTCGATGACGTCGGATTGCCGCCCGTCCTCGTCGGCGATGTCGTTGCGAAGCCGGACAGTCGTCCCATTGTCGAGGCCATGTTCGAGCTCGAGTTGGGGGAGCGAGTGGCGCTGGGTCAAACGCACGTTGAGGTGATCCCCGACGCCGGGGGAGTGGTCGTACTCGGGCGAGGAAAAACGCACCACGAGGTCTGCCTGCGCGCGCTGCGGCTCGATGTGCGCCTCGGCATCCGGCCGGCGGGCCTCGATCTCGGTGAGCACCTGCCGCTCGTTGTAGCCACGCTTGGCGATATCTCGCTGGAGCTTCCACCTGATCCGCAGCTCGGGTTCGGGATCCAGCCAGACCTTCAGGTCGAATGCCTCGCGAATCCCGGGGAGCAGGAACGGATGCAGCCCCTGGACGATCACCACCTCATTCGGCTCGATGCGCTCCGGCGGCTTGAACGTGCCGTCCGCGTGGTCGTACACCGGCTTGGCGATGGCCTCTCCGCGCTTGAGGGCCCAGAGCTGCTCCTCCATGAGCGCGAAGTTGTTGGCCCGGGGGTTGAGCGGGGTCACCCCGATCAGCGTCCGCTCGCGGCGATCGAGTGAGTGATAGTCGTCGAGACAGACGCTGGTGATCCGATCCGCGCCGAGGAGCTCGTAGAACGCAGCGGTCAGGGTCGACTTACCACTCCCGCTGTCGCCGCCGATGCCGACGAAGATCGGCGCCATCTCGGTGCGCGGGTCGCTCATTGGCATGGCGTTCGCCATTCGGTTCGCAGGCGAAGAGCACCAGTCGCAGTGACCACAGACATGCGAGGACCATAAGTCCCGAACGACCTGACGTCCAATGCATGATTCTTATACTTTCAATAAGATGCGCTAATGGACACCGGACTGGAACGCAGCATCACGCTGCGCCAGCTGCGGATCTTCACCAGCGTGATCGAGCACCGCAGCTTCACCCGCGCCGCCGAGGTCCTCTCGCTGACCCAGCCGGCCGTGACCCACCAGATGCAGGCGCTGGCCCGAGCGGTCGGCCAGCCGCTGCTCGATCCCGGCAGCCGCGGTCCGGTGCTCACGGCGGTCGGCCAGGCGCTGCATGAGCGTGCCGGCCGGATCCTGGCGATGGTCGGCGATGCCCAGGAGGCGATCGAGGACATCGCTGGACTTCGCGCCGGACGGGTCCGGGTCGCCGGGGACACCACAGTCGGCATCTATGTGCTTCCGGACGCGATGGCGGCGTTCCATCGCGAGCACCCCGGCATTGCCCTGAGCCTCGACGTCGTCAACCGCGCCCGGGTCCGCGAATTGCTGCTCGAAGGCAGCGCAGACATCGCGGTGGTCGGAACGCTCTGGGAGGACGAGGTGCTTGCCGCCGAGCCCTTCCTCGAGAACTCGTTGATGTGCTTCTGCGCGCCCGGGCATCCGCTCCTCGAGCGCGAGCCGCTGCGGTCAGTCGAACTGCTTGATGGGCCGCTGCTGCTGCGCGAGCGCGGCTCGGGGACGCGTGAGTCCGCGGAACGGATCCTGCGAGCCGCGGGCGCCGAACCGATCGCGGCGATGGAGATGGCCAGCAACGGCGCCCTCAAGCGCGCCGTCGCCGGCGGTCTCGGCGTGACCGTGCTGTCGACCTACGCGGTGCGCCTCGAACTCCAACTCGGCCTCCTGCGACCGCTGCGAGTCGAGGGATTCCCGGTGGAGCGGATGTGGCACGTCACGTGGGCCCGCGACCGCTTGCTCAGCCCGGCGGCGGCCGCGTTCAAGACCTTCCTGCACAGCCCCGACTGGCGGACATCCCTCGCGATTCCGTTGGGAAGCGAGTAGCGCCCGATTGCCCGCCCGCACCGAACGCTTCAGGAAGTGGCGGGCGACCCCATGGCACCGACGCTGGCATTGACGCGCCTGAGGCCATCGGCTGCCAGCAACCCCGCGGGCACACCGAATGCTCCGGCCGTGACGAGTGCCGATGCCCACACCGGCATCACCCGGCTCAGGCCGGCGACCATCGCAGTCGCGGCGGCGCCCAGAGCACCAAGGCCGAGCACACCGGCGAGCCCCATCTGACCGACGCCGAGACCAGCGGTCTTTGCTTTCTCGAAGGCCCCCCGACGATCCAGCTCGGCACGAACGCGGTCGGCGGCTTCGTCGCCAACGCGGCGAGCGAAATCGGCGACGCGGTCCGCTGCGCCTCCGGCGAAGCTCCCGGAGCCGCCCAACATGTCGTCCATCGAGACGTAGTCCTGCGTGGCGGCCGTGGCTGCCGAGGCGCGACCGTATTTGGGCGGCTGCGGGCCGCCCTCGCTGTCCCCGTGCAGTTCGCGGAGCCGCTCGGTTGGGCCGGGTACCTTATCGGGGTCGGGGAACCCGGAGGCGACGCGGCGATCGCGGTCTCCCTCGTTCGAGTCAGTCATCATCGTGACCTCCGTATCAGGCTATGCCTATATATGATAGTAACACTATCATGTAGGCGCCGGCCGAGGCTGCTGGTGGCGGATCCGCGACACCTGCCGGGCGATTTCTCGATCACGACTAGACTTGCCCGCGCTCGTGCTCTCTCGAATTCCGCTCGCACACCCTGGGGATCCGGACCTTCGCTCGCCGGTGCGCTTCCTCTTTTGGATGGCGCGCGCGCAGAGACGGACGGTCATCGGTGGCGCTTTTTTCGGCGCCCTGTGGATGGGGACGCAAGGGGTGATCCCTGCGGCGCTCGGCCTGGCGGTCAACGCCATCATCCAGCGCAACGGGCCGGCGCTGATTCTCTGGGCAGGCTTGGCGTTCGCGTTGGGCATCCTTCAGGCGGCCGCCGGGGTGCTCCGCCACCGTCGCGCGGTGAGCAACTTCCTCGAGGCCAGCGTGCGCGTGCAGCAGCTCGTCATCCGAGCTGCGATCCGCCTCGGTGCCGGGTTGCCCCGCCAGATCGGTGCGGGCGAGGTGGCGAGCCTGGGCACAACCGACGTGGTACGCGTCGCCAGGCTGCTCGACATCAGCGCACGCGGGACCGGCGCCGTGGTGTCGATCGTGATCGTCGCGGTGATCCTGCTCAGCACCTCGCCGCAGCTCGGCCTCGTGCTGCTCATCGGAGCGCCGATCTCGGCCCTGCTGATCCTCCCGGCGATGGGTCCGCTCGAGCGCCGGCAGCGCGCCGAGCGGCAGCAGCGCGGTGCCGCTTCGGCCGTGGCG
Source organism: Candidatus Dormiibacterota bacterium (assembly GCA_963743835.1). Taxonomy (GTDB): domain Bacteria; phylum Chloroflexota; class Dormibacteria; order Aeolococcales; family Aeolococcaceae; genus Palsa-851. Next base: position 118,964 of record CAVUQX010000004.1, on the reverse strand, counting down.
GCGGACACCGTCGCGGGGCTCCGGGTGTTGCGCGGGCTCGGCGGCGAGGCGGATTTCTCGGCCCGTTATGCGCGCACCTCACAGGGGGTTCGCCGCGCAACCGTGCGCACATCGCTGATCCAGTCGCTGCTCGACGGCCTTCAGGTGCTGCTTCCGGGGGCGATCCTGGTGACGATCACGTTTCTCGGCGCTCGACTGGTGCGCAGCCATTCCATCCCACCCGGCGAACTGGTCGCCGACTACGCATACGCGGCGTTTCTCGCGCTGCCCGTGCAAACGCTGATCCAGGCGGCGAGCATCTGGTCTGCGGCCACCGTCGCCGCGGGGCGCGTGCTCTCGGTGCTGCGGCTCGACGCGGACCTGGCCTCTCCGGCCGGGGAGGAAGCACTCCCCATACACGGCGACCTCGTCGACGAGGAATCGGGTGTCACGGCGGTGGATGGCCTGATGACTGCGGTGGTGATCGCGGATCCGGACATCGCCAGCGCGACGGCAGCGAGGCTCGGACGCCTCACCGATCCATCGGGCGAGGCACGCGTGACCCTGGGGGGCGTGGCGCTTGACCGGGTTCCGGTCCAGGAGGTACGGCGCCGTCTCCTGGTCCTCGACCGCGATCCGCACCTGCTCGCCGGCACGCTCCGCGATGCCGTTGACGTGCCCAGCGCGCGAGCTGGCGAGACAGATGCCCGGCCGACCGTGGAGGCGGCGATCGCGGCGGCGTGCGGCGCCGACATCGTCTCCGGGCTTGGACACGGACTCGATTCGTCAGTCTCTGAACGAGGACGATCGTTGTCGGGCGGTCAACGTCAGCGCATCGCCCTTGCGGCCGCGCTCCGCGCAGACCCGGACGTCCTCGTGCTCGACGAACCGACCAGCGCTGTCGACGCCCACACCGAGGCAATGATCGGGGAGCGGCTCGGCGCACTTCGGCGGGGACGCACGACGGTCATCTTCACCACCAGCCCGTTGCTCCTCGCCCGTGCGGACCGGGTTGCGTTCGTCGATGACGGCTCCGTGGCCGTCGGGACCCATGCCCGATTGATCGCGGTCGATGCTCGATATCGCCAGGTCGTCACCCGGGAAGGCGAATGAGCCGCGACACGGCGTCCATCCTCCCGGTCGCCGGCGGACGTGCTGCATGGCACAGCCTCCGGTCGGGCCTCGCGGAGCGCCGCGGTCTCATCGCCGCCGCGATCGCGCTCCAGATGGCGGCCAGCGCCGCCGGGTTGGTCGGCCCGCAACTGCTCGAGCGAATCATCAACAGCTCGGCAGGACTCACCGACGCCACCATCAACAGCACCGCGCTGCTGTTCACGATCGCCCTGGGAGTGCAGACGATCCTCACCGCCGGCGCCCGTGCCTGCGGCGCGCTCACCGGCGAATACGTGCTCGCTCGACTGCGCGAACGGTTCATCAGCACCGTGCTCGCGCTGCCGATCGGCATCGTGGAGCGCGCCGGGACCGGCGACCTCATGACCCGCGCGTCGACGGATGTCGACGACATGTCTCAGGCGGTGCGTCGCGGCCTCCCCGAGCTGCTGGTGGCAGGCGTGACCGGTGTTCTCGCCATCGTCGCGCTGGTGGTGACCGCTCCGGTCCTGGGACTGGTCGTGGTTCCAGTGATCCCCCCGCTCGTCATCACGACCCGCTGGTACCTGCGACGCGCGCGGCCGGCATATCAGCAGCAGGCCGCGGCCGAGGCGGTGGTGAACTCCGATCTGCAGGAGACGGTCGATGCCGCGCGCACCATCGAATCGCTTCGACTCGGTCCGCGACGCATCGCGCAGACCGACGACGATATTCGCGACTGGATCGCGTGGGAGCGGCGCACCCTCCGCCTGCGCACCATCTTCTTCGGGACCTGTGAGGCTGCGTACATCGTTCCGCTGGTGCTCTGTCTGCTGTTCGGCGGCCTGCTCGTGATGCACGGTCAGCTCTCCATCGGAGCCGTCGCCGCAGCCGCGCTCTATACGCAGCAGCTGGTATCGCCTGTCGACACACTGCTTGCCTGGCAGGACGAGGTGCAACTCGCATCAGCGTCACTCTCCCGCGTGGTCGGCGTTTCCGAAGTGCCCGCGGCGGAGATGACCGATCGAATCCCCTCCGGCGAGCGGCTCGTCGCCGAGCACGTGCACTTCGCCTACGACGACGCTGCCGATGTCCTGCATGGCATCGATCTCTTCCCGGAGGTTGGCGCGCGGCTCGCCGTCGTCGGGCCCAGCGGTGCGGGGAAGAGCACGCTCGCGCTGTTGCTCGCCGGCGTTCACCCACCGCGCACCGGATTCGTGCGGGTCGGTGGCGTGGAGCCCCATCTGCTGCCGCCGGATCGCCTCCGGCGCGAGGTCGCTCTCGTGACCCAGGAGCATCACCTCTTCGCATGCTCGCTGCGCGACAACCTCCGGCTCGCGCGCCCGGACGCGAGTGATCGACAGCTGCTGGCAGTGATGGAAACCGTCGATGGGATGCAGGCGGTCCGGTCGCTCCCCGCCGGGTTGGACACCATCCTCGGTTCCGGCGGAACGTCGATCAGTCCCGGATTCGCGCAGCAGATCGCGATCGCGCGCCTGCTGCTCGCTGATCCGCATACCCTGGTGCTCGACGAGGCGACATCGCTGCTGGACTCCCGTGCGGCGCGCCACCTCGAACGCTCGGTCGCTGTGCTGCTCGAAGGTCGCACCGTCATCGCCGTCTCGCATCGCCTGCATGCCGCGCACGATGCGGAGTTGGTCGTGGTGGTTGAGGACGGCCGAATCAGTGAATCCGGAACGCACGCGAACCTGCTGCGTGCCGGCGGCGCGTACGCGCGATTGTGGAACACCTGGCGGCAGGATTCGGCCGGCGCTGCCGATCAGGCGTACGGAGGTCCCAGCGGCGAATAGGTGGAGACGATGGGAAGCAGCGAGACCTTCCCGTCAGAGCAGAAGACCTCGCCGTTCCCGACTTCGTCTGCCTGCAGATTGTCAATCACAGCCGTCGACGATCCCGGCAGGAGCACCCGAACCCGTGCCGCAGTCACACAGGGTGGGATGACGTCATCGCCGGCGACGCTGATGTATGCGGCCGGCGTTGAGACGGCGGTGCACCCGCCGGAGCCTGCGCAGGGAAGGAGGCTGACCGCAACGGGCGGTGCGCTCCCCGAAAAGTCCCCAGTGGTCTCCAACCAGTTCGTCGGTACCAGGCCACCGGTGGCATTGAGGAATTGGATGGTCGCCCAGCCGCGAAGCTTGCACGGCCGGGCGCCGCGATTCCAGATCCCGAGGGCCATCGTGAAGCTGCCGGCAGCGCCCCCGCTCAGCGACTGCGAAAAGGCAATCTGCACCTGAGAGGCCGCGCAGATCGGTTCATCGGCAGCGACGATCGGTGCAGTCGGCGATGGTGTGGGCACCGTGGTTGATGTCGCGGTTGGCGACGCGGTGGGAGTAACGCTCGGCTCGGGTGATGGCGCACTGGGAGTTGGCGTGCCTGGCGGATTCGTCGTCGGGACGCTGGGGTTCGGCGTGCACGACGCGAGTTGAACACCCAGCCCTGTCGCCAGAACGACGAGGACGAAGCGCGCTTTGCGTGAGGTGGTTGTGATGGATGCCGGCATCGATGATGGGATAACGGAATCCGAGCCGCCAGGGTTCCCTTGAACGGCGTCCTGCCTTCGGCAGCCGTGGGGCTGGAAGGTGCCGACCACCAATGCCGCCGTGATCGGGCAGCCAGGGCAGGCAGGCGATTGTTCAGCCGGCGGTGTCGACCACGTCGAAGACGTTGCCCTCAGGATCCTGCAGGGTCACGAAGTCCTCGCCGGGTTCGGGTGTCCGTGACGAGCGCACGGCCCCCAGCGCCAGGAGACGCGCGACCTCACCGGCCTGATTGTCGGTGTACAGGTCGAGGTGGAGGCGGTTCTTGCCGACCCGCGGCTCCGGCACTCGCTGGAGCGACACATTCACCCGCTCTCCGTCGGGATCCCGGAGCACGACCCACCCATCCTCACGCTGGTCCCGAGGCGCGTAGCCGAGCGCCGCCGTCCAGAACGCGTACATGGCGGCGAAGTCGTTGCAGTCGATCACCACAGATCCGACGTACACGTGGAATCCCTCCGAAACAGGTTGCTCACGGAGTCGACAGGATGCCGTGTCCATGATGCGACCGTGATCCAACCGCGATAGGGGATGAGCAATGCTCGCGATCGACGTCAGGGACAGCGACATTATGGAGACGACGCAGCAGCGTCATGGTGGCATCGCGCGCATGCTGGCTGCGCTCCAGGACGCCGGCCTCCGCGTGATTCGCATCGAACCGCGGGTGAATGAAATCGGGATGTACCGCGTGACCTTCAAGGACAGTCCCGAGCTTGCGGTTCGCATCCTCGAGGCGATCCGTCGCCGCGTCAGCCCGACGGTTTCGACCGCCGCCTGGTAGCGAGCGGCCCTCGAGCCAACTCGCGCTACGCTGAACCGGTCCGTCTGTCTCGCTGAGGATCTCCGTACGATCAACGAACGCGGTTGAGCGAAGCTCGCGTCAAGCCCGGGTGGGTCCGGCGTCTCTGGGGCTACATGCTCCGGCACCGCCGGGATGTCGTGCTGTCGGTCGGTGCCGCGGTGCTCGGCAGCGTGTGTCAGACGGCAGTCCCGCTGGTCGCACGACAGATCGTCGACGGGGTCATCCTCACCCGCACCTCGCCGCTGTGGCCGTGGCTTCTCCTGCTCGTCGGGCTTGCCGCGGCGAGCTTCGGTTTCGCCTATGTCCGCCGCTACCGAGGGGGTCGCGTCGCGCTCGAGGTCCAGTACGACCTCCGCAACGACATGCACGACCACCTTCAGGCCCTGGACTTCGACAACCTCGGCCGCATGCCGACCGGGCAACTGGTCGCTCGCGCCAACTCGGATTCGACACTGGTCCAGGGGCTGCTGAGCTTCTTCCCGATCATGAGCAGCAACATCCTGCTGCTCCTCCTCTCGCTCGGCGTGATGCTCTATCTCTCGCCACTCCTGGCCCTGGTCAGCGTGGTGGTCGCGCCGAGCCTGCTGATCGTGTCCTACCGCATGCGCTGGCGGGTGTTCCCAGCGACCTGGGACGGGCAGCAGCGCGAGGGCGAGGTGGTCCAGATCGTCGACGAGGATCTCAATGGTGTCCGCGTCGTCAAGGCCTTCGGGCAGGAGCAGCGTGAGGTCGAACGCGTGGCCGACGCGGCCAAGGCCGTGTACGGGTCGCAGATGCGAGCGGTGCGCCTGCAGTCGCGTTATCAGCCGCTCCTCGAGGCGATCCCGCTCTTCGCGCAGGTGGCGATCCTGGCACTGGGGGGATGGCTCGCCCTCCATCACAACATCACCCTGGGCACCTTCCTCGCCTTCTCGACGTACGTCACGCAGTTGATGGCGCCGGCGCGCCAGCTCGCCGGCGTCCTGACCATCGGCCAGCAGGCCCGGGCGGGCCTGGAGCGCATCTTCCAGCTCCTCGATCTGCCGGCGGCCATCTCCGATGCATCAAATGCGGTCGATCTCCCCGATCTGCGCGGTGACATCCGGTTCTCGAACGTGCACTTCAGCTACGGCGACGGCGACCCGGTGCTCCAAGGAGTGGATCTGCACATCGCTCCGGGTGAGCGAGTCGCGATCGTCGGGCCGAGCGGCAGCGGCAAATCCTCCCTCGCGATGCTCGTTCCACGCTTCTATGACGCCACCAGAGGAGCGGTCCTCATCGATGGGATCGACGTGCGCACCGTCAGGCTGCGCTCGCTGCGCCGCCAGGTGGGTGTCGTCTTCGAGGACAGCTTCCTCTTCTCCGACTCGGTTCGCGCCAACATCGCGTATGGACGGCCCGAAGCGACGGCCGAGCAGATTGAGGCGGCCGCGCGCGCTGCCCAGGCGCACGATTTCATCCTCGAGCTGCCCCGGGGATACGACACGGCGATCGGCGAGCGTGGCCTGAGCCTCTCGGGCGGGCAACGCCAGAGGATCGCGCTCGCGCGGGCGATCCTCTACGACCCGCGCATCCTCATCCTCGACGACGCCACCAGTGCGATCGATGCTCGCATCGAGGGGGCGGTGCACGACGCGCTGCGCGAAGTCATGGCCGGTCGCACCACGCTGCTGATCGCGCACCGGCAGTCGACGCTGCACCTGGCCGACCGGATCGTCGTGCTCGATGGGGGCGTCGTGCTCGAATCCGGCACCCACGACGAGCTCATCGCGCGCAGCGCGCTGTACCGAACGCTCATATCCGGGCTCGATGAGGTCGATGCCGAAGCGATCGGTGATTCCATCGAGGCACTCGCAGGGATCGCGTCGACGGACGGGACGGGGGGCATCACCGCGTCGGCCTGGGCGGGCGACCGGCAGCGATCCGGCAACCGGATGGCCGGACGCACGATTGGTGCGCCGTCCCTCGGCCCCGGGCTCGGCGGTGGCGGCTCCGGCTGGCGTCTCAACCTGGCCCCGACTCCCGAGCTGCTGGCACGGGTCGCGCGCCTCCGACCGATTCGTGACGCCGCCAGCATCGATCTCGAACGCGAGTCGCGACCGGACAAGCGCTTCAGCCTGCTGCGACTGCTGCGTGAGTTTCACAGGCCGCTGCTCCTCGGTCTGGTGTTCGTGGTCATCGATGGAGTGATGACGCTGCTCGGACCGATCCTGGTGAAGACCGGCCTCGATGATGGTGTGGCGAAGGGATCATCGGTTGTCCTGTTCGCCGCCGCGGGAGTCTTTCTCGTGGTCACGCTGGTCGACCTCATCGACGAGATCGGCGAGACATTTGTCACCGGACGCACCGCGCAGCGAATCATGCTGTCGCTTCGCATCCGCATCTGGGCACAGCTGCAGCGCCTTTCGCTTGATTACTACGAGCGTGAGATGGCCGGTCGAATCATGACCAGGATGACAACCGACGTCGACCAGTTTGAATCGCTGATCGAGAACGGTCTGCTCTCGGCTCTTGTCTCGATCGTCACCTTTGTCGGTGTCGGAGTCGCTCTGGTCATCATCAATGCTGAGCTCGGGCTCTGGACGCTCTCGGTGGCAATCCCGCTTGCCGCGGCAACGGTGGTGTTCCGTCAGAAGGCGGCTCGCCTGTACAGCATGTCGCGTGAGCGGATTGCGATCGTCAACGCGGACTTTCAGGAGAGCCTCTCCGGGGTTCGCGAGTCGCAGGCCTTCGTCCACGAGGACGCTGCGGTGGCGCAGTTTCACCGGCTGGGGCGCGCATACCTCGACACACGCGTCGCCGCGCAGCGCCTGGTCGCAACCTACTTCCCCTTCGTGCAGTTCATGGCGGCGGTCGCCGACGCGATCGTGCTCGGCGTCGGTGCGCGGCTGATCCAGACCGGACATCTCACCACGGGAGCGCTCATCGCGTTCCTGCTCTACATCGACCTGTTCTTCTCACCGATACAGCAGCTCTCGCAGGTGTTCGACGCATGGCAGCAGACGCGTGTGTCGGTCGGTCGCATCGCCGAGCTGATGCAGCTCGAGTCGCTGACGCCCAATCCGCCGAACCCCGAGAAGATCGGGCGTCTCCGCGGCGACGTCAGCCTCAACCACGTGCGCTTCTCGTACCCGGTGCCCGCTGATCGTCCCGGGTATGAGGGGGCGCGCCCGGTCGCCCGGCGCGGACCGCAGGATCCCCGGTTCCTGCAATCCCGGGACGCCGCCTGGCGCAAACCGCCGGAGGCGTTGCGCGGCATCGATCTGCACGTCGCAGCGGGGGAGACCGTCGCCTTGGTCGGCGAGACCGGTGCCGGGAAATCGACGGTGATGAAGTTGCTCGCACGCTTCTACGATCCCGATGAGGGCAGCGTTGCGGTCGGCCCGCACGACCTTCGCAATATCGATCTGCATGACTTCCGCCTCCAGCTCGGCTACGTGCCGCAGGAGGCATTCCTTTTCTCGGGAACGATCCGCGACAACATCGCCTACGGGCGGCCCGAGACAGGCGACGCGGAGGTGGAGGCGGCGGCTCGGGCGGTCGGTGCGCATGAGTTCATCGCCCGTCTTTCGGGCGGGTACCACCACGAGCTGACCGAGCGCGGCCGATCGCTGTCATCCGGTCAACGCCAGCTCATCGCGCTCGCACGCGCCGAGCTGGTTGACCCTGTCCTTCTCCTGCTCGATGAGGCGACCTCCAACCTCGACCTCGTGACCGAGGCGCACGTTGCGGCCGCGATGCAGGAGGTGTCCCACGGCCGGACCACCGTCGTGATCGCGCACCGGCTCCAGACCGCGAGAGCCGCGGACCGCATCGTGGTGCTGCACGGCGGGCAGGTGGTCGAAACCGGAACCCACGACGAGCTGATCGCGAACCACGGTCGCTACGCCGCGATGTGGGCGGTCTTCGACGCGGCGGCCACCACGGCGCCGTTGACGCGACCGCGTTAGGTCACTATGGCTGGCTCGCGGCGGGGGGTGCCTGCGAGCCCGACGGGTTCCAGGTGGGCTCCAGCCCGGTGGCGATCGCTCCCGCGACCAGCGCGGCCACCAGCGCCCAGACGATCACGCGCTCGGGCCGGTTGATCGCGGTCGCCGCCAGGCTCCTGGCCGACGCACGCAGGGCCTTGCGCAGGTACACGGCGACGTGCACGAGGACGATCACGCCGAGCGCGATGACCGAGTCGGTATGGATCGCCGCCCAGGTGCCGTGGTCGGTGCCCTGGCTCCAGAGCACGACGCCGCTGACCGTGGCCAGGACCGCCGCGGCCGCCAGCGGCAGCGCGATCACACGCGGCAGCAACCACGGCGGCCCGGCGGCTCGGTACGCGTCGCGGTGAAAGTAGTAGCCGATGGCGCGCCACGCGGTGCTCGCGAGCTTCACCACCAGGATCGGGATCAGGGCGAACCCCAGCGCGAAGTGCACCGGTCGCAGGGGGGTGAATGCCAATCCGCTGAGGTAGAGGAGTATCAGCGCGAACAGGATGATGAGCCCGGCGTGCGAGGTGAGGATCAGATTCCCGATGACCTGCGGTGTCCGGGTCGGGTGGGGGCCGTCCTCGAGGAGGTCGAGCGCGTGCCCGAGGCCACCGTGGTTCGCGTGGGCCGCGTCAACCGCATCGTCAGACGGCGGCGTACCCGAGGGGATCCCCACCACCAGACTGTACGCACCCGGCTGAGCCCGACCGGCGTCAGGTCTCCCGGCGGTCGGAGGGGACCCCGGCTCCGGCTTCAAACCCGAGGTCGAGCGTGACTTGCGGCCGGACGGGACCCCGGCTCCGGCTTCAAACCCGAGGTCGAGCGTGACTTGCGGCCGGACAGGACCCGGCTCCGGCTTCAACCCGGACTATTCAGCCTCCGCCGGGGTCCCGTCCGACCCAGGCTCAGCCGCCGCCGGGGTCTGGTCCGACCCAGGCTCAGCCTTTGCCGGGGTCCCGTCCTACGGCTAAGCCGCGGCCTCCAGCGCCTCGTCGAGGAATGCGATCAGCCGCCCCTTGGGCATCAGGCCGATGACCTGGCGATGCGGCTTGCCGCCCGTGAAGAGCAGCAGTGTCGGCAGCGACATGACGCGGTACCGCCCTTGGGTCACTGGATTGGCATCGACATCCACTGTGAGGATCCGAACGTCGGATCGCTCGCCGGCAACCTCCTCGAGGATGGGCGCGAGCATCCGGCACGGAGGACACCATGCCGCGCCGAACTCGACGAGCACGGGCGTTTCGGATGCGAGGACTTCGGCATCGAAGGTTGCGTCGTCGACGGTCTTGACCATGTGGATTCTCCTGATCACTGGCGGGGTGTTGTGACCGCCTTGTAGGCGGCGCAATTCGAGAAGGTGTGCGTGGCGTTGCGAGCGCGCGCGTGCCGGCCACGGGCGGGCGGCGGCGCGTCGTGATCCTCGGCGGCGTACCGATCCCACACAGACTGGCGCGACATGCCAAGGCGGTCGGCGATGTCCTGCCAGCTCATGCCGTCCGAGCGGGCGGCGAGGACGGTGGACGCTCGGCGAGAACCGAGCAGGACGGCCACCGATCGAAGCGCGACCAGCCGGTCCGCCGTCGGGAGGTCGTTGAGGATCTGCAGGACGCCGGCCACCGCCGCGTCCGCCGCGGGCGTCGAGAGCGAGTAGACCATATGTCAACTATACATGACATATGCCATTGGATCAGATACTCACCCGCCGGCCGAATCCACGGCGCCCCGGAAAGCCCGCGCCCCGCGTGACCGCAACGCCCGCGAGGCACAGCACGCCGCCGACAAGTGCCAGGAGCGGCGGTACGTCACCGAGGATCACCCAGCCCAGGAGGATCGCCACCGGTGGGACCAGGTATCCGGGGTTCAGCGTGATTTGCGGCCGGATGGAACCCCGGCTCCGGCTTCAAACCGGACTATTCAGCCTCCGCCGGGGTTCCGTCCGACCCAGGCCGATCCTCCATTCGCGATGTACCGTGCCTCGGCGATGACACCTCGTGAATGTGCTCGTGCGCTGATCGTCGATGCCGAGCGGCGGGTGCTGCTCTTTCGTGGTGAGTTGCCAGACCGCGAATCCTGGTGGTTCGCGCCGGGTGGCGCGCTCGAGCCCGGCGAGACGTATGAGGCGGCGCTCGTACGTGAGGTGCTCGAGGAAACCGCACTTGCAATAGATGTCGCGACCGTGGGACCGGCGGTCTGGGTTCGCGACCATCCCTTTACTTGGCAGGGTCGACCCGAGCGCCACTTGGAGCGATTCTTTTTGATACGAGTGGTCAGCCACGAGGTCGACACCGGCGGCTTCGAAGTTATTGAGTCGGAGGCTTTCAGAACCTTTCGCTGGTGGGCGATCGGTGACATCGTCGTCAGCAGCGAGCGGTTCTCTCCGGCCGACCTCGGCGCGCAATTGAACGCGCTGTTGCAGCAGGGGTTACCCGCGGAACCGGTGGCGCTCCGCGACTGACACTCAGGTCCGTGCGGCCCCGGCGACGTGCGCGTCGGCCGCGTCGACGGGGTGGTTGAGCACGATCAACGAGCGAGACTGCATCGGAACCTCGTCTCCCGCATGGTGGACGGTCGAGCCGCGATGCCCTTCCGGGTCATCGGTATCCATGACCATCGTCCATCCCCCGCGCCATCCTGACGGCATCGTCCATGTGATCGGTACGTCTCCACTGTGGAGCAGGATCATCAGCGAGTCACCGATGATGCGGTGGCCGCGCGGATCACGGTCGGGAATCTCCTCGCCGTTCAGGATCATGCCGATGGAGCGCTCGCCATCGTTGTCCCAGTCCGCGTCGGTGAACTCCTCGCCGTTGGGTAGCAGCCAGATGATGTCCTTGCTGCCCGAGCGCCGGGTTGCCTCACCCGAGAAGAAGCGCTTGCGGCGCAGGACCGGTTGCTCGCGACGAAAGGCCACGACGCGCTGCACGAATCGCAGCATCACCTCATCGACGCTGGTCCAGTCGAGCCACGACAGCTCATTGTCCTGGCAGTACGCGTTGTTGTTGCCGTGCTGAGTTCGCCCGATCTCGTCGCCGCCGCAGATCATCGGGCACCCCTGCGAGAGCAGGACGGTTGCGATGAGGTTGCGGCGCTGACGGTCACGCAGCGCGTTGATGTCGACGTCATCGGTCTCGCCCTCGGCACCGCAGTTCCACGAGCGATTGTCGTTGGCGCCGTCCTCGTTGTTCTCGCCGTTGGCCTCGTTGTGCTTGTCGTTGTAGCTGACCAGGTCGCGAAGCGTGAACCCATCGTGGGCGGTCACGAAGTTGATGCTCGCCCACGGCTGCCGGCCATCCCACTGATACAGGCTGCTCGAGCCGGTGAGGCAGTTGGCGATGTCGCGCACTCCTCCCGCGTCGCCACGCCAGAAGTCGCGCACCGTGTCGCGGTACGCGCCGTTCCACTCAGCCCACCGGACCGGGAAATTCCCCACGTGGTAGCCACCCTCGCCGACATCCCACGGCTCCGCGACGAGCTTGACACGTGAGAGCACCGGGTCCTGGTGGATGATGTCGAAGAAAGCCGACAGCCGGTCAACGTCGTAGAACTGACGCGCGAGCGCTGCGGCAAGGTCGAATCTGAACCCGTCGACGTGCATCTCGGTCACCCAGTAGCGGAGGCTGTCGGTGATCAGCTGCAGCGTGATCGGGCTGCTGACGTTGAGGCTGTTGCCCGTCCCGGTGACGTCGAAGTAGAAACGTGGCGCGTCCTCGACGAGCCGGTAGTACGATGGGTTGTCGATACCGCGAAAGCTCACCGTGGGGCCGAGGTGATTGCCCTCGCCGGTGTGGTTGTACACGACGTCCAGGAGCACCTCCAGGCCTGCACCGTGCAGTGCGCGGATCATGGCCTTGAATTCGCGGACCTGGTCACCGTTGCCACCGCCTGCCGAGTAGCGGCTTTCCGGCGAGAAATAACCGACCGAGTCATAGCCCCAGTAGTTGACGAGGCCTCGCTCGACGAGGTGTCCGGCGTCGATGAAGTGATGCACCGGCATGAGCTCGACGGCGGTCACGCCGAGACGCTTCAGATAATCGAGCGAGCTTGGATGCGCCAGGCCCGCGTAGGTGCCGCGCAACTCCTCAGGGACGTCGGGATTGCGCATCGTGAAACCCTTCACATGCAACTCGTAGATGACCGTGTCAGCCCATGCGGTATCCGGTCTGCGATCGTCGCCCCAGGGGAAGCTCCTGTCGACGATGACGCTCCGGGGCATCGACGCCGCTGAGTCGAGCGGACTCGGATCGAGATCGTCGCCATCGAACGAGTAGCCGAAGAGCTCGGCTCCATGAATGAACCGACCTGATATCGCCCTCGCGTAGGGATCGAGGAGCAGCTTTCGCGGGTTGTGGCGGAGCCCGTGGAGCGGATCGTACGGACCGTAAACGCGCAGCCCGTATCGCTGACCGGGACCCACCTGGTCGACGTAGCCGTGCCACACCAGGTCGGTGCGCTCCTCCAGCTGGTACGCCGCGGTTTCAGCGCCGTCCTCGTCGTAGAGGACGACATCGATGCTTTCCGCCGATGCCGAGTAGACAGCGAAGTTCGTACCCTCTCCGTCCCATGTGGCACCGAGCGGTGCTTCGCTTCCGGGCCAGGCCTGGTGACGGGGCGTGGACCGGCTTCCCGTTCGTCGTCTAGAAGCGGTCATGGCGCTGCAATGATGCCGTACCTCCTGAAATTGATAGACTAACCATCACATATGGTTATAGTTGTGCTGATATTACGGAAAGGCAGCGAGCGCGGGCGGCGGCGATGAGAGTCGATCCTCGCGCCACCTACCGGGTGCAGTTGCGCGAAGAGTTCGATTTCGACTCCGCCGCGGCCATCGTCCCTTACCTCGAGGCGCTGGGGGTCTCGCACCTGTACTGCTCACCGTATATGCGAGCGGCGGCGCACAGCCCTCACGGGTACGACGTGGTGGACCCGACGCGCGTGAGCGAGGCGCTGGGCGGAGACGCCGGGCTCGGCCGGCTCGACCGTGCTCTCGAGAAGGCGCGCATCGGTCAACTGCTCGATGTCGTGCCCAATCACGTGTCGATTGCGGAACGAGCAAACACCTGGTGGTGGGATGTCCTGCGACGCGGACGGGCGAGCCGGTACGCGCACTTCTTCGACATCGACTGGGACGCGCCGGATGTGCAGGGCCAGGTGCTGCTCCCTGTTTTGGGTGCGCCGCTCGACGAGGTGCTCGCCGCCGGTCGGATCGAGGTGGTCCCGAGCCCAGACGGCACTTCCGAGCTGCGCTACGAGGGCAGCGCGTATCCGCTCGCTCCGGAGACGACCGTGGCCGCCGGGCCGGTCACTCGCGAGACCCTGGAGGCACAGCATTACGTCCTGGAGTACTTCAAGACGGGATCGACACGCGTGAACTACCGCCGTTTCTTTGATGTGTCATCCCTCGCGGGCCTCCGCGTCGAAGACGAGTTTGTTTTCGACTGGGATCTCGCCCGTGCGCTCGAACTGGTGGAGGAGGGGACGCTTGACGGGTTGCGCATCGATCATATCGACGGGCTCCGTGACCCTTCCGGTTTTGCGTCGCGTCTGCGGTCCCGGGCTCCGTCGGCGTGGCTTGTCGCCGAGAAGATCCTCGCCACCGCCGAACGGCTGCCGGAGGAATGGCCTATCGACGGGACGACCGGATACGAGTTCGGCGCGCTGCTGACGTCGTTGCTGATTCATCCGCCTGGACTTGCCCAGCTGACCGGCTGCTACCGGCGGTTCACCGGTGACAGCTGCGACTTTCAGGACCATTCGCACCGCGCACGCAGGGAAGTTCTCGCAACCTTGTTGAGCGCCGAGCTCGGCAGGCTCACTCGCGCCGCCGAAGCCACCGGGATCGCGAACGCCCGCACAGAGCTCGTCGAGCTCATCGCGGGCATGCCGCGATATCGAGTCTATCCGCAAGCGGATGCGGCATTGTCGCCCGACGACCAGCGCGCGATCGCCGTCGCTGAGGCGCATGCACGCCAATCGGGTCGCTGCGACGACGCGCGGCTTGGGGCGGTGGTGGCGGTGCTTCGGAGCGAGGACAAAGCGTCTGGATCCGATCGCGAGCTGCGTGAGCGATTCCAGCAGGTCGCCGGAGCGGTGATGGCCAAGGGCGTCGAAGACACCGCGTTCTATCGCTACACGCGACTGGTCGCGCTCAACGAGGTCGGGTCCGATCCCGACCGCATCAGCACGCTCGACGAGTTTCACGCAACCTGCGCCGAGACGGCCCGCCAGCGTCCGCTGACGTTGCTGGCCACGACCACGCACGACACCAAGCGTGCCGAGGATGCGCGCCTGCGGGTGGGTCTGCTCTCCGAGATGCCGGAGCGATGGCGCGATGTGGTGGAGCGTCTCGATCGTCTTGCCGCGCGCCATCGTGGTGCGCACCCGCCCTCGCGAGCGGCCGAGTACCTCTTCTATCAGACGCTCGTCGCAGCGCATCCCATCGATGCGGATCGTGCCTGGGCGTACATGCTCAAGGCCGCTCGTGAGGCAAAGGCGGACACCAACTGGATCGAGCCGAATCAGCAGTACGAGGCAGATCTCCAGTGGTTCGTCCGGGGCATGCTCGCCGACCCGGACGTCGTCGCGGAAGTCGCTGCCGTGATCGTGTCGATGGCACCTGAATGGCAGGCGCTCTCCCTCTCGCAGACACTGATCAAGCTCACCGCCCCGGGCATTCCCGACATCTACCAGGGATCGGAGCTCTGGGATCTCCGTCTCGTCGATCCCGACAACCGCACCCCGGTGGACTTCGAGGTGCGACGCACCCTGCTCGCCGATGTGATGCGCCCGGAACGCAGTGCGTTCATGTCGAAACTCGAGTCCGGAGCTCCCAAGATGCGTCTCATCGCCGCTGCGCTCGCTGTACGCGCGCGTCGCACCGAGGCTTTCGGCAGCGCCTCGGGCTATCAGCGCCTCCCCGCATACGGTTCGCGCGGTGAACACGTCATCGCCTTCTCGCGAACGCTCCCCGGTGGAGAACCGGTCATCGTGACAATCGCCTTCCGCTGGCCATTGCTGCTCCGCCCCGGGTGGCACGACACGCTGGTGCAGCTTCCGCCAGGCCGGTGGCGCGACGCGTTGACCGGATTTGAGGTCATGGGCGGCGAGCAGCGCGTCGAGACGCTGCTGGACGCCGCGCCTGTCGCGCTGCTGGAGCGCGTGTGACCGCCCGCCGCGTCAGTGTCTGGGCACCGGTTGCGAACGCCGTCGATGTTGTCATCGGCGACTCGACATGCCCGATGGAGGAGTTGGGGGGCGGGTGGTTCGCGGCGAATTCGGACCTTGCCCCCGGTGATGACTATGCATTCATCGTCGACGCGAGCGATCCGATGCCGGATCCGCGATCGCGATGGCAGCCCGGCGGCGTCCATGGAGCGTCGCGCCTTGTCGACCACCCGCGCCGCCGCGAGGAGGACCGCTGGCGCGGGTTTCCCTTGAGAGAAGCGATCATCTACGAGCTCCACATCGGCACGTTCGCTCCGGAAGGCACCTTCGACGCGGCCATCACTCGGCTCGATCACCTCCAGGACCTCGGTGTCAACGCGATCGAGATCATGCCGGTCGCCGAGTTTGCAGGGCGGCGCGGCTGGGGCTATGACGGCGTCGACCTGTATGCGCCGCACCATGCATATGGGGGACCCGATGGAGTCCACCGGCTCGTCGACGCCTGTCACGCACGCGGGATCGCGGCGATCCTCGATGTCGTCTACAACCACCTCGGCCCGGAGGGGGATTATCTCAGCGCCTTTGGACCGTATTTCACCACCCAGTACGAGACGCCGTGGGGGAGCGCATTCAACTATGACGGGGAGCACTCGGACGAGGTACGGCGTTTCGTGCTGGACAACGTCGAGATGTGGCTGCGGGACTATGCTTTCGACGGTCTTCGGCTCGACGCCGTGCACGCGATCATCGACACCTCACCGATTCACATTCTCGAAGCGATCGCGACGCGCGTCGACGAGCTCGCTGCGGAGCTCGGCCGCGAGCTCTGGGTGATCGCCGAGAGCGATAGCAATGACCCGCGGCTCGTCCGCGAGCGCGAGCGTGGCGGATACGGCCTGCATGCGCAGTGGAACGACGACTTCCATCACGCCCTCCATGCGCTCCTCACCGGAGAGCAGCAGGGCTACTACGAGGACTTTGGCGCTCCCGAGGAGATGCGCACCGCATTGCTCGAGACGTTCGTGTATGCGGGGCAGTATTCGCGGCACCGCAAGCGCACGGTCGGCCGCTACGCGGGCGACCTTCCGCGCTCTCGCTTCGTCGTCTACTCACAGAACCATGACCAGGTCGGCAACCGCGCTGCGGGGGAGCGCCTCAGTCATCTGGTGAGCGAAGGCCGCGCGCACATGGCCGCCGCGATCACGCTGCTTTCGCCGATGGTGCCGATGCTCTTTCAGGGTGAGGAGTGGGCGGCGAGCACGCCTTTTCAGTACTTCACCGACCTCGGCGACGCACACCTGCGCAAGGCGGTGACCAATGGACGCCGACGCGAATTCCGAGCGTTTGGCTGGCCTGCGGATGCTGTGCCCGACCCTCAGGCGCGTGCGACCTACGAGCGCTCGATCCTCAAGTGGGATGAGGTGCACGAGGGGTCGCACGCGCACATGCTGGCATGGTACCGGCAGCTGATCGAACTCCGCCGCGTCCGATTGATCGCTGCAGAAGCAGCCGCCGATACGACCAATGCGTGGTACGACAGCACCAGGAGCCTGCTCGCCTATACGCGCAGCGATCTGCTGGTGTGCTGCAACCTTGGCGACGAGACCGTACGTGTGCCCGAGGCGATGGGCGCCACGTTGTTGCTGTCATCCGACCATGGGGTCTCCGCGGAGGACACTCCGACGCTCAACGCCAACTCGGTAGCGGTGTGGGGTGACGTCGCGACGCCGTCGTCGAGCTAGGAGACGGTCTCCGCAGTCCACGTCGGCAGGGTCAGTACGAACGACGCACCACCACCGGGCGTCGTGCTCGCGGTGATGTCGCCCCCGTGGAGGCGAGCCAGTTCGCGAGAGAGGTAGAGGCCCAGTCCTGTACCGGAGATGTGGCTGTTCTCGGGAGTCACGAGCCTGCTGAAGCGCGTGAAGAGGCGGTCGATCTGCTCTGGGGGGATACCCAACCCGTGATCGATGACGGCGATGCGAGCGACACCATGGCTCGACGTCGCATGGCAACTTATCTCGCCGCCGTGAGGCGAGAACTTGACTGCGTTGTCGAGAAGATTCCGCATGATCGTCTCGATCCTCCCGGAGTCGACGTTGACGAGGACCGCCGTTTCGGGCAGGCGAACGTCGAGGCGGTGACCATCGGTGAGCTGCGGCTGGATCGCCGACGTCGCAGCGGCCACGATCGCCCGGAGGCTCTGTGGCTCGCGCTCGAGGCGCGTTATGCCCTCGTCAAGACGAGCCGTCTCGAGCATCTCATTGACGAGCGCGTTCATATCGTCGAGCCGGCGCTCGATGACCGGCATCGCTCGCGCGAGCGCCTCGGCGTCGAGGAAGTTGTCGGCCATCATGGAGAAGTACCCACGCACCACCGCGATCGGGCCTCGCAGCTCGTGCGAGGCAAGCTTCAGAAAATCCGAGCGCATCTTCTCCATTGAGCGCGTGCGCTCAATGTGCTCGTGCAGCCGCTGCGCCTCGGCGTCACCGAGGGTGCGAATGCGCTGCTCGGACGCCTTGATCTGCCATACGAGACCCGCGGCGAACGCCGCCAACTGGAGAGTCCATGCATCCTCGTCGCTGAAGCCGCCCGGCTTGATCGGCTCGTGAGCGGCCAGCATCCCCAGCCGTACCGACCCCGCGCGCCACGCGACCGCCAGCGTGTCGACAGCGGAACGTCCGAGACCGATCTCCAGGCTCATCCCCAGCTCGGTCGCGTTTCCGTGGAACACCGCATCACCGAAGATCACACGCTCGCGAATGGACGAGCCGTCCGGGCTGCAGGGCACTGCGCGGAGCCGCGCGAACTCCTTCGCATCGACACCATGCGCCGCCGCTGCGGGCATGAGCAGCGTGCGATCGCTGCTCAGCATCCAGAGCGTGACGCGCCGTGCGCCCACGAGCTCGGCAACCGTTGTGGCAACGCGCGCGTAAAGGTCAGCCTCAGACGAGGTTTCGTCGAGATGATCGGAGATGCTCAGGAGCGCGTGGAGCGCCTTCTGCTGCGCCTCCTTCGTCTCGGCGAAGAGCCTGGCGTTCTGGAGCGCGAGCGCGGCGGAGAGGGCGATCTGTTCGAGGTTGTCCAGGTCCAGCTGTCCGAAGGGCCGCTCGGTTCGGCGGCTCACGGCGAGGATCCCGAGCACGCGCCCACCGGTGCGGAGCGGCAGGATCATCCGCGTGCGCACGTCCGACAGCTGTTCCTGCATATCGGGCGGCATGCCTGACACATCGGAGAATCCCTCGAAGCTGACGTCGCCCCGATCGATGGCCGTGCGGAGCTCGGGAGTCAGATGCCACATGGCGCCGATTCGTGCGGGCACACGATTCCGGTCATACCCGGCGATCGCCTCGATTGAGTCCGCATGAAACTCGGTGACCGTGATGCGATCCACGTCGACGAGTTCGGCGATCCTGTCCACGATCGCCTGCACCACGCGTGCGGGGTCGAGCGAGGACGACAGCTCCCGGGTCGCCTCGCTGGTGAGACGCAACCGGTCGACGAGGTGCTGCGTCGATCCCCTCGCGTCGTCGCCGAGCACCATGATGCTGACGAGCCGCGTGAATCGATCCATGATGGCTCGCTCGGTATCGGTGAAAGCCCGGGTCTCGGGTCGCCAGAAGCCGACGACTCCCATGCCGACACGCCCGTCGGGGAGCGGTGTCCCGGTGGACATCGGGACGAGCCGGCCGCTGCGGATGTGCGCGCCGAACACCTCCGGAGCAGCGCTCTCATCGGGCGCATTGGTGGTCTCGACCGCAGCGTGGTGCAGCATTGCCCGACCGTGGAGCATCCCGTCGTGCAGCGGCCACTGCTCGCCGATGAGCCGCTCCGCCCAGGGGCCCGAGGCGGCGACCACCTCGAAGACGTCGGGTCGCGACGCCGGCACGACCGAGATGACGCACTCCGTGTCCGGGACGACCGCGGTGCCCTCGATAGCCATCGTCCTCAGGAGGTCAACCAGCGGCACTCGGTCTCGAGGATCGGTGGGAGCGTCGTCGAGGAGCCGCCCGATGAGGCGACCGATCGCCTCGTTGACGCTGCGTGTCTCCTCGTCGCGAGGAGCTGTACTGTGCTGAGCGTCGGCGGTCCCTGGGGCAGAGTCCTTCTGTCTCGTTTCGGGCACGGCTAGACGACGCGCGAGGGTGCCATTTTTGTGATAGCGACTATATCACCCATGCCCGGGACAGCCCTACGACCAATGGTGCTGCCTGATCGTATGCTACACTTCGGCTATCATCTTGTATTATAGCGTAGTCTGCCTTGGCCACCGCTCCCGCTAAGCGCGCGGCGTCCGTCTCGGCGAGTCGTGGGCGCTCGGCGAACGAGCGGACCACGTCGAGGCCGTCACGGTCGAACAGCGCCCGCAGGGCGACGCGTCAGCTGTGGGACACGCGATCGGTGAAAGCGCTGGTCTGGCTCGCCATCATCCTCGCGATCATCTGGATCTTCGAAGGCGCGGCCTTCATCCTCGTCCACGTCTTCAACGTGCTGCTGCTGTTCATCTTTGCTGGGATCATCGCGCTCATCCTCACGCCCGTGGTCGACATGATGGAGCGCGTCAGGCCATTCCGCGGACACCGTTCATTCACGGTGCTGCTCATCTACGCGGTCGGCATCGCCCTCATCGCCGGCGCGATGTGGCTGGTCGCTCCGACAGTGATCGCACAGGCGAAGGGCTTGCCTTCGCTGCTGCAGACCATCGACAACCAGCTGCGCCAGCGTGGCATCACGTTCTCATTCGCCTCGTGGATCAAAGCCGTCAACGGGCAACAGATCGGCGTGGCGCTCGGCGTCGCCGCGGCCTTCGTCTCCGGCCTGGTGAGCGTTGTGCTCACCCTGGTTATCTCCATCTATCTGCTCATCGAAGGCCGCGGCGTGGTCGCCACCGCCCGCAACCTGTTCCCGAGCCGCCAGCGCGAGTTTGACTTCGCGGCGGTCGCGGTCGGCTCGACGGTAGCGGCGTACGTTCGCGGCCAGGTAGTGATGTCCATGGTCATCGGCCTCTACACCGGTGTCGCCCTGACCATCGTCGGAGTCAAGTACGCGCTCCTTCTTGGGATCGCCGCCTTCTTCCTGGAATTCATCCCCATCGTCGGAGCGGTCGTCGCCATGGGATTGGCTGTCGTGGTCGCCCTCGTGCAGAGCCCGGTCCTCGCGGTCTTTGCCCTGGCGGTCGGATTGCTGGGACATGCCATCGACGCATATCTCCTCGGTCCGCGCATCTACGGGCGCGTGACCCGCCTGCATGCGCTGGTGGCGATGGCCGCGCTGCTGGTCGGCGCCGAGCTTGCCGGAGTGCTCGGGGCACTCTTCGCGGTGCCGATCGCGGCCGTTGCCAATATCTTCCTCGGGGCGCTCTACCGCGCCCGCCGTGGAGCGGAGGCGATGAGCACGCGGTCCGACGGCGAGGTGAGCGTCGAGACGCTGCCACGCCTCGGAGATGAGGTGAGCTCAGTGGAGGAGGAAGGGGTCGACCACAAACCGGTGCCGCACGGCGTGTGATCGCCAAGGCGGCAAATATCGGACAGTGGGACTATCATCTAATAGGATATCTGCGATACCCCTAAGCGATCCATTCCACGAGGAGGCGGAACATGTGCATCAGCTGCGGATGCGGCGACCCGAACGAGCGCCATCACGACGGCGACATCACCTACACGGATCTTGCAAGAGCCGCCGAGAACGCCGGTATTGATCCCGAGGCGGCCGCTGACAATATCCATGCCGCCGCGCGTGACGCGCGTGATGGCGGCGTAGCTGCCGCTGACGTCTGATCACACCCACGTCGTGAAGTCCGGCGGCCGGCCTCACGGGGCGGCCGCCGGCACAACCCGGGAGGTATCCACTGACCATGAGCGATCACGATGAACGCGGATCCGGTCCGAAGCGCGGCGACGGGAGGGCCCACGTTGATGAAGAGTCGGAGGGCACGCAGAGCGCGGTGACGTCGAAGGCGTTCGCAGGCCAGCACATGGCCGGCAAGACCCCGGAGCCTCCGGTGGCCCGCGCGCAGGTCGAGGCCGAGCAGGAGCGCTTCGATGGCCTCGTCAACGAGTTCGCCAACCCGCCGCGCGAGCCCGGCCTCGAGCGCACTCCTTAGCGGGTCGCCTGGGATCCGCGCGATTGCCCGAGCTTCGTCGAAAGCTGGGCGGGTGTCGTGTCCGCTTTGACGAGAAACTCGAGAGCCCCGAGTTTCAAGCCGCGCTCGCGCAATTCCGGCTCGCCGTAGTTGCTGAGGATGATCACCGGGATGTGGGTGGTGGCGGGATCCCCACGGAGGCGCTCCAGCACCTCGAACCCGTCCAATCCGGGCAGGCGGAGGTCGAGATAGATGAAATCCGGACCCTCTTCCGAGGCCATGCGGAGGCCTTCCTCGCCATCGCGGCCGATGACCACGTCGTAGCCGTCCGCCGCCAGCCGCAGCCGGTACATTTCCGCGGCCGCAGCATCGTCCTCGATCAACAGGACCTTGACGTCATCATCCATCGATCTTCCTCTGTACCCCAATATCCATATAGCTGAGCTATCAGCTTGCTTGACAGCTACCTTACCAGAATGCTAACCTCAGCTACCCGGATGTGAACGGCACCCAGGACGTTGAATTTCCCCTCCCCAAAGCCCACCCCGCCGGGGTTCATCCCCCGGCAGGGGTGGCTTTCACATCTTGGGCGTCCACCTTCTCGACGTGCTCTGCAGGGTATACACTCGCTATCATGATTGAGCGCGCGGACGTCTGAGCCGGCCCGACAGCCGTGCTTTCCGAGCGGGAATCGACCGCGCTGTCCGCGACGGCCCAGTCCGAGCTTCGAGACCGGTGTCGTTTCGGGCGCGAGTTCGACCGCGCAAGCGTGGACTGTCCCGCATTCCAGCGAGCCCAGTTCATCGCCGCGACCTCATATGGCAAGCCGCTCGGCGCGCACGTAGCCTGCGCCCATCTCGTCGTCGGCGAGCTGAGCACGAATCAGTTCTACCCGCGCTGCGCGCTTGGCTCGGAAGCCGAAAGGGTGCGCTGGATCGCGATGATGGGGCCGGCGCGCCTGGAGGTGCAGCGAGCGCTCGGAGCCGAGTTCGAGCGCCTCTACCCGGACTCGCTCCGGAAGCTGATCGCCGCCAAAGCTGAGGCGCTTGCCGAACCCCCGGACCGGCGCACGAGCCGCCAGGCCCTCGCCGCGGTCATTCGCGAGTTCGTGGAGGAGTTCGGGGCATTTGTGAGCACGCACGCGAGCCGAATTGCCGAGCTCGGCTTCTCCGCGACCGATCTCACCGCGCGGGCTGCGATCGTGCTCGGGGAATGGCAGAACAGCGCACGTCTCGACCTTCCTCGCGGGGACGAACAGTCCACGATGCGGGCGGCGGAGCCGACGCTGTTGAGCGACGACACCCTGGTCGCCGGAGCGCTGACCATCTCGCGCTCAGCGATGCCTGCGTTATTAACGTTGGTCGGGAGCATCGACCAGACCAACGTCGACGCAGTCGACGCGGCGCTGCGCGACGCCAGCGCTGGTGATGACGTGGTCACGATCGATCTCACCGCGGTGACCTTCTGCTCGGTTGCAGGACTACGGATGCTCGTTCGTCAGGCTCAGGCCGGACGGATCACCCTGAGCGGGATGCAACCGCATCTGCAGCGAGCGCTCGCGGCGGCGGGGCTGACCAACATGGCGATCCGAACCTCGACGAGCACAGACCTCGAGGTGGCCAGTTGAGCGACCGTCGCGCGCTGGCGGACTTCAGGCATGAGGCGATCCTCTACCGAGGTGAGAGCCAGTTCCTGGAGCGCGTCGTGCCTTTCGTCAGGGACGGCCTCGCGGCCGACGAACCGATCCTCGTGATGGTGAATCGCCAGAAGATACGTGCGCTCCGCGAGATCATCGGCGCCGATGGCGACGGACTGGTGGAGTATCGGGACATGGAGTTCGTGGGCGCCAATCCGGCGCGGATCATCCCGGCGTGGAATGCGTTCTCGGTCGCCGGGTCACACCGCGGCGCCGTCCGCATGCGCGGTGTCGGCGAGCCGATCTGGCCCGGCCGGGCGGCGGCTCAACTGGAGGAGTGTCACTGGCACGAGGCACTGATCAACCGGGCCTTTGCCCGGCTGCACGGGTTCTGGTTGATCTGCCCGTACGACATCGCGGCTCTCGACCCGAACGTTCTCATCGAGGCGCGGTACACGCACCCTCTGGTCACCGACGGCATGGCGATCGACTCGTACTCGGCGGAAGCGGCCCGCCAGGAATTCGTTCTGCCGACGGCGCCGCTCGCCACACCACTCCCGCCACCCGACCCCGACGGCATCGTCACGGAGGTCGCGTTCGACGCGGGCTCCCTCGGACAGGTGCGCGCAATGGTGGCGGCGAAGGGAGCCCAGGCAGGACTCCTGCCCTCGCGGCTTGACGACCTGATCCTCGCCGTCAGCGAGGTCGCGACCAACAGCGTCATCCATGGCGGTGGCCACGGGCTCGCACGTGTCTGGGTCGACGGTGGTGATGTCGTGTGCGAAGTCTCAGATCGAGGCGTGATCATCGATCCACTCGTCGACCGGCAATGTCCGGGCAGCAATCCGTCGGAGCCTCGCGGACTTTGGACCGCGAACCAGCTTTGCGATCTCGTGCAGGTGCGCTCGTCGCGAGAGACCGGGTCGGTGGTGCGTCTGCTCGTGCACGCGAGCCGTCGAGCTGCATGACGCAGCCGGCTTTGCGCCGCTCGTGACCCGCGTCGCCGCGCCGGCGGGCGCGGCTCACATGCTGAACCTCGACAAGCCGCTCTACACGATCGGTATCACGTCCGAGATCCTTGCCACGCATACGCGCACGCTGATGATGTATGAGCACCTGGGGCTCGTCGTCCCAAGTCGTACCGCCACCAATCGCCGCCTCTATTCGCAGCGCGACATCATCACCCTCGGCGCGATTCAGCGTCTGACGCGAGGCTACGGCCTCAACCTCATCAGCGCGCGCATGGTGATCCTCTGCCTGCAGTTGCTCGACGCGCACGGGGTTCCGCGCCCTGCGGAGCTCGCCGATATCGACGTCGAGCACGTGAAGGTCTGAGGGGCTAGACCAACCTCGCCCCCGCCGTGGCCTTGGGGTGGCGGAAGAAACGGGCACGGCACCGTCCACAACGGAAGAGCAATCGAAGACCCATGCGACCAAGGACCTCGGTCAGCCGTGAATCGCACTGGGGGCACGTCGCCGCCTCGAGAAGCAACTCATCGGGAACCGGCTTTGCGTCCAGCTGGACCGGCTTGTATCTGCGCGGCACGACATCACCTCCGGCTGATCCCGGTCAGGCGACGCGTGGCCTGGCGTCCGGCTGTCAGCTATCAGAAAGTATGATAGTAATACTACCATACTTCGCCCCTTCAGTGAATCCCACAGCGCTTGAGGGTCGGCGTGGTTGGCCGACGGAACGCCGGCTACTGGTCGATGCGGTCCGAACGGTCCCTGAAGCGCACCACCGCCTCGGAGATCGTCTCCTCGAGGTAGCGGTAGAAGAGCCTGCGTTGGGAGATGTCGATCGCCGCCTCGACATCCTGGCCATTCCGGCGCCGGGCGATCCACGGAGGCACCCCATCGGCGACGGTCTCGGTTCCCACGCGTACGTGAATCAGCGAGTCGTCGGCCTCGGCGACGTGCAGGGTCACATTGAGCACGGGACCCGTGTGTTCGACGAGACGCCAGCTGCGCTCCCACCGGGCGTTGCGGCGGAAGTCATGCTTGAGACGGGCGGTGTCATCGGCGAGAACGCTCTCGCCCGGCCGGGCGGCGCGTGCCAGGAGCGTACGGATGTCCCTGTCGATGTCGCGAGCGATCCAGTCCACGAGCGACGGCGCGCGGTCGTCGACATCGGGATGCCCGCTTTGATCGCGCGCCAGCTCGCCGATCGCCTGGACGGTGCCGGCGTGACGCCGGCAGTACGTGTTGCCCCCGAGCGAGATGCTGTGGGCGGGGCAGATCGTTGCCGAGCACGAGCGTTCGCGCCGGTCCCGGTACGCGCAGAGCTGCGCGGTGTGGTTGGCGCAGCCGCGCATCGTGCATGCGATCCCGGATGCTGGTGGTGCTGCCTTGAACGCGGACGGCACCCGACGACGGAACAGCGCGGTTGCGGGAAGCACTCCAAGCCGCCGCGGCGCCTTCTTGTCCATCCGCGGAGTCTCGGCAGTCACCACAGTATTCGTCCTCCAGTTCCCACTCTCAACGCGGTCACCCTCGCTCGCGTCCTCGGCTAATCAGACTTCACCGGCGGGCCCGGCGCGGCCCGCTACGACGGTTTGCGATGCGAGCGTTGACGTGCGGTGACGCGGCGCAACCGCCGCTCTGCGAGTTATTCGGAGTCGGTGACGGAACGTCCCGAAAGCTCGTTGGTCCGGACCTGCCAGAAGGCCAGCCGTCGTTCGAACCGAGCAGCCTCCGCCTTGAGCACCTTGAGGTCGGTGTCATTCACCTCCGTCCTGGCGTCGTCCCCCATGGAGTTGACACGCCGCTCTGCCAGGTTCAGGAGGCTGTGCTTGAACTCGAGCAGCTCCCTGTAGACCTTCGCCCAGTGGACCGCGTCGTCGGCATAGGTCGTCTGCTCGTCCTCACCGTCGAGCAGACGCTCCGGCTCGACTGCGTCCAGGGCGGCGTTCTGGGCTTCAACCTTCCCTGGGACGGGCGTCACATGGTGCTCGGCTTCCGGATCCTCCGGCCCCAAGGCACTCACGAGAGCAGCTTCCGGGTTGCCTCGGCCAGGACCGCCGGTGGCGTGTGGGCCTTGATCAGGTAATCGTGCGCACCAAGCTCGCGGCCCCGTTCGACCAACTCGGGCTCGCTGTAGTTGGTGAGGATGACGACCGGGATCCGAGCCGTCGCCGGAGCGGCGCCAAGGCGTTGGAGCACGTCGAACCCGTGCATCTCGGGGAGGCCGAGGTCGAGGTAGATCAGATCGGGAGCATCGCGATTGGCACGGTCGATGGCCTCCGCGCCGGAGTGCGCCCGGATGACGTCAAAGCCCTGGGCGGCAAGCTGCGTCTCATACATCGTGGCGACATCGACGTCGTCGTCGACGAGCAGCAGCCGTGTTCGCAGTGACCCATCAGCCATGAATTCTCCCCGCTGGCCGTTTACGTCCGCGCGGCAAACGCAGGGTGAATGTACTCCCTTCGCCGGGGCGGGATGCCACCTCGATGTCACCGCCTTGAGCCTGGGCGAGCCCGCGAGAGAGGTGCAGTCCGAGCCCGGTCCCCTGGATGCCGGCGGCGATGGCGCTCTGCAGGCGCCCGAAGGGTTGAAACAACTTCGACACGTCCTCTTCGGCGATGCCGGCACCGTGATCGGTCACGTCAACCGCGACCCAGCCGGGCTCCTCCCTGACGGTGACCGCGACCTCACTGCCGTCGGGCGAGTACTTCAGGGCATTGGAGATGAGGTTGCCCAGGATCGTCTCGACCTGCTCCGGATCGGCTCGTACCAGTACGGGCGCGCGTGGCTCGACGGTCACGAGCCGCGGGAGCTGGTCGCTTGCCGTCGCTGTCGCCGAGACCGCGACCGCCTCTGCGAGTGCCACCAGGTTCAGATCGGCTGCGTTCTGACCTCGGGCGCGAATCTCCATGCGGCTCGTGGTCAGCATCCGGTCAACCAGCTCGCTCATGTGACGCATCCGCGACGTCATGAGCGGGACGACCTTGGCGGCGGGAGCCGGCAACTCTCCGAGCGAGCCCTCCTCGAGCATCGACAGGTATCCGCTGACCAGTGTGATGGGTGCTCGGAGCTCGTGCGATGCCAGCTGCAGAAACTCGGACTTCTGCCCTTCGAGCTCCGCCATCCGTTGGGCGTGGGCCTCGAGCCGGTCGAGCTCAGCGGCCTGCAGGCTCTGGGCACGCTGCTCGGCCGCGTATCCCTGCCAGACCAGTGCCGACGAGCGTGCCGCGAGTCGCATGACCCACTCGTCCTGGTCGCTGAACCCTGACTGCGAATTCCATGCCGCGAGGAAGCCGAGCGGATGGGCTGCGGTACGCCAGGGGACGGCGAGGACGTTGCCAGCGTCGAGCCGCGCGAGCAGCGAGCCTGCGTCGTCAGCGTCCGCCGGGTCGCTGCGGCTCAGCCGAAGAGCCTCGCCTGAGAACAGAACCCGCGAGAGGTCGGGGTCGCCCTCCGAGTCGAGCACCTCGGACGCCTGTCCGCTCGGAACGCCGAGCGCCGTCGACTGGTGGAGCGGCACCAACTCCGTGCCCGTCAGCTGCCAGAAGCCAGCGCTCTCCGCCGTCACCAGCCCGGCGACGGTCTCGCTCATCTTCTCGAAGAACGTCTGCGACTCCACGCTGGACGCGACGTGGCGGGACATCTGCGTCAGCGAGTTCAAGCCCGCGGTTCTGCGCGTTGCGCACCTGCTCGACGAGGCGAGCGTTGCGCAAGGCGAGGGCGGCCAGCAGCCCTACCTGTTGGAGCCCCTCCAACTCGTCGGGGACGAATGGGCGGTCGCTTCGCCGGCTCAGGATCAGCACCGCGCCGACGGTGTCGCCGATGGACAGTGGCACGATCGCCGTGTGATGCATCACCAGGAGGGATGCCGCGAGATCGGGGCTCGTGGTGCCGGTCTCGCCGAGACTGCCACCGAGCACGATCGCCCCGGTCGTCACGGCCTGATGGAGGAGCGGCTGCCTGTTCAACCAGGTCAACGGGTACTCGTGTCCGATGAAGTCGGGAGGTCCGCCGCGCTCATAGCTGGCCTCGACCCGAAGGACATCCTGGTCGAGGCTCGTCAACGTGCAGCGATCAACGTCGACGTTCTCGGCGGTAAAACGCACCAGGCGTTCCATGATCTGGTGAGCGTCGCCGCGAGACACCAGGTCGACCTCGATCGACCCGGCAAAATTGGTCGCTTCGGTCGGGCGTGGACTCAGGTCAGAGCCGAACGTGCTCGATGTCAATCTCGGCAAGCTCTGGCGGCCGAGGAATGCCATGCGCATCAAGGAGTTGCAGGCACTTGATGACGTATCGCGCACCCGCGATATTCAGGCCGGATTGGCGGGTGAGCCGTTGGATCGCGCTCAGCGTGAGAATGTCGCGCTGGGAGTACCGGCGCCGGTTCGTGGCAGTGCGATCCGGCACGCCGAGTCCCATCGTCTCGTACATCATCAGCGTCCGCGGATGGCTGGCCAGGATCTCGGCCGCGACGCTGATGGTGTACAGCGGCTTGTCGAGGTCGAGCATTCGCTCGGACGTGGGAACGCTCATCTCAGCCGGCATCCGATGAAACTACCTCTGCCTTTTAGGGGTCCAGCCGGCCGAGCGGGTGCGACCGGGTGATGTGCACGTCCAACGTCAGAGCGATTGTACGGGTCAATCGCCGCCGTGTCCGATCGTTCAGACCAGGCTCGCGCTGGCCGCCGTACGCTGGCGGAAGAACTGGACGCGACACCGATCACATCGGAAGACCAGGCGGAGTCCCATCCGGCCGAGCACCTGGGTGATCCGAGAGCTGCACTGAGGGCAGGTCGCGGCCTCGTCGAGATACGGCCCGGCCACCGGTTTGACGTCGAGCTGGATCGGCTTGTATTTGCGAGCCATCGAGTACCTCCAAGGGTTGCGGCGGGAGCCCCTGCTCCCACTGACCAGAACATCCTATCACAAAACATGATAGTGCTGATATTGCTATCATGGGTCACATGTCCGAGACGATCACTCCAGGGCGCGGGAGCATCGGTTCCGCCCGGATGGCACCACGCCCGCTCAGGCGGCGACGCAGGCTCGACCTCCGAACCATCGCCACCGGTATGGCCGTCCTCGTTGCGGTCGCCTGGACCATCGTTTTCGGGGTCGGTCTCTTTCTCCGCTGAGCCCGGCGCCGGACTGAATACCGGTGGCCGGTCGCGGCTCTTGCCGGCGGTCTGGATGTGCAGTCGAGCTCGTGGACAGTCTGTCTGCTACCGTACCGAATTGAGACGTTCACAGACGCCAACAAGGGAGCGAGACTCCTACGGCCACTGAGGAGCATGGAGTGGAGGAGGACGTCAAAGTCCTGCTGATCGAGGACGATGTTGCCGCGGCCGAGATGTACCGGCTGCGCCTGGTGGCAGATGGCTATTCGGTCGTGATCGGGCACGACGGCCACGGAGGGGCTCCGGATGGCGACCGATGAGGCTCCCGATTTCATCTACCTCGATCTGCGCCTGCCGGGTCTGGACGGCTTCGAGGTCCTCGAACGCCTTCGCGCCGGCACGGCGACGATGCACATTCCCGTGATCATCCTGACGAATTACGGGGAACCGGAGTTGCGCGAACGCGGTCTGAGGCTCGGGGCACTCGAGTTTCTGGTGAAATCCGACACCGACCCTGCAGAGCTCTCCGAGAGCGTCGAGCGGGCGATCAGCCCGCGCGCGCTGCCCTCCGCCTAGCAGTCGCTCGTGGCCATGCCCGACCTGGCATCGAGCTGGGATGACCCCACCATTACCGACGATGCGTCGAGGGAACTCGTCCTCGAAGCCGTGAGGCTGTCATCGCGGCTGGTCTCGAGCGGCGCGCGCATCCGGGTGGCTCGGTTCCTCCTGCTCCATAACGACATCCTGACGTGCGTCGCAATGTCGGGAGACACCGAGGCTGTGGACCGCGGACCCTATCGGGTCTCGGAGAACACGATCTTCAACCGCGCGATTACGACCGGCCAGATCGTCGACGAGCGCTCCATGCTGGTGGTTCCCGCCCGGGGTGACGGCGACGTCGTCGGAGTCATCGCCATCGACGGCGAGGAAGGCCTCGCGGCAGCGCAGCTGGCGACCTTGGCGGCGGTCGCACACATCGTCGGCCTCGGGGTGAGCCAGTCCCGGGCGGTTACGGAACTTCAGCTCGAGGCCGAGCGCAGCCGGCGACTCGAACGGCTCAAAAGCGAATTCCTGAACATCGCGGCCCATGAGCTGCGAAGCCCGCTCGGGATCATCCGCGGCTACACGTCGATGCTCAGCGAGGGAATGCTCCCGAGCGCGGATCGTGAGGTGGCGCTGAGCCGGATCACCGAGAAGTCCGAGGAGATGGCACGCTTGATCTCCGAGATGCTCGAGACGGCTCGCCTCGAGACGCTCGGCCTCGAGCTCGAACTCGAGCCGGTCGATCTCCTGGAGATCGTGGACAACGCGGTCCACGCGATGCGGCCGCTCATGGGCCCCGGCCATCAATTCGTGCTCGCGGCGACCGGAGACGATATCGCCGTGGTCGCCGACAAGCGGCGGCTCACCACCATGCTCACCAACCTCATCGACAACGCGATCAAGTACTCGCCCGCCGGCGGGGAGATCGAGATCGCGCTGCGATCACGACGAGCGAGAGGCCACCGTGCTGGTCCGAGACCACGGGATCGGCATCAATGCCGAACAGGCGCATCTGCTGTTCACGCGCTTCGGTCGCCTGGTGACCCCGGAGACCAGCCATATCCGCGGCACCGGGCTGGGCCTCTATCTCGCCCGGGAAAGCGCCCGGCTGCACGGAGGCGACATCACGGTCACGCCGACGCCTGGCGGCGGCAGCACCTTCACGGTGAGCCTGCCCTCGCCTGACCCGCACACCGAGAAGTCCACCCACGCCGTGGACTGGCCTCGGCGGGGTGGAACTCGTAGGGAGGGGGTGGGGGACGACGGTCAGTGGACCGCCGACTCCTCGAGCTTAGTCAGCCGTACCGGGCGTGTCAAATTAGCTGCTAGACAAGCTATACAGTCGTGTCGATACCCGGATCAGGAATTCGCCTCGACGTAGCCCTCCGGATCCTTGTCCTCGATGCTGATGCCACGTGCACCGGCGTGCTCGGTCTCGAAGGCCGAGAACGCGGAGGCAAGCTCCTCCTGCTCGCCGCTCGACGCCGCGCCGTCGAACTCGATGAGCGGCCCCTTCTCCTCCTCATCCATGTGCTCGGTGTTGGCGTGCTCGGTCGCGTTGACCGCTTTCCACCAGGCGTCGTCGCCGACAGGGTGACCCTCGGCGTCGCGGATGGCGTCGCGAATCTCGTTGTGATCCTTGATCGCGTCCTTGGTGTCGTCGACCGCGTCGCGAGTCGTCCTTCAGCAGCCGCGGGTAGAAGAGGGTTTCCTCCGCTGCCGCATGCACCTCGAGACGCGCGGCGAGCACCGCCCAGAGTGACGTGAGGATTCGCCTGATCATCGCGCGCGCTGGCGAGTGCCGCGAACTGACTCGCGGAACCAGATGTGATCCCGGCGAATGAGATCGGTCACGCGGGTGGTCTGCATGGGCCTCCTTTCTCAGGTTGCGAGCGCGGGGCGTTCAGCGGCCGGCTGCGAGCGTTTCGCGGCCGACAGCGGCGTGGCTATGTCCTCGAGCGACTTGCGTTCGGCATTGACGCCGAAGAACCACGCGACCAGACCGCCCCCGAACATGATCGCGCCGCCGGCGTAGTAGCCGATGCTCAGCGGGCCCGCATCCTTCCCGGAGCCGATCAGCGCGCCGAAGATCGAGGGTGCGGCGACGCCGCCGGCCAGCTGCGAGATGGCGAAGAAGAAGGAGATCGCCTGCCCGCGCAGCTCCAGCGGGAAGATCTCGCTGACGGTGAGATATGCGGATGACGCGCCGGCGGACGCGAGGAAGAAGATGACGCACCACATCAGCGTCTGCGTGAACGCGTTGAGCATGCCCTGGTGGAACAGGAATCCGGAGACGGCCAGAAGCACGCCGGACACGCAGTAGGTCGTGAGGATCATCTTCCTCCGGCCGATGGTGTCGAAGAGGTGACCGATCGTGAGCGGCCCGAGCAGGTTGCCTGCTGCAAACGGGAAGAAATAGAGCGCCGTGTCCGCAGCGCCGACGTGATAGAAGCTGGTCAGCACCAGCGCGTACGTGAAGAAGATGGCGTTGTAGAGGAATGCCTGCGTCGCCATCATCGTGAAGCCGAGGAACGATGCGACCCGGATACTCGCGCAGCATCGTCCTGGCGATCTGCATGTAGGAGACGGCGCCCCGGCCGGTGAGCTCGATCGCCTTGTCCTCGGGCACCGGCTCGAGGTGGACGCCCTGGCGCTCGACCCGTTGCTCGATCTCGTCGACGATCTGCTCCGCTTCCGTCTGGCGCCCGTGCGTCATGCAGCCACCGTGGGCTCTCGGGGATGGTTCGGCGCAGGAAGATGACGCCGAGTCCGAGCAGCGGGCCGATGAAGAAGGCGAGGCGCCAGCCGACGTTCACCGGCAGCAGCTGCGGGTTGAGGAGCAGGATCGACGCCGCGGCACCGATCATCGCGCCGAGCCAGTACGTCCCGTTGACGGCGATGTCGACGCGCCCGCGGTAGTGCGAGGGGATCAGCTCGTCGATCGCCGAGTTGATCGCCGTGTACTCGCCACCGATGCCGAGGCCGGCAACGAAGCGGCACACGAGCAGTGACCACAGATTGAAGGAGAACGCCCCGAGGCCACTGAAACACAGGTAGAGGCCGAGACAGACCATGAACATCTTCTTGCGGCCGATGTGGTCGGTGATGCGCCCGAACACCAGCGCACCGATCACCTCGCCGAGGAGGTAGACGGAGGCAAGAAAGCCGATATCGCCGGCGGTGAGATGGAGCGTGCCCTTGTCGACCAGCACGGTGCCGACCAGCGCGACGATCTGTATCTCCAGGCCGTCGAGGATCCACGAGACCCCGAGCCCGGTAACCACCAGCCAGTGGAAACGCGTCCACGGTAGCCGGTCCAGCCGCGCCGGCACCAGGCTTCGTACGGTGCGCGCAGGCTCATCGGTCGGATTTTGGCGTGTCGGTACGGAGGGCGGTCGCTGTCATCGCATTCCCTCGCTTACCGGACCAGGAGCACCGAGCAGCCGGCATCCCGAAGGATCTTC
This sequence comes from Candidatus Dormiibacterota bacterium, assembly GCA_963743835.1. Classification (GTDB taxonomy): domain Bacteria; phylum Chloroflexota; class Dormibacteria; order Aeolococcales; family Aeolococcaceae; genus Palsa-851. The sequence goes on along the minus strand of CAVUQX010000004.1, from coordinate 85,614 downwards.
TGGGCGACGCCGCCCAGGAGCATGTCCGCGACCCGCTGCCCGCGATCCCCGACAACGATGAGTGTGGCACCGAACGAATCCGCAATCGGAGCAACTCTTTCGCAGTCGATCCCTTCCCTGGTTGGTACGAGGCCGCGGGCGCTCATGCCCGCGCGACGGAAGCGTTCGACGGTGAGGTCAACGAACGCCTCGGTCCGCGCGACGCTGTCATCGGCCAGCAATGGGTGGATCGAACCGGCACGAGGCGTGGCCGCGATCGCCGCCGGCAGCTCCAACTCCTGGACGTGGGCGACCAGAACCTCCGCGCCTGACCCTCGTGCCACCAGCTCGGCGGCCTCGACAACGCGCCCGGCCCGCCCGGGCTTCTGCATCAACCCCCACGACGATCTTCTCGAACATCTTGCCGCTCACCTCCTCTGGCTAGGCCCTCAGCTAGAGGGCTCTGAGGTGTTGGATTGCATGATAGCGACAATATCAGATAGAGCACCACAAGGACGGGCAGGTAGTGCACACTGGGATCCATGAACATCCCAACGCCGACGCCGACCCCGCCGACCTGCCGGACCCCCAGCCGGAGCCGGAGATCGTGGACCCCGTCCCGGGTCAGCCGGAGGTGCCGGACCCCGACGAGTCGGCGGACCGTCCCGCCACCGCTCCGAACCAGAATAGGGTCCGGCCGAGCAAGCGGCCGCCGATCGTCGGTCAGACTTCGAGGTTCTTCCGCAGGAAAGCAAGCATCCGAGGTGAGGCATCCAGCCGGTTTGCCCGCTTGGCGAGGCCGTGCCCTTCATCGTCATAGATGAGGAGCTCGCTCTCGACGCCTCGCGAGACGAGTGACGCGTGCAGCTGGCGCGCCTCGCCCACCGGAACGCGGGGATCGTTGGCACCGTGAATCAGCATCAGCGGCGCTCGAATTTGATCCACATGCGTCATCGGTGATGCCTCGATGAGAAAGTCTCGGTCGGTGTCGAGAAATCCGTACTCGACCTCGCGAAACCGGCGTCGGTACGGTGAGGTGTTCTCGAGGAAGGTGAGCAGGCTGCTGATCCCGACTGTGGCGATGCCCGCGGCCCACAGGCCGGGATGGAAGGCGAGCGCCGCCAGCGTCATGTAGCCGCCGTACGACGCGCCGATGACGGCCACCCGAGACGCGTCGACCCCCGCTCCGCAAGCGAGGCATGCACCGCGGTGAGATCGCGGACGGAATCGAGTCGGAGCCGCGGTCGTCCAGCGAGACGAAACGGCGTCCCCAGCCGGCCGAGCCGCGAACGTTCGGCGCCGCCACGGCGATGCCTTCGGCGAGCAGCCGGATGATGAAGGGGTCGTAGCGGGGCGCAAATCGTGCCTCGGGACCCCCATGCACGACCATCACGACGGGAGGATTCTCCACCGCCGGTCGATAGAGGAAATACGTGATCGGCTCGCCGTCAAAGGACGCGATCGTCTGGAGCTCGGGTGCCATCAGCTCGGCCGGGACGACCTGGTCCACGGGCAGCAGCGGAACCGCTGTGCCCTGACCGCGATATCGATGCGCGTCGGGTGTCATCGGCGTGGCGGTCGTCGTATAGCTGAGCAACGCGGTCGCGCCGTCAGGGGAGAGGTATGGCCGGGGATCAGCGGCAGGCCGAAACCGGTACCCGGCCGGGAACGGGATGTCCCGGATATGCGCGAGGCTGATGCCGTCCTGCAGTTGCAGGCGGGTGACCGCATCCTCGGCATGGAAGACGAGGACGCTTCGCCCGTCAGGCTGAGGGTTGCCTCGCTGTCCCATGCTGTCTCCAGAACGTAGCGCCAGCTCGAGGCCCAATGTCATAGCGTGCGATCGACGCGACGTCCCTGCCGGCATCGGTGCTGAACAGGAATCCCGACGAGTTCGGGATACCAGGTTGGAGCGACCGCCGCGCCCGGTCCATCGCGCGTCACGACCGTGCGCACGTCGCCGGTCGCGAGGTCGACGAGCAGCAGGTCGTCGCTGATCGCGTACGAACCGTCGAGGCGCACCACCGCAAGCCAGCGGCCATCAGGAGAGAACGATTCAACGCGATTCCATCCACCTTCGAGCACGCAGCGAATGACTTCCGTCGGAACGGTCGAGCACGTACGCGTCGAAGTCGACGCGGTTTCGCTTGGTCGACGTGAAGGCGATCAGCCGGCCGTCACGGCTCACATCGCCGAGGTCGTGCTTGATGTTCTCCTCGACGACGAGCGGGCGTGGCTCGCCGCCATCACATCCACCAGCCAGAGCTGATAGTTCTCGTTACCGCCACGATCGACAGCAATGACAATGTCGTCGGTGCCCGGCACGTACCGCGCGGCAGACACGGGTTCGGTCAGAAACGTCAGCTGGACGCGGTCATCGCCCCGAGCGCCGGACCCGATACACCTGCATGCTGCCCGTGTCATCGCAGCGGACGAGCAGCTCGGAACCATCCGCTGCGATGTCGGCCACCACCGAGCTCCTCGCCTCGATGAGGCGCTTCAGAAGTGGGTCGGGCACCTGGGCATCTTCGCATCCCGGCGGTTGATGGTGGGGAGGGCGTGTACCGCGGCGGGCACGCGGTCGGGACGCCTTCGCCGTCCCGCCGCTCACTCTCGCCGGGGTGTTAACCCCGGCTGCGAGATGGCCCGCCTCCGCACACGCCCTCCCCACCATCAACGGATCCAGGCGGGCACGCGGTCGGGACGCCTTCGCCGTCCCGCCGCTCCCTCTCGCCGGGGGTTAACCCCGGCTCCGAGACGGCCCGCCTCCGCACACGCCCGTCCCAACCTCAACCCCGAGCGAGCGGCGCCTGTCGGGCCGCTCGCTCTCGCCGCTGTGTAACCCGCCACCGAGACGGCGCGCCTCCGCAGACGCCCTTCCCGGTCTCAACCGGTCCACGAGGAGGCGCCGTTGTAGTCGTCCTGAATCAGCGACTGCAGCTGCCGGATCGGCGGTCCGGCAGTTATGAGGATGCCGAGCTCGCGGTTATATCGGAGCGACTCCGTCGAGAAGTTCTGGGATCCGACGAATGCCTCCTGATCGCGGAGACCGGGATCGCGGACGAGGAGCTTCGCATGGATGTAGAGCGCGGCAGCGGGGGAGAACACACGGATGTGGACGCCGGCTCCGACCAACTCTTCGAAGGACGACGACCAGCGGCTCGAATCGGTCATGCAGATATTCACGTTCACGCCGCGGTGTGCCGCGGCGACCAGGGCGTCGATGATGTCGCCGCTGTCCATCTCTTCGTTCTCGACGAAGATGTCGCGTCTGGCACCGTTGATGAGCGCGAGCAGATCCGGGGCCGACGTGGTCGGTGACCAGACGAGGTCGGCTGCGGAAGATGGCGTGATAGGAACTCCCGTGTCGTCGGCTTCGAACGTCGCCTCGATTGCCGCGACGTCGGACGGGATGCGATCGATCACGCCGACATCGCGCGTATCGGAGTAATAGCGGCTGGTCCAGTTCAAGGTCATGATCACCGCAACGGAGGCATCCACAACCAGGGCCTTCTGGTGCGTCAGCGCGTACAGCGGGGTTGCCCACTGCACGCGCACGCCGTGTTCCTTGAGGTACGAGAAAGCTGCGTCGTTCGCCGCACCGATGTAGGCGCTGTTCAGCAGCACCCGGACGGCGACCCCGCGAGCGGCATCGGCGGCGAGCAACTGCTCTGCGTGGGTGTCCTCGAGCTCATACATGACGAGGTCTACCCTGTGACGCGCCGAGTTGAGGAGAGCGTAGATCGGCGCCATGCCGGCGCCCGGCTCGATCAGCAGTGAGAGGGCGGCCGACAAGGGTGACGCGGGTGCGGCTGCGGTGGTCGTCGTGGCCAGATCGCGGGATCCAGCCCCGCACCCGGCGGTGCCCATGAGGATCCACAAAGCGATCGAGGCGAGCCGCGCGGACCTCACCGTCGAACTATGGATACCTCCCTGAACACATGCCAGGGACGATGCGGGCAACCTCGCGAGCACCTTGGAAGCCCCGTAGTGACCGTATGAAGCGTGAGGAGCGAACTGCACCTCGCGCGTCACAATCCTCCCCTCGGAGTGTCAGTCGATGTCGAGAGGGATTCTCGCTGGACGCATCGGGCAGATCCACCGCGATGCGATACGGCCTTGACACGCTGCAGCGGGCAGACGTCTAGGGGTTTTCGGAAGAACGATCCGCCGCAGCGACGATCGCACGAAGACGCTGCAAGCGGCTCTCGCGATCGCGGACGAAGCGGCCGATCCCCTCGATGATGTGCCGCGTTGTCAGGTGCGCCTCGTCCATGACCTCATCCACGGAGCCGCCGGTGCGCCAGCGGTCATCCCAGTCCGCGCCCATCGAGTACTCGGCGCTGAGCGGCCCGTCGACCCAGTCACGCATCAGCTTGACGGTGCGGTTGGTGATCGCCATCGCGTCGACACGGTCGGCCGGTGCCACGACGCTGTCGCGATAGGCAACCGGCTGCATGCGAAAGAGTTGCGGGCTGATGGCGGCGACGATCTTCACGTTCAGGCCAAGGCTGTCAAGATCAGGCAGCGCCTTGACGAGGTTGGCCGTCGTGGTCGTGCCCTGCACAAACACCGTTCCCATTGCCGGAAGGTCATCCCGGAACCGGCGCAGCACGTACGCCCCGCGCGCCGCCTCGAAGTGACTCGGCATGCCGAGCGCCTCACGATCGGGCAGCTCGATCGCGGGCCTGGTGAGATGGAGCGCGATGATCGGGATGTCGCTCGCGAGCGCCGCGCCGAGCACCACCGGCACCTCGTTGTACTCCCACGGGTGCAGGTCGATGACCTTCCCCTCCGGGAAGAGCTGCGTGACGCCGGGTTCGTAGATGCCGAAGTGCGTGCGTGAGTCCTCGGCGGTTTCCGGTCCCGAGTGTCCCGCCACCCACAGCACCTTGCCGACCTTCAGCTCGCAATCCTGAGCGAGCTGGCTGAAGAGCCGCATCTCGCCGTACTTGAGATAGCTGAAGGATCCGTACGTCGAGCAGGCGCCCCAGAAACCGTTGAACGAGGTGAACGGGTCCGATGCCATGTTCACGGTCGCCAGGCCCGCGATCATCCCGGCGTTGGTGAATTCGGTGATCTCGGTGGGGAGCAGCGCGCCATCCGGATTGGCGGTGCGTTCGTACCACCCGTATCCGGGCATGTCGCCGAAGTCCTTGGCGAATCCGGCCAGGTTGGTCGAATCGGCGAGGTCCGCCGATGCGGCGATGAAGAGCGGGCGTCCGTACTCCTGCCGCGCCAGGGCGTTGATCCATGAGCTCCATGCACCCAGAGCGGTTCGGTTCGCCTGCTTTTCTCCCGCGTTGCGATACATCGCGCTCGGGTAATGGCGGTAATCGGTCAGCCGCGAGTTGGTGAAGACGTCACCGCCATGACCGGCGACCCGGAGTCCGACAATCTGCTCCGGCACCAGCTCCGCCAGCTCGATGAGACGGTCGGATATCGCATCGACGATCGCTGGGTGGTCGGCGAGGACTCCGGCGGCGCGTCGGAGGTTTTCGGTGGCCTGTTCCCGGATTGCGCGTGGATCACTCGGAGCCGGCTCGTTCACGCCCACGTAGGTCATTCCGTACTTCGCCATGAAGGCGGAGCGCAACTCCCAGAAGGGAGCGCTGTTCATCGCGTGCGGTGAGCCGTGACTCTTGCTGTCGTACTTCAGATATCCGCGTCCCTTTCGGGTGCGGAACCATGCGACCGAGGGCACCTGGCCGGGATTCTCGCCGCGCGCGGCTTCGAGGACGGCGCGCGTGACCGGGGACCACTCCGACCCCTCCATGGTTCCGGTAACGCGCCACCCGTATGCTCCGAACCAGGTCTCGGGAGTGCCGGGAACCACTGACGATGCGGCGAAGTCGTCGATGCCGTAGTCGTTCCAGTCGACGAGGAACACCAGGTTCGCGAGGCCGAGGCCCCACGCGGCGTTTCGGGTCTCGTGGCTGGCACCGGCGGTGAGACCACCCTCACCTTCGACCACGAAGACGCGCACGTCACCTGCCCGAGCGAGCTTGAGGGCCAGCGCCTCGCCGGCTGCGGGAGGCATCCCGTGACCCGACGGACCGGTGTTGAACTTGAGGAACAGGCTCTTGCCGGCCATCTCGGGGTGTCCTGGAAGGCCACCGCGGTGGCGCAGCATGGTGAGGTCCTCGGGCACCAGCGCCCAGCGGCCGCCGTCGGGCAGGACGAACGCGGGGTTGGGGTCGCGCGCGGATCGAATGCGGAGCGTCTCGTTGAGTGCCGCGAGGGCCGCGTAGACGACCGGCACGGTATGGCCCGCCGAGAACACGACCCGGTCCCCGAACGGGAGCCAAGGCCGGCGGATATCCCAGCGCATCGCGCCGGACAGCATCGTCGAGAGGAGCAGATGCACCTTGGAGCGGGATCCACCGGGGTGCCCGCTCTGACGGTAGTTCAGCGCGAGATCGATGAACTCATCGACGACGTCCTTGACCAGCTCCCACGAGGGGAATGACGCCTCCACATCCGCGTAGAGGCGATCGGGAGTTTCCACGCCAGTGCACAATAGCGGCCCAGGAGAAGCGCATGACGACGACTGTGCCCGTCGAAATCCACGAGGCGATCCACGACGCGACTGGCGCGTGCGCGGACGAGCTGGTCTCCACCTCGCGTGCCATTCACGCGCTCGCCGAGATCGGATTTGAGGAGTTCGAGTTGTCGCGGATCCTCAGCGGTGTGATCGAGCAGCATGGCTTTCAGGTCGACCGCGGTGTCTCGGGGATGCCGACGGCGTTCGTTGCCAGGCACGGGAACGCCGGCCCCCACGTTGCGTTCGTCTGCGAGTACGACGCGCTGCGAGGCCTTGGACACGCCTGCGGGCACAACCTCATCGCAACGTCGTCTGCGGGGGCCGGCATCGCACTGGCGCAGTCACTCGCGAGGAATGACGTGCATGCCCGGGTGACCATCGTCGGCGCACCCGCCGAAGAGGGTGGTGGCGGCAAGATTCCGCTCTGTCACGACGGCCTGTTCGACGACTGTGACGCCGTTCTCATCTTTCATCCGTCCGACCGCACCGCGTCGGTGCAGTACGCGCTCGCCTGCACGCACTGGGCGTGGACGTTCCGCGGCAAGGCTGCGCACGCCGCAGGGCATCCCGATCATGGCATCAACGCGCTGGATGCCTTTGTTCAGGCCTACAACGGCGTGTCGCTCTGGCGTCAGCAACTGCGCGACGACGCGCGCGTGCACGGCTTCATCATCGAGGGCGGAACCGCACCGAACATCATCCCGGAGCTGACGCGCGGCGAGCACCTGACGCGTGCCAGAGACGGCGATTACCTGCGCACCATGAACGCTCGGTTCCGCGCCATCTTCGAGGCGGCGGCCCAGGCGACCGGCTGCCAGCTGCAGCTCGAGGAGCGGGAGACCTATCTGGACCTCCGTTCCAACGCGGTCCTCGCCGAACGCGCGAGCCTGCATCTCGCCGGCATGGGTTTCGAGGAGGATCGGGTGATCCCGTGGGAGCGCACCGGGTCGACCGACGTCGGCGATGTCTCCTATGCGGCGCCGACCCTGCACCCGGAGTTCGCCATCGCCGACCCGGGCATCGGACCGCACACGCATGCGTTCCGCGAGGCCGCGCTGTCACAGCGAGGCGAGGACGCGATGTTGCAGGCCGCAGAGGTCCTGGCCAGGATCGGCGCTGATGTCATCCTCGACGCCGACGTGCGCCACCGAGTCCGCGACGCGTTTCTCACCCAGCCTCAGCACCGGACGGACTGGACCGGGTCGAGGGAGTAGCGGCCGGCCAGGATGGCCGCGGAGCCCCACCCACAGCGACCTCCTCTCGGGGCGGCTCACCGGATACACGTGGAGGGTACATCCCGACCCGAAATGCGAGTGGCTCGCTCGGCGCAATCCTCAGGCGGGCTTGTCGGGCTTGCGCGCACGGCTCGGCGCCACCCGAGACGGTTCGCCGGGCATCTTGGGGTACTGAGGCGGCCAGGGAGCATCGACCTCCCCTGCGGCGGTGTCGCGCTCAAGCAGCACGAGCATTGGTTCGAGCGACTGCGGCGAGGTGGACATCGGAAGCCAGGGGTCGCCACGGTGAGCAACGCGGGGCGGAACCGTCACGATCGTCAGCGTGTCGGGGTGGATCGCGTCCAGCTCATCCCAGTCGAACGGGGTCGACACCTGAGCGCCCGGCCGAGCCCGGACCGACCACGCGCCGAAGATGGTCTTGTGCGGCGCGTTCTGGTTGAAGTCGACAAAGACCCGGCGTCCGCGCTCCTCCTTCCACCAGGCAGCCGTGATCAGATCGGGGCGTCGACGCTCCAACTCACGCGCCACCGCGACCGCGGCCGAGCGCACCTCGTACGACGTCCAGCGCGGCACCAACCGGACGTACACATGGATCCCGCGGTTGCCGGTCGTCTTGGGAAGGCACGCGACCCCGAGCTCGTCGAAGAGCGAGCGAACCTCGCGCGCCGCCTCCTGCACCATCGAGAACACGACGCCGGGGCTCGGATCGAGATCGATCCGCAGCTCGTCTGCATGTTCGGGGTCCGATGCCTTCGACGGCCAGACGTGGAAGCCGAGGCACCCGAGATTCACCGCCCAGAGGACGTGGGCGAGGTCGGCGGCGACCAGGGCTCGGGAGGTGGTGCCGTTCGGAGTGCTGACGATCGAGGTCTCGAGCCAATCCGGGCGGGAGTTGGGGACACGCTTCTGAAAAAAGGAGGGGCCGCTCGCGCCGTTGGGGAAGCGCTGCAGCAGCACCGGGCGGCCGCCCATGGCGCGGAGCAATGGATCCTCGACCGACTTGTAGTAGCGGACGAGATCAAGCTTGGTCTCGCCACGCTCCTTGAAGTAGACCTTCCCGGGGCTTGTGATCGGGATCTCGCGGCCCGCTGCTTCGACCACCACGACCTCATCAGCCATCGCCGGCGAGCATAAGCGCGCCGGCGCCTCTGCGCCCACGAGCACGCTTCGGGGACAATCCGGCGGCGATGGAGGAACACGGCGCCGCTCCGGCATCCAAGCAATCCCCAGGGTCTCCGGAGTCTGCGCAGGAGCCCGAGCCGCAGTCGGAGGGCGACTTCGGTTCGCTCATCGACTTCCACCCATACCGCGATCGCTTCGAGGCCCATCACCGGATCCCCGCAGAACCGCGGTCGCGCCACAGCATCCTCGCCGAGCTCGGGGCCATGGCGGAGGAGGAGGACGCCATTGCGAATGCCGGGCGCGTCTCGGGCTCGATCTATCACGGCGGCCACGATCACTACCAGTTCCTCACGCAGGCTTACGGGTTGTTCGCCCACGCCAACGTCCTCCAGCGCGACCTGTACCCGAGTGCCACCAAGCTGGAGGGGGAGATCGTCGCGATGACCGCAGCGCTGCTGAACGGCGGTGCGGTCGCCGACCATCACCCGGGGGAGGAGGTGTGCGGCGTCGTCACCTTCGGTGGGACCGAGAGCCTGATCAACCCGATGCTCGTGTATCGCGAGCGCGGACGGGTCGAGAAGGGCATCGCCGCGCCTGAGGTGATCATCCCGGTCACAGCGCACGTCGCTCTGCAGAAGGCTGCACACATGCTCGACATCGAGATCATCCAGGCGCCGCTCCGCGACGATTGGCGCGCCGACGTCGGCTGGATGCGCGATCACGTGACGCCGAACACGATTGCGATCGTCGGATCAGCCGGAAACTATCCGTACGGTCTCATCGATCCGATCGACGAGATGTCGGAGCTGGCGCTGGAGCACGATCTCGGGCTCCACGTTGACGGATGCATGGGGGGCTTCATTCTTCCCTGGGCGGAGCGGCTCGGATATCCCATACCCACCTTCGACTTCCGGCTCCCCGGCGTCACCTCCATGTCGGCGGACACGCACAAGTACGGGTATGCGCTGAAGGGCACATCGGTGCTGCTGTACCGCAACAGCACGTTGCGCCGGTACCAGTACTTCAGCTACCCGGACTGGCCGGGTGGGATCTACATGTCGCCCGGACTCTCCGGGAGTTCGATCCGGTGGAGTGGTGGCGGCCGCCTGGGCAGCGATGCTGAGCCTGGGTGAGCAGGGATATCTCGAGATTGCGGAACGGATCTTCGAGACCGCGGGAACGATTCTCACAGGGGTCGCCGCCATGCCTGAGCTGGAGATCTTCGGCGATCCGACCTTCATCATCGCCTTCCGCGGACGCGGCATCGACATCTACCACGTCAACGACTTCCTCATCAGCAAAGGATGGCGGCTCAACGCGCTGCAGCTGCCGCCCGGGCTGCACTTCTGCGTCACCAGGCCGAACACGGCCGACGGCATCGCCGACGCATTCCTCGCCGACCTTCGCGACGCGGTCGAGTACGCCAAGACCCCGGGGCTCGCCCCGGCGCGGAGCGGTGCGCTCTACGGGCTCGGCGGCTCGCCCGAGGGCAACGAAGCACTCGACATGCTGTTCGCCGCCGCCCTGGACGCGATGTACGACGCGGTCCCCTGAAATAGATGGCCGAACCGTGGATCCTCGCCGTGGATCTCGGAACCGGAGGACCGAAAACGGGCGCGGTCACGCTGTCGGGCGAGCTCCTCGCGGTTGCGCATCGCGCGGTCGCGACGACGTACAGCGACGATGGCGGCGCCGTCCAGGACCCGGATGCGTGGTGGGACGGCACCCGGGACGGGGTCGCCGGGGTGTGATGGGCAACGCGTATCTGCCACTCGCCGCGCTTGCGGTCATCGCCATTCTCGGGGTGCCACTTGCGCTCGGACTACCCGGTCGTTCGGTTGCCCGCCTCCGGACCGTCGCGACGCTTGACGGCGAGCGCTGAGATGGCCTCGAGGAGGCAGCGGTGTGCATTCTGTGCGGTCACCTCGGCCCAGTCGTATGGAGGCGACACCTCGACGACATCCATGGCAACAACATCAGTGCGCAACACAACCTGACGTATGGCCCGGAGCAGGTCCACCGGTTGCATCCCGCCCGGTTCCGGTGTCCCGGTCCCGGGCGCGAATCCGGGATCGAGGACGTCGATATCGACCGACATGTAGATGTGATCCGGACCGTCGAGCGCCTCGGCGATGGCGTCATCGATGACCGGCGCCACGCCGCGATCGCGGAGCTCGCCCATGAGATGCCAGCGCATTCCCTGCGCGCGCATCCAGTCGAACACGTCCTTCGGAGGCCAGTAGCCGCGCAGTCCGATCTGCACGAAATTGCGACCCGGGATCGCGCCTGATTCGATGAGGCGCCGAATCGGCGAGCCGTGTGAATGCAGGTTCCCCCAGCTGCTTTCGCCGGTATCCGCGTGAGCATCGAAATGGACGATCCCGACGCTCCCCGGGGGATGCGCGGCGGCGACCGCGGTCGCCGCCGGCCACGTGACCGAGTGATCGCCACCGATGACCATGGGCACGATGTTTCGTGAGGCGACATCGCTCACGCGCTCCCGGATCGCGGCATGTGACACCTCGGCCATGCCCGGCACGCAGCGGGCGTCCCCGTAGTCGACGACACGAAGCACGTCGAGCGGCGCGACCTCGAGCTCGAGATGCCACTCGGCGCTCTGGTACGACGCGGTGCGGACCGCACGCGGCCCGAAGCGTGCTCCCGGACGGTACGTGACTCCGTCGTCCCACGGAGCTCCGACGATGGCGACGTCCGGATGGAGATCGTCGAGCTGATCGGTGGTGGTCAGCAGCGGAACCCTGCAGAACGTGGTGAGCCCAAAGTACGCGGGCCCGTCGTCATACCGCTCCACGGCGGTGAAGACTATCCTTCTTCGCCGGTGCAGACGCACGCCGGCAGGATGAAGCTCACGGATTTCGAGGCGCTGAGCTTCGATTGCTACGGCACGTTGATCGACTGGGAAGCCGGCATCGCCGCGGTTCTCGAGCCCTGGGCACGCGATCGTGGAATCGACGTCGGCGTCCAGGAGCTGCTCGAGCAGTACGCGAAAGCCGAGGAGCGCGAGGAACGCCAGACCCCTTCGGCGCTCTACCCGGACATCGTTGCCGCGGCGATGCGTAGCGTGGGCGTTGCGCTGGGCGCTGAGGTGAGCCCGGCGGACGGCCGGCGCCTCGCCACCTCGGTTGGCGACTGGCCGGCTTTCTCCGACTTGCCGGCTGCGCTGGCGGCTCTCGCCGCGCGATACCGGCTGCTGATCCTTTCCAACGTCGATCGACGCTCGTTCGCGCGAAGCAATGCGCGCCTTGGCGTCCGATTCGACGCGATCGTCACGGCAGAGGATGTGGGCTCCTACAAGCCGTCGGCGCGCAACTTCGAGGCGTTGCTCGCGGCCGTGCAGGGACTTGGCGTCCACGATGGCCGGCTGCTCCACGTCGCCCAGAGCCTGTTCCACGACCACGTGCCCGCGAAGCGTCTCGGGTTGCCGACGGTGTGGATCGATCGCCGCGGCGCCGAGCAGGGCTGGGGCGCCACGCCGCAACCGAGCGCCGTTGTCGCACCGGACTGGACGTTCCCGTCGATGGCCGAATTCGCGGCCGCGGTGGCGACCCCCTGAGCATCGGGCTGGCGCTCGCCGCCGCCGCACTGTGGGGAAGCGGGGATTTTCTCGGCGGCTTCGCCAACCGCGCGACGTCCCTGCTCTCGGTACTCCTGATCTCCCAGGGTGTGGGGCTCGCCGGCATGCTGGTCGTGGCCACCCTGATCGGTGGCGCCCCGACTGGAGCGGACCTTGGATACGGCGCCCTCGCCGGGCTCGCCGGTCTGGCCGGGGTGGCGATGCTCTACCGGGGTCTTGCGTCCGGCGCCATGTCACTGGTCGCTCCGATCACCGGCGTGGTTGCGGTGGTGGTGCCGATTGTCGTGGGTGTGGGCGGCGGAGAACGTCCGTCGGTCCTGCAGTACGCCGGCATTGTGGTGGCGGTGATCGCGGTCGCGCTGCTCAGCGGCGGCGGAGCCCGCTCTGCCCGCCTCGGCCGCGGCACCCTGCTCCTCGCTCTCGGCGCCGGGCTCGGTTTCGGACTGTTCTACGTGGGCATTGCCAGGACGTCGACGAGCGCAGATCTCTGGCCGCTGGTCCCTGCGCGCGGCGCCTCGGTCGCCGTGCTCCTCGCAGCGTCCGCCGCGTCCCGTCGACTCCCCTCGTTCGGCGCCGCGAATCCACTGGTGGTCGTTGGCGCGGGAGTTTTCGATGTGAGCGCCAATGCCCTGTACCTGCTCGCCGTCCACGGTGGGCTGCTGAGCATCGTCGCGGTGCTGGTCTCCCTCTACCCGGTCTCCACGGTGCTCTGCTCGATGGTCGTGCTCGGCGAACGGCTCCGAGCGCCCCAGGTTGCCGGCGTCGGTGCCGCACTGGTCGCCGTTGTGCTTATCACCGCCGGGTGAGGCACCGGATCAATCAGTCGCGCGAGCGTGCGAGGTCGGACTCGAGCTGCAGCCGCCCGACCGCCGGCGTCCGCATCGCCGGGCCGAAGAGCTTGTACGTCCCCTTGCCGGCGGCCTTGGCCGCGTACATCGCGACGTCCGCATCGCGGAGGAGACCATCGGCGTTGCGGAGTGCGTTGCTGCTGAGCGCGACCCCGATGCTGGCTCCGGGGTCGACCACGGTGCCCTGTATCTCCACCGGAGCAGTCAGTGACACCATGATCCGCTCGCAGGCGTTCAGGACCCGACCTTCGCTGCCGATGTTCTCGAGCAGGATGGCGAATTCGTCCCCGCCGAATCGCGCCGCGCTGTCCGACGGACGGAGCGATTCCTGAAGCCGGCGTGCGATCACGACGAGGAGCTCGTCGCCCCCCGCGTGGCCGAGGCTGTCGTTAACGGCCTTGAAGTTGTCCAGGTCCGCGAACAGCACCGCCGTGATCTGGGGGGTGCGGCCGCCGCGCGCCAGTGCCTGGGTGACCCGATCCACGAACAGGGCGCGATTTGGGAGACCGGTCAGGGCATCGTGAAAGGCGAGGTGCGCCATCGAGTCTGCGATGCGAGCGTTGGTCAGCGCAACGCTCGCATGTACCGCGAAGGTGACCAGCATCTGCTGTTCGGTCAGGCTGTATGTCCGGCCACGACGGTGCGTGGCCACCGTCAGTGTCCCGATGACACTGCCGTTCTCCTCGACTGGAGCGGACATCGCAGCTTCAAGCCCCTCGTCACGGAGCGCCTCGAGGCGGTCCGTGCTGGTCTGGTAGTCCTCGATAACGATCAGCCGGCCCTCGGTGAACGCGCGTCCGACAGCACCCCGGTCGCTGCGGGTCCGCGCCATGAACGGCTCCACCTCCGCCGAATACCCGCGACCCGCGATGCGGAGCAGATGTGTCGGGTCGGCGGGATCCTGGAGCCGCAGGTTCACGGTCTCGTCGCCGATGAGCTCGACCGCGGCATCGACGATGGTGTCGAGGATGTCCCGAAGTGGCGCACGCTGCGAGAGCGCTCGCTGGATCCCGGACAGTTGATCGAGCAACAGGTCGCGGTCCCGCAGCAGCTTCCTCAGCCTGCTGCTCTCACTGTCGTCGGTCTCCGCGCTTGCCCATCCTCCCTCCCTGGTCAGAAGCTCGACCCCCGCCTCGGTGTAGACGACCGCCGAGGCGATCACCGCGGCGACCGCCCGCTCGTGGTCGGTGAACGGCCGTCCGGCGGCTCGTTCGAGTCGCAGCGTGCTTTCGCGGCGCGAGCGCAGCCCACCGGCGGGTATCACGATGCACGGACCGATCAGCGGAGTCGATGCCGCGTCGGTGGTCTGGGGGCGGCGCTTCAGCCTCACCTCCGCACCCGCCGGCTGGCGCACGTGCACCGACAGGACCGCCTCGCCGTGACGCAGCAGCGTGGCGACCTCGAGGTCGAGGGCGTCCACCGCGAGCTGGAGGACCCCGGTGATCGCCGATGCATTCTGATATGTCCCGAGCGACTGGCGGAGATCCTTCAGGCTAGGAGTGGTCATCGTCCACGGTTACAGGAACGCTGACCATCGCTCCGAGAGTACCGCCGCCCCACTCGATGAGACCTCGCGTCACCGGGCTGCGACCCGCAGCCACCGGTGTCGATGCCTCGTGGCCCGCCGGACCGATGTGCAGGATCGATCAACACATGCGCCCATCAGATATGACGCTTGTGACAGTCGCGAACAACGCCCGGGTATGTGCGCTGCCGAACAGAACTCCGTGCGTGCCGTGGTGCAGCTTGGGCAGAGGAAGTGGAATGAACATGCTTGTGGCAGTGCGCGGTGAGGCGCCCTTTCGGCGCGCCCATCGCGTTCACTGGCCATGAGCGCGACCTGATGCCTTCAGCGCGATAGGCGCTGCTCCGACAATGCGCGACGGGTGTTTGCGTTCAGTTACGGGCGCGGACGTATCCGGCGTATCCCCATATGCTCCGACTTGTCGGCACGAGTCGTGTTCGCAGCACCGCCCCTCCGAGGTCAAGATGATGCACCAGGACACGAGATTCCTGCGCGCGGCAATGGACGGCGTTCGCGACCTGGTGGTGATGTGCGATCCAGACGGCGGCATCACGCTCGTCAATAGAGCGATGGAGATCTTCACCGGCATCGAATCCGGCGAGATCCACCCCGAGCCGTGGTCCGCATACGGGGAGATGCTTCACCCTGACGGCGAACCCTTCTCGCCGGGGACGGACCCGATGAGCCGAAGCCTGCGTGGCGAGACCGTGGGTGACGAGAAGATCGTGTTCATGGGGGCGTCGGGCCAGCGACGCAATGTAACGGTTGACAGTCATCCACTCCTGGATCAGGCGGGTGCGATCGCCGGCGCCATTGTGGTCTGTCGTGACATCACCGATCGCCGCCATGCGGAGGACCAGCTGGTCTCCAACTCCCATCACGATTCGCTCACCGGACTCCCCAACCGCCGCCTCGTCATCAAGCTCCTCGAACGGGCCCTCGCTCGCGCCCACCTGGTGCGCGGGTCGCTGGCCGTGCTGGCCATCAACATCGATCATTTCGGAGACATCTCAACTCGTATCGGCGACCGCTCAGGCGACCATTCCGGGGAGCCCTTCCTGATCGAGGTCGCGAGACGTGTCGAGTCATCGCTCCGCCGCACCAGCAGAGCGCGACCGCTGGATACGGTCGCGCATATCGGCGGCGATCACTTCGTGGTGCTCTGCGAGAACGTCGCCGGCGCAGGCGCTGCCACCCGGATCGCGCGCGGGATCTCTGCCGCCCTGGGGTCGTCCTTGTCGATGGCGGGAGAGGATCTGAGCGTCACTGCGTGCATCGGGATGACACTCACGCGTGACCGATCACGTGCAGCCGAGCCCCTCATCCGAGAGGCCGAAGCCGCGATGCGCCAGGCGGGGCGGCGCGGACCCGGACAGCACGCGATGTTCGGCGGCGAGATTCACGCGGAGCGCAGCGTGCGGATCGCCAACGAGTCTTCACTGCGCGTGGCGCTCGAGCGGGGCGAATTCTATGTCGAGTATCAGCCCAAGATCTCGCTGGTCACGGACCGCACCGTTGGCGTCGAAGCTCTCCTGCGCTGGATGCATCCTGAGCGCGGGCTGGTCGGGCCACTCGACTTCATTCCACTCGCGGAGCAGTCCGGGATCATCGTGCAGATCGGGGCGTGGGTCCTCGAGCAGGTATGCCGTGATGCGCTGCGCTGGCGCGCCGCGCTTCCCGGCGGACACCCGCTCACGGTGGCGGTCAACGTCTCTCCCCGCCAGTTCGAATCTGATCTGGCCGAAACGTTCGGAGGCATCATCGGACGCTCCGGCATCGACCCGGCGACGGTATGCCTCGAGGTCACGGAGAGCATGGTCATGCAGGACGCCGATCTCGCCATCGCGACGCTGCGAGAGCTGAAGTCTTTGGGACTCAGCATCTCCGTTGACGACTTCGGCACCGGCTTCTCGTCGCTCGCATACCTCAAGCGCTTTCCGCTCGACGAGCTCAAGATCGATAAGTCGTTCGTGGATGGTCTCGGACGCGACTCGGAAGCGACCGCAATCGTCGCGGCAGTGATGGGTATGGCACATGCGCTCGATCTTCGAGTGGTCGCTGAGGGGGTCGAGACCGCGGACCAGGCGGTCAGGCTTCGCACTCTGGGCTGCGATGAGGCTCAGGGTTTTTTCTACGCACGCCCCGGCGCGCCGGGGGCCATCGATGAGCGTCTTGTTGCTGAAGCGCGCGCGCATGCGGGTGCGCCAGCCGAGCACGGTCGCAGGCATGCGGCGAGTGCTCACATCGGCAAGATCCTCGTCGTCGACGATGCGGACGACGTCCGGCAGCTGGCACGATCAAGCCTCGCCGCGGTCGGGTTCGAGATTCGCGAAGCGGCGAGTGGCGAGGATGCGGTGACCATGGCTCGTCACTTCGGGCCCGACTGCCTCGTGCTCGACGTGAACCTGCCGGGGATGAGCGGCTTCGACGTCTGCAGGATCATGCGCGACGACCCGGCCAACTGCAGCATGACGATCGTCATCCTCACCGGTGATGTCGCGCCGAGCGAGAAGATCATGGCGTTCTCGCTCGGCGCCGATGACTACATGGTCAAGCCCTTCAGCCCCCGCGACCTGGTGAGTCGTGTCACCTCGGCAATCCGGCGCCGGGGCGAGCTGATCGCCTCGGGCGACACGTCCGTCGTTACGCAGCCGGCAGAACCGTTCACGATTGTGGAGGACCTCGCATGATCATCGCCGCCGTTCTCATTTCGGCCCTCGCGACGATGCTGTGCGTGGGGATCTTCCTGGCCACGATCGGCCCGGTGAGCCGTCGGTTCCGGATCGTCCGTGCGTCCTCGCCGAACCCGACTCTCCAGGCTGCTCCGGGCATCACGCTCCGCGACGAGGTCGACGAGCTCGCGCAGTTCCTCGCGGCCTGGCAGCGCGTCACGGTCGACCGGCTGAGCGGGCGCGTCGAGCAGTCCGAGGTCCTCGACAAGGGCCTGCTGGCCCACGTTGCCAAGCTGCTGGGTGCGGAGCGGATCGTGATCAGCCTGCTCGATCCGAGTGGCCTTCGCATCGTCGACGGTCATCCGGGTATCGAGGAGTCGGTGGTCGTGGGTGACTCGCCGAGCCGTCGAGCGGTGCATGACCGGGCAGATCTTCATCGGCGACCTGCAATCCGACCTCTGGGGACAGGACACGATCGCGTATCGGGACGGCACCGGCACCGGGCCGGTCATGGCCATTCCCATGGTGAGCGGCGGCGAGAGCATCGGCGCGGTCATGGTGCTCCGGAGCGCCGGAGAGACACAGTTCACGCGCGTCGAATCGGATCGCGCGCGAATCCTCGTCCCGCCACTCGCCGGCGCGGTCGGCTCAGCAGCCTCTCCGATCAGTTGCGGAGCGACAACATCGCGGCCGACGTGGAACGCACGAGGCTTGTCCAACAGCCTCCGCATGCTGCTCGAGTCTGCCGGCGAGGGCATCTACGGCATCGACGCGGATGGCCGTTGCACGTTCATGAACACGGCCGGCTGCCGGAGCCCTCGGCGTCGACGTCTCGAACGTCATGGGCGAGCTCACGCATCCGCTCTTTCACCACAACCGCGCCGACGGGTCGGTCGATCGCATTCACCGACAGCCCGATCTACAAGGCGATGCACGGCGGCGGGAGCTGCCGCGTGGCGACCGAGGTGATGTGGCGCAGTGACGGCAGCTCGTTCCCGGCCGAATACTCGGCGTTCCCGATCGTGGATGAGGCGGCGGTGACCGGTGAGGCGACCGGCGCGGTGATCACCTTCAACGACATCACCGAGCGCAAGCGGATCGAGGACGACCTCGCGGTCGCGCACGCGCAGGCGATGGAGGCGTCGCGGCTCAAGTCGGAGTTCCTCGCCAACATGAGCCACGAGATCCGCACGCCGATGAACGGCGTGATCGGCATGACCGGGCTGCTCTTCACGACCGACCTGAACGCGCGAGCAGCGCGAGTACGCCGAGGCGATCAGCCAGTCGGCCGAATCGCTGCTCACCGTGATCAACGACATCCTCGACTTCTCCAAGATCGAGGCCGGCAAGATCGACATCGAGGTGATCGACTTCGACCTCCGCGTAGTGGTCGAGGAGGCGCGCGAAGCTGATCGCGCCGAAGCGCGGACGAGAAGGACATCGAGCTCGCGGTCATGGTCGATCCGCAGATGCCCACGCGCGGTCCGCGGCGACCCGGGCCGGATCCGGCAGATCCTGATCAACCTGCTCGGCAACGCGGTGAAGTTCACCGACACAGGCGAGGTCATCCTCCGGGTCCGCAAGGAATCGCGAGCAGGGCGACGGCGCGTCGGCGTTCGCTTCGAGGTCACCGACACCGGCATCGGCATCGACGCTGACGCAGCAGGCGCGCCTCTTCGAGAGCTTCATCCAGGCGGACGCGTCCACCACGCGGCGCTTCGGCGGCACCGGGCTCGGCCTGGCGATCTGCAAGAAGCTCGTCGAGCGGATGGGCGGCGACAGGTCGGCGTCGAGAGCGCGGCCGGGAAGGGCAGCACCTTCTGGTTCACGCTCACCCTCGAGACAGGCACGCTCAGGCCGCGGCGAGGCCGGCACCGTCTCACGCTGCGCTCCAGGACGTCCGGGTCCTCGTCGTAGACGACAACAAGACGAATCGGGTCATCCTCGAGCAGAACCTCCGCGTGTGGGGCGCGCGATCCGCGAGCTTCGAGAGCGGCCCCGAAGCGCTGGCTGGATTGCATCATGCGCTCGAGGCGGGCGACCCGTATCGCCTTGCCGTCCTCGACTATCAGATGCCCGGGATGGATGGAATCGAGCTGGCGCGTGCCATCCGGAGGGATCCGGCAATCATGCGGCATCGGCCTGATCCTGCTGACCTCCTCGTCGCGCCCGGGCGACACGCGAGTTGCGCGAACAGGCCGGCATCGACGCTTTCCTGACCAAGCCAGCCCGGATCGCGGATCTCTACGACTGCCTCGCGACATTGCTCGAGCCGGCCGAGGGACGAGCCGATCGGCGTGATCACCGAGAGCGTTCGCTACACCGTTCACCGAGGTGGCGCTCGCGTCGAAAGCGCGCCTTCTCGTTGTCGACGACAACCCTGTGAACCAACGCGTCGCTGTGCGGATGCTCGAGAAGATGGGCCACGTCGTGGACGTTGCCGATAACGGCATCGGCGCGCTCGCCGCCCTCGCTCGCGTCAAGTACGACGCGGTGCTGATGGACTGTCAGATGCCAGAGATGGACGGCTTCGAAGCCACGCGCGAGCTCCGCCGCCGCGAGGGTTCGGATCGGCACACCATCGTGATCGCGATGACCGCCGGGGCAATGGCCGGCGATCAGGAGAAGTGCCTCGCCGCGGGCATGGACGCGTACTTGAGCAAGCCGGTCAAAGCCGACAGGCTCGCTGCGATGATCGAGCACTGGACCGATCCGACTGAGGGCCGACGCGAGCAGCCGGGGCACGCGATGCAGCCGTCGAGCGGGCTCCTTGATCAGACCTACGTGACCGGACTGCGCGAGCTCGGGACCGACGAGTTCGACAAGCTGATCCGGCTCTTCCTCAAGGACGGCCAGACCCGCATCGATGGACTGCGCGCGGCGCAGACAACCGGTGACACGGCGGCGATGGTGAAGCTTGCGCACAGCCTGAAAGGAAGCGCGAGCAGCTTCGGCGCCGGAACCCTCGCCGCACGCTGCGGGGAGCTGCAGGCGCGCGCCCGGGCAGCGGACGCCGCCGAGGACGCCAGGATGATCGACAGCGTCGATGCAGAGTTCGTGCGTGCCAGCGCTGCGCTGCCGCGAGCTGAGCTCGCCCCGGATCCACGCGATCGCGTAGACCACGGTGATCGCCTGGCGGCCGGGCGGTGCGCCGGGTCAGTTGAGGGAGTGGACGGCCGAGCGGGGTCGCAGGGCACTCAGCGCCGCGCGCTCGGCGAGCGCGGCTGCGACGTCCTCGACCTCGCTCGCCGTGGTGGGCTTGCCCAGGCCGAATCCCTGACCCAGGGTGATGCCGCCCGCTTTCATCAGGTCGGCGACGAACTCGTTCTCGACACCTTCGGCAATAACCAGGCGCGCCACTGACCCGCGCAAAGGCCATCGTGGCATCCATCGCGGCGCGCGATCCCACCTTGGTGGAGGTCATCGTCAGGCTGCGTCCCAGCTTGAGGAACTCGCTCGCGGATGCGGCGAGCAGCTCGAGCGTCGAGTGCCCCTCGCCAACGTCGTCGAGGGCGAAGCGAATCCCCTCCGCACGGTATGCGGCGAGGACCTGCGCGAGTACGTCGTAGTCGCGAATGCGCTCGTGTTCGGTGATCTCGAGCACGACGCTGGAGGGTTTGCGTCCGGCGCTGCTGAGGAGGAGGAGCAGCTGATCGACGCTGTGGACCGGGTCGAGCAGCGCAGCCGCGCTGATATTGAGGAAGAGCGTGCTCCCATCGGGTAGGTGGCGTGGCATCCTGAACGGCTCGGCGCCGGCACACCCAGTCGAGGTCGCGGATCTGACCGCCGATTCGTGCTGCCTCGAACACCGCCTCCACCGAGTCCATCGCCGCGAAACCCTCGGGACGCGCGAGTGCCTCGTATCCCATCACGGATCCGTCGTCGAGGCTCACGATCGGCTGGAACATGGTCGAGAGGGCTCCGCCGCCGAGAATGCGGTTGACCACGTCGGAGTACGAGCGTTCAGCGATATCCCCCGCCTCGCCACCTTCGTAGGATGAGCCCGCCACGCGGTCGCCACCGGCACGCTTGGCCTCGTAGAGCGACTCGTCGGCACGCTGCCACACCGACAGCGGATCCGCGCCCGCCGGGGCCGCACTCCATCCGACGGTGATGCGGACGGGACCTGTTGCAAGCACGAGCGAATGCATCGCCACGCGCATCCGCTCCGCGACCAGCTGCGCACCGAAGACCCCGACCTCGGGGAGGAGCGCCGCGAACTCGTCACCACCGATGCGGGCCATCACGTCCCAGCCGCGCACCAGCAGGCCGAGGGTATGGCCGACGACGCGCAGCAATGCATCGCCGGCCGCGTGGCCCTCGGAGTCATTGATCTCCTTCAGCCCGTCGACGTCAAGGGAGAGCACCGCGAATGGCAGTCTCGGAATGGTGCGGAGCGCCCTGTCGAACTCGCGCCGGTTCTTCAGTCCGGTGAGCGCATCCGTGGATGCGAGCGCAGCAAGCTCCATGGCGGCTTCGTGGATCGCGGCTTCCCCGCGAACGCGCTCGATGAACCGGCCAAGGTGGTGGCAGATGGCGGGCATCGGCTCCACCGCAGCGCGATGCGGCGGGGTGGTCGGCTCTCGAAAAACCGCGAGCACGCCGACGAGATTGCCCTTGCCTCTGATCGGAAACGTGAGAGCGCTGTGAATGTCCGCGGCCGCCGCCATGACAGCACGACCGCCTCTCCCGCCGACGCCGATCGACACCGATGCCGACCCACGACCCGTCTTCACCACCCTGCTCACCAGTGCCGGTCCAAGGCCGACTCCCAGCGCCTTGCCCTCGGCCTCGAACGCGACGACGTCGGGAGTTCCGTCCGATGACGAATATCGCAGCTCGACGTCGCGAGCGTGCCCGTCGCGAAGCCAGATCTCCCCGATGCGCCCGTGCAGTGCGGTGGTCACCATCGTGAGCGTCTCGCGGAGAGTCGCATCGATGTCGTCGGATTCGTTGAAGAGCGCCAGCGCGCTCGCGAGCAATGTTTGAGCGCCCGCGGTACGCGCGGTTGGTCGCCGCCGATCCGCTCGACCGATGACCTCGCGCCTCGACACGCCGCCGTGTGCGACGGCGCGCGCTCGCGTATCCGACGCGAGGGGAGCCGGCATCGACAATGTGCACACACCTTCAAACGAACAGGGAGAGGGCCCGTGAGATCACGTTGGGGGCGACTAGAACCCCTGGTCTGTACGCGACCGCACTTACGGACAGACCGCGACATCGCCGCGGTGTTCGGTTGCACAGCGGTCATCCACAACGCAAACCAGATGACGGCGCCGCGATACGCGTCGGGTTCAGCCCCGCTCAAGGGGTGCACCCACCGCCGCGGCTTGCAATTCGCGTGGAGCTAGCGCAGTGCAAGTTGCTATCCGCTGTCGCGATGCCGGGTACCATGGACGCCACATGGAACGGGAGTTGCGATCGGCGGGAATTCACTGCGACGACGCGCTGACGTCGGTGTTCGCGGTGCTCGGGAAGCGCTGGACAGGCGTTGTTATCGGGGTCCTGCTCGAGCGCCCGGCGCGATTCGCCGAGATCGCCAGGGCAATTCCAGGAATCACCGAGAGCATGCTCTCAGCCCGTCTCACCGAGTTGCGGGATGCCGGCCTGCTCACTCGCGAGGTGATCGAGGGTCCCCCGATCGCGTCGCTCTACCGGTTGACGCCGAGCGGGGAGGCGCTGCGACCCGCGCTGGTGGCGCTCGGCGAGTGGGCACAGGCTCACATGGGCGCCGGGGCGTGAGCCCCGAGCCATCCGCAGTCGACGGTCGCATCGTCGCCTCCGGGCTCACCAAGGTCTTCGGCGAGGTCAAGGCAGTCGACGATCTGTCGTTCACGGTCGAGCCTGGGTCGGTCACGGGGTTCCTCGGACCCAACGGCGCGGGGAAGACGACAACGCTGCGCATGATCCTCGGCCTGGCGACCCCCACCTCCGGAACCGGCACGATCAGTGGTGTCGCCTACACGCACCTGCCCGTGCCCGGCCGAACCGTCGGCGCCGTTCTCGAGGCGACCAGCTTTCACCCGGGCCGTTCGGCTCGAAATCACCTGCGCGTCTTCTGTGCCGCCGCAGGGTTGCCTGACAAGCGAGCCGATGAGGTGCTCGAGTGGGTTGGGCTCACGCAGGCCGCCAGGTATGCCGTGCATGGCTTCTCGCTCGGCATGCGTCAGCGGCTGGCCCTGGCCACGGCGCTCCTCGGCAACCCGAGGGTCCTGTTGCTCGACGAGCCGGCGAATGGGCTCGACCCCGAGGGAATCGCGTGGCTCCGGGGGTTGCTCCGGCATTTCGCGGACGTCGACGGGCGCACCGTGCTGATCTCGAGCCACGTGCTTTCCGAGGTCGAGCAGACCGTCGACCGGGTGGTGATCATCGCGCGCGGGCGCTTCATCTATGAAGGGAGGCTGGCAGATCTCGAAGGTGCGAGCGGTGGAGTCGTGGTGCGGACCCCCACGCCCGACCAGTTCGCAACCGCAGTCGCGCCGCTCAACGCGAGGATCACCCCGCGGGCCGACGGCTCGCTGGCGGTGGTGGGGGCCACCCCCGCGGCTGTGGGCCGGGCCGCATGGGAGGCGCACGTCGAGTTGCACGAGCTTCGAGCCGGGAGCTCAAGTCTGGAGGAGACATTCCTTCGCTTGACCGCGGACCCGGCCGCATCGCCCGGACCCGCGTCGTGATCAACCTGGTCCGCGCCGAATGGCGAAAGGTGACCACCATCAAGCTGGGCTGGGGCATGCTGCTCGGAGCCCTCGCGCTCGCAGCGCTCGGAGTTGTGGCCCAGATTGCAAGCAACGGCAACGGTGCCAACGGGAGTCCCCTGCCGCCGCTGAGTGCCGCGGACACTCAGCGGTCGATCGCTGCGTCCGGCGGCAGCGCCTACCTCTTCTCAGTGGTGGTCGGGATCATCCTGATGACCACGGAGTTCCGTCACTTCACGTCGCGTCCCACCTTCCTCATCGAGCCGCGACGCGGTCGCGTCATCGTGGCGAAGGTGATTGTCGCAGCGGTCGTCGGCATCATCTACGGACTCGCGTGCGCAGCGCTGACCGCTGCCATCATGACGCCCTGGTTCGCGGCGCTCGGCGTCGGCATCGGGTGGACGTCCAACGGCGTGCTGCTCTCGATGCTCGGCGACATCATCGTGATCGCCGTCTTCGCGGTGGTCGGCATCGGCGTCGGCGTTCTCGTGCGCAACCAGATCGCCGCGGTCATCGGCGCGCTCGTGTACCTCTTCGTGCTCGAGCCACTCATCGACATCATCCCGGTGATCAAGAACGCATATCCCTACCTCCCGGGCGCGGCGGGGGCGGCGATCACCGGCGTGAATCGTGGGAGCCTCGCGCACCTCAACGCCGTGGAGGGTGGCTTCGTCCTGCTCGGGTGGGGATTGTTCTTTGCGTTGTGCGGCTGGATCCTCACCATCCGCCGGGACATCCCGTAGCGCTCGGTCAGCGCCCCGAGACGATGCTGGGCGCGCTGGGACGCGGGGGCCGACGGCGGGGGAGCGCGATGATCTTGCCCGCGCCGCCAGCGGGGTCGCGCGAACCGAACGATCCCGGCCCTCGTGTTTCGCCGAGTACATCGCGCGGTCCGCGGCTCCGAGCAGTTGATCGAGCGTGCCGCCGTGCTCGGGATATGTGGCGATCCCGATCGACGCGGTGAGCCCGTCGAGGCTGCAACCCTCGGGCATCGACCACGTCACGCACCGCACTGCGCACCGCTTCGGCGGCCCCAGGCGCCGTCCGCCGGGCATTCGTGCAGCATCACGACGAATTCCTCGCCACCGAGACGCACCACCGCGTCGCGCTCCGCGCACTGCGGTACGCAGCTGGGTCGCCACCCGCTGGAGGACGCAGTCGCCGACGGCGTGTCCGCGCTGTCGTTGACCGCCTTGAAATGGTCGAGGTCGACGAGCAGCAGCGACAGTGGCTTGCAGTCTCGAGCGGCCCGCGCCATGTCGCGATCGCCGGCGTCGCGCAGCCAGCGGCTGTTGTAGAGGCCGGTCAGCGGATCGGTCATCGCGGCATTGACAAGCTCGACGTACAGCTGCGCGTTGCGCCATGCGGACGCCGCGACATGCGCGAACAACGACGCCGCCTCGAGCTCGCTCGCCTGAACTGGCCGACGCCGACGCGCCAGCAGTTGATGATGCCGAGCTTGTGCTCCGTTGCGACCAGCGGAACGAGCAGCAGCGACTCCTCGACATAGGACGTCCCGGGGATCTGCCGCGCGAGCGGATGCTTCGAGGTGTCAGGGATGTTCTGCGGCGTGCCCTTGGCGAACGCCCAGCCGGTGATGCCCGCGTCGAGCGACATGCTGTCCGCCATGATCTCGTCGCGGTCGGGGCCGGTCGCGAGCACCGGAACGAGCCGAAAGGTCTCATAGTCCGCGACGAAGATCGCCATCTCGGTGACCTGGCACGACGCGGCTCATCTGATCCGCCATCACTCCGAGGATCCGCATCGGATCATGCTCGCTCTGGAGCGCCAGCGCGGCGTCGCTCAGCGCGCGAGCGAGTCCCCGGCGCGGTCGGGTGGCCGCGCCGTGTCTACCGGTGCACCTCCGGTTCCGCCGTTCCGAGCCCGGCCGACGCGACACGTGTCGGCGACACCAGCCGGCTGGCGAACCAGGTCGGGTCGACGACCTCCATCGAGGTTCCCCTTGAGCGGGTGGGGTAGCACGGGCCGGCCGCACAGCCACCCCTGCCCGAACTGGACGCCGAGCGACTGCAGCGTCTCCTGCTCACGCGGCGGTCTCGATGCCCTCGGCGATCACGCGGGCTCCGATGTGGCCGCTGAAGGAGAGCAGCGCAACGACCAGGGCGCGGCGGGCGCGGTCGGCGTCGATCGCCTGGATGAGGGACCGATCCACCTTGATGAACTCGGGTCGCAGCTCGGCGATGACTCGCATGCTCGCGTGACCCGCGCCGGCGTCGTCGACGGCGATGCGGAACCCACGCGCCCGAAGCTCGGCGGCGATTCGCTGCAGCAGTGCGAGGTCGGGGACCGGCTCGCGCTCGCTGAACTCCAGGACGATCGACGCGGGATCGACGCGGGAGTCGCGCGACCGCCTTGTCGAGCGCGGCCACGCCGCGCTGATCGACGAGCGTCCCGATGAGCACGTTGACGAAGAGGTCGGCCTCGCCGATGTTCGAGGGCCGTACAGCGCGGCCCTGACGCAGGCGAGGTCGACGGCTGACTGGATGTTCAGCGACGCGGCCGAGGCGAAGAGCTCGTCGGGCGTACCCGATGCGGGCCAGTGGTGGGTAGCGTGCGAGCGCCTCGTAGGCGATGACCGTGTCGTTGACGAGGCGGACGATCGGCTGCAGCGCCGAGACGAGCCTGCCGCTGGTGAGCAGCGCTTCGATGATGCCCCGCAGCTCCGTGTCGGGCACGGCGGAGGGTTTGGTCTCGAACCGTCCGACCCCGGCTGCAGCTCCGTCGACCATGCCGCCGCCAGCATGGCGGCGACGACTTCGAGGATCGGGCCCAGCACCGGGGAGCAGCCGGGGCCCCAGGCGGTGAGCACCGCGACGACGCGGTCGCGACAGGTGACCGGGACCGCGAGGACGTTCCGCTCGTCCGCGGCGTTGGGCAGCGCTTTGGCAAGCGCGGAATCGGTGGTCAGGCGCCGCAGCGTCTCGGAGGCGTCGGCCGAGCCGTAGTAGAGGCGGCGCAGCCGCACCGGCTGGCGGAGCGATTCCACGCCGTCCAGGGGGATGCGCATGCCGACGACGCCGGCGGCCATCGGGCGTCAGCCTGCCGTTCAGCTCGGGCGGTGTGTTCATCGAGATCACCACCGCGATGTCCAACTCGACCGCGCTCACGATCGCTGCGACCTCGAGCGCGGCGAGGGCCTCGACGACCTTGGTCGAGCCTCCGCGGGGCTCCGCGTCCGGGGGAGCGGTGTCCGAGCCCGGTCAGGACGTCGAGGCGAGGTCGGCGAGGGCGCGCACCACGGAGAGTGTGCTGTGGTCCCCGAGCTCGAGCTGACAACGGAATGGTCGCTATCCGTCGGCAAATCGCCTTATTTCGTGTTTCAGACAGTCCTTCCGAACTGGATACGCTCGAACTCGACCGGGCGGAGAGCGGCGTACGCTTCGCGGGATAAGTCGCTGTCCCGCCTGTGGACACCGGAACCAGGAGCCGGCGAATCCCCGCTCCGCCCGACTGCCTGAGGCGGCAGACGATGGCCGATAGGGCCCGGAACGCTGAGGTACGCGACGTGCTCCTGAAGAAGCGATCCGAGATCGTCGCCAAGGTCGATCAGCTGGGCGTGCACGATCCGGCGGAGGTGGCCAACCTCGGCTTCGGCAAGCGAATCGGCGACGCCACCGCATATGCCGTCGAGAGGATGACCGACGCGTACCAGGCCCGAACCATCTACGCGACCGTGACCGACATCAACGAGGCGCTCGACCGGATCGAAGCCGGGACCTACGGACGCTGCGTCAGCTGCGGCAACCCGATTCCCGGCGAGCGACTGGAGGCGGTGCCGTGGGCGGCCCTCTGCGTCCCCTGCAGCGCGAAGCCCGGCAAGTCCAAGCTGGTGCGCTGATGGATGTGATGAGCGTGCAGGACGCGGCGTTCCTCCACATTGAAAACGGCAACAACCCGATGCATATCGGATCGGTGGCAGTGCTCGAGGGACCCGCGCCTGCGTATGGCGACCTGGTCCGGCTCATCGCGGGCAAGCTGCCCCTGGTTCCTCGATACCGCCAGAAGGTGCGGTTCGCCCCGGGCGGCGTCGGACGGCCGGTGTGGGTCGACGACCCTCATTTCCAGATCCTGTATCACATACGCCACACCGCGGTGCCGCCACCTGGGAGCAGGGACGAGCTGCGCAACCTTGCCGGTCGGCTCTTCGCTCAAATGCTCGACCGCAGCAAGCCGCTCTGGGAGATCTGGATGGTCGAAGGACTACGCCATGGTCGATGGGCGGTCATCTCCAAGGTGCACCATTGCATGGTCGACGGCGTCTCCGCCACAGACCTGCTCACCGTGATGTTCGACAGTACCGCCGCATCGCCGGCAAAGCCGCCGCCCGTCGAGTGGGCTCCTGAGCCCGAGCCGGGGACCTTGACCGTGACCACCCATGCGGTGTTGCGCACCATCGGCGATCCGCTCGGTCGCCTGCGCGATTTTTCCGGCGCTCTGCAATTCACCGCGGGACCGCGAACGCGGCTCGCGGAGGGTGCAGTGCTCCTGCGGTCGCTCGCCGAATGGAGCAAGCGCTCTGCCACCTCGCTCAACGGGCCGATCGGGCCGCACCGACGGTGGAGTTGGGCTGAGGCCGGCCTTGATGACGTGAAGATCGTCCGTGACGGTCTCGGCGGGACCGTCAACGATGTCGTGCTCGCGGCCATCACCGCGGGATTCCGGGCGCTCCTCCTGCATCGCGGTGAGGGCGTGACCAACCGGGTGGTGCGAACGCTGGTACCGGTCTCGGTGCGGTCGGACTCGGAGCGAGGTACCTACAACAACCGAGTGTCCGGCATCTTCCCCGGGTTACCGGTGTCGATCGCCGATCCGGGTGAGCGCCTCACTGCGATCGCCGGGCAGCTGTCGATGCTCAAGGGATCGAAGCAGGCGGTCGCGGGCGACGCCCTGGTCAAGCTCGCCGGTTTCGCGCCGCCGATGCTGCTGTCGCTCGGCGCGCGACTCGCGGCGCGGACGCCACAGCACGCGCTGCAGACGGTCACGACCAACGTTCCCGGGCCACAGTTTCCGCTCTTCGTGGTCGGCCGGCGGATGGTGTACTCGTACCCCTATGTGCCGATCATGGGAAGCGTTCGCATCAGCATCGCGATCTTCTCGTACTGCGGGCGGCTCTTCTTCGGCATCACCGGTGACTACGACACCGTGACCGACATCGACGTGCTGCGCGACGGTATCGAGGCAGGTATGCGCGAGCTGGTCGTCGCCGCGGGAGGAACGACGGGCGGCGGACCACGGGCGAACAGGAAGCGCGCGTCGCGAGCCGCCTCCTCACGCTCGCGGTCCCCGAACGGTCAGGCGGCGGTGCGTTCCGGGAAGAGGTGACGGGCGTGGGACGGCGCCCGGAACGGCTGCCAGGCCCCTTCGCGTTGCGCGAGGCGATCGGCGATCACCCAGAGGGCGGCGGCGTTGTGACCCATGCCGAGATGACTGCTGTACACCGCGACGTTCTCGCGGTGCCGACCCGGCGTGTGGATGCACGCCTGCCACGGAACCACCCCGTCGAGCCGCGAATAGATGGACGTGGTGGGCACCGGGATGGGACGTGACAGGCGCTCGCGCGGAGGCAGGGTGCCCGGGCTCACGTGAAGCACGCCGAGGCGGCTGTACGCGGAGCCGGCTCGGCTGTCGGCAGGGTTTCCGAGGGCGAACGGACTCCCGAGCGTGATCACCTGGCGTGCGAGCGCCGGGCGGGAGCGAGCCAGCTCGCGAGCGAAGATGCCGCCAAGGCTCCAGCCCACGAGGCTCACGGACCGCCCAGAGGACTGGTGCAGCTCTTCGAGACGCGCGCTCATTCCATTGAGAATCGCGGCCGTGGGGCCGAGGTTCCGGCCGAGCCGCCACCCGTGCACCTGGTAACCGAGTGACCGCAGGTACAGCCGCATCGTCGCCGTGGATGCGTCTTCGGCAAGCAGACCCGGGAGCACCAGCACCGGGTGACCATCGCCCCGAGCTGCGAGAAGCAGGACCGGCGAGGACGCGAGCGTAGCGCCGTAATCGGCAATCGCGCGCGCCGGCTCGCTGATGAACAGCGCGAGCGAAGGACGCAGCGTCGTGGTCACGAGTTGTTCATACCATGCGAGCCGGGGGTCAACTCACCGGCAGTGGGTGCGCATCGAAGAACTGCCACATGGTGGTGTCGGCGTCGATGACGCTCGATTGCGGCCCGAGCACACCGGTGTCATCCGAAGGGAGGCGCGGCCCACCCGGCCATTCGTGGCCCTCGCCGCTGATCGTGTACAGCTCCACGGTGGTGCCGCGGGCGCACCCTGAGTACTCGGTCAACAGGACGTTCGGAGCCGGGTGGGTCGCCGTCGCGGCGCTGGAGCACGCGTCGTGCTCAGCCCACCGTTGCGCCGCGGCGGGCACGCTGTACGTCCAGTAGGCCTGCCCGTTGCCGGTGTACGGATCGATTGGATCGGCGGTTCCGTGGAACGAGATCACCGGCACCGCACGCGCGGCAGCGCACGAAGCTGGAAGGCGCAGGCCGCTGACCGGGGCGATTGCGGCAACGGTGGTGGACAGGTCGCAACCGAGCTGGCTCGTCATCCTCGCCCCGCCGGAGAAGCCGGTGGCGAAGACGCGATTCGCGTCGACACACAGGCCCTTCTCGAGGGTCCGGATGGTCTGGGCCAGGAAGGCGACGTCGTCAGGAGCGTTCGGTGGTGGTGAGGCGCCGCCGAAGAGCGGCTGACCGGGAACGTTCCAGTCATATCCCGAGCCAGAGGGGATCCCCCCCTGCGGGTACGCGACGATGAATCCATCGGAGTCGGCCGCGCGGTTCATCCCGCTGAATGCCTCCTGGCCCGCCGCCGTTGAGCCGGAGCCATGGAGGTTGAGGAGGAGCGCCACGGGCGTGTGGTCGGTGAAACCGGTCGGGATGTGCACCACCACCGTGCGGCTCATCCCACCCGAGACGATCGAGACCGTGTGGTCACCGGTCGAGACCGATCCGGCGCATGCGGATGCCGGCAGGCTGGTGGCCGGTGCCGATGCACCCGCGGACGATCCGCGGCATCCGCTGGCCAATCCCACCATGATCAGTGCCGCGCCCCAGGCCGCGACCCGTCGCGGGGTCAGTGGTCCAGACGTCATATCGCCGCGATTGTCCGAAACACTGGGTTAGAGCGGAGAAATGCCCCAGGTGCTCCGGTGCTGCTCCCCGGGCTGGAGGACGAGCAATCCGGCACCGGAGTTGAAGGCGTCGGGCGCACAGGTCATCGGCTCGATGGCAACGCCGCGGCGCCGGCGTGCGACGTCGGGGAGCGTGTCCCCGCTGTAGATCATCACGTAGCCGTGGGATGTGTCCATCCAGACTACCGCGCCCCCACGTCCATCGGGCGCCGTGAGCGCGATGCGGGTGAGCCCGTCGTCGTCGGGCTCGAGCCCCGTGAAGGCAGTGTCGAGCTGCAATGGACCCACCCGGCGTGCGTCCCGGAAGTCGAAGCTGGTGCCCTGAACCGGAAGCTCGACCCCGGTCGGGATGCCGCGGTCATCGGCTGCGAGAGTTGCTCCCGCGGGGATGCGCAAGAGTGCATCGTCGATCGGGCCGCCTGCTGCGAGGCGGACGTATGGATGCGCCCCGGCGCCGTACGGGCAGGGGCGCTCGCCGGCGTTGAGAGCAACGACTTCGACGCTCAGACCGTCGTCGCGCAGGGAGTATGTCGCAGTCAGGGCGAGGGTGAATGGGTAGCCGTCCTGCGGGGGCAGGTCGAGGGCCAGGGTCACCGCGGTCGTGGACGAATCGACATGGCGCCACGGCGTGTCGCGGACAAGGCCGTGGATGGCGCTTCCCGTCCGCGGCTCGTTGACCGGCAGGCTCAATTCCTGGCCCGCGAATCGGTATCTGGCGTCTGCGATGCGATTCGGCCAGGGGAGCAGGAGCTGTCCACGCCCGCCATCGGGTGTCTCGTCGAGCGCATACCCGTCGATCAGTGCGCCCTCATCCGAGCGGTACTCGCGCAGTCCTGCCCCCAGCTCAACGACGACGGCTCGTTGCGTCCCCTCGAGCAGCTCGTACTGCCGCCCTGTCGGCGGGCCGGTCACTGGACGCCGGGCGTTGCCTTCGAGGGAGGGTGCGGTGCCGGGCCATCAACAACCCGCTCGAGCTCGGAACGGATCACGCCGTAACACTCGCAGGAGACGGCCTCGAGGCCGGCCCGGTCGACGATGGTCACGTGCCCGCGGACGTAGCGGATCAGACCCGCCCGTTGCAGGATGCCGGCCGACACCGAGACCGTCGATCGACGGGCCCCGAGCATCTGCCCAAGGAACTCCTGGGTGATCACGAATTGGTCAGAGCCGACCCGATCGTGGCTCATCAGGAGCCAGCGGCTCAGGCGCTCCTCGCTCGAATGGAGCCGATTGCAGGCGGCGGCCTGGGATATCTGGCCGAAGAGGGCCTGCGTGTATTTGTCGACCAGTGCGCGAAATGCAGTGCTGCGAACGGTCAACGCTAGGAACGCGTCGGCATCGATGCGCAGGCTGTGGCCCGCCACCTGTGAGATGGCCCGCACCGCCAGACCATTCTGCGGCACCAGCGGAACACCGACGATCCCCTCATTACCGATCGTGGCCACCTCGACGATCGCGCCGTCGTGCAACGGTGTGACCAGCGAGATGACCCCATCGGTCGGGAAATAGAGGGCACCTATCGGCGCTCCCGGTTCAAAGAGCACCGTTTTGACGGGCAGGCTGACGCTTCTCACAAGACCGAGAAGGTCATCTCGATCAGACGAAGGCAGGGCGGTCAGAATCCTGTTCGCACCGGACCGCACGATCTCACCGGTCGCGTCTCAACTCATGCCCGGACTAGGAATGACCTTACCTATGTGCGCTGTGGGACAGACGTGTTGGTTGACGTGTCCCAGATTATGCCGCACCGGAAGGAACGGCAACTGGCACGCAAAATCACTTGCGATTACAAACGGCGACCAAAGGAGAGGCTGGTAGCGTGGCTGCGGAACGCAGTTTTCCGGAACCAGGGGTTTTGGACGCGGGCGATCAGTTCTGGCTCGAAGCCATGGCCGACGCCGTGCTCATCCTCTCTCCTGTGTACGGTCGCCGACGGACGGTCTCCGACTTTCGCGTGGACTACGCAAATTCGGCCGCGGCGGAGCTTGCCGCAGAGCTCGCGGATGACGGTCTTAAGACTGGTGCGCTCATTGGCACGCGATTCCTCAACCTCGAGCAGCGTGAGGCCACCGCGCTGATCGCGGCGTTCCGTGATGTGCTCGAGACCGACATTCCCTGCGCCATCGACGGGATGCGGTATCGCGTCCTCCGAGCGGACGTGTCCACCGACCGGGTGTGCGACGTCCGAATCAGCAGACATGGCGAACGCCTTCTGGTGACGCTGCGCGACGTCACCGAGCGAGAGGCGTCGGAACAGGGGATTCGCCGGAGTGAGAAGAGCCTGCGGGCGCTGGTCGACGGGGTATTCGACGAAGCGCTCATGACCGTCGATCCGATCGGGACCGTGCTCAGCTGGAACACGGGCGCTGAACGGATCTTCGGTTACCCGGCCGAGACCATGATCGGACGCCACTACTCGGTGCTGTACCCGAGAGGGTGGCCG
The DNA here is from genome assembly GCA_963743835.1 of Candidatus Dormiibacterota bacterium. Taxonomy (GTDB): domain Bacteria; phylum Chloroflexota; class Dormibacteria; order Aeolococcales; family Aeolococcaceae; genus Palsa-851. The sequence continues at coordinate 51,804 of CAVUQX010000004.1, read as the reverse complement.
GTCAGCGGTTCGGGGGAGAGGGCAGGCACGGTTGCCGGCGAGCTGCTGCACGAGACCTGGCAGGTTCGCAAGGATGGACGCCGCTTCTGGGCAAGCGTGTCGATTACTGCCATGTATGGCGACAACGGTGAGCTGCGCGGCTTCTTCTCGGTCACCCGTGACCTCACGGAGGAATCGGAGCAGCGACGCCGGGATCTGCAGTTCTCCCTGGTGCGCGCGCTCACCGATTGCGCGGACGTCGACGCGGCGGCGGACATCATCCTCGAGCTGACCACGCACAGGCTGGGGGCGACATTCAGCGAGATGTTCGTGGCGCGCCAGGAGCAGGCACGCCGGGAGTCAACGTCACGGCACGCATTCCCACGTGCCACCCGTGATGCGCTCGACGTCGCCGCGGAGGGTGCCTCGGGGCCGCTCGACGCTCTCATCGCGCGCGTGCGAACCACGGGCACGCTGGTCACGGTCCCGGACCTCAACGAGCTCGGGACGTCGACGCAGATCGCCGCCGCGGTCGCCCTGGGAGTGCGCGCGGCGATCGCATGTCCGATCGTCACGCCGACCGGCAGGGTCGGCGTGCTCGCGTATTTCTTCGAGACGCTGCCGACCGTTGAGACGCTCACCGCGGAGTCGATCACCGAGATCGGCGCCGAGGCAGGCCACGTTGTCGCTAGGATTCGCGCGGAGGGCGCGCTGCGCGAGGAGGCGCTCCGGATGGCGGAGCTGGCGAGCACCGACCGCCTCACCGGGCTGAAGAACCGCCGCGAGTTCGACCGCATCCTCGGGACGATTCCGCGGCGGCCGTTCGCGATTCTCGCGATCGACGTCGATCACCTGAAGCGGGTGAACGACGAGTTCGGTCACGAGGCCGGCGACACCGTGTTGCGGACGGTGGCGACCACCCTCGCGTTGATGTTGCGCGGCTGGGACGTCATCGCCCGAGTCGGTGGCGACGAGTTCGCGGCGATCCTCCTCGACGTCGACCCCGCCGAAGCGGCGTCCGCAGCGCAACGCCTCCGCGCCGCCATGCATCTCGTCCCCACTCCAGGAGGTCGTTCCAACATCAGCCTTGGCTGGGCGTCGGCTCCGGCGGGAACGGATCCGATGTCCGCGTGGCGACGTGCCGACGAATGCCTGTACGAGGCGAAGCGAAGCGGGCGTGACCGCGTGGTCGGGCGGCATGTCGACGGCGCGGAGCAGGTCACACCGTCCGGATCCTCGGTCACCGAGCTGATCGGCGAGCTGGTGTCCGGGCGACCGATCCATTCGGTGTACCAGCCGATCGTCGATCTCAACGACGGACACGTGGCCGGGTACGAGGCACTGGCGCGACCGGAGGGATATGGCGCGTCGGACAGTGTGGAGACGCTCTTCGAGGTGGCTCATCGATCGGGTCACATCCGCGATCTCGACTGGTTGTGCCGGCGCGCAGCGTTGAGCCAGGCGACGTCGCTTCCGGCGGAGATGCCGCTCTTCATGAATGTGAGCGTCGCGGCACTGCTCGATCCGCTGCACGACGTCGATCAGCTGCTCCTGCTGCTCGAGTGGACGGGACGTTCTCCGTACCGCCTCATTCTCGAGATCGGCGAGCACGAGAGTGTTCGCGACCTCGATCGGCTCCGTATCGTGCTCACGTCGTATCGCAGTGCGGGCATCCGGTTTGCGATCGACGACCTTGGCGAGGGATTCGCAACCACGGAGTTGCTCGAAACCGCTGAGCCCGAATTCGTCAAGCTGGCGCGCAGCCTGACCATGAACGCCGCGCGCCGGAGCGCGCGCGCAGCCATCAACACCGCCCTGAAGTTCGCGCGCGCCCACGATTCGATCGTTATCGCCGAGGGTGTCGAAAACGAGCTGGTCAGCGATCAGATCCGTTCGTTGGACATCCCGCTCGGCCAGGGTTTCGGGCTGGGGCGGCCCACGGTCGCCGCGGACCTCCTCGACGCTGCGGCTGCATGGAGGGCGCGGGACACGTTGCGTCCGCTCCGTCCGCGCTATACACCGTCGCGCAGCCGCGCAGCTCCCGCGGCGCAGGAGCGCGAGGACGCCAACGGTGTCGAGCGCATCGGCATCCCTCGGGAAGGATCCCGCCGTTCGGAGAACGCCACCGGGCGCCGCATGGTTCGGCGCTCCGACAGCGCCGCCTCGGGGAGGGCATCCTAGATGAGCGCGCGTCTCTCCAAGTCGCGCCAGGAGCCACTCGGGCCCGATGAGACCTTCAGCGCCCTGGTCACTCGGCTGATCATCACCAACCGGGTCGAGCGTGCCTCTCGCGAGAAGATCAGCCCGAACTCTGTCAGCCCTGCCCGATGCGTCGGGCGATCGCCTCCGCGAGCCGCGCAGCCGCACCGGAACCGAGTCCTAGGAACAGCGACGGCTCGGCGAGCTCGAGCTCCAGCAGCAGCGGCGCCCCGTCGCCACCCCGAACGACGTCGACCCGGGCATACAGCAACTCGTCTCGGGGCCAGGGAAGCGCGTCCAGCACTGCCTCCGCCAGGGTCCGCTCGTCGGCGTCCGGCGTTCGGGGGGTGATCTCCTCGATTGCCCAGAGCTGATCGGTGGCGATGCCCGGGGTGCGAAGGAGCGGCCCCTTGCGGATCGCATGCGAGAACGCGCCGTCGATGTAGATAAGACCGGTCTCCCCGTCGGTGTCGACGGAGCTGACGTATGGCTGCACCATGACGTCGCGTCCCTCCGTGAGCAAGCGTTCGACATGCTTTCGCGCTGCGTCCCGGTCGGCTCCGCCGTACCGCGAAGTGTGCTGCGCCCCGGAGGAGATCGACGGCTTCACCACCAGATCACCATCCGGAAGAACGAACGGCCCAGCGCCAATGTCGGTCGCGATCCACAGCGTTGGCACGATCGGGATGCCCGCGGCGGCGAGGGTTCGCAGGTAGGCCTTGTCCGTGTTCCAGGTGATCACCGGCACGGAGTTGAGCACCCGGGGGACATCGGCGCACCAGGCGAGGAAGGCGTCGCGACGTTCGGCGTAGTCCCAGGTCGAGCGCACCACCACGAGGGTAATGCCGGCCCATTGAACGGACGGGTCGTCCCACACCCGAGGCTCGGCGACCAGGCCGTGCGCACCGAGCGCAGGGATGAGCGACCTCTCGTCGGGGTCGAGATCGGGGAGAACGGAGCAGGTTGCCAGAACAACGTCAGGCAGGGTCGTGAGCCTCCGCGATGGGCGACTGATGCGGGTGGACACGGTCGCCGGCCATGGCTCGAATCTTGATCGCGACGGTCATCGCAGGGCCTCTGTACGCCAGCGGACCGCCAGAACCAGCCAATCTGTGGCTTTAATGACGCCATTGATGCAAGGCGACCGGTCGTGACTCGTACCTTGGCCGCCGGGGTCTCGTCCAACTCCAACGGTGACCCCCGTTGATGGAGGAGCGCTTCGCGACGGTCCGCGGGCAGCCGCTTCGCTATCTCGTCTGCGGACGCGGCAAACCGCTGGTGCTCTGCCATGGCTTCCTCAGTTCGGCCGAGGAGTTTGGAGGCAGGTTCGGCGAGCTCGGGGCGTATCGAACCCTGATCATCCCCGACCTTCCAGGAAACGGTGCGTCACCACCGCTCCGCGGACGGCACTCGTCCGGTGCGATGGCCGATGTGCTGTTCGACCTGCTCACAGAGCTTGAGATCGACAAGTTCGACGTCGGCGGTCTCTGCCTTGGGGCGACCGTCGCCTGCGCGCTGGCGAAGCGGGCGGGCACCCGGGCCGAGCGGCTGGTGCTGCACACCCCGCTCCTGTCGTCCGATCTGATGCGGCGGCGTTACCGAGACCAGGTGCGCCTGCTGAGCCGCCGCCCCATGTGGGACGGCGTTGTCTGGTTGAGCCGGCAGCGCTGGGTAAGCGATCTCTACAAGCGCTTCGTCATCGTCGAGGGCGACGTCGACGATCGCACCGCCGACATCAACTACGAGAACCAGCGCCGGGCGGATCCTCGTGCCGCACGTGAGTGGCTCAACGACTGCTTGCGCCGCGATGACGTCGATGTGGTCGCCGCTCGGGCGGAGCGGACCCTGATCATCGTCGCCCGACACGATCGCCTGGTCGACGTGGAACGGCTCAAGGACGTGATCGCGACCCTCCCGGACCTCCAGGTGTTCACCGACAGCGACCAGGGTCATGGCTGGAATGAGGAGGCGGTGCACCGTCAGCTCGAGGTGCTCAAGGCATTCTTCGGCAATTGTCACGAGAACGGGCACGCCAACGGAGGGCATGCGGTCGCCGCCGGTGTGCCGGCGAGCGGCGCCACCAATGGAGCGGATCACGGACGGCCCGCGCTTCGCGACACGGTGACGATCCCGCTGACACACGCCTGATCCGGAATCAGCTCACCCCGGCTTGACGGGCCGGCGGCCCAGGTCGGCGCCCTCGAGTGCGAGGAGGCTCCGTTTGCGTTCGAGGCCCCAGCCGTATCCGGTCAGGTCCCCGTTGGTGCCGATGAGCCGATGGCACGGGACCACGATCGAGATCGCGTTCCGACCATTGGCGGCACCGACGGCACGGACCGCGCGAGGCCGGCCGATACGTGCGGCAACCTCCGCGTAGGTCGAAGTCTGGCCAAACGGGATGTCGAGAAGCGCGGCCCAGACCGCGCGTTGAAAGGGCGTTCCCTCCACGCGAATGGGAAGCTCAAAGCCGGTTCGGACCCCTCGGAAGTACTCGTCGAGCTGGGCGGCCACCGCGCTCAGCGTCGGGCCGGCGCCGCTGGTACGGGCCCCCAGTTCCGGGGTCCGGGGGTGGCCGTCGAAGTGCAGTCCGATGAGCTGGTCACCAGCGGTGATCACGAGGACGCGTCCGAGTGGGGTTGGTGCGTAGCCGTACGACTCGGACATCCCTCAAGCCTGATCCCGGAGTGCGGACAGGAACCGGTCGTTTCCGGACAGATCCATCGTCATGTCCGGATACGGCCGGTACGCGCCCGGTGCATCGCGATACAAGTACGGTTGTGAGCGGTTACTCGGGGGTGGTCACGACCGGCATCTACTGCCGGCCGGGATGCTCGGCACGCCCGAACCCCGCCAACGTGCGCCATTTCGATGTCGCCGCTGCCGCGGAGGTTGCCGGCTTCCGGGCCTGCCTTCGCTGCCGGCCGTACCGGACGGCGGCGCCGATTGCCGGCGTCGCGTCGGAGGTCGTCTGCCGTGCCATCAGGCTGGTGGTCGACGGCGACCTGCGCAGCGACAACGAGGCGGCGCTCGCCGCCCGCCTCGGGGTTTCGGCGCGGCACCTGCGCCGGCTCTTTCAGGAGCAACTCGGGGTGACGCCGTCGCAGCTGGCACGGTCGAGCAGGGCTCACTTTGCGCGGCGCCTCCTCGACGACACCGACCTGTCGATCACGGAGATCGCCTTCGCCTCCGAATTCGGCAGCCTTCGTCAGTTCAACCGGACGCTCCACGAGATCTTCCGGGCCACCCCGCGCGAGCTCCGTGGGCGGCGGCGTGTCGCCGACCGCCTGGTGGCGGACGGCGGGCTTGCATTGCGCCTGGCCTTTGCCGGACCACTCGACTGGGAGGCGATGCTCGGATACCTCGCCGCACGGGCGGTCTCCGGGGTCGAACACGTCGAAGCAGGCGTGTACCGGAGGACGGTCACCGTCGACGGTGATCCGGGCGCGATCGAGGTTGCCATGGGCGGGCCAGATCACCTCCGTCTCACCGCGCATCTGCCGCACTGGGGCGGTCTGGTTCACGTCGTGCACCAGGCTCGCCGCATCTTCAACCTCGACTTCGAGATCGACCGTGCCAATGAACTGCTGAGCCGCGATCCGCTGCTTGGCGCGCGGATCGAGGCCTTACCCGGGCTGCGAGTGCCGGGTGCTTGGGATCCGTTCGAGGTCGGCGTTCGGGCGATCATCGGGCAGCAGGTCACCGTGGCCGGAGCGGGCACCATCATCGGCCGCCTGGTCGCGCGCCACGGGATGCCGGTGGCCGGTCTCGGACAGATCGGCCTCACTGACACATTTCCGGCTCCCGAGGTGCTGGCGGACGCCGACCTCACCGGCCTCGGCCTCACCGGTGCTCGCATCGCCGCGATCCACAACTTCGCAGGCGCCGTGGCGGCATCCGAGATCAAGCTCGATCGGAGCCGGTCGCTTGATGAGCAGGTCCAGTCGCTGGTGGCGGTGTCCGGGCTCGGTCCGTGGACGGCGAACTATCTGGCGCTCCGCATGGGGGAGGCCGACGCATTCCCATCGACTGACCTCGGGCTGCGTCGTGGGGTCGAGGCGCTCACCGGGACCGTCGCGACCCCCGGCCGTGTCGGTGAGGTCGCGGAGCGCTGGCGCCCCTGGCGGGCACATGCGGCGATGCACCTGTGGTCCACCCCTCGATTGTCGCACCCGGTTCAGGCGGTGGCCTGAGCTCGAGGTTCCACGGCGCGTCGCCTCCTTTGAGCACCAATCCGTTCGCAATCGGGACGATTGCCCGATGATGTGCGCCGTGGTTGCAAATCGTGATCTCGCGTCTGCGCGGGCCAATCTCCGCCACGGGAGCGCCGAGGAGGTGCTCGCCTGGACCTACATGCGCTTCCGGCGCGTCGCCCTGGTGGCAAGCTTTCAGGCGGAGTCCATGGTCCTCATCGACATGGCCTGCGGGATCGTGCCGCAGCCCGAGGTCCTGACTCTTGATACCGGCCGCCTCCACGAGGAGACGCACGACTTCATCGAGCAGGTCAGACAGCGCTACCCGATCCGCCTTCGCATCCTCTCCCCGGATTCGGTGGAGTTGGATGCGATGACCGCGGAACACGGGACCATGCAGTTCCGCCGGTCGGTGGCGCTCCGCAATGAATGCTGCGCGGTTCGCAAGGTCAACCCCCTCGCTCGAGCGCTCCAGGACTGCGACGCCTGGATCACCGGGCTGCGCCGTGAGCAGACGCCGACGCGTGCCGAAACCCCGGTTGTCGCGGGCGATCCGGGCCACGGAGGGATCACCAAGGTGGTGCCACTGGCCGGCTGGTCACGCGCCCAGGTGTGGGAGTACCTCGCCAGTCGGGGCATCGATCATCACCCGCTCTACGACCGGGGCTACCCGTCGATCGGTTGCGCCCCATGCACTCGTGCAACCGGCGCCGGCGAGAGCGAGCGGGCCGGGCGCTGGTGGTGGGAAGGGGACTCCGACAAGGAGTGCCTGCTCCATCCGCCCCTCGAGAGCGGTTCGGAGGCGGATCTGCTCGGCAGTCCGGTCAGTGCCCCATCGGGAGCATCGCGCTCAACTTCGCGGCCATGAGCACCGAGATCGCATCACGGGTGTCGTTGACCAGGCGGCTCTCCTCGGCCGGGGTGATCACGCCCCTCGTGACTCCCAGCGCGAGCCCGGTCCGCACCTCGGCAAGGGCATCTGCCTCCACCTTGGCGGCGTGGGTTCCGGCGATCTGACCCAGGGTTTCGCCGCGGAGCACATCAGCCCCGACCTGGTCCCAGGTGAGCTTGGTGTCCGTTGTGAAGAAATCGAAGACGTGCGACGCCTCGGCCTTGACCTGCCCGGATGCGGCGAATGCGCCCGAGGAGAGAAGCGATGAGACGCTGCTCGGCGCGGCGGCCAGCGACGCCGTCTGCGCACGGGGCGCCGGGGTCGCAGTGTGATCCACAGCCACCACGGTGCCGAGACCGACGACAGCGGCACCGAGCACGGCGATGACGACGTTCGCGGGGCGGAGCAGCGGGTGCATGATGGAGGTCCCCCAGGGTGTACGGTTGCTTGCCCACAGCGTAGTCCGATCGGCTCGACTCGGAGTTGGCAAGCCTGTGACGATCGGCCCCCGGCGATCTCCGCGGCCGCCACCCCGGCGACGCTCCGGATCTGTGGTAAACTGCATGCCGACCTAGCGCCGCTAGGTCTCTTTTGTGTTTGAGGCAATTGACAGATGGCTACGGCCAAGGGCGGTTCCGCAATCATCACGTTGCAGTGCAACGAGTGCAAGGAACGCAATTACACGACGGTCAAGAACAAGCGCAACGACCCGGATCGCCTGGAGTTGCGGAAGTTCTGCAGGCGTTGCCGCGTGCACAGGCAGCATCGCGAGACCAAGTGACCGAAGGGGCGTAGCTCAGCTGGTAGAGCATCGGTCTCCAAAACCGAGGGTCGCGAGTTCGAGTCTTGCCGCCCCTGCCATCACCGACCCAGTCCGGCTCGCCCCGGTATCACCATCAGGAGAGATCACCGTCAATGGCCAAGGCTCGAATCGCCCCGGGCAGCTCTCGCCCACAGAGGCCCGCATTGCCGGGTGCGGGATCCGGTGGCTCCGGCCGCTCCGGCCCGATCGGCTATCTCCGGGGTGTCTGGGAGGAGCTCAAGAAGGTCGTCTGGCCTGCGCGGGACGAGCTGACGCGAATGACCGGCATCGTGATCGCCACGGTCATCATCTTCGCCGCTCTCGTGGGCAGTGTGGACTACGTGCTCAGCCTCGGCGTGAAGCAGGCGGTCGCAACCCAGGCGGCCTCAGCCACCGCCACCCCGGCGCCCTCCACCGCCGCGCCGACAACCCCTGTACCAACCGTCGCACCGACCGTGTCGCCGTAGCCGTCGTGGGAGAATGAACATCGCTGTGAGCAATGCCGCCGTTTCCGCCAAGGACGCCCGCTGGTACGTCGTGCATGCGTATTCCGGCCACGAGGAGAAAGTTCGTGCGAACCTCCTCAAGCGCGTCGAGTCCATGGATATGCACGACCAGATCTTCGACGTCCTGGTTCCGACCGAGGAGGTCATGGAGATCAAGGACGGTCAGCGCCGCAAGGTGAGCAAGCGGATCTTCCCCGGCTACATCCTCGTCAACATGGTGATGTCGGATGAGTCGTGGTACGTCGTCCGCAATACACCCGGCGTGACCTCCTTCGTCGGCTCGGGCAACAAGCCCGTTCCGTTGCAGGAGCACGAGATTCGCGGCATTCAGAAGCAGGTGAAGGCCGAGGCCCCGACCAAGGTCAACGTCGAGTACGAGGTCGGCGAGAACGTTCGCGTCATCGATGGACCGTTCACCGACTTCCACGGCAAGGTGACCGAGATCAACGTCGAGAAGGGCAAGCTCAAAGTGCTCGTGAACATGTTCGGTCGCGAGACGCCTGTCGAGCTGGACCTCCTTCAGGTCGAGCGCCTTCGCTAACCCACTCCAGGAGACCAGGTCAGGGAAACCATGAGCAAGAAGAAAGTCAAGACGGTTATCAAGCTGCAGCTCCAGGCCGGCAAGGCCACGCCTGCGCCGCCGGTCGGCACAGCTCTGGGTCCCCACGGGCTCAACATCATGGAGTTCTGCAAGGCGTACAACGAGCGCACCGCCAACATGTCGGGTGTCATCCCCGCCCAGATCACCGTTTTCGAGGACAGGACCTTCAGCTTCATCACCAAGACGCCGCCCGCGTCGGAGCTGTTGAAGAAGGCCGCCGGCGTCGAGAAGGGCTCGGGGAACCCGAACCGCGACAAGGTCGGTTCCCTCTCGAAGGCGCAGGTGCGCGAGATCGCCGAGGTCAAGCAGGCCGACCTCAACGCCCACGATCTCGAGCACGCCACCAGGATCATCGAGGGCACGGCCCGGTCCATGGGTCTCAACGTCAACTGAGCCACTGAGTGGGAGGGCGCGTTAGCGCGTCCGCCAACACCACGGAGAAAAGTGAAGATGCCCAAACAACACGGCAAGAAGTACCGGCAGGCCGCGAGCGCGATCGAATCGGGGAAGTTCTACCCGCCGTCCGAGGCGGTGAGCCTGGTTCGCCAGACCGCGGTCACCGCGTTCGATTCGTCCATCGAAGCGCACATCCGTCTCGGCATCGACCCCCGCCACGCCGATCAGGTGGTGCGAAGCACGGTCACGCTTCCGCACGGCACCGGGAAGACCAGGCGTATCGCGGTGTTCGCGACCGGCGAGAAGCTCCGCGAGGCCATCGAGGCCGGCGCAGACGTCGTCGGCGGTGAGGACCTGGTCAAGAAGGTCCAGGCAGGAGAGATCGACTTCGACGTGGCGCTCGCGACCCCCGAGGTCATGGGCATGGTGGGTCGCCTGGGCAAGATTCTCGGCCCGCGCGGCCTCATGCCGAACCCCAAGGCCGGGACGGTGACGTTCGATATCGCCAAGGCGATCCAGGATGTCCAGGGCGGGCGCGTCGAGTTCCGAAATGACAGGACTGGCATCATTCACACCGCAATTGGTAAAGCTTCGTTCGACGACGACAAATTGCGAGACAATTTCGCCGCTTTGATGGATGCGATCGTGCGGGCCAAGCCTTCCGGCGCCAAGGGCACCTACGTGAAGACGGTCACGATCGCTGCCACCATGGGGCCAGGCATACCGGTCGACCCGGTCCAGGCAGCACGCTTGTCGGTGGGCTGAGGTCCCAGATCGATTTGATCCGACTCCTCATCGTCGACGACATCGCGAGCACCCGGGACAACCTGCGCAAACTGCTCGGGTTCGAAGAGGACATCGAGGTCATCGGCACCGCGGGTGATGGCAAGCAGGGGCTCGAGGAAGCTCACCGCCTGCTGCCCGACATCGTGCTCACCGACGTGAACATGCCCATCATGGACGGCATCCAGCTGACCGAGCGGCTCGCCCAGGAGCTGCCCGCCTCGCCGGTGATCATCATGTCGGTGCAAGGCGAGCGTGACTACCTCCGCCGTGCGATGCAGGCCGGCGCTCGCGAGTATCTGATCAAACCCTTCAGCCACGACGAGCTGGTTGCGGCCATCCGCCGCGTCCACCAGCTCGAGGAGAAGAAGGGAACCTTCGCGCGCGCAGCGGCCCCGGACGTCAACGGCGCTCCAAGAGCGGCGGCGCTGGGCGAGGTGATCGTGCTCTTCTCCGGCAAGGGTGGGGTGGGGAAGACGTTGCTCGCGACCAACCTGGCGGTGGCGCTCTCCGTCGAGACCGAATCACGCGTTGCGCTGATCGATCTCGACCTCCAGTTCGGCGACATCGGGGTGATGCTCAACCTTGATCACAGCCGGAGCATCACCGACGTGGTGGACTCCGAGACGCTCGAGCCAGAGATGCTCAACGAGGTGATGGCCCATGGACCGAACGGGGTCCGGGTCCTGCTGGCGCCGATCAGCCCGGAACTTGCCGATCTCATCACCAGCGACCACGTCCGCATGGTGATGGGAGAGCTGCGCAAGACGTTCGACTACGTCGTGGTCGACACCTCCTCGCACCTCGCCGACTTCAACCTCGAGGTCATCGAATCGGCGCAGCACATCCTCGTGGTCACCGCGCTCACCATCCCCGCGATCAAGGACGCGAAGCTCGCGCTCAAGGTGCTCGAATCGCTGACCGTCGACCCGAGTTCAGTCCTCCTGGTCGTCGACCGCAGCGACTCGCACTCCGACTTCAACAAGGACTCGATCGAGCAGAACCTGCGCCACAGCGTCGGAGCGCAGATCCCCTACGATCCTCGCATCGTCGGCGATTCGATCAATCGCGGAATCCCGTTCGTCACCTCTAGCCCGGAGTCAGAGATCAGCCGCTCCATCCGTGAGCTGGCCGGCGCGCTCATTCCGACTGGGGGCCAGCCGGTGGGCGCCGGCGTCGCCGCCGCCGGCAAAGCGGACGACAAGCGCAAGCGTCGAATCTTCGGCCGCTGACGCCCTCGGACGGAGGAGACGCCGGCTGGGCTTCGCGAGGGACCGAGGGGACCCCGGCTCCGGCTTCAAACCGGACTATTCAGCCTCCGCCGGGGTCCCCTCAGTCCTTAACGTAGTGTCGGCCGGGTCACCTGGCTCGGCCGTAGCCCCAGGCGAAGCCGAGCCGGCGTTTCGGCGGACGCCAATTCGAGGACGGACCTAACCGAGGCCGGGAGCTTGAGAGCTGAACGAGGACGGAGGAGACCCCGGCGGAGGCTGAATAGTCCGGTTTGAAGCCGGAGCCGGGGTCTCCTCCGTCCGTCCCTGCGGCCGGGGTCTTCTCCGTCCGAGTTCCCTCTGTTGTCGATTCAGTCCCGCGCGAAGCCGAGGCGGCGGCGGCTGCGCTTCTTGCCCGGTTGCTCTGCGGTGGATGCCGGCTCGGCGTCGCCGGTGAGCGCTGATGCGAGACGCTCGAACGCGGCCGTCACCGGGGTGGAGTGGCCGCCGATGACGACCGGGACGCCGGAGCTGACCGACCCGCCGATCGCGGTCGCGTCGTGGGGGATCTCGGCGGCGACCGGGTGACGGAGAAAGTCCTCGATCCGAGCGCGATCCATGCCTCCGGCGAGGGGCGCATCCCGATGGTTCGCCACCACAACGATGCGCTCGGGATCAACCTGCAGCACACCGATGACCGACATGATCAGGCGGGTGTTCTTCACCGCGGTGACGCTGAAGTCGGTGACCAGGACGATGTGATCCGAGTTCTCGAGCGCCTCCAGGGTGATCTCGGAGAGCTGGGAGGTGGTGTCGGCCACCACCAGCTCGAATGTGGAGCGCAACTCGGCGACGAGCGAGCGGAGGTGAGCGGTGGTGACGTAGTCGGCGAGCTCCGGGCTCGGAGGCGCCGCCAGCACGGTCAGGCCCTGCGGTCCGAGGGAGAGCGCCTGCTGGATGACGTGACGGTCGGTCATCCCGGCGTCGCTGGCGGCGAACTCCGCGATCGATCCGTCCGGCGTCATGGCGAGCAGCGCGGCGATGTCGCCGAACTGCAGGGACAGATCGACGAGCACGACGCTTCCCGGATGCGGCCGGTTGAGCACGAGGGCGAGATTGGTGGCGATGATCGACTTGCCGACACCGCCCTTGCCCGAGACGATGGTGATCATGCGTCCGTCGCGGCGGCGCGCCCCGTCGGGAGCGACCGATCCGCTGCGCTCGGGCTGTCGCACCGCCTGCGCCGCACGCTTGCGTGCCTGGAAGGTATGCACCCGGTGAATGGCGGCGACCAGGTCGTCCCCCGCGAACGGCTTCTGCAACACCTCTCGAGCACCGGCGAGCATCGCCCTCCGGAAGAGCTCGCTGCCGCTCTCCATCGACATCAGGATCACGCCCGCCTGGGGGGCGTATTCGGCGAGCATCTCGGTCGTCTGCACACCATCGAGGCCGGTCAGGCCGGCATCGAGCACCGCGATGTCGGGGACGAGGTGCAGCGCTTCCTGGAGTGCCTGCTCGCCATCGCTGGCGGTGCCACAGACGGTGATGTCCTCCTCGGCAGCGAGACGACGGACGAGGTTGGCGCGGATGCGCTCACTGCCGTCGGCGATCAGAACGCGGATCACGGCGCCACCTTACCTCCGGCCCAGGCTGAATCGGCGCCGGTATGCCGGGGCTTCCGCTGTAGCCATGTCGACGGCGCTCGGCTCGGTGGTGGCGGCAGGCGTCGCGACCAGCTCGGCCAGCGAGTTGAGGCAGCGCGAGAGCTCGGCGCGCGGCTGCGCCAGGACGATCGGCGTCCCGGAATCAAGGGAGGGGTCAACCCTCGGGTCGTATGGAAGATCGACCAGGATGCGTCTGCCGAGGATGTCCTCGATGTCCTCGCGGCGGTAGTTGGTACGCGGGCGCGTGTGGTTCAGGACGACATCGACACGATCGAGGTCGACGCCGAGTGCCTCGAGCATGAGCAGGGTGGCCTTGGTGCCGCGCACGGCGCTGAGGTTGTAGCTGGTCACGAGCAGCACGCGATCCGCGAGCTCGAACGCCTCCAGCACGCCTTCATCGACATGGGAGGGCGTATCCACGACCACGAAAGCATGCGCGCGGGCGATCGCCCTGATGGCGGCGCGGAGATGGGCTGCGGTGATCGCCTCGGCCAGCTCGGGGCTCGCGGGAGCTCGCAGCACCCGCACGTCGGCAGGCCCGGTGGCCAGAACGTCGTCGAGGAGCGACGTGTCGATGTCCTCGCCATGCGCCGCGAGGTCGGCCACGGTCAGGGGATGATGCTCGACGTGGAGCATCCCGGCGGCATCGCCGAACTGGAGGTCGATGTCCACCAGCGCTGCGCAAGCACCCGCGCCGTGCGCGAGGATCACTGCGAGGTTGGTGGCCACCATCGACGTGCCGGTGCCTCCCTTGCCTGAGAACGCGACCACTACGGCGGCTCTGCCAACGGGGGCCCGGACCTCGCGTCGCGACTGAGGGACCATCCCACCGCCTTCGCCAAGCTCCTGCGTGCCGGCCAGGGCGGCCGCGAGGGGAGGAGAAGCCTCGGCGGCGACGCGAATGGCTTCGAGGAGGTCGGCGCTCGTCGCCGATTCGCTGATCGCACCACCCGTCCAGGGGCCGGCCCCCTCGGCGGTCGCGTTCGCGGTCATCAGCAGGACGCGGGTCGCCGGCGACACCGACGCCAGGTGAGCGGCAAAGTCCGACGCCGGCAGATCGGCGAAACGCTCATGCAGCACGAGTACGTCGGGTTGGCGCAACCACGCTTCCTCGAGGACCGCCGATGCCTGGTGCGCCACGCCGCAGACATCGATGTCGTCGCGGTACGGCTCGAGTTTCTCCAGGTCGCCGACAATTCGCGCGATCTCGTCCGCGATGAGTACACGGATCACGTCCGCCACCCGCACGCCCAGTGCATCGAACGCATGGTACGGCGAATCGCGTGCAGGTGGATGGCGTGCACCACCGCGCGACACGGCGTTACACGCAAAAAAGAGGAGCCGACCCGATGGCCGGCTCCTCTTGACTGTCCTGGTTGCTTGTAAAAGCTACGAGGCCAGGCCGTTGCTGATGTTCGAGAACACGTTGTTGACCTGCTTGCCGACGACTTGCAGGATAACGATAACGACGATGGCGATAAGGACGAGGATGAGCGCATACTCAACCATGCCCTGGCCTTCCTCAGCCTCCTCACGCTTGCGAGCGATGAACTCTGTTGCGCGAAGGTACAGGGTGCTCAGCATATCCATTCTGTGTTTCACCTCCTTTCGGGTTGGATTTTCGAGCCGAGATGTTTGCTCGGACCCGACTGATGCGAGTGTGGGGCCCTGCTGCTGCAACGGAATGGCCTGCGTGCTAAATATTGGTAACGAAGAATCGGACACGCCCCGGACGATGAGCCCGCAACGAGAATCCGTGGTGATTTGATGACAACCGGGCTACGAGAGCGTCGCTCCGAATTGCGCTGACCTAGACTCCGGCCATGGCCGAGGCGGTCGCGATTCCAGCACGCCGTGGCGACCTGGAACGTCGCGTCGAAGAGATCCGATTCCTGGTCTTCGGGCGCTCGCTTCCGGCGGTGCTGTTCGCCTTGCTCGGCTTGCGCGTGTGGTCGAACCTGACGTCGCAGGTGCACGCACTCGGCGCTCACGCGGGCTTCGGAGATTTCCTGGCCGGCCCGGTGACCACAGGTGTCTACCTGCTCTTCTGCATCATCCCGGTTGGGATCTACCTGATCCGGCCGCGGCCTCGCGCCCGCGACGGCAGGGTGATCGCGCGGACTGCGGGGCTGGTGGGGACCACGATGCTCCTTGTGGTCGGAGCCTTCCCAAACCCCGTCCTGTTCACGCCGTGGACCGTGATTCGCGACATCTCCGCCCCACTGGCGCTCGGCGCATTCGTCCTCGCCGTCTACGGCCTCCTGTACCTGCGCCGGAGTTCAGCATCATCCCGGAGGCACGCCGCGTGGTCACTGGCGGCCCGTACCGCTTCATCCGTCACCCGCTGTACGCCGGCGAGATACTCGCGGCGTTTGCGGTCGTCCTTGCTCGGCCCGCACTCTGGGCCACGCTGACCCTGGTGCCGTTCATCGCAGTTCAGATGCTCAGAGCTCGCTTCGAGGAGGGCCTGCTCGCCCAGTCTTCCCGAGTACCGGCTGTACGCCGCGCGGACGCGCCGACTCATTCCTCTGGTGTGGTAAGTGAGCAGGGTTCGCGCTGAGCCGACCGATGCTAATGTGGATCGGATGACGCCCGCGGATCCCGCGCCAACCTCCATGCATCCGTGCACACAGGGGGGATGCACGTCCACCGAGGGCGTGCCGTGCGCATATGTCGACCGTCGTGGCCGCGAGTGCCGCACCGCCTGGTGCATCGAGCACCGGGTCACGATCGAGGACCGGGTGTACTGCCGCCGCCATGCCGGGGTTGTCAGCGCGCTGCCGAGCCTCGACAGCTCGCTCGCAGTATCCCTGCCGGACCTCGACAACCGGGCTCCCTCGCTGGTCGGCTGGGTGTCACGGCAAATCGACGGCGACATCTGGCGCCTCCTGCTCAAGGAGCTCAGCTCGGGAAGCGGCGGGCAGCTGGTGGCCGATCCCGTGACCCTGATCTTCGTCGGCATCGGCCGGCAGCGCGCCTGGGAGCGGGCCTGGCGTCTGGACAGCCACGTCGGCATCGCCCATCGCGTGAGCATTCTGGTTGAAGAGGTCGACGACACCCTGATTACCGTCAAGGTCGGCCAGAACACGGTGGAGCAGCTCGTCCCGCCCTGGATCCAGCATCGCGTGCGCGGCGAGATGGTCGCGCCGGATGAGGACCGCAGGGAGCGCGAGGAGTCTACCAGCGCGTGCTCGACTCGATCGAGCGTGGCCTCGGGCGCGAGCGCGATCTCTCGAACTACATGGCTGAGGGTCGCCTGAGCGCGCCCCAGGGTGGAGCGGGGGCGTAAGCATGACGCGGGGCAGCATCCTCATCGTCGACGACGACCCCAGGCTCCTCCACATCGTTGCGATGTACCTCGGCATCGAGGGCTACGACGTGACCACCGCCGAGAACGGCGAGGACGGCCTTGCGCAGGTTAAGTCGCGCGCACCGGACCTGGTGATCCTGGACATCATGATGCCCGGTATGGACGGTATCGAGACCTGCAAGCGCATCCGCAGCAATACGCCGACCGCCGACATACCGATCGTGATGTTCAGCGCCCTTTCGAGCGATGACGACATCGAGCGTGCTCGCGTGGCCGGCGCCAACCACCTGATCACCAAGCCGTTCAACCTTGTCGGCCTCGGCTCCGTGGTCAAGACCTTCTTCCCAGCGGACGTCGGCTCGCCTCGTTGAGCTCGGCCGGTCAGACCGGCGGGGTGACCACCACCGCGTTCTGAGCGAAATGGTCGCTCAGGTTGGAGGGGAGAGCGGGCGCGAACAGGGTCTTCACCTGTGGCTCGAGCCGGATCGCCGCGCCGCTCAGCGTCGCCGCGTGCAGGTCCTGTGACATCGAGGAGTGCGTCGTCGAGGTCGGTCCGCTGACGGAGATGGCGACGAGAAAGAGGATGAGAACCTCCGCGACACCGACGACCGCCCCCACGAGCACACCGCCAATCCGGTCGAACGCTGCGACGACGATCTTCTCGAGCCGCTCATTCAGAAGCGCGCCCAGGACTTCGAACACGATGATCACAAAGATGAAGACCGCCACGAATGCCCAGGCATTCGCGTCGACGTCGTGGGAGTGGATCAACGCGGCGATCGCATTACCCAGGTTGGAGGCGGCGAAGCACGCAAGGAAGACGCCCACCGCGCTGAAGACGCGGCGGATAAGTCCGTGACTCCAACCCAGGTAGGCGTTGATCGCCACCGCGACGATGAGCAACGCGTCGGCGAAAACCTGGCCGGGGGTACTGTCAATGGATGTGGCTATCGCGCCCACAAATTGACCGTAGCACGCGTTTGCCACACTGGAACCGGAGATTTCGTTACAGAATTGCTCTGTGCAACCCCTCCTGCGTACGTCCCGGAGCGATGTCTCCGCGCGCAAGACCTACGATCTCCTGGACGAGCCGACCGGGCCCGATTACGCCGGGCTGCTGGAGTGCGCCCTGGTCCAGTGCACCACCGCCGTGCTCACAGTGCCGAACAGCGAGATGGACCCGGAGGGGCAGGCCACGGTCGAGAGCCTGGCGCGGTTCCAGCAGGCGAAGAGCATCACCGCAGCCGGGAGCCTGGTTCGTTATGCCCTGAGCCGGGAGAGCATCACGGTGCTCCAGGAGGCGACCGGCGGCCTCTACGGGTGGCAGCATCCCGGTCTGCCGGACAACCTCTGCCTGTATCGCGGTGACGGCAGCCCCTGGCTGGTCTCGAGCGCCGGCGCTCACATCGGGTACCTGGAGGTCTCGCCGTTCGAGAAGCTCCTGATCGGGCGGACCGCTCCGGGGCTCATCGCGGTGCTCGCGCACCAAAGCGCGCGCGATGCAATCCTCGCCTACATGGAGCGGCGCTTCGAATCCAACGTGGCAACGCTCACCGAACAGCTCTCCGACTACGCGCGCATCGTCATCGGTGACGGCCGTGAAGGCCTCGTCGACGCGCTTGAGGACTGGATGCGCTCCGGTGAGGAGGCGCGGATCTCGGCAGCCCTCGAGGTTGCACGCGACCTGCGGCTCGTGGAGCTGCGCGACACCGTCGCGTCGCTGCTGCGCGCGACGATGCGCGAGGACGCCGCCGTTCCCGAGGTGTATCGCTCCGTCCCCGCGCTCCGCGCTCGCTGGCGCATCGCCCGGCGGCGTCAGCTCGAGCGCGTCCTCCGCCAGCTGTCCTAGGCGGGCGGACCGAGAGAGACCTCGGTCCGTGCCGCACACGGACGGAGGGAGACCCCGGCTCCGGCTTCAAACCGGACTATTCAGCCTCCGCCGGGGTCTCCCTCCGTCCCAGCTCAGCATCGATTGGGGGGCTCCTCCGTACCTCCTTAGCCGCCGGAGCCGAGGTCGGGGGCTGCCCGATTTGCAAGCGCGACCCCGCGAGCCGTTTCCCCTTGCGGCAACACCGAAAAAGTTGGCCGGGCCTGGTCGCCAGTCGCGCTTTCCGGTCTGGTCAACGCTCAGTCCACGGTCCGTCGGAGCCCGCTGCTCGCACCGGACATCAGAAAGGCAATTGATCCCAGCGATGAGAAGGCAACGCCCGCCCCGATGACTGCATCAGAAGTCCACCCAACACCGGGCGTGAGGTTGCCGGCTACCAGCCCGACGACGCAGCCAGCCATGACTCTGGCGGCGACTATGGCCAGCTACATCTTGCGAGCACGACGAAGGCGAGCCTCATAGTCCTGATCCATAGGCCGCGATTGTCGCGCTCAGTGGCTCCAGCTTTGACGGATTGTGCGTCGCTGCGCGAACCACACCACCGGACACTCGATCCCTCACCAGCGCAGCGTCCGCAGGGCTCAGCTGGAACTCCGACATGGGGGCGCGCTCGATCCTGTGCTCTGTGATGCGGCGGCGCGCGTAGCCCAAACCAAGTCGACTACTTCGTCGGCCGACCGACCCGTTGGCAACGGAACGGTCATGTCACGGTCCATCCTTCGGGCAGATCGGGCTCGCATTGATCGTACCGCCGGCCCAACTGCAGCCATACGTCTGGCGAAGGCTGAATAGCCCGGATTGATGCCGGGTGAACGGGAGGATACCCCGCCGGAGGCTGAATGGTCGGGATTGAAGCTGCGCGAAGGACGGGGAGACCCGGATTGACGCTGAGCTGAGGACGGAGGGAGACCCCGACGGAGGCTGAATAGTCCGGTTTGAATCAGCGCGGAGGACGGAGGAGACCCTGGCGGAGGCTGAATAGTCCGGTTTGAAGCAGCGCGGAGGACGGGGGAGACCCCGGCGGAGGCTGAATAGTCCGGTTTGAAGCAGCGCGGAGGACGGGGGAGACCCCGGCGGAGGCTGAATAGTCCGGTTTGAAGCCGGAGCCGGGGTCTCCCCCGTCCGTGTGCGGCGCGCACAGGAGTAATCGTGCGGAGCTTCAGCCGCCGCCGCCGAACTGGTGGGCGACCTCGATGACTGCGGGTCCGAGCAGGACGATGAAGAGCGTCGGGAAGATGCATCCGACCATCGGGAAGAGCATCTTCAATGGCGCTTTCTGGCCCTGTTCCTCGGCGCGCTGACGGCGCTTGCGCCGGATCTCCTCCGACTGGATGCGGAGGACGTTGGCGACGCCGACACCGAGCTGTTCGGACTGGATGATCGCCTGGATGAAGTTGCTCAGCTCTTCGACCTTGCAGCGCCGGCCGACATCGTCGAGCGCCTCGAGACGCGGGCGCCCGAGGCGAACCTCGTTGAGCATGATCGTCAGCTCACGCGAGAACTCGTTGTTGTACTTGTCGACGACCCGGGTGAGGGCCGCGTCGAAGCTGAGGCCGGCTTCAACGGAGATGGTGAGCAGGTCGAGTGCGCTCGGCAGTGCGAGGAGAATCTCCTTCTGCCGCTTCTTGATACGGCGCGCCACCACCATCTGGGGTGCGAGGTAGCCGAGGATCAGGCCGCCGAGCGGAACGACCGCGAACAGCGGCATCGTCAGCGCGCCGAAGAGCGCAAGCGCAAGGCCGATCGCGGTGAACAGCAGCATGGAGAGGAGCCGCAGCGCGAGGAATCCCGACGCGTTGAGACCCATCGGACGTCCCGCGAGGTTCAGCTTCTCCTGGAGTGCGTCGGTGCCGCCCTGACCGGCATTCTTGTTGAGTCGGTTGCCGATCTTGTCGAGGAACGGTCGAACCACACGGTCGAAGAGCGGCAGCGACATCTCGACCTCTGCGAGCGTCGCCGGCGAATGCCCGGCTTCAGCGAACTGTGCGAGCCGCGCCTCGAGCAGGTCGCCCTGACGCGGCGAGGTCGACATGGCAAGACCGAATGCGATGAGGAGGATGCCGCCGCCGAGAGCGGCCGCGAGCGCGATGGCGAGAATGCTCACGTCAGACCTCGATCTTCACGATCTTCTGGATCGCGACCGCGCCGATTGCGATCGAGAAGATCGCGATTCCCAGCATGATGTGTCCCAGCGGGTCGGTGATCATCGGATCGAAATAGGTGGGAGAGATCAGCGCAAGGAAACCGGCAAGGGCGATCGGCAGGATGGTGATGATCCAGCCCGACGCGCGAGCCTGAGCGGTCAGGGTCCTGATCTCGCCCTGGATGCGCACCCGTTCGCGGATGGTGAAGGCGATGGTGTCGAGGATTTCCGCAAGGTTGCCGCCGACCACGCGCTGGATCTGCACCGCGGTGACCATGAGGTCGAAGTCCTCAGACTTGTTGCGCACCACCATGTGGTTGAGGGCCTCGTCGACGTTGATGCCGAGCGCGATCTCACGGGTGGCGCGCGCAAACTCTTCCGAGATGGGCGGGTTGGCGTTCTTGGCGACCGACGCAAGCGCCTGTGCGAAGGAGTGGCCGGCTTTGAGCGCGTTGCTCAACAGCATCAGCGTGTCGCCGAGCTGGTTGTTGAACGCACGGGTGCGACGCTTCTGACGGAACTTCAGGAAAAACCCGCTCAGGAAGTAGATGACGATTGGGCAGGGGACGAACGCGATGGGCTGTCCGTAACGGAATGCGACCAGCAGGCCGACGAGGATCCCCAGGCCGACGACGGCGAGGAGCCACTCCGAGGACTTGAGCTTGAGGTCGGCCTTCTGCAGGTCGTCGGCAAGCTTGCCGGTGTGCGACGTGCGCGACAGCAGCGGGTTGAGGCCACTGGTGAGCCCGTCGAGCAGATCCCGGATCGCGTTGCCCGTCTTGACACGAGGCGGCGCGGTGGTGGCCACCGTGTCGCCGCCGTACTGATTGAGGCGACGAGCCATCTCCCCAGCCTGGCTCTGCCCACGGCTGAGGAGGAAGGCGAAGATCGAGAGGACTGCCGACGCGGCCAGGGCCGCTGCGACAACTGCGGCTGGCGTCATTGCCGTCAGCCGCCGAAGAGGCTGTCCAGCGTGCCGGGCGTCACGATGGTCTGCTTCACCGCTGGGAGGGTCGGGGCGGTGGTCGACTCGAAGTTCGGGGTGTAACCGGTCGCGGTGAGCTTGCCCCATTCCGACTCGGGCCGTAGGACGTACTTGACGATGAACTCATGCCCGTCGCCGATGACGAGGCCGGTGAGCAGCGGCGCCTCGGCGCGAGGCACCTCCACGAGAAGCGTGTCCGCGGATGCGGTCGAGGAGCTACCGGAGGAACCGACGCGCAGAACGATGATGTCCTGGAAGGTGTATCGAAGGCCCGACGATCCCGTCGTCGACTGCACCATCATGTCGATGTGATCGCCGGGAAGGATGTAGCCGGCGTCGGACACGAGGGGTGCGGTGAAGTTGTTCGCCTGCAACGAGGTCAGGTTGGTGGGCAACGATGCGTTGGTCGGTATGGCAATCGCGACATAGCCCTTGGTGATCTGCGTCTCCACGTCAGTCACCGCGGTTCCGCTGCCGCTGCCGCTCGACGTGATCGACAGCGCCGGCGTGCTGAAGAAACCAGGAACCAGTGGCGTGTTGTTGGCGAGGGCGACCTGCGTCACCTTGCCGACGACGGCCACCGGATCCGTGTATGCGTCACCCGGCTTTGCGGTCAGCGGGACCTGGGCGACGACCACCATCGCCGGGGTCAGCGTGGTGCCGGCGGGAATGCTCGTATCGGACACGACAACGCTGACCTCATTCGCTGGTGCGTTGGAGCGCACCAGGAGCAGCACGGCAACCGCCGCCGCCGCAGCCAGCACGACTCCAAGAAGCAAGAAGATCCGGCTGTTCGGTTTGTTCGCCTGGATGGCCACCTGTTCTCCTCGGTTGTCTCAGTTGGTGTCGGTCACGCGGTTGCGGCGACGCTGCATCCAGCGCAGCGATGTGCTGGCGTGGATGACGGCCGCACCCGAGTGTGGATCGAATCCACCCTGCCGTTCATCGCCTTTCGGTAACAAACGCATCGCACAGCGGACGAGCAAGACCACGCGACGTGTGACCGGACGTTGTTCATGAATGCGGTTATTCGTCGAAGCGGCCGTTGGCCTGGGCGCGCATCAGCATCGCGAGAATGTCATCGCGATACGGTGCGATGGTCACGATCTTGCGGTACAGCTTCAGTGCGCCCTTGTCGTCATTGCGCAGTCTGCGGAGCCTGGTCACGCGTTCCAGGTAGGAGACCGCAAGGTCGATATCGTGGTCGTCGATGCAGATGTCGGCGAGTCGGAGCAGTGGCGTCTCGTGCACCGGATCCGCGCGTGACGCGGCGAGATAGCAGCTGAGCGCTGCGTTTCCCTTGCCCAGTGCGCGGCATCGATCACCCGCGTCGAGGGCGAGCTCAGCAAGCGCCCGGCCGCCGACGTCGTTTGCGAGGCGCTGGAGCAATGCAGCCGCCTCATCGCAGCGCTTCCGGCGGAGGCGGTCGTTGATCTCGAGACGGGCTTCGATGACCTCGGGGTCGGTTTCGAACCGAGTGTCGTCGAAGTCGCCCTCCGAGGCGAGGTCGTTCGTCTGGTCCGCGTCGTCGTCGCGGAGGCGCCACCCTCTCGCCGCGGCGCCGCTTGCAGCCTCCTGTGCGGGCTGTGTCGGGATGACCTCCGCCTCGGGCTCCAACTCGGTGAATTCCGGCGCCGGCTCGGTTTGAACGGCGTCGAAGGCGCCACCCGCCGAAGTCTCGGTTGCCGCGTGGTCATCCGGTGTCTCGGTCGTCTCAGATCGCTGGACCACGGCGAAGTCCGCGAGATCGGAGAGGTGAAAGCCACTCTTGGGTTTGACGAAGGACTCGGCATCCTCGCCGCCCGCCTCGGGGTGCGCAGCACCGTTGATTGCCGGCGGTCCGGGGTCGATCGCCTCGGTGTCGGCGCGTGCGGACGCGGCCTTGTCGTTCTTGGAGGCGGATGCGCCGGTCCGCCGGAAGAGCGTGAACGCGGGGCGGGTCGCGGGCTCGGCCGGTGCCGCTCCGGGCTCGTCCAGGGCGGCGGTGTCGACCTCGGGGTCGCCGGCCCCCGCGGGGGCAGTATCAGAAGGTTCGTCCGGCGAAAGCTGGGCGTCGAGCTCGGCGAGGCCGGCCTCGACGCGATCGGCTGCCGCTGCGGCAGCTGAGGGATCGAGCTCTGGCTCGGCGGCCGCCTCAGGTGCCGGCTCGGGCTCTGGCTCGGCGGCCGCCCCAGGCGCCGGCTCGGGCTCTGGCTCCGGCGCGAGCGCCGCGTTGGTGACGTGCGGCTCTGCCGATGTCTTTGCATGGCCGTTACGGCCCAGCGCGGCGACCTCCTCGGCTCCGATGAGCGTCGCGTCGGCGGTGGCGTGGCCGTTTGAGCTGTCGCGACGGGGCGGCGGTTCGGGCAGGGCGTCGAGCGAGAGCAGGTACTCGTAGACGGCTCGTTGGAGGCGGCGTGTCAGGAAATAGAGCTCCTCGGCGGGCAGCGAAGTCCGCGGCGGCCGAGGTCACCTCGGTGACCACGCGAAGCAGCGACTGCTCGTCCAGGCGTTCGTCGATGACGGCGGCTTCGAGGCCGTTCTCGAGGAACTCAGGCAGTGCGTCGAGGCCTGGAGCCAGGGCGGAGGCGGCGTCGAGCCAGCCCTGACGCAGGATCTCCACGTTGGTTGTAGTCATGGTCATGCGCTGCCGCCAATTGTGGTCGGCACCGACCCCGGTCTCTGGCACCATGGCGCAACGACTCTGTGACCGCTCGTCATACAGGGGAGACACTTCCGGTGACAGCCATCGTCGTCGACGGTTTGCGCAAGTCCTACGGAGCCGTCGAGGCCGTCCGTGGGGTGAGCTTCCACGTGGACGAGGGCGAGGTGTTCGGGTTGCTCGGCCCCAACGGCGCCGGCAAGACAACCACCATCGAGATCCTGGAGGGATACCGGAAGCGAGACGCCGGCGACGTGACCGTGCTCGGGATCGACCCGCACATGGGCGGACGGAAGCTGCGCGAGCGGGTGGGGCTGGTCCTCCAGGAGGCGGCGGTCCCGCCGATGCTGTCCGTGACCGAGCTGGTCGATCTCTACCGCGGCTACTACCCATCGCCACGTCCGACCGCCGAGATCATCGAGCTGGTCGGGCTGACCGAGAAGGCCGGCGAGCGGGTGCGCAAGCTGTCAGGGGGCCAGCAGCGACGTCTCGATGTCGCGCTCGGGCTGGTGGGGGATCCGGAGCTCATCTTTCTCGATGAGCCGACCACCGGCTTCGATCCGTCGGCGCGCCGCGCCGCCTGGGAGGTGGTGCGCAACATGCGCACCCTCGGGAAGACCATCGTGCTCACCACCCACTACATGGATGAGGCTCAATACCTCGCCGACCGCATCTGCGTGATCGCCGCCGGTCAGGTGGTCGCCCAGGGCACCCCGGAGACACTGCGGGCCGGAACCGATCAGGTCACGCACATCCGCTTCGAACTTTCCAATGGCATTGCCGTCACCGCGCTGCCGCTCAAGGCGAGGATCGACGGCGGGGTCGCGATCATCGAGACCGCGACGCCGACCCGCACTCTCAACGAGCTGACCACCTGGGCGCTGGCGCAGGGGCTCGAGCTTCCCAACCTCGAGGTCGCCCGGCCGTCACTGGAAGACGTCTACCTGGAGCTGACCAGGAATGAGTAGCACCGGCATCGCGCTGCGCCAGGTCTCGTTCGAGCAGAAGTCGTTCTGGCGCAACCCCGCAAGCGCATTCTTCGCGTTCCTCTTCCCGATCATCTTTCTGGTGGTGTTCGCCACCTTGTTCAAAGACCAGAACGTGCAGATCGATTCGGTGCGCACAAGCTACGACGATTACTACATTCCAGCACTGATCGCATTCGGCGTCATGGGCGCGTGCTTCACCAACATCGCGGTCACGCTCGCGCTGCGCCGCGACAACGGCATCCTCAAGCGGCTGCGCGGAACCCCGCTCCCGCCATGGGCATTCATCGCCGGCGTGGTCGGCTCGTCGATCATCGTCAGCATCGTCCTCGCCTTGCTCACCACCGGTTTCGGCATCCTGGTCTATGGCGTCCACGTACCCCAGCACATCGGTGCCGCCGCCGTGACCATCGGCGTGGGTGCGCTGGCATTCTGTGCGCTCGGCATGGCGGTGACGATCGTGATCCCCAACGCGGAGGCCGCGCCGGCGATCGTCAACGGTGTCTTCCTGCCGATCGTGTTCATCTCCGGGACGTTCTTCCCGGTGGCGTCGACGTCGATCCTCGCGCAGATCGCCGAGTGGTTTCCGGTCAGACATTTCATCAACGCGATGTTCACGGCGTTCGATCCCGCGCACCAGTCCAGCAGTGGCTTCAACGGGACCGATCTGCTGATCATGGCCGCCTGGGGCGCCGGCGCGGTGCTGCTGTCCGTGCTCCGTTTCCGCTGGGAACCGCGCAAGACCTGACGAAACCGGCTACCCCGGCGCCGAGCCGAAGTCGTCCTGGTTCTGCAGACCCGCCAGGACCAGGGCATCGTCAAGTCGCGTCCCCCCATACCGGCCGCGCGCGACGATAAGGCTGACGAGGTTTCCGGTGCGCCACACCACGGTGATCTCGACCGCCGGAATCGCTGCCGGCGTCGATCGAACGACGCTGATCGCGTGCGCCTGGTCTCCGAGCGGACCGGTCGACATCGGCACCGCACCCTGGATTGCGTCGAGGTGGGTCACCGTGGCGGTGAAGGCGGCGGAGGCTCCGTTGATGCTGCCAAAACGCTCCACGGTGGCCACAACATCGATCGGGCCGTTGCTGGTGCTGAAGTCGACACCGCGTTGGTACTCAACGCTCGCCGCCGAGCGAAGGCCGTCCGATGCGAGCGCTGTCGCCAGCATGCGAGTCGCCGCCGGCAAGCGCCGTGGCATTCACGTGCGCGGCGGCGACGGAGACGGTGAAGTCTGAGGCGACGAGCTGATCGATGGTGAGCAGGGAGCGCAGGGGATCCGCAGTTGACAGCGCGGGCGAATCGCCGCCACACGCGGCGAGCGCAATCATCGGCGCCAGCGCGACCAGAACGCGGACACTCCCCCCGTCGAAGGGGCGCATCGCGTCGCTACTCGTGTCGCAGCGCGCTGAGCACGGAGGTTCGCACCGCTCTGCGAGCTGGACCCATGGTGGCAACGATCGCAGCCAGAACAACGACCAGCACGAGCACGATCACCGTCTCGAACGGGAACACGAATCCTGGCGAAAAGGTGGATGTGCTGCTCGCCTGGAGCATCGGTACTGCGATCAGACAGCCTGCCGCCACCCCGATCAGGGTTGCTGTGCCCGCGAGCAGACCCGCCTCGGTGAGCACCCGGCGCATCGCCTGCCGGCTGCCGAGTCCGACGGCACGCAACAGCGCCAGCTCGCGAGTCCCCTGGCGCACGTTGACCAGCAGGGTGTTGACGACCGCGAGCATGGCGATGATCACCGAGATGATCGCGACGGCGAGCACTAGGCCGATCGAATGCTGCAGGGCGTCGCGAGCATCGCTCTCGATGACGCTGACCGGGACGGCACGCATGCCGTAGGTGGCGGCGGTGGCTTCGATGGCCGCCTCCGCGCCGCGGGTCACGACCACGAGGTCATCAAACCCGGCCGCCGTCGCACCGAAGTAGGTTCGTGCCAGGTCGTCGGCCATGACGAGGCTCTCGCCGCCGTTGCCCGCCGGGAAGGAGTGGCTGATGATCCCCGCGATCGTGAAGTACACAACGCCGATCTGCGTCGCCACGGGGACTTGGGAGCCGACCGTCCAGCCTGTGGCCGCGGCGAGCCCGGCAGGAGCGAGAAAGCTCGGGCCGTCCTCGAGCGCGTTGAGCGTTGATCCGCGGTCACCCGAGACGACGTCGAGGCCGCCGAGCGTCGCAAAGGCGGCGGGATCGATCGCGGTAACGCCGAGAGCCGTGCCGGCGACCGTCTCGGACAGGAAGCGAAGCGGCGTCGCCCGCGCGACGCCCGAGCTGCCGGCGACGGCCGCCTCGACCTGGTCGTTCTGGGTGACCGGGCTGGTCACGAGCACGTCACCGGCGAAGAGATGGGAGACCCAGCTGTCGCTCGCCGTGAGCGCCCCGGCGCTGAGCGCGCTCACTCCGACCGCGCTCGCGACTGCGATTGCCAGCCCCGCCACGGTCATCGCAGTCCGGTTGCGAGCGCGGATCAGATGAGCGGCGCCCGGTTGCGCGCCGCTGACCAGGGGGGAGATCGACGTGGCGATGAGCCGGATGACCAGCGGAGCGATCAGCGGCAGCGCGACCACGAGCCCGAGGAGCAGCGCGATCACACCGAGTGCGACCACGCCGCTGGCGTTGCTCAGGAAGCAGACGGCGGCGATCACCAGGAGCACCGGGCTGGCCGTCCGCAGCAGGACGCTGGGGCGCTGGCGTTCGCCGATGGGATGGGGGCGGAGCGAGTCGAGGATCGGGAGGCGCGCTGCCGCAAAGAGCGGCGCCAGTCCACCGATCAGCGCGGCACCGAGGCCTGCGGCGATCGCCGCCAGGACCTGGCCGGCCTGCGGCATCAGGGACGGAGCCGCCAGGTCGGCGGGTGAGATGCTGCTGTTGAAGATCCCGCCCAGCACCAGCCCGCCGACGATGCCGGCCGGGACGCCGGCGAGCGCGACGGTCGCTACCTCCACGGCGAACAACCGGAACACCTGCCTCGACGAGGCGCCGGCGGCTCGGAGCAGGCCGATCTCCCGCCGGCGCTCGTACGCCGCGAGAACGGCGCTGTTGGCGGTCACGCCGGCGCCGACGATCAGGCTGAGCACGGTCACGAGCACCAGGAGCGGTTGAAGATCCGCCAGCGGCGACGCGGCACCGGCGCGCGGATCGTAGGTGGTCACGGTGGCGCCGAAGCTGGCGTGCACTTCCTGGGAGACGGCCGCGACGGTGGCGCCCGGGCCGAAGCGCAGCGCGACCAGCGGTGTGTGCAGACCCAGCGCGAATGGCCCGAGCATCGCGGCGTCATCGACGAACACGGCGTCGTGGGTGAAGGAGGGTCCACCGCTGGTTCCCGAGGTGAAGCCGACGACCTTGAACAGGTCGGGTCCGGTGCTGGTGATCATCTGGATCTTCTGTCCGACTGCGATCGGGCTCCCGAAACCGCCGGTGAGAGCGGTGCTCAGCCCCTGATCGATCGCCACCTCTGACGTGCTCCCGGGGAGCGGAAGGCGCCCCGCAACGACCGAGACGCTGCGAAGCGCCGCACTCGAGTCCTGGAGGCCCACCAGGGTCACGGTCGCGTTCGGGAGGCTGGTCCCGGCCGGCCCCGCGGTCACCTGCTTCTCATAGAGGGGAACCGCCTGGACCACCCCTGGGAGGTCCGACAGCGTGGTGACCTGGGCGGGGAGCAGCCCGGACGAGCTGTCCACCCGGACATCGAGCGAGGAGGCCCCGGCCTGCTGCAACTGAGCCTCGGCTGCCTGCACCATGAGGCCCTGGATGGCGAGCTGTACGGCGAGGACGACGGCGATGCCGAGGGCGACCGCGCTCGCGGTGAGGGCGCTCCGCAGGGGACGCGCCCGGATGGCGCGAACCGCCATCAGCCAGAAGTCGCTCACAGCTGCAGCTTGGCGAGCCTCGCCACAAGGAGCGTTGGTTCCGGCATCTCGTCGGGCCCCTGCCCGGCGTGGCTCAGCGCCACATCGTCGACCACCACGCCGTCGCGCATGATCAGGACTCGGTCCGCGTAGGCGGCGACCCGGGCGTCGTGAGTCACAAGAACTGCGGTCTGATGCTCCTGACGGCACAGCCGCGTCAACAGCGCCATCACCTCATGGCCGCTCGTCCAGTCGAGGTTGCCGGTGGGCTCGTCGGCGAGGAGCAGCGATGGCGACGCGGCGAGCGCTCGGGCGAGGGCGACCCGCTGCTGCTCGCCGCCCGAGATCTCCTCGGGGCCATGGCCCTGAAGGCCGTGCAGGTTGAGCTGCTCCATGAGCGCGTAGACCCGATCGCCGATCACCTGCCGGGAGAGCTTCTGCCGGTGGCGGCTCGGCGCCTCATTGCGGAGCCGGAGCGGCAGGGCGACGTTCTCGGCCGCGGTGAGGGTCGGAAGCAGGTTGAAGAACTGGAAGACGACGCCGATGTGGTCGCGACGGAAGGCCGAGCGCTCCTCATCCTCGAGGGCGTAGACATCGATTCCCTGGATCGTGACCGACCCCCGGTCGGGCGGTTCCAGGCCGCCGAGCATGTGCAGGAGCGTGCTTTTGCCGCAGCCGCTCGGGCCCATGATCGCGATGAAGTCGCCCGCCTTGACGGTGATCGAGACATCGCGGATCGCCTCTCGCGGTGGCCGGCTGACCCGGTAGGCCTTGTGGAGACCGGTGGCGACGACGATGTTGCCATCGAGGTCGCCCGCAGACGCTTCGACGGTGCTGAGCTGAGTCAGGGTGCTGGCCCCCTTTAGAAGGTGAGGAAGGCTTCGAGAACGGATTCGATCGTGTTGGGGAACAGGCCCTCGTATTGCGCCACGGGTGGAGCGGGAAGGCTCTGGGGGAGGCTTCCGGACGGGATGACCAGGGAGTCGCCGTGGGCGACGGCGCCGGAGTGTGTGCCGGCGTTGGGGTGGGAGCGGTGGTGGCCGGAGCAACCGCGGGGGCCTTCGGAGCCGGGGAGTTGCGCGGGGCGGGTTTCGTGGGTGGGGGTCGTCGCGGCGGTGGCGGAGAGGACGTGCCCACCTGGGCGAATTCCTCACTGAACATCCACACGTTCTGCTCGGCTCCCGACCCCGTCCAGGTCACGCCCGGCGCGCTCTCGTCGGATCCGACTCCCATCTCGGTGTAGTTGCCGTCGAGGATATTGGCGCGGTGGTCGCTGCTGTTCATGAAGGCGCTGTTGATGTAGCCGGCTGGGCTCGAGGCTCCAGACTCCCACCCGATGTTCTCACCAGCCGACCGGTAACGAACGCCGTACGCCTGCATCATCGAGAAGACGAGCTGGCCACAGCCCAGGATCGGGTGGGCGAAATAGTTGCGCCGGATCATGTCGTCGGAGCGTCCGTTGACGTGGATACCGTTGCAGTTGTAGGACGCACCCTCACCGATGTTCTCGAGCGTGCCGCTGAACACCAGCGAATGCACGCCGTTGCTGGCGCGGTCGCCGTTTGTGTATGAGAACAGCTGCGAATCCTCGCCGCCGTTGGCGCTGGCGACACCGGGCGTCCCGGCAAGGTGCAGCACCGCGAGCCCTGCAGCGGTGACGATCGCGGCCGTCATCGCAACCGGTCGGAGGGCGCGGCGCAGCCGCCCGTCTCCGTCAGGCGTCGTCTGCGCGAGAGGCAAGTCAGCACGAACCGCGCCTGCGGTTCGCACCAATTCGTCCCACACCGGGAGCAACGGCCGATATTCCATGCGGCGATCCTTCAGGTGAACAGACACTCGAACATGACCGAGCGGTTCCGGCCGGTCCCTATGAAACCCCCCTCAGAGCCCCTGGGACGCTGCTTCGACAGGATCGTTGCACCGCTGACCCTGCATCCCGGGGATGCTTGATCCCAGCCTTCGGGCAGGTATTCCAGCGATCACATGAGGTGGTTTGAGCTCAGATGTCGTTGCTCGACCGAGTGCAGCGGAAGGCGGAAGGGACATCTCCCGCCTCCACCCCCAGCGCCCCATCGTCCCCGGCACCCTCCGGATCGCCGGATCGCACACCCGACGATGGCGCCGATCGCTTCCCGCCGGCAGGATGGCAGAACCGGCCTGGTGGTGTGTCTCCGGCTCCGGTCGCGGCTGCTCCGACGCCGGCACCCGCGCCCGCGCCCGCACCGCGTCCCTTCGAGGTTGAGCGACCCGCACCCGCGCCCGAGCCGCAACGCGCGCCGACCCTGCTGAACCGCACCGGTGGCGCGTCCCCACGGGGCGGGCTCAGCAAGATGGGCGGTCACGTCAACACCCACGTCGCGCTGCGCGGCAAGGTGCATCAGCGACTGGTCGAGGAACTCGCCCAGGGTACCGACTCGGTACCACCCGAGGTGGTTCGTCAGCGCATCGGCGAGCTGCTCAATGACGTGATCACCGAGCAGAACATCACGATGAGCCGGCCCGACCGGCTCCGGCTCGTGGAGATCCTGACCAACGACGTTCTCGGGCTCGGTCCGCTCGAGGAGCTGCTCGCCAGCGATGAGATCACCGAAATCATGATCAACAGCTACAAGCAGATCTACGTCGAGCAGCATGGCAAGCTGACCCTCAGCCCGGTCACCTTCGAAAGTGACCAGCAGTTGATGCAGGTCATCGACAGGATCGTCAGCAGCATCGGCCGGCGCGTCGACGAATCGTCGCCGATGGTCGATGCGCGCCTCAAGGACGGATCCCGTGTCAACGTGATCATTCCGCCGCTGGCGCTGCGCGGACCGACCATGACCATCCGGAAGTTCGCCAAGGAGGCGCTCACCATCGGTGACCTCGTCAAGTACGGGTCGGTCACCGAGGACATGGTGCGTTTTCTTCGCGCCTGTGTTCGCGGAAAGATGAACGTGGTGGTGAGCGGCGGTACCGGCTCCGGAAAGACCACGACGCTCAACATCCTGAGCAGCTTCATCCCCGAGGACGAGCGCATCGTCACCATCGAGGATGCGGCCGAGCTTCAGCTCCGTCAGGAGCACGTGGTCACGCTGGAGACGCGCCCCGCCAACGTGGAGGGTCGTGGCCGCGTCTCGATTCGAGATCTGGTTATCAACTCATTGCGCATGCGACCCGACCGCATCGTCGTCGGAGAGTGCCGTGGTGGTGAAGCACTCGACATGCTCCAGGCGATGAACACCGGCCACGATGGTTCGTTGACCACGCTCCATGCAAACAACGCGCACGACTGCATCAGCCGTCTCGAGACGCTGGTGCTCATGGCCGGCGCGGAGTTGCCGTCGCGTGCCATCCGCGAGCAGATCGGCTCGGCGGTCAACGTCATCGTGCAGCAGTCTCGCCTCCGCGACGGGACGCGCAAGATCGTCAGCATCACCGAGGTGCTCGGGACCGAGAACAACGAGGTACGCCTGCAGGACATCTTCGTGTACAAGCAGGCCGGCGTCGATGAGGACGGCAAGGTGGTCGGTTCGTACATGCCGACCGGTGTGCTCCCCACGTTCCTCGAGCACCTGACCACCTCGGGCGAGGAGCTGTCCGAAGACGTCTTCCAGCCCATCCACGTGATGGACGGGGTCGGCTCCGCCTGATCTCGCGCTCACAGCCGGTGTGAGAGGGAGCGCCATAGGTGCGCGGGCGTACAGATGTTTCATGTGAATGCGCGCAGTCTTCAGCCATGCATGCCGCAGAGGAGCGTCTCATCCGCTGCCCGAACTGCAACGGCTCAGGCGACCGGAATCGCAAGGTGGAGTTTCGCCACGGCACCGTCGGCGTCTGGGCTTCGAGAGCCGGAGCCGACGATGAGTGCGGTCGCTGCTGCGGCGAGGGCCTCATCTACGAGCCGGTGAACCTTCCGCCACCCGCAGCCTGACGTCGGCCGAGCTAGGGGATGGACGAGACGCGCCGATACGTGTCGACGTCGCCGATGCCGTCCGTCTCCGTCAGGCCATTGCCGCTGCGGGTACAGGTGAGGCGCAGGGATCAGGCCAGGGGATACACCCGGGGGACCCTCGAGGCGGCTATGCGACCCCGCTCAGGTGTCCGTTCTTCTCGGTGACGACGCCGACCTGGCGGCGGTCCGGGAAGATCTGCGCGAGACGCGGTGGGAGCGGGATACCCATGTCGAACAGCCTGTCGATGATGCGCGGCCGGATGCCCGTCGGCTCGAAGTCGCCGATGATCTTTCCGGTCGATGGATCAGCGCCGCGCGACTCGAACTTGAAGATCTCCTGCACGGTGATCATCTCGCCCTCCATCCCGATGACCTCGGTCACCGAGACGACCTTGCGCGAACCATCCTTGAGGCGGTTCAGCTGGATGATCAGGTTGATCGCGCCGGCGATCTGCTGACGGATTGCCTTGAGGGGCAGGTCCAGGCCGGCCATGAGGACAAGGGTCTCGAGCCTCGAGAGCGTCTCGCGTGGGCTGTTTGCGTGGATGGTGGTCAGCGAGCCATCGTGACCGGTGTTCATCGCCTGGAGCATGTCGAGGGCTTCGCCACCACGGCACTCTCCGACGACGATGCGATCGGGTCGCATACGCAGCGAGTTGATGACCAGCTCTCGAATCGCGATCCGGCCTTCGCCGTTCACATCAGCAGGACGAGCCTCGAGACGGCAGACGTGCTCCTGGTGGAGCTGCAGCTCGGCCGCGTCCTCGATGGTCACGATGCGCTCGTCGATGGGGATGAACCCTGAGCACACGTTGAGAAGGGTCGTCTTACCGGTACCGGTTCCGCCCGGACACGAGGATGTTGGCTCGCGCGAGCACGCAAGCCTGGATGAACGCTGCGGATTCCTGGGTCAGCGTCCCGAATCCGATGAGGTCCGAGACCTGATACGGATCCTTGCTGAACTTACGAATCGTCAGAATTGGTCCGTCGAGCGCGACCGGGGGAATGGCGGCGTTCACGCGCGATCCGTCGAGGAGCCGGGCATCCATGAGCGGTGTTCGCGAGTTGATGCGGCGGCCGACAGCGGCACCGATCGTGTCGATCACGCGCATCAGATGCGCTTCGTCGTCGAAGCGGATGTCGGTGAGAAGGATCTTGCCCTTGCGTTCCACGTAGACCATCTCGGGTCCGTTGACCATGATCTCAGTCAGGCTGTCGTCGTCGACGAGTGGACGCAGTGGACCGAGAGCCTCGAGATACCGGCTGTCGAGCTTCTGCGGGACGGCTGCCATGCTCACGTGAGAATGCTCCTTGGGTTTCGGACGGAAGGCGGTTCCGCGCCGATTGTGTGCGCGGCGGCGCGACGTTCCGCCGGTGGCAACCGGTTCGATACACGTTCGATTCCGCTAGCGTTCCAGACATCCACGACTCGTTAAGTCGTCCGGGTACGATCAGCTCGTTGTGATAGGTACGGGGACGATGACGACAGTGGGGGGAGCCTCGGTCCAGGACGACGAGTGGTTCGGAGAGGGGAGTGCCTTCGACTCCGGGGAAGACCTCGCCGCGGCGCTGTTCGCGCTCGCCGGCACCACCCGCATCAAATCGATCCCCCAACCGGACAGCGTCTGGCCGGCAGCGATCGAAGACCTCAGTGTCCCGCAGGGTCATTCCGACTTCGTCGAGGTAGCACGCACCGGAAGTCTGGACGGCACGCGGCGTCCTGACTCCACGCCCAGCGGTACGAGGCCCGCCACGACCGCTTCCGCGACGTGGTCAGTGCGCCAGCCCGGTGAGCAGCTGCTGCCTCCGACGGTCTCGGGCCGATCAGGCTGGACCATTCGCAACAGCGTTGCGGTGCTGCACCGGACCGAGGAGGCGATTGCGCACCTTCGCGAGGAGGCCGTGGCGATGGCGTTCCTGGCGGCGGCCGAAGCCTGTGGCCGGGGCCGGCCCAGTTCCCTCGAACGGCGCGCCCACCCGAGGTAGCCGTCCGTCAGCGCTCGTACTGACGGAGCCGCTCTTCCACCTGAGATGTGGTCAGCGACGTTTGTGCATCAGGTCTGCCCCGACTGGGAATCTCCGTCGCGGTCGATGTTGACGAGGAGCGGCCCGGCACGGCGCCGCTCTCGTCGGAGTTGCCGGCACCCTCGCGTTCGCGGCGCGCCATCATTGCGTAGACGTTGTCGAGTGTTGGTGCGTGGCCCTGGCGCAGGAGCGCAAGCACCGCCTCAGGATCGATGGCGCCGGGCGCCGCGAGCGCGGCAGCTCGCGCGGACTCGAGAGCTGCTGCCTGGGCCGCTCTCATCTCATGGCGCGCGTGGCGCGCGTTGCGGACCAGGCCAAGACTGATGAGACCCTCGACCACGGCGAGTCCGGCCAGGATCAGCACGGAGTGATCCTGGATCCAGCTCACCAGCTGGTTGGTCACCGGATCATGCCCCGCACAGCCGCTCGGCAGCCTGCTGGTGCATCTCCCGAGCCATCGCCTGGATCGACGCGGGGTCCTGTCCTTCGATGTGCAGGCCGCGAATGGTGTCGATGGTGGCGACGAAGTCGTCGATTGTCGATCGCGTGCTGCTGAGGAGTGCGGTCACCTGCACGGCGTTGGCCTCACCGAGCCAGACGACGCCGATCTGGACCAGCTCGTTGCGCACCTCGTCGAAGTCCACGTACTGGGAGCCGATCGGCTCATCGCGTTGAAAGAAGCCGGACTCGGCGCCGCTCTCGAATGCGGCCACGATCTCCTCGTGTCTCGGTACCGCAACCACGGCTGGTTCCATCACCGGAGCACTCGGTTCGTCGGGCGCCTCACCAGATGCTCCCGAGGCGCGATCCTCATCGTCCGGCTCGGCAAGCGGCCAGCTCCAGGGTCCTGGCTTCCGGAGGACTGGTGCAGACCTCGGGAGTTCGAGGATGACGTGATCGGCGTCGCCGGCGGCTTCGTCGCGTTCAGGCTCTTCTGCGTCGGTCTCCGGCGCGGCCGCGGACGCCGGCTCCGAAGGCTCATCACCGCTCACCACATCGTCGAGCCACGAGTTCGAGAGCCAGCTCTCCGAGGTGGCCGGCGCTGCCGGCTCGGGTGGTGGCTCATCCAACGATGCAAACTCGAAGCCATCGTCACCGCCGGCGGTCTCCGACGCAGGGCTGCCCCGGTCGTCCTCTGCGAGGCCGACGTCGTGCTGCTGCAAGAAGTCGTGGGGAGCCTCGACGTCGTGTTCGTCGCCGTCGCCGTATGGCGCGGTTGCGGCCGTGTCCGTTTGGTCCTCGGCAGAGACCGGGAGGTCTCCTTCGACCGATGGCGCCACGTATGCCGCCGGCTCGTCCTCGGCATCAGCTACCGCCGAGGTCGGATCCGGCGTGTCGTCGCTCACGGCTTCAGCGCCAGCGCTCGATGGCGGCGTCACTTCGGAAACGTCGTGCGACCGCTGCCAGACCGGCTGCGGCTCTTCGTTGGGCTGACGCACGCTCCAGCCGGCGAAGGTCGCGGCCTCCGCCTCGGTCGCCGCAATATCGGCCACTGGGGCGGCCACCTCGGCAGCCTGTTTGCCGGCGCGGGATTTCCGAGACCTGCCGAAGCCCCAGCGCGAACGCTTTGGTTTGGACGTGGACTCCGACTCCTCAGATGCCGCCGCGTCTGCTGCCGGCGATAGCGGCGGTGCCGCTCCAATCGCCATGGCGGCAACCCCCTCGTCGGGTGGTGGCGGGGGTGGCGTTTCGGACGCGTCGAACGCGGTGTGGTCAGATGCCGGCTCGCCGCCGGCGTCAGCCTCGGGATCTTTCCGAACGAGCTCGACCGAGCTGGTTGCCAGCGGTTCAGAGCTCGCGGCCGGCTGCTCGTCCGCGACCGGTTCCTCGACTGCCGCGGGCTGCTCCGCCGAGACCGGCTCGGCCGGCTCAAGCTCGAAGAAGTCGTGCGCACTCGCCGGTTTGGTCGCATCGGTCGCAAGTGGTCGCGGTTTGCGTTCCATCACGGTCAGCCGGCCGCGTGCTTGGGACAGCAGGGAACGCAGCCGCTCCGGCGAGGCGACAGCCGACCGCTGAGTCTCTGAATACACGGCCACCAGGCCGCCCCGGCTGAAGAGCGCGATGCCCCGGACGGGGGCGTCGATCACGAGCACCCGGTCGAGGCCGTCGGCGCGGAAGGCGGCCAGCATGGAGGCCGGGTCGAGCCACGACAGGTCGACGCCGCTCACGGCTACCGGGAGGCGCCACAGCATGGTCAGCGCCTCGGCCACGCGTGGGTCGTCAAGCGCGTACCCCGCAAGCGAGCCCTTGGTCGCTCCGAGCAGGGCCATACCCGCCGTCTCGCCGCGCGCGTGATCGTCGGAGTCGATCCAGACCGCATCGATGAGGTCGCCGCCGCTCACCACTGCAGCGGCGCGCAGCTTCGCCCCGGTGAGGATCAGGATCGACGGTGGCAACTCGGACAGGCGCTCGGAAAGATGAATCTCCTCCGGGGAGGCCGCGACCCAGAGCGGACGCCCACCGGGAAGCAACGGGAAGTCCACGATGCCGAAGGGGAGGTCCGGCGAATCGTCGACAGCGCTCCACCATTCGGGGCTCTCGTCGGTGACCGGGTCATCCGCGTACGAGCCGGCGAGGCGCACGAACGGGCCGGCGAGCTCGTCGATCGTGATCGAAAGCGTCTCGTGCGGTGACATGGCGCGCCGCCAGTCGGAGACGGTGAAGGCCCGCGGCAGCGCCGCGAGCAGCGCGTCGATCGCTGCTTCCCCTTCGATCTGTTCTTGACCGTTTTCGAAGACAGCGTGGCTCGGCCGTCCGAAGACCAGGTAGAGCGTCGCCTTGGCGCCGTCCCAGGAAATGTCGAACGCGCCGCTCAGATAATCGTCTTTGGCGCCGGCAAGCTGTCGCAGTAACTTGACATGGGGCGCCGCGGTGGCCATGTGCGGATATTCTACGGACGTGCCTGCAGAAGTAATCACGATTGCGTCGCTAAAAGGTGGTGTCGGAAAGACAACCAGCAGCTATGCCCTGTGCGCTGCCGCCGCCGCGGGTGGTCTCAAGGTCATCGCAATCGACCTCGATCCCACCGGCGGATTGAGCAACGCGCTCGAGCGGGCCAAACGCAGCGTCACCGTCATCGACGTCCTTCATGGTCGCGTCACCCTGCGCGAAGCCCTGATCGATCACCCACTGGGAATCCGAACTGTGGTGTCGCATCGGAGCCTCAACGACGAGTCGCCCTCGAAGGAACAGCTCGATGAGATGCTCGCGGATGTTCGTGACGATTGCGACATCATCCTGCTGGACACGCATCCCCACGAACCGTCCCTGGTTGGGCCGATGGGAGCGGCGGACCGCATCGTCATCCCGACCGCGCTCGACATCCTCTCGCTGCGAGCGGCTGCGCTGACCGTCGGACTCGCGCAGCAGCTCGACGTCCTCGACCGAATCAGGGGCATCGTCGT
Source organism: Candidatus Dormiibacterota bacterium (assembly GCA_963743835.1). Classification (GTDB taxonomy): domain Bacteria; phylum Chloroflexota; class Dormibacteria; order Aeolococcales; family Aeolococcaceae; genus Palsa-851. The sequence continues at coordinate 13,410 of CAVUQX010000004.1, read as the reverse complement.
CACAAACGCGAAACGGCCGCTCTCGCGGATCACGGATTCACTGCTCAACGGCCTCACGCTCAGCGGGCTCGCGTTCGAAACCGTACTCTGGTACTCCCCGGGCTGGGTCGTGGCAACGTCGGGTCGTGGCGAGCTTCCCGACGCGGAATTGCTCTCCGAAAGCAAGATGCTGCTGCGCGAGGTTGCGACCCGTCCGTCGCCGACCGAGGCGCTGCGTCAGTTCGTCGGGATGGCGCAGGGGAGACGGCCGAGGCCCGCCGGCGCTGTCAGTCCCTGATTCGCTGCCACCAGCTCTTGCGGCGTGATTTCGGTGGGGTCACCTTCGGCGGGCTGGGAACACCATGGGCCGCTCCGGCGCTCTCCACAGTTCGCCTCGGTGCACGCGCCGATGCGGGCGCGATGGGCTCCCAAAGGGGTGCGGGGGATCGTGTGGGTGTAGAGCCGGCTCGTGGCCGAGATCGTTCCTCCGCAAGGGCGCGTTCGGCGGCTGCGCGCGCTGCGTCGGCCGCGGCTCGAGCCGATTCGGCGGCCATGCGCGCCTCCTCGGACAGGTCAATCCGCCGCAGCAGGGTCGTCCGCTCGTCCTCGAGGCTCGTGACCCGCTGGGTCAGGGTGGAGATCTCCTCGAGATAGTCCGTGTCGGCGGTCACCATCGGGGCGGTCGCGGTCAGGTCGTCGTCCTCAGGATCCTGGATCCCCGACTTCAAGCTGGCGGCTTGCCGATCGACGAGAGCGTCGAGGAACGCCCACTGCTGACGAAGCTCTTCCTCGGAGTGACGCGGGACAGAGCTCACCGCACCAGGGCGACAAGGCTCACCCCGTCAAGGGCGGCGAGCGCGGTGGTCAGCGCCTCGGTCGACATCTGCGGGAGCACCTCCGCGTGGGGGAGGTCGAACGCGATGTCGGCGGCAAAACGGCGCGGACGCGAGAGCGGATCGGGGCGAAGCACGAATGCCGGCGCATTCCCCTGAGCCACCGCCTGAGCGGGGGCGAGCGACGGCTGGTCGGCGAGGACGCGGGTTTCCTCCGCGGTGAACCCGGCGGCCAGCAGGCGTTCGCTCAGGGCGGTGCGATCGCCGGTGTGCTGCCGGCGCTCGACGGTGGTCCAGGCCGCGACGAGCAGCGCCTCGCGCTCGGACAGCTCGCGGACGATCGCGGGGATGTGGGTCTGACCCAGGTCTCGTGCGGCGCGAAGGCGGCGCGATCCGCAGACCACCTCGAACCTGTCGGTTCCGCGGCGGCGGAGGAGCAGGGGCTCGATGATCCCGCGTGACGCGATGCTAGCCCGGAGCGCGGCGAGCGTCGCGGGCTCGACGTCGCTGCCCGGCCACCAGGGCCGGTCGTGCACGGCTTCGATGGCGATACGCTCCACCCGCGACTTCGGACGTGGGCGCGAGCCAGCGAGCCATGGGACCGGAGAGCGGCGGTCCATTCACCGGTGGTGCGGCGCGCTCTCCCAGCTCAGACACCGGCGGCCACCTCATCTCCCGCGACCTCGCCGGCGAGCTCGCGGTAGGCGGCCGCCGCTTTGGACGACGAGGCATAGGCGGTGATCGGGATGCCCGCGAGCGAGGTCTCCTGCAGCTTGACGGTCGGGGTGATCACGGTGGCGAACACGCGGATGTTGGCAAGCTCGCAGAGACCGTCGAGGAGCTGACGGCTGAACCGCGTGCGCAGGTTCACGAAGGTGGGGACGATCCCGAGGATGGCGAGGTCGGGGTTGAGGCGCCCTCGCACCAGGTGCACGGTGCGCAGCACCTCCTTGAGGCCGCGAATCGCAAAGCCGGACATCTGCACCGGGATGAGCACATCGCCGGCGGCGGCGAGAGCGCTGATGGTCTGAAAGCCGAAACTCGGAGGGGTGTCGAAGAGCACGTAGTCAAAGCCGGCTCGCGCCCCGTCACGACGCAGTGCATCACGAAGTGCCAGCTCCTTGTCGATGGAGGATGCGAGCTCGCCCTCTACGGCCGACAGGTCCGGCGATGCCGGCAGGACCCAGAGGTTCGGCCAGCTGGTCTCGGTGATCGCGTCCGACGCCTCGGCGTGTCCACCGATCACGGCGGCGATGCCTGGGCGCTCGTCGTATGGGTCGAAACCGACGCCGCTGGTGAGGTTCGACTGGGGATCGCAATCCACGAGGAGCACGCGCTTACCTCGCTCGGCGAGCGCGGCGCCGAGGTTGATGACGGTCGTGGTCTTGCCCACGCCGCCCTTGCCGGAAACGCATGCAATGGAGACGGTCACCTGAAACCTGGACGATAGTTTGCACCGCCGCTCGATGCCCATCGCGATCCGACGCTGTCAGAGGATCCGAAGGGGCGATGGCAGTCTGTGACCCGCGCGTCACGCGGAGTCCGAGTGGATCGCGCAAAACGCGTCAATACTTGCAAACGATGATGAATGCACAGAGTGCAGGGCATCACGGAGAGGTGGAACGTTTCCAGTTGCGGCGGGGGGAGATGTATCGAATCTCGTACACCGTGAGAACCCCGCAGCAGCGGCGAGTCACCCGGAGCCTCGCGGTGTATCGCGGGCTCCTCGAAACGACGGCTGTGGGATGGCCGTGAGGCAATCTGCTACGAGTTCCAGCGACCCCATGGACGACCGCTGTCGCTGCTCCGCGGGCAGATCGTCGAGGCGCGCCCGGCCACCCTGAACGATCGCGGCCAGCTCGTGCTCGTCGAGGAGCCGGGCCCGCGCCGGACGCTGCCGCGCAGCACGGCCACACGATCGGCATGGTCGCCACCGCCCTGGTCAGCTGGCTAGGCCGGTCTCGTCGCTCCCGGTCACGCTGCGCGACAGCCGCTCGTTGAGGCCGCGACGCTCGAACCGATAGCCGATCCCGGGCACGGCGTGGATATACGTCGGCCGCGGACCGGTGGGCTCGATCTTTCGACGAAGGCGGTACACATGGGCATCGACGCTGCGCAGGTCGAGGTCCGCGCCCTGCCCCCAGACCTTCTGGATCATCTCGGAGCGCGAGATCACGCGTCCCGGCGAGGCTGAGAGCAGCGCGAGAAGGTCGAACTCGGTCGGCGTCAGGTTCACGGACTCGCCGTCGCGGAGCACCTCGTGCCTGCCGATGTCGACGATGAGGCCGGGGAACTTGAGCCGCCCGGGCGCACCTGCGACTGCGTGGTCCGCTGCCGGCGGAGCTTGGCGTTGACCCTCGCCGCGAGCTCGCGGATCTCGAAGGGTTTGGCGATGTAGTCATCGGCGCCGATCTCCAGCGCCACGACCACGTCCACGGTGTCGGTGCTCGCCGACAGGATGATGATCGGGACTTCGACACCGGCTCCGCGAAGGCGCCGGCAGACGTCGAGGCCGGGCATGCCCGGCAGGCTCAGGTCGAGCAGGATGAGGTCGACGTCGCTCTGCTCGGCCAGACGCAGGCCCTCAGCGCCGTCCTCGGCGAACTGGAGGCCGAAGCCGTGCTGCTGGGCGACGGTCGCAAGGATGTCCCGCATCGCTGGGTCGTCGTCGATCACCAGCACCGTCGCCTCTGCAGGCGCTCGGACCACACCGTGACCTAGGGGCGCGAGGATCGATTCCGTGAAGGTTGTCATCCGTTCCTCAAGTTGGTTCGACCGCACCAAACGTGCCCATTGACGCAACGTAGCACCGGCACCGCGTCCGGTTTGCGGCGGTTACGAACGCGTTGCCCGTCTTTACGGGTCTGCAACCGCGCAGCCGGTGCCGGTGGACGCATCAGACGTGCACCGGGAGCGCGACCACGAAGGTGTTGCCGCGTGCGCGAGAGTTGTCGATCCAGATCCTCCCGCCCATTCGCTCGACGAGCTGGCGAGCGAGGTACAGGCCGACGCCGAAGCCGCCGCGCTGGCGGAGCAGTGGCGACTCGACCTGATAGAAGGAGGCGAAGACGCGATCCACGTCGCTGTCCGGGATGCGCCGGCCGTTGTCCCTGACCTCGACGTGCACCTTGTTCACCGCTCGATAGGTGGTGACGCGCACCGGCTCGGAATCGGGAGAGAACTTCAGCGCGTTGTCGATCAGGCAGGCGACCACCAGTGCAAGACGCTCGTGGTCGGCGAGCACACGTTGCGCGTCCGGCGCGACGGTGATCGCGAAGCGATCGTGATCGGCGGATTCGACGAATCGTGCGATCACCTCGCGGAAGACGTTCTCCAGATCGACCGCCGCGGTCTTGAGACGGATCTCACCGGACTCGAGCTGCGCGATGCACAGCAGGTTATCGGTGAGGCGGGCGAGGTGCTCGGCTTCGAGGCGCAACTCGTGCAGGCCCTCGTCGCGCGCATCCTGGGGGAGTCGATCACCGGCGTCGTGCATGAGTGTCAGCCAGGCCTTGATCTTGGTCAAAGGTGTCCGCAACTCGTGCGAAGCCAGCATCATGAATTCGCTCTTGATGCGGTCGACCTCACGCAGCTCGGCGAAGGCCGCGTGCTCGAGCTCGATGGACCTGCGCACCTGAGCGTCGCGTTCGCCGACCAGCTCGCGGGCGAGGAGGTTGCTGCTCAGCGCGACAACAAAGAGGAGGAAGAGGCGCGACACCAGCGCATCGATGAGCACGGTGTCGAGGTGGTGATTCGCGACGTTGAACCCGACCACGAAGTACGCGACACCGGCGACGAACGCGCAGGCCATGCTGCCGATCAGTCCGAAACGCAGGCTGCTCGCGATGACCACGATGAAGAAGGTGACGGCGAGGTCGGAGTTGTATCCGCCGGTCAGGTAGACGAGACCGCTCGCGACCGCGAGATCGAGCACGATGGTCGCCACCTGGAGACGGCGACCCGGGATCCGGTGGGCGAGCAGCATCACGGTCGCCGCGAGGTTGAACACACCCCAGGCGCCAAGCACGAGGTTGACCGCCGCGGTCGACTGGCCGGTGGCCGAGACCCGGGAAGTTGTTGGCGACCGCTGCGAAGATCAGCACCATCCAGCGGCTCAGCTCGATGGTTCGCTCGATGCCGGCTCGGCGGTCACGAACGGGCATCGACGTGGACTCGCTGCGCGGCCTGCGCGTCGGCAGACGGCCCGCCGGTCGGTCCGCCGCGCTGGTCATCGGGCGCGCGGGAGCAGTCTGCGTGAGCTCCCGGCTCACAGCTTCAGCCATGCCGACCAGGCACGCGCGTACGGTCGCGGATCGCCTCGCTCACTCTGGTGAGCCTAGCTGCGCAATCGCCGTTGCCAGACGAAGGTCTCGTAACGATGCCGCACCACCCACTGTTACAGGCGAACGCATGCATGCCTCGGTCCTGGAAACTTCAGGTCAGCCGTGTCTCTTCCACCAATCGCCGCTCTGCATCCGGATCGCCCGGATGAACTCGCAGCCGGCGCGGCCGCCCTCCGGGATGGTCGCGTCGCCGATGCGGTCGCGGCGTACGACCGCGCACTCGAGTGGCTTTCCCCTGACGGACAGCCCGAGCAGCGGGGCGCGCGCTGCTCGCGCGCGGTCTCGCGTATCAGCTGCTCGGGCGATACGTCCAGCGCCACGGCGGACGTGCTCGTCGGCGCTGAACGTCTGGGCGCTCGTGCGCGCCGACTGGGCCTCGAGTGCGATGTCGGATCTGGCGGCAGCGCTGTCCGGCGCCGGCAACGGCGCCGCGGACGCGTACTGGCAGGCGGCGCTGCGCCTGGCCGAGCGCAGCGGCGACGTCGTCCTCCAGGCGGCGGTTGCCGGCGAGTGGGGCCGCCACGCGGCGCGCGCCGGCGAGGCGGTGACCGCAGTCGCCCTGCTCGAGAAGTCGGCCGAGCTGGGCAGACGCGCCGGCGACGACGCGATCGTCGCCAAGGCACTCGTCAACCTCGCGCGCGTGGAGCTCGACGCCGGTCGGGGTGGTCACGCCATGCGCAACATCGGCGAGGCGCTCGCCCGGGACCAGCGAGGCGACCTTCGCGCCGCCACCGCCGGTCTGCTCATCGATGTCGCCGCCGGGGCGTTCCACTCCGGGGACACGGCGCACGCCGAGCTCTGCCTCGAGCAGGCGCTGTCGCTTGAGCGCCAGCGACCGGCAGATCCGCGAGCGCACGCTCGCCGCGCTGGGCGGGCTCGCTCGGGCGCGCAACGACTTCGCGGCCGCCGCTCGCTACGGCGAGGACCTCCTCGACAGCGCGCGGCGAGGCGGAGACCTCACCGTCGCCGCCGAAGCGCTCCATGACCTCGGCCGGATCGCGCTGCTCGCCGGCGCGCTCGATGACGCCGCGCAGCGCGCTCACCGAAAGCGTCGTGATTGCGCGAAGCCTCGGGCTCGACTCGCTCGCCGCATCCGGGTCGCGAGCCCTTGCCGAGATCGGCCATCCGGCGCGGCGCGTTGCTGCGCGCCCTGGGCTATGCGGAGCAGGCGGTCATCCTCTCGATGGGACAGGACGATCTCGAAGCATGCGCGGCAACCCTGCTGCTGGTGAGCGCCGAGGCGGGGAGAGCGGGTCTCGACGACGTCGCCGGCCCGGCCAACGATGGCGCGGCGGAGATCTACCGGCTCCTCGAGCGCGACGACCTTGCGCAGGTGCTCTCGGGCGAGCACTCGCCGCTTCCAGCGGCCAGGGCGCCGAAGCGCGAGCCGACGCGGCTCGAAGCCGGGCTCGAGGCGGCGCGGTCCGTCGTCAACCCGCACGCGGGCGGGCGCCCGCAGCCTGAGCGACCGCTCAGCAGACCGGGACGCCCGGGAGGCGGGATCACCAGGCCGCTTTCGGGGGCAGCGGTGCCGCTCGGCGGCGACGACATGACGAGGCTTTTGCTCGTCGGGTCGTAGCAGTTGACCGTCCATCCGAGCACGTGCAGCGCTGCCGCCTCGCGGGCCTCCGACGGAAGGATCGCGTGGTGGATGTCCTCGCTCGTCAGCACGTGGATCCAGTTCGGGATCGAGCTGGTCGATGGCGTGGTACAGCTGCAGCGCGTTGGTGCCGAAGACCGCCGGCTCGTCGTAGAGGAAGACGACCCGGCCCGGCGGGAAGCGGTACGCGAGGTATCCGCCCCAGTGTCGATCGTGTAGATGCGCTGTCCCGGGAAGTTCGCTCCGGCGTATGTCGCGGCCGCTTCCGGATAGGTGGTCGCCTGGTATGTGGCGCTCGCCGAGGCGCTGAGCCGCGGGACGAGGACCACCGTCATCGCCGCGGCCATCACGAGCAGCGCTGCGCTGGTCGGCATCGGATGGAGGTGGCGACCGGGCATCGCCTCCGCGCGGCGCCCGAGGCGCGGAGCCACGTGCAGCGCCCAGGCCCGTGACCCGTGGATCGCGAGCTGCGGCGCGACGAAGACGGCGAACAGATCCGAGGTTCTCCTGCGCGAAGAGCGTTGCGATCGAGCAGTCCGAACCCGGTGATCGCGCTGAACCGGTCGGGGCCGCCGGAGACGGTCCAGAGCGCGACCACGAGGATCACCTCGGCTTCGAAGAGCCGCGCCCACGCCTCGTGGAAATTGGGCGACCCGAAGCCGGCGAGGCCTGGGCGACGCCGGGATTGAAGACCCCGGAGAGCACCGACGCGTAGATGCCGGGTCCCACCGGGTTGGCGAGCGCCGCGACCGCGCTGACCCCCAGCGCTGCGCCGAGTTGCCGCCGGCTCCCGACGCGTGGCCGGCGACTGGACGGATCATCAGCAGAGCTCCGCAACGAGGATCAGCAGCCCGGCCGCGAAGCCGGCATCCATGTTGGCCCAGAGCAGGAAGAGTGGCGGCAGGCCCCACACAGCGGCGAGTCCGGCCTTCGCGCCAGCGGCTGACGACGAAGAGGACGATCGCGACCCCGAGCACCGAGATCACCGCGCTGCTCACGCCGGCGACGCTGTTGAGGACGACACCGGTGATCACCATCGCGAGCGCGAGCCACGGCCCGCTGATCCGCGATGCACGCGGTACCGAGAGGATCGCGAGCATCACCGCCGCGACCGCGGCGAGCCCCATCACCAGCGACGCGAGACCGGCGCCGCCGACACCCACGAGGCCGGCGAGAGTGACCTCGTAGAGCCACTGCTGGCCGACCCACGCGTGTGCTGCGGGAAGGAAGCTGAACGGCTCGTGCGCGGGATGCCGCTGGTGGTGATCAGCCGTCCGAGGGCGAGATGCCACCAGACGTCGGTGTTGCTGAATGGCTGCACGGTGAGCATCGAGCACCACGATCGCCGCGCCGGCGATCCAGGCGATCCGGCGTCGCGGACGGCGCGGTGCTGCTGCTCAGGGCCGGCGATGACCAGGAGGTCGGGACGTTTCACTGGTTCTGCGCTCCGGTGTTCGGCGGCGCCTTGGCCTGCCGCGCGCAGACGCTGCCCGGCGCCCAGTGCGGCACCGGCGGCAGGTGCACCGTGGACAGCTTGTCGTTCGGCACGAACGCGACGCTCAGACCATCCTGGTACACCTTGGTCCAGTCGGCTGCGTGGTCCATCACGTCGGCGAGCGGCGTGTTGACGTCGTACAGGACGATATCCGTGCCGAAACGGCGGATGATCGAGTCCCAGCTCGGCGTGACGGTCTCGACGTCCGCGTACGTGTAGAGCATCTGATCGCCCATGAGCGCGGCGTCACCGAAGATGAACACCTTGTCGCCGTGCGACGACAGCGTGTACGCGAGATAGCCACCCTCGCCGTACTGGTTGAAGATCTTCAGCCCGTCGGGCGCGCCGGCGAGCCACTGCGCGGCGCAGACGGGAACTCCTGCGCATACGCGAGCGAAGACGGCTGCAGCTCCATCTTCGGCACCAGCCACGCGATGTACACGCCGCCAAGACCGGCGACGAGCATCGCGCTGGCGGTGAGCCGGAAGAGCAGCGGCGGCTGCGCGCGTGTCCGCACTCGCACCCTGGCGGGCGCGGGCGAAGGCGGCGCAGACCCGCGCGCATTCGCGGCGACGCGAGGTTGAGCTGGTCGATGTAGATCGCGGTCGACGCCGCGACGAAGAGCTCGATGTTGCGCGCGGACTGCAGTGACAGCACGGTCGTCGAGCACCACGAGGACGACGTCGCGCGCGCGGATGCGCCGGTTGAAGATGATCAGCGCCGCGAGGCTGAGCAGCATCGCTCCGTAGACGAGCACCTCCCAGTCGTGGAAGCTCGGCGAGAACCACTCCTCGATGAGCGATTGCTGCGCAGCCGATGTCTGCGTGCCGATCGCGTAGAACAGGATGCCCGGGCCGTTGAGGTTGACCATGCTCGCCACCGTGCACGCGAGCAACAGGTAGAGGAGGGGCAGCAGACGTGAGCGCGGAGCGGAGTCCGGCATGCGCAGGAATCCACCGATCACCTCGGCGATGAGGATCGCAGCGATGAACGCGAGTCCGATCACGAACTCGCCGTGCAGGTTGCTCCACAGCACGAACAGCGGAACGATGATCCACATGGCTTTTCCGCCGCGCACCAGATATCGCTCGACCAGCAACAGCGTCAAGGCGGAGAAGGCGAATGTGACCATCTGCACGCGCGGTCCCCAGATCGGGAATCCGGCGATGACGCGCGATGAGCATGCCGATGCCGAGGACCGCACGGCTGGGGTGGCGCAGGCGCGCCTTCTGCATGATCGCGAGCAGTCCGAGCCACGTGACGGCGGAGAGGACGAGCACGATCAGCCCGAGTCCGCCGATGGCGAACTCGATGGCGAAGAGCACCTCGTTCAGCCACTCGTGCATCGTCCAGTGATGGTTCGGCACTGTGTACGTGAACGGGTCGTTGCCGAGCAGGCCGCCGTGCTGGATGATCAGCTGGCCGGCGCGAAGATGCCACCAGAAATCGGGGTCCTGAATGGTTCTCGTGACCGGGCAGGGCCATGATGACCAGCACCGCGCGATGAAGAATTCCGCTCGGTGACGTCAGGAATCGAGACGTCGCGGAACCGCACCGCTGCTTCTGCACCGCCTCAGCCGCCACGCTGCTCATCACCGCCGCCTGCTACCTGTCCGTCAGCTCTGCGATGCTCCCGAGATCACGCGGGCTGCTGCTGCAGTGCCCGGTTGTTCGAGCCCAACCGACGACCAGAGCATCTTGAGCAGATGCGCGAACTCGAACGGCTTGCCCATGTATGTGATCCCGCCGAGATCCATGACAGCTTGAATGTCTTCGTCGAAGCAGCGCGCGGTGAGCAGGATGATCGGGGTGGTCGCCGTCTTCGTCTGAGCGCGAAGCTCACGACAGACCGACAGCCCGCTCAATCGCGGCATCATCACGTCGCAGACGACCGCATCCGGCAGCCAACCCTTGATCACGATCTCGAGGGCCTCCATGCCGTCCTCGGCACAGCGGACGTCGAACCCGTCACTGGCGAGCCGCAACTCGAGAAGACGGCGAAGCGAGTTGTCATCTTCCGCGACGAGAATGCGAGGTGGGTCGCCGTGCGTCATATGCGTGTACATTTCCTGGAGCGGTGGTTCGACTGCGATCTGGTTATACGCTGGGCGGCCACTTGCGGCTCGGCGTGCAACAGGCCTGTCACAGCCATTTGTGAACTCCGGGCAGGGTGCGACTCTGCGGTGACATGATGACCATGTTGAGCGAAGTCGAAGCGGCCCCCACCATGAATCCATCCGCGCTGTCCGGTGTCCGATTCCTGGTGACCAAGCGCATCGAAGACCTCGATGCAACGGCCGCGGCGCTCGATGACGAGCTCTCGGCGGTGGCCCTGCGTCTGCAGGAGCTCCGAACCGCGCAGCACGAGGCCGAAGGACGCTGGGGTGCGCTGCTGAGCGTGCTGCCGGCCGGCGACGTCGATGAGATCGACAGCGCCTTCAGAACGCTCGCCAAGATCCGCGCCGACCTTGCCGCAACCGAGGAGCGGCAGGTCGAGCTCGGCACGCGCCTGACCGGGATTCGCGCCGAGCAGGAGGTGCTGCGCGCCGTCTATCGCAGCCTCGACGACCTCCTCGCCGCCAACGCCGGACCCACCAACGGCACCGCCCGCCTGCGCGACGCCTCTCGACAGACCTTCCAGATCATCGAGGAAGAGCGGATGCGCATTGCCCGGGACATGCACGACGGGCCGGCGCAGTCGATGGCCAACCTGGTGCTCCAGGCGGAGATCATCGAACGGCTGATCGCGCGCGATCCCAAGATGGTGGTGAGCGAGCTCGCCGACTTCAAGAATGGGGTGCGCGCCGTCCTGGACGACACCCGGCGACTGATCTTCGATCTTCGGCCCATGACCCTCGATGACCTCGGGTTGGTGCCGACGCTGCGAAAGTTCGTTGCCGAGTTCGGAGAGCGCAACAACGTCAACGCCCATCTCCGGGTTGTCGGTGAGGAGATCCGGATGGGCGGCGGTCTCGAACAAACCCTGTTCAGGATCGTCCAGGAAGCGCTCAACAACGCTCGCAAGCACGCCAAGGCGTCCAACGTCGAGGTGGTGATCACCTTCCTGCCCAAGCAGGTGAACGCCGTGATCCGCGATGACGGCGTCGGTATGGACGTGGAGGCTACCGAGGCCAGCGTGGACCGCACCCGCCACTTCGGGCTGCTCACCATGCGCGAGCGCGCCGATGGGGACAAGGGGAAGCTCGAGATCCGGTCGCAGCTCGGCAAGGGAACGGAGGTCCGGGCGACATTCGATCTCTGAGAGCGCCGATCCGGCTCTCCGAGAGCCTCGAAAGGTACGTCCCGCCGACAATGGACGGGATGCGTCATCGCGTACTGGCATGCGACTTCGACGGGACACTCGCCACCAATGGGGTCTGTACCGACAAGACGGTCGAGGCGCTGGAGCGTGTCGCCGCCATCGGCATGCGCCTGGTTCTGGTGACCGGCCGGACCTGGGAGGAGTTGATCGACGTGTTCGACCCTCGCGGCCTCTTCGAGCAGATCGTGGTCGAGAACGGCGCGGTGGTCATCGACGCGGCGAGCGGCCACGAGCAACTCCTGGCACCGCGCATCCCGCCCGCACTCGTTGCGGAGTTCCAGCGCACAGGGGTGACTCCGCTGATCGTCGGCCGCGTCCTCTGCTCAACGGCGATCAGCCAGGACGCGAAGCTCTGGGCGGCGATCGCCCAGCTTGGGGTCGATCGCCAGGTCGTGCACAACCGCGATTCCGCGATGGTGCTGCCTCACGGGATCAGCAAACGCACCGGGATCGAAGCTGCGCTGCGCGCCCTGGGGGAAACGCCGGCGTCAACCGTTGCCGTGGGCGACGGAGAGAACGACGTCGCGCTCTTCGCGGTCGCCGGAGTGTCGGTGGCGGTTGCCAACGCGGTCGACGCCCTGAAGCAGCGCGCTGACGTGGTGCTCAGCGAGCCGAACGGCAAGGGGGTGCAGTCACTTGCGGCGGCCCTGGTTGCCGGCAATCTCGGCGCCCTGACCGCGCTGAGCCCACTCACCGGATAGGCGGCTCAGACGGGCAGGATCGGCTTCCGGATCAACGTTGTGTCGCCGCGCAGCCACGCCTCGATGGCCACGTCGTTCTGGCGGCGCCCGATTGCGGCCCGTCGCTCCGGCTGAACGTCGAGCGGCGGCACCGTGATGGTCGACCCCTCGCCCGGCATGACCGCGAGCAGTGCCGCAACCATGTCGGGGTCGAACTGGCCGCCCCTTTCCCGTTGCAGCTCTTCGAGGATCCAGTCATACGAACGCGCAGCTTGATACGGCCGGCCGGTGCGCATGACGTCGAAGGCGTCGACCACGGAAACGATGCGGGCGCCGAGCGGGATCTGCTCGCCGCGAAGCCCGTCGGGATAGCCGGCGCCGTTGAAATGCTCGTGGTGGTGCCGGACGATGAGCCGGACGTCCTCCCAGGTGTCGATGTCGGCGAGGATCGCGGCGCCGACCTCGGGGTGGGTCTGGACGATCGCACGCTCCTCGGGCGTGAGTGCCTCCGGTTTCCGAAGCAATGCCTCGGGGACCGCCACCTTGCCGATGTCATGCAGACAGGCGCCGAAGCGGATGACGCTGCGTGCGCCGTCGTTGAGCCCAAGGTGCCGGGCGATCGCATCGGACATGCCGACGAGGCGCGTCGAGTGCTCCTGGGTCTCGTAGTCCTTGGACTCGAGCGCGTTGGCGAGCACCATGGTGAAACGCTCGAGCATGGGTGCGAGGAAGCGCAGGCGCAGCGCCTCATCGGCAAGCTCACGGCGCTCGAGGGCGCGCTCCAGCACGGTGAGCAGGTGCATCGATTTGAACGGCTTGGGGATGAACGCCACCGCGCCCGCCTGCATCGCCTGCATGGCGAGGTCGAGGTCGCGAAATGCGGTGACCACGATGCACGAGATCATCGGGTCCACGCGCTGCGCGTGAGCGATGAGGTCGACGCCGTTGGCGTGCGGCATCGCGTAATCGGTGATCACCGCATCGAAGCAGCCGGGGGTGTCGATGGTGCTGATCGCCTCGGCGCCATTGGAGGCACTGGTCACCTCATGGCCGGCGAACCCGAGCGTCTCCTCGATGAACCGGCGTGTCAGGCCATCATCTTCGGCGACGAGTACTCGAGCCAACTGGTGCTTACCTCTGAGGCGTGCTCGTCCCGAG
>CAVUQX010000003.1:0-63826 GCA_963743835.1 Candidatus Dormiibacterota bacterium | reverse complement strand
GTTCACATCGACGGCAAGGTTTGGCACCTCGATGTCGGCTCGTCGCATCCTGGGGCTGGAGTAGGTCCCAAGGGTTGGGCTGTTCGCCCATTAAAGCGGTACGCGAGCTGGGTTTAGAACGTCGTGAGACAGTTCGGATCGTATCCGCTGTGGGCGCAGGAGATTTGAGGAGAGCTGACCTTAGTACGAGAGGACCGGGTTGGACGGACCGCTAGTGCACCAGTTGTTCTGCCAAGAGCATCGCTGGGTAGCCATGTCCGGATGGGATAAGCGCTGAAAGCATCTAAGTGCGAAGCCCACTCCAAGATAAGATCTCCCACCGGATAACCGGGTAAGACCCCAGAGAGACCATCTGGTTGATAGGCCGCGGGTGTAAGAGAGGTGACTTTTTGAGCTGAGCGGTACTAATCGGTCGAGGGTCGACCTCCTATCCCACTTTTCAGCGACTAGTGGGATGGCGCCAATGGTGGCGCCGCAGGAAAGTGCAACGCCTGGCAGAGCGCTCGAGTAGCGCACTAGGGATTCTCCGACGGACAGCGCATGCGCTTCCGTGGACCAGACTTGCATTCTCACTCGTCATGAGAGAGATATCCGGTGATCATAGCGGTGGGGAAACACCTGTTCCCATCCCGAACACAGCAGTTAAGCCCACCAGCGCCGATGGTACTGCCCTGGCAACGGGGTGGGAGAGTAGGTCGTTGCCGGGTATCTCTCTTTTGTTTTCCGACGTTTCGGGGCCGTCTTGGCATCGTGCCTCGCTTCGAAATGGAGGCCGGAATAGCCCTATGGGGGCACCTTTGATTGGGGGTGGCGAGCTTCCATTTGTGCACTGTCGAACGCCAATACCTTGACCGGTGGCGGGTTGACGGCCGCGCAACTGCTGAAGTGACAGCCTGCGCAGGGGCCTTGACCCGCATCGAGTTGACCTCAAAGATGCGGTGGACACTCGCCAACCAATAGCGGTTGCTTGGCCCGAGCGATCCTGACGAGGGGATGGATCGCCCGGAACTCCACCGCCGCCATCTGCACGAACTCCGGGCTGCGGGTTGCCCCCGTAGTGGGTACCGTCTGCCTGAGAGCTACAGTGCGACCGTGGAGTGGCTGCAGTCCCACCGATGGTGGTTCCTGGCGGGACTTGTCGCTATCTCGATCTTTTATCGGTTCGCGCGGTTCGGGCCAATTCGCGACCTACGCATGGCAGGCATGCTCTTGGTCGGCTTGGTGATTATCGTCGTCGTCGCCTACGACGCGCCCGATTTTCCCTCACTGCGGCGACGCTGACGCGGAGTTGGCCGTCGTCGGTCGCCGCGGGTCGCTCGCCTACCATGAGCGGGTGAGATCTTGGGTCATCGCGATGACTGCCCTGATCGCGCTTGCCATCCTCGGGGTGTCGCGACATGTGGTCTCATGGCGAGCACTCGCGGTCTTTGCCGTCGCCTTCGGCGTGTTGGTCGTTACGACGCGAGTCCTCGGTCAGAAGTTGAAATAGCTACTCAAAACGGCTCGCCCAGGTTGTCTCTCAGCTCCCGACGGACGAGCATGATCGAGGATATGTTTGAAGCATGTGCTGCGACTGTGAGTTCGGCGTGGCCATGAGGGCGGGGCCCCCTGCAACCGCCTCAGACTCCGGGCATACTTTCCTCGAAAATTCGGCTGTCGCGGGCAGTCATGGAGGTTGGGACGATGTACGGAACCATCATGCGGGCCAAGGTCAAGTCAGGCCGTCGGGCCGAGTACGAGAAGGTGTTGCGGGAGATGGTGCCAAGCGCCGAAGCGTACGGCCAGGGCATGCACTCATACGAGCTGGCCAGGGAGGACAAGGATCCAGACCGTATCGTGATGATCGTCCACTTCAAGGATCGCGAGAGCTACTTGGCGAATGCGAACCGCCCCGGGACCGATGAGGATTATCGCCGCCAGCTTGAGTACCTCGACGGCGAGCCCGAGTGGATCGACGTTAGCTTCGGCGAGTACGTCGGACAGCCGTTAGGCGGCTAGCGTCGCGGCCGCCTGAGAGGCGGCCTCTGGTCGCTAGTCGCAAGGACGGAGAGGCCCCCAATTGGCCTCTGGTCGGTGCTTGATACCAATCGGGGCACTTGCGCATGAGACCGCCTGATACGTCCCCGGACTTGACGTTTGCCGATATCGGAATATGATTGCGTCATGGCACGAGCAGCGACGACGTCGGACGTCTTCAACGCGATCGCCGAGCAGCAGCGCCGGGAGATCCTGCTGCTGCTGCGGATGGGCGAGGGTCCGGTGACCGAGTTGGCCCAGGTGCTGGGGATGACCCAGCCGGGGGCGTCCAAACACTTGCGGGTGCTCCGGGAGGTCGGACTGGTGCGGGACCGCAAGGCAGGCAAGCAACGCCTGTACAGCCTTGACGCCCGCGGGCTGCGCCCGGTTCACGAGTGGACCGGCGGGTTCGAGCGGTTCTGGAACGAGAGCTTCGCCCGGCTGGACGAGTACGTGCAGGAACTCAAGCAGGCAAGGCAGGAGGAGTAGCTGATGAGCGTGATGGGACGACGAGGGCCGGCGCCGCCCGCGACGGCGGACCGCGAGATCGTGATCTCGCGGGTCATCAGTGCCCCACGGGAGCTCGTGTTCGAGGCGTTTACCGAGGTGCGACACCTGTCGCGGTGGTGGGGACCGGATGGGTTCACCACCACGACACGGGCATTCGAGTTCCGCGTCGGCGGGGAGTGGGACTTCGTTATGCACGGACCGGACGGGACGGACTACCAGGAGTGGATCTCCTGGACCGAGATCGCCCCGCTGGAACGGATCGCTCTGCGGCACGGTGAGTTCCGCGGCGACCCCAACGCCTTCGAGTTGGTCGTGACATTCGTGCCCGACGGCGCGGCGACGCGGATCGAGATGCACACGGTGTTCCCCACCAAGGAGCTGCGCGACGAGGCGGTCGAGAAATACCACGCGATCGAGGGTGGCCAGCAGACCCTGAGCAACCTGGCTGCCTACGTCACCGAGATCGTTCGGAAGGGAGTTGAGGACTGATGGCCGGGAAAGTGTTCTTCAGCGTGACGATGTCGCTGGACGGATTCATCGCGCCCGGGTCGCTCGGGGACTTGATGGGGCAGCAGTGGATGGAACTGCAGCAGTGGGTATTCCCACAGCGGTTCTTCCGCGAGAACCTGAAGCTTGGCCAGGGCGGCGAGGAAGGGCGCGACAACGACATCGTGCGGGAGACATTCGAACGCACCGGCGCGAGCATTATGGGCAAGCGCATGTTCGAGGCCGGCGAGCAGATGTGGCCGGAGGAGGCACCGTTCCACACGCCGGTATTCGTCGTGACGCACGAGAAGCGTGACCCCTGGGAGCGGCCGGCTGGGACCATCTTCCACTTCGTCAACGACGGCATCGAGCCCGCGCTCGACCAGGCCCGCGAGGCCGCAGGCGACCGAGACGTCCGCATTGCGGGCGGCGGCGCCACGATCCTCGAGTACGTGAACGCCGGCCTGATCGACGAGTTCTCCATCGTGCTGTCACCCGTGCTGTTCGGCTCCGGAGTCCGCCTGTTCGAGGGCGTGGACGCGGGCCGCATAGCCCTGGAGCCGGTCCGCGCGGAGCCGACCCAGGGGGTGACCCACCTGACGTACGCAGTTCGAGAGCGGTAATCGCCTCTACCTCGGCGCTCCGGGCAGCCCGCACCCAGTGCGGTATTCCGCCGCCGATAGGGCAACCTCTGACTCCTTCAACACGTCGGATTCGCTGGCATACTTGAGGTATGACGCCTGGCGTCGCGCGCCGGCTGTTGTACGGGATCGTGGTCGCGTGTCTGGCAGTCACCGGCAGCACCGTGCTGCTCAGACCCGCGCCGCCCCGCGTGACAGCACCCCGGTACCAGGCTCCATTCCCGCGCGGAATGATTCACGCGATATCGGCGGCCCCGAGAATCGTGATCATCCCGATGGAGGGCGGGACTTCGCAGATTGACCACATAACCATCGTGGTGCCGGTACACGGAATGCCGGGTCAGGTCGGCGCAAGCCCGTAGCAGCGTCTCGGTTAGCGCATTCTTCCCTTGCCTAGTCGGGTGCACGGCGTCCAGGGTCTTCCCCACATCGGGCGGTCAAGTCAAGGACAGAGGATCATGCCCGCTCATGGACCTGTTGCAGCGTGGACATTTGGGCCGGCGCTCTCTCGGATGGGGAATCGCGTCGATCGTCGCCACAGCGGCGCCGACCCTGGCCGCCTGCGGCGCTAATGGCGGCGGCGGGACGGGCAGCACGAGTGTTCCGGCGACCGCGACCCCGACACCCGCGCCGACGCCGATACCACCGGCTGGCGGTCAGTTCACCGCGACCGGCACCATCCCACTGGGAACGGCCGTCACCGGAGCCCTGGTGACCTGCTCCTTCCCATCGCTCAACGGTCCCGAGATCAGCATGCGGGTCTCGACCGCCGACCAGTCGATGGGTGGTTTCATCACGCTGACCTCGAGCACGGTGTACCTGCGCATCGGCGCGGGCTCAGGCAAGACCTACACCCAGCGCAACTTCGCAGGCCCGGGCGTCACCGACTTCAACGCGACCAAGGGTGCGACGTTCAATGCGCACCTCATCGACGTCACGCCCGCCGGCCAAGATGCGGGCGTGATCGGCGTGGTCACCGCGATCTCCGGGTCGGTGTCCTGCGGCACCAAGCAGCCGGGTGGCGGCACGATCACCATCACGGGGAGCAGCACCGGTGGCCCGATCAGCGGCCCGCTGACATCCATGCTGGTCGGCTGCCCGGCGGGACAGACCTTCTCGCTCATCAACGGACTCACCCAGGTCGCCTCGGCGCCGGCATCGGTGGAAATCGGGGGCGGCAGCGGCGGAGCGTACTTCGCGTCGATCTCGACCAACTCGACGGCCTACTTCTTCACCTCGTCGGCCGCCAATCTCTACACGCTGGGCAACGGCCACGTCATCTGGAACCACGCGGTACTGACGCAGACCGGCACCGGCGGCGCCGGACACACCATCACGGTCAATGGCGACGCGACCTGCGGAACCTGAGCCCGTAGGGCCGATCAGGGGCGTGGATCACGACGGCTTCGAGGAGATGCTCGCCGACGTCGGAACGGAGCGGCTTACCGACCTGGCGCAGCGCTATTCGTACGTCCTCCCGGATGATCGCTCCCTGGCGGCGCTCGCCGACCTCGGCCCACTCGTCGAGGTGGGAGCAGGAACCGGGTACTGGGCCTCCCGTTTGCGCGCACGCGGCGTCGACGTCGTGGCCATCGACGAAGCTCCGCCGGACGGGGAGCGCACGAACCGATACCACCGTAGGACCGCGACCTGGACCGAGGTCATCGCCGGTGACCACACGATTCTCACGAGGTATTCGGATCGGGCGCTGTTCCTCTGCTGGCCCCCGCTCTTTTCGAGCCTGGGGGAGTCCCTGAGGTACTACAGCGGCAGCGTGGTCGCACTGGTCGGCGACGGGGGCCATCGAACCGCTTGGCTAACCGGCCTCAACGAGGAGTTCACACGAAGCGCGATGCTCTCAGTTCGCGCTCTCGAGCCAGTGCCCGGAGTTGCCGCAACCCTCAGCATCTGGCGCCGCACAGCGCGCTGAGGTGCTGGCGAGTTAGCTATCCATCGGGCGTCGCCCTGCTACAGCCGGCGACCAGTGCCTCATACGCGTTCTGCCTGGGGAGCCGGTGATGTCAGCGCGGCGTTCCGGTGAGGTCGCGTGGCTTCCGTTCCCCGGCGTCGCCTGGGGAGCGAGGCTCGAGGTCGGCGAGAAGGCGCACCCAGACTGACGGGTCAGCTGGAGGCGGCGTCGGCGCCGGGTCAGGATCCGGCCCTCGGTCACCGCGATCGTCGGGCGGCGACACCGCGGGCATCATGCAAGCGATGAACAGGCCGGCCATGACAAGGCCCTCGAAGATCGCGATGGGTAAGAACTCCACGATCGGGACCCCGCTCAGGATTCCGGCGACCACCAGGATCGTGAAGCAGAGGAAGAGCGCCGCTGCGGGGAGGCCCCAGCTGTAGATGCGGTTGCCTTCATGGGCGCTGTCGAGCTCGCGCTCGAGGCCGCGGAGCCGGCGGGACATCCGCGCCCAGATCACCCCGACGTGGTGTGGCATCGCCATCCTCAGTGAACTGCTCCGTTGAGCATCGCACACCCGGGGAGTCGGATTCAGCACCTTGCCGGGTCGCCGCGCCATCCGCCTGTAGAATGGCTGAGCCGTGCGGGCCTCAGGGCTGTGCCCGGCTTCCGTGCCGAGGTGGTGGAATTGGTAGACACGCTAGCTTGAGGGGCTAGTGAGGGCAACCTTGTAAGGGTTCGAGTCCCTTCCTCGGCACCATCACCCAGGCGCTTCTCAGTAGAGCTCGCCAGACCGCGCGCAGGTCGTGTAACCTCGGCCGTCGTGACGCGACGGATACTCAGCCGGCTGTTCTTTTCATTCGTCATCGCCGTGACGATCCTGCTCATCGTCGCCACTTCGATCGCAGTACTCATCGGCCTGGCTCGCGGACCGCACGAGGCCGCGCAGGACCTCGAAACGACAATTGGCGCTTACTGGCCGCTGATCCTGGTCTCCATCCTAGTGCTCACCGGGGGCCTTGCCGCCGTATCGCACGACACCGCCACCGGGTGAACCGCAACCATCGGCTCACGGCGCCGAGCGGCGCCCAAAGGATGGTGAGCAATCAGATCTCCTCGCTCGTACGACGGGCGACGACCACGCGAATGTCCTGAACGCGACGCGCCTGGGCTGAGTGGCAAGATGCAGCCGGGGAAAGCGGCACCCGAAACTCATTCCCTTCCTGAAGGAGACCCCTGGCATCGCGCCGGGGGTCTCTGACCTCTTCTAGACGTATAACGACAATCGTCCGTGTCGGTTACTGCCCCGGACCGGGCTCACTCCCGGCGCAGCGTGATCCAAAGATCGTGATTGACGAGCGCCGCCAGGAGCTGTGGCCAGAACCTCGGACCATGGCAGCTGAAGGCGGCAACCTCGTCCTGCGCGACGTCGAACGAACGCTCCGCGCTGCGGCGCCTGGCGGACCCGAGGCGCAACGTGTGGTGCCCAGGGGCCACGGCTACCTCGACGGTCTCCCTGTTGGCAATCGATCCCACCACGATCCCGTCGATCGCGATGTTCCACTGCTGACTCTGCGCACCGATGCCGATCCCGCTCCACATGCGCATCAATCTGACGGTCGCCTCGCTCGTCGCCTGCTCACCGCCGCGGTCTGTGCCACGGTCATGTTCGCTGACACTTGCCGCAACGGCGCGGACGTCGCCGCCGCCTCGATCGCCGAGCCGCACCACGAAGTAGCCGATGAGCGCAACCACGACCACAACGCCAATGATGATCTGGACGACGTGGCTACCAGAACCACCCAGGATGCCCGCCACCAAAGCCGAGGCTCGCGAGTCACTCATCGTCGGTACCTCCTCCTCTGCAGCGCGTCATCCGGGTAACTATGCTGCTAACGGGCGAGATCGAAGGCGGCGTCGTGTAATGGCAGTAGGCGGAACCTCGGACCCCCAAACGGACCTACGGTTGCTCCGCCCTGAATGTCGCCACAGTTCCGGCCGCCGGGCACATGCCGGCCCCGCGCCCGCAAGCGCCAAAATCACACATCCTGCACAGCGCACCGCCGGCAGGGGTCTCACCGGCATTTCGTTTCTCGAGACGCTGCGCAGCGATGCCCGCGACCAACCGCTCGCTGAGCGTGGTGAGCGTCGCGTGCTCGGTCGCAGTGAGCTGCTCCAGCAACTCGCTGACGGCACGTTCTCGCGCCGCCAGCACCTGGCGTGCCACCTTGACCCCCCGGGCCGTGAGGGTTAGGGACCGCGACCGAGCGTCAACGCTGGATCCTCTGGTGGCAAGTCCCTCCGCGACGAGGCGATCCACCACGCGCACTCCACCAGAGTGCGTCAGGCCAACAACCTGACTGAGCGTTCGTACCGATCCCCCGGGCATGAAGTCAAGCAGCGCAATCAGCGCCGCCGAGGCGACGCCGTCCAAACCGGCCGCCAATGCGGTGGATTCGTATATCGCATCGCTGATGCCGGTCGACAGCGCGCCGACGAGGTTTGCAAGCCGCGGGTCGCGGCGACGCTTCATGGGTTGACTGCGGGTGAACAGGGCATTGTATGATCCAATCATATATCGGACACAAGCCTCGCGTGCCTGATTCAGGAGAGGCGCGGATCAAGGAGGAGAGACCATGACGGCCTCGTTCATCGCCGAGAAGCAGATCACCATCAACGCCCCGGCCGATGCGGTATGGGAGGCGCTGATCGATCCAGCGAAAGTCAAGCAGTACATGTTCGGCACCGAGATGGAGACCGACTGGAGGGTGGGGAGCCCGATTGCGTGGCGGGGCGAATGGAAGGGGGAGAGGTACGAGGACAAGGGCGAAGTACTGGCCTTCGAGCCGCACAAGCTGCTGCGGACAACTCATTGGAGCCCGATGGGCGGTACCGAGGACAAGCCCGAGAACTACCACACGGTCACGTATGAACTGGCCGAACGTGACGGCGCGACGATCCTCACGGTCGCGCAGGACAATAACGCGAGTCAGGAAGAAGCGGACAGCATGGCCGAGAACAACTGGGGCCCAGTCCTCGAAGGCATCAAGAAGGTCGCCGAGGAGTAGACGCGCGGCGACGAGAGGGTCAGTCTGTCCGACACGCGCCGGACAAGCCGGTCACCAAGGAGCGAGCGGTCGGCGCGAGCCGGAGCCGCTGCATCTGCCCACGAACCGATGATCGGCTCTCGCCCGCGCCGAATGCTCGCCAGACCCGGACACGTGTCGCGGACCTGGCGGCGGCGTCGTCAGCGGGTCGGCGGCCCCTTGGGTGACCTGTCGCGCAATTGCCACGCCAGCGAGAGCGAGATCAAGGCGCCAACCGCGGTCATGACCGCCGTGAGCACCAGGAAGTACCGAGTGGTCGTGTCCATAGTTGCCCCCCTGTAATTCGGCCTCACCGAAGAATAAACAACCGAGGGTGGGCTTGTGGGAGAGCGCGGGGGGACCGCCGTCAAGGCCCGGGACCGAACCATTACCCTGACAACCGTGCTTGCACGCGCCTGTTCGGGTCGGTGAGCGTGGTCGGGGACGCGGCTTCGAACCTTGGAGCGGCGCGCGCTCAGATGGGGTTGTCGCTCGGCTGGCACATCGTCTTCGCCTGCCTCGGCGTGGGGTTTCCGGCGCTGATCCTCATCGCCGAGTGGCGAGGCATCCACGGCGACGCGGACGCCATGCGTCTGGCACGGACGTGGGCCAAGGTCGCGGGCGTTCTCTTCGCAGTCGGTGCCGTCTCGGGCACGATCCTCTCCTTCGAGATGGGCCTCCTGTGGCCGCGACTCATGGGCGAGTTCGGCGCGGTGTTCGGGCTGCCCTTCGCGCTCGAGGGCTTCGCATTCTTCATCGAGGCGATCTTCCTCGGGATCTATCTGCACGCCTGGGATCGGCTCAGCCCGATGCGGCACCTCGCAAGTGGGGTTCCCGTGGCCGTCGCGGGCGTTGCCTCGGCATTCTTTGTGGTCACCGCCAACGCCTGGATGAACGATCCGCAGGGATTCACGATGGTCAACGGCCGGGTCACCGATCCGCAGCCACTCGTCGCCATGTTCAACAAAGCAACGCCGGTCGAGACGATTCACATGATCCTGGCCGCGTTCATGGTCACGGGCTTCCTGGTCGCCAGTGTCTACGCGGCCGCGAGACTACGTGGACGGAGTGACCGCTATCACCGCATTGGATTGATCCTGCCGCTGATCGTCGCAACCGTGATCACGCCGGCACAGATCGTGGTGGGGGACATCGCGGCGCGCGAGGTCGCCGACAACCAGCCCATCAAGCTTGCCGCCATGGAGGGCATCGGTCAGACGGAGGTGGGAGCCGGCGAGCATATCGGCGGCATCTTCATCAACGGGCAGCTGCAGTTCGCGATCGTGCTGCCGCATGTGCTCGCGTTCCTCGCAAAGGGAGATCCGAATGCGACGGTGGCGGGCCTCGACAGCGTCCCCGCGGTGGATCGACCCGAGGCAGTCACCCTCATCCACCTCTCCTTCGACACCATGGTCGGCATCGGGTTTCTCCTGCTCGGCCTCGGAATCTGGATGCTCATTCGTTGGATCAGACGGCGTGGACCGCCGACGTCTCGATGGTTCCTGCGCGCCGCGCTCGTCGCGGGACCAGGGGCGGTGGTGGCGATGGAGTGCGGTTGGATCACCACCGAGGTGGGGCGCCAACCGTGGATCGTCTACAAGGTTATGCGCACCTCGGACGCCGTCAACACCGCGCCCGGACTGTACTGGGGCCTGGTCGTGCTGCTCATCGTCTACACGGCGCTGACGGCGGTCACGCTGTTCGTCTTACGCCGGATCAAGGACTCGAACGCGAACGTGAGCGCGTAGCCAAATCATGCTCGCGAACGTCGTGCTCGGCTTTCTGTGGGGCGGCATCACTGCGTACGTCCTGCTCGCGGGTGCCGATTTCGGCGCTGGATTCTGGGATCTCGTCGCCGGATCAGCGACAGCCGGTGCCGACAAGCGCCGTCGGATCGCCGAGTTGATCGGCCCCGTCTGGGAGGCGAACCACGTCTGGCTCATCTTCGCGCTGGTGGTGACGTGGACCGGTTTCCCGACGGTGTTCGCGGCGATCGCCTCGACCTTGTATGTCCCGCTCACGGCGGTTGCGATCGGCATCATCCTTCGCGGCTCAGCATTCGCCTTCCGCGGCGCCGTGACCGGGCTGTCGTTGCAGCGCCCCTTCGGCGCCGCATTCGCGATCTCGTCGGTGGTGACGCCGTTCTTCCTCGGGACGGTCGCAGGGGCGATCGCATCCGGCCGCGTCCCGCTGGGGATCGCTCAAGGCAACGTCATCTCCAGCTGGCTCAACCCCACGTCGATCCTCGGCGGGGCGCTTGCCGTCGAAGTGTCCGCCTATCTCGCCGCGGTCTACCTGACACGTGATTGCCAGCGCGACAGCGAATGGGAGCTCGCCCTCTACTTCCGCCGGCGCGCGCTCGTCATGGGCGCCGTCACCGGGATCACGGCGCTCCTCGGGATCCTTGTCCTGCATTCGGACGCGCCGCGCCTCTTCACCGGCCTCACTCAGCGCGGTCTGCCGCTGGTGCTGGCCAGCGTGGTGTTCGGTGGCCTGTCCCTGATTCTGCTTGTGACGCAACGGTTTGTCGCTGTTCGCTTCACCGCGGCCCTGGCTGTCGTCGCAGTGCTCTGGGCATGGGGTGTCGGGCAGTATCCGGACGTTCTCGCCGGCGTGGTGACGGTGAGCGCGGCTGCGGCGCCGGATCAGACGATGCTGTTTCTGGTGGTGTCGCTCTCCATCGGCTCAGCGATTCTCATTCCCTCGCTGGTGCTGCTCTACTCACTGTTCCAGTCGGCTCCGGCCAAGCCGTCACAGCTGTCGAGGCAGTAGGGAAGGCGCGTGTTCAAGCACCATCAGGAGCACAAGGCGTACCAGGAGTACCAGGCCAAGCTGGCTGCGTGGCAACAGCAGCGCGACGCGTATGCGGACCTGGTGCATGTCGCCGAAACCTACGCGGGCGAGTTGTCGCCGGATATCATGCTGAAGCCGGGGGAGACGGTGTTCGCGGCGGTCACCCACGTTTCGCTTGTGGAGGACCGGCGGGGTGCCGGGGAATGGAAGGGCCGCTCACAGGGATTCTCGATTCCGATCGGGAGCATCCACGGGCGTTCGATCCGCTACCGCGTCGGCAGCTCGAGGGGCCATTTCCAGCAAGGGGCCCCGACGGCGACCGCGATCGACGTCGGTACGGCGTTCATCACCAATCAGCGCGTGGTGTTCCAGGGAGGCAGGCAGACACGCGAGTGCCTCTTCGCGAAGCTCGTCGGGTTCCAGCACGACGACGCGGCCGGGCAAACCATCTTCTCGGTCTCGAACCGGCAGAAGCCGACCTGCGTTCACTACGGTCCGGACCTGTCGGACTGGTTCGACTTCCGCCTCGACCTCGCAATCGCGCACTACCGCGGCACCGTCGCGGCCATGCTCGCGGGGTTGCAAGCGGACCTGGCGGCGCTCGATGCGGGCGTGCCGGCCCCACCGCCGCCACCGACTGACTGACGACCGCGCCGCATTCTCCGGGCTGGTCGGCAGTGTCGATCGCGCTGCTCGTCGGCGCGCTGCGGAATTCCTGGGATCTCCTCGCCAGTGTGGGCGCCGCGGCCTACGAGGCCCAGGCGGCCAGCGCGCCTCTCACGACGCCGGCGCACCAGGCGGCACCGTAGCCGCCACGAACGTCATGATCGGGTGGCAGTGACGCAAGCGCCCGTGAACAGCGATCCCATCGAGCCGTTGGTGCGAGCGCTCCTCGCCGAGGTGGGCGAGGACCCCACCCGCGCCGGGCTGGTGCAGACCCCCGCGCGGGTGGCCGGCAGCTACCGCTTTCTCCTGAGCGGATACACGCAAAACCTGAATGAGCTCGTGAACGGCGCCATCTTTGAGGAGCCCTACTCCGAGATGGTGGTGGTCCGCGACATCGAGGTGTACAGCCTCTGCGAGCACCACCTGCTGCCATTTTTCGGCAAGGCGCACGTCGCCTACCTCCCCAACGGACGCATCCTTGGCTTGAGCAAGATTCCGCGGATCGTCGACATGTTCGCCCGCCGCCTGCAGGTCCAGGAGCGGCTCACCACACAGATCGGCGATGCGCTCCAGGAGGTCCTCGAGCCCGGCGGGGTCGGTGTGATCATCGAGGCGATGCACCTGTGCATGGCGATGCGCGGCGTCGAGAAGCAGAACAGCTCCGCCGTGACCTCGTCGCTGACCGGCAGCTTCCGCGACGACGACAAATCGCGTAATGAGTTTCTGAGCCTCACCGGTCGCCACTAGCCGGCTCAGCCTGCGCCGACGGTGACCACCTCGAGCCAGACGAGCAGGACGCCGACGCCGAACATCACCGTGCCGAGCGTCACGTGTCCCCAATGAATCGGGCGTCTTCCTCGACGCGTGCCGATCACCCGCGTGTAGATCGACAGCCCGATGATGCCGAGGCCCCCGGCAACCAGCATGGTCGCAGGCACGCCGATGAAGGCGCCCAGAACCCCGTTCATCCGGGCAGCCTACGTGGTTGACGGCCGCCGGCGTGCTCGCCCGTACCATGGACCCATGCCCACCCGTGCCCTGAGCACCGCCGGCGAGGACGCTCTCCTCGATGCGCTCGCGCGCAACGGCGAGCCTCCCTGGCGTGCTCGTCAGGTACAGGCGGCCATATGGCAGCCATTTGTCAGCGACTTCGACGCGTTGCTCCAGCTCCCGGCGACGCTGCGGCTCGCGCTGGCCGCCGAATTCGCATTCTCGACGGTGAGCATCACAACCGAATTCCTTGCCGACCGCGGCGAGACCATCAAACTGCTGTGCCGCCTGGGCGACGGCCAGACCATCGAGACGGTGGCCATGGAGACGCCCGCGCGCGCGGATTCCCGGCGCCGGTCGACTGTCTGCGTCAGCAGCCAGGTCGGGTGCGCGGTGGGATGCCCGTTCTGCGCGACCGGTCACATGGGACTGCGGCGCAACTGCACCGCGGCGGAGATCATCGACCAGGTGCGCGCCGCCGGCAGTGCGCTGCACAGTCGGGGAATGGGACCGGTGACGCACATCGTCTACATGGGAATGGGCGAGCCTCTCGCCAACGTTCCCGCGACACTCGAATCGCTGCGCGCGCTCACCGGGAACGCCGGCATCAGCGCGCGGCGCATCACCGTCTCCACCAGCGGGGTCGTCCCCGGGATCGAAGAGCTCGCGGCCTCGGGGCTGCCGGTAACCCTGGCCGTCTCGCTCCATGCCGCGACCGACGAGTTGCGCAACCGTCTCGTCCCCATCAACCGCACGTATCCGCTCGGGAAGGTGCTCGACACCGCGTGCCGCTACGCCGAGCGGAGCGGGCGGCGGCTCAGCTTCGAGTGGTGTCTGATCGGTGGGGTCAACGACTCGATCGAGCAGGCGGAGGGTCTCCGTGACCTCGCCCGCCGCGCCGAGGCGCACATCAATGTGATCCCGATGAATCGCATCGACGGCAGCCCGTGGGGTCCGCCCGAGCCCGCGGTAGCCCGCCGGTTTCTCGGTGCCCTTCGGGGGGCGCGGGTGACGGTCAGGGACACCCGGGGCGGCGACGCCGACGCTGCGTGCGGGCAGTTGCGCGCCGACCTCGAGGCGCGCCGGATGCTCCGTCCCGACGGAACGCTCTCACCCCCGCGGGTGCCGGCCCGAGTGTGAACACCGCGCCCAGCGCCGACGGGGCGCTGATGGACGCCGCGCTGGCGGCGGCACGGTCGGCCGACTACGCGACCACCCCCAATCCGATGGTCGGCTGCGTGATCGCCCGGGCGGGCGTTGCGCTCGCCATCGGGTTCCACCAGGTGGCGGGCGGTCCCCATGCCGAGGTCGTGGCCCTGGGCATCGCCGGTGATGGTGCCCGCGGCGCCGACGTATACGTGACCCTCGAGCCCTGCGCCCACCACGGGCGAACGCCGCCCTGCGTTGACGCCCTGGTCGCCGCCGCGCCGAGCCGGGTCGTTGTTGCCATGCTCGACCCAAACCCGAAGGTCGCGGGCCGCGGCGTCGCGGCGCTCCGCGCCGCGGGCATCGCCGTGGAGGTGGGACTCCGCGAGGCTGACGCACAGCGGGTGAACGAGGCGTACGTCAAGCACATCAGCACCGGACTGCCCTTCGTCACGGCCAAGTTCGCGGCATCGCTCGACGGCAGGATCGCAACCGCAGGCGGTGAATCGCGATGGATCACGTCTGAGGAATCGCGAGCGGTTGCGCACCGGCTCCGCCATGGCCACGACGCCATCCTGGTCGGGGTTAACACCGTGATCGCTGACGACCCGGAATTGACGACCCGTTTCGAGGGTGGACGTTCGCCACTTCGGGTGATCGTCGACAGCAGCCTGCGCGTCCCCGCGACGGCTCGGGCCCTGCAGACGGGACCTGGCGGCGCGCTCGTCGCCACCACCAACCGGGCCGACCCGGAGCACGTCGAGCGATTCCGCGGCTCGGGCGTCCATGTCGAGGTCATCGACCAGGGGCCGGGCGGGGTCGATCTCCGCGCCCTGGTGGCGCTACTGGGATCGCGCGACCTGCTCAGCGTGCTCATCGAAGGGGGCGCCGGCGTGCTCGGCGCGGCATTCGATGCCGGCATCGTCGACAAGGTCGTCGCCATGCTGGCACCGCGGATCATCGGCGGCGTCGACGCGCCGGCAGCGGTCGGCGGTGCCGGGGTCCCAAGCCTCGCCGCCTCGCGGCTGCTCGATCGCGTCTCCGTGGAAACCGCGGGTCCCGATCTCGTGGTGACCGGATACTGTGTACGCTGAGATCGAGGAGTAGTCAGAGTGTTCAGCGGGATCATCGAATCGCTTGGCACGGTACGGGCGCGCACACCCGGCCGCATTGAGCTCGCGTCGCGCGTGCCGTTCGCGAACCTGGAGATCGGCGAGAGCATTGCCGTCAACGGCGCCTGCCTCACGGTCACTTCGGTCTCCGGCGATCGCTTCGCTGCAGACGTGATGCCCGAGACCTGGCAGCGAACCACCCTCGGCGAGCTCACCGAGGGCGCGACCGTGAACCTCGAACGGGCGCTGCGGTTGGGGGATCGCCTGGGGGGTCATATGGTGTCCGGCCATGTCGACGCCACCGGCATCGTGACCGCGCTGCGCGAGGATGCCAACGCGCGGTGGGTGACCATCGCCACGCCGGATGACCTCATCGACCTCGTCGCCGAGAAGGGATCCATCGCCGTCGACGGGATCAGCCTGACGGTGGTCGACGTGTTCGAGGCGGCGTTCACCGTGTCGCTCATCCCGGTGACCCTTGCCGCGACCATCGCCGGTGCATGGAGGGTCGCCACCAATGTGAATCTCGAGGTCGACCTCATCGCACGCTACGTGGCACGGACGCTCTCCGGTCGAGAGGAAGGCGCGGTGTTGACGACCTCGGCGCAGCAACGATGACCACCCTGAATCTCGCAAGCGTGGAGGACGCGATCGCCGATATCCGCGCCGGAAAGTTCGTGATCATCGTCGACGACGAGGACCGCGAGAACGAGGGCGATCTTGCCATCGCCGCCGACCGCATCACGCCCGAAGCCGTGAACTTCATGGCGACGTACGGGCGCGGGCTCATCTGCGTGCCGGTCGAGGGATGGCGCCTGGACGAGCTCGGCGTCGGCGCGATGGTCGACGACAACACCTCACGCTTCGGCACCGCGTTCACGGTCACCGTCGAGGCGGTCGGCCATGGTGTGACCACCGGAATCAGCGCATTCGATCGCGCTACCACGATCCGGCTGCTCTGCGACGAGCACGCCAAGCCGAGCGACTTCGCCAAGCCAGGACACACGTTTCCACTTCGAGCTGCGGCCGGCGGCGTGCTCGAGCGCGCTGGCCAGACCGAGGCGATCGTCGACCTCTGCAAGCTGGCGGGGCGCTTCCCGGCGGGGGTCATCTGTGAGGTCATGCGCGCCGACGGACGCATGGCCCGGCGTCCCGACCTCGACGTCTTTGCCGCCGAGCACTCGATCAGGATCGTGACCGTCGCCGACATCATCGCGTACCGCCGTCGAAACGAACGGCTCGTCGAGCGTGGCGCGACCACGACGCTGCCCACCGAATACGGCACCGTCACCGCGTGCGCGTATGAAGATGTGATCACGCACGTCACCCACGTCGCGCTGGTGTGGGGCGATATCCGCGGCGACGAGCCCGTCCTCGTCCGGGTGCACAGCGAGTGCCTGACCGGGGATGTCTTCGGCTCGCAGCGCTGCGACTGCCAGGCCCAATTGCGCAAGGCGATGGCGATGATCGCCGATGCCGGCCGTGGCGTCCTCGTGTATCTGCGTCAGGAAGGACGCGGCATCGGGCTGATGGACAAGCTGCGCGCCTACGCCCTCCAGGATCGCGGGCTGGATACGGTGGAGGCGAACCTGAGCCTCGGACTCCCGGTTGACAAGCGCGATTACGGTATCGGCACCCAGATCCTGTCCGACATCGGCGTCAAGCGCATGGTCGTGCTGACCAACAACCCGAGGAAGTACTACGGCCTGAGCGGCTATGGACTCGAGGTGACCGACCAGATCCCGCTGGTGATCCCGGCCACCGCGCACAACGAGCGCTATCTCCGCGCCAAGCAGGAGAAGCTCGGTCACAGCCTGGATCTGGACGATGCCGTCGACGCGCTATGACGCGGGCGCCGGCTCAGCCGGTGGCCCCATCGAGGGCGCGCATGTCCGCACCGGGAGCCTCGACGCAAAGGGAATGCGCATCGGTGTCGTGGTCTCGCGATTCAACGACATCATCTCGACCCGCCTCCTCGACGGTGCGGTCGAGTCACTGAGAAAGCGAGGGGTCGGCGACGGTGACATCGACGTGGTGTGGGTCCCCGGCGCCTTCGAGATTCCGATCGCTGCGCGCGAGCTCGCGTCGCACGGCGGGGTTGACGCGGTGGTCTGCCTCGGCGCCGTGATCCGCGGCGACACCGCGCACTTCGAGTACGTCGCCGGCGAAGCCGCCCAGGGAATCGCGTCGGTGCACGCCGCAACCGGTGTCCCGGCAACGTTCGGTGTGCTGACCGTCGACACCATCGAACAGGCCACCGATCGCGCCGGCGGCAAGCATGGAAACAAGGGAGCGGAGGCGGCCGAGACCGCGATCGAGATGGTCTCGTTGCTCCGCGATCTGCGGCTGGGCCGGACGGCCCAGCAGCGAACCATTTCATGAGCGCCGCGTCGCGCGTCGTCTCGCTCCTGCCCAGTGCCACCGAAATCCTGTTTGCCATCGGCGCCGGTGACCGAGTGGTGGGCGTCACCCACGAGTGCGATCACCCCGAGGCAGCCCGTGGTCTCCCCAAGGTCACCTCGAGCCTGCTGCCAACCGAGGGAGTCGCCCCCGGCGACATCGACCGGCACATTCATGCGGCGCGGCACGCCGGGTCGAGCATCTATCGCCTCGATGAGGCGGAGCTCGCCCAGATCGAACCTGATCTCATCATCACGCAGGAGCTCTGCGACGTCTGCGCCGTGGCATACAGCGAGGTCCGGCGCGCAGTGCGCCGGCTCCCCGGCGACGTCCCGGTCCTCTCACTGGAGCCGCGCTCGATGGAGGAGATCTGCCTGTCGATCGAGGAGGTCGGCGCGGCAACCGGGTGCGCCGGCGGCGCCGCTCGTACCGTCGGTGCGATGCGACAGCGCATCGCAGAGATCGGCGCGCTCCCGACCCTGAACCCGCGGCCCCGGGTCGCGTGCATCGAGTGGACCGACCCGCTCATGGTCGGGGGCCACTGGGTGCCCGAGATCGCCCGGATTGCAGGTGGGGTCGATGTCCTCGGTGTTGAGGGCGCGCCGTCCCGCTACGTCTCGTGGGACGAGGTGAAAGCTGCGCAACCCGAGGTCATGATCCTCATGCCCTGCGGCTACGACCTCGCGAGGACGCTGGAGCTCGTTCCCGACGTCACGTCACGCCCCGGGTTCGATGACATGCCGTGTGCGCGTTCCGGGCGGGTGCTCGCGGTGGACGGGTCCGCCTATTTCAGCCGCCCCGGCCCAAGGGTCGTCCACGGTCTCGAGATTCTCGCCGCGTCCATCCGTTCTGAGCGTCCCGCCCCGGCACCGTTTGGCGCCGCTTACTGGAACCAGCCGGCGACGTCGAGGATCGCGTTGATATCGCCGACGGCGTTGTAAAGGTCAACGTCGCCCTGCGTCGCCCCGGTCGTCTGGGCGAGCCCCACGATCGCCAGGTTGGCGATGACGTCATGGGCGACCGGGTTGAGGTCGGACGCATTCGGTTGATGGGCGTCGTCACTCGGAAAGAGCTCGAGGAACGTTGACTGCGTGCCGGCGACACCAGTCAGGTTCGCCACCACCGCAGCCGGCTGGGCGCCGACGAACGCCGGCACGGCGGTGACCCCGGCGACCTGGACGACCTCTTTGGCATTTGCGAGCAGGGTGTGTCCGGAGCACCGCGTCCCGGTGCCGCTCCGGGTGTCGCAGATGCGCGTGGGAGGAACGGAATAAAACAACGTTCCTGGCGGCAACTCACTCCCGCTGCCGAACCATCCATCGACGTCGACGATGAACTCGATGCTGCCCGCGGCGTTGTAAACGCAGACGTCATTGGCCGGCCCGAGCGGGGAGATGACTCGGTTGGGAAGACTCCCACCAGCCTTCGGATTGAGGTTCGAGAAACCCGGGGATCCAGTCGGGCACAGGTCACTGGCGTTGGGGGGCTGCACGGCGAGAAATGTCGGGAGGGTCCCCTGAGTTCCGGTGAGGTTGAAGACCGCGGCAGTCGCACCGGTTGCCGGGATGGATCCGGTGCCGCTGAGCACCACCTTTCTCCAGGTTCTTGCGGGGAGTGGCTGGTTGGTGGCACCGGCACAGACCGTGTGGTGGTTGGCCCGCGTGTCACACATCCGGATCGGCGTGATGCTGTGAAACTCGCCGGCGATCGGACCCGAACCCGGAGGCGCCCCGAAATACCCTTGGACATCAGCGATCGCGTCCAGGCTCCCCGCAGCATTGAAAAGTGTGATGGCGCCGCCCGCACTCAGCTGGACGATGGCGAGGTTGGACTGCACAGCGAAGGGGTCGAGATTCATGGTCGACGCGGACGGAACCGAGAGGCTCCCCGCGGGATATGCGGTCACCAGGGTGATGGTGCTGCTGTGATTGATGGCGGTGAGATTGACGACAACGGCCTCCGCTCCTGCCGGCACCATCTGGCCACTCGACCCCGCAACTCCGGTGATCTGTACGGTGAGCTTCCCACCGGAGGCCAGGGTCTTTCCCGTGCACTCGTCTGGGTTTCTTGACGCCCGCGTATCGCAGATGCGGAAGGCTGAGAGGGCCGTATATGCTCCGGGTGCGATGTAGCTGTACCGGTCTGCCGCACTTGTACCGCTCGTCCCGATGGTCGTTTTGACGGTGACGTCAACCGCGCCCGCGCTGCTCGCAGCCGGGGCATACGCGGTGATCTGACTCGGTCCCACGACGGTGAAGCACCCGGCCGAGCCCACGCACGGGAACGCGTTGCTGGCGGGAACGTCAGTGCTGCCGAAGAAAACATCAGCGACCGTGATGCCGCCGGTGCTCGAGAAGTTGGTTCCCGTGATCGTCACGACGGCGCCCCCCTTCTCAGCCCCGAATTTCTGAGAAAGGAAGGTCACGGTGGGGAAGGTGGCGCCGTAGAAGAACTTGTCGGCACTTGAGAGCGCGCTCGTTCCGCCGATTGTTGTCGCAGTGATATCCACGGGTCCGACAGCGTGTGCGGGGAAGTCCTCTATGAAGATCTGGGTTGCGGAGTTCACGTTGTAACAGGGGGCCGTCGGGGCGCCGGGACACGGTGTCGCCATGACTGCCACACCGCCAACCGAGACGCGGGTCGTGGTGAAGTTGCGATTTGTTCCTGTCGGCTCGAAGCCCGAGCCGGTGATGGTGACCGACGTGCCGCCATTGATGGATCCGTGGTTCGGCGCGACCTTGGTGATGGTCGGAACCGGAGCATATGCGTAGGTGTCGGCCGCGGTGGTTGGGCTTGTACCGCCAGGCGTGGTCACGGTGATATCGACGCTGCCCGAGCCCGACGGGATATACCCGATGGTGATTGTCGTCGCGCTGTTTACAGTGAAGCACGGCGCAGTCGGAATGCCGGCGCACACGGTGGTGATGTTGGTGGTCCCCACCGAGACCTCTGTCGCGCCCGTGAACAACGTGCCCGTCACCGCCGCCGTAGTTCCTCCCGCGGCAACACCGGCATTGGGAGAGACACCGCTGACGGTGGGAATCGGCGCATACGCGTACTGGTCGGAGGGTTGCGCCGTGCTCGTGCCCTCGGCGGTGGTCACGATGATGTCAACAGTCCCGGCCACATGCGCGGGCATGTACCCGATCGTGAGTTGCGTTGCGCTGTTCACCGTGAAGCACGGAGCGCTCGGCGTTGTCGGGCAGGGGGATACGGTGATGTTATGGGTGTCGACGAGGACGCTCGTCGTGGTGAATTGACCGGCGGATTCGAAGGTGGTCCCCGTCAGCGCGACGCTGTTGCCACCTCCGATTGGACCGGTAGGAGGCGCGACGCCGGTGACGGCTGGCGGGGGGACGTATGTGTACTGGTCCGCACTCGTGGTTGCGCTCGTCCCACCCACTGTGGTCACCGTGATGTCCACAGGTCCGGCCAAACCCGCCGGGAAGCTCTCGATCGTGACTTGAGTGTCGCTCCCAACAACGAAGCATGGTGACCCTGGACATGGCGGGACGTTGGTTCCACCGACCGACACATCGCTGGCCGCGACGCCCGCCGGATCGAACCCCGTCCCGTTGACGATGACTGAGCTGCCACCCCCGAGCGGGCCGAACGACGGCACAACGCTCGTCACGACAGGGGCCGAGGCGTAGACGTACTCGTCTGCCGAGGAGATCGCGCTGATCCCGGCCGGTGTCTGCACCTTTATGTCGACGGTGGCGGAAGCGTGGGCGGGGAGGTCCTGCACTGTGATCTGGCTCGCGCTGTCAACGGTGAAGCACGGGGATGGCGGCGATACCGAGCACGGGTTGGAACTGATGTCATGGGTGTCCACGAACACATCGGTCGACCCAGTGAACCCCGTTCCGGTGACCACCACGGTATTGCCGCCCGAAGGCGGTCCGGCGCCCGGCACGACACCGGCGACGGTTGGAAGCACCGCAAATGTGTACTCATCGCCCGGAGCGATGGAACTCGTGCCCCCCGGCGTCGATACCCTGATATCCAGGGTGCCGGCGGCATGCGCGGGGAAGTCCTCGACAGAGATCTGGGTTGCGCTCGTCACATCGAAGCACGGGCTACTCGGCGACCCCGAACACGGCGTCGCGGTGATATCCGTCGCGTCAACGGTCACGTCGGTCGCGCTGAAGCTGGCTCCCGGGCCGAAGCTCGACTTGAATCCGGTCCCGGTGATCGTAACGGTGTTGCCGCCCCCGGTCGGCCCTGTTCCAGGCAAAACATTTGTCACCGAGGGAACAGGCGCGTAGGCGTAGGTGTCTGCATTGGTCGTGGCGCTCGTCTGGGTCGAGGTTCCGTCCGCCGACACGGTCGTGACGGTGACGTCGACCTGCCCGGTCCCGGAGGGCGGCGTCGCTGTTATCGATGAAGCGCTGATCGGTGAAAAGGCGACGCTGGTTCCTCCAAACGACACCCCGGTCGCCGTGAACCCGGATCCGCTGAAGTTCGCCCCGTCGATCGTGACCGCCGGCGGACCTCCGCTTTCGGGACCGGCATTCGGGGTCACCGACGTGACCGTCGGGGCGGGTTGCTGCACCAGGAGCAGGTCTTTGGGCGACGTCGCCGAGGTCCCGCCCGCAGTGATGACCTCGGTGTCGTACTTGCCGGCCGCCATCGACGTCGGCAGGTTGATGCTCAGATCGGAGTTGTCAGCGAAGGTAAAGCAATCCGGCGCAGTGCCGGTGGCGCAGGGGTTTGTGGTGAGCGCCACGGTTGGACCCGTGGCGTTGTTGGTCGGAACCAGGTCCACCTCGCTGACCGCATCAGCAACCGGGGGTCCGGGGATCGAGAAGTTGGTTCCTGTTATCGCGACGCCGGTCGCGCCCTCGCTCTGCGGAGTGGCGACGCCCGTGACAGTCGGTGGATCGAGATACGTGTACTGATCCGCCGGGCTCGTCAGGCTGGTCCCGCCCGATGTGATGACCTGGACATCAAAGGTTCCCGCCGTCGCGGGCGGGGTCACCACGTCGATCTCGTTGTCGCTGACAAACGTGAAGCAGCTCGGCGTGGCCGGGCAAGGCGTCAGGTCGCTCCCGCCCAGGAGGACATCGGTGGCGCCAGTGAATAACGATCCGGCGATGACGATGGGCGTCCCTCCGCCAGAGGGTCCGTCGTACGGCGTGACGCTCGTGACAGATGGGGTGCCAGCCGCCGCGACCGTCCGAGGCGCAAGGCCGCCGCCAAAACTGCCGGCCAGCGTCGCAACGCAGGCGCCGCCGAGAAGGACCGCTCTCGCCCTGGACACCCTACCCTCCGAAAACGCTGCTAACGGAGCAATCCTACCGTATGAAGCAGGGGAAGAAGGCTAGCCGCGAGCCGCCTTTGCTCGAGTTCGCAGACAGCGAGTGCAGACCTTGGCCCGTACCTCCCTACCCCTGACCGCGAGGTGAGTCACATGGAGGTTGGGCAGGAAGCGACGCTTCGTGTGCACCTTGGAGTGGCTCACATTGTTCCCGGTCATCGGGCCTTTCCCGCAGATATCGCAGCGCTGGGACATCATGTCTCTCGTGGGTCGGAGCGCGCATCTGAGACGCGTCCGGTCTGGCGTACTAGAATTCGGCCGCAGCCACGGCGGCGCCCGCTGGCCTCCGAAACGAGACGGTGGCCGGTCGCCGAGGATACCACAGGCCCTCCAGCGGGCTTACGGAGATACGTGAAAGGCAAGGTCCGCGCGTCCGACGCACTGTCGCGCACCGCCTCCCTGGGCAGGATCGAGGTCTCGCCCCGGGTGGTTGCGTCGATCGTGGGCCACGCGGCCAATGAGTGCTACGGGATCGTCGGCATGGCCGCCCGCGGCCTTCGTGACGGCATCGCAGAGCGGCTCAACCGGGAGAACGTCCACCGCGGCGTCGAGATCCAGGTCACCCCCGACGGGTTGGTGATCGAGCTCTACGTGATCGTGGAATACGGGACCCGTATCAGCGAGGTGGCTCACAACCTTATGAGTGCCGTGAGCTACTCCGTCGAGAAGACCCTCGGGCTGCCGGTGGTCGCGGTGAACGTGAACGTCCAGGGCATCCACGCGGAGAACGACGGTGTCCGCCACTAAGCCGGCGCCGGAGCTGTCGGTGCTCCGCGAACCGCTCCGCGAGATCGGTGGCGAGCAGGTCCTCGCCGGCCTCACCTCCGCCCTGTCCTGGCTGGAGGCGAACCAGCAGGAGATCAACGACCTCAACGTGTTTCCCGTGCCCGACGGCGACACGGGCTCGAACATGTACCTGACGCTGCGCTCGGCGGTGGAGGAGGCTCGCGACGCTCCTGTGCCGGAGGCAGCCGACTCGGTGCTCGCGGCGGCTGCGCACGGCTCGCTCATGGGCGCGCGCGGGAACAGCGGGGTCATCCTGTCGCAAATCCTCCGCGGCTTTGCCCAGGGTGCCGCCCAACGGGTCCACCTCGACGCCAACGGGGTCGCCCTGGCCATCACCGAGGCATCGGCAGTTGCGTATCGGGCGGTGATGAAGCCGACCGAGGGCACGATCCTCACGGTCGTCCGCGACGCTGCGGCGGCCGCGGCGGCCGCCGCCGCGACCACTGACGACATCCGAGTTGTCCTCGAGCGGGTCGTGACCGAGGCCCACGCCGCGGTCGAGCGCACCACGGATCAGCTCCAGGTGCTCCGCGATGCCAACGTCGTCGATGCGGGCGGGTTCGGGCTCGCGGTGATCCTCGAGGGCTTCGCCCGCACGGTCGGCGACACGCACCCGAGCAGCGCGCCGGCCCCGGCGATGCTGCGCCGCTCCGGCGAGCCCGCGCTTCGGCTTCCACCGAACCCCGGCGACATGGAGGCCACCGGATCTGCGGCGGCTCGTCGTGGCGCCGCGGCGGTCGCCCCGCGCGAGCAGGGATGGGGCTACTGCACCGAGTTCCTGATCAACGGCCCCGGCCTCGACGTCGACGCCATCCGCACCGAGCTCTCAGCACTCGGGGAGTCGGCGCTCGTGGTCGGCGATCCCGACCTGGTCCGCGTCCACATCCACACCGGAGACCCGGCCGGCCTGATCGCGGCGGCGTCGTCGCGCGGGCGAATGAGCAAGCTCAAGGTCGAGGACATGTCGGCGCAGCACCATGACGTGCTGATGCGCGCCGATGCCGACGAGGCGGAAGCGGAGGCCATCGGGACCGCCGCCCAGGAGCGTCCGCAGGCTCCCCCCAAGCCGATCGGCGTTGCGAGCGTGGCACCCGGCAAC
This sequence comes from Candidatus Dormiibacterota bacterium, assembly GCA_963743835.1. Taxonomy (GTDB): domain Bacteria; phylum Chloroflexota; class Dormibacteria; order Aeolococcales; family Aeolococcaceae; genus Palsa-851. Next base: position 38,866 of record CAVUQX010000003.1, on the reverse strand, counting down.
GGATTTCGCGAGATCATGAGCAGCCTCGGCGCCGACAGCATCGTGAGCGGCGGCCAGACCATGAACCCCTCGATCGAGGACCTGCTCAACGGAGTGCGCGCAGCCAACGCCGAGCGCGTCATCCTCCTGCCCAACAACGGCAACGTGATCCTCACCGCTGAGCAGGTGGATACTCTCGCCGAGGGATGCGAGGTACGCGTGGTGCCCACTCGAAATCTTCCTCAGGGCATCAGCGCGCTCCTGGCGTTCGACCCGGCGGCGGATCTCGACGAGAACGTCGAGCGAATGCTGGCCGCGGTTGCGGCGGTGCGAGCGGTGGAGGTGACCCATGCCGTGCGGGATTCGAGCGTCAACGGTCACGACATCAAGCTCGGCGATGTGATCGCCGTGGTCGACGATGTGATCACCGAGGTCGGCAGCGAGTACCTCAAGGTCATCGATGCGGTGCTCAAAGCGGAGACCGAGCAGCCGGAATTGGTGACCGTGTACCGCGGCGACGAGGTGAGCGAGCAGGACGCCGAGGCTCTGGTCGAGGCCCTGCGTGGCAGCAATCCCGGAATCGAATTCGAGCTTCAGACGGGAGGACAGGAGCACTACCCGTACGTGCTCTCGCTCGAGTGAGTTGATCCATCTCGTCACCGACAGCACGGCCGACATCTCGCCGTCGGATGCGCAGGCGCTCGGCGTGCACGTCGTGCCGTTGATCGTCCGTTTCGGGGATCAGCAATACCGCGATGGTGTCGATATCGACGCCGATGCGTTCTACACCAAGCTCGAGCACACCGACGTGCATCCGACCACGTCGCAGCCGTCACCCGACGCATTCGCGTCCCTGTATAGATCGCTCCTGGTGAATCCGCAGGACGAGGTCGTCGGATTGCACATCTCCGCAAAGCTCAGCGGTACGTTGCAATCGGCGACCCTCGCCGCGCAGGAGTTCGACGCCGCGCGCATCCACCTGGTCGACACCGAGAGCGTGAGCGGCGGCCTCCAGCTGCTGGTGCGCGCGGCGCTCGACGACATCAGGGCCGGCGCGAGCGCGGCCGCGGTGGCGGAGAGGACCACCCGGCGGCGGAGCAAGGTCACGATCCTGGTCCTGCTCGACACGCTCACCTACCTGCATCGCGGCGGTCGGATCGGTCGTGCTCAGGCTTTCGTCGGCAGCCTGCTCAACGTCAAACCGTTGATCGCCGTCCGCAATGGCGAGGTCGTGCCGCTCGCGCGTCCGCGAAGCCGATCCAAGGGCATCGACATGATCGTCGAGCAGGTTCGCGGCTGCGCCCCGCTGCGCAGCCTGGCCGAGTTTCACGCCGCGGCAGCCGAGTTGATGGTCGACCTCGAGACGCGACTGGGCGCGGCCGTCTCGAACGTCAGCGCGGTGCTCGGGCGCATCGGCCCGGTCGTCGGCGCATACAGCGGACCGGGTGGTCTCGGAGTCGCCTGCCTCGGCGCGGACTAATCGGGCAGGCCTGCCACGATGGAATAGCTGTGACCTCGCAACACGTTTCGATCGTGACGCCGCTGCATGTGCCGCTCGAGCTCGACCTGCCGTTGTTCCGGCTCACCGGGATCGGTCCGCGACAGGCGCAGCGACTCCAGCGGCTCGGCATCAGCACCATCCGCGACCTCCTCTTTCACCTGCCCCGCCGCTACGAGGACACGCGAAACACCGTCTCGCTGGGTGCGCTCCAGGTGGGGATCGTGCAGACCGCGCACGTGCGGATCCGCAACGTCAGCTCGCGGCGCAGCCCGTACAAGAAGATGGTGCTGGTCGAGGCGACGCTCGAAGACGACGGCGCCGTGGCCACGGCGGTCTGGTTCAACCAGCCATTTCTCATCAAACAGCTGCAACCCGGCATGGAGCTGATGGTCAGCGGCAAGGTCGAGCAGTCGAGGACGGGACTCACCTTTCGCAGCCCCGCGTTTGAGCGCACCGGCCCAGACCAGCGCCACGTCGGGACGCTGGCCCCCGTGTACCCGGAAACGGAAGGCATCACCTCGCGCTTTCTGCGCGCCCGCATCGAGCCGCTGCTCGGGCTCACGACCCAGGTGCCGGATCATCTGCCGCCGTCGGTCCGCGAGGCCGAGCGCCTGATGCCGATCGCCGAAGCCCTCTACCAGGTCCACAAGCCGGACAGCATCGAGACCGCCACGCGAGCTCGCGAGCGGATCGCATTCGAGGAGTTGTTCCTGCTCCAGGTTGCCGCCGAGCGCGCGCGGCGCCGGCGCATGAGCGGACCGGGGGTGATCGTCGCGTACGACATCGAGGTCGCCCGAGGGTTCGTCGCGACCCTGCCCTTCACGCTCACCGACGGTCAGCGCGTCGCTGGGCACGAGATCCTCACCGATCTCGCCGCGCCGGGCCCGATGAACCGCCTCCTCCAGGGCGACGTCGGCAGTGGCAAGACGGTCGTCGCCGCGCTGGCAGCGCTCATGACCCACCGCGCCGGGTTCCAGACCGCCGTCATGGCGCCGACCGAGATCCTCGCCCGCCAGCACCACGCGACCCTCGACAGCCTCCTTGGTCCCCACGGCCTGCCGCCTCGCCTGCTTGTCGGCAGCACCTCAGCGGCCGCGCGCCGGGAGATCCTCGCCGGGCTCGCGGGTGGCCACGACTCGCTGATCGTCGGGACGCACGCGCTCATTGAGGACGACGTCGCCATGGTCAACCTGGGCCTCGTCGTCGTCGACGAGCAGCATCGTTTCGGCGTCGCCCAGCGCCAGCGGCTGCGCCAGACCTCGGGTGCCATGCCCAACTACCTGGCCATGACCGCGACGCCGATCCCCCGGTCACTGTCGAACACCCTTTACGGAGACGTCGACCTCAGCGAGCTGCGCGAGATGCCGCCGGGCCGGCGTCCCGTGGAGACGCGCGTCGTCCCACCCCACGAGCGGGGCGCGGCCTACGAGTTCGTCCGCGCCGAGGTCGGCAGAGGGCGCCAGGCTTTTGTCATCTGCCCGCTCATCGAGGAATCGGACAAGCTCGGAGCTCGCAGCGCGACGGCCGAATTCCAGCGTCTCAGCACCAGCGTGTTCCCGGATCTGCGTGTCGAGTTGCTCCACGGACGGATGCCGGCGCGCGAGAAAGCCGAGCGCATGGACCGGTTCGTGCGCGGCGATGCCGACATCCTCGTGGCGACCAGCGTGGTCGAGGTCGGGGTCGACGTGCCCAACGCCACGGTCATGGTCATCGAGGGCGCCGAACGATTCGGGCTCGCGCAGCTGCATCAGTTCCGCGGCCGGGTGGGACGAGCGCAGCACCAGTCGTACTGCCTGCTCTTCGAGGGCGGCATCGACCAGGAAGACTCGCAGCGCCTCGCCGCGGTGGCGGCGACCGACAGCGGGTTCGAGCTGGCCGAGCGCGATCTCCAACTTCGCGGTCCCGGGCAGCTCGTCGGCCTGCGCCAGCACGGCCTTCCCGACATGCTCGCGGCCGATCTCCTCGACGTGGCGCTGGGGCGGCGCTCCCGGCAGGCCGCGCTCAACTGGCTCGACCACGACCCCACGCTCTCCGCCTGGAAGCCGTTGTCGGATGCGATGAACGGCTACCGCGCTGTCTTCGACATCGATTAGCGTGCGACCGCTCCCGAGTTCATGCCGCGGCGTCTGAAGACCGGACCGCAGCATCTGGCCCAGACCAGGATCACCGCAGGGGAGTGGCGGGGGAGGGTGGTCGGGACACCGTCCGGACGCGAGGTCCGCCCAACCCGGGCGATGGTTCGCCAGTCGGTCTTCAACATCCTGGGAACCGGCGTGGTCGGCGCGCGGATGGTCGACCTCTACGCGGGCGCCGGCACGGTGGGCTTCGAGGCGCTGTCCCGGGGAGCGGCTTCGGTCACCTTTGTCGAACGCCATCGCGAGGCACTCGCGCTCATCGCCAGGACCGCTGAGCGCTTCGGATGCCGCGACCGATGCACGCTGGTCGGCGCCGACGTCCGGCGCTGGCTGCGTGGCGCCGCGGCCCTGACGGCGGAGGCCGATCTCTGTTACGTCGACGCCCCATACCAGGACCCGGAGCTCGAAAGCGTGCTCGAATTGCTCGGCGCCGCTCCACCGCGACTGGTCGTGTGCGAACATCACCGCGCCCGCGAAATCCCCGAGCGGATCGGCATGCTCGCTCGGTTCCGTGAGGCGCGTTACGGCCTGACCACTATCAGCTTCCTGCAGCGAGACGCTGCACCATCGGACGGAACAGCGTGAGCGAGCGCACCGCGGTATACCCCGGCAGCTTCGATCCGGTGACGTTCGGGCACCTCGACATCCTCGATCGTGCAGCCGCGATTTTCGACCGCGTCATCGTCGGCGTGCTGGAGAATCCGGGCAAGACCCCCCTGTTCACCGCCGCAGAGCGAGTCGAGATGATCCAGGCGTGCCTGGAGTCGCGACCTCGCGTCGAGGTGACCACCTTCGACGGCCTGACCGTCGATTTCGCGGCGGCCACCGGCGCGATCGCGATCGTGCGGGGGCTGCGGGTGATCAGCGACTTCGAGTCGGAATTCCAGATGGCGCTGATGAACCGCCGTCTCAACCCGTCGGTGAACACCGTCTTCCTGATGACCTCGTTCTCCAACGTCTTCATCTCGTCATCGTTGATCAAAGAGGTGTGCCACCTCGGCGGCAACGTCAACGAGATGGCGCCCCCAGTGAGCGTCGAGGCGATGCGCCGCCGCTTCGCCGAGCAGCGGGAGCACGAGGCGCGACCCACGTGACCGACGTGCCCGCGAACACCGATCCCACGGTCATCGATCTCGTCGACCAGCTCGAGGAAATCGTGAGCACCGGCCGCCGCGTGCCCTTCACCGCCGGGGTGGTGGTCAACGAGGAGGAGATCCTCGAGCTCATCGACAGGACTCGCCTCGGGCTGCCCGATGAGCTCATGCAGGCGCGTCATCTCCTCGAGGATCAGCGCCGCGTCGTCGTCGAAGCCGAGCAGGAGGCCGAACGGCTCCTCTCGCGCGCCGAGCACGAGGCGGCGCGGATCGTCGCGGAGGCGGAGGCTCGCGCCGCCGTCATGGTCGGCGACCACGCCATCGCCGATCAGGCGCGCGAACACGCGGCCACCCTGCTCGCCGAGGCCGAGGAGCGTTCCGCCAAGACCTGCAACGAGGCGGACGCGTACGCCCGCGAGGTGATGCTCCGTCTTGAGGACCAGCTGATGCGTGCCGCGACGACGGTCCGCAAGGGCATCGACGCCCTTCCCGCCGAGGGTGGATCGCGGCGGAAACGCCGGGACCGCGACTAGCGTTCCGGGTCGTCGGGACTGAGCGCACAGCTATACTGGCCGCATCCACTGGCCGCGCCCCGTGCGTGCGCGCCGTCCCCGGAGAACCGAGCATGCCGCTTCCCAAGCAAAAAATCTCAAAGCGCCGCCGTGACTTTCGGCGCTCCCACCACGCCCTGGAAATGCCGACGCTGTCACCATGCCCGCGCTGCCGCCAGCCGCGCATCCCACACCGCGTCTGCCCGAACTGCGGCTACTATCACGGCCGCGAAGTGGTCGTCACCGAGTAACCATCGGTCCTGTTGGCGCGTGTAGCACTCTGCTTTCCCGGACAGGGCAGCCAGGCCGCTGGCATGGCTGATGGGTTGACCACACTCCCCATCGCCAGCGAGATGCTCGATGCGGCGAAATCCTCAGGCCTCGACCTCGAGACCGCGTTGATGGGCGACGAGGAGCACCTGCGCCCAACTGAGATCGCCCAGCCGGCGCTGCTCTTCGTCGAATGCGCTTTGCGGAGCACGCTGCCCGATGACCTCGACATCGTCGCGGTGGCGGGGCACAGCGTGGGCGAGTACGCCGCGGCGGTTGCAGCACATGCGCTGCAACCCGCCGACGCCATGCGCCTCGTCATCGAGCGCGGCCGGGCCATGGCAGCGATGCGCGACGGCACCATGTGCGCATTGATCGGTATCGATGTCGAGGCCGCCACCGCCGTCTGCGAGGAGGTGCAACGGGAGACCGGCGAGGTTGTCGTCGTCGCCAATCACAATGCGCCCGGCCAGCTGGTCATCAGCGGCTCAACGAGCGGCGTCGACGCCGCCTCGAAGCTCGCGCTGACACGCGGTGCGCGGCGCGCGATTCCCCTCAACGTCAGCGGCGCATTCCACTCGCCGTTGATGGCGGCGGCAGCACACGAATTCGAGTCTGCGCTCGACAGCGCAACGTTTTCCGCCCCGAATCCACCGGTGGTATGCAACGTCGACGCACGCGACGCGTACACCGCGGACGAGTTGCGCGAACGACTCCGCGCGCAGCTCACATCGCCGGTGCGATGGATCGATTGCGTCCGCCGCCTCGAGGAGCTCGGCGCGGAGACGCTCGTGGAGGTTGGCCCCGGCAACGTGCTGAGCGGGCTCGCCCGGCGCATCACCCCGGACATCCGTGCCGTCTCGGTGAACACGCCGGAGGCCGCCGCGCGTTTCGATGCAGCGGAGGTCGCCGGATGAGCCAGTCACGCGCGCTCGAGGGCAGGTGCGCGCTGGTCACCGGCGGGTCTCGCGGCATCGGCAGAGCCACGGCGATCGCCCTGGGGCGAGCCGGCGCGTCGGTCGCCGTGGGGTACTCGGCCAACCCGGACAGTGCTGCAGCGGTCGTCGCCGAACTGCAGTCCGCGCACAACGCCACGGCCGTTGCGCTCGGGGCCGATCTCGCCGATCCCAACGCCGCCGTTGGGCTGGTCGATCAGACCGTGCAGGCGCTCGGTGGGCTCGACATCGTGGTCAACAATGCGGGGATCAACCGGGACAACCTGGCGATGCGCCTGACCGACGACGACTGGAACGCGGTGATCGCGATCGATCTCACCGCGGCATTTCACATCTGCCGCGCCGCGCTCCGGCCCATGCTCCGCCAGCGCTTCGGCCGTATCGTCAACGTGTCGAGCATCGCCGGTGTGATCGGCAACGCCGGCCAGTCCAACTACTCGGCTGCTAAAGCGGGCTTGATCGGACTGACCAAATCGCTGGCACGCGAGGTAGCCAGCCGCGACATCACGGTGAACGCCGTCGCCCCCGGTTTCATCGAGACCGAGATGACCACAGCGCTCGGCGACGCCGTCCGCGCCGCGGCGATCGCGGCCATCCCCAAGGGGCGGATGGGCACCCCCGAGGAGGTCGCCGCAGCGATCGCCTTCCTCGTCCTGCCAGAGTTGGGGTACATCACGGGTCACGTGCTCCATATCGACGGCGGTCTGGCGGCATGAGCCAGTCCGACACCCCAGCAAACCGCGACGGCCCGCCGGAGCGCATCATCGACGGCGCTTCCGGGCCCTTCGCGTGGCGACCCCCCGCTCCTGACGCTATCGTTGCGCCGCAGACTGATGCGGCACCATCCGCAGCCACACAATCACAAGGAACGACTGATGCCAGACCTAACCTTCGACCGGTTCAAGGCGATCGTCGCCGATCAACTCGGCGTGGAGACCGAGCAGGTGACGCCGGAGGCGTCGTTCGTGGAGGACCTGAACGCGGACTCGCTCGACCTGGTCGAGCTGATAATGGCGTTCGAGGAGGAGTACCAGATGGAGATCTCCGACGAGGACGCGGAGAAGATCGGAACAGTGGCCCAGGCCTGGGACTACATCCAGGAGAAGGTGGGGGCGACCACCTAGCCGAGCCCACGCCGCCGACGGCGACCGTCGTGGCGCCCAAGCAGACGCCATCGCCGCTGGGAGAGGAGGAGCTCGAGCGCCTGCGCGAGCTCCAGAAGCGGATCGGCATCCAGTTCCGCAAACAGGAATTGCTTCGCGAGGCGATGACCCACGCCTCCTGGAACAACGAGCACGGCGAGCCCGCTGGTCCCGGGCACGACAACGAGCGTCTCGAGTACCTCGGCGACGCGGTCCTCGAGCTCGTGGTCGGCGAGTACCTCTTCCGAAGATTCCCCACCTACGACGAGGGCCAGCTCACCCAGCTCCGGGCGGCGCTGGTCAACACCACCTCGCTGGCGCGGCTCGGCGAGCGCCTCCAGCTCGGCGAGACCCTGCTGATGGGGCGGGGCGCGGTCAAGACCGGAGCGCGCAAGCTGCCGTCGCTGCTCGCCAACGCCTTTGAGGCGATGATCGGCGCGATCTTCCTCGACCAGGGGTACCGGGCGGCGACCAAGGTCTTCCTCCAGAACATCGGCGATCTTGCCGAGTGGAGCGACGAGAACTTCAAGGGCCAGTTGCAGCAGGCGTCCCAGGATCGGACCGGGGACACGCCGCACTACCGGGTCATCGCCACCGGCGGTCCGGGTCACAAGCGTGAGTACACCGCCGAGGTGCTCCTCGGGGACCGCGTGGGCGGGACCGGCCGCGGCCCGACCAAGCAGGCGGCAGAGCAGGCCGCCGCGCACGACGCGCTCGACAAGCTGAGCAAGACGAGCCGCGGCGGTGCCGCCGCCGCGGTGGGCGCCGCCCGCGACGCAGCCAGGACCGTTGCCTCCGAGCCCGCTCGCGTTCGCCGCAGGGTCGCCGAGGTGGCCGCGGACCGCGGAGCGACCCCGCGCCGCCGGCGCGGCTCCACTCCGCGGTCGGGGAGCCACCCTCCCGAGGCTGCCGCCGTCACGCCGGGGGTGTCAACGCCCAAGCGGACCCGGAGTCTCCTGTCCGCGCTGCGTCATGCCGCCGAGGCGCTGGTCGGCCGGCAGCAGGCGGCTCCTCCTCCGCCGGCCGAGGCGGCGGCACCGGCCCCGCGTCGCCGTCGCGGGCGCCGAGGAGGCCGGGGTCGCGGCGGTGGGAGCACACCATCGGTCCAGGAGTGAGCACCAGATCTTGGGGCTCGGAGATCGCCCCGGCCCAAGATGTTGACGTTTCGCGCCCCGCGCATGGACAATCGCCCCGATGAGGCTCCGGCGGATCACCCTGTCCGGGTTCAAGACGTTCGCTGCGCGCAGCGAGGTGCTCTTCGACCCGGGGATCACCGCCATCGTCGGGCCGAACGGAAGCGGCAAGAGCAACCTCGTCGATGCGGTGCGCTGGGCGCTGGGCGAGACCAACGCTCGCGAGCTGCGCGGGCAGCGCATGGACGAGGTCATCTATGCCGGCGGCGGCGGCCGCCAGCGGATGGGCCTCGCTCAGGTCGAGCTGGTCATCGATAACGAGGAGGGCACGCTCCCCTCGGAGGATCCCGAGGTCTCGGTCAGCCGGCGGGTTGCTCGTGGCGACCGCGACACCGAATTCCGGATCAACGGCGACCACGCCCGGCTTCGCGACCTGGAGCGACTGCTCGGCGGCACGGGGCTCACCCAGAACGGCTACGCGGTCGTCGTGCAGAACGACATCGACGGGATCATCGAGGCAACGCCGGGTCAGCGCCGGACGCTGGTCGAGCAGGCGGCCGGCGTACGAGCGCTTCGGGCTGCGTGCGAGGAGGCCTCGCACCGGCTTGACGGCGCCGACATCATCGTTCGGCGCCTGACCGACCTCCTCGACGATGCCACGCCACGCCTCGCTGAGCTCGGCGAGCAGTCCGTGGCTGCGATCGAGCTCCGGACGATGAGCCAGCGCCTCACCGAGCTGCGAGGCAGCCTCGCGCATGAGGAATGGCGTGCCGCGAGGGCAAGCCTGAAGCTCGCCCGGCGGCGGCTTGAACAGGCGCTCGGGCGGTGCGAGGCGGCGTCGGAGGCGGATGCGGCCTTCGCGCACCGATCCGAGGCCGCCCGCCAGCGCCTTGACGCCGCGCGTGCGGCTCGCGATGCGGCGGCACGCCGTCTCGAGGAGGCAAGGATCCAGGTCGAACGCGGTGAGGGACAGCAGCGACGGTTCGCCGACCGCCTTCGCTCCGCGGTGGCGCAGCGCGGCGTTGCCGTGGCGGACCTCGACTCGATCGTGCCAGAGGTTCGCGCCGCGGCCGAGGCGCTCGCAGCAGTCGAAGCGGGTGACGAGCAGCGCAGCTGGGACCTGTTGGAACGCGAGGCCGACCGGCTGCGTCTCGCAGCCACCGAAGCGGCAGCTGAATCCGCGGTCGAGGACGAGCGATCCGCCGCCGCCGCCGGGGCGCTTGCTGCTGCCGAGAGCGAGCGCGCCGGTGCAGCTGCGGATTCTCGTGCGGCGATCGCCCAGGTCGACCTGGCTGCGGCAGCGGTGAACGCCCTCGCCGCCGAATCGGAGACAGCCGCGGCGCGAATCGCCGAGCTCGAGTCCTCGCTGTCGACGCACCAGGCCCGGGCGAATCAAACCGCGCAGCAGGCTCGACTCACCGCCGCCAGGGTCGGCGAGGCGCGCAGCGCCGTTGATTCGGCCTGGGAGGCGGTCAACGCCGCCGACCGGGCGGTCGCAGACGCCGCAGGTGAAGCACGCCTCGCGCTCGCGGCGCTCGCAGCGGCTCGCGGAAGGCTCAGCGGCAGCGCCGCGGACGGTGGAATCGCGCGGGCAGTCGCCGCCGGCACCCTCCGGGCGCGCCGCCTGGTCGACTGCCTGCAGATCACCGATGGCGGGCTCGCCGGCGCCGTGGCGGCGGCTCTGGAGGAGCACCTCGGCGCATGGCTGGTCGATGACCTGGTGGCCGCGGCCGCTCACCTCGATCGGGAGGGGCCGCGCGAACGGCTCGTCCGCGCTCACCTCGACCCGGTCGTCGAGCAGCCCGCCCCAGAGCCATTCGTGCTGCTCTCCCGCGCGATCGAGGTCTCGCCTGATGCGGTTGGCGCCGTGAGCCGCCTGCTGCTGGGAGTCTGGGTTGCACCCGACCTCGATTCGGCGCAGCACGCATTCGCCCGTGGCGCTTCAGTCGCGGTGCTGCGCGACGGAACCGTGGTCACTCCGACCGGGCTGCGCGGAGGCCGCGCGGTCGACACCATCGACCTCGCGCGTGATGAGCGCGCGTCGTCGCTTGCTGCTGATCGCTCCGAGCGCCTCGAGGCAGCAGCGGTCGCCGCAGCCGCCAATGCGCGGGATCGGCTCAACGACCTCGACCAGGCACTGTCGGTCGCCGTCGACGCGGATCGCGCGGCTCGCGCCGAGGAAGCCGCCGCGGCGGCGTTGGCGGTCGGCGCTCAGCAGGCGCTCGCCGCGGCGGTAACGCAGGCCGAGCGTGCCGCAGCCATGCTCATCACCCGACGGGCCGAGGCAGACGCGGCGCTCGAAGCCCAGTCGGAGGCCGATCGGCGACTGGCCTCGGCGGCCGAACGGCACGCCGGCCTCGAGGAGGCCGCCGGCTCCGCCGAGGAGCACGCGCGCAGGGTGCGCTCAGCGGCGGAGGCCGCTCGGCTCGCAGCGGAGGAGGCGGAGCGTGTCCTGTCCAGGGCCAAGGCTGAGGGCGCCCACGTCGAAGAACGTCGCGAAGCCGCGCGCCGCGCCCTGGACGCAGCCCGCTCGCGTCTCGCCGCCGCCGAGACGCGCCGGCTGATCGCCGAGGGCGATGCGCTGGCGGCGATCGTCCACGGGCTGCACGGCCGGGCGGCGGCCGGGCGCGCCGCTCAGGAGCAGTCGACCGCGCAGCGCGACCATGACCTGGTCGCGCAGCCCATCGCAGAGCTGGAGCTTGCGGTGCTGGGGCTCGAGACCGAGCACGCCGAGGTCGCGGTGGCGGTCGCGCGCGCCGGCGACGAACTCCAGTCCGCTGAGCTCGAGGTCGTTGCCTGCGAGGCCGCGGTCGCGGAGCACGCCGATGCGGTGCGCGACCTGAGCGACGACAACTCCGGCGAACTCGATCCCGCCGCGGCGGAGCGGGCCGAGCGGGAGATCGTTCGCCTCGAGCGCAGGATCGCCGCACTCGGTGCCGTGAATGCGCTCGCACCCGAGCAGCACGAGGCGCTGACCGCCCGGGTGATGACCATCGCCGTGCAGCGCGACGACCTGGCCCGGGCCTGTGGCGACCTCCGCGACATGGCTCGACACCTCGAGCGGGAGATCGAGCGGCGATTTGACACGGTCTTCGGCGCGGTGTCCTTCCACTTCCAGGAGCTGTATGCGGAGCTGTTCCCCGGGGGCAAGGCCACCCTGCGGCTGGAGGAGCCCGAGCCCGTCCTCGACCTCGACGCCGTTGCGGTGCGTGCGGAGCGGAGGCCCGGCGTCGAGATCCTCGCGCAACCGCCGGGCAAGCGGCAGACGCCCCTCCGCTTGCTGAGCGGCGGCGAGCGAGCCCTGACAGCGCTGGCCGTGGTCCTGGCGCTGCAGCAGGTGAACCCGAGCCCGTTCTACGTCTTCGACGAGGTCGACGCGGCCCTCGACGACAGCAACGTGCTCCGCTTCACCAGGCTGCTCCGACGGCTCGGCGCCACGCAGCAGTTCCTCGTGGTCACCCACAACCACATCACCATGGCCGCGGCCGATGCGCTCTGGGGGGTGACCATCGACGCCGACGGCACCAGCTCCGTGCTCGGGGTTCGCTTCGACGAGGCGGAGGTTGTCGCCTCGCCGAGGGCGCCGCTGCGCAGGGTGGCCGGATGAGCGCCGACGAGGTTGTCGCCCCGGTACGGCGAAGCGCCTGGTGGCGACGCGTGTCCGGTCGCATGGACAAGGCGTCGAGCACATTCAGCGCCGAGATGCACGGGCTCGCCGCGCCGGGACGGAAGCTCGACGAGGCGTTCTTCGAAGAGCTGACCGAGGTCCTCATCGCCGCGGATTGCGGGGTGGAGCTCTCGGAACGGCTCGCCGCCGCGCTGCGCCATCGCGTCCGGGGGGAGAAGCTGGCCGACGGTGCCGCAGCAATCGCGGCGCTGAAGGCGGAGATCCTGGCGGTCATGAACACCTATGACCGGTCGCTCAACCTCGGGGCGGTGCCCAGCGTGGTCCTCGTGGTCGGCGTCAATGGAAGCGGGAAGACCACCACGATCGGCAAGCTTGCCTACCGGCTTCGTGAGGAGGGCCGAAGCTCGCTCATCGCTGCGGCCGACACCTATCGAGCTGCGGCGATCGACCAGATGCGCGTCTGGGCAGACCGAGCCGGGACCGACGTGGTCGCGCATCAGCCCGGAGCGGATCCGGGCGCCGTGGTGTTCGATGCCATCCAGGCAGCAGAGGCCCGCCGGATCGACGTGGTTCTCGTCGACACGGCGGGGCGGCTGCACACCAAGGTCAACCTGATGGCGGAGCTGGGCAAGATTCGGAGGGTGGTGGAACGCCTCATCCCCGAGGCACCGCACGAGGTGCTCCTCGTCGTCGACGCGACCACCGGGATGAACGCGATGCGCCAGGCGCTGGCATTCCACGAAACCACCAGGTTGAGCGGCCTCGTGATCACCAAGCTCGACGGGAGCGCGCGGGGCGGCACGCTCCTCGCGGTCGAGGAGCAGTTGAAGATCCCGGTCAAGCTCGTCGGCCTCGGCGAGGATCTCGACGATCTCAACGTTTTCGACCCGGCCGCCTACCTGGACGCCCTCTTCGGGTCGACCGCCTGACCTGCTCTTGACAAGGTGGTGAGTACTCACTACCATAGGCCCATGACCACCGCAGCGACCACCACCGAACGTCTCACCGCTCCGGAACGGCGCGAGCAGATCCTCGAGGCCGCGGTCACGGTCTTCGCCGAGCGCGGCTATGAGGGCGCCTCAACCGACGTGATCGCACGCATGGCCGGCATCTCCCAGCCGTATCTCTTCCGGCTCTTCGGCACCAAGCGCGAGTTGATCATCGCCACGATCAAGCGATGCTTCGAGGACACCGAGTCGCTGTTCCAGGGGGCTGCGAAAGGCCTCGAGGGCGAGGCGGCGCTGTCGGCGATGGGGGATGCCTACGTCGACGAGATCCGCAGGAGCCCGGTCCGCCTGCGGGCGCAACTGCAGTCCTACGCAGCCTGCGACGACCCCGCGATTCGTGCCGTCGTGGCCGACGGGTTCGGTGAGCTGGTTCGCCTGGCGGAGCGGCTCACCGGTCTTGGCTCAGCGCGACTCAGCTCGTTCCTCGCCCAGGGGATGCTGCTGAATGTGCTGGCCGTGATGGGTCAGATGGACGAGCCTCAGGCCTGGGCAATGCGGCTCATCGAGGGCTGCGCCATGAACGCCAAGCTGGGCGTGTAAGTCCGGCATTTTTTTTGCCCATTGAAGTGAGTGAGTAATCACTAGAGTCGACCGAAACAACGGCGGATTCAACAGCAACCAATCACGGAGGAACGGCACCATGGCTCGACGGTCCCAGGTCATCTGGACATTTGCGATCACCTCGCTCGCGCTGTTCATGGTCACCCTCGACAACCTGGTCGTGACCACCGCCCTGCCGGTGATCCGTCACGACCTCCACGCAAATCTCCAGCAGCTGGAGTGGACCATCAACGCGTACACGCTGACATTTGCGGTCCTCCTACTCACCGGTGCAGCGCTCGGGGATCGCTTCGGCAGGCGGCGGATCTTCTCGATCGGGCTCGCCGTCTTCACGCTCGGCTCCGCCGGGTCGGCGCTGGCAACGAGTGCGACCATGCTCATTGTCGCGCGCGCCATCCAGGGAGCGGGTGCCGCGATGGTGACACCATTGACACTAACCATCCTGAGTGCGGCCGTCCCGGCGAACCGGCGCGGAGTCGCGCTCGGAGCGTGGGGAGGGATTGGTGGTCTCGCGGTTGCGGTCGGGCCGATCGTGGGTGGCGCCATCGTCCAGGGCATCTCGTGGCACTGGATCTTCTGGGTGAACGTGCCCATCGGCCTCCTGCTCGCACCCCTGGCCCGGATCCGTCTGAGTGAGACCCGCGGCGCGGACAACCACCTCGATCTCGGCGGCCTGGTCATCGCGAGCGCCGGTCTGTTCGCGATCGTCTGGGGATTGGTGCGCGCCAATCAGCAGGGCTGGACGAGCCCCGAGATCCTCGGCACCCTCGGCGTCGGCGTGGCGTTGATGGTCGGGTTCGTCGCCTACGAGCTACGTTCCAAGGCACCGATGCTGCCGATTCGCTATTTCAACAACCGGACGTTCAGCGGCGCCAATGCAGCGTCACTCTTCATGTTCTTCGGGATGTTCGGCAGCGTCTTCCTGCTTGCCCAGTTCTTCCAGACCGTGCAAGGACTTTCTCCACTCTCCGCGGGCTTGCGCATCCTCCCCTGGACGGCGATGCCGATCATCGTGGCGCCGACAGCCGGCGCACTCTCGGATCGGATCAACGGCCGCACCCTCATGGCGATCGGGCTGGCCCTCCAGGCCACCGGGTTGATCTGGATCGGCCTCGTGGTCACGCCGACCGTGGCGTACTCGGCCTTCATCATCCCGTTCATCCTCAGCGGCATCGGGATGGGCATGTTCTTCGCGCCGGTGGCGAACGTGGTGCTCAGCTCGGTGAGCGCCCGTGAGGAGGGCAAAGCATCCGGAGCGAACAACGCCATCCGTGAGCTCGGCGGCGTCCTCGGGGTCACCGTGCTTGCGTCGATCTTCGCTCACTGGGGCGGCTACGTCTCGGGTGCGACCTTCGTGGCCGGCCTGACCCCGGCGGTGATCGTCGGCGGGGTGGTGGTCGCGGTTGGGGCTGTGGCCGCAGCCTTGATCCCCGCCCGCAAGCGCCTGGCGTCCATCGAGTCGGCCACCCGTGTCGGGGAGCCTGCCGCCGCGTAGCGCGATTCCAGACGAGCCGGCGGCCGATGGCTCGGTGGCGATACGGCCCCGGCCCGGTCGCCGGCTCTATCGCGTCCCGCTGCCACTTCGGGCGGACCATGTAGCATGTCAAGGTCTTGCCCTTGACAGAGCGATCCAGCCCCCAGGTCCTGAGCTCCCGCGTCCTGCAGGAGCGGCTCCTGGACGTCTACGGCGCCATGCTCACCAACCACCAGCGCGAGGCCTGCCGGCTGCACCTCCACGAGGACTGGTCGTTCACCGAGGTTGCCGAGCACTTCGCCTGCACCCGCAGCGGCGCCCACGATCTGGTTCGCCGGGCGCTGGCGCAGCTCGAGCACTTCGAGGATCGCCTCGGGCACGCGGCCGAGCTCGACCGGCGTGATCGCCTCGAGGCGGGCCTGCGCTCCAGGCTGGCAACCACGCTGATGGCGGACGCCTGACCGTGTTCGAAGCGCTCAGCGATCGGCTCGCCACCGCGCTCCGCCGGTTCTCCGGACGCGGCCGGCTGACCAAGGAGGACGTGGAGGTCGGATTGCGCGAGGTCCGCGTGGCCCTGCTCGAAGCTGACGTCAACTTCCGAGTGGCCCGCGCCTTCGTCGACCGGATTCGCGAGCGCGCGGTCGGCGTCGATGTGCTCGAGTCGCTGACACCCGGGCAGCAGATCGTGAAGATCGTCAACGAAGAGTTGGTCGCCCTGCTCGGCGGTGAGCAGCGCAAGATCCACTACCAGCCGCACCCGCCCACGGTAATCATGCTGGTCGGCCTCCAGGGCTCGGGCAAGACCACCACCGCCGCCAAGCTGGGCCTGGCCATCAGACGCGACGGCCACAGGCCGATGCTGGTCGCAGCCGACATCACGCGGCCGGCGGCGGTGCAGCAGCTCCAGAAGTTGGGGCTGGACAACCAGATCCCGGTGACCGTCCCGGATGGGAAGGCCAAGGTTGCGCAACTCGCCGCGCGTGGCGTCGCGGAGGCAACCAGGCTCAACTGCGACGTGGTCATCATCGACACAGCGGGCCGGCTGCAGATCGACGAGCCGCTGCTCGATGAGCTGCGCGACATCCGCAAGGCAACGACCGTTCACGAGGTCATCCTCGCCGTCGACGCCATGACAGGCCAGGAGGCGGTGAACGTCGCCAAGGGATTCGATGACGCCGTCGGCGTCGACGGCGTCATCCTCACCAAGCTCGACGGCGATGCGCGCGGCGGTGCGGCGCTGTCCATGCGCGAGACCATCGGCAAGCCGATCATGTACATCGGCGTCGGGGAGAAGGTCTCCGACCTCGAACCGTTCGCGCCCGACCGGATGGCGTCGCGAATTCTCGGCATGGGCGACGTGCTCACCCTCGTCGAGCGAGCCCAGGAGCAGTTCGACCAGAAGAAGGCCGAGGAGATGGTCGAGCGTTCCTTCGCCGGTCGTCTCACCATGGACGACTGGCTCGCGCAGCTCCGTCAGCTGCGCGGGATGGGCTCGCTCGAAGGCGTGCTCGGCATGCTGCCCGGCGGCCGCAAGCTCGTCCAGCAGGCAGGTGCCGCGATGCCGTCGGAGACCGACCTCGGACGCATGGAAGCGATCGTGCTCTCGATGACGATCCAGGAGCGCCGCCACCCCGAGCTCATCAAGGGCTCGCGACGCAAGCGCATTGCGATGGGCAGCGGCACCACGATTGCCGATGTCAACCGCCTGCTCAAGGGCTTCGAGCAGATGCAGACCATGTTCAAGAGCCTCGGCGGCGGCAAGAGCACCAAGGGTGTTCGCGGCAAGGCTCGAATGCTCAAACAGCTCAAGAACATCGATCCAACCCAACTCGGACAAGCAGGTTTCTAAAGGAGCACGACATTGGTCAAGATCAGGTTGAAGCGAATGGGCACCACCAAACGACCGGTGTACCGGCTGGTGGTTGCGGATTCGCGCAGCCCACGCGACGGCAGGTTCATCGAGTTCGATCGGCTTCTACGATCCGCTGCCCAACCCGGCGGTGGTGAGCATCGACGCGGATCGCGTGCAGCTGTGGTTGCGCCGGGGTGCACGTCCGAGTGACAGCGCGCGCCAACTCCTTGTGAAGGAAGGCATTCTCGCCGCGCGTCCATTCAAGATCACGCCCCGAGCTGAGGCCGCGGAACCCACGAAAGCACCTGCGGCAACGGCCGTTGCCCTGGCCGAGGCACCCGCGGAAGCCCCTGCGACGGAAGCGGCCGCAGAGGAGCCAGTTGCCGAGGAGCCTGCCGCTGCAGAGCCTGCCCCTGGAGAGACGGCGGTTGATGAGCCGTCGTCGCAATCGGTCGACGCAGCGAACGCGGCGGCACCGGGCGAGGCGGGTGGCGTTGCGGGGGGAAGCCCCGACGCGCAACCAGCGCGGCGGGGAGGGGTCCCCGCAACGACAGGACCCGCCGCCGCGGACGACGAGGAGCCCGCAGCGGAGTGACCGATTACGCCGACCTCACGCGATTCATCGCCGAGCGAATCGTTTCCAATCCTTCCGCGGTGACGGTTGAGGCGCGCCCGCGCGGCCGCAGCACCATCGTCACGTTGCAGGTCGCTGAAGAGGACATGGGCAAGCTCATCGGCAAGACCGGGCGCAACATCGAAGCGGTCCGTGCGGTGGTTCGTGCCGCCGGCCTGCGTCACCACCAGCGCGTCCAGGTGGAGCTGAAAGACCTTCGATGACCACCGGCCGCCCGCTCGCACCCGCCAAGCTCCGCGCCGCGCAGATCCTTCGCGCGCACGGCGTGCGCGGCGAGGTCCGCGCCGAGGCCATCGGCGGCGATCCGAGCCGTTTCACCCCCGGCACCAAGCTCGCGACCGAAGATGGCGGGCGATCGCTCACGGTGCGGACCGCGCGCCCGGGCGCCGGAAATGTGGTGCTCCTCGGGTTCGATGAGATCACGTCGCCGAATGACGCCGCATTACTGCGGGGTGTCTATCTCTGCGTCGACGTCGACGCGGCGCGTCCGCTGTCGGACGATGAGTGGTTCGTCTGGCAACTCGTGGGCCTGCGCGTGCTCGACACTGACGGTACCGACGTCGGGCTCGTTGACGATGTCGAAGCGGGTGTCGGCAACGACGTGCTGGTCATCCGCAACGGCGACACCGTACACCGGCTGCCGATGGCACGCGATTACGTGACCGCGGTCGACGTCGCCGGCGGCACGGTCACGGTCACGCCATGGACCGAGGAAACGGTGTGATGCGCTTCCACGTGCTCACCATCTTTCCCGAGGTGTTCCCAGGCCCGCTCGGCATCGGTGTCGTCGGGCGAGCGATCGCTGCCGGCGACGTCGAGCTGTCGGTGCACGACCTGCGCACCTACACCGAGGGCCGGCACCGCCAGGTGGACGACGTGCCGTTCGGCGGCGGTGCGGGCATGGTGTTCAAGCCGGAACCGGTGATTCGCGCGGTACGTGCGTTGCGCGAGACCGAGACGGATCTGCGCTGCATCCTGCTCTCCCCGCAGGGCCGTCGATTCGACCAGAGCGTTGCGCACGAGCTCGCGGAGGAGCGCGCCGTCCTGCTCGTCTGCGGCCGGTACCAGGGTGTCGACCAGCGTGCGCGCGATGAGATCGGCGACGAGCTGTCGGTCGGAGACTACGTGCTCAGCGGCGGCGAGGTCGCCGCGATGACGGTGATCGAGGCAACTGCTCGGCTCGTCCCCGGCGTCGTCGGTTCTCCCGAGTTGCTCGGCGAGGAGACGTTTTCCGACGGGGCCGGCGGCGGTTTCGAGGCACCGCTCTACACACGCCCCGCTGATTTCGAGGGACGCTCGGTCCCCGCCGTCCTGCGCGAGGGCAACCATGCAGCCATCGCCGCGTGGCGTCGCAATGAAGGGACACAACGGACCGGTCTGCGTCGCCCCGATCTGATACGGTCTGCCCCAAGGCCCGGAGGAACAACGTGAATGTCATCGATCTGCTCAAGCGCGAGCAGGAAAAACCGCAAGTCCCCATCCTGCGTTCAGGCGACACCGTGCGCGTGCACGTCAAGGTCGTCGAAGGCACCCGCGAACGCGTCCAGGTGTTCGAGGGCGTTGTGATCGCGCTCAAGGGCAAGGTCGGTCTCGCGACCAGCTTCACCGTGCGTCGCATCGCCCACGGGGTCGGCGTCGAGCGCACCTTCCTCGTGCACGCTCCGCGCATCGACAGGATCGAGGTGCTGCGCCACGGCCAGGTGCGCCGGGCAAAGCTCTTCTACCTGCGAGAGAAGGTCGGCCGGCACGCCCGCATCCGTGAGCGCCGTCAGCCGATCGGCGGCTCTGAGATGACCCTGGTTCGTGCCGAGCCCGAGGCGGTCACCGAGGCCGATGCCGAGCCGGACGAGCTTGTCGAGGCCGCCGACGAGCCGGACCTCGACGCCACCGACACCTCTGACGTGACTCCCGAGGCAGACGAGCCCGAGGGTGCAGCCGCAGCCTCGGAGAGCGACGGCGGAGCGTAGCCGGGGGTCGCGAACCCCCGAGCAACTTCCACCGGCGCGGCCTCTCAAGGATCGCGTCGGCCACGCGGGCGAGGTTGCAGCACTCGCCTACCTCAAGGAGCAGGGCTTCCGCATCCTTGCGCGGGATTGGCGGAGCCGCCTGGGTCAGATCGACATCATTGCCGAGGATGGCGAGACGCTGGTGCTCATCGAGGTGAAGGCGCGCCGGGGGACCGCATTCGGTACCCCTGAGGAGGCCGTCGACGAGCGCAAGCAACGCAAGCTGCGCATGCTGCTCGAGCTCTACCGCGCGCAGACGCACCGGCAGAAGCAGCCCTGTCGCATCGACGTGATCGGCCTCCTCATGGATGGCGCGATGACGGTCACGAAGACCGAGCACATCCGGGACGCGGTCCAGGGCGACTGAGCACGGCCGAAAAGGCTGACGCTCATGCCCGCCGGCGTGGCGGCCTGGCCCGTCGCGACGTTCCCGCCAGGCGAGCGAAGAGGTCGCGGATCTCCTCGACGCCGAGCTCCAACGTGGCGTCGCCGACCTGGAACTCGAACTCCTGCAGTCTCGGACCCAGCGACGACCACGGTCGGGCAAAGGTCATCACCTTCTCTGACCTGGCGATCTCGGCAACCCGTTCGCGGAACGTCGGGAGATCCACGGAGAAACGCACGTGCATCAACGTGCTCTGCACCGGATCGGGAAGCACCTCGACGCCGGGAAGATCCCGAACCGCCTCGGCGATCGCGACACAGTGGCGGTAGTACGCGGGCATCCTCGGGAGGCGCAGACGCAGCGCCGCCAGCGCTGACGCGGCGTACGGCCACATCCCGAAGGCCCGTCCGCCATGGCGGGTTCGCCACACTGACAGCTCCTCGATCACGTCCGCGTCCCCGGCGACGCAGCACCCGGCAATGCCGCCGAGTCCTTTGTAAAAGGACACGTACACGGTGTCGAAGAGGCCGGCGATATCGGCGAGGGACTTGCGGTGCCTGGCCCTGTAATAGGGGGTCGCATCCCAGAGCCGCGCCCCGTCCATGTGGACCGCCGCGCCTCGGTCTCTCGCCCAGTCGACCTGGGCGGCGAGCTCACCCCACGAGGGGAGTGTGCCACCGAGCGCCCGCTGTGGCAGCTCGATGAGGAGCGCGGCGATCGGCTCGCGCACCTGCGCCAGGCTGGCGGACGAGAGTGGCTCCGCGATGGGTCCGACGGGGACGCCGAACAGTCCATGGAGTTGCTCGTACCCGCGTTCCTCGTTTGTCTCCATGTGGCAGGCCGGATGGAAGGCGACACTGCGGCTCGAGCGGCGGTCAGCGTGGACGCGCAGCGTTGCCTGCTGGGCCATGGTTCCGGTGGGAAAGAAGAGGGCGGCCTGCTTGCCGAGCAGCGAGGCGACCTCCTCCTCGAGCTCGGTCGCCGCCCCGCCGACACCGTAGTAGTCGATCTTGGTGCCGGGCGGGATGGTGGCGAGCAGCTCGTCTGCGGAGCGGCGTCCGTGGCCGAGGAGGAATCGCGTACACGACTCCGCAAGCGCCTCGAGCTTGGGATCGCGTGAGAAGGCGGGCGGCACCTTGGCCGGCGCGGAGCGCCTTGCCCGCGCGTTGTCGGTTGGCATGCGGCGACGATACGAGAGGCATGGGGGGAGGCGTCGCCGCCGGCAGCCTGCGGCTGCTACACTTCTTTGTGTGATTGCGTTCGCCATCAGTTGTGCGACGAGAGGCCTCGCCGGTGTTCCGGTGACGGTGGAGGCTGATATTGCCAACGGTCTGCCTGCCTTCACGATCGTCGGCCTCACGGATCGGGCGATCCAGGAGGCTCGCGAGCGGGTCAAGCCGGCGATCCGCAATGCGGGCTTCAAGTTTCCGCAGCGTCGCGTAACCGTCAACCTCGCACCAGCCGAGCTGCCCAAGGAGGGCACGGGCTTCGACATGGCCATCGCCATCGCAGTGCTGCGGGCCCAAGACCCATCGCTCCGGCTCGACGGGCTCGCCTTTCTCGGGGAGCTCGCCCTCGACGGCTCGGTGCGGCCGGTGACCGGCGTGCTGCCGATGGCGAGGTGTCTCGCGGCCGCCGGTGTCAAGCGCCTCATCGTGCCGGTGGAAAACGCACCCGAAGCGGCCCTTGCCGATGGTGTGGAGGTGCTCGGAGCCAGGTCGCTTCAGGCATGCGTCGAATACCTTCGCGGTGATGGTCCCCTCGTGCCCGGTGTGCGCGACGGATCGCCTCAATCACTCTTGCCGGAGCCCGACCTCGCTGCGGTGCGTGGTCAGGGCCAGGCAAAACGAGCGCTCGAGATCGCCGCCGCAGGCGGACACAACATTCTGATGTCCGGACCGCCGGGAGCCGGCAAGACGATGCTCGCGCGGACTTTCCCGTCGCTGCTCCCCGACCTCCGGTCCGACGCGGCGCTCGAGGTCGCGGCCATCTACTCGCTGCGAGGCACGCTTCGCGAGCGTCCCCCGACGACGCTGCGGCCGCCCTTCCGCGCACCGCATCACAGCATCTCGCGGGCGGGGCTGGTCGGCGGCGGCACCGGCATTGCGCAGCCCGGTGAGATCAGCCTGGCGCACCGGGGCGTCCTCTTTCTCGATGAGCTCAGCGAGTTCTCCCGCCAGCACCTCGAGGCACTGCGACAGCCGCTCGAAGAGCGCGTGGTCACCGTCGCGCGGGCTCGCGCCGCGGTCACGTATCCCGCCGACTTCATGCTCGTCGGCGCCTCCAACCCGTGCCCGTGCGGGCACCTCGGTGATGCGCAGGGGTGCTCCTGCCAGCCCCGGCAGCTGACTGCATACGGCAACAAGATCAGCGGACCCATCAAGGACCGGATCGACCTGGTCGTCTCGGTCCCGCGGCAGGAGTACCGCGACATCTTCGATGGCGCTGACGAGGAGCCGTCCGCGACGGTGCGCGACCGCGTCGAGGCCGCTCGCCACCGCCGGGGCGAAGGGGCTGCGCACGGGAACGCCGCCCTGACAGGACGCGAGATTCTCGCGGCCGCACGATCAACCGTTCCCGCACGCCGGTTGCTGGCCCTGTCGGGCGAACGCCTCCACCTCAGTGCGCGCGGCTTCTTTCGGGTTCTTCGCGTCGCCCGCACCATCGCGGACTTGGCGGGTGACGACCGGGTGGGCGAGGACGCGCTCGCCGAAGCCCTGCACTACCGGATCGAGGTGGCTGGATGACCCAACCACGCTGGATCGATCCAGACTCGGCCGACTGGCCTGCACGCCTCACACACCTGGAGTCACCACCGGAGGGGTTGTGGCGACTCGGGACTGTCGGAGTGACCACGCCGAGCGTGGCGATCGTCGGCTCGCGCCGCGCGACGTTCGCCGGCGTCGAGATCGCCGCCTCGATCGCCCGCGAGCTTGGATCGGCCGGGATCCAGGTGATCAGCGGCATGGCCCTGGGCATCGACGCAGCTGCGCATACCGGCGCCCTCGACGCCGGAGGCTCGACGATCGCGGTCCTCGGTTGCGGGATCGACGTCTGCTACCCGCCCCGGCACACCGACCTTCGCGCGCGGATCATCGGCAGTGGCTCGCTGATCAGCGAGGAGCCGGCTGGAACCCCGCCGTTCAAGTACAACTTTCCGAAACGCAACCGCATCATCGCGGCGCTCGCCCAGGCGGTGGTCGTGGTGGAGGCGACCGAACGCAGCGGCGCGCTCAGCACAGCCCGCTGGGCCGCCGACCTCGGCCGTGAGGTGCTCGCTGTTCCCGGCTCGATCCGATCGCGGCAGAGCAGCGGCACCAACCTGTTGATACGCGATGGCGTCCGGCCATTTCTCGGCATCGCCGATCTCCTCGAGGCCGTCCCCGAGCTTTGCTCGAGCGCGCCGGACGGCAGCTTCGACAGCCTGTCGCGCGACTCGAGGCCGAGGTCTCGAGCGTTTCAGCCCACCGCTGCGGGAGATACTGGCACGCATGGGAACAGAACCGGTCCACCCGGACCAGGTCGGGTGTGCCCTGGGGCTCTCACCGTCGCTGGTCGCCAGCCGGCTGGGTGCGCTGGAGCTTGCCGGAGCCGTAATGTCCCTGCCCGGAGGCCTCGTGGCCCGTACCGTATAACCGGCGCCAGAGCCCCATAGGAAGTCCAGAAGTGTCACGTCTGATCATCGTCGAGTCGCCCAGCAAGGCGAGAACGCTCGCCCGGTTTCTCGGTTCCGAGTACATCGTGCTCGCCTCCATGGGCCACGTCCGCGATCTGCCCAAGTCGAAGATCGGCGTCGACGTCGACGACGGGTTCACCCCGCAGTACGAGCTCATCAAGGGCAAGGAGAAGCAGATCCGCGATCTGCGCGCGGCCGTGAAGAAGGCGTCGTCGACGCTCCTCGCGGCCGACCCGGATCGCGAGGGCGAGGCCATCGCCTGGCATCTGGCCGAGGCCCTCGGACTCAGCGATCCCGACAGGATCGTCTTCCACGAGATCACCAAGCTCGCGGTGGATGCGGCGCTCGCCCATCCCCGAAAGATCGACCGCTCGCTCGTCTCCGCCCAGGAAGCACGCCGGGTGATCGATCGCCTGGTGGGGTACCGGTTGTCGCCACTGCTCTGGCGCAAGGTGCGGGCCGGGCTGTCCGCGGGCCGGGTGCAATCGGTGGCGGTGCGCCTGGTTGTCGATCGCGAGATGGAGATCGACGCATTCGTGCCGGTCGAGTCGTGGACCATCGACGCTCTTCTTGTCAAAGATGGCATCAACCCCTTCAATGCGCGACTGGTTGGCAGGCGCGGCGACAAGGACACTGCCGAGCGCGAGAAGCTGGAGCTCGGCACCGAGGCGGAGGCCAAGGAGGTCATCGCCGCGCTGGGTCTCGACGAGCAGGGTGCCGTGACCGCGCGAACCCCACCGTTCGTCGTGCAGGCGATCGAGGTCAAGGAGCGGTCGAGCCTGCCCCAGGCTCCGCACACCACGAGCACGCTCCAGCAGGATGCGAGCTCGCGGCTCGGCATGCCGCCGAAGCGCGCGATGAGCATCGCGCAGCAGCTCTATGAAGGAGTCGACCTCGGCAGCGCCGGGTCGACCGGATTGATCACCTACATGCGCACCGACTCGATACGCATCAGCGACGCCGCCAAGGATGCCGCCAGGAAGCACATCACGACGGCATACGGCAAGGAGTACGTCGGCACCGGAGCGGTGCGCGGCAAGAAGGCCGCCCTCAACGTGCAGGACGCGCACGAGGCGATCCGGCCCACTGATGTGAGCCGCACGCCAGAGTCGGTGAGCGCGGACCTGTCGCGCGACCAACTCCGGCTGTACGACCTCATCTGGCGGCGCTTTGTCGCGAGTCAGATGAGCCCCGCCAAGATCCTCAACACCAGCGCAACCATCGACGCCGCGGACTACGTGTTCCGCGCAACCGGGTCGGTGGTGACGTTCGAGGGATTCCAGAAGGTCTGGAAGCGCGAGGACGACAAGGACAAGGACATGACCCTTCCCGTCCTCGTCGAGAAGGAAGCGCTCACCTGTGTCGAGATCACCTCGGAGCAGCACTTCACGCAGCCGCCGCCGCGATTCACCGAGGCCACCCTGGTCAAGGAGCTCGAGGAACGCGGGATCGGCAGGCCGTCGACGTATGCCGCGACGATCGAGGTGATCCAGGAGCGCCAGTACGTGAAGCAGGTCGAGCGCCGGCTCCACCCGACCGAGCTCGGCAAGACCGTCGATGCGGTGCTGCGTCAGAACTTCCCGGACATCGTCGACATCGCCTTCACCGCGGACCTGGAGAAGCGGCTCGACTCCGTCGAGGAAGGTACGCGGGAGTACGAGCCGACGGTGCGCGAGTGGTACGAGCCGTTCGCGGAGACGCTCGAGCGCGCCGAGCGGTCGATGGAGCGAGTGCGCGTCCCGGCGCGGGAGACCGGTGAGGAATGCCCTGAGTGTGAGATCGGCCGCCTCGTCGTTCGCGAGGGGAAATTCGGCGAGTTCGTCGGCTGTTCGCGGTTCCCGGACTGCACATACATCAAGGATCGAAAGAAGAGCGAGGCAGTGCCGACTGGGGAGGCGTGTCCAATCTGCGAGAAGCCGCTCGTGACCCGGCAGGGGAGGCGCGGGCCGTTCGTCGGGTGCTCGGGATACCCGGGCTGCACCTACATCAAAAGCGATGCCGTGCCCGCCGCAGGCGGGGCGGATGGCGCCACGCCGGAAGTGCTGGGTCCGTGCCCGACGTGCGGCAAGCCGCTGGCGCGACGGAGCGGGAGGCGCGGTTCCTTTGTCGGCTGCACTGGGTATCCGGACTGCAAATACATCCAGCCGGGCGCCGCCGGCGCTCGACCGGCAGGACCGACGCCCGAGCCGACCGGCGAAGCATGCCCCGAATGCTCCAAACCACTCGTGAGCCGTCAGGGCCGCTACGGACCGTTCGTGAGCTGCTCCGGATATCCCGCCTGCAAGTACCGCCCGCCCAAGGTCGCACTGGTATGACCGGTGCGCACGCGACGACCGTCGTGGCGGTACACCGCAACGGAACCGTCGCAGTGGCCGGGGACGGCCAGGTAACCGTCGGCGACATCGTGATGAAGGCGCGAGCCTCGAAGGTTCGGCGGCTCTTTCACGGCCAGGTGGTCTGCGGGTTCGCGGGCGCCGTCGCCGATGCGCTGACTCTCTTCGACAAGTTCGAGCAGCATCTCGACAAGCACCAGGGCAACCTGGTGCGCGCCGCCATCGGCCTGAGCAAGGAGTGGCGCACCGACAAGTACCTGCGACGCCTGGAGGCGATGCTCATCGTCGCCGACGCCAATCGGATCCTGCTCCTCAGTGGCGACGGGGAGGTGATCGAACCCGACGACGGCGACGGCGTGGTCGCGATCGGCAGCGGCGGTCCCTATGCGCACGCTGCCGCGGCGGCGCTCATGGAGAGCACCGACCTCGGCGCCGAGGAGATCGCCCGGCGCGCGCTGCTCATCGCGTCGCGACTGTGCATCTACACAAACGACAACATCACCGTGGAAACCCTCGAGCTCCTCACACCGGCGCCGGCTGCGCCGGTCCATGCGTGACCAGCGCCGCGGCCGTCGATCCAGGCCCCGCGAAGCGCGAGGCCGCCCCTCACGATCTCCTCGAGGCGGTGGCAGGGGAGACGCTGCGGCCTGCCGAGGTGGTGCGCCGGCTCGACGAATACATCATCGGCCAGCACGAGGCGAAGCGCTCGGTGGCGATCGCGCTGCGCAACCGGGTTCGCCGCCGGATGCTCCCCGAGGACATGCGCAATGAGGTGCTGCCGAAGAACATCCTGATGATCGGACCAACCGGCGTCGGCAAGACCGAGATCGCGCGACGGGTGTCGCGGCTGACCAAGTCACCGTTCATCAAGGTGGAGGCCACCAAGTTCACCGAGGTCGGCTATGTCGGCCGTGACGTCAAGTCGATCATCCGCGATCTGCTCGAGCAGACCATCACCGAGCTCCACGAGGACCGCGTTGCCGAGGTTGAGCCACGGGCGAGGGTTCTCGCCGACGCCCGTCTCGTCGAGACGTTGCACGAGGCGAACGAGCGTCAGCGCATCGCGCGGGGGCTTCCTGGCGACGGCGTGCCTGAATCGGAGCAGACCGAGGCTGCGGCACGTCGCGGACGTGCCCGGAGCCGCCGGCTCGCCCGCCGGCTGGCCGCCGGGGCCCTGGAGGACGCCCCTGTCGAGATCGAGGTGGAGGAGCCCTTCCAGCCGGCGTTCGAAGGGTTCACGGGCACGGGTCTCGAGGAGGTCGGGGTCTCACTGTCCGACTTCTTCTCTCAGCTCGCACCGTCGCGCAAGCGCAAGAAGCTCATGACCGTCGCGGAGGCCCGCGAGGTGCTCATCGACGAGGAGACCGACCGGCTCATCGACATGGATCGGGTGTACGACGACGCCATTCACCTGGTCGAGGATTCGGGCGTGGTGTTCATCGACGAGGTCGACAAGATCTGCGGACCCGCATCCGACCGCGGACCCGATGTCAGCGGCGAGGGGGTGCAGCGGGACCTGCTCCCGATCCTCGAGGGGTCGACCGTGCACACCCGGTACGGGCCGGTCCGCACCGACCACGTCCTGTTCATCGCCGCCGGCGCGTTCACCGCAGTCCGGCCAAGCGACCTCATCCCCGAGTTCCAGGGTCGCTTCCCCATCCGGGTCGAGCTGAAGCCGCTCAGCGAGGACGATCTGGTCCGCATCCTCACCGAGCCGGGCAATGCCCTGACCAGGCAGTACGCCGCCCTCCTCGGTACCGAGCAGGTCACCCTGGACTTCACGCCGGACGGCATCCGCGAGCTCGCCGCCCAGGCATATCGCGTCAACGAGGAGGACGAGAACCTCGGCGCCCGCCGCCTCTTCACGATCATGGAGAAGGTGCTCGAGGACGTGTCCTTCGGGGCTGAGGAGCTCGCCGGAACCACCGTCGTTGTGGACGCAGCGTACGTGGGCGAGCAACTCGGCGACCTGGTGCGCAACCAGGACCTCCGTCGGTACGTGCTCTGATCTCGCGGGCCCGGGTGTAGCCGCGGGGCCAGGCTGGTACACTCCGGTCATCTCACACGTTCGGTTTCACGCGGCCGGCGGGTGCCCGGTGCCCCCGGGTCGCCGCCGCGGTTCACCCCGGACGGAGGCACCACACCACCCCAACAGGAGCGACCGCCCATGCCGGCAGTAACACTGCGCCAGCTGCTGGAGGCCGGAGTTCACTTCGGTCACCAGACGAGCCGGTGGAATCCCCGGATGCGCCCGTACATCTTCACGGCGCGCAACGGCATCCACATCATCGACCTCGAGCAGACCCAGAAGCAGCTCGACGTCGCCTGCGAATACTTGAGGGACATCGTCGGGAGCGGCCAGAAGGTCCTCTTCGTCGGCACCAAGAAGCAGGCCCAGGACGTCATCGAGGAGGTCTGCCGGAACACCGGGCAGGCATATGTCACCCATCGCTGGATGGGTGGCATGCTCACCAACTTCACGGTCATCCAGCGCCGGCTGCGCCGGCTCGCCGAGCTTCGCGTCATGCAGTCGAAGGGCGACTTCGAGCGCATGAGCGGCAAGGAGGCCAACGACGCCAAGGATGACCTCGAGCGCCTCGAGAACAACTTCGCGGGCATGGCCGACATGAAGCGGCTTCCCGGCGCGGTCTTCGTGATCGACTGCAAGAAGGAACACATCGCGGTCAACGAGGCCAACAAGCTGAACATCCCGATTGTGGCCATCGTCGACACCAACTGTGACCCCGACGACATCCAGGTCGTGATCCCCGGGAACGACGACGCGATGCGGAGCTGCCGCCTGATCGTCAGCGAAATCGGCAAGGCGATCGCCGAGGGATTGCAGCAGTTCAGCGAGCGCGAGCTGCAGGAGCGCCAGGAGGCCGAACATCGCGAGCGCGACGCGGCCATCGCCGCTGAGGCGGCCGCGGTCGTCGCAGCCGAGCAGGCTGCCGCCGCCGCGGCGCATGCCGATGCGATTGCGGCCGAGCAGGCAGCCGCCGCTCCCGCAGAGGAACCTGCGGCGGTCGGTGCGACGGCTGCTGACGGGGAGGCGGGCGGCTGATGGCAGCGGTCACAGCTGCAATGGTCAAGGCCTTGCGGGAGCGCACCGGCGCGGGCATGATGGACTGCAAACGCGCCCTGGTCGAGTGCGACGGGGACATGGACAAGGCAGAGGACTGGTTGCGAGCAAAGGGATTCTCCCGTGCGGCAGCGAAGGCCGGACGCAGCACCAACGAGGGCATCGTCGAGGCCTACGTCCACCATTCCGGCGGGCTCGCCAAGCAGGGCGCCCTCATCGAGATCAATTGCGAATCGGACTTCGTCGCCAAGACGGACGACTTCAAGCACCTCGCCCACACGCTCGCGCTCCAGGTTGTCGGCATGGCGCCGACCTACGTGCGCCGCGAGGACGTTCCCGCGGAGGTGGTCGAGCGCGAACGCGCCGTGTACCGCGAGCAGGTGCAGGGCAAGCCAGAGAACATCGTCGAGAAGATCCTCACCGGCAAGCTCGATGCCTTCTACGCGCAGATCTGCCTGCTCGAGCAGCCGTGGATCAAGGACGACAAGAAGAAGGTCGGTGACCTGGTGACAGAGGCGATCGCCAAGCTCGGCGAGAACATCTCGGTGGCGCGGTTCGCCCGCTTCGCGGTGGGCGCCGACGGCACCGGGGATGCGGCAGAGTGAGCATCGGAGTCACCAACGTGGAGCTTGCCGCGATCGAGCGACGCGCGAGCGACGGGCGCCGCCCCGTCTTCGCCCGGGTCATCCTGAAGCTCGGCGGCGAGGCACTGCTCGGCACCGCCGGCTACGGCATCGACTATGGCGCCGCCCGTCACATCGCCGAGCAGCTGACCCACGTGGTCGAGCGCGGCGTGCAGGTGGCGATCGTCGTCGGCGGCGGGAACATCGTGCGCGGCACCGAAGCCGCCCAGCACGGGATCGACCGGGTCACCGCAGACTACATGGGCATGCTGGCGACGGTCATCAACGGGCTGGCCCTGCGCGATGCGATCGAGCAGTTCGGCATCGACTGCCGCATGCAGACCGCGATCGCCATGCAGCAGCTCGCCGAGCCGTTCATCCCGAGGCGCGCGATCCGGCACCTCGAGAAGGGACGCGTGGTGATCCTGGCCGCCGGCACCGGGAACCCGTTCTTCACCACGGATACCACCGCCGCGCTCCGCGCGGTCGAGATCGGAGCCGATGTCCTCCTCAAGGCGACCAAGGTTGACGGCATCTACAGCGCCGACCCCAACAAGGTCACGAGCGCGACGCGCCTGCCGAACCTGACCTACATGGACGTGCTCAATCGCGGGCTCGCCATCATGGACAGCACCGCGGTGACGCTCTGCATGGACAACCGGATGCCCATCATCGTGTTCGACCTGTTCACGCAGGGCAATATCGAGCGCGTGATCCTCGGGGAGCAGATCGGGACACGCGTCGACGCGGAGGGCGACACCGAGTGACCGATCGCGACAAGGCGGACGATCCCGAGCAACAGATCGCGCAACGGATCGCGGACGCGAACCAGCGCATGGAGAAGAGCGTCGAAGCCCTCCACCGCGAGCTGATGACGGTGCGCACCGGGCGCGCATCCCCGGCGCTGCTGGAACGGTTGCATGTCGATTACTACGGATCCCCGACGCCACTCCAGAGCATCGCCGGGATCAGCGTTCCCGAGGCGAGCATGCTGGTCATCCAGCCATACGACCGCACCTCGCTCGGTGCCATCGAGAAGGCGATCCAGAAAAGCGATCTCGGCCTCAACCCGAGCAACGACGGCCAGGTGATCCGGGTCGCCGTCCCGCAGCTCACCGAGGAGCGGCGCAGGGAACTGGTCAAGGTGATCCACCGCAAGGCCGAGGAAGCGCGCGTCGCGGTGCGCAACATCCGCCGGGACGAGGTCGATCACCTCCGCCGCGTCGAGAAGGATGGCCACGTGAGCAAGGATGAGGTGGCCACCAAGCTCACCGACGTTCAGAAGACCACCGACCAGTTCATCGCGAGGATCGACGACGCCACCCAGCGCAAGGAGGCTGAGATCCTCGAGGTCTGACGAGACCCGCGCCGAAACGGCCGAAGCCTTCGGGGCGTTCTGACCCCGAGCACCACCATGCAGCGCCCACCCGATCCCGCCGCGATCCCGCTCCCCGCACGGACGGATCTTCCGCGCCACGTCGGCATCATCATGGACGGCAACGGGCGGTGGGCGCGGCAGCGCCACCTGCCCCGGGTCGCCGGCCACCGCGCGGGCGTCCGGGCGATCCGCCCGGTCATGGAAGCGTGTCACCAGGCGGGCGTGCACATCCTCACGCTCTATGCGTTCAGCACCGAGAACTGGCAGCGTCCTCGCGGCGAGGTGACCGCCCTCATGCGGCTCTTCGGCGAGACCATCGACCGCGAGGTCGGCGAGCTGCACGACAACGGCGTCCAGATTCGCGTCCTCGGGGATCGCTCCGCGCTCAGCGAGTCGCTCCAGCAGAAGGTCGCCCAGGCCGAGGCGCTCACCGCCAGCGATACCGCTGCGATCCTCAATGTCGCGATCAACTACGGGGGCAGACGCGAGATCGTCGACGCCATCCGCGAGCTGGCCACGTCCGGCGCCGATCTCAGCGGGCTGGACGAGCCGGCAATCAGTGACGCGCTCTACACCCGCGGATTGCCTGACCCGGACCTGATCGTGCGCACCGCCGGCGAGCTCCGGATCAGCAACTTCCTGCTCTGGCAGGCCGCCTACGCGGAGCTCTACGTCACCGACACGCTCTGGCCGGACTTCGGCGAGAAAGCCATCCACGACGCGCTCGTCGACTTCTCGAGCCGCGAGCGGAAGTTCGGGGCGATCCCCGAGCCCATCGAGCGCGTGCCGGCCCACGCCGGCAGCGTGCAGCACGCCATCCGGCAGGAATGAATCTCGCCCTCAGGGTGATATCGGGGGTGGCGCTGGTGGCGATCATCGTCGCCGCCCTCTGGATTGGCACTCCAGCCGTAGCCGCCGTGGTGGGCGCGGGCGCGCTGATCGGCGCCTGGGAATTGCGAGGCCTCCTCGGGCGGATGGGGCCGACCCCGCCGGTCTGGGTGATCGTGCCGCTCAGCGTGTGGCTCGGCATCCGTTTCGTGCTGCCCGCGTCCGACATGGCAACCGACTGGGGCTTCGCCGCCGCCGCCGTCGTGGGCCTCCTCGCGGGGCTGTGGACCCGAGAGCGCTTTGCCGGCTGGGCACTCGCGGTCGGGGGCGCGACCTATGTCGGACTCTGCCTGGGCTTCTGGCTCGCGATCTATCGCTGGCACGTCCCGGACGGGAATCACCTCGGGTTCCGACTCGTCGTCCTGGCGCTGGCCGGCGCCGTGGTCGGCGATACCGCGGCGTACCTCATCGGCTCCGCGTTTGGCCGTCACCCCTTCTTCCACTCGATCTCGCCGCGCAAGTCGCTGGAGGGTGCGATCGCAGGGGCGGTGGCCGCGGTGCTCGTCGGAGCGGTCGCCGGGCCATGGCTGATCGGCATCAGCGTCCCCCTCGGCGCCGGCCTCGGTGCCCTGATGACCATCGCGGCGCAAGGTGGCGACCTCATCGAGTCGGCGATCAAGCGCGAGGCCGGTGTCAAGGACTCGGGAACCCTGATCCCCGGGCACGGCGGCCTCCTTGACCGGGCCGACAGCCTGGTACTGCTCGCGCCAGTCGTATATTGCTATCTGAAGCTGATCGCATTCCCGTAACCCCGCGGAAAGCGCCGGCGTGGTCTGATCTACTGCGAACCGAGGCATCTGCAGCACAAGTGACATACCCCACGCCCCGCCGACGAGTTGTCCTGCTGGGCGCCACCGGTTCGATCGGCCGTCAGGCGTGCGACGTCATCGCCAGGTTCCCCGATCGGTTCGAGCTGGTCGGCGCAGTCGCCGGACGCGACGCCGCAGCCCTGGAGGCGATCACCACGCGATTCGGCGTCTCGCGCAGCGCGCTCGTTCACCCCGATCCCTCCACGGCCCTTCCGCCGGGGTGTGCACTCGGCATGGACGCGGCCTGTGAGATCGCGGCGATGGAGGCCGACGTGGTGTGCGTCGCGATCACCGGCGCAGCGGCGATCCGGCCGACCCTTGCCGCCGTCGACGCCGGGGCGAACGTTGCTACCGCCACCAAGGAGGTCCTGGTCATGGCGGGGGAGCTCGTCAGGGCCCGCGCGGCTGCCTCCGGCGCTCGCATCGTCCCGATCGACAGCGAGCACTCGGCCCTCTGGCAGTGCCTGCGTGGCGAGGACCCGGTCTCGGTGTCCCGGCTCGTGCTCACCGCCAGCGGTGGCCCCTTCCTACGACGGCCGCTCGACACGTTCGCGGCGATCACGCCTGCGGAGGCAATGGCACACCCGACCTGGAACATGGGGCCGAAGGTCACCATCGATTCGGCGACGATGATGAACAAGGGGCTCGAGATCATCGAGGCGCACTTCCTCTTCGACGTGCCGTACGCCTCGATCGACGTCGCCATCCAGCCGACCAGCATCATCCACAGCTGGGTCGAGTTCCGCGACGGCGCGGTCATCGCTCAGCTGGGCGTTCCGGACATGCGCGTGCCGATCGCGCTGGCGCTGGCCGACGGGGAACGGCTGCCCGGCGTCGGCCCCCGCCTCGACCTCCGCGACGCCTCGCCGCTCGAGGTGGTGGCCCTGGACGGCAACCGGTTCCCCGCCATCGGGCTCGCACGCGCGGCCGGCGAGCGTGGCGGCCTTGCGCCATGCGTCTTCAACGCCGCCAACGAGGAGGCCGTCACGGCGTTCACGTCGGGACTGTGCCGGTTCGACGAGATCGTGTCCCTGGTCGGCGCGGCGCTGGGAGCGTTCGACAACGGTGACGCATCGACGCTTGAGCGGGTGCTTGACGCGGACGCATGGGCGCGCGGCTTCGTCCGCGCCAACACCGCGGGAGCGGTGCCGGCGCGATGACCCAGTTCCTGATCTACGCGGGCGCGTTCATCCTGGTGCTGGTCTCGGTGATCACCGTCCACGAGTTCGGACACTTCGCGGTGGGCAAGCTCTCGGGCATCAAGGTCGAGGAATTCTCCATCGGGTTCGGCCCCAAGCTGTACTCGCGGACCGTCGGCGAGACGCTCTACGCGATCCGCGCGATCCCGGCCGG
Source organism: Candidatus Dormiibacterota bacterium (assembly GCA_963743835.1). Classification (GTDB taxonomy): domain Bacteria; phylum Chloroflexota; class Dormibacteria; order Aeolococcales; family Aeolococcaceae; genus Palsa-851. The sequence continues at coordinate 4,416 of CAVUQX010000003.1, read as the reverse complement.
CGGCTTCGTGCGCATGGCCGGCATGCTCGGCCTCACCGGCGAGAGTGATGCGGGAGAACGCAACTTCTACCGTGCATCGCGTCCGCGCCGGTTCGCGACCGTCTCGGCCGGGATCGTCTCCAACTTCATCTTCGGCGCACTGATCTTCGCGATCGTGGACATGCAGGCCACGCCGTATCAGTACGCATCCCGTGCGTCCGCCGGTATGGCCGGGCTCAAGACCGGGGACACCATCGTCGCGATCAACGGCTCGACGATCCGGCAGGACAGCTTTACCGAGGTCACGACCGACTTGCACAACGCCACCACTGCGAGCCAGGGCCGGCCCATGACCGTCGTCTATCGCGCCCCGGACGGCAGTCAGCACACCACCACGCTCACACCGACACTCACCATCTCCAACATCCTCACCAACCAGGCGCACGTCGCCGGCGGCAAGCTCCCGGTCGGGGGCCTGGCGGTGACGTCGATCAATGGTTCGCCGGTCGGAACCGGCGACCCGGCGACCCTGCTCGGCAGCGGCTCGCCGGTGACGATCAGCGGCTACCTCGAGAACGCGAACGGCTCGCCCTCGCAGTACTTCAAAAACCTCACCGTGTCGGGCATCAAGGATGGCTACCCGGCCGTCGACGCGATCCACGCCGCGTGGATCATGGGGGTGGTGCCGGGCTACAACGGCGAGAGCCCACCGGCCGCATTCGTCGATGGGTTCCGCGCGATCCCGGGATTCGTCTGGGCGGAGGTCACCGGGATCTACGGGCTCATCGTGCACCCGCCCCAGGGCGGGATCAATGGCCCGCAGGGCTTCACCGGCCCGGTCGGCATCGCCCAGGAGACCGCCACCGCCACCAACAACGGGTTCCTCGGACCCAACGGCCTGGTCTGGTGGATCGGATTCATCAGTCTCAACCTCGGCTTCGTGAACATGCTGCCGATTCCATTCCTGGACGGCGGCAAGCTGCTCTTCATCGCCATTGAATCGGTGCGCCGGCGCCGGCTCAACCCGAAGGTCGAGGCCGCGATCACCGCGGTCGGACTGGCCGTGATCGTCGTGTTTGCCGTCTATGTCACCATCGGAGACGTGAGCAGGCTATGACCGACGGGGGCTCGCCGATCAAAGCACGCCGGCCGACCGTCCCCGTTCGCGTCGGGTCGGTCGTCATCGGCGGTGCCGCACCGATCGCGGTGCAGACGATGACCAAGACCCAGACCGAGGACGCCGCCGCGACCATCGCGCAGATCCAGCGCGCCGCATCCGCGGGCGCCGACATCATCCGGGTCACCTGCGACACACGCGAGGCCGCCGCATCGCTGCACGAGATCGTGCGCGAATCGCCGATCCCGGTGGTCGCCGACATTCATTACGACGCCCCGCTGGCGCTGCTCGCGCTCGAAGCCGGGGTGCACTGTCTCCGCCTCAACCCGGGCAACATCACCGACAGCACCAAGGTCGCCGACATCGCGCGCGAGGCGAAGGCACGCAACGTGCCGATCCGCATCGGCGTGAACGCCGGGAGCATTCCGCAGCGCAAGGAGCTGACGCGAGGACGCGGTGGATCCATCGAGGAGACGGCGCAGAACATGGTCGCGGCGGCGCTGTCGCACATCCGGGTGCTCGAGGAGCTCGAGTTCCGCGACATCAAGGTCTCGCTCAAGGCGAGCGACGTGCTCACCAATCTCGCCGCCAACCGTGCCTTCGTTGCTCTGGGCAACCGCTATCCGCTGCATCTCGGGCTCACCGAGGCCGGCCCGGTGGACACCGGAAGCATCAAGAGCGCCCTCGGCATCGGCCTCCTGCTCGCCGAGGGGATCGGCGATACCATCCGTGTCTCGCTGGTCGGATCCCCCGAGGAGGAGGTGCGCGTCGGGCGTCAGATCCTCGCCAACCTGCAGGAGAAGGGTGACGGCCCCAACCTGGTCGCCTGCCCGACCTGTGGCCGGCTCGAGATCGACATGATGCCGATGGTCGCGCAGGTTTCCAAGGCGCTCGAGGGCGTGAAGCGAACCATCACCGTCTCGGTGATGGGGGCGTCGTCAACGGTCCGGGGGAGGGCATGCACGCCGACATCGGCATCGCCGGTGGCCGCCAGAAGGGCATTCTGTATCGCAACGGCAAGGTGGTTTCGACGCTGCCGGAAGGCGAGCTGGTGGGTGCGCTGCTCGCGGAATTGCACGAGATCGCCGACGAGGATGCGCGATTGATTGCCGACGGAAAGCCCCTTCCGGTCGGTTTGAGCGAGCGCGAGGGCGCGCTCACGTAGACTGCTCCGCCATGGCCGACGAAAAGCGGATCACGGCGCAGAGCGAGGATTTCGACCGCTGGTACACGGATGTCGTCCGTCGTGCCGAGCTTGCCGACTACTCGCCGGTACGCGGGTGCATGGTCATCCGTCCGTATGGCTTTGCGTTCTGGGAGAACATCCAGCGCGCGCTCGACGACATGATCAAGGCACCGGTCACGAGAACATGTACTTCCCGCTGTTCATCCCCGAGAGTATCTGAAGAAGGAGGCGGACCACGTCGAGGGCTTCGACCCTCAGGTCGCGTGGGTCACCCGTGGCGGCGGCGAGGACCTCGAGGAGCGGCTGGCGGTTCGTCCGACCAGCGAGACGATCATCTGCTCCATGTACGCCGACTGGATCCACTCATGGCGCGATCTCCCGGTGAAGATCAACCAGTGGGCCAACGTGGTGCGCTGGGAACATCGCACCCGACTGTTCCTGCGCACCACCGAGTTCCTCTGGCAGGAGGGCCACACCTTTCATCAGATCGACAGCGAGGCAGCGGAGGAGGTCGACACGATGCTCGACTGCTACCGCGAGCTCACCGAGGAATGGCTGGCCATCCCGGTTATCAAGGGCCGGAAGACGGAAGCGGAGAAGTTCCCGGGCGCGCAGTACACGGTGAATCGAGGCGATGATGTCCGACGGCCGGGCGCTGCAATCGGGCACGTCGCATCATCTGGGTCAGAACTTCACCGCGCGCATACGGCATCGCGTTCCAGCGACCGCGACAACCGCGCCAGCATCCATTTCAAACGTCATGGGGGCTGTCGACGCGCATGTCGGGGCGGTGATCATGGCGCATGGCGACGACATGGGACTGATCCTGCCGCCGCGGGTCGCGCCGATCCAGGTGGTCATCGTGCCGATCACGCGCAGCAACGACGAGGCCGGAGCCGCGCTGGTGGCCGATGCCGCCGCGCGTCTCGTGAAGGAATGCCCCGCGGAGTTCGCCTGCGCGTCGACGATCGTGACGGCATGCGCCCTGGTGAGAAATATGCGCACTGGGAGTTGCGCGGTGTGCCCCTGCGCATCATCGTGGGTGCGAAGGACCTCGCCGGAGGCAGCGTCACGCTGGTCCACCGCGTTGACGGTGCGCAACAGACGGTGCCGCTCGACGGGCTCGCCGCTCAGCTCCCCCAGCTGCTTGACGCAGCCCAGCAGGCGATCTTCGAACGTGCTCGCAAGCGGCTTGAAGAGCGCAGCGTCGACGTGTCGACCCTCGACGAGCTGGTTGCGGCCTTCGCGGAGCGGCCGGTCTTCGCGACCGCACCGATGTGCAACACCGGTGAATGCGAAACCGCGGTCAAGGCTGCGGTGCACGCGCTCACGGTTCGCGTGCTTCGCTCCGACCGGCCGTCGGATGGAGCGCCGTGCATCGCCTGTGGGAAGCCGGCGGACTTCTACGCGCTGCTTGCCCGCTCGTACTGAGGCGATCCTCAGGACTGGTCGACGGCGATCCGCTTGAGGTGCGCCCAGAACGCCTCGACGGCAGGCGTGTGCAGATCCCGGCGTCGCGCGGCGGCGAACGACTGCGAGACGCTCCGGCCGGGAAGCGGGATGACCACGAGCCGTCCGTCGGTGATGTCCTGCTCAACCACCGAACGAGGCATCGCTGCGAAGCCGAGCCCGGCGAGCAGCGCCGCGTGCAACGCGCCCTCCTCGAGCTCGAGGGTGTTCTCGGGATCGACGTGCGTCCCAAGCGCGTGGGCCGCAAGCGCTTCCGTCGCACTCCCGCGCTCATGGGCGAGGTGTCGATGGGTGACCAGGTCGCGCACGGCGGTGTGCATTCGAGGCGAGCGGATGGTGGGCCGCCACGACCGTGACCAGCTGGGTGTGCTCGAGGACCACCGTCTCGATGCCGGGCTCGCGGACCGCCGATCCAGCGAGGATGATGTCGGCCCGGCCCTCGACGAGCATGGTGACCAGCGATCGCATCGGCGCCAGCGCCAGCCGGACATTGATCTCGGGATGGTCGGCGACAAAGGGTGCCAGCCAGCCCGACAAGCGGTGCGCACCCATGACGCGCCCCGCGGCAACGGTCAGCTCCCCGCGCTCGAAGGCGAGATACCCGACGCGCAATTCCTCGATCTGTCCGACATCCTCGAGCACACGCACTGCGAGCTGCCGGAGC
>CAVUQX010000002.1:0-237274 GCA_963743835.1 Candidatus Dormiibacterota bacterium | reverse complement strand
AACAGCTGCCGCTTCCAACAATGACGAGACCCTTAACGCGGTTGGCATGCGGAAGTACACAAGAGCAGCAACCAGAGCACCCACGGAGCTGCCGACGATCGTGACGCTCCCGAGAGCAAGTGCATCCATGACTGCGCAGATATGCGTGGTGAGGGCTCCGCGAAAATCCTTGTCCAGCACCTCACCCACGCTGGTAAACCCATGCCCAAGAAGATCCGGCGCAACCATCCTGTGCCTCTGCCCTAGGTCCCTTACGTTGTGGAGCCACAAATCTGCCGAAAGGCCCACTCCGTGAAGGAGCAGCACGGCGTCGCCGTCACCATCGACGAGACATCGCGTGCGGACATCGCCGGCCTGTAAGTACATGGCCCGCATGGCCCTACGCTCCGGCTTCGGCAAACCGGCAACAGACGGCCATCAGGAGAGCCTCGTCAGGGCGCACTTGGACGCACCGCTGGTTGTCCAGCATCTACCACGCTTCCGTCTCGGAGGAGACCAGCACGGAGGTTCCCGAAGCGGCGACGGGCCAGGACCAGATACAGTCCGCCGCCGACCAATGGAGCGACGAACCACGAGAGAGGTCTCCGCCACTGACAGCATTCGCAATGGGTCCGACCCAGAACGTCAGATTGGCGAAGGGGACTGCGACGGCGGCGCCAACCAGCCAGCTCACCAGGCCTGGCCAATTCCACGAGCCGTACATGCCGTTAGGTTTGAATATCTCGGCCGTGACGTAATGGCGACGGCGGACGAAGTAGAAGTCGACCAGGTTCACGGCCGACCACGGCAGGAGGAAGAGCACTGCGACCGACAAGAAGTCACCAAAGACGCCGAAGAAGCTGTTCGCGTAGGCGATCGATGCAGCTAGTGCGAGGGCGAAGACCGGTACCATCGCAATGATGTAGCGTGCTGTGCGACGTTGGTGATCCGGCGTCCGCGGGTTCAGCGATTGGACAAGGCTCAAGGCTGTGTTCACGCCTGCGTAAAGCGAGAAGGAACCCTGAAGGACCGTGACAAACGATGTCACCGTCACGAACAACCAGGCAAACCAGAGTCCCAATCTGCTCACCACCGTGAAGAGCGCACCGAAGACGTTCGGGGTGTAGTGGGAAATCGACACCGAGCAGGGCTCCGAATACAAGAAGCCACAATTCGCCCACCCAGATGCCGAGATACGTCCATCCCGAGACGGCTCCAACACTCACGTCGGGCCTGAGGTACCTTGAATAGTCGGCAACATAAGGCGCGTATCCGGCGGCAAAAATGAAACTGAAGGATATGGTCCCTAGGAAGAGCCCCAAAGAGAAGGATCCACCGAGAGGAACCGACCCCCCCGTTCGGAAGAGTGTTGTGAAAGATCAGCGTAAGAAACGCGGCGAGGTACACAACGATCGCAACAACCGTCAGGATCTTACCAAGGGCGTGTGAGAGGTTGTAGCCGAAAAGGGCCACCAGCGCACAGAGCACCGCTATTACAACGGTAAGGAAGATCACACTGAGGGTCGGAGCTCCGCCAACGACAAGCAGGGCTGAGGCCGATGGGTTAGATGCAAAGAATCCAATATAGATGAATTCCGCCATAATCATCGCGAAAATAGATCCGCGGAATCCAAACTGCGCCCGCGATTGAATCATTTGCGGAATGCCTAACGTTGGGCCCTGGGCGGCGTGAAAGCCGCGAGCGCACAGCCTCCCGATAGACCGATCACCATCGCGACCACGGTCCAGATGAAACTGGCGCCCGGGGATACGAACAGGGCGCCGGCACCAATACTGGCTACCACGACGCCTCCACCAAAGAAGAGCGTGAACATGTCCCGAGGCTGTCCGGCGTTCATCCAACGGGATGAAATCTATCGAGTGTTCCTCGATGGCGAGCATGTTGGTATCGTCGTCGTCGTCTCCGGCATGGCTAAACCTCCGCCTCGCGACCAGACGGGAGGGTTGCATCGATTCGCTTGTGCACGCGGTTCTCCTGATAAAAAGGGGGCAGCCGGCCGATGATCGAGCGGAGTGTAACGACCACAGGATTGCTCCGTCAAGGGATCTGATCCGAAATCAGCATCCAAAATCAGCAGGGCTCAGCGCCGGGCTTGTTCATCCCCGGGACGCGAGTTCAGGGAATCAGCCGTTCGGACGTGGCGCGACGGGCGCTCTCATCGCGGTAGGCTTGCCCGTCATGAGTACGCGGGCGACGCCTCGAAGCCGGGGACTCCTGCGGCGAACAGTGCGTCATGGGTGAGCGGGCTGGCCATGTCATCCGCGGCGCCGAGCGTCGGCATCCCTGGGGCGCGCCACAAGCTTGGCCACGAGGTCAGTCGGTACATCCGCGATGCCATCTTGAGTGGAGCGTTTGTCCCAGGCCAGCGAATGGGTGTCCATGATATCGCCGAGTTCTGGGAGTAAGCACCATGCCGGTGCGAGAGGCCCTCGTCACGCTGGCAAACGAGGGCTTACTTGACGTGTTGCCACGTCGCGGGTTTCGCGTCGCCCGGCTGCGCCAGACAGACATCCACGACGTTTACCAGATTCACGCGTTCGTTTCGGGGCTTCTCGCCGGATACGCAGCAACGGTAATCAGCCCGCGCCAGATCGCCGAACTGCGAGAAATCGACGAGCGCATCGGCCGGCTCGAGCGGCGGCGGCTGAGTTCCGTCGAGCGCTCCGAGCGCATCGAGGAGCTGAATTTCAAGTTCCACCGCACGATCAACCTGGCGACCGACCACGGGCGGTTGCAGTGGTACCTTCGCACCGCCGGTCAATACATCCCACGACGATTCCACACGAGGATCGTTGGGTGGGACGAGACCACCGTTCACGGTCACACCGAGATCATCAACGCACTTGAAAGGCACAACGCTCGTCGAGCAAGGCGCCTGGTGGAGACGCACGTCTCAATAGCGGGCGACCTGATTATCGCGAATCTCGACAAGCTCGGCCTGTGGTCGGCCGACGGTCCGGCTCCTGAGGGCTACTGCGCCACCGTGAACGGTCGGGCGAGGCGGGCAGTGCCAATGCACTTTAGTATGACCGCGGCATGTCGAGCACGTTGTGCCCAAGATATGCGAGCACGAGGTTGTTCGGCACCGGCGCGTTCAGGTAAAGCCGCGTCTCACGGAACTTCCGCTCGACATCATAATCGGCTGCGAATCCCCATCCACCATGGGCGTCGAGGCACGCATTAGCTGCTTGCCACGAGGCCTCGATGACAGCAGCTTTGCCATGTTCGCTTCTGGCCCGCAGGGGCGTCGCGCGTCGAAGAGCGACGCGGCTTTCCAGCGCATGAGGGAGGCCGCCTCAATGGCCGCGTGGGCGCGGACAACGGGAACTGGACGCCTTGATTGGCTCCGATGGGGCGGCCGACACCTCACGCTGCGCAGAGTAGGCACTTCCGGTTCGAACAAACCACCGCCCATCTCCGATGCATTCGGATGCGATGAGCACCCGCTCCGCATTCATCGACTTTATTAGATAGCGGAATCCGAGGCCCTCGTCACCGATGAGAGCGTCCTCCCCAACCTCAAGGCCGTCGAAGAAAACCTCGGTCGTCAGGTGGTTGCTCATCGTCTTCAACGGCCGGATGGCCAACTGTTCGCCGGCGAGGCGCATGTCAATAAGAAAGACAGATAGACCCTCCTGACTGCGGATTCCACTCGTATTTTGGGATGTTCGGGCGATCAGCATCATCAGGTCGGAATGCTGCGCCCTCGAGATGAAAACCTTCTGTCCATTGATCCGCCAACCTCCATCGATCCGCTCGGCGGTTGTTGTGATGGCTGTCGTGTCAGAACCAGAGGTGGGCTCTGTGACACCGAAAGCCTGCAGCCGCAGAGCTCCGGCGGCGATTTGCGGTAGCCAGCGCGACTTCTGCGCCTCGCTGCCAAATCGCAGGAGTGTTCCCATCGTGTACATCTGCGCATGACAAGCGGCAGCGTTGCCACCTGACGAGTTGATCTCTTCGAGGATGACGCTTGCCGCTGAAAGCCCGAGTTCGCCTCCGCCGAATTCACTCGGAATCAGAACTGCCAGCCAGCCCTGCCTGGTCACCTCCGCGACGAACGTCTCCGGGTACTGGTCGGGTTCGAGTCCACGCCAATACGATGCAGGGAAGCCCGAGCACAGCTGTGCGACCGCCGAGCGTATGTCGCGGAATTGCTCCGCCTCGTCGAACCACATTCCCGGACTCCCAATGGATGATGACACTGGATCGACGCGTCGTCCGAGTGTCGCGCGGGTTGTGCGATTGCCGCCTAGTTCGGCCAGCACTTCGTTGGTATGCTCGCCAAGCGCCGGAACGTTGCCGGTAGGCATGTCGACTCCCGCGAGGTTGAACGGCGGTCGCAGCGCGGGCACCGGCCCAGTGGGCGTAGACACCTCAAACCAGCGGTCCCGAGAGGCAAGTTGCACATGCGCCGCTAGGCCCGCGACATCGTTGACGACGCCATATGGAATATCGCCAGCATCCAGAGCGCGCAGGACCGTCGGAAGATCTCTCGTAGCGAGGCGCTCCTCGACCAATCGCTCTAGGCTCACGCGATTCGTCACGCGCAATTCGTTGGTGCGATATCGGGGATCCTGCACCAATCCTGGATCCTCAAGCAACCCGGTGCAGAACGCTTGCCACTGAGCGGCGGTATGCACAGCCAGGTTCACCATCCGGCCGCCCGCGACCGGATATGGGCCGTAGGGGCAGATGCTGTTGTGCCGCATGCCTGTGCGGACCGGCTCTTGTCCCGTATACATCCGATGGTAGAGCGGAGTCATCATCCACTCAGCGAGACAGTCAAGCATCGCAATGTCAATCCGGATGCCTTCGCCCGTCCGGTTTCGCTGGAGGAGGGCGGCGAGTACTGCGCTCAGCGCATACATCCCTGACGAGATGTCCGCAATCGAGATGCCAACCTTGGCAGGCTCGCTCGGACTGCCCGTGACCGAAACGACCCCGGCCTCCCCTTGGATCAACAAGTCGAAGCCCTTACGCTGTGCCTCCGGGCCAGACGTCCCGTAGGCAGTGATCCCGCAGGCGATGAGCCACGGCCAACGAGCGTGCAGGTGATCCCAGCCTAACCCCAGCCGCTCGATGCCTCCTGGTCCGAGGTTGTGGACCAAGACATCGGCGCGGGCGAGCAGTCCCTCCAGAGCCGCCAGCCCGGCGGCGGAAGCCAAGTCAAGGACGACGCTGCGCTTACCTCGGTTCAGCCAGACGAAGTAGGCGGAGTCGCCGTGCACGACGGAGTTGTAGCCGCGGGCGAAGTCGCCTCCGCCTGGCCGTTCGATCTTGACGACGTCGGCACCCAGGTCGACAAGATGTCGGGTGCACAGGGGTGCTGCCACGGCCTGTTCCAGCGCCACTACTCGAAGGCCGTGAAGCGGTGGCGTGCTGGTGAGAGGATGGCTACCGCTCATTCGTGCCCTCGGAACAGCCCTGAATTCGACACTGGTGACTTACCACCCCATGTCGTTTGGCAGACCGCGGCCCTCATGTTCTGATCTAATATCATACTCACCCAACCCGATGAGCACCGAGGGGAACTCGGATCGATATAGTCTGACGAGCTAAGCCGGCTCGGCGGCGGGGGAATAGTCAGGAGGTTCTGGCGTGATGACTTCGGCCACGAGGGAGCTACGAGAGATGGTCCGCTTCAGACCGCGCCGGCTGGCGCATGGCAACTTCTTCGTGAGCGACCTTGAGAGATCCACCTCCTTCTATGTCGACGTCTGCGGACTTAACCTCGTCTACCGAGAGCCTGGAATCCACGCTAACTTCCTCAGCAACGGTAGCAGTCATCACGACGCTGCTCTGATGGAGATATCGCGGGAAGCCAGGGTCGGACGGGGTGGCCATGTTCAGGTGACGGCTGGGCGGGGGCGCACCCCGGGGCTGAACCACGTCGCCTTCGAGATGGAAAACGAGGCGCTCCTGGTCGCTGCCTATCGCCGAGCGGTCGCGGCGCATATTCCCATTCACCGCACCGCCGATCATCAGATCTCTCATAGCGTCTATCTCTTCGACCCCGATGGCAACTACCTCGAGATCTACTGGGACGCGACCAAGGACTGGCGCGGTGTCTACAAGGCAAATGAGAATGAACTCCTGACGGCAACGTGGGATCCCAACGCCGCGGCTCCCTCGGATGACCGCAATTACAATCCGGATCCCCAGTATTCGACGGTGCCAGAAGCTCTTCTGCATCCAAAACGCACTTCCCGCGCAGCTCTGCTCACCCCTGATCTCCAGAAGCTTCAAGACTTCTACGTCCACATCGTCGGGCTCGACATTGTAGCCGGAGATCCGGAGAGTAGATATGTAACGCTTGCCGGTACTGTTGACGGTCAGGACATTTCGCTATTAGTGACGCAAGATGGGCGCAAAGGCTTGCACCACTTCAGCTTCGAGCTCGAGGAGGAGGCGGAACTATCGGATGCGATCGGAAGATTGAAGGCAGGCAGGATTCCTATCCTCGCGGAGATCGACAACCCGACCAAGCACAGCGTAGCGATTGCTGATCCGGACGGCATTGTTCTTGAGTTCTTTGTGAAGCGCCGGGTTCCGCTCTCGGATTATGCCCCTGCCGTAAGTGAGCCGATTGAGTTTGTCGTTTAGGTGCCGGCGGAGTGCCTGAGGTCGATCACCAAACTCCGCCGGATTTGCAACGAACTCTAATGATGTCGGCTGAAGCCGCGAAGTGAGACCTGGACACGCGGAGATCGTCGGCGGTGGACTCGCCGGGTTGACCGCAGGCTTGGCGCTGGCAAAGAGCGGCTGGCGCGTCCGAGTTCATGAACGCTCCGCCGAGTTGCGGGAGATCGGCGCTGGTCTGTACCTGAAAGAGAACAGCCTGCGAGTGCTTGAGCGGCTGGGTGTCTTTGATGAGGTTGCAGCTCACGGTGTCCGTCTAGAGAGAATGGATATCCATGACGTGGATCGAGATCGCTGGTTGATCCGCGAGGTCAGCCAGCTTCGCGTGTATAACGTCGTCCGTACTGCGTTGCACCGCACGCTGGCTCAGGCGGCGGTTGCGCGCGGAGCCGAACTCCTGACGGGCTCCACGGGAGTCCACGCAGAGCCTTCTGGTCGGCTCCGTCTGGCCTGGGAGAGTTGGTAACCGCTGACTTGGTGGTCGGGGCGGACGGGATTTACTCGAAGATCCGCGAATCGGTCCGCCTCGGTCGCGCACTGCGGATCCTTCCCGAAGGCGGCACCAGACTCTTAGTCAAGCGAACCGAAGCTGAGTTGAAGGCTTGGAGTGTCGAACACTGGTCGGGCAAGCTCCGGATGCTAACCACCCCATGCAGTGCTACCGACACGTATGTCGCGCTTATGGGTCCCGAGTTCGGACAAGCGCGCATCAGCGGTGCCGATCGACAAGCGACGCTGGTCGAACGCTTTTCCCAGTCTCAGCGACATAGTCGAGAGGATGGGCGACAAGGATGGGGTCCACCACACAAACGTGAAGGTCGAGACGCGAGGCTGGGTATCAGGCAAAGTGGCAATCGTCGGGGACGCGGCGCACGGGCAACCGCCAAACCTTGGCCAGGGCGCCGGGCTCGCCATCGCGAACGGGTTGGCGCTTGCCGACATGCTCCAGAGGTACGACACGGTCGAGGAAGGTCTCCTCGATGGGAGGCAACCTTTCGTCTGGTCGCCATGGCAACGCAGCGTTGGTCCTGCTGGTATGGCAACCTGGCCTACCGGGTGGCCGACCATGCTGGGCAACTACCGCATGTCGGCACTCGAGGGGATCAATGCCTTTCCGCCGCTCGGCGATCGCTATTTCTGGCTCTGGCAGGGCGGTCTTTCCGACTACAAACAGTCGCGATCGCTCGCCAAAGCGCTCCGTGTGCACCGGCGCGGAAAGGCCTAATCCCGCGCCTTCGCGTCGAGAGGTTGCGATGGGGCGTCTGTTGATCCATCGAAGTGTTCCGACTTGGATTTCGCCGTCAATTTGCGCCGGTTAGGGGGGGCGTCACCAACCTGCCGAGACCCTGTACCTCGACCTCGACGACATCCCCGGGCTTGATCCACACCTTGGGATCACGACCCTGAATAACGCCTTCTGGCGTGCCCGTGGCAATGAAGTCGCCGGGCTCCAGGGTCACATACTGGCTGATGTAGCTGACGAGAGCGCGAACGCTGAACAACATGTCTGATGTCCTGGAATCCTGCCGTAGTTCGCCGTTGAGCCAGCTCCGGATCGTGAGGTTCTGCGGATCGTCTACCTCATCCGCTGAGACCAACTCGGGGCCTACGGGGAAGAAAGCCGTCGAGCATCTTCCCGAGCAGGTACTGGCTGGTGCGGAACTGGAGGTCCCGCGCAGACAGGTCATTACAGTTGCAGTAGCCCCAGACATAGTCAAGAGCCTCCGCCTCTGACATCCTGACCAGCGCGTCGACCGATGACCACCCCGAGCTCCGCCTCATAGTCGTACTCGCGAACGTCAGCAGGCAGCGCCACCGGTGATCCCGACGCGACGAGGGCATTGTTGAACTTAGAGAAGAGCGTGGGAGTTGAAGTCGGCGTGAGGCCGATTTCGGCGGCGTGACGCCGATAATTCATACCGACACAGAGGAGCTTGCCTGGCAACGGCACGCATAGGCCGTGGGGGCCGAAGGCGGGGTCGTCAAACGACCTGCGGTCGCTGCGCGCTCAGCACGTACTCGAGCGCTTTCACCGCCAGTGACAAGCTCACTCACAGAAGCTGGCGCATCCCCGTCGGTTAGTATGGCCCAACCCTCCGGCCGTCTGATCGCGAGCTGCGGGCCATGCTCGGTAACGATGCCTGTGACGCGCATAGGGATGTCTCCGGGGTCTTCTTCACGGTGTCGTGAGGTCGGCTCGATGGCTGATAGTGAGTTTCGCATAACCCGATTCCATCATCGCGTTGTCGTAGCAATCGCCGACCGAACCCCATCGACGGGAGCGGCCCGGAGTTGAAGCCACGCCAGACGTCGCGGATCGCGCACGCCGAGGGAGCGCGCGAACGTCGAACGTAATAGCCGGGACTCGAGACGTTGTAGCAACATGGCACGCGAGGTGCACCGGCAGGCTCTGCGCGGCGATCACCTCTAGGGCCGCGCATCGCCTCCTGGCGCGTGGCCCCTTTCAACACTCGGCCGCGTGGCGATGGACGTGCGGCTGGTCATCTCGGACGCCCACAAAGGGCTGCTGCGCAGCGCCTCATTGCAGGTGTTCGCCGAAGCGACCTGGCAGCGCTGCAAGATGCACTTGCTGCGCAACGTGGCTAGCGCGGTGCCAAGTTGCACGCGCCGGTGGTGCTTGCGGTGGTGAAGTCGATCCTCCTGCATCCGACCCGCGACACGGCTCGGGACGCGGTGGGGCATGCGCTCAACGTGCTCGAGCCGGATTCCCACGGGTGGCAGCCAAGCTCCGCGCTGCCGAGACCGACGTGCTCGCCTACGTCGATTTTCCCTTTGACCACTCTCGCCCAGTCTCTTCGACCAACGCCATCGAGGGCGTCAACGCCGAGCTCGACCGTCGCGCCAAGGTGGTAGGGCATCTTTCCCAACACCGCCTCACTACCGCGCCTCTTCACCGCGGTGCTCCAAGACCAGCACGACGAGTGGCAGGACGGACGCTGGCATTTCAGTCAGCAGTCGATGGCTCGCGTGATGGACCCTGACGGTCCACCGTTGCTCACCAACCCCCTCACGGAGGGACTGGTCGCGTAGCTTACCGACGTTGTGAGAACTCCACCGAATTCACACCACTACCGGGAACCTGACCGTCGCCCCATGCGCCGGTGGTGGCCTCGTTACGATGCGGCCGAGCTCGAGGATGCAAGAACAATGGGGAAGAGGGGAGGCTGTGCTACGCCCCCTAGACGTCTGTGGATGTCGACGCGATTCCAGCGGATTCCATCACACGCGCTCTAGTCGTCATTCCAACCAATTCCCCACAAAACCACTCTAAATCGAACTCAGCTCTCATCGGGGAATAAGGACTAGTCTGGGGGACCAGGGGTCGCAGGTTCGAGTCCTGTCTCCCCGACGGACGCTCGATGTGAGTTCGCGTCGAGGAGGTTGCGAGGGGTGGTGGGCGCCTACGCGCCACGGGGTGTAGTGCTCTAACCAGGAATGATGACTTTTCCTGCAAAAGGCGTCATTCCCCACGGTTGAGGCCGGTTGCCGCTGCTCATTCCTAGAGATTGTGGCAGTCCAGCGCATACATAGCGCTTACAGTTTTGGCTGCCGGAGAGCAGGTAGAAGTTCAGCAGATGCTTGACGCACCAGGCCCGAGAGATCTTTGACGGTGCCCGGCGCGTCCGCCTGATGCCTAAAGCCAACCTCCCGCTGGTCCGCTTGTCCGCAGGGACAGACACACCTCTAAGTGCCTGGTACGTACTCGTACGGATTCGCCCGCGCCTCGCCCTTTCTAGCCTACGAGTACACCGCACACCAACGGTCAACCCATGAGGAGATCCGATGCAGCAAGCCATCCCGTCCAGCAGGCCAGACGTCGCCGAACCCGTCGTGGACCGGCGTCGCCGCCTCAGCGTCAACGAGTTCTCGGATGACATACTCGAGGCTGATCGGAGCGCTCTTCCTGTCGGGATTCCTCGTCTACGGAGTTGGCTCCGCGCTCGCCACATCCGCGGCCGGCGCGCCGCACTTTCTCGCGTCGATCGCCGCACACCCGACTGTCCTCATCATCGGAGCCCTCCTGATGTTGCTGAACACGCTGGTCGACCTGGGCAAGGGAATCCTGTTCTTTCCGATCCTGGAAAGCACAGCAGGAGAACTGCGATCGGCTACCTGGCAACAATGATTGTCGAGGTAACGCTGCTGGACGTCGGAGCGATCGCTTTGCTGATGATCGTTCCCCTGAGCGGCCAGCACGGCCTTGACGCGGCGACGGCCGTAGCCCGCGGATCAGCCCTGATTCACACGAACGCCATGTTCTACCAGTTTGGCGAAATGACACTTGCTGTGGGTTGCGTGGCCCTGTGTGCGCTGCTTTTCCGGACCCGCCTGATCCCCCGGTTCCTGTCGATTGCGGGCTTGATCGGCTATCCGATTCTCTTGGTTGGAGCGATCGCTGAAGTCTTCGGGATCCATATCGGCCTGGTGCTCACGATCCCTGGCATGTTCTTTGAACTGGTGCTTCCCTTCTGGCTCTTCACCAAGGGTTTCCAGCCCGAGGCCTACTCGGGAGGAGCTGCGCGTCGGGATGGACCCGACACGAGCGGCGTAAGTCTTCTCATCCAGCCCGGTCGGGTGCAATCCCGGCCGGGCTCACTTGCTCCTTGGGCCGAACAGCGCCGGCTCCCAGACCCCCCTACACTGGCGATATGCCCGTATCCAAGCGAGCGATCGCGGGCAGGTTGCCCGCAGAGTCAACGAGCTTCGTGGGCCGGCGGCGCTTGCTGGCGGAGGTCAAGGCGGCATTCGCGAGTACTCGCCTGCTGACGCTAGTGGGACCTGGCGGTGTGGGCAAGACCCGCCTCGCCCTGCGTGCCGGCGCCGACCTCCAGCGAACCCTGCGTGACGGCGTCTGGTTCATCGACCTTGCCGGTCTTGAAGATCCACATCTGGTTGCCAAGGCCGTCATCAGCGGCCTAGGTGTGGCGGACCAATCCGGACAGTGGCCGACCTCGCTCCTGGTCTCCCACCTCGCCTCACGCGAGGCGCTGCTGATCCTCGATAACTGTGAACATCTCCTCGACGCCGTCGCCGTGCTCGCGGATGTCGTGCTGAAGGAGGCCGCCGGCGTTCGCCTCCTTGCCACCAGCCGTCAACCGTTGGGGATCTCCGGAGAGCGCGTCGTTCAGGTGCCCCCTCTCACGCTGCAGGCAGATTCGAGCGACGTGCCCGGGCAGGGCGCTGCACCCTCCGAGGCGGTGGCCCTCCTCGTGGCTCGGGCCGCCGACGCAGGCGTCCAACTCGAGGACACGGACGACACCCGTCGACTGCTGCTCGACCTCTGTCGTCGCCTCGACGGCATGCCATTAGCACTCGAGCTGGCGGCCGTCAGGTTGAGGACAATCGGCCTCGATCAGCTGCTCGAGCGCTTGAGCGATCGTTTCGCGGTCCTGACCGGTGGCAGCCGTGCGGCGCTCCCAAGACAGCAGACGCTCCTGGCCACCATCGACTGGAGCCACGATCTGTTGAGTGACCCGGAAGCGGCCCTGTTGCGACGGCTCGCGGTATTCCCGTCCGACATGAGCCTCGACGCTGTTGAAGCCGTGGCAACCCATACGGGCATCGATCGAAAGTCCGTGCTCGAGTTGCTGTCGAGCCTGATTGAGAAGTCGTTCGTGACTCGATTGGGTCCAGCCGCAAACGCACGCTACAAACTCCACGAGACGATGCGGGAGTACGCGCTCATCAAACTGCTCGAGGCTGAGGAGGAGCCCGCGGCGGTCGAGGCCTTCGTCACTTTCTACGCCGAGATGTGCCAGTTGGCGGAGAAGGCCGCGCAGTCGCCCCAGCTCGTGGAGTGGCTCAAGCGCATGGACGGGGAGGCAGACAATGTGCGCGCTGCGCTCGCTCACTGTCTCCACGGCCCAGATCACGCGCTCGGCGTTTCCATGGTCGGCTCTCTTCTCTGGTACTGGACAGCGCGGGCGACCAGTGAGGGCGCGTACTGGTTGGATCTGTACCTCGAAAGTCGAGACGGCGAGGGCGCCGACGATCCGATTCTGGCGCGTGTCCTCTTCGCGCGCGGTTATGTGTCGATGGTGCTTGGGGATGCGACGACGGCATCGCCAGTTCTGGAGGAGGCCGACGCAATAGCGCGCGCCGCGCAGTGATTCGCCGCTGCTCGCCAGGATCCTCTCGGTCTCCGCCGGTATCCGCGTGATGAGCGGTGACCTTGAGGGCGCTCGGTCGCAGCTGCGCGAGGCGAGGACCCTGGCCCAGGGCCTCGACGACCCGGGTGTCGACGCGATGCTGGCCCTCACTGAGGGGTTCATCGCGCTCGCCGAGGCGGACGTCGAGACCGTTGGCCGTGTCTATGCCGAGTGGGCCCCTCGGGCTCGCGATCGAGGCGACCTGCAGACTCTCAGCTACCTGCTTTCGTCCTACGGGTTCTCCCTCCTTCAGAAGGATCAACCCGGGCAGGCCGGCCCTCTCTTGCAAGAAGCACTGGGAATCGAACGGCGTCTCGAAAACCGAGACATGATCCTCTACGTTCTCGACGGGCTGGCGAGTCATGCGGCGATGGTGGGCAGGCTACAGAGGTCTGCACGGTTGCTTGGTGCCGCGGAGAACCTGCAGACCGAGACCGGCATTCGCCTGATGCCGCATATGG
Organism: Candidatus Dormiibacterota bacterium; assembly: GCA_963743835.1. Taxonomy (GTDB): domain Bacteria; phylum Chloroflexota; class Dormibacteria; order Aeolococcales; family Aeolococcaceae; genus Palsa-851. Next base: position 224,003 of record CAVUQX010000002.1, on the reverse strand, counting down.
AGCCTGTGCTGGCGCACGCGCGGGAGACAATTGCGGCCTCGCTTGGAATCCCGGCGTTGGAGTTGGAGACCCAGGCGGGCAAGCGGATGTCGACGGATGAAGCAATCGCCTTCGCACTCGACGAGAAGAAACCAGCCCGGCTCGACGCTCATGTTGATGCGAAGAAGGTGACGCCCCTGAGCAAGCGCGAACTTGAGGTCGCCCGCCTTGTCGCAGACGGCATGAGCAATAAGGAGATCGCCTCGCGGTGCTTTCTCTCCGAGCGGACCGTGGAGACGCACGTGTCGAACATCCTCAACAAGCTCGGCATCAACTCCCGGGCAGAGGTTGCGCGCTGGGTTGAGCGCGAGTTGGGTCCGGACTAGGGGCGCTCTCTAATCGCGGCGTTCGCAGTTCGACCACAGTCGCATCGACGACTCGGACCGACGGTAGCAGTGCAACGCCAAACAAGCGATGAATATCCTCGACACATCCAGCCTCGACGATGCATGAGAGCCGGTCATCGTCGGGGATGTACGCGGCGCTCAGCAACGTCGGCCGAAGATTGCTACCTCGGAAGCGCAGGCACGCTGCATTCAGGCTTTTGCTGATCCACGAAAGCTCGCTCTCTGCGACTCTCAACCTCACCTCGGCCAAGTAGCACCGTCGTGTGAGGCGAGCCGGCGTCTGAGCTGGGGGTTTCGTTCTCATGACCCCAGGTTGCGTTCTCTGCCGACGGAAGTCGTCGGTGACAGCACCCATCGACCACGTAGTGCGGCTGTCGGCTGACGCCCTTGCCCATGCTGTGCCGCCTACGTGGTGGCTCAGTGGTGGCCCCGATGGCTGTCGCCGCCGCCGCCGGAGAGGATGCGAGGCATTGAGCAAGTGATCGAGGAGAGACCATGGAGGCAGCCACCATCGACACAGCGACCGAGCGGACAGAGGCTAACGTCGGTGTGACGACAATGAAAGCGATCGTTCAAGACAAATACGGGTCAGCCGACGTCCTGCAACTCAGGGACACGGCCAAACCGGCAATCGGCGAGCACGACGTGTTGATTCGGGTTCGGGCCGCCGCGGTCAACCCGGCGGACTGGGCGATCATGGGCGGCCTGCCGTACATCGCCCGGCCGGCTCCCATATACGGGTCTGCGCACACCGAAGAACGGTATTCGAGGCACGGACGTCGCAGGTCAGGTCGAAGCCGTCGGCTCCTCCGTGACGCGATTCCGGCCGGGCGACGAGGTCTTCGGCTGGTGCCGCGGCGCGTTTGCCGAGTACGCGTCCGCTTCTGAAGATAGGCTGGCGCTGAAGCCGACCAATCTCACTTTCGAACAAGCCGCCACCGTCCCGATGGCCGGATCGGTTTCCCTCCAGGCGCTTCGCGATCACGGCGACGTCCGAGTTGGGCAGAGGGTGCTGGTCAACGGCGCTTCAGGTGGCGTCGGCACCTTCGCCGTGCAGATCGCGAAGTCACTGGGAGCGGAAGTCACCGGCGTGTGCAGCACGGCAAACGTGGAGATGGTCCGATCGATCGGCGCGGACCACGTTATCGACTACACACGCGACGATTTCACCAAGAGTGGCGAGCATTACGACTTCATCCTCGACAACATCTCGAACCGATCGTTGTCCGAACTGCGGCGCGCGCTCACTGCGAGAGGGATGCTCGTGCCAAACGGCGGGCAGTTCCAGAATCGTTGGTTCTCGAGCGCGGGCCGGCTGATCAAAGCGATGGTGTCGTTCCGTTTCGTGAGCCAGCGGCTCGGCCGATTTGTGGTGGCGCAGAAGCATGACGATCTCCTCGCGCTCAAGGAGCTGATCGAGGCCGGTAAGGTCATGCCGGTCATCGATCGAACGAACCCCCTGAGCGAGACCGCCGCTGCGATGGACTACGTCGGCACGGGCCACGCGCGAGGAAAGGTCGTGATCAGTGTCTGATGCACTCCCGATGGCAGGCAAGGTCGTGCTGGTCACCGGTGCTACCTGCGGAATCGGCAAAGCCACCGCGATCGGGCTCGCCACGATGGGCGCCCGGGTCGGCATCACGGGTCGCGATCTGATCCGTGCCGAACAGGCCGCGGCCGATATTCGTGCCGCGTCCGGAAACCCGGCCGTCGACGTGTTCGCCGCCGACATGAGCTCCCAGGCCGAGGTGCGCCGCCTCGCCGGCGCCGTTCTCGATGCTTACCCACGGCTGGATGTGCTGGTCAACAACGTCGGCGGGTTCTGGGCGCACCGACATCCGACCGCCAACGGCCTGGAGCACACCTTCGCCCTCAACCATCTCGCGCCGTTCCTGCTCACCAACCTGCTCCTGGATCGGCTTAGGGCGAGCGCGCCAGCACGGGTCGTGACTGCCTCCTCCGGGGCGCAGGCCGCGGGCCGGATCGACTTCGACGACCTGCAGGGCGCTCGCAGGTACTCGGGGCAGCGCGCGTACAGCCAATCGAAGCTGGCCAACATCCTGTTCACCAACGAGTTGGCTCGCCGTCTTCAAGGCACTGGTGTCACTGCGAATTCCGTACACCCCGGCGTGGTGCGGACCAATTTCGGCTCCGAAGACCAGGCCGGGTTCTTCCGCATCGTCAGCCCCTTGGTTCGCCCGTTCCTGAAGACACCGACACAAGGCGCACGGACGCCCATCTATCTGGCCGCATCACCCGACGTGGAGGGGATCACTGGCCAGTTCTTTGCCAACCGCAAGCCCAAGGCTGCCAACAAGGCCGCCGGCGACGTGGACGTCACCGCGCGGCTCTGGCGGGTCAGCAGCGACCTGGTCGGGCTGACGGGGCCGCCACGTTGATTGCTGTCGAGGGAATGCGCCGAGCAGCTTGACAGCTAGGTGGCCTGGCACCGGCCCGGAGGCGGTCTGCATATCCCCGGGTATGGCCAAGGCTAGTCCCCGCATCCGCAGGGGCTGCGATCGCTCGAGTGTTGTCGGCCATTCCCCGGACTGGTCCACCAAACCCAGGTTGGTCATCACTACCTGAGCGACCAGATTGGGATCCTCGAGACCGGCAAGATCTGCACATCGCCGCAGTGTGCGGCTGTCACCCCCATGACACCGAGTGGATGACCTCTGGTCGCTTCGCCCGTGGTCGGGCCGCGACTGCCGCCTCTACGTGCTCTGCCAGTACTTCCCCTGATGTCGTCGGATGTGGAGCTACTCAGGATGGTGGAGGTAGACAGACGAGTTAATTAGGAGAGCAGACATGTTTGGCAGAAACCGCACAACTGATAACCCACGGGCCCAACGGCTGTCACGAAAGGAGCATCCCATCAGCGGTCGAATACGCGAACGGAGGAGGGGCTTCACTGCTGCGCGCATCGTCGCTCTCATCGTCATCGCACTGGGGGTGCTCGGTCTCGTGTACGTCCAATTGACGGGCGGCACCAGCGCGATGTCTGTCCCCGACGGAGCGCATGCCGGCCAATTGAAGCTCACGTCCTGCACCTATACGACCGAGAAGGGGATCTCCAGCGCCGACTGCGGCACGCTGGTCGTGCCCGAGGATCGGACGAACCCGCACTCGCGACTGATCGCGTTGCCCGTGATTGTCATTCGAGCCACATCCACCCACCCGTCCGAGCCGATTTTCCGTCTGAACGGCGGTCCCGGCGTCACGAACATGGTTTTCCCGGACGCCAGCCGCTTCACAGCTAACCATGACGTCGTCCTGGTCGGTTACCGGGGCGTCGACGGATCGTCCGTGCTCGACTGCCCCGAGGTTACCTCCGCACTGGAAAACTCGGCGGACATGCTCGGAAAGGCGTCGTTCCAGGCCTACGCCGACGGCTTCCGCACCTGCGCGACCCGCTTGACGGCAGACGGCGTCGACCTAGCCGGCTACACCCTCCCTGAGCAGGTTGATGACCTCGAGGCGGCGCGCAATGCGCTGGGCTACAAGCAGATAGACCTCGTCAGCGAGAGCGCGGGGACCCGCCTTGCAATGATCTATGCCTGGCGCTACCCGACGAGCATCCATCGCTCGGTAATGATCGGGGCGAACCCGCCCGGCGACTTCCTGTTCGATACGGCGACCATCGATCAGGAGTTCCAGTCCTACGCTCAGCTCTGCGCCGCGGACGCCGGCTGCAGCAAGCGTACCAACGATCTCATCGCCACCATCAAGCACACGGCGGCCAACATGCCCGACCGCTTCTTGTTCCTCCCTATCGATAAGGGCAATGTGCTGGCCGCGACCGCATTTGGCATGCAGGAGTTGACGGACGACGCAGCGCCAGACTCCGCGCCGATGACGATCGACGCATGGTTGTCGGCTGCCGCCGGCGACCCGAGCGGGCTCTGGTTTGAATCGTTTCTGGCAAGCATCGCTTTCCCACAGTCGTTTGTCTGGGGTGAATTCGCGTCCGTCGGGTCGATCGACTTCCCTGCTGCTGAGCAGTACTTCGCCCACCCCGACCCGTCAATCATCGGCAGCCCCGGCACGGATTTCCTCTTCGCCGGCGGTGACCTGGCGAATGCCTGGCCGGCTGCCACGGACTTGGACCAGTACATGCACGACCAGACGTCCAATGTCCAGACCCTGGTGATCAGCGGGGCACTCGATATGGCGACCCCAGTGCAGAATGCGACAGATCAGCTGATGCCCTACCTCCCGAAGGGGCACCAGGTGATACTGCCCCAGCTCGGACACGCAGGCTCCTTCTGGAGCTATGACCCGGCCGGCGGCGCCGCCCTGATCACCACCTACCTCGAGACCGGACGCGTCGACCAATCCCTGTACACGAGCCCGCACGTCTCCTTCACACCGGCCAGCACACAGACGGCGATTGCCAAGGACATTGTCGCCACGATGACCGGCCTCGCCGTCCTCACCGTCGTGTCGCTGCTCCTCATGTGGTGGCGCCTGCGCAGACGCGGTCGGTTCGGGCGCACGGCGAGTGCGTTGCTCCGCTCGGTGTACCCGCTCATCCTCGGCCTCGGTGGCTGGTTCCTCGCTGTGCTCATCGTCCTCACGACGTCGTCGACGATTCCGATTGAAGACCAGCTCCTCGCCGTCGTCTCAATCGGTGTGCCGATCGGCCTGGGGATCTACCTCGCCTGGGTCAACCGCGACCGGCAATCCAACGCCAACACCATCGGATTTGCGGCAGCAGTAGGAGGTGGCCTCGCAGGTGCCTGGCTGGGGTTCAATGCGACCAGCGGACTTCTCTCCCTCATCACTGCAATCGTCGGAGCGACCGTCGGCGCAAACCTGATCCTCCTCGCGCTCGACATCTCGTGGGATCGGCAGGCTCGCCGTCGTGTGCATGAAACCAACGCAGCCGAGGCCGTGGCTGGCGATCTTCGTCGCCGGCGCCGCCTGGCGATTCCGCGGCGACACGGCGAGAGTGTGATCTCGCCGCGTCCGTCGGGCATCTCGGATCCGTCCTTGCCAGCTCGCACGTCTCCATGAGCGAATCACCGCTGTTCGGGCTCGACGGCAACGTCTTACTTGTGGTCATCCTCAGCCTCCTCTTCGCAGAGGAGGTTGGGGTTCCACTGTTCTTCATGTCCGGCGACCTGCTGCTCGCTGTAGGCGGAATCGCTATTGCATCAGGACAGATCAGTCCGCTGGTGTTCATTCCTGCCGCTCTTCTCACCATGATCGCGGGTGCGCTCGTCGGCTGGGAACTTTTCGCGCGATTGGGGTGGGATCGTCTCTTAGGTATTGCTCGTAGGTTTCACGCTGGAGGGGTTCTGGAACGCGCAGCCAAGCTCCTGCGCCATGGCGATTGGCGAGCTGCGTTTGTGTCCCGGCTTATTCCCGGCTTGAGGATCTACACCACCCAGGTGGCTGCGGTCAGTGGCATGCCGCAACGCACATTTCTCATAGGGTTGCTTGCCGCGAATCTGGCCTACATCGCAGCTTTCGTAGGTCTCGGAGACGCAGTGGGTCGTCCGGCCGTCAAGCTCATCGACCAAGGCGAAGCCAACGCTGCGATCCCCATCCTCGTAGCCGTCGTGATCGTCGCGCTAATTGCGCTCTGGCGCGCACGCGCCCAGCCCATGGCACCCACCATGGCTCGATGACAGGAAGAGTGCGTTCGTTCTGCACTCCATCGCTGGCCAGCCTACAACTACTCGCGCTCACCATCGCTCCCACTCTGGGTCCAAGCCCACGACGGGCGCCAACGCTTAGCAATGCTGATTTCTGCTCACAGCGCTATCGGGTGCCCGCCCGCGCTCAGCTTGATTCAAATGCGCTTGGAGGTGCTGGGCCAATACTGGGCCAATACCTCTGTCCAGTCACGGCGTCATGTGGCGCTTTCTGGCCGCTCCCTCGAGTTCGGACGGCGCTTCTTCCGATCGTTTTGGCCAAGCTTAGGAGAGTTCGATTCCCTTCCTCGGCGCTCCGTTTCCGCCTGCCGAGACTCGACTTTCCTGAGGCACAGAGGCTGCGCCACCAAGTGCCGCGGGCCACGGTGGTCGGCCACTGTGACTGCGGCTGCGGCTGCGCGACCGTGGATCTCGCCGTTGGTCGAGAGGCGGCAGAATCGGCTGGAGGCTCCAGTTCTTGAAGAAGATGGAGGGGTCGGGTTTCTTTCTTGAGATTCTGGAAGGCTACGCCGTCTTCATGCCCGGCACGCCAAGCGGTCAAGGGCAATTTCCACAAGCCTTGAAGTTAGCTCGGCTGTGAGGAATGCGGAGACGCCAAACTTCTTTGCAGTGTTGCATCCGAGGAGGCAGATCCGGTGACTACCCTGCAAGCGAGCGCCGCGCTTTGTGGAAGAGTGCCGGTCGTGCGCCGGGGTGTTCCGGCTCGCCGCTTGACCGCCCGTGACCCCGAAAGATACTCTTCGTCACCACTGAGGACTGGCAAGGAGGCCGGGCTCGGGAAATCCGCCTGAACGAGCTCGGCATCCCGAACGGTGGCATCGTGGACACACCTTCCTACTCGGTACTGCCATTTCGAGACCCCGACAACATCGCACTCGAGTTCTTCGCACCTCGGGGCTAGGACGGGCGGAGTATCCGACTGCTATCCGACGCTGCACGGCCATCGCCTAGCACCGGTTTCGGTGGGACACCTTTACGAGCTCGTGACCGCTGGACGAAGAGCACCTCGCCCCAGGCGAGCATCCTCTACATGGAGCCCTGCGACCGTTAGACGCAGGTGCAAGGAGGGTGTCGATCCGAGCGTGGCCGAGTTGCGGTCTTCGAGCGCGTCATCGCCGCCAAGGTGGGCCGCCGCTGACGCAACGTGCCGAGATGCGCCCTACTTTGTCACCTTGCACAGAACATGGATCACACGACTAGGGATGCCGGCTCATCAGGGCAAATCGAATACGAAACGCACCCCTGGGGAGGACCACTGGTCTGGGGGAGCAGGGGTCGCAGGTTCGAGTCCTGTCTCCATCGGCGCCGAAATGGTTGCAGTGTAAAGGGGTTTGGCGACTAGGTCGCTGCCATTGCCGACACTATATGGTGGCCGCCACTACTCTGCGGCGTATAGTGTCGAGCTCCATCACTGTAACTTCAGAACCATGAGCACCTCGTCGCGGTAGTCGTCTTCGCTCAGTCGCAGCGCAGCGGGCCATCTGCCGACCTCCCGCCAGCCGCAGGCGCCGTAGAAGGATTCCAATCCGAGGCCCGCTCTCAGCTCCAGATGCAGCTGCTGGAGGCCCATGTCGTCTCGAGCGGCGCGAGACACTTCAGTCATCATGCTCCGGCCGATGCCCGTCCCGCGGTGAGCGATGGCGGTCTGCACTCTCAGCACCCGCGCCCAGTGAGCCGTGACCTTCGCCGTGTTGCCAGCCAAGAGCAGCCAACCGGCCAGCGATTCGCCCACGGTCGCGAGCAGTAGCCGGTTGACCAGCGGGTTGAGCGAGTCAACCATGGCATCGACTGCCGGCAGGACTTGCGCGTCCTCCACCGGCAAGAACGGAAAGCCGACCGCCCCTCCGGCATTTGAGACATCGCGCCAGCAGCTGAGAAGCTGACGGCGCGTACGCGCGTTGACCATGCTCGGTTCGGTCAGCCATTGCAAGATGAGTCCGGGTGGAACGTCGGCCATCGGCAGAGTCTCTCAGCCTGGATGGCGGGTCGGCCGGTAAGCCACGGAGCCGCATACCCACAATTGGAATCCGTCGATGGAGATCAAAGGGACGGCCCTAGTCGGGACCAAGGCTCGGAAAGGTCGGTTTCGGTGGCGACGTCTTCATGTCGATGCCGCCGATGCCCTTCGAACGCCAGGGGCGAGCCGGAAAATCGATGTCACCTAGGTATCGCGCCCGGGTTCTAGTCCAGAACCTACCGACGCTGATTATCGCAAATATGCGATACTGGCTCCATGCCGCATGACCCGCTTTGCGTGGCGCTCCGCGCCAACCGGCGCGCTGCCGGGCTCTCCCAGGCTGCTCTCGCCGCACGCATGGGGACGACCCAATCCGTGATCGCACGCGCCGAAAGCGGCAGCGGACCCTCGCACACGCTGTCCTTCCTCGAGCGCTTCGCCACGGCGACAGGGAGGTCCTTGACGACGACCATCATTCCCGGGCTTGCTACCCCGCCTTCGACCGAGGAACTGCGCCGCCTCAACGGGAGAATCCGGGCCGCCGCGACAGCGCGTGGTATTCAGCAGGTTCGTGTCGTCGGCTCCGTCGCGCGGGGCACCGCTCGGGCCGAGAGCGATGTGGACCTCATGGTCACCGTGCGCCCCGACCTCAAGGGCGCGGCGTACTTCGCGGCGCTCGATGAATTCAGGGAAGCGTGCGTCGGCATCGTCCGACGGTCCGTTGATGTCATCGATGAGGCGGGCATTCAGGATATCCGGACTCGTACGCGACTCTTGCGTGAAGCACGCGTGCTGTGAGCACCGATAATGAGCTACTGGCCTTCATCGCTGAGTGCCTCGACCTTCTTGCTCAATACTCGGCTCGCGGCCGAGAAGCTTTTCTCGCCGAACACTTGCTGCAAGACGCCGTAGTCCGGCGGATGGAGATTCTTGCCGATGCCGCCGGCAGGCTCTCCGATGACCTCAAGGAACGCCATCCAGCTATTCCATGGCGGGCCATCGTCGGCTTTCGTAAGGTGGTGGCTCACGCTTACATGGGTGTCGCGATGGAACGCGTCTGGGAGTACCTCACCACAGATCTTCCCGCTCTTCGAGATCTCGTCGACCACGAACGGGCCTGACCGCTAGTTGCGAACCTCAACCCGCACCGTGTCGCCCGAATTCCATGCAGTTGCAGCCGATTCCAGCGCTTTCCAACATGGAGGGACTAGTGGTCTTTCCAACCATTGCCGGACGAAACCACTCGAAATCGAACTCAGCCCACATCGGGAAATGAGGACTAGTCTGGGGGACCAGGGGTCGCAGGTTCGAGTCCTGTCTCCCCGATTCGCAGCCCATTCCAGTGCAGTGCAGTCATTTGCACTCGGTTGCAGCCGATTCCAATTTGCGGGATCAGTCACTCCGCAGGGACTAGTCCTTATTCGCGGATTGAGTGCTTTTCCTGCAATACAACTCTGTCGCGAGCCGCCGAGCCACGGTGGTGCGCACCGAACGTATGCAATATGGATGGGGTTGCGCGCGCGAGGCTCTCGGGTCAGGCTTCTCGAGTCACGCTCGCATCGACTGATCCGCTCCTCGGCCGCGTGCCATTTTGCTTCCAGAGCGTTTGACGCGAACGCGAAGCGTGACAAGGGTTTGGTCACAGACGACGTCGGGATCTTGATGCTCGGTAGCCGGCGAGCATGCGGGGATGAGCGAACCTGTCGAGCGCGAGGCCGCGTCCCGATCTCAGGGTAGGGCCGCAGGGGCACCGATGCCCTCTGATGTCGGCTCGCGCAGCGGCTCGGACCTTTCCACCGGCACGTCCGTCATGCATTGGCGCAGCGTCCCGTGTACTGTCCCCTCAGTAGGGGTTTCTGCGATGAGTCTTCCGGTCGAGCAGACCCGGTTTATAGGCCGGGTGAATGAGCGTCAGATTGCCGGCGAGTTGCTCCATGCACATCGACTGGTGACCCTGCTCGGCGCCGGTGGCTCGGGCAAGACGCAACTCGCTATTCAGGTCGCCCTGGAAGCCGCCGAGCGGTTTCCGGACGGCGTCAACTGGGTGCCGCTGGCGCCCGTTCGTGACCCTCATCTGGTGGAGCAGACGATCGCGCGATCGGTCGGAGCCAACGGCTCACTCGCCGAACACCTTGCGACGCAACGCCTCCTCCTGGTGCTGGACAACGTCGAGCAGGTTGTGGCTGCAGTCGCGCCTTTGACCGCGTCATTGCTCGCCGCGTGCCCCTCGGTCCACATCCTCGTCACCAGCCGCGAACCGCTCCGCCTGACGGCTGAACAGCGCTTCACGGTGCAGCCGCTCAGCCCCGCCGATGCCGTCGCCCTCTTCGTCGAGCGAGCTCGTGCCGTCGACCCCACGTTCGTCGAAGAGGAGACGGTCGAGGCGATCTGCAGCCGTCTCGACCGTCTCCCCCTGGCGCTCGAGCTCGCCGCCACGCGGGTGAACGTGCTGACTCTCGGTGCGCTGCTGACGCGATTGGAACGCCGATTGCCGATGCTCACCGGTGGGGCGCGTGACATGCCCGCGCGTCATCAGACGCTCAGGGCAACGATTGAATGGAGTGAGGACCTGCTGTCCACGCGGGAACGCGAACTGTTCAAGCACCTCGCGATATTTCCAGCCAGCTTCGATCTCAGGGCTGCGAAGGAGGTGTGTGCTGCGGACCTTGAGACGATCTCCTCGCTCGTCGACAAGAGCCTCGTGCATCGGGGGAGGGACGATCGCTTCGCGATGCTGGGGACCGTGCAGGAGTTCGCCGCCGATCGGCTGACCGTCGCCGAGCGAGACGAGCTCGCGCGACTTCATGGTGCGTATTTCACGCAGGCCGCCGAGGCGATGGCCGGCATACAGAGCTGGCCGTCCAATCCGGAGACGTTCGGAGAACTCGACGACGACGTGGCAAACCTGCGCGCTGCCCTCGCCTGGACGCAGACGACGAGCCACGCAGACCTTTGCCTGCGAACTCGGGATCGCCCTGTCCAGGTTCTGGATCGACCGGGGCCATCGCCACGATGCGTGTCTGTGGCTGGAGTCGCCGGCGCTCGAAGACGCATCGGTCAGCCCTTCGCTTCGCGCGGCTGCACTGGAAGCGGCGGGTCTCCTCGACTATTTCGTGGTGACCGACGCTGATCAGGCCGAGCGGTACTACACGCAGAGCCTCGCCCTCCATCGCGAGCTCGGAAACACGGAGCGGGTGGCCTTCCTGCTCAACCGTCTCGGCCGGATCGCGAGCGAGCGTGCAGATCTGGAAATGGCAATCGGCCTGCATCGCGACGCTCTGGGGATGTTCGAAGCGATCGCTGACAACGCGGGGCGAGCCGCGACATTGCACCTGCTTGCCGGGGCCGCGCGTGATCAGGGCTCGTACGACGAGAGTGAGCGGCTGTTCACGGATACGATTCGGCTTGCACGCTCGTCGTTTCCGGGCCTGGTCCGGCATTCGCTGCATAGCCTCGGCGACCTGGCGTTGGATCGCGGCGATTATCGGGGCGCTGTGGCGTACTACCAGGCGAGTCTGGAGGTCACTGGGGTCACCGAACGCCGAAGCCGCATCCTGTGTGTTGCAGGCATCGGGAGCGCCGTTGGTGGACTGGGGGCCTATCCCCTTGCGGCCAGGGTCTGGGGCGCGGTCGAGGCCGAAGAGCGTGCACTGGGATTCCGAATGCTCGGTGACGAGCGAAAGCGCTACGAGCAGTGGGCCACAACGCTACAAGGACACCTCGGTGAGGCGGCATTTGTCGCAGCACATGCCGAAGGCGAGGCGCTCACCATCGATGAGGCGCTCGGAGAAGCGGTGCGTCACACCGGGATCGTGCCGCTACGGCGACGCCGTGTCCATGCGAGGGTCGTGGAGGCGGCGATTCCCGCCGATGAGGACGCCCGGTTCGAGCGGGAGGGGGAGTACTGGACGATCACCTACGCGAAGCGCGCCACCCGGCTCCGCGACAGCAAGGGGCTCCGGGTTCTGGCGCACCTGCTTGCGGACCCTGGACGCCCTCATGCGGCTCTGGATCTCGAGCGGCTGGGAGCACCCGGTGGCGAACAGACTGCCCGTGCGATCGCATCGGGCGATGCAGGCGAGCTGCTCGATGCCGAGGCGCGAAGGGCATACCGCGCCCGCGTCGCCGAATTGCGGGAGGCGATCGAAACCGCCGAAGCCTGGGGCACTGCGGATGAGGTCGGTCTCCTCCGCGAGGAGTTGGACTTCATCACGCACGAACTGAGCCGAGCACTCGGCCTGGGAGGGCGCTCGCGCCACGCCGGGTCTATGGCAGAGCGAGCCCGATTGAACGTCGTGCGCGCGGTCAGGTCCGCGATGCGCCGCATAGCCGCGTCTGACGCCGACCTGGGTGCGCACCTCGAGGCGACGATCCGCACGGGTACGACCTGCGCGTATACACCGGATCCTCGCGTGGACATCGCCTGGCGCGTGTCCATTGGCGCTGTCAGCGACTGAACATTCGTTCACTCCGAATGAACGCCTGACTAAAGAGAAGCCGTGGAGGCGGTCGGAGAAACACGCGGCCTCCGGATGGGGAACCCGGGGGACGCGCACGGAGGTGGTGAGATGAGCCTCGGGAAGGGCAGTTTCGTACCCGCAGCGGTGGTCGCGCTGGTGCTGATCGCAGTCTCCAGTCCGGTACAAGCCGGCGCGCAGGTGAGCGCTCCGCTGGCCGGCGCTCACTCATCGTCGGTTCAGCAAGGATTCTTCAACATCACCGGAAGTCCTGGGATCCCAGCGGTCAACCCGCGGACCCACACCCTCTACGTGCCCATTCAGTGTCCGACGAGCTATTGCACGACGACCTCGCTGAGCCACGTCATGGACGTGATCAACGCAGCGACGTGCAACGCTACGCACACCGCAGGTTGCTTCGTGGTCGCGCGAGCAAAGGTCGGCGGAGATTCGCTGGCGGCGGCCGTCGACGAGGCGACCGACACCATCTACACCGCCAATGCCGTTGGCACTGTGTCGGTGGTTGACGGGGCACTCTGCAATGCGACGGTGACCAGCGGGTGCGGCACACCCTTGGCGACCATCCATACCGGTGGTTTCCCCGTTGACGATGTCTTCAATCCACGAACTCGTACGCTTTACGTGGTCAGTCCGGCCGGCGACGTCTTTGTGATCAATGGCGCTCGCTGTAACGCGATGACGACCGCAGGATGCGGGCAACCGGTCAAGACGGTGGCGGATAGCGCGGGCCCCAATGGCGTGGATCTCGATCTTGCAACCGATACCGTCTATGCCGTCAACAACGGAACCGGCAACGGGAACACCGTGTCGGTGATCGATGGGGCGACCTGCAACGGGAGTGACGGCAGCGGGTGTGGCCTGGCGCCGCGCACCGTGACCGTGGGGAACGGCGCTACCTCGGATGCCGTCGACCAAGACACCGACACCGTCTACGTCGCGAACTACAACGACGGAACGGTCTCGGTCATTGACGGCGCCCGCTGCAACGCCGCGATCACCTCTGGCTGCGCCAGCACGCCGCCGGCGGTGACCGCCGGTGCTGGGTCCGCGTCAGTGGCAGTCGACGATTCGTTGCACTCCGTCTTCGATCTCAACCAAAAGGACGACACGCTATCGGCGATCAACACACGGACCTGCCAGGGCACGGTGACCACCGGCTGTTCGAAGACGTCACCGAGCGCTGAGGCGGGATCGAACCACAACCCCGGATATACCGCGTTTCCAAACACCATGACGCTGCTGCCGGGTACGACCACGGCGTACCTCGTCAACGTAGGGGGCGAGAACCGGGTGTCGGTGATCACGGTCGGCCGCTGCAGCGCCGTCGACACTTCGGGCTGCAGAACCCCGGCACATTCCGTGCCGAACTCAGACTTCCTAGCGTCGGTCGACCCATCCACCGACACCATCTATGCGGGCAGCCTCAGCCAACCCGAGATCGATGTGATCGACGGTGCCACGTGCAACGCCAAGCAGCGCTCCGGCTGCGCACCGGTCGCCGAGGTACCCATGGCTGATCCGCAGGCGAATGTGGGGTCGATCGATCGCAGCACGCATACGCTGTATGCATCCGACCCATTTTCCGACACGGTGTCGGCGATCAACATCGCCCACTGCAACGCCACCGACACCGCCGGATGCGACCACGTGGCACCGACGATGACCATTGGCCCGGCGCCGGGTCCGCCGGTGCTCAATCCTGCAACAGGAGCCGTCTATATACCGTTTGGCTCGAGCGGCAACGAGATCGCCGTGACCAATGCCGACACCTGCAATGCCACAAACACGGCCGGCTGCGGGCAGATCCCGGGCGTTATCACTGTCGGTGTCAACACATTCGCGATCGCGGTGAGTGCCAAGACCAATACCATCTACGCACCGAGTGCTGGAAACCCATTTGCATCCGGCGATACCGTCTTCGTCGTCAGCGGAACAAGCTGTAACGGGATCGACCACTCGGGCTGCGGGCATATCGCTGCGACCGTGAAGGTCGGGCTTGGACCGGTTGACGTCGCCGTGAGCGATGCGACGGACACGGTCTACGTGGCGAACAACGCGGACGGCAATAGCCCGGGGACGGTGTCGGTGATCGACGGGGCCACCTGTAATGGATCAGTCACGACAGGCTGCAATGGGGATGTCCCGAGCGTCGTGATTGGCAGATCGCCACAGCTCGTCGGCATCGACGTCAGGACTGACTTCGTTTACGTCACCGACGGCTCGAGTGCGGGGGTCTCGATCCTTGATGGCGCAACCTGCAATGCGACCGACGCCAGCGGATGCCGTACACCCGCCCCCGAGCAGGCGACCGGATCTCAGCCCGACGGCATCGCTATCAACCCGGACACTGACACGGTCTATGCGTTGAATCTCTTCAGCGGCGGGTCGATGTCGATCTTCGCCGGTAGTCGCTAGGGAGACCGTGCTCGATCGCAGGCGAAATTGAAGGAGCGAGTCATGGAACTTTACGATTGCCACCAGATCTGGATAGGCCGACCGCGTAAGTTCGCGGCTCTGGCCGCGGTAATGTTGGGTTCGGCGGTGCTGGGCGCAAGACCTGCCTCGGCGACGACATTCACCGTGTGCAGCAGTGGATGTGCCTACAGCCAGATCGGTCCTGCGGTCGCGGCTGGTCGCAGTGGCGACACAGTGAGCATCGCCCCTGGCAGATACGTCGGCGGGTTCACGATCGACAAGAGCCTGAGCCTTGTCGGTGCGGGCGCTCATGAGACGACGATCAGCGGCGGAGGGCCGGTGATTACGGTGGGGAAGTTCGGCGCTACGACTGAGCCCACCGTCGCGCTCCGCGACCTCACGATCACCGGTGGCGTGACGGCGTCGAGCCCGGTGTCGAAAGCGTTTGTCGCCAAGCCAGGAGTGATCGCCCTAGGAGGTGGCATCTTCGTCCCGCCCGCGGCCGAGTTCGCGCCGGGCGCGACTCTCACTGTCAGCAACAGCATCATCGCGGGCAATATCGCCGCACCTACCGCTTCCGTCGACGCCGGCTTCTCCTGTGGAACGCACGACTGCCGATTCGCCCAAGCCGGCGGTGGCGGGATCGACAACTGGGGACGTCTGACGGTTGACAACACGATCGTCAGCAACAACGAGTTCGGCAGGAGCGTTCTCGAGTGACGCCGACGGAGCCGGTATTTACACGCAGCAAGGCGCCCTCACGGTGAGGAGCAGCGTCGTGACCGGCAACCGCACGATCGCGATCGCTCCGGACGGCCGCTTTGCCGAGGGCGCAGGCATCATGGTCGACACGACCTTCTCGGGCGCAGCTTGTACGCCGTGTACCCTGTCTGTTCAAAACAGCGTAGTCAGCGACAACAGCTCGAGTCTCACTAACAACACACTGCCTGCTTCTGTGGGAATACAGTCCGGCATGAATGCCAACGCCGGCGGCATCCACGTGGGTGACGGCATTCCCACGACGGTCAAGAACACGGTGATCGATGGCAACTCAGCGACGGCAATCGATGTCCGCGGCGCGCTGTTCGGCATCGACGCCGGCATGATCGTCGGGTACAGCCCGCTCGTCATGCAGAACACGCAGGTCGACGACAACCGGTCGACGACGACAGAGCTGACGTCGACCGGCGTCGGGCCGGCCGGCAGCGCTCTCGAGCTCGACGGGGGCGGCACGGTCAGCGGCACGAGCATCGACGGCAACGTCGCGATCTCAACAAGTCCAGGTGGCTTGGCCGACACGAACGGTGGATTGGCCGTTTTCTACTTTGGCAATCCCGGTGGTGCGCGTCTGGTCACGGTGCGAAACAGTGATATCAGCGGCAACGTCACCGAGTCCTTCAGCAAGACAGGCTCAGCCCAAATCGAGGGCGGTGCCGTCTTCAACAACAGCCTGCTAGTGATGCGCAACGTTCACGTGAGCGACAACGTCGGGCGAGCGGAGGCTCCGATCGGTGCGGCCCAGGGGGGAGGCATCTGGAACAGCGTCGACGCCAGCACGGGCGCCAGCCCGCCGGCTCAGCTGACGCTCGTAAACACGAGCGTCACCCACAACGTCCTGGAAGGACGCGCAGGCGTAACTCTTCAGGGCGGCGGCATCTTCACCGCGTCTCCCGCAACGCTCACGCTCACCAACACGCAAATCGCGTTCAACCGCCCGGACCAGTGCTTCGGGTGCTGACGGGCGGCCGGCCAACCGCGTGAGCCAGTCCGACTCGCGCGCACCGCGGGGATGGGCAGCGCTCGCCGGAATTTGCCGCGACATGTTCATGCGGAGCTGGGCATCGGTGCGACCACAGGAGGACCGTAGTTGTCGGCGCAAATCCGGAAGTGACGGTTCAAGAAGGGAACTTGCGTTGAAAGCGGCTGGGGCTACCGCGGTCGCGGTGCTGCTCGCGCTAGTGACGTCTGCGTGCGGTGGCACAGCCTCAAGCGAGTCATCGTCGAGCCACGCTCAGCCGGACACGTTGCAGAGAGTGACGTCCACCCTGGACGGCGAGACGACCATCGCCATCCGGACCCGGTGGATCGCGACACCTCAGCCGGCCGGCGCACCAGTGGCCGGGGTGGACTTCCTGATCGATGGGAAGCTGATCTGGAGCGAAAACGCTGCCCCATATGTTTTTGGTGGCGACGACAATGGCACCAACCTCGGCTTCCTGATCACCACTTGGATTTCGCCCGGCGCCCACACTTTCACCGCTCGTGCCGCGGGTGTTGACGGTAAGACCGTCTCCGATGATGTGACCGCTAGCGTTGCCGCAGCGCCCGCGCCACCCGCCGCGCTCAAAGGAACCTGGACGCGAACCGTGACCCAGCAAGACATCGAGCATGCGGGTGTCACCGACGGACCGCCGCCGACCGGCCAGTGGCACCTCATCTTCGATCAGATCGGCGCTTGGGAACTCGACCCCCTCGGATCCGGCGTCGGGAGCCAGTATGAGGCTCAGGGCGACACGCTCAACGTCTACGCACCCATTCAGGAAGCGCCGTTCAGCAACGGAATCGGGGGGATTAGCAGGTACGGTCACCACGACCTTGGTGGGACGGACTGCAACGCGTCGGGGCCGTTCGGTTCCTATCGCTGGTCGGTTGCGGGCAAGCAGCTGACCTTGTCTGTGATCAATGAAGGGTGCCCCAACCGGCAAGCAATCTGGGCAGGTGTCTGGAGCCTTCAGAGCCGGACAATACCTCCGGCCTGAGCCACACGGACCGGCGGAGGCGAGCTCGGTTTGGCGAGAGCACTCGAGCAGCACGTGAGCAACCCAACGGCGGCGATGGCAGCCACCGACTCCCAAGTTCACGCGTGCCGTTACGCGCGAACGGTGGGGAATAGCATCTCCCGCAGGAGCGTCCTGTCGACAGTCTCACGGCAACTACGGGACCGATGCGCCGGCGGTCGAACTCGGCGAGCACTATGGTCATGCTGAAGAGAGTGGGGCAGGAGAGGAGCGCCATCGGCTTCGGCCCTAAGCGCGCCTGCGGATGTCTACGCGATTCAAATGGATTCCAAAAGCCACGCTCTAGTCGTCGTTCCAACCAATTCCCCACAAAACCACTCAAAATCGAACTCAGCAGTGATCGGAAATTGAGGACTAGTCCGGGGGACCAGGGGTCGCAGGTTCGAGTCCTGTCTCCCCGACGGACGCGCAAGATTTTCCGATGTGGTTTCGTCTGTAGAAGTCGCGCAGATGGTTGATACCTCAGGTCCAAGAGATGACCGTGCGTCGCTATGCTGCCTGTGGCCGAACACGGCGCGGCGATGTCCTATGGAACCACCGCGATCGCCTCGACGGATATGAGCAGGCCGCGCGGAAGCTTGACGATCGGCGACGAGCGCGCCGGCGGGTTGGTCGGGAAGTACTCCGCATAGAGGCGATTCGCGGCCTCGCCGTTCTCCAGATCAGTGAGGAACGTTGTGGTTTTGACCACATGTTCCAATCCACTCCCGGCGGCCTTCAGCACTGCCTCGAGGTTCCGGAAAGCTTGACGCCACTCGGCCTCGAATCCCCCCGGTACAGCCGCGGCCGTGGCCGGATCGCTCGATGCGCCGAGATCGATGCCCGGCTGGCCAGCGACGAACACGAGGTCGCCGGCGCGGACAGCCTGCGAGTAGTGTCCCATCGGCTGGGGCATTGATGGCCCGTGGACGACCTCGTGATGCATCGGTTGTGGTCCTCCTGCTTGTTAAGACCCTCAGCTTGAACCGAGGACCGTGGAACCGGAAATGGCTGGTTTCCTAGCCCTCCGGCGCGTGCCGGAACCGAAGGTCAGCTTGTGTAGAGCATGCAGACAGGGTCAGGCCCGCGGCCGGCTCAACCCTTCCAAGCTACGACGGCCTTGCGGCGAGGCCGCAGCGCTGATCGTGCGCTGCACTGCGCTTCTCGACAGCTCGAAGAACCGCTCATCGCTGTACAGGTGGAAGTACCAATTTGCCGAGAGCATCGCAGCCTCAAGCTCAAACGCGAGTTGGATCGGGTCAACGGTGCTTTCGAATTCGCCGGCGCCGATCCCGTCTCGTGCGGCACCTTCGAGCATGTCCAGCCATTGACGCTGTATTGCCGCAATGGTGTCCCGGACAACCCCTGGTCGTGCATCGAATTCAGCCATGGCCGCCGCAAAAAAGCATCCGCCCGGGAAGACCCGTCGCTCCATGAGGGCAACGTAGCGATCGCAGAGCCCGTGGAGGGTCGCGATGCCCGGCGAATGGGCCAGTCCCGGGACGATGACCTGCTCAACGTAGATCTGTCGCGCATGTTCGATCGTGGCGAGTTGCAGTTCCTCCTTCGAGCCGAAGTGCGCGAACAGCCCACTCTTACTCATAGAGAGATCGGTGGCAAGCCCGCCTAAAGTGAGCCCCTCGAGACCCTCGACGCTCGCGATCGCGGTTGCGACCTCAAGGATTCCCTGCTTGGTGGCATGGCCACGAGGGGTTTGCGTTGGCACCGGACTTGTATAGCACGAACGGTCGTGCTATGGTCCACCATCACATGCGACCGATCGGTCGTGCTATTCATGGAGGTGGCCAGGATGCCCTTGGTGAACGTCAAGCTGATCGAGGGAGTATTCAACGAGAGCCAGAAGCGCGACATGGTGCGAAGGCTCACCGACACGATGGTGGAAATAGAAGGCGAGGCGTTGCGACCTGTGACATGGGTCGTGGTTGAGGAGGTCAAAAGTGGAGACTGGGGGATCGGTGGCAACCCCCTCACGACGGCCGACGTCAAAGCGCTTGCTGCTGGGCAACCTGCGCAACCTGTCGGATAACGCTGCCGTCTTCGGCTGACGACGATGTATGACGTCGTCGTCGTCGGAGCACGCTGCGCAGGAGCGTCGGTCGCGACGCTCCTGGCGCGGCGCGGGCACCGTGTGGCGCTCGTTGACCGAGCAGCGTTCCCCAGCGACACCATCTCCAGTCACTTCCTGTGGGCGCAGGGCGCCGCACGACTTGCATCATGGGGCCTCCTCGAACGCCTGAAGTCGCGGGGTTGCGATCCTATTCCGTCGCTGACGTTCGATTTCGGTTCCGTCGTGCTCACCGGTCGCGTCCCTGAGGTTCGGGGAGTGAGTGACTGCTTCTGTCCTCGGCGAACCGTCCTCGATACGCTTCTGGTCGATGCTGCCGTCGAAGCTGGTGTCGAGCTCATCGACCGCACCTCGGTGCCGTCGGTCAGGTGGTCTGAGGGCCGCGCGTGTGGTGTCGACATCAAACCGGCCAACGGAGCGGCAGGTCATCTCGATGGGCGTTTGGTTGTGGGCGCGGATGGCCGCCACTCGTTGATCGCCGCCCAAGTTGGAGCCCAGGCGTACACGAACGAGCCGCCGCTGACCTTCGTCTACTACTCGTACTGGAGCGGCGTTCCAACACAATCGCCCATGTATCACATGCGCCCGGGTCGGCTCATCCTCCGTTGGCCGACGAACGACGGGCTCACCTGTGTCTACGTGGGCGGCCGCCACGCCGAATTCGCAGAATTTCGACGTGACGTCGAGGGCAACTTCATGCGGTCGCTCGACGTCATTCCTGGGCTTCGCGACGAGCTCGTTGCTGGGCGGCGTGAGGAGCGCTTCCGAGGCGCAGCAGATCTGCCGAACTACTATCGAACCTCGTTCGGGGACGGATGGGCACTCGCCGGAGACGCAGGTCACCACAAGGATCCGACCACCGGATTTGGCATGTCGGACGCATTTGCCTCGGCCGAGTTGCTGGCGACGGCTGCCGATGCGGCGCTTGTCGGAGAGGTCCCATGGCAGCAGGCCTTGGGCGATTACCAGCGGCGCCGTGATGACGCGACTGCGAACGGTTTCCGCCTCACCTTGGGTGCGGCGTCGCTCGACCCCATAGCGCCTCACCTGCAAGATCTGTATGAGGCGGCGTCCACCCGGCCCGAGGCGGTGACCCGGATCATCGGAGTGCTGGGCGGCATCACGCCGCTCGGGGGCGGGTTCTCAAGAAGGATCACTGCGGAACTGGCGGAAAGCGAGTTGCCGGCGGAGTCCGACGATTCGTCACCACGACAGAAGTTAGCCATGCCTTTGTTGCGTGAGCCAGGGTCGCGTGAAGGAGGATCGGTCCGATGACGAGCGTCAGTAGGCAGAGTGACTGGACAGTCGTTGATGAAGGCTGGGGCCGTAAAGCCGTCGATTTCGCCGCGCTGAGCGAACCGGGCAACTGCCGTGAGTATGTGGCCCTGCACCACCGCCTCGGTGTGGGCGACGGTGACCGGCTTGTTGATGTGGCCTGTGGCGCGGGTCTGGCCATTGAACTGGCGCGCGCCCGGGGCGCCAGCTGCGCGGGCATCGACGCGTCCTCCCGGCTCGTCGCCGTCGCACATGACAGGAACCCCGACGCCGACGTCCGGGTGGGTGACATGCACGCGATGCCCTGGGCGGACGAGAGCTTCGATGTCGCGACCAGCTTCCGAGGTATCTGGGGAACGACACCGGCGGCTCTCAGTGAGATCTACCGTGTCCTTGCATCCGGCGGCCGATTCGGCCTCACGGTCTGGGGGCACATCAAGGTGTCGTCGGGTGCGTGGGCGCTCGCCCCTTTCCGCTTGGCGGCTTCCGCGAAGGTCGAGAACCAGGCGGCGATGGTCACGTTGGGCCGGCCCGGCGTCGGCGAGGCCCTGCTTACCCAATTTGGCTTCATCGACGTCGAGCGCGTGAGCATCCCCTTCGCGTGGGAGTTCTCGGACCCGCAGATGTACGCACGCGCTCTCGCTTCGACCGGCCCAGCTTACGAGGCGATCCAGAACGTCGGTGAGGCCGCGTTCATCGCGGCCGCGACGCAAGAAGCTCAGGAGCAGGTTCGGGAGGGCCTGCCCCTGAGAGCGGCGATCAATGTCGTGGGTTACATTGCCCACAAGCCGGGGTGATCACGAAGGAGGCGGCATGAGCACCGTTGGATTTCTCGCAACAAAAGCGCCTGACGCTGAGGCGCAGCGCCTCTTCGACGATGACGTCGCCGAGCTGGGCTACGTAATGAACGTATCGAAGCTCTGGGCGTATCAGCCGGCAACCCTGAACCACCTGTTCGACCTCATGGGCGAGACCTATGCGACCGAGGGTCTCACCTTCCGTCAGCGCGGAATCCTGGTCACCGCCTGCGCGTCGACCTTGGGTGATGCCTACTGCTCACTAGCTTGGGGGACGAAGCTCGCCAGCAAGTCCGACGCGGGAACAGCCGCGGGGGTGCTCCGGGGCATTGATGATCGCCTCAGTCCCGAAGAGCAGGCAATGGCGCAGTGGGCTCGTAAGGTCGCGCGCGATCCGAATCACATCGGAGCCGCGGATGTGCAGGCCCTGCGTGAGGCCGGGTACAGCGATGCACAGATCTTCGGGAT
Organism: Candidatus Dormiibacterota bacterium; assembly: GCA_963743835.1. GTDB lineage: Bacteria > Chloroflexota > Dormibacteria > Aeolococcales > Aeolococcaceae > Palsa-851. The sequence goes on along the minus strand of CAVUQX010000002.1, from coordinate 201,704 downwards.
GACGGTGTACGTCGCTCTGCAACTCGCGTTCTCGACGATCAATGATGCGCTCGGTGCTCGGCCCAACTCCGCGTTCCGGTCAAGCGCGCCGAAAGCGGTTCTCGATGCTGTCGATTACGGCCGCCCCATCGACGAGTAGATCAAAGTCGAAAGCCGCTACGGCAAGTGAAGGCCAGCGGTCACGGCTAGCGAACACGCAAATGTGCCGGTTGGCCGTATTCCAATGGATTTCATCGCACGTGCTCTAGTCGTTATTCCAACCAATTCTCGACGAAACCACTCTTCCTCAACGCGGCTTCGCGCCTGCGAACAAGTACTGGTCTGGGGGACCAGGTGTCGCAGGTTCGAGTCCTGTCTCCCCGACGGACGCGCAATGTGACGCCGGCGCAGGAGTTCCATCGCCATCTCTTGGTCTGCGAATCGACTGAGCGTTCTCTTGCGATCAGAAGGCTGCGGGCCGAAGGAGGAGGGCGACCTAACGCGCCGTGGCGTCACCGGTGTCAGGCCGCGTTGACCTAGCGACAGCGCGCCAGAGGTCGTCGCCGTATGCCAAGACCAGCCCACTCGCAACGTCGGTGGTCAAGACGAAGTCGTATTGCCCCGACTGGTAGCGCCAACAGTCATCAGCCAGCCGTGTGTACCGCTGCGGACTCACGACGACGTGGAGGTCGGGGAAGCGGATCCAGGCCGCAGTTATCGTTTCCGTGCCTCCTACTGCAAGGTCCAGGCGGCGAATCGGAACCGTGTTGGTTGCTGGCGTCCAGACAAGGTCGACATCGGTGCATCCATCGAGGCCGACCGCTACCTGCCCGTCAAGTCGCCAGTGCCCATTTGCATCGAGCTCCAGATGACGAGTTCGAATCTAAGTCGGTGTGGTGATAGTGGCCGTCGCGAAGTGCGGCGACCAGACTGCGTCGACCGCAACCGCGTACTCGATGTGACAGGGCCGATCCTCGAGTGGCATGACCGTCAACCCCTCGAGACGGTGACCGTTGTCCCGGTTGCTCAGGGACGCGTATTCATTGCTCGCGAGGCTGGCACGGTGCCAGAGAATGTAGGTGTCGGGCTGATCGTGAATCATGAACTCCCCTGGTGTACAACCTATTCGGCGACATCACGTCCCCCGCTTCCAACTTCCACCGTCATTTGCTAGCTGAGCCTGCGGGGTACTCTGACGTGCCCAAGACGCTGGAGTCGACGTGAGCGATGGGCGCGAGGCTTAGCAAACGCAAGGGCGTATGCCCCAAGCCCGCGGCCCAAGGCCGAGGTAGCTGACGGCGTTCGCATTACCCGCCGCAACGGTCAGTGCCAGGAGGAGCGCGTTACGAACTCGCGGTCGCAATCCCCACCCGGGCTCTCGCGCTCCGTAGCCGCGTGGCGCCGAGCTCCAGCTGCGCTCGCTCGTCGGCCGACATCCGAGGATCGAGGACGCTAACCACGCCACCTCGACCGACCACGCTGGGCAACGCCAGAGTGACCCCGTAGGCGGCCTGATAACTGGCAACCGGGAAGACGCTCCGCTCGTCGCGGAGGACGGCTTCGGTCAGCCTTGCGCACACGATGCCGATGCCGTACTGGCTGGCATTGTTGCCCTCGATGATGGTGATGTTCGCGAACCGGACAGCACGTTCGACTTCTTCGCGAACCTGCTCGAATGGCTCGTCGCACTGCCTGCATGCGTCTTGGATCGGAATGCCGGCCACAGTTGCGGACGACCACAGCAGCACTTCGGAAGTGCCGTGCTCACCGACCGCCATTGCCGCCACCGAGGCGGGGTTCACCCCGATGCGCTCGCCGAGGTGCACCCGGAACCGCAGGCTGTCGATCACGGTGCCGGTGCTCAACACGCGGTCGTGCTGCGCCAGCTCACGAGCGAGATCCGCCAGTGGGTCAGGCGGATCGGTGACCACCATGATGACGGCATCCGGCGCGGTCGCCACCACCTGCGGCACGATGTCCCTGTAGACCGATGCGTTCGCATCGAGGAGCCTGAGCCGGCCCTCCGCATCGCTCCGATCCGTGGCACCCCCGGTCTTCTCGTTGACGCCGGCCGTGATCATGACCAGGTCAGCGCCTTTCAGGTCCTCGTACGACCCGTCGCGGATGTCAGCAATCGGCGACACCGGCCCGCCGTAACGCATGTCCAATGCCACCGCCGTTGCTCGCGGTCGCATCCTGTCCACGAGGACGATCTCCCTCGCCGAGCCCCGCTGCCCGAGCGCCATCGCACAGGCAGCACCGACTGCACCGGCACCGATGATCCCTACTTTCATGGCGAATCCTCCGCCCACCCGTGGGGGTCTCCAAGCTTAGCCAGGTTTGGGGGAGGGCGTCTGCGATCCCGACCTCAGGTCGACGGCCCCACGTTGTTCCGCCCGGCGAGGCGGTAACACGGTGCCGGGAGAAGAGGGGGCCGCGCATCAGCCAAGTGCTCGACGTCCTCGATGGCCACACAAGCCTGGGGCTCGATCACCCTAATTGGAGCCTGACGGGTGTAGACCCGTGGACGGAATGCTCGACGGCTATGCAACCCAGCGAACGCCTGATGCCTAGAGCGCTGCGGCAACCTGCTCCGCAAGATTCTCGACGCCGCCTCGCAGAGCAGATGGACTGAGTGATGCGGAGAAGGCTCCCACATAGACCAGCAGATCACGAGTCGCGAACACAATAAAGGCGGCGCCTGGAATCGTCTCTCCCAGGGCGCTCTCGCCAACACCCCGTACGGCAAATGACGCATACGCCTGAACGGGTTCGCCGCCCTCAAAGAATGTCGCGGCTTCCTGCAGGGCGGACGCATCGACTCCGTTCGGCGCGCTCTTGATCTGCACCCTCCCGCTGTTGGCTTCGTGCTTGGGGTCGCTGTAGATGCATGCGACGTACCCGTAGATCGGCTCGAGAACGTTGAGCGCCTGATTCGTCACCGCAGCGTCCCCGCTGATCGCCGCGGCAGATGGCTGCGTCAGAAAGGTGCATGGACGTGGCGGCGACACGGTGGCCGCCGGGGTTGTGCGGGATGTAGCGTTGGGAGGCATCACCGAATCGCACGCGGCGAACGCCCCGATGCAGGCGAGCAAGACCGCGATGCGAGCGCGCAGGCGAACGGCTGCGCGGTTGGAGGTGTGTGGCGGCACGGCCGCCTGGACCGGGCTTCGCAGACCATCACTCACAGCCACGATGATGCGTCAGCGATGCCAGGATCAGCGTCGCGTCAGCGGCTTCGCATTGACGAGTAGGACGACAGGCAACGTTGGTACCGGGGCGTCAGCCCATCGTCCAAGACCAGAGCTTCTCGGGGTTCCGTACGGCCCAGATGTGCTTGATCCGCTCGTTTGCGATGTCGGCGCGCGGGCTCGACATGCCACGTCGTGGATGGCATTGGATTGGGATGCTGGCCAGACTGTTCTGCTCCGGGAGGCTTAAGTCGCCAGACGCAATACGATTGCATCAGATGTACACGAGCGTGGCTCCCGCAGCCGATCGAACCAACCCGATTTGGTTGGACCAGGACGGACTCCGCCGACTACGCTGGGACGAACTCGACACCGAGAGCGCGTCGCTCGACGCTGACGGAGTGCCATGTTGATGCTTGGAGCGCTGTGGTCGCAGCTCAAGCATCGGCGCCGCAGGGCCGCCGCGGTCGCAGCCGGGATTCTCGTCGCAGCAGTAAGTTTCTCACTGCTGACCGCGGCGACCACCACCAGCACCGCTGAGGTGCGAGGTACCGTGGCGCGGAACCTACGACCGGCGTATGACATACTGGTTCGACCGCCCGGCTCTGGAAGCGCGCTCGAGACCAGCAAGGACATCGTCCGCGACAACTACCTTTCGGGGATCTTCGGCGGTATCACGCTGCAGCAGTACGCGGAGGTGACAAAGGTCCCGGGCGTTCAGCTCGCTGCACCCATCGCGATGATCGGTTACATCCTGGAGAGCATTACGCTGCCTGTCGACGTGACCGCCAGTCTGACGCGCGCGAGTGCGCAGGTGCTGTCACTCACTGACACCGAGGCGACCGACCGCGGCCTCACCACCGTCCCCCCTCGCTCGGCCGGATACGTGTACGTCACGAACGACCCGATTCGAGGATATGACGTACCCACGCTCACAACCATCGATGGCACCCAGGTGTATGGCGCAACCGAGACACTCGCGGGAGGTAAGCAGGTCACCATCTGCCCGCAATACGCCACCACGACGCTCGACTCCCCATTCGCTGATTACCAGGCGCAGGACGGATGGTGCTGGTCGAGTCAGAACGGGTATCACGGTCCGGTCACTGACCTTGGACCCGGTCACGTCGGCGCCTATATCACGGTGACCTTCCCTTTTCTGATCGCCGCCATCGATCCGACCGCCGAGGCGCAACTGGTCGGTCTGAACGGCGCGGTGGTGCAGGGCCGCTATCTCCGCCCAGACGATGCTGACGTCGTTGTCAATCGATCGGATGCATCCTCGCAGCTGCAGGTGCCCGTCCTGGCGACCACGAACCCGTTCGTGGACGACACCGATGAGATCACCATCAGCCGGCTCCCAGCGGCGGCGGTCACAGCCGTACGCCAGAATCTGCTCCCGAAGTCCCTGGTCGCAGCACTTGCCAAATTCACGCCAACACCGGTCTCGAAGGTGACGCTCACCTCAGGAAAGGCGTATCAACAACTCCTGAGCGGGCTCTCAAGCTCGTTGCTGGTGGACGCATACTGGACGGCGGCTCCCACGACGTACCGACAAACCGCCAATGGCGAGCTCACCCCGCTTGCGGTGACCAATCCGTCTAGTGTCTGGGCATCCAACTTCTCGACTACAGGCTACGAGCAGGCACCGATCGATGCCAGCGACATCGGTTTCCGGGCCTTGCACGAGAACCTCCGGACCAACGCCACGCAGTTGCTGACCGTGCACGCGATCGGCGAGTTCGACCCTGCCAAGCTGCCCGGATTCAACTCGCTCTCGCAGGTTCCGCTCGAAACGTACTATCCACCAGACGTCACGGGTGCCAACGTCGCGAGCCGCAGGGCACTCGGCGATCAGCCCCTGCTGCCGGACGAGAACATGGCTGGTTACCTCCAGGAACCGCCTCTCATGCTCACCACGCTGGGGGCTCTGCCCGCGTTCGAGCACGACTTCCCGTCCGCCAGCATGACTTCCCCCATCAGCGTCATTCGCGTGCGCGTCGGCGGCTTGCACGGCAGCGTGACCGCCGAACTCTCGGAGATCGCCCAGGTCGCGGTGGCGATCCGACGAACCACCGGGCTCGATGTTGACGTCACCGCGGGCTCGTCTCCCACCACGGAGACCATCGCACTTCCCGCGGGGCACTTCGGGCGACCGCCGCTCACACTCGATGAGTCGTGGATTCGCAAGGCGGTGGCGCTGGTCATCCTCAGCGCGGTCGATGACAAGAGCGTCGCCCTCTTCTTCCTGATTCTCATCGTCTGCGGATTCTTCATCGCCAACGCGGCGTTCGCGGCGATTCGGGCCCGGCGACGAGAAATCGGTGTCTTGCGATGTCTCGGATGGCCTCGCCGGATGATCTTTGCGTTCACCCTGGGGGAGGTGATGCTCACAGGACTCGCCGCGGGTATCGTGGGCACCGGTCTCTCTGCAGCCTCCATCGGGGTATTTCGTCTCGATGTCCCGTGGGAGCGGGTCTGGCTCGTCACTCCGGTCGCTGTCGTGCTCGCCGCCCTTGCCGGACTCCTACCGGCGGTGATGGCCGCTCGCGGTCAGCCGCTCGATGCCCTGAGGCCGGCGATGCGAATCCGCGAGCGGAGCGCCCGCCCCGTGCGTCACCTCGTCGGGCTCGCGCTCGCGAACCTGCGTCGAGCGCCGGGACGCGCTCTACTCGCAGCGGGCGCGCTGGCAGTTGGTATTGCTGCGCTGACCGTGCTGCTGGCGCTCAATGTCGCATTCGAACAGGGCGTGGTTGGAAGTGCGCTGGGCGGGTTCGTCGTGAACCAGGTGCGCGCGGTCGACTACCTGTCCGCGGCGCTGGCCATCGTCCTAGGTGCCGCGTCGGTCGCCGACGTGTTGTACATCAACTTCCGCGAGCGAGCGTCCGAGTTCGCCATCCTCAACGCCGTCGGCTGGCGTCGTGGCGATATCGTCCGAGTCGCGCTTGGCGAAGGTGGCGGGATCGGCATCGCCGGTACCGCGATGGGCACACTGCTGGGCATGCTGGCCGCATCGGCGATCCTCGGCCCCAACCTCTCCGCACTGGTCATTCCCGCGGTCGGGGCATTTATCGCTGGCATCATCGTGACCGTGATCGCCGCGAGCCTCGTCGCCGCGAACATCAGCCGCATGCCTCTGGCGGCGACGCTCGCCGAGGAGTAGGGGAGCCAACTGGGATGACTGAGCACGAGCCTACAGAGGTGCATCCCGGAGAGATGGTTGGTGCGGCGGTATCGCTCAGCGGTGTTACCAAGCGCTACGGCACGGGCTCGGGCGATCCCGTCATCGCGGTTGACGACATCACCTTCGACTTGCCGGCGGGAGCGATTGTTGCGCTGACAGGCCGCTCGGGATCCGGGAAATCGACCCTTCTGCATTTGATCGGAGCGATGGATGTTCCCGATGCCGGCCGGATCATTTTCGACGGCATCGACATCGCGGGGCTCAGCGACTCGCGACGAACGGCGCTGCGACGACGAATCGGCTTTGTGTTCCAGCGATTCCACCTACTCCCTGCCCTCTCCGCATTGGACAACGTACTGACCCCCGTGATGCCCTACCGGACCGAGTTCGACAAGGTCGAGAGGGCATCGGAACTCCTCAGCGCTGTGGGACTGGCCCATCGGGCGCGACATCTGCCATCGCAACTGTCCGGCGGCGAGCAGCAACGTGTCGCCGTCGCCCGGGCCCTAATCAATCAGCCGACTATCCTGCTCGCCGATGAGCCCACCGGCAACCTTGACAGCCACACTGGCGATGACATCGTGACGCTCCTCCTCCAACTCCATGCTATCCACGGGGTCACACTCGTACTCGCCACCCACGATGTCAACATCGCCGCACGGTGCGACCGATGCGTCAGGCTTGCCGACGGGAGGATCGCGACCGATGTCATACCCCTTGAACAAACCGGCGGGCGGTAGCAGAGCGTCCCGTCGATCACGCATTTCTCCGGATTGAAGTTGGCGACGGGGCGGTCGCGTGCCTCTTGGAAGCGTTGCTCGACGAGCTCGGATGGAAAGCTCACCGGGATGACGCGATCACTCCAGCAGCTTGCACAGAGCAGCATTGCGCGCGCAATCGTCGGAGCGCGCTTAAACCTGCGTCTGTCCGCGAGGGGACCGACCCGCTGGCGGGGGGGGGGGGGGGCGCCCCCCCGGGCGCTTTCCTCCCACCCCCAACCCCCGGGGGCCCCGCTCTGGGGGGCGCTCACCCCCCCCGCCCCAGGCCCCCCCCCCCCGGGGGCGTGGGGGAGGTGGAGGGGGGGGGGGGGGGGGGGGGGGGGGGGGGCCGTTGGTTGCGGAAGGGGGGTGGCCTTACTGTGGATATTGAGAAGAGGGGGGGGTGGGGGGGATACGCCGACGATGCCTAACGCGGCCATGTTGCTCCGCGTGGACATCGAGACCAACCGCGCGTTGCAACAGTGATGTACGGCCAGCGTAGGACGCGGCCTCGCTTCGCGGGGGGGGGAGGAGGTAGAGGTCCTTCCCGCAAAACCACTCTCACGCGAGCGAAGTACGGGGGGGGACCATCTTCATCAGGGCTCGCGTCGCCGGGCCAAGCGCTGCCATACGCAAGTCGTCACTGAGCTACGCCGCCGGACGTAGCCGAAGGTGTCGCTTCCGGACGGACGACAGGAGTACCGCGAGCCTCCGACGATGGTGCCGTTGCATCCAACACGCGACTCGGAGGAACACGACATGCCCGGATACTTGGTTGGCGGCGGCTTTGCCTTCTGGTGGATCTTTCCGTTGGTCTTCGGCACTCTGTGGCTCACCGTGATCGGCCTCTTCCTCTGGCGCAGATCGTCTCGGGTCGTCGCGGCGGTCATCGCTGCGGGTGTTGTGGCGGCCGCATCGTTCGCGGCGGTGATCGGCGCGTCGGTGGCCACCACCTCGACGACGGCCTCGGTCACTGCACTGTCGACGACTGCACCGTCGACAACACCTGGTCGGGCGGGCGTCAACCCCTGGAGCGTATGGGGCAGCCCAGATGCGGGCAGCGCGTTGTCGGGCTTCGGACCTCACGGCTGGGGCCCAGCGCCATCCGGGTCAACCGAGCGTTTCCATGTCTCATCGACCAACCCAGCCGGTCCCGGCGCCATCATCGTGACAGGAGTGATCAACGCAGGCGGGATCGAGCATCCGGGTAGAGCCGTCGACAACGCGGTAATCGACGGGAGCACCATCCGCATCGATCACAGTGCTGGGCAGCCGACCGTCCGTTTCGACCCCACGACCTGTGTCGGCACCATCACTCAGGCCGGGCCGTTCACCGTTTCAGGCGCCACCGGCAGCCTCTCGCGGCTCAACGGCAGCGGGACCTACCGATTCAACGCCGGCCGACCTGGCAACTCGGCGAGGTGCGCTCAGAAGCTCGCTCAACGCCCCGTGCCATCGCACTCGCACCGTTTCCATGCGCCGTGTCGACACGCTGGCCCACTCCCGGTGGTCCATGGGGGACGCTCGTTACCGGATCGATGAATTCCGCGCATCGAAAGGGCCTCTGATCTCAGGGTGTCGGCCCTGACCTTGAGAGGCCGCGCCGGGCACGCGGGATGGTGTCGTTCGCGGCGCCGGATGGGGAAGCAGCCCACCGTTCGAGGATGGCTTGCAGCCCAACGGGCGCAGCCTCCATCCAACGCCTCGCCGGACCAACGGTACAGCTACGCCTGCTCGGGAAGAGGGATCGAATGCCACAGCACCAGCTTCCAGGCGCCGCCTTCGCGACGGAGGATCAACGTGGTCGGAGCGGAGATGTGCTGCGGAGTGCCGTTCATCGTGTAGTCCTGGTCGATCCAACAGGTCAGTACCCCTGTTTCCCCCCAAATGCGCTCCTCCGCATCTCGAAGGTGCGTCCCGACGTCACTCACCGCGGTTATCACCTCGCGGAGGTAATTGTCTACCTCGCCTCTGCCGCGCAGCCAGCGTCGCGAGATCTCGTCGACGCTCTGGACGTCCCCCGTCAACATCTCCTTCATCCGATCAGCATCCAAGGCGTCAAGCGCCGCAAAGAAGTCGGTTGCGACATTTCTCAGCTCGTCTGGCATCGAATGGGTCCTCCATGGTGGTCGGCAACTGCCGAGTCTCCATGTACGAGCCTCGCGGGGCAATAGGGCTCGATGGTGGCGACTGCAAATGGCATGCGACGACCTCCAGCGTGACGCGGGGTTGAGACGGGTCGACCGGTGGTGTAGCGTTGCGTTATGGGATCTGGAGAACGACGCGGGCAGCCCCGTTGCTCTTTCTGCGGCAGGTCGGAGAAGCATGTGGGTAAGTTGATTACTGGGCAAGGTGCTTGCATTTGCGATGCGTGTGTCGTCCTGTGCATACAGGTTCTAACGGCTGACGGGGCGCCCCCGCCAGGTACCCGCCCAAGCAACCAAAACCGGAGGTGGCTGCGTCGAAGACCCCGATGGACCGGTTATCAGCCCTTAGCCTGACACACGGTGCGGCGGGCCCGACGGTCGCCCATTACTAGGGTCCGGCCGCCGAAAGCCGAGGATGCTCGCTCACACGAGCGTCCTGTCGCCAGATTCAGGGGTTTGGATGCTGGACGCGCTCCAACGGCGAGAGAGTGCTCTCAAAACCGGCCCGGCGAGGGAGGGAAGCAATGTCCGGTGCGCGTGCTCAGATGCACACTGAGCGTGACATGAATCGCGCACATTCGCTGTGCGTCGCGGGCTGGAGCTGGGTTCTTGCCATCCAGCCACGGAAAGTCCACTGTGTGACGTGAATCTCGCTGAGGAGCGGGGACAAACTCCACGGTGTGCCCAGGGGAATACACACGCCTAAGGACCACGAGCCACTACATTCCGAAGGTCTCGCGGCGGAGGCGACGGAGGCTGTCGCCAACGCACAGCTTCCTGCGGCGATCATCGAGGTCGCGTCGGGTCGGATCATAGTGGCGAGCCCGCTATTGCGCGAAATGTTTGCCTCGGGTGGGGACACGCTCCTGGGGAGGACGGTCGACGAGTTCATGACCGACCAGCCTTCGGGCGCACTCGATCTGCTGCGCGCCGGTCGCCTCCAAGGCTACGTCACGACGCGGTCGCTCCGCCGTAGACAAGAGCAGCGCGTGCCGGTGCAAGTGTGGGTGCGCGCCTTGGGCACGGACACTCCGCCGCGCTTTGCCGTCGCCGTGTTTGCGACCGCCCTGACCAGAACCGGCGCACTCCTGCCGGCGGTTGCGCGCTCGGATCTGACCCCCGTCGTCGGGACGTCGGACGAGAGCCTGTTGATCGACCGCATCAGCAGCGACGTCGAAGGCCTGCTCGGATACCGGCCATCCGACGTCCTTGGGAGGTCGATTCTGTCGTTGGTGACGGAAACGAGTGTCCCCCATCTGCTGGGCTCACTCGCCCATGCCGCGGCGACCGGGGCGGGAGTCACCCTCAATCTCGTCGCCTCTTCCAAGCAGGGCGATCCAGTCTTGCTCGAAGCGGTTCTCTGGCCGCTGCGCCCGCCGCCACGCTGCGGGTTCGCGCTGCTCCCCGGCGCCTACGCGGAGTCTCCCTTCGGGACCGCGGCTGATGTGGAGAACTGGATGTCCCGGTATGTGAGGGACTCTGATGCCGTATCGCTCTCGCGCCGTCTCGCCACAACCCCGCGCGAGGGGGATTTGAGCGGCCTCTCCCAGCTGACCACCAGAGAGCTGGAAGTCGTCAGCCGGCTGGTCTCTGGTGACAGAGTCCCGTCGATTGCGAAGGCCCTGTTCCTGAGCCCGAGCACCGTGCGCAATCATCTCCATTCGATCTATCGGAAGCTCGGTATCAATTCGCAGCAGGAGCTGATCCACGCATTCCGTATTTCCGCGCTTCGCTGATTGTCGCGTCGGAGTGCAGTCGCGCGTGGTCATATCCATGCTCTCGCTTCGACTTGCTCGGACGGATAACGCTCCGTCCACGATTGCCTGATATCACGCCTATTCCGACGACGCCGCGGTATGGGACGATCATTGAGTTCTGGATCCCGATTCGCGTCTCGGGTGAGGTCTCGGCCGTGGCCGCAGTCCACAGACACAATCCCTGCGCCGGCGTAGCCTTGGTCGACTGGTCGGCGTCGGCGTTCCACGTTTCGGTCTCAACGTGACCCTGCGGCGGCGAGTTCCTTCGAGTGCGCCCGCCGGCGGCCTCGTGATCTGGAGCCTGGAGATACGGCTGCGCGATGCAGCCGAAGAGCGCAAGATGGCGCTGGGCTTACTGAGGGAGGCCACCTGATGACGGCAACGAAGCGGCTCGGGTCATGGACGTCTGTGGCGGCTGCGATCCTGGAGTCTTCGCCTGCCTATGCGGCGACGCTGTCGGCACTGGTTGCAGATGCAGGGTGGGAAGCTCGCACGCATTTGGAGTTTCATCAACTCGTTCGCTCAATTGAGGCCGCGGGCGCTCAACTGGTGATCATCAGCTCGCGCGACCTTCCGCCGGAAGATACGGCCCTCTCAGAGGTACGGAGGACGTTCGCGGGTCCACTCGTGGTGCTCGTGGAAGACGAGGACGATCTCAAGACGCGGCTGCGGCAGGGAGCAACGCTGGTTGTGCAGAAGCCGTTCGATCCAGAGTACCTGGAGCTGGCCGTACGCGCGGTTCTCTCGCGCGCGGAACCGCTGCGCGGTGCGCTCGGGCAGGCAGCCGTCCTCGGTGATCTTCGCGTGCGACTTGCTGATCACACGCTCGAGCGGCGTGGCCGCCGCCAAGTGCTCGGCCCGGCGGAGTGGCAACTGTTCGCGTTCCTGATGGCGCACCCCCACAGGGTCCTCAACCGCAGCGAGCTTGCTCGCGGCGCCTGGGGTGCCGAACTGCCGGGTCGCGAGGCCGAGGTCGAACTCTACGTCTCGCGCCTGCGCCACAAGATCGAGCTCAACCCCCGGCACCCTGACCTGATTCTCACGATCCGGGGTCGCGGTTACCAGTTGAACGCCGTTCCCGAACCCATGACGTTAGCATCGGCGACGACTGACACCGAGTTGGCGCCGCCACCCATCACGATGCGCGGGTACTGGCAGGGAGCGTACGAGGAGCTCGTCCGAGTGCAGACGCGGATCATCGATCGCACTTACAGTCTGCCCGACCCGACTGCCGAGCCGGTCCAGAGTGAACTCATCAGCAACGATCTTCCGTCCATGCAGCGGGAGATGTCGCGTTGCCAAACGCGCCTGGCTTTCTGGACCGCGTGGCAATGAAACGTTTGATCGTGTCGCGCGATTCGACCCGCTGATAGACACCTGACAGCCTTGAGCCTCTGCCTGACGCGGGACGGGCCAGCGCTGTATTTCATTTCTTTCAGTGACGAAAGTTACCTCCGGCACCCTTGACATGAGCGGTCCCATTCGGCGACTAGTGTCCTTGCCGTCTGTACGCTGGATGACGCAAGCAGCTGGATAACGCAAGCAGGAGGTGCAGCTATGACTCTTGTGGCCTGGGATCCCGCCGAGGACTTGAAGGCGCTTCACAGGAACCTCGATCGGATGTTCGGTGGAGCATTGGTGGATGGTCTCCCGATGCGGTTGGGAGATTTACAACCGGCGCTCGTGGCGCCGATTGACGTGCACGTGGACGAGAAGGGACTGCAGGTTGAGATGTCGCTCCCTGGATTCGCGCCGGAGGACGTGACGCTCAGCGCTGAGCCACGGCGCCTTGTCATCGAGGCCGCGACCGGCAAGCAGGCGCATCAGCGAGACAAGAACTGCATCCGGCACGAGCGATTCGAAGGCCGAATCCGCCGAGAGATTGCCCTGCCGGACGGAGTTGTCATCGATAAAACCAGCGCCACGTTTGAGAACGGCGTGCTCAAGATCTCAATTCCCATCGATCAATCGGCAGCGCAACCGAAGCAGATTCCGGTTTCGCGAAATCCGCAGTCAACCAATGGTCAGCAGGACTCGACCAAGCGCCAGCGGGAATCGCCACCGGCAGGCGAAGCCGAGATGGTCGGCCGGCAGTCGCAACCGCAGAGCGCGGGTGCCGGTGGCGGATGAGCACCTCGGCAGCCTGGGACAAGCGGTTGCGGGCACCGACGCTACGAGGCATCACCCAGAACCAATCGCTCGGCGCACGCTATTTCCGGCTCGATTACCTCAGCAGCTCGTACGGCTTTCCGGATCACGACGCGCTTGGCGACGCCCGCGAGGTTCTCGAGGAGATCGCCAATCGCGGCCGCTGCATCGTGGTCCTTCCCGATAAGTCGCGGCTTGGCCTGTACTTCGTCGAACCCGAGGCAGGTCAGTCCCGGCTCGTCTGGTATGAGCCACGCCGGTTGCTGCCGCAGGCCGATAACAATCACCACTGGGCCGTCACGCTCGAGGTCGTCGCCAGTCGAGGTGAGGACGGGTTCAAGAGACCACACCGCTCACGTATTGAGGAGGCGCTCGATGACTAACGTTGCAACTACCGGTGCACCATCGGAGACGACCACACTGCCCAACGACAGCGTCGTCGCGGCATTTGACACAGTCGATGCTGCCACTTCGGCGATCGAACGGCTCGTCAAGGCCGGTTTCCCACCGACTCGTGTTTCGGTCATCGGCCAGGGCCTGCAAAGCGAAGTACAGCTCAACGGGTTCGTGACCACCGGCGATATCGCCAAGACTGGCGCGGCGGCAGGAGCGTGGGTTGGCGGGCTCTTCGGTTTGCTCAGTGGGGTGGCTGCACTGTTCATCCCAGGCGTCGGCCCAGTGCTGGCCATCGGACCACTGGCTTCGACGGTCGTCGGGGCAGCCGAGGGTGCTGTCGGCGCCGGCGTGCTGAGCACGATCGTCGGCTATTTCGTGTCGAAGAAGCACATCCCCAAGTACACCGAGTACCTGAGGGCGGGCAAGTCGCTCGTGATCGTGCACGGTTCTCCTGACGACGTGCAACGCGCCAAGCAGATCCTCGAGCAGACCGGTGGCACCGATGCCATGGAGCACAACCGCGGACAGGCCGCTTGACCTTTGCATCGAGTTCAGATGCGCGACGCGCCCAACGGCCGCCGTAATGTCCAAGTCCGAAGCGTTGGGCAAGGCTAGTCTCGATGCTGTCGATCACTTCCGCCCGATCGACGAGTAGCTTTCTATGTGGCCAGCGTGACGGGCTGGGACAATCGCCACGTCGCCGGCGCCGGCGACGTGGCGATTGTCGTCACTTCATGCACACGGTCATCCTGACGGCGCTTCGCCTAGTTTCGTCGGAAGAGCTCGCGGTCCTGTAATGCCCCGCCGACAGTCGACGCGATGGAGCTATAGAACTGCTGACGTTGAGAGATGTCGATTGTCGCTCCCACATCTGTTCCCTGCAGCCGGCGGGCGATCCAAGGCGGTACGCCTTCCCCGACGACAAGCTCGCCAACACGCATATGGACGAGCACGCCATCGCCCTCATCGATAAAGAGGCTCACCTTGAGCACCGGGCGGCGGTGAGAACAGGTCACCGCACGACGATCACCGGGACGGGCGCGGTCTTGACCGCATGCGCCGTCACCGAGCCGGAACCCTCGAGCAGGCGATGCAACAGACCCCCGCGGCTGCGGCCGAGGATGAGGGCCGCCGCACCGGACTCTGCCGCGACACGCTCCAGCTCGTGCGCGATGCCGCCCTCAACGATGACGACCTCGGCGGGAACGCCGACGAGCCATCGTGCCACCAGCTCGCGAACGTCCTTCTCTTCCGACTCCAGCGCGGTCACGCTCCATTCGGCCGGGACGTCCGGGCTCAAGGTGGGCGGACGGTATTTGACGAAAACGACGATCACGCGCGACCCGGTGAGGTGGGCGAATCGCCGAGCGGCCATGAGCGCGCGGACACTCTGGTCGGTGCCGTCGACACCCACGACCAGCGGCCCGGGATCATCCCGGCTGTCTGCCGGCGCATCACCGCCCGTCAGCGCATGAAGAGATCCGGCGACGCTTCTCGCTTCGACCATGACGTTCACCTCATCGGGCCTCAGCACGTGCTGCATGGGCCATGGCACCAGTATAAACTTTCCTTGTGCCAAGGAAACTTGATGCTCCATCCGTTCTCGAGCGTGAGCCCAGCCTCCGCTACGGCATCGACCGCGGCGAGCGCCGCGCGCCTGAGAGCGGCGACAGCACGCCTGACGCGCCGCCTTCGCCAGAGCGCTCCGGGCGAACTCACGCTGACCCAACTCTCCGCGCTGGGAACGCTGCAGACAACCGGGCCGATCCGCCTGAACGAGCTGGCGAGCCGGGAAGGCATCTCGGCGTCGACGATCTCGAAACTCATCGACGTCCTTGAGCGCAACGCCTTTGTCGAACGATCTCCTGATGCCGGCGACGCGCGCGCGTCACGAGTCGCCATCACCGCTACGGGTATCGCGGTGCTCGAGGACCTTCGACGCAATGGCGCGCGACTGATCGACCGTGCGCTGCGTGCTCTGGATGCATCCGACCGCGTGGCGCTCACGACGGCGCTACCGGCGCTCGAGCGGTTGGTCGGCTGGGTCGAGGCCGACGATCCCCCTCAGTAGAGGCTCAGCCCGCGTCCGATGCCTGTTGCGCCGTCAGAACATCCCGTTCCGGTTAGCAGTCTTTTCGGTCTGGCCAATGCGACCGCACAGGCCAATTATCCATCGATTGGCTCTTTCGGCTGTGGAGCCAATGGGACCAGGATCGGATCCAGTGAGCCAGGTCACCCGACTGCCCCCGGACGACCCTCGCGCCGCGGCGATGCCTGTAGAGGGATGAACCGCCGCGTCATACGCCTCAGCGCGGGGTGGCGCACCGGGCTCTCCCGGCCCGTGCTCATCCTTCAAGCGGGAAACGCCCTCAACTACTTCGGTTATGGGCTCATCACTCCTTTCGAGATCATCTATCTCCACCAGATACGGAGCTTTTCAACGTCGACAGCCGGACTGGTTCTCGCGGCGACCATGGGGACGGCCGCAATCGCCACCCCGCCGACGGGAGCGCTGCTCGACCGGTACTCCGCCAAAGCATTCGTGGTCACAGGCAGCCTGGCGAGCGCCCTAGGCTACGCTGGCTTCGCCTACGTGGTCCATCCCTGGCAGGCCTTCGCCTGCTCGATTGTCAGCGGAGCCGGAATCGGCGCGGCAGGGACGGCCAGCCGGACATTGACCATCCGGTTGGTCAAGCGCGAGCAGCGAGCGGCCGCCTTCGCGCTCAACCGCGTCGCGGGCAACTTCGGTGTCGGGTCCGGGGCGACCGTGGCCGGCTTCATCGTCGCAGCCGCCGCTCAGCGGCTCAGCTCGTTCCAAACGCTGTATTTCTTTGACGCCGTCACCTACGCCGGATTCGCGCTGATCGTGCTCGCTGCCGTACCGAGCCCGCGAGCCGAGACGGTGAAAGCGACAGACGCCAACGGAACCGGCTTTCGCGCCGTCGCGCGAGATCGGCTGTTCCTCACGGTGATCGCAGCCAATATCGTGCTCGTCATCGTTGGCCACACGTTCTTCTCCAACATCCTGCCACCATTTGCAAAGACCCACACACCGCTCGGCCCCGCCGCGATCGGGATCGTCTTTCTCGTCAACACGTCCTTTATCGTCATCGCGCAGATCCCGGCGGTGCGCGTAGTGGCACGGATGCGACGCACACACGCTTTCGCCGCGGCAAGCGCCCTTTTTGCGATCAGCCTGCTCGCGGTGCTGCCAGCGACGCTCATCCACTCGGAGCTCGCTGCGACCAGTCTCCTCGCCGGCGTTGCCATCGTCTTCGCAATCGGCGAATGCGTACACATTCTCGTTCTCGGGCCACTGGTCGCGGACATGGCTCCAGCCCATCTGCTCGGCCGCTACCTGTCTCTCTACGGTCTGACCTTCACCATCTCCCTGGCCCTCGGCCCGGCGATTGGTGGCCTTCTCCTGCAGACCTCGCCAGACGCCGTTTGGTGGGGTGGCGCGCTTGCCGCATTGATGGCCGGGGCCGTCCTGCTTCGCCTCGGCGGCCGCATTCCCGACGCTCAGCGGGTCGCACTTTCCTGAGGTCGAGCAGGAGCCAATACTCAAGAATTGGCCCTTTTCAACTAGTGCCAATTCTGCAACGATACCTCGTGCGTCACGGAGGTCGACGATGAATCCCTATACCATCCAGCGGCTTGCTGAAGAGCACCATCTCGACCTGTTGCGGAGCGCCGAAGCGTGGCGCCTTGCTCATCCCTCGCAAAACAAGGCCACGAAGCACACCCGACCGTGGATCCTGCTTCTGCCTTGGCGCCGAGCGCCCGTCAGGCCAGCGCGCGCGCTCTTAACGCTGGACCGGCCCCGGTGTGAGGCCACAAATGCGCCCGGCACATGTTCATGCCGTCAGCGAGGTTGAGGGGAAGCTCCCATGTCGCCGCGGCATGGGCTCGGCAGGCCAAGGAAACCCCCGTCAGCGTCCAGTCATTTGCGCCCAGCATCGCGCGAGACGGGTGACGGCCTCCGTGAGCGTTGCTGGCTGGGCGTAAAAAGGGACGCGAATCCTGTCCGTCGCGCGACCCGCACGGCAGGTGAGCAGTGGCCCGGCGATGACGGCGACACCGCCCGCGAGCGCACGGTGGCTGAATTCGAGCGCGTCAGTGCCAGGGAGACGTATCCAGAGATTCGGACCGCCCGAGGGCCGGCTCCATTCAGCCGCGGGCATCGACGTGATCAGCGCCGATTCGAGCGCGTCGAGTGACCGGCGCAACTGCTCGTTTCTCCAGGTGCGAGTGGCGTCGTGATGGTGGTGCAAGAGTTCGGCGGCGATGATCTGCATCGGTGCGGAGGTGCCGAGGTCACTGCCTGACCTTTGCTCGATGAGGCGATTGATCAACGACGATCGAGCGCGGATCCATCCGAGTCGAAGCCCACCCCAGTAGAGCTTGGACATGCTGCCAATCGTGACGACACGAGCCTGGTCGTCAAATGACGCCAGGGGCAGCGGCGCAGTTGCGCCATGATCGAGATCGGCATGGGCGCGGTCATCGATGAGCACCATGTCTTCTTCCTGTGCGACGCGAACAAATTGACGGCGTGTCTCCGCAGACATCAGCGCGCCGGTCGGGTTCTGGAAGTCGGGGGCGAGGATTGCGACGTCGACCCGCCGTCTGCGACACGCAGCCTGGAGCGCATTGACATCTGCTCCGTCCCTGCCCACGGGCAGCAGGTGCATGAGCACGCCGGACCGGATGGCAAGGTCGATGGCTCCAGGGTAGGCGACCTCCTCGATCGCGAGGCCATTACCTGGCCGGGTCAACTCCGTGATCAGCAGCGAAAGCGCCTGCTGGGAGCCATTGGTGATCATCACCTGCTCGGCGCGCGTTGCCAGACCCTGCGCGCTGAGCAGCGCTGCGACCGCCGTGCGGAGATGGGGATGTCCGGCGGCGTGGTAACCGTGCCCTTGCGTGAGAACGCTCGGTTCGGGCAGGAGCGAACTCGGATCGGCAACGGATCGCGAAACGATCGGTGCAGCGCCGGGCGCGGCGACGGTCAGATCGATCGTCGCGCTGCCCAAGTCGCGGAGCAATTTGGCCATCACCGAATCCGCTCGGTGCACTGCGGCCTCTGATGTGCGTGAGGTGGCGATTCGAGTCGCCGATCCCTGCCGCGCTTCGATCCATCCGTCTGCCCGGAGCACGGCATAGGCGGCGGTCACGGTATTGCGGCTCACGGCCAGGGCATGCGCCAGCTGACGTTCGGGCGGGAGATGACTTCCATCAACGAGATATCCCTCTTCAGCGAGCCGTCGCAACCCATCGGCCAGGCGCCGAAAGAGGGGGCCGTCGTCCCTATCCTCCCAGCCGAGCAGGGTCGCGATCTTCGTTGAGTCCAGCGATAGCACGAGCCAATTATCCATCAATTGGCTCTTTGTATCGGGGCCCAATTCGACCAGGATCGGATCCAGTGAACCAGGTCACCCGGCTGCCCCGTACAACTCGCCTGTTCCTCGCCGGCAACACCGTGTCCATGGTCGGAACCGGGCTGGTGCTGCCGTTTCTGCTCATCTACCTGCATCAGATCCGGGGGATCGCCCTCCCCGTAGTGGGAGCGCTCCTGGCCGGTGCGGCCGTCGCGGGCCTGATCGTGGTGCCGATCGCCGGTGCGCTCACCGATCGCCTGGGTGCTCGCCCTGTGCTTGTCGCGATCATGCTTGGGCAGGCCATCGCCGACGTTCTATTCGCCTTGGCCCACAACGTCGAGACGGCATTGCCCGCGGTGCTGCTCTACGGCGCGTTGTGGGTACCGATGTTTTCGGCTCTGCAAACGATGATCGCCGGGCTCACCCCGGATCCGGTCACGCAGCAGCGTGCGTTCGCGATCAACTTCACCGCTCAGAATGCAGCGCTTGGCATCGGGGCCGCGGTCGCCGCCGCAGTCGTCGGCGCCGGCGCGCAGAATCCCACGTCTTTCGAGGCGCTTTTCCTTATCAACGCAGCATCGTGCCTGCTGTTCGTCGCCGTGCTTCCCTTCATCCACAATCCGCACCGGCCGCGGCAACGCAGCGAACCGAAGGCGGGCTACCGCGACGTGTTGGCGCATCCGGGACTGCAACTCGTACTCGCTGCCTCGCTGCTGCTGGCCTTCGTCGGCTACCCGGCGTTCAACTCCGGAATGCCGGCCTTCTCCACGGTGGTGGCGCACGTGTCGGTACGCGTCGTCGCGCTCTCGGTCACCGTCAACACAGCCTTGATCGTTGCGACGCAGCTCCTGGTGCTTCGACTCGTGCGGCGGCTGCGCCGAAGCGTTGCTGTGATGGTGATCGGAGTGATCTGGGCCGCGTCCTGGGCAGTGTTGGGGCTGTCCGCGCTGCCGACTCTGCCTGGCGCACGTGTTGCCTGCGTCCTCGCCTTCACCGCGCTGTTCGGCCTGGGCGAAACCTTCTTTTCACCGACTATGGGTGCCCTGATCAACAGCCTCGCCGACGACCGGATCCGTGGCCGTGCGAATTCGATCTCGGGCTTCTCCATGTCGCTCGGTTTCATCGCGTCACCGGCCATCGTCACCGGCTTCATCGCAGCGGGTGCAGCCGCGATGTGGATCATGCTGCTGTGCCTCCTCTGCATTGGCACCGTCGGCATCGGTGTCACGCTCGGTCACAAACTCACCAGCGAGCAGGACCACGTCGGCACGCACGCGGCAACGCTTCCTGATCCGGCCGCGTCCGAACGCCCGGAGCGCACGAGAGTGGGCGGCACGGACTGACAGGACGTTCGATGATCTTCTCAGACGTTGTAGCCACAGCCGGCCGTACCCCCCTCGTTCAGCTCGCGCGGCTCGCGCGAGGTTTGCCAGGGCGCTTGTTCGCGAAGCTCGAGTATCGAAACCCGGGCGGGAGCATCAAGGACCGACTGGCAGTTGCGCTGATCGACGATGCGGAACAGCGTGGATTGCTGCGTCCCGGGATGACGATCGTCGAGCCGACCGGGGGCAACACGGGAGTCGGCCTCGCCGTGGTCGCTGCGGTCCGCGGCTACCGGTTGGTGCTGACAATGCCCGAGGCGATGTCTGTCGAGCGGGTCGCGCTCCTGCGCCAACTGGGCGCCGAGGTTGTCCTGACGTCCAGCATTCTCATGGGCGACGCCGTTGACGCGGCGCGCCGGCTCGTGGTGGGCCGCCACGACACCATCATGCTCGACCAGTTCTCCAATCCTGCCAACGCCGAGATCCACCGGCGCACGACCGCGGTCGAGATCTGGGAGGACAGTGGAGGAGCGATCGATGTCTTCGTGTCCGCAGTCGGCACCGGCGGCACAATCACGGGCGTCGGCGAAGTGCTCAAACAACGCAATGCGAAGATACGGGTGGTTGCGGTCGAGCCGGCGGGCTCTGCGCTGCTCTCGGGCGGCAAGGCGGGAGCACACCAGATGCCGGGGATCGGTGTCGGCTTCATCCCTCAGATCCTTAATCGCGCGATCCTCGACGAGATCTTCGTCGTCACGGATGAGGAGGCATTTAGCTGCGCGCGACACCTGGCTCGAGAGGAAGGCATTGTGGCGGGCGTCTCCTCCGGCGCGGCAGTGCACGCAGCGCTTCGGATTGCAGCTCGCCCCGAATCCGACGGTGCCGTCGTGGTTGCAATCATCCCTGATACGGGCGAGCGGTACATCACGACCGCGCTCTTCGAGCACGGCTGAGCCGGTCGGAAGCTCATGTCATGCAACGAAGCCGTTGTGAGTGCAGTCGTGTGCAATCCTGACGAAGTGAAGTGATACCGAGAACGATCGAGGACATGCAACATGGATAACAGCGAGACTCGGCGGCGGTTTGCGACACTGAGCACGGCACATGTGGCGGATGCCTGCACTCGCGCTCAGATCCCGGTGCGCTGTGCCCCAGCGGTCATGCAGGCTGTCGTCCCTGGCAGCCGCCTGGCTGGTCGTGCGTCTCCCGCCCGACATGCCGGCAGCGTCGATATTTTTCTGGAGGCGCTCGAAGGGGCTGAACAGGGCGACGTGTTGGTGGTCGACAATGGCGGACGACTCGACGAAAGTTGTGTAGGCGATCTCGTGGCTCTGGAAGCCCAGGCCGCTGGACTGGACGGAATCGTGATCTGGGGGCTCCATCGCGACACAGCTGACATACGCGCGATTGGGTTGCCCATCTTCAGCCTGGGAACGCTCCCCATGGGACCTCAACGCCTGGGGGCCCGCGCGCCCGATGCGTTGGAGTCCGCGTCCGTTGGCGATTGGACGGTGGTTCGTGAGGACTTGGTCCTCGGCGATGACGATGGTGTGCTCTTTGTGCCCGCCGCCTCGGCTGGGGACGTCTTCACGCTTGCAGAAACCATCCGCGACACCGAGCAGCGCCAAGCCAAACTCATGCGCGACGGGGTCTCTCTGCGTCGTCAGGTTCAGTTCGATGCGTACCTTGACCTACGCGAAAAGACGCCCTCCCTAAGTTTCCGCGATCATCTGCGAGGCGTGGGCGGCGCTATTGAAGAATAGCCGGAAACCTCGTCGTAATAGACGCTGATCTTGCCCAAGGCGAAGAGACTACTCGCGGTAAGTCGGTTGGCTTCAATGTCAGACATCGACGCTCCTCATGTGTCTTGTGTGTCAGCGAAGGACCTGGCTGGCTGCGCTGGAAGCCCGGCATCGCTCGTCCTCAGCTTCCATCGTGGACGGTGAGAGCGTAGCCGTCGGGGTCCACGAAGGTGAACATCCGGCCGAACGGTCCATCCATCGGCGCCGATACAATCGGAACACCCGCAGCCACGAGCTGATCGTGCACTTCTTGCGCGGAGTCAGCGAGTAGCCACAAAGACACGCCGACCCCTGGTCGAGGGCTCGCCCCTTCGAGGTCAGTCCCCGGCAACGGCTCTCGGACCGCAAATGGTACCGGCTTGGTATCGAAGACCACTGCGCCGGGTGGAACTCGCGGGCAGCCGGCGTAGTCCGAGCCGGCTCTCGTAGAAGGTGGCGGAACGGTCGAGGTCGCGGACCTGCAGGGCGAGGAAGTCCGGTCCAGTCACTGCCATGTGTGTTCCTCCGAATCGATGTCAGGGTATTGACATCAGACTATATGTCAGGATACTGACATGGCGCAAGTCGAAACCGTAGGACCCTTGGACAAGTCCGTGGGATACCTGCTCAAGCGAGCTGCCACCTCGCTGCGATCCGCCCTGGACACCGCACTGCGGCCGCTGGAACTGACCGTTCCGCAATATGCATGCCTGGAGCTACTCGGACAGCGACCAGGGTTGTCGAACGCGGAGCTGGCGAGGGGCACGTTCGTGACGCGTCAATCGATGAATGGAGTGCTACGCGGCTTGCAGGACCGTGGTCTTGTCACCCGGCCGGCCGCCGCTCCGAGCGGCCGAGCATTGCCTGGCCAACTCACACCGGCTGGGCGGCGCCGTCTCCGGGTTGCGAGCGCCAAGGTGCGCACCGTGGAAAAACAGATGCTCGCCAACCTTTCGCCCGCCGGGCAGGACCGGTTATGCCGAGACCTCACCGCTTGCATCGCCGCCCTCTGACCATCCCACGTTGAGGGTCGCGTTGAAGGCTATCCGTGCCGCTCCGACGGCCCCGTCTGTACATGGAGGAATCGACGTCATGGAATCGAAGAATCTCGACCTTTACGGCAACCCGCCGATCCCCTGGGAGCGCGCGATCAGCCAGTTCGAGCAGCGTGCATTTCACGGAGGCGGGGGAACGTACTGGCTGTCCACCACCTGCCCGGACGGACGCCCGCATGCTGCGGGGGTTCTCGGTGTGTGGATGGACGGCGCCTTCTACTTCGCAAGCGGAGCACGCACGCTGAAGAGCCGCAATTTGGGGGCGAATCCCAGATGCGCGGTCTCGGCGTCGCTCCCTGACCTCGACGTTGTGATGGAGGGAAGCGCGAGGCAGGTGATCGACACGTCGACCCTCGAGCGTATCGCTGCGGAGTTCGTCAAGCGTGGGTGGCCGACCGTCGTGAACGGTGACTTCCTCACGGCGCCATGGGGCGCTCCCAGTGCCCCGCCCCCGTGGCATCTCTATGCCGTGACCCCGTCCGTCGCCTTCGGGGTCGGAACCGCCGAGACTCCGGGAGCCACCCGATGGAGCTTTGGCTGACAGTTGCCTGCTCAGCGGACACCCTTCACGCCCATGATGGCGAGAGCACCGAGGATGGCGCAGACGCCGGCCACGGCGTAGAGCACGCCATAGCTGCCGCTCCCGATCGCGAGAATCGCCGGTGCCAGCGCCGGCGCCAGAGAAAATGGTAGGGCGCCGGCGATGTTGAACACACCGAGATCCTTGCCGTTGTTGCCTGGATTCGGGAGCACGTCAGCGACGAGTGCGAGGTCGACGGCTGCAAACACTCCGAATCCGAATCCGCTGATGGCCATGCCGACGAGGAACCCGTTGAAGTTGCTGGCCATCGCGAGCGCAAACATCGCCAGGCCGTAGACGATTGCAGCGGTGAAGACGAAGATCTTTCGCCGACCGGTCCGGTCGGAAAGGTGGCCACCGATCAGAGAAGCGGCGACGATGACGATCCCCTGCACGAGCGTGCCAAGAAAGATCTGTTGTGGCACGTCAGCCACGGCGCTACCGATCTTTTGAAGCAGGTAGTAGGCCTCGTAGGTCGCCAGTAGGGCGTAGGCCATCAGGAACATGAAGCGGCTGGCGAAAGCCCACGCAAAATCAGGGCTCGTCCTCGGTTTCACATAGAAGGTATTCGCGAATTCCCGCATTGACCACGCCGGTCTGTTCGCCTTTGCAAGGTGCCGATCCTTCAACACAACTGCGAACAGCAGGATGAAGAATCCCCCGGTCGCGCACGGGACAAGGAATGTGGCGATCTGGTGTCCGGTGAAGAGCTTCACGATATAGGTGCCGCTGACCGCCGCGATCGGCAGGCAGATGCCGAGCACCCCGGCAACGGTGCCGCGTTGAGCAACTGGGATCTGGTCCGGAAGCACAGCCGCGAGCGACGCGAGCATCGCGTTGAAGAACAGTTGGGCGACGCACCACCCGAGTAGCACCACCGGGATGCTTGGTGCGAAGGAGACGATTGCGATGCCGAGGGTGCCGCCGATCACCCCGATGACCATCCATGGCCGTCGCATCCCCAGCCGTGACGAGGTGCGGTCGCTCATCCGCCCGAAGAACGGATTGCCGAACATCGCCACGAAAGCGCCGACCCCGGCGATAAGCGCCAGGCTGCCGGGCGCTTGTTTGATGCCAACAAGCGAGCTCACCTTCAAAGGAAGGGTCACCAGGATTGGCGCCTGAAAGACCAGGTTGGCGCTCATGTACGCCAGCGTGAAGAGCGAGATGAACCCCCATCCGACCCTTGGCGCAGGGGGCGCCTCGGCCTGAAGGGCAGCCGCGGCCCCGATTCCAGAGGTCACGTCGGACACAGCGCGTCAGTCTGGCGCGTCCGGGGGAATCCCGTATCGTCGGGTGGCATTCTCAGTGCCCTGGTTGTCCGGCGCGAGGCGTCATCAAGGTTGGCGGGCGCGGCGGAACCCGGCCCCGGCCGGGCTCCGCGATGCCCGTGTCGAAACGGGGAGAGCTACAGGGCACCCGCCGCGTTGACTGGAGAGCTCGCACGCAAGAGCACATCGGTAGTTTCGCCGGCATTGAGGGCAACCGAATTGAACCCCTTGAAGGTGAGCCACAGGCCCAAGAACGCCTCCCAGATGACCTCCGGGACGGTCGCGATACCCTGCAATGCGGACTGTTGTGGGATCACGCTCAAGAGCACGGCGATCCCTGACGCGGCCAGCAGCGGACCTCCGACGACGCCGAAGAGTGCCAGACGGCGTGACACCAGGCCGGAACGGTACATCAGCCAGCCCAAGATCAGCCCAGTCCCGATTCCGTCGACGAATCCGGGGCCGAGCAGGAATGTCCAATTCTTGATGGCGATGAGCGACTTGCCGACGATGATGAGTGAGCCCGCATCTGCGCCCCCAGGGTGCTGTCGCAGTGTCACGACCGCAAGGACGCTCACGATGCCGACCAGGATGAAGGTGCACTCAACGAGACGAGCGGCGACATAACTGAGGGCGAGGGTTTCGTTCTGACGCTTGAGCAGCGGGAACAACACCACTGCGCAGCCGATGTTGGTGATGATGAGGAACAGCTCGAACAACGCACCCATGAACACACGGGTGTCAGCGCCGGCACCGGTGATGTAGTTGGCATTGCTCAGGACAGGTCCATACGCGAGCTCGCCTGCAATCGAGGTGATGAAGGTGAGGATGAACAGCACTCCGACGACGAGCGCGGTTTTGCGCGATGTGGTCATTAGGATGCCTCCCTTTGATCGGGCTGTTGTCGTTTGGCTTTTTGGATTCATCAACCAGCGGCGACTGGGGCGCCACCAGACGAAACTCACGGCGGAGTACAAACGCCGCGCCCACCCGATCGACCGGGTCGATCGGGTGGGGCGTGTTGCCACGGGTACGGTCACTTGGCGCCGACGGGCTCGAGCTGCGAGTTCACGGCGCTGGTGACGAACCGAGCGGCTGGGGCGCGCTGCGCGTGCCACACGGAGTACCCGAGGCCGATCAGGGCGACGCCGGTGGGAAATGCGAAGAGCCTTTCGTACTGGGGCATGACGCCGGTCGCGATGGTTGCCACGCTGCCGCAGGCAAGGAGAACCGCGGCCCACCGGGCGAGAACGTTGGCGCGGAAGAGTGCGATGCCGAAGAGGAAACCGCCGGCGACGTAGGTGATCCCGTTGACCAGGATGGCGACCTTGATCAGCCCGATGCTGCCGGTGACGGTGCCATTGGTGGCCGCGGCGAGGGCGTTGCTGACGTAGGCCGGCGAACTGTGCGCGATCGATGGGAGGACAAAGGCTCCGACGAATTCAATGCCGAGCATGGTCAGATAACCGGTGGCGAAGGTGAGGTACCCGACCAGGCCGAGCACGCCGATCTTCTTCACCTGGAGCAGGTAAATGCCGCTGATCCCAGCGAGGGCCAGGGCGGCCATGAGCACTTTCAAGCTGTCGCGGACGACCGCGTTGGTCGTGGTGATGGTGGTGCCGTCCAGGTGCGGGCTACCGATCTGTACGCCGATGAAGATCAGTCCTGCCACTGCGGCGGCAATGCCGGTCGCTCGGAAGAGGGTGTTCGGGGTGACGGTCATGTCGTTCTCCTTGTAGTAATGAGTGAGCGCTGAGTAGTGATGAGTGAGCACCGATTGAGGTGCGGTCTAGGTAGATCAAGCTGGTCGGGATCGAGAGATGTGATTCGCCCTGCGGCCATCAACCACCTCCGTCCGATGTCGGAATGGACGTGAGACTGATGACCTCGTAGCCGCGAACCGCCTCGAGGAGGGGCTGAAAGCTGCCGTGCACCACGCAGCGCAGCACGCAACCGTCAACCTCGACGTCGGTTACACCCGACGCTCGGGCGATCTGCCGCGCCGGAGGCCGGCCGACGAATGTCGCTTCGACCCGCTGGCTCGCTAGCTCTTGTGTCATGGCCGTCAGGCTGAGGCAGGGGCCGGACCGGCCGAATCGTCAGGATTACGGATTCGATGCGTAGTCGACCGACATCAGCACCCGTGACTTCAGGGGTAGCTTCGGACTCACCATGGCCAGACCACGTCACCGTTCGGGCAATCTGCCCGCCGAGACGACGAGCTTCGTGGGCCGCCGCCGCGAACTGGCCGAGATCAGGAAGAAGCTCGCCACCGCCCGACTCATCAGTCTGGTCGGGCCAGGAGGTGTGGGGAAGACCAGGCTTGCATTGCGGGCTGCAGCCGACCTCTCACGCGGATTTGGCGACGGCGCGTGGCTGGTCGAGCTCGCCGAGGTGCGCGATCCGGCCCTCGTGCCCAACGCCGTGCTCACGGCACTCGACCTCCGTGACCAAGCCGGGGTAGAGCCCATGCAGATCCTGAGGTCCTTTTGGCGGGAGAAACAGTTGTTGCTCGTGTTCGACAACTGCGAGCACGTTCTCGATGCGGCTGCTCAACTCATCTCTGAGGCGCTTCGTTCCGCTCCTAACGTCCGCGTGATCGCCACCAGCCGGGAGCCGCTCCAGGTGGCGGGTGAGCACGTGGTGCCGGTGACGCCGCTCCAACTTCCCCGAGAAGATGGAACAGAGCCGCTCGCCCAGGTGCGAGAGAACGAAGCGGTCGTGCTGTTCACCGAGCGGGCAGCCGCGGCATCCGGCGCGTTCGTCCTGACAGCCGCGAACCAGGCAGCTGTGGTTGCAGTGTGCCGGCGCCTCGACGGCCTACCGTTGGCGATTGAGCTCGCGGCGGTCAGAACCCGGGTCCTCAGCGTGGAGCAGACCCTCGAGCGGCTGCGTGACCGCTTCGCCCTCCTCACGGGAGGGAGCCGCGCCGCGCTGCCGCGACATCAAACGCTCCGAATGACCATAGACTGGAGTTACGACCTGCTGACGCCGCGTGAACAGCACGTTTTGCGGCGTCTCTCCGTGTTCGCAGCCCGATTCACTCTCGACGACGTCGAATCGGTGTGCGCAGACGACGAGCTGCCCGCGACCGACACGTTGGACCTCCTGTCGTCCCTGGTCGACAAGTCGCTGCTTATGAAGGAAGACTTTGGGCGCCATGACTGCTATCGACTGCACGAAACCATGCGCGAGTACGCCATGCTCAAACTGCGCGACGAACATGAGGACGACGACTTGTCGGAGCGTTGCGTCGACCATTACTGGAAGACGTGTGCATCGACCGAGGCCGAGGGCCGGTACCAGTTACCTGAATGGCTCACCTGGGTCGAGCTCGAAATCGACAACATTCGAACGGTGCTCCAGCACTGTGTCGTACACGCAAACTCACTTCGAGGGCTGGATATCGCGGCGTCGTTGCGTTACTACTGGATCACGCACGGAACCACGGAGAGCATTCGCTGGCTGGATCTCCTGCTCGCATTGGGAAAGGCGTCGCCGCGCACGCAGGTGCGCGCTCTCGTCCTGCGTGGGTGGTTGAGCGTGTTGCAGGCCGACCCTGCCGCCGCCAGGCCATGGCTCACTCGCGCTATCGCTCTGGCTCGGGAAACACAACAGCCAGCGGAGTTGTCCCAGGCGCTCTCGATCGCCGCCAACGCCGAGAACCAGATCGGCAATCCAATTGGCGCGAGCCGCCTGCTGGATGAGGCTGAAGCAATCACCGCTGGGATCAGCGACTATGCCGCGACCATCGAGTTGGTGCAGGGGCGGGCTGTCCATGCGTTCTTCGCAAACGACATGGGCGCCGCCGCCTCGACCTCCTCGGAGGGCATGCGTCTGAACTCGCGACGCAAGCGACCTCTTCTACCTCGCATCGATGCTTCGCAACATAGCTGCTATCGCCATGACGAACGGCGACCTTCCAGGAGCAAGCGCGGGAGCCAGCGAAGCCTTGCGCGTCGCACGGCAGATCGACGACCGGATAGCCGAGTTTTACGTTCTGGCGGCCATGAGTTCGCTTGCCGCGAGCGCCGGCCAGCCGCGCCTCGCAGCCCGGCTGCTTGGGGCAGCGCAAACCATCGGTGCTGGTGCCGGCGCAAAGATCGTTGGACCGCATGCGCCATTCCAGACCCAGGCCAGGGAGTCGGCGATGCGAGCACTCGGGGCGACGAAGTTTGAGGCCGAGTTTGAGGCAGGGAAACGCTTGGACCGCAACGCGGCAGTGCGGCTGGCGCTCGGTGAAACCGAGCATGGCGAGGCCGCGGCCTTGTCTGGCAGGGACGCCGGGCCTCTCGCGAAGCGGGAAGCCGAGGTCGCGGGATTGGTCGCAGAAGGTCTCAGCAACAAGCAGATCGCAGCCCGGCTGTTCATTTCCGAGCGCACCGTCGCCACGCACGTTGGTCACATCCTCAACAAGCTTGGTTTCAACTCCCGAGCACAGATCGCAGGCTGGATCTCGTCGAACCCCTGACGGAAGCTTGCCGCCATAGCGCGTGGACGTTGGACGCATCGCAGCAGAATGCGCTATGTCCGTCAAACGCATCATCCTTGGCTTAGGTCCGAGCCTTGGTGAGCGGCCTCCTTGTTAGCTCAGCTGCTCGGCGAGCGCGAGGATGATCCCGCTCGGCCCGCGGAGATAGCAGAGCAGGTAGCTGTCCTCGAAGCGGGTCACTTCGCCGACGAGTTCGGCGCCGTGTGGGCGGAGGCGGGCGAGGGTGTCCTCGATGTCGTCGACGGCGAACATGACGCGGTGCAGGCCGAGCGTGTTTGCCGGCATGACATCCGGCTTGGTGGTGATCGCCTTTGGGGCGTGATACTTCGCCAGTTCGAGCCGCCCCGGGGCGTCCGGGATTCGCATCATCGCGATCTCGCTTTGCATGCCGGCGATCCCGACGACGTTTTCCGCCCAGCTTCCGTCGATCGGCATTCTGCCTTCCAGCTCCATGCCGAGCTCGGTGAAGAACGCAACCGCGGCGTCGAGGTCGTCGACGACGATGCCGACATTGTCCATGCGCTGGATTGTCATGTCACCGAGGATATTGTGCGGGGAGCGGGCGGCTCCCGTGGCGTCATCCACAGATCGGTGTTCACCGCATCGAGTGGGAGGATGTGACATCTCCAGCCGTTGCCGGCGAGCCCGACCCCTGGCATCGTCGCCGATGCCAGGGGCGGGCTCAGTGGGATCAAGGGGTGACCAGCGTAAAGGTGCCTCCATTGACGGAGATGCCGTTGCCGTTCCCGGTCGCGGCAAAGCCGGTAGCGGTCAGGGTGATGCCCTCAAAAGCGAACAGGTATAGGGGAGTGCCGTGATAGCGGACCTGCGTGCCATCGGGCGTGCGCAGCGTGCCGAGATGCGCCGGCGACAGCCCCCCGGACACGCCGGGCGTGCCACCGGTAAGCATGGCGGGCCAGGCGCGCGCGCATGCACCCGTGCAGTCGCTATCTCCGGGGGTGTCCTTGCTGTAGCCGTACAGAGGGAAGTCGGCCCAGCCGATGGCGGTCAGCATGGTCGCGGCCAGGACCCGTTTGCCCCCGATTCTCGTGGTCGTCACCGTACCGGCCCACGGCAGAGCGCGCCCCGACGGCGCCATGAGGTACCAAACCCCGTGCCACGGCGGGAGGCTGGGCTCATCCCATCCCTCACCCGAGACCTCGCCGGGGGCCTGGTCGAACAGGTATAGCGGGTGGCCGGCATAGGTGATCTGGTCCCCGATGCCGGCTCGCCACACCGTACCGAGCGCCTGCTGCGATGCTCCGGGGCCGGCGATCGGCGGGCCGGTCGTGGTGATGGCGGGCCACTCGGCGTTCGTATCGTTGGACGGTCCGGTGCACAGGAGCGTCCCGACCGGAGTGGTCACCGGCTTGCTGGTACAACCAAACGTCCTGCCATGGTCGCTCGTGATGAAGTAAAGGCTGAAGCCGGCGTACGGTCCCGAGCCGACGACCAGTGCGCGGCCGAAGGGGGTGGTCGCCGTGGCGACAACCGTCCCCGTGCCGGCTGAGGCGGTACCCGCGAAAATCGGAACGCTGGCGACACTCAACATGAGCGCGGCGCCGGCGACGATCCCACGCAACCCCGGCCGTACGCCGGGGGCATGGTCGGATCCAAGGTGCAAGTTCATAAGGTCCCCTGATGTTGTTCATGTGGTTGGGGCTCATAGCTCCAATCGGTCGTTCCTGCCATCTCGCATGAATTCGTCGCGTGTTGTCCGGACTAGCCCCCTCAGCCCATAGATCCCCTCCTGTTTGCCTGTCGACGGTTGAAGGGCGATCCCGACCCATCCACAGGAGTGAGCGTCGCGTGCATCACCGTCACCGTATCGACGCCGCAGACCGCGTGTCGATGGTGCGACCGCCCCTTGCGAGCGGGTGGCAGCACCACCCGGCGACCGGGTTACAGCCTCCCCACGATCAACAACAGCTCCTGCCCTACTGTTAGCCGCTTCTCGGCAGGCTCCGTCACGACCACTCCTCCGAAGCAGTATCCGACCGCTGCGAATCCTCGTATGGTCGACACGTTCCTGGCCAAGCAGAACCTCCAGGCGGCGTGTGCCCAGGACTTGCCTAGATCGCAACGGCTTCGAGTACCATCGACTTTGGCGTTCCAGCCAAACCTGGCGAATTCTTTGGGTCGGCCCACACCTGGGCGGTCAGGAAACCCTGGAACGAGCGTGCCTCGGCGGTGGTGTCGAAATCGAGGTCGATCACGACGTACTTCGGATCATCAACCGGCCGCTGGACCCGCTGCGCCCGGACTCCGGCGTTGCGGCGTGCGTCGGCGAAGCGTTGGAATGCGGACGTCCAGGTGTCGAAGTCGGTGACCGGATGCTGAATGTGGAGGGTTGCCATGACGTTCTCCTGTTTCGTGGTCTCGTGTCTCTCGAGGGTGGGGGAGACAGCGAGGTACCGCCATCCCAGGTTCATGGGATCTTTTCGACTCACGAGCGAGCCGGCCAGTGCGCGTACGATCGAGCGGTGGCAGTGGTCAGCGATCGATCACGGGCGATCGAGCGAATCGTCGAGGTCTGTCACGCGCCGACCGCCGATGCGGTTGACCTCCGCCTCGCCGTGCTCGAAGAGATCAGGCGTGTGGTCGAGTTCGATTCGTTCGCGTGGCTGCTTACCGACCCCGAGACCGAGGTCGGATCAGCTCCTCTTGCTGATGTGCCCTGTCTGTCCGACCTGCCCCGCCTGATCCGACTGAAATACCTGACGCCGATCAACCGCTGGACACGGATGCAGACGCCGGTTGCGCTGCTCGGAGCGTCGACCAGGGGTCACCTTGATCACAGCCTGGTCTGGCGAGAGATGCTGTCCCAGTTCGGGGTGGTCGACATTGCTTCGCTGGTATTTCGTTGCCGGTACGGCTGCTGGAGCTTCCTGGATCTCTGGCGGAGCACCGGACGTACGTCGTTCACCACGATGGATGCGAATTTCCTGGCCGCCATCGCCAAGCCGGTGACCGAGGCGCTACGGCGCTGCCAGGCGAACACCTTTAGCGTCGCCGCGCCGGCGACCGCTCGTGGTGGCCCGGCTGTCCTCATGCTCTCCCCGGAACTGGACGTTCGGGCGCAGACGATCGAGACCGATGACTACCTCAAAGTCCTCGTGCCACCCGGTGCGAACCGCCGGCCGATCCCAGCCGGCGCCTACAACGTGGCGGCGCAATTGCTCGCTGTCGAATCCGGTGTCGACGACCATCCGCCGACCACACGCGTCCATCTGGCGGCGGGAGTGTGGGCCACCCTTCGGGCGTCACGAATCGGCACCGTGCTGCCCGCGGCCGGCAGGGACATCGCGGTCACCATCGAGGCAAGTACGCCCGCGGAGCGGATGACCCTGTTCGGTCGCGCATGCGGGCTGAGCGCCCGGGAACTGGAACTGTTCGGCCATCTCATCACGGGTGCGGATACGCATGCCATCGCGCGGCAGATGTTCCTTTCCGAGAACACCGTGCAGGATCACCTCAAGTCGATCTTCCTCAAGACCGGGACGAGCAACCGTCGAACCCTGCTGGCTCGAAGCGTGGGCCGGTAAGCAGATCTGTCATCGTCCTCTGAGCTCTTTTCGGCGAATCCGGAGGCAGCGCGAGTGACCCCGCAAGCTGTGGACTTCCAGATGCGCAGGCGCACCGGGCATCCGGATTTCCTCGACCTCCCCTGGGACCTTCCCCTGGAGGCGTGGCGGCATGATCGCCTCGTCGACGTTCCACGCGGGATCTCGCGGCACGTGGTCCGTTTCGTTCGCTATGCGGATGCGATCTATGCGCTCAAGGAACTACCGCACCGGCTCGCCGAGCGTGAGTACCGGTTGCTCGCCGAGCTGGATCGCCTCTTCATCCCAGTCGTCGAGGTCGCGGCGCTGGTCACGGGCCGTCAGCTCGAGGCTCCGCGGCCGCCGGACAGCGTCGAGCTGGAAGCCGTCCTGATCACGCGCCATCTCGACTTCTCCCTGCCCTATCGCCGGGTGCTCGGCGCGACGGGGACTGACGACGCGCTCGGTGATCGCCTCCTCGATGGCCTCGTCAACCTGCTGGTGCGACTGCACGTGGCCGGCTTCTTCTGGGGTGATTGCTCCCTGTCGAACACGCTCTTCCGCCGCGACGCCGGAGCGCTCGGCGCGTACGTGGTGGACACGGAAACCGGCGAGCTTCACCCGCAGCTCAGCGACGGTCAGCGCCTGCAGGACGTGATGGTCGCCGAGGAGAACATCTTCGGTGAGCTGCTCGACGTCACCGCCGAGGGGCTCGTCCACCACATCGACCCGATGGTGGCCGCTGAGGAGCTGCGCCGGCGGTATGACGGGCTCTGGTCTGAGCTGGTTCGAGAGGTCGCTTTTGCGCCCGACCAGCGGTATCGCATCGAGGAGCGATTGCAGCGTCTGAACAGCCTCGGCTTCGATGTCGAGGAGGTCGAGGTGAGTGCGCAGGGTGGCGAATACCATCTCCGCCTTCAACCACGCGTCGTCGAGCCGGGGCATCATGTCCGGACGCTCCAGGCCCTCACCGGGCTTGAGGTCCAGGAGAACCAGGCGCGCCGGCTGCTGGGTGATATCGCGCGCTACCGGACGGAGCTCGAGACCACGACCGGCGGCCCCGTTTCGGAGCGATACGCGGCGCGGCGGTGGCTGATCGATGTCTTCGAACCCACCATCGCCGCCGTGCCGGCGGAACTCCGCGGCCGGCTCGAACCCGCCGAACTCTTCCACCAGGTGCTCGACCATCGCTGGTACCTGTCGGAGGCAGCCGGTCACGACGTGGGGCTGCAGGAGGCCGTCACATCATTCATCAGCACGGTGCTGCCCCGAGCCACGGCTCCAGGACTGGACGAGCTCGCCGTCGAGGAGCGTTGACCGACCTCTGGCGGTGAATTCGGCGCGCCCCATTTTTGGCGAATGCGACCCTCGGGGCTCTAGGCTGCGCGCCGTGGCTGTACCCGATCTCCTGACGCCGGTCGCCTCGCCGGGACTTCGCGTGGCGTGGTTCGGCCACTTCCAGGGACGTCACGGCAACGGCCTCGCCGCATACAGCCGTCAAACGGTTGCGGCGATGCGCGCCCGAGGGATCGACGTGCTGTTCGTCGCGCATCGCGAAGGCAGGGTCGAAGCCCCAAATCACGACGTCACGCTGCGCGCGGTGCGTATGAAGACGGTGACGGTGTCATTGCCCGGCTCGCTCGATCGCATCGAAGCGGCACTGACACGGTTCCAGCCGGATGTCGTGCACGTGTCAGTGAGCTTCTCGCTGCTCGACGGCGCGGTTGCGAGCCTCGCGAAGCACCGCCACATCCCGGCGGTCGCGACAGTCCATCTTCCCTACGGGGCGCTGCGCTCGGGTCGCGCCCGGGTCCTGCGCGAGGTGTACCGGTTTCAGGCGTGGCGCCTGGCTCATTTCGACGCGATCGTCGCGCTGAGTGAGGGGCAGCGCGCGCTGCTCATCGAGTTCGGGATTGGACCCGGCGCGCATCGTCGTGATCCCCAACGCCGTCGATACCGACCGCTTCAGTCCTGGACGATCCAGCCTTCGCGCCTCGCTGAAGGGCCGGTTCGTCGTCGTGTACATGGGACGGCTCGATGCGGAGAAGCGGGTGCCCCACCTGGTGCGATCGTTCCTCGGGCAGGAGTGGGGAAAGGATCATGTGCTCCTCATCGCAGGCGGTGGCACGCAACGGCGACAACTGCAACGCCTGGCGGCCGAGCACCAGCAGATTCGGCTGCTGGGTGTCATCTCGGACGTGGACGAGCGAGTTGATCTCCTCCGGGCTGCCGACGTGTTCGTCCTCCCTTCGACGGCCGAGGGACTCTCCCTGGCACTCCTCGAAGCGATGAGCGTGGGGCGGCCGGTGATCGCCACCGATGCGGGAGAAGACGGCGCCGTGGTTGGCGACGCCGGCATCGTCATCCCGGTCTCGCCGCTCGAGCCGGCGCTCGGCGATGCGATGCGCCGGCTCCACGACGACAGCTCGCTGCGCCACAGCCTCGCGGAGCGTGCTCGGGCGCGGGCGCTCGACTCCTACAGCCTCCGGACCAACGTCGACGGCCTCGAGCAGCTCTATCTGGATCTGCGCGGTGCCGAGGCCGACGAGGCGTCGCCCCCGCCCGCCTGACGATGCCGTGGTCGTCGATCGACCAGGCGGGGTATCGGCTCGGTCTCAGCGACGGGTGGCGCGATGAGCGCGCCCAGTGCGTGGACGACGCGGCCCAGCTCGGGAAGCTTGCCGTCGCCCGAATCGCCGGACATCGCGCGCTGCCACGCGGCGAGGAAGCATGCGCCAACCACCAGCATCGCAACCGCTTCGCAGTCGATGTCGGCTCTGACCACACCGCGCGTCGCCATCGCCCGGAGGTAGTCGGCCAGCAGCTGGACGCCGCGGTGCGGACCCAGGTCCCCCTCGACGAGGCGCTCCGCAAATGCTCGTCGCAGGCTCGCGTCCGCCTGGATGGTTGCGATCACGGGCATCGCGTGGTCGAAGAACCGTTCGAGCGCGGCGGTGATCACACTGAGCGTCTCCGCCGGCGACTGTTCGAGGGCGCCCGTGAGCGCAGCGGGGTCGAGCGCCTTCAGCGGCCCCAGACCTGCCAGGACCGCCGCCTGCAGCAGCCCCACCTTGTCGCCGAAGTGATAGAAGACGCTCGCTTCGGAGGTGTGTGCCCGCTTCGCGACCGCTCGCGTTGTGAGCTGATCGAGCCCGTCGCCCGAGATGATCTCGAGGGCCGCGGCGAGGATGGCCTCGCGCACTCCGGTCGATGGGCGTCCTCGTGCTCGTCTGGTGATGCCGGCCGGCTCAGTCATGCAGGCGTGTCCTCATTGGTCCTTGACTTTCCCGAGTATATGATCAGATAATACCGCATTGCTGAGCGAATACACAGGAATCAAGGAGGACGTCATGGCTCGAAAGTGGTGGGTGCTCGCGGCAGTCTGCGCGGGCGTGATGATGCTGCTGCTCGACGTCACGATTGTGAACGTCGCGCTGCCGTCCATTGAACGCGATTTCTCGGCCACCCTGGCCGACCTGCAGTGGGTGATCAGCGGTTATGCGCTCGCACTCGCGGCGTTCCTGCTGACCGCCGGATCACTCGCGGATCGATATGGACGGCGACGGGTCTTCGGCACCGGCCTCGTGCTGTTCACCGTCGCGTCGACGTTGTGCGGACTCTCGACGGGACCGATCTTCCTCGTGGTGGCACGAGCCGTGCAGGGAGTCGGCGGAGCGATCATGTTCGCGACCTCGCTGGCGCTCCTCGCCGACGCGTTTCGCGGCAAGGATCGTGCGGTCGCGTTTGGTGTCTTCGGCGCCGTGACCGGAGCCGCGGTTGCGATCGGCCCGGTCCTCGGCGGTTTGATCACGAGCGGACTTTCCTGGCGCTGGATCTTCTTCGTCAACATTCCTGTCGGTGCGGTCGCGCTGCTGATCACCATCCTTCGTGTCCCGGAATCGAAGGACGCGCATGCGGCACCGCTTGATATCGCCGGTTTCGTCACTTTCAGCGCGGCCTTGGTGGCGCTGGTGTTCGGGCTGATCCGCAGCACCGACATCGGTTGGGGATCCGCACAGGTGGTCGGATCGCTGATTGCCGGTGGGATGCTCCTCGGGCTCTTTGGAACCGTCGAATACCGCGCGTCCCGGCCGATGTTCGATCTGTCGTTGATGAGGGTGCCCACGTTTGTAGGTGGCCTGCTGGCGGCCTTCGGCATCTCCGCGTCGCTCTTCTCCCTGTTGACGTATCTCATCATCTACATGCAGAACATCCTGGGGTTCTCGGCAGTCGGCGCCGGTCTCCGGTTCCTGCCCCTCACCGGCGCGATCTTTGTGACCGCCGGAATCGCCGGGCGGTTGAGCGGTCACGCTCCGCGGCGCGTTCTCATCGGTGCCGGTTTTGTGTTGATTGCCGCCGGGCTCTTCGCGATGCGCGGTGTCACGGTCACGTCGAGCTGGACACATCTGGTGGTTGGCATGGTTCTCGCAGGGGTCGGCGCCGGCCTCGTCAACGTGCCCCTGGTGTCGACCGCGGTCGGCGTTGTCCATCCCTCGAGGGCAGGGATGGCGTCAGGCATCAACAACACCCTGCGCCAGACGGGCATCGCGGCCGGGGTCGCCGTCATGGGCACGATCTTCGCGACCCAGATCCGCTCGAGTGTGACCGCTCACCTCAGCGGCACACCGCTGGCCGCCCATGCGGCGACATTGGCGCACGCAATCAGCACCGGAGGCGCGGCTCAGACGGTCGGCGGCGCACCCGCGGCGCTGCGCGCCACGCTCGCAGCGGCCGCGCAGCAGTCGTTTGTCGACGGGCTCAACCTGATCCTGTTGATCGGCGCGGTGGTGGCGGGTGTTGCGGCTCTAACCTCGCTGGTGCTCATCCGCGAACGTGATTTTGTGAGCACGCAGGAGGCGGGGGAGATGCAGTTGCACGCAGCCGCATGACCATCCGTCTTGCTCCCACGCCCGCGCGTCCGGCGCGGCACCAGCAGACTGAACGAGAGGCAACATCATGGAACTGACGGTCATCGCCGCAACCGGCGGCGTGGGTCGCCTCATCGTGGAGCAGGCGATCGCTGCCGGCCACCATGTCACCGCGGTGGCGCGTCATCCGGAGCGTCTCGACCTGGATATCCGCACCGTGCCCGTGGACTTCGATGATCCAGACCACGACGCGCTGCGCAGCGCGGTGCAGGGCGCCGATGCCGTGCTGTCCGGGCTCGGCGCACGGCGCGTCTCCGAGTTGGGGATCGCGTCGCGCGGGACAGAGGCGATCGTGGCTGCGATGCAGTCGGCCGGTACCAGGCGGATCATCGTGGTCAGTGCCGCGCCGGTTGCAACCACGCCGTCGCCGGGGCGCACCAACCCGCCGAAGCGCGATCCCGGCGAAGGGTTCTTCACCCGGAACCTCGCCATGCCCATGATCAAGATTGTGCTTCGCAAGGTGTACACGGACCTCGCGCTCATGGAGGACGCCCTGCGCGTGAGCGGGCTCGACTGGACGGCAATGCGTCCACCGCGACTGACCAACAAGCCACGCACCGGCGTGTACCGGACCGCCTACGGCGAGAACCTCAGAGGTGGTCTGACCGTCGGGCGCGCCGACGTCGCCGACGCCATGCTGCGCGCAATCACCGACACGAAGTCGTACGGGACCACGCTGGGCGTCGCTTACTAGGCGTCGGTCGCACACATCGACCGCTCGGGGCACGTGCTCAAATCGGCGCCCTGGGTGACGATGCCGCATCGGAGACGCGGCATTTGGGATCGCCGGGTAGCCTGGATCAGTGTCCCGCAATCCCTCGATCTCGCGAATCGCCGCCATCGCGGCCGTCACGGTGTCCCTGGCGGCCGTCATTCCACTGGCGAGCATCGAGACCTCCCTGCTGATCGCGCCCGCTCAAGACGTCGAGGCTGCGGGGCAGTCACTGGTGCTGAGTGCCGGACCTTCGGCATCGACGTCGGGGCCGGGGACGCTCGAGCTCTTCGGTCAGTCGATTCCCACCACACAGCAGTTCTCCGGCCCCATCAGGCCGCGGTTGCTCTGGGCGGAGGTCACGCACTACGACCAGTTGCTCCTCGCGCTGCGCGAGCCACAGCACCTCGGGCAGGACCTTCGCAACGGTTGGAGCGCGTACTTCATTCGCGAGCTGCTGATCACCGTGCTCATCGCGGCGGTCCTCGCTGCGCTCGGCCTGGCGCTCTTACGCCGGCGATGGCAGCTGATCGTCGCTGGACTCGCACTGTCGGCGGTCGTGGCGGGTGGAGTCGACGCGCTCGCGATCAGCAGCGCCGCCCAGGGACTGCAGCAGCTCTCGCGGGTGCACACCCTTGACCAGCTCGTGGGTCGAGCGCCGCTGGCGGTGGACCCGGCCGGCCACCGGGCGCCGAGCCCAGCCATCAGCACAGTGGTCATCGGCGATTCGACCGCCGCGGGAGCGGGCAATCCGCCGGTCGCGCTCGCCAGTCGCGAGGACACCGCGTGCCGGCGTAGCCGCGACAGCTACGCCGCTGACATCGCCGGCGTGAACAACAGCACGGTGGTCAACCTCGCCTGTACGAATGCGTCGATCGAGCAGGGGTTGTTCGGACCGGAGGCGATCAACGGCACGGTGGTGGCCTCGCAACTCGCGAGACTCGAGGCAATGCATGGTGTCAAGACGGTCATCGTGAGCATCGGCGCGAACGAGATGCACTGGACGCAGCTCATGGAGCTCTGCCTGGCCGCACCGCAATGTGACGATACGGCGTCGGCTGCATGGTTCTCTCAGGCGCTTGACAGTTTCACCATCGACTACTACGACCTCCTGCAGCGATTGGCGGCGCTCCCCGGCTTGCCCCGCATCATCATCAACGAGTATTACGATCCGCTCCCATCGCAGCCGGTGTGCCCCGGGCTGCCGTCCATCAGCGCTGCCAAGTCCGCAGTGCTCACCAGCCGGCTGACGACGTTCAACACGGTGCTCGCGGACGGTGCCGCGAGCTTCGGGTTCGACGCCGTCGCTCCCAGCTTCGCGGGTCATGAGCTGTGCACGCAGCAGTCGTTCGTGCAGGGTCTCAACGATGGCGCGCCGCTGCACCCCAACGCCGCTGGAGAGATCGCCATCGCGCTGGCCGACGAGGAGGCGCTGCTGAATCCGGAACCGCCACGACCGACCGGCGCGGCGACGCCCACTCCCTCGTAGGGGCATGCGCCCGTATCGTGCAGCCGGATGACTGAGCGAGAGGGTCCGGCGAAGGCGGTGACCATCGCGGGATTCGCCGTCTTCCTGCTGCTCGGTGTCGTGATCGCGTCGTATGGCCCGTCGATCCCGCACATCACGCAGCGATTCCACGTGACGGCGAGCGTCGCGGGTCTCATCGTCAGCGCGAACTTTCTCGGTGAGGTGATCGGCCTGATGGCGCTCGGGCTGACCCACGCCCGCTGGTCGATCGGCGGGCGACTCACGGCCGGAACGGTTGTCTTCGGTGTCGGTCTGCTCGCCGCATCGGCGGCGCCGACGTGGCCGCTGGTGCTCCTCGCGGTGTTCGTGCTCGGCGTCGGGGCCGGTGGCCTCGTCGTCCTGGTCAATCTCTTCTACGCAACCAGGTATGGACGCCGAAGCCCCGCGATGCTCGGACTGGTGAACACGGCATATGGGGTTGGCACGTTCCTCGGCCCGGCGCTGGTGGGCCTGACCGGGGGCTATTCCATCGTCTTCGCCGTCGTCGGCGCTGGCGTGCTCCTCTGCGTCGTGTTCCTGCGACGCGCTGTTGACGAGGAGAGGGCTCCGGTGGTGGCGGCGCCCGAGCTCAGCAGGCGGACGCTCGGGCTCGTCGCCACCTTTGCGCTGATGCTCCTGGTCTACGAAGGACTTGAGGCCGGCGTCGGGACCTGGGAGGCCATCGACCTGATCAACCTCGGGTGGTCGGCGCAGTTCGCAGCCGGAGCGACGTCGGTGTTCTGGGGGGCGTTCACCCTCGGTCGCGTGCTCACCGCACCGCTGGCGGTGCACTGGTCACCGCAGCGCATTCTGGTGCCCGCGTTCGTCATCAGCGTGGTGCTGCTGCTCGGGATCCGCGCAGGCGTCGCGCCACCGCTGCTGTTCGCCCTCGTCGGGCTCTGTGCAGCGCCGGTCTTCCCGGTCGTGGTGTCGTGGATGACCCGGGTGATCCCCAACGCCACGACGCTGGTGACCTACGCGATCCTCGGTGCCGTGATCGGGAGTGCGGTGATTCCCGCGGCGCTGGGGGGATTGATCGGGCTCGCCGGCGCGGTCGAGCTCCCCATCGGCGTGGCGGTCTGCGCGATGGCGTCGCTCGGCATGATGGGGATCGTCTCGCTCCGCTTGCGGAGCTGAAGCTCAGGGCTCAGGGGCGGTGACGATGATGGCGATCCAGATGATGTGCGTCCCCTTCTGGAGCGCGGTCAGTGCCGGAAACCCAGCGGTCATCTGGCCGAAGATGTCGTATTTTCGCGCGACGCTGCTGCTGTCGCCTCGACTGATGAAGAACTGGCTGCCGATCCTTGCCGGGTTCGGTCCGTACATCGCCACCGCGCCGAATAGGTAGTTGCCGACCACACGGTCGGAGGCGACGCTGTACCCGGGGCCTCCGGCGCCCGTGGCGGTGGGGTCGCCCGCGAGCGCAACCGGTGCTGACACTGCGCAGGCCGGTCCGCTGGTTTCGGGACAGACCTGGTAGAACGTGAGCCCGTCGTAGAACCCATGCTGTGCGAGATCAACGAACTCGGTGACCGCCCGCGGCGCGTACTCGGGACGCAGACGCACGGTGAGGATTCCAGCGCTCGTGTCGATGTACGCGCAGTAGCCGACGTCGTGTTGGAGCGTGAGTCTCGGTGCCGCGGCGAAATGGCGCGGAGGATTTGTAACAGCCGTGTGTGCAGATGGTGCTGGACACGTAACGGCGGTCTGGATTGTGACGAGGCCAGGTGTGGCGCTAATCACCGGATTTGAATTGCACGCGACCAGCGCGAGCATTCCGGCAGCGATGAAAACAGTCACCGTACGCGAGCGCACATATGCGAAACACTGCATCAACGTACGCTGGCGCACATAGGGAAACGCCTTTAGCTGCATCATGATCGGCGCGTAGTCTACGCGGGAAAATGTTTTCGTGTCGCAGTGAGATCGGATTTGACTTTCGCCGTTGGACCGCGCACTGTCCGCGTCGAGGGATAGGCGGTACGCGTGGAGGCGATCAATGGGCGAGAGCCGGAATCAAGACGTGGTGGCACGTCATCGGCGGCGTTGCGCCGTCGGTCTTGCACTATCCGTTCCGCTGGCGTTAGCGGTGTCCCAGTCGTGGATCGCACATGCGACCGCGCCCGTACAAAGTGCGTTCACGCCCATCACGCCGTTCCGCGCGCTGGACAGCAGATCCACCCCGTCGATGCATTTTGCTCCAGGCCATGAGTCCGAGACCTGGCAGGTGACCGGAGGAGCCGTCCCGAGCGGGGCCACAGCGATCGTGCTCAACCTCACGGTTGCCAACACCAACGCGACGACCTTCCTAACGCTCTGGCCCGATGGCGTGTCTGAGCCGGGTACTTCGAACCTCGACGTGCTCGCGGGACATACGATGTCGACGACTGTCGTGGTCGGCTTGAGCAGCGCAGGTGTCATCGACATCGCCAACATAGCCGGCAGCGCGGACATCATCCTCGACTACTTCGGGTATTACGCCGCGGTGATCCCGGGT
Organism: Candidatus Dormiibacterota bacterium; assembly: GCA_963743835.1. Taxonomy (GTDB): domain Bacteria; phylum Chloroflexota; class Dormibacteria; order Aeolococcales; family Aeolococcaceae; genus Palsa-851. Next base: position 159,076 of record CAVUQX010000002.1, on the reverse strand, counting down.
GGACCGACGGGTCCGACGGGTGCCACCGGGGCCACAGGTCCGACTGGTCCGAGCGGTGGCCCGATTGGCCCGACAGGAGCGACCGGAGCGCGAGGCGTCACGGGCGCTACGGGAGCTAACGGAGCGACGGGCGCTATAGGAGCCACCGGTGCCACAGGTAGTGCCGGACCGACCGGCGCGACCGGGCCTATCGGTGTGACAGGGCCTACTGGTCCAACGGGTGCTACTGGAGCATCGGGCGCATCTGGTGCAACGGGCGTGACCGGCTCAACGGGCTCTACTGGTGCAACCGGGGCTACGGGCTCTGGCGCGACGGGCGCTAGTGGTGCAACGGGCGGTACCGGTCCAACGGGGCCGACCGGGCCTATTGGTGTAACCGGTGCTTCGGGAGCCTCAGGTGCTGGTGGTGCGACAGGCGCTACGGGCGCGACGGGCGCTACCGGCGCGATCGCGAGTACCAACACCTCCGGTACACCAACAGTCGGCGTCCATGAGATAAGTGGGACGGGTTTTTCGCAAACTGCCGTGGCGCTCACAAACGGCGCCGTCTTTTCGAGTGGCACATCCTACGTCTGCTACGGGTCTGATACGACGTCGGCCACGCCGCTCTTCTTTACCTACACATCTGGAACATCGTTTACTCCAACGAATGGCGCGATGGACGACGTCGTGAGGTTTGTGTGCATCGGCAACTGACTAACTTCAACGCCTGACTGTTCACTTTGGATTGACCAAACGGCTCTGGTCCGTCTCGCAGCTCATGCGGGGCGGACCACCCGTTGTGGTCGACACTGACTTCAGACATACGAAGCGGAGTTCGATTCGTGACTCACTACCACAGGCTCACCGGACGTCCCAAGGGCGCGACATTGGCGCTCGCAGCGGCCATGCTCACCATTGGCGTCGCCGCGTGTGGAACCCCACCGACGGCTCAAAGCCTCGTCTCACAAGGACTGAAGGCGCAGCTGGCCGGCGATGAGTTCACCGCCGAGAGCACTTATCAGCAGGCGATCAAGCTCGATCCCAACAATGCGGTCGCCCACTACAACCTCGGCACGGTCTACGACAGGCAGGGCAACACGTCGCAAGCAGTGACGGAGTACACCGCCACTCTGGTTATCAGTCCGTCGTTCACCGACGCGCTCTTCAATCTCGCCGTCGACACGGCGACATCAGACCCCGCCGGTGCACAGCGTCTGTATCTCCGGGTGGTGGCGCTGCAGCCGACATTCGCCGCCGCGTGGCTCAACCTGGGCTTCACACAACGAGATGAGGGCCAGCTTGCTGATGCGATGACGGACTGGGCGAAGGCCGTCGCACTCGACGCTTCGCTCGCGTCCCATGTGCCGACGCTGGCGCCAACCGCCGTCACCAAACCCGTCACACCTCCTCCGACATCGCAGCCCTAGCGCGGTGACGCGGTCCCGATGATCGCCCCGCCGCAAACACGCGCGCGCCAGGCGCAAGCCGTCGCGCCCGTGAAAGCGCCCGAGGCTCCGACACGACCGAGCCGGTGGCGGTTCGCCCCCTGGCTCGTCGTCGGCGCGGCGTGCATCTTCGGACTGGTGACGATGTCGGGCGAGTTGACCATCGTGCAACCCGTCAACGATGAGGCGCTTCATTTCGAGATGGTGCGCTGGGCGACCCAGCAGATCCACGAGGGAAACCTTTTTCCGCTGGGCGGGTGGTTCCCATACCTCGCCCTCGGCAACGCGCAGTTCTCCCATTACCAGAGCCTTCCGCACCTCATCACGGCCTACATATCGCTCGTGTTTGGGACCGACTCCACCGAGCGGTGGGCCGGGTACCTGCTCTTTGCGCTCTTCCCCCTGAGCGTCTATGCGGGAAGCCGGCTCATGGGGTGGTCCTCGTGGACTGCTGCGGCGGCGGCACTCATATCGCCATTGCTGGTCAGTGTCACCGGGTACGGCGACGAGTTGTTCAGCTACACGTGGCTCGGTAACGGTCTCTGGTCACAGGAGTGGGGCATGTTCCTCCTCCCGCTTGCCTGGGGCATCAGCTGGCGCGCGGTCGACGGGACGGGAGGTCGCGGGAAGTACGCGCTGGCCGCACTGGTCGTGGGCATGACCATCGCCATGCACTACCTGACCGGATATTTCGCGTTGCTCTCGATCGGGGTGTTCGTGATCGTCGTGTGGCGCGGATTGCTGCCACGCATCGGGCGCGCGGCCATGGTGTTCGGCGGGTCGGCGCTTGTCGCTGCATGGGTGGTGGTGCCGCTCCTCACTGATGCCGCGTACTTCAACGACAGCATCTTCAACCAGAACACGTTCTGGCTCAACTCGTCCGGCGCACCGCAGGCGCTCGCTTGGCTCTTTACCGGTCAGCTCTTCGACTCGGGCCGGTTCCCGATCGTCAGCTTGCTCGTCGCGATCGGCGTCGTCGTTTGCGTCTGCCGCTTCCGCAGTGACGTGCGCGCGCGGGTGCTCCTCGGCCTCATGGCGATGAGCTTTGTGCTCTTCTCCGGACGTCCGACGTTTGGATTGCTCATCAACCTGCTTCCCGGAAATGCGGACCTCTTCCTCTCCCGATACATGATGGGACTGCAGCTCGCCGGCGACATGCTCGCGGGAGTTGGCGTCGCATGGGCAGGCGAATCGATCTTCCGGCTGGTGCGCAACTGGAGACCGCGCGTTCGCCCGGTACCGATCGCGGCCGGACTCGTGGCTGCTGGATTGCTCCTGACGCTCCCTGCGTGGCTGAACCGCGCCGCCTATGCCGCGAGCGATTCCGCCAGCATCGCCACGCAGGTCGAGAGCGACCAAACCGATGGCGCCGCGCTCAACGTGCTCATCGCCGACATCACGTCGCGAGGCGGCGGCCGCACCTATGCGGGACTGCCGGGAAACTGGGGCGCTCAGTATGTGATCGGCCAGGTGCCGGTCTATGAGTATCTCGCCGACCACGACGTCGACGAACTGGGGTTCGTGCTGCGGACCTCGTCCCTTCTCACCGACAACGAGGCATATTTCAACCAGGCCGACCCGGCTTCGTATCAGCTGTACAACATTCGGTATGTGCTGATGCCGAGCGGCATGACACCGCCGGTTCCGGCCACGCTGCTGGCGCGTAGCGGACGGCACCAACTCTGGCTCATCGCCACCACCGGGTACCTGCAGGTCGTCGATACCGCGGGCATTGTCGAGGCCAACCGGAGTGACATGGCGGCGCAGATGCAGCCGTTCCTCCGGTCGCCGGCCTTCCAGCAGGGCGAACTGGCAACTGTTGCGTTCGACGGTGGGACCGCCGCAGCGCCGACACTACCGGTGACCTCGGTACCCGAGTCTCCGGCCGGGTCGAGCAATGACGAACTTGTCGAGCCACAGGACGGGTACTTCGCTGGCCAGGTGACGGCGAACCGCACCGCCGCGGTGGTGCTCAAGGCGACCTTTGATCCCGGCTGGCACGTGACCGTCGATGGGCAGGCGGCGCAGCCGTACATGGTCGTTCCCGGGTTCGTGGCCGTGACGGTCGGGCCCGGCACGCACACGGTGATCTTCCAGTACGCCGGCTACTCGCACTACGTCCTGCTGTTCGGCATCGGCGCCATCACGCTGCTCGTGCTCGGATTCGGTCCGTGGATCTGGCGCGAGCGGATCGGACCGCTGGTCACGCGGCACACAGTCCTGATCGGTCGAGGACCCGGATGAAACGCCTCCTCGAGGTCTCTATCGTCATGCCATGCCTCAATGAGGCGGAGACCATCGGCCGATGCGTCGATCGTGCACGCGAGTTGATTGCACGGATGGCGCTGAAAGCTGAAGTACTCGTGGCGGACAACGGGAGCACCGACGGTTCGCAGCAGATCGCCCGCGCGCACGGCGCAAAGGTGGTGCTCGTCGATGAGCCCGGGTACGGTGCCGCCATCCGCGGCGGCGTCGCCGCGTCCTCGAGCCGGTACATCATCATGGGCGACGCCGACGAGAGCTACGACTTCGGGGAGATTCCGCCAATCCTCGAGCGTTTGCGCGAAGGCGACGACCTGGTGATGGGCAACCGTTTCGCAGGCGGGATCGAGAAAGGCGCGATGCCATGGTCGCACCGCTGGATCGGCAACCCCATCCTCTCACTGACCGGCAGGATCTTCTTCTCGTCGACCGTTCGCGACTTCCACTGCGGCTTGCGAGGCTTCAGTGTCGACGCGTTCCGGCGCATGCGCCTCAACACCACCGGCATGGAGTTCGCCAGCGAGATCGTGGTCAAGGCATCGCTGGCGAGCATGAGGATCAGCGAGGTGCCGATCCAGCTGCACAGGGATGGAAGGAGCCGCCCCCCGCACCTGCGCACCTGGCGCGACGGCTGGCGTCACCTGCGGTTTCTCCTGCTCTTCTGCCCCCGGTGGCTCTTCCTGATTCCAGGCCTCGCGCTGCTCCTGATCGGGTCGGCGGTGACCCTGTGGCTGCTCGGCGGCACCCGCCACATCGGCTCGATCGGATTGGACGTTCACACCATGCTCGTCAGTGGCATCTTCGCCTTGATCGGATACGAGTTGATCCTTTTTGCCGCGTTCATCAAGATCTTCGGCATGCGCGCGGGCTTCCTGCCCTCCGATCGCCGAACCGAGAGCTTCTTCCGGGTGGCGACGCTGGAGAAAGGGCTCATGGCTGGAGGCTTGATCACGTTGACAGGATTCGCGATGGTGTTTCTCGCTGTGGTGACGTGGAGCCACAACGGCTACGGCGCGCTCGACACCGAGGCTTCGATGCGCTCACTGATTGTCGCGGTCCTGCTCATCGCCGGCGGCGTGCAGACGGTGTTCGCCAGCTTCGTGATGAGCATGCTCGGCATCCGTGACAACGTGGTGGTGCGACCTTCCATCATCCTCGAACCGGACCTCGTGGCCCTCGACGTCCCCGGCGTCGGGAGACGCTCCTCGCTGACCGGTCGTCGAGCCAGCGCAGTCCTCGGTGGACCGTAGTGGAGACCAGTATGTTGTTGCGCCCCAGCGCGCCTCGGACGAGGATCGCAGCGCCCCCAACCACGGTCCGGTTCGCTGCGGTGGGGTTGGGGTGGGTCACGACGCATCGTCATATCCCGTGGCTCGAGCGCACAGCGGGAGCCCGCCTCGTGGGAGTTGTCGATCGACGGGCTGAGCGCGTCGACAGCGTGCAGGCACGGCTCAACCTGCCTCACGGCGCGGTCAGCTCGAACCCCGACGAGGTCACTTGGCTCGACGACATCGACGCCGTCACCATCGGGACCTCGCCGATGACGCACCACGGGCTTGCATCGGGTTTCCTCAGACACGGCAAGGACGTGCTCCTTGAGAAACCGCTGACCATGACGGTCAAGGAGTCGCGCGACCTGCTCGCCCTCGCGTCGAACAACGGGCTTGTCCTCGGTGTGGTGCACAACTTCCAGTTCGCCCGGTCCGTGGTCCGGGCGCTGCACCTCCTCGAGCGAGGTTCGCTGGGGCCACTCCGTGAGGTCTGGGGTCTGCAACTGTCCAACCCACGGCGGCGGCTACCCGATTGGTATGAAGAGCTCCCGCTCGGGCTGTTCTACGACGAGTCGCCTCACTTCTTCTATCTGATGCGCCGATTCCTGGGTGGTGGTATCGCCGTCGGCGATACCACTGTCGTGCATCGCCATGGACGACACACGCCGGTCTCGGTCGGCGCGCAGCTCACCGGCGGCGCGGTTCCGGGGCGCATCGACATGCATTTCGAGGCGCCGGTGAGCGAATGGCACCTGATGGTGGTCGGCTCTCGACGGCTGGCGATCATCGATATCTTCCGCGATATTCTGGTCACGCTGCCCAACGACGGAGAGCACAGCGCGCGGGAGATCCTTCGCACCAGCGCTGAGGCTGGCGTTCGTCATGTCGTCGGCGCGGTCACCTCAGGGCTGCTGCATGCGAGCGGCCGGCTGGCGTACGGCAACGACGAGGTGATGCGCCGGTTTGTAACCTCGTGCAGGAATCGAGCGGATCCCGCACGGATGAGCGGCGCGGACGGAGCGGCGGTGGTCGCACTGCAGCACGCTGTCCTCAATCTGGCATAACGCTGATGCGAATCCTCGCGTCGAGCAACTATTTCCCGGAGCACATCGGCGGGATCGAACGGGTCGCGGGCGACCTGGTCGGTGCCCTTCGCGCCCATGGTCACACCGTGCAGTGGGTTGCGGCCGAACCGACCGACTACCCGCACCGCGGCGATGCCGAGGATGCGCCGATTCCGGCGTGGAATGTCACCGAGCGACGCCTCGGGTTTCCCTACCCGTTACCGGATCCTCGATATGGACGAGCACTCCGCGAGTTCGTCGAGGCGAGCGACGTCGTGCATCTCCATGACTGCCTGTACGCCACCAATCTGTTGCTGTTCCGAGCGGCGCTGAAGATCGGGCGGCCGGTCGTCATCACGCAGCACGTCACCGAGGTGCCCTACCGTCGCTGGCTGGTCCGTTCCATCCAGGGAGAGGCATATCGGCTCCTGACCGAACCCATGCTTGCACGAGCTGATCGCGTGGTCTTCGTGAGCGAGCGCGTACGGGCGCGGTTCCAGAATGTCGTGAGCCGCCGTCGAAGCGAGGTCATCGAAAACGGCATCGACGTGTCCCGGTTCGGCCCGCCACAGGCGGCCGAGCGGCATCGAATTCGGCAGGAACTTGGATTTGACGCGGACGACACCGTCCTGCTCTTCGCCGGCCGGTTCGTCGCCAAGAAGGGTCTGGCGCACATACGCGCCGCTGCGGCGGAGAAACCGTCCCGACGTTGGCTCCTGGTCGGACGCACCGACGATCAGGACCCGCGATCCTGGCAGCTTGCGAACGTCACGGTGATCGAGCCGGTCAGCCACGAGCGCATGAGGTCGATGTACGCAGCCGCCGACCTCCTGGTCATGCCGGGAGTGGGCGAGGGGTTGCCCGTGGTCGTCCAGGAAGCCCTGATCTGCGGGACACCGGTCCTCACCAGCGTCGAAACCGCTGCGGGCCTGGCAGGCCGTCGTACGGCGGTGCACGCATGGGATTCGGCAACCGATTCGCTCAGCTGCGCGATCGACAAGGCGTTGGCGCAGGGCCGGGACGTCCAGGCGATCTCGACGCAGGCGCGGCAGCGGTGGGACCTCGCCGAGGTTGTCGAGCGGTACGAAGCGCTGATGAGGACCGCACTCGCGCTCCCTCGCCGTTAGGCGCAGCTGGCACGGGAACGAAGCTCGAGGTTTGTCCGCTCCCGGTCACAACGCCGCAATCGCGTAGATTGCAACGCGTCTGAGCCGAGGTTGTCGCGACGTGGGCATTCGCACGGCGCATCGGTCGATTCGGCACAGGGTAGGGACATGCTCTCAGGCGAGATCGCGCCATGACCGGCCGTCAGACCACGCCCAGACAGGATCCGCTTCCGCCAGAGGTCGGCTTCGGTGAGCTCATGACCCGCATGATCTCGGCCAACCGGGTCGAGAAGGCCAAGCGTGCCAGAGCCGACGGCCTCGGTCGGACTTCACCGCAGGAGACGGCGGATCCACGAGGGACTCGCGGAAGCCCTGGGGTGTGACCCTGGAGGCCGCGCCGGATGCGATCGTCGGTGTCAACCCCGACGGCCTGATCGCCCTGGCGCACGACGTCAACAACGAGCTGGCGGCGATCGTCAACTATGTGAGCCTGGTCGACGAGGAGATAGCCGCTGAGATCGTGCGTTGTCCGTCGCACGAATCGGCGCGGCTCCGCGCAGTTCTCGATGACGTCGGCGAGATCGGCGCTGCCGCTGAGCGCGCCGCCCGCCTGACGCAGCAGTTGCTGGCGTTGGGCGACACCCTCGACGCCTGAGACCAACGCGTTACAGCGACTCCGCCCAGGCCACGACGACGCCCCAGACGATCGCCCATGCCGCGAGCACGGCGACCCATTGCCACCCGGAGACGTGTGGCGCGCGGCCTCGACCCTGAGCCATCGCGAACCAGGCGGCCGTCTCCCTGTCGAGCAGGCGCCACACCAACCACGGCGCGTAGCCGAGCTCGATCGCGGTGGTGAACAGCAGGCTGCCGCTGAACTGGCCGGTCACGAGCATCACCAGGGATACGACGCCGACGAGGCTGATGATCACCATCAAGCCGATCTGCACGAGGCGGAGGATGGGAACACCTCGGCGCAGTCCCTCGCCGAGCGCGAAGAGGCAGGCGGCGGCGACCGGACCACCGCCGATCACCAGCGGGTTGGGGGTGAATCCGAGGTTGTGCGTCGCCGACGCGAGCGCCTGGGTGGTGAGCTGCGCGGTGAGCGCCCAGTCGAAGACGACGGCGATCCCGAGCCCGTGTGGTCGTGGCGTCGTTGTGGCCCCGCTCACGGGGACATCAGCTGAAGCTGCGAAGGGACGGCCAGGCAGCATTGATGGACTCCCGAAGGTTGGCGCAGATGAGAATCGGGGTGCCGGCCTCCTGGTTGATCACCGAGTCCGGCATGACGACCGTACCGGCACGGGTTACAGTCCCGCAGAAGAACGCGATGTCGCTCGGATTGAAGCCGATGGTCACGAGCGTTGTCGCGTCGAGATTCGCGGGCTTCCAGTACCAGAAGGTCAGGTGCGGGCTGATCGCCTGGGGGAGATGCGCGCTCCCGCCGTAGATGTCGACGGCTCCGGCTTCGCCATAGTTGTTCGCGAGGATGCTGGTCGTCGCCCGCTGCGACACCGGCAATCCGTTGTAGACGGCGGCGACCTGCGACGCCAGGTCGGGCCACCCGACGGTGTCGGCGAAATCCTGGCGCAGCTTGTCGAGATTGAAGGTGTGCAGCGATGACGTGGGCACGACAGGGAGGATGACCGGCAGCAGCACCGCAAGTTGGATGACGCCTCCAGCGACAACGAGGCCGGTGATGCGACGCCGTCGCGTCGTCGAGACGATCCTGCCGACCGCGATGCATCCGGCCGCGAGCACGAGCGGAATTGTCGGCGCCGGGTAGTACGCCTTGCCCTCCGGCAGCAGCAGCAGGATGGTAACCACGGTGAGCACACCCATGGGTCGGAGGCGCTGGTCGCGCAACAGGGAGACGAGGCCCGCGACCCACAGCGGGAGGATGAGCGGACCGATGAACAGGAGGAAATCGCCGATGAACGTGAGCGCCCCGCCGCTGCTCGAGATGTCGGCGCCGTGGTTCCGGATGTAAGTGAGCGAGGGGAACGCGTTGGCGATCTGCCACGCGATGTTGGGCGCGAACAGGGCGAGCGCGATCACCAAACCGATCCACGGATACCGCGTTCGCAGGAGCGGTCGCAGATCCCGCGATACCAGCACCGCGGCAACGATGCCGACGCACAGCGCGAGGATGGTCAGCTTGGTTTCGAGGCCGATGCCGATATCGATTCCCACCAAGAGGAAGAGTTCGTGCGTCGCCGGTGCGAAGGACGCGGAGCAGCAGGTAGATGGCGATCAGCCAGGTCAGCTGGTCGAAGGTCACGGTTTGGAAAAGCCAGTTGGCGCCGAGCAGCAGCGGGCTCATCAGCGTCACCAGGGACGCGAGGATGGCGATGCCTCGTCCGGCTCCCATCTCTCGCGCGGACATGCCGGCGAGAAACACGACTGCTGCACCCACGAGGGCGGGGAACAACCGCAACGTCCACGGAGATATGCCGAAAATGGTCGTATTGAGCGATGCGAGCATCGGCGCGACCGGCGGGTAATCGACGTATCCGAGCGCGGGGTGTTGACCGCTGATGATGTAGTACATCTCGTCGCGTTGGAATCCATACACGCCGTTGGTGGCCAGATGGATCGCGAACTTCACGGCCGCGAGGAAGAGCAGGGGCGCTGTGGGCCTGTGCCACCAGCGGCGCACGACAGTCGCGTTCATCTATCCGACAATCGCATCGCGCGGGATGGAATCCAGCGCCCACGCTTTGCCACTGCGTGGGCGCTGGATATGAGCGCTACGCTGCCCCTGCGGGGACTTTCGGCAGTTCCGCGAGCGCGGTGTCGAGCCGCTCCTGGGGGAGCTCGACATCCTGGAGCTTGCCTGCGAAGTAAGCGTCATAGGCGCCGAGATCGAAGTGCCCATGGCCCGAAAGGTTGAAGAGGATGACGCGTGAATCGCCCGCCTCCCGTGCAGCCGCAGCCTCCTGGGCCACGGCACGAAGAGCGTGGGACGGCTCTGGTGCAGGCAGGATTCCCTCACTCCGAGCGAAGCGCACCGCCTCGGCGAAGCACTCGTTCTGCTTGTATGCGCGCGCTTCGATGAAGCCGTTCTTGACGAGCAGGCAGAGGGACGGCGCGTCGCCGTGGTACCGCAGTCCGCCAGCATGAATGGTGTCGGGGATGAAGTTGTGGCCGAGCGTGTACATCGGCACGACCGGGCCCATTCCCGCGGTGTCGCCGAAGTCGTACGCATAGAGGCCGCGCGTGAGGGTTGGGCATGCCGCCGGTTCGGCGGCGATGAAGCGGGTGTTGGTCTTGCCGGCGAGGCGGTCGGCGAGGAACGGATACGCCAGCCCGGCGAAGTTCGACCCGCCGCCGACGCAGCCGATCACCACGTCGGGGTACGCGTCGGCCATCTCCATCTGCCTCTGCGCCTCCTGACCGATCACAGTCTGATGGAGGAGGACGTGGTTCACCACCGAGCCAAGCGAGTAATGGCTGTCGTCCCGCGTCGCGGCGTCCTCGACGGCCTCGGAGATGGCGATACCGAGGCTGCCCGGCGACTCGGGCTCTCGGGCGAGCACGCTCCGTCCGAACTCGGTTTCATCGGTCGGGGAGGGGAGGACCCTGGCGCCCCACGTCTCCATGAGGGCGCGCCGGTACGGCTTCTGCTGATAGGAGACCTTGACCATGTAGACCATGACCTCGAGACCGAACAGGCCGCCGGCGAAGGCGAGTGCCGAACCCCACTGGCCGGCCCCGGTCTCGGTGGTCAGTCGTTTGATGCCTTCCTCGGCGTTGTAGTAGGCCTGCGCAACCGCCGTATTCGGCTTGTGCGAGCCGGCCGGCGACGTGCCCTCGTACTTGTAGAAGATCTTCGCGGGGGTGTCGAGCGCCTTCTCCAGGCCGCGGGCCCGGTACAGGGGCGTGGGGCGCCACATCTTATAGATGTCGCGGACTCGATCCGGGATCTCGATCCAGCGTTCGCTCGATACCTCCTGCCCGATGATCGCCATGGGAAAGATCGGGGTGAGATCCGGGGGCGTGAGCGGCTCCAGGGTCCGCGGGCTCAGGAACGCGCCGAGCGGTTCCGGCACGTCTGCGAGGATGTTGTACCAGTGCGTCGGCAGATCGTCTTCCGCCAGCAAGAACTTCGTTGTCATGCGTTCCACCTCTGCCAATCCTCTGACGCGTGCAGGGAGGATACGCCGCGAGCGGCGGTCGTTCCTAGTCGAGCGACGGGCGCTACACCGTCGACCCTATCCTTGGCCGGTGCGCCTGGCAACCTGGAATGTGAACTCCGTCGTCGTGCGGCTGCCGCAACTCGTCGACTGGCTTGCGACGGCCCGCCCCGACATCCTGTGCATACAGGAGACGAAGGTTGCGGACGAGCTATTCCCGCGAGCCGAGGTGGAGGCCCTCGGTTACGAGGTCGGTTTGCATGGGGAGGGGCGGTGGAACGGCGTCGCGATCATCTCGCGCGTGGGTCTTGCGGACGTTGTGCGCGGGTTCGACGGCGAGCCGGGCTTTCCCGGTCCGGAGGCTCGCGCGATGAGCGCGACCTGTGGCGGCCTGCGCGTCTGGTCGCTGTACGTGCCCAATGGGCGCGCGCTCGACAGCGATCACTACGCCTACAAGCTGAACTGGCTCAGAGCACTCCGCGTGGCCCTGGCTGCATCGCAGGCGGCGTCACCGCCGCTCGTATTGTGCGGGGACTTCAACATCGCCCCGGGAGACGACGACGTCTGGGATCCGGCCGCGTTCATCGGGTCAACGCATGTCAGCGCGGCGGAGCGCGAGGCGCTGGTCGCGCTCACCAGCCTGGGTCTGGACGACGTGCGCGCGAGAGCGCTCAAGGGGCGCCCATTCACCTACTGGGATTACCGCGCGGGGAACTTCCACAAGGGTCTGGGTATGCGGATCGATCTCGTCCTGCTCGACCACTCGGTCACCGCGTCGGTGACCGACGCGTACATCGACCGCGACGCCCGGAAGGGAACGCTGCCCTCGGACCATGCGCCACTCGTCGTCGACCTTGACTGGCCGCACTAGCGAGCGCTCGAGAACCGGGGCGTTGAGCCGCCTATCCTGAGGCCGTGGCCCTAGCAGTCCCAGGAATGCGGACGTGAGACCGGCCGTTGTTCTGATCGCGACGATTGCGGTCGCCGCAGCCGCCGGCACCGCCGTATCGCTTGCCCAGCGGCCCCCGGCCGCAGCGTCCCGACCGAGCTCGACGCCGTCGGGCGTTGCCGCGACCCTGCCCTTCGATCAGCCGGCCGTGGCATTCGGGTTCTCGGTGGCGTCGGACACGTTGACCCACCACCTGGTGCTCTTCGGGGGCGTCGGCAACTTCGACGGGACGTGGCTCTGGGATGGGGCGGCCTGGACGAAGGCGCATCCGCCGACAAGTCCACCTGGGCGCTACGGAGCGTCGGCTGCATTCGATCCTGCGATTGGCGAGGCGTTGCTGTTCGGTGGCACCCTCCAGACCGGGCAGGCAACCAGCGACACCTGGGGCTGGGACGGTCGGACGTGGCAACTTCTCGACAGCGGGGTCGGGGGCCCGACGGGCGGGGGAGGGTCTGACATGGCGTGGGACCCAGCGGTGAGCGAGATGGTCCTGGTCACGCCGCCGGCGGGGAGATCCGGCGGAGGCGAGACGTGGATCTGGAGTGGTGCGCGATGGGTCCGCGACGCCGAAGGCAGGCTCGGGGCGAGCGACGCTGGGATCCTCATCGCGTTCGACCCGCTCTCGAGCTCACTGCTCGCGGAGGGCTGCTGCGGGTCGAAGATCGATGGCCGGGTCAGCGCGCAGCCGTCGACCTGGCGGTGGGACGGTTCGGCGTGGGTGCTGCTGCCGACGTCGATCCATCCTTTCGATGGCTCGAGCATGCAGGAGGATCCATCACTGAGCCGCCTCGTCCTCTGTAGCTGCGATCTCGCCGGGGGACTGAGCCCCGAGTTGTGGGTCTGGGATGGGCGTGACTGGACGAAAGGACCCTACCCGCAACCGCCGGTCGCTCCAGAGGCCGTGGTGATCGACCCTGCGAATTCGCAGTTCCTGGTGCTCGGCTCCGCGGTCGCGGGCGCCGATGCGCTGACGCAGACGGTGCAGGTCTGGGCCGTGCGCGGGACGCAGTGGCTCAGGCTGGGCGTTGGCCTCGCGTCGGGATAACGGCAGGACGAAGTCCCGGGGAACTGACGCGGTCAGAGCGCGATAACGCCCGTCGCGATGAGGACACCGAGCAGGATCAGGGCGGCGCCGGCGACACGCCCGCCGGTAACCCCGAACGCAACAGCCTTCTCGAACAGGATGAATGCGGCGATCGCGGCGATCCATACGAGGTTCATGACGCCGCCGACGAACAGCAGTCCCATGAGCACCCAGCAGCAGCCGAGGCAGTAGGCGCCGAGTGCCACTCCCAGCCGCACGCCGCCGACCGGACCGGCGTGCCAGTGCTGAGCGATGAAGTGCGCAGGTGCGCGGCACTGCGCAAGGCATGCGTGCTTGAACGGCGTCAATTCGTACACACCCGCGCCGATCAAGAGAGCGCCGCCGAGCCGCGGGCTTGCTGACGCCATCGCCGGGGACAGCAGCGCCAGTGCTCGAGACCCCTTTGCAGGGCCGTCGCTGCCACAGCGAACAGGCCCCATATCGCCAGGTAGCCGGCGACGAACGCCCCAGTCGGGGCCACCGGATGCTGTCCCTGTGCCGCCTTCCGGACAACCGCCGCGTACACGAGCGTCATTGGCACTGCTGTGGCAGGCATCATGGCGACCATCATCACCGCCCACATCAGCAACATCACGCCGAATTCGAGAGCCGTCCACGCGGGCGCCTGATTCATTGATGGCATGGTGCCAACCATGGAGTTGCTCATCGTCGCCGGCAGACATTTGCCGCGCCTGAACCACGACGATAGATCCATGCAGCCGCCGTGATACAGCCGACACCGCCGAGGATCGCCCAGAGGTCACGACTGCGTCCTCGTACGGATGTGATCCGCAGCGCCACGGCCCCATCGCGCTCGCCGATCATCGTCATCGGATGACGCCGTCCTGGTTCATGTGCAGGACGTTGAACTGCCCGTAGCTATCCTTGAGATCCAGCTTGATCCCCGCTCGGGATGTGCGTGTTGCCGTTGCCCATCTCGGCGTACGTGTATTCGAACCCGTTCGGAAGGCTGATTCGCTGACCTGACCTCGATGCCCATCGAAGCGACTGATGATTGGCGCGCCGACGCGACTCGACCAGGTCTCCGATCTTCACCTGGCTTTTCGGTCTTCAACGCTGATCGAAAGCTCAATCGGGGCGTACCAGGTGTCCACTACGGTTGACATGGTGCTGTTGTAGACGAAGAAGTGCGGTCGCACCAGGCGAGGTCGACTCGCCGTGGAGAATCTTCCGCAAGGCTTCGCGCTGGCGCTCGTCCGCGCGCTCGTCGACGATCACTTGCTCGGTGCCGTTGCCCTGCGCGATCTCGCCGGGCCAGTACAGGAGCAGCGCCCAGTCAAGGCCGTCGAGCTTGGTGTCGTTGAAGGTGCCCTCCTCGATGTGACCTGTCACCACGGCCTCGCAATGACCATGCGTAGTCGGGGCACCGAACTGGCACGGACAGCCCCAATTGCAGTTGCAGTTCGCATATTCAACGCCGTGGATCACCCATCTATCGGCCATGACTCCTCCTTCCCCGGTTCAGTTCGTCCACCTCTGGCGCGCGCCGCTGACCGGGTGCGACGACTCTTTCGCACCCGAGTTGCAACCGCATTGCAGCCCGGACAATATCGCTGCCGAGACCCGGAGCGCTAGAGCTCGAGCGTGGCCTCCGCGGTGATGGGAACGGCTGCCAGAGCCTTCGAGACGGGGCAGTTTGCCTTGGCATCCTCGACCGCCGCGGTGAAGACTGCAGCATCGATGCCCGGCACCTTTCCCTTCACGGTCAGATGAATCGCGGTGATGCCCTCGCCCGCGCCGAAGGTCACCTTCGCGGTGGTGTCGAGTCGATCCGGCGCGTGACCCGCTCCAGCAAGCCCGTGGGCGAGAGCCATGGAAAAGCAACTCGAATGCGCCGCCGCAATCAACTCCTCGGGGCTGGTGCCGCTGGCCCGCGACTCGGCCCGTTGGTTCCAGGTCAGCCCGAGCTCAGGGAACGCGCCGCTTGCGGGCCGAACCGTCCCCTTACCACTGACGAGGCTTCCTTCCCACGTTGCGCTGGCGCTGCTCTCAACGGACATGCGTGGCTCCTTTCAGGATCAGAAACGATTCGTCTCAGGGTACCGATAGCGAGGAATGGCGCGCCGGGTTAGACGTTGACGCGTTCCATGTATGCCTCGGCGCCCCGTGCCCCGGCGACCGCATCCGGCGAAGCCACCGCATCGATCTCCTCGAGGTCCTCGGCGCTCAGGATCACGTCGGCAGCGGCAGCGTTGGCCTCGAGATTCTCGCGCTTGCGCGTTCCGGGGATCGGCACGATGTCCTCGCCCTGATGGAGCACCCACGCGAGGGCGAGCTGTGCGGTCGTGATGTTGTGCCGTCGGGCGACCTCCTCGAGGCGGCTCACCAAACGGACGTTGTGGTCGAAGTTCTCCTCCTGCCAGCGCGGCACCCCGCGCCGCCAGTCATCCGCGGGGAGATCCTCGAGGCGCCGGAAGTGGCCGGTGAGCATGCCGCGGCCGAGCGGGCTGTACGCGACGAACCCGATGCCGAGCTCGCGCGTTGTCGGAAGAATCGCCGCCTCCGGCTCGCGGCTGAAGATCGAATACTCGGTCTGGAGTGCGGTGATCGGATGCGTGGCGTGCGCCCTGCGGACGGTCTCGGGCGCGGCCTCGGAGAGCCCGAGGTAGCGCACCAGGCCGGCCGACACCAGGCCGGCCATCGCTCCGACCGTCTCCTCGATCGGTGTCGACGGGTCGACCCGGTGAAGGTAGTACAGGTCGACGTGGTCAGTGCCGAGGCGGGCAAGGCTCGCTTCGAGCGCAGGGCGCACCTTGTCGCGCCTCCCGAGGCCGGCGCTGCCACCCCCGCCGAATTTGGTGGCGAGCACGACATCGGCGCGGCGTCCGGCGATCGCCCGCCCGACGACCTCCTCGCTGTGTCCCGAACCATAGATATTGGCGGTGTCGATGAACGTGACTCCGAGCTCCAGGGCGCGGGCGACGGTTGCCTCGGATTCGGCGTCATCGGCGCTGCCGTACACGCTCGCAAAGCTCATCGCCCCGAGGCCGACCGCCGAGACCGTTGGTCCCTCTGTGCCAAGACGGCGATAGTGCATGGATCCTCCAGGAGAGTGGGCCGGCTACCGGAATCCCAGGCTAGCGGTTTGGTCCCGCCGGACGCGTAGGATCCCACGCGTCGAACGTCAGACTCGACCACCAGAAGGGGACCGCTGATGAGCAGTGTGGACGGCGCGCGATTCTGGCAGAGCGACCCTGCGCCGGCGCGGTGGTGGCAACAGCACCTCACAGGCCGGGTGACCGAGCACGTGATCGAGTCAGCAGGTCCTTACCGGCAATCACCTCGGCGACCCCACGACGCGACCGCTGTGGGTGTACACGCCGCCGGGGTATGGCAGCTCCGAGGATCGCTACCCATCCGTGTATGTCATTCAGGGATACAGCGGGCAGGCCGTGATGTGGTGGAACCGCACCGCGTTTCGTGAGGGTTTCCCCGCGGCTGTCGACCGTACGTTCGCAAGCGGCGAGGCGCCGCCCTGCATCGTCGTGTACGTCGATGCGTGGACGGCCTATGGTGGATCGCAGTTCGTCGACTCACCAGGGACCGGGCGTTATCACACCTATCTGTGCGACGAGATCGTCCCCTTCGTCGATCAGCGCTACCGAACGATGGAAGGCGCGGCACACCGCGGCATCATGGGAAAGTCGAGCGGCGGCTTCGGCGCGATGATCACGCCGATGTTGCGCCCGGATCTTTTCGGAGGCCTGGCCACGCACGCCGGCGATGGGATGTACGAATGCTCCTACGTGCCCGAATTCGCCAAGGCCGTGCGCCATCTCCGCGAGTACGATGGCGATATCTTCGCCTGGTGGAAGGACTTTCAGACGCGTCCCGCCTTCACCAAGGAGGGGGATCGCATCCTGGTGATGATGCTCGGCGTCGCGGCGTGCTTCTCGGCGCGCGACGATGGCACGCCCGAGCTGCCGTTCGATCCGAAGACGGGGCGGCTCCGTGACGAGGTGTGGGCGCGCTGGCTGGCGTGGGACCCGGTGCGAATGGTCCCCAGGTACGCGGACGCGCTGCGCACGCAACGTGCGATCTGGATCGACGCCGGAACGCGTGACGACTGGTACCTCGACCTTGCGGCGGTGGGATTTCGCGACGAGCTGGCCAAGATCGGTGTCACAGATGTGCAATACGAGCTGTTCGATGCGACCCACGCGGGCATCGACTATCGGTATCCGAAATCGCTCGCATACCTGAGCGCGCGCCTGCGCTGACGGCTTACTGCTGGGGGAACACCATCACCGCTCGGAGCACTCCGCTGTTGACTGACGGATATCAGCGGGTGATGGGTCGCCGCACCGGCGGCATGCAGATCGGCACTACGGCCATTGTTCCCAGCCGCGCATCGTCGAGGCGATCGACTCCTCCTCGAAGGCGAGGTGGGCGAGGAGATCCTCCTCAAGGCGCACCAGTGCACTGACCAGGCGTTGACGGGCGGGGTTCAGCGCGTCGTCGTCGAGGAGCTGCGCCGAACTCTTCGACCTCATCGAGCAGATCGGAGATCGCCCGATGATCCGCCTCGAGCTTGTCCACGACGTCGGTGAGGTCCGGGTTGGACCGGCGCAGCGCGGGAAACATGTCCGCATCCTCGAGCCCATGGTGCATGTGCACGACCCTGCAGTGGTAGAGGCAGTTCACCTGCAAAGTCCATATCGGACTGCGTGTTTGCAACGCCTCGATCCGCCCGGCGATGTCCGCCGCGGGTGCGCCCGCCGCCACCTCGACAGCAAGGTCCCGGCACACCCCGAGGTCACTGCGGAGCATCTGGTGGATGAGCTTGAGCTGCCGGTGCATCAGCACGCCGAACGGCGCCTCGCCGCTTGCCCGGGCGGTCATCTCAAAGAAGTTTCTCGCGCCGCAGCGCTTCCTCGACATCGCCGATGTTGTCGACGAGATATCCAGGATGCTCACGCTCGAGGATGTCGCGATCGCGGATACCAGAGCTCACGGCGATCGAGAGGTAGCCGAGCGCGTTGGCCGCGGCAACGTCGGCTTCGGTGTCGCCGATCACCACGGCGGGGTCATCGACGGGCACCGTCCGGCGGATCAGCCGGGCCTTCTGAAACGACGGATCGACGCCGGCAGCATCGTTCTCGATGGTGTCGAAGAATGGCGTCAGTGCGAACACCGCGAGTTGTGCGCGGAGTGCCGTCGGCGAAGACCGCAGGGACACCAGCGTGCAGCGGTAGGTCGCTGAGAGGCGCGTCAGCACCGGGATGGTGTCGGGAAACAGAACGTCGAACCCGAGGCTTTCCGGCAGCTCGATGAGTTCGACGAACTTCGCCTCGAACTCGGTGACGTCCGCGCCGGGAAGCCCGCTCTTCGCGAGGATCTCCGACCATGCCGTTCGCTGCCGCTTGAGGTGCCAATAGTCGGCACGGGCCAGCGGCTCGCCGCCCGACGATTCGCAGACAGCGCTGTACACGTGATGGTGTCGAGCCGACACGTCGAGCAGGGTCCCGTCGAGGTCAAAGACGAGCGTCGGCGGCCGCTGCGCTGGCAATCTGCTCCTCCAACCCGTCTGGAAAAACGCGAGCCGGAGAGAATCCGGTCGCCTCGCGGAACCGCGCGACGTCGAGCACGATATCAGCCGCGGGTTTCTGTCGAGGGTGCTGCTCGAGAGCGGTCGACGGCGAACCGCCCGCCCCGGTGCTGAGGATCCGCTTCAACGCCGGCTCCGGGCGCTCGTCTGGAGCATCGGCGCCATGGTAGCCCGGCCCGGCTCAGTCCCCGGGAGCGCGGTCGATCTGTTCCCTGAGGGTTTCCAGGACGATGATCCTGTCGCTCACTCGTTGGAGTCCTTCCAGCCGAAGTGCCTCCAGCGGAACACGCCGGTGAGTCCGAGGCGCGAGACGTGGAGCTGCTGGAATTCCTCGTACTGGTCCGCCTGCTCCCGGGTGATCGAGAGGTGCACTGCCTCGGTGGTGATCCGCTCGACGTCAGCGGCGGGCGCAAGGTAATGCTTGCGACTGTGCGCGTGCTCGAAGACGATGCCGTGGAAGATATCCTCGCTGGCGAGGGCGGCGACCTCGACGACCTTGCCGATGGTGGCGCCGTCGCTGGTCACGACTGCCTCACCGGTCTTGACGGCGGTCCATGCGATCTGTTCTTCAGCCATGCGAACCATCATAGAGCCGGTGCAATTGCGCGGCCTTGATCGCCGCTGTCTGTCCGAAGACGAGCAGGAACAACGCCTCGCGAGCGAGACGCTGCGCGTGTTCGTCCATCGTGATCGAGCGGCCCCCGCCGGAGATGACCAGCGTGGTGGATGCCCGAAGCGCGAGCTCGGATGCACGGGCTCGCTGCTCTGGCATCGTGTCCGGCTCAGCCTCGTCAAGGGCGCGGCGGCGCTCGTCAACCTCCGCGGCGAGGCGCTCGCTCTCCAGCAGTGACGCGCAGCGCCGGGCCACGCCGAGAGCGAGGGACCCATTCAGACGGAGGCTCGCCCGGTCCGCCGCCTGCCATTCGCCGAACGGCTGGATCGAGATCACGCGATCTGACGGGACAACCTGGCCGTCGAACCGGAGCGTCACGGTTGCGCTGGCATTGACGGCGGCGAGCCGGAGCGGCTCCGCTCGAAGCGTCGGACCGGCGGTCGCGTCGACCATCGCCCAGACGATGTCGCCGTCCGCGCGGCGTGCCGCTGCGCGCACCACGTCGATACGTCCCCACCCCGTCACCCAGGGTGCGAACCCGTTGAAGCGCCACCCGTCGCCATCGGCCTCTGCCGTGAGGATCGGCGGACCCGGCCGGCGCAACCCAGAGAACGCGACGCCCGCTCGCACCTCGCCGCGGCACAGTCTCGGGAGCCAGGCGTCACGGAGCGGCTGCCGTGCGTCGACCAGGGCTCGGACGGCGCCGTGGTGCTGAACCCAGACGAACGCCGTCGTCAGGCAGCCGGAAGCGATGACCTCGATGATCTCGAGCTCCGTCCCGAAGTCGGACAGCCCCATGCCTCCGGCATCGCGGGGAGCGGCGAGACCGTAGAACCCGGCGTCCGCGAGGCGATCAAGACGGTCGATGGGCACGACCTCCGACGCGTCAGCCTCGAGCGCTCCGGGAAAGAGCACGCCGTCGCTGATTTCACGCGCCAGCGCGATCGGGTCGGCCGTCGTGAGCATCGGACGTCCGAGGCCGCCGGGCGTCAGGCCGGACGCCGCGCCGGGGTGCGCGCCCGGCGCCGGCGAGGCAGCGCCGGCGTGCGTGCGGGTCGCTCGGGAAACTGCGGAACCACGAGTGCCTCGAGCTCATCGGCGAGCGAGCCGGTCATCGTGCCCACGTCGGACATCACGTCGCGATCGGCAACGATCCCGATATTGAGGCGGCCGTTGTAGCTCATGACCGTGATGTTCAGGCCCATCCCATCCATGATCACCGACACCGGGTAGATTGCCTCCAGGAGCGCCCCCGCGCAGTACAGAGGGATCTGCGGGCCGGGCACGTTGGAAACGACAAGGTTCCACGTCGGGCGCAGGCGCGGGTTGCTCGTCCACGCGTAGGTGAGCTGAGCGGCTCGCGTGAACAGCGCGGGCGGGATGAAGTTGTTGGCGTCCTGGAGCAGCGACGCGGGCAACGCCTCATCGCGCTCCTTCATCTCGGCGAGCGAATCGTGGGTTGTGCGCAGCCGTTCGACGGGATCGGCGATCTCGGTGTGCAGCTCCACGCCCATGAGCAGGATGCGATTACCAAACGTCCCCTGTTGCTCGGGGCTCCGCACCGAAACCGGGATCTGGGCGATGAGTGGTTCCGTGCCCAGCTCATGGTGTTTCAGCAGCCAGCGACGCACCGCACCCGCGCACATCGATACCACCACGTCATTGACCGTGACGCGGTGCATGTTCTTGACATCTTTGACAACATCGAGTGGGAGCTGCCCGAAGACGATGCGGCGATGTGCGGAGATTCGCCCGTTGAACGACGTGTGCGGGGGAGTGGAGAGCTTGCGTCCGCTGACGATCGGACTCCGCCGCAGGGCTGCCTGAAGGCGCCGTCCGGCGGCGCCGACCAGATTTGCGCCGGGCAGGATGCTGAAGATGCCGACCTCCTCGAAGTTCGGCACGGCGGCCGGCACGGAGCGGAGCAGGCGCAGCGGGTACTGGGGAATGCCCATGAGGCCGCGGACCAGCATCTCGAGCTGCGTGGGCATGCGGTCCGGGCCGTGGTCAGGGGGCTCGGGCGCCGGCCGTCCCTCCGGCGTGAGGTCGAGGAGCGATCCCAGGATCTCCGCGCCCGAGAGCCCGTCGATCACCGCATGGTGCACCTTGGTCATGAGCGCGACGCGGCCGTGCTCGAGCCCGTGAATCAGATAGATCTCCCAGAGAGGCCGGCTGCGGTCGAGCGGTCGCGAGAAGATCCGTGCGACCTGCTCCTCGAGCTGCGCCGGGGAGCCGGGCGGCACGAGCGCGAGCTCGCGGACATGGAAGTCGATGTCGAAATCGGGGTCGTCCACCCAGTACCCGAAGTCGAGCCCGAAGGGCACCTCGGCCAGGCGCCATTTGAAGATCGGGATGAGTGGCAGGCGGTCGAGGATGAGCTGCTGGAGGTCGCCGAGCGTGAGCGTGCCGCCGGGAGCCGTCGACGGGTCGAGCACGAGCACACCGGTGACGTGGCCGTAGATTCGCGGCGTCTCGAGGGCCAGGAACTGCGCATCGAGGCTGGTGAGCTGGCGCATGGGCTCGCCCAACACTGGCAGAACCTGCGAAGAACGGTCAACTCATCCCAATCGCTCGTGCATGTGGGATCGTTCGGGGGTGCTCGCGGCGATCGCAACCATCGAGACCCCGGAGCTTGGCGACCGTAGTTACGCAATCCTCACCGGTACCGGTGCCGTCGTCGTCGACCCGCAACGCGATATCGACCGTGTCCTGTCGCTGCTCTCCGATCGGGGCGCACGGCTGACCCACGTCGTCGAGACGCACATCCACAACGACTACGTCTCCGGCGCCCCGGAGCTGTGCAGGGTCACCGGCGCCACGCTGGTCATTCCCGCCGGGGAGTTGGTCGGATACGCGCGTCAGGCGGTCGCTGACGGCGATCGGATCTCATTCGGCGACGTGTGCCTGGTGGCGCGCCACACCCCCGGGCATACGGCCACTCACATGACCTACCTGCTCGAGGAGGACGGGCAAACGGTGGCGGCCTTCACCGGGGGATCGATGCTCCTCGGATCGGTGGGGCGCACCGACCTGGCCGGCCCCTGGGTCACCGATCGCCTCAGCCACCTCCAGCATCGGTCCGCACGCCGCCTGTCCGCGGAGCTGCCCGATGACGCGGCGATCCTGCCGACCCACGGATTCGGCAGCCTCTGCTCGGCGGGGTTCCCGGTCGGCGCGGCGGATACCGCCGACGCGCGCCATCAGCGTGCCGAGAACCCGGCGCTCCTCATGGACGAGGACGCGTTCGTTGCCCGCCTGGTGTCCGGGCTCGACGCCTTTCCCCGCTACTACGCGTACATCGCCCCGAGGAACCGCGAGGGCGCGGCCAGAGTGGACCTCGACCTGCCGCCCCTCAGCGACGCCCGCGAGCTCGCTGAACGCGCCGGCGCCGGCGAGTGGGTCGTCGATCTGCGTGACCGTCGCGAATTTGCCGCTCGCCACCTGCCGGGCACGTTCGCGTTCGAGCTCTCTGACCCGCTCACCACGTATCTCGGCTGGCTCCTCCCGTGGGGCAGCCCGCTCAGCCTGATGGGACGATCTCGTCAGGACCTTGCGGCCGCTCGCCGAGCCCTGGCACGGATCGGCATCGACAGGATCGCGGCCTGTGGCGTCACCGAGGGCGAGGACGGCGAGGATCCGTGGGCTGGACTGGCGACCGAGACATACCCGGTGGTCGGCTTCCGCGATCTGAAGCCGTTCATCGGCGCACCGGACGAGGTCGTGGTCGACGTCCGCCTTGGCGGTGAGTGGCGCCAGGGCCACATCGGGGGGGCGATCCACATCCCGCTGCACGAGCTCCCCGACCGTATCGACGAAGTCCCCGCCGGGCGCGTCTGGGCGCATTGCGCTGCCGGATATCGGGCATCGGTTGCGGGCTCGCTGCTGGCACGTGCCGGGCGCACCGTCATGGTGGTGAGCGATCAGTTCACCAACGCCGTCGACGCCGGGCTCGACATCGTCTCTGCGTGCGACTGACCCACGCGGCATAGGTCCGGTCCCGATGAGCCTCGTCACTCGGGCGGCCGCGAGGGTCGCCCGGATCCCGCCGGCGCAGACGCGCGACGTGGCGGTTCGACGCGACATCGAGGTCGCGATGCCAGACGGGACGTGCCTGCTCACCGATCGCTACTGGCCGCGGGGCAGCGGCGGGGAGCCGGTGATCGTGATGCGCAGCCCCTACGGACGCACTGCGGTCTGGGCGCTTGCAGCGCGGCTGCTCGCTGAGCGCGGATACCAGGTGATCCTGCAGAGCTGCCGCGGGACGGGCGGCTCTGGTGGCGAATTCGACGCGTATCGGAACGAGGCGCAGGACGGGCTCGAAACGCTCAGGTGGATCGAGTGCCAGCCCTGGTGCTCGGGGAAGCTCGCGCTGGCCGGTCCGAGCTACCTCGGGATCGTCCAGTGGGCGGTCGCGACCGAGCCGCCACCGTCGCTCCGCGCCATGGCGGTGTCCGTCTCGTCGGCACGGGTGCGCGCCTTCACCTATCCGGGCGGCACATTCTCGCTGGACAGCACGCTCACCTGGCTGGCCCTGCTGGCGAGCCAGCGGCAGGGGCGACGCCCACCGCTCGGCGAACGGCTGGCCGCGCGACGGCGGGTGGCGCGCGGCATGATGACCCTGCCGCTCGGGGACGCGGACCGGGTGGTCGCCGGCGCGCGTGTGGGCTTCTACCAGGACTGGCTCGCCCGCATGGACGACGACGCATTCTGGGCGCCCGTCGAGTTCGATCGCCATCTGAGCTCCCTCACGGTCCCGGTGACGATGGTGACCGGGTGGTACGACATGTTCCTGCCCGCCCAGCTCGCGGACTATCAGATGCTCCGTGCCGCCGGGCGTGACGTGCGACTCACCATCGGCCCGTGGAAGCACACCGATCCCGGCGCCGCAGGCGAGGCGCTCCGCGACTCTCTGGACTGGTTCGGAATGCACCTTCTCGACGGTCGCGGTGACCATTCGCAGCGCTCGCGCGTCCGGCTGTTCGTCGGCGGTGCGCACCGGTGGCTCGAGGTGGAGGAGTGGCCACCGCCTGCACGGAGCGTCCGCTGGCATCTGCACCCCGGCGGCGTCCTGCACCCACGAGCCCCGGTGGCTTCGGCTCCGGATCGGTACCGCTACGACCCGTCGAACCCGACGCCGTCGGTCGGCGGCACGCTGCTCGCCCGATCAGGAGGGCCCCGTGACAACCGCACCCTGGAGCGCCGGACTGACGTCCTGGTCTTCAGCAGCGCGGTGCTGGTGCGCGACCTCGAGGTGATCGGCCCGATCAGCGCCGAAGTGCACGTGCGATCCAGCCTCGAGCACACCGATTTCTTCGTCAGGCTCTGCGATGTTGCGCCGTCGGGGAAGTCACTGAATGTCTGCGACGGACTGGTCCGGGTCACGCCGGCGTCGCTACGGCCTGAGGCCGACGGCATCGCCGTGATCCACGTGCAGCTCTGGCCCTGCGCGCACGTCTTCAGGCGAGGACATCGGCTGCGGGTTCTGGTGTCGAGCGGCGCGCACCCCAGGTTCGCGCGCAACCTCGGTGGGGGAGAGCCGCTCGCAACCGCGATGAAGATGCACCGTGCCGACCAGGAGATCTGGCACGATCCGGCTCATCCGTCGGCGATCGTGCTCCCGGTCAGGGATGCCGGCTGATTGTCGCGTCGAGCGAGCGATGGCGCCGAAGCTAGCGATGCGCTCCGACCGGGACGCGCTCCCGCTGCGGGCTCTCGTCGACCCTGGCACCGTCGTCAGGCGGGGAATCGTCGGCCTTGCGGACGGTCGTGACCCAATGCGGCGGCGGTGTGTCCGGCCGGACCGGCGGCTTTTCGGGACCGTCGTCGCCCCGGCCCGACTCATCGTCGGTTGCCGCTTGCTGGTTGTGGTCGTTGTCGAAGGTGATGAGATAGATCGAGGCGATCGCGGTCATGGTGATCAGCGCGAAGAACGAGAACGGGAGGCGGTAGACCCATCCGACGTCGTTCGGAATCCCAGGCATGAACGCGACCAGCACGGCGCTGGCGATGCCCACGCCCGGCGGCAGGAGCCAGACCCACACGGTGCGGCCTTCGCGGTCGACCCCGAGGCGGCGCTCGAGACGTCGGAAGAGGGCTGCGAGCCGCTCTGTGATTGAGGCCATCTCCGTTCTCCTGTCTTCAGTCTATCGTGGAATGACATGAGCACTGTTGCGACCCAGCAGATCCTCGGCCCGGGCGCGCTGAAGCGGCTCTCTCCGCGTTTCTGGCTCGCGCGGCAGACCCAGCTCGCGATCTTCTGGGGGCCCGTCTTCATCGCAGCGGTCGTGGTTGCGTGGATCGTCAACGTGAGCGCGGGGTACCTGCTGCCGGTGGTCATCGCGCTGCTCGCCGCGGTCGCCTGGCTGGTGGAGCGGGGCCGGTATCGGTCCTGGGGCTACGCGGAACGTGAGGACGACCTGATCGTCACTCGCGGCCTGATGTTTCGGCACGTGTCGGTCGTTCCTTACGGGCGCATGCAGTTCATCGACGTGACCGCCGGCCCGATCGATCGCGCCTTCGGCCTCGCGACCGTGCAGCTGCACACCGCGGCGGCGGCGACCGACGCGCGCATCCCCGGCCTGGTGCGTCCGGATGCCGACGCTCTGCGTGACCGGCTTGCGCTGGTGGGGGAGGCCAAGGCCACCGGCCTATGAGCGTCATGCCTCCGCCCGTCGCCTCGGCGGTACCCATGGAGGTTGGCGAGAACTGGCAGCGGCTGCACCCGCTTTCACCGGTGGTCCGCTTCGGCAGGGTGCTGATCGGGGTGATCGTCATCGCCGTCCCGTCGATCGCCGAGCAGCCCGCACTCCACCGCGACGGCGGGCTGCCGATCTCGGTGATCATCTACATCGGGCTGCTGGTTCTTGGCGGCATCGGCGGGGTCATCTCGTGGTTGGTGACCCGCTGGCGCATCGCCGACGGCAACCTGCAGATCGAGACCGGATTCATACGCCGGCAGTCGCTCCGGATCCCGCTGGCCCGAATCCAGGCGGTCGATGTGATCTCGCCGCTCTCGGGGCGCTTTCTCGGGCTCGCGGAGGTGCGGGTCGTCTCGGCCGGACGTGGTGCCGAGCACGGCCGCCTCGCGTATCTCACCGCGGCTCAGGCGCCGGTGGTGCGAGCGCGCCTGCTCGCGCTCGCCCATGGCCTGGAGGTCGGCACCCCCGAGCCGGCCGCACTGCCGCTGCTCCACGTGCAGAACGGGTTGCTGCTCCCGGCGCTGCTGATGCGCGCGCAGGTGCTGGCCCCGATCCTCATCGCCATCGCCGCAGTTGCGGCGATTGCGGCGGCACCGTTGGTTGGGGCGGGCGCGCTCGGCAGCGCTGTGACCGTTCTGGTCATCAGCGGTCTCGGGGTCGCGCGCGCCTTCAACGAGGATTTCGACTTCGCCATCAGCGAAGCGGGGGACGGGGTGCGGCTCGATCGAGGCCTGCTGCAGCGGCGCCACGAGACCATCCCCTATGGCCGGATCCAGGCGGTGCGGGTCGTCGAACCGTTCTTCTGGCGCGCCTTCGGCTGGGCTCGCCTCGAGGTGGACGTCGCTCGTCAGAGCGTGTCGCGCGAGGCCGACCGCGACGCCCAGCAGGTGGCCAGAACGCTCATCCCGGTGGCCTCGCGGGACCAGGCGCTGTGGCTGCTGGCGCGGGTCATGCCCGACGCGCATCCGAATCCGCCCCCCGACGCGGGACCGCCGTCGCGGGCACGCCTCAAGGCGCCCTTGTCGTTTCACTTCCTCGCCGCGTGGTTCGGGCAGCGTTACGTCTACGCGCGGACCGGTCGCCTGCAGAAGTCGACGATCATCGTGCCCCTGGTCAAGGTGCAGAGCGTCCGGCTCAAATCGGGGCCGCTGCAGCGCTGGTTTCATGTGGCCACGGTCGATGTCGACACCGCCGGGCGGCGCTGGCAGGCATCGGCCCGCTGTCGCGACGAGGATGAGGCGGTCGAGATGGTTCGCCACATCAGCGAGCGCGCCAGATTGTCCAGGCGGGTGCCACCTCCGCTCCCGGCAACCCCGGCGTCGGTTCCGGTTGCCGGTTAGGCCCGCTTCCGTGGCAATATCGCACTACAGATGGCGGTGACAGCCCCGTGCGAATGCGACGGAGAGGAGACACCGATCTTCCGTCTCGCCGCGGTGATCCTCGATGGCAGGATGGCTCGCGTCTGCCCGCATTGCGCCGCCAAGTACAAGGACCGGATCGAGATGCCCTACTCACCGCGCGCGGACCAGGGTGCGATCCAGCCGAGCACCTCGAGGGAGGTCTGGTAGCGCCGTGACGTTCGTCGCACGCCTGGACGCGTGCGTCCAAGCATCCGGTTCGCTGCTCTGCTGCGGACTGGACCCGGACGGGTTCGCAAGCGCCGAGGACGCCGAGCGGCGGTGTCTCGAGATCGTCGACCAGACCATCGATCACGTCTGCGCCTACAAGCCGAACCTTGCCTTCTTCGAGCAGATGGGATCGGCCGGGTACGCGATCCTCGAGCGGTTGCGGGGCCGCATCCCCAGCGATCGCATCCTGATCCTCGACGCCAAGCGCGGTGACATGGGCAACACCGCCGAGGCGTACGCTCGCGCGCTCTTCGACGTGCTCGGCGCCGACTGCGTGACGGTCAACCCGCTGCTCGGCAGCGACTCGGTGCTGCCGTTCCTGCAACGGGAGGACCGCGGTGCGCTGCTGATCGCGCGGAGCAGCAACCCCGGGGCTGTCGATCTCCTCGACGCGCGGCTCGAGTCGGGCATGCCGCTCAGCGCGCGGATCGTCGAGCTCGGTCTCGCCTGGGACCCGGGCGGCAGCGTCGGGTTCGTGGTCGGTGCGACCAGGCCCGGCGCCGTTGCGGCCGTCCGCGCCGCTGCACCCGATGCGCCGCTGCTCCTCCCGGGGGTCGGAGCCCAGGGCGGTGCGCTCGAGGACTCGGTCAGCGCCGGCCTCGATAGCCGCGGTCGAGGCATCCTCGTGTCGGTGAGCCGGGGCATCGCCGCGGCTCCCGAGGGCGCGGGCGAGGCGGCGAGGGTGTTCCACGAGCATATCGAGGAGGTCCGCGCCGCGGTTGCACACGTGTGACCGTCCCCCTCGCGCTCATCCGAAACGACGACCAGTCCGCTCACGCGAGTCCCGGCCACCCGGAGCGGCCGGACCGGGTGATGGCGATCCTCGAAGGCATCGCGGCCGATGACGAGCTTGCCGCCCTGCCGTGGCTCGACGCTCCACTGGGGCGCCGTGCGCTCCCGCTCATGGTGCATTCCGACGACGAGGTGCGGCGAGTTGAGGGACTGGCGGTGAAGGGCGGGGGGTGGTTCGATCCCGACACGTACTGCACCAGCGACTCGTACGTCGTCGCGCTGAACGCCGGGGCGTGTGCCGCCCGAGCGGCGGAGGCGGTGGTGCAGGGAGAGACACGCGCGGCCTTCGCGGTGGTGCGTCCCCCCGGACACCACGCGACCCCGAACCTGCCGATGGGGTTCTGCCTGTTCAACAACGCGGCGATCGCGGTTCGCGCCGCCCAGCATGCCGGCGCCGCGCGGGTTGCGATCGTCGACATCGACGTGCATCACGGCAACGGAAGCCAGGACATCTTCTACGCGGATCCAGCCGTGCTGTATACGTCGGTGCATCAGTTTCCGTGGTACCCGGGGACGGGCCATGCGTCCGATCGCGGCGACCCCGGGGCGTCGGGTACAACCGTGAACGTCCCGGTCCCGCCGGGGACCGATGGGACGCGCTGGCTCGAGCTCTTCGATGAGGTGGTCCTTCCCGAGGTGAACGCATTCGAGCCGGACCTGGTGGTGGTCAGCGCCGGGTTCGACGCCCATCGCGACGATCCGCTTGCGGAGCTGCGCCTCGAGGACGAGACCTACCGGGCGATCGCCGAGCGGGTGCGCACGCTCACGGAGACGCAGTGCGAAGGACGATCCGTATGGCTTCTCGAGGGTGGGTACGACCTTCGAGCAATCGCCGCCTCGGTGGCGGGATGCCTGCACGTGCTCGCCGCCTGACCCGAGCCGGCGTTCCCGCGACGGCCGTTGCGGCGCTCGCGACGGGGTTACTGGCTGCCTGCGCCGGGGTGCCGTCGAGCCCCTCGGCGACAGCATCAGCCAAGCCGACCCTCGCTGTGGTCGTCCCCACGACCAGCCCAACCCCGGCACTGGTCGGCAGCACGCGTACCGTGCTCAGCCCCCTCGGCCTTCGGGTTCACTCCGCGCCGGCACTGGTGGCCGGGAACGTGGTCGGCGGCTTCTCCCAGGGACGATCGTTCAACGTGCTCGCCTATCAGAGCGGCGGGGGAGGCTGGTTCCACGTCCAGGGACGCACGCTCGCCGGCTGGGTCGTTGCAGATCCGACCCTGACCGCTGCGGGCAACTTCAACACCTACTCCGAGGGGAACGGCGTCACGGCGCTCTATCCGCAGACGTGGGGCTTCCAGCAGGTGACCTTCGGAACGCTGTTCGTGCCCCAGGAGGGGACCACCGACAGCGCGGTGCTCGAGACCGCGAGCACCCTCAAGACATTCGGTGCGAACGGGTTGCCGGGCTACCTGGCAACCAGCGTCACGCCGATCGTGGTGTGCGGTTACACCGGCACCCTCGGCTATTACACGAAAGAGGCGTCGTACACCGGTGCGACGGCTGCGCCGCTCCCGGTCGCACGGCAACCCTTCTATGCCGAGGTGCGCCTCAAGTTCGACTCGACCCACGCGATGCTGATCGGCTTCAACTATCAGACCAGCAGTCAGCTCGACGTTTTCTCGGCGCTGTACAACTCCATCGCTTTCCCATACCCGCTGTGCGAGGCGCCGCTGGTGACATCGACGCCGACGCCGAAACCCTAGAGCACCGTGGTCCCGGTGCTCTGGTTCACCCCCGGGACGGTATTGCTGTTGACGATCGTGGTGTTGGCGATCGACATGCCCGCAGCGGCAACGAGCAGAAGCCCGACGTAGGCCGCACCCAGCCCGAGACGGCGTGAGGCGGCCGCTTGCGAAGGGTCGGCCACCTGGTTGCTGCGGCGAAAACGGCCGATGGTATGGAAGATGCCGAGGACAAGAAAGATCAGCCCGATCGGATTGCCGAAGAGGAGCACCACCGCCGCGACCACGAGCAATCCGAGCACGTTCATCCACTTCGGTATGGCGTCGGCCACCTTGGCGCCGTCGAGAAACCCGACCGGGATGAGGTTGATGAGATTGAGGAAGCACCCGAAGTACGCGAGCGCGAGCAGCAGGTAGCGGAAGTATCCCGGGCTCGCGGCTTCGGCAAGCAGGAAGCAGAGCAGGGCGGCGACGGTGCCGAGCGCAGGTCCCGCAATCGCGATGATGCCCGACCTTCCGGGGTTGCCCGGCGATCCGCGCAGGCTGGTCACCGCGCCGAGCGGACCGATGAAGATGGGCAATCGCGCGGGGAGTCCCATCCATCGCGCGACGATGAAATGCCCCAACTCGTGGACCAGGATGAGCACGACGATCCCGACCGCGAACGCCGGCCCGAAGAACAGCGTATAGAACCAGAGCGCGATGACCATGGTGATCAGCGTCGGCCCGAAAGTGCCGAACTTGACCAAAACGAGCCCGTATTTCAGGAAGGCGAACAGGGCGGCGAGGATGCCGCCGGCGGCGCCCTCGCGCCTACCACGCTGCTGACGTGGTGCGGTCGGGCTGTGCTGCTGGGGAGCGGCTGGGCGTGCCGGTGATGGCGGAGGCAGCCATGGGGCACCGTCGCCGGTGGTGGTGACCGAGCTGTCCGGCAACCACTGATAGACGGGGGGTTGGTCGCCCTCGGAAGGGGGAAGCTGCGCCATCTCCAATGATCATGGCACGGCCCACTGAACCGGCCGGTGAATCGTAGGCGGTAAGGTGTGCCGTCACATGCTCGAGGAAAGCCTTCGCGGGATACGGCTCGGCATCGTCGGTACCGGCGTGATGGCCGAGGCGATGCTGGCGGGGCTACTGGAGCGTGATCTCGTGCCGGCGCGCAACGTCATCTGCACGCATCCGCGTGCGGCTCGTCGCGAGGCGCTGGTCGCGACCTACCACGTCAACGTGGCCGAGTTGAACCTTGAGGCGACCGTCGACACCGACATCATCCTGCTCGGGGTCAAGCCGCAGATGCTCGGCGGCGTCATGGCCGAGCTGCGCGGGTCGTTGCGGCCGGCTCAGCTCGTGATCAGCATCATCGCCGGGGCGACCACGACGGCCCTGGGTCAGGGTCTTAAGCACCCGGCGGTGGTGCGCTGCATGCCCAACACCCCCGCCCAGATCGGTCGCGGAGTCAGCGTCTGGTACGCCACCGACAGCGTCGACGAGATCGGGAAGGCTCGAACCCAAACCATGCTGACCGCGCTCGGGCGCGAGTTCGAGGTCCACGATGAGCGCCAGGTGGCCATGGCGACCGCGGTGAGCGGCACCGGCCCCACCTACATCTTTCTGTTCATCGAGGCGCTGACCGATGCGGCGGTCCATCTCGGGTTTCCCAGACACGTGGCGCGGGAGCTCGTGCTCGACACCATGCAGGGGAGCGCCGAGTTCGCCCTCCAGAGCGGCAAGCACGTCGCCGAGCTCCGCGACATGGTCACGTCGCCCGGTGGAACGTCGGCGGAGGCGCTGTACCAGCTCGAACGCGGAGGCCTGCGCACCGTGGTGAGCGACGCGGTGTGGGCGGCGTTCGAGCGAACGCTTCGCATTGAGGCGAGCCTGGAGGGGCGCGAGGACGGCGCGGCGACGAGCTCCCACCGGCGTTCGGGGCACTCCCCGAGGGCCTGACCCGCCGCCGCAGGGCCTGCAATACTCCCATCCACAATGGCAACAACCCACCTCATCGGCATGTTGCTCGGGGTCGAGGAGGACTGGCCGGCCGCGTTCGAGGCGTTGCTGGGACGGGCCGATCTATCTGTGCACCACGGTGGCGAGACGCATACCTTCACCACCGAACGGGTCACCATCGAGCCCTTCGACCTGCGCATGAAGCCCCGCCATTCGCTTGTGATCGATCGCCTCGGCTGGTGGTACCCGATGCCCCGCGAGTGGTTGAAGAAGGTCGTGCTCATGGATCGCGTCCATCTGCTCAACAACCCGTTCACGTTCCAGGCGATGGAGAAGCACGCCGCCTACTGCGCGATGATCCGGCTCGGCCTCAAGGTCCCGGAGACGTGGATGCTGCCCAACAAGACGCCGCCGGACAACCCTCGTTTCGCCGGCACCGCGCAGCGCTATCTGCGCTATTTCGACCTCGAGGCTGTGGCGAAAGCGGTCGGCATGCCCTTGTACATGAAGCCATTCGACGGCGGCGCATGGGTCGGCGTTTCACGGATCGAGAACAACGAGGTGCTCTACAGGGCGTATGACGAATCCGAGCAGCGGCTCATGCATCTGCAGGCGTCGGTGGACGGTTTCGATGCCTTCGCCCGCAGCCTCGGGATCGGCGCGGAGTTGATCGTGCTCAACTTCCACCCGGAGAAGCCGATGCACGATCGCTATTCCGTCGACCACAATTTCCTGACGCCACGAGCGGGCGATGAGGTCCTCACCATTCTGCGCACCGTCAACGCCTTCTTTCGATGGGAGCTCAACAGCTGCGAGACGCTGATTCGCGGCGACGACGTGTATCCGATCGATTACGCCAACGCGACCCCGGACCTGGCGCTGACGAGCCTTCACTATTACTTTCCGTGGGCGATTCGCAGCCTGCTCAAGTGGGTGGTGTTCTGTTGCGTCACCGGCCGCCTCCAGACCGTCGATCTCAACACCGAGGCGTACTACGCGATCGCCGACCGTGCGGACCTGAGCTACGACGAGAAGCTCGCCGGATATCGCAAGCTCGCCGACAAGCAATTGGACGTGGACAGGTATCGCGAGTTCTGCGAACGTCATCTCGCCCACGTCGACGAAGTGTCGGTTGCATGGGTGGAGAGCCCCGATTTCGACAGGATCATCGTGGACACCGTTCGGAACACCTTCCCGGCGCACGAGCACGACCAGTTCATCGCGCATTTCCGGGGCCTCCTGGGCGCGTGGGCCCATGACCAGCGCGCAGCCGCGGCGTAGAGTGGATCACCCATGACGCACATTGAATTCGTCTCCAGCCCCAGGCCGACCGTCGGCGTGGAGATGGAGCTCGAGCTCATCAACCGCGACACCCGCGAGCTGGTGAGCGGTGCCCACGAGATCCTCGGCGAGATGAATGCCGGCCATGGCGATGCCGGTCATCCCAAGGCCAAGAAGGAGCTGCTCCAGTCGACGGTCGAGATCATCACGGGCGTCTGCGAAACCGCCTCCGACATCAAGGCCGACCTCGCAGCGACGATGGCCGAGCTCCGTGAGCACACCGAGCCGCGCAACCTCGAACTGATCTGCTCCGGCACGCACCCGTTCAGCGACCCTGCGCTGCAGGAGATCAGCCCCGACCCGCGCTACCTCCGACTCGTCAGCGACATGCAATGGCCGGCGAAGCAGATGCAGATCTTCGGCATCCACGTGCACGTCGGAGTTCGCAGTGGCGAGAAGGCGATCGCCATCGTGAATGCGCTTTCCGCGTACATCCCGCACTTCCTCGCGCTCTCGGCCTCGAGCCCGTACTGGATGGGTCATGACACCGGGATGGCGTCGTGGCGGAGCAAGGTGTTCGAGAGCCTTCCGACCGCCGGACCTCCCTGGATCCTGAGCGGCTGGCCCCAGTTCGAGCAGCTGATGGACACGCTCATCTCCTCGCAGACGATCAAGACCATCCGCGAGGTCTGGTGGGATATCCGTCCTCACCCGGGCTTCGGCACGGTCGAGATTCGCGTCTGCGACGGCATCCCGACCCTGCGCGAGGTTGGTGTGATGGCCGCGCTCAGCCAGTGCCTTGTACACCAGTTCGACACCATGATCGACCGCGGCTACACCCTGCCCACACCACGCGCGTGGTTGGTCCGGGAGAACAAGTGGCGCGCCGCCCGCCACGGACTCGAGGCTTCGATCATCGTCGACGAGAACGGGACGACGGTGCCCCTGCGCCAGGCGATTCGCGAGCTCGTCGAGGACCTGACCCCGGTCGCGGCGC
Source organism: Candidatus Dormiibacterota bacterium (assembly GCA_963743835.1). Lineage (GTDB taxonomy): Bacteria > Chloroflexota > Dormibacteria > Aeolococcales > Aeolococcaceae > Palsa-851. The sequence continues at coordinate 124,567 of CAVUQX010000002.1, read as the reverse complement.
GCCTCGGATGCATCACCGAACTGCGTGGCGCTCTCGACATCATGGACCGCGGGTCGAGCTCCATCCGCCAGCGCGAGGTTGTGGAAGCGGGCGGCTCGCTTGCCGATGTCGTCGACGGCCTGATCGCCGAGTTGCACGCTGATACCCCTGCGCCGCGTTCCGCGGTGCTCGAGGCGGTGGGCAAGCAGGTCCTTGCCGCCGCGGACTGAACAACATCCTGGTCGTCCTGGATGCCCCGTCACGCGAGGCAGCGCTGAGCTTCATCGCGGATCCCTCGCTGAAGACCACCATGGATAGCATCGGGGTGATCAGCGAACCACGGTGGTGATCGGTGAGATCCTCGCCGCGCAGCCGGCCTAGGACCGCGCAGCCCAGCCCGGAACCGCTGCGCCAGGCGGCGCATTTCGAGGTGGAGTTTCCGGGTGCGAGCAGGTCTGCGAGCGAGGTTTTGTTGAACCTCGCTCGCACGTCCTCCGTCAGTCTCGCCGAGTTGGATCGACGCCACAGGTCGGCGATCGGCAATCTCTCCTTGAGCGGCTGGCAGGCACTCGCAGTCATCGAAGGCGCCGGCGAGCCCTTGCCGCCGAAGGTGATCGGTGAGCGTCTGCTGCTGACGAGCGGGAGTATCACGTCACTGCACGCTGGAACGCCGCGGATTGGTGCGCCGCGAACCGCATCCGGACGACCGGAGAAAGCTTCTCGTCAATATCACAGACGAGGCCGGAAGCTCGTCGACCGCATGCTCGCGCAGGTGCACGCAACCTCGATTGACGTGATGGCGGGGATCAGCGAGGCCGATCGTGAGCAGGTCATTCAAACGCTTGCGAAGATTCGTGCAAACGCAGAGGCGATGGGCTCGCGCCCAGTCCCGCCCGTTACGATGCGGCGGCGCGCTGTCCGTACCCCATCACGTCGCACCACGCACGCCACCTGACGCCGACGGTCACGAGTGGGGGACCAACATGATTCGCGTCGACACGCCCGGAGCGCTACGCGAACTGCGTCAGTATGCGTAGAGCTGCAACTCGGTCGCGAAGCGGTCCGCGATCTCGATGCACGAATCGAGGTTGGGGTGTCTGACGATGACCATCCCGTCCGAGATGAGCGTCATCAACCAATCGCGCCGCGGGGCTCCGATCGGTACGAGGTCGATGGCGCAGACCCACTCGTCGTAGTCCGAGAGGAGCCGCGAGAGCCCCTCGATGTGCGTGATCCTGCCCTGCCCCTGCGCTCGCTTGAAGATCGATGCGGCGTTGTAGCGGCGCTCGATCGGCTCGGAGAGGTGTCCATGGATCAGCGCTTCGGCCCACTGCTGGAACAGGTCGAGGTCGTTCGCGTAGTTCATCACGTCGACGGTGCGCGCGCCGGGCGGCCGCGCGCCGATCTCTCCGAAGACCACCTCGCCGCTGTCGCGGCGGTACCACTCCATGTGCGTGAACCCGTCGCGAAACCCCAGCGCCCGCAACACGTCTCGGCCCATGGCGCGACCGCTCGAAAGCTCGGGCGCGTCGATGTCTCGCACCACCATGGTGACCGGGCTGATCCATTCCAACTGGCGCGCGATCAGCGGACGCGGCCGGTACCAGGCAACGTTGTCGAAGAGCACCTCGCCGCCTGCGCAGATGGTGTCGTAGGTGAACTCCGACGCCTCGACGAATTCCTCGACGCTCACCTCGTCCACCCACACCAGTTTCGGGATCACGTCGTCAAGCGCAACCGCGCTGTCGACGCGGTAGGTGTCCGCCGACCCGGCACCTGCTATCGGCTTCACGATGATCGGGTACCCGATGCGCTCGGCGGCTTCGCGAACCTCGATCGCGGTGGTGCATCGGTAGTGATGTGGCGTGCGGATTCCCGCCGCGTCGAGCACCTGCTTCATGCGCTCCTTGTCGCGAAACGGGATGGTCTGCTCGACGGTCATCCCTGGAATGCCGAGCGCTTCACGAATTCGGGCCGCCAGAACCATGGTGGGCTCCCACAGCGACGCGACATGGTCGATGTGGATGCCGGCGGCGCGTTGCAGCACCTCGTGGACGATGAGGTCCTCGTTGGCGAGCGACGGGATCTGCCAGTACGCGGCAAGGTGGTCGCGAGCCATGTCCGGAAGCCCGGAAATATGCTGGTCGCCCGCGCCGATGACCCGCGCCCCGGCGCGGGCGAGGCCGCGCGTGAAGAACGGCATCTCGCCCGGGTAGCCGGGCGAGATCATCAGCACGGTAGCGGTCACGGCACACCTCCGAGCTCGACGCGCGCGACCTCGACGATGCGGCCAAGCCCGGCCTCGACCACGGAGGTCTCGGGATGGCGCAGGATCACATAGCCCTCGCCCTCGTAGGTGCCGGAGGACTGCTGACCTTCGCGCGGGAGCTGCGCTTCGACGACGAGGTCGCCCAGCTCTCGCTGGAGGATGTCGAGGCCGTGAATCCCGACCACGGCGCCGCTACCCTGACCGCGCAGATAGGCGGCGCCGACCGCATAGCGGCGTTCCGGAGGGGAGAACTCGTCGAAGATCTCGAGGCGAGCCCATGCCGCGTACATGTCGGCGTCGTGTGCGTAGGAGAGCAGGGACGTGAACTGCGCGCCCGGCGGTCGCGCTGCGACCTCGCTGATGGCGATCTCACCATTGGATCTCCGGAACCATTCCATATGGGTGAGGCCGGTGCGCAGACCGAGCGCGCGTAGCCCGCGCACGCCGTCGCGGCGAATCGGATCGAATTCCGGACCGGAGATGTCGCGCGGGAGGAGGACCGCCCACTGGATCCAGGGGTTCTCGAGCACCTCGAGCGGAGTCGGCAGATACCGTGAGATGGAGTGCCACACCAGCTCGCCATTGATGAGGACGCTGTCAAAGCTGTGCTCGGCGCCGATCACCATCTGTTCGAGCAACACAGGATTTGGCTCACCGGGGGGATCGGCCTGGAGCCAGGCCTCGAGCTGCGAGTTGTTATCGAGCCGGAAGGTCGCGCGTGCTCCCGCACCGGCAGGAGGTTTCGCGACCAGCGGATATCCGAGACCCGCTACCGCATTCCGCGCATCCGCTCCCGAATGCACCAGGCGGTGACGCGCGCACGGCACGCCACTGGTTTCGAACACCGTCTTCATGCGCGCCTTGTCTCGAAAGTTGTGGGCCACCGCGGCGCCCATGCCCGGGATGCCGAGCGCGCCGCGGACCTCGCCGAGCGGCACCTGCAGCTGCTCGAGCATGCCGAGCAGGCAGTCGACGCTGCCGAGATGGCGCGCCATCACGCGGGTTGCGTCGGCGATCTGCTGCGCGTCGGTTCCGTCCGCAACGCGGTAATGCCCCGCGAGGCTGGAGCGCACGTCGGCGGGGAGGCGCTCCTCGGGATCCTGGCTGATCAGGCCGAGGCGGACGTCCGGCAGCGAAACGGCCGCGGCGATGAATCGCACCGTGGCCGGGAGCAAAAACGGGGCAACGAAGACCGCGTTCGCCATTGAGTCGTGGCGAGTTTAGGCCACGTGCTCATGAACCCCGGGGCTGTGGTCGCCCCGTCGCTGATTGATCTGCGGCCAATGGCGCTAGGGCATCCGGGGAGGCGCATCGCGAGGACGCCGGGCGTGGCGCGACTCGACGATCAGATTGATGGCGAGCGCGCATATCCAGAGCGCGCATGTCATCGCCAGGATGCGCTCGATCAATCCGACTGCCGGCATCGAACTGGTGCTCGACGAGATCGCGAGCAACCCAAAAGACACCGGACCCAGAACCAGGGCCGCGTACATCACCGGCTTGAGGCGTCGCCACGATGGCAGCACGGCCATCCGCCTCCACAACGGGAATGGCGTGATGGCCAGAACAAAGAAGGCGAGGCCGGCCACGATCGCATCGGTGAGTCCACCGGGGCTCAGAAGTTGCACGTTGGACGTGCAGCCAGGGTCTGACAGTCGGCACGGAATCAGCGGGAAGGAGTTACCGAGAGCGAGAGCAGAAAGAGCGAGCATCCAGGGGCCAAGAGCGTGGATGTTGCCGGCCCTGGCAAGGGCGGGTCGCAGCCCGAAGACGGCGAAGCCGAAGGTGCCGAGTGCGCCGATTGCAAAGCAGAGGATCGGGAACCAAACATTCGGTGCAGTGCGGGCCTGCAGGTCACTAATGGTGTCCTGAACCGGTCCGTACCGGGGTCCCTGCCATGTTTCGGCGATGACCCACCCCGCCGTGGAGACCGCCTGAGCGCCGACGCCGATGACGCCCCACATGAGGTCAGCGCTCGCGGTCACACGAGCGGCGCTGAGTCGCTGGCGACGGAGATCGACCATGCGAGGCTCCTCTGGTCTAGAATAGTTGATGAAGTATAGCAACTAAATTAGGGGAAGCGTTCGGCATGGTTCCAAGCGACCGCGATGTCCAATCAATGGCCGCCGCCTTGTTCACATTGAATGCCGGGATCGATCGAGCTCGACGCGAGCGAAAGGCAGCCAGCGCCCTGAACCTGCTCCAGGTCATCGCTACCGGAGAGGCCGCCCGACCGTCAGAGATCGCCTCGCGCCAGCGCGTTCACCAGTCCCTGGTGACTCGGCAGGTCCGGGAGATGGAGGATGCGGGCTACGTGACGGTCAATGCCAATCCGGCAGACGGCCGTTCGTGTCTGGTGGAGCTAACCCCCGCAGGGGCGGACGAGCTTGGTCGCCTAACGCGGGTCGGTTTGGAGCGTTTCGCCCTGTTCGTGAGCGACTGGGAGACCGAGGAGGTGCAGACGCTCACCGCATTGCTCGAGAAGCTGCAGCGATCCATGAGTTCGGTCGACGCAACCGAACGACGGGATACCGCAGCACGCCGGTGGCGGCGGCAACCAGTCTGACGCCGCCCCCATCCGCGCCGCGGACGCGCCTTGGCCCACCGGGTAGGATCTGCGCGTGAACGTCATCTTTGTGGAGCCGGCATTTCCGCCGAACCAACGCGAGTTCGTTCGTGGTCTCGCCGAGGCCGGCGCCGACGTGATCGGCATCGGCGAGCGTCCGGCCGACTGGCTCGATGCCGACCTGCGCGGGTGGATGCTGCACTACCAGCAGATTCCGAACGTGACCGACGTCGGCGCGCTCATCGAAGCGGTGCGTTTCGCGCAGAGCAAGGTGTGGATCGACGCGCTCGAGTCGAACGATCGAGTCGCACACGATGGCGGCCGCGTACGCTCGCGAGGCGTGCGGCATCCCTGGAACGTCGGTACACACGGCCTATCTGTGCAGGGACAAGCCGGCCATGAAAGAGGCGCTGCGCGCCGTCGGGATCCAGACGGCGCAGTCGACGGGCGCCACCAGCGCGGCGGAGGTCCGTGACTTCGTCGCCCGTGTCGGCTACCCGATCGTCCTCAAGCCCCGCGCCGCCGCCGGGGCATCGGGAACCGTGCGCGTCGACTCCGACGCCGAGCTCGACCGTGCGCTCGCGGATCTCGGCCAGTCGGGCGCCACCGACATCGCTGTCGAGGAGTTCGTCGAAGGTCACGAGGGCTTCTACGACACGATCAGCGTCGACGGCCACCCCGTGTACGACTTCATCTCGCACTACTACCCGAACGTCCTCGAGGCGATGCGCGAGCGCTGGATCAGCCCGCAGTTCATCTCGACCAACCGCGTGGAAACCGCGCCTGACTATGCCGAGGTGCGCGAGCTGGGCCTGCGTGCCATCGAGGCGCTCGGCATCGGCACGTCGGCGACCCACATGGAATGGTTCTTCGGCCCCAAAGGACTGCGCTTCAGCGAGATCGGGTGCCGTCCGCCGGGCGTGCGCGCCTGGGATCTCTACGCCGCGGGCAACGACATCGACATCTATCGGGAATGGGCGAACTCGATCGTCCATCACCGCGTCGATCGCCCGCTCACACGGCGCCGTGCTGCGGGGATCGTCGCGCTCCGTCCAGATCGCGACGGCGTGATCACCCACTACGACGGCCTCGAGGAGGTACAGCGCCAGTTCGGCCGGTGGATCCTCGACAGCTATCTTCCGCCGAGCGGCACCCCGACCCAGGCGGTCGAGGCCGGATACATGGCCAACGCATGGATCCGGATGGCGCACCCCGACTTCGACACTGTCCACCACATGCTCAACGTCGCCGGCGAGACGGTTCGCGTGGGCGCCTCGTGAAGCAGGTGACCCTGCTCGGGCCGCTCGACGGGGTCGACCTGGCGGCGGAGATCGCGGCATTCGGTGTCGACGGCCCGGTCGCGCTGGTGACCGCCGGGTGGGAGGAGGGTGAGCGCAACGACGCCGAGGTGGACAGAAGACTTCGAGGCGGTTCGCGCAATCTCAACCTCTACGGTCGCCGCCTCGATATCCTCGAAAGTGATCCTGGGTACGCTGACGCCGAACGGCTGCTGCGCACCCAGATCGACGAGCTGCGCGAGTTGTACCTGCTCCGATTGCGCCACGCGCTCGCCGGCGTGGAGGTGATCCGGCGGCGCTTTGCCGAGGCGCAGCGCCGGCCGGGGTCAGAGCTCGACGCCGCGATCGATGCAGTCCGGACGCTCGACGAGGCGCATGCGTCGGCCATCGCGGCGGCGTACGAGCATTTCTATGCACAGAACCCGCCTCACGAGCGCGCCACGATCACCAGGCATCGCGACGAGGTGGCGGCGATCGTCGCCGGCTGTGTCGCGATCGCCATCGCGGGAGGGCACGTCGGCGTCCTCAACGACTGCCTGCACCTCTTCAACCTCGCAGCGTTGATCGAGGAACGACCCCTGCTCGCGTGGTCGTCCGGCTGCATCGCAGTATCAGAGCGAATCGTGGTCGTCGACGATGGCGACCCGGCGGGCCGTCCGGATGAGCTCTACGACATCGGCATCGGGGTTGCCCACGGGATGGTCGCGCTGCCCGCCGCCATGTCGCGTCTGCATGACCACGATCCGGATCAACTCGCTGTGCTTGCGCGTCGCTGCGCACCGAGTGTTTGCGTGCTGCTCGATCCTGGTGATCGCCTCGAACTCCACTCGGGTCGCCTCGCCGATCTCGGCGCTGTCGGCGTGGTCACCGAGGACGGCCGGGTGCTGCGGGGGGCGCAAGCCGCCTGATCGTGAGTCCCGGCCCTCCCCGCGGTCCGCGGGCGCTCACCCGCCTGCGCAGCGAAGGCAGCTCCCCCGAGGCGATCGATCAGCTGCTGCGCGAGCAGCGGATCCCGCTCGTCGAGGGACCGACGTGCACGTTTCTGTGGCGCGGTGAGGCCGACTGGGTCGCCGTCGATCATCGAATGCCGGACGTGCCCATCCCGCTGCCACTCCGCCGTCTCAAGGGGGCCGACCTCTGGTACGCGACTGTCGAGCTGCCGCGAGGCGCTCGCGTCCAGTACCGGATCCTGGTGCGGCGAGGCGAGAGCATCGAGAGCATGAACGACCCGCTCAACCCACGGGTGGTGGGCGAGCCGATCGGTTCGCAGTCGGTGCTCGAGGCGGATGGATACCTCACGCCGGATTGGGCGCACCCGGATCCAACTGCGGTATCGGGCGAGCTCGTCGGCCTGCGCCTTCCGAGCCGCGCACTGCGGCGCGATGCGCACGTGACGCTGTACGTTCCGTCGCGCATGCGCCGCGACCGCCGCATGCCGTTGCTCGTTGTGCACGATGGCGGCGATTTCCTCCAGTACTCGTCGATGTCGACAGTCCTCGACAACTTGATGCACCGCCGGCTGATGGCAGACTGTGTCGTTGCCTTCACGCACCCGGGCGACCGCCTGCGCGAGTACGGGGCGAGCGCGGCGCACAGCCGGTTCCTGACCAGCGAGCTGGTGCCGCACATCGAAGGCTCGCTGGGGCTTCGGGGCGATCCTCGGGGCAGGGTGCTCATGGGTGCGAGCTTCGGCGGCGTCGCCGCGCTCTCGGCGGCCGTCCGCGCGCCTGGCTTCTACGGAGCCCTGCTGCTCGAATCGCCGTCGCTGCGATTCACCGAGGCGAACCCGGCCGGCACATTCGGCGAGGTGTTCGAACCGGTGGTGCGTTTCGTCAACTCGGTGCGCGCCCGTCCTAGGAAGGTCACCGATCGCATCTTTTTGACCTATGGGGCCTTCGAGCCTCTTGCGGTGCCGGACCGGGCGATGGTCGAAGTGCTGGACCGAATGTGCGACGAGATCCGGGTGGTGGAGGCGCTCGACGGCCACAACTGGATCAACTGGCGCGACCGGCTTCTCGACGGCCTCGGCTGGTTGTTCCCCGGCGAGGCGCGACTGATCTATCCGGGCTGATGCGCTTGTTCGCACCGATGCGCGAGACTGTGCGGCCATGAAGCGGCGAGAACGCTGGTATTCCACCCGGGTCGAGAGCGACGTGACGGTGGCGCGCTGGGGACATTACGGCCGGCCGGTGATCGTCTTCCCGACGGCCGGGGGTGACGCCGAGGAGATCGAGCGCATGTGGCTCGTCGACTCGGTGGGGGAGTACCTCGAAGCGGGCCGGGCGAAGATCTACTCCTGCGACAGCGTGTCCGGCAAAGCGATGCTTCGTGAGGAGGGCGATGCTCGCTATCGAGCGGCGGTGACTCGCGGGTTCATCGAGTTCGTCCGCCACGAGCTCATCCCGATGATTCGCATGGACTGCGACAGCCAGGACATCACGGTGATCACCGCCGGCGCCTCGATCGGCGCATTCAACGCGGTGTCGCTGCTCTGCCACTACCCGGACGTGGTGACCGCCGCGGTGGGGATGAGCGGAACCTACGACGTTGCCCGCTTTGTCGGCGAGAACGCGGGCGACGACCTGTATTTCGCAACGCCCTCGTACTTCCTGCCGGCGCTCAACGGCGAGCATCTTGCGTTGCTGCAGACGCGCTCCGCCATCCTCGCGTCCGGCGAGGGCCGTTGGGAGAACATCGGCGAGTTGTGGCGGCTGGCGCACGTGCTCGGCAGCAAGGGGATCCCGAACCGTGTCGACCCGTGGGGCCCCGAGTACGACCACGACTGGTCGACGTGGCGTCAGATGCTCCCGAAGTACCTGGGCGAACTGACCTGACGGTCTAGGTGGTCGCGCGAACCGGGTCGTCGTCGGAGTCGATCTCCACGCTGCCCTCGATGACCTCGAGCTCTTCGTCGTATTCGACCGTATCGCCGCGCGCCATCAGCAGCAGCGTCGAGATGAGCAGGAACGCGGCCATCGACAGGAACGGCACGGAGATGAATCCGAAGATGTTGATCACCGCGATATTGCAGGGCACCGTGGGATCACAGACGGTCGGCTGGGGGATGTGCTCCAGCTGATAGTGGTAGATCGCCAGGCCGGCGCCGACCAGCGAGAGGCCGATGAAGTATCGCTTCGCGACCTGCACGTCGCCCCGGAATGCAGCGATGCCGAGGAGAAGCGAGAGCGGGTACATGCAGATGCGCTGAAACCAGCAGAACTCGCACGGGGTAAGGTGCTCGAAGAACTGCAGGAAGAGGCTGCCAAAGGTGGCCAAGACCGCCACGATCCAGGCGATCTGGAGCGCGAATGGCGTGACCCCGTCGCGCACGCGCCCCCACCATTCGCGCGCCGACGGTGAGGTGCGTGAGTAGATGAAGGCGATTGCCGCCAGGAAGACGAGGGCATCGGCGACCAGCGCGAGCACCGCGTAGCCGGTGTTGATGACCTCAGAGGAGGTGATGTCAGCCACTCGCGCCTCCCAGTCGCGGTCCGCTCTCGGGCTTGATCAGCCCGTGGGCTTGATCTTCGCCAAAGCTTGTTCGATGACCTGGATGGTGTTGTTGCTGCACACCGACGACGGCTGATTGCCGGTGGCGATGCAGGTTGCGGCGGTGAGGATGTTGGCGTTGCCAACGATGGCCTTGGTCACCGGATCCGCCGGATTGCTGAGCTTTGCGGCGATCTGGCTCCAGGACAGACCCTTGAGAATGGCGGGATCATAGCTCGTGGTGTAGAGGGTGAACACGCCCCCGATGTCGAGGAACGGGAACTGGCCGCTTTGCGTCGTGTACGGAGTCGAGTCGTATTTGGTGAAGACATTCGTCACCTGGGCATTCATCGACTGCAATTGCTGCTGGTTCTGATCCTCGATCTCGTTCGAGCTGAAGCTGATGTAGGGGCTCGAGTACGACGACTTGTAGAACGTGAACGTGTGCGTGTTGGGGTCGACGTCGGTGGATGAGGAGGTGATCAGGGACAGATTCTTGAAGGTGCCGAATCGCGACAGCCACATCACCATAGACCAGCGTTCTGCGGCGCAAAACGGGCAGTACTCCGCTCCGACGAAGACGACCATCGGCTTTCCATTCGAGTCCAGCCTCGCGGAGGCGGGGAGACGCACCATCTCTCCGCTGTACCCCCCTGTCCCCACCGTGGTGACCACCGACGGGCTTGGATTCTCGACCGCGGTCAGGATCGCCTGCGGGACGGGAGTCGCCGCGGTCGCATTCGTGCCGCCGGCTGCGTTGATCAGCACGATCACGATGAGCACCACTGCCACGACGGCCACGCTCGAGAAGGTGACGATCGTCGGTGACTGCCAGGGCCTCCGGCGCTCGAGGGAAACCGACCTGGCCGCCATCTGATTGCGACGCTGCTTCTTGGTCAGAGGTCTGGCAGGTGTTTTGCCGGCCGGCACGGGCCTTTTGCCCGCGGGCTTGCGCGGGGTCGACTGATCCACGCCATTCAGGGTAGCGGACCAACCTTTCGGCTGGGTGTCCCGTCATTTTCGCGATGGGATCGAGGCTTCCCGGTCGCCCATGAAGATACGGTGACGAACCCAGCAGGTCGGACATCGGTGTCTATTCTCACGTCAATGGTGGGTTCCCCTCTGGCGGTGGCGTGAGGTCTCGGATCGCCGTCACCGCGACAGCCCTGGCGCTCATGGCCGCCCTGCCCGGTGGCCTGCTTCGCGCGGCCGACGGCGGCGCATCGGCGACGCGGGAGGGGATCGACGTCAGCGCATATCAGGGTTCCTCGATCGCCTGGCACTCGGTGGCGGCTTCGGGCATCTCGTTCGCGTACATCCGCGCGGCGGATGGGGCCGGCTCTCCCGACGGGCAGTTCGCGACCAACTGGCGGGGCGCATCTGCGGCAGGGGTGACCCCGGGCGCCTACCTGTTCTTCGAGCCGAACCAGAGCCCGGTCGCGCAGGCCGATCTGCTCATCTCTCAGCTTCGCTCGGTGGGGTTCACCCACGGCGACCTGGTTCCAACCATCGACGTCGAGACCACCGACGGCGAGCCGCAGGCGGTCGTCGTCGCCAACCTGCGCACGGTCGTGAATACGGTCAGCGCCGCGACCGGCTCACTGCCGGCCATCTACTGCTCGCCCTCCTGGTGGAGCGCGAACGTCAAGTCGGCGGCGTTCACCCTGGATCCGCTCTGGATCGCGAATTGGTTCGTCAGCCAGCCCTCGGTCCCGGAAGGCAACTGGGGAGGGACCGGCTGGCAGGTCTGGCAGTTCAGTGACGCCGGGAGCGTGCCCGGGATCCCGGGCCACGTGGATCTCGATCAGGGCGGGGTTCGATCGCTTCCGTATTCCGGCTTCCCTGATCCGCTCGCGCTGCCGCAGGCCGCCAATGTTGCGGGGACTCCGCAGACGGTCTCCGACCAATCGGGTGACATCAACGTGCTCTGGCGTGGCACCAACGGGCATCTCTGGAGCCTTGCCTTCCGCAACGGGACGTGGGGGAGTGCTTCTGCGGACATCAGCGCTGCCGGCGGCCCTTTTGCCACGCTCATTTCGGATCCTTCGGTCGTCTCGTCCGGTCCTGGCCGGATTGACGCGTTTTGGGAAGGGGAGGACCACAACCTCTGGTACAGCGGGTTCACCGGGGGATGGTTCGGCGGTGGGACGTGGTCCGCGCCGGTCTCCCTTGGGTTCGGGCCGCTGGGTTCGCAGCCGCGCGCCGTCTCGCCCGCTCCCGGTTTCCTCGATGTCTTCTGGAAGGGCTCGGGCGGCGGTCTGTGGGTCGATCGCTACCACGCCACCTGGAGCGGCGCCGCGCCGCTCAACACCGGTGCGGTCGGCGGGAATCCCGTGGTCGCGAGCGCCGGCCAGGGCTCTGATACCGTCTTCTGGCGCGACGCCTCGGGCGATCTCTGGGCGGACACGGGCACGTCGACAGGCTGGTCGGGCGCCGAGCGCCTGACGTCCGCCGCACTCACGGCCGATCCGTCCGCCAGCGCTACCGGCCCCGGCATTGACGTCTTCTGGAACAGCGCCGGTCAGCTCTGGCACGGGGCACTGACTGGCCAGACCTGGGCCGGCGGCGTGGCTCTGGGCACCGAGACCGTCGCCGGCAACCCGTCGGTGGTCGACCTCGCTCCGGGGTCGGTGATCGTCGACGTGCGCGAGACGTCGGGCCTGATGGCATCGTCCCTGTACACCTCGGCCAGCGGTCTGGTAGGCCCCGAGGGACTTGGGGCCACCGCGTCGTCGGACCCGTCCTCGGTGGTGTTCGCCGGTGGTGGCACCATCGATGTCGTCTGGCGGTCCAGCTCCGACACGCTCTGGGTGGCTCCGGCATGTCCGGGGTGCGCGGCCCCGGCGATCCCGGTGTTCAACCCGCTCGGGTAAGTCCCGGTAAGTTCGGTAAGGATCGTCGATCAGCCCCGAATCGACGGCCCAACGCCGCCGATGACGTCCCACCAGCCCGCGCCTGACCTTTTCCCGTACTGGAGTGTGTTTGGCCAGGTTGCAGCTGACCCAGGCTGGGGCCCAATCAGCAAGAGAGAGGCCGATGTCCCTTGCCGGGCACCGCATAAAGCTCCTGATAATGCATATTCTCACGATCTAGAGCTGTAGGTCGCCAGGACCTCAGGTCATCCTCTTCTCTGCCGCGCGGTCAACTCGATCGGTGGCGGCCACGACGCTAGACTGGCGCCCGAGCTACCTCGATCAGAAGGATCACTCGGGAGTTGAGGCGTGTCGGACATCGCGTCTGATCGGGCGCGAATCCTTGATCTGGCACGGGCGCAACTTCCGGACCCGAGCGGTTGGTCGCTGGTCGTCGACCCGAGATGGCTCGAGCATCTCTACTTCGGCCCCGGCGTATCGAGGCTGGTCCAGGCGCTGCCAACCGGTGAGCTCGGCGGGTCGGCGGCGGTGTCGGTCAGCCGTACCGACGATGTTGCTGAGGTCACGGTGGCATCGATGCTCAGGCCTGGCTTCGAGGATCTCTGGACCACCCAGCATGCGTGGATCGAGCGCCAGGTCGCAGAGCTCGACCCAACCGCCGGGGTGCGCGTGGTCAGCGAGTGTCTGACTGACACCGAGAGGGCCCGTTGGACCGCCGCGGGTTTCGACGTCGTCTTCGAGGAGATCGCCATGGCGAGCGAGCTGCCGGACGGTAAGCCCTCGCCCGAGGCGCGATGGCCGAATGGCTCGGCCATCCTCGAGTGGGGCGACACCGCCGCCGGCGCGGGCTTCCAGGTGTACGAGGCAGCGTTCAGGGGTCGCCCCGGCTTCCCCGGGTGGTCGCGGGCGGAGTGGATCGGCCGGCTCACCGGTGATGCGGACTTTGTCCCCGAGGCTTCGCTCTGCGTCCTCCGCAACGGCGCACCGGCGGGATTCGTGGTCTGCAGTCGCGGCTGGATCGACCAGGTGGGCGTCGTCCCGGCGCACCGCCGCATCGGGCTCGCCAGCGCGCTGGTCACCGAGGCGAGCCGACGGATGCGAGCGACCGGCATTCGGGTCGTTCGCCTCCACGTCAATGCCAACAACCCGGAAGCCCGCGCCACCTGGCAGCGCCTGGGATGGCGCGAGTCGGGCCGGCGGGGGCGGTTCGAACGCACCTGTCCACCGGGCGCGCCTGACCCCGCCTGAACGCAGCCCGTCGCGATCGGGGTCTGGATGCGCCGATCTCGGGATAGGGTTACGAAGGATGAACGTGGACCCGCGGATCAGCAGGGCCGGTGGACGAGGGCTGGGCACCTTTCTCAGCCTCGCCGTCTCATCGTGGCGAAGTGCACTCGGGCGGAACCTTGCGGGGGTCTATGTCCATGGATCGCTCGCGACCGGAGCCTTCAATCCGCGACTGAGCGATGTCGACGTGCTCGTCACCACGCGGGTACTGACCGACGGGGCGGCGAACGAGCGGCTCCAGGAGGTCCACAGGGCGATGCAGGGCTGGGGCCATGAGCGGTGGGCGGATCGCCTCGAGGCAATGTTCATCCCCGCGAAGGCGCTGGCGTCGCCGGGCATTCCGAGCATCGCCGTCCTCGAGCTCCACCAGGACGAGGGATTCAAGGTCCAGGACCTCGGACCCGACCTCGTCCTGCAGAAGCGAACCCTCCGTGAGCACGGCATCACCCTCTTCGGCCCGAAGATCAACAAGGTCGTCGCGCCCGTGACGGGCGGCGAGCTTCGAGACGCGGTGATCGGCACGCTGCGAGGGTGGTGGCTGCCTCAGCTCGAGTATCCAGGCCAGTTCCTCAAGCGTGGGTACCAGGCGTACGCCGTGGTCACGATGTGCCGCGCGCTCTGCCTTCTGGCCACCGGCGAGCTGGTGACCAAGCCGGAGGCCGCCTCATGGGCGGTTCGTGGCCCATACCTCGAGGTGTGGCACCCCCTGATCGAGTCGGCCGGCGCCTATCCAGGCGGCCGGCAGCTGGACCAGCGCCTCGCCACCCTCGATTTCATCAGGTTCACCCTCGAGGAGGCGGGAATCAGTCACTCGGCGCCAAGCTCCTGATAATACGGGAGCATGGCAGCTCGACTGCGCTCCACTCGCCGGCCCACCGCGCCCCGCGCCCGGCGCGGTCCAGCCTGGGCGGGGCACGTCCCCGGGCCGACCGACTCGATGCCCGACCAGGTCGATCAGTTTCTCGACTGGCTGCGGGTGCAGCGCAATCGCCCGGCGACGACGGTCCGTGCGTACCGGCAGGACCTCGCCAAATTCGTGGCGTTCCTGCGCACCCGCCCGCTGAAAGGCGACCTGCTCTCCGGGGTCGATCGCTCGATGCTGCGCCGCTATCAGATCGAGCTCGCCGACGTGCTGCCCAATCCACGCTCGCGTGCCAGGGCGCTCGTCGCGTTACGGCGTTTCCTCGCATATTCGTACGACGAGGGATGGATCGGCGCGGAGCTGAGCCGTCAGGTCACCGTGCCTCGCTATGTGGTGGGTGACCCGCACCCGGTGCCGACGGATCATGTTCCCCGGCTGCTCGCGGCACTTCCCAGGGAGACGCTTCGTGACCGCCGCGACCGGGCGCTCATCCACCTGCTGCTCAGCACGGGATGCCGGATTGCCGAGGCGTGCGGTCTGGATCGCGGTGATGTCCGCCCCGAGGGGTTCCGTGTTCTTGGCAAAGGTGGCAAATACAGAACTGTGTATTGCACCGATGATGCGTTTGCGGCCGTCGATGACTATCTCAAGATGCGTGGACCCGACCCCTCCCCTGCCCTGTTCATCAGCGTCGCGCGCGCTGACGTGCCGCAGGGGCGTGCCCTGCCCCACAACCGCCTGACCACCGACGGCGCACGCCGGGCGCTCACCGCGCTGCGACATCGCATGGGCGTCGACCCGGAGATGTTCGAGCTGTTCAGCGACCTTCGCACCCCACATGCCGCCCGGCACACGGCGGCGACCACGCTCCTGGAGGCGACCGACGGCGACGTGCGCCTCGTGCAGGAGGTGCTCGGCCATGCCACGCTCGAAACCCTCAAGGTCTATACCGAGATCACCGACCGGCGGAAGCGGGAGGCATATCGCCGTCTCGGCGACTATCTCGGTGAGGTGGCCGCCCGGACCTGACCGTCCGGTCGAGCTCCGCTAGCCCCCATACGGACGCCAGGTGTTGCCGAGCACGCGAACCGTGCCGCCGTTCTCCCGGCAACAGGCGAGCAGCTCCGGACCGATCGGCGGGTACATCTCGAGCTGTCCCAGCGCCTCGACCGGGTGCCACTGTGCATCGCGGAGCGACTTGTCATCCGTCCCCACGGTGAGCGTGCCGCCGCGAACCGTCCCGGCATACACGGTATTGACGATGTGCCGCCCGCCGGGTTTCGGGTCGATGGCTTCGCAGATGAGGACCAGCGGTCCCATCTCGACTGTGTAGCCGGTCTCCTCGAACACCTCGCGCGCGCCGGCCGCGACCATCGTCTCGCCGGTATCGACCCCGCCGCCGGGCACCAGCCAGTAGGAGTGGCCGGCCTTCTCGTGGCGAACCAGGAGCACCTCGCCATCGCGGCACACGAGGACTCCGACCCGGATCCTGATCGCGCGCTCGCCCACCCGGGGATTATCCGGCCGTACGCCGTCGAGCGCGACCCATCCTGCTCCTTGACGCGAACATCCGTTCCCTGCTAGTGTCATCGCCATGGAACATACGTTCGGTGCAGGAACATGATCCAGGACAGTCTCGGACCCAACCGCTTTTCCCGCCGGCCAGATCGCCTCAGCCGTCCGGCGCGGCTCGCCCTCGTGCTGGCCACTGCGGCCGCCGGGCTCGTCGTCGTCGGCGGCGTCGCGTATGCCGGCTCTCCCAACACCAACACGCGGGTGGTGGTTCACTCTGGTGAGACCCTCTGGGGCATCGCCGCGGCGCACTACCCCAACGCCAGCATCGAGCAGTCGATCGCTGACATCGAGGCGGCGAACCACCTCGAGAGTGCCGCGATCAGGCCGGGCGAGACCCTGACCCTACCGGCACCCTGACCGCGACCGGCCTCGGCAGCGGCTCGTCGGTCGTTCTGCCGTCGCCGACGTCGTCCAGCCAGCGGGGAAGCCCTGAGGGACGCGGGCGCGGCGCATCCAGCCGGGGACTTGATCCGCCCCCGCCGCCGCCGCCGCCGCCATCATCCTCGCGTCCGTCCGACCCAGTGCTCAAGAGATTCATGAACACGACCCAGAACGCCGCGAAGAGTGCGATCTTGCTCACCAGCGCGATGCTCGCTCCGGCAATCTGCTGATCGGTGAGCGCGTCGACGCCGACGAGCTGCGGCCCCGAGCCATACGCCGGGTACAGCACGTGTCCCGCCAGAGCAACGAGCAGCCCGCCGAGGGTTTGCGGGATGGTCGCCAGCACGATGTAGCCGAGCTTGCCGAAGCCGGTCAGGGCTCGCGCGGGGGGTGAGCACGGCGTCACGATCGGCCACCAGAACAGGAGCGAGACGAGTAGCAGCGTCGCCTGCATGAGGTCGTACAGCCACGAGCTGCCCAGTGCCGCGTCGTACGCCGGCGTCAGATGCCAGACGATGAAGCAGGCGTTCACCGCGATGATCGCGACGATCGGATGCACCGCGAGGCGGAGCGGCAGGGGGACCGACCGCGGCGCGATCCCTGCATTCCGTGGCAGTGAAAGGAGCAGGAGGGCCGGTACCGGCCCCATCAGGATCAGCACCTGGATCAGGTGCGCTGCAAGCAGGTAGTGCTGCGCAAGCGTTGCCAGCGGCGAGATCCAGATGGCGAGGAGGAGAGCCGCCGCGGTCCCCAGTGCCAGCTGTCTCGAGCCGGTCGGCGATTCGGTGGACCGGCGGATCACCCAGAACCAGGCGGCGACGGCGAGGACGACGAGCCCGAGCAGCAGTGGATCGACGTTCAGGGCGGTTGCCGGCGGGCGAGCCATGGGACTCAACGCTAACGCACCTCACGCACCGCTGTCGCGACGCGGTACAAATGGAGCGACGCTATGCGCCCAATGATCACCAGACTGCGAACGCGCGCCTACCAGTTCTCGCTCCGGACCGGGAAACCGCCCGACGATGTGCTTGGCGAGTTCGCCCAGCGTCCGATGCCGGGGATCGCGGTTGCCGAGCGCGGCCCCAACTATCTGGTGCTCCGCCCGCAGCAGCGCCGGCGCTATGGCGGCGATGTGGCGGTGCTGCTCGGCCTGGCGATCGTGCTCGCGGTCCTGATCCTCACCGCGGTGACCCCGGTGCTCATCGTGCTGCTGCCGCTCGCGCTTCTGCCCGGCGTGCCGCTGCTCATTGACAACCGTCCCGACCTTGCCATCAGCGCCGTGGCCGACGACCTGGGTGGCACACGTGTCACCGTCCACGGCCAGGCGAGCTCAGAGCTTGCAGCCGCGCTCGACGCCTACCTCGGCTCGCTCCCGCGCCTTTCGCTCGAGAATCTCGGCGGCGGGCCCCAGGGCTAGGGAGCTACTTCAGCAGCCGGATGACTGCGACGACGACGCCCTCGAGGTTGAGCTCGCGGGCGTAGATCGGCTCCATGGTGCTGTTCTCGGGCTGAAGGCGGATCCGTCCTGCTTCGCGGAAGAACCGCTTGACGGTCACCTCGCTCTCGCCGGTGTGCTCGTTTTCGATGCGCGCGACGACGATGGTGCCATTGGCGGGAGCGTCTTTCCGCGGGCTCACGACCACGATGTCCCCGTCATGGATGCCGGCGTCGATCATGCTCTCGCCGTGCACCGTCAGCGCGTACGAGTTTTCGCCCCCGGCGATCTCGGTGCCCACGGTGAGGTGCTCTTCCACGTTCGCAACGGCCAGAACCGGCGTGCCTGCGGCGACGCGGCCCACGAGCGGGAGATTGACGATGTTGCTCGGCCCGCGGAACTCATGGGCTTCGACGATCTCGACGGTCCGCGACTTCGCCGGGTCGCGGGTGATAAAGCCGCGCGTCTCGAGCGTGTTGAGGTGGTTCTGCACGGTTGAGGACGAGCTGAGGCCGACTGCGCGACCGATCTCCCGGACCGTCGGTGGATACGAGTGATCGCGGCTGTGTTCTCGCAGGTAATCCAGGATTTGACGCTGCCGCGGGTTCAGGGAGTCAGGCATTGCTTTGAAACATCCTCCAGCCAGCTTGGGCGACCCGGAATGTAGCACGGGAACCCGAAAAATGCAAACGGATGTTCTGGGCTAGGCTCCGTAATCGCCGATGGAGGTTCCCGCTTCAGCCTGGGCGACCAGGTCGAGGACCTGAGAGAGCATCTGCTCGAAGCTCATGAGATCGGGTCGGAACCAGGTGAGCCTGGTGTCGCGCCGGAACCAGGTGCGCTGCGCACGGGCGTAGCGCAGGGTCCGGCGCATGGTCGCCTGCATCGCCGCCTCGAGGTCGAGATGCCCTTCGATGAGATCGAGGGCCTCGCTGTAGCCGATGCCGCAGGCGCCGATCGCCGCTCGGTCCAGTCCCCGTCCTTCCAGCCAGCGGACCTCGTCCTGGATGCCGCCGCTGTCGAACATGCCCGCGATGCGATGCTCGATCCACCGGGCGTGAACGGGACGGGCGACGTCGAGGGCGACCATCACCGCCGCGCGCGGTGCGGTCCGCTTGCGTGCGCCGAGGATCGAACCACCCTTGGCGTCGAGGATCTCGAGCGCCCGGATGACCCGGCGCGGATTGCGCTGGTCGGTCTCGCTCGCACCGCCGGGATCACGCCGGCGAAGCTCCGCTGCGAGCGTCTCGAGCCCTTCCGGGGTCGCGGCCATCTCGGAGCGGTCGGCGCGGCGGACGGGGTCGGGTGGAACCTGGGCAAGGTCGAAGCCGTCGACGAGGGCGGTGACGTAGAGCCCGGTGCCCCCGGCGACCACGGCGCGGGTTCCGGCGCGGTCGAGGCGCTCGAGGCTGCGTCGTGCCGCGGTCAGCCAGTCGGCGACGGTGAACATCTCGCCCGGGTCGCAGAGGTCGAGCAGGTGACACCGCACCCCCTGCAACTCCAAAGGTCCCGGCGCACAGGTCCCGACGCGCAGCCCGCGGCGGACCTGTCGCGAATCGGCGTTGAGCATCTCTGCGGGCGCATTCTCCTTGGCGGCCGCGACCGCGAGCGCCGTCTTCCCGGAGCAGGTCGGCCCGACGATCACGAGCAACGGATGGCTCATCGCGATGGCCGCCGGAACGCACGACGCAACACCGCATCGTCGAGGAGGAGCACCGACGGGCGACCGTGCGGACAGGTCGTTCCCCCCGGGGTCGCCGCCAGCCGGTCGAGCAGGCGTTGCTGGGCGATGGCATCGAGGCGGTCACCGAACCGGACCGCCGCGTGGCAGGCGACCAGGGCGGCGAGGCGGTGGCGACGCTCCTCCACTCCGGAGTAGCGCTCGTCAAGGCGATCGATCAGCTCGGCGACCAGCCCTCCGGGATCCGCGCTCGCGGCGGTCAGCGGCACCGCCGTACAGCGAACTGCCCCAGGGCCAAACGCCTCGATGCTGAAACCGCATCGTGAGAAAAAGTCATGTTCGTCTGCAACTCGCGACGCCCGGTCTGGCCCGCACTCCACCACCACGGGCATGAGCAGCAGTTGCGAGTTGGAGGGCTCGGGCAACTCCTCTCGCCAGCGTCCCAGCAGCTCGGTGTACAGCACCTTCTCGTGGGCTGCATGGGGATCGACCAGGACGACCGTATCGCCGGCCGTCGCGACCAGGAACCCGCTTCCCGCCTGACCGAGTGCGAGCATTGCCGGGAGCGTTCGATGACCGTTCGGCGTCGATCCTGGGGATCCAGGGCGGCCCGCGTCTGCAGCGTCCGCCTCCGCGACGCGGCTCGACACGTCGGGGATCGGCCATCCAACGATGTCGAGATCCCCGTCGCCGGCTTCGGGCGCTTCGATGTTGAAGCCCCCGTCGCGGACCGAGAGCACGCCATTCGCGAAGTCGCCGTCGCGGACTCTGAGCGCGCCGATGGCGAAGCCGTCGCGGAGCTCGACCGGCGCGTGGGCTCCGAGCGCCGGCGCGGCGCGCAGCGCCGCCCAGCAGGCGCGTTGCACGGCACTGAAGACGGCGCGCTCGTCGCTGAATCGCACCTCACGCTTGGCGGGGTGCACATTGACGTCGAGCGTGTCCGCGGGCACCTCAACGGTGACGACACCGTAGCCGTGGCGGCCTCCGGGGATCAGCCCTCGATATGAACTCATCGACGGCCGTGAGCAGCGCCCGGTTGTGCACGAGGCGATGGTTGACGATGATGACGATCCCGCTGCGTGACGCGCGATGCGCATGTGGGGATGAGATCGCCCCGCCGATGGCGATCGTCCCGGGTGCGTCCACGTCGAGCAGATCCCGCTCGGCGCGCGGACCGATGACCGATCGAATCGCGTCCCGGAGCGTTCCGCCGATGGTGCGCAGCACCATGCGTCCGTCGTTGGTGCAGGTGAATGCAACGTCGCGGATGCGTGAGCGCGAGGTCCGCGGCGACCCGCACCGCCGCGCTTGCCTCGGTCGCGACCGAGCGCAGGAATCGCAGCCGCGCCGGGGAGGCGGCGAACAGCTCGCAGACCTCGACACGCGTCCCCGGGCCGCTCGCCGCCGCGGCGCGGGAGAGAACCTCACCATTGCGAACGTGGAGGGTCGCCCCACCCACCGCGCCACGAATGCACGTTGTCAGCCGCAGCTCTGACACCGCCGCGATGCTCGCCAGCGCCTCGCCGCGGAAACCGAGCGTGCCCACTCGAGCGATGTCACCGGCGACCGCGATCTTCGAGGTCGCGTGGCGCTCGACGGCGAGCTCGAGGTCGTCCCCTGCCATGCCGGACCCGTCGTCCACCACTGCGATGCGCACCAGGCCGCCCCCCTCGATCGCGATGTCGATGCGGCGTGCACCGGCGTCGAGGGCATTCTCCACCAGCTCCTTGAGCACCGAGGCAGGCCGTTCGATGACCTCGCCGGCAGCGATCGCGTCGGCGACCACCTGCGGCAGCCTGCGGATCGGGGCGACGGCGATCATGTCGACGCTCGGTCGTGCAGCTCGACGAGCTTGTTGAGCGCCGCGATCGGCGTCATCCCGTCGAGGTCGAGCGAGGCGAGCTCGGTGATCACCGGATTGGGCGCTGGATCGCTGAGCGAGAGGGTCAGCTGGTCGGAGCCGTGCTCCCCATTGCCGGCAAGCGGCCGCTCCCGCTCCTGCGCGGCGAGCAACTGGCGCGCCCGCACCAGAACGCCACCCGGGATGCCGGCGAGTTTGGCGACATGGACGCCGTACGAACGATCGGCACCGCCCGGGACGATGCGATGGAGGAACGTGATTTCGGCGCCCTCCTCCACCACCTCGACGCGCGCATTGCGAACCCGCGGCAGGTGGTCCGCGAGCACCGTCAGCTCGTGAAAATGAGTCGCGAAGAGCGTGCGGCAGTTCAGCTGCGGCGCGTCGTGCAGATACTCGACCACCGCCTGCGCGATGCTGACGCCGTCGTAGGTGGAGGTGCCGCGACCGATCTCATCGAGAATCACGAGGCTGCGAACGGTCGCCTGGCGCAGGATCGCCGCAGTTTCCGCCATCTCCACCATGAACGTGGAGAGCCCGCCGCTCAGGTCGTCGTGTGCGCCGATCCGAGTGAAGATCCGGTCGCACACGCCGATGGTCGCCTCCCCCGCGGGGACATACGCCCCGATTTGAGCGAGCAGCACGATGCTTGCCGTCTGACGAAGGTAGGTCGACTTCCCCGCCATGTTCGGCCCGGTGAGCACGACGATGCGCGCCTCGTCGTCGAGGTGCACGCCATTGGGAACGAACCGTCCCGGTCCCAGCGTGCGCTCCACCAGAGGATGGCGCCCGCCGATGATGCGCAGCGTCGACGACGCGTCGATCGCCGGGCGCACCCAGTGCTGTTCTTCGGCGACGGTGGCGAGGGACTGCGCCGCGTCCAGCGTTGCTGCGGCGACCGCGGAGTCGGCGAGCGAGCGGGCATGGATCGCCACGTCCGCTGCCGCGCCGGCGAGCAACTCCTGCTCACGCGCGATGGCACGCTCGCGAGCGTGCAGCACGATTGCTTCGTGCTCCTTGAGATCAGGGGTCACGAAACGCTCGGCACCGGCGAGGGTCTGCTTGCGTGAGTAGTCGTCGGGGACCCGATCTCGATGCGCATTGGGGATTTCGATGAAGTATCCGAAGACCCGGTTGTAGCCGACGCGCAGCGATCGAATGCCGGTGCGCTCTCGCTCGCTCGTCTCCAGGGCGGCAAGGTAGGTGCGGGCGGTGCTCCCGGCGGCGCGAAGGTTGTCGAGGTCGGCATCCGCTCCCGGTCGGATGGCGCCGCCGTCGCTCGCAATCGCGGGAAGCTCGTCACACAGCAATGCATCAAGCCGCTCGCGCAAGCCCGCGGGAGCGCGGCAGCGGTCAGCCGCATGACTGATCTCTGCTCCGGCCGCGATCGTGCTCGCCGCGGCTCCCGTGACGTCGAGGGCTGCGCAGGTATCGCGTACTGCACCAAGGTCACGCGGCGTCGCCATCCCCTGCACGCACCGCGCGACCAGCCGCTCGAGGTCGCGCATCCCGCCGAGCGCGTCGCGAAGACGGCGCCGTCCGTCCCGGTCATCGAGCAATGCCTGGACAGAATCGAGGCGGTGGTCGATCGGGCCCACCTCGGTGAGCGGCTCCTGGAGACGGGCCCGGAGCAGGCGCGTGCCCATCGGGGTTCGAGTGGCGTCGAGGAGCTGCAGCAGTGAGGTGCCGCGTTCGCCGAGAGGGGTGAACAGCTCGAGATTGGCGCGCGTGTGCGCATCCAGTCGCATCACGCCGTCGGGCGCGCGGATCGCGATGCGCAGCAACTCCTGGCTGATGACGATGTGTGCTCGCTCGCAGTACGCGAGCACCGCACCGGCGGCGCGAAGCGCGACCGGCACCGCTGCCACGCCGAGCCCGTCGAGTGAGAGGGCGCCGGAGGCACGGCGCAGGCGCTCCTCGGCTCGGGTCGTGTTGAACAACGCGGCGGCGAGCGGCGTCAGCGGCGCGAGCGCCGCGAGCCCAGGAGGGATCGGGGTCGCGTCCTCAACGAGCAGCTCGCTTGCGTCGAGCCGCGCCAGCTCATCGGCGACGGTTGCGCTTCCGAGGTCGCCCTCGACCTCGAAGAGCTCGAGGTGCTGGGTGTTGGGATCGAACGCTGCGATGCCGACCCGGCCGTGCGACCCGAGGAGCGCGACACATCGCGACACCGACGACGGTTGGAGCAGGTCCGCCTCGACGACCATGCCCGGGCTCAGCACGCGGGTGACCGCGCGACGGACCAGACGGCCGGAGACGACCTCGCCGACCTGATCCCAGATGGCGACGCGCTGACCGGCGTCGAGCAGCTTGCGAATATGCAGGCTGATCGCCTGGTGGGGCACGCCGCACATCGGCAGCCGGCCGGCGGCGCCGAAGCCTCTGCCGGTGAGTTGCACGCCGAGGATCGGCGCCGCCATCTCGGCGTCGTCGCCGAACATCTCGAAGAAGTCGCCGAGCCGAGCGAGGACGATCGCGTCCCGATGATCGGCCTTCACCGCGCGATACTCGCGAAGGATTGGTGTGTCCCCGGCGGTCTCGAGGTTGAGCGTTGTGTGGGGCGCCTCAGGGACCGCCGCGATGAGGTGCGGAGCCCGAATCTTCGAGCTCGTTCTCACGCCGCCGCGCCGACGGGCCGAACGTGCAACTGGAACGCGTTCGCCGCGACCACCTCCGCGGTATGCAACTCCCCCGGCTGTGCGGTCCCTGCCGGGAGCCACGCCACCTTGTTCTCTCGAGTGCGACCATACGGCCTCAAGTCTTCGGCGATGCCGTCGACCAGGATCTCGACGCTTGCACCGACGTACAGGGCGTTACGCGCCGCGGCGATCCCTCGCTGCATGGCGAGCAGGTGATTGAGCCGCGCTTTCTTCTCGTGCAGGGGCACATCGTCCTCTCGGCGGGCCGCGGCGGTCCCGGGACGGACGGAGTAGGCAGCGAGGTGCACAGTATCGAAACGCAATTCGCGCATCAAGGATTCGGTGCCGGCAAACTCCGATTCGGTCTCGCCGCAGAACCCGACGATGATGTCCGTGCTCAGCGCAAGGCGCGGACCCACGGTCCCGATCGCCGCCTCGATCTTGGCGCGATATTCACCGACGGTGTACAGGCGGCGCATCCGCCGGAGCAGCTCGTTGTCGCCCGCCTGCACCGGGAGGTGGAGCTGCTCGCAGACCGTCGGGAGATCGCGCATCGCCGCGAACAGCTCGGGGACGGCGTTGCGAGGGTGGCTGGTCAGAAAGCGCAAGCGCCACAAGCCGGGGACCGCGTCAACCGCAGCGAGGAGCTCGGGAAGATGGGCGCGATGCTGCCGGTCGTGGTACGAGTTCACGTTCTGCCCGAGGAGCGTCACCTCTCGAACCCCCTGCGCCACCAGACGCTCCACGTGCTCGACGACCTCGGGGAGCGGGCGGCTCAGCTCCCGGCCGCGAACGAAGGGAACGATGCAGTAGGTGCACATCTCGTTGCAGCCACCCATGACCGCAACGTAGGCGCTGAGCCGGTCCGACGCTGGGACGATGACCGGACCGTCGAGGTTGGGAGCGTGGAGTGCCTGGAGCTTGGCGAGGAAGCCGTCGGGCTCGCGGACATCGAAGACGTAGTCAAGCTCGGGCAGCCGATCGAGGAGCGCCTCCCCGTGCTCGACTGCCATGCAGCCGGTGAGCGCAATCGCTCGTCCCGGACGCGCGCGCTTCCAGGGAATCAGCTCGCGGAACTTCCCGAAGACCTTCTGCTCGGCGTTGGCACGAACCGTACAGGTGATGAGCACGGCGATGTCGGAGTCCTCGAGCGCGGTTTCCGGGATACAGCCGATGTCGGCGATATGTGCCCCCAGCTCCTCGCGATCGGCGTCGTTCATCTGACAGCCGATGTGCCAGAGGTGGACCCGCGGCGCCCTCCCGAGCACCGGCACCTGCGGCTCGCGGCGGGGAGCGCGCGCGATCAGCGGGAGCGGTCTGAAACCTCGTGCGGAGTCGCTGAGGATCGGAACGTGCGGCATCCGTCGAAGCCTAGCAGTGTGTTCCAGCGCTCATCGGGCGCCTCCACGCCGGCGCTAGCGGACTTCGACGACCAGGCGGATGCCGGTTCGCTCCTCGCCATCGATGGAGATGTCGATGAACGAGGGAATGCACACCAGGTCGAGCCCGCCGGGGGCGACGTACCCACGCGAGATGGCGATCGCCTTGATCGCCTGGTTGATGGCCCCGGCGCCGATCGCCTGGACCTCGACCCGCTTCTGCGTGCGCACCACGCCGGCGATCGCACCGGCGACGGCAACCGGCTTGCTGGTTGCTGAGACTTTGAGGATTTCCAATGGGGATGTCACGCCGGGGGCGTTATGTGAGGGCGGTGAGTAGGACGTGGTCATTATCGGCCGCGATTGTCGCCTCCCGCAGCGGGCAATACCCGCCGGCGCGATGCAATCGTTACTTCGCGTACTCGACGCTACGGGTTTCGCGGAGCACCACCACCTTGACCCGGCCGCTGTAGCTCCCTTCGCCGTGGAGGCGTTTGGCGATCTGGCGGGCCATGATCTGCGCCTCGTCGTCGCTGATCTCGTCCGGTTTGACGAGAACCCGAAGCTCTTTGCCCGCGAGGACGGCGAAGCTTCGCTCCACGCCGCGGAACTCGTTGGCGATCGCCTCGATGCGTTCGAGGCGCTTGATGGTTGAGGCGAGCGATTCCCTCCGTGCGCCCGGCCGGGCGGCGCTGATCGCGTCGGCGGTCATGAGGATGGCTGCCGCCGGCGAGCGAGGCTCCTCGTCGTAGTGATGCGAGCGGACCGCCTGCACCACCGCGGCGGGGCGGCCGAGCCGCGCGAGGATCTCGCCACCGATGATCGCGTGGGGGCCGTCGACGTCGTGCTCCACCGCCTTCCCGATGTCGTGGAAGAGCGCAGCCTCCTTGGCGACCTGCTCGTCGAATCCGATCTCCGCGGCGATCATGCCGGCGATCGCGGCGGTGTCCTGGCTGTGCGAGAGCACGTTGTGGCCGTAGGAGTTGCGGTAGCGCAGCGTCCCGAGGAGGCGCGCGAGCTCGGGATGGACGTTGGTGAGCCCGATGTCCTGGCACGCTTGCTCGCCCTCGTGCTTGATCTGCTGGGCCAGCTCGTTGCGGGCTTTGACCACCATTTCCTCGATGCGCGCCGGGTGGATGCGGCCGTCGCTGAAGAGGCGCTCCAGGGTTGCCCGGGCGACCTCGCGACGCACCGGGTCGAACGAGCTGAGCACGATCGCCTCGGGGGTGTCGTCGACGATGACGTCCACGCCGGTCGCCGCCTCCAGCGCGCGGATGTTGCGGCCCTCTCGCCCGATGATGCGGCCCTTGAGCTCGTCCGACGGCAGGTGGACAACCGTGACCGACGCCTCGCCACTCTGCTCGGAGGCCTGCCGCTGCATGGCAGCGATGAGGATCTCGCGGCTCCGCTCGGCGGCCTCGTCGCGGACCTGGGTCTCCGCCTGCCGGATGCGCTCGGCGATCTCCGGAACCAGGTCGCCTTCGACGCTGTGCATGACCTCGACGCGGGCCTCCTGCTCGGAGAGCGCGGCGACGCGCTCGAGCTCCCTGGTGATCAGGGCCCGCTCATCCTCGACGGTCTGACGCAGGGTTTCGAGCTCGGCTTCGCGACGGGTCAGCCGCTGCTCGTTGGAGTCGAGCTCGCGGAGCCGCCGCTCGAGGCCCTCCTCGCGTTGATTGGTCCGCTGCTCGAGCCGCGCGATCTCTGCCCGCCGCTCACGGACCTCCGCCTCAGCCTCGTCGCGGCGGCGTGCCGCCTCCTCCTTGGCGGCGAGGAGCACCGACTTCGCCTCCTGCTCGGTCGCGCGGACCTGCTCGAGACGGCGTTCGGCGTCCGCATCGTGCGTGACCCGGCTTTCCGCCACGGTTCTGCGCGCGTACAGGACAGCTACAACCGCAAATGCGGCCGCAACAATCACCAGCCCTGCCAGGGCGAGGATCTCGATGCCGATTGGATGGAACCTCGGGGGTCGGGCGCGATGCGCCCTGCTTGGACTGCCTCACGTCGAGAAGGGGACCGGGGCGAGACCCACAGCGTCTCGATGATCCGGTCGGGGCCGGCCCGCGTCTGGCCGGTCGTTCACAACGGAAGACCTTTCCATTGTACGAGCCAAAGGGGACACTCGCATGTTTCGATGAATGACATGTGGCCGGGCTACCCTTAGACCTGTGACCGACCGGGAGGTCGCCAGCGTGCTCGAGGCACCCGGCGATGATGAGTTTCGCCACAGCGCTCCGCATGCGATCGGAGCGTTGCTGATTGCCAGCGGGCTGCTTCGGGTCGGTGCGGTGGGCGTCGGCGTTGCGCTGCAGTTCCGGATCAGCGACCTCGCTCATGGCTCGCCCAGCGGCGTCGCAATCGGCCTCATCGGCGGTGCCCAGGCAGCGACCGAGATGGTGTTCGCCCCGATCCTGGCCCGATATGCCGACAAATTCGGCAGGCGGCGTTTCCTCGTGGCCGGCCCCGTGGTCTGTGTCGTGGCCGTGCTGCTGGTTGCGCTCGGGGTGCGCCCGGCACAGCTGGGCGGTGCACGGCTGCTCGAGGGGCTCGGCGCAGCCGCCTTCGTCCCGGTCGCTCTGGGCACCGTCGCAGCAGCGACGTCCGGCGATCGGCGCCGCCGGGCCGGTGCGAGCGGCGCATTCGAGGCGTCGACGCTCATCGGATATGCGGGAGGGTTCGGGCTCGGATCGGTCGCATACTTCGGCCTGCACCGCTGGGCATTTGTCCTGCTCGCCGGGCTCTACGCCATGGCAGCGATCGTCTGCCTCGTCTTCGTGCCGCGGGTTCCCCCACTCCCGGTCCACTCGCTGCGGGTCGTCCTTCGAGCGGCGGTCGGGCCCGGACCGATGCGCGCCTTCCTGCCCTCATGGGTCATGTCGTTCGCGCTCATTGGGGCGTTTGTCGCCAATCTGCCCTCGTTGCTCCGCCACAAGGCCGTGGGGTCGCAGTCATTGATGCATCACTTCGACGTGCGATTGATCGGCCTGTTCCTGATCATCTGGGTTGCGATATTTCTGATCGGCATCATCCTGTGGACGCCATTCGTCGCGCGCCTTGGACCCGCGATCGTGATGCGCAGGGCCGTTCCCGGCGCATGGCTCACCATGGTCGCGCTGCTCGCGATCAACCATCTCCCGTTCGTCGGGATGCTGGTTGTGCTGCCGCTCCTCGTGCTCGGCATCGTCTGGCTGGCGGGCTTCGGGCCCGCAGCCGTCACCTACCTCGCCGACTGCTCCGAGAGTCTGAGCGCCGATCGATCCGCGCTCATGTCCTTCTACACGGTGGCCCTCGCCGGCGGCGGCGCGATCGGCGCGGTGGTCGGCGGTTTTGCCGCCCATCTTCTGTACATCGACGGGCTCGTCATCCTCGGACTGCTCCTCTCGGCGGCGACCTTCATCACCCTCGGCGCGGTGGTCCGCTTCGACCGCGCCGCCAAGTCCGCAGCGCTGGTCTGAGCCCGGGTCCCTACCAGGCCCAGGCCTCGGGTGCGGTTCCTGGTCCGGGGAACATGACGTCGAGCTCCGCGAGCGCCAAGTCGTCAAGGTGCACGTCCAGCGCGTTCAGATTGCTCTCGAACTGTTCGATCGTGCGTGGCCCGACAATTGGACCGGTGACACCGGGTTGCCGGAGCAGCCATGCGAGGCCGACGGCGGCGGGGTGCGCACCGAGCTTCGTGCAGAAGGCCTCGTAGCGCTCGATGCTGTCGCGGTGTTCGGCGAGGAGCTTCTGGGTGCGTTCTGACGCCGACCGGCCCGTGTCGCGCTGCTTGGCGAGGATCCCGCCCAGCAAGCCGGCCATCAGCGGGCTGTACGCGATGATGCCGACGCCATAGTGCAGTGCGGCGGGGACCACCTCCTCCTCGACATGGCGCTCGATGAGGTTGTACAGGCATTGCTCGCTGATGAGCCCGAGAAAGTGCCGTGCTTTGGCCAGTTCCTGCGCCTGCGCGATCGTCCAACCGGCGAAGTTCGAGGAACCGACATAGACGATCTTTCCCTGCTGCACCAGCACCTCCATCGCCTCCCAGATCTCGTCGAACGGCGTGCTCCTGTCGACGTGGTGCATCTGGTAGATGTCGATGTGATCCGTCTGAAGGCGACGGAGCGAGCCCTCGCAGGCACTGCGGATGTTGCGTGCAGACAGGAACGTGTCATTGGGCCAGTCGCTCATTGACCCGTAGAGCTTGGTGGCGATCACCACCTTCTCGCGGCGCCTCCCACCCTGGGCGAACCAGCGGCCGACGATCTGTTCGGTGATCCCCTCGCCCTTCTTCCAGCCGTACACGTTGGCGGTGTCGAAGAAGTTGAGACCCGCGTCGAGCGCCGCATCCATGATCCGGTACGACGTTGCTTCGTCGGTCTCCGGCCCGAAGTTCATGGTGCCGAGGCACAGACGGCTGACCGACAAACCGGAGCGACCGAGGTGTGTGTATTCCATGCCCTGACTCTGACAGTCACGTCAGTCCGCGCATCACCCTGGCCACCAGTGACGACGAGAATCCACGCCGCTGCAGGGCTCCCGCCACGCGCATTCGCGCCCGCTGATCGCGAGCGTCCGTCGCGCCGGTGCGCTCCCACAGCCGCTGCGCGACTGCGAGGGCGGCCGCCTCCTCGGTATCGCTCTGGCCGTCGAGTGCCTCGGCGATCAGGTCGGTCGAGACGCCCTTCGACCTGAGATCCGCCGCGACGCGTGCCCGTCCATGTCCCGCACGCCGGTGCCGCGCCGCAACCGATGCGGCCATCACCGCGTCATTGACGTACCCCGCCGCGGCGCACCGCCGCACCGCTTCGATGGCTGCATCGGCTGTGTACCCTCGTTGCTCCAGCTTTCGCTGCAGACCCGCCGCGGACTGGCCGGCACCACGGAGGATGCGCAGCGCAGCATCCTCCGCGGCGTCAGCACTTTCCGGCGTCGTGGGTGGGGTCGGTGCCCTCACGAGATCGCCGTGATGGGTGTGCTAGGCGATCGGTGCCGGCACCGGCGGCAGCTCGCCGCTCAATTCGACGACGGCATCGTGGAGCACGGGCTCAGGCAGGGCGGCGATCCGCACCTTGGCGGCCACCTCCTCCATGAGATCGGGGTTCTGGCGAAGGAAGTCGCGCACGTTCTCGCGACCCTGTCCGAGACGCATGTCGCCATAGGAGAACCACGCGCCGCTCTTGTCGATGATGTGGGCGTCGATGCCCATGTCGAGCACGCTGCCGGCGTACGAGATGCCTTCGTTGTAGAGGATGTCGAATTCCGCCGAACGGAACGGCGGCGCCACCTTGTTCTTGACAACCTTGACTTTGACGCGGCTGCCGACGACGTCAAGCCCCTGCTTGATGGAGTCGATCTTGCGAATGTCCATGCGCACCGATGCG
Organism: Candidatus Dormiibacterota bacterium; assembly: GCA_963743835.1. Taxonomy (GTDB): domain Bacteria; phylum Chloroflexota; class Dormibacteria; order Aeolococcales; family Aeolococcaceae; genus Palsa-851. The sequence continues at coordinate 93,636 of CAVUQX010000002.1, read as the reverse complement.
TAGAACTTGAGCGCGCGGCCACCGGAGGTGACCTCGGGGTTGCCGAACATCACGCCGATCTTCTCGCGCAGCTGGTTGATGAAGATGACCGAGGTGTTGGAGCGGCTGATCGCCCCGGTGAGCTTGCGCATCGCCTGGGACATGAGGCGAGCCTGCAAGCCGACGTGGCTGTCCCCCATCTCACCGTCGATCTCCGCCTTGGGAACCAGGGCGGCGACCGAGTTGATCACGACCACGTCGACCGCGCCGCTGCGCACGAGTACCTCGACGATCTCGAGGGCCTGTTCACCGGTATCGGGTTGTGAGATCAACAGTTCCTCGGTGTTGACCCCGATACGCGACGCGTACTGGGGATCGAGCGCGTGCTCGGCGTCGATGAAGGCGGCGACGCCACCGCGACGCTGCGCCTCGGCGATGATGTGCAGGGTCAGGGTCGTCTTTCCTGACAACTCGGGGCCGTACACCTCGATGATGCGGCCGCGAGGGATGCCGCCGACGCCGAGTGCGATGTCGAGCGTCAGCGCCCCCGTCGGGATGATGTCGATGTGCTGAGCATGTACGTCGCCGAGACGCATGATCGCTCCCTTTCCGTGGGCTCGTTCGATCTGTCCGAGCGCTGTCTGTAGCGCCCGATCCCGCTCCGTCGTCACCGGCTCACTCCTGTCTTCACGCGGCGTTCGAGCACGACGCCCGTTCACTTCCACGACCGGCTCGACAGTATCGATGGTGCGACTTGCTAGTGTGTTCGTCAAAGCTGTACTCCAAAGGGTGGTTGGGATGGATTGGAGGTGCGGCTGGGATGCCGTAGGGCGTCGCGACGGGCGGCGCGTCCGGGCTCACCGGGTGGGGCGAACATTTGTACTGTACTCCGTTGGTGCGGACGTGACAAGCCCGAAGTTGGGCGGCCGCGAACCGCTCGACGGGCATGGCGATCACGGTGTCTCAACCGCGGCAGTCGGGCCTGACATCGCGCGGACGACTACACGACAGAGACGCAGCGCAGCCAGGACCGCATGGGCGCGATTCAACTCGCGCCCCCGATCCTCATCGAGACGGACCCCTCGCGCCCATGCCGGTCCGACCACCGCGACGAAGACGAGCCCGGCCGGCTTGTGCTCGCTGGAGTCGGGGCCGGCAACGCCGGTGATGCCCACCCCGAGATCGGCGTCATAGCGCCGGCGCACGCCGGCGGCCATCGCCTCGGCCACTTCGGCACTGACCGCGCCATGGGTCGCGAGGAGATGGCGGCCGACGCCGAGATGCTCGGCCTTGACGTCGTCCGCATAGGCGATCACCCCGCCCCTGACGTAGGCGGACGACCCCGCGAGGGCGGTCAACGCGGCCCCGAGCAGCCCGCCGGTGCACGACTCCGCAACCGCGATGGTCAGGCCCGCCTCGATAAGCTCACGCCCAAGCGCCGCGGCATCCGGGAAGGCCATCTCGAGCAGCGGGAGACGGTCGTCATCGTCCTGACCTGGGACCTGCCGCTCGTCCACCGGTCAACGGCCGCGGCGTGGGCGCGAGGGGCAGCCCGGGCCGGGCGGCCTCACCGGTAGTTGGTGAACTGGAGCGGCACGTCGACGTCGAGGTCGCGGAGCTGCTGGATCACTGCCTGGAGCTCGTCCTTGTCCTTGCTCGAGACGCGCAGCTGATCTCCCTGGGTCCGGACCTGCGCCTTTGGATGCTCGCCGCGGATCCGCTTGGTCAGGTCCCGTGCCAGCTCCTCCCCGATGCCTTTGCGGAGCTTGACGACCTGCCGGACGTTCCCTTTCGCCGCAGCCTCGGGCTTCTGCGGATCGAGCACCTTGAGATCAAGGCCGCGCCGGTGCGCCTTGCTCTGGAGGACGTCGATGATCGACTTGAGCTGCGCGTCGGTCCCGGTGAGCAGTGTGATCGTCTCGTCCTCGAGCGTGATCTCGACATCGATGCCCTTGAAGTCGTACCGGGTCGTGATCTCGCGACGCGCCTGGTCGACCGCGTTGACCAGCTCCTGGCGGTCGAACTCGCTGACGACGTCGAAGCTGTGGTCCTGAGGCATGAGTGATGAGGATAGCGACACGCGCCACGGCGCAGTGCCGGTCCCCCGCCGGGTGGCCGTCACCTCGAGTGGGACGCGCCCGGCTTACTCCTCGCCGAGGTCGGCGAGCAGCTCGTCGACCTGGAACACGTCCATCAGGACGTCGCGCGACTTGCTGCCCTCGAACGGGCCGACCACCCCGTGCTCGGCAAGCTGGTCGATGAGGCGCGCCGCGCGGGTGTAGCCGACGCTGAGCTTGCGCTGCAGCAGCGATGCCGCTGCACGCCCTTCCGCCGCAACTGTGTGTGCCGCCTTGGCAAAGAGCGGGTCGCGCTTGGCCGCGTCACGAGCCCAGGACACGGTTGCCTCGACCGTGAAGATCTCCTCCTGGTAGTCGGGTTTCCCCTGCAGCTTCCAGTGGCCGATGAGCGCGTCGAGCTCGCGATCGCTGACGAACGCTCCCTGCAGCCGGCGCGGCTTGCCCTCATCGATGGGGAGATAGAGCATGTCGCCGCGGCCGAGCAGCTTCTCGGCACCCATCTCGTCGAGGATGACGCGAGAGTCCACGCCGCTCGAGACCGCGAATGCGACGCGGCTCGGGATGTTCGCCTTGATCAAGCCCGTGATGATGTCCGCCGACGGACGCTGCGTGGCCACGATCAAATGAAGGCCCACGGCTCGCGCGAGCTGTGCGATGCGGCAGATCAGGTCCTCGATCTCCCCGGCCGCGACCATCATCAGGTCGGCGAGCTCGTCGATGACGATGACGATGTACGGCAGCGGCGCGACCCCGAGCCCCGGCGCCTTCTCGTTGAACGCCACGATGTTGCGTGCGGCGTGCGATGCAAAGAGCTTGTATCGCTCCTCCATCTCCTTCACCGCCCATCGCAGCGATGCGACGGCGGCCTCGGGCTCCACCACCACCGGGACGAGCAGGTGCGGTAGGTCGGCGAAATTGGAGAGCTCGACCCGCTTGGGGTCGATGAGGATCATCTTGAGCTGCGCGGGCGTGGCCTGGAGCAGGAAACCACCGAGAACCGCATTGATGCACACCGATTTCCCGCTGCCGGTCGCACCGGCGATGAGCAGGTGCGGCATGCGGGTGAGATCGCCAATCACCGGGTGTCCGCTGACGTCGGCACCGAGGGCGACGCTCAGCTTGTGGCGCCGGTCCGTGAACGCCGGCGACTCGATCGTCTCCTTGAGGCTCACCAGCTGCGCCGCCTTGTTGGGCACCTCGACGCCGATCGCGGATTTGCCCGGAATAAACGGCTGGATGCGGATCGGCGCCGCCAGCGCGAGTGCCAGGTCGGTCTGATACCCGAGGATGCGACGCACCGGCACGCCGACGGCCGGCTGGAGCTCGTACTGCGTGACCGTCGGCCCGCTGTTCGCCCCGACGATCCGCGTCTCGATGCCGAACGACTGGAGGGTGCTCACGATCTTGTCACCTGTGGCGCGAACTTCGGCGGCGAGACGCTCGCGTTTGCCGGTGATCGTGTCGAGCAGGTCGGGGGTCGGCAGCACCCAGACCTTCTCCGGCTCGTCGTTGATCATCACCGCATGGCCGATCCCAACCTCGGGAACCGGTCCGATCAGCACCGGCGCGTCCCCGGGCGCGGCGGGAACACCTTCGAACTCGCGCGTGAAGCCGTGCTCCCCGAGATCCTCACCGGTCGCCTGCGGCTCCTCCGGGTCGAGGAAGGCGGTCGGCGCCGCCGCAGCCTTGGGCAGATCGAACGGCAGCACCATGGGAATGCCCGCAAGCTCCGTGGACGGCTCCGGTGCCGGCGGGGGGAAGACTCGCGCGCGTCCACCGGAGACGTTGACCGCCCGATCGCGGCGCAACCCCTCCCCTTCGGCGGCGAACCAGCGGCCGAGCGCCCGGACCACGGTCCCGGTGCGGAGATCGGTGGCCAGGATCACGCCGAGCAGAGCGACCACGATCAGCGCCGCGCCCGCGCCAGCGCCACCGAGCACGCGCTGCACGCCCGAGCCGATCCAGGTCCCGAGGGCGCCGGCGTCGCCGCCGACCATGCCGATCAGCCCGAGGAGGGCGAGCATGGCGAGGGCGCTGCCCAGGGCGGCCAGCGTTCCCGCTCGCCATTCGGGGGTCACGCACAGCCGCGTGCCCGTCAGGATGATGCCAGCGACCCCGAGCCAGGCTCCGACTCCAAAGGCGCCGAAGAGCCCGTCGTGCACCGGTCCGGCGATCGCCCCACCGCCCGGAAGGATGAGCACCGCAGCGAGGATCACCCCGGCGCCGATGGCTCCGATCCCGGTCAGCTCGCTGCGAAGGTCCCGATGCAGCAGCGGCGTTCGCGGCCGGGCGGCCGCGCGCGACCGCGAACGGGCAGGCGGCCGTCGCGACGGCGTGCGCTTGCGACTTGGGCGGGTTGGGGCGGAGCGAGCCATATCGTGAACTCGATGAGAAACGCGTGGAAGACGGGCTACCGGGGCCCCTGGATCGGGCCCGATGCTATCAGCAAATCGGCCTCCGCAAATGCGGCTGCGGGGACGGGCACCACCCGGCCGGTGAGGGGGAGCACGGCAAACATCCGTTCCCATACTACACGAGTGTGTTGTCGTGCAGACTTTGTTTTGGAGCCTCAGACCTCGGTGACCAGCGGCAGGATCAGCGGCCGGCGCTTGGTCTTCTTGTAGAGGAATCGTGAGAGTCCCTCATGGATCGCCCCCTGCCAGGCGTTGTATCCGGCGTCGGGGGTGAGCCGCGACACCAGCGACAGGACGTGCTCGCGAGCCTCGTCGAAGAGCGCGTCGGCGTCGTCGGCAACAAAGCCGCGGGACACGAGGTCGGGGCCGCCCACCACCGCTCCACTGGATCGTTCGACGGTCAGCACCACCAGGATCACCCCATCCTGGGCGAGTTGCTGCCGGTCGCGGAAGACGACGTCCCCGGCCTCCTCGATGCTGAGCCCGTCGACGTAGACGTACCCGGTTCGCACCCGCTCGCCGGTGGGACGGACGCCATGCTCGTCGAGCGCGATCACCGTGCCGTTGTCGATGGCGAGGACCCGCTCCGCAGGGATCCCGACCGAACGAGCCAGGGCGGCATGGAGAGCGAGATGCCGGTACTCCCCGTGCACGGGGATGAAATACCGCGGTCGCGTCAGCGTGAGCAGCAGCTTCAGCTCCTCGCGGCTGGCGTGCCCGGAGGCGTGGACGCCGTGACGGGAGGAGTTGAAGACCCGTGCGCCGCGCCGGTACAGGTTGTTGATCGTCCGGTGCACCGACTCCTCGTTCCCCGGAATCGGGTTCGCGCTGATGACCACGGTGTCCGCCTCGCGCAGGCTCACCATGCGGTGCTCGCCCGCGGCGATGCGCACCAGCGCCGACAGCGGCTCTCCCTGCGCACCGGTGCAGAGAATCGCAAGCTCGTTGTCGGGCAGCCGCTCATGCTCCTTCGGATTGACGAACATCCCGGGCGGGACGCGCAGATACCCGAGCTCCTCGGCCACCTTGATGTTCTTGAGCATCGAGCGGCCGACGATGAAGCAGCGGCGGCCACACGCCTGGGCGGCGTTGATCGCCTGCTGCAGCCGCGAGATGTTGGATGCGAACGTCGCCATCAGGATGCGGCCCTGCGCTGCCGCGAAGATGGGCGCGAGCCCTTCGCCGACGCTGCGTTCGCTCGGGGTCGTGCCCTCCTGCTCGGCGTTGGTGCTGTCGCTCATGAGCAGGAGCACCCCTTCGTCGCCGATTCGAGCCAGTCGTGCGAGGTCGGGTGGCTCGCCGTGCACCGGCGTGGTGTCGATCTTGAAGTCCCCCGAGTGGATGATCACGCCCACCGGGGTGCGCACCACGAGCGCGCACGCGTCGGGGATCGAGTGGGTTGCGTGCACCCATTCCACGTCGAAGCAGCCCAGCGTACGGGTGTCGCCGGGGCGCACCGCGTGCAGCTCGGTGGTCTCGATGAGCCCGTGCTCGCGCAGCTTGTTGCGCAGGAACCCGAGCGTCAGTGCGGTGCCATACACCGGCACGGGCAGCCGGGGCAGGACGTACGGGAGCGCACCGATATGGTCCTCGTGCCCATGGGTGAGCACGATGCCGCGGATGTTGTTGACGCGCTCCTGCAACCACGCGATGTCCGGGATCACCAGGTCGACGCCGAGCATCTCCTGTTCCGGGAACATCAGGCCCGTGTCGATGACCACGATGTCATCGCCGAAGCTGAGCGCCATCATGTTGCGACCGATCTCGCCGAGCCCGCCCAGCGGGATGAGTGTCAGCTGACCCGACCCGGGTGCCTCGGTCAAAAGAGATCCATCTGATCACCGCCGGCTGCGGCCGCAACCTTGCGCAGCTCGGACGCTGAAGCGCCCCCCGCCCGCCGGGCTCGGGTGGCTTCGGCATCGGCCAGGTAGCCGCGGACGCGCCGCATGTCCGCCTCGAGCGTCTCTTTCAGGCCACCGTTGTAGAGGGCGGCGGCGGGGTGAAACAACGGGACGTACACGCGGTCGTCGCGACGGACGCGCTCGCCGTGAAGACGCGAGATGCCTCCGGCGCCGGGAAGGAGCCGCTGCAGCGCGTGCCGGCCGAGCAGCAGGATCACGTCCGGCTGCAGCAGCGCGATCTGCTCATCGAGGTAGTGGCTGCAGGCTTCGACCTCGAGCAGTTCGGGATCGCGATTGCGGGGCGGACGGCACTTGACGATGTTGGTGATGTAGATGTCGCGCCGATCCAGCCCGGCCGACTCCAGCAGGCTGGTCAGCAGGCGGCCCGCGGCGCCGACAAAGGGTTTGCCCTCGCGGTCCTCGTTCTCGCCCGGGGCCTCCCCGACCGCCATGACGCGCGCAGTGACCGGGCCATAGCCGGGGACCGCCTGGATGCGTGTGAGGTGCAACGGGCACGAGGTGCACTCCCGCACGCGCCCGTGGAGCTCGAGGACCTCTTCGGTCGTCGCCACCATTGGCGGAGTTTAGAGCACGACGCCGGGCGTCTTCGGGCGATCCATGCCGAGTGCTTCAGCAGTCACGGAGCAGCAGCTCCGCGACCTGCACGGCATTGGTCGCCGCACCCTTGCGCAGGTTGTCGGCGCTGAAGAAGAGCGCAATCCCGTTCTCGGTCCCGGGATCGCGGCGGACCCGCCCCACCTGGACGTCGTCGGTGCCGGCGACCGCGCGCGGCATCGGATATCGCTGTGCGGCGGGATCATCGACGACGACGATTCCCGGCGCGGAGCGCAACAGCGCGCGCACGTCGTCGGTATCCGCGTCGGTGTCGAGCTCGACCCAGACGGCGGCACTGTGCCCGATCGCCACGGGGACACGAACCGTGGTCACGCTCATGCGCAGGTCGGGTGCGTCGAGCACGCGGCGCGTCTCGGCGATCACCTTGACCTCCTCCTCGGTATCGGCACCCTGCATGGCCCACCCCCCGGGAACCACGTTGCCGTGGAGCACGTGCGGATACACGGTCGCGGTCGGCATCGTGCCCGTCGCGTCGTCGCGGGTCTGCGCCTCGAGCTCATCCGCGAGGCCGATGCCCGCGCCCGTGGCCGCCTGGTAGGTCGCCGCAGTGACGTGACGCAGGCCGTAGGCTCGCTGCAGCGGCGCCAGCACAATGCTCATCGGGATCGCCACGCAGTTGGGATTGGCGACGATGCCTCGGTGACGCTCGATCTGCGCTGCATTCACCTCGGGGACGACCAGGGGAACTGCCGGATCCATCCGGTAAGCGCTCGACTTGTCGACCGCCACGCCGCCCGCATCGGCGACCCCTGGGGCATGGCGCCGTGATGTCCCCGCACCCGCTGCGAAGAACACGATGTCCGCGCCGCGGAGCCCGTCCCCGCTCAGCTCGCGGACGGCGACGTCGCCGAGGTACGTGCTGACACGGCGGCCGGCACTTCGAGGGCTCGCATAGAGCTCGAGCGCGGACGCAGGAAACGCACGCTCACCGAGGATGCGCACCAGCGTGCCGCCGGCGGCGCCGGTGGCGCCGACGACGGCGACCGTGATGCGGTCAGACCGCATCACCGTCGAAGCCGGGGAATCCCCCCGCGGGGGATTCCCCCCTCATCTCGTCAGAGGGTGATAAGGGGGGAACACGGAGGGATGCCCCCCGTGTGTGGCTAGATAAGGGGGGAACACGGGGGGATGCCCCCCGTGTGTGGCTAGGCGGGCCCACCGGCGCCGTTTCCGCCGGCTTCCTGCTGCTGCCTGGAGAGATCGCGGATGGCTTCACGCCTCGACAGGTTGACGCGGCCGCGATCGTCGACCTCGATAACCTTGACCATGATCTCGTCGCCGATGTTGACGACGTCCTCAACCTTGTCCACGTGGTGTTCGGCGAGCTGACCGATCCTGACCAGGCCCTCTTTCTTCGGCATGATCTCGACGAACGCGCCGAAGCCCATGAGGCGTGACACCTTGCCCTTGTAGATCTTGCCGATCTCGATGTCGTCGGTCAGGTCGTGGATCATCGCCACCGCCTGCTCGCGCGCAGCGGCATTCGCCGACGCGATGAACACACGACCATCGTCTTCGACGTCGATCTGGGCGCCGGTCTCCTCGACGATCTTGCGGATCATCTTGCCGCCCGGGCCGATGACGTCGCGGATCTTGTCGGGGTTGATGTTGATCACCTCGATGCGAGGCGCCCATGGGCTCAGCTCGGACCGCGGCGCGGCGAGCACCTCGGTCATCTTCCCGAGGATGTGCAGGCGGCCGACGCGTGCCTGCTCGAGCGCGCGCTCCATCAGGTCCCAGCTCAGGCCGCTGATCTTGCAGTCCATCTGCATCGCGGTGATCCCGGTCGCGGAGCCCGCGACCTTGAAGTCCATGTCGCCCAGCGCATCCTCCATGCCCTGGATGTCGCTGAGGATGGCTGCGTGCTCGGCACCGTCATCGGTGATCAGCCCCATCGCGATTCCCGCGACCGGTGCCACCAGTGGAACGCCGGCGTCCATGAGCGCAAGGCACGAGCCGCACACCGAGGCCATCGAGGTCGAGCCGTTGCTCGACAGGATCTCACTGACGATGCGCACGACGTAGGGGAACTTCTCCTCCTCCGGCATCACGTTGTGCACCGCGCGCTCCGCAAGCGCGCCGTGGCCGATCTCGCGGCGGCCCGGGGAGCGCAGGGGTCGCGCCTCCCCCACCGAGAATGGCGGGAAGTTGTAGTGGTGGAAGAAGCGCTTGAAGTTCTCGAGCCCGAGGCCATCGATTTTCTGCTGGTCCTGGCCGGAACCGATGGTGACCACCGAGAGCGCCTGAGTCTGCCCGCGCGTGAACAGCGCCGATCCGTGGGTGCGGGGAAGCACGCCGACCTCGCACCAGATGGGCCGGATCTCATCGGTGCGGCGTCCGTCGGGGCGGATGCCTTCGTTGAGGATCGCGGCGCGCACCGCCTTCTTGACCTCGGACTCGTAGGCCTTGCCGATGTCGGAACGGCCGTCGGGGAAGCGCTCCTCGAGTGCGGTCACCGCCTCCTGCTGGAGCTGATCGAGCGCCGCTTCGCGTGACGCCTTGTCGGGGTTGCGCGCGGCGCTGCCGACGCGATCCGCGACGAACTCGTGGACCGCCGCGGTGATCTCCGGGGAGACCTTCTGCGACGGGTAGCTCATGGTCGGCTTGCCGATCGCGTCGTGAAGACCCCGCTGGAACTCCACGAGCTTGCGGATCTCGGCGTGGGCCATGCGCAGCGCGTCGAGCATGGTGTGCTCGGAGATCTGATGCGCTCCGGCCTCCACCATGACGATCGCATCCCACGTGCCCGCGACGATGAGGTCGAGCGCGGACTCGTTGATCTGCGTGAGTGTCGGGTTGAGCATCAGCTGCCCGTCGAGCATGCCGACGCGAACGCACGCCACCGGTCCGGCATGCGGAATGCCGCTGATCTGCAGCGCGCACGAAGCGCCGGTGACGGCGAGCGTCGCCGGATCCTGCTCCTGGTCGGTGCTGAGGACGGTGGCGACGATCTGGACGTCATTGCGGAAGTCCTTGGGGAAGAGCGGCCGCATGGGGCGATCGATCATCCGACTGGTGATCGTCGCGGCCTCGCTGGGCCGTCCCTCGCGCCGGGGGAACGATCCGGGGATCCGGCCGGCGGCGTAGAGCTTCTCCTCGTAGTCGCAGGTCAACGGGAAGAAGTCGATGCCCTCTCGCGGCGCTTTCGATGCGACCGCGGTGACCAGCAATGCGGTGTCGCCGAGGCGCAGCATGACCGCGCCGTTTGCCTGCTCCGCGATGTACCCGGTCTCGACGATCAGGCGCTTGCCGCAGAAATCCGTTTCAAATGTTTTCTTGAGATTGTCGGGGATGGCCACGCGTGTCTCCTGGTGATGACCCGCGCCGGAATAGGTCCGCTTCGCCGCGCTCTACAGCGGTGAGGTGTTGGGGACTGCGCATCAGGCAGGACGGCTCGCGCTGCAGCTGCGGCACCGCTTCCTGATACACGGACCCCAACGTCTCACCTGTGAGTGCGACGTCGCCGGAATGGGCCGGCTCCGGGTCGGTTGATGGTGTGTGTTTCTTGGGTCGTGTTGATGGTCGCGACTGACACTATCGGCGCAGACCGAGGCGCCCGATCAGTGCGCGATAGCGCTCGACGTCGGTGCCCGACAAGTAGTCGAGCAACCGGCGACGCTGGCCGACGAGCTTGAGCAACCCGCGGCGCGACGCATGGTCTTTGGGGTGATCGCGGAGGTGTTCGGTGAGCGAGCTGATACGTTCAGACAGCACAGCCACCTGGACTTCCGTGGAGCCGGTGTCCGTTTCGTGGCGCCGATGCTCCGCGATTATCTCGGATTTGGATCTAACGATTGGCACGATTGTTCGCCGCAAGTCTAACAGGAGATCGCCGCCGAGCGGCCTGCCCCTCGGCGCGCGTGATGCCGCAGAGCGCGGCGCGGAACTGCATGTGGGGACGGCTCACGTCATACCGGCTGCGCGAATCGCTGCACCATCGCGCGCGTCTGCGCGATGTCGCGGGCCATCGCCGCCTGCAGCGAAGCGATTGAATTGAATGCGCGTTCGGGACGGATTCGGCGTCGCAACGCGAGCCGCACGCGGCGTCCGTACAGATCACCGTCGTAGTCGAGGACGTGGGCCTCGATGGTCACCGACCCGCCGCCAAAGGTCGGCCGGGTGCCGATCCCGGTGGCCGCGGGTCGCCAGCCCTCACCGAAGTCGAGCCATCCCGCATAGACGCCGGCCGCAGGGATGCAGCGCTGCTCGTCGACGCCGAGGTTGGCGGTCGGAACCCCCAGGCCGGCGCCGCGACCCTCGCCGCGTTCGACCACGCCCTCGAGCACATAGGGGCGTCCGAGCATCGAGATCGCGTCCGAGAAGCTTCCCGAGGCGATCGCTTCCCGGACGCGCCCGGACGACACTGGGCGGCCGCCGCGCCTCGCCGGCGCCACGGTGATGACCCCGAACCCGCGCCGTCTGCCAAGGCGCACGAGGAACTCGAGGTTGCCCTCGCGACCGCGACCGAGCGCGAACCCTGGCCCGACGATGAGCCGGCGCATCCCGAGACTCTCGATCAGCGTGGTGGCGAAGCGGTCCGCGCTCCACGCGCTCAACTCGCGGGTGAAGGGGATGACGACCACCCGCTCGGCGCCGGCCCGGCGCAGAAGCTCGACGCGGTCGTCAAGGCTGCAGAGCAACGGCGGGCACCCCGAAGGATCGACGACGCAGCGCGGGTGTGGGTCGAAGGTGACCGCGACCGGGGTCATCGAGCCGCGAGCGGCGGCGGTACGCACGCGCTCGAGCAGGCGCTGGTGGCCGACGTGAACGCCGTCGAAGCTGCCGATCGTCACCACCGACCCTGGGCCGCCCGCGTCCCGCGCGGGGAACTCATGGAGCAGTTCCATCGCGACGTCAGCCGGCCAGCACCTTGGTCGGCCGGAGAAGTCCGCCGTTGAGCTCCCCGATGCCGATCAGCTCGCCGGTTGGATCGTGCATGCGGCATTCTCCGGCGACCTCCGGCAGGATCGACCGCGGCAGCCATACCGACTGGCCTCGACGGATCTGCTGCACTTGCGCCGGCCCGAGGTTGACGAGCGGCAGATGCGCCACGGCAACCTCTGGCGGCAGGAGCGCGAGCCAGGGCTCGTCCATGGCCTCGAATTGCGCAAGGGTGATCGCCGACGAGAGCCCAAGGGTTCCGTAGCTGGTCCGGGCGAGCCAGCCGAGCAGCCCTCCGGTGCCGAGCGCGTCCCCGAGATCGGCCGCGAGCACGCGCATGTACGCGCCTTTGCCGCTCACCACGACGATCTCAGCTTCGGCGACGGCGCCGGGCCGGAAATCGACCAGGTCCGCTGAGTAGATGCTGACCCGTCGAGCCCCGCGAACGACCTCCTCCCCCGCCCGCGCCAGCTCGTAGAGGTGCTTTCCCTCGTGCCTCACCGCCGAATGCATCGGGGGAATCTGGTCGATCTCCCCGGTGAATCGGGTGAGCTCGGAACGGACCTGGTCGGCGGTGACACCGCTTGCATCCGCGCCGGTGACGACCACGCCCTCGGTGTCGCAGGTGTCACTCCGCTCCCCGAGGCGCACCACACAGTGGTAGGTCTTGGGCTGAGCGTGGAAGTAGTCGACGAAGCGGGTGCTGCGCCCCACGCAGATCGGCAGCAGCCCGGTCGCGGTCGGATCGAGCGTCCCCGCATGGCCGACGCGCCGCTCTCCGAGGATGCGCCGGACCTGGCGGATGGCGTCGAACGACGTGATCCCGGCAGGCTTGTCGAGGGGGAGCACGCCTCCTCGGCGCGCGACAGCCGACCCGGAGCGCGGGCCGGCGCCCGGTGCGGCGACGCCGGTCACCGGGCTGGGTCGATCAACCGGCGAGCCACCTCAAGCACCCTGCGCTCGGCGATGGGGAGTGGGTCCCCGAACTCGGCGCCGGCGGCGCGCTTGTGGCCGCCACCTCCGAACGGCGTGCAGACCTCGGTGGCATCGAGGGGCTCGCGGGTGCGCACGCTGATCTTGCTGCGGTCGCTGGTGTGCTGCTTGAACAGGATCGCGATCTGCATGGTCGCGATGCTCTGGAGCGCATCGATGATGCCCTCGGCGTCCTGCATGTCCGCGCCCGTCTCTTCGAGCATCGCGATGGTGACCTCGGACCAGAGCAGGCGCCCGTTCATCTCGGAGTGCATCCGGGCGACGGCGAGGCCCTCCAGACGCACCTGCGCGAGGGAGCGCGACTTGTAGCTCTTGAGCGCGACCCACCCGGGATCGGCTCCGGCGGCGACCAGGGTGGCGGCGAGGCGGAGCGACTCCTCGGTCGTGTTCTCGTGCCGGAAGCCGCCCGTGTCCGTGAAGAGCGCCGCGTACAGGTTGGTCGCCACCGCGGGGCTGATCGGAGCGCCCAGCTCGCGGAGCAGCCGGTGGATCACCTGCCCGGTCGCGCTGGCCGCAGCGTCGACGAGGTTGATGGTCCCGAACGCGGTGTTGCCCGAGTGGTGGTCGATATTGACCACGATGCTCGCGTGCTCGACCTCGGCACGGCGCTCGCCGAAGCGGCCCAGCGTGGCGCAGTCGAAGGTGAACACCGTGTCGCCGAGCGGCGCGCCGCCGATCTCGACGGTCTCGAACCCGGGCAGGTACTCGAGCAGCCGGGGGAGCGGTTCCGGGACCACGACGCGAACCCGCTGCCCGATGCTGCGCAGCGCGATGGCGAAGCCGAGCGCGGACCCGAGGCTGTCAGCGTCCGCGTCCTTGTGCGCGAGGCAGGTGACCTGATCGGTGGTCTGGATGATGGTGCGGATCGGGTCGACGACGTCCTCGAGACGTGGCCAGAGAACGGGGGCTGCAACGGTCACTCGGGAACCTCCACGACTGCCTCGGCGGGACGTTCGCCGGCGAGTTCTCTGAGGAGCGCGCTCACCCGCACGCTGTACGCGATCGATTCGTCGAGCTCGAAATGAAGCCGGGGGACGCTCCTCAGGTTCTCGAGCCGCCTCCCCAGTTGAGCACGAAGGTACCCCTCGGCGTGGCCGAGCGCCGAGACCACGTTCTGGCGTTCGGCATCATCACCGAGCGCGCTCACCGCCAGCCACGCCTCCCGCAGGTCGGGGCTCATCCGGACGCGCGAGATCGAGGCAAACCGGACCCTCGGGTCCTTGATCTCGGTGAGCATCATCGCCGAGATCTCTTCGCGGAGTTGCTCGCCCACCCGCTCGCGGCGCGGGCTGCGAGCTCCGGAGCGGAGCGTCACGCGTTCTGCTGCTCCATCGTGAACGCCTCGAGGATGTCGCCCTCGTGGAAGTCGCTGAAATCGGCGAGGGTGATGCCGCAGTCGTAGCCGTGGGTCACTTCGCGGACGTCGTCCTTGAAGCGCTTCAGCGCGTCGATGCGGCTCTGCGCGATCTCCTTGCCGTCGCGGATGACCCGGCAGGTCGCGTTGCGGGTGATCCTGCCGTCGAGCACGTGGGAGCCCGCGATCGCCGGCTTGCCGTCGACCTGATAGACGCGCCGGACCTCGGCGCGGCCCTGGGTGACCTCGATCATGGTCGGCTGGTAGAGGCCCTTGACGGCCTTCTCGATGTCGTCGGTCACCTGGTAGACGACGTCGTAGAAGCGGACGTCGACGCCCTGCTCCTCGGCTGCCGCACGGGCATGATCGTCGGGCCGGACATTGAAGCCGATGACGATTGCGTCGGTCACCGCGGCGAGGTTGACGTCAAACTCGCTGACCGCCCCGACCCCTTCGCCGACGACCTTGATCTTGACCGTCGGGTCTTCGATCATGGTCACCTGGCTGCGGAGCGCCTCGAGGGAGCCGTTGGCCTCGGCCTTGAGCACGAGGTTGAGCGACTTCATCTCGCCTTCGGAGATGTTCTGGGCGAGGTCCGCGAGCGTGATGCGACGGACCGGCTGCGCCAGCCGTTGCTTCTCGGCGAAGCCACGCTGTTCGGCCTTGGCGCGGGCGCCGCGCTCGGTCTCGACGACCTGGAAGATCTCGCCGGCCATCAACACATCGGACAGCCCGGTGACCACGACGGGCGTGCTCGGCCCGGCTTCCTGGATGCGCCTGCCGGTGTCATCGATGAGGGCACGCACCTTGCCGAACGCGGAGCCTGCAACGAGGTTGTCGCCGACGCGAAGTGTTCCGTTCTGGACCACCAGCGTGGCAATGGCCCCGCGACCGCGCTCCAGGTGCGAGTTGATCACCGTCCCCACGGCACGGCCGCTCGGATCTGCCTTCGGCTCGACCAGGATGTCGGAGACGGTCAGCACGCTTTCGAGCAGATCGTCGATGCCTTCACCGGTCCTCGCGCTGGTTCTCACGACCGGCACATCACCACCGTAAGGCTGTTCGGCAACGACGCCACGCTCGGCGAGTTGCTGGAGCGCACGATCCGGGTTCACTCCGTCCTTGTCGATCTTGTTCAGCGCCACGACGATGGGTACTCCCGCGGCGTGGATGTGCTGGATGGCTTCCTCGGTCTGCGGCATGACCCCGTCATCGGCTGCGACGACCAGAATCGCGACGTCGGTCACGTCCGCGCCGCGGGCGCGCATCGCCGTGAACGCCGCATGGCCCGGGGTGTCGATGAAGGTGATCAGGCGGCCGTTGCGCTCGACCTGGTATGCGCTGATCACCTGGGTGATCCCGCCCGCCTCGCCGGCGGCAACCTTGGTCTTGCGGATGGCGTCGAGGAGCGATGTCTTGCCATGGTCGACGTGGCCGAGCACCGCCACGATCGGCGGCCGGCTGACCAGCGTCCCCGGAGCGGCATTGGAGAGATCGATCAAGGGGTGCTTGCGCCGGCCTCCGCCAGGCGACGTTCCCTTCGCCTGCTCCGCGGCCGAGTCCTCAGATTCCGCCTCGAACCCGAAGTTGTCGGCGGCAAGCGCCGCGGTGTCGAAGTCCACCGTCGCGTTGAGCGCGGCCATCACGCCATTGCTCATCAGGTACTTGATCAGCTGTGGACCCGACACCTCGAGGCGTTCGGCGAGCTCAGCGACCGTGAGACCTGCCGGCAGGGTGACTTTCTTGACCGTTGCTATGTCGATTCCTCCGTGACGAGCTCCCGCAGCGCTCCGGCGAGGGTGGGCTCGTCGATTACATCATCCCCGACCCGAAGCGAGCGCGCCAGGGATCGGTGCCGCCGTGACTGGCGCAGACAGGTGATACCCGTTTCCCGGCAGAGATACGCGCCCCGGCCTGGCGAGCGGCCAGTCGGGTCAAGGGTAACCCTCCCAGGGCTGCCGATGACCGCCAGGCGGATCAATTCGCCCCTGGGGCGCACCTTCCTGCATCCGACGCAGGTTCGGAGCGGATCTGAGGTGGACACCCCGGGTCAGCCTTCGGCGGGGGCCGGGTTGCCGGACTCCGCACCGGATGCATCCCCGCCATCGGGCTCCTGGGCCGTCTCGCCGCGAATGTCGATGCGCCAGCCCGTCAGTCGAGCTGCCAGACGAGCGTTCTCACCGCCCCGTCCGATCGCGAGCGAGAGCTGATCCGAGGCCACCGAGATGTGGGCCGTCCGCGATTCGAGGTCGAGCTCGACGCTCAGGGCCACCGCCGGGATGAGCGAGTTCATGACGAACGTCCCGGGGTCGGCGGACCAGGCCACGATCTGCACCTGCTCCTCGCCGAGCTCGGAGGTGACCGCGCGCTGGCGCACTCCATTTCGTCCGATGCACGCTCCCTGGGCGTCGACGTCACCATCGGGCGCGTCGACGGCGACCTTGGTCCGCCGCCCGGGATCGCGGGCGATGGCGCGGATCACGACCTGGCCGGTCTGCAGCTCCGGGACCTCCTGCTCCATGAGCCGCTGGACGACCTGCGGATGCGAGCGCGATACCACCACGACGGCATCCGGTCCCTTGCGGCGGCCCTCGACGATCACCACCTTGATGTGACGGCGGACGGCGAGACGCTCGCCCGGGATCTGCTCCTCGGGCGGCAGCATCCCGGGGACGCCGCCCGCATCCACGTACCAGATCGAGCCCAGGCGGCGTTCGACGATGGCGTCGCGCAGCACCCCGCGCTGGTTCGTCCCCTCGCCGAGGATCCGGCGCTGCTCGACGTTCGCCAGCCGTTCGGCGACGGCGGTGCGTGCGGCCGCGGCAGCCTGCCGGGGGAAGTCGGTGACGTTGATCTCGACCGGCTCCTCGACGCCCGCGTCGTCGACGCGATAGACCACGAACGTGCCCGTGGAGAGGTTCACCCGAGCCCCGACGCGGGGATCGTCCTCGACCAGCCGGCGGAAGGTGGCGACTACCCCCTGCTCCACTGCCCTGGTGATCTCCGCCTCGCTGAGCGGGGTCGCCGCCGCGAGGTCGCGGAGCGCGGTGAGGGTCACCGCCGGAGCAGCCATCAGATGTCGACCACGATGCGCGCAGCCAGCACCGCGTCGATCGAGAAGGAGGCGGGGCGCGTCGTCCGTCGATCGCGGACCTCGATCTCCGCCTCATTGCCGGCGACGGACTGCAGCCGGCCTTCGAGCACAAGCTCGGAGTCGCCGGCCCGAAGGCGCACGTTGATGCGCCGCCCGATCGCGGCGGCCCACTCCTCGGGGCGGCGGATCGGGCGCTCGGCCCCGGGCGAGCTCACCTCCAGACGGTAGGGGTGGTCGATCGGATCGTTCACGTCCAGCACGGCTGACGCCGTGTTGGATGCGCGCTCGCAGTCGTCGAGGGTCACGCCGCCTTCGGCGCGGTCGATCACCAGGCGAAGCACCGCGCCGCGCCCGTGGCCCGACCACTGCACGTCGACGAGCTCGATGCCGAGATGGTCGAAGGAAGGGCGCAGGAGCGACGCGATGCCGGAAACGTCGTCGATGTTCATATGTGGTGTGCGCGTGAGGCGCGTGGACCTACGCCGTCCTGGGAGTGACCCGTCTCCTGCCGGCCGGCGGGGGTGCGACGGACCGCGAGCCGCGCGCCTTCTCCCATGCGACCAGCAGCGTGCTGGCGTTGAAGATCGAGCTGTAGGTACCGGTGACGATACCGATCAGGAGCGCGAGGACGAAGCCGCGGATCGAATCGCCGCCGAAGATGACCAGGGAGAGCAGGACGAACACGACCGTGAGCGACGTGTTCAGCGATCGCGTCATGGTCTGCACCGTCGACAGGTTGATCACCTGGTCGAAGGTCAGTCGCGGACCGACGCGCAGGTTCTCGCGCACGCGGTCGAAGACCACGATGGTGTCGTGGATCGAGAAGGCCACCGAGGTCAGCACCGCGGTGACGAAGAGTGAGTCAACCTGACCTAAGTTCGTGAAGTGCCCGAGGATTGCCCAGATGCCGGCGAGCACAAAGACGTCGTGCAGCAGTTTGAAGAAGGCGCACGCGCTGAACCGCCACGGGGATATCGCGCGCTGCCGCCGGAACGCGAATGCGAGGTACACGGCGATCGCGCCCGCGGAGACGATGATCATGATGATCGCCCCGGTCACCAGGCTGGCCGCGATCGTCGGGCCGACCTGCTGCACGCTGATGTCCTGCTGATGCGTCGTCGGGTTGCTGGCGATCGTGAAGTTGCTGTTGAGGGCGTTTTGGATCTGGATCAACTGCTCGCTGCCCGACGGCAGCGTGGAGATGGCGAAGTGACTGGCCTGATTGCCGGTCGTCCCCTCCGACTGCACCTGGGGGCGCAGGCTCGCGAAGTCCTTGTCCATGACCGCGGCGACCTGCGCCTGGGTGGCCGGCTTTGCCAGTCCGACGTCGATGACGTTGCCGCCCTTGAAATCGATGCCGAGGTTGAAGCCCCAGAAGAGAATCGCCAGGATGCCCGGGATGATGACCGCCAGCGATCCGAGGAAATACCAGTTGCGATTCTTGACGATGTCGAACCGTCCCCTGGGTGGAGCCTCTGTGAATTCCTCATGGATCTCGGTGTAGAGGCGCGGGTCCCGTCCGATCCTCCAGGTGAGCACCCAGGCGAACAGTGAGCGCGTGATCGTGATCGCGGTGAAGAAGGAGACGATGACGCCGATCGCCAGGGTGATCGCGAATCCGCGGATGACGTCGGTGCCGAACAGCGCAAGGATGGCGCATGTGATCAGCGTGGAGATGTTGCTGTCACGAATGGCAGGAAATGCTCGCCGGAAGCCGGTCTCGACCGCGAGGGGCACACTGCGCCCATGGCGTAATTCGTCGCGCGTTCGTTCGAAGATGAGCACGTTGGCATCCACCGCCATGCCGACACTCAGGACGAAGCCTGCCAGTCCCGCCAGGGACAGCGTCACCGGGATGAGCTTGAAGAGCGCCAGCACGATGGCCGCATAGATGAAGAGGGCGACGGTCGCGAGCAGGCCCGGGAAGCGGTAGTACCCGATCATGAAGATCACCACGATGAGCAGGCCGATCGCGCCGGCGACGAGGCTGAGGGTGACCGACTGCTGACCAAGCGTTGCGCTCACCGACGTGCTCGAAACCGTGGTGATCTCGGCGGGCAGCGCGCCGGCGCTGATCAGGCTGGCCAGCTGCGTCGCCGAGTCGGAGGTGAAATTGCCGGTGATCTGCGTCTGGTTGCTCTGCCCGCCGCCGGTCACGACCGGGGCGGTCAGGACATCGTTGTCGAGGAAGATCGCGATCTGCGACGTCGGAGGTGGGTTGGTGGTATTGGTGAGGTACTGCTGATAGGCGGCATTGGTGATCTTCGACCACTCGCTGGCGCCCGCCTGGTTGAAGTTGATCATGACGGTGGGCGCGCCAGTGGTTGCGTCGACCCCCACCGACGCCGAGTTGACGTCGGTTGCGTCCAGGTTGTTGTCGATCTTCCAGTGATAACCGGGCGGGTAATCGAGTGCGTTGCTGAACTGGGCAGTGTCGTAGTGCCCCTGCTGGTCGCTGATGAGCGCAGCGCTGGGAGGGATCGTCGGAGACCCGGCCACGGGCGTGGCGAAGTAGAGCCGCGACGTGGTGCCGATGGTCTGCACCGCCTGCTTCAGACTCACCCCTGGCAGCTGCACGAGGATCTGGTCATCGCCCTGCGCCTGCACGCTCGCCTCCGACACGCCGAGCGAGTTGACCCGCAGGTCGATGATCGGGATGGTGGCCTGCTGGGCCTGCTGCAACGTGGCGCCGTTCGGCGGGCCGTTGCGGCAGTCGGGCGTGGGGTTGTCCAGCCCATGGCAGATCTCGATGGTCAGTTCGGTGCCGCCCTGGAGGTCCAGGCCCTTGTGGATGTAGAGCTGCCGACCCAGGAAGCTCGGAGCCGACGTCAGCGTCGTACCGAGCGGCTCGTGGACGACCAGATACCGGTAGATGAGGCTGTAGCCGTCGATGAAGAACGCGCCCACCACCACCAGGAGGACGACAGCCAGGCGAAAACGCGTGATCCTGAACACCTGTCCTGCAGTCTACCGGGGCATCGAGAGGAGCCGGCCATCCCGCTCAGCCCTGAACTCGGCGAAGCGCCCCTCCCGTATGGCCGCCCGGGCGCCGTCCATCAGCCTGGCGAGATGGGTGATGTTGTGCAGGCTCACCAGGCGGTGGGCCAGGATCTCGCCCGACTGGAAGAGGTGGCGGAGGTAGGCGCGCGAGAAGCCGGCGCACGCGGCACACGGGCAGTCCGGGTCGATGGGGCCGAAGTCGTCGCGGGCGGCGGCGTTGCGCAGCGACAGGCGTCCGTCGGGGGTGAGCGCGCTGCCGTTGCGGGCCAGACGCGTGGGGACGACGCAGTCGAACATGTCCACTCCGAGACCGACCGCGGCGAGCAGCTCGGCATCCGTCCCCAGCCCCATGAAGTAACGGGGACGGTCGGCGGCCAGCTCGGCGACGCTTGCAGCGGTCATGGCCAGCATGGTTTCGACGGGCTCCCCCACCGAGAGGCCCCCGATCGCCACGCCGTCGAAATCGAGCCCGGACATGAATCGCGCCGAGAAGCTGCGCGCCTCCGCGTCGAAGCCCCCCTGGGCGATGCCGAAGAGCAGGCGGCCGTCCCCCGGATGCGCTGCCCGGCACCGCTCCGCCCAGCGATGCGTGCGCTCGGTCGCGTCGCGGGCCACCTCGGGTGCGGTTCCGTGCGCGACCGGGTGGTCGAGGCACATGAGCACGTCGGCCCCGAGGCGGGCCTGGTTGCGCACCGCCTCCTCGGGCGTGACCCGGAGCCGCGACCCGTCGTACGGCGAGGCGAAGACGGCGCCGTGGTCATCGACGGTCGCGACCTCGACGAGGCTGACCAGCTGGTATCCGCCGCTGTCGGTGAGGATCGGGTGGTCCCACCCCATGAAGCGATGCAGGCCGCCGGCGCGCTCGACGACGTCGATACCGGGGCGGAGCGCGAGGTGATAGGCGTTGCAGAGAAGGATGTCGACACCGGTGGCGCGCACCTCATCGGGGTGCAGCGCTTTCACGGTGGCATGGGTGCCGACGGGCATGAACGCCGGCGTGCGCACCGCGCCGTGCGCCGTCGTCAGCGTCCCGGTGCGCGCCGCGGCGTCGCACGCATCGACCACGAACGCGCTCACTGCTCGCGCCAGCAGAGCATGCAATCACCGAGCGACAGGAACCGATACCCCGCGTCGAGCGCGTGCGCGTATGCATCCCGCCAGCGCTGGTCGCCGGCGAACGCCGCGAGCAGCACCAGCAGCGAGGAGCGGGGTTGATGAAAGTTGGTGAGCAAACCGTCGACGGCGCGAAAGGTGTGCCCGGGGTGGATGAACAGGCTGGTTGCCCCGGCCCCGGCGTGGAGGTCCCCGTCGCGCGCGCAGGTCTCGAGCACACGAACCACGGTGGTCCCGACCGCGACCACGCGGCTCCCACCGCGACGTGCCTCCTCGATCGCGCGCACCGTGACGTCCGGGAGCGTGTATCGCTCCTCATGCATCGGGTGATCCTCGACCCGCTCGGAGCGAATCGGCGCGAAGGTCGCCAGCCCGACGTCGAGCCGCAGCGTCGTCCATCCGATGCCTGCCCGGCGCAGCCGCTCGATCACGGCTGCCGTGAAATGCAGGCCCGCCGTCGGCGCTGCGGCTGACCGTGGGTCACCGGTGGCGTAGGTGGTCTGGTAGCGCTCCGGGTCGTGCAGCTCGGTGTGAATGTATGGGGGGAGCGGCGCTACCCCCGCTCGCTCGATGGCGCCGTCGGGGTCGTCGCTGTCGAAGGTGACCGTGCGTCCGCCCCGATGCATGGCGGAGACCCCGGTCACGGTGGCTCTGAGGTCGGAGCCGATGTCGATCACGGCACCCGGCATGGCCAGCCGGGCAGGACGCGCGAGGCATTGGTACTTGCCGTCCGGCTCACGCGCCAGCACCAGCAGCTCCACCGCCTGCCCAGACCTGTCGATGCCACTGAGCCGAGCGCGCCGGACCCGGGTCTCATTGACGACCAGGAGGTCGCCCGTCGCGCAGCAGCTCGGGCAGATCGAGGAACCGCCGGTCCTCCATCCCACCGTCGGGGCGCAGGTGGAGCAGCCGCGACGCGTCGCGCTCGGCAAGAGGCTCCTGCGCGATCCGCTCCGCCGGGAGTGGATAGTCGAAGTCGGACGACCTCAACGCTCGAAGAGCGCGGTCTGCGCCTCGGCCGCTCCTGGCGCGCCGGCTGGAACTGATAGGCCGAGATGCTGGTACGCCGCCGCGGTTGCCAGGCGGCCGCGCAGGGTTCGGGCGAGCAGCCCGCGCCGGATGAGGAACGGCTCGACCACGTCCTCGATGGTGTCCGGGTCCTCCTGGACGCTCACCGCGATGGTCTGCACGCCGACCGCGTGACCGCCGAGCGTTCCGCAGAGCACACCCAGCACGCGGCGGTCGAGCTCGTCCAGGCCGATCGAATCGACGCCGAGCACGTCGAGTGCGGCCGTTGCGACGTCAACGTCGATGCGCCCCGCGGCCCGAACCTGGGCATAGTCACGAGCACGGCGGAGCAGCCGGTTCACGATCCGCGGCGTCCCTCGGGATCGCCTCGCGATCATCGCCGCCCCTTCCGCATCCAGGTCGATCCCGAGCAGCCGCGCCGACCGATTCGCGATGGCCACCAGGTCGTCGACGTCGTAGAAATCAAGGCGGAACGTCACCCCGAAGCGGTCGCGAAGCGGTGCGCCCAGCGCACCGGCTCGGGTGGTCGCGCCGATCACCGTGAACCGGTTGAGCGTGAGCCGCAGCGTCTGCGCTCCCGCGCCCTTGCCCGCGACGAAGTCGAAGGCGAGATCCTCCATCGCCGGATAGAGCGCCTCCTCCACCGCGCGGTTGAGCCGGTGCACCTCGTCGATGAAGAACACATCGCGCTCCTCGAGACTGGTGAGGATCGAGGCGAGCATGCCCTGGTGCTCGAGCGCCGGACCGCTGGTGAGGCGGATGTTGACCCCCATCTCCACGGCGATGATCTGGGCCAGGGTCGTCTTGCCGAGCCCCGGCGGGCCATAGAGGAGCACGTGGTCGAGTGCGTCGCCGCGCTGGCGTGCCGCCTCGACCAGGATGCGGACCTGGTTCTTGATGGCGTCCTGACCGACGAAGTCGTCGAGCGATCGAGGACGCAGTGCCGTGTCGGCGACCCGCTCCGCCTCGAGCTCCTCGGCGCTGACCACGCGCTCGTCACTCATCGCGCCGCACCCGCCGTGTCGAGTCGACGTAACGCGGCGCCGACCAGGTCGGCAACGTCGTGCCCATCGCCGTCGACGGCGATGGCTGCGACCGCGTTGCGCGCTTCGGACTCTCCGGAATCCGAGACCGACGAGTCCGGCGATGGCGGCCGCGACGGCCTGGGTCTCACCGGTCGCGGCGGGGTGCTGCGTTCCGGGTGGTTCGAGTGCGGCCACCTTGTCGCGCAACTCGAGGATCACGCGCTCGGCGGTCTTGCGTCCGATCCCGGGCACCGTGGCGACCAGCGCGACATCTCCCTCGGCGATGGCGCGCACCAGCGTGGGAAGCTCCGCCCGTCCGAGGATCCCGAGCGCCGCCTTCGGGCCGATGCGTTCCACGCCGATGAGGAGTCGAAACAGGCGCAGCTCATCCTGGGTGGCAAACCCGTAGAGACGGATCGCGTCGGCGCTGACGCTGGTGTGCACGTACAGCGTCACCTCCTGCTCGCGCGACGTGTGCAACGTGGCGATGGTGCGCAGATGGCAGAACACCTCGTAGCCGACACCGCCCGTGTCGATGACGACGTGGTCGTCCCCGAGCTGGACGAGCCCACCGCGTAAGAGCGCGATCACGGGGCGCTGCGCACCAGCGCTGCGCGCGCTCGGCTCACAGCGACATCGAGCGCGCTCTCGCGGTGGTCTCGTGCCCGACGGGTGACTGCACCGAGACGACCGCGATGGTGGTGGCACACCGCAACCGCGCACGCGTCGGCGACGTCGTCGTGGCCCGGAATATCAGGCACGCCAAGGAGATTGGCGACCATGCGGGCAACCTGCGGCTTGCGCGCCGCGCCATACCCGCACACGGCTTCCTTCACCTGCGTCGGGGTGTACTCGGCGATGGCGACACCCTCGTGAGCGAGCGCGCAGAGCACGACGCCGCGGGCTTCACTGACCCGCATCGCAGTCCGCCGGTTGGTGGAGAAGAACAGCTCCTCAACCGCTGCGACCTCCGGTCGCAACGAGGCGCAGGCGTCGACGACCAAGTCGAAGAGCATCGCAAGTCGCACGCGCCTCATTGGTCTGCGGCACGGTTTCGATGCAGGCCGCATGGATCAACACGAGGTGTCCTGGCATGCCCTCGACGATGGCCACGCCGGTGCGCGCGAGCCCCGGGTCGACCCCCAGGACTCTCATCAAAAAAATCTCATGACAGAACACTCATCCGCGCAGGATGGCGGAGAGGTCAGCTGACGGCGTCAAGGACGTCGTCCGGTATCTCGGCGTTGGCGTACACCTGCTGGACGTCGTCGTGCTCCTCGAGACCGTCAAGAAGGCGCAGCACCTGACGAGCCTGCGACGCATCGAGCGGCACCGACGTCGTGGGGTTCATGGTCACCTCCGCCGAGTCCACCGGATAGCCTCGGTCCTCGAGCGTGCGTCGCACGTCTTCGAAACGAGACGGCGCCACGGTCACAACCACTTCGTCGCTCTCCACGCCGACGTCGCCGTCCTCGCCGACATCGACGACATCAAGCAGCTCGAGCGCCAGCTCCTCGGGATCGCGCTTGCCGGCCTCCACCGAGATGACCCCCTGCTGGTTGAACATCCAGGCGACGCTGTTCGCCTCGCCGAGCGCGCCCCCCGAGCGCGTGAAGGCGTTGCGAATTCCCGCGACCGTGCGATTGCGATTGTCGGTGAGCGTGTCGACCATCACCGCGACGCCGTGCGGACCATAGCCCTCGTAGCGCACCTCCTCGAGCTGCACGCCGTCCTTGCCGCCGGCACCGCGCTGGATGGCGCGCTCGATGTTGTCGGCGGGCATGTTCACCTCGCGTGCCTTCTGCATCGCGAGGCGCAGCCGGAAATTGCCTTCGACGTCAGGGCCGCCCTCGCGCGCGGCGACGGTCAGCTCGCGCGTGACCTTGGTGAACACCTGGCCGCGACGAGCATCGACGATGGCTTTCTTGTGCTTGATTCCAGCCCACTTGCTGTGACCGGACATGGATCCTCCGAGACGAACAGGCGTTCCGATTCTAGCGCAGCCCGGAACCCAGTCTAGGCTTCACGGACCTTGCCGTCCGCCGCGTACAGGTCTATGGTTGGGGATAGCATCGGCAATCAGACGGAGGTAGCCATTCCAATGTTGCGTACCGTCTGGCAGCGTTTCCGGCACGGCCGAGCGGAGGGTTGAGGCCCGGTTGACGGGCCCCTGACCACACAACCATTGGCGCCCCCGTCGAGGTCGCTGGGCAATCGGCGTCCCCCGGGTCGGCCCGTAGCGGGCAAGTGCGCGTTGTGTGGGCTGGGAGCTTCGTACCGGGCGTTTCCCCGAACCCGGCGCCGGTTTCGGCGCCATGAGAAGGCCCGGGAATTTTTACCGGGCTGCCGTATCAATACGGTGCATTCATCCAAGGGGCCGGCTCAGTCCGGCCCCTTCCTTTGTCCACTCATCGGAGGCTCCACCGGCTCGCGAGGAACGGGTCGCGAAACCGCGGGATCGCCGAGCCAGCTGAACCGCAGCAGGCGGTCGGCAGCGTGGCGGAGCCCGACGCGCGTGCTGACGACGACCGGGGGCGAACCCGGGCGTCGCTCGATGTGGACCCTCGAGGGCGGATCGACGAGGTCGATGCCGTCGTCGGCGCGGGTGACACCCAGACCGCGGCAGAGGTTACCCGGTCCGCGGAGCAGCTCCGCAGGAGGGATCATGTCGCCGCGCCGGGTGGTCACTGTATCCTGGCCCTGCTCCACCGACGCGGCACGAAGGAGCACCGCGCCGGCGACACCGTCTGGCTCGGTGACCACATTGGCGCAGTGGTGCATCCCATAGGTGAAGTAGACGTAGAGGTGCGCCGCCGGCCCGAACATCACGCGCGATCGTGGCGTCGGCCCTCGGTAGGCGTGGGACGCGGGGTCGCTTGTCCCCAGATACGCCTCGGTCTCGACGATCCGCGCGACGACTGCGTTCGCCGATCCCGCATCGACCACGATCGCGCAGCCGATCAGGTCGCGGGCGACCTGCTCGGTCGGCCGCGCGAACCACTCTCGGGGTGGCTCGGCTACCGGCGGATCTCCGCGTCGCATCGTTGCGTGAGTGCCATCGCGATCGCGTCCTGCGCCCGCTGCGCTTCGTCCCCGGTCAGGGTTCGATCCGGTGCCCGGAACGTGAGCCGGAATGTCCAGCCCTTTCTCCCGGCGGGCAGGCCGCGGCCGCGATATTCGTCGTAGAGCTCCGTACGCTCGAGCAACGGCTCGTTCGCCTCCTGGATCGCGGCCAGTGCGTCACCGGCGAGCCGGTCGACCGGGACGGTGACCGCGAGATCCTGGACGATCGCGGGAAAGCGCGGCGGGGGCGCGTATCGCAGCGCACGTGGCGGCGATGAAGCGATGGCGTCGATACGCAGTTCGCCGATCGCCACCCGGCCCCGGATCTCGAACGCGGCGGCCGTCTCGAAGGAGAGCTCGCCCACGATTCCCACCGCATCGCCGGCGACCGAGAGC
Source organism: Candidatus Dormiibacterota bacterium (assembly GCA_963743835.1). GTDB lineage: Bacteria > Chloroflexota > Dormibacteria > Aeolococcales > Aeolococcaceae > Palsa-851. The sequence continues at coordinate 66,680 of CAVUQX010000002.1, read as the reverse complement.
GCCGCGCTCCGACCGGGGTGGAGACCTCGTTCCTCCGAGGGTTCGGCGTGAAGCTGCAGCCCGCCGAGGTCCTCGGTGATGCGCTGGAAGACCGCTTGCACCCGCCGGACCGCCTGCGCCGAGTCGTCGGCCGACCCGGTGGACACGTGGACGGCAAGGGTGAGGAGCAGCGGCTCGAGTGGCAGCGGTGGCAGCTCCAGGTCCGCGTTGTCCGGGGTCGAACCCGGCGCCAGCCCGTCCCGCTCGCCCTCCCAGAAGACACGGCCCAACTCGAAGAGCATGACGTCGGCGCTGCCGCGGTTGACGTTGGCGGCAAGCGCCGCGCAGAGGCGTGGGAGCTGCGAGGTTCGCATCACGCTCCACTCTTCGCTCAGGGGATTGCGCAGCGGGATGGGAATGCGAGCGCGACCGAGACCGGGCAGCGTCGCGGCCTCGCTCGGGCCGACGAATGCGAGGGTGATCGCCTCGTCGAAGCCGGCGCCGACGCAGACGTCGCGGACGCCGTCCTCCAAGGGTGGATGCGATGCGGTCCTGGTGACGCGCGACGCGACGGCCGGGGAGGGTGCTGGGGATCCGCGAGTATCCGAGCATCCGGCCGACCTCCTCGACGAGGTCCTCCGGAAGCGACACGTCTCGCCGGAAGTACGGAGGCATGACCGTGAGGGTGGCCCCGTCCTGCTCGACGGCGAACCCAAGCTGGGCGAGCGTGGTCGCAATCTCGGTTGCGTCGATTGGAATCCCGAGCAGGTCGCCGGTGAAGCGCGCCGTCAGCTGGATCGGACCCAGCTCGGGCAGTGGCCGCGGCCACTGATCGATCCCTCCGCCGAGAACGTGGCCACCCGAGAGCTCGGCGATCAGCGCCGCCGCGCGCTCCAGCGCGACCGGCGGGAGGCGATCGCTCAACCCCTTCTCGAAGAGCGTCGATGCGTCGGTACGAAGCCCGAGCCGCTTGGATGTCGCCCGGACGGTCGGCCCGTCCCAGGATGCGGCCTCCAGCAACACCGCCCTGGTTCCGTCGCTCACCGCGGTCGAGCTGCCGCCGATGACGCCGGCGATGCTTGCCGGGGTCTCGCCGCTGCACACGACCATGTCCTGGTCGGAGAGCGTCCGGTCGGTGCCGAGGAGATCGACGACGTGCTCGCCGGCGCGCGCCCTGCGTACCACCACGTCGGCGGTCTTCCCGCCTCCCACCTCCACGAACCGGTCGAGGTCAAAGGCATGGAGCGGCTGACCCAGCTCATGCAGCACGAAGTTGGTGATGTCCACCACGTTGTTGATCGGTCGCAGGCCGACGGCACGGAGCCGCTGGCGGAGCCATCCGGGGGACGGCCCCACAACGATGCCTTCGATCACCCGGGCATCGAAGCGCGGACATCCCTCCGGGTCCTCGATGCGAACCTGGGCGCGCAGTTCGGCCGACGTCGCCGACACCAGCTCCCCGGGGATCGACGTCGGTGGCTCGTTGAGCGCCTCGCCGAGCGCGGCCGCCAGCTCGCGCGCGATGCCGACGTGGCAAAGGCAGTCAGGCCGGTTGGTGGTGATGTCCAGGTCGAGCACGGTATCGAGGGTCAGCACCTCGCCGAGCGGCTGTCCGGGCCGGCCCTCGTCGAGGATGAGAATGCCGCCGGCGTCCTCCCCCACCCCGAGCTCGACTGCCGAGCAGAGCATCCCGGGCGATTTGTGACCGCGGATGGATTTCACCCCCAGCCGCTCGTCCATCGCCGGTGGGCGGGTCCCCGGCGGCGCATAGGGCACCAGGTCGCCAGCCTTGACGTTGGGCGCGCCCGTCAGCACCCGGACCGTCCCGGGAACGACGCTGAATGCGGCCAGCGCCGGGGGGACGATCCCGTTCCGAGATCGAGATCGGCAAACTGGAGGTGGGACGACCCGGGAACCGCGTCGACCGCAACGATCCGCGCGACCACGAGTCCCTCGCCGCCGACGTCGACGGCACCCACCTCGGTGCCCGTGTCGACGAGCGCCTTGACAATCGTGGCGACCGGCGCGTCGAGGGTTGCGTAGTCGCGCAGCCAGCGGAGCGAGAACTTCACGGAACGGATCGCTCGGATGGCCCGTCGGCGGCAACCGGGACCAGGAAGCGGACATCGTTGTCGTAGAGCAGGCGCATGTCCGGAATGCCCCAGGCGAGCATTGCCGCACGCTCGATGCCCATGCCGAACGCGAAGCCCGAGTAGTGCAGTGGGTCCACGCCGCCGTTGCGCAGCACATCGGGGTGCACCATGCCGCTCCCCAGGAGCTCGAGCCATCCGCTGTACCTGCACACGCTGCACCCGGAGCCATGGCACACCACGCAGGCAAGCTCGAGCTCGAGCGACGGCTCGGTGAAGGGGAAGTGGTGGGGGCGCCACTGCAGCACCGAGTTCGCACCGAAGAAGGATCGCGCGAAGAACTCGAGCGAGCCCTTGAGGTCGCTCACCGCGATCCCCTCGTCGATGCAGAGCGCCTCGACCTGGTGAAACATCGGCATGTGGGTCGCGTCGTGGTCGCGCCGGTACGTCTTGCCTGGAACGATCACCCGCTGGGGCGCGCCGCGAGTGAGCATGCTGCGGATCTGCACCGGCGACGTGTGGGTCCGGAGCAGCCGCCAGTCATCGATGTAGAAGGTGTCCTGGGAATCGCGAGCCGGGTGGCCGGGTGGCTGGTTGACCAGCGTGAAGTTGTACCGGTCGTATTCGACCTCGGGCCCGTCGACGGCCTCGAAGCCGAGCAGGCCGAAGATCCGCCGGATCTCACGCGCCGCCAGGGTCACCGGGCTGAGACGGCCGCGGCGCAGCGGTGGCGCCGGACGTGTGAGGTCGAGGGTCTCGGCCTCGACACTCTGGGCCCGGGCGTTGCGCTCGATGGCGCGCTGCCGCTCGTCGAGCGCGTCGCCGACCCGCTCGACGAGCTCGTTGACCATCTGGCCCATCTGGCGCCGGCCATCGGCGTCGGGAATCTTGCCGAGACCTCGCCGGAACGATGTCAGCTCGCCGTCACCCCGTCCGAGGTACCTGGTCCGCACCGCGTCGAGCGCGGCGAGGTCCGGCGCGGCGGCGACCGCCTCGAGGGCTTCCGCCGCCACGCTGTGGAGGTCGGCGGTCACGCCTTGGTGAGGGCGCCCCGCGCGACTTCGACGAGCTGCTGAAACGAGCCCGAGTCCTTGACCGCGATGTCCGCGAGCATCTTGCGATTCACCTCGACGCCCGCCTCCTTGAGGCCGTGCATGAACTGGTTGTATGCAAGACCGTTCTGGCGTGCCGCAGCGTTGATGCGCGCGATCCACAGGGTGCGCATGTCGCCCTTGCGCTGCTTGCGGTCGCGATACGCATACGCGAGCGAATGCATGACCGCCTCATTGGCGTTCTTGTAGAGCCGATGACGGGCTCCCTGCATCCCCTCCGCCATCTCGAGGATCTTGCGGTGGCGAGCCTTGGCCGTCACCCCACGCTTCACTCTGGCCATGTCGCTCTCCTAAAGGTATGGTGCGAGCCGGATCACCTTGCGGCGGTCCGACGGAGACACCTCGTGTTGCATGCGGTACGACCGCTTGCGCTTGGCGCTCTTGTGCTCGAGCAGGTGCGAGCGAAACGCCTTGCGCCGCATCACCTTTCCGGTCGAGGTGACGCGGAGCCGCTTGGCGGTTCCCTTATGGGTTCGTATCTTCGGCATGATCGTTGTTGCTCCCTGATTCGGCGACGGCATCTTCCTCCGGAACGGTGACGCTCACCTCCACTTCCTGTGTCGGACGCCGGTCATTGCTGTGCTGGTCGCCTTTCGCGTGCTTCTTGTTGAGCGGGCTCATGATCATGATCATGTTGCGGCCCTCGACGAGGGGGTTTCGCTCGATGATCGCCACCTCTTTCAATTCCTCGGCCATCCGGTCGAGCAGCTTGCGCCCGTACTCCTGGTGCACCATCTCGCGTCCGCGGAACATGATCGTGAGCTTGACCTTGTCACCGTCATGGAGGAAGTGACGGACCGACCCGAACTTGGTCTGGAAGTCATGCTCCGAGATCTTCGGACGCAGCTTCATCTCCTTGACGTTGATGGTGTTGTGCTCTTTGCGGCTTTCCTTCTCCTTCTTCAGGGCTTCGAACTTGAAGCGCCCGTAGTCCATGAGACGGCACACCGGCGGTTGGGCCTGGGGGGCCACCTCGACCAGGTCCAGTTCACGTTGGGCGGCGAGCTCTCGCGCCCGCTCGATGGTGACGATTCCCAACTGCTCGCCGGTGGTGTCATCGAAGAGACGGACAGTCGGGATGCGGATCTGGTCGTTGACCCTGAGCTCTCGGAATGCGATCGGCGCGGCCTCCTTATGGATACAAAAAACTGGACAGCGGTTCCGCTATCCAGGGTTCGGGTGCTGGACCTTCAAGGCAAGCCCGGAAGGTGAGGGCCGTACCTGACGGACCTGCTTTGCGGCGCCCATGACAGGCGTCGGGCGCTGAATATAACACGCTCGCGCGAGGGCCAAACCTGCCGCGACGTCAGGATGATCGCCGGGCGTGGACCAGGGCCTCGACCGCTCCTCGCCCCCCGAGCACCGGCGACGGCATGCTGCCGATGACCTCCCATCCGGCTCCGACGATGCCCGCCGCAGCGCGCTCGGTCGCGGCATCGACGAGCATCGGCTCGCTGGGAGCTGTGGCAAGGCGCAACTCGAACATCGGCTTGACGAGGCCGATCAGGTCGGCATCGGGCGCGATCGTGATGCGATCGAGCTGAGCGACCGCCGCAGCGAGCGCCAGGTACGAGACGTCGATGGTCACCACATCGATCGCCTCGGGCACACTCCGTCCGTCGAGGGCCGCGACATTGGTGGCCTCGAGGTTGACCACGCGGGGATCCTGGCGGAGCGATCCGAGGAGCTGCCCGAAGCCGGCGTCGACCGCGTACACGCGCGCAGCGCCCGCCTCGAGCAGGACTCGCGTGAATCCTCCGGCCGCGGCGCCGAGGTCGAGACAGACCCTGCCGGACACGCGGACGTCGAACGCTATGAGCGCGGCGCGCAGCTTGGCCTCGCCGCGCAGTGGCGCATTACGCACGAGCAGGTCCGGCGCGCTGCGTGGCCGGGGCCGTCTCACTCGGGACGCCGCTCGCTCACCTCGGCGGCCAGGCGATCGATGAGCTCGCCGGTGGAGACGTCCTCCTGGACGTTGCGGCGTACATCGCGAACCCGGACCATGCCGTCGCCGCGCTCCACGTCACGTTTGCCGATGACCACGACGTACGGGATTCGCTTGAGCTCCGCATCGCGCACTCGTGCCTGCATGCGTTCGCCGTGACGCTCGTCGATGGATGGGCGCAACCCGCGGTCGCGCATGCCGGCGGCGAGATTCCTGATGGCGCCCATCACCTCCTCACTGTCGTCCTGGACCGGGACCAGCGCGCACTGCACCGGCGCCAGCCAGAGCGGGAAGTGCCCGGCGTAGTGCTCGAGCAGGATGCCGAAGAAGCGCTCGATGGATCCGAAGAGCGCGCGATGGATCATGATCGGTTGCTGCTCGGCGCCGGTGTCATCGATGAAGTGCAGGTCGAAGCGCTGCGGGAACTGGAAGTCCACCTGGATGGTCGACATCTGCCACGTCCGCCCGATCGCGTCTCGCGCCTGCACCGAGATCTTGGGTCCGTAGAACGCACCACCACCCTCGTCGAGGACAAGTTCCAGGTTGCGACCCGCTGCGGCGTGACGCAGCGCGCTGGTTGCGACGTCCCACTCCTCCACCGTGCCGACCGCCTTGTGCTCGGGGCGCGTCGAGAGCTCCAGGTAGAAATCGGTGAGACCGAAATCGCGCAGCAAGCCGAGCGTGAAGTCGAGCAGGGAGATGAGCTCGTCCATCATCTGCTCGCGCGCGCAGAAGATGTGCGCATCGTCCATGGTGAGTCCGCGCACGCGGGTGAGCCCATGGATCACGCCCGACTTCTCGTACCGGTATACGCTGCCGAACTCGAAGAGCCGCAAGGGCAATTCGCGATACGAGCGCATCCTGCTGCGGTAGATGAGGATGTGCATCGGACAGTTCATCGGCTTGAGGTAGTACTTGGTGCCCTCGTCGAGCTCCATCGGCGGGAACATGCCCTCGGCGAACCACTCGAGATGGCCCGAGACCTTGAACAGGTCCTCCTTGGTGATGTGCGGCGTGTTCACAAAGGAGTAGCCGGCCTCCTCGTGGCGCTGCCGCGAGTAGTCCTCCATCAGCTTGCGCACCAGCCCGCCATTGGGGTGGAACACGGGGAGCCCCGAACCGATCTCGTCGGGGAACGAGAAGAGGTCGAGCTCGGCGCCGAGGCGGCGATGGTCTCGCTTGCGCGCCTCGGCGAGGCGGTGCATGTACGCGTCGAGCTCATCGTTCGTGAACCACGCCGTCCCGTACACGCGCTGGAGCTGCTCGTTGCGCGCGTCGCCGCGCCAGTACACGCCGGCGATGCGAAGCACGCGCACTGCCGTGAGCCAACCCGTGTCCGGGACGTGTGGACCGCGGCACAGGTCGACGAAATCGCCGGTCCGGTAGATGCTGACCGTGGCGACATCGTCCGGGAGGCGGTTGATGATGTCGACCTTGAACTCCTGGTGCATGGCCGCGAACATCGCGATCGCCTGCCGGCGTGGCACCACTTCCTGCACGAACCCGATCTTCCTCGCGGCCAGCTCGCCCATGCGCGTCTCAATGCGTTGCAAGTCGTCGTCGACGAAGTGGCGGCCATCGGGAAGCCGGAAGTTGTAGAAGAACCCGTCCTCGATCGCCGGACCGACGTCGTACTGAGCACCGGGAAAGAGGTCGATCACCGCGGCGGCCATGAGGTGGGCGGCACTGTGCCGGACGATCTCGAGCGTCGGCTCGGACGGCGCCGGGAGCGGTGCGCCCGCTTCCGCGGCGTCGTCAACGATCTCGTCAGGCATGGGACGCCGATTCTACGCAGTCCGCCCAGCGGCGCTCGGTGATCTGCGAGCTCTGAATCAGCCGGTGAGGCGGGACATGCCCGCGGGGACGTCCTCTCGCGCGCGGCACAGCTCATTCAGCTGCGCCTCGGGATCAAACCCGATCGGTTGGAATTCGAACCGCAGTTGACGCAACATCGGTATGGGACGCGCGGATGCGCGACGTGCCTGGTTGCGCAGCCGTTCGTGACGTGCGGGATCGATTGAGCAACACTTGATGCTGCAGTACTTCGCGGTGGGCTTGTGTACGAGCTCGCCACATCCCACCCGTGCGCAGATCCGTCGCGGCGTGGTGGTTCGCTGTGAATGCCTCGACATGCCCGCCTCCGATGTCACCGGGGGAGTGTACGCCGCGGATATGACCCCCTGTCAACCATCAGCAAGCTGCTCGATTGCACTGCCGCCACGACGCGTTTGATACGCGCAAGCCTGTGCACAATGTGGACAACCGCAGTCGTTGTTTGTGCAGTAAGGCACATGCCTGTGCGCAACTCTCGCGTCGCTCACCGTGCGCTTGCGGCGCACGGTGAGCGTTTGAGATCGAGCCCACCAGCTTTGTGACTCTCAAACCGCAGATGTCACGGACGTGCGACCGCCGGCAGACTAGCGCGCCGCTCCCTCGGTCGCGCCCGCCGACGCGCCGGTGAGCTCACGATCTGCTGCCACTTCGTTCAAACGGCCGGTCGCCACGTCGTACACGAACCCACGCACACTGTCGCGGTGCGGGATGAACGGGCTCGCCTTGACGCGCGCGATCGACTGGCGCACGTCGTCCTCGGCATCCGGGAACGCCTCGAGCGAGAACGGCGGGCGGATGCCGGTGTCCTCTTTGATCTGTGCCTTCACCGCGTCGTCGCTGAACGTGACCATCCCGCAGTCGCTGTGATGGATGAGGATGATCTCCTTGGTGCCGAGCAGTCGTTGCGAGATCACCAGCGAGCGAATCGCGTCGTCGGTGACGACGCCACCGGCATTGCGAATGATGTGGGCATCACCAATCTCGAGACCGAGGATCGCACTCACGTGGAGGCGGGCATCCATGCATGCGACCACTGCAACGCCACGTGCAGGCGGGAGTGGCGTGGTTCCCTTGTTGAAACCGGCTGCATAGCGCTCGTTGTTCTTCAGCAGCTCGTCAGTGACGGACATGACCTACACCTCGTGAAACGCGGTTGACGCAGAACTTGATGAAACGTGATCGCGTCGCTTCCGCTCGAGCGAAAGTGACCTGCGGAATCGCGAGCTAGCGACTACAGATGGCGGAGCCGCAGCAGCCGTCGTCGAGCCAACGGCAGCGCGTCAATCCGAGAGCCCTGGTGCCCATCGCGTGGATGGTAGCCAATCCCGACCAGAACGGTCAAGTTTTGTGTGCGGGCCCGATGCGCGGACGTCTGGCAGGCATCGAGATGATCGGCCACACCTCGGAACCGGCGCTCGGCAACCTCGAGGCGGGAGTGGTCGGCTCCCTTGCCGGGGTGCGCGCGTCGGTCGTGAGCGGCGGCATCGTCTGCGTGGTCGGAACCGCCGCGCTGAGCGCGGTGCTCCCGCAATTCTGGAGATATCGCGCTACGCCGTGATCACGGCGTAGGTCACGAATCCCGCATACGCGGCAAGGATGAGCACCGCTTCGCGACGCGTGAGCCCGGTGGCGAGCAGGAGCATTGCGAGGAGGCTCATGCCGAGGAGCCAGATGACGTATGCCGGCGGCACTGAGCCGCGGAGCGCGGGAAACAGGATGATCGGCACGGCGATTCCCGCGATCAGGTTCAACGTATTGCTGTTGAAGGTCGCGCTGACAACGGCAGCCCCATGCCCGTCGAGAGCGAGCCGGATTGCCGCATACGCGTTTGGGAGGCTCGTCGCGGCCGCAAGTGCCACCACTCCCACGAGCACGCTGGCAATCCCCCACCGCTGCCCGAGGGTGACCGCTCCCTGCACCATGACGATCGACCCTCCGACAATCACCGCCAACGCCGGAACCATCAGCGTGACGGGCCACCAGTCCCGAGAATGCGTCCGCGGAGCGAGGTCCTCGAGCTCCGATTCGAGCTCCAATCCCTCGACGCCCGCCGCCTGCGACGCGCCCACCAGGATGAGCCGCAAGCGATGTGGCAGCGGCACTCGCGCGATGGTCGAGGTGCGCAGCGTGAGAAAGGTCACATATGGAACGAAGACGAGCAGCATCAGCGCCAATCCCAGCGGCACAGGGAGATCGCCGAGCACGACCAGCCCCATCGACAGCGTGACCAGGATCGCAACTCCTCCGTCAATCACGAGTGCGGCGAGCGGGATCCTCACGCCACCTGCGGCGAGTGCCGCACCGCCCAGCAGCACCGCGATGTTGAACACGTTCGAGCCGAAGACGACACCGGCGGCGGTCGCCGCGGATCCGTTGGCAACCGCGGAGACGGATGAGGAGATCTCCGGCGAGTCCGCGCACAGCGCCACGATCAAGCCGACCACGCCGCCGAGCAGGCCGAGGTTCCAGGCGAGGCGCCCGACGCCTCGCACGAGGACTTCGCTCGCCGCTAACGTGGCGATCAATGCGGCGAGCGATATGCCGATGACCGCGCCGGTCTGCAATCCGTTCACGGCCCACAGTGGATCATGCTCTCGACCCGGCGTGGAGGGTAGTGCGTGACGAACGTGCTGCTGCGCCGCGTCCGCCTCGGCCCGCAGCGACCCATTCAGGACCTCGTGATTTCCGGCGGTCGGATCGCCGTCCTGGCGGAAGGGGAAGCCGCCGCCGACCCCACAGAGGTCATCGACCTCGCCGGACGGTTCGTGATGCCCGGGCTGTGGGATCGGCATGTTCACTTCGCTCAATGGGCACAGGTGAGCGCGCGCCTCGATCTTTCCCCTGCGGACTCAGCAGTGGCGGCGGCGCGGGTGGTGGCGGCGCATGTCGCCGCCCGCGAAATGTCAGCTGACGCGCCTGTGGTCGGCTACGGGTTTCGCGCTGCGCTCTGGCCTGACCCGCCACAACGCGAGGTGCTGGATGCGGTTTGCGTGGCAATTCCGGTGGTGCTGATCAGCGGCGACCTGCACAGCGCCTGGCTTAACACGGCGGCATTGCGACGCTACGGCCACGCGGACGATGAAACCGGTCTGCTCCGCGAGGAAGCCGCGATGCAGGTGATCGGCGAGGTCGGGCGTGTTCCAGACGACGTCGTCGACACCTCGTGCCATGCGGCTTCGCGTGCCGCCGCCGCACGCGGCATCGTGGGCATCGTCGACATGGAGCGGCCGTGGTCAGTCGACGCGTGGCGGCGACGCATCGCCGGCGGCAATCGATCGATCCGTGTCGTCAGCGCCGTGTGGCCGGAGCGGCTCGCGGACGCCATCGCGCGAGGACTCCATACCGGTGACGAGGTCGATGGAAGCGACGGGTTGCTCGGTGTCGGGCCGCTCAAGGTCATCACCGACGGTTCACTCAACACGCGCACTGCGTACTGCCACGACCCATACGCTGCAGCGGCGGGAGCGAAGGAACAGCACGGGGCCCTGCTGGTCGCGGTTGACGACCTGTCGCAGCTCATGGTGCGAGCCAAGGATGCCGGCTTCGACTGCGCCGTGCATGCCATCGGCGATGCCGCGAACGCGTTTGCGCTGCAGGCCTTCGCACGTACGGGTGCGCGCGGAAGCATCGAGCATGCGCAGCTGCTCGACGATGCGGACGTCGCGCGATTTGCCGAGCTCGGGCTGATCGCGAGCGTGCAGCCGGAGCATGCGCTGGACGATCGCGACGTCGCCGACCACCTCTGGCCCGGACGGACGCGGCGGGCCTTCCCGTTTCGCTCCCTCCTCGATGCGGGCGCAACGCTGAGCTTCGGTTCGGATGCGCCCGTGGCACCGCTCGACCCGTGGATGACGATCGCCGCGTCTGTTCACCGGACGCGCGATGAGCGACCAAGCTGGCACCCGGAGCAGGAGATCTCCATCGCGGAGGCGCTGGCCGCATCGATGCCACCTGGACGAGGCAGCATTGCGCTGCGCGACGGCGATATCGCCGATCTGGTCATCCTGGACGGTGATCCGTTCACCGCAGACCCGCGGGCCTTGCGGACGATGCCGGTCGCGGCAACGATGATCGCGGGGAACTGGACGCATCGCATCGGGATCTGACGAGAATGCGACGCACCCGGCGTCACGACGGAGTGCAATGTCCGGCGGCCCGCACCTCTAGCCAAGCCGCAGGCCACCCGTTCCTCCGTCGACCCCGAGGATAGTGCCGGTCGTCGAACCGGAGAGCGGACTCGCCAGGTAGACGATCGCATGGGCAACCTCGTCGGCGCTGACGAGGCGTCCCATCGGCTGGCGCGAACGCAGCGCGGACGCCGCGGCCTGAGCATCGGCGGCCTGTTCGAGGAGGCGCTGCACCCACGGCGTGTCGGCGGTTCCGGGGGTGACCGCATTCACCCTGATCCCCTGCTTGACGAAATCGGCCGCCATCGCCAGTGTCAATGACCGCACCGCGCCCTTGCTCGCCGAGTACAGCGCCCGCTGCGGCACCCCGACGTCGGCAAGCACCGAGCACGTATTGACGATCGCCGCGTGGCCCGACTTGAGCAGGAGCGGCAAAGCCGCACGGGTGAGACGGGCGATGCCGATGACGTTGATGCTCAGGACGCGATGCCACTCCTCGTCGTCGTTCTGGGTGACATCACCGATCGCCCCGATGCCCGCGTTGTTGACCAGGATGTCGATGGACCCGAGCGAATCGGCCACGACGTCGATGGCCGCGTGCGCCGATTTCGCATCGGCGACGTCGCACGGGACCTCGAGGAGCGCCGGCTGATGCACGTCGGTATATGCGCGATCGAGCACCGCCACGCGCGCGCCGCGGTCGCGCAGCTGGGCGGCGGTCGCCGCGCCGATCCCGCTGGCGCCACCGGTGACAACCGCAACCAGTCCGTCGAAGTCATTCATGTCAGTCATCCTGCCGCACTCATTCGTTGCGTTGCGCCTCGCGTTCTGCGGTGGGGTCGACGGACGGACGCGGGTCGACGTGAACTTTCGGGCCCGCCGAGGCGGTCTCGGGGCGCCACCCCGACAGCACGTCACCGACTCGATCGAGTCCAACCGTGGCGGCGACGAGCGGATGGGGGTCCACCGAGCCCGCGGCGTAGTGCTCGACGGCACCGGCGAGGCCCTGAGATGCGGCGAGGATCCCCACCGCGGTCACGTCTTTGAGCGCCACCGCGCGGGTGTCGATGAGGCTCGGGGTGCCGGCGAGACCCAGGTAGACGACGCGCTTCCCGGGCTCAACCAGCTCGAGGGCCAGTGCCGGGAGCTCGACGGCATTCGATGCGTCGATGACCGCGTCCCATGCAACCCGCGGCAGCGCGGCGCGCTGCCAGACCCCCGCAAAACCCAGTCCTCGGGCGAACGCGATGCTTCCGGGCGAGCGACCCATGAGATGGACCTCGGCGCCGCCGGCTTTGGCGAACTCGGCAGCGAGGAGCCCCATGGTTCCGGTCCCGAGCACGAGAACGCGATCGCCCGCTGCCAGGTTCGCCGCACGGACTGAGCGCAGCGCATTCCCGCCCGGTTCGACCATCGCGCCCGCCGTGTCATCGACGTTGTCGGGGAGCTCGATCAGCGCGGACGCGGGCACCGCCAATCGTTCCGCGAGGGCGCCCGGGAAACCACCGCGGATGCCGATCTCGACGCGGTCTTCGCAGACGTTGTGATGCCCGGAGAGACAGCGCGGGCAGTGCCCGCACCCGAGCATGGTGTCGCCGGTGACACGGCGTCCCAGCCACTCGGGATCGGCGCCGCTTCCGACAGCCGAGACCACACCCGACCACTCGTGCCCGAGCCGCAGCGGGTATGTGGCGTGCCCCTGGTGGAGATATGCCATCTCGCCCGTCCAGAACTCGACGTCGGTGCCGCAGACGCCGACCCGGTGGATGTCGATGACGACCTCACCAGCCCCCGCGACGGGGTCGGGGACATTCTGGACAGCGCCTTCGCCGGGCCCGCTGACGACAAATGCCTTCACGGGTGCCGAGTTCCTCGCGGAGTCCGGCGTTCCCGCCCAGCGCGGAACCGGGATCCCGCGCACGCCGACGTCGGCGATGAACAACCGCCCCGAATCGGGGTATCGGGCGAGTTGCGTCTCCGACAGCTGCTCAGACGCGGTCGTGATCAGGAGCGTGTCGAGGGCGGACCCCACGAAGGCTACGCTGGTGGTGTTCGGCGCAGCGACGTCGATAGCCGCGATCTGCTCTCCGGCTGCGGAGTAGCAGCGCACCTCCGCCGATCCCCAGAGGGCGACCCAGACGTTGCCCTCCTCGTCCACGCACAGACCGTCCGGCGTGCCGTCGATCTGCCGGAACTCCCGGCGGCGCCCGACCTTGCCCGTCTGCGCGTCGTACTCGCGGATCGACACGGTCCCGGCCTGGGTGTCGACGCTGTACAGCGCGCCACCGTCAGGCGTGAACGCGAGGCCATTGGAGAGGCCGAGGTCATCGTCGATCACGAGGATGCCGCCATCAGGTTCGACGCGAACGAGAACCTCGCTCCGGACCCGGTGGTCGAGCGCGAGGCTTCCAACCAGGAAGCGACCCGCCGGATCGCAGCCACCGTCGTTGAGGCGGCTCGCGGTGTCAGCGCCGATGATCTCGGTGCTGGGGCTGACGTCACCCGCTGTCGAGACCGTGTAGAGCCGGCGTGCCCCGGCCACCAGGAGCTCGCCATCATGAGAGCTCACCACCGCCCCGACTGTTTCGGGGAACGTGAGCACCGCCTCCGGGATCACGCGCGACGCCGCGAGCCTGCCCGTGTGCACCTCGCCGGCGGCGATGTCGACCCAGAGCACGCGGTCGCGGTCTCCGTCCCAGTAGGGACCTTCAGCCAGCACGTAGCGCTCACCGGTCGCCGGCACGGCCTGGAACCGTTTCACAGGATGACCCGTGAGCGTCGGTCGGCGCGACGCGATGGCATCAGCGCTCGACAATATATGACCTCGTTCAAGAGCCCCGTTCCGGTAAATCGAAAGGTGGTCAAGTGTGGCGGAGCATCGCAGCGGTCAGTGGTACTCGGGGACCGACCGCAACGCCTACATCCATCGTGCATGGATGCGACGCGGCCTCCCCCCGCACGCCTTTGACGGGCGGCCGCACATCGCAATCGCCAACACGGCCTCGGATCTGACGCCCTGCAATGCCCACCTGAACGAGGTTGCCGAGAGCGTCAAACAGGGTGTCTACGAGGCCGGCGGCATCCCGTTGAACCTGCCGGTGGTCTCGCTTGGAGAGACGCTGGTGCGCCCCACGGCCATGCTCTGGCGAAACATGGCGGCGATGGCCATCGAGGAGATGCTCCGCGCCAACCCGATCGACGGCGTGGTCCTCCTCGGCGGATGCGACAAGACCATCCCCGCGTTGTTGATGGCCGCGGCCTCGGTCGACCTGCCTGCAGTGGCCATCCCCGGCGGCCCGATGCTGACCGGCACCTTCCACGGCCGGCCGCTCGGCTGCGGCACCGATGTCTGGCAACTCTCGGAGGAGGTCCGTGCGGGCCGCCTGTCCGAAGCCGAGTTTCTTCAGTCCGAAGTCCTCGATGATCCGCAGTCGCGGGCACTGCAACACCATGGGCACCGCCTCGACCATGGGCCTGCTCGCCGAGGCGCTTGGGATGGTCCTGCCGGGGCTGGCAGGTACTCCCGCTGCCGACAGCCGGCTGCTCGAACGCTCGCACGAGACCGGGCGGCTCGCCGTCGAGATGGTCGCAACGCGACGGACACCGTCGAGCCTGCTGACGCGCGGCTCGTTCCTCAATGCCATCGTCGCTCTGGCCGCGATCGGCGGTTCGACCAACGCGGTGGTCCATCTGCTCGCAATCGCGGGACGGCTCGGGGTCGACCTCACGCAGGACGACTTCGATGCCACCGGTGCGGAGGTCCCGCTGCTCGTCGATCTCCAACCTGCCGGACGCTTCCTCATGGAGGACTTCTTCCGCGCGGGTGGGCTCCATGCCGTGCTCCGTGAGGTGCGCGATCTGCTCGATCCAACCGCGATGACAGTCACCGGCAAACCGCTCGTCGAGCATCTCGTCGACGGGGAGATCTGGGACCGGGAGGTCATCCGCCCACGTGCCGAACCGCTGCAACCCCATGCCGGCATCGCGGTGCTCCGAGGGAATCTCGCACCGGACGGGGCGGTGATCAAGCCCGCGGCAGCATCGCCCCATCTTCTCCACCACCGCGGCCGAGCGGTCGTCTTCGACTCGATCGAGGACATGCACGCGCGCATTGACGACCCCGAGTTGGACGTCGATGCCGACTCGGTCCTGGTGATGCGTGGTTGCGGTCCCAGGGGCTATCCGGGCATGCCTGAGGTCGCCAACATGCCGCTGCCGGCGAAACTCCTGCGCCGGGGCGTGCGCGATATGGTTCGCATCTGTGACGGCCGAATGAGCGGAACCGCGTACGGCACCGTGGTGCTCCACGTTTCGCCCGAGGCCGCAGCCGGCGGGCCGCTCGCTCGGGTACGGACCGGCGATTTCGTGATACTCGATGTCGCCGCTCGGCGACTCGATATCGACATTCCCGAGGATGAGCTCGCCGCACGGTCACCTGACGAGGCGACTGTCAGCGCGTTCGCGAAACCCCGGCGCGGCTGGGAGCGGCTTTATGTGGAAACCGTCCAGCAGGCCAACACCGGCGCGGATCTCGACTTCCTGGTCGGGTCCTCAGGCAACAGCATCTCACGCGAATCCCACTGAGAGAGGAACTCAAGCATGCCAACACCCATTGCCGACGGCCGTCCGATCCGCTGGGGCATCCTCGGCGCGGGCGGCATCGCCGACACCGTCAGCGGCGACATCAACTTGACCAGTGGCAACGTCGTCACGGCGGTTGCCGCGCGCCATGCCGGTCGTGCCGCGAGCTTCGCCGCCAAGCACGGCGCGACTCGCAGCTACGACGACTACCGCTCGCTGGTGAACGACGATGACGTCGACGTCGTGTACGTCACGACAACGCACCCACACCACCGGGAGCACGCTCTCCTCGCCATTGCGGCGGGGAAACCGGTGCTCATCGAGAAGCCCGTCTGCCTCAATGCACGAGACGCGCGCGAGGTCTTCGCCGCTGCGATCGAGGCGGATGTCTTCTCGATGGAAGCCATGTGGACCCGGACCAATCCCCTGGTCCGTCAGGCGCAGCAGCTGATCGCCGACGGAGCGATCGGCGAGGTGCGCTGCGTGCGCAACGAGTTCGGCCTCGGCCGCGCCTTCGATCCCAATAACCGGCTCTACGAGCTCGCCAACGGCGGCGGCGCGCTCCTCGACCTGGGGGTCTACCCGGCCACGTTCGCGTTCCTCTTCCTCGGACCACCCGACGAGGTCCGCACCGTCGGAACACTCTCCCCCACCGGTTCCGATGAGACCGTCGCCATGCAGTGGATGTATGGCAACCATCCGGGAGCACAGCTCTGGACCTCCGCACTCATCCATGCTCCGAATGAAGCTGCCATCCTTGGCACAAAGGGATGGATCTCGTTCCTGCCCGAGGCATACCGGCCCACCGGACTGATCCTCCACACCGACGCGGGCGAGGTGCACACACCCGACCCACTGGCTGGAAACGGTCGCGGTTACCAGCCCGAGATCGAGGAGGTTGAGCGCTGTCTCCGCGCCGGAGTCCTGGAGAGCCCGCTGATCCCGCACGCCGACACGATCGCCATCCTGGAGATTCTGGACGGTGCTCGGGCCGCAGTCGGCGTGGTCTATCCGGGCGAGCAATGACCGGCGTGAGTGGCGCGCCGGTTCCTGCTGACGATCACAGCACATCCATGACCCCGGTGCGATTCGCAATGGTGGGATACGGGTTTGGCGGTAGGTACTTCCACACTCCGCTGCTCGTGGCCGCACCCGAGTGCGACCTGGTCGGAGTTATGACGTCCTCGCCGGAACGTCAGGCACTCGTGGCCCGTGAGGTGCCGGGCGCGCGCACCTTCGGATCGCTCGCCGAACTCGTCGATGTGGGGGTGGAAGCCGTCGCCGTCTCGACGCCGGCCGAGACGCATTCCAGCGTCACCGAGGAGGCGCTGCAACTCGGGCTTGCGGTTGTGTGCGACAAGCCGTTCGCGATGGATCCGGATGCCGCGCGGCACACCGTCGAACTCGCCGATGCGCGCGGCCTCGTCCTGAGCCCGTATCAGAACCGCCGCTGGGATTCGGATTTCCGCACCGTGCAGAAGGTGGTCGCCGAGGGGGCACTCGGTTCCGTGACACGGTTCGAGTCGCGCTTCGAGCGCTGGGCTCCCGAGCGCGGACCTGGGCGTTCGGGCGGGGGCACGCTCCGCGATTTCGGGAGCCATTTGATGGACCAGGCGCTTGTGCTGCTTGGGCCGGCTGTCTCCGTCTACGCCGAATGGCGTGTGCGAGATTCGGGGCTTGACGACGACATCTTCGTAGCGGTCACCCACGCCAACGGCGCGCGGTCGCACCTGATGGGAAGCTGGAGCCAATCCTCGCCAGGCCCGCGATATCGAGTCACCGGCACCCGGGGAACCTACGTGCTCGGTCCCGCCGACACCCAGGAAGATCTGCTCCTCGCCGGCAACACGCCCGCCACCCTGGGTGATCGGTGGGGCGTCGAGCCACCCGAACGTCACGGCACGCTGTACACCGGCACGACGTCCGCGCCGTACCCGACGGAACGCGGTCGTTGGGATCTGTTCTATCCGGCGTTCGCGAGAGCCGTGCGCGGCCTCAACCCACCGCCCGTGAATGCTCACGATGCCGTCGCAACCGCCACCGCGCTCGAGGCTGCGAGGGTCAGCGCCACCACCGGCGCCGTGGAGCCGGTGCCCCGATCGTGACCGACGCCGACGATCAACCACTTGCCGATCTGCTTGCCGACGAGGCGCGGCTGGTCTTTGCGGCTTTCGACCACACGACCGCCTGGGCGCTCGGGTCACGACTGCGCGCCGAGGCACTCCGGGCTCATTTGCCCATTGCGATCTCAATTCGCCGAAACGGTCAATGCCTGTTCCACGCCGCGCTGCCTGGCTCGTCGGCCGACAACGATGGGTGGCTGCTGCGCAAAGCCGCAGTGGTCGAACGCTACGGCCATTCGTCGTACTTCGTCGGATGCCAGTTCCGCGCCGAGGGTCGTGACTTCGACATCGACTCTCGGTTGGATGTCGCTGCCTTCGCAGCGCATGGCGGAGCCTTCCCGATCATCCTCGGGACGAGCGGGTGCATCGGCACAGTTGCGGTTTCGGGGCTCCCGCAGGTCGAGGACCACCGATTCGTCGTGACGCAGCTCGAGGAATTCCTCGTCGCGACCGGGCAGCTTCCTGGCCGCTAGGCCCGGGTCAGCGGGGAAAGAGCTCGTCCTGCTGGTACGGGTTCCAGTTGAAGAACCAGGATTCGGTCACCTTGCCGTTCTTCATGTGGACGACGTGCGCGGCGATGTCGTCGGACGTGACGCCGTTGACCACCGAGTGCGGGGATACCAGCGCCACCGCATGGTCGTCGTTCGCGATGATGTCGTGGACGTCGACGTGGAAGGTTCCGTCGGTCGCCTGCATCAGTTCCAGGAAGAATCCGAGCGTTTCGTCGATGCCGTGCGCATCGCGGCTGAAGCGGTTGCGACCGCCGGCGTGCCACACGATGTTCTCATCAAACAACTCGCGGATCGTGTCCATGTCGCCGGAGTTGAACGCCTCATAGCCACGACGGAAAACCGTCGCGTTCGGATGCTCCTCTGCCATGGATATCCCTCCGGTGCACGGTCCTGATACCGACGCGCCACCTTGTCACTTCGGATCGGCCTTGGTCAAGGGTTCTCACATCCAGGGCGGAAGCTCCACCCCATCGAGATTCGGCGATCGTCCGGTGAGCCAGCCGAGCAGGCGATGGGCATCCTTGTGATTCGCCAGTCGCTTGGGAAGGCGCTCCAGCGCAATGGGGAGTTCCCACCCCACATATTCGTCCGGCCAGTTGGTCACCTCGTATCCAAGGCCGAGGTCGACGTGGTGGACCTCAACCTCACGAAGCCGACGGACGGGACTCCCGCTGGTCGGCCAGCGGTCGGTCGCGAGGAGCTGCGCGTTCGGCCACCCCGCTGCCGCAGATCGCGCCCACGTGGCTTCGAGACGCTTCGCCGACTCAGCGACGTCTTCATGGAGCTCGCGCGCGGTTCGCGCTGCGCCAGCCTGGATGTCTCGATCACGCTCCGCCGGTCCGCCTGGGTATCGGGGAACCGCTATCCCGTTGAGCGCGCCTTCCAGGCGACGCGCGTGCCCGTCGGCATTGCGGGCTATGTGAGTGAGGACATGACCGATCGTCCAGCCCGGCAGGCGGCTCGGTCGTCCCACGGTCGCGTCGTCGATGATCACCACGGTGGCCAGCAGCCGTTGGTGTGCCGCCTGGCTCATACCGATGGCGACCGGTAGCTCGATTTCCATAGGGCAATCATCTCTCGACGGCGACCGTGGACTTCGCCGGAATTCGTGAGTCGATGGTCGGCGCCGTGCAACGTCACCGGGCCGCGCCGCTTCGTCAGGGCGGCGGCTCGACCACGGCAACGCCGTCAGCGATGTGGATGCGCCAGCCCTGCTCGTGCACCCGGCGGTGGTGCGTCCGGCACAACGAGACCAGATTCCCCAGCTCGGTGGGACCGTCCGGCCAGTGGATGATGTGGTGCCCATCCGTCCACGCCGGCGGTCGATCGCACCCGGGAAACCGACAGCCCTGATCGCGCAGGTTGAGCGCGGTGCGGAGGTGGGCCGGGATGGTGCGCGTCTCCCGTCCGACCGCGAGCGGCAGGACCGGTGGGCGGCTGCCGGTTCCACGCCGAACCACCCGCAGCCGGCGGCGCAACGGCCACCACCGTGAGCGCCGCATCACAGGCGATGCGCCGCGCGGTCTCGGGATGGATCGGTCCCACCCCGCGCAGCTCGGCCGGCCAGCCATCGGCGTCACCCCGGAGCGTGGCCGCGCTCACCGTGAGGGTGAGATGGGGGCGCTGGCCGTGGACATCGCGGTGGTCCCCGCAGCGCAGCTGGGTGGCGGCCAGCTCGACGAGCGCGTCGGCACGGCGCTGCGAGCCGGTTCGGGTCTCGTCATGGGTCATTCCCTGACTGAGCGCGTCGATGGCGGTCTTCACCAGCGCGCCCCCTTCGGCGTCGAGCTCCCCGCGAAGGACGAAGACCCCGCCATAGGTCTGCTCGCACTCGAACCAGCGCCGCTCATGGGCGCGGTTGTCGTCGGCGAGCACCCCATCGGGATCGATCCGGAGCCGCGCCACCTGGGTGACGGTGCGCATGTCGCCGGGGTCGAGCGTCTCCGCCGCGCCCACCAGGATGTGCTCCAGCAGCGCCACCTGCGCCACGCCGACATCATTGGCGAGCTGGGCGATCATGGTCACGTTGCTCAGGGAGGCGCGCCCGGCACGGGCGCTGTCGAGCGTGGCCGGGAGCTCGCCGAGGGTGCGCGCCAGCCGGACGCGGGACGCGCCCGCCTTCCAGGTCACGGCGCAGTGATCGCGCACCCACGACGTGGTGCTGCCCGCCCCATCGGCCAGCGCGCCGTGGGCGCGATCGAAGCGGTCCAGGCGACGGAGGAACTCGGCCTCGAGGCGATCGGCAGCCCGCCGGATGGCGACCAGGTCGTCGCCCAGCGCCTGTGTGGAGAAGCCGTCGATGGACTCGCCGACGAGTGCATCCACGGCCTCCATCAGCCGCTGTCCGGCATCCGGTATGGCGAACGCTTCCACACACAATATTATCCCAAACACCTGTTCGCCACCGCACGGACAATGCGGTGCACTTGACTGGTTACAGCCATAGCTGGCAGTAACCGGTGCCCACGACTTGTAGGCCGCCTGCCGGCGCGATCGTCGCCTGACGGCTTGCTGCCGAACCACCTTCCTCCTGGAGGATCCGCGTGGACAACCCATCCTCGGCCGCGGATAGCGGCGCTTGTCCGAAAACGGAACCAGGGTGCGCAGGGTCACGCGTCAAAGTGATGAGTGAGGAAGATGCTGCTAGCGTCGGTGGCGCCGGTGCTGCTCGTCTGCATGATGGCCACTGTCGCTGATCGCGGGAGATTACGACGAAGCGCTCGAGCCTCGGTCGCCAGCGGCGCGCACTGCGCGCCACACCGTGACGGGCAGCAGCAGAGCCACAGCGACCGGCACGATCCACCATGCCGGCAGCGTCGTGCGACTCACGGCGGCGGTGACGCCCAACGCAAGCACCACACCCACTGCAACACGCCAGTCGTCGCCGATGAGAAAGTCGTACCAGAACATGCCGAAGGCCTTCAGGTACTTCATGGCCTCACCGCCTCCGATGGCTCAGCGATGCTCCGCGCGGTCACACGCATCGCGCGCTGACGCATCAGGCGGAGCACGGCCACGAGGCCGACAGCGAGCAGCGCCATCGCTGGAATGATGAACAGCAACGCGGCGTCGGAACCAGGCCACTCCGCACCTGCACCTTCGGCACCCCAGAAGATCCCGAAGGAGCTGAGAAGCGTGCCCACCAGGAACTTCATCGCGTTTTCGGGAACTCGGGCAAGCGGAGTTCGGAGCAATGCTGCGGCTGACGCCACGACGATGATGGCCGCGCCGGCCGCAAGACCAGCGACCGGAATATCACCTTCATTGCTACCGAAGGTCAGCACGATGAAGATAACCTCGAGGCCCTCGAGCAGCACCCCTTTGAATGAAAGCGTGAACGCGTACCAATCGGCAACCAGGCCGACGCTTCGCGCCGACGCGGCCCGCGCTGCTGCAAGCTGCGTACGAAAGATCTCGTCCTCGTTGTGCAGCGCCTTGTAACCGCCGGCTCGCAGCACGGCCTTGCGAATCCACTGCAGGCCGAAGACGAGCAGGAAGCCTCCGACAAAGAGGCGAAGTGACTGGAGCGGCAGCGCGCCGATGGCCGGTCCGAGTGCGACCACCGCTACAGCGAGTACCGCGACTGCTGCGCCAAGACCAATGAGCGCCGAGCGCCAATCGCGAGCCGTGCCCGCCGCGAGCACGATTGTTGCTGCCTCGACCGCCTCGACGGCACACGCCAGGAACACCGACGCGAACAACGCCCAGAAGGAGACGGTCACGCGGGAACTGGCTTGGCGTGAGCAAGATCCACGCCGTTGGGGCTCGCGGTCGGAGCCATGTCGCGGTTGAGACCGTCCGGATAAGCGACGCATCCGTCCCGGTCGAGCCCGATGCGCAACTCGCTTCCCCGTGGCCAGCGTTTCGAATCGAAGATTGCTGCCAGTGTGCCCCCAGCGCACGCGAGCACATGCTCGTAGCCGCGCCCGCGATAGGCAACGTCGGTGACCGTTCCGGGCAGCGCAGCAGCCGAGATCTCGCTGTCCGGAAGCACGCGAGTGGCGGCCGGTCGGACGAGGACGCGGACCTGGGTGCCGATCACGACAGAACCTTCGTACCGCACTCGAAGCGGGTCGCGTGCCACGTCGACGGTCGCGTACAGGCCCTCGAGACCCAGCACCTGCCCCAGTAGCTCGCCGGCCGAACCCGTGAAACGCGCGACGAACAGCGTCGCCGGTTGACGGTAGATCCGCTCGGGAGGTCCGATCTGCACCAGTTCACCCTGGTTGAGTACGGCGATGTCATCTGCCAGGGCGAACGCCTCGGCCTGGTCGTGCGTGATGTAGACAACCGTAGCCTCGCTGTCCCTGGCAATGGTGGCGATCTGCACCCTGAGACGCTCGCGCAGATCAGCGTCGAGATTGGAGAGTGGCTCGTCGAAGAGCAAGAGCCCGGTCGCGCTACGACCGCACGCGCAAGCGCAACGCGCTGCTGCTGGCCCCCCGACAGTTCGTGCGGATAGCGGTCGGCCAGAGAGGCAAGCCCATCCTGCCGCTCCAGTCGTTAAGAGCGAAGCTACGCAACCGTTATCCGCTGCCTAAGGCTGTGCGTCGCGGCGGTGCAGGCTCGGCTGCGTCCGGGTTGCTTGAGGCAGTCGGCGGACGCCTGGAAGCGGCTGGGTTTGTATTCAAAAAACCAATGGTGGGCGCAATAGGGATCGAACCTATGACCTCTGCGATGTCAACGCAGCGCTCGTACCAACTGAGCTATGCGCCCCTGGCTCGCACCGGCAAGCGTGAGCGCCCACGATGATACCAGTGCCTCGACACCCCTCCCGGGGATCGGCGCCCTTAGACCCAGGCGACCGGCTGCGTCTTCTTGCCCGTCGAGTGCTGAGCTGCCTGGAGGTCACCCATGGTCACCTCGACACGCAGCACGCCCTCGCAGCTGTGGCACACGATATTGAACGATTCAGGCCGGACGATCTGACGGGCAATCGCCTGCCGGTGTCCGCAGCACTCACACGTCACGACCGCTCGCATCACTCCTCCGCTGGGCCGGCCAGTCCGGTCCGCAAGGCATTGGAGCTTCCCACCAGGCGTCGGGCGGACCGTCCAATCCACCGCTCCGCGACACCGTCGTTGCAGATTTGCGATCAGGGCTGGTCGGTGCTCCCGACGACCGTCGGAACGGGGTCCGGCTCGAGCACCTGGAGGCGTTGCCAGCCGAACCATCGGACCGCGGCGGCGATGATGATCAGGATCGCGCCAAGTGCCGCGACCACGCGAGCCACACCGATCAGGTCGGAGATCACGCCGGCGAGGAGCAGTGGTATTGCCACCGCCGCGTTGATCACCGTGAAGATGCCGCCGAAGATGCGCCCGCGACTCTCCGTGTCGGTCCGTTCCTGCAGCACCGTGAAGCCGGGGATGAGCATCGCGCCCAGCGCGCATCCGAAGAGCACTCCGACAGCGACGGCGAGCGGGACCATCAACCCCGGAAGGCCGTGGGTGCGAAGCACGTCGGGAACGATGCCCATGATGAGCAGCGACAGGCCCGCGCCGCTGATGGCCGCAACCAGGGTCTTGGCGCGCGGGAAGCTCGCTCGCTGACCGAGCAGCGCTGCGGTGCCGATGAGGCCAAACATCGCCGGCACCAGCACGATGTAGGTCTCGGTGTCCGACCGCTGGAGCACCTCGACCAGGTACACCGGCCCGAGCGCGAAGATGGTGAACACCACGACGATCGCCAGCGTGAGCTGATAGAGCCCGAGGCGGAGCGGTGGGCTGTTGCGGAGGATGTCGATACCGTCGCGCAACTCGCGGAGGATGTTCGGCGTCGGGCCGCTCACCGCCTGCTCGGCACGCAGGCTGGCACGCACCCTCCAGACCGATATCGCCGCGACTTCGAACAGGCCGGTGGCGATGTAGAAGGGCGCCTGGTTGCCGAAGAAGCCGATGGCAATCGTCGCCGCCGGCACACCGAGTACGAGGGTCATGATCACCGTGGTCATGAAGAGCGACGTCGCCTCGGTGATCTGCTGGCGGGTGACCAGTGTCGGGATGCTGGCCGCTTCTGCTGGAGCGAAGATCTGTCCCGCGGAGCTGAACAGGAGCGTGACCACGATGAGCGGCCATGCCTGACCGCGCAGCGCCGGGAACAGCTGCGCAAGCGGGATGAGCAGGATGAGACCGGCGCGGGCCACGTTGGTGCCGATCATCAGCGCGCGCTTGTCGTGTCGATCCGCGTAGACGCCGGCCGGCGCGCTCAGCAGGACACTCGGCAGCGTGTAGGCGATCATCAGCACCGACTGCAGCGAAGCGCGCTTCGTCAGCGTGTACATGAACACGAGCAGGGTGAACATGAGGAACTTGTCGGCGAGCTGCGAGAGCAGCTGTGCCAGCCACAGGTAGCGGAAGTCGCGGCGGCGAAGGACTGCGGCAAAGCCCTTGCGCTGCTCCGGGGCGGCGGCGATCGCCGGGCGTGCGGCGTGGAGCGGCGCCACCGCGGTCCCGTCATCGGGCTCGGTGGTGGTGCGTGTGATGGGCTGCCTCATCGCGTGACCAACCTCACCTCCGCGACTGCGCGAGCGAGGAGCTCCCACTCATCGAGGGCAAGCGTACCCGGCCGGCGCCCCGGATCGATGCCTGCACCTTTCAGGGCGACCCCCGCACCGTCAACGTCGCCGCCGAGCGCACGCGAAACGCCGTTGCGCAACGTCTTCCGGCGCGACTGGAAGAGCGGCTTGGCGAGCGCAAGCACCGACGCTCGGGTCACGGGATCGGCCTTCGGCGAGGGCACGATCCTGATGATCGAGGAGTGCACCGCCGGCGGCGGATCGAAGGCCTCCGGCGGGACGTCGCGGATGCGCTCCACCTCGGCGAGGCTGCGCATCGCGACAGTCGCGAGCCTCCAGTCGCCGGGGCCGGCGGCGAGCCGAGCGGCAACCTCGCGCTGAACGAGGACGACCGCGCGAGCGGGCGGATCCTCCGCCTCGACCAGTCGCATCAGGACGAGGCCGGTGAGCTGGTAGGGAAGATTGCCGGTGGCCAGCCACCCGGTGGTGAAGCCGAGTGCCGCCGGATCCACCGTGCGAGCATCCGCCTCGAGCACGGTGACCCTCGCATTCCCGCGCTGGGTGATCTCTGTTCCCGCAACGCATGCCGGGTCGATGTCGATCGCGACCACGCGGCGAGCGCGCGCCGCGAGCGCGCCCGTGAGGGTCCCGAGCCCACACCCGATCTCCAGCACCTCGCTGTCCGGTGCCGGGTCGAGGGCGTCGACGATGGCGTCGAGGACGTCGCGGTCGATGAGGAAGTGCTGCCCGAGACTCGTATCCCTGCGGAGTCCGACGCGACGTCCCACCGCGGTGAGCGTCCTGGGGTCGGTGAGGTCGAGGGAATGGCGCCCTCGCCCGGCGCGCGCATCGTCACTCACGCGTCGCGGCCGCGCGGGGCACGGTGAGCCCGAGGACGCGATGGGCGGTCGCGGTTGTCGCGGCGCGCACGGCTGCTTCCGGCGCCCCCCGGAGACGAGCCACCGCTGCCGCCGTGATCGCGACTCGCTCCGGAAGGTTCGGCTTGCCGCGCTCGGGCACCGGGCTGAGAAATGGCGAGTCGGTCTCGACCACATAACCGTCGTCCGTGACCGTCCGCGCGGCATCCTGGATGCCATCGGAGCGCGGGAAGGTGACGATGCCCGAGAAGGAGGCGATGAAACCGAGGTCCGCGCATCGCCGGGCAAACGCGGCGTCACCACTGAAGCAATGCATGACCCCCCTGCTGCCGGGGACGCCGGCAACCGCCACGAGCACCTCGTCGTGCGCGTCGCGGTCGTGGATGAGCACCGGCTTGCCGGCGTCGCGTGCGAGCTCGAGCATCATGCGAAACGAACGCTCCTGGATGCCGAGGGGCACCTCGTGGTATCCGGGGCGGAAGAACAGATCGAGCCCAACCTCCCCCACGGCCACCGCCTTGGGATGGCGGAGCAGCTCGGACAGTGCACGGCGCTCCGCCGCGTCCGGCGTCGCCTTCTCATGGGGATGCCAGCCGCACGTGAAGTAGACGCCGTCGTGCTTCTCGGCGATCCGCCGGTTCTGATCCGAGTCCTCGAGATTGAGGCCGACGGAGATGATCTCGTCGACGCCGGCGGCCAGCGCGCCCTCGAGCGCCTGGTTGAGCAGCCCCCGTTCCTCGAGCAACACCAGGTGACAGTGGGTGTCAACGAGCGGCGGTAGGTGGTCGCTCATCGCAGTGAACCGATCACCACGGTGCACTCCCCGCGCGGCGGCCGCGCGGTGAACTCCTCGACGAGTGCGGCGGCGGTGCCGCGGTGCAACGTCTCATGGAGCTTGGTCAGCTCGCGCGCGACCACGAGCGGCCGCTCACCGAGGACCGGTGTGGCGAGCCGGAGGGTCTTGGTGATGCGCATCGGTGATTCGAAGAATGCGATGGTGCGCTCCTCGCGCAACGCCTCCTCGAGCACGCGCAGGAGTTTCCCCGCGGTGCGTGGCAGGAACCCGAGAAAGCAGAACGCGCTTGCCGCGAAGCCGCTCGATGCGAGCGCCGCGGTGATGGCCGATGCGCCCGGGATCGGCGTTACGCGATGGCCGCCATCAAGCGCGGCGCGCACCAGCAGCGCCCCGGGATCACTGAGCACGGGTGTCCCTGCATCCGTGCAGAGCGCGAGGGTCTCCCCTCGTTCGAGGCGTTCGATGAGCTGCGGCACTCGGCGCCGCTCGTCGAATGCGGGGAGCGAGAGCACCGGCTTGTGGATGTCGTGCGCGCTGAGCAACACCTTGGTGCGGCGCGAATCCTCGGCGATCACCGCATCGCATTCGCGCAGCACGCGGAGCGCTCGCAACGTGATGTCCTCGAGGTTGCCGATCGGTGTCGCGACGACGGCCAGGGTTCCGGCTGGTTCGCTCATCGACCCCAGTCCCGCGGATAGCGGAACTCCCGGTCGATGGTGCGGTTGCTCAACTTGGCGATCACCGGTGGACGCCGTTTGTACTGGCTGCCGCGCACGCGCGCCACGATCGAGTCGACATCGGCGGCATCGAAGCCGAGCGCGATGACCTCTGCCCTGCTCCGCCGCTCGTCGACGAGCAGGTTGAGCACGCGATCGACCACCGCATAGCGCATCCCCAGCTCGTCCTCGTCCGATTGACCAACCCACAGGTCGGCGCTCGGCGCCTTGGTCAGCACGCTGTGCGGCAGCTCGAGCGCGCGTGCGAGCTCGTACACCTGCGTCTTGTAGAGGTCACCGATCGGGTTCAGCGCGCTCGCCATGTCGCCGAACAGCGTGCCGTACCCGAGCAGCAGCTCCGTCTTGTTGGAGGTGCCGAGCACGAGCGCGCGCTCCGCCATCGAATGGTCGTAGAGGATCGACATGCGCTCGCGAGCCATCTTGTTGCCCCTGCGGGTGCGATCCGCCTCCGGAAAACGATCGAAGTACGCGTCCACCTGGGCGGTGATGTCGATGATCTTCGCCGCGATGCCGAGGCGGTCGCACACTGCCAGCGCGTCGATCTGCGACTGCGGATCGCTGCTCCGATACGGCATGAAGACCGCGACGACGTTGCCGGCTCCAAGCGACGAGACCGCCAGCGCGGTCACCAGCGAGGAGTCGACACCACCCGAGAGCCCGACGATGACGCGCTCGAACCCCACCTTACGAACTCCGTCGGCGATGAAGCCGCGGAGCCGCTCGATGACGAAGGCGGCGTCAACCGCGAGTGTGCCGGCGTCGAAGTCGATCGGTCTCGGCGTCGTTGACATCGTTTCGTTCGTCGCGAAGCAGTGGATAGGCGACGCGCGCGCGCCGGAGTGCGCTGCGCTCGAGGTCGTGGAAGAGCACCGACTCGTGGGCTCCGCGTACCTCGGCGACCACGTTGCCCACGGGGTTGACCACGCGCGAACCGCCCCAGAAGCCGACCCCGTCTTCAAATCCTGACCGGTTGCAGTACAGGACATAGGTTGTGAAGAGCTGGGCGTAGGTGCGGGTCATGACGTCATAGCTGCTCGCCGTGCCGACCCCCTCACCCTGAAGGAGGCCACTGCCCGGCGACGCCGACGGGCAGATGATGAGGTCCACGCCCTGGCGCCGAGGAGGGCCGCCGCGGTCGGATGCCAGAGGTCCTCGCAGATGAGGATCCCCGCGCGCCAGCGATTTCCGGTGCGGTCGCCGAGCGGCGCCTCGAAGGCGCGGAACCGGTCCCCTGCGGCGACATAGCGCTGCTCGTCGAAGATGCCGTAGGTCGGCAGGTACACCTTGCGGTGGACGTGCCCGACCTCACCGTCCGCTGATGTAGACGGCGCGTTGTAGAAGCGAACTGCGCATCGACTCTCGAGGATCAGCCCGGCGACGATGCTCGTACCACCTCTCCGGTGCGTCCTCGATCACGCGCATCTCCGGTGCCGTCGATTCGCAGCGCGACGTCCGGGACCTGGTCCTTGAGGAAGTACCCGGTCAGATAGAGCTCGGGGAAGACCACAAGCCGGGCGTCCGAGGCCGCCGCTGCGGAGATGATCGTGAGATGGGCCGCGACGTTGGCGGCCACGTCGCCGAGGCGCGGATAGAACTGGGCGAGCGCGACGCTCACCGACCCCGCCGGATCCGACGCGGGCGACGCCTCCGTCGATGGGTGGTCAGCATTCGCTCCGCCTAGCGACTCCTGCGCTGGGATCACGCCGGTTCGAGATCGTTCGAGGACCATCCCTCTGATTCTCCCACGGTATCGGGCAACGCTCCCGAGCTCACGAACGCCTCGACCATGGCCGGGACGCGATCGAACGCGGTCACCGCCATCGGGGCGGGGGGCAATGCGTGCAGGAACCCGACCCCGTACTGGCGGGTGCGCAGGCGTGGGTCGCAGAGCACCACCGCGCCTCGATCCGACGCGCTGCGGATCAGACGCCCGAACCCCTGACGGAGCCGGATGATCGCGACCGGGAGGATGTATTCGCCGAACGGGTCGCGAAGCCGTTCGGACCGGGCTCGGACCAGGGGGTCGGTCGGCACCGGAAACGGCAGCTTGTCGATGATCACGCAGCGCAGTCGGTCGCCCGGGATATCGACACCCTCCCAGAAGCTGCTGGTGGCCAGCAGGACGGTGCGAGGATCGGCGAGGAAGCTCTGCAGGATCTGGCGTCGGGTGCCGTCGAGCCCCTGGGCGAGGCTCGCGATCCCGCGCGCGTCGAGACGTTCCTGGAGCAGGGCCCAGACGCGCTTGAGCGGACCGTAGCTCGTGAACAGCACGAGGGTATGCCCGTCGAGGCGCCCGGCGACGGCGTCGATAACCGCGGTCATCTGCAGGTCGTGCGCCGGGTCGTCATAGGCGGTCGCATCCTCCGGCAGGATGCAGATGGCCTGGCGGAGGTAATCGAACGGAGACGGGAGGGTCAACTCCTCGGCGGTCGCTCCGATGCCGACCCGGTTGCGGATGAAATCGAAGCTCCCCCCCACCGACAGCGTCGCCGAGGTGAGGATCACCGATTCAGCCGGGTCGAAGACCAACTCGGCAAGGGGGACCGAAACGTCGACCGGCGCCTCGTGAAGCTCGGCCTGTTCGCCGCGCATCTCGATCCAGGTGACCATGCCCTCACGCGGTCGGACGATCACGCGGTCCACCGCCGCGGCGAGGCCGGCGAGCGCGACCGCGGCGTGCTCGAGCTCGTCCTCGGCGCGATCCGGCTGCGGCAGCAGGTCCGCCTGCATGCCGGCCGGCGATGCCGCCGCGAGCAGTCCGGCGGTGCGCTGGAACACTCCCGCGGCATGGATGGCCGAACGCTCGACGAAGCCGAATCCCGGGTCGCCGCGGATCGCGTCGGAGAGCCCGATCCGGCCGTTGGCGGCGTGCTCGCCACCGAGCCGCGCCGACATGAAGCCCTTGGCGTCGCCGAAGAGGCGCTGCCCCGCCTCCCGGCATCGCTCGAGATCCGCGCCCAGTGATGTGTCGGGAAGGGCCGGGAGGCGATCGAGGATGAGGGTCAGATCGGCGAGGCGCACCGCGACACCGAGCTGCTCGGTGGCGACCGACTCGAGGTGGTGGGCCTCATCGATGACCAGTGCCTCGTAGGGGCCGAGCACCTGACCCTGGCGCTCGTTGCCGGCAAGGAGGAGCGCGTGGTTCGTGACAACAATGGCTGCATCTGCAGCGCCGCGCCGAGCACCGACCATGTAGCAGCGCGCGTTGGGCCAGTTGGCGCACGCCGGCCCGAGGCAGTCGGTCACATCCGACGCGACCCGCCGCCAGAGTTGCTCCTCATCACCGGCGAGGAAGATCTCGGACCGGTCGCCGCTGGTTGTGGTGGCGAGCCAGGTGAGCACCTTCAACTTGAATCGGATCGACACCATGTCGGGCTCCCGTCCCACGACGTCGGAGGTCGCGAGGAATCGCTGCCACCTGCGCAGGCTCAGGTAGTGATTGCGTCCCTTGAGCACCGCCACGGAGACCGGTGTGTCGAGGAGCGCGGCGACGGCGGGAATGTCACGATCGGCGAGCTGTTCCTGGAGGTTGACCGTATGGGTCGCGACCACCGCGCGCTTGCCGCTGCGCGAGGCCCAGAGCGCCAGGGGGGTGAGGTACGCGAGCGACTTGCCGACCCCGGTGCCGGCTTCGACCATGAGGCGCCGCTTCCGCTCCAGCGTCTGCCCGATCGCCGTGGCCATCTGGACCTGTGCCTCGCGATACTCATAGCGCTCGCTCGCCGCGAGCGGGCCCTGCGGGCCGAGCAGGTCGGCCGCAGCCTCACCGATGCTCCGCCGGTCGGATGCCACCCCATGCTGGCGCGGAGGGGATCCCGGCGGAGGCTGAATAGTCCGGTTTGAAGCCGGAGCCGGGATCCCCTCCGCCGCCCTTCTCGCCGATGCAGGCACAGACCCTGGTGCAGAGACCGCCGCATTGTGGTCGACCGGCGGTACCGCCTCCAGGCCGGGTCGGACCATCACGTCGTTGAGGAACGCGTCCAGGGGTCCGGGCGCCTGAGACGCGACCCGGCGCATCTCAGCCAGGGTTGGTGCGGAAAGCCGGCGGCCGGCGCCGACCAGGATGCGAAACAGGTCGCCGGTGGCGCCGGCATCGCTCAACGCGCGGTGTGGACGCTCGTGGGGAATGCCCAGGCGGCGGCTCAAGAGCGGGAGGCTGTGGCTCTCGAAGGTCGGCAGCAGGATCCTCGCCAGGTCGAGCGTGTCGAAGATCAGCCGCGACCCGAACGATTCACCGAGCAGCGCTCGCAGGAAGAGCAGATCGAACGTGCCGCCGTGAGCGATCAACGCGGCGTCCCCGCAGAAGACGGCCAGCCGGGATGCGGCCTCCGCCGGCGCCGGTCCGCCGAGCACGTCATCGTCGCTGAGGCCGACGAGGCGCTGGATGGCGAGGGGGATCGGCATCTGCGGATCGACCACCACCTGGAGCTCTCCGGTCGGACGCATCGCCTCGTCGTAGCGCACCGCGCCGATCTCGAGGATGCGATCGCTGCGCGGCGAGAGCCCGGTGGTCTCGAGGTCGAAGGCGACGAGATGGTCCAGGTGCGATGGAGCCCCGGTCACGCGGCGGTCGAGCTCGCGGCCCAGAGCTCCAGCGCTGTCCGCACCGATCATCGATGCTGAGCACGCCGGTGTCGAGGACATGCGCGTCGGGCGCGGGGCGCATCGGGGAGGCGCTCCGCGTGGCGTCGAGAAGGTCGCGAGCGCCCACCTCGCCGCGCATCAGCGCGCTGTCGGCCGAAGCGCCACTGCCGCGCAGTTGCGAGGCTCGGCGCTGCGCCCGCAGGTCTTCCGAAGCGTCGAGATAGAGCTTGAGCTGCGCATGCGGGAAGACCACGGTGCCGCAGTCGCGACCGACCGCAACGGCCCCGTCGCGCGCGAGCGCACGCTGCGCGTCGAGCAGCACGCTGCGCACCTCGGGGATGCTGCTCATCGCCGCCAGCAGCGGCGCGTTGGCCGGATCCCTGAGCGCGTGACCGGCTTCGATGCCGTCGACGCGTGTGACGCCATCGTGGCCTGGATCGGTGTCGATGACGACCTCCGTCCTGCGTGCGCAGTCGATCAGCGCGTCACGGTCATCGGGGCCGAGCCCGGCCCGTGCGGCGGCGACCATGACCCCCCGGTAGAAGAGCCCGGTGTCGACCAATGGGAGCCCGAGTGTCGTGGCGAGACTCCGCCCGAGGGTCGTCTTGCCACTCCCCGCGGGGCCATCGATGGTGATCACCGGGGGGCTCACCGCGACCGCCGAGGTGCGCTGCGCACCGGTGCCGGCATCCCCGCAGCGGCGCGCAGTGACGACAGTTCCGCCGGACGCAACGCTCGCGCCTCGCCTTCGGGAAGCGCCCCGAGCTCGAGCGGTCCGACCGCGATCCTCACCAGGTCGCGAACCTCGAGGCCGATTGCCGCGAAGAGCCGGCGCACCTCGCGTTTGCGTCCCTCGGCCATGACCACCTCGACCATCGAATCGGATCCCGATCGCCTCGCGCTGAGCGCTCGAGCCGGCCCGTCCTCGAGCTCGACGCCGATGGTCAGCTGCTCGAGCTGTTCGGCGGCGATGTCGCGGTCGAGGGTTGCGAGGTAGCGCTTGGTCACCCCGTGACGCGGATGCGATACCGCATGAGCGAGGTCGCCGTCGGTGGTGAGGACGAGCAGGCCGCGGCTGTCGGCGTCGAGGCGGCCGACGGGAACGAGGCCAGGGACGGGTTCGATGAGATCCATCACAGTGCGGCGCTGATACGGATCACGGCGTGTCGTGACCACACCGGCCGGCTTGTTGAGGACGATGGTGACGGAAACTGCGCGGGCGGGGATTCTGTGCCCGTCGACGCTCACGCGATCGACCGACGGGTCGACCACCGCGCCCAGGGGACTGACCTTGCCGTTGACGGTCACCCGCCCGTCGGCGATCAGCTCGTCGGCACCGCGCCGTGATGCGACTTCCCGACGGGCAAGAAACCGGTTGAGCCGCTCCGGCGGTGGGGCACTCACTCGAAGTTGGGGAGCACCGCGCTCTCGGCCACCGGCGGCAGGTCGTCGATCCGCTCGAGGCCGATCAGTTGCAGGAACCGCAGCGTCGTGCCGAACAGACGCGGATGCCCGGGGGTCTCCTGACGCGCGACCTCGATGATCAGGCGCCGCTCGGTCAGGTGCTCGAGCACCGCTTCGCAATCCACTCCGCGGATCGACTCGATCACCGCCTTGGTCACCGGCTGGCGGTAGGCGACGATCGCGAGCGTCTCCATGGCCGCCCGGCTGAGGCGCGATGGGCGCTCCGGGTGGAGCGCACGCTGCACCGCCCAGGCCATCTCCGGCCGGGTGACCAGCTGAATCGCCTCGTCGGAGCGCTGGAGCATGAGTCCACGACCACGCAGGTCCATGGCGAGCACCCCTGCCGACCGGGCGATCGCCGCGGGGCTGCGCTCGAGGATGGCCGCAGCCTCGGCGATGGTGACCTCGCGACCAAGGGCGAAGCAGAGTGCCTCGAGTGCGGGGGCAAGGTCTTCGGGCTCAGCGTCGGCAGTGCCCTCGGGCACGGTGGCGCGGCCGAAGACGTCGAGCACGAGCACATCATCCACGGCCGGTCACCGTGATCGGGCCGAATGCGTCGCGCTGTTCAACGGTCGCCTCGCCACGCTTGAGCATCTCGAGCAGCGCCAGGAAACAGGCAACCGCTTCGAGCCGGCTGCTGACCCCGGCGAATACCTCTTCGAATTCGAGCGGCCCGAGCATCAGACGGTCGCGGAGCAGGCGGACCTTGTCCTCCACGGAGAACGTGATCGTCACCGGCAGGGGCTCGGTGTCGCTGAGCCGCTCCAGCACCGCCCGGAAGGCTGCGGCCAGCCGTTCCGGGGCGATCCGGAGCCGCTCCACCGGGATCACCTCGGTCGACACAAGCCCAAGAAAGCTGCGCGCGCCTTCGGTCGCGGCTTCCGCGAGGAGCGCTTCGGCCGCGGCCTTGAAGAGGCGGTACTCGGCGAGTCGTCTCCCGGCGTCAGTCGATTGGTCGTCCTCCTGCTCGATGACCGTGGTGTCCTGGTCCGGCAGCGCCGCAGCCGCCTTGAGCGCGACCAGCCGGGCGAGCAGGGCCAGGGCATCCGCGACGGCGCGGAGGTCGCCCTGGCGCTCGGGTGCCTCGAGCGCGCTTCGCGCCTCTTCGACGACCGTGCTCACCGACAGCTCGGTGAGATCCAGATCACCCCGGTTTGCTCGGGCAACGAGTTCCTCGAGGCTCCCGTGGAAGCCCGGGGCGTCCACGGTGATCGAGGCGGCGCCCGCGTCCTCCCGCTGCATCGCTACATGGTACGGACGCCGGGGGTACCCCGATCCCGATCGCCGCTCGCTCCCTCGTCGAGGAGCTCGGCGGCGCGGATCAAGGCGGCCTCCGTCGTCCTGCCCGACATCAGGCGTGCGATCTCGCGCACCCGATCGTCGCCGGTCACCACCGCGGCGGTCGCGGAAGGTCCGCCCGGACGGTCGAGCTTGGTGATGGTCAGGTGCGCCACCGCTCGAGCTGCGATCTCGGGGCGATGCGTGATAGCGATCACCTGCCGTCCCCGGCCGATTCGCGCGAGGACGTCGCCAACGCGCGCCGCGGTCTCGCCGCCGATGCCCGTGTCCACCTCGTCGAGTACGAGAACCGGCGCGTCCAACTCGGTGACCACCGCGCTCAGCGCCAGCGCGAGCCGCCCGAGCTCGCCACCGGAGGGTCCTTCGTCCAGGGGCATCGGGACGGAGTCACGGTTGGGCGCGAGACGGAAGTCGACCTCATCGATCCCCGAGGGCGTGCAGCGCACCGGTGTGCCGTCTTCGGTGTCGACGCCGTCGACGTCGAGGGTGCGCGTCAGCACCACCCGGAAACGCGCGTGGGGCAGCTCGAGCGAGCGGAGTTCCGAGGTCACCGCTCGTTCGAGGCGGCGCGCGGCCGACGTCCGCATCGCGCTGAGCTCGGCCGCCGCCCGTGCCGCGTCCGAGCGTCGCGCGTCCGCGGCGGTCTCGAGGCTGCCGATCGCTCCCGACTCGCCGTCGATGCTCGCCACCAGCGTGGTGGCTTGGTCGAGCTCGCCGAGCGCCGCCTCGAGCGATCCGTGGCGCCGGATCACCCGAGTGAGGGTGTCGAGCCGCTCTTCGATCGCGGTCAGCCGAACATCGTCGACCGTGATCTCCTCGGCGTGGCGCCGCGCGTCGAGTGCGAGCTCGCGAAGGCGATCGACGAGCGCATCGGCGTCCTCGAGCAAGGTGGAGAGCGCCGGGTCGACAGCAGCCATGTCGGCGGCTGCACCGATTGCCGTCGCCAGCCGGTCCGCGGCGGACTGGTCGTCACCACCACTCGCCTCGGCCAGGGACAGCGAGCATCCCGCAATTCGAGCCGCGTGTCGGAGGCGGAGTCGCTCCGCCTGAAGCTCCGCCTCCTCGCCGGGGCGGATCCCAATGGGAGCGAGGTCCTCGATGAGGTCCCGCGCGCGCTGCAGCTCGGCGGATCCGGTGCTGGCGGCACGCTGAGCGGCGGCCACGGCCTCGGTTGCAACCCGCCACGCTCTGACGGCATCGGCCGTGACCGCGCGCGCGGCGGCGCACTCCTGGCCGGCGAAGGCGTCGAGCACGTCACGTTGCCAGCTCCGCCGGAGCATGCGATGACTGGTTCCCTGGGCGGTCACGTCGATGCACAGGTCGCCCAGCTCGCGGAGCACGGCCTGCGACACCAGGGCGCCATCGACGCGGCAGGTCGCGCGACCCGACACGGGCACCTCGCGGGACAGCGTGATCAGGTCGTCGTCGGGGATACCCAGCTCGGCTCGGCGCGCACGGAGGCGTGGGCTCGGATTGTCGAAGACCGCGGCCACCCGAGCCGCTGCAGCGCCCGTCCGGACGGCCTCGGGTTCGAGCCTGCCCCCGAGTGCGGCGCGGAGCGCGTTGACGCACATCGACTTCCCGGAGCCGGTCTCGCCGGTGAGGACGCTGAAGCCCTCGTCGAAGGAAAGCCGTGCTTCCTCGATGACGGCGAGGTTGCTGACCCGGAGCTCACGAAGGGCCACTCGCGTCTCCTTTCTCCCTGGGGACATCGTCGTCGACGGGCTCGAGGAGCAGATCCTTGTGCGGGATCCCGTAGCGAAATTTCTGGCGGAGTCGCGAGTTGAACGACGGGGAGTCAACGAAGCGCACCACTTCGAGCTCTGGACCCGGCCTGACCACGACGCTCTGCCCGTCCGTGAGCCACGCCACCGATCGGCCGTCCGCGGCGACGAACACTCGGCCGCGCTCGACGGTCACACGAACGTCGAGCTGCTCAGGGATGACCACCGGCCGGCTGATGACCGCATGCGCAGCCAGAGGCACGACGACGACTGCTCGGACGCGCGGATCAACCGGGGGGCCGCCCGCGCTGAGCGCGTAGGCGGTCGACCCCGTGGCGGTGGCGACCACCACGCCGTCGGCATCGAATGCTCCGAGCAGGTCATCGTCGACATCCACACGGAGCCGTACGACATTCACGTCCCGAGCGCGGACGACGATCTCGTTGATCGCCAGGGTGGGCTCGTCCGCTCCGTCGATGGTGATCTCGAGCAGTGCCCGCCGTTAGTCGTTAGTCACCGGCGGCAAACCGGCTGATCGCTTCGGGAAGCTTGTCGATCTCCACGTCGTTCAGGAACCCGAGGCGACCCCGGTTGACCCCCACGACGGGGATCCCTCGCGGTGCGGCCAGGCGCGCACCGTAGAGGAAGGTGCCGTCGCCCCCGAGGGTCACGAGCAGCGCGGTGTTTGCACCGTGCTCGTGCATGGCGCCCTCGGGATCCTCGAGCGCCGTCCAGGCCGCAAATCCGCAGGACTGAGCGCGAGCGATCGCCGCCTGCACCACGACCTGCTCGCCCGGATGGAGCAGGAAGCCGATGCTGCGTTCGGCACTCATGGCTGGTCCGCATCCGGCGCGTCGAAGCGGACGAGACGCGCTTGCACCAGCCACTCGAGATTCCCCTTGGCTCCCCGAACTGGAGAGGGCATGGGATCCGCGGGCGCAGCGCCGAACTCGGTCTCGAGCCAACCGGCGAACGCCACCGCGGCCTCCGCCGCCGCGCCGTGATCGCGAACGATGCCGCCCTTGCCGATCGCTTCGCGGCCGAGCTCGAACTGCGGCTTGAAGAGGGCGACGAGGTCCGCTCCACCCGGCGCGATGAGGCGCACCACTGCCGGCATCACCAGGCGCAGCGAGATGAATGACAGATCGAGCGTGATCAGGTCGGGCGCCGGCCCGGGGAGTGACGAGAGCGAGCGCAGGTTGGTCCGATCCATCACGCGGACTCGGGGATCGGTCGCCAAACGCGGATCCAGCTGGCCGCGGCCCACGTCCACCGCGTAGACATACGACGCTCCGCGACTGAGCAGGACATCCGTGAAGCCGCCCGTCGATGCCCCGGCGTCGAGGCACACACGAGTGGCGCACTCGATGCCGAAA
This sequence comes from Candidatus Dormiibacterota bacterium, assembly GCA_963743835.1. Classification (GTDB taxonomy): domain Bacteria; phylum Chloroflexota; class Dormibacteria; order Aeolococcales; family Aeolococcaceae; genus Palsa-851. Next base: position 29,003 of record CAVUQX010000002.1, on the reverse strand, counting down.
GCGTCCAGTGCGGGGGCCAGCTTGAGGCCTCCCCTGCTCGCCCAGGGGTGATCTCGTCCGAGCAACCTGATGGTGGTCGCCGGTCCAACGCGCTGATCGGCGCTGGTCGCCCGAGTGCCGTCAACCTCGACCAACCCCGCCGAGACGAGTGCCTGGGCTCGTTCGCGGCTCGGAGCGAGACCACGGGTCACGAGCTCGAGGTCCACCCGCGTCGCCTGGGACACAGCTGTCATGGCTCCCATTTATACTACATTCGTGTGTATTGGCGGTGTCAAAAGGGGACGTCGTCAGGATCGATGCGCGGCGGTGCCGATCGGACCGGGGCGGACGGCACGCCGGCTCCGGGAACGGGTGCCCCGAAAGCGTCCGGGGCTGATGTGCCGGCGGCCTCCAGGGGACGCTCGCCCATGGCGCCACTCGCGCTCACGACCAGCTGCTTCACCCGCTCTTCGGTCCGCTCGAGCAGCTCCGTGCAGTACTGAGCGAGCACAACGCCCCGCTCGTACGCGCCGATCGCTTCCTCGAGCGCGATGCTCCCGCCCTCGAGCTTGGTGATCAACGTGTCGAGCTCGGCCAGCGCAGCCTCATAGGTGAGCGCCGTGATGCCGTCCTCCGAGAAACCGAGCGTCATCGCTCGTCCGATGCCTTTCCGGAATCGTACATCTGTTCGCTCACGGGTTGGGATTCGGCATCGTTTCGATCCACCGTGCTTTCCAGCGTCCCGTGGCGGAGGACGGTGCGCAGACGCGCCCCCGCCGCAACCCCGGCGGCATTGGTCAGGACCTTTCCGTCCGCGTCGGAGGTGGTCGTGATGGAGTAGCCTCGCTCGAGGGTCCGTTGCGGCGAGAGCGCCGCAAGACGTGCGGTCCTCGTCGTCAGTGCCGCGCGGCGTGCCACGGTGACACGGACGGTCGCATCCTCGAGCCGCTCGGACGCTCGGGTGAGCCGGAGCCGCTCGAGCTCGACGCGCCGCGAAGGGTGCGCGACCGCAAAGCGCGACATCTCGTGGTCGAGGGCGCGGCGTTTCAGCGAGGTCTCCTGCATCAGCGCCTGGCGCAAGCGCAGCGACGCGATGTGCACACGATCGCGATGCACCTTGACCAGTCCGCCCAATGCGATCCCCAGGCGGGCGCTGCGCGCGGCGACGTCCTCACGGAGCACGGCGACACTCGGTGCGACCAGCTCCGCCGCAGCCGACGGCGTCGCTGCGCGGCGGTCCGCCGCCAGGTCCGCGACCGTCGTGTCGGTCTCATGGCCGACGCCGGTGACGACGGGGAGTCGTGTCGCCCTGATCGCTCGCGCCAGCAACTCGCTGTTGAACGCGATCAGGTCCTCGAGCGAACCACCACCGCGCACCAGCAGGATCACGTCGGCGTCGCGCACCTGATCGGCCCGCTGCAGCGCCCGAATCAGCGTCTCCACAGCTCCATCGCCCTGCACGGTTGCCGGCGACAGCACAATCCCGATGGAGGGTGCGCGGCGCGAGATCACCGTGCACACATCTCGCAATGCGGCACCGCTGCGCGAGGTCACGACGACGACTCGTCGCGGCAGCAACGGCAGGCGTCGCTTGCGGCGCTCGTCGAAGAGTCCCTCCGCGCTGAGCCGCTGCTTCAACTGTTCCACGCCCAGGGCGAGCGCGCCGACCCCGCTCGGCTCGAGCCGGTCGACGTACAGCTGGTAGCGTCCCTGCTGCCCATAGACCTGCACCGACCCGTGCGCAACCACCGTCATGCCGTTATCGGGCCGGAATGGAATGAGCAGCGCATTGGTCCGAAAGCACACGCAGGACACCGCTGCGCGAGCGTCCTTGAGCGTGAAATAGAGGTGACCCGACACGTGCGCTTTGAGGTTGCTCACCTCGCCTTCAACGAGCACATCCTCCAGCTCGGGTCGTGCGGCAAGCGCGTCGCGCACCATCAGGGTCAGGTCGCTGACCGAGCAGACCGCGGCGGTCATACCCGCTCCCGCGCGACGTGACCGAGCACACCGTTCACGAACTGTGCAGCCTCGTCGCCCGCATAGGCGCGCGCCAGCTCGATCGACTCGTCGATCACCACGGCGACGGGCGTGGCCTCCATGTACAGCAACTCGAAGGTGCCCAGACGGAGCACCGCGCGTTCGACCTTGCCGAGATCGACCAGCGACCAGTGCTCCATGGCAGCAGCCAGCGCAGTGTCGATGCTGTCGAGATGATCGACGCATCCGACCACGATCAGCCGTGCAAAGGCACGGACATCGGCGGTGGCGCGCAGATCCTCGCCCTGATAACGCAATGCGAAGTCGGGATCCTTCGCGGTGCCTTCGATCTCGAAGAGCACGCGGAGAGCGAGCTCACGACCACGCCGTCGACGTCCCGTGCCTGAGACGGCCGGGGTCACGCGAAGGCGACCTCGCTGACGAAGACGTTGACCTCCTCGACGCGCAGGGCGAGCATGCGATCGATGGCATCGGCGACCCGCCGCTGGACCTCGGCACCCACCACCGGGACGTTGCCGCCCAACTCCATCACCACATAGAGACTCAGATGCAGCGCGTCATCGCGCATCTCCACACGCACGCCGCGATGTGCATGCGAACGGCGGACGATGCGGTCGAACTGCTGACCACCCGGGTGGTACATCGAGTGAATCCCCGCAACCTGGAGCGCAGCGAAGGCTGCGATCGAGGCGACCACCTCATTGGCCACCCGAGTGGTGCCGAGCTGCCGCCGGCCGTTCGTGGTCGGTCGGAGCTGGAGGCTTGCGGGCTCCTCAATGTCGGTCACGCGCGCTCCACGTAGCGCCCGGTGCGCGTGTCCACGCGGATCTGATCGCCCTGGTTGACGAAGAGGGGGACGTCCACGCCGAGGCCCGTCTCGACCACTGCCGGCTTGAACGATGCGTAGGCGGTGTCTCCCTTGAAACCGGGCTCGGTCGCGGTGACCTCGAGCACCACAGATGTCGGCAGGTCGACGCCGAGCACACGGTCGTCGAAGCGCAGGAGAAACAGGTTGTCGTTCTCCTTCAGGTAGTCGACACCGGTGCCGAGTTGCTCGGGACTCAGGGTGATCTGGTCGTAGGTGGTGTTGTCCATGACGACGTAATTCTCCCCGTCCTTGTAGAGAAGCTGAGCCTCGGTGCGTTCGATGCGCACTTTGCCGAACTTCTCCTCAGGACGGAACGTCTCGTCGGTGACCGCGCCGGTTGTCACATTTCGCAGCTTGGCGCGCACCACGGCAGTGCCGCGACCCTGCTTCATGTGGGAGAAGTCGATGACCTCGAACAGGTCCCCGTCGCGTTCGACGGTTGCGCCCGGGCGCAGGTCGGAGGCGGTGATCATGCGGCGCTCCCAGTGGTAGAAGGATCCTCGAGCAGCTTAGCCAGTCCCTCCACCGCGAGGACGTAGCCGTCGAGGCCGAGCCCCGCGATCACCGCCACCGCCGCCTCGGCAGAGAGCGACACCCGCCGGAATGGTTCGCGGGCGAGGATGTTCGACAGGTGGACCTCGACGACCGGCCCGGCGAAAGCACGGAGCGCGTCGGCGAGGACGACGCTGGTGTGGGTCAGCCCACCGGGGTTGACGATGCAGCCGGCCACCCGCCCGCGCTCCCGCTCGAGGATGTCGACCATCACGCCCTCGTGGTTGGTCTGCTCGCAACGCACCTCGAGTCCGAGCGCGCCTGCGCGATCGCGGACCGCCGATTCGATCGCTGCAAGGGTGACCGTCCCGTAGACCTCAGGCTCGCGGTCGCCGAGACTGGCGAGGTTGGGTCCGTTCAGCAACAGGATCGTGGTCATCGCGCCCTCACGGTGTCGAGTGCCGCGAGCACCTGGCTTTCGGGGACGTGCACACCAACTCGCGGATGCCCCCTCGATTCGAGGAGCACCCAGCCGAGGCGATCGCCGACGGTTTTCTTGTCCGCGCGCAGATGGCCGAGCACGCGCTCGGGGTCAAACAGCGTGGTCGTGGCCAGCCCGCACCGGCCGATCATCTCATCCTGCCAGGCGATATCCCCGCGCGGGCAGCTGAGGACGCGGATGCTGAGCATGCCCGCGGCGTGCATGCCCGCAGCCACCGCCTCGCCGTGGAGCAGCCCGTCGCCGAAGCCGGCGGCCGCCTCCAGGGCGTGACCGACGGTGTGTCCGTAGTTGAGCACCGCGCGATTGCCCGCCTCGCGTTCGTCTCCCGACACGATCGCCGCCTTGATGGCGCAGGACTCGCGAATCGTCTCGGTCAGCGCAGCGGGATCGCGCCCGAGCAGCCGGTCGAGCCGCCTGTCGAGGTCGGACGCAAGCGTCGTCGCGACGATCATCGAGTACTTGACGATCTCCGCGAATGCCGATCGGTAGGAGCGATCGTCCTGGGTGGCCAGGAGGTTGGGATCGCAGATCACGGCTCGCGGCTGCCAGATGGACCCGGCGAGGTTCTTCCCCCGGGGCAGGTTGACGCCGGTCTTGCCGCCGATGGCGCTGTCCACCATGGCGAGCAGGGTGGTCGGGACGTTCAGCCAGGCGATTCCCCGCAGGTAGGTGGCGGCGACGAAGCCGGCGAGGTCCCCCACCGTGCCTCCCCCGAGCGCAACCACGCAGTCGTTTCGCTGCAGCTCCGCGGCGCCGAGACGAGCCAGCATGCGGCCGGCGGTCGCCCATGTCTTGAGCTCCTCGCCGCCCGCGACGTCGAGCACGGTCGTGGCGATGCCGGCGCTGCGCAGGGAGGCGACCAGCCGGTCGGTGGCAGACCGCACCGCCCGATCCGCGAGCAACGCCACGCGGGTCGCCCCTCCCGGGATGTGCAGCACCACGTCATCGAGCCCTTCCGGGCGCACCTCGACGTGGTAGCCGCGTTCTGCCAGATCAATGCGGACGGCGCCATCGAGTGCTGCGATCACCCGGGAGGCCACGACGTCGGGGGTGTCGCCGTAGCCGACCCGCACGTGCGCAGCCTGATGCGCGCGGGCACGACTGCTGCGAAGACGTGGAATCCCCGCCTCCGAAGATCCGCCGAGCATCGGACGCTCTGCGCCATCACCCACGCGCTCGACCAGCACCACGTCGGGTGCGTCGAGCCAGACGACCGTGCAGAGCTCGCTGAGGAGCCGCCGCGCGGCCGGCTGGGCGATCAGCCCGCCACCGCATGCGATGACCACCGGTCCGGGACGGCGGAGCACGGCTTCGAGCGCGGTGAGCTCGAGGTCTCGAAAAGCGCGCTCGCCGTCGGTGGCGATGATCGCCGCCGGGGAGCGCCCAGATGTCTCGGCGACCTCGTCGTCGAGATCCACCGTGTCCCAGCCGAGACCTCGCGCCACCAGCGGGGCGATGGTGCTCTTGCCCGAGCCGGGCAACCCCACCAGCGCGATGCGACGCACCATGCTCATCGCAGGCGGCTGACACTGCGGCGATGGGCGGCGACGGCGCGTCGCATCTCGGCGAGCGTATCGCCGCCGAACTTCTCCGTCACCGCGGCGGCGAGCACCCATGCGAGCATCGCCTCGGTGATGACCGCGCCTGCCGGCACCACGCAGATGTCGCTGCGCTCGTAGTGGGCGTTGATCTCCGCACCGGTGTGAATGTCAACGCTGCGGAGCGGATGGAGCAACGTCGAGATGGGCTTGAAGTGAACCAGCGCCCAGACGGGCTCACCGTCGGTGACGCCCCCTGCGAGGCCGCCCTGCCGGTTGGTCAGGTGGTGAAAGCCGAGTTCCGTATCCCAACGCGGCTCGTCATGCACGGCCGAACCGGGCGACTGCGCCGCAAGGACTGCGGCGCCGAGCTCGACACCCTTGACCGACGGGATGCTGCACATCGCCTGCGCGATCAGCCCGTCGATTCGCCGGTCCCAGTGCACGTAACTGCCAAGTCCGGCTGGAACATGCGAGGCCACAACGTACGCGGTGCCGCCGAGCGTGTCGCCCCGCTCGCGGGCCGCATCGATGGCGGCCACCATCCGCAGCGACGCGTCCTCATTGGCGCAGCGGACCGGGGAGCGCTCGACGGCGTCCCAGGCCACCTCAGCGTCGGGGATCGGGACGTCGACGTCGCCGACCCGGATGACGCAGGAGTGGACGTCCACACCGAGTGCTGCGATCAGCGTCCGGCCCACGGCTCCGGCCGCGACCCGCGCGGCGGTTTCGCGAGCGCTCGCGCGCTCGAGGACGTCACGCGCATCGCTGAACCCGTACTTCAGCACACCCGCCAGGTCGGCGTGTCCGGGACGGACGCGGGTGACCGGTTTCGATTTGAAACCACGGGCCTCGACCTGCATGGGTCCCTTCCAGTTCTCCCAGTCACGATTCTCGATGACCAGCGTGATGGGGGATCCGAGGGTCTTGCCGCCCCGGACTCCGCTGACGATCCGGGCCGTGTCGTGCTCGATCTGCTGGCGTTTTCCCCGCCCGTGTCCACCCTGTCGCCGCCGGAGGTCTGGGTCGATATCGCGAGCAGCGTCCATGGGCAGGCCCGCCGGCATGCCCTCGACGATCACGGTGAGCTGAGGGCCGTGCGACTCGCCGGCCGTGAGAAATCGAAGCATTCACAACGGATTGTATTGGCGGGCGCCATCTGCCCCGTTCAGATCCTCAGTCGCGCTTGGATTTTGTCCGTGTCAAGTCCCAGGTTGGCGCGAAGACTGCAGGTGGTGAGCGAGGCGATCGGCGTGCGACGGGCGGTCCTCGAGCACCTGCGCATCGCCCAGCTGCTCGAAGCCAACGGCGACGTGATCGCTGCGATCTGCGCCTACCGCGAGGTGGCCCGCGAGGGATCGTCGGCCGCCGCTTCCGAGGCCCTCCAGCGGATAGCCGCCCTCGCGCGGAACCACTGAGCGCGCCCGGCGCTTGTCTCAGAGACCGGCAGGGCGTGGCGGCGCGGCCGCCGACGGGGGCGTGTTCATGGTGGTGAGCAGCTCGTTGTAGAAGGTCTCGGCCCTGGGGATCCGGTGGAGCACCTCCACCCCGTCGCGCCCCGCCGACTCGATCTCGATGTCACCGGCGCCGATGAGACGGTCGCCGAATGGCCGGTGGATCACCGTGTTCTGGATGCGATCGAGCGGGATCGTCTCGGCGGTTCTCGAGAGGATGCCGCCTTCCATGACGATCCGCCGGTCGGTGAGGTGATAGGTGGCGAAGCGCCAGCGAAGGATCCGGAGCCCCGCCCAGAGCACCGCCCCGACGATGAGCACCAGAGCCACGATGTTCTTGACAGTCGATATCGACACGGAGCCCACCGTCACCGGAAGCTTGGCGTTGAGCACGATCGCGACGACGATGACCACAATCGCACCCAGCACGTGGCCCGCGAGCACCGACCAGTGCTGGCGGACCAGCGCGATGGACCGTTCCCCCGGCATCAACTGCGTCGGCATTGCCTCACCTCAACGAACCTCTGGACTGCGTGCGGGTCACGGACCGAGGTACAGGATGAGCGCTGCGCCCGCACAGAGGAACGGACCATAGGGTATCGGGTCTTTGAGCCCGCGCACGCGTGTGATGAGCAGCACGATGGCGGTCGCGCCGCCGATGAACACCCCGGCGATCACCGCATAGACCGCGCCGAGGTTCGCGCTGGTCGGGCCGGCACCGGTCACCGCGCCTACCAGCGCGCCGAGCTTCGCGTCGCCGAGTTCGATGCTGCCGCGGGAGACCAGGTTCTGCACGAAAAAGAAGGCCGCCACCCCGACCGCACCGATGATCGCGCCGGTCACCGTCAGGCGCGGCGACCATTCACTGAGCACGAGCGCCACCAGGACGGCTGGGTACGTGATGACGTTGAGGATGAGCCGGTGCTTCAGGTCGAAGTCGACGATGTGGACAAAGATCGCGATCCAGAGCAGATGGATCAGCAGCCCGGTGCCGAATTGCTCGTGCGCGGCGAAGGCCCCGAATCCAACCGCTCCGAGCGCCGGGGAGAGCCAGCGTTCCAGCCAGGTCCAGCCATAACGCTCGCCGGCCCAGGGGCGCGCCGGCACCGCCTCCTCACCAGTTGCCGCGACCCTGCTCAGCTCTTCAGCGGCATCGCGTTCGTACTCGAGGCGCTCCTGGCGTTCCTCTTCCTCGAGCCTCTCGAACCGTTCGAGCGCCACGGCAAGCCAGCCCGATCCCAGCCCGACGACACCGCCGGCAACCGTGACGCCGGCAATGACCAGCGGCGGATTCACGCCTCGACGGCTCGGACCAGCGCGCTGCGGACCGCGGCCGCGGGCGCGACCTTGCCGGTCCAGATCTCGAAGCTCAGCAATCCCTGCTGGAGGAGCATCTCCAACCCATCACTGGCGCGATGGCCCGTCTCGATGGCGGCGGCCACCACGTCGACCGGACGTGGTCGATAGCGGAGGTCGACGATGCTGCACGCCGCTGGAACCGATCGCGGATCGAATGGCAGCGACTCCAGCCCCACCGGGGTGGCGTTGACCACGATCGCGGAATGCCTGCTGGTGGCGGCGATGGCCTCGCGATCCCATGGGATGGTTGCGACGTCGCCGGATCCGCGGAGACGATCGACGAGCTCGGCCGCGGCCGTCTCCCGGCGCGCGGCGATCCGCAGGCGCAGCAGCGGGACGCGGGTGAGTGCCAGCGCGACCGCGGCGGCCGCCCCACCGGCACCCAGCACCAGCGCCGTCGCGCCCTGGCGCGGCCACATCGCTCCCTCGCTCAGCGCGAGCTCGAAACCGTCGGAGTCGGTGGTCACCCCGAGGAGCCGTCCTCCGCGCACCGTGATCGTGTTGACGACACCGAGGGATGCGGCGTCGCCCTCGAGATAGTCGCACCGGGACGCCATCACCGCCTTGTATGGCGTGGTGACGTTGCATCCGGTGTAGCGGCCCTCGCGAAGCTCCGCCACGAATGCGTCGATGTCCGACGCCGCCAGGTCGCGAATGACGTACGTGCCCTCGACGCCCGAAGCCTGCATCGCCGCCTGGTGCATGACCGGGCTTGGCGATCTCGCGATGCCGGATCCGACCAGGCAGAGCCGGAGCGGCAGTGTGCTCACCGGCTTGCGCGCGCCGCGGCAATCCGGCGGGCGTCGAGCCAGCTCTGGAGCAGCACCGCAGCGGCGACCGCATCGATCACCTCGCGCCTGCGCTTGCGACGGACACCGCTTTCGATGAGCGAACGCTCGGCGATGGTCGTCGTGAAACGCTCATCCCAGAGCTCGATCGGCGACCCCGTGCGCTCCGCCAGGTCGGCGGCGAACTGTCGCGCGTGCTCAGACGCGTCGCCTTCGCTCCCATCGAGACGGCGGGGCAACCCGATCACCACACGGTCCACGTCGCGATCTTCCATCTCGCGAGCGATGCGTGCCCACATCGTTCGCGAGTTGTTTGGAATCGTCGCAACCGGGCTGGCCAGGGTGCACGTCTCGTCGGAGACCGCCAGCCCGACGCGGACAGTGCCGACATCGATGCCGAGGACGCGTCTGCCACCGGTGCGCTCCCCGGTCGCGCTCACGGCGACTTGGTTGTCGGCGCTACGAAATTCTCGACGATATCGATCTGTGACGCGCGCAGCGGAAGATAGAAGAGCTTGAAGGGCCATTCGGAGACGGTCACGCCCTGGACCTTGGCCACGTTGCCCTGAACGATTGACTGCGTTTTGGAGGGATTCCGCCCGGTGAGCTGCGCTTTCAGCGCGTTCAGGTTGACCTGCGGCTGGCTGAAGGCGGTGGCGGAACAGGCGAGGATGACGGTGCCATTGACGTTCGCCTGCGTCACCGAGCAAGGCGGCGTGGTCAGGCTGCCGGTTGCCAGCACGTCACCCGGTTTGATCAGCTTGTTGAGATCGGCGATGACGTCGTTGTGGACCGAGGCCACGTCGTAGATGGCTGCCTCGGACGCCCCCTTCACAGTCACCGTGGCGGCGGCGAATTGCGCTCCGACCGCCGGTGGAAACGCCTGCGGCGTCACCATGAACGAGGTTGCCACTCCGTTGCCGGCCGGATCTTTGGCGATGGACTTCCCGGCCGCGTGCGACACCAACTCCGCCTGCATCTGGCTCGTCAGTTGCGCCTCGACGGTGGTCACTTGCGCGGTCCAGTTGGCGACGTCGGTGGCGCTTGCGGCAGTCACCTGTTTCGGATCGGCGCCGCCCGAGGCGGGGTCACTGTTGGTCACGCTGATGGTGGTCGTTGGCGTCGGTCGGCATGCGACCCCGGGGCAAGGATTGCCCGACCAGAACGTCAGGGCGCCTGCTCCGACATTCCCGTTTGCGCCTGGCGTGACGTTCACGTATGGCGCTGTTGCGTTGTACGGGTGTCCCCCGCAGTCGGAAGTGGGCGGCGGCGGATTGTCCGGGCCCATACAGATAACCGTTTTCCGCGCAGGCACGAAGGTTACTGACTGGTCAGGCGTTTGAACGGCCGTTTGGGTCGGCTGGTTGGGATCCAGCGTGAATGAGATGTCACTCGTGGCGTCGGTCGAAAACGTCAATGTCACCCTTGCCGGCACCGCCGGAAGCGTCTTGGTTCCGGTCGGAGTTGCCGTGAACTGGGACGAGCCGGTGCTGCTCACCACGCCGGTCAGCACGTGGTCGGCTGCCGTGGCCGCGGCGGGGTTGGTCGTCCCTTGAATCGTCGAACTCACCGAAAGCGGCGTTGCCGCGATGGTGATCGTGACCTTGGCTGATGGGGCGAGCGCCATGAACAGCACGATGCCGATGATCGCGATGGCGGCAGCGGCGATGTAGAGAAACCGGCGGCGATCCAATCCGCGCGGCGGCCGCCCGGCGGGTGGAAGCTGCGTGATCACACGCCGCGGTTCAAGCCTGGACGTTGCGGGCGCGTGAGCCGGTGGGCTGAGTGGCGGGGGCGATGGTGGCGGAGCGGGTGGCGGTTCCAGCACGGCCGCGGCGGCCATACCTCCGGCGCCTGCGGCCACGCCGCGGCCGGCTGCCGAACCGCTCGCGCGGGGGCCGGCCAGCTCGATGCCGCGCTCGAAGGCGGGGACGGATCCGTACACGGGGAGGCCGCTGGCCCGCGCCAGCTGCTGGAGGCGGGGATCCTCGCTGACGATCGACGTCCGGCGGCCCGAGTGGTTGCTGAACTGGGCGAGCAGCCGGACGTTGAGCGGGGTGAGCAGCGCTCGGCTCGAACCCGGCACCACCAGCCCGACATCCGGGTCGGCGGACGCGCGAACCCGATCGATGAGATCGGCGATCTCGTCGTCGGGCTTGGCGATCACAACAGCCGGCATCGGCGCCTATACCTTCATCGTCTTCAAAACGCGGCGCATGAGCCCTCCCAGGGGCTCGTCAGCGTCATCTTCCAGCGTCACGGCGTGTCGCGCAAGCCCCATCGGGGTGACGTCCTGGCTGCCGACCAGGAGTCCGGTCGTGTCATACACACCGGTCACGTCGCCCGGTCCGAGGACCTTGACGGTTGGCGGGCGCGTGAAAGGCACCGTGTCCGACCAGTCGAGGATGCGAAGTTGCTCAGCCACCTCGGGGAGCGCGGATCCTCCACCGGCGAGGCAGATGGCCCCCGGGAGCGGATCCGGACCGGCGAGCTCCTCGAGCGTCAGGGCGACGCCCTGGGCGAGGACTTCCGCGGTCGGCGTCAGCGCGCGGCGGGCCATGGCGCTCTGCTCGGCGGCGAGATGCCCCTCGGAGTGGGCGACCTTGAAGCGCTCGGCTTCGTCGAGGTCCATCGAGAGGTCGGTTGCGAGCCGCTTGGTGAACGAGCGTCCTCCGAGCGCGAACATCCGCGTGGCTTCGATGCCGCCCCGCCGGACGACGGCGATGTCGGTCGTTCCGCCGCCGACGTCGACGAAGATGGCGCCGAGCTCGCTCGACTCCGCCGAGGCGCAGCCCCGGGCCAGCGCGTACGGCTCGGCGACCGTGGCGACAAGCTCGAGGTCGAGCTCCTGGGCGATCGCCTGCAGCGCTCCAATATGGGTGAGCGGCGCGAACGTGTTGAACACCGTGATCTCGACGACGTGGCCCTGGAAGTCCACAGGGTTGCTCACCGCGTAGCCGTCGATGCGCACCGAGGTGATCGTGCTGTGGACCAGTTTGACGTTCACCTCCTGGACGCCGAGGTCATGCGACATCTGGCGGACGGCTTCGCGGAGCGCGCGTCGCTGGACCGCCTGGAGCGCGGTGGCGAGATCGGCCTGGGTGATGCGGGCCTGCGGTTGCGGCCTCGGCATGGTCATCGTCGTGCTGAAGCCGCGCACCTGCTCGCCGGCGATGCCGATGACCGCCTGGCCGGGGATGGTCTCGCACATGTCCTCGGCTTCGGTGAGCGCACGGTCGCAGTTGTCGATGACCGCCTGGAGGTCGGCGACGGCGCCCGCCTGCATGTGCGACTGCGCCTGGCGCACCTTGCCGACGCCGAGCACGATGCCCTTGTCGTTCTCCCGCTTGACGATCAGCGCCTTGACGAACTCCGTCCCGATATCGAGGACGGTGAAGTGGCTCTGGAACTCTTCGCGCCGCTTGAGCAGCGCGAACTTTCGCTTGGGCATCAGGCCGCGTGCCCCATCGTCTCGGTGATCGCGGCGCGCAGCAGCGACACTGCCGCCTCACGTTTCGCGGGGTCACCGACCTTGCCCCGCCCGAGGTCGGGGCGTCCGCCGCCCTTGCCGCCGGTGATCTCCGCGGCCCCGTTCACCAGCGTTCCGGCGTGAAGCCCCGCATCGAGCGCACGGCCGCCCACCTTCACGACCAGGGTGGCGGGACCGAGCACCGCGGCGACGCCGTCACCCTGGAGGCGGTCGGCCAGGAGCCGATCACCGGCCTGGGAGACGCCGTCGGCGTCCACATCGCCATTGAGCAGCAGGTGGGCAAACGGAATGCCGCCGGCATCCTCGACGATCGCCGCATCGGTGGCCACGCTCGCCGGCGCGGCCTGGCGTGCCTGGGTGACCTCCCGGCTCAGCTTGCGAACCTGCTCCTGGAGGGCCGCAACTCGTTCGGGTACCTCGTCCGGACGTGTCTTGAGCGCCCGCGCGGCGGTCAGAGCGCCGTCCCGACACGGCGCCAGCGCTCCTCGGCGCTCTCGCCGGACACCATCTCGATGCGACGGATGCCCTGACCGATGCTGCTCTCGGAGACGAGAATCGCCGCTCCCAGATCGCCGCTCCGGGTGACGTGCGTGCCGCCACACAGTTCCCGCGACCAGCCCCCGAAATCGACCACCCGGACATCCGGCGAGTACGCCTCGTCGATCAGCGCGATCGCGCCGCTGGCACGCGCATCCGCAAGGGGCATGAGCGCCACAGTGCGCTCGAGGTTGCGCCGGATGCCGTCGTTGACACGATGCTCGATGTCGGTGAGCTCATCCGCTGTGAGCGCCCTCGGGAATGAGAAGTCGAAGGTCGCGTGGTCCGGGCCCACGAACGATCCGCGCTGGACGACGCCGTCGCCGAGCACCTCGCGAAGGGCGCGATTGAGCAGATGGGTGGCGCTGTGATGGCGCGCGATGCGGCCGCGGCGCTCGGCGTCGACCGCTGCGTGGACTGCTCGTCCAGGCCGGAGCTCGCCGGCCTGGACGAGCACGTCGTGCGCGCGGGCATCGCTCCCCGCGACCGGCTGCGTGTCGCGAACGGTGGCGCTTCCGCTCGGCCACGAGAGTGACCCGGTGTCGCCCACCTGGCCGCCGGCTTCCGCATAGAACGGTGAGACATCGAGGAGCACCGGCCCGCTTTCGCCCATGTGGAGCACCTCGATCTCGCTGTCCAGTCCGATGCGGAGCACCGTCGAGTCGGTTTCCAGGAGGTCGTAGCCGACGAACCGGGTCGGCGGCAGTGCCTCGGCGCCGGCAAAACCCACACGGCGCGCCGATGCCTGACCACGCTCACGCTGTTCCTGCATCGCCGCCTCGAAACCCTCAAGGTCGACGGTTGCCCCTCGCTCGGCTGCCATCTCGATCGTTAACTCGATTGGGAGGCCGAAGGTGTCATAGAGACGGAAGGCATCGACGCCGTCGATCCTGCTCGGGTTTCGCGAAAGCAGCGCCGCGAGGCGCTCGGTCCCGTCGTCCAGGGTCCGGGCGAACGCCTCCTCCTCGTTTCGGAGCGTCTCCTCGATCAGCCCGCGAAACTCGACGAGCTCCGGGTAGACCGGACCCATGACCGACACAAGGTCCGGGGTTCCGGCAGCGAGCCCGCCCCGCAGCGCGACGCGGCGGGCGTGCACGGCGGCGCGCCGGACGAGCCGGCGAAGCACGTAACCTCGACCCTCATTGGCGGGGAGCACGCCGGCGGCGATCAGGAACCCGGCGCCGCGGAGATGGTCGGCGAGCACGTAGAAGGACCGCTGCAGCGATGGATCGGACGCGTCGGCCGACGCCCGGGCCTTGAACCCGTCGACGAGCGGAGCGAGGTGGTCGGTGCCGTACCCCGTCCGGTCGCCCTGTACGATCGCGACGATCCGGTCGAATCCGAGCCCGGTGTCGACCGTCGGGTTGGGCAGGAGCGGCCGGGATCCGTCGGGCTGCTGGTCGAACTCCATGAAGACCAGGTTCCAGAACTCCTCGAAGCGGTCTCCCCCACACTCGTCCTCCGGGGTGCAGTCGGTCCTCCCGCAGGAGCAGGGACCGCCCCAGTCGAAGTACAGCTCGCTGTCGTAGCCGCATGGACCGGTCGGCCCGGCCGCCCACCAGTTCTCGCGCAGTCGCGAGACGCGCTCGCGCGGAACGCCGATCCGCTCGACCCAGAGACGCTCGGACTCGGTGTCATCCGGGTAGATGCTCGGCCAGAGACGGTCGGGGTCAAGACCGAGCTCCTTGGTCGAGAACTCCCACGCGTAATCGATGGCACCTTCTTTGAAGTAATGGCCGATGGACCAGTTGCCGAGCATCTCGAAAAAAGTGTGATGCGTCGGGTCACCCACCGATGCGATGTCGTCATATTTCAGCCCGGCGCCACGAAAGCATTTCTGACACGAGACAAGGTCGCGCGACGGTGGAGTGCGCTGTCCGGTGATCCAGGGTTTCAGCGGCACCATGCCGGCCACGGTGAAGAGAAGCGACGGATCGTCGTGGGGAATGAGCGGAAAGCTCGCGAGCCGGTAGTGCCCGCGCTCTTCGAAGAAGCGAAGAAATCGCTCCCGGATCTCAGAGCTGAGCACGTGCAAAAGTATTCGACAGCAAGTTGTCGAATTCTACACGGGCGCCTCGGCCCCGAACTCCTTGCGAAGGTGCTCGACTGCCGCGCGCTGCAATCGTGAGACGTGCATTTGCGAAATACCGAGCCGTTTTGCGACCTCGGTCTGCGGCAATTGTTCGACAAAGCGCAGTGCGAGGATCTTGCGTTCGCGCGGCGTGAGGTGAGCCATCACCTGCTCGAGGACGTCCTGCATCTCGACGCGGTCGAGGTTGTCGTCGGACAGCCCGAGCCGGTCGCCAAGGGTGAGCGGTTCGTCGCCGCCACCCACCGGGCCGTCCAGGGAGACGGTGTGCTGGGCAGGGGCGACCTCCATCGCGGCAAGCACCTGGTCGGGCTCGAGCCCGATCTTCGCCGCGATCTCAGCGACCGACGGCGACCTGCCGAGCTCGTTCTGGAGCTGCTGGGTGGCGGCGTTCACCTTCGCCAGGTTCTCCTGGAGGCGCCGCGGGACCCGTACCGCCCAGGACCGGTCGCGGAAGTGGCGGCGGATCTCGCCGGCGATCGTTGGCGTGGCGAAGGTGCTGAACTCGTTCTCCAGCGACGGGTCGAAACGCTCAATCGCCTGAATCAGGCCGAGGAACCCGACCTGCTCGATGTCCTCGAGGGGCTCACCGCGATTGGCGAACCGGCGGGCGATGTAATGGACGAGGTCGCTGTTGAGCTCGACGAGGCGCTCGCGAATTCGTGGGTCGCGCGTCTTGTTGAACTCGCGCAGCAGACGTCGCATCTCGGCCCGCTCAGCCGTCTCCGCGGGCTTCGCAATGGTTCGCTCGCGGGTCGCCACACCGTCGCCGCGACCCGGCGAGGGGGTCACGACGCCTTGTATTTGGTCAGCCGGACGCGCAGGCTCCCAGTTCGCTCGTCGACCCGATATGTGCTGTCGTCGACAAAGAGCCCCATGAGGCGGAGCGCCAGGTCGGTGGCGGCGACAAGCTCTCCCTCGCGCCCGAGCCCGGCCTGCTCGGCCCGAGCTCGGAGCTCGGCCTCCCGGTTGACCGTGCTGCGGACCGTGACCTCGAGGCCGGTGTCGCTCATCTTGAAGACGATACGCACCTGGCCCGCGATCGACCCTGAGCCCTCGAGGCAGCGGATCGCGTTCTCGCAGGCCTGGGCGACGGCGATGGTGAGGTCGTCGATGGCATCCATGTCGAATCCGGCCAGCGATCCGAACGCGCCGGCCGCTCGCTTGGCGACCAGGATGTGCTCGCGGTCAGCCGGCAGCCGGAGCTCAGAAACCGTTCCCATCGCGCTTGTCACATACCCCATGCGGCGAGCGCCGAAACCGCCGCGATCGGGGGACTCAGGCGCCGGATGGTTCGGAGGACGGCACCGACGGGGCTGCGGCGCCGGCCGCGCGGCCCTCGTCGACGGCACCGGCGATCTCGGCCTCCCACTCACGTGCCTCAGCCTCTTCCCGGCGGCGTGCCCGAACGCGCCAGAAGAAGACAGCACCGGTCACGGCTGCGCCTGTAGCCACAAGCCCTTTCTTACCGAACGGAACGCGCATTCCACGAGCCTCCCGAATTGCCGACCCGGTGATTATGGGCCTCGGCGCCGCGCCGGCGCGAGCACTACGCCGGTGACCTCGAAGAGCACGACGCCGACCGCATCTGCGACCGGATGCAGCGCGCCGAGCTGCGGCCCCCCCGCCCTGGTGGCGATGGCGACGAGCTCGCCGGCGACCACCCCGGCAGCGGCGAGGACGAACGCGAGCAGGACCGAGCTCCGCCGCGGCATCACCAACGCCGACAGCGATGTACCGATGAGCACGAAGAGGATCGCGAGGCCGAGCCCCGGGCTCACGGTGTCCGCGTGGCCGGAAGGATCGCGATGCCCAGGTCACGGAGCTGACCGGGGTCGACGGGGGCGGGCGCATCGGTCATCGGCTCCTGCGCCTGCTGGTTCTTGGGATAGGCGATCACGTCGCGGATGTTGTCGGTTCCAAGCCCTTCCATGACCATGCGATCGATGCCGCCCGCCCAGCCGCCGTGCGGCGGAACACCGTACTCGAAGGCCTCGAGCAGGAAGCCGAACTTGCGCCGCGCCTCCTCGGCGTCGATGCCGAGAGCCGCGAGCACTCGCTGCTGGATGACCGGGTCGGTGATGCGGATGCTGCCGCTCCCGATCTCGCGGCCGTTGACGACGAGGTCGTAGGCGCGCGATCGGACGGCGAGCGGATCCGAACTCGAGGAGGTCCATGTCGTCGGCGTGGATCATCGTGAACGGGTGGTGTGCGGCAGCGATCTCCCCGGTCTCGTCGCTGCGAACGAACATGGGGAACTCGGTGACCCACAGCATGTCGATACGCGCGTCGTCGTAGAGATGGCGCACCCGACCGAGGTGGTTGCGGACGGCGCCGAGCGCGCCGTTCACCACGCTCGGACGGTCGGCGACCATGAGCACACAGTCGCCGATCTCGGCGCCGGTCGCCGCGCCGACAGCCTCGAGCTCCTCGGGCCTGAAGAACTTCGCGATGCCCCCCTGCCAGCCCTCGGCTCGTTTCCAGAGATAGGCGAGGCCTCGGGCCTTCGCGCCGCGTGCAACCTCGGTCAACGGGCCTTCGATGTCGCTCCGGGTGAGATCGTCGCCGCCCTTCACGCAGATGCCCTTCACGATGCCGCCGGCGGCGACAGCTTCGGCGAAGACCCGGAATCCCGAGGTTCCGACGATGCCGGTGAGGTCGCGCAACCGGAGCTCGAAGCGGGTGTCGGGCTTGTCGACCCCGTAGCCATCCATGGCCTGCCGCCAGGTCATCCGCGGGAATGGCACGGTGAGATTGCCACCGCGAAAGTCGCACGCCTCCCAGGCGCTCGGGATGGCGTGCTCGAGTGCGGCGAAGATATCGTCCTCGTCGACGAAGGACATCTCGATGTCGAGCTGCGTGAACTCAGGCTGACGGTCGGCGCGCAGATCCTCATCGCGCATGCACCGGGCCAGCTGGAAATACCTGTCGAACCCGGCGACCATCGAAAGCTGTTTGTACAGCTGGGGCGATTGTGGCAGCGCGTAGAAGCTGCCCGGGAACAGGCGGCTGGGCACGAGGTAGTCACGAGCGCCCTCGGGGGTGGCCCGGATCATCATCGGCGTCTCGATCTCGAGAAACCCGATCTCCGCCATCGCGGTGCGCAGCTCCGTGCAGAATTTTGCGCGAGCGCGAAGGTTGCGCTGCAGGTGCACGCGGCGCAGATCGAGATACCGATGGCGGAGGCGAAGCTGCTCGTCGACCTCGGTGTCCTCGTTGACCGGAAACGGCGGTGTCCTGGCGACCGCGAGCACGGTGCATGCGCCGGCGCGCAGCTCGACCTCCCCGGTCTCCCGCTTGGGATTCACGTTCTCGGGCGACCGCAGCCGGATCTCCCCCTCGAAGCGCAACACCCACTCGAGGCGGGCCTCGCGCGCGGCCCGATGTGCTTCCGGCGCGTCGTTGGGATCGATGACCACCTGGAGGATGCCGGTGTGGTCGCGGAGGTCGATGAAGATGAGGCCACCGTGGTCGCGGCGGCGATCCACCCATCCGAATGCGGTCGCCTGCCTCCCCGCATCCCCGGCACGTGGGGTGCCGCAGTAGGTGCGGTCGGTGCTCACGAATCGGCTCCGAGGATGCGGGTGACGGTCGCCGCGAGCTCGGCGATCGGCACCGTCTGCTGGCTGTGCCCGTCGAGGTCGCGTACCACCGCGCTGTTGCCGGCCACTTCGTTCTCGCCAATGATGACTGCAACTCGCGCGCCGATGCGACCGGCACCGCGCAGCTTGCGGTCGAGTCTCCGATCCGCGACGTCGAGGATGGTGCGGGTCCCCGTATCCCGGATACGACGGGCGACGCCGGCCGCCGCCTCAGCCTGGTCAGGCTCCACCGAGCAGACGAGCGCATCGGCAGCCGGCGGGATCGACGGGACGGTCCCCAGGGCGCGGGCAACCATGAGGATCCGCTCGACCCCGAGCGCGTAGCCGGTCGCCGGGGTTGCCGGAAAGCCGAGCAGCTCGGCAAGCCCGTCGTACCGGCCTCCCCCACCGAGCGAGCTCTGCGCCCCCTGAAGGACGTCGTGCCAGAACTCGAAAACGGTGTCGCCGTAATAGTCGAGCCCGCGCACCAGCCGGTCGTTGCGGATCGCGTCGATGCCCGCCGCCTCGAGATCGCGAACGACGGCCGTGAAGTGGTCGCGGCTGGGTCGGTCCAGCGAGTCCCAGAGCAGCGGCGCTCCCGCGACGAACCCGGCGTCGCGCTTGCAGTCGAGCAACCGGAGCGGGTTGGTGTGCAGGCGTCGACGGCAGTCGTCGCACAGCGATGCCTCAAGCGGTGTGTAGTACGCGACCAGCGCGGCGCGATAGCGGGCGCGATCCGCCGGGCTGCCGAGCGAATTCACCTGCAGATGGATGCCCGAGATGCCCAGCGCTTTGTAGAAGTGCCAGGCGACCTCGATGATCTCGGCGTCGAGCGCAGGTGAGCCTTCCCCGATGCACTCGATGCCGACCTGGGTGAACTGGTGCTGCCTTCCGGCCTGGGGCCGTTCGGCGCGGAAAAATGGCCCGGCATAGTGCACGCGGGCGGGGCGGATCTCCTGGTCGAGGTGTGCGCCGAGCACGGCGCGGAGCGCGCCGGCCGTTCCCTCCGGACGGAGCGTCAGCGAGCGCCCCCCACGGTCGTCGAAGGTGAACATCTGCTTTTCGACGATGTCAGTGTCCGTGCCCACGCCGCGGCTGAACAGCTCGGTCGATTCGATGATCGGGGTTTCGATCGCTCGGTATCCGAAGGATTCGGCCACAGCGCTGTGGGCGTCGAGCAGCCATCGGCGGGCGGCAGCCTCGTCGGGAAGGATGTCACGCGTGCCTTTGGGCGCTGCGATCTGGGGCATTGGCGTCCGAGTGTACGGGCTGACGGCTGCGGCGCCCTGTTAGAACTCGGCTTCGGAGGAGCCATAGGGGAAGCGGCTGGCGCTCACGGGGTCTGCAAAGCAGAGGGTCGGTACGAATTCCGACGGGAGGTCATGCACCGTCCTGAGAGTTCGATCGCAGCCCTCCGCGAGTGCTCGTGGACCGGATCTGCCATTCCGGTTCAGCGAGGAAATCGCGATCAGGATTGGCGAGCGGCGCCCGACCGCGACCAGAACGCTGCATCCCAGCGCAGTGACCACGAGTGGCTCGCAGTCGCTCCCCTTGACGCCAAGCACCAGCGAGGCGTTGGTCTCCGATTCAAGCAACTCTGAGGTGGCCCGTTCCAATAAGCGGATGCGTGCGTGCGGGTTCATCTGTCCACCGTGCTCCGGGGACGCGACAGACGTCTGTCGCGAGCGTGTCGTCGTACGCTGCGAAGGCCTGATGCGCTCTCACAGCACTCGGCAACAAATTCTTTGCTGGTGAGGAGCGGGCTAGGTTCCGCTCTGCTCTTTTGTCAAGGCGTTCGAGGCATCGGCAGCATCGCGAGCGGAGTAAGTCTCGAACGCGCGGCCGCTTCAGATGGGTGGTTGTGGCCGGTTGATCGTGGCCCGATGTCCAATGGCATGGTGGCGGCGTTGAGGCCGACCGCAGGCATTTCCAGGGGATGGTGACCGTGATAGGGATCGACCGCGAGTTCGTGAGTCAACTCGCCGTGTTCGGTTATCGCCCGATTGTGGGATGGCGATAAATAGGACTGGTTATTGCCGAACATGGCTGTAACCGGCTTTTTCGGCACCGCATTGTCCGTGCGGTGGCGAACAGGTGTTTGGGATAATATTGTGTATGGAAGCGTTCGCCATACCGGATGCCGGACAGCGGCTGATGGAGGCCGTGGATGCACTCGTCGGCGAGTCCATCGACGGCTTCTCCACACAGGCGCTGGGCGACGACCTGGTCGCCATCCGGCGGGCTGCCGATCGCCTCGAGGCCGAGTTCCTCCGTCGCCTGGACCGCTTCGATCGCGCCCACGGCGCGCTGGCCGATGGGGCGGGCAGCACCACGTCCTGGGTGCGCGATCACTGCGCCGTGACCTGGAAGGCGGGCGCGTCCCGCGTCCGGCTGGCGCGCACCCTCGGCGAGCTCCCGGCCACGCTCGACAGCGCCCGTGCCGGGCGCGCCTCCCTGAGCAACGTGACCATGATCGCCCAGCTCGCCAATGATGTCGGCGTGGCGCAGGTGGCGCTGCTGGAGCACATCCTGGTGGGCGCGGCGGAGACGCTCGACCCCGGCGACATGCGCACCGTCACCCAGGTGGCGCGGCTCCGGATCGATCCCGATGGGGTGCTCGCCGACGACAACCGCGCCCATGAGCGGCGCTGGTTCGAGTGCGAGCAGACCTATGGCGGGGTCTTCGTCCTTCGCGGGGAGCTCGACGCCGAAGGGGGCGCGCTGGTGAAGACCGCCATCGACGCGCTCAGTCAGGGAATGACCCATGACGAGACCCGAACCGGCTCGCAGCGCCGTGCCGACGCGCTCGTCGAGCTGGCCGCCACCCAGCTGCGCTGCGGGGACCACCGCGATGTCCACGGCCAGCGCCCCCATCTCACCCTCACGGTGAGCGCGGCCACGCTCCGGGGTGACGCCGATGGCTGGCCGGCCGAGCTGCGCGGGGTGGGACCGATCCATCCCGAGACCGCGCGGCGCATCGCCTGTGATGCGGCGCTCACGGTGGTGGCCGTTGCGCCGCCGGCTGCGGGTGGTTCGGCGTGGAAGCCCCTCCGCCCACCGGTCCTGCCGCTCGCGGTCGGACGGGAGACGCGCACCATCCCGGCCCACCTCCGCACCGCGCTCAACCTGCGCGATCAGGGCTGTCGGTTTCCCGGGTGCGATCGACCGCCGGCGTGGACCGATGGG
The DNA here is from genome assembly GCA_963743835.1 of Candidatus Dormiibacterota bacterium. Classification (GTDB taxonomy): domain Bacteria; phylum Chloroflexota; class Dormibacteria; order Aeolococcales; family Aeolococcaceae; genus Palsa-851. Next base: position 7,139 of record CAVUQX010000002.1, on the reverse strand, counting down.
CACCACATCATCCACTGGCCGGACGGTCCCACCGAGCTCGACAATCTGGTCTCGTTGTGCCGGACCCACCACCGCCGGGTGCACGAGCAGGGCTGGCGCATCCATATCGCTGACGGCGTTGCCGTGGTCGAGCCGCCGTCATGACGAAGCGGCGCGGCCCGGTGACGTTGGACTTGGCCACCGAACCGTTACGCCGAGGCGGGGTAGCATCCTCTAAATGAGGGTGACCCTGAGGAAGGCACTTCGACTGGCATCGCTGCCTCTGGGAGTGGGCGTCGGACTCTGGACCAACGGTATGTCGGTCACGATCAGGCCCTCAAGCTCATCGTCCTGCGCCGCGTTCTGGTTGTGCAGTCCGGGGCCTCGATTTGCGCTCTGGCAATGCGTGCTCGTCGGTGTGGCTACAGCTATCGTGATGCTGCTCATCTCGCTCGAGACAAGCGCAATGCATGTCCTTCGCACGGCGTCGGTGCCGGCGGGAGTGCTGATTGGTCTATGGACGGCGTTCCTCAGGAGCGCTCCAGGCTGCCCCAACCCGAACTTCTGCCCGAACCAGGTCGAACTCCCGGCGTTCTCCCCGTGGCTCTGCGTCTTGTTCGGCGTGGGTACGGGGGTTGTCCTGCTCGTTCTGTCGCTTGCGGTGGCAGAACTGTCGAGGGCGCACGGCTCCGGCAGCAGGCCTGAAGGCGTTATGCGCCGCCTCGTCCGGTGAGCCGAAAGAGGTGACGGTTTCCCCAGTCTCATGACGTCAGCCAAGCCCAAGTAGCGCGCGGGCGCCGCCGGCCCAGCTGATGGCTAAGTTCGATCAGCTCGCGACCCGCGCGCCGCAGTGTCGCGCACGGATGCCGATGACCCGGCCCTCGGTGGGAAATCAGACCGTGTCGCGGGCCACCGTATGGACGTCGCGCACCGACTCGAGGCGCTCGAGCAGACGGCTCAACTGCGAGAGATTCTGGATCTCGACGATGGTGCTGATCACCGCGGTCTTGTCGTCGTAGACCTGCACGTCCGCGCCGCTCAGGTTGATCTTCAACTCGGCGATGACCGCCGCGATGTCGCGCAGCAGACCGGTGCGGTCCCAGGCCTCGATCTTGATGCTCACCGGGTACACCTGGCGGGCGCCGGTCTCCCACTCGACGTCGACGACGCGCTCCACGTCGCCGGCATTGCGGATGTTCACGCAGTCGGCGCGGTGCACCGTCACGCCCTTGCCGCGGGTCACATACCCGCGGATGGCATCGCCCGCAACCGGTTTGCAGCAGTGCGCGAGGGTGGTGAGCATGTCGATGTGGCCGTGCACGCGCACGGAGCCGGTCGGGGCCGGCGTACTGGTGAGGGGAATCCCGAGGATGCGATCGTCATCGGTCTGCTGCTCGTCGGCGCCGAACTTCAGCACTGCGCTTCGCGCGCTGATATCGCCATAGCCGATGGCCGCGACGAAGTCGTCGACCGTCGCGACCTTGAATTCCTGGGCTAGCTCGAGGAGCTGGTCCTCCTTCACGCCGCTCAGCGACATCTGGCGGAGACGCCGGAACTCCTTGTCCAGCATCTCGCGGCCCTTCTGAATATTCTCGTCGCGGCGTTCGCGCTTGAACCACTGGCGGATCTTTTCGCGAGCGCTCGAGGTCTTCACGAAATTCAGCCAGTCGCGCGACGGTCCGTGCGGCGCCTTGGTGGTGAGCACCTCGACGATCTCGCCATTCTCGAGGCGGTGATCGAGCGGCACCATCCGCCCGTTGACCTTGGCCCCGATGCAGCTGTGCCCCACATCGGTGTGGATGCGATAGGCGAAGTCCACCGGTGTGGATCCCTGCGGCAGCGAGCGCACGTCACCACGCGGTGTGAACACGAACACCTCGTCCTGGAAGATGTCGACCTTGACGGTGTTGACGAAGGCCTCGGCGTCGAGGACCTCCTTCTGCCAGTCCATCAGCAGTCGCAGCCAGGTGAAGCGCTCATCGATCTTGGCGCCGTCCTGACCGCCCTTGTAGCGCCAGTGCGCGGCGACGCCGTACTCAGACGTTTCGTGCATGTCCTGGGTGCGGATCTGCACCTCCATCGGCTCACCGGTGTGTGAGAGCACGGTGGTGTGCAAGGACTGATAGCCGTTGCCCTTGGGCATGGCGATGTAGTCCTTGAAACGGCCGGGCAGCGGCTTCCACAGCGAGTGCACGATGCCCAACGCGCCGTAGCAGTCCTTGATGGAGTCCACGAGCACGCGGATGGCGATGATGTCGTAGATCTCGCCGAATTCCTTCTGGCCGCGGAGCATCTTCTCGTGGATGCTGTACGTGTGCTTGGTGCGGCCGGCGATCTCCGCCTGCATTCCAAGCGGCGCGAACTCGCGACCGAGGATCTCGGTGACATCGCGCACGAACGCATCCCGCTGCTCACGACTGCTCGCCAACCGCGCCTCGATGAGGTGGTAGTTGTCGGGATCGAGCTGCACGAAGGCGAGGTCTTCGAGCTCGCCCTTGATCTCCCAGATCCCCAGGCGATGCGCGAGCGGCGCATAGATGTCGAGCGTCTCCCGGCTGATGCGCAGGCGCCGCTCCGTGGTGTGCGCGCTGATGGTGCGCATGTTGTGAAGGCGATCGCCGAGCTTGATGAGCACCACGCGCACGTCCTCGGCCATCGCCACGAGCATCTTGCGGATGTTCTCCGCCTGGTGCTCCTCGGCGCTGCGCACGTGGATCTTGCCGAGCTTGGTCACCCCGTCGACGAGCTTGGCGACCTGGTCACCGAAGAGGCTGCGCACCTCCTCGCGAGTGACCTCGGTGTCCTCGACGGTGTCATGGAGCAGCGCGGCCATGAGCGTCTCGGGGTCGAGGCGCAGGTCGGCGAGGATGCCCGCGACCGCGAGAGGATGCTCGATGTAGGCCTCGCCCGTGAGTCTCGACTGCCCGGTGTGGGCGCGATCGGCCACGTCGAAGGCGCGCCGGATCGAGGTCTGGTCCTCCTTGGGGAGGTACTCCACGCGGGCCATGAGCTCGTTGATAGGCACGGCCTTTACGAGTGTAGAGCCGCGGCGCTTCGATCAAACACGATGTAACGAGAGTATGTACAACGAGTGAATTCCGGCGACTGATTGCCACCGGCGATGGGACGCGAAGCTGTCCTGAGGGACTGACCCGGTAAACTCACCGCGATGACCCTGGAATCAAGCGAGCCCCGAGTGGACGAGAAAAAGGCAACCCTGATCTCACCGCTCGGGGGAGCGCTTGTCGATCTGCTGATGACAGCGGAGGAGCTTGCGGACCTCAGCGCGCGCGCTCACGAGCTCATCTCGCTGCGTGTTTCGGAAACGGCATCCGCGGATCTCGCCCTCCTCGGCAACGGCGCCTACTCGCCGCTCGACGCTTTCCAGGGACGCCGCGACTACGAAAGCGTGGTCGAGCACGCGTCGCTTGGTGACGGAACGCCGTGGACATTGCCGATCACGCTCCCCGCCGGAGGCCAGGCGCGTTCGCTGCAGGAAGGAGCGGTCGTCGCGCTGCGCGACGAGAGCGGTCACCTGCTCGGGGCGCTCACCGTCACCGAGATCTACGATCGCGACCTCGAGGCCGAGGCGCGCGAGGTGTACCGGACCACCGACCAGGCCCATCCCGGGGTCGCCGCGCTGTTCGCGCAGGGACCGACGGTTGTCGCCGGCCCGGTTCGCGTTGCCGCGCAGGCCGCCGGTGATGTCCCATCGGCGCCGGCCGAGACCCGCGCGGCGCTCGCCGACCGTGGATGGTCCACGGTGGTGGGATTCCAGACGCGCAACCCCGTGCATCGCGCCCACGAGTACCTGACGAAGGTCGCGCTCGAGCAGGTCGACGGGCTGCTCCTCCATCCCCTCTCGGGGGTGACCAAGGGCGACGACGTCCCGTTCGAGGTCCGGATGCAGTGCTACCGCGTGCTGCTCGACGGGTACTACCCGCCGAATCGCGTGGTGCTGGGTGTCTTTCCCGGTGCGATGCGCTACGCCGGACCCCGCGAGGCGATCTACCACGGCCAGGTCCGCCGCAACTACGGCTGCTCGCACTTCATCATCGGTCGTGACGCTGCCGGGGTCGGCACCTACTACGGCACCTATGACGCGCAGACGCTGTACGACGAGCTCGGCGGTGCCGAACGTCTCGGCTTCTCCGCGTACAAATTCGAGCACTCCTTCTACTGCCGGGCGTGCGAGAGCATGGCCAGCACCAAGACCTGCCCGCACGGTGCCGACGATCGCGTGATCCTCAGCGGGACGCGCGTCCGCGAGATGCTCACCCGCGGTGATCCCATCCCGCACGAGTTCACCCGGCCCGAGGTTGCGGAGATCCTTCGCGCCGCCTATGCCGTCGCGGCCCCGATCGCTGGATGACCGCGGGGCTCACGATCTGGTTCACCGGTCTTTCCGGTGCCGGCAAATCAACGATCGGCCAGCGCGTCGCGACTGAGCTGCGCGATCGGGGCCTGCGTGTCGAGGTCCTCGACGGCGACGAGGTTCGTCAGACCCTCAGTGCCGGGCTCGGCTTCTCCAAGGAGGATCGCGACATCAACATCCGGCGCATCGGATTCGTCGCCGAGCTGCTCACGCGCAACGGTGTTGTCGCCATCACGGCCGCCATCTCCCCGTACAAGGACACTCGTGCCGAGGTGCGCCGGCGCATCGGGCGCTTCGTCGAGGTCTACGTGAGCTGCAGCATCGACGTGCTCTCGGAGCGCGACGTCAAGGGCCTGTACAAGCGAGCACTTGCCGGCGAGATCGAGCACTTCACGGGTGTGTCGGATCCGTACGAGGCGCCGGACGCGCCGGACGTGATCGTCGACAGCGGCACCCAGACCGTCGACGAGTTGGTTGCCGCGGTCCTCGCAGCCATCGACGCCAGCGGCCTCCTCCCAGAACCGGCGCCTCGCGGCTAACGCCGCGATGCGTACGCCGCAGTCGCGTCCCCGGCATCCGCGGCCCCGGATCACGCTCGACCAACTGCACACGTTTCTCGCCGTCGCCGAACGCGAGCACGTGACCGCAGCCGCTGAGGCGCTCGGCCTCTCACAGGGCTCGGTCAGTGGTGTCGTGCGCCGTCTCGAGGCCACCCTCGGCCTGCCATTGCTGCAGCGTGTGGGACGCAATGTGCAGCTCACCGATGTCGGACGGGCGCAGCACAAGACGCAACTGAGCCAGGTACCGGCAGCGCCGAGATCGCCGACCTGAGTCCGGCCGGTCGGCGATCAGCTCGGTCAGCTCGTCGTCGACGAAATGCGCCGCCGCCCCGTCGTCGCACGCCATGCCGCGAGCCAGCGTGCCGTCGGCGTGAGCTGGTGGTACAGCGGCCGCCTGCCCGTCCTTGGACTTGTAGTGCGGGCAGCAGCCGCCGGGCAGCAGGCCGAGCCCGTCGTAAAGAGCCGCAGCTAGCGCCCGAACGAATCCGTGGCTCCTCCCTCGAACCAGCAGATCCCGCCCGCGCTCGACCCAGACAGCACGATGCCCGCCTGCCACGCCTTGCGCATGATCACGTCGAGCTCGTGCACGCGCCACACGGCGACCATGTTGGCCACGCTGCCACCCCCGACGAAGATCAGATCCTGGGACAGCAGCAGGTCTGCGGGATCGCCCACGTTCGGCATCGGGAACAGCGCCAGGTGGCTGACCCGGACCGGCTCTCCCGCCAACCTGTCATACATTTTAAGTGTCCACCGCGGGTCGTCGCCGCCGGCCGTATTGATCACGCACATCCTCGGCTCCCTCTTCCCGCTCAGCCGCAACGCGTTGGCGAGGTGGACGGCAGCAGTCCGGCACCATCATGCCGCCGCCGATCGCGCCACTGTTGCCGCTCGTCCGCTGCCATGCCAGGCCCGTAGCCCGATACAGCCCGCAAGCAAACCGAGATGGCCTGGCCTATTTACACCTAAGTCATCATCCGGCCGCGCCCTGAAACTTTTTGGCCTAACGAAGCGTGGTTCCTGTCCCGGTTAGCGCCACCCGTCGCCCGGGGCAGACACGCCGGTCAGATCCGTACGTCAGGAGGACGCCGACCAGGTCGATTCCGGGGTTGTCCGCGGGATGAACGTCACCGGCGCCCAAGACCGGGGTGGTGCCGGGAATGTGCGCTACCGCGTTGACGGCGATCGTCTCGGGCCGCCGCAGTGCAGCCTTGGTCAGCCGCCCGCCGAATAGTGCAGCAGGTACGACTTCTGACCGTCGGCGCCGGCATCGGCAGCCAGAAGCCGCCGTGGCCGTCGGCGCCGACCGGCTGGAGCTCGCCGTACCATAGTCGCCCGCGGCCACCCGGCTCCAGGCTGAGCCGTTCTAGTGCAGCAGGACCAGGGCCCCCCCGTCCCGTAATTGCCGTTTGCGACCGCGTAGACGTTGTTCCGGGACCGCTCGACGATCCCGGTCACCGCCGGGTCGTTCAGCAGTTGCTTGGCTGGCAGCAGGGACGCCAGCGACTTGCGGGACCAGCTCGAACCGTTCCAGTGCGCCACGTCGGCCCCGGCGAAGGCCCAGATGCCGCTGGCCGACAGCCCGCTGCCGCCTTCAAGGCCCTTGCCGGACGCGACCGGTCCAGCTGCGCCCGTTGTAGTGCCACGCGCCCAGCTGGGCGGCGGGTACATCGGGCTCCCCGAACACCCAGACGACAGAGGAGCTGAGCACCGCCGCGCCGCCGACACGTGGGAGAAGGACCCCGCCACCGACCAGTGCTGGCCGTTCCAGTGCAGCGCCCGTGACTGCCCGACTGGTCGGTGAACGCCCAGACGTTGCTCGCCGAAGTCGCGGCGACCGCGCCCACTACCTCGCTGGACTTGCTGGGAACGGCGCCCTGGTCCAGCCGAATCCGTTCCGCTTCCAGGCGGTCGACCGCTCTGCCGTCGAACGCCGACCCGCCGTTCCGGCCGGTCGCGGTGACCGCTGAAGATGCCGTTGGGGCCTGCGCTGACCCGCTTGACGATGTGCCAGGACGAACCGAGACCGGCGCCGCCACCGCGGCCTGCGCGCAGCCTGCGACTGCCACGACCGCGGCCGCGAGCAACGCGACGCGGCGAACCTTAATCTTCATGTGCTTCCAACCCTCCAAGAGCTCCTTAGGTCCATTGATCCCCACTGGGTAGGACTGCTGAGGAGCGAGTCCGGACCAGCAGTCCCTCGTCACAGTTTGGTAACTATCGGA
>CAVUQX010000001.1:0-370264 GCA_963743835.1 Candidatus Dormiibacterota bacterium | reverse complement strand
CCTTTCCTGCTGATTGCCCGCACCCGTTGCATTGTCAGAGTTGACGAGTTCATGAGGACCAGTGCGGCGTCTAGCACGGGATACTGCACCTTTTCAAGGACGGGTATTCCAGCATATAGCCGAATTTTATAACTACCACGGTCAATGTTGATAGTTACGGCCGCCGTTTACCGGGGCTTCATTTCAGAGCTTGCACTCTTCCACTTAACCTTCCGGCACCGGGCAGGCGTCAGCCCCTATACGTCAGCTTACGCTTTAGCAGAGACCTGTGTTTTTAGTAAACAGTCGGATGGGCCTTTTCTCTGCGGCCCTCGTCAGCTCACCGAGTAAATCGGATCACCGCCAAGGGCTCCCCTTCTCCCGAAGTTACGGGGACATTTTGCCGAGTTCCTTAGCCACGTTTCCCTCGATCGCCTTGGAATCCTCTTCCCACCTACCTGTGTCGGTCTGCGGTACGGGCGCTGTGGTTCTCGCTAGAGGCTTTTCTTGGAGGCATGGAACCGGCCCCATCGACACAAAGTGTCTTGGGATCCTTCTCGGAGTTAGCGTCAAGCGGATTTGCCTACTTGACCTCCTACAAGGCTCCGTCGGGGACAACCGTCGCCCCGTCAGGCCTATCCTTCCCCGTTCCCCCATTGCTGATAACGAACCAGCGGCGGTGTTGGAATGTTGACCAACTGTCCATCGCCTACGCCTTTCGGCCTCGGCTTAGGTCCCGACTGACCCTGGTCGATTAACGTAGCCCAGGAAACCTTAGGTTTACGGCGAACACGTTTCTCACGCGTTTCTCGCTACTTGTGCCGGCATTCTCACTTCTGTCCGCTCCACCCGTCCTTACGGTCAGGCTTCGCAGCAAACAGAACGCTCCTCTACCACGACCTTCCTGTGAAGGAAGGCCATCCACGGCTTCGGTTGCAGCTTGAGCCCCGATCATTGTCGGCGCCACGACATTCGACCAGTGAGCTGTTACGCACTCTTTAAATGGTGGCTGCCTCTAAGCCAACATCCTGGTTGTCTGGACACCGTGACATCCTTTTCCACTTAGCTTGCGATTTGGGACCTTAGCCGGTGGTCTGGGCTGTTTCCCTTTCGACGATGAAGCTTAGCCCCCACAGTCTCACTGCCGCCGGAAAATTTGTCGCCATTCGGAGTTTGGTTGGGTTTGGTAACGAGGTGATCGCCCCTAGCCCATTCAGTGCTCTACCTGCGACAAACCCATCGACGACGCTGCACCTAAATGCATTTCGAGGAGAACCAGCTATATCCGAGTTCGATTGGCATTTCACCGCTATCCACAGTTCATCCGCCGCATTTTCAACTGGGGTCGGTTCGGGCTTCCACGCGGTCTTACCCGCGCTTCACCCTGACCATGGGTAGGTCACTCGGTTTCGGGTCTACTCCATGCGACTACCACCACCATTACGTGGTCACGCCCTATTCAGACTCGCTTTCGCTACGGCTCCGGGTGTCAACCCCTTAACCTCGCCACACTGGAAGTAACTCGCCGGCTCATTCTACAAAAGGCACGCAATCAGGCATTCCCACTAGGGGCATAGCCCTCTCACGGCTTGTAAGCACACGGTTTCAGGTACTCTTTAACTCCCCTTCTGGGGTGCTTTTCACCTTTCCCTCACGGTACTTGTTCACTATCGGTCACCAAGAGTATTCAGGCTTGGACGATGGTCCGCCCAGATTCCCACAGAATTCCACGTGTTCCGTGGTACTTGGGAGCTCTCAAAGGAGATCGCTCGCCTTTCGCCTACGGGGCTGTCACCCTCTGTGGCCGGCTTTTCCAATGCCGTTCGGCTAGACAACGATTTTGTAACTCCTTGTCCCTTCGGCAGAAGGAACGCTGAGGTCCCGCGACCCCGAAACGGAAACGCCTGCCGGCTATCACGCCGTCTCGGTTTAGGCTTATCCCTTTTCGCTCGCCACTACTCAGGGGATGACATCTCTTCCTGCAGATACTTAGATGTTTCAGTTCTCCGCGTGCCCTCTACCCGGTCTATATATTCAACCGGGAGTACCTGGACATTCCTCCAGGCCGGGTTGCCCCATTCGGAAATCCCCGGATCGAGAGCTTGCTAGCAGCTACCCGAGGCTTATCGCAACAACGCTACGTCCTTCATCGGCTCTTGGTGCCAAGGCATCCACCGTGTGCCCTTGGTAGCTTGACCTTTCCTATCGTCACTGTTCAATGACTCAGGAGGTCTGGCGACGTCGCTGGTCACCACGACACGTGTTTCGCCTGGCTTGTTGTTTGTTATTGAGGATTCTCACTCGAACGCCGGACGACGAAACCGTCCAGTGTTCTCGTAGACTCGCGATTCTGGTGTCAACGTGCAAACGACCGACCTTGAGGCCGGCTGTCGAGCGGAGGGGTCAGTCTGCCCGTGGAGATGGCCGGGCTCGAACCGGCGACCCCCTGCTTGCAAAGCAGGTGCTCTTCCAACTGAGCTACATCCCCGGTAACGTGAACCCTACGTCCAACGCGTGGGCCTTTGTGGATTCGAACCACAGACCTCACGGTTATCAGCCGTGCGCTCTCACCAACTGAGCTAAAGGCCCGCGGGGCCCGGCGCAGCCGGTCCCCTTGACCGCTGAAGCGTGGAGCGACATCCGCGAGGCGACGTAATAGCCTCGGGCGCCTGGAGCACCGCGCTCCTGACGCGACAGTTCATTTTCTGCAGATTCCCACTGCCTGCTGGCCGGCCTTCCCACCGGCTTGCGCTCGATGACCGCGCCACATTACATCCCGGTACTCTTGGCGATTGCTCGCTACTCTTCGCGGTTCTCCATGACGCGTTACTGCACGACTTGAGTTGACTGGTCCGTGCCGTGACGCGCATTGCTGCACGCACGCACTCGGGCCACTCCCTAAAAGGAGGTGATCCAGCCGCACCTTCCGGTACGGCTACCTTGTTACGACTTCACCCCCCTCACCGGGCACACCTTCGGCACCTCCGTCCCTTGCGGGTTCGGCCAGCGACTTCGGGTGCACCAGACTCGGGTGGTGTGACGGGCGGTGTGTACAAGGCCCGGGAACATATTCACCGCGGTGTGCTGACCCACGGTTACTAGCAACTCCGACTTCATGCAGGCGAGTTGCAGCCTGCAATCCGAACTGAGGCCGGCTTTCAGGGATTGGCTTCACCTCGCGGTGTCGCAGCCCGTTGTACTGGCCATTGTAGCATGTGTGTAGCCCCAGGTATAAAGGGCATGATGACTTGACGTCATCCCCACCTTCCTCTGGGTTTCTCCCAGCAGTCTGGCTAGAAAATACAACTAACCACAGGGGTTGCGCTCGTTGCGGGACTTAACCCAACACCTCACGGCACGAGCTGACGACAGCCATGCACCACCTGTGCATCCACCTTTCGGGGACCGTGTTTCCACGGTTTTCGAATGCATGTCAAACCTGGGTAAGGTTCTTCGCGTTGCCTCGAATTAAACCACATGCTCCGCTGCTTGTGCGGGCCCCCGTCAATTCCTTTGAGTTTTAACCTTGCGACCGTACTCCCCAGGCGGTGCACTTAATGCGTTAGCTGCGGCACTGAGCGCGTCAATACGCCCAACACCTAGTGCACATCGTTTAGGGCGTGGACTACCGGGGTATCTAATCCCGTTCGCTCCCCACGCTTTCGCGCTACAGCGTCAGTTGCGAGCCAGAAGGCCGCCTTCGCCACTGGTGTTCCTCCCGATATCTACGCATTTCACTACTACACCGGGAATTCCACCTTCCTCTCCCGCACTCAAGCCGACCAGTATTGGAGGCAGTTTCAGAGTTGAGCCCTGAAATTTCACCACCAACTTTGTCGGCCGCCTTAACGCGCTTTACGCCCAGTAAATCCGGATAACGCTCGCCCCCTACGTATTACCGCGGCTGCTGGCACGTAGTTAGCCGGGGCTTTCTTGGAGGGTACCGTCATTGTGTTCTTCCCCTCCGACAGAGCTTTACAACCCGAAGGTCTTCATCACTCACGCGGCGTTGCTCCGTCAGGCTTTCGCCCATTGCGGAAAATTCCTAACTGCTGCCTCCCGTAGGAGTCTGGGCCGTGTCTCAGTCCCAGTGTGGCTGATCGTCCTCTCAGACCAGCTACCCATCATCGCCTTGGTAGGCCGTTACCCCACCAACAAGCTAATAGGCCGCGAGCCCGTCATTGAGCGGCTTGCGCCTTTACTCACATCAGGATGTCCTGTTGTGACCACATCGGGTATTAATCCTGGTTTCCCAGGGCTATCCCCAACTCAAAGGTAGGTTGCTCACGTGTTACTCACCCGTTCGCCGCTAGATGTGACTTGGGTTACCCCTCATCACACCGCGCTCGACTTGCATGTTTCATGCACGCCGCCAGCGTTAATCCTGAGCCAGGATCAAACTCTCCATGAATACGTCTGTGTCCCGGATAACCCGGGTCGTAGACATGCTTGACGAGGCCTACGCCGGTCCGTGCTTGATCGCACGAGACCCAAGGCCGTCGCGGAAAGTCGTCTCCACTCTTCAAGTGTCAAGGTTCATGGCGCGCCAAGTCCACGATGGAATCCCTGGCAACGCGGCCGTCGGGAGCACCCCGAGCGGGCAACCCCCGGAGTTTACCTATCTCGAGGGCTCAGGTCAAGTCGAGCCGGCCCTGTGAGGTGGTCAGCGAACTTGTCCGGGCTAAGGTCCAGGGACTCTGTCCGAATGACGGCGATCGTCGCCCCCCTCGGGTGGCAGCAATCCCCGATTCACACTGAGCAAGAACCCGTCCCTGACCGCGATGGGGCGGGAATCAGCCCCCGTTCCAGGGGAGCGGAGTGGTCCCGTGAGGCTGCCGCGCCGTAATTCGGGCGAACATTCGCTGGCCGCATCCGGAGCATTTCGCTATCGGCCGGCGATACTCGACCTCCCCGGCCGCCCGCCGGTAGATCGGGAACGTCAGCGGGATCAGGCGGTCAGCTCCGCACGCGGGACAAACGATCTTCAAGACGGGGCCGATGGTTCCCACGTATGCACCCCTTTCATGTGTCCGTTAGGGGACCGTTCGCCCGGACCCGGCGCCGAGGGTGGAGGGACGCGCATACGAAGGCCGGCGAGGCCGCTCAGAGCGCGCGACGACCCGCGAACGCCCGGGCCATGGTGAGCTCGTCCGCGTACTCGAGATCGGAGCCCGCCGGCAGGCCGTGGGCCGGGCGCGAGACGGTAACCCCGAGGCTCGCCAGCCGCTCGGCGACGTAATACGCGGTTGCCTCGCCCTCCACGTCGGGGTCGGTTGCGATCACGACTTCGCGAATCTCACCTTCTGCAACCCGGCTCTCGAGCTCGCGGATGCGAAGCTCGTCGGGGCCGACGCCGTCCATCGGAGACAACGCGCCTCCGAGCACGTGATACAGGCCGTGAAACTCACCGCTTCGCTCGACGGCGAGCACATCGAGGGCTTCCTCGACGACGCATAACAACGATCCATCTCGCTTCACATCCGTGCAGATCGCACACAGCGGACCGTCAGCGATGAAGAAGCAGCGCGAGCAGGGACGGACTCGGGTGTGCAGGTCGGTCAGAGCACCTGCCAATCGCTGGGACATCTCCGCCGAGGCGCGCAGGCAGTAGAACGTGAGCCGTTGCGCCGTCTTGGGGCCGATTCCCGGCAGCCGTCCGAACTCTGCGGCGAGCCGCTCGACCGCCTCAGGAACGAGGGGCACGTGCCTCCTCCGACATCACGCGCCGCCGGCCCCCGGTCAGAGCAGGCCGGGAGGAAGCCCCAAGCCCGCGGTGAGCTGCGACATGTTGGTCGCCGCCGCCTCCCGAGACTTGTCGAGCGCGTCGTTGCAGGCGGCGAGGACCAGGTCGGCAAGCAGCTCGGCGCCTTCCTCGAGCGCCTCGGGCTCGATGGCAACCGAGAGGATCTTCTGATGGCCGTCCGCGGTGATCGACACCACACCGCCGCCCGCGGTACCGGTGACGGTCACGTCGTTGAGCTCCTCCTGCATCTTGGCCATCCGGGCCTGCACCTGCTGGAGCTGCTTCATCATCTGCTGCTGGTTCTTCACATCAGACCTCGTTGGGGCAGTCTACGCACCGTTGGCCGATCGTGGCGCTCCGAGCCTCGTGTCATCGTGGAGGCGGGTGGCCGTGACCCGGCTGCCGGCGAATGTGTCGAGCACCGCCTGGGTGACTTCGCTCACCGACCCCGAAGGCCCTTGCGGGCGCTCCTCCCCGGTGAACCGGGTCAGCACCTGTATGGGACGCCCGCCGATAGCGGACAGCGCCTCGGCGATCACGCGCCGTTTCTCGGGGTCGCTGATCTGCTCATGGTGAAAGCGACCGTTGGTTCCGATGGTCACACTGCCGGCCTCGGCTTCGACCGGCCTGCAGTCGCGCAGTACCCCGGCGAGCCCCTTGTTCGCACGTGCCACCGCCTCGATCGCAACCGGCCACTCGCTGGTCCAGCCGGCGACAGTGGTCAGGTCGCGTCTCCCGATCGCCTCCAGGACCACGTCGCCGTCCCCCGGGGTCGTGGAGTCCGCCGGGGGATCGGCGGGCACCGAATCAACAGCCGCCGGATCAGCGGGCGCCGGAGCAGCGGGTGGCGGGTCAGGTGACGACGGCACCGGGTCAGCGACGCGTGGCGGTGTCCCAGTGGCAACCGCAGGGCCAGGCCGTTGCCCCCGTGCGCCGCCCCCTGCAACGCCACGTTCGAGCGCTGTCACGCGCAGCTCGAGCGCGGACACGGCGGCCGCCTCGCCGTCGGCGGCTGGAGGGCGGAGAGCTCGCAACAGGCAGACCTCCACCAGCAGCCGTGCGTCGACCGACTGGCGCAGGTTCATCTCGGCCTCGGCCATCAGCTCCAGGAGCCGGAGCCACAGGCCCGCCGGCGCGATCGCCGCCAGGTCGGTGACCAGGGCGACCTCATCGGGACCCACCGATGCCCCTTCGGGATACCCGAGAGCGACGAGCTCGGCCGCGCGCGCCAGGCGCGCGACGTCGCGAAAGAGCTGACGAGGATCGGCGCCGGCATCAAATGCAGCTGCGGCCGCCCGCAGCGTGCCGGCCGCGTCAGCCCCCGCCAGTGACGTCACCAGCGCATGCAGCGTGGACGGGTCGGTGAGCCCCAGTGACCGTCGCGCCACCGAAACCGTGACCGGACGCTCGCCCGCCCCGAGCGCCTGCTCGAGCAGCACGAGCGCATCTCGCAGGCTGCCCTGCGCGGCGGTCGCAAGCAGCATCAGCGCGTCCGCGTCGACCTGTTCGCCCTCCTTGCCCGCCACCTCGGCGAGCAGCTGCTCGATCGCCGGCACTGGCACCCGCCGGAAGTCGAAGCGCTGCACTCGTGAGCGCACCGTCTCGGGAACCTTGTGCGGCTCCGTGGTGGCGAGCACGAAGAGCACATGCGGCGGCGGTTCCTCGAGCGTCTTGAGGAAGGCGTTCCACGCATCCGTGGTCAGCATGTGCGCCTCGTCGATGATGTAGACCTTGCGACGGAGCACCGCCGGCAGGTAGCGCACCTTGTCGCGCAGGTCGCGCATCTCATCGATGCCGCGGTTGCTGGCCGCGTCGATCTCGAGGACGTCCACGGCGGCGCCGCTCAGGATCTCAATGCACGCCGGGCAGACGTTGTCGGGCTCTCCGTCGACCGGCGCGTCGCAGTTCACCGCCCGTGCGAGGATGCGCGCGGTCGACGTCTTGCCGGTGCCACGCACCCCGGTGAACAGGTATCCATGCGCGAGCTCGCCGGAACGGACCTCGTTGACCAGCGTGCGCGCGACGACCTCCTGCCCGACCAGGTCGGCGAAGCGCTGCGGTCGATAGCGGCGGTAGAGGGCGAGGCTCACGAGGGACCCCCCTCCTCCACGATGGTCATCGGAGCGGGCGGCGGTGTCGATGTGGCGGTCCGCCGGTGACGGCTGACCGTCCTGGAAAACGAGGGTAGTCGCGCACCCCACGTCGTCGGCACGCCACCGGCGCTCACCCGTACGACCGGCTCAGACCAGGTGTCCCCACGGCACCCCCGGGAGACCGCTTACCGCTGCTTCCTTCCGGACCTGACGGGGTTCACGGGCCCGAGCTGCGCGGGACCCAGTCGTCAACGCCGGCGCGTCCGGAGCAGACCCAATGACGCGCCCCCTCGGTGGGGAATTCAGCCCCGCTATAGCGGATTGCGGGTACAGGGCACCGCTAACGCCCCGCCTAGCGCGACCACCCTCATTGTACCGGCAGCGAGGATGGCACCGGGTCCTCCTGGTGCGCATCGGTCGAGGCCCGGGATCGTTCCGGCCAGCGCAGCGACATCCGCGTGCCCGACCCCGGTCGCGTCTCGACATCGATGGTGGCGCCATGCGCTTCCACGACGCGCTTTGCCAGGGCGAGCCCCATGCCTGTGCCGCCGAAACGGCGGGTGGCGGTGTTGTCCACCTGGTAGAAGCGCTCGAAGATCCGCGGGACGTCCTCGGCGGGGATTCCGATCCCCTCATCGATGACCTCGACGAGGACAGTGCCGGGTTCGTCCGGCGCCGCCCGCAGGATCACGCGTCCCTGGCCGTCGCTGAACTTCACCGCATTGTCGATGAGCGCCCTGAGCACCTGACCGAGGCGATCCGGGTCCGCGAGCAGCGCCACCCCCGGCGCCACCTCGACCTCCACCGGCACCGGAAGCCCGCCCCGGTAACGCTCCCCCACCACCGCGATTGCCGCGTGGGCGGCATCCGCCAATGGCACATCCCCAAGCGCGAGGGCCAGCGCCTCGCCGTCGCCGATCGAGAAATCGATGATGGTCTCGACGATCCCGTCGAGATTCCTCGCAGCGACCTGGATGTCGCGGAGCGCGTCGAGCTTCGGCGAGTCCTCCCACACGCCCCAGCACATCTCGATGAGGTCGCTGAGCCCGAGGATCGCCGTCAGCGGAGTGCGGAGCTCGTGCTGCACCGTGGCGAGAAAGTCGGTCTTCATGGTGTCGAGCTCGCGCAGCCTGCGGACCGACTCCCGCTCCAGCTCGTAGAGCCGCGCATTCTCCATAGCGATCGCCGCGTTGTTGGCGAGAGTGGCCAAAACACCCTCGACCTCGGGGTCGATCGTCGCAGCATCCGATATCGACGCCACGGCGAGCGCTCCAACGAGCTCGCCGAGGTTGGACATGGGGAGCACCAGCAGCGACCCGCTTCCGGGAAGCACCCGCCTCAGGCGTTGCCCCGCGATCACGTCGGGCGCCGCCTCCCACCCCTCGAACGCGTCCGGCATCGCACGGTGCGGATCGACGACCCTGACGCCGAGGCGCTCGCCCTCGCGCAGCGCGATCGCCGCCGCGGCCCCGTCACCCGCGATCGATGCCGCGGTGCAGACGACCTCGCGCTGGAGCTCGGCGACGCCGCCGGTGGTGCTGGTCAGCGCCCGGGCCACGGCGCTCACACGATCGACCGCGCTCTCGACCGGGACGTGCGGGTTCGCAGCGCCCTTCATGCTCCCGATCATACGGACGACCCGGCCGGGGTCCGCCGATGAATCAGTGACGACCGCCGAACAGGCGGGCCGATAGTCGTGGCTCCTCCCCACGAGCGATCCGCCGGATGTTGGCGGCATGGCGGGCGACCACCAGGGTCGAGGCCAGTGCGGTGAAGACGAACGGCACCGCGTCGTGGCGCCGGGTGCTTTCAAGGCCGGCACCAAGCGTCGCGGTGACCGTTGCGGTCAGAGACCCGACCGACATCGTCCTGCTGATGGCAAGCGCGCCGATGCCACCGGCCGTCGCCCAGGCGGCCGCCTCGGGCGACACCATCAACAGTCCCCCAAAAGCTGTCGCGACCGCCTTCCCGCCCCGGAAGCGAGCGAACACCGGCCATGAATGCCCGATGCACGCGGCGAGCCCGGCGGCGGCCTGTGCGGCCGGGTCCGCGCCACACCGGCGGGCGATGGCCACAGCACCGGCACCCTTGGCCACGTCGAGCGCGAAGGTGATCGCACCGGCCCGGGCGCCGACGGTGCGCAGCACGTTGGCGGTGCCCATGTTGCCGCTGCCGAAGTCACGGACGTCGAGGCCGCCGACGGCTTTGCCGACGATCAGGCCAAAGGGCACCGACCCGATCAGATATCCGGCGGCGCAGCCCGTGACCGCAGCCGCGTTGCCAGCCATGCGGCGACGAGTTTATCCCCGGACCACATCCGGCGCCAGCAGGGCCACACCCGGTGAGGGCCTGAGCTGGAAAGTCGCGCCGCCGCAGGCGGCCGCCATCGCACTCCTGCAGGCCTCAGTGCTTTCGCGGGTCACGAGCGCCACCACGGCACCGCCGAAACCGGCCCCGACCATCCGGGCTCCCAAGCAGCCCGGGACGGCCTCGGCGGCGCTCACGACCCCGTCGAGCGCCGCGGTGCTCACCTCGTGGAGATCGCGCAGCGATCGGTGGCTCGCCGACATCAGCCGGCCGAGCGCGCCGAGGTCGGCGCGGCGCATGGCGTCCGCGGCTTCGACCGCGCGCCGGCTTTCCGCCATGACGTGATGCAGACGTCGCTTGACCGCGGGGTCCACCGGGGCGGAGTCGATGACCGTCGCGGTCAACTCCTGGCAGCTGGTGGCGCCGAGCGCCGCAAGACCTGACTCGGTCTCCCGGCGGCGACGCCGGTATTCGACGCCGCCGACATCGTGGTGCACTCCCGTGTCGCACCCGATGAGCACCGCGTCGGGCCAGGGCCAGACCACGAATTCCGCGCCGCCAGTGGCGCAGTCGAGCAGCAGCGCACCACCCTCAGGCGCGTCGATCACGGCTCGCTGATCGAGCGGACCGCAGGGGATCCCGAGCACGTCGCGTTCCGCGGAGAGCGCAACCGCGGCCAGGTCGCGAGCGGTCATGCCGGCGCCGAGCAGTCGAAGGATCGCCGTGGCCGTGGCCACCATGAGAGCGGCCGACGAGGCGAGGCCGGCTCCGGCGGGGAGGGTTGCCGCAATGCCGACCTCGACGGCCGGGACGGGAACGCCGCGGGCACGGAGCGCAACGACCGGCGCAAGCACGCGATCCCCCAGGTCACCGGCCGGATCCGCGGCATTCCTGATGACGACCGTCCCGCCACTCGCCGCCAGGTATCGCGCCGCTTCGCTTCGGCGCACCGCGGCCGCGATCCCTAGGTCGACGGCAACGCACAGGACCTGGCCGCCCGCGTAGTCGACGTGCTCTCCCACCAGCGTGCAGCGCCCCGGGGCCCACGCGGCGGCCACGGCCGACCCCGGTCCGCTCGCGGCCTCGAGCACCTCGAGCGCGGCTCGCGTCAGGTCGCTCGCGTCACCGGTCGACATAGACGTGGTGGAACGGATACCACTGTTCGGGATGCGCTCGAATCGCGGGCTCGACGCAGGCCGCGACCCGCTCGATCACGGTTGCATCGTCACCCGACAGGTCGACGGGGGGATGGATCTCGAGCACCCAGCCCCACCCGTCGCGCCGGCAGGTCACCGGGAGGATCGCCGCGCCCGAGGATGCTGCCAGCCGTGCGGGCACCGAGCTGCACCGGACGGGGCCGCCACAGAAGGGCACCACGACGGTCGGGCCGGCTTCGGGGACGTCGAGCATGAGGGCGACGGTTCTCCCCCGCCGAAGCGCGCGGAACAATCCCCGCGCCGACTGGCGCACGGTGAAGATCTCGAGGCCCTTGCGCTGACGCGAGAGAGCCACCATCTCGGTGATCCCCGGCGATACCACCGGGGCCATCACCGTGCTGAGGTGCAGCCCGAGGCCGAGCGACGCGCTCGCCGCCATATCCCAGTTGCCGAAGTGCGGGAGCACCACCATCGACCCGCGGTCGCCGACCTCGAGGTGCTCGGCCCCGACGACGCGAAAATGCTTGAGCACCTGCACCGAGTCCAGCGGGTCCGCCCACATCGAATCGACGATCATGCGGACGTACTCCTGGTACGAGCGGCGAGCCAGCGATGCGGCCGCCGCATGGTCGAGATGTG
This sequence comes from Candidatus Dormiibacterota bacterium, assembly GCA_963743835.1. Classification (GTDB taxonomy): domain Bacteria; phylum Chloroflexota; class Dormibacteria; order Aeolococcales; family Aeolococcaceae; genus Palsa-851. The sequence continues at coordinate 358,346 of CAVUQX010000001.1, read as the reverse complement.
GCTGCAGGCGATGGTGATTCGCGGCCGCGCGAACCCGATCCTCCCGGCTGAGGCACGCATACCATGCTGCTCCGACCACTGCCGCCGCCGGAGCACGCAGGGGCCCGAGTGTCCGCACCGTGCGCGTGAGGATGGTGAGCGCGACCGCGGGCAGATCCCGCGCGGCGCCACCCGGGGCGCGCTCCGACACGGTCAGCGCAGTGTTCCGGCTCCCGCTGTCGCAACCGCGAGCAGCGGCTGGATCAGCACCACGAGGACGACGCCGGCGACGCACGCGACGCTCGCGACGATGCGCGAGAGCAGCGGCGTAGCGCCGAGGGTGAAGGGCACCTCGTCGCCGGCATCCGCGTACAGGGTCGCGAAGAGGCGCAACGCCGACATCACGGTCACCACGGTCGCGGCAATGGCCACCACCGCGAGCCAGCCGTAATGCGTGTCCCCGGCGCTGGAGATGAGCAGCACGCGCGACAGGAAGCCGGCGAGGGGCGGAACGCCCGCGAGGGTCCCCACCGAGAGGGTCAGGAGCACGGCTGCCGGGGCCGAGCGGTGCGCCAGGCCTCGCACGTGCTCGATTCCGTCGCCGATCCCTGCGGCTTGCAGCATGGCGAGCACGCCGAACGAGGCCAGCGTTGCGATCGCCGTGATGCCGAGACTGCCGAGAAATGCGGTCATCCCGTAGGCCGGGAGGCCGCGGGACCCGCTGCTGAACGCGAGGAGACCGAGGAGCAGCATCGCTGCCTGAGCGCTGACCAGGTGTCCAATGAGACGCGAAACCGTCGTCTCCCGGAGCGAGCTCAGCGATGAATAGCCAAGCGCGATCGCGGCCACGATCGGGACGAGCCATCTCCAGACTCCCACCTGCGGCCCGAGACCGGAGACGGTCACGCGCGCCAGCGCCGCGCCACCGCCGACCAGGCTGGTGGCGATGATGAAGCCCGCGGCGCCGGCCGGAACATTGGCGGCGACCCGCCCCACCCAATGGCGCAGCGGGAACACCCCGAGCATCCCGCAGAGGCCGAACACGACGAGCGCCACACCAAGGGCGACGGCGCCCGGGGCCGCACCGGCCGAAGCGGCAACCGCCGATGGGTTGGTGCTCCGCGTGATCCCGTAGAACAACACGAGCCCGTAGAGCACCGAGGCGAGGCCGACCCCTCCCTCGATGAGATGCTCGAACGACGAGACCGCGCCGCGCGGATTGGTCTTCACGAGCGCACCGAGCGCAACCAGGCAGATGAGCAGGGCGGCCAGCGCGACGAACAGCGTGGTCATCTCGCGTTCCCCGGCGATCGCCTCAACCGCCGCTGTCGACACCAGGACGAGCGCGTAAAAGGCGCTGGACCGCGAGGGAATGCTCCGCACCGCCGAGTCGCTGATCAGGCAGGTGCCGAGCGCGGTGATGCAGGCAAGGATCGCGATGAACATCGCGAAGCTGTCGATGACCAATCCACCGTTCAGCACGCTGACGGCGATGCCGGACGGCAGGCCGCGAAGGCCGAGCAGGATAAGCGCGCACGCGGCCAGTGACCCGACGAGCCCGATGCAGGCGATCCAGCGATGGATGTCCGGACGCAAACCGGGCCGGAGAATCGCGATCAGCACGGACAGCAGCGCCGTACCGACGAGCATCGCTTCGGGGAGAAGGGCAAGCGTCATCGCGTGCGTCGAATTCACCGGTCAGCCTCCGGTGATCCGGGTGGTGATCTCGAGCACGCCGTTGGCGATCACCGGGACAACCGCGCCGGCGCGAACGCCGAACAGCAGGACTGCGGCGACCAACGGTATGAGCACGGTCAGGTCGAGCAGCGTCACGTCGCGCACCCGAGCGAACTGATCGCGCACCGGTCCGAAGAAGACCCGATTCGCGACCCAGAGCAGACCGCCGGTGGTCACGATCACGCTCGCCATGACCAGCAGCGTGGCGATGCGATGACCAGGGAAGGAACCGGCGAAAACCATGAAGTCACCGGTGAACCCGGCGAGCAGGGGAATGCCGATGATGCTGGCCGCCGCCACCAGCCAGAAGCCGGCGAGGCGCGGAGCCTGGGTCACCAACCCTCCCATGGCCCGGATGCTCGCGGTCCTCGTCCGCTCCTCGACGGCGCCACTGATCAGCGTGAGCATCGCCGCCGCAAATCCCTGCCCCGCAAGAAGCAGGACGGCGCCGACGAGCGCCACAGAGGTCTGCGCGCCGATGGCCAGCAGGACGAGCGACATCTGCGCGACGTTCATGTAGCCGATGAACCGGCGCAACTCGTCCTGGCGAAGCGCGCCGATGCTGCCCCAGAAGGCGCCCACGACCGCAAGCCCGGTGATGACGAACGAGTAGTAGTGCGCAGGTCCCGGGAAGACGATCAGGCTGATGCGGAGCATCCCGTATGCGCCGAGCAGCAGCATGGTCCCGGAAAGGATCGTGGCAACGCCGGCGCTCGCCTTGCTCTGCGCCTCGATCATCCAGGTGTGCACCGGGAAGACGGCCATCGCGATAGCGAACGCGACAAAGCTGAGCCAGAATCCGACCGTTGCAGCGGCCACGGGCAGCTTGACCAGGTCGGCTCCCATGTCGGAGGTCTGCGCGCCGGCTTCGACGACCACGATCACGGACGTCGCGATGATCAGCGAGAGCGACACCGCCTGGAATCCGGCGAACCATGCGGCGGCGCGGCGCGCGCCGTCGCCGCCCCAGATCCGGATCAGCAGGTACATCGGGACCAGGAGCAGCCCCCAGAACGCCGCGAAGAGCACGAAGTCGTTCGAGCAGAGCACGCCGGTGACTGCCGTCTCCACGAGGAGCACGAGGAACACGTAGAGCCGGACCCGCTCGTGCACCTTCCACGAATGAAAGATCGCGCATCCGAAGATGGTGGTGACCACCACCAGCAGCGGGAGGGTGATGCCGTCGGCGACGAGGTCGTAGTGTGCCTGGAATAGGAAGTTCCAGAACCACGTGTGATTCTCCTGGTATGCCGACGCCAGGCCGCCGCCCTGCCCGAGCCCGATCTGACCGAGCACCGCGAAGAACGTCGTCACAAAGAAGCTCACGCCGGCGCCGGCGAGCGCGACGGTGCGTACCCGCGCGCGCTGTTCCTCGCTGCGCTCGGGCAGGCAGATCGCGATCAGCCCAAAGAGCAACGGCGACCAGATGATCGTCGAGAGGATGACGTTCATACCAGGTGCACCCACAGGTGGCCTGTGGCCGCCAGCACCGAGAGCAACGCGAGAATCGCGATGAGCACGAGGCTTCCGGCGAGGTATCGCGTGAATCGAGTGTTGCGAACGACCGCCAGTCCCGCCGCCGCATAGTCGACGCTCTCTCCCACCGACGTCTCGATGGGCGCGGTCACCTCGTCGTCAAAGGCAGCGACGCGACCAGCAATCGCGAGCAGCGGTTGCGCGGCCAGCTCTGTCAGTCGCTCCACGTAGAAACCCTCTGCGGCAACTCGAAGCGGCAGGAGTGCGTCCGCTACGAGGGCGGCGCCCCTGCGCGCCGGGCCGTAGACGACGTAGGCGGCGCCGAAGCCGCCCGCCAGCGTCACCAGCGCGAGCAGCGCGGCGGTGGCGTCGAAACTGATCGCCTGCTGATGCGGAGCATAGAAGACGAATCGCATGAAGGGCTCGACGCCCGGCAGGCCGACGACAGCCACGACCACCGCGGCGATGATCGCGAGCCAGAGCGGGCGGCGGAGCGTGCCCTCAACCTCGGCAACGCGTTCGTGGGCAAAGCCCCGGCGGCGCGCGATTGCACCAGAGGTCACGGTGAGGAGGAGCCGACCGGCGAGCAGGGCGACGAGCGCGGCGGCGACGAAGGTGACGATGACCACCACGACGCGCTCGATCCCACTGAAGACTCCCCCGGCGGGGTCAACGCCGCTCAGCGCGGAGGTCACCGCGTAATACGCGCTGAACCCGACGCCGCCGGCGAGGACCGCCCAGGCCCCGAGCGCGACGCTCGTGGTGCGGAGCTTGGCCCATGCGCCGCCCATCTCCGTGATGTCGTCGGTGCGGTACACGCGGATGAGGTTGCCGACAGCGAGCAACAGCAGGGTCGACGTGAACACCGACGTGAGCGCGATGAACACGCCGGCGCTGTAGCCCCCCATGCCCAGCGCCACGAGACCCAGCCCGAGCTCGGACGCGACGGCGCAGACGGCGATCCGCGTGAGGCGGCGCTGGACGATGCCAGCCGCCGCGGAGAGTGCGGCGCTCAGGCCGCCGAACAGCGCGAGCACGGGCAGGGCTCGCGGCGCGTGCGCGACCACCGGGTAGATCCGCGCCACCAGGTACATGCCGAGCGGCGCGACCGTCGCGGCGGCAAGAGCGACGACGGGCACTGCCGACGCAGCGGTGTCGGTGAGCCAGACGGTGAAGGGAAATTGCACGCTGCGCACGGCCGCGGCGACGAGGAGGACAATGCCCAGCACCAGGATCGCGCGTGGTCCGGTGTTCGCGACCCCGTGATGCAGGGTAGCGATGACTCCCTGCGCAATCACGTTGAACGAAAACGGATCAGCGATCGACTGTCCGGCAGGTGCTTGCAACAGCGACGAGAACACGCCGAACTTGATCCACGCGAACACGACTCCGAGCGTGAGGGCGATGTCGCCGGCGGTGAGAACGACCATGGCGCGCATCGCATGCCGAGCGATGTCCGCGCGTTGCCATGACAGCGAGATGAGCACGTAGAGGGAGGCAGACGCGCCCACCCACATGATCAGCGAGTTGAAGAGGTTGGGGCTGAGCACGAAACCCGTGGTGCAGAACGCAAGCGCCGAGGACCCGCAGAAGAATCGCCGGAAGCCGTTCTCGCCGCGCATGGCGGTGACGCCATAGGCCTGGATCACCAAGGTCGCGAGGATGATCGCGGCGGCGAAGCTTGCGGAGAGCGCGTCGACGTGAATCCCGATCTGCCCCTGGAACTGGGTCGCGAAGATCGCGCTTTCGGGCGGCGTCATCTGAAAGAAGGTCAGCAGCGACTCGAACGGCGCACCGGTCGCGTGGGTGAGGCGGACGACGAGCACGACCGCCGCGGCCACGAAGGACAGACCGGTGAAGAAGACACAGAGCTGGGCGGCACGGCGCTGCGTCTCCACCCCGAGTGAAAACAGTCCGCCGAGCAATGGCAGGAAAGGAATTGCCCACGCGGCGTTGTAGATGCCCATCCCCTATCCCTCGAGATCGCCGAGTGCGTCGATGTCCGCCCGTCCGGTGCGCCGCCACAGGAGCAGCACCAGCGCGAAGCCGAGGCTGCAGATGCAGCTCGCCACCACGATGGCGAATGCCGCAAGGGCGTCGCCGGATGCGGGTGGACCGTTCATCACATGCGTGAAACCAACGAGCGCGATCACCGGGGCTGCGAAGAGGAGTCCAATCGACATTGCCACGGCGAGTGGATGGCGGCGGGCGAGCACACCGTAGATCCCGACGGCGAACACGGCCGCGCTCAGCACGGCGAACTGACCCGGACCGATGGTCACGAGTCGTTCCTCGCGCGGCGCCGTCGTCCCTGCTCACGGTCGAGCCGCCGCCTTCGCGACAGCTCCTCGCGCTGCCTGCGCTGTTCGAGCATCTGGTCGAAGGTCTGCTCGTCAGCGCTCCGCCGGCCGATGACGAGCGCAGCGCCGATGGTGACCGCGACCACCACGACGGCGATCGCCAACGCGTAGGGCGCGCGGTAGTGCAGCACCGTGACCAGCGCAGCGCCGACGTACGCAGGGGCGTTGATCAGCAGGTTCCCCGGATACCACCCGTTGCCGACCACCGCCAGGGTGATCACCAGCACTGCCGCAGTCCCGACGGCAATCGGTGCGGCGATCCAGAAGCGCTCCGGTAGGACCGGTCCGGTGACGAGCCCGCGGTATGCATCTCGCCGGAGCACGAGCACGACCGCAGCCGCCGCGGCAGCCGGGACCACCAGTTGAACCACCGCAAGCGCATAGGCACCCGAGATGAGCTCGAGGATGGCCATCAGCACGATCACTGCAGCGCCTGCATATGCGGAAAGGCGAATCGAAGGAAGCCCAACTGCGGCCCCGGCGGCAAGCACGATGAGCACGGCGATGGCGTAGAACGCGACTGCGTCAGGGGTCATAGGGGCGCGGGCGGCATTGTAGTCAGCGCGGGCTCAGACCGAATCGTCGTCTTCAAGCCGCGACGCCCGCGTGGGTGCCACCGCCCGGACGGTGCCGGGGACTCGCTCGAAGAGCAGCACCAGGCTCAGACCCACCGCAGCCACCAGGAGCCCGACGATCGCCACCGGGGTCACCCTGATGCCGATCAGGGGCAGCGACACGCCCGCATCCCACGGCCCGGGCGTCGAGCTCGAGGCAGCCGATGCTCCGAGCCGCGCGATCGCCGCGGGACCGGGAAACACGCGCTGGCCGATGACACCCGCCACAAACGCAAGGCTGCCTACCGTGCAGACGTAGTACAGCCAGTTCCCGGTCTGACGCCCGGCGTACGCCGACGCGGTCACGGCCAGGCAGCCGAAGAGGACTGCGAGGATGCCGACGACGACCTGCTCGGGGGTCGGGGGCACCGCCGCCGCGCCTCAGGCGGCCCGGCGGATCAAGCCGCCTCCGAGGACCTCGTCACCGCGGTACAGCACCACCGACTGCCCGGGCGCGGCCTGGTCGACCGGGCTGTTGAATCGGATCCGCACCGCATCGCCGTCGCTCGCATCGACCCGAGCCGGGTGCGGCTCGCCGTGAGCGCGAAGCTGTGCCTCGCACTCGGTTCCCACCGCTGCGGCCGATCCGCTGATCCACCGGAACGAGGACACCTCGAGGGTGGCGCGGCGGAGTGCCTCGCGCGGACCCACCACGACGGCGTTCACAGCAGGGCGGATCTCGATGACGTAGCGGGGCGCCGCGTCGGGCCGCGATGGTGCGATGCCGAGGCCCGCACGCTGTCCCACGGTGAAGAAGGGAACGCCCTCGTGCGTCCCGATCACCATGCCATCGATCTCGGTGATTGCGCCGGGCTTGAACCGGCCGGCGAGCCGGGTTCGTAACTCCGACTTGAGGTCCGCATCCACGAAGCACAGGTCCTGCGACTCGGGTTTGGCCGCCGTTCCCAGCCCGAGCGCGGCCGCCTCGGCTCGGACGCCGGCCTTGGATTCGTCGCCACCGAGGGCGAATACCGCGCTCCGAAGCTGCTGCTGGTCCAGCCGGTGCAGCACATACGCCTGGTCGCGGCGCGCGTCGCGAGCCCGGTGCAGCGTCACCACCGAGCCTCGTCGTCCCGTCCGCGCGTAGTGGCCGGTGGCGAGATGGGTCGCGCCGGCTGCACGAGCCCGCTCGAGCAGCACCCCGAACTTGATTCGCTGGTTGCAACGGACGCAGGGATTCGGCGTCGTCCCCGACGCGTACCCGTCCTCGAAGTCGGTGACGACCTCCGCCTCGAAGTCGCGTTCGAGATTCCAGACGTAGTGCGGCAGCGCCAGCGCGGTGGCGACGCGCCGGGCGTCATCGACCGCGTCGACGGAGCAACACCCGCGGTCGCGGAGCGTATCCCGACTGCCCGGCCACATCGCCAGCGTGATGCCGAATGCACGCAGACCCGATGCGGCGACGCGTGCCGCCGCGACACTGGAATCCACCCCACCCGACATCGCCACGGCGATCACCGCAGATCGCGGCAGCAGATCCAGCGGACGATCAGCGAGGACCGCCGCCTCCGGCAACGGCGGGCACGATCGATACCTCGTCGCGCTCGGCGATGGGGGTTTCGAGGCCCTGGGCGAAGCGGATATCGGAGTCATTGACATAGATGTTGATGAACTGCCGCAGGCTTCCGGAGTCGTCGTACAGGCGATCGTGGAAGCCAGGATAGGTGGCATCGAGGTTGGTGAGCACCGCGCCGACGGTGTCGCCTTCGACGCTCACCTCTGGGCTGCCGCCGGTGAGGCGGCGAAGGGGTCCCGGAACGCGAACGGTGGTAGCCATCGAGGGCCGAGTATACGGAGGGTCAACGCCCAGGGCGCCGCGGAGGCTGAGCCGCCGCTGTGGCGGCCCGCGCGCCGCTTGCGCGCAGCCGTCCCATCGCGCGCAGTTCCTCGACGCGGCGGAGGTTGGCGTCCGTCCAGTTGCTCTTCGGCCGGCGCGGGGTGAAGCGGAGCATGTAGCTGGCTTCGTCGACCCTCCGGACGATGCTGTCGATCCAGCCGTTGCAGAGCGCCTCGTCCACTGCGTCGGCATATGCGATGCCAGGGCGCTCGAACCCTTTCTTCCAGAATCCCACCCAGAGCTCCGTCGCCGCCGGGTTTGCCTCGAACCACGCCGAAAGCTCCTCCGGCGTGAGGAAGTATTCCGGACGCGACGGAAAAGCCGGGCTCACGGCTCCGGCTCGAGGTCCACCACCAGCGGGCTCTTCTTCACGCGCGTGTCGGCGCCGGCGACGAGGTCGTCGTAGACGAGCTGAGACCAGGACTCCATGCTCAGGTAATGGCGGCGCATCGCCTCCAGCGAAAGGGACTCACCCTCGAGCTTCTCTATCTCGCGGACCTCGACCGCACCGCCCTCAGGCTCGACCAGGAAGACGAGGCCGAGATGCACCCGCGACACCGGGCTCGAGTCGTCGTTGAGCAGAGCGACGAGGCTGGCACGCGCCCGCGTCGGACAGCGGATCTCCTCGGCCCACTCTCGGCGCAGGCCGCCGACCACGGGATCCTCGCCCTCGCCATCGCCGGGATTGACGTGGCCCCCGATCCCGAGCGAGTACAGGTGATGGAGACGCTTCTCGCTCGACCGCCGCAGCCGCCGGGTGAGCAGGTACGTCTCGTCGTCGGGATGGTGGACGACGCAGTACGGAATGATCTGCTGCAGCTCCGGGTTGTCCTCGATCTCGGCGCGGGGTCGGTACTCAGAGGTCGCATGGATCGTCCGGAGCACTCGCTCGAGGCCGTGCGCGACCAGACCGTGCCAGGCGCCATCAGGAAAGATGGTCGATCGAGGCACGCAGAGAACGTCCTCTGCCCCGTGCGCACGGGTTCGCCGCGGCACGACGGCACGCGGACCAGCCACGCTTCTCGGCACCGGGCGCATTCTTTCACCCGCGATGCCTGAGTTGCCCGAGGTCGAAGCGCTGTGCCGGTCGTTCGACACGCGCCTGCGAGGGCGGGTGGTGTCCAAGGTGACCGTCCGTTCGGTGGCCGTGCTCAAGACGTTCGACCCTCCGGTGACTGCGCTCGAGGGGCTCGCCTTCGACGGCTGCGCGCGACGTGGGAAATTCCTCGATCTCTCGATTCCGCCTCTGCACCTGGTGGTGCACCTCGCCCGCGGCGGCTGGATCAGGCTCCGCGACACGCCCACCAACGCCCGGCGATCGCTGAGGGGCCCGCTGGCGGTGATCGTGACTTTCCTCGATGGTGGGAGTCTCGAGATCACCGAGCACGGAACCGACAAGCGTCTGGCGGTGTCGGTGGTGCGAGACCCCGACGAGGTCCACGGGATCGCGCGGCTCGGGATCGACGCGTTGGACCCCGGGCTGTCGCCTGCAACCCTCGGGGCGATCCTGCGCGACCAGCGGGGAACCCTCAAGAGCGTCCTGGCGGATCAGTCGATCGTCGCCGGGATCGGCAATGCCTACTCGGACGAGATCCTGCACGCCGCCCAGCTCTCCCCCTTTCGGCATGCCGACTCACTGAGCGGCGAGGAGCTCGACCAGCTCGACGCAGCAATTCGGGAGGTGCTGACGGCGGCGGTCGCGCTTGCCGTCGATTCCGATCCCGCGGCGCTCAAGGACGGGAAGCGGCAGTCGATGCGGGTACACGGCCGCACCGGCCTCCCCTGCCCGGTCTGCGGCGACACGGTGCGCGAGGTGTCGCTGACGTCGCGATCGTTTCAGTACTGCCCGGGCTGCCAGACCGGCGGCCGCGTGTTCGCCGATCGGCGGCTGAGCCGCCTGCTGCGATGAGCGTCGTCGACACGCAGGACGGTGGCGCCGCGGTCACGCCGCTCGCGCTCGAGCGCGCGCTCTGGGCGCTCCGCGCCTACGACACGACGGCACTTGCCACCACGAGCCAGGCGGGACCGCACGTCGCCGGTGTTTTCTTCGCGCCGGAGCGTACCGACCACGGCATCCGGCTGCTCATTGCCACTCGGAGCGGCTCACGCCTGTATCGGGAGCTCGAGGCGGACCCTCGGGTCGCCTTCATGTGCTCGCCGGGCAACGCGTCGCGATGGATCCAGGGCGGCGGCATCGCCGCCGTGGTCGAGGACCCGGGGATGCGCATCGAGGTGGCCAGGCGCCTCATCGAGCATGCCGCCGGCGCGCAGACGTACCTGGAGGGCCCGGACGTGCTCCCCGTCACCATCGCGGTGCGGTGGCTGAAGGTCGTTGAGGCGCGCGACGGCCCGCACCTCCTGCTTCGCCTCGAGCCCTGACGTTCAGGAACCCAGCAGGTTTCGCAGGTCGGCGAAGAAGCCGGGATAGGACACCGCGGCGGATTCCGCGCCGTCCACCACCGAGTCGCCGGTGCCGGGCGGCACCAATGCCGCGGCGATCGCCCAGGCCATGGCGAAGCGGTGATCGCCGGCCGCGTCGAGATGAGCGGGATTCAGTCGCGCGGGGCCGTGGATCGTCGAGCGACTTCGGCACCGCTCTCGCACCTCACGCCGAGGAGCCGAAGCCCATTTTCGAGGATGGCGATTCGGTCGGATTCCTTGTTGCGCAGCTCGCCGGCATCGCGGATCTCCGTGTCGCCGTCGGCCTGGCTCGCGAGGACCGCGATGATCGGCAATTCATCGATGCACCGCACCGTGAGCGCCCCGGAGATCGTGACCGCACGGAGGTGGGTCCCTCGCACCTCGACGTCGCCGGTGGGCTCCACGCCGCCTGCGGGATCGCCCTCCTCCACCAGCACTTCAGCGCCCAACGCCTGCAGCACCTCGAGGATGCCGGTGCGTCCCGGGTTCAGCCCGACGCCGGGACATCGCACTCGCCAGCCCGGGCGTGCGGCGGCCAGGGCGAGGAAGAACGCGGCGGAACCGAGGTCTCCCGGGACGCGGAGCCCGAACGGCGCGAGCGGCCCGGGGTGCACGGTCACCTCGGCGCCATTCGACACCACGTCGACGCCGCACATGCGCAGCATCCGCTCGGTATGGTCGCGAGTGGGAATCGGTTCGACGACCGTGGTCGGTCCCCCTGCAGAGAGTCCAGCGAGCAGGATCGCGGATTTCACCTGCGCGCTCGCCACCGGCGACCGCCACGTCACACCCTCGAGGACACTCCTGCCGTGCACGTGCAGGGGCGCGGTCCCCTGCGGTGAAGCCTCGAGTTCGGCCCCCATGGCGCGCAACGGGTCGACCACGCGTGTCATCGGGCGCCGGCGGAGTGACTCATCGCCATCGAGCGTCGCCTCAACGTCATTGCCGGCAAGCACGCCCGCGAGCAGCCTCATGGTGGTCCCGGAATTGGCGCAGTCGAGCACGGCGTCAGGAGCGCGCAACCGGCCGACGCCGTCGCCATCGAGTGCGTACCGGGCGGGTGGAAAGTCGCGCACCCACACCCCGCAGGCGCGAAGGCCTGCGGCGGTGGCGAGCACGTCCGCCGCCGGGGACGCGTTGCCGATGTAGGTGCGGCCATGGGCGAGAGCGCCGAGAATGAGGGCACGGTGGCTGATCGACTTGTCACCCGGGACGTTGACCTCACCGTCGACCCGGCCGGCGGGAGCGACGCGTTCGTGGGTCACCCGGCTCGGGCGGCCTGGTTGCCGATCATGGCGTTGAGGAAAGCCTCTGCAGCGGCGACGGCATTTTCGGGGTCTTCGCCGACGTGATCGAGCAGCGCTGACCCGACCACGGCAGCTTCGGCGTGACCCCGCAGCGAGAGCAGGTGCTCGTGAGTCGCGAGCCCGAATCCGAGCGCGCGCGGCACCGGTGTCAGCCGTTGAACCGACTCCAGCAGCGTGATCGCGTCGTCGGCGATGGTGCGCCGCGCCCCGGTCACGCCGGTGACGCCCACGCAATAGACGAAGCCGGCGGCCGTCGAACAGATGCGAGCGAGCCGGTCCGGGGTCGTCGTCGGTGCGACCAGAGGGATCACAGCGACGCCGGCTGCATGCATCGCCTCGCGCATCCCGCCCGCCTCGTCGAGCGGCAGATCCGGAAAGATGGCGCCGTCGACGCCTGCCGCCGACGCGGCACCGGCGAACGCATCGATACCGAAGCTGAGCACCGGGTTCACGTAGGTCATCACCGCCAGAGGGAGTGTCACGCCCTCGCTCCGCGCTTCGCGCACCTGGTCGAGCGCCGTGGCGAGGGTCATGCCATTGCTCAGCGCGACCTGGCCGGTGCGCTGGATGGTGGGTCCGTCAGCGAGGGGATCGCTGAATGGAATGCCGACCTCGGCGGCGATGCATCCGCTGCGCTGCGCGCATGCCAGCAGCGCACCGAGGCTGTCGCGCCGTGGATACCCGGCGGTGAAATATGGGATGAGCCCCGGCAGGGCGCCGGGCGCTCGCGTTGCGAACGCGGCGTGAAGCGCGTCTCCGGCGGCCGAATCCTCACCGCGCGATCGAACTCCCGCACCGTGTCGACATCCTTGTCCCCACGGCCGCTGAGGCAGACGAGCACCACGTCGCCGGCAGGCTGTGCGGAAGCCAGTCGCGCGGCGACGTGCAGCGCATGCGAGGAACTCGAGCGCAGGGATGATGCCCTCGAGGAGGCAGAGCTCGTGGAACGCGGCGAGCGCCTCGGAGTCCGTCGTGGACACGTATTCGACGCGTCCGCTGTCGCGCAGCGCGCTGTGCTCAGGGCCGACCCCCGGATAGTCGAGGCCGGCGCTGATCGAATGCGTAGCAAGGACCTGCCCGCCGGAATCCTGCATCAGGTAGCTCAGCGCTCCGTGGAGCACCCCGGGGCGCCCGCGCGAAAGTGGCGCGGCGTGCTCGCCGGTGTCGAGCCCGCGTCCCGCGGCTTCGACCCCCACGAGGCGAACGTCGTCGTCGAGGAACGCGGCGAACATGCCGATCGCATTGCTGCCTCCTCCGACGCAGGCGACAACCGTCGAGGGCAGACGCCCGACCTGCGCCAGCATCTGCGCTCGCGCCTCGTCGCCGATGACGCGCTGCAGCCGCCGCACCAGCGCCGGGTACGGATGCGGGCCGACGGCACTCCCGATGACGTAATGGGTGGCACGAACATTGCGCCACCCAGTCGCGGATCGCCTCGTTGGTTGCGTCCTTGAGCGTCGCCGAACCGCTGTCAACCGGGATGACCTCGGCGCCGAGCAGGCCCATCTTGTAGACGTTGAGGGACTGCCGGCGCATGTCCTCACGCCCCATGTACACGACGCATGCGAGGCCGAGCGCCGCGCACGCGGTGGCGGTCGCAACCCCGTGCTGTCCCGCTCCGGTCTCGGCGATGATCCGGCGCTTTCCCATGCGGTGTGCGAGCAACACCTGGCCAAGCGCGTTGTTCAACTTGTGCGCGCCCGGTATGGAGCAGATCCTCGCGTTTGAGCCAGATCTGCGCGCCGGCGGTGCGCGTCGCCGAGGCGTCGCGCGTGGGTGACCGGTGTTGGACGGCCGGCGTAATCGGCAAGCCAGCGATCCAGGTCTGCGGTGAAGGCCGCGTCGGCGAAGGCTGCGTCGATCTCGGCCTCGAGCTCCTCGAGCGCTGGGACCAGCGTTTCCGGAACGTAGGCGCCGCCGTAACCGTCGAATCGGCCTCGCGGCAGCGCACTCATCGCGCGGTCGACCTCCAGGTCGCGCAGCAGCCGCTCGCGCGGCGAGCACGAACCTCCGCACGAGCTCCGGATCCTTCTCCCCGGGCGGCGTTCCAGGCGGCTGGACGCGTCGACGCCGGCCGGTCGGACCGCGGCGATCGCTTCGGCGACATCGTCGGCTCCGAGGCCGCCGGCAAGCAGGATCTCGCGATGGCGGGCGATGTCGGCCGCCCAGGGCAGCGGAACCCGGTGGCCCGTTCCGCCGGGGAGCGCGCCAGGGTCCGGCAACCCGTCGAGCATCATGAGCGTGTCCGGCGGCCAGTCGATGGTGCTCGCGGTCGCGCGATCCTCGACGTTGAAGACAGGAATGACGGGAACCGGGCACGCCGTCACCAGTCCGCGGTCGAAGGCGCCGTGGACCTGGACCGCGGCGAGCCGGTAGCGAGACGCCGCCTGGTCGCACGCCGCAGCGCTGGGCGCCACGAACACGCCCACCAGGTCTGCGCGCCCCGCGACCGCGGCCACAACCCTGAGCGCGGCCGCGTCGTCAACCCAGCGCGAGCTCTTCTGCGACCAGCATCAGGCCGATCCAGTCCGCCCCTGCATCGATCGCCGCCTCGGCGACCTCCGGTGCGGCGGACGCCGCAGACCTTGACGATCACGAACGCGTCGCCGTGCGCGCCGCGGCGACCATCGCGCTGCACAAAGCTGCCGGTGACGGAGCGCGCATGAGCGCCTCGCCGACCAGGACCGCATCGGCGCCCTCGTGGATCAGGCGCATCACGTCCTCCGGGACTCCGCACGCCCGATTCGGCGACGCACAGCACGTCATCAGGGATCGCCTGACGCACCCGAGCGAATGTCGCGAGGTCGGTGGTCAGCGTTCGCAAGTTGCGGTTGTTGATGCCGACGCACGTCGCGCCGGCGGCGACGGCCACCCGCGCCTCATCGACGTCGTGGACCTCCACGATCGCAGCCGCGCCGCTGCGCGTCACACCCGCAAGGCACCGGTCGAGCGTTTCAGCGTCAAGCATTGCCACGATCAGGAGCACCCAGTCGGCACCGGCGACACGCGCCTCGGCAATCTGCACCGGGTCGAGCGTGAAATCCTTGCGCAGCAAGGGGATGTCGACGATCGCGCGAACCTGGGCGAGGTCGTCGAGCGAGCCTCCGAACCCTGGTCCGTCGGTGAGCACCGATATGGCGGCGACTCCACACGCGGCGTAATCCGCTCCCGAGCGCGACCGGATCGATCTCGGGCCGGAGCAGGCCGCCGCTCGGTGAGCGCCGCTTCATCTCGGCGATCACGGTGCCGCCGCGCAGCGCCTCCTCGATGCCGCGCGCGGGCGGCATCGACTCGGCTTTTGCCCAGAGCGCGGCCTCCGCGCAGCGAAGCTGTTCGACCTCGTCGCGCTTCGCTCAGCGCGATGGCGTGGAGTGCGCCGCCTGCCGGGCTCATGCGCCGACCCCGACGGCAACGCCCGCGATGTCGAGGAAGTTGCGAAGCAGCGCGTGTCCTGACGGGGTGCCCACCGACTCCGGGTGAAACTGCACGCCTTCGATGGGAAAGGTCCGATGACGCATGGCCATGATCAGGCCATCGTCGCTCCAGGCGGTTGCCTCGAGGAAGTCGGGAGTCCCGCGGCGGACACGACGAGTGAGTGGTAGCGCGTTGCCATGAAGGGGTCATCGAGACCGCGGAGCACGCCGGCGCCGCCGTGGTGCACAGGGCCGACCTTGCCGTGGACGACCGCCGGGGCGTGCACCACATTGGCGCCGTATGCGACGCCGATCGCCTGGTGACCGAGACAGACCCCGAGCATCGGCACGGAGCTCCCGAGGTCGCGAACGAGGTCGACGCAGATGCCCGCCTCCATGGGCGTTCGCGGTCCCGGCGACATCACGATGGCCGCGGGATTCGAGCGTCTGATCACGTCAACGGAGAGCGCGTCGTTACGTTCGACGATCACCCCCGCACCCAGCTCACGCAGGTACTGCACGAGGTTGAAGGTGAAGGAGTTGTAGTTGTCGATAACCAGCACCTGACCGGTCAACGTCGAGCCCATGCGTTTGCCTCCTCCACCGCAAGGATCTGCGCCGCGACCTTGTTGTCGATCTCCACCGTCTCCTCGCGGATCGACGAGTTGGCGACGATGCCTGCGGCGGCCTGCACGTAGGCGATGCCGTTGCGGATGACGATGGTACGGAGCGCGATCGCGGTGTCGAGGTCGCCACCGTATCCGACGTAGCCGATCGCCCCGGCATACGGCCCCCGGGCCTCGGGCTCGAGCTCGGCGATGATCTCCATGGCGCGAATCTTCGGCGCTCCGGTCACCGTCCCGGCGGGGAAGCACGAGCGGAGCGCATCGAGCGAGTTTCGACCCTCGTCGAGAGTTCCCTCGATGCTGCTCACCAGGTGCATCACGTGCGAGTACCGCTCGACCTCCATGTGCTGCGTGACGCGCACGCTGCCGGTTGCGCACACACGGCCGAGGTCATTGCGTCCGAGGTCGATGAGCATGAGGTGCTCGGCCGCCTCCTTCTCGCTGGCGCGAAGCTCGCGCTCCATACGGTCGTCATCGTCGGCGGTGCGTCCTCGCCGGCGGGTCCCCGCAATCGGGTGGTAGTGGACGCTCCGCCCGGTGACCTGCACGAGCATCTCTGGCGAGGCACCGACCAGGGTGCAGTCCGGGGTGGCGATGTAGATCATGTAGGGGCTGGGGTTGATCGCCCGGAGCGCGACGTAGACGTCGAACGGTTTCGCCTGGAGTGGTAATGCGAATCGCCTCGACACCTGGACCTGGAAGATGTCGCCCGCGACGATGTAATCGAGCGCACGTCTCACCCGCTCCTGGAACTCGTCCCGGGAGAGGTTGGACTCGTGGTCGTGGGCGCGGACGTCGACGGGAGCGCCCGTCAGTGGAGCCGAAGACTCCGGTGTCGCCGAGCAGATGGTGTCACGCAGCGCCTCGATGCGCGACACCGCCCGGGCGTATGCCGTGTCCAGCCCGGATGGGTCTTCGCGATGCACGCAGCTTGAAAGCAGCAGGCGCTGCTGCGCGTGATCGAACACCGCGACCGTGTCGAAGATGGCGAACCACTGACGAGGGAGTTGGAGCGGATCGCGACACGCCTCGGGCAGGCGCTCGTAGCGCCCGGCAGCCTCGTAGGTGAGGAAGCCGACCGCGCCGCCGAGCAGCGGCGCCACCAGGCCGGGTGCGCACGCCGCGCCGATGGATGCCACGTCTCTCTCGAGCACGGCGAGCGGGTCCTCACCGCTGCCGTCGTCGCGCATCACCCGCGATGGACCGTGGCCGAGCATCGACCACTCAGCCACAGCGCCGCTGCCTTCGACCGACTCGAGCAGGAAGCAGCTCGCCTCGGTGCCGAGCGCCCGCATCGCCGCAACCGGCGACGCCTCACCGATCGGGAGCTCGAGGACAACCGCAACCACGTCGTGGTCAGTGAGCCGGCGTCGCGTCTCCTCGAGGTCTGGAAGCGGCGGGATCATCGGTCGGGCGCCATGGAGGGGTCATCGCGGGACCGCGGCGCCCACGTACTGCGCGATGCGGCGCGCCGCCTCCTCGAGGTTGGCGATGGATGCGGCGTAGCTGAGGCGGATGTGACCTTCGCCGGCGGGTCCGAACGAGCGCCCGGGGAGGACCGCAACCCCGACCTCGTCGAGCAGGGAGGCTGCCAGCTCGCGATCGCCGAATCCGGTCGCGCTGATGTCCGGGAACACGTAGAACGCTCCCGCCGGGCGGTGACACTTGAAGCCCGGGATCTCGTTGAGGAGCTCGACAATCCGGTTGCGCCGCCGGCCGAACTCGGCGACCATGCGATCCACCGCCGCGTCGGACTCCGGTGAGTTCGAACGCCTCCACCGCCGCCCACTGCGTGAACGCCGCGGCGCACGACGAGCTGTTGATCATCAGCGTGTCCATCTTTCGGGCGATCGCCACCGGCATCGCCCCGAAACCGAGGCGCCAGCCGCACATCGCCCACGCTTTGGACAGCCCATCCATGTAGATGGTTCGCTCCGCCATGCCGTCGATGCCGTACAGCGAAACGTGATCACCGTCGTAGCTCAACCGGTTGTAGATCTCGTCACTCAGCACGATGAGGTCGTGCTCGATGGCGAGGCGCGCGATCGCCTCGCAGTCGGCGCGGGTGAGGATGCCGCCGGTCGGGTTCTGCGGCGAGTTGACAATCAGCATCCGCGTGCGCGACGTGATCAGCCGGGCCAGCTCGTTGACGTCGGCGCGGAAATCGTTCTCCTGGCGGAGCGGCAACGAGACCGCCTTCGCGCCGATGAACTCGACCAGCGAGCGGTAGATCGGGTAGCCCGGATCCGGGACGATGACCTCATCCCCCTCCTCCACCAGCGACAGCAGCGCGAAGAGCAGGAGGTTCTTGGAGCCCGGGGTCAGCACGATGTTCTCGAACTGTGTGGGCACACCGGTATGCCGGGTCACATATGCGGCGGTCTTCTCGCGAACCTCGCGGATCCCGCTCGCCGCCGTGTAGTGTGTCGCACCGTCGCGCATGGCGCGGACCGCGGCATCGATGATGTTGTCAGGAGTGGCGAAATCAGGCTCCCCGATCTCGAGGTGCACGATGCTGCGTCCCTCGGCCTCGAGGAGCCGGGCGTGGGCGAGCACCTCGAAGGCACTCTCGGTGCCCAGACGGTCGAGGCGCTCGGCGAAGCGGATGGTCATGTGGCCACCATCATGCCGGGAAGCTTGCCGGTCGGCGCGGAATACTCGACGTCGACCCGCTCGACGCGGGCGTGGCTTGGCCCCTGTCTGAGCAGGTCGAGCATTCGCTCGACGTGGGCCTTCGGTCCTTCCAGCGTTGCCTCGACAGTGCCATCCGGCTGATTGCCCACCGTGCCGGCCAGTCCAAGGGCACCTGCGTGACTGATCACGAACGCGCGATATCCGACCATCTGCACACGACCGTGCACGACAGCACGCACACGCACCACCGATTCGCCCATCGCCGACCGATTATAGGTTGGGGGCTCGGCCGGCTCAGGCAGCTGCTGGGGAGAGCTCCTTGGTCGCCGGTCAGCTTGCGCACCAGCGGTGGGATCTCCCGAAGGTTCTTGATCTCGACGCCACTCAACTCGGACAGCAGGGCAAGAATCCGACGTTGCACGGGAGCCTCATGGTCGCGGCCGGGGAGGTACCAGTTGAGCATTCGCGATACGTACTCGGGGTCCTCGAGCTTGCTCACCACCGATGGCTCGGTGATCGTGGTCGGATGCTTGGGCGCGTCATTGGTGCTGCGCATCATCCAGAGGGACATCTTGAGGATGTCGGGCAGGACCTCCGGCTTGTTGGCGACCGCGCGGCGCATGTACTTCGCATAGCACGCGGCGTGGCGCAGCTCATCGGCGGCCAGGATCTTGAAGATCTTGCGGATCACCGGTTCGGGGCCTGCTCGCTGAAGGCCGTGTACCAATGCGCAAGCCGCTGCTCGCCGCAGAAATGCATCGTGAGCGTCTCGATCGCCGGTCCCGGCGCAAAGGTGAGTTGCAACTCGGGAAGCTCGGCCTCGTCGAACGTCTCGCCGCACCGCTCGAGATACTTGCGCAAGGTGAGGTGGTGCTTCATCTCCTCGTAGAACCAGATGGAGATGAAGCTGCAGAAGTCGATGTCCGCATAGAAGTCGCGGAGGAACATCTCCGTGGCATAGAGCGCGGACAGCTCAGTCAAGCAGATGTTCCGGAGATCGCTGATCCATTGCGGGCTCAGCAGGCTCGGATCGATATCGTCGAACGGGATGTCCGTGTTGAGCGTCCAGCGGGCGCGCTCCAGGCGGATGAACATGTCGTCGTAGAGCATTAACGAGCAGCATACTTTCTCCGTACGGCACAAAGGGTGGGCAATGTCATCCTGCGTACACGTCAGGATTTGTGTATAAAGGACAATATGGCCCAAGTGACCAAGGCGCCCGACCTCAGGTTGTCCGTGGTGGCCACTCTGCCGCCCGAGGTGATCGTCCGCCTGCTCTCGGAGATCGACGTCATCTCGCGGCGGATGACGCGGCAGATTCTCTCCGGGATCTCGCTTCCGGACAGCCGCTTCCGGACGCTCGGCTATTTCCGCACTGTGACCGCTGCCTGCCGGGATGCACTCCGGACCTTCGTACGGCTTCTCCGCGACGGGCGCGGGCTTCGTGCCGGCGACCTGGAACGGCTCGGGTCGATGGGAGCGCAGCAGGCGGAGCTCGACGTGCCGCTCGAACTCGTCTTCGGCGCCTACCGGCTGGCGGCGCGGGTCCTGTGGGATGAGGTGATCGGCCAGCCCGCCGTCCTCAACGACGTGCCGCCGAGCACGGTCATCGGGCTGACGAGCACGGTGCTCGAGTATTTCGACGAGATCAGCGCTGCCGTCGGAGGCGCATACCTCGAGACGCGTGAGCGCCTGCTCAGGCAGCGTGACCGGGACCGCGACCGGATCCTCCAGCGGCTGCTCGCGGGCGACGCGACCGCGGAGTTACGTCGCATCGCGGCATCGGCGGAGTTGACGCTGCTCCCGCCCTACACGGTGGTGGCCTGCTCGGCCCCCACCATCGAGGCGGAGCGGCAGCTCGAGGAGACGTGGAGGGCTGAGGGCGCGCATCTGATCGGCGAGGAACCCGGGCTGTGGATCGCGCTCGTTCCCGAGGGCCGCGATCTCAGCGAAGCTCTGCGCCGAGGTCGGCCCGGTCGTCTTCGGCGTCGGCCCGGTCGCCGCGACGCTGGATGCGATCGCCCCGTCGTCACAGCACGCGCGCCGGGCTCTGGAGGTGGGCCGGACCCTGTATCCCGGGCGCACCGTGCATACCGATGCGGAGGTGGGCGTCTTCGCCGCACTCGCCGACGACCGCGAGGCGATGCGCACCTTCGTCGACCGCGTGCTCGGCCCGCTCGCCGAACGCACGCCCAACCGGCGGCTTGAGCTCGTCGCGACGCTTGAGGCGCTGCTCGACAGCCGGAGCATCGGGGACGCGGCTGATCGCCTCGGCGTCCATCGCCACACGGTCGTGTATCGGGTGGGCCGCCTCCGCCAGCTCGGCATTGACGCCGACGACCCCGAGCAGCGCCACCAGCTGTGGCTCGCGCTTCGCTGCGCTCGACTCCTGGAGGGTTGACCCGGCACCTCGATCCATCGTAGAAAGAGATCATTCGTATTGATCGATCCTGATTGACCAGTGGGTTGCGGCCTGTTCAAAATGGCGCAAGCGCACCAGAGAGAGCCGTGGGGAGGTGACTGGCCGAGGCGGTCGAGCGAGGGGGTTGCCGGAAGGAATGCGCATTCCGGGTGCCGTCGCGACACAGGCTAACGTTCGTATGAAGGGATGATTTCGTTCCAAGCAAGCTCCTTGCTTAATGGGAGTGCTGGAACCGATAGTCAATCCGCACGACGACGACGACACACACCTTTGACCAGAGAGCGTGGTGTGACCAACACATCGAGCAGTTGAGGCCGATCGAGAGGGGGCCTCAGGAAGAGAATTCCGTAAAGGGGAGACAGACCATGTTTGGGGAAACACTCCTGCATTCATCGGCTTCGCGCCAGCGTGGTAGCCGGCGCGCGGCGACATCGGTAGCGCTGCTGGCGACCGCCGTGGTTGTGGGCGCCTGCGGCTCGAGCACCACGCCTGCCGGGACAAGCGCCGCAACCCAGCCGGACCCGTCGACCGTCAATCTCGGCTACCTCGTCAACCTGACGCATGCCCCGGCGCTCATCGGCGTCTCGAAGGGGTACTTCCAGGGCGCGATGCCGAAGGGCACCACGGTCAAGACGACCACCTTCAGCGCCGGCCCCGCCGAGAGCGAGGCGCTCCTCGGCGGCACGCTCGACGCCGCGTTCGTCGGGCCTGGACCCGCAATCAATGCCTTCATCAAGACCAAGGGCAAGGTCCTCATCATCGCCGGGCGCCGCGTCGGGAGGGGCGGGGCTCGTCGTCAGCAAGACAATCGCCGATGGGAACTTCCCGGCGGACCTCGCCGGCAAGACGCTCTCGTCTCCTCGTTGGGGAACACGCAGGACATCGCCCTGCGCACATGGCTTGCGACCAAGGGGCTCGCCACGAGCATCAACGGTGGTGGCCAGGTCACCATCGACTCGAGCTCGGGCAACTCGGTCAGCCTGCAGAACTTCGAAGCCGGCAAGATCGCCGGCGGCTGGGTTCCCGAGCCTTACGAGTCGGAGTTCATCCTCCAGGGCAAGGGCACGCTGGCAGTTGACGAGGCGTCGCTCTGGCCGAACGGTCAGTTCCCGACCACTGTGCTCGTGGTGACCCAGAACCTGCTCCAGAACCACCCCGACGTCGTCCGCGACCTGCTCAAGGGGCTCGTTCAGTCGGTGAACTGGATCAACTCGAACGAGTCCGCGGCGCCTGCAGCGGTCAACGCCGCGCTGGCGGCGACCACCGGGCGGTAAGCTGCTCAAGAGCACAGTCCTCGCCTTGGCGTGGACTCACCTCAGCTTCGCGCTCGATCCGCTTGCAGCCGACGTGCAGACCGATGCGAACAACGCCGAGAAGCTCGGGTTCAACAAGACGTCTGAGATCAAGGGGATCCTCGATCTCGGGCCGCTCAACGCCGTCCTCAGCGCGGCCGGCGACCCGACCGTCAGCGCCGGATCGCTCGGCTGATGAACCTCGCGCTCGCGCGGCGCCCCGCGCTGCTGACTGTCGAGGCCGATGAGGCCTTCGTGACCCTGGACGGCGTCACGAAGGTGTTCGGCAACGGCAAACGTTCGACGACCGCGCTCGAGAACGTGTCGCTGGAGCTGAACCAGGGAGAGTTCGTCTGCATCCTCGGCGCTTCGGGGTGCGGCAAATCGACCCTGCTCTCGCTGATCGCCGGCCTCGACAAGGTGACCTCGGGCACGATCCACATCGCAGATGGACGTCCGGCGGTCATGTTCCAGGAACCGGCGCTGCTGCCCTGGCTGACTGTCCGACGCAACGTCGAGCTGCCGATGCGCATTCTCGGGACCGACACCGACGAGCGCAATCAGACGAGTCAACCGTCTGCTTGCGATGGTCGGGCTCATCGACTTCGCCGACCACCGGCCGCATCAGCTGTCCGGCGGCATGCGGCAGCGCTGTGCGCTGGCCCGCGCACTCGCGCAGGAGTCCGAGTTGCTGCTCATGGACGAGCCCTTTGCCGCGCTCGATGCGCTCACTCGCGACCAGCTCCATGACGACCTGAACCGGATTTGGCAGGAGACCGGCAAGACGATCATCTTCGTCACCCACAACGTGCGCGAGGCTGTCCGTCTCGGCGATCGCGTCGTGCTCATGACCCCGCGCCCCGGTCGGGTGGCGCAGATCTGGGACGTCGAGATCACCCGGCCTCGTGAGCTCGACTCATTCGAGGTGTCGGGACTGGCCCACGAGATCACGACGCGGCTTCGGGCCGGGGCGGTGCAGCGATGGAGCGGAATAGGGTCCAGCGCATCCTGAGCGCAGCGTGGCCGCGGTTGCTCGCCATCGGCATCCTGCTTGGGGATCTGGCAGCTGCTGGTCGTGGTCGGTGTGCAGTCGCCGGGCCAGGCACCGCTTCCGGGTCCTGGCGATACGATCGGCGAGATCGGGTATCTAGCCCACACTGGTGTGCTCTTTCCAGCGCTCTTCCAGACGCTCCAGCGCGCCGCAGTCGGCTACGTTCTCGCGCTCGTCCTCGGGACTCTCGTCGGGCTGGCGGTCGTCCGCGTCCCGGTGCTTCGCGCCGGGATCGGATCCCTCCTCGCCGGCCTGCAGAGCCTTCCGTCGGTCGTCTGGGTGCCCATCGCCGCCATCTTCCTCGCCATCGGCGGACAGGTCGAGTTCGCGGTGTACTTCGTGGTGATCATGGGTGCGTTCCCCTCGATCGCCATGGGGTTGATGTCCTCGTACGACAACATCCCGCCGCTCACCTTCAGCCTGGCGCGCTCGATGGGGGCGCGCGGCCCCGGCTACTACCGGCACTTCATCTTCTCGGCGACGCTGCCCGGATACGTCGCCGGCATGAAGCAGGCCTGGGCGTTCTCGTGGCGCTCGCTCATGGCTGCCGAGCTGATCATCGGGTCGACTGCGAACGCCGGCCTTGGGCAGATCCTGGACGACGGGCGAAGCCTCACGGACCTTCCCGAGATCCTGGCGGCGATGCTCATGATCTTGATCGTCGGGATTGCCGTCAACGACCTGATCTTTGCGCCGATGGAGCGTGGGCTCCTCCGCCGCCGCGGGCTGGTACCCGCCTAGCGCTCGCCTGCCTCGTGTTGCCGTCAGCCTCGCGGCGGCGCTGTCCGCCCGAGGCGACGGTGGCACCCTGCTCCGCCTCGCGCGCGAGCATGAAGAGCAGGTCGGAGCATCGATTGAGGTAGCGGAGCACCTCGGGGTTCTCGAGGCCAACCTCGCGTTGCAGCGACACGGTTCGGCGCTCGGCGCGACGCACGAGCGTCCTCGCCAGGTCGAGGGCTGCGCCGACCGGGGTGCCGCCCGGGATGACGAAGCCGCCGGGCAATGGGACGCGCGCCTCGAGGTCATGGATCTCGGTCTCGAGCGCGTCGGACATCGCCGGGGTCACGACATTGAAGTGGCGCTCGAGGTCGGCCCGATGACCGGGAGCGGTCGCAAGCTCGGCGCCGACGACGAAGAGCTCGCGCTGGAGCTGGAGGATGCGCGACGCGCGATCGGCGGAATCGGTCAGCGCCCTCGCCAATCCGAGCGCTGAGATGGCCTCGTCGAGCGAGCCATACGCCTCGGTGTGGATATCGTCCTTGGCGATCCGTCCGCCGTACAGCAGCCCGGTCTCTCCGCCGTCGCCGTGACCGGTGGTGATGCTCACGTTCGCGGGCTAGACGGCGCCGTGCAGGGTCGCTTCGACGAGCTCGGGAGGGGTGTCGTCGCGGCCGCGCCGCCAGTCCTCGATCCATTTGCTGGCCGCGATGGTTGCGGTGGTGGCGTCACCGACTGCGGTGGTGATCTGCCGGGTCAGCTGGCTGCGGACGTCACCTGCAGCGAAGATACCCGGGACGTTGGTCATCATCGTCATCGGGTCCGTCTTGTAATAGCCGGCCTTGTCGTGATCGATGTGGGCATCGACGAGCTGGGTATTGGGGATGAAGCCGATGAAGATGAAGATGCCGCCAACCTCGAGCACGGAGCGGCGCTCGGTGTCGAGGTTCCGCAACGACAGACGCCGTACCTTCTCGTCGCCCTCGATCGATTCGATGATGGTATCGACCAGGAACTCGACCTTCGGATGCTTGCGGGCCTCGTCGAGCAGGATCGGCTGGGCGCGAAACTCCTTGCGCCGGTGGATGATCGTGACCTTGCTTGCGTAACGGGTGAGGAACAGCGCTTCCTCCACGGCGGCGTCGCCGCCGCCCGCGACCGCGAGGTGCACATCCTTGAAGAACGCCCCGTCGCACACTGCGCAGTACGACACGCCACGGCCCGCGAACTCCTCCTCGCCGGGGACGTCCAACTTACGGGGATTCCCGCCCGCGGTGATGATCACCGCCGGCGCGAGGTAGTCACCGTCGTAGGTCTCGACGAGCTTCCGGCCGTCGCTCTGCACCTTGATCGCCTTGACCTCGGTACGCACCAGCTCGGTCCCGAAGTGAGCCGCCTGCTCCTCCATCACGGTGGCAAGCTCGCCGCCGAGGATCGAGAGATACCCCGGGTAGTCCTCGATCAACTCGGTGTTGAGGAGCTGTCCGCCCGGGGCCTTGCCCTCGAGGAGCACCGCCCGCTCACGGTTCCGGCCGGCGTAAAGCGCAGCCGTCAGCCCGGCGGGACCTCCCCCGATGATCGCGATGTCGAAGTTGCGTGTGGACACTGTGGTGGCACTCCTCGGGGCACGCCTGTACGTCCCGTCACTCAAGACGATACCCAATGCGGGGCCGAATCATCCCGCTGCGGCCCACTGACGCAGCGTCGACAGCACCCGGCTGATGGGAATCGCGTATGCGTCCGCGCTGGAGGGACTGGCCAGCGTGACGATCCCGACCACCCGTCCCGACGCGTCGATCACGGGCCCGCCGCTGTTGCCTTCGTAGATGCGCGTCCCATGAAGGTGGAGCATGTCGTCGTACTCCTGGGGGAGCGCCTGGCCGGCCTCGATGCCGGTTCCCTGGAGCGGGACATTGTCGTCGAGCCCGATCAGCATCTCCGAGGTCATGTCGGTGTGCCCGGTGGCCCGGCTGGAGGCCAGGGTGATCACCGGGATCGGAACCGCGCTGAGGCTCCGTGGGTCGATGGGGAGCGGTGACCCGTCGAGGGTGCCGGTGACCCGAAGCAGCGCTAGGTCGCTGCTCTCGCTGCTGTGCACCAGCCGCGCCACAAACGTGTTGCCGGCGCGATCGGTGACCCGGAGGGTGTTGTCGCCGTTGACCACATGGGCGTTGGTAACCACGTCGCCCAGGTTGTCGAAGACCCAGCCGGTGCCGAGCGACTCCGCGGCTCCGCTCTCGAGCTCGGCCTCCACGGTGACGACGCTGGCCAGGTCGTTACGCCCGAGGTCGGTCAGCACTGGCGGCGACGGCGTTGGAGCAGCCGCAACGGGAACGGCGAATGGGGTGGTCTTGGCCGGGCTGACCAGAGCTACGTGGTTTGCCACCAGGAAGCCCGCCAGCCCGGTGGCCAGGAGCGCGATGATGGCCGCGACGGCTCGAGCCAGCGCTCGCGGCTGAAATGTCGGCTCGGTCCCCTGGTCCACGAGGAAACATTGTGGTTGTTCAGCAACGCGGTATCACCGTCGTCGGTGGTGGCGGTGGTGCGCTCGGCACCGCGGTCGTGAGCAGGCTGACTGCTGCCGGCCGGAGGGTGGTGATTCCGACGCGCCACCCTGGCCGCTCGGCGCCACCCGCAGGAGCGACCGAGATCGAGTGCGACCTCGACAACCTCGCGTCGGTGACGCATCTTCGGGGTGCCGTCGAGGCGATGGGTCCATGGGTGGGCATGGTGAGCGCGTCCGGTGGCTATGCCGGGGGTCGTGCTCACGAGGTCGAGGACGCCGCCATCGAAGGCCAGATCGCGGCCAATCTGCTGGCACCCTGGCGCCTCGCGCGTGCCGCCGCCGCGTCGATGGTCGCCGGTGGCGCGGGCGGCGGATCGTGATCGTTGCGTCGCGTGCCGCGGTGGACGTCGCGCGCGGGCAGGCTGCGTACCAGGTCAGCAAGGCGGCCGTCCTCCGCCTGACGCAGGTGATGGCCGCCGAGCTGCAGGGACACGGCATCACGGTGAACGCGGTGCTCCCCGGCACCATGGACACACCCGCGAATCGCGAGTCGATGCCAAAGGCAAACCGCTCGTCGTGGGTCAGCACCGACGCGGTTGCGGCGGTCATCGAATGGCTGCTGTCCGATGCCGCCGCAGCGGTGACCGGGGCGGCGATTCCCGCGGGTTGAGCGTCAGACGAACGGCGCCGATTCGAACACCCCCGAATCGCCCAGCCGGGCAATCGCTCGGGCTCGATGCGAGACCCGCTCCTTGTCCTCGTCAGGTGCTTCAGCGAAGGTGACCCCGAGATCCGCGGACAGGAAGGCCGGGTCGTAGCCGAACCCGTTGGTGCCCCGGGGCGGAGACACGACCATGCCGAGGCATTCCCCGTGGGCGGTGACCGGCTCGGCGGCGGGCCGGGCGAGCGCGGCCACGCAGACGTACCTTGCACGGCGGTCGTCGGGCGTCCGCCGCTCAACCTCGGCGATCAATGCGAGGAGACGGTCGTCATCGGTTGCCTGGTCGCCCAGCCAGCGGGCCGACATCGGACCAGGCCAGCCGTGGAGCGCATCGATCTCGATGCCGCTGTCGTCTGCGAGGGCCGGAAGATCGGTTGCGGTGCAGACCGCGGTCGCCTTGGCGAGCGCGGATTCCGTATAGCCGGGTCCTGGCTCCTCGAGCACGCCGTGGAAGCCGATGTCATCCAGTGATCGGAGATCGAGCTGCCACCGGCTGAGGAGGGTCCGGAGCTCGCGGAGCTTGCCGGGGTTGCGCGTGGCCAGGACGAGGATCTCCCCGCTCACTTTGCTCGGCTCATCCGGCGCTGCTCAATACCTCGGCCTGCAGGGCGAACAGCTGCTTGAGCCCCGCACCGGCAAGGCCGAGGAGGGAATCGAGCTCCTGGCGCGAGAACGGTTCCTGCTCTGCCGATCCCTGCAGCTCGATGAATCGGCCGTCGGACGATCCGACGCAGTTCATGTCGGTCTCCGCCGCCGAGTCCTCGAGATAGCAGAGGTCGAGGCGCGGCTCCCCCGCCACGATGCCGGCGCTCACCGCGGCGACCGGCCAGCGCAGCGGGTCGGAACGAAGGACGCGTGCATCGCGAAGCCTGGCGACCGCCAGCGCGAGTGCGACGTAACCGCCGGTGATCGATGCGGTGCGCGTTCCCCCGTCGGCGACGATGACGTCGCAGTCGATGAGGATGCTGCGCTCGCCGAGTGCGTCGAAGTCGACCGCGGCTCGCAGGCTCCGGCCGATCAACCGCTGGATCTCCTGGACTCGACCGTCCACCCTCCCCTTGCGACCGTCGCGCTCGGACCGAGTCTGGGTGCTGCGCGGGAGCATTGCGTACTCGGCGGTCACCCAACCGCGACCGCTTCCTTTGCGGAACGGCGGCACGCGCTCCTCGACCGATGCGGCACAGAGCACCCGCGTGTCCCCCATGGTGATGAGCGCGCTGCCCTCCGCATACGGGATCGGATGCAATTCGATCGTGGTCGGGCGGAGCTCGTCAGCGGCACGTTCATCTATGCGCATTGCGCCGAGTGTATCGGTCGGCCCGACGGTCAGCGCCGGAAGATCCGCTGGAGAACGATGATCGACGCTTCGTAGAGCAGCAGCAGCGGGATCGCGAGCAGGGTCGGTGTGAACGGATCCGCACCGGGGGTGATCACCAACGACACGATGATGATCCCGACGTAGGCGATCTTCCTCCAGCCCTTGAGCTTTTTCGAGGAGACAAACCCGAGCAGGCCGAGCAGCACGATCACGACAGGCATCTCGAAGGTGGCTCCGAAGATGAACACGATGATCAGGAAGAACCCGATGTACGAGTTGATGTCGGGGAAGTAGACGGCGTGCCCGTTGAGGAAGTTGGTCAGGAAGCTGAGCCCGATGGGCATCACGAAATATGCGAACGCGGCTCCGGCGGCGAAGAGCAGGAGCGCGCTGGCGATGAACGGCCCGACGAATTTCCGCTCCTTCGGACGCAGTCCCGGCGACACGAAGTTCCAGACCTGCCAGAGCACCACCGGCAGGGCGATGATCAACCCGACGACCGCCGCGACCTTCAGCGGAACGGTGAGGCCCTCGGTGGGGCTCGTATAGATCGCCTCGTTGTGGGGGATGATGCTGTGGGAGTTCTTCAGAACGGTCGACAGCGGGTGCAGCAGGACACCGATGAAGAACCCGTTGAAGACGAAGGCGACGGCCGTTCCGACGATCCAGGCACCCATCACCCAGATGAGGACGCGTCGCAATTCCTCCAGGTGCTGGACGATCGTCATCCGCCGTTCGTCGTCGCCAGCCACTCCCTGCACCTTACGTGCCTCCGGTCAGCGCGCGCGTGAGCGGCGCGTCAGCCAGAAACTGAGGGCTGGTGTGCCGGCGCGTCGGCCGGGACCGTGACCGGCTCAGCCGGCTGCACTGGCACCGGTGCCGGAGCAGGCGCGGCGACGGCCTGCACGACTGGAGCCGGCTGCGCCGGAGTCGTGGTCGTGCCCATCACCGCGTCATGAGTCTCGGACGAAGCCTTCCGAAACTCGCGAATACCCTTGCCGATGCCTGCGCCGACGTCGGGCAGCTTTCCGGGTCCCCAGATGATCAGGATCACCACCAGCACGATGATGATTTCCGGCAGATGTCCGCCTATGAATCCCATGTCAGCCTCCAGTCTAGCACCATTTTTTTACAGCCCCTGAGATCAGACTGAGACCGAAGACAGGGTGCGAGCGAACGACTCGACGGTCCTGTCCACGTCCTCATCTGAGTGGGTCGTCGAAAGAAACGCGGTCTCGAACTGCGATGGCGGCCAGAGGATCCCGGCGTCCAGCCACGCGGCGTGCAGGCGCCCGAAGCGCTCGAGGTCGGCCCGCTGCACGTCGTGAAAGGAACGAGCCCTGTCGATCCCGATGAAGGGCGTCACCATGCTGCCCACGCGGCCGACCGTGCACACAACACCGGCGGCGGCGGCCGCCTCCATGAAGCCCGTCTCGAGGCGGTCCCCGAGGCGCTCCAACCGCTCGTACAGGCCGGGATTCTCGCGAAGCACGTCGAGCGCCGCGATGCCCGCTGCCATCGCGAGCGGGCTACCCGAGAGGGTGCCCGCCTGATAGACGGGGCCCGATGGGGCGATCTGCTCCATGAGGTCGCGGCGGCCCCCATAAGCCCCGACCGGCAGCCCGCCGCCGATCACCTTGCCGAAGAGGCTGAGATCGGGCCGCACTCCGTAGCGCGTCTGAGCCCCCCCGTACGCAACGCGGAATCCGGTCATCACTTCATCGAATACGAGCAAAGCACCCCATTTGGATGTGCTGTCGCGAAGTCCGTCCAGAAACCCGGGCTCTGGAGGCACGCACCCCATGTTCCCGGCGACCGGTTCCACGATCACTGCGGCGATCTGATCGCCCTCAAGCTCGAGGAGCGCGATGACCGCCTCCAGGTCGTTGTATGACACCACGACGGTGCCGGCGACAGCTGCGGCGGGGACGCCCGGTGAGCCCGGGATGCCCAGAGTGGCGATACCGGAGCCCGACTCGGCGAGCAGCGCGTCCGCATGGCCGTGGTAGCCGCCCGCGAACTTGACGATGCGATCGCGGCCCGTGGCCGCTCGGGCGAGGCGGACGGCGGACATCGCCGCCTCGGTTCCCGAGGTGACGAACCGCACCATCTCCACCGATTCGACGGCGTCGACAATGCGTTCGGCGAGGTCCACCTCGAGCTCCACCGTGTGGCCGTAGGCGACTCCCCGCTCGAGCTGGGCACGGATCGCGGCCACCACCTGCGGCGGCTGGTGGCCGAGGATGTGCGGCCCGTAGGCGAGAACGTAGTCGATGAAGTCGTTGCCGTCGGCGTCGACGACGTGAGCACCCTCGCCGGCCACGATGTGCGGCGGCACGCCGGGAACGGCGCGGTATGCCCGCACGGGGCTGTCGACACCGCCCGGCAGCACTCGCTCGGCGCGCTCGCGCAGCGCCCGAGCGTTGCTGTCCTTCACCGCTACCCGTGCATGGCGCTAGGTCTGCTCTCGCACCGTGATCGACTTCATGAGGTCGCCCTGCACGATCTTCAGCGCAACGCTCATCCCACTCTCGACCTTGCCGAAGAGGTTGTACGACGCCGGGAGCTGCAAGTCGTTGGCGATGCAGATGAAGTACTGCGAGCCATTGGTGTTGACGCCGCTGTTGGCCATCGCCACCGCCCCCTCGACGTACTGCTGATGCACCGGCTCATCGTTGAACTTGAACCCCGGACCGCCGCCTCCGCAGGTCGCGGATGGGGTCGCGGGCAGTGTTGGGACATTGCCGATGCACTGGGGATCACCACCCTGGATGACGAAGCTCGCGACCACCCGATGAAACGGGATCCCGTCATAGAAATGATTTCTCGCCAGGGTCACGAAGACATTGACAGTGGCCGGCGCGAGATCGGGCTGCAGGCAGAGGACGATGCTCCCCTTCGACGTGACGATGGTCGCCTGGTACAGCTTGGCCGTATTGATGGTCATCGCGGGTGCCGCGCTGTAGGTGTGGACGCTCGCAGGCGGGTTGAGCGGCGCCAGCACCGGACCAAACGTCGTCTTGGCGCAGTCCGCGAACGGGATCGTCGGGGCGGCCGTTGGCGATGGAGTCGCGGAGACGGTTGGGCTCGGGGTCGGCGCGGGAGTCGGCGTCGGCAGCGCGGGGAGCGGTGAGCTCGCGCCGTTGACACCGATCGCGATCGCGACAATGGCGACAATCACGATGCCACCTGTTCCCAGCACCAATGGAAGACGGCGCCTGCCGCCGGATGGGTCACTCATGCAATGGCTCCTTGCACATTGGTCTCGGCGAGCCAGCCGGCGGCGGCCCGCGCGTGGTACGTGATGATCATGTCGGCTCCCGCGCGGCGGATGCCTCCCAGGGCCTCGAGAACCGCGCTGCGTTCGTCGAACGCGCCGGCGGCGGCGGCATGGTGAAGCATGGCGAACTCACCGCTGACGCAGTACGCGGCGAGCGGCAGATCGGTGGCGTCGCGCACCCGTGCAACGACGTCCAGATAGGTGAGAGCCGGCTTGACCATGACCATGTCCGCACCCTCCTCGACATCGAGCATCGCCTCGCGCACGGCCTCGCGCTGGTTGGCCGGGTCCATCTGGTACGAGCGCCGGTCACCTGAGCGTGGCGCGCATTCGGCGGCGTCACGGAAGGGTCCGTACAGCACGGTGGCAAACTTCGCGCTGTAGGCGAGGATCGCAGTGTCGGTGAAGCCAGACATGTCCAGCGCCTCGCGAATCGCGGCGACCTGTCCGTCCATCATCCCGCTCGGCGCGATGATGTCGGCCCCCGCGGCCGCCTGGCTCACCGCGGTACGCGCATACAGCTCGAGGGTCGCGTCGTTGTCGACTTCGCCGCTGTCGAGCAGAAAGCCGCAGTGCCCGTGGTCGGTGTACTCGCAGAGGCAGCAGTCGGCGATCACCACACACGTGTCTCCGAAACGCTCGCGCAGCGCGCGGATCGACTGCTGGACCACACCGTCGTCAGCGAATGCGCCCGAGCCCTGCGCGTCCTTGGAGGCGGGGAGCCCGAACAGGAGAACGCCGCCGAGACCGAGCGTGATGGTCTCCTCCACCGTCGTGCAGAGCGAGTCAATGCTCTCGTGGCGCTGACCCGGCATCGACCCGATCGGTTGGGGCGACTGGAGGCCCTCGCGAATGAATGCCGGGTGAATCAACTGACCCGGACTGAGCCTCGACTCACGGGCCAGCCGGCGCAGCGCCGGGGTGCGGCGGAGACGGCGTGGCCGTTCGGAAGGAAATCCCATGTCATCGATCAGCGTAGCGGCTGGGGGGTCAGGCACTCAGTCAGCGCAGCCATCAGCCCGTCCACCGACGCCTCGCGAGCGATCGCATCGACGGTGAGTCCCGCGGCTCGCGCCGCCGCCGCCGTCTGCTCGCCGATGCAGACGATCTGGATCCCCGCGGGCACCCCGCCGGTGCCGGCTGCCAGGGCGAGGTTGCGTGCAGTGCTCCCGCTGGTGAGCGTGATCGCGTCGCAGCCGCCCGCAAGCGCGGTCCGGAGTTGATCGGGTGCCCCTGCGGGCATGACACTTCGATAGAGGTGCTGGACATTCACGACAGCTCCGGCTGCGCGAAGGCGCTCGGGGAGGTCCCCGCTGGCCCCCTCGGCTGCCGGGATCCATACCGTGGCGCCGGCCAAACCGAGGTCGAGCATCGCGGTCGCCAGCCCCTCGGCGTCGTGCTCGTTCGCCACCAGCTCGGGCGTGGCTGCCGCAGAGCGAAGCGCTGCGGCGGTCGCGGGTCCGACGGCCGCGATGAGCATCCCTGACAGCGCAGCTGCACCGGCGGCGCCGATGACCAGGCGAACGGCGGTGGCGCTGGTGAAAGCCACCCACCGAGGTTGCGGCGCGGCAGCGTTCTCGGCGGCGGACGCAACGATGGCCGCGGGGTCGGCGATGGGAACGGTGGCGATCAGTGGGACCACCGTTACCGATGCCCCCGCCCGGTGGAGCCTGTCGACGAGTCCCTCCGCCTGCTCGCGAGTTCGCGTCACGAGGACCCGCCTTCCGGCGAGCAGCGACGAAGGCTCGGTCATCGCAGCCGGGCCGCGACCGCCTCACCGAGCGCCTGGGGATTCTCGAGGCTGCCCTCCCCCTCCGCTCTGCGAATCGATCCCTCCGCGACCAGCGCGGCGACGAGCACCAAGCGGCCGGCCTCGACCCGTGCCCAAGCGCCGAGTGGCAGGAGGCACCCGCCCCCGAGGGCGCTCAGGACCGCTCGCTCCGCGGTCACGGCCAATCTGGTTGAGCGATCGTCGACCGGTTCGCATGCGCGCGCCGACGCAGAGCCGGCGACGGTCTCCAGGGCGATGGCCCCCTGCGCCGGAGATGGCACGAACTCGAGGGGATCGAGGCGTTGGGTGAGGCGTTTGCCGAGCGCCAGCCGGTCGATTCCCGCGCACGCGAGCAGGAGCGCATCCACCTCCCCGGTGTCGAGCTTCCGCAAACGGGTATCGACATTGCCGCGAATGGGCACCGATTTCAGTCGTGGATGGAGTGCCGCCAGCAGCCCTGCTCGCCGGGCGCTGCTCGTCCCCACCGTCGCGCCGGCCGGCAGTTCCTCGAGGCTACGGCCAGTTCTCGACACCACCCCATCCCGAGCATCCCCCCGAACGAGGTAGGCGGCAATGCTCAGCCCGGGAGCCAGCACCGATGGGAGGTCCTTCGCGCTATGGACCGCCACGTCCGCCCGGCCCTCCATGAGGCTGCGCTCGAGGTCGGCTGTGAACCACCCCTGGCCCTCGAGTTGTTCGATCGGGGCGTCGTTGCGGCGGTCGCCCTCGGTGCGGATGACGACTCTCTCCACCTCGCCGCTCCGCGCCACGCGCAGCGCGTCCGCAGCCAGTGCCGTCTGACGCAGCGCGAGGGCGCTGCCGCGCGTTGCCAGCCGAAGTGTCGAGGTGTCGGCGGCCGGCATCACCGGTCGAGCCGGAACGCCTCGCGGATTGCCAATGTCGTCGCGGGGTCTCCCAACTTCACGCAGCCGGGTGACCGGTCCATGCAGGAGCTTGCGCACCATGCTTTTGGTCAGCACCTCGACCCGCTCGCGGGTTGCGTCATCGATCGGACGGCCACTGCCGAAGGTTCGAGCGACCTCCTGGGCACGCAGTTGCTCCGCCCATTCGACGAGTGCGGCGATGGTCGGCCCGGCGGTGTCGCGCTGACCGATCACCGTGACCGTCTTCTCGAGCTCGAGGTCGATGATCTTCTCGGCGGCGGGCACGAGTTCCCGGCGCTGATCGAGCCGCTGTCCGGCTCGCCGCCCGAGCTCATCGATGTCGATCAGGGTCACCCCCGCCACGTCGGCGGCAGCGGAGACGACGTCACGAGGCACCGCCATATCGACGATGCACAGTGGTCGCAGCCCGCGCCGCCGCTGCAGCAACTCGACTGCGGTTGCGTCGAGCACCGCCGTCGCGCTGTCGGTGGACGCGATGATCACGTCAACCTCGTCAGCAACCTCGACGATCGCGTCCAGGGCCACCGCTTCCGCACCGACCGCCCTTGCCAAACGGCGGCTCGACTCGCCGCGGGATGCCGTCATGATCCGCGCTCCCTGGTCGTGCAGGCGATCGGCAGCCAGGCGGCTCATCTTTCCCGCGCCGATGAGCAGGACGCCCTTCCCCTCGAGATCGCCACACGACGCACGGGCACACTCGACAGCGATCTCGCTCAGGCTTGCCGCGCCACGGCCGAGCAGCGTCTCGGTACGTACTCGTTTGGCGGTGGAGATGGCCCGGCGCATCACGTAGTCGAGGCGCGCGTCCACCGTTCCCGCATCGGTCGCGACGCGATGCGCATCCTTGAACTGGCCGAGCACCTGCGCCTCGCCGATCACCATGCTCTCGAGGCCGCTGGCCACCCGAAACATGTGCTCAGCGGCCTCGCGGTCCTCGAAGGTGACCATGTGGCGCTCCACCTCGCCGGAGCCGCCCGGGTCGAGGTACCGAGCCAGTCGTGGGGTCACCTGTTCGCTGAGCTCGTCTGGGCAGACCATGTAGAAGTCGGTGCGATTACAGGTGGAAAGCACCGCGGCGCCGTGCAGGCCGGCATGTCCCACGAGGTATCGGAGGGTCGTCGCAGCACGCGCCGCTGGGATGGCCGCAGCCTCCCGCACAGCCAGTGGAGCGGTGCGAAAGCTCAGCCCGGCGGCTACCAGTCGCATCACGAGCGAGTATAGGTTTCCCGCCGGTCCCCACCGGTTCCTGTGTCCAGGAGTTCTACGATGGGGGTGTATGGAAGCTCGCCGGCGATACGGTCGCCGCCGAGGGAGGGTCCCCACGGGCGACAAATTGCTACCGCGCCTCGGTCCGGCGGGAGCCGAGCCTTTTGCCACGCTCGACGATGCGGTCGATTCCTGGTCCGCCGAACGACCGTCGCCGGACACGCTGATCGAGGACCTTCATTTCGTCGCCCTGGATTGCGAGACGACGGGGCAATCCCCGCATCACCTGGTTGAGCTCGGCGCAGTCGCCTTCACCATGCGCGACCATCTGATGAGCTTCGAGACGCTGGTGCACAGCAACGACCGGATCAACCCCTATGCGCGACGCATTCACGGCATCGACGCGTCGACCCTGAATGGCGCCCCCCCGGTCTCGATCGTGGTCGAGCGGTTTCAGCGGTTCACGAAAGGCGCGGTGCTCGTTGAGCACAGCGCCGATGCCTTCGACACGCGACTCATCGGCCGCGCCATCGGATCGAGCCTCGATGCGGACAACGTTGACACCACGAGGCTCGCGGCGAAGCTCTTCGATCTCAAGGACACGATCGGGCTCGAGCGGCTCTGTCGCGAGTTGGGCGTCGTACACCGAAAGCCACACCACGCGCTCGCCGACGCCGA
Organism: Candidatus Dormiibacterota bacterium; assembly: GCA_963743835.1. Taxonomy (GTDB): domain Bacteria; phylum Chloroflexota; class Dormibacteria; order Aeolococcales; family Aeolococcaceae; genus Palsa-851. The sequence continues at coordinate 322,075 of CAVUQX010000001.1, read as the reverse complement.
GGCCACCGCGGCGTGTTTCATCGAGTTGGTCAAGCGAGGAGGCGAGCGCTTCAACTGGCGCACCCTCAGCGACCTTCTGGTGGCAGGAAAGCCTCCCGCATTTGCCGCCGATGTGGGCGTCGTGCCGCCGGGTGGAGCGCCGAAAGGCGCTGTCTCGGGCTCTCGAACGCGCCGACGGCGTTGACAGCACGCCCACCGCTGCATACCATCCACCCGAACCAACCACACACATCCCGCTTCGCGTCGATGCGATCCGGCACCTCATCCAGGTTCATCTCGAGGACATTGCATTGCCCAGCCACATCAACAGGGCCGAGGCGATCGGTACCGCATCCGCCGCCCTGGGCGTCCTCGTGGCGTTCCTGCCCTGGTACGTCTATACCGCCGGCAGCTCGCACGTATCGGTAAACGCGTTTCGCGCGTCGTTCTTCGGGGATCTCTTCTTCGTCGGAGTCGCCGCCACGATCCTTCTGCTGCTGATCGGGCGTGGATTCGTCGATGACGTGGTCACACCACATATTCCGGAGGTCACCGCCCACGCCACCGCCGCCGCCGTGGCGATGGGCAGCGTGCTCATTCAACTCATCCTGGCGCGAGCCACCGGTCGCTCGCTCGGCATTGGCATCTTTCTGGCGCTCATTGCGGCGGCGGGTCTTTGTACGGCCGCGGTGCTTCGACGGCTGCATCCAGACCGTCGTCGGATTATTCGCGAAGGCCTTTCCCATGAGGGTCTGATTACCCCATAATCCAGCGATCCGCGATCGGGGGACGCGGCGCCCCGATCAACGGCGATGCCACAGCTGCTCATTTCTTGCTGGGAGGACCACCCGAACCTATGGCCAACATCCTGACTGACCCGCCGTTTGCGGCCGACCCCCCGTTCAAGATGAACGTGCCTGCGAAGACCCTGGGGCTGGTCCTGTTGATCCTCGGTGCGATCGGCATCATCTTCGGCATCCTCGGACTCACCGCCACGTTCGGTGCCTGCTCGCTCGGAGGCTGCGGGTTCCCAATCCTGTGGCTCCTGGGAGCGATCATCGAACTCATCGGTGTGTGCATTGGCACCTATGGCGCCTACCAGATGTATCAGCTCAATCGCGATGGAAAGCGGCTGGTCATCTACGGTCTCGCGTTGGGCTTTGTCGGCGGGATCGTGAGCACCATCGGGACGATCATCTTCTACGCCGGATACGCGGTCCTCGGAGTTGGCTACGGCGGAGCCATCGTCGGCCTGATCATCGATGTGATCATCTACGCGATCGTCTGGTACATCGTGATCATCAGCCGGTTTCCTGGTGACACACCGCTTGTTGCCGCTGGGCCGACCGGTGGCTACGGCAATCCTCCCGGGGGATATGGCACGCCGCCACCTCCGCCTCCGCCAAGCGCCTGACCCCAGGCATTGCCGACCGCGACAGGGGCGGTCCGTATCGTCAAGGGCACTGTGACGTGCCCCTGACGAGCGCGGGCGAGCAGGTGCCACGTGCCTGACGGGCCGGAGGCCCCGCAGCCAGCGGGCTGGGGAGCATCCCAACCCGATAACCCGCCGCAATCACCGGGGTTTCCGACCCAACCCGGGTATCCGCCGCCTCAGGGCGCTCCTTATGGGTACTACCAGCCGCAGCCGTATGCCGTCGCCCAATCGGGGAACGGTCTCGGGATCGCCGGCGGCGTCTGCGGGATCGTTGCCGTGGTGCTCTGCTGGATCCCGTTCGTCGATTACGTCAGCGTCGTCCTCGGGGCCCTCGCGATCGTCTTCGGCGCCCTTGGTATCCGCCATGCGAACGCACACGGCGGGGGCGGCAAGGGCATGGCAATCACCGGGCTCGTCACCGGGATCGTGGCGCTCGTGATCGCGCTGCTTTTCCTTGCGATCATCTACACGGCGGTGACCTCGATCAACCCCACGGTCGGCTGAGGCGCGAGGGGCGGCATGGCCCCAGGCCTGTCACACCCTGAAGTCGGCGACGACCGGGTAGTGGTCTGACGCAACCGCGGCGTCGGGATCCGGCCAGGTCCTGGCTCCGACCACATCAGCCCCAACCACGTGAGCCGCGAGGTCGTCGGTGGCGAAGATGTAGTCGACGCGCGCCGAGAGCTGCCAGGTCGCGCAGGTGAGTCCCCTGGCGCGCGGATGGACGCGCCGGTAACAGTCGACGTAGCCCTCCGTGAGCAGGCGCTCGACCGTCCAGCGCTCGATCAGGCGCCCCAGGAATCGGTCCATCGCCCGCGAGACGGGCAGACCGACGGTCAGCGGCGCGACGACTCGGGGCAGTGCCGGTATCCCGCCAAGGAGTCGCGGATCAACACCGGCTCGACGCCAGCGATCGGCGAGGCCGTCATCCGTGCCGTTCTCGTGCGGTGCCAGCGGAGTGAGGATGCCGTTGGACCCCACCACGAGCAGGCCGGCGCGGCGCAGATCGTTCATGCGGCGGAAGAACGACGTCGCGAGGATGTCGTCGCCGGGCGAGAGCGCGTTGAAGTCGCCGATGAGCAGATGGGGCAATGCGGGCTCGTCGGCGATATCGGTGAGCACCGCTCCGATTTCGCGGATGCGCCTCGCCTCCCCCTTGTTGCGATCGCCAAAGCGCGCCGCGAGGTGCAGGCAGTGGACTCCGATCAGCGGCAGCTCCGGGCCGCCCGTCTCGATATCGCAATGAAGGTGCGAGCGCAGCATGCGACCGTGGTGACGGCGGTTGCGCCAGCCGCGAACCGGTAATCGTGTGAGGATCGCCGTGTGCATCGGCGAGTCCGGATCGCTCGGCTCTCCCAGGAACATCTCCATGCCGAGGTCCCCGGCAAGGTCGCGGATGCGATCGACCTCGCGAACCTCCTGGAGTGCGACGACATCGGCGTCGATGCGCCGAAGCACATTGCGAACCAGCTCGCGGCGCTGTTCGCCTCCAAGCAGGATGTTGTACGTGGCGACGCGAATCCGGCGTGGTGTGGTCTTTCTGGCTCGCGACATCGACCGAACTTACAATGCCACGGTGCAGCCACAGCGCGACGCACAGCTCACCGAGCTCGTCTTCCTCGACCGTGGTCCGATCGCGCTGCGTGGTCTCGCAGTGGCAGTCGTCGCGGCCGCATGCGGCGTGGCCGGCACGTTGCTCGTACGCCTGCACCAGACCCTGGCCGCCCAGCTCGCCGCGCATGTTTCGCTCAATCCGCTCCAAACCGTCATTGCCACGGGGTCAACCGTGCGAACGCTCTGGCCGGGCTGGGTTGCGGCTATCTGCTTTGCAGCCGCCGTCCTGCGTCTCCGGCACGGCGCCACGGAACCGCCACCGGGGCGAACGTCGGTCGAACACCAGACGCTCGGCCAGCTGCGCGCCGGCCTCCGCCGCGAATATCGAATCGTCCGCTGCGCGCTGGTGGTCGTGGTCCTCCTGGCCGCAGTCGACGTGGCCCGCACGGTCGCGAGCGAGATCGCCGTGCAGTCCGGCGACAGGCAGGTCGCCACCACCATGCCCGCGACCATCGTCGAGGCGCTCGGGTACGTCGTCGCCGCGCTGGTGCTGGGAGTCTGGGCTCGCGCCTTCGGGGCCGAGGTTCGCCGGCTCGGCGCCCTCTGAGCCGCCCGACGCGACCGGTCTACCCTCCGGATCAGATCCTGCGCTCGACGACGTAGTCGCAGACGCGCTCGAGAGTCTCGCGTGCATCCGACTTCGGAAAAGCCTTCAGCTCGGCCGCAGCCTCACGCGCAAACTCCTGAGCGCTTCGTTCCGCGGCCGCAATTGCATCCGATCCGCGAACCAGGGACACCACGGTGTCGAAATCCTCCTCGTTGAGGTCATTCCTGGCCAGAATGCGCTGGAGCCGGGGACCGACCTCGCGCTCCTTGAGCGCCAGCATGAGCGGCAGCGTCACGGTTCCCTGGCGAAGATCGGCGCCCACCGGTTTGCCCACCTCGGCGGTGGTCGCGACGTAATCGAGGACGTCGTCGGCGATCTGAAAGGCCATGCCGAGACTGTGACCGTACCGGCGCAGGCTCTCGACCGCCGCGGTGTCCAGACCCGCGATCAAACCGCCGCCGTAGCAGCTCGTTGAGACCAGCGTCGCCGTCTTTCGCCCGATCTTGCGGTGGTAGTCGGCGAGGGACTGGTCGTACTCGTTGCGGCTGGTCATCTGCAACAGCTCGCCCATGCAGATGGTCATGACCGCATGGCTGATCGCCGAGTTGATCGCCGGCATCCCGATCTCCGCCAGGAGATAGGCGCCCTTTGCGAAGTAGTAGTCGCCGATGATCACCGCGGGATCGGGTCCGAGTGCCTCATGGATGGTCGTGATCCCACGTCGAGTCGGTGCCTTGTCGATGAGGTCATCGTGGACGAGGGTTGCGGTGTGGATGAACTCGATCCCCATCGCCAGGTTGAAGACGGCGTTCGAGTCGGCGTCACCGAGCCGGGCGGCTAGGATGACCAGCGCCGGGCGGAGGCGTTTGCCGCCCGCCTTGACGATGTGCGACATGGCGCTCGCCATCGGGCCCAGGTCGGACGCGATCTCGGCGTCGAGCCGCCGCTCGAACTCGATCAGCTCGGTGGAGATCGGCTCCAGCAGTTCCTCGGCGGCGATGCTCATGACCCCGCAGCCACTCGAATCGCCTGGGCCACCGGCCGGACCAGGCGGGGTTCCGGGAGCGGCTCGCCGAAGATCCGGGCCGCGCTGGTTCGAAACCGTGCGGGGGCGGCGGTGACCAGCATCTCGGTCCGCGCCGCCAGGGACCCGGGCGCGGCCGCGCCCTCAGCGCTGATCCGGTTGACCGCGACGATCCGCTTGACGCGCGCCGCGGTCGTGTCCGCGCTGTCCACGACGCGGAGTCGCCGGGTCCCGATGAGGCGGTGCAACGCCGGACGGAGCAGCGGGTAGTGCGTGCATCCGAGGACGAGCGTATCGGCTCGCCAATCGAAGATACGGCGGAGCACCGGCGCAAGCGCGGCTTCCGCCCTCGGTGTGTCGGCATCCCCATCCTCGACGATCTCGACCAGGTCCGCCGCCACCTCGCTGAGGACCGCGATCCCCGGGTTGGCCTCCTTGATGGCGTGGACGTACTCGCCGCTCGCCCGCGTTCCCTCGGTGCTGAGGACGGAGACCCGCCCGTTGCGCGTCGCCGCGGCCGCCGCCTGCGCCCCCGGAGCGATGACCCCGACGACCGGGATATCGAAGCGCTCCCGCGCGATGTGGAGCGCCGCTGCGGTTGCGGTGTTGCAGGCAATCACCACGAGCTTGGTATCCATCGCCGCGAGCATCGCGATGATGTCGAGGGCGAGGCCACGGACCTGGCTTTGCGAACGCGGCCCGTACGGAAAGTGCCCCAGGTCGGCGACATAGATGAGCGCTTCGGCCGGCATCTGGTGACGGATCTCGCGGAGCACGGTCAGGCCGCCGACACCGGAGTCGAACACGCCGATCGGGCGCGAGTCGCTCATTCGTTTCGCAGGATAGCAGGGGCGCCGGTCACGTCAGGCTCGCCCAGCGCGAGGCCCATGAGCAGCACGTCGCGATCCCCGCCGGGCATGCGCACCTCCCCCCGTGCCAGGCCTTCCTCCTCGAACCCGAGCGATCGGTAGAGCCCGATGGCACGGGTATTGTCGGGAAACACGCGAAGGCTGATCTTGGCGAGACCGACCGCGCGCCCCCACGCAATAGCCATCTCCATCAGCTTCCGCCCGAGCCCAAGTCCGCGCTGCGCGTTGCTGACAAGGATGGCTATTTCACCGACGTGCGCGTAATGGCGCCCGGCGCGGCGCTGCACCATCACGTGGCCGGCCGGGGCGCCGTCGACCTCCAGGGTCAGGGTCAGGCCACCCTCGAGGACGATCGAGACGAGCCGTGTGCTCTGCTCGATGGTGCCGGGGTCACCCGGCACGGCGGCAATCAGCTCGCCCTCCCCTGCCACCGCGTCCATGAGCGCCGCGAGACCGGGGGCGTCCCCCTCCTCGGAGGGCCTGATCACGTAGGGACGGCCGTTCGCAGTCACGCCCTCGCGGTGGAGCACCGGTCGGGTGACCGTCATACAGCGACGGACAGACCGGGGTCGTCATGCATGGCGGTGGCTCGATCCGCGATCCGGCGCGCGATCCCGCTGGCACTCATCACGGTCATGTGGCCGTGCGGGTAGGTCCAGAGATCGGTCTGCCACTCGGTGCTCAGCCGGGTGACGGGGTCGGGTCCCACCACCAGGTCCTGCATGGCACGAACCAGGATGATCCGATCCCCCGGTGTCCGCGGGGTGAAGTTCCTCGCGAGCAGCGGCGCGAGCGTCGACTCGAGGAAGCGACCGGCACTGGCGCGGTCCGGTCCCCAGGACCCGCTGTACTCGCCGATCATGCCGAGATGGCGGAGCGACGGGGTTGGCGGCCGCTGCGACAGCGTCGCCGCGGGGTCGCAGAACGGCGCAACCGCGATCACCCGATCAAGTTCGAGCTGGGCGGCGAGCATGGTGGCGATCAGGCCGCCAAGGCTGACGCCCACCACGGTCACCTGAGGGCTGACCTCGGCACGAGCCCAGGCGATCACCGCCGCGGCGTCCTCCACGGATTGCCGGACCACCGCCCGGATGTGGGCGGGATCGAGGCTGAAGTAGCCGTCTCCGCTGCGCTGACCGGGGAGGGTGCGGCGAAGGTGCAGCGGCAGGTCGAGCCTCGCGGTGTGCGCACCGCGGAGGCGCATCTGCTTGGCGAGCCACCGGTCGTAGGTGGTCTGAGGCACCGCATAGCCGTGCAGCATGAGCACGAACGGCGCAGGTCCAGGCTCACGGCGCACGTGGGCGGTCGCGACCAGGGTGCGGCTGCCCCAGTGCCCCCCCGGACCTTCGCTGTCGCCCTCGAGCTCCAGCTCACGCCACCGGGGACCGCCGAGGGACTCCCATTCCCGGTTCACCCGGATCGCGCGGGGAGCCTGAACGCGGCTTGCCTCCCAGAACGCCGCGGACTCGACCGGGACCCGGTCGATCGTCTCAGGGCGGCTCAGCCCGACCGCGGTCAACCGCACGTGCACCATCCGATCCAGGATCAGCGACACGGTGCCGATGAGGCGGTCGTGGGAACTTTCGGAATTCATGGTGAAGACCCTCTGCGTCAATCATGCCCTGAAGTGGCGATTGCGTAACTCCCCGGCGTAGGACATCATCGAAGGTGGCTGTGCCCGAAACGTCGCCCCCGCTTCGCGTGGTTGGCGCCTCAGATCGCGAGAACGACTGGGAGTCCGTCTACCAGGAGCACGTGGCTCCCCTCTATCGATATGTCTACTCAAGAACCGGCAACACCCCCGATGCCGAGGACGTGACCTCCACCACGTTCCTCCGTGCGCTGCCGCGGCTTCGCTCCGACGTCTCTCCGGGGGAGATCGGCGCCTACCTGCGAACCACGGCACGGAGTGTGCTCGCCGATGTCTGGCGGCAGCGACACGGGACGGTCCTGATGGAATTCGACGAGCAGCGCGACGCCACTCCTGCCGCCGAACCAGAACGTGACGTGGACGTGAGCCCGATCCTCGACAGCCTGCCCGACAATTATCGGAGCGTGCTCGAGTTCCGATTCCTCCGTGGTTACTCCATTCGGGAAACGGCTGCGGCGATGGGCGTCAGTGTCGCGAACGCCAAGGTGCTGCAGCTGCGTGCGCTCCGCCGGGCGGCGGCCACTGGAGTTCGTGATGTCGAAGGCTGATCGCCGCCTCTCGCGTTTCGTCAACGCGCTGATCGCCAACCGGCGGCCGCCCCGGTCGCCCGCGGGAGACGACTCCGCGGCGATGCAGGTCGCGACGCGCCTTCGGGCGGCACATCCGGGTGGCTCCACGCCCTCCCCGGCGTTCGTCGACACCCTCGCCCGGCAGCTGCGCGAGGCACCCGCTCACGACCCTGATTGGACGGAGGCCGGGATCCGCCGCCGCCGCTTCCTCGTCGGGGGGCTTGCTGCGGTTGCCGCATCGGTTGCGGGCGGCGTCGCTCTCGACCGCGTCACCGAGGCGCTGACCGAGCCGGCAAGTGGCGGTGGGATCATCCAGCCGTACAGCAGCACATGGGTCGCGGTCGCGACCCTCGCCGAGGTGACCCCGGGGAAGATCAAGCCGTTCTCCGCCGGCGGCATCCAGGGGGTGGTCTTCACCCTTGACGGAAAGATCCAGGGCCTCAGCGCGGTGTGCACCCATCAGGGATGCGCGCTGATCCCCCAGGCCGCGCAGCGCAGGCTCGTCTGCCCGTGCCACCCGATGAGCTTCAACCTCACGGGCACGGCGAACCCGGGCGCCTATCGCCTGAACCCGCTGCCTGCGATCGAGACGCGTGTCAACGCAGACAACGTCGAGGTGCGCGTCCCCACCTGGACCTGAGGCGCGCCCTCGCGACCGGTGAGTTGACGGGCGCTGCGAGCAGTGATCCGGCGCCCGGAGCCGTGCGTACCAAGCGGTGACTGGGCGGTGACAAGACGGCCAACCGGATCGCCAACGACCGCCCCAGAGAGGTGTACACATGGCCAACGTGACACGGCGGACGTTTCTGTCCACAACGGTGGGGGCAGCGGGCGGAGTTGCGGCGATGGGGCTGATCGCCGGGCCGAGCACCCTTGTGGAGGCGGCTCAGAACGTCGCCGACGCGAGTGACGGTCCGATGTCGGGCGAGCCGATGACCGCATACGTCCGGGACGCGGCAACCGGCGAGATCTCCGTGATGGTCGGCCATCGCGAGGTCGTGACCAAGGATCCGCAGCTCATCCGGCGTCTTCAGCGCGCAGCGCGCTGACGCACGCGCCGCAACAGCATCCACAACCTCACGAGGGGTAAACATGTCTTCGCATCGTGAAGCACCGGGAATCTCGAAGGACCCGGTTGCTGACAGTACTGACCTTTACGCGTTCACCAGCCCGGATCATCCCGACACGGTGACGCTGATCGCCAACTACATCCCGCTCGAGGGACCGGATGGCGGACCGAACTTCTACAGCTTTGGCGACGACGTTCTCTACGAGATCACGGTCACCAACGGCGGCAGCGTGGCGGACGCGATCACCTACCAGTTTCAGTTCACCACCGAGTACACCGACCCGAACACCTTTCTGTACAACACCGGTCCGATCACCAGCCTGACCAGCTCGAGCTGGAACGTCCGCCAGTTCTACTCGGTGACCCGGATCAAGCAAGGCACTGCCGAAGTGCTCGCCTCCAGGCTCGCCTGCCCGCCGGTCAACGTCGGTGTGCGTTCCACACCGAACTACAGCGCGCTCGCGCAGGCGGCGGTGCATTCGCTCGACGGCGGGTGGGTGTTCGCAGGCCAGCGACGCGAGGGCTTTTACGTCGACCTGGGGTCGATCTTCGACCTCGGCGTGCTGCGTCCATTCCAGAACGCCCATCTCATCCCGCTGCCCGCGGTCGGTGGCGTCGATTCGACCAAGCAACTCAACGTCCACACGATCGCGATTCAGATCCCCAAGAGCCATCTCACCAGAAACGGCGCGACGCCGACCGACCCGACGAGCGCCGACTCGGTCATCGGTGTTTACACGACGGCGAGCCGTCGCAAGTCGACCGTGCTCGAGCAGGGCGGTCATTCGATGGACGTCGGTCCCTGGGTTCAGGTCTCGCGGCTGGGCATGCCCCTGGTGAACGAGGTCGTCATCCCGATCGGCAGGAAGGACTTCTGGAATTCGACCAAGCCCAAGAATGACGCGCAGTTCGTGGCCAACTACGCCCATCCGGAGCTCGCCGGCCTGCTGCCGGTCCTCTACCCGGGCGTCTTCCCGCACCTCGCCGCCTACAAGCCCGCACGCGTCGACCTCGAGGCGATCCTGCTCACCGGAATCCCGTCGGGGATCATCGCGGGATTCCAGAACAACACCGGCTCGACGCCGGCCGACCTGTTGCGCCTCAACATGGCGATTCCCCCGGCATCGTCGCCGAGCCGGAACGGCATCCTGGGCGGGGACCTCGCCGGCTTCCCGAACGGCCGACGAGTGTTCGATGACGTGGCCACCATCGAGATCCGTGCCATCGCCGGCGCCACCATCCCGCTGGTCGACCATAGCTTCACGCCGGACGGCGCCGCGGCCGCGGTCAGCGACTTCTCATCCGCCCAGTTCAGCGGCGGTTCGGTCCCCGGCAACGGCCGGTATATCGACCACTTCCCCTACCTGGGCACACCACTGAACGGATTCGACACTCCGAGTTGAACGTGATCGAGCCCGCCGGTGCCGCTCCCAGCGGGCCGGCGGTCCTCGACATCGGTGGGGGGACCGGGGCGCTGCTGGTGATCGTGCCGGCAGCGCTCCTCCACATCGAGATCGAGGTCAGCCCCATCGGGCGGCCGGATGCCCGAACCCACACCGGCGTGCACGAGCGGCCGATGTCGGGCTGCGCACTCCCGGTCGCCCTCTTCCCATCGCTCGGCGTGGGGACGTGGACGCTCTGGGGTTATGGACCGTGCGCGACCCGAACCGTCGAGATCCTCGACGGCGAGGTCACCCATCTGGACTGGCGCTGACGATCGCTTGACGGTCCACTGGGTTTGCGTCTAACGTAGCCCAGATTCTACAGGCGTTCAGTAGAATTTTTGCATCAGGGCTGGCTACTGGAGGACCTGGTCGATGGGCTCGAACTTGGGTGACGTCGATTCGGAACGCGTCGCATCGCTGACCGCCCGCGAGGAAGCCGACTTCCGTGCACGACGTACGCGTTCGCGCGAGCTGTGGAAGGAGGCAACCGAATACATCCCGCGCGGGGTGCCCAGCTCCTTCCAGGACACACCGCCGCAACCCGTGTTCATCGACCATGGCAAGGGCAGCCGCGTCTGGGACGTCGACGGCAACGAGTACGTCGACTTTCACAACGGGTTCGGGGTCATGGTGGTCGGCCATGCGCATCCCGCAATCGTCGCCGCGGTCGAATCACAGATTCACCGTGGATCACACTTTGCCCAGCCGGTCGCCGAGAACATCGTCGTCGCGCGCGAGCTGGCGCGCCGGTTCCACCAGCCGCAGTGGCGCTTCACCAACAGCGGCACCGAATCCACCCTCGACGCGATCCGGCTGGCGCGCGGGTTCACCGATCGTGAACGGATCATCAAGATCGAGGCCTCGTATCACGGCCACCACGACGCGCTGCTGGTATCTGTCGAGCCACCCATCGACGCCATGGGCGACTCCGACTTCCCGAATTCCGTGCCGATGACCGGCGGCATCCCGAAGTCGACCGTCGAGCTCACCACCGTCGTGGGCTTCAACGACCTCGCCGCGCTGGAGCGCGCGTTCGCCGCTCATCCCGGCGAGGTGGCGGCCGTGATCGTCGAGCCGGCGATGATGAACATCGGCTTCGTGCTGCCGGATGACGGCTACCTCGCCGGCCTTGTCGAGACCGCACACCGGCATGGAGCCGTGGCCATCTTCGACGAGGTGAAGACCGGGGTCACGATCGCTCCGGGTGGTGCCACCGAGCGCTTCGGCGTTGTCCCGGACGTCGTCTGCCTTGCCAAGGCGATCGGCGGGGGACTCCCCTGCGGCGCCGTCGGCGGACGCGCCGACATCATGGCGACCATCAGCGACGGCAAGGTGGCGCAGCTCGGCACCTTCAACGGCAATCCGCTGACCACCGCTGCGTCGCGGGCCACGCTGATCGAGGTGCTCACCGGCCAGGCCTACTCGCACCTCGACGCGCTGACCGAGGAGCTCAGCGGCGGGCTTCGCGACGTGATGTCCGAGTACAGCCTGCCGTTCCATGTGGTCTCCATGGGCGCCCGAGGCTGCGTCACCTACCGTGACGAACCGGTGCGCAACTACCGCGACTATGCGGCGATGGACAAGTCATTGGCCTATGTTTCCTGGCTCTACCAGACCAACCGGGGCGTGCTGATGGCGCCGGGCGCCGAGGAGAACTGGACTTCTGTCGGTCCAGCATTCGTCGGAGGACGTCAGGCGCTACGTCAGCAACTTCCGCGAGCTGGCTCGGGACCTGAAGGCATGAGCACCGTCGCGGTTCGCACGCTTCGCAATTTTGTCGACGGTGCATATCGCGAGCCGAGCACCGATGCTTCGACGCCGCTGATCAACCCGGCCACCGGCGAGGAGTTCGCTCGGGCTCCGATATCGAGCCCGGCCGACGTGGACGCTGCGCTCCGGGCAGCGCAGCGCGCATTCGGTGGGTGGCGCGACACGACGCCGAGGGAGCGCAGTCTGGCTCTCCTGCGGATCGCCGACGCGTTCGAGAAGCGCTCGGAGGAATTCGTCGCCCTCGAATGTGAGAACACCGGCAAGCCGATCGCGCTCACCCGCAGCGAGGAGATCCCGCAATTGATCGACCCGGTGCGCTTCTTTGCCGGCTGCGCGAGGATCCTCGAGGGGACGAGCGCCGGTGAATACATGACCGGCCACACCTCGATGATCCGCCGCGAACCCCTTGGCGTCTGCGCGCAGGTCACGCCCTGGAACTACCCGATGCTGATGGCGATCTGGAAATGGGCGCCGGCGATCGCCGCGGGCAACACCGTGGTCCTCAAACCATCCGACACCACGCCGGTGACCACGCTGCTGATGGCCGAGATCATGGCGGAGTTTCTGCCACCCGGTGTCTTCAACGTTATCTGCGGCGACCCGACCACCGGTGCGGCCCTGGTGACTCACAGGATCCCGGCGATCGCGTCGATCACCGGCAGCGTCCGCGCCGGGATGGAGGTCGCGCGGGCGGCCGCCGGCGACCTCAAGCGTGTCCACCTCGAGCTCGGCGGCAAAGCACCGGTGATCGTCTTCGACGACTCGGATGTCGCTTCCACCGCCGAGGCGGTTGCGATGGCCGGGTACTTCAATGCCGGTCAGGACTGCACCGCGGCGACCCGTGTCCTCGCCTCCGCGTCGATCCACGACGAGCTGGTGTCGGCGCTCGCCGAGCAGGCGGCAGCCAACAGGACGGGTCCTCCCGACGACGACGAGGTCGCCTTCGGACCACTCAACAATGCCAGGCAGCTCGACCGCGTTCGCGAGCTCGTCGGCAGCGCACCGTCACACGCCGACGTGGTCGCCGGAGGGCACCGCATCGGGGACCGCGGCTATTTCCACGAGGCGACGGTCATCGCCGGGTTGCGTCAGGACGACGATCTCATCCAGCGCGAGATCTTCGGGCCGGTGATCACCGTTCAGCGATTTGACGACGAGGCCACGGCGCTCGAGTGGGCCAACGGCGTCGAATACGGTCTCAGCGCGAGCGTCTGGACCCGCGACCACGGGCGCGCGATGCGCATGGCTCGCGCGCTGGACTTCGGCTGCGTCTGGATCAACACGCACATCCCACTGGTGTCAGAGATGCCACATGGAGGGTTCAAGCATTCGGGGTACGGCAAGGACCTGTCGATGTACGGGTTCGAGGACTACACGCGCATCAAACACGTGATGAGCAACAACGACGCCTGATCGCTCGGGCGCCAGTCAGGAGGATACGGTGAGGAGGAAACCATGGCGACGCTAGTGGAGCCGATCGTTCTTGGGAAACCGGTCGAATCGGAGCTCAAGACCAACACGCTCACGCTGTTCGACACAACGGTCATTGCGACGTCGAGCGTGGCGCCCGCATACACCCTCGCAGCGACGGCGGCGTTTCTCATCGTCGCTGTCGGACTCGCGTCCCCGGCTGCGATCCTGGTGGGATTCCTGCCGGTGCTCTGCATCGCCATCGCCTACTACTACCTGAACCGGCAGGACCCGAACTGCGGCGCTTCGTACTCGTGGGTGAGCCGCACGCTCAATCCGTACATCGGATGGGTGTCAGGGTGGATCCAGCTCGCCGCGAACGTGCTCTTCTGCGCGGCCGCTCCACTCATCGCCGGCGCATACACGCTGCAACTCCTCAACAGCTTTGGGTGGATCAGCGCCACGGCCGCCGGTGACAACCGTCTGATCGCTGTTGTCGGCGTGCTCTGGCTGCTGTTCGTGACGTTCATGGTGGCCCGCGGGATACGGGTGACCGCGAATTTCCAGTGGATCCTGGTGTTCATCGAGTACCTGATCGTGCTGGCCTTTGCTCTCTGGGCCATCGGCAAGATCGTCGGCGGCCATGCCGCCGCGAACGCGGTCTCCGCGCAGTGGTTCAACCCGTTCCAGTTGCACGACCTCAATGGTCTCGCGACCGGGTCGGCACTGGCGGTGTTCTTCTTCTGGGGCTGGGACACTGCCGCGAACGTGAACGAGGAGTTGAAGGACGCGAATACATCACCGGGCCTGGCGGGCATCTACAGCATGTTCATCCTCCTGTTCATCTTCCTCGTGGCCGACAGCGCGATTCAGTCGTTCCTCTCGCTGCACGCGATCAACGACCCCAACAACCAGAACGACATTCTGTATTTCTTCGCGCAGCAGATCGCGGGGACGCCGGTGGCGTACTTCATGGTGCTCGCGGTCCTCTCCTCCACCATCGCCACCACCCAGACCACCTTGCTGCCGTCAAGCCGGCTCACCTACTCGATGTCACGGGATGGCGTTTTCCCCAAGGCCTTCGGGACCGTCCACAAGAGCTGGAAGACTCCGTGGGTCGGGACCATCATCTCGTCCGGGCTCGCCATTGTCGTCATCGTGCTCACCGTCGTGTTCGACAACGTCGGCAGCGTCTTCGCCAATCTCATCCTCGACATCGGGGTGCTCGTCGCGCTGTACTACGGGATCACGGGCATCGCTTGTGCCTGGGCGTTCCGCAAGGTCCTGCTTTCGAGCGTGAGCCGTTTTGTCTTCGCGGGCCTGCTCCCGCTTCTTGGAGGTATTTACCTCCTTTTGATCGCGTACGTGGTGATCGCACCGAACACCCTGCCGTTCGGTCAGTCGCCCGACTGGGGGACGAGCCTGCCGATCCTCATCACCATCGCCCTCGGGCTACCCTTGGTGATCCTCGCCGCGGTGACCTCGCGATCGGATTTCTTTCACGAGAAAACCGTGTCGTACGTGGAGGTCAGAGGCCAGCTCATGGCTTCGGTCGGCGGGGCGCGGCCGGTGGATCTGGCGGTCGCAGCCGTCGGTGTTGGTCCGGGAGTTGACCCGACCGATCAGAACCGATCGAGCAACCCGTAATACGCGCCGACGAGTGGGAGGAACCAGGGGTGCCCCCGGTACAGCGGGATCGGTGGAAAGCGGAGATCCGAAAAGGCCGGCCGGGCACCCTTGGCGATCCACTCGGCGGCGAGGGTGCCCATCCAGCTGCCCAGCGCGACGCCACTGCCGCAGTACCCCATCGCGTAGGTGATGCCGTCCGACCGCGTGAGGTGCGGCAGCTGGTCGAACGTGAAGCCAACATTGCCCGTCCACGCATGGCTCACCCGTACGCCGGCAAGTTGCGGGTAGATCTCGATCATCGCCGCGTACAGACGGTCGCGGGCTTTCTCCACGGTGACCGGCGCGAAGCTCGTCCGGCCGCCGAACACCAGCCGTCCGTCGGGTGAGAGACGCCAGTAATGCAGGAAATTTCGCGTGTCGCTCATCATCCGGCGCTGCGGGCTGACGTCAGCGGCGCGGACGTCGCCGAGCGGCTCGGTGGCGATGATGTAGCTGCCGATCGGAATGATCCGCCGCCGGGCCCATGGAGCCGCGCCGTCGGTGTATCCGTTGGTGGCGACAAGCACGTCACCGGCGCTGAGATCGCCGCGCGACGTGTGGACGAGCGCGCCGGCGCCGAGCGGCTCGATGGCGGTGACGTGCGTGTGCGGATGCACCTCGGCGCCGCTCGCGAGCGCGAGGCGCGCCAGTCCCGCGAGATATCGGGCGGGATGGATGCTCGCCCCGTTGTCGGTGAGCATCCCGCCGTGGAAGCCGCGGGCAGGAGTTCGCTCTCGAGCGCCGCCTCCTCGAGCATCACCGTGGCCTCACCGACGCGCGTCCGTCGCTCCAGTTCCTCGTGCCGGAGGCGCGTCATCCGCGACCTGCGATGGGCCAGGTGCAGCCAGCCGGACTGGGTGTACATCGCATCCGGAGCCGCCGTGGCGGCAGTCCGCGCGACGAAGGCGTACGCCTCGACGCTCGCATCGTGGAGCGCGCGCCCGGCGGCACCATATTTGTGCTCGAGAAACGCGACGTCGCGCCGAACGCCGCCGTGGATCATCCCTGCGTTGCGTCCGCTCGCGCCCTCGCCCAGGGCGACAGCGTCAACCACGACCACGTGTTTCCCCAGGGCGCCAAGGCGCGCGGCGGCGGCCAGCCCGGTGAATCCCGCCCCGACCACGACGACATCGGCGGTGCCCGGAAGTGGCGACGCAGCAAGCGGCGGGAACGCGGTGTCGTCCCACCAGAGCGGCGCCTCGCGGTACGCCTCGGCGAGTGGGGCGACGCGCTTGCCCGGCGGACCGGGGGGCGACCAGAGGCTCATAATCTACTCAACAGTGACAAGTTCGGCTTGGTCGGACAGCGTAGCTGCTGCCTGCCCCGGGTCGTGTCGAGGAGTGCGCGCGTGGACGACATCCGCATCGGCGAGGTCGCCCGGCGAGTCGGCGTCAGCCCTTCCACGCTCAGGGCGTGGGAACGCAAGGGGCTGGTCCGCCCGCTGCGCGCCGGTGGGCGCCATCGTCGCTACACGTCCGAGGACATCGCGCGACTCCGCGATGTGCGCGCCCTGCTCACTCGCGGATTTGCGCCTCCGGCGCTCCAGTCGCTCATCGCCGGCGAGGCCGTGCCCGAGGATCACGCCGTCGGGAAACGCCTGCGAGCTGCGCGTACCAAACGCAGCCTGTCGCTGCGCAGTGCCGCGGAGCGCGCCGGCATCTCGGCGTCGTACCTGAGCCTCGTGGAGCGAAGCCTGGCCGAGCCTTCGGTGTCGTTGCTTCAGCGCGTGGCGTCCGCATATGGCGGCACCCTGCTCGAATTCTTTGGCGCGGCGCCGGCCGGTGCCGCGGGGCCGAAGCTGGTTCGCGAAACCGAGCGCCGCCGGCTGCGTGGGTTCGACCGCGTCGAGATCGAGGACCTGGTCACGTTTCCCAACGCGGTGTTGGAGATCGACATCTTCAGCGTTGCTCCGGGCGGCGGCAGCGGTGGAGCGTATTCCCACGTGGGCGAGGAGGCGATCTACGTGCTCAGCGGTGAGCTCGACGTCTGGCTCGACGAGACCGAGCACTACCACATCGAGGCAGGCGACACGCTGTATTTCCACAGTCTCCAGCAGCATCGCTGGATGAACCAGACCAGTGAGACGACCCGGATGTTCTGGGTCAACACCCCACCCACCTTCTGAGAGGAGCGAGCAGCCATGGACACGGTCGAGAAGTACCGCCGCTACCTCACCACCAGCGCGTTCGCCGCGGTCGAACCGATCACCGTCGAGAGCGCCCGTGGCGCGACCGTTACCGCCACTGACGGCACCGAGTACACCGACCTCTACTCCGGCATCGGTGTGGTGAACGCCGGGCATGTGCCCCCGAAGGTTGCGGAAGCCGCCAAACGGCAGATGGACAAGGTGGTGCACTCCTGCTCGTATGTCTATCACGTCCCCATCGTGGCGGACCTCGCGGAGCGGCTCGCGCTCGTGACGCCCGGCCGCCTGCAGAAGACCTTCTTCGGCAACAGCGGCGCCGAGGCTGTTGAAGGAGCGCTTCGCCTTGCTCGCGTGTACACCGGGCGCCGCGAGATCATCGCCCTGCAGGGCTCGTTCCACGGCCGCACGGCGGGCGCGCTCGCGGTCACCGGCAATGCGCTCCGCAAGCATCGTGGCGGGGCGCAGATCGCCGGGATCGCCTTTGCCCCCACGCCGAATCCGTATCGCTGCCGCATGTGCTCGGGTTCGTGCTCGCTGGCGTGCGCAGACGCAGTCGACGACGTCATTCGGTACGACACCAGCGGCGACGTTGCGGCGTTCATCGTCGAGCCGATCATCGGCGAGGGCGGCATCATCCCGCTCCCCGCCGGATATCTCAAACGGATCAAGGAGATCCTCGACGCCCGTGGGATCCTGCTCATCGCCGACGAGGTGCAGAGCGGGTTCGGGCGCAGCGGCAGGATGTTCGCGATCGAGGCATACGACGTCGAGCCCGACATCATGACCCTGGCCAAGGGGATCGCGAGCGGCTTCCCACTCGGCGCCTTCATCGCGCGCGAGGACATCGCGGATGCGTTCGAACCCGGCGATCACATGAGCACCTTCGGTGGCAACCCGGTCTCCTGCGCGGCGGGCGTGGCCACCATCGACATGCTCATCGAAGAGCACCTGCCCGAGCGCGCCGCCCGGGTTGGAGCCATGGCGCGGGCCCGCCTCGATGCATTTGCCGCGGAGTTGGAGTTGGTCGGGGAGATCCGAGGCAGCGGGCTGATGATCGGGGTCGAGCTGGTGCGCGATCGTGTGACCAAGGAACCCGCGACCGCCGAGGCTGCGGCTGTCAAGCGGCATTGCCGGGAGCGCGGGGTGCTCATCGGCGTCGCCGGGTCACTCGGCAACGTGGTGCGCATCCAGCCACCGCTGGTGATCGGCGAGGACGACCTCGACCGGGCGATCGGCGTGATTGAGGAAGCGGTCACCAGCCTGTCGGCGCAACCGGTCGGATAGCCAATCGCGACGCGCGAGATGAGAAACTGGCGCCGTGGACTGGAAGCTGGAACTCGTCGTCGTCCCCGTGTCCGACGTCGACCGCGCCAAAGCCTTCTACACGGATCGCGCCGGGTTCAGGCTCGATGTTGACCACAGCGCCGGGGAGGATTTCCGCGTTGTCCAGTTGACCCCTTCCGGCTCGGCTTGCTCAATCGCACTGATGAGGAATGCCGATGGCGCCGGGTCCGCGCAGGGGCTGCAGTTGGTCGTGTCCGATGTCTGCGCGGCGCGAGAGGAGCTCGCGCAGCGTGGTCTCGACACGGGGGAGCCCTTTCACTTCGACTTCGAGACCGGTGAGCAGAGGCCCGGCCTCGATCCGAACCGGTCCGCCTTTAACTCGTTTCTCGCCTTCAGCGATCCCGATGGCAATCGGTGGATGGTGCAGGAGGCGGGCCCACCCGAGTTGTGATCAGGCAATTCGCTGACCGAAGGTCGCTTCGATGCCGCGCACGTCGCCGTCCTCGTCGCTGAGGACCGTCAGCGCACTGTAACCGAGGCGGACGAGCTCGTCGGTCACGAGTTCGAGCCTGATCGCCGCCCAGCTCGAGGAGCAGCGCACCTCCAGGACGCAGAAACCGCGGACTCTCGCGCATGACGCGCCGCAGGATGTCGGTGCCGTCGGTCCCCCCGTCATAGGAAAGCGCGCGCTCAAAGGTGAACGTATCCCGCTGCAGCAGGGGCAACTCGGGCGTCGGGACGTAGGGAACAACGCTCACCACGACGTCGACCTGACCCGCAAGGTCAGTGGGCAATGGGCTGAAGAGGTCGCCGAGGTACACCTCGATGCCGTTGCCGGAAGCGCAAGCAACCGCTCGTGTATCGACGTCGGAAGCCACAACGCGTGCGTGCGGACGTTGCGCTCGAAGGACCGCTGCGATCGCACCGGATCCAGTGCACACGTCGATGGCGGTTCCGTCGACGGGCAGCCGCTCCACCGCCCTGCTCGCCAGCGGCTCGCTCAGCCATCGAGGCACGTAGACGCCGGGATCGACGTGCACCGTGACGTCACAGAACGTGACGGCCCCGGTGATCCAGGCCAGTGGTTCGCCGGTGAGGCGGCGTCGAACCGACGTGTCGAGAAGCGCCGGATCGCCCGCCGCGAATGCGAGCAACTCCTCCGCCTCCTCGGCCGCGGCGATGAATCCTTCGCGTGCGAGCAGGGCGGTCAGCGTTGCGAGAACGTTCAGGGGAGCTTGAAGTGCGGGTTCTCGATGATCCCCAGGAGGATCAGCAACATGCGTCGGGCGGACTTGTGATCGCGATGATGCCGCCGACGACCAGGAACGCGAGCACGAGCACGAGCAACACAGCGATCACCAGCTTCGTCCTTGTGTCCATGGGCGGACGAATGATGCACAAAGTCGTCCTGCCTCGGTCTGGGGTGCGACGCGGCGGTGCGATGTGGATCAAGCACCGCGGGGTCCATTAGCCCGACGGACCCACCTCACGGGCCGCAGGGCCCGGAGCGCGAGGTGCGAGCATAGCGCTCGAAGTCGGCCTTTGTGGGGTGCGACGCGTGGCCATGCCGGCTCGACCCAGATGGCTCCGGCACTCGAGGCACTTGAATCGGGGCCGCCCAGAAGCGTCGGGCCAACCGCCCTGATGGCGATCATCGCGGCGGGTCGGGGTGAAAGTCAGCGGGATCACGCGATCGGCCCCGCAACGGCCGCAAAGGATCAAGGAGGGGATTGTTGCACCCCAATCGGGCGCCTGTATGTCCGCAAACGAACCATGGCGGACGGTCAGGCGAGGCGCCTTGGGTGACTCTCGGAAACCGGGTCCCGTCGGATCAGCGAGGTGAGGAGCGGCTCATGCGGCGATTCACTGTCCGATCACGAAGGCGGCGAAGGTAACGATCCCGAGTTCGCATGCCAGGCTTACAACGGCGATCCAGAGCGCCCCGGGCAGCCATCTTCCGTGGGGTCGCGAGCGACGCTTTCCCAGGTAATGGCGGCGGACACGGAGGGTGTCCTCGCCGGAGGGGACGATATCACGCGCCTCGAGGCGGCAGGCAGAAGCCGTGAGGGCCGTCGATCACTTCGTTCGGACTCCCGCCGACCCTTTGGCGCTCGGCGACTACCGCTGGTCGATCGTGGTCGTGTGCGTCCCGCCGGCCGGATCGACGATTTCCCGGCGCCGCGTGAAGCCCCCCAGGAGGACCAGAACACCATCGAGAGCACGATCCCGAGAGCGCCTGCGCCCATGAGGATATAGCCAATCGTGTGGACATCGATTGCACCGTTGGTTGGGTCGGTATGAACGGCAAAGGCGAGCACGGCGCCCAAAGCCAGCAGAAAGACACCGACGCCGATACCCATGCTGCGTACCTCCTGGTGTGCCGAACGACATATGCCGAACGGCGTCTGTGCAGGCTCGTCTCATGCAACGCGACGGCCATAGGCCGAATCACGGCTTCCGGTCAGTTCCGGGACCGGCGTGTGAGCACCGTTGGATTTACGAGCCCGACTGAGCCGCAGTTCCGTACGTTGGCGTACTGACAACGGCGGGTACCGGGCCCGCG
Source organism: Candidatus Dormiibacterota bacterium (assembly GCA_963743835.1). GTDB lineage: Bacteria > Chloroflexota > Dormibacteria > Aeolococcales > Aeolococcaceae > Palsa-851. The sequence goes on along the minus strand of CAVUQX010000001.1, from coordinate 301,032 downwards.
ACGCGCGCCGGAAGCGCGGCGTCTGCTGGCAACGCGATGTGCGCCGGAAACGCGATGTGCGCGCACTTCGCACGATCCGCTTCACTCGCGTGACGCGTGGAAGGCGCAAAGGCTGCTGCGCAACATGGCTTACGATCGACACGATATGGGCGCTTATCGCTTCGTTGGCCGCGATGGCGTAGAGCTTGCTTACAGTGAAACCGGGTCCGGCCGACCGCTGATCCTGCTGCACGGCTTCACGGGCGCGGGTTCGCACTGGCTCGAGCAGGGCAAGGTCGATGCGCTCGTCGAGCAGGGGTATCGCGTCGTGCTTCCGGACTTGCGCGGCCACGGAGACAGCGCAAAGCCCCACGATCGTGTGTCGTATCCGCCTGACGTTCTGGCTGACGATGGGCTTGCGCTCGTCGAGCATCTTGGGCTCGGCGATGGGGACTACGACCTTGGTGGTTACTCGCTCGGTGCGCGGATCGTGGTGCGTATGCTCGCGCGGGGTGCCAAGCCGAGGCGGGCGATCGTGGCCGGGCAGGGATTAGCAAAGGTAAGCGGCCCCCAGGGTGGCGGGACGACTCACCGTGTGCTTACTGCGCTCGTTGACGGTGTTGAGATCGAGCCTGATTCATCGGATGCGGGCATGGCGGACTGGATCTCCAAGCTCGGCGCCGACCCCCAGGCTCTGGTGTACCTGATGGAGTCGCTCGTCCCAACGCCCGAGGATGCACTGCGCCGGATCACGATTCCGACGCTGGTTGCGATCGGCGATCAGGATGAGCGCGCTGATGCCGACGCGTTGGCTGCGCTCCTGCCCGATGCTCGATTCATCCGCGTGCCGGGCGGTCATGAGAGCGCGTTCACCTCGCCCGAGCTCGTCGCCGCGATCGCCGCGTTCCTCTCCGAACGTTAATGCTGGACAGTGGGCAATCCGTCCTGGTACCGCGCGATCCTTATGAAACGAGTGAGACCCCCAGCGCAGATGGTCCAGGGGCCTCGGTCGGGAAGGGTTGTGGGTCGCTCCCTCATCGTAGTCAGCCGCTGGCGAAGGTGGGGTTAAGGCCGGTGGAGGCGAACCGCCGTGTATCGCCTGTAGCGCGTCGCTGGATGCACTCGATGCGTGTACTCGAGGTCCTCTCGGCATTGCGCGCCGGCAGACGTCGCCGGCGCTTCAGGCTTCCTCGCGCTCCTCGAGGGGCCACCGACTGACGTCTCCGACGTAAAGACGCCGACCGCAATCGAGGCATTTGTGACGGGCTCGATTTGGAGGCATGGGCCACCCAGCTCCCAACCGGTCGTCGGAGCGCGGTGGAGTGAAGCTCAGGCGGATCAACCGATCGGCCCCACAGTGGCCGCAAAAAGGCAAAGCCCGGGAATGGTGCCAGTGTCCATCCGGCACTGTCGGTGCGGTGGCGAACAGTCGGCGTCACGGATTGCTAACGCTGGTCGCCCGAGATTCTCGGACGGTGAACTCGGTTCGCTAGATTCGCGCTCATGCCCTCGGCGGCCGGCCCTGCAGGTGCGCTCGTAGCGCGTGCAACTCCCCCGAAGGGTGTCGGCGCGCTGCTGAACCACGCGCGTGGGGAATGCTAGCCCTTGGCCACATCCCCGGCTACAGGACGCTGCGAGAGCTCCAGCCCCCTCGTCGAAAATCTCCTCCTAGCAACGTACCGGGCCCGGGAATTGAACCCGGACGAGGGTTTCCCCCCAGCGGTTTTTAAGACCGCCGCGTCTGCCATTTCGCCAGCCCGGCACCAGGATTCTATGGGGCGGGGTGCCGTCTGACCGCGGCCGTCACTGTCCGGGCTGCGCACTCAAGGGCGGCCGTATACTTCGGAGCAGATGTTCGGTCGCAGGCCCGACGCCACCTACCGACGGAGCCAGAGCACCACGGGGCTCCCGGTGCAACCGAGTCCCATCGCGCGTGGGCTCGCCCTGCGGATCATCGACTCGTCGGAGGATGCGCAGGAGCGCAAACGATCTCGGACAGCTCCTCATCGATGAGCTCGACTCGCTGGCACGCCTCCCCCATTGCGACCTTGTGGTCGCCGATCGCGCCCAGGTGCATTCGCACAATGGACAGCGGTTACAGAGCAAGACGTATGGCTACTACCGCTGCACGTTTGCCGAGGGCGCCGTGAAGACGGCGCGCATCCGCATCTATCACAAGACGGCGGTGCGCCAGCAGGTAATCACCACCAAAGTGTTCCTGAACACGCTGCTCCATGAATGGGAGCACCACCATGATTTCGCCGGTCTCCGTCTCCCGCGCTCGCCGCACACTGCGGGGTTCTACGCGCGCCTGCGTGCTCTTGCAAGCGCACTCGAGGTCGGGTTCGTGATGCCGCCCGAGCCGGGTACCGACGGTGCCGCGCAAACGTCGGCCGCCTGACGGCGGACGGCGAACCCCCGTCTACGTATCCTGAACCGCCGCTTTGCCGCGTTCGCCGGCGACGGCCGGCTCGCTCGCGTCGTCCGCGATGATGTCGGGGACGGCCGCGTTGCGGCGATGTCTGCTGATGGCTATGCCGGAAAGACGTACCACCTCGCCGGCCCGGAAGCACTCACACGCACCGATGCAGCCGAGGCGATGCGCGGTCAGTATGACAACCCCTGACTGACCTTGGAGAAGAGATGGCCGCTCTCATGCCCGACAACCAGCACCAGGAGAAGGACCAGCACAATCGTCATGAAGGCGACTGCGTAGGTTGCAATTCTGCGTGAACGCCGCTGACGGCGACCGTCGGTCGACAGCGTCGACATATCGAACCCCCTGCTCGAACCCAATCCCCTTCCGGCGCCCCCGCGCCACGTGGTGACAGTATTGCCGATCGCGCCAAAAGGCGCAAGCGGCAGGGTGCGCTCAGCAGTTGCCCGTGCCCATGTCGCAGCCTCGATGAGGATGCGCACGCGGGTTCTTCGGCGACAATGGCGCATTCCAGGTCACGGGGCGACGTAGCCAAGTGGTAAGGCACGGGTCTGCAAAACCCTGACCGTGGGTTCGATTCCCACCGTCGCCTCCACGCCGGGTATCCTCTCGGCGTGTCCGTGACCGACGCCGTCCAGACGCGCGCACACGCCGACCTGGCGGAGCGCGCGCGTCGAGTGCTCCCCGGCGGCGCCACGCACGCCTCGCGTACTTACGATCCCCGGATCTACGTCGCCCGATCGAGCGGCTCACGAAAGTGGCTGATCGACGGGACCGAGTTGATCGACTACACGATGGGACACGGGGCCCTGCTCCTCGGGCACGCGCACCCTGCTGTGGTTGCGGCCGTCCAGGAGCAGGTGTCGCGCGGCACGCATTACGGCGCCGCCCACCCCCTCGAGGTCGAGTGGGCGGAGCAGATCGTTTCGCTCGTCCCCTCTGCCGAAAAGGTTCGTTTCACCGCATCCGGGACCGAGGCGGTGATGCTCGCGTTGCGGGTGGCCAGGGCGGCGACCGGCAGGGACCGCGTCGTCAAGCTCCAGGAGCACTTTCACGGGTGGTCGGACGCCGTGAGCTCGTACCTCGATGCCGAGGGGCACACCCGAACCCCGACCGGCGTGCCCGACGCGCTCGGGCTTCTGACCACAGTGGTCCAGACCGACGACCCAGCCGGCCTCGAAGCGGAGCTCGCCCGCGGTGACGTCGCCGCCGTGATCATGGAGCCGTCCGGCGCGCACTATGGCCAGCTGCCGCTCGACAGGTCATTCATCGCAACCGCCCGGTCGGCGTGCACTGCGACCGGGGCCGTGCTCGTCTTCGACGAGGTGGTCACTGGCTTCCGCATCTCCCCCGGCGGCATGCAGGCGGTGCTGGAGATCACCCCGGACATCAGCGTCCTCGGCAAGGTCATGGCCGGCGGGCTGCCCTCAGGCGCGGTTGGCGGACGGTCCGACCTGCTCGAGCTGCTCGCGACGACGATCGCCCACCCAGGGACGTTCAACGCCAACCCGCTCAGTGCGGCCGCGGGAATCGCAACCCTCCGTCTGGTCGCTGACGGCGGCCCTCAGCGAACCGCCGAAGCGTATGCCACGAGCCTCGCCGGCGAATGGACGGCCGCGCTGGCGGCGGCCGGCGTCCCGGGTGTGATCCGGCGCCTGTCGAGCATCCTCCACATCTTCCTGGGCGATCCCAGCGCTCAGGGGCGGATCGCCAACGCGATGCGTGCTGAGGGCGTCGACATCCTCAACACGAGCGCCTTCTGTTCGTCGGTGCACACGATCGCCGATCTCGAGCAGTCGGTCGCGGCATTCGCTCGCGCGATCGTCGTCGCCTCGACTCCCGCATAGCTCAGGCTGAGGCCGGCGCGAAGCCTTCCTAGATGATCCCGTGGCGTTGTGCCCAGAGCGCAGCCTGGACGCGGTCCTCGACGCCGAGGCGATCGAAGACCGACCCGAGGTGCGCCTTGACGGTTTTCTCGCTGATGCCGAGCCGCCACGCGATCTGCTTGTTGCTCATGCCGCGCCCCACCAGGGTCAGGACGTCGAGCTCGCGCTGGGTCAGGTCGTCGAGCGGCCGGCGCTTGATCCGATCGCGCAGCAACTCCTTGGCGGCCTTGGGTGACAGCGGCGTATCTCCCTTCGCGGCGGAGCGGATGCCGTTGAGGAGCTCCTGCGGCTCGGTGTCCTTGAGCAGGAACCCCACCGCGCCGTTGTCGATCGCCTCCACCACCATGTCGTGCTCGGAGTAGGACGTGAGCATCACGACCTTGGTCCCGGCCACGGCTTTGAGCATCCGGCGGAGCGCCTCGAAGCCGTTCATCCCCGGCATCGAGATGTCCATGAGGACGATGTCCGGGTGTTCCTCGACGGCATAGGCGACCGCTTCCTCGCCGTCCGACGCGGCGCCGACGACCTTGATGTCGGTGGTCCCATTGAGGAGCGAGGTCAGCCCCCGCCTCACCAAAGGGTGGTCATCGACAATGAGCACTCGAATGGGAGTGGGGTGCGTAACTTCCACAGTCGTATCCCAGCCTAACCGATATCTCTTGCGATGGAGAAAGAAGTCGGCGGTGGCACCGACCCAGCAGAACCGCGATACACCCGGTGCCGCGGGGAGGGGGAGCCCGCGAGGGTAAACCACTGAACTGGGTCGGCGCCCGCCCGCCTATCAGGGGGACTTGCGTTTCGAAAGAGGTGAATTCCCGTCGCGACGATAGTCAGCCCGTGGCCATCCCGGCGTGGCTAGGTCGATCGTCTTAAGACGGGTCTCCTCGCCGCGCGAGCGCGGCCCGATTCGCCTCCAGCCGTTGCGCGACCTCGGCCTCGGCGCCGTGGGTCGACGGGTCGTAATACCGATGCCCGGAGAGCGACTCGGGCAGGTGCTCCTGCTCGACGACTCCGCCCTCGTGGTCGTGGGCGTACCGGTAGCCGGTGCCGTAGCCCATGGCGCGGCCGAGTCCGGTCACCGCATTGCGGAGGTGCAGCGGCACCGGCTGGTGAAGCGTCTCGGCGACGTCCGCCGACGCGGCCACGTAGGCGCGGAGGACGCTGTTGCTCTTCGGGGCCGCGGCCAGGTACAGCGCTGCCTCGGTGAGCGGCAGGAACCCCTCGGGCATCCCGATGAAATGGGCCGCCTGCTGCGCCGCGACGGCGACGCTCAGGGCTCGCGGATCCGCGAGCCCGATGTCCTCGGCAGCAAGGATGACCATCCGGCGGGCCACGAAGAGCGGATCCTCCCCGGCCTCGAGCATCCGCGCGAGCCAGTACACGGCGGCGTCGGGGTCGCTGCCGCGAACCGACTTGATGAAGGCGGAGATGAGCCAGTAATGCTGATCACCGGCACGGTCGTAGAGCAGTGCCGGGTTCTGCAGCGCGCCCTCGATATCGGTTGCGGTCACTCGCACCGTTCCCGAGCCATCGGGCACCGATGCCTGCACCGCCAGCTCGAGCGAGTTGAGCGCAATGCGCGCGTCGCCGCCGCAGAGTGTCACGAGGCGGTCGATGGCGTTGGGATCGATAACGACCTTCTGACTCCCCAGCCCACGCTCGGCGTCCGTCAGAGCGCGCGTGATGAGGTTGCGCAGGTCCTCGGCTTCGAGCGCCTCGAGGCGGATGACGCGGCTTCTCGATAGCAGCGCCGCGTTGACCTCGAACGAAGGATTCTCCGTGGTCGCCCCGAGAAGCGTCACCGTGGCGTTCTCCACGTGAGGGAGCACCGCATCCTGCTGGCTCTTATTAAAGCGATGGATCTCGTCGATGAACAGGACCGTGCGCCTCCCGGTTCGCAGGCGCTCGCGCGCTCGCTCCACCACCTTGCGCAGGTCGGCGACGCCGGCGCTGGTCGCGCTCACCGCCTCGAAGGTTGCGTTGCTCGCACCGGCGATGAGCGCTGCAAGCGTGGTCTTGCCGCTTCCCGGCGGCCCCCAGAGGATGAGGGACGGCACCTCCCCGGCATCGACAGCCCTGCGGAGCACGGTTCCGGCCCCGATGGCGCGGTGCTGGCCGACGAATTCCTCGAAGGTTCGTGGCCGCATCCGCGTTGCGAGCGGCGCGTGCAGCGGTGCGCCCGACGAGTCCGCCGGGTTGACCGGGTCTGCGCCGAAGAGCGAACTCTGCCCGGCCACAGGCGGCGATCCGCTCAGCTGCTGGACGGCGGAACGGTGACGACCGTCGGAGGCTCGAGCCCCGGCGCGTCACCGAGGACGCTGCGCAGCACCTGCGCCGCACCGAGCAGCCCCGATGTCTCCGCGGGGACAACCAGCTTCGCGTTGGGGCTCTCGGCGAACTTCGTCAACGTGTCCAGCTGGAGAATCGCGACCAGCGTCGGGTCCGGCGCGGCCGCCTTGATGGATCCGTACACGGTGGAGATGGCCTGGGCGCGGCCTTCCGCTTCGAGGATGGCTGCCTGCCGGTTGCCTTCTGCGCGAAGGATCGCGGCCTGCCGCTCGCCCTCTGCCTGCTTGATCGCGGCCTGCCGGTTACCGTCGGCGATGTTGACCGCGGATTGCTGCTGACCCTCTGACTGGAGGATCCGGGCGCGCTTCTCCTGGTCCGCCTGCTTCTGCAGGGCCATCGCCTGGAGGATCTGCACCGGCGGCGAGATATCGACGATCTCGATGCGGTTGATGCGGATACCCCACTTGTCGGTGACCTGCTCCATCTGCTGCTGCATCGCGGCATTGATCTGCTCGCGGGACGAGAGGGCCTCGTCGAGGCTGACGTTGCCGAAGGCGTTACGAAGCGTGGTGCGGGCCTGCTGATCGATGGCGATCAGGTAGTCCGACACGTTGAACAGTGCCGCTCGCGGCTCGATCACCTGGCTGAAGATGGTCGCGTTGACCGCGACGGCGACGTTGTCGCGCGTGATCACGTCCTGACGGTCACCGGTTCGTGGCGTCTCGCGCATGTCGACCCGCAGCAGCTTGTCGATGAACGGGGTGATGATGGTCAGACCGGCCTGGGATTCCCGCCGAAAGCGGCCAAAACGTGTCACCACTCCGGCGAATCCCTGAGGCACGACGCGGACCGCGCCGCCGATGAGGATAGCCACCACGATGAGCAGGACGACGACGATGATCGCCGTGACCAGACCGGTGTTGTCCACTGAGTTCAGCCTCCCTTGGGCGGCGCGACCACGAGTGTGGTACCGCGCACTTCGACGACGGTAACCTGCTGATGCGCAGGCACGCCGCCGGGATTGGTCGTTACCGCCAGCCACTTTTCGTTGAAGAGGCGGGCATGGCCGGGATGGTTCTCGTCACCGACCTCTTCGAGCGTCAGCGCGGCCTGACCGACCAGGTTGTCGGATGCGCCGGGCATGGTCAGCTTCGGCCCGAGATGGCGCGCGGAGAGGCGCGAGAGAGTCGGTCGCACCGCCAGGGTGCCGACGATCGCAACCGCGGCACCGACGACGGCCTGCAGCCACACCTCGGTGGGGAACAGCGCGACCACGGTCGCGGCGAATGCACCCAGCGCAAGGAAGAGCGCGTAGAAGGCCTGGGTGTGGACTTCCATGCCCACGAGGACCAGTCCGGCAAGCAACCAGACCACCCACATCCAGGTCAACATGCAGCGAGTGTACCCACCTCGAGAATGGGCTACACAGGCGGTTCGCCCGCCATCCTTCCGCCTGACGCTCGGAGGATCGCCAGCGCGAGCAGGCCACCAAGCGTGGCCCAGGCGGTCACGCTGATCGCCACCTGGCTGAAGTCCGTTCCGGCGAGCTGTGCGTGGATGAGGAAGATCCCGAACATCGGATAGGTCAGTCGATGGATCCAGCGCCAGAGGAGCGGTCGCATGAGCCGCCGCAGCGCCGACGTCGCCGCTATCAACACGAGCAGCAACAGACCGATCGTGCCGAGTCCGATGGCGAGCTGCGAGCCAGCTCCTTCGCTCACGCGGAAGGGAATCAGCAGATCGAGCGGGGCGATGCGCGAGGTGGCGTCGAGGACGAGCGCACTCACGTGCACGACCACCAGCGGCAGCCAGAACCACGTGAGAAAGCCGTGCACCGCCACAACTGTGCGGTTGCGCGCCACGGGCGCAAGGAACGCGGTTCTGATCGCCATACCGGTGAGCAGCGAGGCGGCCAGGATGAAGAACCCCGCCAGCGCGGCAGCACGAGCCGCATACCAGAGGATCAGGTCCGCGCTCACCTCAGGCGGCGCATTCCGTGGTTGACGGCACCACGGCGTGGAATGCGGCGCCTCGTTGTTCGAGCCATGAGCGCGCCGCGCGGTTGCCGATCAGGCAGGCACCCTTGGCGAGAATCTCCGCATGCAGCGCGGTCTCCGCGATGACGGAGATGGAGGTGATGTCGGTACGCGCCGGCACTGCGGTGCGCGGGTCGATCAGGTGATGCCCACCCGGCCAGCGCCGGCCCGACGTACCCGAGGTCGCGATGCCGGCGTCCCGGACCGTCACGAGGCTGCCGTCACACAGCGCTAGCGCCCAGCCTGCGCATTGCGGCCCGGGCCCTCGGGTGCGCACGTCACCACCGAGGTTGATCGCGGCGTTGTCGAAACGGTCGCACAGACAGTCGGCGAGCCATCCCTTGCCGACCCCGCCGAGGTCGATGGCGCATCCTGCCGCCACTCGCGCCCATCCTTGCCCAACCTCGAGCACCTGCGCGAGGGCGGGCACCTCGCCGCACGCTCGATGCCCGATGGCCGATGGATGGCGCCGGATCTCGGTGATCGACCGGTCGTAGCCGGCGTCGATGAGTGCCGGCAGGCAGGCGGCGTTCACGAGGCCGTCGCTGAGCTCATACGCGTCGAGGCAGGCTCGTAGCAGCTCGCCGAGCAACGGGGACACCGACACACGGACGCCGGCCGCCGCGTTGAAACGCGAGAGCTCACTCGCGTTGTCGAATCTCGTGAGACGTCGCTCGAAGGCATATGCGTCTGCCACCACGGCGGACACGTCGGCTTCGGTGGCGTTGCACGCGATGATCTCGCAGCGCGCACCGCCGAAGGCCGTGAAGACGTGCGAGAAGACCTGATGGCTGTTGGTGTCCGTCCTGCCGCTCACGAGACGTAGGTGTTGATGAGCGGTTGCGCCGACGCGGGTGCCGCGACGACCGACGGCGCGATGGACTGTGTGGGCGCGCCGCTTCCGGCGGCGGCGCAGGGCGCATCGGCACCGGTAACCGAGCGGCGCGACGTGCGCACCGAGGCTTCGACCTCGAGGCGTTGCGTGGCGCTCAGTGACGCGAGAATGCTTCGGCGTGTCGATGCGTCGGTCGCCTGCTGGAGTTGCCGCATCACGGGGAGCAGCGCGGGGTCGAGTCTCTCCACTGCTCCACCACACGATGGCGGGATGCTCAGCGCGACCGATGCCGGCGACGAGCCGTTTACCGGCGGCCGGAGCGGAGCGGCGACGGGCTTGGGGTCGGTGGCGACCAAAAGCCCGCTGACGCCGCAGACCACGACCGCGCCGACTCCGCTGAGCGCTTTGAGCGCTCGAGTGCCGAGGACCACGGTCACAGCGTCCGGATGATGGGAAGCTCGGGGAACGATGCGCCGAGCACCGATGCCGGATCCGCCTGCAGCCAGTCGCGGATGAGCGTCTGGTAGACGCTGCGAAAATCGATGTTGTACTTCAGGTTTCCGGAGTTGACGGTGCTGGTCAGCGAGGGCTGCTCACCGAAGACCCCGCCCTTGACAGGTTTCCCCACAACGAATATCGGTGCGGCCGCGCCGTGGTCGGTTCCGTTGCCTCCGTTTTCGGCAACTCGCCGGCCGAACTCCGACCAGGTCATGAGGACGACCCGGTCAGCCATCCCGTGGTTGGCGATGTCCTGCATGAATGCGCCGACGGCGCTGTCGACGTAGGCGAGCAGGGCGTTCTGACGCGTGTCCTCGTTCTGATGCGTGTCGAACCCACCGAGTACGACGTGGCAGATCTTCACGCTCGGCTGCGTCACGATCATCTCGGCAGTCAGCTGCAACGATGTCGCCAGGCTGTTCTTGCTGCCATACACCGTGCTCTGCGGCGTGTAGGCCACCGAGGGTGTGTAGCGGGTCTGCGAGTTCGCCGAGTGCGGAGATCCCGTACTCCGCGGTGGTCAGCGCCTGGTCGTAGAGCGCGCCGTAGATCCCCGGCGTCCGCTTGTACAAGGCCGGCGCTGCCACTCGCCTGGCGGCGCCGCCCTGCACCTGGTAGCTGGGGATCGAGTCGATAACGCTCACGGTCGCGTTCTGGGCAACCAGCTCGGCCGGCGTGCTCGCCTGCCCCAGCGCACACCCGGTGAGCGGGTGTCCCTGGGCGTCGAGCTGTCCGGCGAGCAACTTGCCAAGCCATCCCTCGGTCTGTTGCATCGTCGGGTCGGCGTGCTCCCAGATGTACAGACCCTCGAAATGGGAGTAGACGGGATTGGGGTAGCCGACGCCCTGCACCAGCGCGACCTCGCCGGCATCGAAGAGTTTCTTCATGCCGGGCATCACGGGGTTGAGGCCGATCTCCGCATTCAGCGGCAGCACCTTGTCCGCGGGGATGCCGATCGTCGGTCGTGCCTGAAGATAGGCAGGATCCGCGTAGGGAACGACGGTGTTGAGTCCATCGTTGCCACCGCCGAGCTGGAGGATCACCAGTACTCTGTCGTTGTGAACGTCCTCCATGGTGGCGGCGAACACGGACCTGGCGAAGACCGGCGGCACGATGATGCCCACGCCGGTTGCGGTGATACCGCTCACCATGAAGTCGCGTCTGCTGATCATGCTGCTCTGCCTCACTTGAGCTGAAATTCGGGGCTGGCGAGCAGCGCGTACCACCGGTCGGCATCGCTCTGGCTCGCGTTGAAGACGGCCGCGGTGTCAGGCCCCACGACACCGTCGAGTTGCACGTGTATCGCATCGACCGGATCGGGAAAAGTTGCCTGGGTGGCCACGACCTCGTTCGCGAAGTTGAGACGGGCCAGCCATGATCCCGATGAGACCCACCCCTGGTTGGACGGCCAGCCCGCGACCGTCGGCATGTCGTAGAGGACCTGATCCATGCCGGCGCCCGACTGCTCGCAGGTTGCCGCAAGATCCGGCCTGGCGAGCGCTCGCATGGTGGCGACCATGTACTCCGCGGGGCCGCGCACCAGTGACCGATACGCCGCCGGCGATGTGAACGCGTCATTGGTGAAAATGGACCGCATCAGCGTCTTGATGTCGTAGTGGCTGGTGCGAAATGCGGTCGCCACGCTGTCGATGAGCGAGGCCGGCGGGTCCGGCGTGCAGAACTGGACCAACGCGTTGCGCGCTGTATGAGGAGCGCACGACGGCTGCGCAAGGATGATGTCGAGCGCCTCGGCGGGGTCGAGGTTTCCAGTGTGTCCGAGGAAGGTTTTGCTGCCACTGTCGTGCTGAGCTCTCGCGAGGACCCCTTTGAAGGTCGCACCGTGGGAGAGGAGCTGCTGCAGGGCCTGTGCGTATGCCGACGGCGTCGAGCCCCTCAGCTTCGGTGGCTGCACGCGTGTACCGGTGGCGTCGACCAGGACGGTGCGGATCCCGGAGAACGCGCGGGCCCCCTCACGCACGTCGGTCTCGGTGTAATTGCCAACACCGAGCGTGAACAGCTCCATCAACTCCCGGCTGTAGTTCTCGTTGGGAGCGGCTGCGGTGCTCTCCTCGAGGTCGAGGTAGCGAATCATCAACGGGTCGTAGGTGACCGCATTGATCAGCGTGCGGAGGTCGCTCCGTCCCGTCGACCGGTACAGCTCGTTCTGCTGCAGCACGAAGGGCAGGCGCGCGGCCTTGCGGTAGTCGCTGGTGAGCAGCCCGTGCCAGAACAGCGTCATCCGTTCCGGGAATTGCGCCCGCGTGGTCGCCATGTGCTGGTACCAGGCGCGAACGACCGCCTGGTAACTGGTCGGGTTCGAAACCGCCGGCAGCGGCTGGGCGGACTGGTTGATGACCATGTCGACGAGATCGGGATATGGCATCGACGCCGCCGAGTCGAGCTCCGCCGCCGTGTAGCCGAAGGTCGCTCGACGCAGGAGGTGGGCGGCACGGCCGCTCGCTCCGGTGAGCGGGCTCGCCCACGCCCCGGCGGGTCCCGCCGCCGATGCGACCTGCTGCGCGCCGCCGGGGAACTGCATCGTCAGGTACCGGAAGCCCGCGGCACCGACAACTCCACCGGCCGCGATGCCGAGTACCTGCCGGCGGCTGAGCTTGATGTTCGCGGTGCCCATGGCCGCCAAGTCTCGGAAGCCGACCTGAGAATTCGCGTGGGTACGAGCTCGTTGCGGGCGTGTCTCAGACAACTCTCAGGGTCGGAGCTTTGGTTCGAGCGCCGCCTCCCCCCGTTCCCCAGTCGGTACACTGAGATCGAGCCCGCCCCGTTGCGGGCTGCGCACTGATCCATTGCAAGGAGCACGAACGATGCCGTCAACTCCGGCCGAGATCTTCACCGAGATCAATTCCCGCATTTCCGCAGATCCCGCCAAGACGGCAGGGATGAACGCCATCTATGCTTTCGACCTCGGCGGCGAAGCGCCCGGCCAGTACCACATCTCGCTCAAGGACGGCAGCGCAGACGTCGGCGAGGGCGCTCCCGAGAACCCCAACATCACCATCACCATGAAGTCGGAGGATTTCGTCGACCTGGCCACCGGCAAGCTCGACGGGACCATGGCATTCATGAGCGGTAAGATCAAGATCAAAGGCGACATGGGGCTGGCGATGAAGCTCCAGTCGGTGCTCCGCTAAGCGGCATCGATCGGCGCACGGTGGCCATGGACCTCCGACCGGTGCGCTTCGATTACGACGAGCAGCATCGATCGCTGCTGATCGAGTGGTCTGATGGTGCTGCGCATCACATTCCTTTTGCGATGCTCCGACGCGCGTGTCCGTGCGCTGCGTGCAAGGGCGAGCCCGGGTATCGCGGCAGGTTCAGCTCCGACCCGGACCTGCACCCCGGCGAGGACGAGCTCGCCGACATCTCACTGGTCGGGGCATACGGCCTGAACACCGTGTGGGCCGATGGGCACAACACCGGCATCTATACGTACCAGCGGCTCCGCGAGCTCGGCGACGCGTCGGCGTAGAGTTTCGCCGCGATGACCGCAGACGCGACGCCGGCGACCGCTCCGCAGCTCCTTCAGACCGTCGATGAGGGCGTGATGACCCTCACCCTCAACCGGCCGGAGGTGCTCAACGCGATCACCCCGGCGCTCCTCGACGAGGTCACCGACGCGCTCGTCGAGGCGGCGTCGGGCGGCACCGTGCGCGCCGTGATCATCACCGGCGCCGGACGTGGCTTCTGCAGCGGGCAGGACCTGCGTGCGGCCACCGATGGCGGCGGCCTCGACGTCGGAGCCGTGCTCCGGGATCACTACACACCGGCGATCCGGGCAATCCGGTCGATGGACCAGCCGGTCATCGCAGCCGTCAATGGTGTCGCTGCAGGTGCCGGCTTCTCGCTCGCGCTCGCCTGCGACCTCCGAATCGCCGCATACACGGCCACCTTCGTGTCGGCATTCGTCCGCATCGGGCTCATCCCCGACCTCGCCAGCACGTACTTCCTGCCGCGGTTGATCGGGCCCGCCCGGGCTGCCGAACTGATGATGCTCGGTGAGACCGTCGACTCCGGCCGCGCGCTCGAGCTGGGCATCGTCAACCGGGTCGTCCCGGATGCCGAGCTCGCCGCCGCAGCCTCCGAGCTCGCCGGCCGCCTCGCCCGAGGACCTCGCGCCATCGGCCTCACCAAACGGGCGCTCGAGGCGTCGCACGAGAACGACCTCGAAGCACAGCTGGCCGTCGAGGAGCGGCTCCAGACCGAGGCCACGACCACCCATGATTTCGCCGAGGGCATGGACGCGTTTCTCGAGAAGCGTCGAGCGGCGTTCACCGGCTCGTAGGCCGCCGGATGCTCACCGCGCTCGACAAGCTCATGGCATTGCTCGGTCCGGCGAGGGTCCTGAGCGGTGCGGACGTCAGCGAGGACGACTGGCACGATGAGTCGCTGGTCGCCCATTGGCATGCGCCGGACGTGGTCGTCCTCCCCCACTCCGCGGCCGAGGTCGCCGAGATCGTCACGATCGCTCGCGAGTTCGGTATGCCGGTCACGGCGCGCGGCTCAGGGACCGGTCTCGCCGGAGCGTGTATCCCCCGTGAGGGCGGGATCCTCATCGTGTTTCGCGAGATGGGCGCCATCCTGGAGATCGATGTCGCGAACCAGGTCGCCGTCGTCCAACCAGGGGTCAGCCTCCGCGATCTCGATGAGGCGACGGCGCTGCACGGCCTTGTCTACCCGGTGTTTCCCGGCGAGAGCAGCGCCAGCCTGGGCGGCACTGTGGCGACCAATGCCGGCGGCATGCGCGCCGTCAAATACGGAGTCACCCGCCACCAGGTGCTCGGGCTCGAGGCGGTGCTCGGCACCGGGGAGGTGATCCGAACCGGCGGCAAATTCGTGAAGTCGACCTCCGGCTACGACCTCACCCAGCTGATCGTCGGGTCTGAAGGAACGCTCGCGATCATCACCGAGGCGGTCGTGCGCCTGTATCCGCGCCATCCGCACGCGGCCACCGTGCTCGCGCCCTTCAGGACGGTGGCCGAGATCGCCAGGGCGGTGCCCCGCATCATTCAGAGTGGCGCAGCGCCGATGATCCTCGAGTACATCGACATGATGTCGATGGCAGCCATCACCGCGGCGCGCGGGCTGGAGCTGGGGATCGGCGCCGCCGTCAAGGACGCCGCCCTCGCCTACCTCGTCGTCGTCCTCGAGTCGCGGGACGCGGGACGGCTCGACGAGGACATCGAAGCGCTCGGTGACCTCATCACGACGCTCGGCGCCCTCGACGTCTACGTGCTGCCACCGCGCGCGGCGACCGAGCTGATCGAGGCGCGGGAGCGCGCGTTCTTCGCCGCCAGGGCGGCCGGCGCCAACGAGATCATCGACACCGTCGTCCCGCGTGCCCAGATCCCCGAGTTTCTGGCACAGGTGGCAGTAATTGCACAGGACAGTGGGTCGATGGTGATCGGATGCGGCCACGCCGGTGACGGCAACGTCCATCTTTCGGTGTTCCAGTCCGAGCCGGAACGGCTTGAGCAGGTACTGCGCAGCGTCTTCGAGGCCGGTGCGGCGTTGGGCGGTGCGGTGTCCGGCGAGCACGGTATCGGCACCGACAAACGCGGTCACTTCATCGCGCTGGAGAGATCCCGCGAAGCTCGCGCTGATGGGCAGGATCAAGGCAGCCTTCGACCCGGATGGGATTCTGAATCCGGGCGCGATGCTCGAGCCGTCACCGGCATTGACCAGCGCGGCCGCGGGATGATCGGCGCGGAGGCGCTGGTGCGCAGCCTCGTGGCATCCAACCTCGACGTGGTGTTCGCCAATCCGGGCACGTCGGAGATGCACTTCGTGGCGACGCTCGATGCGGTCCCCGAGATGCGCGGCGTCCTCGCCCTCTTCGAGGGTGCTGCCACCGGTGCGGCGGACGGCTACGCACGCATGCGCGAAGCGCCCGCCGCGGCGCTGCTGCACCTGGGGCCGGGCCTGGGTAACGGCCTTGCCAATCTCCACAACGCGCGGCGCAGCCATTCGCCGGTGGTCACGATCGTCGGCGACCACGCGACGTATCACAAGCAGTACGACGCTCCCCTGGAATCGGACATCGACACCGTGGCTCGCAACGTCTCCCGATGGATCCGGCGCACCGCCCGGCCCGAGGATGCGGGTGCGGACGCCGCCGCCGCGGTCGCAGCCGCGTGCGGTCCGCCAGGTCAGATCGCAACGCTGATCCTTCCCGCCGACGTCTCGTGGTCCGAAGGTGGGTCGGTGGCGCCGCCAGAGCCGTTGATGTCACGCACCGCAGTGCGCGCTTCCACCCTCGAGGAGGTGGTCGCCGCGCTTCGCTCGAAGGAAAATGCCGCGCTCCTGCTTGGGGGAAGCGTGCTTCGTGAACGCGGCATTCGGGCCGCTTCGCGTATTGCCGCCGCGACCGCTGCGGAGCTGCTGGTTGAGACCTTCCCAGCTCGCGCCGAGCGGGGCGCGGGGATCCCGGTGATCCAGCGAATCGCATACCTCGCGGAGATGGCGGCGGGACAGCTCGACGGGCTTCGGCATCTCATCCTCGTGGACACGACCTCGCCGGTCTCGTTCTTCGCGTATCCGGGCAAGCCGAGCGATCTCGTGCCCGAGGGCTGCGAGGTCACAGTGCTCGCGGCCGGCGGCGATGACGCCGTCGCCGCACTGGAACTGCTGGCCACCGAGCTTGGCGCCGGTGCCGAGCCCGAGAGCGGCACGCCGTCGAGGCCCGGCCGACCGACCGGCGAGCTGGGCGCAGAGTCAATCGCCCGAGCGATCGGGGCGCTGCTGCCCGAGGGCGCGATCGTCTCCGACGAGGCGAACACGAGCGGCACCTTTCTTCCGACCTTCACGGCGGGCGCACCGCGGCACGACTGGCTCAGCCTCACCGGTGGGTCGATCGGGCAGGGGCTGCCGGTCGCACTCGGCGCGGCCATCGCATGCCCGGACCGGCCGGTGCTGGCACTCGAGGCGGACGGGTCGGCGCTCTACACGCTGCAGGCGCTCTGGACCATGGCTCGGGAACAGCTCGACGTCACCACCGTCATCTTCAGCAACCGCCGCTACGCCATCCTGCGCATGGAGCTCGCCCGCGTCGGCGCCACGGCATCCGGGCAGCGGGCGCTCGAGTTGCTCGACATCTCCCCGCCCGACATTGACTTCACCGCGCTCGCGCGCGGCTTCGGAGTTCCCGCAACCCGGCCGGCGAGCGCGGACGCCTTCGCCACCGACCTGGAGCGAGCCTTTGCGGAACCGGGACCGCACCTGATCGAGGTGGTGATTCCCTCGCTTTTCTGATCAGGGGCGGAGGCGTTCGCCTCCCCGAATCGGCATCGTCAGCCAGTTCTCGCGCGGCGGCAGCGGACAGCTCCAGCGCGGGTCGTAGCTGCAGGATGGCTGGTAGGCGAAGTTGAAATCGAGCACCAATCGGCCGCCGGCGCCGGCCCCCAGATCGGCGCCCTTGGCGGTGTCGAGCAGGTAGCGACCCGCCCCGTAGGTCTCTCCGCCGCTGGTGGCGTCGCGATATGAGAGGAAGAATCCACCGGCGTAGTCGAGCAACCAGAACATCGACAGGCTGACCACTTCGCCTCCGAGGGTGCAGCGCACCGTGCCGGAACGCTCCGCGGTGACGTGACCGGTGGTCGAGCCGGGAAGCTCGAAGGTTGCGCCGTCCGCCGCTTCGACGTCGCCCACGGTGCGGAGGGCGGGGTCGTAGTCGTAATAGGTCGGAGCGGTGGCCTCGCCACGCTCGTCCTCGGGGATCGGGCTCTGCGCGTGGGTGCGGTAGAGGCGGTCGCGTACCTCGCGCCAGCGCATCCATGCGGCGGCAGGATCAGGCTCAGACCGGATCGCTGCGTAGAGCTCGCTGACCTGCCGGCGCCAGTCGGCCAGCTCGAGCCGCTCAGCGATCACGCGCGCGACTGTACATCGCCCTTACGGGCCGTCGCCGTACACCACGCCGCCGCGGAGCTCGTCCATGCGGCGCATCCGCGCGTGAGCGGTCTCGCCGAGACGCGCGAGGACGCCTGCGATCAACGTCTCGGTAAGCGCGACCGCCGACACCATCGAATCGAATGGCATGACGGTGGTCTGCACGCCGGTGACCAGCACGAATCGAGCCGATGCTGCTGCCGGTGACAGCCAGGGATCCGTGACCAGGACGACCGTGCTCCCCCGCCCGGCCGCGACCTTCGCGCTGTTGATGGTGTCGCTCTGGTAGCGGCGGTAGTCGAACAACACGAGGATGTCCCGGCGCCTCAGGTCGACCAGGCGATCGGCTGGGTCGCTGCGTTCCGGATCGATGAGCTCGACGCCGGGACGTATGAGGTGCAGCTGACTCGCGAGGTAGCGCGCGAGGAATGCGCTGACGCGCCCGCCGAGCGCGAGCACGCGCCGGCGCGGATCGCAGAGCAGCTCGATGACCGCATCGAAGTCGTGCTCGGAAACCATGCCGACGCTGGCCCGCAGGCTGTGCTCGTAGGTGGCAAACGCGTCCTGGAGTGTCGACCCGCTCGAACTCGACGGGACGCGCCAGCTCGTAACGGGTCAGCGGGGAGCTCAGGCGCTCCTGCAACTCCTGCCGGAGCAAGTCCTGGAACTCGGGATAGCCGCGCAGGCCGAGTTTCGTGATGAATCGCGTCACGGTGGCGGGGCTCACCCCGGCGCGTTCCGCAAATCGCGTGAGGCTCTCGAGCCCGGCCACGGGGTAGAAGGCGAGCAGCACCTGTGCCAGTCGACGTTCCGAAGCGCTCAGCGCTCCCATCCTCTGGCGAACCAGTTCGCCGACCAGGAATTCCGGCACGAAATGATTGTTGCAGTTTGTACGCTGCAAGACCAATCCGATAAATCTGTTGACGTTCGGTCCAGGCCACTGGTACTGTGCGCGCACCAATCCGGATTCGTGGGGAGATGAGCCGATGGCGATCCAGGCCGTTGACAGCGATACCGAGACCCTCCACAGGTTGGGGTACGCCCAGGAACTGCTCCGAAAGATGGGGGGCTTCTCCAACTTCGCTGTGTCGTTCACGATCATCTCGATCCTGTCCGGCTGCCTGACGGCGTATGGCGTGGCCATGTTCAACGGCGGCCCGATCGACATGAACATCGGCTGGCCGGTGGTCGGCATCATGGTCATCATCGTCGGCCTCGCCATGGCCGAGGTCTGCTCGAGCTATCCGACGGCCGGCGGTCTCTACTACTGGTCGGCGAAGCTAGGTGGGAAGAATGGGCCGGCCTGGAGCTGGTTCACCGGATGGTTCAACCTGCTCGGCCAGGTCGCCGTCACCGCCGGTATCGATGGCGGTCTCGCGTTGTTCGCGTCGGCATTCATGAACAACTGGTTCGGGTACACGCTGGACGCTCCGCACATCCTGCTGGTGTACGCAATCGCACTCTTCCTGCACGGCCTCCTGAATACGTTCGGAGTCCGTCTCGTGGCACTGCTCAACGACATCTCGGTGTGGTGGCACATCACCGGGGTGATCGTCATCGTCGCCGTGCTGCTGATCGCGCCGAAACACCATCAGTCCGTCTCGTTCATCTTCACGAGCTTTCAAAACGGCAGCGGAGCGAGCTTCCCCGGATCGATCATCTACGTATTCCTCATCGGACTGCTGCTGGCTCAGTACACGTTCACGGGATATGACGCGTCGGCGCACATGACCGAAGAGACCAGGAACGCGGCAACCGCAGGTCCACGCGGGATAGTCCTGTCGATCGTCGTCTCGCTGGTGGCCGGCTGGGTTCTGCTCATCGGCGTCACGTCCGCCATCCAGAATTACGGCGCTGAATCGACAGCGGTCGTGCCCGCTGCGCAGATCTTCATCGACGCCGCGGGCAAGGGCCTCGGACAGTTCCTGCTGCTGATCGCCATCGGTGCCCAGTTCTACTGCGGGATGTCATCGGTGACCGCCAACTCGCGCATGATCTACGCCTTCTCGCGTGACGGCGCGGTGCCTGGTCACCGGCTCTGGAGCAAGATCAACAAGCGCACCCGCACGCCAACCAACTCAATCTGGCTTGCCACCGGACTCGCATTCATCCTGTTCCTGCCTTACCTGTACAACCCGAATGCCTACGCCGCGGTGATCTCCATCGCCGTCATCGGTCTCTACATCGCGTACGGCATCCCCATCCTTCTCAGACTGCGGGCGGGCGACAAGTTCGAGCGTGGACCGTGGCACCTCGGCAGGTGGAGCCGACTCATCGGCACGATCGCGGTCGGCTGGATCGGGCTCATCAGCGTTCTGTTCATCCTCCCCACGGTTTTCCCGGTGACGCTCGGCAACTTCAACTACACGATCGTCGCGGTGGGTGTCGTAGTGGTGGGGACAACACTGGGCTGGGTTCTTTCGGCGAGGAAATGGTTCAAGGGGCCGCACATCCAGGGCACGCCTGAAGAGCTGGCATCGATCGAAGCCAGCTTCGTCGCCACACCCGCGCCGGTGCCCGCCGTTTCGGCAGGCTGATAGGCTCACTGGTCTGTTCACCACGCGTGCTCGCGGCCCTGCTGCCGCGAGCACGCGAAGAAAGACGAGATGTCCAAGCCAAGGATCGGTGTGACCTGCAGTCCGCTTCGCGGACCCGCCTACTACGCCCCCTACCTGCGCGCGGTCGAGGCCGCGGGCGGTGAGCCGGTCACGCTCGATCCGCAGACAGACGGGCTCGGGTCAGACGAGGCAACGTCGATGGTCCATAGCATCGACGGTCTGCTCGTTCCGGGTGGGTGGGATGTCGATCCTCCGGCGTACGGGGAGGCGCGCGAGGAGGAAACCCCCAACGTGGATCCACCTCTGGATTTGACCGAGATCGCGCTCGTCCGCGCCGCTGTGGACGAGGGGATCCCGGTCTTCGGCATCTGCCGTGGGCAACAGGTGATCAATGTCGCGCTCGGCGGGTCGCTGCGTCAGCACATCGACGGCCACGACAACCATGGGCACCCGCGCGATCTGCTCGCCCACTCCATCGACGTCGTTCCCGGCTCGGAGCTGTCGAAGGTGACCGCAGGCGGTCCGCTCATGGTCAACAGCCTGCACCATCAGTCGGTCAAGGAGGTCGCCCCCGGTCTCAGCGTGACCGCGCAGAGCGCGGACGGAATCGTTGAGGGCATCGAATCGCCGGATGGCATGGTGGTTGCCGTGCAATGTCATCCCGAGGAACTGCTCGGCCAGCAGGGATGGGCGCTAGCGCTGTTCCGTCGCTTCGTCGACCGCGTTGCCGACCAGAACCACAACGGCTCGGGCGCGAACGGCGCCGGCAAGGAGGACAGCTGACCGATGCTCACGCTCGACGAGCTCACCAAAGAGGTCGAGGCCGGGACGATCGACACGGTCGTCTGCGCCTTCACCGACATGCAGGGCCGGCTGATGGGCAAGCGCGAGCAGGCGCACTTCTTCCTCGAGGAGATCGAGCCACGGGCCCTCGAGGGCTGCAACTACCTGCTCGCGCTCGACATGGAGATGGACCCCCAGCCCGGCTACGCGATGGCGAGCTGGGAGCGCGGCTACGGCGACTTCCACCTGCTCCCCGACCTCGCGACGCTGCGCCGCATGCCCTGGCTCGAGGGCACGGCGCTCGTCCTCTGCGACGTCGCCTGGGAGGACGGCTCGCCGGTCGTCGCCTCGCCGCGCCAGGTGCTGCCGCGCAGATCGAGCGGGCGCGCGCCGCCGGCTTCGAGCCGATGTTCGGCTCCGAGCTCGAGTTCTATCCTGCTCAAGGAGACCTACGCCGAGGCGCACGCCAAGCACTACCGCGACCTGACGCCGTCGGTGCCCTACATCCTCGACTACCACGTCCTCGCCACGACCTACGACGAGCGGTTCATCCGCCAGCTCCGCAACGGCATGCAGGCGGCGGGGATCCGCGGTCGAGAGCTCGAAGGGCGAGGCCTGGCCGGGCCAGCACGAGATCAACTTCCGCTACGCCGACGCGATGCGCATGGCCGACAACCACGTGATCTACAAGAACGGCGCCAAGGAGATCGCGCACGCGAACGGCTGCTCGATCACCTTCATGGCCAAGCCCGACCACACGCTGGATCGGCAGCTCGTGCCACGTCCACGCGAGCCTCTGGCGCGACGGCGAGAACGCTCTTCGCCGGCGAGTCGAGGCTCTTCGAGCAGTTCCTCGCGGCTGGATCGCCTGCGCGCGCGAGCTCGCGCTGTTCCTCGCGCCCAACATCAACTCCTACAAGCGCTACGCCGCCGGCAGCTGGGCGCCGACGACGCTCGCCTGGGGGCGACGACAACCGCACCTGCGGCTTCCGGGTCGTCGGCCACGGCACGTCGCAGCGCGTCGAGACGCGCATCCCCGGCGGCGACGTCAACCCCTACCTCGCCTTCGCCGCCCTGATCGCCGCGGGGCTGCACGGGATCGAGCAGCAGCTCGAGCTCGCCGCCGGCTTCGAGGGCAACGCCTACGAGTCCGACGCCGAGCGGTTCCCCGCAACGCTCCGCGAGGCGATCGCCGCGCTCGAGCCGGGACGATGGCGCGCGCGGCGTTCGGCGACGAGGTCGTCGACCACTACCTCAACTACGCGCGCACCGAGCAGCGGCTGTTCGACCAGGTCGTCACCTGCTGGGAGCGCGAGCGGCTCTTCGAGCGCGGATGACGCTGCGGCTGGTGAATCCGGCCACGGAGCAGCCCGTGGCAGAGCTCGAAGAGGCTGGGGTGGCCGAGACGGATCGGGCCGTGGCCGCGGCAAAGGCGGCGTTCCCCGCCTGGCGGGCGGTCACACCTGCCGACCGCGCCCGTCTGCTGCGCAGACTCGCCGACGCTCATCGATGACCATCTCGAGGAGCTCGCCCTGTTGGAGACGAGGAACGTCGGCAAGCCGATTGCCGATTCCCGCGGCGAGGTCGGCATGGTGGCGGAGGTCTTCCACTACTACGCGGGTGCCGTCGACAAGCATTTCGGACAGACCATCCCGGTGGCCGGCGGTGTCGATATGACCTTCCGGGAGCCCCTCGGTGTGGTTGGGTTGATCGTGCCCTGGAACTTTCCGCTGAACATCGCGAGCTGGAAGGTCGGGCCCGCGCTTGCGTGCGGGAACACCGTGGTGCTCAAGCCGGCCGAGCTGACCCCGATGACCGCGATCCGGCTTGCACAGCTCGCGCTCGAGGCCGGCCTTCCTGAAGGTGTGCTCAATGTGGTTGTTGGACCGGGCCGCGTTGTCGGCGAGCGGCTCATCCACCACCCTGACGTGGCCAAGATCGGTTTCACCGGATCCACGGAGGTCGGGATCGGGGTGATGCGCGGCGCGGCGGAGAGCATCAAGCGGGTCACCCTCGAACTCGGCGGCAAATCGGCCAACATCGTTTTCGGCGACGCGGACCTGGAGCGCGCTGCTGCTGCTGCCCCGTACGCGGTCTTCGGCAACGCAGGGCAGGACTGTTGCGCGCGTTCGCGGGTGCTCGTGCAGCGCGATGTCTACGACCGCTTTGTCTCGCTGCTCATCACCGCGACCGGCGCGATTCGTGTCGGTGACCCCGAAGACGATGCGACCGAGATGGGGCCGCTGGTGTCGGCGAACCACCGCAGCACGGTCGCTTCGTTTGTCGAATACCCGCCGCTGTTCACCGGATCGATCCCCGACGGCCCGGGATTCTGGTATCCCTGCACGCTGGTCGAGGCGACCAACGACGACCGGATCGCCCGGGACGAGGTCTTCGGGCCGGTCGCTGCGATCATCCCGTTCACCGACGAGGCGGACGCGGTGCGGATCGCCAACGACACGCCGTATGGGCTGTCCGGATCGATCTGGACGACCAACGGCGCCCGTGCGCTGCGGGTCGCGCGAGCCCTCGACACGGGGGTCCTCTCGATCAACAGCAACTCTTCGGTGCGGGTGTCGACACCCTTCGGAGGCTTCAAGCAGTCGGGGTTCGGGCGCGAGCTCGGGATGAACGGACTCGACGGCTATTCCGAGGTCAAGAACGTGTTCATGTCGATGGAGGGCTGACACACATGGGACGCCTCGACGACAAGGTTGCGGTCATCACCGGTGCTGCGGGTGGAATCGGCCGGGAGGCCGCACTGCTGTTCTCTGCGGAGGGAGCGGCGGTTGTCGTCGCGGATACGGGGCGCTCCGCCGGGGCACAGACCGCGGCCGAATGCGCGCGCGCAACCTTTGTCGAGGTCGATGTGAGCGACGCTGCCAGTGTCGCCGCGATGTATGCGACCGCTGTCGTGACCTATGGCGGCATCGACATCCTCTACAACAACGCCGGAATCATGCCGCCCGATGACGATTCAATCCTCACCACCGAACCCGACGCATGGGATCGCGTGCAGGCTGTGAACGCGAAGGGCGTGCTACCTCTGCTGCAAGTACGGGATACCGCATTTGCTCGAGCGTGGTGGCGGCTCGGTGATCAACGTGGCGTCGTTCGTTGCCCTGGTGGGGGCCGCGACGTCGCAGATCGCCTACACGGCGTCGAAGGGGGCGGTGCTGTCGATGAGTCGGGAGCTCGCGGTCCAGTTTGCTCGACGGGGTGTTCGAGTGAACGCGTTGTGCCCCGGGCCGGTGGAGACACCGCTCCTCATGCGCCTCTTTGCCGACAACCCCGACGCGTATGAGCGACGCCGTATCCATCTGCCGATGGGGCGGCTGGCGACCGCACGCGAGATCGCCAACGCGGCGCTGTTCCTCGCCGGAGACGAGTCCTCCTACGTAAACGGCGCGACGTTCCTTGTCGATGGTGGGCTCACCGCCGCATATGTGACCCCGGAGTAGTGCCTCGCCGCCACTCGCGCTGTAACCCCTCGGCATACTCTCGACATCGTTGATTCACGGATGCGGCCCACGGCCTGCCCGATCGTCGGTGTCATGATCCAAGCGCATGGTTGTTGAGGCGGCGATCCGCTCCGCGGCGCTGCCCGATCGCCGCGCGGGGTGGCCGGTTCTGGCGCCGGTCACCATCGACGGGCTCGGCACGGCGGTACCGGCGAACCAGGTCGACGGCGACGAGGTGCTGCGCCTGATCGCACAGGTGTGGCCGCGGCTCGCGCGCCGCGTGAGCCTGTTCACCGACGAACTCTCCGGCACGCATCGCTTCCTGGTGCGCCCGATCGACGAAGCCCTGGTGCCGCTCAGCCCGGGGGAGCAGGCGGTTCGGTACGCGGCGGAGGCCACACCACTCGCCATCGCGGCCGCGGAGCGAGCGATCCTGAATGCGGGCACGGCGATCGCGGACATCGGGTTGATCGTTGTGTCCTCGTGCACCGGGTTCGTGCTCCCGGGCGTGGACGTGCAGTTGATCAACCATCTCGGCCTCCGCCGCGATATCCGGCGCATGCCGTTCATGAACTTCGGGTGTGCCGGCGGCGCGGCGGCACTCAGCTGGGCGTCCGACTGGGTGCGCTCCCATCGCGATGAATCGGCGCTGGTGGTTGCGGTCGAGGTGCCGTCGCTGACGTTCCGGCCGGCCGATACCTCCGCCGACAACCTGTTGAGCGTGCTCGTCTTCGGTGATGGCGCCGGCGCGTCGGTGCTCCGCTCCGGAGAGGTCCCCGGCCGCATCGGGATTGGCAGGGCGGGACATCAACTGGTCGCATCGAGCATCGGCGCGCTCGGCTTCGAACGCGCCGACGACGGTTTCCGGGTCGTGGTGTCGCGCCAGCTGCCCAGGCTCCTCGAGACCCACCTCCCCGCCCTCGTCAGTGGGTTCATCGGTGACGCATCCGACCTCGATGTCATCGCGCTGCACCCCGGCGGCCGGGCGATCGTCGATGCCGTGGTCCGATGTCTTGGGCTGCGTAAGGCTCAGATCCAGGCGACCCAGCGGGTCATGCGCCATGTCGGCAACACCTCGTCGGCCGCGATCCTGTTCGTCCTCGAGGAGCTTGCCGCGCACCTCCCGGTGGCCGAGGGCCGTGGACTTGCAGCCGCATTCGGACCCGGGCTCACGGTCGAGCTCATCGAGTTGCTCTGGGCCTCATGACCCGTCGAGCGCGCAGCATCCTGGTGCTCGCGAACGGGGCGCAGCGGCTCGTCGAGCTACGGATCTCAGCCCGCAACCGCGCTCGCCTGGGTCACGCCGAGCAAGCCTCGCCATCGACCTACCCTGCGATGGTGGCCACCCATGTGGCGCTCTTTGCGGTCTGCGCCTGGCCCCGGCCCGGACGGCGGGTGCCGAGATCGGTAGAGATCGCCGCGCTGGCGGGCCTCGCGGCGGCCACCGGCCTCCGTCTGTGGGTGATCCGGACGCTCGGGACGAGCTGGAACGTGACCGCCCACGTGTCTCACGACATTGAGGTAACAACCGCCGGCCCATATCAATGGATCCGGCATCCCAACTATGTCGCCGTCGCGCTTGAGTTTCTGTGCCTGCCGCTCGCTGTCGGGGCGGCGCCGGAGGCGGTCCTCCTCTCGCTCGCCAACGCAGCCGTGCTCGTCCCGCGGATTCGCGCCGAAGAGCGCCTGCTCGACGAGGTCGCGGGGTATCGCGAGGCTTTCGATGGCGTTCCCCGGTTCATTCCGCACGGACGCCGCCACAGTGTCAGATCCCAGCCAGCGACAGCCAGTCCCGCGGCGTGAGGTCCCGGAACGTCTGGTAGCCGCAGTTGATGGCAACCAGCTTTCCGAGGGCGGCCGGGCGCCGCGCCGCACTGCTGATGGCACACCGGCTGAGCGCGGGAGACCGCTCCAGAAAGAGGGCAAGCCGCGTCAGGCGGCTCCGCTCGCGCACGAGCGCCGCAGAGTCGCCGGCATAACGAGTTGCGGCGACCCCTGCGGGGACGCGTCCGCTGAGGAATCCGCCCGCGTGCTCCGCCAGTCGCTCGGCGAGAAGCATCCCGATGGCGATGCCGTCGCCCGTCGTCGGATCGTCGTAGCCGGCGGCGTCTCCCACCAGGAAGACGCCGCCGGCGGCGACCGCTCGCGCGCGCTGGTGAAAATGCGCCGCTCCGAGCGGACCTGAGACCAGCTGCGCGTCGCGGAGCGCGGGGATGCTTCGACGCGCTGCAGGCGCGTACTCCCGAGCGGTGACCGGGCGACGGGTCCGGTGGCTCAGGATCGATACGAGCATCAGGTCCGGGCCAACCGGTGTCTCGTACCATTCGTGGCTCCCGGCGAGGGTGATCACGACCGCATCCCGGCCGCTCGTCTCCAGGCGCCAGTGGCCGGCGAGCCCATAGCGCATGCGCGCCCCGGGTGGACCGCTCAGCCCGGACCACGCACGGATCGGGGAGTGCAGCCCGTCGGCGGCGACGACTATCCGCGCCCGGATCTCCTCCGCGGCGGTGGTGACGCCGATGACCGTCGCGCCGCCGTCGCGGAGAAGCCCCGTGACGCGCTCCCCCTCGCGCACCGAGGCATGGGGTTCCTGTCGCACCGCCTCGATGAGCGCCGCATCGAAGGTGGTGCGGCGCACTCCCAGCCCGTGTGCCGGCCCACCTCCTGGCGGCAGCGGAAACGGGATGTTGACCCGCGGACGAGCTCCCGGATGCTGGTAGGTGACGCCTCTAAGCGGACGCGCACCGGTCGCAAGGACCCGGTCGTAGAGGCCCATCCTGCGCAGGACCTCAACGCCGGGGGGCATCACGCCCTCGCCGCAGGCCTTGTCACGTGGGAATCTGGCGCGGTCCACGAGGACCACGTCGTGCCCGAGTTTGGCGAGGAGCAGCGCGGTCGTCGCCCCACTCGGACCCGCGCCAACCACGACGGCGTCGGTCTCCATCAGCGGCCACTGTCGCAGAACGCCGTGGCTGCGGGCCAATCGCGCTGCGGCAGCACGCGGACCCCGGGTGGATGATTGGCCGGTGAACTTTCTGTCGGGTCTGCACGGCGCGGTTGCTCTCGCGCTGCTCCCCGCGCTGCTGTTCGCCGAGGAGGCGGGCGTCCCGCTGCCGTTTGCCCCCGGAGAGCTGACCCTGCTGGTCGCCGGTCTGCTCATCGCATCCGGGGGGCTGAATCCCTACGCGTTCATCCCCCTGTCCCTGGTCGCCTGCATCGCGGGCTCGCTGGTCGGCTACAGCTGGGCGCGGGCGGTCGGCGACCGCGGCCTCATGGGACTTGCCCGGCGCCTCCGTCAGCAGCGGAACCTCGAGCGCGTCGAGGAGCGGCTGCGCGCTGCCGGCTGGAGAGGGATCGCGATCAGCCGGCTGATTCCCGGGCTGCGGATCTACACCACGCTGGTCGCGGGAGCGGTTCGCGCTCCCCGCCGCACGTTCATCCTCGCCATGGTGCTCTCGACCCTGGTATGGGTCGGCGTGTATGTGGCGCTCGGGATCCTCATCGGCGTTCCCGTGGAGCACTTCCTCGACCAGATCCAGAAGCTCGCCGTGCAGGGGGCGATTCTCATCGTGATGGGGGTGGGCTGCTACCTCGCGGTACGCAAGACCCCGTCGTCATCGGGGGCCGGGCTGGTGCGCGTGCCGCGCTGGGTGCGGGTTGTGCTGGCCGCGTTGCTCGACATCGGTGTCGTGGCCAGCATCGTGACCGGCCTCCTTGCGCTCGGGCGCCTGCTCGGCGTCGGTTTCGGCAGCGGCTGGGTGGACGGCGTGGTGGTCCTCCTGGTCGTCGGCGCGTTCTACGTGATCGTCGCGCGGCGGAGCGCCGGGGCGACGGCCGGCGAGGTGTTGCTCCAGACCAGCTACGTGAGCGGCCATGGCCTGCCGCTCAAACCACGGGCAGCCCTCGAGGCGGTGCGTTCGCTGGTGAGCCGATCGGACGACGAGCTCACTGCCACCGGCGACCTGCTCCATGCCCTCGGTGATCCCGACCGGCTCCGCATCGTGACCCAGCTGCTCGATCGACCCCAGACGCTCGACGAGCTCGCGGTCCACACCAAGCTCTCCCCATTCGAGGTGCGCCACCAGCTGGAGCGCTTCCAGTCGACCGGTGTGCTCGTGATCAGCGGCCCGGAGCCCAGCGCGACGTATGCGATCCGCGCCGACCTCCGTCATGTCCTTGCGCAGTTGCTGGCAATCATGGAATCGACGACCACGCCGAGCCAGGCTCCCGCTGCAAACCCTGCCGGCTGACGCCCGCGGTCAGAGTGCACCGACGATCAGCGCGCACGCCGCTGCCATCACCGCAGTCGCTGGGATGGTGAGCGCCCACGCGACCAGAATGTTGCGCGCGACCCCCCAACGCACAGCCCCAAAGCGCCGGGTGGCGCCCGCCCCCATGACCGCCCCCGAGACGACGTGGGTCGTGCTGACGGGCAGCGCGAGCTGGGTGGCGCCCTGGATCACGACAGCCGCCATGGTCTGGGCGCAGAAGCCGTCGACCGGCTCGAGTTGGATCACCTTCATGCCGAGTGTGCGGATGATCCGCCAGCCACCCGCGTAGGTTCCGAAACCAATTGCCGTCGCCGCGAGCAGCACCACCCACAGGGGCGGAGACGGAAACGTCTTTCCCGTGGCCGAGAGCACGCCCGCACTGACCAGCGCCAGAGTGATGACACCCATGGTCTTCTGCGCGTCATTGGCTCCGTGCGAGAACGACACGAACGCTCCGGAGGCGATCTGAGCCAGACGAAAACGTCGATTCATGGGACTTGGGTGCGCTTTCCAGAAGATGTCGAGGGTGAGGATGGTGAAAAGGTAGGCGAGCACAAGCCCTACCACGGGCGACGCAAGCAGGGCGATGACCACTGGAATCACCGACGCCCACTTGACGGCCTCGACCCCGTAGGCGACGACGCCCATCCCGATGAGTGCACCGATCAGGGCGTGCGATGAACTCGAAGGCAAGCCCAGTCGCCACGTGACCAGGTTCCAGATGATCGCTCCGACGAGCGCTGCGATGATCATGCCCAGCGATACGCCGTGCTTCGGAGAGACCAGCCCTCCGATTGTGTTGGCCACGTGTGTGTGCAGGACTTCGATGGCGATCAGCGCGCCGAGGAGGTTGAACACCGCCGACAGCGCGACAGCAGCTCGCGGCCCGAGCGCTCGGGTGCTGATAGAGGTCGCAACCGCATTTGCGGTGTCGTGGAATCCGTTGGTGAAATCGAATCCAAGCGCAATGACCACGGTCAAGACCAGGAGCAGGTCAGTGCTGCTCACGCGTTCTTGATGATGATGCCTTCGATGACGTTGGCCACGTCCTCGCAACGGTCCAGGGAATCCTCGAGCAGCGTGTAGAAATCCTTGAGCTTGATGATCGTGACGGCGTCATGCCGCCCACTGAAAAGTTCGCCGATCGCACGCCGTGACTCGTTGTCGCCGACATTCTCGATGCGGTGGACCTCGATGCCGTGCTCACTCACCCCGGACTTCGATTCGAGCTTCGACACAGCGCCCTGGATCTGGATGGCCGCCTCAATAATTAGTGCGGCCATGGATTTCGCCGCCGCCGGGATATCGGTGATGCCGTAGAGGATGATCGTTTCCGCGATCTCATCGATGTAGTCGAGCACGTCGTCGAGCCCGGAGCTCAACGCGTAGATGTCCTCGCGCTCGAAGGGGGTGATGAAGGTCCGATGCAGGGTCTGGATGATCTCGTGAGTGAGCTCGTCGCCGGCATGCTCCAGGTCCTTGATCGCCCTCTGGTGCACGGGCATGGCCGTGATCGCATCGTCGAACGCGGCGCCAAGGAGCCTGGACGCGGCAACCACGTTGCCGGCCTGACGATCGAAGAGGTCATAGAAACGGCGTTCACGGCGCAGCAGGGCTATCGGCATGGACGCCGCAGATCCTACCCGAAGCACCCTCCACCACTTTGAGCGCGATAAACCGACGGGATTAAGTGGTCGATTGCGACGGCCGGGTCACTCGCGGGCCACAGAACTCCGAACCCTCACGCTGTGCCGTCCGCGAGCAGCGAATCTTTCTCCAGGCTCTGCCCCGGGCCGCGCGGCATGTGATTTGCGGGTTGGGGTTCCGCGAGGGGGATTGAGACATCGCTGACGTCACCGGGCCCTCCTCTCCTGAGGGTGTGCCCCCCGGCCACCAGTGGCAGCGTCGACCTGTCCTGAGCCTCCTCGTCCGAGCTGCGGTCGTGATCGTTCCGGCCGTTGTCGGCATTGCCGCGGGGGCGGCGCTAACCCGCATCCTGCCACGACCGAGCGGCTTCGGCGCCGCGGCGCTGTCCTTCGCAACCGTCAGCCTGGTGATGCTCGTGACCATCGTTGCGCTCGAACGCGCAGGTCGACGGCTGCTCCCGCTTGCCGCGCTGCTCAACCTGTCACTGCTCTTCCCCGACAACGCGCCGAAACGCTTCGCGGTGGCGCGGCGGGTCGGCAAACCGCGCGACCTGCAGCGGCAACTCCAGGAGGCCCACGACCGCGGGGTGACCGGTGGCGAGGTGGCGCACATGCAGACGGTGCTCGAACTGGTTGCAGCGCTGAGCGTTCACGACCGTCAGACCCGCGGTCACTCGGAGCGTGTTCGGGTGTTCTCAGACCTCATCGCCGACGAGATGAAGCTGGCGCCCGCCGACCAGGCTCGCCTGCGGTGGGCCTCGCTGCTCCACGACATCGGCAAGCTGGTGGTCCCGTCCGAGATCCTCTCGAAGCCGGCGAAGCTCACCAGCGCGGAGATGGACAACGTTCGGCGGCACCCCGATGAGGGCGCCCGGATCATCGGTCCGCTTGCCGCGTGGCTGGGCGAATGGGCCGACGCCGTCCCACATCACCACGAGCGCTTCGACGGTCGCGGCTACCCACGCGGGCTGGCCGGCGATCAGATCTCGCTGGCGGGGCGCATCGTCGCTGTAGCCGACTCCTATGAGGTGATGACCGCGGTGCGGCCGTATCGCAAGCCGATCGGCGTGACCGCGGCACGCCAGGAGCTGGTCAAGTGCTCGGGGGCGCAGTTCGACCCGGTGGTCGTCCGGGCATTCCTCAACATCTCGGTGGGACGCCTCTGGCGCGTCGTCGGGATTGGCTCATGGATTGCGCAGTTGCCGGTGATCGGCTGGGTCGATCGGCTCGGATGGAACTGGGGAGCGGCGATCATGTCCGGCACGACTGCCATCGGCCTGACCGCTCCCGGACTGGTGCCGAGGCCGGCGCCGCTCCCGACGCCGACCTCGGGGATATCGGTCGTCTCCACCGGTGCAGTCCCTGGGCAGACTGGTGGCAGTGGGCCGGCCTCCGCGGGATCGGGCTCAACCACGGGTGGCGCGACCTCCGGGCAGTCGACCTCGACGACGCCGGCGCCCGCATCCGGTGGCGCGAGCGCACCGACGGATCTACCCGGTCTCGGTCCGATTCCCACGCCCGCTCTGGGCGGACCGTTGCCATCCACGCCACCGATCACGATGCCGACAGCCACTCCCATACCGACGCCACGGACAGTACCGACGCTGTATCCGACGCCATCTCCAACACCCACACCGACACCACCGCCGGACCAACCCCCGGTGGTGACCGTGAACGGTGGCTCGGCGCTACTGGGCAACTTCCGAGGGTCGGGCTATTTCACTGATGCCGACATCCCCGGAAATACGTTCACCGCGACGGTCAACTACGGCGACCACACTGGCATCCAATCGCTGCCGCTCGTCGGGAACAAGTTCACCCTCAGCCACCGGTACACGGCACTCTTCGGCAGCTTTCCGATTGCGGTCACGGTCACCGAGACCGGGGGCTTGTCGGGTACCGGCACCGCCACGGTCACTGTCGTTTTGGGACTTTAGCGCAGCCCCGAACATACAAATGGTCGCTCCGGGAATGCGCCGGCAGCGCTCCCGGAGGACCTCATAGCTCGCTGTATAATTCGCCCCGAGCCCAGGCCAATTGCGATCGCTCCGCGGCACTTTTGCACGTTTCGAGGATCCCGGCGGGCGCGAGGAGGACGTTGTGCTGCAAGCGACTCACGCCGACCGTTTCTCATTCGGGCTGTGGACGGTCGGATGGCAGGGAGTTGACGTTTTCGGGACGGCGATTCGCGCTCCACTCGACCCCGAGGTTGCGATCGCAAAGCTTGCGGAGCTGGGCGCCTACGGGGTCAGCTTCCACGATAACGACGTCTTTCCTTTCGATGCGTCCGCCGCTGAGAAGCGCGGTGCAATCCAGCGTGTGCGCCGCGCCGTCGATGGTGCCGGAATGGTGATCCCGATGGTGACGACCAATCTCTTCTCGCACCCGGTGTTTCGTGACGGTGCATTCACTGCAAACGATCGCGAGGTGCGACGTTTCGCGCTGCGCAAAGTGGCGGACAACCTCGATATCGCCGCTGAGCTGGGTGCGGGAATCGTCGTCTTCTGGGGCGGCCGTGAGGGCGCTGAGTTGGGCGCCGCAAAGGATGTTCGCGCGGCGCTCGACCGCTACAAAGAGGCGTTCGACATCCTCACCGGTTATGTCATCGAGCAGGGCTACAACATGCGTTTCGCCATCGAGCCCAAGCCGAACGAACCGCGTGGCGACATCTTCCTCCCCACCATCGGACACGCGCTGTCGTTCATCAATGAGCTCGAGCATTCGGA
The DNA here is from genome assembly GCA_963743835.1 of Candidatus Dormiibacterota bacterium. Lineage (GTDB taxonomy): Bacteria > Chloroflexota > Dormibacteria > Aeolococcales > Aeolococcaceae > Palsa-851. The sequence goes on along the minus strand of CAVUQX010000001.1, from coordinate 267,728 downwards.
GATGGTCGGCCTCAACCCGGAGGTCGGTCACGAGGAGATGGCAAGCCTGAACTTCGCGCATGGGCTTGCGCAGGCCTTGTGGCACGGCAAGCTGTTCCACGTCGACCTGAATGGCCAGAACGGGCCGCGCTACGACCAGGATCTTCGTTTCGGCGCAGGAAATGCCCGCGGCGCGTTCTGGACGGTTGACATCCTCGAGTCCGGCGGCTATGAGGGTCCGCGCCACTTCGATTTCAAGCCGCCGCGCACCGAGGACATGGACGGCGTGTGGGAAAGCGCCGGGGCCTGCATGCGCAATTACCTCGTGCTGCGCGACCGGACCCGAGCGTTCCGTGCGGATCCGGAGGTGCAGGCAGCGCGCGTGGCAGCACGGCTCGACCAGCTGGCGGAGACGACGCTGGCTCCGGGAGAGACGCTCGCGTCCATGCGCTCGCAGACCCTTGACATCGAGGCCACTGCTGCGCGGGGTATGGCGTTCGAGCGGCTCGACCAGCTGGCGCTCGACTACCTCTACGGCCTCCGCTCCTAGCGCCGTGGTGGAGCGGTCGGCGGCACTTGTCGGCATCGACGTCGGGACGTCGTCCGCCAAAGGAATCGCCGTCGATCCCGATACGGGACGGGTGCTGGCCACCGCCGAGCGCGAATATCCGGTCAGCTCGCCGCACGCAGGCTGGATGGAACAGCAGCCGGAGGAGTGGTTGGCGGCCACGCGGGACGTGATCGCACGTCTCAAAGCCGAAACATCGGAGATCCTGGGCATCGGCTTCTCGGGACAGATGCATGGCCTTGTCTGTCTGGACGCCGATGGCTCGGTGATTCGCCCCGCCATCCTCTGGAATGATCAGCGCTCAGCGCCTCAGTGCGCGATGCTCGAGTCCGACGACGGCCTGGAGCGCCTGTTGCGTCTGACCGGCAACCGCGCGCTGCCGGGCTTCACGGCGCCGAAGCTGCTCTGGATGCGCGAGAACGAGCCCGATGCATACGAGCGCATCCGCCGCATTTGCCTGCCCAAGGACTTCGTGCGCGACCACCTCCTCGGCACGCACTGCATGGATGTGGCCGATGCCTCCGGGACGCTGTTCCTCGATGTCGGGGCACGGCTCTGGAGCAGCGAGGTCCTGTCCTGGCTCGACATCCCGCCGTGGTGGCTGCCGCAGCTCGCCGAGAGCACCGACCTGGTGGGAACCCTCGACGGGGTTCCGGTCGCTGCGGGCGCCGGCGATCAGGCCGCGGCCGCGGTCGGGGCGGGCATCACGGGACCCGGGCCACTCTCCGTCGTGCTCGGCACCTCGGGCGTGGTGCTGGCCGCAACCACGGACTACCTCGCTGATCGCGCGGGTCGAGTCCACGCCTTCTGCCATGCCGTCCCGGATCGGTGGATGGTGATGGGCGTGATGCTCTCCGCGGCCGGATCACTCGCCTGGTACCACGAAACGCTGCTCCCGGATGTCGCGTACGACGCGATGCTTGACGAGGCGGAAGGGGTCGCTCCCGGGAGCGAGGGCCTCACCTTTCTCCCATACCTCGCCGGCGAGCGGACGCCGTACGCGGACCCGGATGCGCGCGGCGCCTTCTGCGGGCTCTCGGTCACGCACGGGCGTGGCGCGCTCACTCGGGCAGTGCTCGAGGGGGTCGCCTTCGCGATGCGTGATTGCCTGGACACGGTGCAGGACGTCGGGGCAACCACTACGCGAGGGCGGGTTTCGGGCGGCGGCTCGCGAAGCCGGCTCTGGCTCCAGATCGTGGCGACCGCGCTCGAGATTCCGCTCGAGATCATGGCCACCGACCAGGGCTCGGCATTCGGGGCAGCACTCCTCGGTGGCGTAGCGTCCGGCGTGTACCGTGACCTCCACCAGGCCGCCGACGCCTGCGTTCGTGTAACCGAGGTCGTCGATCCGGTCGACGCCTGGATCGACCCCTACCGCGACGCTCGGCGTCGCTTTCGCGCGTATTACCCGGCGCTGCGCTCGGTCGGCTGAGCCCCGCGCCGGCTCAGGCCGATCGGCGCTCGGCCGGCCGCTGCGGTACCAGCGTGGGTTCGTCGAGCACTCGAGTCAGCGCGAGCTCCGCGGCCCCGAGCAGCGGTCCGTCGGCACCGAGCTGGGTCGGCCGGATGAGCTCGTCGAGCTCATGTGACGGCGCCATCACCCGGGCGCGCAGCTCGGCATCGACGGTGCGCTCCACCATCGGCCACATCGTGGCCAGCCAGCCGCCGAGCACCACGCGCTGCGGGTTGAACACGTTGACGAGGCCGGCGAGGCCGGTGCCCAGCCAGCGACCGACGTCCTCCACCGCGGCGAGTGCCACCGGATCGCCCCATGCGGCCTCCCGGAGCAGGCGGGTGACCGCCTCCGGCTTGTAGTTCTTCTCGACGATGCCGATGCGGCGGAGGATCGCCGGCCCCCCGATCTCCGTCTCCCAGCATCCGATGGCGCCGCAGCGGCAGCGCTCGCCGAGGGGGTTCACCTGGAAGTGCCCGACCTCGCCGGCGCATCCGGCCGCTCCGACGAGCGGCCGGCCGTCGATGACCAGGCCGCCGCCGACGCCGACCTCGCTCGACACGTAGACGAGGTGGTGCACGCCGACACCCGCTCCCCAGGTGTGCTCGGCCAGCGCACCGAGGTCCGCCTCGTTGGCGATGGTCACCGGAAGGCTCGACCCGAGCCGGTCGGCGACCAGGCGGCCGAAGGGCACGTCGCGCCACCCGAGATTCGGCGCGAAGTGCACGAAGCCGTCGGCGCGCCGGACCACCCCCGCGACCGCTATCCCAAGGCCGGAGACCCAGCATCCGGCGGGGATCGATGCCTGGGCGGCCAGGATGAGCTTGCCGACGTCCTCGATCGTCTGATCGACCGCGAGGCGACGTGGCTGATGGGTGATCCGGGCGCGGTGAAGGATGCGGCCCCCGAGCCCGACCACCGCAGCGGACAGGGAGTTGACGGCGATCTCGGCGGTGATGGCCGCGGCGCCCTCGGGGTTGGGGCGGGCGACCAGCGACGGGCGTCCGGGCGCCCCCAGCCGTGCCGGATCTCCCTCCTCCACGAGGCCCCGTGCGCGCAGATCCGCGACCAGCTCACCGATCGTGCTCCGGGTCATCCCCAGGGCGCCGCCGATCTCGGAGCGGGAGAGCGCACCCGACTGGTGCAGGTGGCGCAGGAGCAGGCTCAGGTTATGACGTCGGACCGACTCCGGCGAGGCCATGGGGCTCATACGGAAGGATCAGGCCCGGGGCTGCGCGCCGCGGCGGGAGAGGACGTCAATGGTTCCGGCCGCCAGGAGCACCAGCGCCACCACCACGTCGATCCATTCGGCTGAGACGCCGAGCAGGAAGAGCCCGTTGTAAATGCTGCCGATGACGAGACCGCCGAGCACCCCGTGGAGCGTCTTGCCGCGACCGCCGAAGAGGCTGGTCCCGCCGATAACAGCGGCAGCCACCGCCAGCAGGACGTACTGGTTGGCGTCCTTGATCACGTTGGTCGTGATCGACACCTGCCATGACGCGAAGAGGATGCCGGCGATGCCGGCAGTCAACGAGGCGAGAACAAAGCCCCAGGTACGGATCTTGGGAAGGCTGATCCCGGCGCGGCGGGCCGCTTCGGGATTGCCGCCGATCGCGTAGACGTAGCGTCCAAAGCGAGTGCGCTGGAGCAGGAACGTCCAGGCGACCAGAACCACCGCGACGATGGGGATGATGTAGGGAAGACCCTCGATCGTCCCGAAGTGCGCCCGGTTCACGTTGCAGACGGCGACGACCACGACGCCGGCCACAGCCGCAACCGCGATCTTTAGCGCGGTGAGGCTGGCGGGCGGCGCCACCAGACCGGAGCGGCGCCGGCGAGAGTCGCGCAGCCACACCCAGCTTGCCGCCACCGCCACCACGACCACAAGCAGGATCCAGCTGCCGAGCGTCGAGAACTTCCCAGAGAAGAGGTCGTAGATGACCACCTCGTTGTTGTAGTGGGAGTTGCCGATCCCGACCAGGCTGCCGCCGAGCACGATGATGCATACCCCCTCGAGTACCAGGAGCCCGCCCAGCGTGACGATGAACGATGGCATCTTGAGGCGGGCAACCATGCTCCCCTGGATCAATCCGACCACCGAGCAGATGATCAGCGTCAGGAGGATCGCCACCCACCACGGCAACCCCAGCCCTCCCGGCTGGACCAGCTCGGCGACCAGGACCGCCCCCAGCCCCATGACCAGTCCGACCGAGAGATCGATCTCACCGAGGAGCAAGGCGAAGATCTCGGCCATCGCCAGGAGCATGTAGATGGTGCTCTGCTCGAAGAGGTTGACCAGGTTCTGCGGCGAGAGGAAGTTTCCGTTGGCGATCTGAAAGACGATGGCGACGACGATGATGCCGAGGAGGACGGGGAGGACGCCGCTGTCGCCGCTGCGGATGCGCTGCAGCCAGGCGCGCAGATACTGACCCAGGGATTGGGCGAGCAGCTCCGGGGGGACCTCGGCGGCGGCGGCTCCGGTGCTGGCCGCGGTCAGGTCGACCAGGGGCTCGGCGGCGGCGATCGGCGAATCGTTCTCTCTCCCAGCCATGGCTCAGGCGGTCTCCTGGACGGTGGTGGCGTTCAGCGGCAGGGACGTTTTCCCGTTCTTGCCGCCGGTGGTCATGTACTCGATGACGCTCTGCCGGTCGAAACCGGAGGCCGGTCCCTCGGCCACCATCCTGCCGAGGTGGAGCACGGCGATCCGGTCGGCCACCTCGAAGACATCGTTGAGGTTGTGGGAGATCACCATCACCGCCAGGCCGTGGTCGCGAAGCCGGCGCACCAGGTCAAGGACCATCTTGGTCTGGACGACGCCCAGGGCTGCGGTGGGCTCGTCGAGGAGGACCACCTTGGAGTTCCACATCACCGCCTTGGCGACCGCCACCGACTGGCGCTGGCCTCCCGAGAGCGAGGCCACCGGCTGGCGGATGGAGCGCACCGTGGTCACCCGCAGGCTGCTCAGCGTCTCCGCCGCCGCCCGCTCCATGGAATCCTCGTCGAGCAACCCCCGGCGGAGCCGCTCCCGTCCCAGGAACATGTTCTGGACGATGTCCAGGTTGTCGGCCAGGGCGAGGTCCTGGTAGACGGTCTCGATGCCCAGGCCGGCGGCGTCCCGGGTGGTGCGGATGTGCACCGGGCGGCCCTCGAAGAAGATCTGCCCGTGGTCGATCTGGTGGACCCCGGCGATGCAGCGGGTGAGCACCGACTTGCCCGCCCCGTTGTCGCCGCACAACCCGGTGACCTGGCCGGCGGGGAGATCGAGGTTCACCTGGTAGAGCGCCTGGACCGCACCGAAGTGCTTGTCGACGCCCCGCAGCTTCAACAGCGGCTCGGACGCCGCCGTCCCCTCGCCACTCACCCCTGCCCCGGGCGTCACGATACCTGCAAGAGGTTGCTCAGACACGCACCACACTCCCGGTCCGAGATCCGCGCCGCGAGAGCACGTCGACCATCACCGCGAGCAGCAGGACGCTGCCCGGCAGGATGTATTCCAGCGGCGTGGACAGCTCCCCGAGCGAGAGCAGCGATACGCCATAGGCGATGCCGCCGATCATCAGGCCTCCGAGGAGCCCGTGAATGGGCTTGCCTCGGCCCCCGAAGAGGCTCGTGCCGCCGATGACCGCCGCTGCCACCGAGTACAGGATGAGCTGGCCTGGGTCCGCATCGTTGGTGCTGTACTGCCCGAAGAAGAACGATCCGAGCAGGATCCCGCCGAACCCGGCGGTGGCCGAGCAGAGCGCAAAGGCAGCGGTCCGTATCCACGCAAGGTTGACGCCGGCGCGGCGAGCCGCTTCCGGGTTGCCGCCGATCGCGTAGACGTACCGGCCGAACTGAGTGCGCTGGAGCAGCACCGTCCAGACGGCGACGATCCCGAGCACGATGGGAATCACCTCGGGGACCCCTGACGGGAGGTTCGCCTGGCAGATCGCCACCACGCCCGCGCCGAGAATTGCCATGAAGACGATGCGAATCACGATCAGGCTCAGCGGTGGGGCCACCAGCCCGGCACGCCGCCGGGCCGAGGCGCGGGACAGGAGCGCGACCGCCGCGATCACCACCAGCACAGCCAGGACGATCCATCCCGCGACAGGGTTGATGACGCCCTGCACGAGGTTGAAGATCACGCTCTGATTGGGGATCTGCGAACCGACGGTGAGCGTTCCGTCGGCGCCGCCCAGGATGATGACGATGATGCCCTGGAAGAGGAGGAATCCGGCCAGCGTCACGATGAACGACGGGATCCGCAGCCGGGCGGCCAGGGTTCCTTGAATCGCTCCGATGAACCCGCAGCACAGCAGGGTCATGAGGATCGCTGCCCACCAGGGCCACGCGGGTCCCGGGTCCTGCTGCACCAGCTTGAAGGTGATGGTCCCGCCCAACAGAGCCACCGAGCCGATGGAGAGGTCGATCTCACCGAGGAGCAGCACCACGATCTCGGCCGTGGCCAGGACCACGTAGACGGTGCTCAGGCCGAAGATGTAGACGAGGTTGCTGGCTCGGAGGTAGGAGTTCTCCGGCGTGATGATCTCGAACGCGATGGCGACGACGATGATGCCGAGGAGGACGGGGAGGACGCCGCTGTCGCCGCTGCGGATGCGCTGCAGCCAGGCGCGCAGATACTGACCCAGGGATTGGGCGAGCAGCTCCGGGGGGACCTCGGCGGCGGCGGCTCCGGTGCTGGCCGCGGTCAGGTCGACCAGGGGCTCGGCGGCGGCGATCGGCGAATCGTTCTCTCTCCCAGCCATGGCTCAGGCGGTCTCCTGGACGGTGGTGGCGTTCAGCGGCAGGGACGTTTTCCCGTTCTTGCCGCCGGTGGTCATGTACTCGATGACGCTCTGCCGGTCGAAACCGGAGGCCGGTCCCTCGGCCACCATCCTGCCGAGGTGGAGCACGGCGATCCGGTCGGCCACCTCGAAGACATCGTTGAGGTTGTGGGAGATCACCATCACCGCCAGGCCGTGGTCGCGAAGCCGGCGCACCAGGTCGAGGACCATCTTGGTCTGGACGACGCCCAGGGCTGCGGTGGGCTCGTCGAGGAGGACCACCTTGGAGTTCCACATCACCGCCTTGGCGACCGCCACCGACTGGCGCTGGCCTCCCGAGAGCGAGGCCACCGGCTGGCGGATGGAGCGCACCGTGGTCACCCGCAGGCTGCTCAGCGTCTCCGCCGCCGCCCGCTCCATGGAATCCTCGTCGAGCAACCCCCGGCGGAGCCGCTCCCGTCCCAGGAACATGTTCTGGACGATGTCCAGGTTGTCGGCCAGGGCGAGGTCCTGGTAGACGGTCTCGATGCCCAGGCCGGCGGCGTCCCGGGTGGTGCGGATGTGCACCGGGCGGCCCTCGAAGAAGATCTGCCCGTGGTCGATCTGGTGGACCCCGGCGATGCAGCGGGTGAGCACCGACTTGCCCGCCCCGTTGTCGCCGCACAACCCGGTGACCTGGCCGGCGGGGAGATCGAGGTTCACCTGGTAGAGCGCCTGGACCGCACCGAAGTGCTTGTCGACGCCCCGCAGCTTCAACAGCGGCTCGGACGCCGCCGTCCCCTCGCCACTCACCCCTGCCCCGGGGTCGTGATTCATCTCAGTCGCCTCAGATCATTGAGTTGTCGATGGCATTGACATGATCGCCACGGTCCGGACCGGTGGCTCCCGGTGGCAGCAGCGCGCTCCGGACCGTCCTCCCCCAATCTCCGGGTGATGCCGACCGCCTGGGATGAGGGCAGGCCGGGCCGCCCCGAAGGGCGACCCGGCCGCTCCACTGAGGAGGCGCCGCGATCGACGCCCGCTCAAACGATTACGAGATGTTGTTCGCGGTGCAGAGCGTCGCACCGGCGATGGCGCAGATGGCCGACGCCTGGTCGAAACCATCCTTGACGACGGTGCTCTCCATGTTCTGCGTGTTGACCCACGTTGCGGTCAGGAGCGACGCAGGCTCGGTGATGCTGGTGTTGGCCGGGTCAATGGTATTGCCGTTGAGCAGCCCCGAGGGGACGGTGTTGCCGGAGAGAAGGATGTCAGCCATGGCGACGGCATCCTGGGCCTCTTTGTAGACCGGCTTGTACACGGAACCGCACTGGTAGCCCTCGAGGATCCATGCCATGCCCTGGGCTGTGGCGTCCTGCCCGGTGGTCGGGATCTTCTTGGCGGGTACGTTGTCACGCTTGAGGTCGGTGATCACCGCGTTCGCGAGGCCGTCGTTAGCCTCGATGGTCGCATTGATCGAGGGATGGGATGTGTACTCCTGCTGAAAGATCGTCCCGCCCTCCGTGTTGGACCAGCCAGGCGAGAAGTTCTCACTGACGAGCTTCATCCCCTGGCTGTTGGTTGCACCTGCTGACACCGTCTTTGCCGATTGGCCCCACACGATCTTGTTGTAGCCGCTCGCGAACGAGATGGCGTTCGGGTCGGTGTCCTCACCGCCGTTGAGCACATAGACCTGCGGGTTGGTGACGCCCCACGACTGGACGCAGGTCAGGAAGCCGTTGCCGATCAGCTCGCCGACAGCCTCGTTGTTGAAGCTGACGTAGTAGGTCTTTCCCGACGGTGGGAAGGTCGCGCGGTCGTAGCTGATCAGGGTGACGCCCTTCTGCTGGGCAAGCTGGGCGATGGCCAGGCCGGTGGGTCCGTCGAGCGGGCACATGATCAAAACCTTGGCACCGAGGTTGATGTCCGCGTTGGCATCGTCGAGCTCGGTCGCGTCGCTGCCCTGGGCGTTGTCGATCCGGAACTGGTTCTGGTTGAAGCCGGCGTCTGCGAGTGCCGCGGTCAGGTACGGCTGATCGAAGTCAACCCAGCGAACCGAGGAGGTCGTGTCGGGGAGGATCACGCCGATGAGCAGCGTGTTGGCGCCCTTGGTGGCGTACTGAGTTAGTGGCTTGAGCGCACTCATCGTGGACGCGATGTCGGTCGTGAAGGCGCTCACGTTGATGGCGGACGGGACGCCGGGATTCGTGGCGCCCGAGCTCGACGCCGGCGTCGAGGTGCTTCCGCAGGCTGCGGCCACCATGGCAGCTGCACCGACCACGGTCAGCTTGCTCGCCTTCGAGAATTTTTGGGACCCCCGGCCCCTGACAGCATCTTGCAAGCGCATCAGAGCTTTGTCCTCCAACCGGAAACCCACTGTCTGCGACGCCATCCGCTCCGGTAGCGACGAGCGTCGCCACCCAACTTCTGTGAGGCAGCGTCCGGATGGTTGGACAAGCGATGAGGGTTTGTCAACTCCTCGAACGAAAAATCACCCTATCGGGGGATTTTTCGTGCGGAACGCCCGTTCACTGGCCCTCGGGCCCCGATCGTCGGCGTGGTCCGGGTCTCCAGGGCGCGTCTCTGAATGCTCCCGCCTACTCCTGATCCGTCGGCCGGATGAGCACCTCGTTGACTGCAACATGGCGCGGGCGGGTGACGATATAAGCGATCGCGTCGGCGATGTCCTCGGCGGTGAGGCGCTCCATCCGGGCGAACCGCTGCTGGATGCCGCTGAGCACCTCGGACCGGTTGTGCGAGGCGAGCTCGGTGGCGGTCGCGCCCGGTTCCACGAGGGAGACGCGCACGTGCCGGGTGGTGACCTCCTTTCGCAGCGCATCGCTGAAGGCCCCCACTCCGTGCTTGGTCGCGTTGTAGACGCCGCTCCCGTTGCGGGTCTCGCGGCCGGCGACCGAGCTGACGTTCACCAGGTCGCTCACCCCACGCGGGCTGTCCTCAGCGGCGCGGAGCAGGTGCGGCAGCGCGGCGTGGGTGCAGTAGAGCAGCCCGAGGAGGTTGATCTGCACCATGCGGTCCCACTCCTCCACCGGTGCGTCGACGACCGGGCCGAGGAGCATCACGCCGGCATTGTTCACCAGCGTGTCGAGGCGGCCGAGGTCGCTCACGGTCTGTGCAACCGCACGATCAGCCTCGGCCTGCTGCGTCATGTCGGCCGGGATCACGGTCACGGTCGCACCGTCGCCTCTCAACTGTGCGGCGAGCTCCTCCAACCGATCTGCGCGGCGCGCGACGAGCGCGACCCTGGCCCCCAGTCGCGCCAGCGATACGGCGGTGGCCGCGCCGATCCCGCTCGATGCGCCGGTGATCAGCGCGACGGTTTGGTCGAGGGGTGGGTCCGGCGTCCCCATGGGTGGACTAGATTGCCACGCCCGTCATGTCAGAGTCGCCTTATGGACAGTGACGGCTACGGCTACACAGCAGACGATCGCAGCACCGCTCAACTCCTCGAAGACCTGCGCACCCTCTCACCGCTTGGGATCGAGCGCGCCGCACACGGGTGGGACAAGCATGGGCTACCCCACCTCGACAGATATCGCGCGGCGGAGTCCGCGGCACTGGCCGCGATCGAGGAGGCACACCGCACCACCGAGTGGGAGGCGCTGCACCGTCAGATCCTCGACCTCACCGAGGGTCGCACCTCGCTCGTGTCGTGGAAGGTCGAACACGGCCAGACCGGCCACCACGCCGAAGCCGCCGCGCTGGGAGCGGCGCTCGCCCTCGAGGCTGCCGGGCGTCTTGACCGCGCCCACCTCGACACGCTGGTGCGCCCGATGGCCGAGGCGCTTCCGTGGCTCCTCGACGTGCCCCAGTAGGGACAGTCAGCCCGTCATCGACGGACGGCACTCGACGAGGAAATGTGACAGCCCACTCTCGGTGGCGACCACCTCGAGACCGGCCTGCCGCGCCAGTTCGCGGAACTCGACCAAGGTGTTGGTGCGGCCTTCAACGAGGAGCATCTCCACGCTCAACGGTCGCGGTGTCCCGTCCGACACCACGCCCCCGATCACAACGACCGTTCCTGACGGCCGCGCCGCCTCCGCGCAGCGATGCAGGATTGCAACCGTCTCCTGGTCCGGCCAGTCATTGAGGACCTTCCTCAAGAGGTAGACCTCCGCGCCGGCAGGGAGCGGATCGAAGAAGCTCTGCGCCAGCACCGTGACCCTGTCCGCCACCCCGGCGGCGTCGAACGTTTCCTGAGAGCGCGCCGCAGCACCCGGAAGATCGACGAGCACGCCGCGTAGATGAGGATGGCCGCGCAGCAACTCCGCGAGCATCGCACCGGTCCCGCCGCCGACGTCCACGAGCGTGTGGAGCTCCTCCCAACCTCCGCGACTGAGCTCCAACGTCGGGTCCGGCGTCCCGTGACCCGCGTAACCCATCAACGCATCGAAATCCGCACCGATGTCAGGGTGCGCTGCCAGGTCATCCCAGAACGGTGCCCCAAAGATATCGGCATACGCGGGCTTGCCGGTGCGGACATACGCCGGCAGCGTGCTCCAGGCGTGGGCCATCCTGCCGCCGATACCGTCGAGGCTGAGGAATAACCCGGGGTTCAGCAGTCCCCGCGCCGTCTCGTTGAGTGCGAACCGTCCCGGCAGCTCTTCGATGAAGACGCCACGTGCAACCAGGTACGACAGCACGCGGTGCAATGCCTCGGTGTCGGAGGCCGTCGCGGTGGCGAGGGCTGCGATATCCGTAACACCCGACGCGATGTGCTCCGCGATGTGCAACGTCGCGACGACCCGGATGCACCACGGGGTGCAGAGGTCGCTCAACGTCCAGAGGTCGGCCGCAGGTTCCGCGCTGGACACTGAACGCTACTCGCTGACCAGCTCGTAGTCCGGATTGAGAATCGCCAGCTTGCGTTGCCAGGACCCGACCATTCCCTCGACGATAAGGCGCGCCCCGGGTTCGATCCCCGGGATCTTCGGGCGGCCCTGGAAGACGAGCAGCAAGATACCGGTGTCGTCGGTAATCTCACACTCGAGGTTCGCGGTTCCCTTGGCGGTCTGCACGCGCAGCGAGCGAATGCGTCCGGCGACACGTACCCGGGTGCGCCACGTGACGTCACTGATGGGAATGGTCCCGGTCGCGCGACGGGCGAGCTCCCGGTCCACGCCCGCGCCCCGCATCGGCTTGCGCTTGACCGTCTCGGGACGGACCGCATTCGGCCGGAACCGCCGCCGCTGAGCGGCTTCCAGGTTGAAAGGAACAATGGTCGCGGCAACGTGGGCGACGCTGCCAACGGCGTCCGCGATGCGATCCGCGGTGCGGTCGTGGAGCACGCGCGCGAGACGCGAATGAAATGCGCGGCGCGGGAGGAGCACGGTGCACTCCGTGGTTCCGTCGGCGACGATATCGGCGACGTACTCGAGTGCGGCACGCTCCAACCGGCGGTCCCGACACTCCACGATATCGAGCGGCAGGTGCGCCAGGCCGAGCCTGCTCCACTCATCGTTGAGCTGTTCGGTCGCGGCCGCGTCGATGTTGAAGTGCACCGCGCGCAACTCGTCCGGTCGCAAGGTGCGCGCGTACTGCACTGCGCGAGCCGCCGCCATGTCGAGCTGACCGATCAGCACCAGGACGACGTGGCGCTGCATGACCGGCGCCTCTGCGGCGGCGAGCGCCCCGGTTTCGAGTTGCTTCTCCTCGATCACGTACTGCCTGTGCAAGCGGATGAGCCCGTAGTACAGGGGTGGTCCGATGACCGCCACGATCCACGCGCCCTCGAAGAATTTGGTGACCAGGAGGATGCCCACGACGGCGACCGAGAGCACTCCCGCGAACCCGTTGATCACCACGCCGAGGCGCCATCGGTTTCCGCGGTGGGTCAGATGGTACTTGAGCATGCCGAACCCGGCAAAAGAGAAGCCCGTGAAGACGCCGATCGCGTAGAGACCGACCAGCGAGTTGAGGTTGGCCTTGAACACGATGATCAGGAGGATCGCCACCGCGGCAAGCACGAAGATGCCGTTCGAGAATGCGAGCCTGTGGCCGCGCCGGGTGAGCTGGCGCGGCAGGAATGAATCACCGGCGACGAAGCTCGCCAGGTACGGAAAGCCGTTGAAGCTCGTGTTGCCACCCGTGAAGAGGATCATCACCGTCGCCGCCTGCACGAGGAAGAAGAGCACGGTGCCCACCCACGTGTTGCCGAGGACGTACTGCACCTCCTGCGAGACCACCGTCGGGCTGCCACTCGCATAGGGAACGGCGTGGGTCCAATGCGCGAGCAGCGACGTCCCCAGCACCAGGAATCCGAGGATGCCGCACATGATCAGGAGCGCGATGCGTCCATTTCGCGCTTCGGGTTTGCGGAAGCTGGAGATGCCGTTGGAGACCGCCTCCAGCCCGGTGAGCGAGGATCCGCCGTTTGCAAACGCGCGCAGGCAGTAGAAGATCCCCAGCCCCATGAGGAATCCGCGCTGATTGCCGATCGGATACCCGAGCGCCACAGCGCTCGGAAGCGCGTGCGCGTGCAGGCCGCCGAGGACACCTTTCACCAGTCCGGTGATCACCACGAGCGACAGTGACACCACGTAGAAGTACGTGGGGATGGCGAAGATGGAGCCGGCTTCCCGGATGCCGCGCAGATTCCCGTACAGCATGATCAACGTGACCCCGACGGTGATCGCGATGGTGATCAGGGTGGGCCGCAGCGCTGGAAACACCGACGACAGTGCCGCAGTCCCCGCCGACGTCTGCACCGCGACCGTGACCGTGTAGTCGATGAGCAATGCCACCGCTGCCACCTGCGCGACGTTCGGGCCGAAGTTGTCGCGTGCCACCACGTACGAGCCGCCGCTCTTGGTGTAGACGCCGATGACCTGACTGTACGAGACCATCACGAACACCATCACCGCGAGGATGGCCAGCGTGATCGGTATGACCATCGAGAATGCGGCCAGCCCGATGATCGGCACCATCACGACGAGCATTTCCTCGGTGCCGTATGCGGAGGACGAGATCATGTCCGGCGCGAGCACGCCGATTGCGACAGGGGTCGACAATCGCTCCTGGGTCAGCTGCTCGGAAACCATCGGCGGACCGAGGAGCCGGTTCTTGAGCCGGTACGCCCAGGACTTCAGGGTAGGTGCCGGCCCCGGAGACGCCGGGTGCGTCCGGACCCAATGGGCGCGATGATGCCATCGGCACCTGCGCGGGCTCTTCCACGGCCGCAGTATGGCCCATGCCGAACTTGGCGGCGGCATCGCCCCACCGCCCGAGCGACCTGCTTGAATGGAGCGATGCACATCGTCATCGTCGGGTGCGGGCGGGTCGGATCCGGGCTCGCTCGCAACCTGGAAGCCGAGGGTCACTCGGTCGCCGTCATCGATCGAAATCGCAAGGCGTTTCGTCGATTGCCCTCGGATTTCAAGGGGATTGTCGTTGAGGGCTCGGGGTTTGATCGCACCGCGCTCCACGATGCGAAGATCGAGGAAGCCGATGCCGTCGCTGCCGTGACGTCTGGAGACAACTCCAACATCCTCAGCGCTCGAATTGCGCGCGAGACCTTTGGTGTCGAACGGGTGGTGGCGCGAATCTACGACCCGCAGCGAGCGCAGGTCTACCAGCGCCTCGGCATTCCGACTGTGGCGACGGTCACCTGGACCGTCGACCAGGTGCGCAGCTGGTTGCTGCCTGACGAGTTCACCCCGCACTGGCGCGACGCCACCGGGACGCTGCTCCTCATGGACCGCGTGCTTCCTGAGCACCTCGCCGGCCAGAAGCTCTCGACCCTCGAATCGGACGGCAAGGTCCGCCTGGTCGCGGTCACCCGCGCTGGCGCGCCACGTCTCGACATCAGCGGCCTGGTGGGCCAGGACGGCGACCTCCTCCATCTCGTGGTGATGAAGGACGACCTCCCGGCGCTCGAGGCCATGCTGGCCACGCCTTCTCCTGTTGCGGTCGCCGTCGCCACCAAGGCGCGCTGATGAAGGTCGCGGTCGCGGGTGGCGGCAGCGTCGGAATGGCGGTCGCGTCGGACCTCAAGGTACATGGCCATGACGTCTTCATCCTCGAGGTCGATCCCGAGCAGGTTGCCCGCTTCCAGGCCCAGGTCGACGTCCGCTGGATCGTCGCAGACGCCTGCGAGGTCTCCTCGCTGAAGGCGGCCGGGATGGCGGAGGTGGACGTGATGGTCGCCGCCACCGGCGACGACGAGGACAACCTGGTCATCTCGCTGCTCTCCAAGCAGGAGTTCGCGGTGCCGCGCGTCATCGCGCGCGTGAACAACGCCAGCAACCAGTGGCTCTTCACCGAGAGCTGGGGTGTCGACGTCCCCGTCTCCACCCCACAGCTCTACACGGCGCTCGTCGAAGAGGCGGTGTCGATCGGCTCGCTCGTACACCTGATGAGCTTCGAGGGAGCGTCGGCGCACCTGCTCGAGGTCACCCTCGCCGACGACTTGCCGGCGTGCGGCAGTGTTATCGGCGACCTCGGTCTTCCGCGGGATTCCGCGATCGTGGCGATCGTCCGTCGCATGCACATGATCATCCCCGACCCGGAGACCGTGCTCTACGCCGGGGACGAGGTCATCGTGCTCGCGATGGTCGAGAGCGAGCGCGCGATTCAAACCATCCTGGTGGGCGACGCGCTTGCGACGCCGCCGACTCCGACTTTGCAGTAACCGCCACAGCGGAACCGGTGACACCGGAGCTCCGACGATCGTGTAACGCATGGCTCACGGATCGTCGGCCGTGACCTGATCGACCGATCCCCGCTCCTACGGTCACGTCATCGGGCACGTGAGTGCTCCTCGAGCGAGGCGAAGACGTGCAAACACGGAAGGCACTGGTTGCGACGGGACTGGCGACTGTGAGCATGAGCCTCGCTGCCACGGTCGTGGGGCCACTCGTGGCATTGGCCGGGTGGCAGGCGATGACCTGCTCGTCAACCGCGGCTCCCACGCCCGGGCACGAGAACGTCTGCCACATCGCCACGGCCGCGTATCTGAGCGCTCCCCTGATCCACCAGAGCATGCCGCTCGACTGCGAATCGGCCGCCCTCGCGGTCGCCCTGGAAGCGAAGGGCATTCCGCTCACCCAGGCGTGGGTCTTCGCCGAGCTCCCCAAGCAGCCGCAGCGAGCCGTGGTGTCCGGACGGCGACCGGTCGACTGGGGAGACCCCTACGCGGCCTTCGTCGGCAACGTCGATGGCTCGGAAACCAAGTACACGGGGTACGGCGTCTATTACCCGCCGATCGCCGCGGTCGCCCAGCGCGCCGGTGCGACCGTCCTGGCTCGGACCGGTTGGACCACGAGCCAGATCGAATACCAGATCCAGCTTGGGCATCCCGTGGTCGTCTGGATCAACTTCAACTTCGCCTACTCGCGAACCAGCACCTGGCGTGCCTGGGATGGACGGGCCGTGCCCTACACCACTGAGGAGCACACCGTGACGGTGGTCGGATTCAACTCGGTCGCAGGGACGGTCACCGTCATCGATGTCGGCGTCGGCCTGCGGAGGACCATCTCCACGGCGGAGTTCACCTCGGCGATCGCGACCTTCGGGGGCATGGGCGTCGCCGTCTGGTGAGTCCGGCGACCGTAGACTGCGGTCGCCGGCCATGTACGTCGAGGAGCATCAGGGACGTGACCCCGCGACCGTGTGGCTTCACCACGGCGTCGGATCCACCCGTGCATGGGATCGATTCCTCCCCGCCGGTGCCGGCGGGCGCAGGGCGGTCGTCTTCGACCGGCGAGGGTTCGGCCGGTCAACGCACGACCGCACGCTCACCGCTGCCATGTTCGATGACGATGTAGCCGACCTCCGGGCGATGCTGATGGAGCGAGGTGATGAGCGCGTTCACCTCGTCGGTCACAGCGATGGGGGCACCGTCGCCCTCCTGCTTGCCGCGCGGGCGCCGGAACTGGTGCTCAGTGTCGCGGTGGTGTCGGCGCACGTTCGCGGCGACGCCACGACCGTGGCTACACTCCGGCGCATGGGTCCGCCCGACCAGTGGCCTGAACCAATGCGCCGGAGCCTCCGGCGCGCCCACGGTGACGATTGGATTGAGGTGGCGGGCGGGTGGCATGGGCTCTGGACGTCGACGGAGTGGGAACGCTGGAGCATCGTCGACGAGCTCCCGGCAATTGGTTGCCCCGTCTACGCGATGCATGCGCTCCACGACGACCTGTCGCCGACGCTCCACGCCGAGACGATCCACAACGCTCTGCCGGTGGCGCGAATCACCTGGGTCGACACGTCGGCGCACGATCCGCATCGCGTCCAACCTGAGCGGTTCGCCGCTGATCTGGAGTCGCTCTGGCGCGATGCTGAGCACCGAGATGGCTGAGCACTTCAACTGTTGCGAGTGGCTTGTCGACCGCCACGTTGCCGCCGGCAATGGCGCACGCACTGCACTCGTGAGCGGCGATGCGACCATCACCTATGTCGATTTGCTGGAGTCCATCGTCGGGGCAGCGGGAGGGCTCCGCCGTCTCGGCGTCCGTTCAGAAGAGCGCGTTCTGATCGTCCTGAGAGACGGGCCCGAGCTCGCCGTGGCAATCCTCGCCGCCATGCGGGTCGGAGCGGTCGCACTCCCGGTCAATCCGCTGCTGCCCGCGCGGGATCTCGTGGCCATCGCGCGCGATTCGCGAGCCCGCTGGGCCATCGTTCCGGGTGAGGCCGGAGGGCTCATCGGTGCGCTGAGCTCAGAGGCGCCGGACCTGACCGCGCTCGTGCGGGTCGGAGCCGGCCCCGACGATGACGCAGACGGACCTCGTTGGGCGGACATGCTGGCTGCCCGCGGTGATGAACACGTCGATGAGACGACGGCCGAATCGCCGTCCTTCTGGCTCTGCACGTCGGGCACAACCGGGCGCCCCAAGCTGGCGATGCATCGCCACGCCGATGTGAGGCTCACCTGCGAGGGATACGCGCGCGAGGTGCTCGACGTGCAGCCGGATGATCGCCACCTGTCGGTCGCGCCCATGTTCCACGCGTACGGTTTGGGCAACTCGCTGAGCTTCCCGCTTGCGGCGGGCGCGCAGGCCGTGCTGGAACCGACACGACCGCCGACACCGGCGCTGGTGGCTGCATTGATGGCCAGGCACCGGCCGACCCTCTTCTTCGCCGTTCCGACGTTTTACGCGGCGCTGGTCGCCGCCGACATCCCCGACACGACGTTCGCGCCCGTCCGGCAGGCGGTGTCCGCCGGCGAAGCGCTACCGGCGGAACTGTTCTCGCGCTTCCGTGAACGCTTCGGCGTCGAGATCCTCGACGGAATCGGCTCGACCGAGCTCACCCACATCTTCATCTCCAATCGCGCGGGGCACGCCGTGCCTGGAGCGTCCGGGATTCCAGTGGCCGGTCACGCGCTGCGCATCCTCGACGAGGAGGGGCACGCCGCGCCGGTCGAGACCCCGGGTCAGCTCTGGGTTTCGGGGCCCGCGGCTGCGACCGGGTACTGGTGCCGCAGCGAGGAGACGCGGCGGACGTTTGTCGGGGAGTGGGTTGCGACCGGCGACCTGTACTCGGTCGATGCCGCCGGGGTCTACCGCCACCTCGGCAGACGCGACGACATGCTCAAGGTGGCCGGCGAATGGGTTTCGCCCACCGAGGTGGAGAGCGTCATGCTCGGCCACGAATGCGTCGCAGAGGCGGCGGTCGTCGGCGCCATCGGCGGTGACGGTTTGATGCGGGCAGTCGCGTTCGCGGTACCGACGCCGGGCATCCCTTTCGACGCGGACGGCGTGCTCGATCGGTGCCGCGCCGAGCTTGCAGGATATAAACGTCCCCGGCGGATCATCGTGATGGAGACGTTGCCCAAGACAGCGACCGGCAAAGTCATCCGCGCCGAACTGCGCCGCGAGGCGGGACGGGTCCTCACCGAGGCCGGCTGAGTCCCTTACGTGAGGTGGACGTACTCGTAGTCCACGGGCTGTCCGTTGATGCCGGTCGCGGGCGGAGCGATCCAGGCCGCCATCCTCCCGGGCTCGAAGACCGGTCTCATGAGCGATTGGATGTAGTCGAAGTCGCCGGCCGTCGGCAGCCACCCCGCCTGCTGTCGTGCCCACGCGTCGGCATCGATCAGCGCGCCACCGGGGGTCACCCAACAGCCGGCGAACGCACCGACGCGACGGTTGAATCCGTGGTGGGGCAACGAGAGCGTCCGGTCGACACCGGCCTCCTCGAGAATGCGGTTCCAACGCCGGACGCCGTTGTTGCAATCGGTGAAGTACTCCGATCGGAGATCCTGGTTCAGCGCGATGAGCGCCGGGATCGTGGTGTGCTCGATGCGTCCGTCGACGACAACGTCGACGACCGAAGTGAGGTCGGTGAGTCGATGGTCGTCGCCACGGCGCTCCTCCTGCCAGCGTCCCTTCAGACCGGCGGTGAAATAGTTGGCGACATTCGTGGACCGTTCGCCGCCGAAAAGGTCGAGCGACACGCTGTAGTGAAAGTTCAGGTAGCGCTGCACGATATCGAGCGGGATGCCCCCGTAGCGCTTGATGTCGTCGGTGTCGTGCTCGCGCATCAGGTCGGCGGTACGCCGGACCACGCGGTCAATGCCGGTGGTTCCGACCATCATGTGGTGGGCTTCCTCGCGCAGCATGAAACGGCAGGTCCGCGAGAGTGGGTCGAAACCACTTTCGGCGAGCGTCCCAAGCTGGAATTTCCCGTCGCGGTCGGTGAAGTACGTGAACATGAAGAAGGCCAGCCAGTCTCGGGTGGGCTCGTTGAAGGCGCCGAGGATGCGCGGCGCATCCACGCTGCCGGAGTGGCGCATCAGCAACTCCTCGGCCTGCTCGCGTCCCTCCCGGCCGAAGAACGCGTGGAGCAGGTAGACCATCGCCCAGAGGTGACGGCCCTCCTCGACGTTGACCTGGAAGAGATTGCGGAGGTCGTAGAGGCTCGGTGCGGTGAAGCCGAGCAGGCGTTGCTGCTCGACCGACGCGGGCTCGGTGTCTCCCTGCACGACCAGCAGCCGCTGAAGATCGGCTCGATATTCGCCGGGCACCTGCTGCCACGCCTCGGTCCCCATGTGCTCTCCAAATGGGATGCGCCGGTCGGGCTCGCGGTCGGCGAGGAATATCCCCCACCGGTACTCCTCGAGCGGGAGGTGACCGAAATGCGCCCAACCATCGCGATCCGCGCTGATCGCGGTGCGGAGGTACACGTCGCGGGCGATCAGGTCCGGCCCGAGGTCCCGCCACCACTGCATGAAGCGTGGTTGCCAGGCCTCGAGCGCACGTTGCAGGCGGCGGTCGCCGCGGAGGTCCACGTTGTTGGGAATGCGATCGGTGTAGTCGGCGTTGAGGCTCATGTCACACTCGCTCCTTGTTCAGGGTGGCGCGCTGACCGCTGCCGTAACGGTGCAGCGCGCCGGCCGGGCCGATCGCGTTGGGGCGGCTGAATACCCAGTTCTGCCAGGCGGTGAGCCGACCGAAGATCTTCGTCTCCATGGTCTCGGGCCCCACGAACCGAAGATTCGCCTCCATCCCCGTGAGCGCGTCCGGGCTGAACGAGGCACGCTGTTCCAAGGCAATGCGCAGCTCGTCCTCCCAGTCGATGGCGTCCGGGATGACGGTCACGAGGCTGAGCTCCGATGCCGCCGCGGCGTCGAGAAGATCGCCAATCGCTGCCCGGGCCGCATCGAGCTCAGGTGGGCATCCGAAGAATCGGGACTCGAGTCGCGAGAGCCCGTTGCCCATCGGATACATACCCAGGTTGGACTTGGTCACGGCGATGACCGCCGGACGTCCGTCATCCTCCATCGCGCCGTCGAGCATGAACTGCTGATCGCAGGCCAGCGCGAGTTCCAGCAGGAGTTCCGCCAAAACAGCTCCCCGGCTCCATGGACGCGAGCAGGCTCCGACTGGTCACATCCATGCGCTTGAAGACTCGCTTGAGCAGGAGCGTCACCTCGTTGACGAACCAGTCGGTCTCGCGGTGCTCGAGGAGGAAGCGGTCGTGATCGAGCACACCCTGCATGTCGCCATCGGTCCTGATCACCCAGGTCCCCAGGGTCAGCTCGTTGGTGCGCAGGTGAAGGATCACGTCGTCGAGCTCGCGCCCAACCGCGAGTGGCCAGAATTCGCATCCCCGGCTGCGGGCGCCATCGGTATCACTCGGGGCCGCGTCGGTCGGACCGGCAATCGTGAGGGTGACCACGCCGGCACGCCGGTCGAGCACCGCGCTCACGTGGTCGTATGCGATCGCATTGTCGTCGAACGACACCGCGAGCGGCTCGAGCGCAACGCCGCCCGGTGGCTTCGGACGGGATGCCTGCCCCGCGATGGTTGCGGCTCGCCTCCTCACCGTCGCCTCGAACTGTCCGCGCGCAATGGCTGCGTCGATGAGTCCCCATCGCAGGGCGGTCGGAGCCTTGACGCCCTCACTCTTGGTCACGAAGACGTCGGCAAGGTCGCGTCGAACATGCCGCTTGTCGCCGAGCCGCGTAATGCCGCCCGTCGCCGGCAGAACCGCGAGCAGCGGTAGTTCGGGGAGCGAGACGGCCGATGATCCGTCGTCGATGAGCAGAATCTCGTCACAGGCGAGCGCGAGCTCGTATCCGCCGCCCGCAGCGGCCCCGTTCACCGCCGCGATGTACGTCTGGCCGGAGTTGGCCGTCGCATCCTCCATCTCCAGCCGGGTCTCGTTGGTGAACTTGCAGAAGTTGACCTTCCAGGGGTGTGTCGCTTGCGCCAGCATCCCGATGTTGGCGCCCGCCGAGAAGCACCGATCCTTCGCCGATGTGATGATCACACAGGCGACCTCGGGGTGCTCGAAGCGCAATCGTTGCACCGCGTCGTGGAGCTCGATGTCCACGCCCAGGTCATAGGAGTTCAGCTTCATCGCGTAGCCCGGACGCAGCCCCCCCAACTCCTCGACGTCCATCGTGAGAGTGGCCACGGCGCCGTCGAGGCTCAGGTGCCAGTGCGCGTATCGGGTCGGTTCGGTCGCGAACGAAACGGCCGGGGCGGCATCATCGCTCGTCGCAACGTCCACGGCGGTTTCGAGCGCCAACGCAATACCTCTGTGAGGGGCCGGTTCGAGACCAATTATGGGCGCCGCTCCCCCGCAGTTATTCGTCATCAGGCAGGTCCGTTCGGACCGCCTTCCCCCTTTCCGTCGCTGGAGGGTGGCACAGTCTGGAGTGACCATGAAAGCGGAAAACGCCGGCTCCACCGTCGTCGTGGCGGCGATCGATCCGTCCGATCCGCAGGCTCGGGAGTGTGTGAACGCGTACATCGCCGAGCTGGACAGGCGGTTCGAGGCGGGCTTCGACCCCGGCCGCAGCATCAGCGCCGACGACGAGGAGATTCGACCGCCCGCGGGAGTCCTGGTCCTGGCCTGGCTCGGCGCACGTCCTGTCGGTTGCGGCGCTTTGAAGTTTCATGGCGATGCCGTGGCCGACCTCAAACGCATGTGGGTGGACAGCGCGACGCGAGGCCATGGTGTCGGTCGTCGCCTCCTCACCGAGCTCGAGGCGATCGCGGCGTCGCGGGGCACACGCACCCTGCGGCTCGAGACGAACGCGTCGCTCGTCGAGGCGATCAACCTCTACCGCTCCGCCGGCTACCTGGAGGTCCCCGCGTTCAGCGACGAGCCCTATGCGCACCACTGGTTCGAGAAACAGCTCGGTTGACGGCGAGCGTCAGTCCGCTGCTGCTGCCGGCGTCTCGGCGAGGTCCATGTGCAGGAGCTGCCTGGTGGCGGTGAAACCGAGGCGCGCATAGAGCGGGTAGGCGCGCTGACTTGGATGCACCATCAAATAGCCCACGCCTCGGGCGCGCGCATGGGCGATCACCGCTTCGACGAGCGCTCCCCCGATGCCCTGGTTGCGGAAGGCTTCGAGGACGAACACGCTCTGCACGTTGCCGGCGACGCGTTCCACATCCCGAGGTTGTGGAATCCGATCGAATACGGCCAGCCACGCCATCCCGACGGCGTCACCGTCGCGCTCCGCGATGTATGCGACATGGGTCTGCTCACGTGGACCCCACCAGAAGTCTGAGTACCGTCTCAAACTCCACCTGTGACAGCCCGACCTCGCCGCGCTCGCCGGTTCGCCATATCCAGCGCAGCCGCGCAAGCGCCCCGGTGTCGGCGATGGCGGCGCGACGGATGGTCGCGGCCGAATCGTTCACGCGGGTCACACGCCGACTCTCGCACCGGTGCGGCGCCATCAGGGGGCGGCCGGCGGCCCCTTGCGCACCACGCCGGCCACGCGTTCCGGGTTGCTGCCTGGTGGAAAGGCTTCCAGAATCCAGGTCACGCCGGCGTGATCCAGTGCAGCCACCGTCGCCGGAATGGTCAGAGGGTCCTCGAGGGAGAGCGCACATTCCACTGCGATGTCGATATCCGAGCGGGCGCCGAGGTCGACGAGTTCGAGCGCGGAGCGCAGCAATGTCCGCGGCGTCGGGCGGCGGCATTTCACCTGAGGCGAAGATCGGGAAGCAGCCGTCCAGCTTCGCAATGCGCGGAAGCGGCCTGCGATTCGGCCACCGAACAGCCCCCCATATCGGGAGTGGGTTCCGGCGTGGCCTCGGCAGGAGCGGCGGGGAATCCACGAGGTAGTGGCTGCCGTGGAAGCTGACCGGCTCGCCGGTGAGAAATCGCTGGACCAGTTCGAGCGCTTCATCGAGCATCCGGCCACGGATGACCGGGTCCACCGCTTCGCCGAATGCGCTGAATTCCGACCATCCGTCGTCGCCGAGCCCGATCCCTCCGATGAGCCGCCCGTCGGCGAGTTGATCGAGCGTCGCCAGCTGGCGGCTCAACACCCACGGTCGCCGTCGAGGCAGCGGTGTCACCAGTGCTCCGAGGCGAATCCGCTTCGTGGCCGTCGCAACCGCAGCCATGATCACCCAAGGGTCAGCCACCGGCATCCCCGGTGCCGCGAGCATGTGATCCCACAGGAAGAGCCCGTCCCACCCGGACTCCTCAAGCTGATGTGACAACGAGACCACGCGCTGAGGCTCTGCGAATTCCGCAAATGGCGGCAGGAAGACCCCGAAATGCATCGCGGGATTACGCGGCGCTTGCCAGGCACAACGCGGCAATTTCGTCGTGTCGTGCGAACCATGCGTCACCGGCCGCCGAGATGCGTTCGAGCAACTCCGAGAGAACGACGATGCGAGAACGATGCCCGATGATGTGGGGATGCATCGTCAACTGAAAGAGGCCACGCTCCTCGCGGGCGCGCTCGAACTCGTCGAGCCAGATACGCAGCAACTCGCGAGGCGGCGTGTACGGCCGGGTCGACGTGTGGCGGTCCATCGTGAGGTATGGCGCATCGTCGCGAATCCATTCGACGGGGATCTCGACGATGCCGGTGGGCACGCCGCCGGCGAGCAATTCATAGGGCTCGTCGTCGGCCATGAGCGATGAGTTGTAGGTGAGGTGCAATTCCCGAATCAGGTCAAGCGTGTTCGCGCTGAAATCCCATTGGGGGGTGCGAATGCCGACCGGACGCGACCCGCTGAGCCGCTCGATGACGTCGACGCTTCGCATCAGCAGATCGCGCTCGGTATCGCGATCAAGTGTCGCGGTCCACTCGTGGATCCAGCCGTGGAGTGCGACCTCGTGTCCGGCTGCCGCGCACGTCGCGATCTCCTGTGGATGGAGCAGCGCCGAGACCGCGGGGACGAAGAACGAAACCGGAACCCGATGCCGGTCGAGGAGCCGAAGGATGCGCGGGACGGCGACCCGGGCGCCATATTCGCCCTGGGAGAGCTTGCCGGGGTGCGTCTCCCCGCTGCGCAGCGGGATGGTCTCGTGATCGGAATCGAACGACAGCGCAACCGCGACCGCCGCGCCGTCGGGCCACGCCGGCGGTTTCAGAGTTCGGCCGGCGCGGACACGGCCGACGTAGCCGCGCCAGCGCGACTCCTCCCACGCCCAGGGTTCCTCGCCCGTTATCCCGCCGCCGCCTGGATTCATATCGCGTAACGGTACGAGGTCGTCCGGGAACCTTGACAGCCCCTGCCGCGCCCAGTCCTCGCCAGTGGTCAGACGACGATGGCGATCTTCACGCCCAGGAGAATCAGCGGCCACACCAGCACGGCGATGATTGCCGAGAGAATCCCGCCGACGGTGCTGACGTGATCAAAGAAATGGTGGGTCGCAGCCACGATCAGGCCGATCACGATCCACAACACTCCCAGCAGGGAAACGCCTCTCACGATCGCACCTCCTTGACGTCGCGCCGCTCTCCGCTTGTGCGGATCAGCGGCCGTCCGCCGTGTCTTTGAGGGCCTGGCCGGCACCCTTCAACTTGTCGCCGGCCTCACCGACGGCGTGCTCTACGTCTCCGACGCCCTGCTGTGTCTTTCCCTCGGATTCGAGTTCGTCGTCACCGGTGACCTTCCCCTGCAGCTCCTTCGCCTTGCCGGCGATCTGATCGGCTTCTCCAGACATCGCGGAACCTCCATCTGCGCTCAGCTGCAGCCTCTGAGCTGACTGCCGAGCGCGCTGACTTGATATCGCCAGTATCACACAATGCACCACCGAATATGGAATGCCAGAGGCCGGCCGATACGCGAGCGCGCGTCCGACGGCACGGTATGCTCCCGGCCATGGCGAATTCTCGAGAGGAACACATCCGCGGCGACGACGGCCGCGAGTTCACCGGCTATCTCACCCTTCCGCAGTCTGGATCGGGCGCCGGCATGGTGGTGATCCAGGAGATCTTCGGCGTCACCGAGTACATCAAGGACGTCTGCGAGCGCCTCAGCCACCTCGGCTACGTGGCGCTCGCGCCCGACCTCTACTCAAGGATTGACGGTGAATCCGTCATCGATGAGCGATCTGAGAATGCGCTGCCTCGCGCCTACGCTTCGATGCAGCAGCTGGACATGACGCAGGCGGCGCGCGACTCGGCGAGCGCCGTCGACCATCTGCGCACGGTCTCCGAGGTGAGCGGCGGTCGTGCCGGCATCATGGGATTCTGCCTCGGGGGTGGCATGGCATATCTCGTCGCGGTGTCGTCGGAGCCCGACGTTGCCGTCTGCTATTACGGCTCGGCCATCCCGGGCAATCTCGACAAGGCGGCGGATGTGCATTGTCCGGTGCTCTTCCAGTTCGGGGACGCCGACGAATACATCACCGCGGAGCAGCGGGCTGCGGTCGAGAAGGCCTTCGCCGGACGGCCACACACCGAATTTCATCTGCACCATGGTCCGAACCACGCCTTCGACAACCACAACGCAGCGATGTTCCATCACCCCGAGGCCGCTGCCTCCGCATGGAAGCAGACGGTCGCATTCCTGGAGCGCGAGTTTCCGGCATAACCGGCCAGAACCTCAGCGCACCTCGATCGTGAGAGCGCCGCGAGGGACGAGCTCTCCGATGATCGGCGATCCCGGGATCTCGCCGGCGACCAGCAGGCCGCCACTGGTCTGCGCGTCGGCAAGCAGCAGGCGTTCTTGCTCGTCCCCGGCGGTGCGTCCACCCCACCCGACATGCGGTGTCACCCACTCGAGGTTGCGGCGCGTGCCACCGCTCACGTACCCAGCGTCGAGCGCGTCACGCGCACCGTCGAGATAGGGCACCGCGTCGGCATCGATCACGACGGTGAGATTGCTCGCGCGGGCCAGCTTGTGAAGGTGACCGAGCAGGCCGAAGCCGGTGATGTCCGTGGCGCAGCGCGCGCCGCCGGCGAGCGCCGCTTCCGAGGCCGCCCGGTTGAGCGCGACCATGGATGCGACGGCCTGCGGGAAGATCTCACCGGTCTGTTTGTGGCGCGCGTTGAGCACGCCGATTCCGAGTGGTTTGCTCAGCGAAAGTGGCTGGCCGGCGACCCCGGCGTCGGTGCGCAGCAGACGATCAGCATCGGCCAGACCGGTCACCGCCATGCCGTATTTCGGTTCAGGATCGTCGACGCTGTGCCCGCCGGCCACGGGGCATTCCGCTTCCGTGGCAACCGCGAGGCCGCCGCGCAGCACCTCGGCAGCAAGCGACATGGGCAGCACGCCGCGCGGCCAGCACACCAGGTTGACCGCCAGGATCGGCCGTCCCCCCATCGCATAGATGTCGGAGAAGGCATTGGCAGCGGCGATGCGACCCCAGTCGTAGGCATCGTCGACGACCGGCGTGAAGAAATCCACGGTGCTGAGCACGGCCATGCCATCCGCGTTCACACGCACAGCCGCGGCGTCGTCCCCGTGTTCGAGACCGACGATGAGCGTGTCGCTCGGGACGCCGATCAATCCGGCGACCATCTCCTCGAGCTCGCCCGGCGGAATCTTGCAAGCACAGCCGCCGCCGTGCGCGTACTCGGTCAGTCGCATGCCGGCGATGTTGGCAGGTTGCTCGGGCGCCTCACGTCCGTGGTGATCGGTGACCTACGCTTCCGTGTGGAGGCGTCTGGGCACCTGGTGGGCTTCCTGATCTTCAAAATCAGTGTGACCGAGTATCCCGGTCAAGCGGGTTCGATTCCCGTCCGCCTCCGCCAATCCGCATCCGGCTGGCCGACGCTGTGCCCGGCCCCGTAAGGTCGTGCGGCATGCAGACGGACCCGCGTCGCGCTGTCCCGCAGACGGACTCGGTGCTCGCCGACCCACGGCTCGCCGAGGCCCAACGCCGCCTCGGCCGACCACGAGTGCGTGACGCGGTCCACGCGTCGCAGGGACGTGTGCGCGACGGATCGCTCAGCCCTGCGCACCTCATCGACGAGGTGCTCCGCGGGCTGCCGGTGCAAGCGACCAGCCTCAGGCCGGTCATCAATGCGACCGGAACGGTGTTGCACACCAACCTGGGCCGGGCACCGCTGTCCGCGGCGGCTCGCGATGCGCTGATCGCCGCGTCGGGCTACGTCGACGTCGAGTACGACCTCGCCGACGGCTCGCGCGCCGCTCGCGGGCGAGCCACGCTCGCCGCTCTGCGCGCGTCGCTCCCCGACGCCGGCGACGTGATGGTGGTGAACAACGGCGCCGCAGCACTGCTGCTGGCGGTAACCGTGCTGGCGAGCGGCCGTGAGGTGGTCTGGAGTCGCGGCGAGCTGGTGGAGATCGGTGATGGGTTTCGCCTCCCCGACCTCGTCGCCTGCACCGGCGCGACCCTCCGAGAGGTTGGGACGACCAATCGGACCACCCGAGCCGACTACGTCTCCGCGATCGGGGACACCACCGGGTGCCTGCTCAAGGTGCATCCCTCGAATTTCCGGATGACCGGGTTCACATCGTCGGTCGCGATCGGCGAGCTTGCCGCCCTCGGACCTCCGCTGGTGGTCGACGTCGGATCGGGGCTGCTTGCGTCAGACCGCCTGCTTCCCGACGAGCCGGACATCGCGACCGCGCTCCGGTCTGGCGCTGACGTGGTCACGGCGAGTGGCGACAAGCTCCTCGGCGGCCCGCAGGCGGGGCTCATCGCGGGTCGGGCCGACCTCATCGCGCGCTGCCGCCGGCATCCGCTTGCTCGCGCCCTGCGTGTCGACAAGCTCACGCTTGCGGCGCTCGAAGCCACGCTGAACGGCCCGCCCACACCGACCGCCGTGGCACTCGAAGCCAACGCCGGCGAACTGCACGCGCGTGCCGATGCGGTCGTGGCGCAACTCGGCGATGTGGCGCGCGTCGTGCCGAGCGACGGGGCGGTCGGAGGTGGCAGCGGTCCGGGCGTCGCCCTGCCCGGCTGGGCCGTGAGCCTCCCCGAACCTTACGCGGCCCTGTTGCGTGCCGGAGAGCCTGCCGTGGTCGGGCGTCTCGAGGGTGGCCGGTGCCTGCTCGACCTCCGCTGCGTTCCCTCGTCCGACGACGACACCCTGGTTCGCGCGGTGCTCGCATGCAGGTGATCGCCACTGCCGGTCACGTCGACCACGGCAAGTCGACGCTGGTGCGAGCGCTGACCGGAATGGAGCCCGACCGCTGGGCGGAGGAGCGTCGCCGCGGCATGACCATCGACCTCGGGTACGCGTGGACGACGCTCGCGTCCGGTCAACAGATCGCCTTTGTCGACGTCCCGGGGCACGAGCGTTTCGCCACCAACATGCTCGCGGGCGTGGGCCCGGTCCCGGCTGTGCTGCTCGTGATCGCGGCGGACGAGGGATGGGCCGCCCAGACCGGCGAGCATGTCAGGGCACTCGACATGCTCGGCGTCTGTCATGGCCTCGTCGCGGTGACCCGGAGCGACCTCGCGGATCCAGCGGCCGCGATCGATCAGGCGCACGAGATGCTCGCGACGACGACGCTGGCGGGCATCCCCGCGGTAGGCGTGTCCGGCCAGACGGGGGCCGGACTGGACGAGTTGCGGACTGCGCTCGAAACGCTGGCGGCGGGCCTCCCGCCAGCCGATCCGGAGGCCCGTGTCCGGCTGTGGGTGGATCGTTCCTTCACCGTGCGTGGCGCCGGGACCGTGGTCACGGGCACGCTGTCGGCTGGGACGCTGCACCGCGGTGACAGGCTGGATCTCGGCGGCGTGACGATCACCGTCCGGGGGCTTCAGCGTCTCGGCGAGCCGGCAGAGGTCGTGACCGCCCCCGCCAGGGTGGCGGTGAATCTTCGCGGCGTCGCGCGCGAGGTTATCCGCCGCGGCGATGTGTTGCTGACACCCGAGGCGTGGCGCCTCACCACCGTTGTTGACGCACGGACGAGCACTGCGGACCTGCCAAGCCACCTGGTGATTCACGTGGGCGCGGCCGCGGTGCCTGCTCGGCTACGCAAGCTGGCGCCCGACGGTTCCGATGGGGCGTCCGTGGTCCGGCTCGTTCTCGATTCGCCAACGCCGCTCCAGGTGGGTGACCGTTTGCTGCTGCGGGATCCCGGTCGGCGCCAGGTGGTTTGCGGTGCGACCGTTCTCGACCCGGCGCCACCGGCGCTCCGGCGTCGCGGCGCTGCCGCGGCTCGAGCCGCGGCCCTCGGGACCGAGGACGGCATTCCGGACGCGGGCGCGGAGCTCCGCCGGCGACGCGCCGCGAGCCGAGCGTTTCTGCGCCAGATCGGCGTGCCGGTTGGCGACCCCCTGCCGCACGGTGTCATCGCCGCCGGGTCCTGGCTGGTGACCGACGAGCGCTGGCGGGGCTGGGTTCGGGAACTCCGCGGCGCGATCGAGGGCCGTCCGACCGCGCTGATCGATAACGGTGTCGCTCGTGCCGACCTGCTGCGGTCGCTGGGCCTCGAGGACCCGCAGCTGCTCTCCTCCGTGCTGGGTGCGTGTCCCGAGCTCGAGGAGTCCGGTGGCCGGGTCCGCAAACGTGGGAGCGCACCCGTGCTGCGTCCGGATCTCGGGGTGGCGGTGTCGCGGCTGATCGCGTCGCTCGAGGTCGAACCGTTCGCCGCGCCCGAGCAGCAACAGCTTGCGTCCCTCGGGCTGGGACGGCGCGAGCTCGGCGCCGCCGCAGCGGCGCGCGCGATCCTGCTGCTACCGGGTAACGTCGCCCTGCTTCCCTCGGCGCCGCGCGTCGCCGAGGATCGTCTGCGCGGCCTGCCTCAGCCGTTCACGCTTTCGGCCGCGCGACAGGCGCTCGGCACGACCCGGCGCATCGCCGTCCCACTGCTCGAGCATCTCGACCGGATGGGCATCACCGAGCGCGTGAATGGGGACCTGCGCAAGTTGCGCGTGCCTGCCGCTGTCGCCTAGGAACGAGTGATCCGTTCGCGCTGGGGGATCACCGTGTAGCGAGGATCGCGCGCCGATGCCTGGCCGGCTTCGAAGATCGCGAATCGCGTGCAGACGGATCCGGCCAGCAGCGCCGCGCCGCTCATGGCCGCCGCGACCCGGTTGCGGCTTCCGAGCGCAACCGTCCCGACGGTTCCGGCGATGGTGAGCACTCGGCTGGCTGTGAACAGCCGGCCGGCCATTCCCCCATGCAGCGTCTCGGCGCTGAGACCCATGCTCCGCTCCATCCGCAGCTCCATCGCGAGGGCGACAACGGCCCCGCCGGCGGCCATCCTCCGCGCCGGTGCCGCCTCGGTCACTCGGGCGCCCACCATGCCGAGCCCACCGGCGGCGGCCGCCGCCGATCCAACGAAGATGAGCGGGAGCTCACGCTGCGCGGCGTGCCAGGCCGGCGTGGCCGTGTCTGCGAGGAGCACGCCGGTGTACGAGGCCAGCGCCGGCGCGAGAGCCGCCGCAAGGAGTCCCGCGGGCCGCGCCCCGGCCTCGAGGAGCCCGCCTGCAATCGGGACCCGGAAGGGCAACAGTGCCGCGATCTCGGCGGCGCCCGCCAGGCCGGCCATGGGTCCGAAGCCGGCGAGGATCCAGGTGCCCACCGACATCGGCGACGTTGGCTTCGCCGTGCGCATCATGTTCAGGAATCGTCGCGGCCGTCCCAGGTCGTGGACGAGCGCGACCAGCCCAGCGCCTGCTGCGCAGAGCGCGCCGATCCGCGCCACCCGGCGCAGCTCGGGGAGATTCGCGAGGTCCGCGCCGGCGGCGAGGAGCGACGAGCCGGCCGCGAGCCCGCCGAGAAACAGGTACGCGGGGATATCCGTCCCCCACGGCGCCGCCTTGACGATCGGCCGTCCGTAGTACGACGTGAATGTCGCCGGCGGAACCATGAGGCGCTCGCCGTCCCTGCCGCCGCCGCGACGCCGGCGCCGTGGCGCCTCGGCCTGGACGGTCACGATCGCGTCTTCACGAACGCCGCCGCAGCACCGGCGAGCAAGGTCGCGCCGGCGATCACGGCTGTCCGCCACATCGCCGGCAGGTCGCGGGTGGTGACCACCGGATCCGGCGGCAGACCGTACACCTCGGGCTCGTCGAGCAGCAGGAAGAACGCACCCGCTCCGCCGATCCCATCTGCCGGGTCAGCACCGTAGAGCCTCGCGTCGCCCACGCCCGCCGCGTGGAGCTCTTCGACGCGGTGATTCGCTCGAGTTCGCAGCTCGTCGAGGTCGCCGTACTGGATCGACTGGGTCGGACACGCCTGCGCGCAGGCCGGGGTCATGCCGTCGCTGAGGCGGTCGTAGCAGAGCGTGCACTTCTGGGCGATGCCGACGTTGCGCGCGCCCGCCGGACCCTCGCGCCGGTCGATCACGCCGAACGGGCACGCGGGGATGCAGTACCCGCAGCCGTTGCAGACGTCGTCCTGGACCACGACGGTGCCGAACTCGGTGCGCGTCAACGCCCCGGTTGGACAGACATCGAGGCACGCGGCGTGCGTGCAGTGCTTGCAGACGTCGGAGGACATCAACCAGCGGATACCCGTCTCCGCAAGGGCCGCCGCGGCATGGTCGAGGCCGGAGGAGACTCCAGCGGACGCCGAATAGTCGGGTGTGAGGCCAGAGGAGACCCCGGCGGAGGCTGCATAGTCGGGTGTGAGGCCAGAGGAGACCCCGGCGGAGGCTGAATAGTCCGGTTTGAAGCCGGAGCCGGGGTCTCCTCTGGCCGTCGCGGCGGCAACCATGGGCAGCTGCGTGAGGCCCGCGCCGACGGGACGGCGCGGCTGTTCGATAAAGGCTACGTGACGCCAGGTGCTCGCCCCAAGACCGCCCGTGTTGTCGTATGACATGCCAAGCATCTGCAGGCCGTCCTCGGGGATGCCGTTCCATTCCTTGCAGGCCACCTCGCAGGCTTTGCAGCCGATGCAGATGGAACCGTCGGTGAAGAAGCCCTTGCGAGCGGGAGCTTCGCTCCATCCGGTATCCGCTGCGGGGTTGGCGGCGGCGGACCAACCATGCATCACCGACCGTCCTCGGGTGGCGTCACCCGCGCAGTGCCGGTCTCCACGGTGATCCCGGCGCGCCGTCGGTATTCCTCGACATAACGCGGCAGTGCCGGGCCGGTCGGTCGCCGGCCGGGCTGGATGTCACACGCGGCCGCCTTCGAATCCTGGATATGCACGTTCGGATCGAGCGCGACCCCCATGACGTCGTTCGCGGAGTCGCCGCTGACCAGCGCGCTGCCCCCCACGCCCCAGTGGTACGGCAATCCGATCTGGTGAATGGTTCGACCACCAACGGTCAGGGGGGTGACCCGGTCAGTGACCATCACCCTCGCCTCGATGGCCGTGCGAGCGGTGACGATGGTCGCCCAGCCGAGGTGCTCGAGCCCCCGCGCCGCGGCCAGCTCCGGTGAGACTTCGCAGAAGAACTCCGGCTGCAGCTCGGCGAGATATGGCGACCAGCGGCTCATGCCGCCGGCAGTGTGATGCTCGGTCAGCCGGTACGTCGTGACCACGTACGGATACACCTCGGAGCCTGGCTCGGGTGGCGACGGGCTGGTGAGGTTCTCTCTGCGCGGAAACATGTCGCGGGTCGGGTTCGCCTGCTGGGGATGCATCGCGTTGCGAACCGGCGATTCGAGCGGCTCGTAGTGCACGGGCAGCGGACCGTCGAGCAGCCCGCTCGGGGCGTAGAGCCAGGCCTTTCCGTCCGCCTGCATGATGAATGGGTCGTCACCGGCAAGCCCGTCGGGGCCGCCGGCACCCGGTTGCGGGCGGAACGACGGGGCTTTGTTCACCTGGAAATCCGGAACGTCGTGGCCGGACCACTTTCCGGCGGCCTCATCCCACCACACGTAGGCCTTTCGCTCGCTCCAAGGCTTCCCGTCCGGGTCCGCGGAGGCGCGGTTGTAGAGGATGCGCCGGTTCATCGGCCAGGCCCATCCCCACTCCGGAGCCACCCATGATTGCTGTGATCCCGGCTTGCGCCGCGCCGACTGGTTGACGCCGCCGCTGTAGACGCCGGTGTAGATCCAGCAGCCCCCAGATGTCGAGCCGTCCGCCTTCATCTCGACGAAGCTGCTGAGCATCTGGCCGGCGCGGTCGCCACTCAGGTGGCGGCCGTTGATCTCCTGTAACACCGCGTCCGCGCTCGGTTCGTCACCGTCGACCATCGGGTAGTCCCAGGCGAGGCGGAGCAGTGGCACGTCGCGCGCAAGCGTTGAGGTCGCGAGACGTTCGCGAAGGAGCCGTCCAAGGTGAAAGAAGAAATGCAGCTCGCTGCGACAGTCACCCGGAGGGTCGACGGCTTTATGGCGCCACTGGAGCAGGCGTTGCGTCTGCGTGAAGGTGCCGTCCTTCTCCGTGTGCGCAGCAGCGGGCAGCAGGAACACCTCGGTTCCGATGTCCTCCGTACGCAGCTCGCCGGTGGCGATCTCGGGGCCGTCCTTCCAGAAGGTTGCCGACTCGATCTGGTTGAGGTCGCGAACCACCAGCCACTTCAGATGCGACATCGCGAGCCGTTGCATCTTGCCGTTGGCCGACCCCACGGCCGGATTCTGTCCCAGGAGAAAGTAGCCTTCGACCTTGTCGTCGAGCATGTCGACGATCGTGTGGTAGTTGCTGTGGTCGACATCGATGCGAGGCAGCCAGTCAAAACCAAAGTCGTTCTCCTGCGTCGCGGCGTCGCCCCACCACGCTTTCAGCAGGCTGACCATGTAGGTGTCGGCCGCGGTCCAGAATCCTTTCTGGCCCTCGCTCTTGATCGCCGCGAGGTAGTCGGCGAGATTGCTGCGGGAGCCTGCTCCCGGCATGGGCAGGTAGCTGGGCAGCATGTCGAACAGCGTTGGAATGTCTGTCGAGCCCTGGATGCTCGCGTGCCCGCGCAGCGCGAGGATGCCGCCGCCGGGACGACCGATGTTCCCCAGCAGCAACTGGATGATGGCGGCACCGCGGATGTACTGAACGCCGACCGAATGCTGCGTCCATCCGACTGAATACACCCAGGCTGTGGTGCGCTCGCGACCGCTGTTGGCGGTGACCGCGTCGCACACCTTGGCGAACTGGTCGGGAGGAACGCCGCAGATACGCTCCACCATCTCCGGCGTGTACCGCGCGTAATGGCGCTTGAGAATCTGAAAGACGCAGAAGGGGTCCTGCAGCGTCTCGTCACGGCGGGTGTCGCTGTGTGGCAGGGCGACTCCGCGGCCCCCGAGCTCGTGCCCCGCCCCACCGGCGTGCGCAGGTGGCTGCCTGCCGGCGACGACTCGCGACCCGGCCGCTGCCGCGGTCTCCATGCCCTCATACGCCCAGCTGGTCGTGTCGTACGTGCCCGTGGCGGGATCGAATCCCGAGAACAGACCACCGAGCTGGTCGGCGTCCTGGAAATCCTCGCTCACGATGGTCGCCGCGTTCGTGTAGCTCACGACGTACTCGCGGAAATACAACTCGTTGGTGAGGATGTGGTTGATGATTCCGCCAAGGAAGGCGATATCACTCCCCGCGCGCACGGGCAGGTACAGGTCGGCCATGGCCGACGTTCGCGTGAACCGCGGGTCGACGTGGATGATCGTGGCGCCGCGCGCCTTCGCCTCCATCACCCACTGAAAGCCGACCGGATGACACTCGGCCATGTTCGAGCCCTGGATGACAATGCAGTCAGAGTTCTGGAGGTCCTGCTGGAAGGTCGTGGCTCCGCCGCGTCCGAACGAGGTCCCCAGACTGGGGACAGTGGAGCTGTGTCAAATACGTGCCTGGTTTTCGACCTGCACAACTCCGAGGGCGGTGAAGAGCTTCTTGATGAGGTAGTTCTCTTCGTTGTCGAGGGTCGCACCACCAAGGCTGGCGATGCCGAGCGTCCGGTGCAGGGGATTGCCCTCTTCGTCCGCGTCCTCCCAGGTCCGGTCTCGCGTCTCCAGGACGCGGTCGGCGATCATCTCCATGGCACGCTCGAGCGGGAGGTCCTCCCAGTCGGTGCCGAACGGCCTCCGGTATCTCACGGTTGTGACCCTGCCTGGGCCGTTGACCAGCTGTTCGCTCGCCGATCCCTTGGGGCAGAGCCGGCCACGCGAGATCGGCGAATCGGGATCGCCCTCGATCTGGATGACGCGCTCGCCCTTCACGTACACACGCTGCCCGCAGCCGACCGCGCAGTACGGGCACACGCTCTGGACCATGCGATCCGCCGTCCTGGTTCGAGGTGTGAGCTCCTCGGTATGAGCCGAGCGGACCGCGGTCCCCCGGCCGAGGTGGTCGGCGGTGGTGAGCTGACGAAGCACCGGCCATTGACGGACTCGCGTGCGAATGCTCACGGCAAGAACCTCCGAGCGTGCTATGACCGGCGCGACAGAATGCCCAAGAGGATAGTCCCGATGTACGGGCGTCGCCACCCATGTCCCTGAGCCCGCTGTCCAGGTACCAGCCGCCGCGCTACCGGCCGAAGGTCCCGGTGATCGTCGCGCTGCTGACCGTGGCGCTCCTGGACGTGGCATCCATCTTTCTGAACTGGGTGGGTGTGATCACCGACGCCGGAAGCTATGTGGTCGCGAACGGCTTCGAGCAGGCCAGTTGGGTCCTCGTCGTCGCAGTCGTCGTCATCGCGCTTGCCGTACGGCTCTTCGTTGGCCCACCCACCGGGTTCGTCCGTTGTGTCTTCGTCGGGCTCGATTTTCTCGTGTCACTCGGCCTCTACATCGAGTACGTCAACAACCTTGGCCGCGCGGAGTTGTACACGACCGCGCCCTACCTTGGGCCGGGATTCTTTCTCGCGCTCGGTGCCACAGGGCTTCTCATCGCAGCGACCGTCGTCGGGTGGCGCGAGCGTGACGATTGGCAGGCGACGGTCGAGATCCACGGGTCTAGCTCGCGAGAGTGAGCGCGATGAGATCGACTACGACGGCCCTGATTCTTGCAATCGCTGCCGCAGGCCTGGCCGGCTACTTGATCTCGAGACCGCAAGAGCCGCGGGGCAGCGCGCTTCCGATCTTGTTCCCGGCGCCGACGCCGAGCGGTCCATTTTCGACCGACGGTTATAGCGTCGCCGACGATCCCGCGACCGACCAGGTGCTCGTGTTCGGCGGCACCCGAACCCTCACCGAGACGTGGGTGTGGAGTGCTGGTCGCTGGGAGCTCCGTCACCCGCGGACGAGTTCTTCAGGGCGAGAGGAGGCTGCCACCGCCTACGACCCGCAGCTCCACATGGTGATGCTGTTCGGAGGCATCCGGCCTCCGGAGACGGGCCTCAGCGACACATGGGGCTGGGACGGCACCGCGTGGCACAAGCTCGACGCGGGGTTCAACGGCCCCCCGCCGGGTGAGGCGGCCATGGCGTGGGATCCAGCCGTCAACGCGATGGTGCTCATGCCGGCGTCGACCTCCGGCGCCGACACGTGGACGTGGTCGCACACCCACTGGATCGACCATCGCCAGACCGATCCCCATATGCCGACGGGCGTTCTCGACCTTGCGTTCGATCCCGCCGCCTACGCATTGATGGCTGCCGGCTTCGGCAACGTCGTCGGCCCCGGGGTCGGCGCGGTGGTCGAGACATGGACGTGGAACGGGACGGCGTGGCGTCAGATCACCACTTCGCATATTCCATCGGCGTACGGAATCCTCGGGCTGCGCTGGGATCCCGTCACAGCTCGATTGCTGCTCTTCGTCCAGGGTCCCACCGAGGTGCCGATGCTGAGATGGGTGTGGACGGGCGGCGACTGGCAGCGATTGGCCCCGGTGACCAGGCCGGCGATCATCGAGGGGTTCGTGACGAGCGCTGACACGGCCACCCTGCGCCTCGTCGGCGAGTTAAGCGAACCCCAGGGCGCGATCACACCGATCGATGTCTGGGCCTGGACCGGGTCCGCCTGGAAGCTGGAGAGCGGGTCGTAGAGACGCCGGTATTGCACCGGCCAATCAAAGGGATGCTCGAGGGCCTGTGTTCGCTGCGCTTCCCTCGTCCCGGATTGGGTCGTCGGCAGTGGCGGCACCGAAGAATCGGAAGGCCCATTCCTCGGCGAAACGTCGAGAGCCCGCAAAAACGATTGGAACCTCTGGGTAGCGCACCGCTAAACGCCCGAGCACGTCGGCCAGCCATGATCCGCGACCTGGCTGCGTGCGGAAGAGATCCGGGTAGTTCCCCTCCACCACCACCGCGCCGCGACCTGCTTCGATGAGCCGCTGCATCTGGAACATCAACGTGCCATCTGACAACGACACCGCAAGATTCTCGAGGGTCTTCCGCTCCACGGCGGCAACGAGGCGGCTGTCGACGAGGACTGCGTAATCGCCACCCGCCAGTGCGCGACGTTCCAGGGTCACCGGTCGGCCGGCGAATTTCCAGCCGTACTTTTCGCGGCTATCGACAACGATGCTCAGCGGGCCCGCAGAACGGCCGCGGGGAACCTGGGCGCCAGGGTTGGCCGACTGAACTGTCTTCTGGGTCTGCCACCAGACGGCCGGGCGACCACGCGCTTCCGTGAACACGAACTGGGAACGAGACAGGTGTGGACGATTGAGCACAAGATCGATCGCGGCGCCGCGCCGGCGGCAGAGCACGACTTCCGCTGCGTCAATTTCGGTAGCTGAGTTGTCCCAGGGGCCGGCCGCCTGGGCACAGAACACCCGCAGCGCCCGGGGCCAAGGCTCGCGCGCCTTCAGAACAACGCCGCCGTCCACGGGGAGCCAGATGAGATATGGGAGTTGACTTGACGGATCGGGATTGCGAGCCACCCGGAACATCGCGGCAGGTGTCACGCCTGCCTGCATCGAACGTGGGGCATCCCCATCCGGCATGCGGGCCAGCATGACTGAAACGTGTGGATGTCATGCGGGCAGGAGCTCTGTTCGTTTTTCCCGCCCGATCCGGTAGTTGGAGCATGATGCGCGCAATCCCCACTCCATCTCTCGCGCTGCCTGCGGCTGATACGGTGCCGCGGATCTCCAACGTTGCGCCGGCCGACGCCCAGGAACTGTGTGAGCGCTACGCCGCACGCATCTATCGGTTCGCCGCCATGGTCGCTCGCGGGGAGGTCGAGGCGGAGGATCTCGCCCATGACGCCCTGATCAAGGCCATCCGACGCCTGGCCCAGTACGACTCCGGTCGCGGCAGCGTGGAGGCTTGGCTCTGGCGCATCGTCGTCAACACCGCGCACGACGCCGGCCTGACCGCTCGCCGGCGGTTCGAGTTGCTCTCCCGGCTGCACTCTGAGGCGGCCTCGGCACCGGTGAGCGCCCCAGCCCCGGTCGTGCGGGATGAGCAGTTGATGAATGCGATTCGGGGTCTCAAGCCCCGTGACCGAGCGGTCGTTGCCCTCCGCTTCGGCGCAGACCTCGATTACGAAGGTGTCGGCACAGCATTGGGCATCTCAAGCGCGGCTGCGGGCGTCGCGACGCGTCGTGCGCTGCGCCGGCTCCGCACCATTCTGGAGAACCGAAATGACCAGTAGCACCACCGACGTCGAACTCGAAGATCGGCTGCGCACGTTAAGCGTGGACACCCCGCCGACGCTGGTTGCGCGCGTTCTGGCGACGGCGATGGTGGTGCCTGGCGCCGTCGTCCTGCGCGAGCGGCGCGTGTCTGTGCGTCGCCGGATCGCCGTGGCCGGCATCGGGTTGGTGATATTCATCGGCGGGAACAGCCTGGCCGCTCATTTCATTCCTGCCTACGCCTCGATTCTGCACCGCATCCCGATCGCGGGTGCTCTGCTCCAAAATACCGGTCTCCTTTCATCGGCCGACGTGGTCCCAGCCAACGACACCGCCACTGACCACGGCTACACCCTTCACGTTGTCGGGTCTTATGCGGACGCCTCGGGAACCCAAGTCCTGTTCACCGTCGAAGGCCCCGCCAGCGGAGATCCGCCTAATTTGGTAGGCAGCACGACGACACTCACCGACCAGTTCGGCACGATATACACGCTCGACCCACACGACCTCGGCAGCGGTAGCTTCGGCATCGCACCGGCCGGGAACTGGTCGCTGAACTTCGAACCGTTGCGCGGCGCCGCCACAGACTCGACCGTCTTTCTGACCATGCGCGTCCGCGGGCTGAGCAGCAATACGCAGACCGGCCGAGACGCCTCGTGGCAGCTGCGATTCAGGGTCAAGGAGCAGCCGTCGCTACCGGCCACGACTCCCGCGCCGATCCAGCTCGGCTCCGACCACTACACATTCAACCCGGTCATCGCGACCAACGCCAGAATCGACTTCACATTTACGCAGACGGGCAACAGGGCTCCATACCCGTCCACCGCTCTCGGAGCCCACCAGGTAACCGGCGTGCTGTGCCCGGCCTGCATCGTGGGACTCCCCTTCATCAGGTTCTACGGGCCAGATGGACAGCTGTATGAGGACCTCTCGGGCACTACGTGGCCCACCGCAGCGAATACCTCGGAGTTGTCTGTGGTGTTCGCATCCCATGGGTCCGGCACCTACCGGTTCACGCTCACCGCGGTCAACGGTTACAGCGTGCAGGAGACCTTTGTGATCGGCTGAAACCGTTGAGCGGACTCGCTTTTGCTGTTCATGTGTCGACGCATGAGAACAACATGACACCGTGGTTCGATTCAAAGCGGGAGTGCGACGACGATGCAGTTCAGTCGAGAGCTTCGCGATAACATTATCGGCGGCAGCATCACGGTCTCCTTTCGCCTGTGGCAGCGGCCACAAGTGCGAGTTGGCGGCATCTACGCCGTTCGCGACGCACACATTCAGATCGATGCGATGGATGTGATTCCGTTCTACGCGATCAGCGACGCGGACGTGGGTCGAGCGGGCGAGGCTGATCGAGAGTCGCTCCGCAGACGTGCCGCTCATGCAGGACCGATCAGTGATGACACCGTGCTCTATCGAGTTGAGTTCCACGTGGTCTGACGTCGCTGCTCACCACACGAGTTCACCTCCCCGGGGCGCATTCCATGGGAGGCGACGTCCGGAGCGGTGGCCGCTCAGCGCCAAACGATGCAGACTGTTCAGCGTCGCATCCGGTCCGTCTGGATCTTCACCAATGAACACGCACGTCGTCAACGATCCCCACGATCGCCGCTCCAGGATCAGCAGGCTGCTCCCCAACGATCCAGTCAATGCGGGTGTGATCGCCGTATCAGTGCTGCTTGCCGTCGGCCTGGATGCGCTCCAACTGAGCCGTCCCGGCTACCTCTTCGGTCTCACCGCAGACATCAGTGTCTACCTCGGGGCCGCGGTGAGGTTAGTCCACGGCAGCGTCCCGTATCGAGATTTCGTATTCCTGCAACCTCCCGGCGCCTTTGTCGTGCTGAGCCCTTTCGCGCTCGTATCGAATCTCGTCGGCACCCGTGCCTCCCTTGCCATCCTGCGGCTCGCCACCCTTCTCATCGCGGGCACGAACGTTCTGCTCATAGGCAGGTTGGTGCGTCACCGGGGACGCCTCACGACCGTGGTTGCGTGTGGGCTGATGGCCATGTATCCGGCCGAGCGCTATGCGCTGAACTCCGGCCTTCTGGAGCCGATCACCAACCTGTTCTGCCTGGCTGGTGCATCGCTTGTCTTCGAGCGGGAGAGCCTCGCTGGACCGCGGCGGATACTTTTGGGCGGAGCGCTTTTCGGTATCGCTGGAGCGGTCAAGGCGCCGGCGATAGTCCCCGTGCTTGTTGTGTCTGTCGTCGTGGCGTCGAGCGCTCCGCGATGCCTCATTCGTTTTCTAGGCGGTGTCGCCGCGGGATTCGGCGGAGTAGCCATCGCCTTCTTCGCACTGGCACCTGCGGCTTTCGTTCACGACATCGTGGCGAGCCAACTCGCGCGCATCCCAGGAATGACCCGCACGTCCGTGGCGATACGCCTTCAAGAGATGACGTTCGGCGGCGGCAAGATTGGTGCATTCGCCACTGTGACGGTGATCATTCTGATCGTCATAGCGGGCTTCACGATGCGTCCTCGACGGCCGACGGCGCTGGACGCCTTCTGCCTGACAACGGCGGCAACGGTTACCGCTGCCCAGTTCGCCACCACACAGTATTACGCTCAGTACCCTGCATTTCTGGCGCCTTTCGTCGCCATGGTGGTTGGTATCGCTGTCGGCCGACTTGGATCTCGGTGGCAACCGCGCATTGTATCGATCCTCGCGCTCACAGGATTATGTCTGCTCTTGGTGAGCCAGGTGGATCTCGTGGCGGGTGAGTCAACGCCGGATGTGCAGCAGCTTGTCGACACCGTCGTGCCTCCGGGCGCGTGCGCGCTCAGCAACCCACCAGAGCTCATCTTTACAACCGATCGCTTCGCCTCGTCCGCATCCTCGTGCACCGCAATGGTCGATCCGTTTGGCACCATGCTGGCGTTCGCGCACGACCCGGCCGGCGGAGTTGCAGCATATGCAGCCGCGCTTTCGCGCGTCGACTACATCGTGTTGGATCGGCCCATCGATTCCTGGCTGGTGGGTCCGTACGCCACTCTTCTCGCTTACATCGGCGCCCACTTCCGCGTCGTCGACTCGGGAACCCTCTTTATCTACGTGCGAGAGGGTTCGCTGGCACCGGCTAAGGACGGGTGAGGGTTGGATCGATGGAGCCCACACTCCCGCGTGGTGGCTTGGAAGACCACGACAAGATGGGTGCGCCGGAAGGCACTCAGATCCGTCGAGCGAGGCTGGCGCACGGGAATCGAAACGACCTCAGTTCCGGCGCCTCAAGCGAGGCTGGAGCGGGAGACGAGGCTCGAACTCGCGACCCCTACCTTGGCAAGGTAGTGCTCCACCACTGAGCTACTCCCGCTCGCACGCGAAGGCCTGAGTATAACGGCGCCACTCCCGGCACCTCACCGACTCAGACCGGCTGGGCTGCCTCGAGGCGCTGCGACTCGATCCACCGGTTCAGCGGCTCACCGGACTCGAACGAGGTGATCAGCGCGTAGCGCGGATTCGGCCCCGGGTTGTGCACGACGTGATACAGCCGCTCGGTGTCGATCACGAGCTGGCGTCCAGGATGGAGCGGGATGCGGCTCTCGCTTGCCGGGTCGTCGCGAACCTCGCGCAGGATGAACTCCGATCCCGCGGGGGCATTGAGCTCGAGCCAGGAGCGGACGACCCACCCCTCACCGTCGGGGTTGAGGCGGTTGTTGTCATCCTGATGCAGTTGGCGCAGCGCATCGGCTTCGGACGACGGGTTGAGCTTGATCACGCGGACGCGCCCGTACCGTGCCCCGACCGCCTCGACGTACTTGCAGAGCGTCGGCGCGATCTCCCGGTTCGACGTCCAGATGCCGTCCTTGTCGGGCTTGCCGTGATCCCAGAAGCCGGCGCATTCCATCTCACCCTTCGCGGATGCGAGCGGAGCGAAGTTGGTATCCCCGCCGGATTTCCAGTCGACGTACTCGAGCCGCTCCCACTCCTCCGGCGGGATCGCAGGACCATCGCCGAGGATGGTGTAGCCCTTCTCGGCGAGCACGTCGAGTTTGATGTGGGTCATGGAACTACCTCTCGATATCTGGACACACCGCAGCCAACGCGGACCTGACCGGTAAGGCTACACGCGAGTGCAGGCGGTGGCACATCCCAGGCCCGGTAAGCTCAGTCGTGGTGGCAGACGATCTCGCGCTCGCCCTCGAGCTGGCGGACGTGGCCGACGGCATCTCCATGGAGCGGTTCCGAGCTCACGATCTCAAGATCGACGCGAAGCCGGACCTCTCCCCGGTCACCGAGGCCGATCGGGCCATCGAAACCTACATCCGCGGGCGGGTCGGCGCCGAGCGCCCGAACCACGCGATCATCGGCGAGGAGTTTGGGGTCGTCGGCGACCGCAATGCCACCTGGCGCTGGGTGATCGACCCCATCGACGGGACACGGAGCTTCGTCCGCGGCAATGAGACCTGGGCGACACTCATCGCACTGCAGCGCGACGGCGTGTCCGTGGTCGGGGTCGCGTCGGCGCCGGCGATGCGACTTCGGTTCCACGCGACCCTCGACGGCGGGGCGTTCCTCAATGGACGGCGGATCCACGTGTCGAAGATCTCCGAGATCTCCGAGGCGCTGATCACCCACACGGCGATCCGAGGCTTCGTCGTCACCGGCCAGGCGGAGAGGCTCGTCGCGCTCGCCGGACGCTGCTGGGACGCCCGCGGCGTGGGCAACTCGATGTCGCACCTCGCCGTCGCGCGGGGTACGGCGGATATCGGGTGGACGTCACGCGCGAACCTCTGGGATTACGCGGCGCTCAAGCTCATCGTGACCGAGGCCGGAGGGCGGTTCACCGACCGGAGCGGTGACGACCCGGTGCTCGGTGGCACGGGGATCTCATCCAACGGCCTCCTCCATGAGCTGGTGCTCGAGGCGGCCGGCCACCCGGCGGAGGCCTCGTGAGCGACCGCGGCTAGAGGTGGATGCCGCGCATCAGCATCCCGAGGGCATAGGCCTCGGGCGTCACCGGTTGCTCGCCGCTGTCTGATTCACCGGGTGAGTGCGACGCGCTGTCGGGGAGCATCTG
This sequence comes from Candidatus Dormiibacterota bacterium, assembly GCA_963743835.1. GTDB lineage: Bacteria > Chloroflexota > Dormibacteria > Aeolococcales > Aeolococcaceae > Palsa-851. The sequence goes on along the minus strand of CAVUQX010000001.1, from coordinate 223,972 downwards.
GAATGCGCCGGCCATGATCAGCTGATGGACGTTGGGGGCGATCGCATGCACGAGCTCGCCGAACTTGCCCACCCGAGTCGACACCTCGTGCGGTCGCTTGATCAGCGCCTCGACCACCATGTCCGCGGCCTCGTCGGAGCTGATCGTCGGGAAGTTCTTGTACATCCCGGTCGGCGCGATCATCGGGGTGCGCACGAGCGGCATGTGGATGGTGGTGACCGCGATGCCCTCGCCCGACACCTCCGGAGCGAAGCACCGTGAAAAGGCGTCGAGGGCGTTCTTGCTTGCCACGTAAGCCGCAAAACGTGGCGGATAGGCCTGGCCACCGATCGAGGTGATGTTGATGATGTGGCCGTCCTGGCGCTCGCGCATTCCCGGGATCACGGCCATGATGAGCGCGATCGCGCCGAAGTAATTCAACTTCATGGTGCGCTCGAAATCGTGGAAACGATCCAGCGAATCGAGCACGGAGCGCCGGATCGATCGCCCCGCATTGTTGATGAGGACATCAACGCGTCCATGATCGGCGATCACGCGCTCGATGAGATGCGTGCACGCGTCATGATCGCTGAGATCGGTCGGGTACACGTAGGCAGCGCCGCCGACGCCCTGGACGTCGGCGCGCATCTCCTCGAGCTTTTCGGCGCGCCGAGCGACCCCGATGATGATCGCCCCCGACGCCGCCAGGTGCATGCACACCGAGCGTCCGATGCCACTGGACGCGCCGGTGATCACCACCACGCGCTCGCCGACCACCCGGCGAACATTCGCGGGCGTGGGCAGTTGCGGATCGAGGTGTCGCTCCCAGTAGTCCCATACCTTCCACGCGTATTCGTGTAGCGGCGGGCACGCGACACCGCTGCCGGCGAGCGCCGCCTGCGCCTCGGTCGCATCGAAGGTAGCCGGGTAGTCCATGTAGGTGAACGCTGCCTCGGGGATGCCGAGGCGTGCCAGCGCCTGCTCGCGCATCCGCTTCACGGCGGGCAGCGAACCCATCGCCGCGAATCCGCCCGGGATCATCCGTGCCATGCGCCGGTCGATCCGCAGAGCGAATTCGGGCGCGTGTGCGGCTCTGCAGAAGGTGTTGAGCGTGTCGCCGAGCGACAGCGGGGCCGGGTCCACGATGTGGAACGCGCGGCCGTCGAGGCCATCGAGGTGGGCGATGTGGTCGATCGCCTTGGCGACAAAGTCGACCGGAACGAGGTTGAACGGGCCGCCCTCGGGACCGATGAACGGCACCCACTGCGGGAATGCGTCGCGCATCTGCTGGATGAGCTTGAAAGCGTAGTACGGGCCGTCGACGCGATCCGCCTCGCCGGTCTCGGATGATCCGATGACCATCCCCGGTCGGTAGACGCGCCAGGGCACGGTCGCCTCGGTGCGCACGATGTGCTCGGACTCGTGCTTGGTCTTGTAATAAGGATGGTCAAGCTCCTGCCCTTCGTCGAACATCGCCTCGGTGAAGCGACCCTTGAATCGCCCCGCGACCGCGATCGAGCTGACCAGGTGAAGGCGGCCGGCGCCGGCCTCGTTGGCAAGCGCGACGAGGTTGCGCGTGCCGGTGACATTGGCGAGCTCCGTGTCCTCCGCCGGTGCGGTGAGGTCGTACACCGCGGCGAGATGGAAGAACTGCGCGCCGCGCAACTGCTCGCGGTCGTCGACCGAGAGGCCAAGCCCCGGCTCGGCAAGGTCGCCGCTCAGCGCGTGCAGACGCTTGCCTCCCGGATCGAGACGCTCACGCTGCGCCGCAAACCTCGCTCGTGACCCGTGCCGGACGAGCACGAAGACGTTGTCACCGCGAGCCAGCAGGAGCGGGACCAGGCAGCGGCCGATGAATCCCGTGGCGCCGGTGATGAAATACGTCACGCGGCCGACAATAGTCTTTTACGACACATGGAGACAGCCCATGCCCGAGCCAGTCATCGTCGCCCTCGCCAGATCGCCCATCGGCCGCGCGATGAAGGGTTCGCTGGTGAACATCCGCCCCGACGACCTTGCGGCCAGCGTGGTCAACCAGGTGCTCGATCGCCTGCCGCAGCTGGACCGCGCGACTGTCGAAGACCTCATCTGCGGCTGCGGGCTCCCCGGCGGCGAGCAGGGATTCAACCTCGGTCGCGTCATCAGCATTCTCACCCGCGTGAACGCGCCCGGAACGACCGTGACCCGCTACTGCGCGTCGTCGCTGCAGACGACCCGGATGGCGGCGCACGCGATTCGCGCCGGCGAAGGCGACGTCTTCCTCAGCGTCGGAGTCGAATGCGTCTCCCGGTTTGTCAACGGTTCGAGCGACATGCCGCAGTGTCAGAACGACCGCCTCCAGCCGGGCAACCCCGAGGGCTATCCCTACGTCTACATCGCGATGGGACAGACCGCCGAGAACGTCGCGGCCCGTGAGGAGATCTCCCGCGAGGAGATGGATCGCTTCGCGCTCCGGAGTCAGCAACGAGCGGTTGCGGCTCAGGATGACGGCTTCTTCGACCGCGAGATCGTGCCGATCGACCTGCCGAACGGTGGAGGAACGATCACCCGGGATGACGGCCCTCGTCGCGACACGACACTCGAGAAGCTCGCCGAGCTGAAGCCGGTGTTCCGCGAGAATGGCACGGTCACCGCCGGCAACGCCTGCCCGCTCAACGACGGCGCCGCGGCCGTCGTGATCATGTCGGACACCCGGGCGCGCGAACTGGGCATCACGCCGCTGGCCCGCATCATCTCGACAGGGCTGACCTCCCTCGAACCCGAATTCATGGGGCTCGGTCCGATCGAGGCATCGCGCCAGGCACTCGAGCGTGCGGGCATGACCATTGACGACGTCAACGTCGTCGAGATCAACGAAGCCTTCGCGGCGCAGGTGATTCCCTCGGCGCGTGGCATCGGCATCGACCCGTTCGACGACCGGCTCAACCCACACGGCGGCGCCATCGCCCTCGGTCACCCCTTCGGCATGACCGGCGCGCGGATCCTCTGCACACTGCTCAACGACCTGCGGACGGCCGACGCGACCATCGGCCTCGAGACCATGTGCGTCGGCGGAGGTCAGGGGATGGCGATGATCGTCGAGCGGCTCCTCTAGAGCGCGACCTTGGTCCGGCGACGAAGCGCCGTGCCGGGCAGGACGACCTCGACCTCTTCTTCGATATGGGCCGCCATCGACCGGCGCCTCGGCGGGCGGCTTGCCAGGATGATCGCGGCGAGCGCTTCGACGAGGCTGTCTGCTTCGCGGCGCTCGAGGATCAGCGGGGCGAGCATTCGGACGCTCCCGGTGCCGGCGGGAAGCGCGAGGATCCCTCGCTGCTCGAGACGGCGCAGCAGCATCGGCCCGTTGAGGCTCGTCTCGATCGCAACCATCGCACCGGATCCCCGGACCTCCCTGATCTCACCGAGACGGAGCCCGCGCAGCCGGCCGTGCAGGCGCTCCGACGTGAGCGCCGCCAGGGCCCGAAGCGTCGGGCCGAGCGCGGTTCGGATGGTCGCGTTGGCGGCGGCGCAAACCAGGGGCGGGCAGGCCTCGTCGTGATCCCCTCTGGCGACCCTCGCGCGCCGCGAGATCGCCGGGCCGACGGCGGTGACGCCGAACGGCAGGCCACTGGCCAGCGACGAACCGAGGCACACGATGTCGGGTTCGACTCCCCGCGCCGCGGACGCCAGCGTCGGCCCCATGCGCAGCGCGGTCCGCACCTCATCGACCACCAGCAGCGCACCGGCACCGCGGCAGAGCTGGGCCACGGACTCGAGGTAGCCCGGCGCGGGCACGCGGATGCCGGCCCCGACCTGCACCGGTTCCACGATCACGGCCGCGACCCGGTGGTCGAGCTGCGCATGCAACGCCTCGAGGTCGTCGAACGGGACGCGCACCACCTCGAGGCTTCGTCCGGCGATCTCTCCCAGCCGCCGGCCTGCGCTCACGCCTCTCCCGCCAATCCCGGATCCATGGTCGGAGCGCTGCATCGCGATGATGCGTGACCGGTCCGACGCCGACGCGACCCAGGTGATGGCGAGATCGACGGCCGCGGAGCCGGATGCGGTGAAGCTCACGTGGGTCAAGGACACCGGGATGATGAAGCTGAGGGCCTCCAGCAGCTCCTCGCGGAGGTCGTAGTCGAATCCCGGCGGCACCCCGCTGAATGCGCTCAGCTGACTGATGATCGCGTCGCTGACGCGTGGGTGGTTATGTCCCAGCAGCGTCGTCGCGCCGCTCGAGGTGAGGTCCAGAAACCGGCGGTCCTCGTCATCCCAGACGTACGAGCCGTCGCCTCGAACGAGCCGCAGGTCGCGTGAAGCGCGACTCAGCTCGTTGAGCCATCGATCTGGAAGTACCGCGGTCACACCGAAACCTCCGTCCGCAATGTGCGCTAGCGTACATCCGGCAGGACGGCAGTGCCCACGCGCTCTGCATCGCCTGGAGTAGCGGCCTACTCTCCGATTGAACCGCGAGCGTCGTGCGACGCGTTCGCAGTGTCTGAGGGACCAGCGCCAGAACATCTGGTCGTTGCAAACGCACCAGCTGGCCAGATAGAATCCACCACACGCTCCACTCGCTTCTTCGGGGGAGGAGGCGGGGGACTGAGGGGCTCAGGCCGTTCTGGTCTGAGCCTTTCTTTTGTGTTCGGTGGTCTGGTCGCTGAGTGCCCACTGACGGCAGGTCTGGAGAGGGCCGGCCTCACTGATAGTGCGTCAGCCAGGTTCGCCGAGCTCGATGGGGCGGTCCGGGTCGGTGATCCACTCACTCCATGAGCCGGCGTATAACGCGGCGTTGATTCCCGCCAACCCCATCGCGAATACCCCTTCGGTCGCCACCACGCCTGAGCCGCAGTACACCGCCACCGGCGTTCCTGCCTCCACACCAACGCCGGCATAGCGCTCCCGCAGCTCGTCAGGCGAGAGGAAGGTGCCGTCGGGGTTCTCGGTCTGCTGCGACGGCAGGTTGCGAGCTCCTGGGATATGGCCTGCGACCGGGTCGATCGGCTCGGTTTCCCCGAGGAAACGCTCGCGGGCGCGCGCATCGACCAGCACACCCGATCGCGCGATCGCCGCGGCGCCGGCAGCGTCGAGCAGCGGCATCCCGCCAGGCGTGGGGTCGAAAGTTCCCAGGGACGGATCACGATCTTCGCCCTCCTCCACCGGCAGGTCCGCGGCGACCCACGCGGCGTAGCCCCCGTCGAGCAACGCGACATTCGGATGGCCGAAATATCGAAGCAGCCACCAGCAGCGCGCCGCCGATGTCCCTGTTGCAGCGTCGTAGACGACCACTGTGCGCGACCCAGCGACTCCATGCCTGCGCATCGCTTCGCCGAACGACGCGGCGTCGGGCAACGGGTGGCGGCCGGGGCCCGGTGGGGCACTCAACTCTCGATCGAGATCGACAAAGTGCGCCCCGGGGATGTGACCCGTGCGGTAATCGGCCTCCCCGGATGGTCCCCCGAGGGTCCAGCGGACGTCGAGCAGGAGTGGCGGATCATTTGTCGCAAGTCGTGCCGCGACCTCGTGACAATCGAACCGGAGCGATACCATTGCGTCAGGATCCCTCAGTAATTGATCCGGCGAAACCTCAGGGAAGGCGGCTGCGTTGTCTTACCGATCACGCAGTGTGAGCGCGTCCTGAGACCGAACAATGGTACGGTGGAGATGCATGGCTGACCAGACTTGGCGGAGCCGCGGAGGGCTCATGCTCGTCGGTGGCGTTGCCCTCGGCGGATTGCTGCTCACCTCGTGCGCGCTTCCCGGAACGACAGCGCCACCGGTTGGCAACATCGGTACCGTTCACGTCGCCGGCGCACCGGCCGTGGCAGCTCCGCCGGTGATCGTTGTAAGCCCATCCAATTCGGCGCAGGGTGTCGCCCTCGACGCTCCGATCACCGTCGCCGTCAGCACCGGACACCTCGACACCGTCTCGCTCAGCGAGGCCGGCTCGTCGACCGCCCTTCCGGGCGCCATGTCCGCGGACGGGCGCTCGTGGGAGATGAGCCAGCCGCTTGACCAGGGCGCTCACTACACGGTGGTCGCGACGGCGACCAGCACGGCGGGTTCCTCCTCGACGACGACCACGACGTTCGTCACGACCACCGCGCGCAGCCGGCTGCTCACCGGCATGACCCCATACGACGGGGCAGTTGTCGGTGTCGGCGAGACGATTGACCTTCGCTTCAACGTCAACATCCCGGTCGGTGTGCGTGCGGCGCTGCTCGAACACATTCAGGTCACCTCGACGCCCGCGGTGATGGGCGGCTGGCACTGGCTCACCGCCGACGTCGTCCACTTCCGCCCCGCGACGTTCTGGCCGGCCGGTACCAAGGTCACGGTGAACGCCAACCTCAAGGGGTTCAGCGTCGGCAACGGCGTCTGGGGCCTCGGTGACTGGTCGTCGAGCTTCACTGTCGGCGCCAAGCACGTTTCGCTCATCGACAACCTCACGCACACGATGCAGATCTTCAACAACGGCAGGTTGATCGCGACCTACCCGGTCAGCCTCGGCAAGGGCGGTTTCGCGACGATCCAGGGGACGCTGATCGTTCTCTACAAGACGCCGGTGGTGGTGATGAAGTCCTGCCCGACGTTCCATACCCCGGCGGCCTGCATCCCCGGCGGCGCCCAGTATTACGACGACCCCGTGTATGACGACACCGCGATCTCCACCAGCGGCTACTTCATCCATGCAGCGCCCTGGTCGGTCGGCTCCCAGGGTCGTGCGGATGTGTCGCACGGCTGCGTGAATCTCAGCACCGCACGCGCCGTGATGTATTACAACTTCAGCATTCCCGGCGATGTCGTGCAGATCTCGAACACCGGGTACAACGCCTCGTACTCGGACGGCGAGGGTGACTGGCAGCTGTCGTTCGCGGCATTCTCCAACACCGCCGGCCTCGGTCCGGTCTGGACGGGTCCGGTTGGGCTCTCCTCCCTGGCCGGCCAGGACTCCTGACCGCCGCCACGTCTGATCCGGGCTTCTGAGCGGTGCGCGCAATCGTCGTCGCAGCGCCCGGTGGGCCGGAGCAACTCCATATCGAGGATCGCCCCGACCCCGTCGCCCGAGAGGGTGAGGTCGTGGTCCGCGTGGCAGGTGCCGGCATCAACCGCGCCGATCTGCTCCAGCGCCGGGGTTTCTATCCACCTCCTCCCGGCGCCAGCGACATCCTGGGTCTCGAGGCGTCAGGTGTGGTCGCGAGTGTTGGGTCCGGAGTCAGCGCACCGTCCGTCGGGGATCGCGTCATGCTCCTCGTCGAAGGTGGCACCTATGCGGAGCTCGTGGCGGTGCGCGCAGCCCAGGCGGTGCTGGTTCCGGACAACATCGACTTGATCGACGCGGGCGGGATCCCCGAAGTCTTCATCACCGCTCACGACGCGCTCTTGACGAGGGGCCGGTTGCAGGACCGCGAGACAGTGCTCATCCATGGCGGTGGGGGCGGCGTTGGCACTGCGGCGATACAGCTGGCACGGCAGCATGGCTGCCGGATCCTCGTCACCGCTGGGAGCCCCGGGAAGATCGCACGATGCATCGCCCTCGGCGCTGATGCGGGCATCAACTACCGAACTGAGGACTTCGTCGCGCGCACCCGCGAGCTGACCGACGGACGCGGTGCCGATCTGGTGCTCGACATCATGGGGGCTTCGTATCTGGGCAGGAACATGGATGCGGTGGCCACCGATGGTCGCATCGTCGTCATCGGGATGCAGGGCGGCAACGAGACGGAGATCGACCTCGGCGTGATGATGCGGCGACGCATCTCGCTGATCTCAACCACGCTTCGGGCCCGCCCGGCCGCTCAGAAGGCGGTGATCGTGGCCGCGTTTGCCGCCGAGGTCGTGCCCGCGCTCGCCGATGGACGGCTCCGGCCCGTCATCGACCGGGTGCTTCCTCTCGAGGCGGCCGGCGAGGCACACCGGCTCATGGAGTCAGGTGAGGTCGTCGGCAAGATCGTGCTCGACGCTTCGCCGCATGCCTGACACGGACCTCTGGGCCGTTTGGCCCATGGGCACACGCCGCGGCGGCGGCAGATCGGCATGGCGCTGAGCGGCGAGCCCACATCCGAGACGTGGGATGTGGTCGTCGTGGGCGCCGGCCACAACGGCCTCACCGCGGCCGCGTACCTTGCACGCGTCGGGCGCAGAGTGCTCGTCCTCGAGGCGCGTGACCGCATCGGCGGCGCGTGCACGCTCGACCACCCGTTTGACGATCCCGGGTTCGTGGTCAGCCCGTGCGCCTACCTGGTCGGTCTCCTCCACCATCGCGTCATCGACGAGCTCGACCTTCGCCGTCACGGGTATCGCGTCCACCTGGTCGACCCGCATCTCTGGTGTCCGTTCGACGACGGCACGTCCCTGAGCCTCTGGGACGACTCCGAACGGAACCATAGGGTGGTGGCCGCGATGAGCCCGGGTGACGCCGACGGGTACAGCCGGTACGAGCAGCTCTTCGGGCGCATCCGCCGTGCACTCCGATCGGAGCCGCACGACGCCTGGGTTGGCAATGCGCCCGACCGGCCGGCGCTCGAGGAGCTGCTGGGACACGATCCCGAGCTCATCGAGATCATGTTCGAGGAGTCGATCGCATCGGTGATCGAGCGCCACGTGACCGACGAGCGGCTTCGCACCGCGCTGCACGGCCAGGGGTTGATCGGCACCTGGGCAGGCCCACGCGACGCCGGCACCGCGGCGATTCACGCAATGCACTCCATGGGGACGATCGAGGGACGGCCGGGGGCATGGGGATACGTGCAGGGCGGCATGGGTCAGGTGTCGTTCGCGCTGGCGCGCGCAGCCGAGGAGGCGGGCGCGATGATCCGAAGCAATGCCCGGGTCGCTGCGATCGTCCCCGGCGAGGAGGTCGTCCTCGAGGACGGCACACGGATCGCGGCGCGCACGGTCATCTCCAACGCTGATCCACGCACGACGCTCGGACTGCTCTCCGACGCCGCGCCCTCCGCGTTCGCCGAGAAGGTGCGCGCTTGGCGCATGGAGGGGCCGGTCCTCAAGATCAACTGCGCGCTCTCGCGCCTGCCGGCGTTCACCGCCGCCGGACCTGACGACGCGCCGCACCGCGCCATGGTGACGATCGCGCGAAGCCTCGACGAGACCCAGACGGCGTACGAGCGCAGCCGGGTTGGCGAGCCCAGCCCGCGATGGGCAGAGTTGTACTTCCACTCGGCGTATGACCCTTCGGTCGCGCCCGAGGGCAGGCACGTGATGAGCGTCTTCGCCGAATACGCGCCCTATACGCTCGCGTCCGGATCGTGGAACGAGCGCCGTGAGGCGGTCGCCGACGACGCGTTCGCCGAGATCGCACGATTCGCGCCGGACATCCTCGATTGCGTGGTGGCACGCCAGGTGCTCGCCCCACCCGATATCGAGGCGGCGGTCGGGCTCACCGGAGGACACATCTTCCAGGGTGAGTGCCTCCCCGACCAGATGTGGGACCGCCGCTTCTCTCCGCGCACGCCGATGCCGGGCCTGTACCTGTGTGGGGCAAGCACCCATCCCGGCGGCAGCGTCATGGCCATCAATGGTCGCAACTGCGCGATGGCGGTGCTCGCCGATTCGGCGGACGGCCCACCTCCTGGCTAGCGTCGCAAACGGAGCGCATTGCGGATCAGGTCCATCTCCTCGCGGTCGGCAACCCGAAGGGCGAGGAGCGCCGCCCCGTAGACGAGCGCAGAGGCGACGATGATCACGAACAGCAGCACCCGGTTCCCGTGCGGGTTGGCGACGTAGATGAACGCTCCCATGATCATGCCGGCGACGATCGCCTTCCAGGAGGTGCGCAGCAGCGGGATCGTCCCCAGCTGCGCGCGGAGCACGAACCAGCCCACACCCACGAGCGCGGCCTCAGTGACCACCACCGCCCAGCTGGCACCGAGATAACCATAGCGCGGGATCACGACAAGGTTGACGCCAACGTTGATCACCAGCCCCACCATGGCAACCAACGCGAAGACGTTCTGTTTGTCGATGGCGTTGAGCGTTGCGGCGAACGTGTTGTCGGCGAACATGAACACAATTGCCAGGGCGAGGATCTGCAGCGCCGGCTCGGATCCCGCGTAGAGATGGAGCAGGCTGTTGAACTGTGGTGCGAGAAGGAAGACTCCAACCGTGATCGGCCAGCCGAGGATCACCAGCGCCTTGAAGAATTTCTCGGCGAGGGGCAGCACGCGTTCGGGCGATCGCCGGTGGTACACGGAGAGGACCGGAAAGATGACGCTGCGCAAGGCGAACGGGATGAAGAGCAGTGACTCGAATGGCTTGTACGCGAACGTGTAATACCCCACCTCGCTGTACGGCCGGAAGCGCTGCAGGATTGGAACATCGACCTTGAAATAGACCGTCGTGATGATGAAGGTGATGCCGAGGGGTACCGCGACCCGGACCCACGAGACGAGTAGCCCGGGCTCGAGCTGCGGCCCCGGCCTGAGCACCCCCATGACCATGAGCACTATCGCGAAGTAGACACACGCGAAGGCGTAGCTCAAGGCGTACGCCCAGAGAAAGAACCCGGTGTCGGCGTGGATGTGCACCCCGATCACCACGAGCGCGAACACCACCAGCGTCTCCGGGACGATCTCGATGATCTCGAAGGTCAGCCGCTGCATCGCGTAGAGCGTGTTGCGCAGCAGCAACTGGTATCCGGACAGCACGAGGATCGCGAATGACGGCCAGAGCAGGGAACGCACGCCGGCGAAATAGAGCGCGGCGAAGACCAGAGGCAGACCCACGACCGCGCCGATCACCTTGAGCGAGGCGACGTTGTTCCAGTAGCGTGCGATCTGGTCGGTGTGGCGCGCCCCCTCGCGCACGTAGAGGGCGGAGAAGCCAAGGTCCGTGACCGTGCCCACCAGCCCCACGTAGGTCACCGCCGTCTGCATCTCCCCGAAGCGTGTCGGGTCGAGGTAATTGCCGATGATGATGACGGCGAGGAGCGCGATGATCCGCGAGATCACGCGCACGACGAGGATGCGGATGGTGTTGCGCAGCGCCCGCATCCCGAGGCCGCCCGGCATGTCCGGCGTCGCCGCGCCAGGTGCCGGCGGTTCGTCCTGCAAGGCGCTCATTCTATCCGCGCGTCCGCGCTGTGCCCGCCGTCAATCTCGGTGGATACACTGCAAACCCATGCCTGACGTCGCGGCCGAGCGGCCTCGTCCCGACGCCGAGCAACGTACGGATGGCGGTGGGCTGATCGCGCGAACCCTCCGCGAGCGTGGGGTCACAACCGTGTTCGGCCTTCCCGGCGGACACATCCTCCCATTCCTCGACGCGTGCATCGATGAGGACATCCGAGTCATCGACGCGCGGCACGAGGGCGCCGCGGTGCTAGCGGCCGAGGGATGGGCGCTGGCCACCGGCGACACCGGGGTCGCGGTGGTGACCGCGGGACCGGGATTCGCCAACGGCCTGATCGGCCTCGTGGACGCGGCAACCTGGAGCGTACCGTTGGTGATGCTGGCAGGTCGCACCAGCCGCATCCGGCAGGGGCGCGGGGCAGTCGCGGACCTCGACCAGCGGGCCATCGCAACGCCGATCGCGAAGTGGGCGGCGAGCTGCCTGGATACCGGACGGATTCCGAGGTATGTCGCGGAGGCGCTGCACCGGGCCCGAGCCGGCTGCCCCGGAGCGGTCTACCTCGAGATCGATTCCCATGCGATGTACGGGAAGGCGCCCCCGCTCGAGATCGGTCCACCGGGCTATCCCAACCAACCGTCCCGCCCCGCCGGCAATCCCGACGACATCGGCGCCGCGGTTGCCGCGTTGGCGGCCGCGGAGCGCCCCATCATCGTGGCCGGCAGCGGTGCCTTCTGGTCCGGCGCCGGCGCCGAGATCGGGCGATTCGCCGAGCTCGCCAGCATCCCGGTGATCACCGCAAGCGCCGCGCGCGGAGTTGTGCCCGATTCGCATCGGTGGAGCCTCGGGTCCCTCGTGCATGGGGGGCTCGCGATCCCCAGCGCCGACTGCGTCATGGTCCTCGGCTCGGCGTTCAACGCCAATGTGATGTACGGCGGCGCCCCGCTCTTCGGCACCGAGCAGATGATCGTGCAGGTCGATATCGCGCCCGAGCGAACCGGCGGCAACCGATCCGGCGACGTGACCGTCATCGGAGACATCGCATCGGTCGTGCGTGATCTGCACGACGCATGGGGCATCGCGCCTCCCGGTCGCGATGCGTGGCTGACCCGAGCCCGCGCCCTCGCCGCGGCGTCGCTGGACTTCTGGAACCGCCAGGTGGATGAGCACGCCGGTGTCGCCATTCACGCCGGCGCGGTCGCTCGCGAGCTTGCGGCGATCGTCCACGAACGCTTCGGCGCCAAGGCGACCTTCGTGGCCGACGGCGGCGACGCGCTCGCCTGGGCACTCGCCTACTTCGGCGCGGAGCTGCCCGGCCGCCTGCTCACCACCACCACGGCGCTGGGGACGCTCGGCGTCGGGATGCCGTTTGCGCTCGCCGCCCAGGCGGCGCGTCCGGATGAGCGCGTCTTCCTCTTCACCGGGGATGGCTCGTTCGGGCTCAGCGCGATGGAGGTGAACACCGCCGTCCGTCACGACCTCCCGGTCATCGTGGTGGTGTCCAACAACGCAGGGTGGGGGACGTTCGCTTCGAGCAGGACGAGCTCTTCGGGGCCGGACGTCACATCGCGAGCAACCTCCCCGAAGTCCGCTACGACCGCCTTGCCACCGCGCTCGGTGGCCATGGCGAGCGCGTCGAGCGCCTCGAGGACCTCCGACCCGCGCTCGATCGGGCGATCGACAGCGGCGTCTGCAGCGTCATCGACGTGCCGACCGACCCCACCGTCGTCTCCGAGCTCCTCCGCATGGTCGCTCAGCTCGGGCTGATGTAGCGATGCGAGCGGTCAGGCTGCTCGAGGCGCACCACCTCGAGCTCGCCGATATCCCGGCACCCGAGGCGATCCCCGGCGAGGTGGTGGTCCGCGTCGACGGCTGCGGCATCTGCGGATCGGATCTGACCTCGTACAAGGTCGGCCTCTTCACCGACGCGGTCCCCGGTCATGAGGTGGCCGGGGTCATCGAGACACTCGGCGACGGCGTCTCCGGGTGGGTCCGCAGGCGAGGCCACCGTCATCGACCCCAAGATCCCCTGCGGCGCGTGCGCTGACTGCCGGGCCGGCGCGTCGTACCGGTGCGCGATGGCGCTCACCGCCGGCATCGGATTCGCTCGCGACGGCGGCTTCGCCGAGCTGGTCGCCGTGCCCTGCGTCGCAGCTCCACCGCCTGCCTCCCGGCCTGGCCCTCGAGCACGCCTGCCTTGTCGAGCCGCTCTCGGTGGCGATCCATGGCGTCGAGCGCGCCCACCTGCACGCCGGCGACGCCGCGGTGGTGATCGGGCTCGGCTCCGATCGGGCTCTTCACGGTGGCGACCCTGCATGCCCGTGAGATCGGCCCGATCATCGGCGTCGATCCGGTCGAGGACCGTCGCAACCTCGCTCTGGATCTCGGCGCCGCAGTCGTCGTCTCCGAGCTTCGGGAGGTGCGCAGCCATGTCGCTCCGACGCGTGCGGTCATCGAGTGCTCCGGATATGCCCCCCTGCTCCACGCTGCGGCTGATCTGGTCGCCCCCGGCGGCCGCCTGGTGCTGGTCGGCGTGCCCTTCGGCGAGACCACGGTCATCCCGCTGATGTGGGTCACCCGCGAGATCGAGATCATCGGCAGCATCGCCTCGAATGCGTCGGATTTCGCGCTCTCGATCGAGATGCTCGCCGCCGACCCGCGGATTGCCAGGGTCGCCACCCGCCGGGTGGCGCTCGCTCAGGTTCCCGAGGTCTTCGAGGAGCTGATCACGCCTTCTTCGGGCGGGAAGGTTATCGTCGACCCGCGCCTCTGAGTGCGGGCTTGCCCGCCGGCGCCGGGACGACCACGACCGGCACAGGCGCGACCGCGCGCCAGCAGTACCAGGCGGCCGTGCTTCGGTACGGGCGGAGGGGATCACCGAGGATCTGGAGCGACTTCGGGGTCGGCGGCGCCGCCATCTCGTGTATCCGTGCCCAGCCGTTGCGCACCCCGAGATCGTCCACCGGCCATACGTCGGGTCGGTGGAGCTGGAAGAGCAGGAACATCTCAGCCGTCCAGCGCCCGACGCCACGTACGCGTGACCAGGCGGGCGACGATCTCGTCGTCGCTGAGGCCATCGAGATCGTTCGTTGGGACGGTCCCGTCGACGAACTTCGCTGCCAGGTCGATGATGGCTGCGAGCTTGTTGGCGGAGAGCCCGGCGGCGCGCAGCGTGGCGGGATCGGCCGCGAGGACCGACTCCGGCGCGACCGGCGCGCCACCCAGTGCCGCGACGAGCCGGCCGTGGATGGCCCGCGCCGCTGCGCCGGCGAGCTGCTGAAACACGATCGCGCTGAGCAGCGACTCGAATGCCGAGCCGGCTTCGCGCTGGAATTCCTCGGGTGGGGTGGTCTCGACGATCCGCCGGAAGGCGGGATCAGCCTTGACGATGTGCTTGGCCGCCGCGTTCAGCCTGCGTCACGCGCGACGGCACCTCCATTGTCTGGGCAAGCCCGTCGACCACCCGCGCTCCAGGGAGCCGCAGGAGGCCCGCTGGGAGCGAGCCTGATCTTCATCGACCGGCTGCCGCCCCCGATGACCACGCTCTCCTGTTCCATGACCCGTGCATCGATGTACAGCGGGAGATCGTCGCTGAGACCAAACGGCGTGACCCCGCCGATCATCATGCCGGTCACCTCCCGGGTCTGATCAGCCGCCGCGAAGGACGCCTTGCGCACCCCGAGCAGGTCGCAGACGGCGTGGTTGACATCGACACGCGAGGTCGCGAGCACGACGCATGCGCACGCGACCCCGGGCTCCTTGCGAGCCGCGACCACGATGGTGTTCGCGCTCTGCTCGGGCGCAACGCCGTACCGGGCGCAGAACGCCGCGGTGTCGGCAAAGTCCGGGTCGCACTCGATTGTCTCGTAGTCGACGCCGAGGGTCGCGAGGCGCGCGCGAACCCGGGCCTCGATCGCGGCGCCGTCGTCAGCGAACATCGGACCCGGACGGCTGAACCGTAGAGTACGCCGCCAGCATGCGCATCACCGCTCCCACCGAGACCGCGCCCGGCGAAACCAGGGTCGCTCTGGTTCCGCGATCCGCGACGCAACTGGTGTCCACCGGTGCAACGGTAGCGATTCAGGCGGGTGCCGGGACGGCGCGCGGGTATCACCGACGCCGCGTATGCGGAGGTGGGCGCCGAGGTCGTCGCGGATCGGGCCGCACTCCTCGCGGGCGCGGACATCGTCGTGGTCGTCCGCCGCCCCGACGCCGGCTTCGTCGGCCAGATGAAGCGCGGATCGGTCCTGGTCGGGGTGCTCGAGCCCGCCGGCGATCCGTCGGTGGTCCGCGCCCTCGTCGATGGAGGCGTGACCGCCTTCCGGCTGGAGGCCATGCCGCGCATCAGCCGCGCTCAGGACATGGACGTGCTCTCGTCGATGGCGACGCTTGCCGGGTACCACGCCGCCGTGATGGCGGCGTTCCGGCTGCCCCGAATCTTCCCGTTGATGATGACCGCGGCCGGCACCATCACCCCGGCGCGTGCGCTGATCCTCGGCGCGGGCGTCGCGGGCCTGCAGGCGATCGCCACGTGCCGGCGGCTCGGCGCCGTCGTCGAAGCGTTTGACGTACGCCCTGCGGTGCGCGACCAGGTCGAGTCGCTCGGCGCCCGCTTCGTCGAGACCGGCGTCGAGTCGGAGAGCCAGCAGGACACCGGCGGTTATGCTCGCGAGCTCGAGGCGGATGCTCAGGCTCGACAGCACCAGGTGCTGGCCGAGCACGTCAAGGAATCCGACGTGGTCATCTCGACCGCGCAGATTCCCAATCGCAAGGCGCCGATCCTCGTCACCGCCGACATGGTGGCGTCGATGCGCACCGGCTCGGTGATCGTCGACCTCGCCGCTCCCGGTGGCGGCAACTGCGAGCTCACCAAGCCGGGAGCGGAGGTCGACGCCGACGGCGTGCTCATCCTCGGACCGATGAATCTCCCCGCCGCGATCCCCGGTCAGGCGAGCCAGCTCTACTCGCACAATGCCACGCGATTCCTGATGCAGATCCTCAAGGACGGCCAGCTGGCTCTCGACTTCGACGACGTCGTGATCAGTCAGACATGCATCACCCACGAGGGCAAGCCGATGGGCGACCAGATCGAGGCGCTGCTGCAGGGAGCGACCGCGTGAGTCCCGGGCAGACGCTCGCGCTCGGCGCATTCATCTTCGCCCTCGCGGTGTTCGTCGGTTTCCTGCTCATCTCCAAAGTCCCGACGATGCTGCACACGCCGCTGATGTCGGGGACGAACTTCATCCACGGCATCGTTCTGGTCGGCGCGCTCACGGTCGCGGCGGGTGCGAACGACGCGCTCGGCTACATCATCGCCATCGCCGCGGTGCTGCTCGGCACGCTCAACGTCGTGGGCGGGTGGGTGGTCACCGATCGCATGCTGCAGATGTTCAAGCGGCGTCCGACGGCGGATTCACGCAAGGCGGAGACGCCGCCGACGACGGATCACTGACCGCCTTGCAACCCTCCGCGCTCACCACCCTCGGGTACCTGGTGACCGCCGTCGCCTTCATGTTCGGCATCCAGCTGCTGCGTTCACCGGCGACCGCGCGTCAAGGGAACCGCATTGCCGCAGTCGGCATGCTGCTGGTGCTCGGCATCACCGCAGCGCTCATCCACAACACCGGCAACTGGCCCCTGATCATCCCGCCGATCGTCATCGGCACCGCGATCGGCGCGGTCTCGGCGCGCCTGGTGCGCATGACCGCGATGCCGCAGATGGTCGCGCTCTTCAACGGTATGGGCGGTGGGTCGGCGGCGCTCATCGCTGCGCAGGACTTCCGCACCGCGGTGGCGCACGGGACAGCGCATCCCTACATCACCTGGGCGATCATGGTGAGCTGCGTCATCGGGTCACTGAGCTTCGCGGGCAGCCTGGTCGCGTTCGCGAAATTGCAGGAGCTGATGCCCGGGCGGCCCCTCACATATCAGCCTCCAGAGCGTGGTGAACGGGCTGCTCCTCGCTGGTGATCCTCGCGCTCGGGATCTATCTCATCGTCGGCGACCAGAACCTCGCGCTCTTCGCCGTGTTCATCGTCCTGTCGCTGATCCTCGGCGTGCTCTTCGTGGTGCCGATCGGCGGCGCCGACATGCCGGTGATCATCTCGCTGCTCAACTCCTTCACCGGGCTCGCCGCGGCCAGCACCGGATTCGTGTTGAGCAACGATGTGCTCATCGTCAGCGGTGCGCTTGTCGGCGCGTCGGGAACCATCCTCACCCTGGCGATGAGCAAGGCGATGAACCGTTCGCTGTTCAACGTGCTCTTCAGCGGCTTTGGTTCCAAGGTTGAATCGGCCGGCAGCGCTGCGGGCGCCGAGGGCGGCACCATCCACCCGACCACCGTCGAGGATCTCGCCCCCTTGCTCGCGTTTGCACAACTGGTGATCTTCGTTCCTGGATATGGAATGGCCGTCGCGCGTGCGCAGCACGAGGTCAAGGAGCTGGCCGACGAGCTCGAGAAGCGCGGCGTCACCGTCGAGTATGCGATTCACCCCGTGGCGGGACGGATGCCCGGTCACATGAACGTGCTGCTCGCCGAGGCCAACGTCCCCTACCCGCAGCTCAAGGAGATGGATGCGGTCAACGGCGACTTTCCCAGGGCCGACGTCGCAGTCGTCATCGGTGCCAATGACGTGGTCAACCCGGCCGCGCGCACCCAGAGCAACAGCCCGATCTATCGGCATGCCGATCCTCAACGTCGACGAGGCAAAGACGGTGGTCGTTCTCAAGCGGAGCATGGCGACCGGATTCGCCGGCGTCGACAACCCCTTGTTCTACAAGCCGAACACGCTGATGCTTTTCGGGGATGCGCGTGCCTCGGTGGCAGCGCTCGTCGCCGAGGTCAAAAAACAGTAGTCGGCGGGGCCTTCCCGGTCGATGCGACGCTGCGCAATGCGTTGAGCAGCTCTGCCGGCGCAGTGTCCTTGACGACGTAGCCGACCGCGCCGCTCTTCAGGGCTTCGACCATGCGCTCGTGACCGCCAAAGGAGGTGAGCATCATCACGCGCGTGCCGGGTGCGCTCTGAACGAGCCGTCTGGTGGCTTCGATGCCGCCCATTCCGGGCATCGAAAGGTCCATCAGCACCACGTCGGGGTGGAGCTCCTGGGCCATCTCGAGAGCCTGCTCGCCCGAGTCCGCCAGGCCGACGACCTCGATATCGGGCTCGTGACCGAGGAACGAGGCAAGCCCCTTCCGGACGACCGGGTGGTCGTCCACGATCATCACACGCGTTGCTGCAGGGGTCACCGTCAACCACTCTACTCGATGGGCAGCGTTAGAACGACGAGCGTGCCACGACCTGGCTCGGAGTCGATGGTGAGCGTGCCTCCCGCATCCTCGGCGAGCTCAACGATCGCCGCAGTGCCGATATGACCTTCAGCTCTCCGCCGCTCGATGTCTCGCTTGCTGAAGCCTTTGCCGTCGTCCTGAATGCTCAGCACTGCGGAGGCATCGGTCGTGGAGAGCTCGACCTTGACGTTCTTTGCCTGGGCGTGCGCCGCGACGTTGCGAAGGATCTCGTGCGCAACCCGAAAGATTAACGCCGCGCGATCCTCGCGCAGGCGGAGGTCGGGCGGCAGGTCAAGTTCTGTGTTGGTGCCCTTACGCTTGATCTCGCCGAGGACTTCGAGTAGAGCAGCCTGCAGGCCCTCACGACGAAGCGCGGGCGGTGCGAGGTCGATGATCAAGGTGCGCAGATCCTTCATCGCGCCCCGGGTTTCGTTTGCGGACGTCTCGAGGAGCTCGAGCAGGTCTTTCTGCCCGTTCCCCGCTTCCGGCGCGCCTTTGAGATGCGATGCCTCGGCGGACAGCGCAAATGCCATGCCAGCGAGGTTCTGCACGACGCCGTCGTGGAGGTCTCTGGCGATTCGTCGACGCTCAGCCTCCGAGGCCTCGACCGCCTTCTGCAGCAGCGCTTCCTTTTCCTGCTGGTCCTTGGCTCGCTGCTCCTCATACCGTTGCACTCGGCGCGTGGAGATGACGAGAAACCCGTGAAGCAGGATGACCGGTGCCAGCAGCGCCATGAATCCGACCGTGGGCTCGAAGTGATTCATCGTCACGAACGCGAAGGCCGCGAACCCGTATCCGATGCTGTAGGGGAGTACTGACAGGCGCTGGCGGAGCACGCGGTTTATCGGCGCGCTGGGATCCGATAGACGAATGACCAATGCGACGAAGCCCGAGTTCAGAGTGAAGTTGGCAACGCCGGCAGCGACTCCCGCCGCGAGGTCAGATCCCGCGCCATGCCCCAAGCCTGTTCCGTGGATCGAGACGAACACGCCCCATGCCGCGACGTTGGCCAGGAAGGCATTCGCGATGTTGAAGGTCGTGCGGAACCACCCGTTCCGGCTTCGTATGGATACGCCGAGCGGCTCGGCAATAGCACCGACCGCGGCTCCCGCTGGTCCGAACGTGACCGCGAGACCGAGATGAACGAACGCGGTTGGGACCCATGACACGTTGGCGGGGGGGCTAGCCTGACCGCGAAGACGGACATCAGGAAAATCGTGGCTCCAGCGATCGCAAGCGTCAGGAGGTCGATCGGCACGCCACGAACGGACAGAACCGCGATGACCGCAACGGTGACCGCGACGACGACCGTTGCGCTGACGTACGCGACGAGACCAACGTTCCTGTAGTCAACGGGTCCGAGAGCCGGCGTCTTCGGCACAAGATCAAGTCGGCGCAGCGCCATCACGGCGCTGCGAAACCAACCAACGTCATCAGCCCCGTGCACCCGAGACGCGACGGCATCCTGCGCCATGGGTTGGATCCTATTCCGCACGCGGCGTTCGTCGCGGTGTACGTGACAGCATTGTCAGCGCCGAGCCCGCGAAATCCCAGGTGGGGCTTGACGTTTGACGCGTTGCCTCGGGTGGCATCGCGTCGCTCGCGTCAGTTATCGCAGCGCAAAGATATTGCGAAGAAATGTGAACGCACGATTGCGCACAGGTCTTAAGCCCAGAGAACCTCCAGAGGATTACAGTACGTGCAATACCCATGCGTCGGCGGTCAGGTCTCACGCTACCCGCAGGCGCAAATTCCTAGGAGGTTCCCATGGCTACTTGGGGCGATCTGGAAAACTGGGGATAGCCCCCAGTCCTGCCCGGCACCCACTGTAGGGGGCCGGTGTGACGATCCATTGGGTAATTTCGTGACGGGTTGCTAACGGTTCGATCGCGTCATTATCACGGGGGGCCTGTCAACGCGGGCCGCCGGGTGCGCAAATGCGCGCATTCGGCCCCGGTGTAGGCGCAGGTCGCGTACGCTCACGACACGACTGAGAACCCCTCGAAGGAAGCCACGCTAAGAGCGGCGGCGGATGTGCCCACCGCCCGGTTGCGCGCGCCTCGTCGCTCGCTAGGTCCCTCCGTGCGCCTGCTCATCGCCACCGGCACCTCGTCCTACGGCGACTGGCTCACCACGGTTGCCATGGTCGTGCTCCTGTTTCGAGCGACGCACTCCCCGGTCGGACCTGCGGTCTACATGATCGCGCGGGTGGCCCCAAGGCTGATCGGGCCCTTCCCCGGAGGCGCGCTCGCCGATCGATACGGGCCCGCGCCCATTGCGGCCGGCTGCGCGGTCGTTCAAGGCTTGCTGACTGCATCGATCGTCTTGTTCGCTGAGAATCGGATCATCTGGCCGATCTTCGTGGCGGTGGCGTTCGCTCAGTTCTTCAGTTCGGCCGCGCAGCCGTGTTATGGAGCGCTGATCCCGCGGGTGACCGACGCGGCCGGCCTGGGGCGCATTCAGGGAGTGTCTTCGGCGCTCGCGAGCTCGAGCCTCCTGATCTCTCCTGCCATCGGCGCGCTCGTGCTCCCGTTCACCGCGCCGGAAGTCCTGATCGCAATCGACGCGGCAACGTTTTTCGTCGCGGCGGGGCTGGTCGCAACCCTCCTGGGTGTGGGCAACGACGCGTCCGTGCCGGCACGGAGCACCCGAGGCATGTCCGCGGGGATACCGATCGTCCTCCGCGATCCGATGCTTCGATTCCTCGCCGCCGCGTATCTCTCGAATGCCGCGGCGGTGACTGCTCTCCAGGCGGTGCTCGTCGTCGCCGCGTCTCAGCGGTTCGGTCACGACACTTCGGTGGGCTGGCTCTACGCGGCAATCGGCGCTGGGTCATTGCTCGGCACGCTCCCGGTGATTCGCAGAACTCCCAAGCGCGTCAGTCAGACGCCGATCATCGCGTTCACGCTTCTCGAACTCGCGCCCCTGGCGGCTTTCGTCTTCGTCACCAGCGTCCCACTGGCGATCGCCCTTCTTTTCTTGAGCGCCGTGGGAGCGACGCTGTACCAGACGAGAGGGACCGTCGGATTGCAGCAACGGGTTCCCCGCGAGTTCCTGGGGCGGACGATGGCCGTCGAGCGCTTCGCCGGCTACCTGGGCATGCTGCTTGGCGCGATCGCCGCGGTCTCGCTCGTGCAACCCCTTGGTTGGGAGGCGACCGTGCTGATCGTGTGCGCGGCCGGCGCAACCGTGCTCTTCGTCACCGCCGTCAGCGAGGGCGGTATCGCAGCCTGACCTTCAGGCGGTGTCAGGATTCCGGGTAGGCACGCATAGAATTGTGCAGATCCAGAGAAGGATTGTTAACTCAGCCCAAGCACCGCGAACGGAGCCAACGAGGACATCGCACCCTCTGGAAGCCAGTCCGGGCTCCGATGCTCGGTCTTGGTGCCGGCGGTATCCATGGAGGCGGAAATGACAGCAGGCGCTGGCTGGGGCTGAGCCACAACCGTTGACTCCCGAGCGCGCTCGGGATTTGTGAATCCGTTGGGTGCGACGTCGTGGGTATCGGCCCACGGCGTCGTGCTTTGTTTTCGTTTCCTGCCTCAGGGGTGGATATGCCGATCGATACCGCGCGGTTCTTCCCGCGAGCGGCAGACACGCTGCCGAAGGCCGATCTGTCCACACGCCTCCTCCTGGCTGCCGGAATCTCCACATATGGCGACTGGCTCACGGTGGTCGCCCTTGCGGTCCTCCTCTTCGATCTGACCCACCGACCGGCGGTGCCGGCGCTGTACATCCTCGCCAGGTTCGCTCCGCGGGTGCTCGGTCCGACCCTGGGGGGTTCACTCACCGACCGCTTCGGGCCGACGAGAGTCGCCGGCTGGTCAGCCCTGGGGCAGTGCGCGCTCACCGCCGCCATCGTTGTCCTGGCGAACCGCGGCACGATCTGGGCGATTCTCGTGACGGTCGCGATCGCCGGATTCCTCGGATCGATTGCCCAGCCCGGCTACTCCGCGTGCATCCCGCGCGTGACCCCGGCACGCCGGCTTCTCCGCGCCAACGCCATCTACAGCGGGCTCACCGAGTCGAGTGTGCTGGTCGCACCAGCGATCGGCGCTCTCGTCCTCCCGTTCATCCAACCGCAGCTTCTTGTCGCCGTCGACGCCGCCACCTTCTTGGTGGCCGGACTCCTCCTGTTGTCGCTGCGCGTCGGTCCGGCGCCGGCCCCTGCGTGGGCGAGGAGCGCTCGCTCGCGTGCCACCGCCATCGTGGCCCGCGACCCCATGCTGCGGTCGCTCGCGGCGTCGTTCTTCTGCAGCGCCGTGGCGATCACGGCACTCCAGGCGGTGCTCGTTGTCGCCGCGGCGGACCGTTTTGGCCACGCCACCGATGTCGGCTGGCTCTATGCGGCGGTCGGAGGTGGCGGAGTGGTCGGAAGCGCCCTGCTCCTGCGCTGGACTCCCCGGACCATCAGCGCTCGAGGGATCGCCATCGGCTTCCTGATCGAGGTCATACCGCTCGGGCTCTTCGCGCTCACCGGCGGGCTCCTTCCCGCCCTCGCTCTGCTCTTTGTCAGCACCGCCGCAGCCGCGCTGTATCAGACCCGAGGCCAGACCGCCCTGCAGCAGCGCGTTCCGGCCGAGCTGCTGGGAAGGGTGAACGGCGTGATGCGCGTGCTGCTCTATGCCGGCATGCTGGTCGGCGCGATCGCCGCCGCCGCACTTGTCGAGGCGGTCGGCTGGAGCGCACTCGTTGTGGGGACGGCGGCCGTCGCCGTCGCCGCCTTCATCCCGGCGTCACTCACGTATCGCCGGGGACCACGGCGTCCCGACGAGGTCACCCTCGCCGGAACACCGATGGTGCTCGTGTCAGGTCAGACGGCGACCGCTTCGCGAACTTCCTTCTCGATCGGCAGGCCGACCGAGTTGCCCCACTCGCTCCACGACCCGTCGTAGTTGCTCACGTTCGGGAAACCGAGCAGGTAGCTCAGCACGAACCAGGTGTGCGACGAGCGCTCGCCGATGCGGCAGTACGTGATGACCGTCTTGTCGCCGGTCACGCCCTGCGCCGCATAGAGCTCGCGGAGCGCGTCAGCAGGCTTGAACGTGTCGTCGTCCTGGATGGCCTGCGCCCAGGGAATGTTCGCCGCGCCGGGGATGTGCCCGCTGCGCTGCGCGCCCTCGTTCGAATACTCCGGTGGGGCGGAGATCTCTCCCTTGAACTCGGCAGGCGAGCGAACATCGACGAGCGCGCGACCCTCGACGCCGAGCGCCTTCTCGACGTCGCCGCGGAAGCTCCGGATCGAGGTGTCGGCTTCGGCCGCCTTGTAGGCGGTCGCCGCGAACGACGGGGTCTCCTCGGTGACCTCGCGTCCCTCGTCGATCCACTTGCGACGTCCGCCGTTCAGCAGCCGGATGTCCGCGTGGCCGTAGATGCGAAAGGTCCAGAAGGCGAACGCCGCGAACCAGTTGCGGAAGTCCCCATAGAGGACGAGCGTCGTGTCCGGGGTCGCTCCGACCCGCGAGAGAAGCTGCTCGAACTGCTCCCTGGAGAGGATGTCGCGGCGAACCGGGTCGTTGATATCGCGCTTCCAGTCGACCAGGGTCGCGCCGGGGATGTGTCCCAGCTCGTACGAGGCCGATGGGTCGTAGTCGACTTCGAGCACCCGCACCTGCGGGTCGGTGAGGTGACCGGCCAGCCACTCGGTGGTGACCAGGACCTCTGGATGGGCGTATTCGGTCATGAGAAAATGCTCCTGTTGCTGTTGGCTGTTCCTGAGCGGCGAATCGCCGCACGGTTGCGAGATGTCGGGCGCGGGCGCTGCGTCTTCGCGTGCCCGGACTTCACGAGGCCTAGGCCGGACAGCTTGCCCTGTCAGACCGAGAGCGCCCCCAGTCGAGCCAGCGACGGCGGGTGAGCCGCGGAGTCTCGTCCATGTGAGCCCGATGGTATGGAATCCTGAGCGCCGAAGTCAAGTTTCCGGCCCTCCCGCGCGGCGCGCCATGAGGTAGGCGCGGGTCGTCTGCACCTCGACGTCGGGGTAGGGCGCACGCACCAGCCGTGCGACGAGATCGAACCCGGCCTCCTTGATCTCCCCCACCAGCCACTCGGCATCGAAGTAGCGGAAGTCCATGTCGACCCCGACGCCGAGCATCTCTTCAGCGTGGACGGTGGCGTCACCGTCCCGACCGAGATGGACGGCGATGAGGAGGATGCCTCTGTCGACGAGCGTGCGGTGGAACTCGCGCAGGGCAGCGCGGATCTCCGTGTCACTGGTCAGGTGGATGATCGAGTAGAAGGCGATCAGCCCCTGCCAACGGCCGTCGCCGGCCTCGAGCGCCGTCATCGTGCCCACCTCGAAGGCCAGATCCGGGTGCAGCGCTCGCGCCCGCTCCACCATCGCCGGCGAGAGGTCGATGCCGGTGACCGCGAGTCCGAGCCCGGCGAGGAACGCTCCCACATGCCCGGGACCGCAGCCGGCGTCGCAGACCGACGCTCGCGGACCGAAATCGTGGTGCACCTGCTCCGCAAATGCGGTCAGCAGCGCGCGGTCGAGCGGCTTGTGGCGCAGCTCGTCGTGCACACGGTCGACATACGCGTCGGTGACCGCGTCGTAGCTTTGCCGGACTCGTGACTGGTGATCCGGAATGCCCTCGCCGCCTGCTATGTTCGCGGCGCCATGCGCCCTTGGACCGTTCGCGCCCTCGCCGTCGGCGTCGACGCCGCGTGCCTCGCCCTCTTCGTCGCGCTGGGCCGGGCCAGTCACGACATCGCCTCGGGAATTGACTGGTATCTCACCGTGCTCTGGCCGTTCCTGGTCGGATGGTTCGTGGTCGCGCTCGCACTGCAGCTGTACCGGGCGCCACTCGATCGATGGATGACCCTCGGCTGCACGTGGGTGGCCGGGAGCGCGATTGGCCTTGCGCTGCGGGCGGGAGTCACCCATCGCACCACGCCGATCGCCTTCATCATCGTGGCCTTCATCTTCATCGGCCTGACCACCTTCGGGTGGCGGCTGTTCGTGCACGGCCTCAGCTGGGTGCGCAGTCGCGACGCGCACTCGCCGCGGATCAGCTGATCACCCGCCGGCGGAAGTTCCGCGTCCCCGTCCACAGGAACAGCGCGCTGAACGCGAGCAGCACCGGGTAGACGACCCACAGCGACATGTGCGGCGCCGTGGTCAACGCGCCTCGCATCCCCTCGTTGATGTAGATGAGCGGATTGACGAGCACGAGGATCTGCAGCCAGTGAAAACCGCCGATCGTCACCGGCGCGAGCGTCGTCCATGAGTAGTACGTGCCGCCGAGAAAGGTGAGCGGCAGGATGATGATCCCGAAGAGCAGCGGCACGGTTCGCGGATCGAAGATGGTTCCGAAGGTGAGGCCGAGCGAGGAGCAGGTGACGCACCCGAGCGGGATGAGCGTGATCAGCTGGAGCCAGTGCACCTGGAGGTTGATGTGCACGCCGTTGGCGTGGACCACGGCCGCAATCGGGAAGACGATCGCTGCAGCCAGCAGCCCCTGGATCGCCCCGAACAGGACCTTCTCCATTGCGACCAGCGACACGGGCATCGGCGCCAGGACACGGTCCTCGATCTCCTTCGTGTAACCGAACTCCTGCACCATCGGCAGCGCAACCGCCTGGATTCCCTGGAACATCATCGAGAGACCGACGACACCGGCGACCAGGATGGTGGCGAACGCGGACTTCCCCGCAGCCCCCCGGCCGCCTCCGACTCCCTGCCCGATGGTTGGAAAGACGTAGAGGAAGACGAAGCAGAGCAGGAACGGCTGGATGACGGTGCGCGGGATGAACTCCCGAAGGCGTTTCCGAAGCACCACCAGGTCGCGGAGCAGCAGCGCGCCGAAGGCGATTCGCGACGACGTGAATGACGAGCGCAGCGGTCGGAGGCTCGTGGATGTGGTCGCCGGCGCCGAGGTGACTGCGGTCATTCTCGAAGTTCCTTCCCGGTGAGGTTGATGAACACGGTTTCGAGATTCGGCTCGGCGACCTGAACGTCGCGCACGGTGAAGCCGGCGCGATCGGCACTGTCGATGACCCGGATGAGCACTCGATCTCCGCCCCGCACTGCCAGCTGAACGGTCCCCTTCCGGGTCACGGCCGATTCCACGCCGGCCACGTCGTGACGCAGGCGCAGCGCGAGCGCTTCGAGGTCGCCATCCGCCGTGACGGTGACCAGCGTGTCCGCACCGATCGTCTCCTTGAGCCGCATCGGTGTGTCCAGCGCGAGGATCCGGCCGCGGTCCATGATCCCGATCCGGTCGCAGAGGCTGTCGGCCTCCTCCATGTTGTGAGTCGTGAGGAGCACTGTCTGACCCCCGGTGTGCAGCTCACCGAGGATCTCCCAGAGCGCGATCCGGCTCTGTGGATCGAGCCCCGCGGTCGGCTCGTCGAGGAAGAGCACCGCGGGGTGGTGCAGGATCGCTCGCGCCACCATCAGACGCTGGGCCAGGCCACCGGAGAGCGCCATGACCGGTGCCTTGGCACGTTCGGTCAGCCGGAACCGGACGAGCATCTCGTCGGCAGCCTGCCGCGACGCCTGAGATCCCATGCCGAAGAACCGGCCGTGGAAGTAGAGGTTCTCCCAGACAGTCAGGGCGCGATCCAGCGTGTTGGTTTGCGGCACCACCCCGATCAGCTGCTTGGCGACGGCGGGGTGCGCAACGACGTCGACGTCCCCGACGTATGCCTCGCCGTGGGTGGGGATGGTTCGCGTGGTGAGCATGCTCGCCGTGGTGGTCTTGCCCGCCCCGTTGGGACCGAGCAGACCGAAGATCTCGCCCTGGAACACGGTGAGGTTGAGACCGTCGACCGCCTTCACCGTTCCCGCGTAGATCTTGGTGAGGTCGACGGTGCGGATCACCGCGCGCCGCTCGTCCGCGTCGCGGGAGGCGTTGGCGATGGCTGGATTCGCCGGAATGGTCGCTGTCAATCTGGCTCCGCGTGAGATGGCTCGGCGACTAGCGTCGCGCCGGATTGCCCACGATACCCGCCGACGCCGGAAGCGGGGGCCGCGGCAAGCGGGGCCTACACTCCGTTCAATGGCCGGCATCATTCTCCTGCTCGTCCTGGGAGTCGGCGTCGGCGCGCTGATCCTCTGGGGAATCCGGCTGCCGCCGACGCGGCCTCGCCCCGACAGCCGGTATCGAGGCCGCACCTATATGTCGGTCCACCGCAAGCTCAAGCGCCCCAAGCCGCCGGAGTAACACGCCGCCCGATTACTCGCGCAGCTGGAACGGCACGGAGGTGACCACGACCCCGGGGTGATGGAGCAGCGCGAGCTTGAATGCAAGCTCCGACTGGTTGTGGAGCAAGGTCTGGTACCAGGCACGCGGGAGGATGTCGGGGAGGACGACCGTGACGGTGATATCGCCTTCGCGGTGGCACTCGTCAATGACTTCGATCACCGGGCTGATGAGCTCGCGGTATGGAGAGGTGACGATCCGAAGCTCGACGTCCGGCGACCACTGCTTCCAGCGCTCGGGGAGCGTCGCGTCGCGCCGATCGTCGGCGTCGACGCGGACGTGCACCGCCGTGATCCTGCTCGCCGTGGTGATGCTCAGCGCGTATTCCACCGCAGCGGCGCTCGCCGCAGTGAGGTCGTTAACCGGGACGATCACGCGCTGCTTGCCCACCGGATGACGTTTCGGCACTGAGGCGAGTTCGTGGCGAGCTCGCGCGTAGTGTCGATGGATTGCCCAGAAGTTGAACGCGAGCAGGGGCACGAGGAGCAGAACGATCCACGCTCCCTCGAGAAACTTCGTGCTCGCGACGATGATCGCGACCGCCCCGGTGGTCACCGCGCCCACCGCATTGATCGCCAGCTTGAGATGCCGGCGCCGCTTCTTGCTGTGCATCCAGTGGACCACCATCCCCGACTGGGAGAGCGTGAAACAGATGAACACGCCGACGGCGTAGAGAGGGATGAGCGCATGGGTGTTGCCCCGAAAGAGGATGACCAGCGCGATCGACAGGACGCCGATGACGATGATCCCGTTCGAGTACGCGAGCTTCAAGCCGCGATGGCTGAACTGGTGCGGGAAGAAATCGTCGCGAGACATCACTGCAGCGAGCCGCGGAAACCCGTTGAACGACGTGTTGGCGGCGAGCAGCAGGATCGCCGCAGAGGAGATCTGCACGATGTAGAAGAGCGGGCTGTTGGGTGCGGTCGCCTGGCCGATTTGGGCGATCACATTGGATTGGTCCGTGGGAATGGCACCGATGCTGCGGCCGAGCAGGGCCACGCCGAGGAACAGCGCGCCGAGCAGGCAGGCAAGGACTGTCAGCGTCCGGGCGGCGTTTTGCGACTCGGGTGGCTCGAACGCCGGGACGCCGTTGGCGATCGCCTCGACGCCGGTCATCGCGGTGCATCCACCGGCGAAGGCGCGCAGCACGAGAAAGACGCTCAATCCCTCGGTGGCGCTTGGGATCGCGTGCAACTGATGCGGCGGATTACCGGTGGCGATGCGGAATGCCGCGATCAGGAGCAGCGCCCCAAGGGAGAGCACGAAGACGTACGTCGGCAGGATGAAGGCCGCTCCCGCCTCGCGGACGCCGCGGAGGTTGATCACCATCAGCAGCACGATGGCGACGACGTCGATCACCACGCGATATGGATTGATAGCCGGGATGAACGCGATCAGCGCGGCGACACCGGCGGTCACCGAGACGGCGACCGTGGTCAGGTAGTCGACCATCAGCGCACCGGCAGCCACCAACCCCGGCGTGCGGCCGAGATTCCGGCTCGCCACCGTGAACGACCCACCACCGTTTGGGTACGCATGGATCGTCTGCCGGTACGAGAGGACGACGACCGCAAGCAGCAACGCGATGCCCGCGGCGATCGGAAGGTCGAACGCAACCCCGGCCGTGCCCGCGAGCAGCAGGACGTAGAGGATCTCGTCCGGACCGTAGGCGACCGACGAGAGTGCATCGAGGCCGAACGCCCCGATGGCCGCGGTCTTGCTCAGGCGCTCGTGTTGCTGCGCGGAACTGGGCAGCGGGCGTCCCAGCAGGGCGCGACCCAGAACTCGCATCCGGCCGGATTATCCCACGGGTGGCGATCGCCGCTCTCCGACGGCGCGACGCCGGTGAAGGACCGCGAGTTCGAACCTCGCGATCCCCCACCACTCGACGACAGGGTTGGGTCAGGCGGTCTTCCTGGACGCGATCAGTCGCTCGGTATCCCGTTCGCCGGCGGGGTCGACGCGGCACCCGAGTAGGTGGTGATCGCACCGCTTGCGGTGTCATCGGTCGTCTCCACCGGGCCGAGCGTGGTCAGGTTCCCGGTCGCATCGACCGTGACCATCTGTACACCCGTGAAGCCGTTGTGATCGCTCGACGAGTAGGCATACGGCGTCAGTCCCGGTCCGTCCGTCCAGTGGCTGCTCTCGACGGCGGAGACGATGCTTGCCCGCGTCGGGTTCTGGCCGGCGGCCTTGAGCGCCTGCACGAAGGTGAATGCCTCCGACATCCCGTATTCGACGTTGCCGTCCCACGGCAGCGATGGCGCGTAGGTTGCCTCGATGCTCTTGAAGAGGGTCACCCATGGGTTCGACGACTCGGTGAGCAGGGGCAGGTACGTATCACTGATGGTGCCGCCGATCAACCCAGCGGGGAGCTTCTTGCCGAGTGCTCCACCGGTCAGGATGCCGGCGAGGGTCGGCGGGTCCGATCCCACGTTGCTGACCACGAACTGCGCCTTGTAGTTGAGTCCCCGCCGCGCTCGCCTCGGCGATCGCCGTGAACAGCGGTACCGAGAAGCTCACGATCACCTGGACTCCCTGCGCCTGCAGGCCGGCGATCGCTGCACCGACCGCCATTGCGCCGGCTGCTGTCGGTGTGTAGTACGCAGGCGTCGCGTCGACGTTCAGGCCCTTGCCCTGCAGCGAATCCATCACGCCGTTGAAACCGTCGGTGCCGAACTCATCGCCCGGCCCCTGCAGGAAGAACCCGATCTTCTTGCTTCCGAAGTTCTGCGTGATGTACTGCCCGAGGATCTTACCTTCGATGGTGTAGTTGGGCTGCCAGCCGAAGGTCTCCGGATACTGCGACGTGTTGTTCCAGCAGTTGCATCCCGACGCCACGAAGAGGTCGGGCACGTGGTTGGAGTTCAGGTAACTCACCACCGAGAGGTGGGTCGGCGTGCCCAGCGCCTGGAACATCGCGAACACCTGGCTCTGGAGGACCAGCTTGCGGGTCTGCGTCGCGGTGCTGGTGGGGTTGTACTGGTCGTCCAGGTAGATGTAGTTGATCTTGCGTCCGTTGACTCCACCGTGGGCGTTCACGTACTTGAAGTACGCATTGGCCGCCGGCGCTATCTCCGAGTAGCCTGGCGCGGCCGGCCCGGTGAGCGGCTGGGTGCTCCCGATGGTCACCTGGGTCGCGGTGATCCCCGGCGCCGACGCGGTGTTGGCCGTGGACGTGGAGCCGCTGCCGCAGGCGGCGGTCAGCAGCGCTGCTGCTCCGCCGGCGGCGGCCACCCCCCAGGTCCTCGATCTACTGATCTCTGGTCGCATGCGTGTTGCTCCTTGTGTGTGGACAGCGATGGCTGAAGTCATTGAGACGGGGACCTTGGGCGCGGCCGGCAGGGCAGCGGGACCGCGACTTGAACGGACCAAACGAGTTGCGCCGCGGAGGACGGATGCGATCCCTCCGGCGATGCCGCGGGGAAACACCAGGATCGCCACGATGAGGACGATCCCGTAGATCGCGAGGGGAACATTGTTGGCGACGTTGCTCGAGAGGTTGAGGCTGCTCGCCAACCCGCTGGTCCACACCGGCAGATAGACGAGGATGAATGACCCGATCACAGCACCGGTGAGGCTGCCGAGGCCGCCGATCACGACGGCCGTCAGCAGCGCCAGCGAGAGGTTGAGCGTGAATCCGCTTGGCGACGTAACGCTGACCCAGTAGGCGAACAGCGACCCGGCAAGCCCCGCGCAGGCCGCGCTGATCATGTATGCGAGCACCTGCGTGCGCGCGACATCGATGCCCGACAGCCGCGCTGCGACCTCGTTGTCGCGCACGATCCGAAACGCCTGCCCGTGGCACCGCGCACCAGGTTTGCCAGCACGAAGAAGGTGATCACCGCGGCGGCAAGCGCGATCCAGGCCAGCCATTGCTCGGAGGAGAAGTTCGCACCGAGGAAGGCGGGAGCTCCCGGCGACGGGACGTTGAGGCCCTGGTTGCCGCCAAAGACGCCGGTGAAATGGGACGGGACCTGGGGCAGTGCCACCGCCAGGGCGAGGGTCGCGCCGGCGAGATACGGTCCGCGCAACCGTGCCCCGGCGATGCCGACGATCGCGCCCGCAATCCCGGTGGTCGCAATGGACGCCAGCAGCACGATGATCATGGGCAGATCCGCATACCGCGTGAGGAGCACCGACGTCGTGTACGCGCCGATCATCATCAGCGCGCCGTGGCCGAGCGAGACCTGACCGTTGATACCCGTGAGCACCGTCAGGCCGGCAGCGCAGATCGCGTAAATCGCCACCTCGGTGACGTTGTAATTCGTGTACGCGTCGAAGACGAACGAGGTGAGGACCAGGAAAACGAGCGCAAGCCCCAGGAAGAACAGTCCGTGGCGAAGCAGCGTCGAACCACGCAGCGCGGCACTCATACCTGACGCTGCCTCCCGAAGCTGAACAGTCCCTGCGGACGGAGCATGAGCACGACGATGAGGATCACGAACCCGCCCAGCGGCGCCAGATCCGAACCGATGTAGCCGCTCACGTAGCTGAGAGCAAGGCCGACGCCGACCGCTCCTGCGACTGCACCAACCGGGCTCTCGAGGCCACCGATGATCGCTCCGGTGAACCCGAAGACCAGGACCTCGTCCATGTTGCTCGGGTAGAGATACACCGACGGTGCCGCCAGCGTGCCGGCGAGTGCGCCGAGCAGCGCCGCGAGCCCCCAGCCGAGCGTCAGCATCCTGCCGACACGAATGCCGAGAATGCGCGCGATCTCTGGATTGAATGCAGCCGCGCGCATTCGCAGCCCGAGGCTCGTCCGCTGGAAGACGAGGAAGAGCAGGAGCATGGCGATCAGGACGGCGCCGATCGTGAACAGGGCAAAGGGCGAGACATCGAGCGAGGTGCCGCCGGCCACAAGGTCGATGTTCGAAACGGGCACCGGGAAGGACTGGGTCTGACCGCCGAACAGCATCGGCGCGATCGCCTCGAGGAGGATGAGCACGCCAAGGCTCAGGATCACCGCGTTGAGCGGTGGTCGCGACTTGACCGGCCGCACCAGCACCCGTTCCGTGACCGCGCCGATCACAAACCCGGCCGCGAGCGCGACCACGAAGCCCAGCCAGTACGGGGCGCCATGCCGGATCACGGTGAGCGCGATGTAGGTCGTGAACATCGCCATCGCGCCCTGCGCGTAGTTGATGATCCGGGTCGCGCGCCAGATCATCACGAGCGCGAGCGCCACGGCCGCGTACACCATGCCATTGGTGATCCCGTCGACGGTGTAGATCACGAACAACCGCATGCTCAGAATCCCAGGTAGGCGTGACGCAGCGCGTCGTCGCCGGCCAGGCGGTCCGCGGTGTCGCGCAGCTCGACCCTGCCGAGTGACAGGACGATCGCCTGGTCCGCCACCGACAGCGCCGAGCGGGCGTTCTGCTCGATGAGCAGCACGATCAACTGTCGCTCGCTGACCAGCGCGGCGAGCCGCTGCATTATCTGTGCGAGCAGGCCTCCGGCGAGCCCGAGCGACGGCTCATCGAGGAGCAGGGCCGTGGGGCGGGCGACCATCGCCCGCCCGATCGAGAGCATCTGCCGCTCTCCCCCACTGAGGTTCGACGCATGGATCGCGCGGCGCACCCGAAGCGGCGGAAAGAGCTCGTATGCCTCCTCGATCGCCACCCGCTGGTCGGCGCGATCGCGACGCCAGAGGCCACCGAGTTGGAGATTCTCGTCGACCGTCAGCTCACTGACGATGCCGTGTCCCTCCGGGACGTGACCGACGCCGAGACGGGCGATGGCCTCAGGAGATCTGCCGACCAGTTGCTCGGTGCCTAGCATCACCGAGCCACTGCGCGGCTTGACGAGGCCGGAGATGGTTCGCACCAGCGTGGTCTTGCCTGCACCGTTCGCCCCCAGCACCGCGGTGATGCTGCCCTCGCGAACCGACAGCGACACGTTCTCCAGGGCGATGACCCCGCCGTACGCGACGGTGAGATCGCTGATCTCAAGCATGGGCGACGGCCTGCCCGAGATAGGCGTTGGCGACATCGCTGTTGGCACGAATCTCGGCCGGTGTTCCGGACGCGATCACATGTCCGAGGTTGAGCACGGTGATCGTGTCGCTGACAGCCATGACCATGTCGACGTGGTGCTCGACCAGCGCGATCGCCATCCGTGTGCGCAGTGATCGCAGCAGGTCGATGAGCTCGTTCACATCGCTGGCGGAGAGCCCGCTCGCTGGTTCGTCGAGGAGCAGCAGGGATGGGCGAGCCATCAGCGCGCGGGCGATGATGACCCGCTTCTGGACACCGTGCGGAAGAGCACCGGGATATGCGCCCGCACGATCCGCAACGCCGAGCTCGCCGAGGTTCGCGAGCGCCTCCTCCCGGAGCGAGGCGGTGTGGCGGTCGGCACTCGGAAAGGCCAGCAGGTCGGTCGTCAGCCGGGTCCGGGACGGCGCGCCCGCGACCACGTTGTCGAGCACGGTGAGCGTCGGCCACAACCCCACTCCCTGGAGTGTCCGGGCGATGCCCATGTGCGCAAGCCGCCAGGTCGGCACTCCGAGGAGCGACTGTCCCTGGTATGTGATGGTCCCCGCAACCGGCGTCACAAAGCGCGAGACGGCGTTGAACAGCGTCGTCTTGCCCGCGCCGTTGGGGCCGATGACACCGACGATCTGGTTGGCGCGGACCGTCAGCGAGACGCCGTCGAGAGCGACCACGCCTTCGAAGCGCACGTCGATCCCGGCAACCTCGAGCACAGTGGGCGTCGTGTCTGGCGTCTCCCCGGACACGCTACAGCGACCCGTTCAACCCCATGGGTGCCCGCAGGGTACATGGGTCAAGGCCCATCTGACACCTTCCAGCGGGAAAATCACCCTAGGTGATGAGCGCCGGAACCGCCTGCTCGTAAACCTTCGTCACGGTGCGCGAGCCACCACCATGCTTCGCCTCGTAGAGCGCCGAGTTGGCAGTCCCCTGCACGAGTCCCGTATCCGACCCCGCTGCCGCAACGCAGGCGCCGATGCTCATACGCGGGCTTCCACTCGGCAATCGGAGTTGGCGCAACGCCTCATGAATGCGGCTTCCCAGCGCATCGACAGAATCGGCTGTCGCGTCGATCATCAGCACCGAGAACTCGTCACCACCGACGCGGGCGACCGTATCCCCCTTGCGTGCGACCGAGGCGATGGCCGACGCCACCGAAACGATCACAGCGTCACCGGCCGCGTGTCCGTAGCGGTCGTTGATGCCCTTCAGGTCATCGAGGTCGGCGGCCACGACGGCAAACGGCAGCCGTTCGGGCAGCCGTGCGAAGGCGCGCTCGAGCTCACGGCGGTTGGCCATCCTCGTCAGCGGGTCGGTGAGTGCCTGCTCGGCGAGGAGCTGGTGTGCCGAGGCATTCGCGAGCGCCAGCTCCGTCAGACTTCCGATCAGGCGGAGACGCTCAAACACGCCGGTTTGGATCGCCTCGCCGCGGCTCGAGACGCTGAGGATTCCAGTGAGCTTCCCGTGCAAGTTAATCGGGACGTAAGCGCCATGGGTGACGCCGAACTTCTCGAGGATCGCTCGCACCTGGGGTCCACACTCGTCGAGTTCCAGGGGCCCGTTGACCGCTTCGCCGGTCGCGATCACGACGCGCGCAAAGGAATGCTCCGCCACGGGCAGGCGCGCCGCGGCGGCGGTCATGCCGGTGGGGTCACTGTCCGCCACGATCGTCATGGTTTCACCGTCCACGGCGAAATACTGCCCGCGACGGGCCGAGATCCGGAAGGACGACGTCAGGTCAGTTGCCAGGCGGGTTGCGGTCTGGATGACCGCCGCGGGATCGAGTGACACGGTGAGGGATCGTGTCGCCTCCGCTACCACGGCGCTCTGCCGTGCCTCCTCTCTGGCATCGTCGACCGTCGCCTGTAGACGCCGGCGAAGCGCGTGCGCAGCGAGGCTGATCATCATCAGCAGGGCAACCCAGAAGACCAGCAGTCGTGTCAGCACGATCGGGGCATCATGGTTGGACAGCCCGATCAAGCCCTGGGCAACGCCGATCGTGGGAATGAGCACGTACGACTCCCACCGAGCGCCATAGAAGGCGGAGTACAGGAGCGGGAGCAGGAGGAGCGAGCCCAGTCCCGTTGAGGTGTCGGCGGAGTGAATGAGGCAGCCGATCGCCAAGGTGGCAACGATCAGCGGCACCACCCGGAACCATCTGGGGACGCGGTTCCACGGTGTCGCCCAGCGCAGCACCGCCACCGTGACGGTGAAGACCACCGCGGCGGCGTACCAACCGGGCCTCAGTGGGCCGTTGGGGATCAGGACGCTCACCAACGCGAGGACCTGCAGGCCTCCGAAGAGCACCAGGCCTTCGCGTGGGCGGCGCGATCGTATCGACCCTGCAATGGCTGGGACGGCGCTCACGCCTCGATGGTAGAAAGATCTCCGGTTCCGCCCGGCGCCTCGCCCCGCTTGTTACCGGCCCGCATCATGCCGCGACAGCGGGCGCCGCTCCCTCCTCCCAGGCGTTGCGCGGGGGGCGACGCGGCGGCGCTCACCGAACGGCGATGAGCACCCGGTTCGCGAAGTGCTGCCAGATCGTGCCCACCTCAACGAAGCCGGCGGAGAAGAGCGCCGAGCGGTGGAACTCGTAGCTGTGAGCCTCGTCCACGTGGGGGTGCGCGTGCCACCGCTGCTCACGTTCGACCACCGCCTGCGCGAGGGCAGGATCCGATACCGCGGCCTCCCACCAGGCGTCGTAGTCCTCGGCTCCCTCGGGTGCATCCGGCCACTCCGGCCGGACCTGCTGTACCCCCGCTGCGATTGCACGCTGATCGTGGTCAAAGGCGATCGCATCCCCGTCGAGGAACACCGCACCGGGCCGGAGCACTCCCGCGAGCGCATGGTAGAGATGGACGAGCTGCTCCAATCCGAGCCAGTGCAGCGCGGTGGTCGATACCGCTGCGTCATACGGGCCGGCGGACGGCAGCGAACTCACCCAGTCGCGACGCAGGTCGGCGTCATGGAACTGCAGTCCCTTCCGGTCGCCCTGCGCTCCGCGGCCGATCGCGAGAAGCACCGGGTCAGCATCAATGGCCACAACACCTGCATCGGGGATGCGGTCTAGCAGGCGAGCGCTCAGCGATCCCGGCCCGCACCCAAGGTCGAGCACGCGGGGCTCGGACCCGGCGAACGCGGCCACCGCGTCAACAATGGCGCTGAACCGCTCCTCGCGATCCGGGATGTGACGCTGCTGCTGCGCGTCCCATCGCGCCAGCCAGCGGGCGTAGTCAGTGGTGACGTGCTGGATGCTCATCTCGGCGGTACCTGTACCACATCATCCCGGCGGGACCGTCGGGAGCTTCAGGGTGATCGCAGTGCCGTCCGCTGCCGCGCTGGTGGCGGTGACCGAACCACCGTGCGCCTCGACCACGTCCCGAACGATCGCCAGCCCCAGTCCCGATCCGGTTGACGACGGGCCCTTGACGAAACGGTCGAACACCCTCGGGAGCAGGTCGGCCGGGATCCCGGTTCCGTCGTCGCGGACGGTCAGCAACACCCATCGATCGGCGCTGACGCCCTCGACGCGGATGGTGCCGCCCGCGTGCTCATGGGCGAGCGCGTTGCTGACGAGATTGCCCAGAACTCCTCGAAGCCGTCCCGGGTCTCCATCGATCGGTGAGACGCCGGCATCGACTCGCTCGGTGAGCCGGACGCCGGCCGCTCGCGCCTCGGCACCGAACGCGCTCAGCGTCTCGTTGACGAAGACCGCGACATCGATCGGCTCGCGGTGAAGGCGCAACGCGCCGCTCTCCGCCAGGGTCAGGGTGCCGAGGTCGTTGACCAGCATCTCCAGCGACTCGGTTGCGCTCACGATCGGGGCCATGTGCTCGGCGTCGGCCGGGTAGATGCCGTCGGTGATCGCCTCAGCCTGGCCGCGGATGATCGACAGCGGCGTGCGCAGCTCGTGGGCGATATCAGCGAGCACCGACCGCCTGCGCGTCTCCTCGACCTCGAGCCGGCTGCTCATCTCGTTCATGGCGCGTGCGAGGGAGCGGAGGTCCGACGGACCGCGCACCGGCACGCGTGCGGAGAGGTCGCCCGCCTCGACGCGGTGCGCGCCCTCGATGAGCGCGCCAACCGGAGCCGCGAGGCGTCGCAGCACGAGGATCGCCACAGCGACGACGGCGCCTCCGAGGACGAGCGCGGTGACCGCCACCGCGGTGTCGAACGGTGCAGAGCTGACCACGCCGAATGCGCTGAGGAGCAGCCAGACGACGCCGAAGATGGCGCTGAGGAGCACGAGAAGTCCCACACCCAAGAAGCACCCGATGCGCCGCGCGATCCGCCGTCCGTGGCGTCCCCAGTTCTGACCTGCGGCCCACGGTCCGGCCTCGCCCTCGGGCCACCAGGGAGGACGGCGGCCCTCACCTCGCCTCCACGGGGGCCCGTTGCTCACGCGTCACCGTCCGCGAGCCGGTAGCCGACGCCGAACACGGTCTGCAGGTGGCGCGGCGACCGCGGGTCGCGCTCGATCTTGCGTCGAATGTTCTTGACGTGCGCGTCGATGGCGCGTTCATACGACTCCACGGCGACGCCGTGCACCGCATCGAGCAGTTGAGCGCGGGTGAACACGCGGCCGGGCTGTCGCGCCATGTGCTGGAGCAACTGAAATTCGGTCGCCGTGAGGACCACGTCCTGTCCGGCGACCGCGACGCGCATGCGCGGCACGTCGAGCACGATCGAGTCGCCGACGCGGATCATGTCGTCGGGTGCGGCTGCAGCCTGCGCCCGGCGCAGCACGGCACGGACCCGAGCGACGATCTCCCGCGCGCTGAAGGGCTTGGTGACATAGTCGTCAGCCCCGAGCTCGAGACCGGCTACGCGGTCCGCCTCCTCGGTTCGGGCGGTGAGCATGATGATCGGCACGTCGCCGGCGCGGCGCAGGGCTCGGGCAACGTCGAGGCCGTCGACCAGCGGCAGCGTGAGGTCGAGGATGACGAGGTCCGGGCGCACTCGCGAGAAGAGCTGGAGTGCGACCTCGCCGTCGGCCGCCGTCGACACGTCGAACCCGGCTCGTTCGAGATAGTCGCGAACCAGGCGCACGATGGCCGGCTCGTCTTCGACGATCAGCACCTTGGTCATTCGGATTTCATCGTAGGGGTGGCACGGGGCGGCGAGCGGCCGCCGCCCGGTCGATCATCAGACCGATTGCGTCACCGGGGCGGATGAACTCGGTGTCGGAACCCTTGCGGTTGGCTCCCGCACAATCGCCGCCCCAGCCCTTGCCGTGGGGGCCGAAGCCGTTTGGACCGAAGCCCCGGTACCAGCGCCGGCGTGGTGCCAGCCCGAGCACCCGCGGCACCACCAGCGCGCCGATGAAGGTGATGATGATGAAACCCGGGTCGCGAGTGGTGATCCCCACCGCGGTTGCCGCGCCGATTGCCACCAGTCCCCAGGCGGTGCGTGTTGCGCGATACATGTCGATTCTCCTTGTGGAGGTTGAACGGTACGTGCATCACTCTCGCGGCGAGGTGTGAATGAGGCGTGAACACGCCGTGGAGGTTTGGCGTGCCTCAGGGCACCAGAGACGCCGCCGGCTCGCTTCGCCGAGCGTACCGGGGTCGTACGCTGTCGGGCGACGTGCCCAGTGCCCTTGCAGAGTCGCTGGCAGTCCTGCTGCTCATTGCGACGCTGGGCTGCGCCATCGTGCGTCCCCGAGGACTTCCGGAAGCCGTTGTCGCCATACCGGCTGCCGCCCTGCTGCTCGCCCTCGGGGTGCTGCCGCTGAATCAGGCCGGCACCGAGGCGCGAAGTCTCGGGCCGACGATTGGCTTCCTCGCCGCCGTGCTCGTGCTCGCCAACCTCTGCGACCGCCACGGTCTCTTCGAGGCAGCGGGCTCGTGGATGGCATCAGGCTCACGCGGACGGCCGATCTCATTGCTCGCGCTTGTCTTCGCCGTGGCGAGCGTGGTCACCGCTGTCCTCAGCCTCGACGCGACGGTGGTCCTGCTCACCCCGGTCGTCTTCGCCACGGTGGCGCGGCTGCGTCTCCGCGCCAAACCCCACGTCTACGCGTGCACACACCTCGCCAACTCTGCATCGCTGCTGCTTCCCGTGTCGAACCTCACCAATCTGTTGGCATTCGGTGCGAGTGGGCTGTCTTTCGCGCGTTTCGGCGCCACCATGGCACTCCCCTGGCTGGCGGCGATCGGGGTCGAATGGCTGGTGCTGCGTCGCTTCTTTGCGGGTGATCTCGTTGGCCACGGCGCGATCAAGGAGGTGCGGCCGCTCCCGATTCCGGTGTTTGCGGCAACCGTGCTTGCCCTGACGCTGGTCGGGTTCTTCGTCACCTCGGCTTTCAACGTCAGCCCAGCCTTCGCGGCGCTCGGCGGTTCGCTGGTGCTTGCGGTGCCCGCGCTCGCCCGGCGCCGGACGAGCATCGGCGAGGTCGTGCAAGCGATTGACGTCCCATTCCTCGCCTTCGTCCTGGCACTGGGTCTCGTCGTCAAGGCGATCTCGATCCACGGGCTCGGGTCGGTTGTGACCCACGTCGTGCCCGGCGGCGCCGGACTCGGTTCGCTGCTGCTCATCGCTGTGGTTGCCGCCGTGCTCGCCAACGTGATCAACAACCTCCCGGCTGCGCTGCTACTGCTCCCTGCGGTGTCAGGTGCCGGGGCGGGCCCGGTGCTCGCGGTGCTCATCGGAGTCAATACCGGGCCCAATCTGACCTACGTCGGATCACTTGCGACCCTGCTCTGGCGGCGCGTCCTGATCCGCCGCGGCGAGGAACTGCCGGTCGGCGAATTCCTGCGTCTTGGCGCGCTCACGGTGCCGCCGGTGCTCATCACGACAACCGTCGCGCTGTGGATCTCTCTGCACTTGGTGGGTTAATGGCGCCGATGCACATCGTCGTGTGGGTGGTCGAGGGCACCTGGCAGGGGTGCGTCGATGCTGCCGTGCAGCACTTTCCTGTCGATGCGCGCTTCACGCTGCTCCATGTCACGCCGTCGGACGTCACCGAGGCAGCCGACGCCGCTTCGATCGGCCTGTTTGGGCGCGGCTTTCCGGCGCGCAAACCCAACCGCCGCTTCGACGATATCGCCGACCATGAGGCGTCGCGTTTGCTCGCGGCGGCGGCAGATCGCCTTGGCCACCCCAATGTCGAGATCGTCAGCCGGCGCGGGCGGGTTGAGCGTGAAGTGGTCCGTGCCGTGGCCGCCGGTGTCGATGTCCTCGTCGTGGCTCGCGATGGCGACCGCTCGCGGCTCGGGCCCAGGAGCCTGGGTCACGCCACGCGATTCGTCGTCGACCACGCGCCCTGCGCGGTGATGCTGGTGTGGCCGGATGAGACGCCCGGTGTCGATTCGATCCCGCCGCCGAAGCATGGTCCACAGCCACCGCATCCACCCCACCACCACGAGGACCGCTGACGACTGCCGCATGTGGCCGCAGGTCGTCGACCCCCTTGTTGCGGTGACCTCGACGTCAGCCTGGGACCGGCCGCTCGATGAGCCAGGTCGTTCGGAACGGCCGAAATCCGAAACGCTCATAGAGATGTCTCGCCGGGTTGCCGTCACTCACGGTCAATCCGAAGCGCCGGTAACCGCCATCGACGCACGCCCGCACGGCATGCCCGACCAGGAGGCCGCCGAGGCCCTCCCCCTGGTGGGCGGCGACCACGAAGACCTCCGGGATCCAGGGATCTCCCGCCCACCACTCGGAGGCGGGCATATCAGTGACCACGAGCACACCCATGATCGCGCCGTCCGGTTCACGGACGAGACCGGACGCCCGGGAGAGGACCGAACCGCACGGACCTTCGCCCGCCAGCAGCTGTCTCCAGTACTCGAACCGGTCCACGCCGGACCAGATCCCGAAGTCGACGTGACCGGGTGGCACCGCATCCGCCGCGGCCATGGCGATGCCGGCGATGTCGGATCCCAGCATCTCGAGCCTGACACCCGCGGGCAGCGGTGGCGTCTCCGGGCTCTGGGCAGCCTTCAGATCGATCGCCATGTCGTACGCAAGCCGACGCAACCGGCCGCCGGCTGCGAGCAGCCGCGCGGCTTCGATCCCGTCATGGGTACGAATCACAACCACCGGCGCGACGCTACGTTCTCAGGTCGTCAGGGACCGAACCCAGGCCTGGGCACCGAGCTGGACGGCGTCCCACGGGCTTCCGAGCGGCGGAGTGTATGACAGGTCAAGATCGCTCACCGCATCCACGGTCATCTCGTTGAAGATGGCCGCAGCCGCGATATCGATTCGCTTGGCGACCTCGGCGTGCCGGTGCCCGTAGAGTTGCACGCCGAGGAGCCGGCCGCTCTTCCGGTCACCGGTCCACCGCATCGCGATGCGATGCGATCCGGGGTAGTACGCCTTGTGGTCGTCGGCCTCCACCGCGATGGTGACCGGATCGAACCCGGCGTTGAAGGCCTCTCGATCACGCAGGCCGGTGCGCGCCACGGCCATGTCGAAGACCTTGACAACCTGCGTGCCGAGGCTGCCCGCAAACTCGCGATTTCCCCCAACCGCGTTCTCGCCCGCGATCCGTCCCTGCTTGTGCGCCGTGGTGCCCAGCGGGATGTAGCTGTCTCCCAGGAGGCGG
Source organism: Candidatus Dormiibacterota bacterium (assembly GCA_963743835.1). Lineage (GTDB taxonomy): Bacteria > Chloroflexota > Dormibacteria > Aeolococcales > Aeolococcaceae > Palsa-851. The sequence continues at coordinate 181,882 of CAVUQX010000001.1, read as the reverse complement.
TGGTGGGTCACTGCGCAGTCCCCTGCGGCGAACACCTCAGGCAGATTGGTGCGCATCGCGCGATCCACAGCGATGGCGCCGCCAACTCCCAGCGTGGCGCCGGCTGTCGCGGCCAACTCGACATCGGGGCGGACCCCGACAAAGATGAGAACGATGTCGGCATCACACCGGAACGGAGTGCCATCGCTCGATGCGCCCTCAACGCGCAACCGCGGTCCCTTCCGCGGATCGGAGCGCGCGATGCGCTGCACAGCAGTCCCGGTCACCACGTTGACGCCATGTCCCCGAAGCTCCGCCGCGATGGCGACGCCAAGGTCGGGGTCTACGGTGGGGAGCACCTCGGGAAGCTGCTCGACCTGGGTCACCTCCAGGCCGCGGAGGACGAGCGATTCAGCCATCTCCAGCCCGAGATATCCGGCCCCGATGATCACCGCGCTGCGAGCACCGCGCCGGGTGAGGGTGTCCATGACGCTGAAGGTGTCGCCCATCGAATGGAGCACGTGAACCCCGTCCTCATGCCCGAGGCCGTCGAGCCCCGCGATCCGGGGGCGAAAGGGTAGAGCCCCGGTCCCAACGACGAGCGCGTCGTACCCGACCACGCCGTGCTCCCCGCGCGAATCGACGACGTGAACCTCGTGAGCTGGGACATCGACGCGCTCCGCGATGGTGCGCAGGTGGAGGCGCATGCCCGTCGCCTCGAGATCGGCCGCGGTGCGATGGGCCAGCTTGCGCCAGTCGGGTACCTCACCCGATACGTGGTAGGGAATGCCACAGATCGAGAAGTTCGGGTACTCATCGGCGACGAGGACGGACACATCGGAGCTCGGATCGAGCTCGCGAGCGCGGAGCGCGGCACTGATGCCCGCATCGCTGCCGCCGATCGCCACGAGGCGCATCGCCAAGGCTCAAGCGCGCCGATCGCTGGTCACGCGACGGCGTTTGGCGTTGCGCAGCAGACGGTGGACGCGCCTTCCGTTGGAGACTCTCCGCAGCAACCGGCTTGCGCGGACGGCGCGTCGCCCTCGGGGGCATCTGCGAGCACGGTGTAGACCTCCCACCGGGTATCCGCTCCGCTGACCCAGACCTTGTCCTGGAGAGCATGACAGCAGGTCACGCCATCCTCAACCTCGGTCGGGAGCCCCTCCGCCGCCAGGCGCCGCGTCGCCACCACAACATCGTCCGGCGTCCCCACCTCAACACCGAGGTGGTTCAGGGTCCCGGCCTGGGAGGGATTCTCAAACAGCACCAGCTTCAGCGGCGGATCCAGGACAGCGAAGTTCGCGTAGCCGGGCCGCCGTTTTGCGGGCTCGGTCTGGAACAGCTTCGAATAGAACCCGACGGCCTCGTCGAGATCGGCAACGTTCAGCGCCAGCTGCACTCTCCCCATCTCAGCAGTCGCACTCGCAGTCGCTGGTACCGCCACAGTCGCAGCCGCAATCACAGGTCATGGTGACCAACCTCCTATCGATGAACGTCGATTGAATGGAGCGATCCTACAATGTTCCATCGAGGACTGTCAATGGATAGAATGTCGGCATGCAGACGGTTTCCAGCGTGGTGGCGACCGATCTCGAGGTGCGTGCCTTCCGCGACGAGGACTGGCCGGCGGTCCACGCCATCTATGCAGAAGGAATCGCAACCGGGAACGCGACCTTCGAGACCGAGGTGCCCGCCTTCGAGCGCTGGCAGGAGGCCCATCCTCCCGAGTTCCGCTTCGTGGCGGCGCGCGGACGAGAGGTCGCCGGCTGGGTGGCCGCCTCCCCTGTCTCGGACCGCTGCGCCTACGCCGGCGTCATCGAACACAGCGTGTACGTGGGTGCGCTCCTGCGCGGCCAGGGAGTCGGCCACCGGCTCCTCGAGGCGCTCATCGAGCGCGCCGACGCCTCTGGTATCTGGACGATCCAGAGCGGCATCTTTCCGGAAAACGTGGCGAGCGTCGAACTCCACCAGCGCTGCGGCTTTCGGGTGGTCGGGAGGCGCGAGCGCCTCGGGCAGCTCAGCGGCCTGTGGCGCGACGTGCTCCTGGTCGAGCGTCGAAAGCCGTGAACACTGCCTCGGCGGCGACCAAGCCGGCACCTGCCCCATCGCGTGTCAAGGGATGCTGCAATCCCGTGGCCGCTCCATTGCCCGACGCGCGGGCTGACGACCTCGCAGCGACCTACAAGGCGCTCGGCGACCCGACCCGGATCGAGATCCTGCACATCCTCGCCGCCGCCAGTGACCCCGTCTGCGTGTGCGATTTCACCGCCGCGTTCGACCTCGGCCAGCCGACCATCAGCCATCACCTCGCGACGCTGCGCGAGGCCGGGATCGTGACCAGCTTCAAGCGTGGGATCTGGGCGTTCTACCAGCTCAACCCTGCGATGTCGAACGCCGCGCGGGCTGCGGTCGCTCAGATCGGGTGACGCCGGGGCGCCATGTCCGGCGCCCGATCCCCCGTGATCCCGGACACTCCGCTAGGCTCTGCTGGATGTTCTGGCTGGTTTTCGTGGTTTTCGTGGGTGTCGCATTGTGCTTCGGCGCGATCGGCGCTGTCATCGGCCGTGTCACCACAAAACGCGGCACCCGACCGGTCGAACTCCACGCATTCGATGCACCTTCCATGCAGCGTCAGGCCATTGTCTACCTTGAGGTCGCGGTCGCATGGCACTCGTATCTGCGCGCGGTCCGCACCCTCGTGTACCCCGATGAAGGGCCGCCGACCACCGGCCCGCGCGATCTGACGTCGGTGCTCCGCGCCCGCGCTCAGCTTCAGACGGTGGCAACGCCGGTCGTGCAGGAGCTTCACGATCAGGTTCTGGACAGCGCGGTGACGCTGATCGACCTTCTGCGGTCGCAGGTCAATCCGTCTACGCTCGGACGCGCCGACATGGCTGGACGAAACATGTCGCTGCCGCTCTCCTTCGAGACCATCAACCATAGGGTTGGACTGCTCGAACGCCAGATGCTCAGTGAGTTCGGATATCAGCAGCGGCTCCCACGCGGAGAGATTGAGATGACAGGACGCGCCGTCGCACCTCGAGGTGCACCGGCGTCATCCAGGGTGAATCGCGGAGTCGCCTATCCGTGATCGATGCCGGTTGCCTCCGCCCTGCCCGTCGCGTGCTGCAGCGGCCTCCCGACGCCCGCTAGCAGGCGCGCTTGAGATCCCGGTTGGCAGGGATCCACGACTTCCCCAGGAGCCCCACGCCGAACACTTCCGCGAGGCTTCGCGCTTGGATTCGATCATCCGATCGTATTGACAGCGAGACGCATTCGCTCCGCTTGCCGTGTTTCTCTATACTGAAGCGAAGCCCGGCCGTTGGCGCCCGGGCGGGGAGGCTTTAGGGGGATCCTGAAACGGCGGGATCCGCCGGCTGACGAGGGCATGGGGGATATTGTGTTGGGGGGCATCAGGTCAGCGCGGAAGACGCACAGCTTCCGGCGGTTCATCGTGGTCTTGGTTGGTTTCAGCTCGTCTCTGGGCCTCCTTGCTGCGAACGGAAGCACGGCGGTGCTTGCGGGGCACGCCGCATCGACCACGATCGCCGGACCCCACGGTTCTGTCAGGGGCAATGCGGGGGCCGCGACCACCCAGGACTGGCCCACCTACCTGCACGATACCGCGCGCACCAGCGCCAGTGGCGACACCACGCTGACCCCCGCAAACGTTCAATTCCTGCAAGAGAAGTTCGCGGCCGTCACGGGCGGCGTTATCGCCGCCGAGCCGGCCATCGTCAATGGCATTGCCTACGTAGGCTCGTGGGACGGATACGAATACGCGATCAACGCGAACACGGGCGCGGTCATCTGGAAGACCTTTCTCGGGACGATCACTGATCCGCCCTGCGCGCCCCCGAATGCGGGGATCACCTCCTCGGCCACCATCTACAACGGGGTCGTCTACGTCGGGGGCGGCAACGACCCGAACGGCGAGGCGCAGTGGTATGCGCTGTCGGCCGCGACCGGCGCGATTCTCTGGAACGTTCCCACCGGTCTTGGACCGGTGGCGGGCCCGTACTACAACTGGTCGAGTCCGCTGATCATCACCGACCCGGCAGACGGGCTCCCGTATGCGTATATCGGCACCGCCAGCGTCTGCGACGCGCCACTCGCTCCCGGCCAGCTCCTCAAGGTCTCACTGACGACGCACCAGGTCGTCGGGATCACCCCGATGGTTCCCACCGGCCAGGTCGGCGGCGGCATCTGGACCTCGCCAACTTACGACTCGACCACCAACAAGGTCTTCGTCTCGACGGGAACGCTCAATCTCTACTCGCAAACCCTGTCCCAGGCGGTTGTGGCGATAAACGCCACCACCATGGCGGTCGTGGACCACTGGCAGCTTCCCTTCGAGGCGGCGGTGAGCGACTCTGACTGGGGGACCACTCCGACGCTCACGACCGACGCGAACGGTGATCAGCTCGTGAGCCTTGCGAACAAGAACGGCATTCTCTACACGCTCAACCGCAACAACATGGCCGCGGGCCCCGTCTGGCAGAGCCAGATTGCCTACGGCGGTGATTGCCCCACCTGCGGCGACGGCTCGATCGCCTCAGGCACCTTTGCGAACGGCGTCCTGTACTACGCAGGCGGGAGCAACAGCGACGCCAGCGGCGTCGGTCACGGCGGCTCAGTCACCGCGTTCAATCCAGCTACAGGAGCGGTGATCTGGAAGCACGAGACGAACTCGCCGGTTCTCGGGTCCATCATCTCTGACAACGGCCTGATCTTTGACGGCCAGGGATCGATCATCGAGGCACTGAGTGCGGCCACCGGCGCGTCTCTCTGGACGTACAACCTCGGAGCCGGGACGTACGGGGCGCCCGCCGTAGCCAACGGCATGCTCTACCTGGGCGCGGTCAACGGCGACTTCTTCGGATTCGGCCTGCCGTCGACGCTTCCGGGACCGCCGCCACCCGATCCCAATTGTCCCACGGGATTCACCTGTCAGGACATCGGCAAGCCGGGGATCGCCGGCAGCGAGGTTGTCAACAGCGATGGCAGCGTCACGGTGACCGCGTCGGGAAACGGCCGGACCCAGGGCGATCAGATGCGCATCATCACCGAGCCGGCGAGCGGTGATTTCCAGATCTCCGTCCAGGACATTTCGGAGACGGCGGGCAACCTCACGGGCTACCAGCAGCCTCAGCTCGGCATTGTGATACGTCAGAGCGCGGCGCTCGGCGCACCGTTCTACACGGCACTGCAGGATCCCACGTACCCCGCGGAGCACGAGAACGTCGCCAACGTGATCATGTACTACCGCACTTCGTGGGGTGGTCCCGTCGTCGAGCTGACACAGAACTATCCGCTCGCGTTCCCGCGATATCTCATGGTGCAGCGCCGCGGCGATACCTTTCAGACGCTCTTCAGCTCGAACGGCACCAACTACACCCTCATCAGCGCCTCGGTGCACACGATCGTGATGCCGACCACCCTGCTGGCAGGTATGGGAGTGGCGTCCGGAACGCCTTCAGCAACGACCACGGCTGTCTACCAGAAGCTCGCCATCGCCCCGCCAACCCAGACCTACGTCGAGCAGAACGAACCCCATGCATGCCCCGCGGGCTGGACGTGCACAGACGTCGGAGCCGGGTCGCCGATCGGCGATGAGACATTGGTCAACGGCGTGTGGACGATCTCGGGAGGTGGCGAGGGGATCAACCTCGCCGGGGACGGACTCGGCAATAACCGGATCGCCGATCAGTTTCACTTCGTGTACAAGGCGATGTCGGGTGACGAAGTCATCACCGGACGGCTCACGTCGATCGCCAACGGCAGCGCGACCGCGCAGACAACGCTGATGGTGCGCGCCGACACCTCCATCGGATCGCCGTTCTACGGCGTGGTGGTGACTCCCAATCATGTGGCGACCATCGAGTGGCGCACCAACAACCTCATCCAGCAGCGGGTCACGATTCCCGTCGGCACCCTCACCCTCCCGACCTGGTTCCAGGTCAACCGATACACCGACACCACTCAGTCTCCCGCGGTGACGTACTACAGCCTTCTCACCTCGCCCGATGGGACGAACTGGACCGAGGTCAACGGATCGACTGTTGCCCTCAATCTTGGTGCGCATCCCCTCGCTGGGATGGGCGGTTCACAGGCCGACCCGCGCACGCTCAACAAATCGACCTGGGACAACGTCGGCATCTCAACGGTCAGCAGCAAGCCCCCGGGCGTGTGCCCGCAGGGTTTCACCTGCCAGGACGTCGGCAACGGGTACCAATCGGGCAGCCAGGAGTTCGCCAACGGCACGTGGACCTTCTCCGCGGGAGGACCGGATATGTGGGACGTGTACGACTTCTTCCACTTTGTCTCCCAGACGTTGACCGGCGACGGGACCTTGAGCGCGCAGGTCACCTCCGCGGGGCCCGTGTCATACGACGATGAGTGGCAGAAGTCGGGCGTGATGATGCGTGGATCGACCGATCCGCAGACCCCCTACTTCGGCGTATTCGTCACCCCGCAGCACGGACTGGCTGTGCAGTGGCGCACCACCGAGGGGGGGCTCACGAGTCAGGTCCTCGCACCCGGCCCTTCTCCGGAATATCCGGTGTACCTGATGATCGGGCGATGGACGGATCCGCACGCCGGCGGCCTCACGTACTACACCGGCTACTGGTCGACTGACAACCGCACGTTCACCGCCATTCCCGGCTCCACGGTCGCCCTCAGTCTGCCTGCCACGGTCATGGCCGGCATGGCCGCGGATTCGTACAACGAGAAGACCACCTTCCCGGTGACCTTCAACAACTTCGCCGTCTTCAGCAATACCGAGTTGATGCCGCCCGGCGCGTGCCCCTCGAGCGTGAGCGGATGTGCCGACATCGGCGGTGCGACGCCGCCCGGGACCCAGACACTCAGCAACGGCACCCTCACCATGGCAGTCGGGGGAGGTGACATCTGGGCGGGAGCCGACCAGATGCATCTGGACTGGCAGAACCTCGCCGGTGATGGTGTGGTCAGCGCGCGAGTTGTGAGCGAGCAGAACACCGGCGGATGGGCCAAGGCCGGGGTGATGATGCGAGCCACCACGGACCCCGGTTCCCCGTACTACGGCGTGTTCGTCACCCCGAGCAATGGCATCGCCGTGCAGTATCGAGCCACCGCGGGCGCGGCAACCTCGCAGATCCTGCTTGCCGGCACCGTTCCGGCGTACCTCGAGGTGACGCGCTACACCGACGGCGGGGGCACGACCTGGTATACCGCCTTCACGTCGAGCGATGGCATCACCTGGGCTCCCGTGTCCGGCTCGACCGTCGCCCTGTCGATGCCCGGCACACTGCTCGCTGGATGGGGAGGCGACGCCAACAGCCAGACCACGAGCAGCCAGATCGTCTTCGACAACCTGGCCGTCACGAGCGGCGCCTCCGCGCCACCCGGACTGTGCCCATCTGGATGGAACTGCAGTGACATCGGCGGCGCGACACCAGCTGGTGGTCAGAACCTCTCCGGCGGTGCCTGGACCGTATCGGGCGGCGGTGGTGACATCTGGGGTGTCAGCGACCAGTTCCGCCTGATCGATTCACCCGCGACAGGTGACGGCAGCATCAGCGCTGAAGTCACCTCCCAGCAGGCCACCAACGCCTGGGCCAAGGCCGGGGTGATGATGCGCAGCACGGCCGACCCTGGCTCCCCGTACTACGCAGCGCTGGCCACTCCCACCAACGGGGTCGTGGTCCAGTGGAGGACCACGCAAGGCGGCGCGACCAACCAGCTCGCGGTACCCGGCACGGTGCCGCTCTACCTCGAGGTGTCCCGATGGACCGACACCAGCGGTGCGACACCGGTGACCTACTACTCCGCGCTCACCTCGCCGGACGGCGTCACCTGGACGGCGGTTCCAGGGTCCGCGGTTGCCATGACCCTGCAGACGAATTACCTCGACGGTCTCGCGGTGACCTCGCATGACACGAGCCGGCTGAGCACCGTCGGGCTGTCGACGGTCAAGATCGGCACCACATCGACCGAGCCGCCTGGGGTCTGCAGCGCCGCGTACACCTGCGTCGACATCGGTTCTGCCACGCCTGCCGGTACGCAGGTCCAGACCCCCACCACGTGGACCATTCAGGGCGGCGGTGGCGACATTGCAGGGACGAGCGACCAGTTCCGGTTTGTCGCCCAGGCTCTGGCCGGGGACGGGACGGTCAGCGCGCGGTTGGCCTCGCTGACCAACACCAACCCATGGAGCAAGGCCGGCATCATGCTGCGTGCGGACACCACGCCCGGCGCCGCGTATTACGCCCTGATGCTCACGCCGGGCAATGGCCTCGTGGTGCAGTACCGCAATGCCGCCGGTGCAGTCACGAACCAGCCGGTGCTGCTCAGCGGACCCGCGGCACCCCTCTACCTCAGCATTACTCGGACAGGCACCACGTTCTCGGCGTCGACCTCGTCAGATGGCGTCACCTGGACCGCCGTCGCCGGCTCGAGCGTGGCGCTCAGCGGCCTGACCGGCTCGCTGCTCGCCGGGATGGCCGTCACCTCGCACGACACCAGTCAACTCGCCACTGCGACATTCAGCGCCGTCAACATCTGAGGTCGGCACCGCTTCGCACTACGGCCGGCACGCTCGTACTGCTGCGAACGTCGCCGGCGTTTCCGGCCCGATGTCATAGCTGCTCGGTGCCAGCTGGTATCCGAGATTCCAGAAGTTGGCCCCGCTCGATTCCTCGGCGAACACGGTCAAGCAGGTGCCGCGTAACTCCGCCGCGCGCTGGGCATCGCCGTCCGACTGTTGCCAGCCGAACTCCTCGTCGATCCACGGCTTGCCGATCGACGTGCAGTAGCCGGCGACGCTTCCGGCAAAGGGGAGCATGCCGCCGTACGTCTTGATGTCGCAGAGGTCCACCGTCGGCAGCGCGAAGATCGCCTTCCAGTCGATGCCGGACGTGGGCTCGTTGAGGTAGCCGAGCCCGCCGGGATTCACCGGGACGGTCGCGCCGAGCTGCTTCCACAACCCGGTCGTGCGCGCGTAGAACGTGGTCAGGTCCCGCGTCGTGTAGCTGATGGTGCAGCTCTCGCCGGTTGCCGGTGCGGCAAAGACGTGACTGCCTACGGGGAGCGGCTCACCACTGATGCCGAGCGTGGCGATGGTCGGGTCGTGCGCGTAGATCATGCCGGTGACCGTGTTTCGCCGGGTGGCGACAAATGTCACGAAGGCGGTCCAGTCGTACGTGTACGGGTTGATGCAGTTGTTCCAGAGGATGTTGCGGTAGTCGCTGAGGTCGAGATCCACGTGCAGACCCGCGGCTCCCGCATCGGCGACCATCTGGTCAACTCGCTCCCACGCCGTTTCCGCGTATGGGGTTGATGCCGGAACACCTTCGTCAGAGAAGAAGTTGACGATCCGGATCGTGTCCAGCCCCGCCTTCTGAGCGAGCGCCACGGTCCCTGCCGGGTTCTCGTACCCCGACTGTTCCGGACGCAGTCCCGGGTTGTACACGCTCGCACCATTCATGTACCACTGCGCTCCGTTGATGCAGAGATGGGTGGCGCAGACGGTCACCGGTTCGATCGGCGGCGCGGTCCCCGGTGTCGGGGTTGCAGCGCTCGGTGAGACGCCGAGTTTCGTGCCGCCGTGCAATTCCGGCTGGTCGGTGCGTGGCAGGAAGAGCACCAGGCTGAGCGAGGCAATCAACGCGACAACGCCGGCGCCTGCGAGCAGCGGAATCCTGCCCGCGCGCATCTCGCTCCGCAGACGGCTCACATTGTCACCCCGATCTCAACGGTCACCGGCCTCCTCCAGCGCGGCCTCAGCGGTCCCGAGAGCCGTCATGCCGTTGTATAGGATGTGCCGGCTCCGCCCGGTGACGGCCAACGAACGCGTGCCGAATCCGACCATCCGTTGACGGAATTGCAGCGTGCCGTGACGACGCCGTTACAAGCGGATACCCTATGCCGGATCGCCGGCAACTGCCGCGCCTATGCTGCATCGGGCCGCGACACGAGCAAGGTCGCCGTGAGGAGGCGGCGCAAAGCCACGGTCCTCACCGCGAAACAGCCCGGTTACCAGGATCGTCGGAGCCGGCATACGGAGCGCAGATGATCAGAACTCTCTCAGCTGTGACCGTTGTCCTCGTCGCAACCGCCGCGTGGGGCGTCACCTCCGCGACCCGCCTGACCGCGGCGCCCTTGAGCAGCGCCGATGTTCAGGCCACCGCGGCCCCGCACGTGCGCCCGCAGGCACCCGGGACCGAGCGTCCCTCGTCGACGAGCCCTCTCCAACCCAGGCACACATTGGCGCCGAGCTTGACGCCAAAAGCGACCGCGCCACCTGAGCCCATCCCCGTGCCCACACCCGTCTCGAAGCGGGGGCCGTCGCCCTTCGTCACCGTATGCGGTAGCGGGCTGTGCGTCGATGACGCGCCCTTCAGGGAGCGCGGGGCCACCGCATACGGGCAGTACAGCGACCCGGTCAGCGAGGTCGCTCTCGCCCGGCGCGCGGATCTCAACACGCTCGAGCTCGTCGAGTTCGATACCCGGTACCACACGCTGTCGGACACGGAATCGAGCGCCACCTGGGACCGAGTTCGACGCCTTCATTGCGGCGGCCCGAGCCGGAGGGCTCCATGTCGTCCTCAACCTGAGCGAGTATGGCCAGTCGCTGCAGGCTGCGGGAAAGCCGCCGGTCACGACCGATTGGGGGCCGTACCTCAACTTCATCGCCGGCCGCGTCAATACCGTGACCGGTGTCAGGTACGCCAACGACCCGACGATTGCCATGGTCGAGCTGTGGGGTGAGATCCCCGCGCCCAACTATCCGAAGCCGGTCGGCACGACGTTGCAGATCACCGACTTCTACGCCCGATCGCTGGCTGAATGGAAGGCCGATGCCCCGCACATTCTCGCGAGCAGCGGAGGTCTCTCCTACATCAACGATGCGCACAGTGGGATCGACTGGAGGTCGATCATGGCCAATCCCGACAACGCCTCGTGCGATGTCGAGGTCAACTCCACGGGCGACCTGAGCGTCAGCGTCCCGAGCGTTGCCGCGTATTGCAAGTCGCTCGGAAAGCCATGGTTTCTCGCCGCCTGGAGCTCGTGCTACGGCGCGTCGCGAGGTGCGTGGGATCTTGATTACTGGTCCTCGGACTCAGCGATGGCTGCGCATGCCAGGGCGATGGTGAGGGTCACCAGTGGCGGGTCAACAGCGATAGCGCCGCTCGGTGACGACTTCTGGAACATCGGCGGCGGCACGGCCGTGATCGGCACATGTGACATCGGCCCGCAGTTTCCGCTCACCTTCGCCGCGATAACGTAGGGCGGAGCTGATCGCTCGCGCCCCTCAGCTGCCCGGGATCGTGCGGTAGAGGCGCCAGTCTGTCCCGCTGTCGCTGACATCGTTGAACTGCTTCACCAGCGTTCCGATACCGCCCCCGTTGGCGTACGCGCCGGGATAGGCGCGGTTGATAGCGTCCAGCTTGCCCAACGCCTGCTCCGACGGCACCAGGAAGTAGCGGACGCCGTTCGCGTCCGGGTCCGCGAGCACCTGCTGAAAGTCGCGGTCCGACGTGATCACGAACTGCTCGGTGTCCGACGACGACATCACGATGACGAACCCGAGGAAGTCGTCGACGAGCACGGTGCCCCGGCCAAGGTGGAGGGAGTTGACATACCGGCTGACCGTGTGATCGGTGACGAATCGCAGCGACGCCAGCCGTTCTGCCTGAGTGAGTTGTCCCCGATTCTCGAGCGCCTGGAGGGTCGTCGCGTAGCCGACATTGATGGTGGGATCCATGACCGCCCGGTAGCCGGCCGGGATGGAGAGCGACATGAGGGCAATCCCGGCCGCCACCGCCAGCGCCCTGACGCCTACCCACGACCACCTCATCGCCCGCCGCCGCCTTCCGAGCACAGCATCGGCGGACGGCGTGGGCGCCGGCGTGGTGCGGCGAGCCAGCGTGACGCCGACCATGAGAATCACCAGCGGGATGACCACGATGAAATACCGGAGCAACTGCAGCACGCTGCCGGTCACCTGCGCCCAGAACATGAACGCGAGCACGGCCCCGAGGACGGCGGGTGCGGCCAGCGCGATCCAGTCGCGCCGCCACACGACCACAACGACGCAGGCCACCACCACGACAGGGAGGAACGGCTCGAGGGCGAGCATCCAGTGTATCGCCTGATTCACCGCGCCAAGTTCCTGTCCGAGTGTCAGCGAGGTCGACAGGCCGCGTGACTGCAGCTGCGCCGCGTTGCCATAAGAAGAAGACAGCTGCTGGAACGCCGTGCCGGTGATCAGCCAGCTGGTGAATGCCCACAGGACGAACGCGGTGGCAAATGGAGCCACAACGATGACGCAGTCGAGGAGCGTGGCGCGCACGCGCTGAGCGGTCGGCCGCCGGGTGCCGACGTACGTCGCGACGCCCACGATGACGACGACCGCCGCGGCAGCTGCCATCGCCTCATATCGCGTGAGGTAGAGTGCCGCCAGGTAGAACCCCGTGCTCGCCAGCGCCGACATCTCGTGCGTCCGCAGCCATCGCTGCAGGTGCCGTGCCACCAGCAGCAGGAAGAAGATGAACATCGCCTCGCTCATCGAGTTGATGGCGTAGAGCACGATCATCGGGTGCAACGCGAAGGTCGCTGTCAGCACCCAGCGCAGCCAGCGGCGAACGCCAACCTCCTCCAGGAATCGGAAGATCTGGTACGCGGCGCCGGCCATGAACAGCGCGGAGATGATGTTCCCGGCGAACGCCTCCTGAACCAGCGCGGGCCACAGCGACTTCAACGCCACCAGGGGCACGAGGACGACCTCCGGGAGTGGGCTCCATACGAAGCCGACGGCCGCGAGGTGAGGGTCACGGCTGAACAGGATGCGATTTGCGATCGCCACGCGCGAGACCCCGTCCTGACCAAGCCCCTCGCTGTGGGCGATCAGCGTGACATACAGCGCGACTGCGAGATATACGACCAGAGTCGACCAGAACCACACGACGGCATCCGACGGCCGGTGCAGGCGCACCAGTCGACGCGGCACCGCGACAAAACGAGGGCTGGATGCAACGGCCTGCACGGTCAGGCCTCCGCCTCAACGGTCTGGGATCGATCGAGGCCATGCGCGGTCTTCTCCCAGAAGAAGGGCGAGATCAGGAGCTGCAGGAACGCGCGCAGCGCTCCGACCGATATCAGGAGCCAGTACACGGGGGCGAGCAGCGCGGCCCTGATCAGCCCGGGCCTCCCGGCCGCGCGGATGACGATCAGGTCGACGTAGCAGGCGAGGAAATTCCCCGCGATCATGGAGGCCAGCCCCGGGAAGTACACCCATGTCGGGAAGATGCTCTGGATGAACGGCGGATGCGCAAAGAACCACGTGAGGGTGAGCACCCAGAACAACGGGTTGAGGAGCGCGGTCAGCGTCGTTGCACCGACCAGCATGTTGAAGCCGCAGAAGCCCCGCCCTCCAAGCTCGTGCCAGAGACGTCTCGGGTGACGCATGTGGACGAGCCAGGTTTGCGCGTAGCCCTTGTACCAGCGGGAGCGCTGCTTGATCCAGTTGATCGCGTCGCTGTTGGCTTCCTCATGCGTCGTCGAGTTGAGAAACTCAGTGCGGTACCCCATGCGATACAGACGCACGCCGAGGTCGCAATCTTCGGTCACGTTGTATGGATCCCAGCCGCCGATCTCCTCCAGCACCACGCGCCGCATGTGCATCGAGGTACCGCCCAGCGGCACTGGGGTGTCGCCGCCGGCGATCGCCGGCAGGGCAAATCCGAACCAGGAGAGGTATTCGATCGTGAACCACGAGGTGAGCAGGTTCTGGTGCGGGTTGTGGTATTCCAGCTTTGCCTGCAGGCACGCGACGCGTGGCGCCGCACGTGAGAACGCCACGACGGCGCGGCGGAGCTGGAGTGGCTCGGGGCGGTCCTCCGCGTCGTAGATGGTGACCAGCTCGCCGCGCGCACGAAGCAGGCCGAAGTTGAGCGCCTTGGGCTTGGTGCGCGGATGGCTCGGTGGCACCAGCACCACGTCGACGTTGGGCGCCGGGTGCGCCGCGCGCACCGCGGCGCGAGTGGCCTCATCGTCGGCCTCGAGAAGCAGCTTGATATCGAGGAGATGCGCCGGGTAGTCGAGCGCGGCTAGCGAGCGCAGCGTCTTCGCGATCACCTCAGGCTCGTGGTACGCGGCGATCATCACCGTATAGACGGGCAGCTCGCCGTCGGGGATCGCGCGTGCCTCCTCGTCGGTGACTTGGACAATATGCGGCGCGTGGATGAGCCGGCGAAAGACCCCGACATTGCTGATGAACACGAGCACGTACACCGCGGCGACGCACCCGGAGAGCAGGACACCGGTGGTCACCGGGGCCACGACGAATCCCACCACGGCGGCAGCAGCCAGACCGAGGAGCACCCGCACCTGCGCCTGGGTGAGCACCCTGCTCGCGGACAGTTCGGGATGGCGAACGCGGAGGCCGTCGACCGCCTCCGCAAGGGCAGCAACCGGCTCGAGTTCACGCCTCTGCGTCGCGTCGACACCCTGCTGTGCCGACGTCGCAGACCCGACACCGAAGTCCGGCGGCATACCTGCTGCGTCGTCCATCAGTAATCCGCCGGCCCGGCGCTGGCTGCGTGCTCGGCGGCCTGATGAACAAGCTCGCGGGCGAGACCGACGAGTCGCTGCACGTTGGGCTGGTTCGACGTGAGGCTCGAATCGACACTGAGCACGACGCGTTGGTAGCGCTCACCTCCAGGGATGCTCACGGGCCACTCCCAGTACAACCCGATCCAGGAGCCACCGGTTCCCGGGATGGTGTACCGCAGCACCTTTCCGTCGAGCCCGCCCCCGAGGTCCACCGTATTCGTGGCGGTCAGAGAGTAATTGTGAAATCCGTAGCAGGCCTCGAGGCCATAGGTCGAAAACGTGCCGAGATCTGAGGTGCCTATCACATCGACGGTGATCGCCGCCGGCGGCGCCGAGTCGGGTGAGGCAGAGGTCTCGATATACGCGTAACGCGTCCAGCTCCCGTTGGCCCCGAAGTATCGGGTCGCCCAGGTGTAGGTGGCGACCTCCGACAGGGCCCAGCCGTTGACGGGCGCACTGGCCACACTGCTCGGCGAAAGGCGCGACGGACCGAGCCCGAACGCGAGCAACTCGAACCGGGACATGCCCGCGTTCGCGAACATGCCGGCGAGGCTCACCAGCGCAAGCACCGCGAGAGGGATTCTCGCCCGACGAACGGCGAGCGTTCGCGGCGCACGCGGCTTCACCTTCTGCGTGGTACCCCCGTTTGCTGCGCCCAGCCCGAGGCTCAACTGGAAATGCGGCAGCCAGATCAGCATGACCACCGTCGCCCCGAGAATCATCGCCAGACCGATGAGCGGATGAAGAATGTCGACGGCAAAATGCTCGCCCCAGATGCTCCCGGCACCGAGCACCACCAGGATGCGCCCGACATTGACAGCGAAGAGGAAGGCGGTTCCCGCCGCTAGCCAGAGAATCTTGAGAGCAAGACGGCCGCGCATCAGGATGGTTGCGGCCGTGCCGACGAGCAGGAAGCCGAGTCCGCTGTTGATCCCTGAACACGCGGAGCTGACCGAGACCGTGAAGCTTTGACTCAGTCCCGTGGCATGGGATACGAGGAAGTCGCCGCTCGGCGCCACCGACGCCACCGGTATCACATGCAGGACGGCCTTGACAGCCGAAGCAGTCGTATCGGTGAACCAGCTGAGCTCGTGGTCGAGAAAGACGACATACGGATATGGCCAAGCCAGAAACAGAAAGAGCACTGCTGCCCGAATCCGCACCAGGGCGCGCACGCCGAACGCTAGCGAGATCGCGCCGGCGACGAAGAGTGGCAGCGAGAGCAGGTCAAGCCGGTGGAGCCAGTAGACGCTCGGCAGCCCCTGTGGCGCGACGATGACCAACCCCATCGCCAGCGTGACCAATGGCACGCCGATGATGTAGTCGAGGTAGCGGTCGTGGATATCGGGTCCGCTCGCCCGGCGCAGAGCCAGGACGACCGCGAGGAGCAGCGCGATGAGGGGAACCAGGCCGAGATAGGCAAGCGGGGTCTGCTGGCTCATCTCCTGGACGAGCGTCTGCAGCGAAAAGTTGTATGCGGCGACAACGCAGATAACGACGGCGGTGATGCGCCAGAACGCTGTGGCCTGGATAGCCCTCTTGAATGGCGCCGCAACATTCGGTGGCAACGACCAGCGGGATGAGGGCACACCATCACCCGGCGCGGGCCGAGATGTCGGTGCCGTCCGACGGCTCGCGATCATGCTGCTCGTTCCCGCCGCTGAATCAGGCGGGGGCGGACGCCAATGTCTGACGCCGCCGCACGATCACGATGTAGCCGGCAACCACGAGCAGCATACCCACGGGAATGAGGACCGCCAGCGGAACTTCCGGCACCGGAGGACCGGCGCCAGGAAGAACCGACTTCGAGTCCACCTGGGTCACGATCGTGCCATCTTTCGTAACCACCCAGAAGTCGTTCTTCACCTTGACCGCCTTCTCGGGGATGCTGCCGGCCGGATACGCCAGTGTGTAGGCGCAGCTGAACACGCCGTCATCGTTGGTCTTGATCTTGATTCCGGTCCGCGATGAACTCGTCTTGGGCAAGATATGCGGATAGGAGCCACCCGACACGATCTTGAAGCTCGCACCCACGGCCGATCCGTGCGTGCAGGCACCCCAGCTCAGCGTGTAGTGACCATCGGCGAACCCCGAGCCCACCGGCAGAGCCTCGATGGCGTCGACGCCGAAATAGGTGGTGGTGGGAGCGAGTTTCGTGAAGGTGATCCTGCCGCTCGTACTCGGCGTCGTGAGCCTGCCACTCGCATCCACCGAGACCGTCTTGGTGTTCTCTGCGCTCGCCTGGAGCGGAAAGACTGCGATGCCCGCAACCACAACCAGGAGCGCGGACAGCCTGAGATTACGACGCATGGAAAGCCCCCTCAAGCGGAACCTGCAGCCGCGTCCCCACGCGATCCCTACCTGCCTTGTCCCGTCCAGGCAGCGTACTGAACATATGGTCAGTTTGTCAACTTTGGCGCGATCCGCTGGTTAGGTGGGTCTGGCTCGTCAGGCGGGCTCGCTCCATGATCCCTCTTCCTTAATTCCCTCGCTGGTACGGTGAAGTCCGTGCGCTCTCAGCTACCGGCCGGCCTCGTGAATCTCCGCGACCTCGGGGGGCTGCCCACCGCATCGGGGGCAACGACACTACGTGGCAGGTTGTTGCGAAGTGAGTCGCCGCACACCCTGAGCGCTGCGGGACTGCAGGAGTTTCTTGACCTTGGGATCGGCGCCGTCATCGATTTGCGCACGACATCGGAGCGTGTTCACCGACCGAGCCCGCTCGTCGATGCGGGCGTCCCCACCGCACACGCGCCCATCTTCACCGATGACGAGGACTACCCCGATCACCTCGCCACCGCTGCCGAAGTCTATTGCTGGTGGCTGCGCGAGCGCCGTCCCGGAGTCGCTGCGGCGATGACCGCGATCGCCGACGCGCCGTCGGCGCCAATCCTCGTGCATTGTCACGCCGGCAAAGATCGCACAGGCGTGGTGGTCGCTCTGGTGCTCCGCCTCGCCGGCGTCAGCGTCGACGCGATCGCCGACGATTACGCGGTCAGCGGTGTGCAGCTCGCCGACATGCTCGCGCGCGACAAGGTCACCGCGCTGGAGCGTGGTATGGATGCGGTTCGCGCCGAGCGGCTCTTCACGGTTCGTCGTGAGGCGATGGTGCAGACGATGGAGTGTGTCGACACCGAGCATGGCGGTGTGGTGGCGTTGCTCCGCGGTCTTGGTCTCGACGAGGCTCGAATCGCGCGCCTCACCAACCTGCTGCTCAGTCCGTCCTGGCCGTGACGAGGACGAATACCACGGCCACGCCGGACCGCTGCCGCAGTATCCTCATCGAGGCCTACGAGAACGCGGCGGTGATCGTCTCTGGGATAAGCGCTGACCAATTGCGCAATTGCACGCCTTGCCCCGGTTACGACGTGGCGGGACTGATCGACCACGTCGTCGAAGCTGCGCACCGAGCTGCCGCCCTCGGCCGCGGGCAAACGCCCCCGTCAGGAGACGCATCCCCGCACGTCGAGCTGACTGTGGCGCCTGACCGGCTGCGGAGCGCCGCCCAGGAGGCGACGGCGGCGTGGGCGGACGATATCCGCCTGGTGACAACGGCAACCATGCCCTGGGGAGAGCAGTACACGGGGGCGGCCCTCATCGACATGTATCTCGTCGAGTTGGCGGCCCACGCGTGGGACCTGGCATGGGCCACCGGACAGCTGGATCGAACTCGCCTCCACCCTCGCCGCGCCGGCACTGAGTGGGGCGCACGCCTTCATCAAGCCGGAGTTCCGGGACTTGGTGGGTCCCGGTGCCCCCTTCGGCGCCGAGGTACCGCCACCTCCCGGCGCCAACGACTGGGAACGTTTCGTGGCGTTTACGGGACGCGACCCGCGAGCGGGTTACGCCGAGCACCTCGGGACACCTTCGCTCGAAGTCGTAGATGTCGCTGGAGACTCGTGATTGCGCCGAGGATCGCCGGCCGCGGGCGCACAGCGCGCCCGCGACCGCAGGACGACCCTGGTTGCGCTCCTCAGGCGCTCGCGCCTCCCTTAGGCCTTGACCTCGAAGATGCGTGTGCCCCAGTTGGCATTGGAAATCTGGCGACTCAGCGGCGGAGTGTACTCGGCGCCGAACCAGAGTTCGTCAGTCATCGGGTCAATCGTCGCCCACGAGTAGTCGCCCCACCGGCAGCCTGGAGGCGCAGACCCGTTGCACGTGAAGGTATCGGTGTAGGACCCGGTACCGGTGGCCGCGACAAAGATCGGACCAAAGCCGGTGACGTCAGTGGCTGTCCCAACCACGTAGGCCGCGCTCGGCGTTAGCGTCGTGCTGGACAGCGAGAAGCCAATCTCCACGATGCCGTTGTGCCCTTGCGCGATCGCCGGATACAGAAGGTAAGTCCCAGCCGCTCCGACGTAGCCCTGGTGCGTGATGCTCGCCTTCACGGTGAGCGAGCCCTTCAACGATGGCTTGATCTGGAACCATGCGATGCCAGTGCGAGTCGCGTCGTTCTTGATCGCCAACGCCGTGGACAGCGCCGCGTACAGCTTGCCGTTGACGTACTGGACCTGCTGCATGCGATCGTCGTCGGGATTGAGCATGACCCCGCTGGGCTGTGGCGCCAAATTGGGTTGCACGTACGTCTCGCTGTTGAAGATGGTCGGGTTGCTCAACGTTGGCGTGCCGCCTGCGGTCACGGCGCTCTGATTGGTCAGCGCGAAGATGCCCAGACGATTGTCGTAGGTGCTGTTGTTCCCGAACGCATCGACAGTGAAACTGTGGAGAAAATACTCAGCGGGTGCTGCGCCGTTGGTGATCGCGGGTTGGAGGGTCTCGATGAGGATTCCCCCGTCGCTGAGATGCGGAAACTCGACGAGGTGGGCCGTAACGCTCGCCGCAAGCTGCGACTTCGAGACGGCAAAGATCTCCGCACCGTTGAAGTAGGGGCTCGGCTGGTTGATCGGGAACTCGTTGCCGCTGATGTACAGGTTCTGGCTGTCGATCCCGAGCAGTGGCTGATCCGCGAAGCACGGGCACCCACGCCCAGTGGCATCGGTCGTATCGATCCGATAGACATCGAAATATCCATTCTGGTGCAGGACGGTGATGTCAATGTGCGATTCGCTGCCGTTCGGATTGAAAGCGAGAATGGTAAAGAAGAAGTCTCCGGTGGACTTGTCGTACTGGCACCGCGGATCGCTGATGAACTCGGTGGGAAAGTTGGGCTCCGCGTAGAGGAAGCTGAGCGGCAACGGACCGATGAGTTCTGTCCCCGAGGTGCTGTACATGGCCAAGCTGATGTTGACCGGCTCGATGACCGCCTCCTGACCCAGGAATGCAGCCGGGCCGACGCAGAGTCCCTGGTCGGGTGGCGCAAGGATGTACCCCGTCGTGTTCGCGTTGTCCAGGTCGCTCACACCGTCGAAGTTCTGGAGCAGTGTCCCGTTACTGGAAAGCGCCTCTCCAGCGATCACCGGCATCTGCGCCGCGCCGAGAGGACCCCGTGCGGGTTTGCCACCGAGGTTTGCACGATGCGACATGTTCATGATGGCAACGCCGCCCGCGGCAGGCGTGGGCGCCGAGGTGATGTTTCCCGTACCCGCGAGCACGGCCTGCCCTTTGATCGGCGAGCTCGAGGCCGAGGTCGAACCGTAGGAGCCGGCGTCACGGTCAGCCACCGCGGCGTGCGCGACGATGGGCATGGTGCCAAGCATGATAAAGCTGGCGGCGAGCAGAACTGAGCCCGCTCGCCACGGCGTGTGTCTCCGAAGCATCTGTATCTTCCTCATTCCTCTGAAACGTGCTCGCGGTGCGAGATCACGTCACAACGTCAGCGCAGCAAGGCCACTCGGAAAGGGGGCGCGCGCCCGACAGCACCTGCCGAGGAATACCCGATGTTCGCAACGAGGGGCCGCAGCACCTGGTCGGTGCCATCCAAACCGCGCGCGATCGGCGCGATGCCCTGAACCCCCGGTACCCCCGCAACCGGCATCGGTCGCCCCCCTCTGCAAACGCCGCGAATCTGGTGGCGGCGAGAGTATGCGCCTTTATTGGTGGGTTCGTCGCTACTGATGCGTTGACGTCGACGCGTCCCGGCGGGGCCCGGTCCTGGGATGGGCTCCGTGCGCTGCTCGGGCGGCTTCGCGAGCCCGCCTCAGGCGCCCCGGCTAAGTCACCCTGAGAGCAACTAACCGGGGCGTCATTAAGGGGGCGATCAGGGGACCACGGCGATGTGGACCTGCCAGAGATATGCGGGGATACCGCATCTGGGTGAGCAGATCGGGGATAACGCAGCCTGGATCGTCGCCTGCCCGGGAGCAGCGGCAACGAATGTGGCGGTGACCTCACCGCTGCCGAGACGGGATCCCCTCGAGAAGTGCACGATCTGATTGGGAGCGCTCGAGGGCATGCTCCACGTGGACCCGGCGCTGCCCTCGCCGAGGTCCACCGTGATGGTCATGCCTGGTCTCACCACAAACGTGCCCCCGCTACTCTGGGTGAGCGTGAGCGTGCCGCCCGCCGGAGGCGGCTGACCGGTTGGGCTCGGCGACGGCATCACCGGCGACGGCGAGAGCCGGCCGGTGGCGACCGGGCTCGTCAGCCCCGACGCGACGACTGGCTCGCCGCCACCACTCGTCCGCCCCGCCCCGCCCGTGGCCGGACCGGCGGCGGGCCGTGTCGCCCCCGGCGACGCGGTGAGATGGTGCTGGATCTGGAGGATCGCGGCCGCAGAGACGCTGCCGATAAGCGCCATCGCAACGCCGGTGCCAAGGAGCGTTCGCAGAGTCCCGTGGAAGCGGCGCCGCCCGCCGTGACGCGGTCCGGCGTCCTTGGGCATGGCGCGACTGCGAACCCGCTCCGGATCGGGCCAGATTCGCCGCCCGAGATCCTCCAGGTCACGCTCGAGGTCACTCATGACTTTGCTCGTCAGCAAGCCGCGCCCGCAGCCGCTGGCGCGCCCGCTTGAGGTGGGTGCGGACTGTTTCGGTTGAAGTCCCCGCGGCGATCGCGACGTCCGCAACCGGGAGTCCATGAACGTGATGCAGCACCATGGTCAGTCGCTGCTGCGGGCTGAGCCCTTCGAGTTCCCCAGCGGGTCCAGATCCGGGCGATGCTGTCCGCGACCTCCGCCTCCAGCTCCCGGCCGAGCTGGGTCTCTCGACGTCGCCGCCGCCAGCTGGAGACTGCGATCCGCGTAGCGACCTTGACGACCCAGAGTTCAGGACGCTCCAGGCCCCCCACACGTCCCCATCGCTGGTGCGCTCGGAGATACGCCTCCTGGACCGCGTCTTCGGCGGCGGCGACGTCTCCGGTCGTGACCGCGACCATGCCCACCGCCAGCTGACACGAATCGAGGAAGAAGCGCTCGAACGCCCCGTCCTCGTCACTGGCCCTGGTCGGCAGCACCATGGCTCGGGTCATTTCCACGAGAATGACACGCTTGGCGGCCGGGCCACGGGGGACGCCTATGCCCCGTCCGTCGCTGCGGCGGGTCGAGGTTGTACGAGGACGACGAGCGCAGCGTCGACGAGCACGTGCTTGGTACCGCAGTGGCACAGAGGAACGCGAAGGGTCGAGCACAGCGCGTTGGCGGACGGACGCACCACTTCCGAGCGTTCTTTCGGCTGTGCGTGCGCAACACCGAGTCTTGTGGAACCATGTGCGGCGTGCGGAGTTTCGTGACGACCCCTGAGGGGCCGGCGCTGCTGACGATCACTGACGAATCCGAGGAGGATGCCGCCGACCGGCTGGGTGGCATATGTGTCACGTGTCGGAACCCGGTTGGCGCGGCTCGACAGGACGCACCGGGATCGGTACTGCTGGACGAGGAGCTATGGTGCTGGAACTGCTTTTTCGAGGTCCAACATGCAGAGCTCGAGCCACCGTCGTATGCGCTCGACAGCGACGGTATTGCGAGTGCTCGGCTCACCGGAAGAAAGGCACGGCACGGCTCGTCCGTGACAACGTAGTCCATGCCACGGTCGCTCCCTTTCACTCGTCAAGTGGGAAATGGCTCACCAAACGCTCTCACCGTCGCTATCACAACCAGAGCGGTTGTCACTTTGGTCAGGAGGTCTGGGCGACCTGCCGGGCACGGCGGAAGGCGGCTGCCGCTCGGGCGGCGATTGGCTCGTCGCCCAAGGGCATGACATGAAGCGCGTCCACCACCGGAAGATCGGCCAGGCGCTGTGCCATTTCAAGGGCCAACTCGCGTCCTCCCCCGGCGCACACCTGCGCATAGGCTGAGTCAGGCAGGTCGCAGCCAGGCAGGGAGCGGGCACGATCAGCCATGGCGCGACTCCGCAGGACGCCTACGGTCACGTAAACGCGTAGTCGCTTCAACAGCCCCGCCTCGCCAGCGCGGTCCAAGAACCCCGTCAGAGCGGGGATGCTGAAACACATCTGGGTATGAGCAAAGGTTGCACCGCACTCAAGCTTGCGTCGCAACAGCCGCAGCTCTCTATCGGGGGCGGTGGCAAACGGGTTCAATACGCACCCCCGCACGATTGGCAGCGGGTCCAGCCATTCCCCGGCAGCAGCGAGCAGCTGTGTCCCGGTCATGTCGCCGACCCGGGTAATCCCGGGAACGTCGTCGCCGTGGAGGCAGACGATTCCATCGCAGCCGAGCGCGGCAGCGCCAATCACCTCGCTCTGGAGCGCGAGCCGGTTGCGATCCCGTGCCGAGATATGGACCACGGTCCGGACGCCCTGCTCTCTCGCCAGGGCCACCGCGGCGAGTGGCGACATCCGGGGCTGCCCAGCGTGATTGTCGGTGAGCACGACCAGCTCGACGTCCCGCGCCAGCTGTGCGATCCGCTCTGTGACACGCGCAGTGTCAGGGTGCACGGGTAAGGAGATTTCTGCCGAGGTCAGCGCCCGGTGTGGCATCGACGGATCTTCGCGCAGGCGGCGGCGGCGGCGCGGTGAGGGTTATGTCGGGGCGACTGGACTCGAACCAGCGACCCCCTGCTCCCAAAGCAGGTGCGCTACCACTGCGCCACGCCCCGACGCTTTTTGATCTCAGCTACCGAACCTGCTAGGTTAACGGGCGTCGATGAACCTCGCCTGCCACGTGCGGGTCGATTGGCCGTCATCAAGGAGTCATTGTGCGGCTTTGAGTATGCTTGCGGCCCCGATACGAGGCAAGGGTTTCACGCACGGGCGCGCCTGCCCGAACCCTGTGCCCGACCCATGGGGATCCGCGTTCACCGCGATCGCCTCGACCACGCGATGGCAGTGCGCGGCCTGACTGGGCGCGAGTTGGCGGCGCTCGCCGGAGTGACGCGGAAGGCGTGTCCCGCGCTCGACGCGGCCAACCGGTCACACCCGCGACGTTCGCGAAGCTCGCCAACGCGCTCACCCGCGTGCCCGTGGTGATCGGCGCTGCCGACCTGCTCGGTGACTGACGCCCTGAGCGTGTTGGTCGGCGTTGAGGGCGGTGACGTCTTGATACCGTCCCCTGCGGCCCCTTGATCAAGGCAACCGCCTCCGCGCTTCGCGCTATCGAACGGTTCCCCATCGGGACTCTTGAAGCTGAGCAACCTGCGACGCTCGGCTGCTGACCAACGACCCCGTAGCGCGTAACGCGTCGGGGTTGGTGGCCGCCTGCGGGCTTACGCCCTCCGGCAGCAAGCCTTCGGCAGAGCGGTGCCTTATTTTTGGACAACCGTACTTCGGTTACCACTTTACTTAGCCTTGACTAACTCAGCGTCCTAGGAGTTGGCCGAGAAATCGATGGCCGTGACCGAGTGTGCCGGGAACGTATAGCTGAACGTCCCCGATGCCGGAACTGCGAATCCAGGTAACGCGACGTCCTCGACGGTCGTGGGCGCTGCCGGTGTATTCACCGAGGTCACCGCCGGCCCATCAACCTGCTCCACCGTCGCGTTGTCAGCTGCAAACCCCTCGAGAGTCAGGGCCACGGTCCAGTCGTTGCTGACGTCGGTGTTGGTTACGATGACACCGAGAACATCGCCCTGGTTATTTACTGCAGCGGTGACATAGAGCAAATTGATGACCTGAGACTTCACGATCACCGTAGGATTCGAGCTGATCGACGATGCCACCAACTCGCTGCCCAGATCGTAGGCGTACAGCGGATAGGTGTACGAAGGAGCCGTGGCAATCCAGTTCACATAGTAATTCCCGCTCGGATCAGGGGGTACGCTCGGATAGAACTGGACATCCTCCGCTCGTGCCGTCTCAGGTGGTTTCGTGTTGAGAGCGCTGAATGGAGTGTGCGACTCAAAAGTGAGGTTGTTGGCGATGAACTGGTCCATGCTCACCGAATTGGTCAGCGCGTGACTCAGGCTGTAGCGAAGTGCGACGTCTGATACATCCATCTCCCAGGAATAGACCATCATTCCGTTGAGCGCTGGGTATCCCGGACCGTTGATCATGTTCTGCAGCGCCACCGTCTTGTCAGCGATATGCGATGCGGCGCCGACCGCGGTGTAGTTCTGTGCGGTCGACGTCGTCCCGGTACCCTGCGCGCCCCCAAGCCCATGAATGTCCGCAAAGTCAAATCGAGTGTTCCGAGCCTGCAAGGCGTTGAAGAGGTCGTTGTTTTTCGGAGACCACCCCGTACCCACCTCGATGGTCGGGTCGACTGCCTTCATCGCGTTGCGAATATTTATGGCGCCATCCCACACCGAGACCCCATTGATGGAGTATCCGTCCAGCCAGGCGTTGACGTCCGGGAAGTAGCGCTTGTCGGGCGCAACCTCATTCCCAAGCGCCCAGAAGCGGACCCCGTAAGGCGCAGGATGCCCGTACGACGCCCTTAGTTCCGCCCAGGGATGGCTGCTGTCGTCGGGCGAATTCATGAACTCGACAAAATTGGCGGCATCCTGAGCGCGGATATTGCGTGCGAGGGTAATCCCGGTCCAGGCCACCGCCGTTGGACCGATGGCCTCCATGAATTCCATGTGCTCCATGATCCCGTAGGAGTTGCACGCGGCTGGGGACCCTGCAAGGTTTGCACACGTGGGTCGGCTGAGGACGGGACCGATGCCGTTATGCCAGTTGTAGTAGTCACCCTGCGTGCCCCCTGGGAATCTGAGGCCGGTGACACCTTCCTGCTGGGCGTATGCGACGATATCAGGCTTGAGCGGGACTATCGTTGGATCCGACGACAGTGAGGAAAGATCGAGGACGCCCGTGCCACCATCTTCGTATCGCTGATTGTTGGTGAAGAGTCCCGGACTGATCGGCCCCAGTGCCTGGCCGGCATTCACAACGATGCTTGGACTGAAGGTCGTCTGCGCTCGTCCCGGCTCGCTATCTGCCGTACTCAGGGCGAGACCGAGGGACGAGATGATCGCTGCAGCCAGAATCCTCCGTCCACTCCGCGATTGGTGCGTGGTGGGTCTGTTGGCCCGCGCGCGAATGCTCGTGCGAACTTCAGTCAGACTGGGCATTAACTCCCCTTCCGTCAGCTGGTCAACATGACTTTGCCGATGACCGCGCCGCGAGGCTAGCAGGTCTGGCGTGACGCTTGGGGTGCGTTCAGCGCGACTGAGACACTTAGACGAGGAGGGTATACGGAGGGCTTGCGCCAATAGGTGATTGACGCATTCACGCGCAGCGTCTCGGCCGAGTGTCCCAGCGATACCGCTTCCAGGCTTCCCGGAGCAGGCGGCGCACGATGATGACGGTGTTCACCAGGGCGAGGTAGAAGCGGATCACCACGCCGCGACGCTCGGTACACCAGGCGAGTCTCTTGAAGGACCGCGGCGCACCAGGCCACCATCTCCCTCGGGGTTGCACGGTTGCATGTGGTGCGAAGACCCATGCGCCACTGGATGAGTGAGGTCGGCCGGCCAAAGCGACCCCTAGCAGCACGTACGCAATTCTTGAGGTCAAAACCTTCATGAACACGAAGGCGATCGTCGGTCTACTCAGGCGGCGCGAAGAGATCGACCGATACGAAAGGTCACGTTCCTACGGCATTTGCCTCGCAAATGGTAAACGCGAGAACACGCGAAGGACGGAGATGATGCACGGCAATACCCGCGCTACCCCGATGGCAATCTGGCGAAGTCCCGACGCCTTGGCCCCTTGAAGGTAGAACCTCCACTGCCGCTGAACTCAGCCTGGGTCCCCGGCAAGTTTCATGACAGTTCTCCGGAGTAAGCCCACTCCGAACTCGCGGAGCAGATTTCATTTACCGGCTTGCCGATTAGGGTGTACAGCCAGGTACTCCCGTCAAGAGGGTTGGCGATTAACTCGGTGTCGCTCCACCAACCATCGGCGGCCAGGTTCTGCAGATCGACATGCGTTTTGCTGGCCACGGTTACCAGCTCGACCGTGTTCCTGGGAACATAGCCAGCGCAGCCCTGGTAGTCACTGATGCGAGAGACGGCTACGTGGGCTCCATCGGGGCTGATGTTGGCGCCAACAATCGTGGACGTGCTCTCGGTGTACTTCAGCCCGTTGATGAGCACTGCGTGAGCATCGTTGATGAGAGCGGCGACGGTCACGCCGCTGCTGGCGCCCATGAACTGGTCATTGCCGGTGAAGAGTTCGGTCAGCTGTCCGCTGCTGGGGTTGAGCGCAAACCAGGCCGCAGCAGGGTCGTACAAAATGCCACAGCCTCCATATTCCCACCGCTGAACGATGATGCCGGTATTCGTCCAGCCATCCAATTGCTCGCCGAAGTTGGCTGGCGCCAACCACTTGTAGACGGTTCGGATCGGCTCGCCGAGGCCACCCACCTCGATCACGCCGTGATGCCGGTAATACGGTGGCCCGGGTCCAATAGTGTCCAACTCACTTGCCGGGGATTCATCGACGCTCCATGCCCATTCGGTCCCGGTGGGCGAAACTACTGGGGCGGGGCCATTGGCTGGCACTGTGCCGATTCCAAGAACCTTTCCGGTCCGGGAAAGCACGGCGATTTTGAACAAGGACGGGGTGGTCCCATAGATCAAAACCAGGTTGGAGCCGGCCTCGACGACATGTTGCGGGTCTACGGAAAACCCGGAGGCGGTGGGGCTGAAGATCTTTCCCATGGCGGCGTTCGACAGGCCCCACTGTTCCACCCCCTGACTGTTAACCACCTTGATGTTCTGTCCATCGGTTAGCACCGCCAGGGGAGGCTCAGGAGCTGGGGTAGCGGCGGCAGTGGGGCTAGGGGCAGGAATCAGGGTCTGCGCCGGGGTAGGGGGGGCACTGGGGGTAGGTGTTGAGGCTGAGGGGGTCGGGGTGCTCGGCTTGGGGCTGACGCTACAGGCAGCCAGGAGGAGTGCCAGGGGCAAGGTGGCGATCAACCCATGACGGTGGTTGTGGTTTCGGGGTTGCACCTCACCTGCGTCAACTCCACGACAGTGGTTTTCGTTTCGGGGTTGCATTTCACACGAGGCCACCAAGTGCTGGGCCAATCAGCATCTGGGCCACCGTGTGGCTCGTTGCGTTGAGCGCGCTCCTGCACGAGCGGCTCAGCAGGCAAGACTTCCGGGACGATAGGGGTTGCTGCTGGGTAAACAGCACATCCGCAGCGCGATGTCGAAGGGCTGATCAGCGACCGGGCGCCGTCATCTGCTCAACATGCAGGCTGGGCGATCCCGACAATGCGTTACCGCAACCGTCGCCGAACAAGCTTACAAGTCGCGAGGGCGATCCCCAGTCAGCTCACCATGATCGTCCCAATCCTTTGGGAATGAATGCTGCGGTGATGCGCCCGCGGTCGTGAGCTTCACGGTTCCTGAAGCGGTTTCGGTGGCGTAAGCACACGCAATTTCGCGCCCTCGGTGTCCGGATCCAGTTAGGAGCGATGCGCGGGAGGCGGCGGTCCGGTACCCGGCTGGTAGGCTCGAAGCAGAGGTGGCCATGACTGAGCAAGCGATTCCGCCGACGGCGCGCGAACGGGCAGCGTTCGACGCCGCAACGACTGGAAAGCCCAAGGACTTCATCCAGGTGTGCACCGAGCTGGGACGAGCGCCCGGCGAGATGCTCGACGCGTTCCAGGCGGCGCCGTGGCGTTGGCTTACCTGGTTCGCGCAGGGGGATCCGATCACCGACGAAACCCGACACCGTCCCTTCCAGCCGCCGATCCAGGAGCGGCTCGATCTCCTTCGCGAGTACGTCGATGCCCCATGGTGGCGCCGTCTATTGAGCGGCCCTGGCGCCTACGACCAGTCGACGCGGCGCGCCTACGCGAGGACAAAGCTGCCCGACCGCTGACCCGAGGCCCATCGCGGTCCTTCCACGGCAGACTTCACTCCCAGTGGACGTCCTCGACCTCATCATCGTCATCTTCCTGGTTACGTTCGCGGCCTCGGGCATTCGCCGTGGGCTGACCGGGATCGCCCTCGCGCTAGCCGGGCTGCTCGCCGGCATCTTCCTGGGCGCGGTGATCGCTCCGCCGATCGCCAGGGCGATCACCCAGGATCGGACCACGCAGCGCCTGATCGCCATCGGCATCTTCGTCGGCGTCACGGTCATCATCGAGGGCGCGGGCGCCGGGATTGGCTTTCGAATCCGGCAGCACACCGAGCACACCGTCCTGCTCGGGAAGGTCGATGCCGCCGTCGGTGGCGTCCTCGGCCTTGCAGCGGCGCTCGCCGCCGCCTGGTACCTGGGCCTCATGTTCTCGCAGAGCCCTTGGGTGACCCTGGACAACCAGATCAGCAACTCGGCGATCGAGCGCTCTCTCGACGGGTTCATGCCACGCCCTCCCGGGTTCCTCGCGACCATCGGGAACCTCTTCCTGCCCAGTAACTTCCCCAACCCCTTCTCCACCATCCTCAACATCCCGCAGGCTCCGGTGGCGATCCCGCCGCTCATCGACACGGCAGGCATCCGGGAGGCGACCAGCGTGACCTCCAAGGTCATCGCGACCGGATGCGACGGCGGCGGTGAGGCGGGGTCGTCGTGGCCACTCGCACCGGGGTACTTCGTCACCAACGCCCACGTTGTGGCCGGCTCGCGAAGCGTCGAGATCGACACCCCGAACGGACGACGTCGTGCCGCGCTCGTCGTGCTGTTCGATCCGAATACCGATCTCGCGATCCTGTACTCCCCCGGCCTTGCCCTGCGCCCCCTGGTGGTCGTCGACAGCACCCCCGTTCGCGGCACCCGCGGCGCGGTCATCGGCTATCCCGGCGGTGGCGCCGAGCAGGTCGTCCCGGCAGCGGTGAGTTCCACGGAGTTGGCGACCGGCTACAACATCTATGGCGACACCCTGGTCACACGCCGTATCGAGGCCCTCGCAGCACGGATCATCCCGGGCAACTCGGGCGGACCGCTCGTCAACGACAATGGCCAGGTCATCGGCGTGGTCTTCGCGGCAAGCACCACCGCCCAGGACGTGGGCTACGCCCTCACGATCCCGCAGGTCTACCCCGATCTCCAGGCGGGCGAGCACAGGACCGCGCCCGTCTCCACGCAGGCTTGCGCGGCCTGATCGCGCCTCCGCCTCAGGCGTGAATGATGACCGTGGTGCCGATCGGGCTCCAGGCGTAGAGCCAGGCCATCGTCGGCGTGGGGATGTGCACGCACCCGTGGCTGGCATCCACACCGTTCTGGCTCCCCGGTCCAAACCCTGACGACGGCTCCCACGGCGCGTCGTGGATGAAGAACCCGCCGCGCAGGAACTCCATCGCGTAGGCCGCATTCTCGGGCGTGTAGTAGTAGGGGGACGACACCGGCCACTGCGAGATCAGCGTGATCGGCGAGTACTTCGCGTAGATGTGGAACGTCCCTGTCGGAGTCCGGAGCCCCGGTCGACCGGTCGTGACCAGCGCGGAGCCCTCGATGCATCCGTCGTCGAAGAAGATCGCCGACTGGGTCGTCTCGTCGACGTCGATGACCTTGCCGTTAGGGAGGGCGTGCCCGCAGCCGACCGCGGTCAGCGCCGCGTTGATCGAGATCTCGAGCGCCCGGATCTGGGATGCCACCGCTTCGAGACGAGCCGAGGTGCCGCCTTCTCGAAGCCGCGTCGATAACGACGCGTAGTCGGCGGCGAATCCGCCGGCGTTGGCAGCGTGATGCGCGCCGGCCAGCGCGACCCGTGCGTCCAGCGAGCGCAGCTCCACCCCGACCCGGCCGTCGAGGACGATCAGCGCGTTGAGGGCACCGATATCAGCCACGAGCGACTTGATCGCCTTCACGGTCGTGGCCGCGTCAGTGCCACTCGCGGTGAGCGTGGCGATCAGCGACGGCACCGACCCGGTTTCCAGGTTATCGCCACGTGCGACCAAAACCGTGCGATCGGCGGTGGCAACGAGCGCGGGTACACCGCCGTAGCCACCGGTCGCAACCTGGATCTCATCGAGGGTCGCCGACCTGCGCGCCACCGCGACCTCGCCGCTCCACGCGGTCGCCAGCGTATCGATGGCCGCCGGCGTGGTGACCGCCGCGAGCTGGGCCGCCCACCGGGCGGCCGCGCTCGACGCGGCGGCGGGAACGTACGAGCCGTACTGCAGCTCCATCTGGCTCCATGCGGTCATCGCTGCCTCGGCCCGAACCCGCGCCACCGCGACCGCCGACCTCCACACCCGGCCGGTTTCGCGGTGCAAGGTCGCCAGGAAAGCGCTGCCGTCGTCGAGCCACCACAGCGGTGACCACGCCGATGCGTGCATGTAGCTGGACGTGTTGAGCTGCCTGTGCAGCGGGCTCATGCTCGCCTCGGGCACACCCTCGCCGACGTCCACGGTCCACGACCGCTCGAGGGTCGCGACGTCGTGATGAAACGACGACGCGCGACCCATGGCGCGCGCCGTCGCAGCGCCCCCGGCGCCGATCAGGGCAATCGAGACGGCTGCTGTCGCAATGGGGAGCAGTCGTCGCATCACTGCGGCAAGGCTACCCGAGAATCAGCTCGAGAGGAACCCGTTCTGCACGAGCCACGTGTGCGCGACATTGGAGACCGTCTGGTTCTGAACCTCCACCATGGCGTTGAGCTGGAGCATGACCGGCGTGGTCAGCTTGGCAGCCACCGGGGTCATCCACGCGCCGATCGACGGGTACTTCTGAAGGATGCTCGAACGCACCACGAGCCCCGCGTTGTCCGGCGGGAAGAGGTTCTTGTCGTCGGTGAGCGTTTGTTCGTGGTTGGCTTCGATGGCGGAGTCCGTTGTGTAGACCTCGCCCGCAGCACACTGCCCGGAAGCGATCGCTTTTTCCGCCGTGCTTCCGATCTGGGTGTATTGGAAATTTGCCGCGGATGGCCAGCCGTACGTGGTCACCAGACCGGGCAGTCCATCAGGCCGAGTGAGGAATTCCGACTGGATGCATACCTTCGTGTTCGTATGCGACTTCAGATAGGAGCCGAAGGCTGAGAGCGAGGTACCGAATGTCGTGGCCTCGCTTGCCTTGATGGCGATGCCGTTCGTATCGTCGAACTGTGTGGGAGCCACCCAGCAGAGCTGTTTTGCCTCGTCGAGCTGCTTCACCTTGGCGAAGGCGCCAGTGAGGTCCGTCGGGAATTGTCCAGCGCTCAGCCCAAGGTACCCCGGGTCGGTCAACTCCGTACCGGTGTACTGCCAGTACATGTCGATAATCTCGCTGGACAGCGCCTTTCCGATCGCCGGATCGGCTGCGCTGAAGGTATCGGTCACAGTGAAACCGTGCGCGCCGAGCACATCGACGACCATCTGCGCCATCAATTGCTCTTCTGCAAATGACTTGCTGCCAATCGACAGCGTGGCACCACCGCCACTTGTCTGAGAACCCGTCGGGCATGTTCCCGCCGTGGCCGTGGCGGATGGGGTGCCGCCGCCGGAGTTTCCACCCCCGCATGCAGCAAGGGTCCCGGGTATCGCGATTGCGATGACCGCGAGTAGCTTGCGCTTCATGAATGTGTTCCTCCACATGAGCTAACCGTTGACCTTATTAAACGATGACCTGACTAACCACCGACCTGCTTTGGCACTGCGACGCGCTCAATCATTGAGAGCCCCCAGTCGGCGAGCAAAGCGAGCGACGCAACCATCACGGCTCCAACGAAAACCACCCGATCACTGTTGTTGATGCCTGCGGCGATCACATCCCCGAGGCCGCCACCTCCGATGAAGTTCCCGAGTGTAGCGGTTCCAATGATTAAGACGAGTGCAGTGCGCAGGCCGGCAAAGATCAGTGGCGACGCAAGAGGCACTTGCACTCGCATCAAAGCCTGCCAACGCGTCATCCCCATTCCCCGTGCGGCGTCCACTGCTGCCGGGTCCACCCCCTGAATGCCGGTGACCGTGTTGCGCAGCACGGGCAGCAGTCCGTAGATGACCAGGGCGATCACCGTGGGCAGGACACCGAGCCCGAGAAAGGCGAACAGGAGCACGAGCAGGCCGATGCCCGGAATCGCCTGACCGAGGTTGGCGATGAGGAAGACCGGCACCCGAACCAGGCGCCCCGCCTGGGCGATCACCACCCCCACGGGCACCCCGATTCCGGCGACGAATGCGAATGAGACCCCGGAGATGTAGATGTGCTGAATCGTCTCGCTCATCAGGTTCGGCGCGTTGAGAATCTCGTCGTCGAAGGGCTTGCCGACGAGGGTCTCGTATACGCCAATCGAGACGAGGATCCCGATCGCGACCCAGATGGGCGTGGCGAATGGGCGAAGGTGGTGGATCCAGCGCGGCAGATGGGGCACTACCGCGACCTCAGCGATGCCGCACGAATCACGTCGGCGGAGACGATGCCGACGATCTCGTCGCCCTTCACCACCCGCGCCCGTCCGTCCGGCGAGCGAAGCACCGCATCCAGCGCATCGCGAAGGGTTCCCGCGAAATCGACCGACGTTGCCGGTGCAGCGCCGTTGACCGCGGGCAGCTGCACCTCGGCGATCGGGATGAGCGCCAGCCGCCGCACCAGCGGGCCCTCGCCGAGGAACCCGGTGACGAATTCCGACTGCGGATGCGCGAGCAACTCCTCCGGGGTGGCGAACTGCTCCAGCACGCCGCCTTTCGACAGAAGCGCGATCCGATCGCCGAGCTTGACGGCCTCGTCGATGTCGTGGGTCACGAAGACGATCGTTTTGCGCACGACCCGCTGGAGCCGGAGCAGCTCGTTCTGAAGGCGCTCGCGGGCGATCGGGTCGATGGCGCCGAAGGGCTCGTCCATGAGCAGGATGTTCGGGTCAGCCCCAAGCGCCCGAGCCACTCCGACCCGCTGACGCTCGCCACCGCTCAACTCCGCGGGCAGGCGCCGGGCATAGCTCGGAGCCGGCAGGCCAATCAGATCCAGCAGCTCTTCCACTCGCGCCTGGATGCGCTGCTTGGGCCAGCCAAGCAACCGGGGCACGGTGGCGACGTTCTCGGCGACCGTCTGATGAGGAAAGAGCCCGACCTGCTGGATGACGTACCCGATCGATCGGCGGAGGTCGTTGACGTCGTATGTGCGGGTGTCGCGATCGTCGATGCTGATGGTGCCGCCGGTGGGCTCGATCAGACGGTTGATCATCTTGAGCGAGGTTGTCTTGCCGCAGCCCGAGGGCCCGACCAGCATGACCACCTCACCCGACTTGATCTCGAGTGACAGGCGATCCACCGCCACCTGGTCGCCATAGCGCTTCACCACGCGGTCGAAGGTGATCATGTCGCCGCGACCGAGACGCGCCCGCGCGAGAGCGCACGCTGGATACCCGCCAGGACGGCGTCGGCGAGGATGCCGATCGCAGCGACGGGGAGGATCCCGGCGAGCACCGCGTCGATGGTCCCGGTGCTCCGCGTGAGGGTCGAGAGGATGGTCTGGCCGAGGTCGTCCACGCCCACGGTCGCGCCGACGGTGGCGACGGCGACGATCATCACCGTTGCCTGGCGAATCCCGCCCAGCACCACGGGGACGGCGAGTGGCAGCTCGACCTGCAGCAGCACCTGCAGCGGGCTCATGCCCATACCGCGCGCGGACTCGACGACTGCCGGGTCGACCGTCTTGATGCCGGCCCGCGTGTTGCGGGCGACAGGCAGCAGTCCGTAGAGCACGAGGCCGATGATCACCGGGGGGTTGGCCAGCCCGAACCAGATGGAGAGCAACCCGAACAGCGCGAAGCTCGGTACCGTCAAGATGGTGCTGGCCACCGCCAGTATCACCGTCGACAGCGGCTCAGATCGGGCAGCGACAATGCCGAGTGCGAGCCCGATCAGGCTCGTGATCGCCACGCACTCGCCGACGATCTCGAGGTGCGTGACAATCTGGGGACCGATCTGGTCCCAGTTCTCGGAGATGTATTGAAAGACGCCCACTTTTGTGAGGCGTCAGTATCCATAACCTCCAGGGGTGCTGCTCGGCGTCGCTGTCGAACCGGATCCGCCTGCGGCGCCCGTCGACGTGGCGGTGGTGCCCGGCATGGCGGCGAACCATTGACTGCCGATGCCATTGCCGTTCGTCTGCCCCGCGGCACTGTCGCTGGCGAACGTATGGAGCGGCCAGCCGTTGTAGGTGACCTCGGAGACCGATGCCCCGTTGAGCATGATCGACACCGTGGCAAGCGTGCCGGTGATCCCGCTCGCGGCGGCCGGCGTGCCGGTGGTCGTCAGCGGCGGCCACTCCGTCAGGCAACCGCCGGTGCAGGCGCCGATCGTCGAACTCTTCTCGGGCAGGAAGTAGTAGAGGGTGAAGCCGTGCGAGTTGGTCAGCACGGTCCCGAGGGACGTGGAGCCGGTCGAGACGGACGCGGCCGATGACGAGCCGGCGCCGTTCGTGGCCGGCGGGGCAGTGCTGCTGGGCCCTGCGCCGCCGCATGCGGCGAGCACCGCTCCGCCTGCCAGGGTCAAGACGATACGTCGCATGGTGGGGAACCTCCGCTGTGGTCGATGCAAGGCATACGCCCCTGCGTTACGTCGCGTGCCTCGCGCTATTCTCGATGCATGTGCCGAAGCATCAAGACACTCCGTGGAGCTGAGCCTCCTGCCGATGACGACGACGCCCATGCCGCCGCCCTGCAATTCGTCCGCAAGATCAGCGGGTACCGGGCGCCGTCCAGGGCAAATCAGACTGCCTTCGACGCAGCCGTCCAGGAAGTGACCGCCGCGACCACGCGGCTCCTCGAAGGTCTCCAGAAACCGGCCTGAAGTCATCGACCCCCGGACAGGGGATAATTCCCAGATGCGATCAGGCCGGATGTTCTCCTACTCGATCGCGCCCATGGTGATGCTGCCGTTCACGGTGCCGCCATCATCAACTCGGAGCCGCACGGCCCGCACGTCCCCGAGGACGACGCCACTGCCGGCAACGGTCAGGCGTCCTCGTGCGGTCACGTTTCCGGTCACGTTGCCTCGGACACTCACGTTGCGCCCGTCAACTCGAGCCCGGACGGTCGCCGATGCCTCAACGTCGACATCACCCGACGCGTTGATCTCGCCCTCGGCAGTCCCTTCGATGTGGAGATCGCCCTCGATGGTGAGCGACCCGTTGAGGACGTCGCGCGGGCCCAGGGTCACCCCCTTGGCGCCTGTCGCGCCGTTTCGGTGACCTCCGCGTGGAATCGACGCAGCTGCCTCTTCGACTTCAGCGATGTTTTCCATGAACGTATCCTCTCCTTCTCGTCCGCTACTCGGCGCATATCGTACTGATACTGGCGCTTCTTCGCGGCGTGACGACGCGCGCAACTCGATCACGCTGGCCGGCATCCCCGACACGATCCGGCAGCTGCAACTCGACTTCTACCGTGATGCCGCACATCGGTACGATTCGTGGGCCGGGGGCGCAAACGTTCGTGCCGCCGAGCGGCTCGCCGCGTTTGCCGGCGTGGAGCCGGATGAGCGAATCATCGATGTCGGCTGCGGTACCGGACTCGTGATCCGATCGATGGGCGCCGGTACGTCAACGCTCGACCACATGGCGGTCGATCTCTCACCCGACATGATCACCCACGCGCGCCGCCAGGGCGGCGATGAACGCGGTATCCATTACTCGGTGATGGACGCGCATCACCTCGTGTTCAACGATGACATGTTCGACCTCGCGGTCCTCGGACAATCGCTCGCGTATTTCGAGGATCCGTGGCAGGCGTTTGCGGAGATTCGCCGCGTGCTGAGACCACACGGTCGGATCGCTATCTCGTGCCGCTGCCGCAGCCTGTCAACGCCTGCGCAAGCGGTGTTCTTCGAACGCCTCGAACGACTGGCAATTCGTCGCGCACGAACGCCCGCGCATCACGCGCTTTTCGGCGAGCCGTGGGTCCTCACCAACATGCTGGAGATGGCGGGATTCACGGACATCGGCGTGACTCAATTGCTGGTCGGCGTTCGTGCCAATGACGTGCGCGAATGGACCGAGATGATGGAGTGGTCTGGACCGTGGCCGCACGCCATGATCGGGCTGCTGAGCCCGGATGCGCGGTGCACGTTCGAGGAGGAGCTCGACCGCACCATGCACCGCCTGGGCGAAGGTGATTACGCGTTTCACGGCGCTTTCACCCTCGCCACAGGGCGGCTCCGCGACTAGTCCCCTGGCTCAGCCCTCTTCTGAGTCCGAACCTGAGGAGACGCCCGACGTCTCCGTGGCACGCTCGTCGCTGTACGCATCGGACTCGGAGCCGGCATTTCCGTCAGTGGCTCCGTGGTCGGCCTCGCTGACCGGCGATCCGGTCACGTCAAGTGTGGCTTCGTCGTCGTGCTCTCCCATGCGTCGTGCGGGAGGCGCGTCAACGCCTGGGGTCATGGAGATGGTCGCGTTCATGGTTGCGCCATCGTCCACGCGCAGGCGCCCGGTTCGAATCTCGCCGGCAAAAGACGCCGTCTCGGTGAGGACGGTCAACTCACGCGCGACGGCGTTGCCCTCGACGCTTCCCGCCACCACGATGTCGCGCGCAGCGATCTGCGCACGGGCGGTGCCGCTCGAATGAATGGTGACCTCACCGGTGGCGGAAACGTCACCCTCCAGCCTGCCTTCGATGCGCACGTCTCCCTCGACGCTGAGCATTCCGATCAGGGAGTCGCGTGGTCCCAGAACAACCATGCCGGCTGCCTCAGACGCAGCCGGCGCTGCCGCACCACGACGACCGCGTCCTCGGCTCGATGTCGACGTTCCGGTATCGCTCATGTCCATAGCGGCTCCTTCGCTCACGGTTCGGCGGGACTGCGGTGGCCGGTATCGTACGGGTCGGTCGAAGTGCCGAGTCGGGCGTCGAGGTTACAAACTGCGAAACGTCTGGAGTCACGCGACCAGGTCGCGACCGAAGTCGCCGATCGAGCTCACACCGGCCAGGCCCATGGCGTGGTCGAGCTCATCGCGGTAGCCCGCGAGAACCCGGCGAACGCCCTCCGCGCCGGCGGCCGCGAGGCCCCAGAGGATCGGCCGGCCCACCATGGTCGAGGCGGCGCCGAGGGCAAGCGCAACGAACACGTCGGTCCCGCTCACAATGCCGCCGTCCACCAGGATTGGTGCCCGGCCTTCAAGGGCGAGCGCAATGTCAGGGAGAGCGACGGCACTGGCGATGGCGCGGTCGAGCTGCCGTCCGCCATGGTTCGACACCACGACCCCCGCCGCCCCGGCATCGATGCAGGCCACGGCATCATCGGCGCGAAGGACCCCCTTGACGATCACCGGCAGGCCGGCAATGTCGCGCAACCAGGCGATGGTGTCGAGCGAGATCGACGGATCCTGTGCCATCCCGACGGTGATCTCCTCGAACGCGGCACCCGGCGTGAGGTGGCTCCCGAAATTCACGAGATGCTGTTCCATCGCTATCGGTGCGAAGTGGCCGCGGCGCTTGAAGCCGATATACGGCGTGTCGACGGTCAGCACCAGCGCCTTCGCTCCAAGGCCGGCGGCACGACGCACCAGGGACTCGGTGAGACGCCGGTCGCTCACCACGTACACCTGGTACCACCACGGCCCCTCGAGCTCCGCGGTGATCTCTTCGAGCACCCGCGTGGCTCGCGTGGTCACGACCATGAGGCCGCCCGCCGCGCTCACGCCCTTGGCGGTCTCGATCTCGCCCTCGGCGTGCGCAACCACTTGATACG
Organism: Candidatus Dormiibacterota bacterium; assembly: GCA_963743835.1. Classification (GTDB taxonomy): domain Bacteria; phylum Chloroflexota; class Dormibacteria; order Aeolococcales; family Aeolococcaceae; genus Palsa-851. The sequence goes on along the minus strand of CAVUQX010000001.1, from coordinate 143,453 downwards.
CGGTCGGAGCAACGACGAGCGGCATCGTCAGTGCGGTTCCGAAAATCTCGGTCGAAAGATCCGGCGTCGCTCCTCCGCGAAGGATCCGCGGGCGGAGCCGGTAGCCCCGCCAGGCGGCCTTGGACTCCTCGAGGGAGAGCTCGTCGCCCGCGCCCGCGGCAATGTAGTCGAAGGCCGCCGCGGTCAGCGTCGAGCGGGCGGCCAGCTCGTATTCGACGAGCACATCGGAAAGCGACTCGTGCACAGGCGGATTGTGGTCCAGCCAGCCGTCACACCGGCTGCGACGCGCGACGCTATTGCTGGGCCGCGGCGAGCGTGATGGTCGCCCGGTGCTGGTGCCCGTTCGGATCCGACCAGACGATGACCACCGACTGGCCTGGATGATCGCCTTGCAGGATCGCTCGCAGCGAGGAGTCGGACAGGACCGCGGCGCCACCCACCGAGGTGATCACGTCCCCGGCGCCAAGCGCGGTGGTGGCTGCAGGCGTGCCGCTCTCAACCCCGTTGGTTCCGCACGGGGCGCCCGCCACCAGAACGGCACCCTGCGGCGACGTGCTCGGCCCCACGCAGACACCGAGCAGCGCCGGGGCGGGCGATGCGGTGGGATGGGCGATCAGCTGGTGTGCGTAGTTGAGCGCGGTGTCGATGGGAATGGCGAACGCCTGGATCGAGCTCTGTTCCGGGCCTCTCCGTCCACCGCTCGCGGCGGTGTCCATTCCGATGACCTGGCCGTTGCCATTGACCAGCGGACCGCCGGAATCGCCGGGCAAGATCGGAGCGTTGGTCTGGATCATGCCGCTCAGGTACTCAGCACCCTGCCCGGTCTGGTCCGACGCGGTGATGGACTGCCCGAGCGCGGTCACCTGGCCGTTGGCGACCGCCGGCGCGCCTCCGCGGCCTTCGGCATTGCCGAGCGCGGTGACGCTGTCGCCGACGTGCACCGTCGACGAATCACCGATCGGCGCCGTGGCCAGCCCGCTCACCCCCTCGACCTGGATCACGGCGATGTCGTGCTTGCTGTCCTCGCCGATCAGGGTCGCAGGATAGGCGGCGCCGGTCGAGGTGAGCCGCACGCTGTACTGCAGCCCATTGGCGACGACATGGTCGTTGGTGAGGATGACACCGGAGGACGTGAGCACCATGCCCGTCCCCGCCGCGGCGGAGCCACCCCCGAGCGACGTGTTGATGTCAACCGTCGCCGCCTCAACGCCCGTGGTGCTCCCCGAGCCACCGATCCCCCGGGTTGCGATGACCGCGGTCGCGGCCGCGCTGGCGACAAACACGAAGATGACGATGAAGACCCCGAACATGACCACTCGCGAGGTGCGCCTCGGCGGTGGAGGCGGTTCGTACGTGTAGTACTGCTGTGGCCACCATCCCGACATCGGCGGCGCCGGTGCCCAGTCGCTGCTGCCCCATGGGTCGTTCGAATACGTCGCTCCCCCGGGCCACGCCGGCGGTCCGGCGGGGACCTCCTCCTCGCTCATGGTCCTTCTATTGTCGCGAGTTGGGCTGTCGGCTGCATGACGGGGCGCCCCGCGACCGACGCCATCGCGGCGCGGACGCGGGCATTTCCCCGCCTGCAAGAGGCCGGACCGGGCACCGGTCCGGCGTTGACTACATCGCGTTGAAGGTTTCCGCAACCTCGATGCTGCCGCCGCTCGCAAGCACCGGGCAACCCTTGGCCAGCCCGACCGCCGCATCCAGGTTGTCGGCCTCGATGAGGCTGTAGCCGGTCGACGGGTTTGAGCCACCTCCGTCCGAAACTGATCCGTCGGCCGCAATCGACTTGGACTGGGAGACGGGATTGCCACCGTCGGCGAGTGCCGGTCCGAGGGTCTGGAACCATGCGCCCCAGGCGGCCATCACCTTCGCCTGCGCTTCCTCACCCTCGGCCATCCCGCCGCCGTGGTAGTTGAGCAGATATTTCGCCATGTCGTGCCTCCTTGCTGGTCAGTGGTTGTTCGCGCCGATGGCGCGGATGACGGTGGGTTCGAGGCGCGTCTCGAGGAGCGCGCGCTCGGATGGGTTGTCGGTGAGCTCGATCGCACGACGATCCGCGTCCGCGGCCTCGTCGACCCTGCCGAAGCGGCGAAGGAGCTCGGCGCGGGTTGCCCAGTAGAGGTGATAGCCGTCCAGGTCGGCGCGCAAGGCGTCGATCTCCTCCATCGCGGGCACCGGTCCGGCCACGTGCTCGAGCGCGATGGCGCGGTTGAGCCGGACCACGGGTCCGGGGTTGATCCGCACCAGCGCACCGTAGAGCGCGAGGATCTGCGCCCAGTCGGTCTCCTCGAAGGTCGACGCCTCAGCGTGGCAGGCCGCAATTGCCGCCTGCAGCCAGTACGCGCCCGGACGGCCCAGCCGTCGCGCCTGCTCGAGCAACGCGCCGGCTTCGGCGATCGCGGCGTGGTCCCATCGGGAGCGGTCCTGGTCGCGGAGCAGCACCAGCGCGCCTGAACTCATCGAATCGAGTTGTCCGGCGCGACTCGTGAAGCCGCATCAGCGCGAGCAGGGCGAGCACCTCGGGCTCCGCCGGGAGCATCCGCGCAAGCAGGCCACAGAGCCAGAGAGCGTCGACGCACAGGTCGCGGCTGGTCGCGAGGTCTGGGCCGCTCCCCAGGTAGCCTTCGTTGAAAACGATGTAGAGCGAGGCGAGCACCTCGGCGAGCCGTTCGGGCAATTGGTCCGCCTGGGGAACCCGGTACGGGATGCGGGCGCCGACGATCTTCCGCTTGGCGCGGACGATGCGCTGCGCCATCGTCGCCTCGGAGACCAGGAACGCGTGGGCGATCTGGCTTGTGGTCATGCCCATGACCGCGCGTAGGGTCAGCGCGACCTGGGCGTCCCGGGCGAGCGCCGGATGGCAGCAGGTGAAGATGAGGCGAAGGCGATCGTCGGGATCGGTGCGCACGTCGGGCGCCCATCCGTCGGTCAGCAACTGGAGCTTCTCCCGATACGTGGAGTCGCGCCGCAGCCGATCGATGGCGCGCCGTCGCGCGGTCTGCAGGAGCCAGGCGGCCGGACGCTCCGGCACCCCGTCGACGGGCCACCGCTGCAGCGCGATGACCACCGCGTCCTGGACGAGGTCTTCGGCGAGGTCGAAGTCACCCGTCATCCGCACCAGCGAACCGCAGATCAGGCCGACCTCAGCGCGGAAGACGGCGTTCATCGCCTCAACGGTCGGGTCGCTCTGCATGGTGCGCTGCAAGCCTCCGGTGTGTCAGGCCGGGTGGTTGGGCAGATCGGGGTGGTCGATGACCGGGCGAATCTCGACAATCTGATCCTCGTAGGGCCACCTCTTCGCGATCGCGATCGCCTCGTCGAGGTCGGCCACATCGATGGTGACGAAGCCGGCGACGTTCTCCTTGCTCTCCATGAAGGGACCGTCGGTGACCATCGGGCGGCCTTCGTGAGGGCGGATGGTCGTGGCAGTGTTCGAGGGCTGAAGCTCCTCGCCGCCGCGAAGCTTGCCGCCGCGACCGAGTTCCCCGAACCAGTCATCGATGGCCACTCGTTTGCTGGCGCGGACCGCATCGTCGAGGCCGGTCTCCTCGTTCCTGATCAACAGCAGCACGTATTTCATGAAGCCAGCTCCTTGTTACCGGTTAGGTCGTCCCAATGATGACGACGAATGGGGATGCGCCAAATCGACAGGTGCCGCCGCCGGTTGATACCGCTACCGGCCGCCGTGTCAGGCTTCAGACCCATGGGTTCGTGGACCGTCGTGGGTCTCAGCCGGCTCGGGGGCGCCGATCGAACCAACGTCGACCGGCTGCGACGGGCCTGCGAGGCGGCGGAGCCCCTCGACCTCAAGGTCGAACTGGACGAGGCGGACCGCCTCCACCGCCCGATGCACTTTCTCGCCATTGCCGGCGATCAGGTGATCGGATACGCCGGGCTGACCGCCGATGACGATGCCGAGGCGTGCGGGATGGTGCACCCCTCCTGGCGGCGGCGAGGCATTGCGACCGAGCTGCTCGCCGAGGTTCGAGGCGCGGCCGCGAGCCTGCGGCACGACAGCATCCTGGTCATCTGCGAGGACGCGGCACCGGCAGGCCTTGCCTGGATGCACCGCCTTGGCGCCGAGCCTGAATTCGCGGAGCGTCGCATGGCCGTCCGTCTCGGCTCCGCGGCCACGGCGCAAGTCGGGACGGACCCTCCGCTGGAGATCCGCCCGGCTACCGAGGCCGATCGCGAGACCGTGGTCGCGCTCATCGAAGAGGAGTTCAGCGACCACCCGGGCGAACGACGATTCGTCGGTCTCGACGGCGGCGAGGTCGTTGGGACCCTTCGCCTGACCGAGTCCGGCCGGCGCACGATGATCTATGGATTCGTGATCGACCAGCGCCTCCGAGGCACCCGGCTGGGAACGCGCATGCTCGGCGCGGTGATGGCGCGCCTGCGGGCCGGTGGCGTCCCCGAGGTCGGCCTCGAGGTCAATCCCGAGAACGCCCCCGCGGTGCGGCTCTACGAGCGCTTCGGGTTCGAGACGGTCACGACGTATCGCTACATGCGTCTTCCGATCGCCTGACCGGCATCCGGCAGGCCGGGGTCAGAGCCGCCAGTCGAGCTCGGGGCGAGGATCTATACGAAGTGCCGCCCGGTGCGGATCAGCCATGCAAAGGTGGGTCCTGGGGGCGACGGGAGACGGCTCGCGTCCGTCGCCGGCGAGCGCCGGCGCATCAGTTCGAGCCGCATGCTCTCCTCACCCTTGCGCATCGCCCATCGATGATTTGCGCTGAATGCAGGTCGCATCAGCCAGGTCAGCCGGCGCAGCAAGGGTTTCTCCGCGCGAATCCGCCAGTCATAGAACGCCTTGACATGGTCGCCGTCCGGAACGAACGTCCAAGTTCCACCGCCGACGAAGTCGCCGTCTGCGCGAAGCGATATGCCACCGGCGCCGTCGTTGCGGAGTGTCGTGAACCGCCAGCGCAGCGTGTACGGCAACCAGCCCTTGGTCCAGAGGTCGACAACGCGTCCGACACCACCGACATCGCCATCCTCAACCACCGTGACGTCGAGATAGACCGACGGCCACCATCGGGTGAGCTCCGTCGGGTCGCGAAGGACGCCGGCAACCTCCTCCGCGCTGGCCCGCAGTCGCCAGCGCGTGATGAAGTGATACTCGTTGCTCACGGCTATCGCACTAGATCCACACGAATGAGTAGATGCCCAGCGTGATCAATGGCAATCCAAGCCACACCGCGAAGACATTGCCCTTCTTGTACGTCTGATTTCCAATCACCATAAGCTGCGACATTGCCTAGCTCCACGCGCCTGCATCTGTCGCGATCAGTGCGCGCCGACGCTCAGGACGACCTTCCCCGTGACCTTTCTCGCGAGGAGGTCGCGTGCCAGCTCGCCTCCCCGGACCCAGTCCGACTCGATGGGGATATGCGGCGTGAGGACACCGTCGGCGATCAATGCGCACAGCGTGCTGAGATCCGACGAGGCACTCTGCGTGCGCTTCAACTCCTCGAAGATAAGCATCGACCGCAGCGACGCGCCGAGATGGGCGCCGAACCAGCGCGGTCCGAGCATCGCCGGGTCCATGAGCGTCGACGCGTACGAGACGACCATCCCGTGCGGGGCTACGACGTCGAGGCAGCGAGTGAGCACCTCGCCGCCGACACCCTCGAGGATATGGTCGTACGGACCCTGCGCGTCATGGATGTCACGCAGGACGTGGTGGCAAGCGGCGACCGCGAAGTCGTTGCCCTCGGGCGTGCGGATCAGCCCGGTGACCGTCATCTGGGCAGCTCGCGCCAACTGCACCGCGACGTGGCCGACGCCCCCCGAAGCACCCGTGACGAGCACACGCTTGCCCACCGGAAAACCACCGAGGGCGAGCGCGCGGAACGCGGTCATGCCGGCAACCGGCACGCAAGCCGCCTGGGCAGGCGTCACGCCCGAAGGCACCGATGCCAGGTAATCCACCGGTACCGCTGCGAGCTCCGCCCAGGCTCCGTTGCTGACCAGACCAACAACGGTGGTGCCAACCGCGGGACCCTCGGCTCGCTCGGCTGCGCGCTCGACAACACCGACGACATCCCATCCGACCTGCTGCCCAGCCGGCGCGTTCTTGGCGCGAACCACCTCGCCGCGGTTGAGGCTGGTCGCTTGAACACGCACGAGCACCTCGGCCGGTCCGGGCACCGGGTTGGGCACCTCTGCGAGACGAAGGATGTCGTCGTCCCCGGTCGTGATCAGAGCGAGCATCGTGGGCTTCTCCAGGCTGGCCGCGTCGATGAAGGGCTAGGCTGCGATGGTGCGCCACCCGGCGCGAGTGACGCAGGAGTGTACTGACCGGTCATGCCCGACATCTCCGCTGCTGCGGCGGCGCTCCACGAGCAGTCGATCGTCGTCGACACGCACAACGACCTGCTCATGCTCTGTGTGCGCCGTAAGCCGGCCGATCAGGGCGCGTACTTCCGGCATGTCTGGCTGCCCCGGCTGCGCGCGGGGGGCGTCAACATCCAGGTGCTTCCCGTCTTCATCGACGACGATTTCCGTCCCGAGGGCGCGCTGCGGCAGACGCTTCGGATGCTCGAGGCTGGGTGGCGCATCGCAGCCGAGAACCCGGACGCGGTGCGCATCTGCCTGACCGGTGCCGACATCGACGCCGCGCTCGCCGGCGGACTGATCGCATTGGTTCTGGCGCTCGAGGGATGTGAAGCGGTCGGGACCGATGTCGCCCTCTTCGCAACGTTGCACCGGCTCGGTGTCCGTATCGCCTCGTTCACCCATTTCCGACGCACCATGCTGGCCGACGGATCCGCCGAGGACGGCACCGGCAGCAGGCTCACCGAGGCCGGCGTTGAGGCGGTTGCGATCTGCGAGGCGCTCGGGATCATGCTCGACGTGTCGCACCTGGGGGCGGCGTGCACCGATCACCTGATCGAACTCGCGGCCCGCCCGGTGATCGCGTCCCACTCATCGGCGTCGGCGCTGCGCCTCCACCATCGCAATCTCACCGACGCTCGCCTCCGCGGGATCGCGGCAAGCGGCGGAGTGGTGGGGATCAACGTGCTCGCGACCTTCATCGACGAGAACGTGCACACCCTGGCGCGCGTGGTCGACCACATCGAGCACGCCGCGTCGATCACTGGTGTCGACCACGTCGGGCTCGGCCCCGACTTCTACAAGGACGTCGGGGAGGAGCTGCACGGGCCCGCCGCCCAATCGATGGACGGCGGTGGGACCGTCATCAGCTACGTCCCCGGACTCGAGGGCCCGGACGGCCTGCCGCTGATCACCGACGAGCTCCTGCGGCGCGGATGGTCCGATGGCGACATCCGTCAGGTGCTGGGTGGCGCATTCCACGACCTCTTCGTCCGTGAGCTGGGCATCCCCTGCCCGCGGGGTTAGGTTCGGAGTTCCGCGACCCTAAATCGCGCAGCTCTCGTCAGTACAGGTCGCGTCGCTTTCGCCGGCGCCGACCATCTGCAAGGGGTGGGCCGCCGTCCACGCCTGTTGCAGGGCCGCGAGCATCGTCTCTGAGGGTTGCGCGCCGGACAGGCCGTACGCGCGGTCGAGCACAAAGAAGGGGACGCCCGTGATGCCCAGCTCGCGCGCCTCGAGCTCGTCATGCCGCACGTCGGCGGCGTACGCGTCGCCGTCGAGCACCTCGCGAACCGCCGCCTCGTCGAGCCCGGCCTCGACCGCGAGCCGCGTGAGGGTCTCGTGTTCCCCGATGGCCGCTCCCTCGACGAAGTAGGCCGCCATCAGACGCTCCTTGAGCGTGTCCTGCTTGCCGGCCGATTTCGCGAAGTGGATGAGGCGATGCGCGTCAAAGGTATTGCCGGACCGCGCGCGATCCAGGTGGAAGTCCAGGCCGACGGTGGCGGCATTGGCGGTGACGCGCGCCTGCGCGGCCTCGGCCGTGGCACGGCTCATGCCGTACTTGGCGGCCAGACGATCGATGGGATCACCCTCCGACGTTTGGGCCGCGGTCGGGTCGAGCTGGAAGCTGCGCCACGTGACGTTGACCTCGCCTCGATGATCGAACTCGGTCAGCGCGTGCTCGAAACGGCGCTTGCCGATGTAGCACCAGGGACAGACGACGTCAGACCAGATCTCAACATCCATGCCCTTGTTTGTACCGCATGGAGCCTGGTCTGAAGCCTCCGCCTAGCAGGCGGACACACGGGGAAATCCCCGTGCGGAGACAGGCGGACACACAGGGAAATCCCCGTGTGGAGACAGGCGGACACACAGGGAGAATCCCCGTGTGGAGACAGGCGGACACACAGGGAGATCCCCGTGTGAAGACAGGGGGTTCACGGGGGATTCCCCCGTGTGAGGTTGGTTCGGAAATCCAGACCCCGGGTATAGAGATTCCGAAACCACCGAGCCGATCGCCCCCCCGGCGGCGGCCTTAACGAGACTGAACATGGCTGAACTGACTTCCGAGCTTCTTCCCATCCTGCAGCTGAACGACGTCGTCGTCCTGCCCGGGATGACCGCCACCCTCGCCGTCGAGAGTGACCCGCAGCGGGCCGCCCTGACGGCTGCGCAGAATGGCAACAAGCTGATCCTGCTCGTGCCCCACGTTGAGGGTCGGTTCTCGGCGATCGGCACGGTCGCGCAGGTCGTGGAATCGGGCCAGCTGCCCTCGGGCGCCGAGGTCACGATCCTCAAGGGATTGCATCGCGCGCGTCTCGGAAGCGGCCAGTCCGACATCGGCGGCGCCCTCTGGGTCCAGGTCGAGCCCCTTCCCGACGGCGATCCGACCGACGCGGCTCGTGACCTGGCGCGCGAGTATCGCGCGCTGATCGAGAACCTCCTCGAGCTGCGTGGCGCCGGCCGGGCCATCGAAGCCGTCCGCTCAGTGCGCCATCCCGGCCACCTCGCGGACCTTGCCGGCTACTCGCCGGACTTCAGCATCGAGCAGAAGCTCGAGGTGCTCGAGACCCTCGACATCGAGCAGCGCCTCTCCAGGCTGATCGGCTGGACCAAGGACGTCCTCGCCGACGCCTCGGTTCGAGAGAAGGTCCGGACCGAGGTCAATGAGGGCATGGAGAAGACCCAGCGGGACTTCCTCCTCCGCCAGCAGCTCGATGCGATCAAGAAGCAGCTCGGCGAGGGCGGCGATGATGTCGCTGCCGGTTATCGCGCGCGGCTCGAGAGCTCTGGCATGCCGGAGGACGTCCGTGCGGAGGTTGAGCGCGAGCTCGACCGCTTCGAGCGGACCAGTGAGCAGAGCCCCGAGCACGGCTGGATCAGGACGTATCTCGACTGGATGTTCGAGATTCCGTGGAACGTCCGCTCGGAGGACAACCTCGACCTCGCGGAGGCGCGGCGCATCCTTGACGAGGACCACACCGGCCTCGAGGACGTGAAGCAACGGATCATTGAGTTCCTTGCGGTCCGCAAGCTCCGCAGCGAGCGCGGCATCACGGTCCTGGGCGGCGGGTCCGGGGCGATCATCACCCTGGTCGGACCTCCCGGCGTCGGCAAGACGTCGCTCGGCGAGTTCGGTCGCCCGCGCGCTCGGACGGAAGTTCGCGCGCATCTCGCTCGGCGGCATTCATGACGAGGCCGACATCCGTGGCCACCGGCGCACCTACGTCGGCGCGCTTCCGGGACGGATCGTACGCGCCCTCAAGGAAGCAGGCACCAAGAACCCGGTGATCATGCTCGACGAAATTGACAAGGTTGGCAGCGACTGGCGCGGCGACCCCTCGTCGGCCCTGCTCGAGGTTCTCGACCCCGCGCAGAACAACACGTTCCGCGATCACTACCTCGAGGTCGACCTCGACCTCTCCGAAGTGCTGTTCATCCCAACGGCAAACGTGTGGGAAACCATTCCCGCGCCGCTGCTCGACCGCATGGAGCTGATCCGCCTGGATGGATACACCGAGAACGAGAAGGTCGCGATCGCGCGCGATCATCTCCTCCGCCGCCAGGTGGAGCACGCGGGTCTGCGGCCGGACGAGGTCAGCGTCACCGATGACGCCATCCTCACGGTGATCACGGATCACACTCGCGAGGCGGGCGTGCGAAACCTCGAACGAGAGCTGGGCAAGATGACCCGCAAGGTCGCGACGCGCATCGCGTCCGGCGATCTCGTCGCGCCCTTGGAGATCACGCCCGCGCAGGTGCGCGAGCTCCTCGGCAAGCCGAAGTTCGACAATGAGGTGGCCGAGCGGACCGCCGTCGCCGGTGTCGCCACCGGGCTCGCGGTCACCGGCACCGGAGGCGACGTCCTCTTCATCGAAGCGGCCAACGCCCCCGGGGACGGCAAGCTCACGCTGACCGGCCAGCTCGGCGATGTGATGAAGGAGTTGGCGCAGATCGCGCTGTCGTACGTGCGGGCGCACGCCGAAGCGCTCGGGATCGACCCCGAGGCCGCTCGCCAGAGCATCCATGTCCACGTGCCGGCCGGAGCCGTTCCCAAGGACGGGCCATCCGCAGGTGTCGCCATGACCACCGCGATCGTCAGCCTGCTCACCGGACGACCGATGCGCAGCAGCGTGGCGATGACCGGCGAGGTAACGCTTCAGGGCCTGGTGCTGCCGATCGGTGGCGTGAAGCAGAAGGTGCTCGCGGCCCATCGCATGGGACTGCGCGAGGTGATCCTGCCCAAGCGGAATGAGAAGGACATCGAGGACGTGCCCGAGAGCGTTCGTGACGCGATGACCTTCCATCTGGCCGGCCGGGTCGAGGAAGCCATCAATGTGGCGCTCGAACCGATCGCGACCGAGGCCGCCGCTGCGGCCTGAGGCCGCTTGGGAAACGACCGATCTCAGTTCGGGTGAGGTGCGCTCAGCCTCTTCTCGATGCCGTCGAGGATGAGGCTGACGCCCTCGTCCGCTCGCCAGGCCGGCGCGCCGTCCGCGTCGTTTGACGCCGGCTGCGCCACGTCGGGGACAGCGGGCGCGTCGGCGTCCATGGTCACCCGGACGCAGCCGCTGTAGATCGTGAGGTCGTAGCGGTCGGGGCTTGTCGGCGCTCCGGGGGTATCCCATTGGACATCCGACTTCACCGTCCGGATGGGCGTGTCGTCAAGGCGAACCTTCACGGAACCGGATGACACAACGGCGTGGACCGCGGCGGTGCGAGGCCGGTGCATCGTGACCCCGACGATGCCGCTGTTGACGCGGATCGGAACCACGCCGCCCGGGGCGGGCAGGGTGCAGGTCACGTTCCCGGCGCCGCTGTCCAGCTCGATCCCGCTGATGTTCAGCCCGCTGAGATCAAGGACCGTATTCCAGGTGCCGCCGTGGATCTTGAAGTACCACGTGTACTCGGGGTTCAGCTCGACGGCGCCATGGTTGCCACCGCGACGGTTCTTGACCAGGACGAGGTTGTCCGGGCGGACCTCCACCGACGCGGCCCCTCCTCCGCCGACCGAGGTCGCCAGATCCCCCGCGCCGGGTGCGGCGGCACGAACCAGGACGCGCCATGATCCGGAGTCGACGGCCAGGATCATGACCGCGCCGCCGCGCTGCCGGCCGGAGGGGTGTGGCACGAGGAACGCCGACGCGGCCGCCTCGGCGACCAGCGCAAACGCAGCACTCTCCGGCGCCTGGAGACCCTCAGCCGCAAGGACTCTGGCCAGGTCGCGCCCCAGGCGGCTCCGCTGCACCACCGGGAGACAGCTGAGCACGACCGTCGCCGCGGCTCGGTGATCGCGGAGGAACTGCGCCAGCTCGTCGCAGGCGCCGGTGACCTGGGCGCGCCATGAGGGTGGCGAGATCGGCACGGTCACGCGGTCGAGGACGGCTTCGGCCACGAGTTCGAGGAGCTGATCCTTGTCGCGAAGGTGCCAGTAGAGGGAGGCGGCTTTGACCTCGAGGCGATCCGCGAGTGCTCGCATCGAGAGTCCCTCGACGCCGACGGTGTCGAGCATCGCCAGTGCGGCCTGGACGACCGCTTCGCGGTTGAGCCCGGATGCCTCCGTCTCTTGACGAGCCACGGATCTTGTCCTCCCTCGTTCGCGAGGATCGGTGATAACTCAGGAAGCGGTTGACTTCTCTAACAGTGTTAGTCTAGTATTGCACATGTCACTGTTAGGTGCGTAATCAACCGGAGGGCGTTAGAGATGTCCACGCTGGAAGCGACCGGCCTCGTCAAGAGGTTCGGCAAGACCCATGCCCTCGACGGGCTCAACCTGACCATGCAGCCAGGGCAGGTGATGGCGCTGCTCGGTCCGAACGGGGCGGGCAAGACAACGTTCGTCAACCTGGTTGCCACCCTCGTCCGCCCGGACGCGGGCACGCTCCGCGTCGGCGGCGTCGACGTTGCACGCCAGCCCGGCTCGGTGCGCCGGGTCGTGGCACTCGCCGGGCAGTCGGCGGCCGTGGAACCGACGATGACCGGGCGCGAGAACGTGATCATGGTCGCCCGCCTCTTCGGCGTCTCCGCCGGTGACGCCCGGCGCGATTCGGCTGCTGTCCTCGAGCAGATGGGCCTGAGCGACGACGCCGACCGCCCCGTCCGCTCGTATTCCGGGGGCATGCGGCGCCGCCTCGACCTGGGCGCCAGCCTCGTCGGACATCCGCGGCTCCTCCTCCTCGATGAACCGACGACCGGGCTCGATCCGCGCAGCCGGCTCGAGCTCTGGGACGTCATTCGCTCGCTGGTCGCCAGTGGCACCGACGTGCTGCTCACGACGCAATATCTCGACGAGGCCGATCATCTGGCATCACAGATCGCCATCATCGACCACGGTCGGGTGGTCGCGGCGGGAACGCCTCGCGAGTTGAAGCGGCGAGCCGGGCGCAACGTCGTCGAGGTGCGGGTACGGGATCTCTCGTCGCTCGACCGCGTCGCGGCGACGCTGATGGCCATCGGCGACGGCCCGGCCACGATCGATCGGCCGACGCACAGCGTTCGTGTCGCCCTCGGCGCCGACACCGAGCGCGTTTTTGCGGCACTTCGACCGCTCGACGACACCGGTATCGCCATTGACGAGGTGTCGGTCCGGCACCCAACCCTCGACGAAGCATTTCTCGCGCTCACCGGCGCACCCAAGGAGAACGTGGCATGAGCATCGCAATCGCACCACCGCGCGGCAACGCCGCAGGATTGATCGTTTCCAGCGGACAGATCGCGCGTCGCGTGCTGCGGAAATTCGTTCGCTCGCCCCAGCTCGTGGTGGTGGGCACCGTCCAGGGCGCGATGTTCCTCCTGATCTTCCGCTACGTCTTCGGCGGGGCGATCGCGGTGCCCGGCGTCAACTACGTCGATTTCGTGGTACCAGGATTCATCACCACCGGCGTGCTCTTCAATGCCATGTACGCATCCGCGGGAATGGCCGAGGACATGAGCGCCGGGCTCATCGCGCGGCTGCGTTCGCTGCCGATTCCGCGCAGCGCCGTGCTTGTCGGTCGGGCAGTCGCCGACACCGCGATTCAGGTCTGGGGATTGGCGATCACGGTCGCGATCGGCTTCCTGATCGGCTTTCGCGTGCATGACAGCTGGAGTACCGCGCTCGCCGCGGCGGCGCTCGTGATTCTCTTTGGTTTCGTCTTCGAGTGGGTCTTCGTGCTCATCGGCATGGTCGCGGGATCAGCGCAGGCGGCTCAGGGCTTCGCGCTCATCGTCTTCCCCTTCAGTTTCGTGTCTTCCGCTTACATCCCGGTCGCAACCATGCCATCCTGGTTGCGCGGCTTCGCCGAGAATCAGCCGATCACCGCGATGGTCAACGCGGTGCGGACACTCACGCAGGGACACTCCGCTGAAGTGCTCCTCGGTCATCCCGCCTCGTATTTCGTGATCCGCTCGCTGATCTGGTCAATCGGGTTGGTCGCGGTGTTCGCGCCCCTCGCGGTCGCCAAGTACCGGCACGGCTGAGATCGTCTGACCGGTCGCGATCAGATGCTTGCCTCGGTGGACGCTCGGCGAATGGCGTCCACCGAGCGACGCACGTCTTCGGCATCCGTCGCCCAGTTGCTGACCGAGATGCGAAGAACGTCGCTGCCCCGCCACCGCGAACCCGACATCCACACCGTGCCATCGGCGATCAGACGAGCCGTGACCGCACGCGTTCGCGCATCGTCGCCGAATTCGACGCACACCTGCGTGTAGACGACGTCGTTGACGACGCGAGCGCCGTCGATGCCGGCGATGCCGTCGGCCAACGCCCGAGCATGTCCGGCCAGCCTCTCGACGAGCGCGGCAACCCCCGAGCGCCCCAACGATCGAAGCGCCGCCCATACGGGGACGCCCCGTGCTCGACGCGAGAATTCCGGCACCTTCTCGAAAGGATCACCGGGACCCGAGTCGTCGGTGATCAAGTAGCTGGCGTGTGTCCCAAAGGTGGAGCGCATGGCGACGGGATCCGCGACGATCGCGATCCCGCAGTCGTACGGGACGTTGAGCGTCTTGTGTGCGTCGGTTGCCCACGAGTTGGCACCCGCGGCCCCGCCGGTCAGGTGCGCAAGGGACGGCGCGGCCGCCGCCCAGAGACCGAACGCGCCGTCAATGTGCACCCATGCTTGATGCTGGTGCGCGATCTCGATAGCGGCCTCGAAGGGATCGAAGGCGCCGGAGTGCACGTTGCCGGCCTGAAGGCACACGATCACGGGAGTCCCGCTGTCCACAGCGTTGAGTGCCTCGGTGAGCGCATCGACTCGGATCCGCCCCTGAGCATCGGCGGCCACGCGTGTGGGGCTGCCGAGCCCAAGGTAACGCAGCGCGAGGTCGATGGTGTCATGCCGTTCTTCGCCGGCGAGCACGCGCACCTTCGGAGCACCGGCGAGCCCATCGCGCGCGACATCCCACCCGAGCCGCGAGAGCACCGCGGTACGGGCTGCCCCGAGGCAGGTGAAGTTCGCCATCATCGCGCCGGTGACGAAGCCCACGTCTACTCCGGTCGGAAGACCGAGCAAGTCGAGCAGCCAGCCCGCCGCCGCCTCTTCGGCGGTCGCCGTCGCCGGCGTTGCATGGCGCATCCCCGTGTTCTGATCCCAGGCGCTCACGAGCCAGTCAGCAGCCAGCGCTGCAGGAAGGGTTCCGCCCATCACCCACCCGAAGAAGCGACCCGACTGGATCGCCATGAGTCCGGGCTCGGACAAGGTGGCAAGCATGTCGACGACATCCTCGGGCGGTGTGGGACCGTCGGGCAGCGGACCGTCGAATGCCGCGAGCAACTCGGCTGCGGTCGCACGTGGGCCCACGGAACGTTCGCTGACCGACTCGAGCCACGCCCGCGCGTGCAGTGCGGCGCGTGTGAGCGCCAGGTCGTAAGCATCACCTCGAAAAGACATCGTCCACCTCAGTCAGCCATCGTGCTCGACAATCACTTCAGTTCCTGCAACTGGCCAATTATCAGGCCCCGCAACGCGACGGGTTTGTACAAGCCGCATGCACTGGCGCCGTACTCGTGGACTGAGTAGGGAGAGAGAACCACCCACTGCGAATGGTGGTTCTGGAGATACCGGCACTGAATCTGTTTGACCTCGGGGCCCGCCTGTGGGAAGAAGATGGCAATGCTCTGCACGTGAGTCACGAGCGAGACGTAGTTGAAACTCTCGCCGATATACGTCAGCTGACCCGATCTGACCGAGGTGTACGTCTGGGCCAGGCGAACCGCCGAGATCAGTTGGGGAAAGCCGTAGTCCCCAAAGCTGTTCACGGACGAAGGATTCGCGAGGTTCTTCGCGGCCGCAATCGGATTGGGGGTCTGGAGCGCCGAGGCCAGGCAGAGGGAGACGAAAACGCCGATGGGAAGCATCACCACCTTGCTGGAGATCAGAGCCCACAAAGTCCGCACGCGCCCTCGCCGCACCGGTGCGACAAGCGCATCGGTGTGGATCAGGATGGAGAACAGCGCTCCGATGCAGACCCCGCACGGTAGCAGCATCGTCTGCAGCTGACCGGCTGCGAATGCCCGGTTGACGTAGTAGATCATGCAGATCGCCGACCAGGTTCCGACGAATGCGAGCGTGATAGTGGCCCGGTCGAGGAGCGCGTCCTCGCGCGCGGTCACCCGACGCCGGCTGCGCATCAACGCCCAACCCACGGCCACCGAACACACCACGATCGGCATCACGACAAGCACCGGACCGGGCACCTGGATCGGCTCCGCGCCATACCCGCTTGCGAACAACCTGATGTAGGCGCCCACGAACCCGAGATTCAATGGGGAACCGATGGCAAGGTCGAACAGCGGATAAGAGATGACGCCCATGAGCATTCCGCCACCCCAGACCCCGAGAGCCCGCCATCGAACGTTGTTCGTCGCACCCAGAAGAATCATCAAGCCGTACACGCCTGCGGCTGCAAGTCCGAAGTCCTGGGAGTTCCACGCGACCAGCCCGCATATGACACCCATGAACAGCACGTATCTGACCCGCAGAGTCCCTCGATACAGCAGCACGAGATCATTTAGTCCGAGGGCGGCGATGATAAAGCCTGACACGAGGCGGATTGGCACCTCCTGGAAGAGGCTTGCGATCGAACTGATGCTGCCAGCGCCCGAGGTGACGAACGTCATCGGGACGACGAACGCAATGGCAAGGATGTAGGCGCGCATTCCGAGGGACCGCCTGGTAATCCAGACAGCGAGCAGCATGCACACGACGTCGAGAAGTGAGAAGAAGATTGCGATCGAGCCGACCAACGCATCGGGTGACAGCAGATGGCTGAGCGGCACGAACAGCCACCCATCGAGAGCGGTGTACTGCGGGATGAAGGCCGAGTTGGGGGCATTCCCCGCCGCCGGGCCAAGCACGTCGTTGATTTCATTGACGTTGTTGCTGACGATCGCCATGAAGTCGAACGTCCGAATCAAAGCCAGTAGGTCGCAGGTGCAACAAATCACCACGATCAATCCGAGACCGCGGTAGGCCCATCTCGCGAATGTCGGCGAACGCAGTATCGAGAGAGTTGGGCGCGGCACGATCATCCCCAGGACGAACAACACGACGAGGACGCCGATGGCCACCGATTCGCCAAACCCGTTCCAGAAGGGACCGACCAGCCAGGGCCGTTCAATCGTCCAGATACCCCACACCATGCCGACGGATGCGAGGAGCGCGAGCACCGAATCGAGCCATGTCGAACGCTGGCTGTACAGAAAGAGGATGGTGAGCGCGAAGCCGAGCACGAGGATGCCGAGGTACATCGGCTTGTTGAGACTTCCGGTGACGTCGTTGTTTGAGACGAACGTGCCGACGAGAAGGATGAGCAGCGTGCCGGTGGCGAACTCGAGGGAGGAGCGTGGTGATCGCGCGGCGTTCAGGCACGAGGGACCACTAGCGTTTGCCCCATTCGGGCGTTCCGAAAGACAACCACGACAGTCCCCACCATGGCCTACCGAGAATGATCCCAGTCGTCCCGGTGCAACTCACTCGGCGACTCTAAGCGAGCGAGAGACGGTGCGCTCCGTGGTGGAGCGCAACTTTCAGCCCACCGCTTTCTTCGCCAGGGCGCCAATCCGTGCCTCGTCAGCCGCGGTCAACGTCGTCAGCGCGAATGAAGTCGGCCACATGGTGCCTTCGTCGAGGTGCGCCTTGTCGCTGAAGCCGAGCGTCGCATACCGCGTCTTGAACTTCTGCGCGTCCTGGAAGAAGCAGACGACGTTGCCGCCCACGCCATATGCGGGCATTCCATACCAGAGCCTCGGGGTGAGGGCCGGCGCGCTCGCTTTGACGACAGCATGCAGCCGCCTGGCCATTGCGCGATCCGGCTCCGCCATCTCGGCGATCTTCGCGAGCACGGCGAGCTCCCCGTCCGCCC
Organism: Candidatus Dormiibacterota bacterium; assembly: GCA_963743835.1. Taxonomy (GTDB): domain Bacteria; phylum Chloroflexota; class Dormibacteria; order Aeolococcales; family Aeolococcaceae; genus Palsa-851. The sequence continues at coordinate 125,765 of CAVUQX010000001.1, read as the reverse complement.
TCTCCGCACCCTCCTTCAGCTCTCGTGCGCGCGCTTTCATCGCCGCTCGCTCCTCGGCCGTGAATTTTCCGGTGGTGCTCTTGGCGGACGTCTGCTTGGCCTTCATTGCGCGCTCCTCCGGTGCCGGTCTGGGAATCGGGACGGCCCTGATGCTAGGGGGGCGCAGCGGCAGAGGCTTCTTGAAAGCTGATCGATCCCATCGCCGAATGGCTTGGGCCGGCGCCGGCACCGTTGGCGGGATGAAGCTCTGGGCCGCGACCTAGCCAGTTTTCAGGTTGTGAGATGCAGGTGTCATATCGACTTCCCTGGGCAGGCCGGGATGATTTAGCCGCGTGCTGCCCCTGTAGAGGGCTCAGGGAGCGGGGTGAGTTCCGGCGTGGCGTGGGGGTGTGGGCGTCTCACCGGGCGGCGTTGTCGGCATCGGACAGTTGAGGATCGTAAACGAGCCGCTGAACGGCCCACCGAACTCGTTCGTGTTATCGAAGAACTGGTACGTGTAGTAGCCAGCCGGTAGTGGACCATACGAGCCACTCGAAGGCGTCAAAGGCAAGTTGCCGCTACCCTGGTACAGCACGAGGGGGAATCCACCGTTGTCCGGGGGCCAGATCCAAAAGCTGTCTACGCTGTCTGCGCCACTCCACGAGATCTCGCCACCGCCTGCTGCGTAGCCGTAGCCGTTGTCGCAAGCGGTCACGGTGACCACAGGCGGCGTCTCGCAACTACCAGTCCCAGGCGGGCCTTCAGTAGTCACAACGCACGGGCTGGGCGACGCGCTCGGGCTGGGCGACGCGCTCGCGTTAGGCGACGGGCCATCCGAAGGTGAGGGCGTTGGGGTCGGTGTCGCGGTCGGCGTTGGCGCGGGCGTTGCGGTGGGTGTCGACGCTGCTGTCGGAGCGGCTGCTAGCGAGAGCGTTGGTCGCGCAGTAGGCGGCGCAGCTGCCGTCGAGCCACACGCTGCGAGGCCAACGATGGCGATCGCGGTGCTGATGATGACTGTGAGCTTCATTGCAACTGCCCGGTCAACGGGAACATGCATTCCGCGGTTACATCCGCGCCAAACGCGGCGAACGCGTTGCCCTTTCCAGTGATCAAACGATCGGGCTCACTCAGCGCCGGTACGACCCTTCACGGAGTCATTGTGGGGTCATTCCAGGGCAAGAACTCGTATTCCAAATGCCGATTCTGAGAGTGCCGAGGAAGGGAATCGAACCCTTACGCCCTTACGAGCACAGCGCCCTGAACGCTGCGTGTCTACCAGTTCCACCACCTCGGCGAGATGCCCGCAGATGGTATCAGCGGCCGAGTGCCCTGCCCATCGAATGGGCTACGGCGGCTGCCATGCGGCAATGTCGTCGTACCGGGCGACTCCGGCCCGACCAAAGGCATCGGCGCGACCGGCGTGGGCGCCCTGAACACGACGGACACACGCGGCGTGTACAGGAAGACAGCCGGGGCATCGTTGGCCACCAGCGCCGCGACCTGGCCCGCTGCCTCGATCCTCGTGGCGCGCGCGGGGAACTCCGCGAGCATGTCCAGGGCAGCATCCAGGAACGCATCGGGCGCGCCGCCCGACATGTTGTACCCGTGGGGCGGGACGGCGTTCGACCGCCAGAAGGCGCTCACGTCCGGATCCGGTACCGGGTTCCACTCGTCGATGGCGAGCTGGAAGTGCCCGGTGTCCAGCGTGTCGGTCAGGAAGGTTTGTGGTGGCACCGTGCTGACCGCGACCTGGACGCCGATCGCAGCGAGTTGCACCGCGACCTCGTGCGCCACCACCGGGAGCGGGCTGATGTCCGGTACATCCAGCGTGAACGCGAGTTGCGTCGAACCGCTGTGTCGTACGCCGTATGCACCGGCGACCCATCCGTCGGCCTGGAGCAGCGATGCCGCCGCCGAGGGCGAGATCGCCTCGCTTGCCGGCGGACCAACCCACGGAATCCCGGCTGAGAACGGGCCGGTCTGGATCACGCCACCCCGACCGTTGAGCGCTCCGGCGACGAGGGTGCTTCGATTGATGGCGATGCCGATCGCATGGCGGACGACCGAACTCGCAAGCGGCGGCACGCGCTCGTTGAACATGAGGTCGACGAATGCGGGGGTGGTCATCGTCTCCGCCTGCGCGCCCTTCACGCGCATGAGGGTCGACAGCTCGACTGGTGTCGTCGCCAGGAGCGCACCGATGCTGCCCTGCGAAAAGGCATAGGCCGCATCGGCAAACCTGACGAAGAGACGGAGTTCGTAGGTTTTGATGGACGGATGGGTGGCGGCATGCGGATTGGTCTGAAGCACGATGGCAAGGGGTCCAGTGGACTGCACGTCGTAGGAGCCGGAGGTCGGCAGCGGAACCGTCGGGTTGCGCGCCGCCGCGAGCAGCGCCGGCGGACTCATCGAGCCGAGCGGAAGAATCGGCAGCTGGGTGAGGGTCGCAGCAAACGATGCTCGTGCGGTCGGCAGCGTGAACGCGATCGTGGATTGCGCGGCGGTCACCTTGATGCCTCGCAGAGCAGTCGCGAGGGTGGTGTCGCTCGCCAGCGGTGAGAGCGCAAACCGGTCGGTGGCCACGACATCATCCGTGGTGATCGGCTTGCCGTCGGACCACTCGAGGTTGGGACGCAGCGCAACCGTGTACACCAAGCCGCTGGCGCTGACCGACCAGGAGGAGGCGAGGTCGTCCGTCGGGTATCCGGTGCCGTCGAGCTTGAGCAACGACCGGTAGAGCAGATGGCCGACGTCCACAACGGCCGGGTCGGAGGCCTCAACCAGCGGATTCAGCGACATCGGCCGCTCGGCGACGACCAGCCCTTCGGTGAACTGCGGTCCGCCGATCAGGCCGAAATGCACCGAGAGCGCAAACCCGAGTGCCCCCGCCGCGACCAGTACGAGTGCCGCCCCCGCGATGACCTCAACCGGCCGGTGCCGGGCGAGCCAGCCTACTTGGTGACGTAGGTGGCGAGGATCGACACGACGACGAACAGCGCGATCATCGCTGCCGAGAACCGGAGCAGGCTGGCTTCCAGACCGCGCCGGCGCCGGTACCCGCCGCCTGAGTCTCCTCCACCACCGATCGTTCCGCCGAGGCCGGTTGACTTCGGGGTCTGCAGGAGGATGCCAAGGACCGCGAGGACGCCGATCACGACCTGGGCCACGGCGAGGGCGGTCTTCACGCAACAACGCCTCCTTGACAACGCATCTGGCCGAGTATAGGTGCATCGGTGCGATCCGTTCCCGGTCGCAGCGTGACACCATGGCCGCTGAGCCTACGCTTGTTTGTGGTAGTGTGTCCGCGAAATGTACCGCCTGCATATGTCGCTCGGGTCGCTGTGGCGTTACGCCGTCGCCGCTCTGGCCGCCGCCGCGATCGTGGTCGGATGTGCCCAAGTCCAGGCGTCGGCCGTGCGCACGCCGTCGCCGGCGCCACTGCTGGGGCCGGCTCCGATGGTCGCGGTCGGATCTGACCAGGTGACCCTGCTGCGCAGCGGGCACGCGACCTTCGCGCGCCTGCGATCGCTCATCGACGCCGCACGCGCGAGCATCCACGTGGAGATCTATGAGTTCGGTCAGCGCGGCCTCGCCACCGCGTTGATCGCTGCTCGCCGCAGAGGTGTCGCCGTGACGGTCATCGACGACCCGTCAGAGCTCGCCAGCGTCGCCACCGCCGCCCTGCTGCGCACTGCGGGCGTCGACGTCGTCGATTACCCGGTGCGCAAGCAGATGATCGACCACGTCAAGCTGCTCGTGGTCGATGCCCAGGTTGCCGTCGTTGGTGGCATCAACTGGGGCGTCAACTCGCCGGCGAACCACGACTACGACGCTCAGGTTCGCGGCCCGGTGGTGGGCAACCTCGATCGTGTCTTCGAACGAGACCTGGTCACGTGCGGCCGCGCCACTTCAGTGCCCGACCGCATCAGCGATCCGGCCATCGACGTCGCCGCGACGCTGCCTGGCGCGGAGATCCGTCCACTCGCGCTCGGGCTCATCGATGCGGCGCAGCACACGCTCGACCTCGAGCTTTTCGTCCTCACCGACACCGGGGTCGTCCACGCACTCGAGGCCGCGGCGCTTCGGGGCGTCGCGGTTCGCGTGCTGCTCGACCCGTCGCAACCGTCGAGCGATCCCTCCTACGGGGCGCTGCTCGCCGACGGCATCTCGGTCCGGTGGTACCGGAGCCGGGGAGAGTTGCTCCATGCCAAGGCGATCGTGGCGGATGCGACGTCGGTCCTCTTTGGAAGCGCCAACTGGTCGGGCGGTGGGTTCGCGCGCAACCACGAGCTCGACATCGAGCTCATCGCGGCACCGCTCGTCGCGGCGGAGATGCTTGCGCAGATGAATCTCAACTGGGCGGCCAGTGCCTGACCCTGACTTGACAAGCGACCGGTCTCGATATATCGTTGGTACATCGTATCAACCGCGATGGAGCAAATCGAGATGACCAGAGACCATTCTCAGCACAGCACCCACGGCGAGTGGACCGCGTCACACCACGACGCGGCGTCCCGCTTCCACCACCACGTCCGCCAGCACCTCGAAGGTGGCGCCCGTGGTCGACACCGGCGCGGATGGCCGCCGTTTGACGCCCCAGACTTTGCCGCCGGCTTCGGCGGTCCAGGCGGGTTCGGCCCGGCCCTCGGTCCGCCGTTCGGCCCCGGCCGGCGCGCTGCACGGGGCGACGTCCGTGCGGCGATCCTCGTGCTCCTTGCCGAGAAGCCATCGCACGGCTACCAGATCATCCAGGAGCTCGAGCGGCGTAGCAACGGGGCCTGGCGGGCGAGCCCCGGATCCGTATACCCAACCCTTCAACAACTCGAGGACGAGGGGCTGGTTCGCGCGGTCGAGGCCGACGGCGGTCGCCGGGTCTTCGAGCTGACCGACACCGGACGCGAGGAGGCGGGCAAGCTTGCAGCCGGTCCCGCACCCTGGGCCGAGGCGGCCGGATCCGTCGGCGGCGACCATCGCGATCTCCGCGACCAGGCCTTTCAACTGCTCGCAGCCGTCTGGCAGGTGAGCCGCACCGGTGACGCGGCGCACATCGCGGAGGCGAGGACGATCCTTCACGAGGCGCGCCGCAAGCTGTACCTGCTCCTCGCCGGAAGCGAGTCGCCCTCTGAGAAGACCGAGGACTGACGACAGGCACCTGTCGCCGAACTCCCCCACGATGGGGCCATGACCGAGAATACCGTGATCATCGACGCCGCGACCCGCTTCCTCCGCTCCAATCCTGAGTTGCTCGAGGTCGCTGGTCGCGGCGCCGGTGAGTCCGGCCGGGTGCTCGAGGATCTCCTGTCCGACGCCGTCGACCGGATCCGTCGCTCAGCCTTCGAGGCGATAGCGGAGAAACAGGTGGTCGCCGGACCGTCTCACCGACTCGATCGCCGCCCTCGGAAGGGCAGCAGGAGCAGCGGCCCACCCGTCGACGACGCCCGCCCGCGGCTGGTCGTGATCACGACCGGCGATCCGCGGGGAGATCGTGAGGAACAGCTCGTTCACCACCTGATCCGCGAGCAGGCGGCCGAACAGTGACGGCCCCCCCTCGCAGAGGAACAAGCCCGGTCCGAGCGCTCGCGTCACTGCCGCCACGACCGCGGTTCCGCTGAGCTCGCTCCCCTCTCCCGCTTCGATGACGCTCGCCAGCGGATGCGCGCGCCGAACCCTGGACGCGCCCTGTGTGGAGGTCACGATCAGGACGCTGGTCGCAGGCTGATCGAGCGCGACGTGCGCGGGAAGTTCGCCGCTCAACGACACCACCACCAGCGGTGGCGGTTCGGCCGCCCCGGTTCGCTCCGCGCGATACGCCTTGATCTCCGCGGCGTCGTCACCCGCCACTGACGCGGGCGTCCACTGATGACCGATCGTCGTCCGCAGATTGCCCGCGCCGATCACAAGGGCATCGGCACTCGCGCGGAGCAGCCCCATGAGGTATCGGTCGGCTCGCGAGCCGCCGCTCAGCGTCGTCGAATCAGTCCCGTCAGTCAGTCCGAGTGAAACGACGCCATCGATGGACGCCACGAAGTTCGCGATGACATAGGGGCGTGGTGAGTCCGGAAACCGCAGCGGCCTCCCGTATGGACTTTCGGCCGCGAGCACCTCGCCGGTCGCGGGGTCGGTCAGAACCTCGAAAGCCGGCGGCACGAGATGCTCAGGCGGGGGCGACCGGGGTCGCGGCGAGCACCTCGTCGAGCATGCGAAGAAAGCGTTGCACCTTCACGGGTTTGGTCAAGTATGCGTGAGCCCCCGCGGCAATCAGCTGCTTGCGCCGGCGCTCGGTCGCGTCGGCACTGCACATCACCACCGGGATACCGGCCGTTCGCGGGTCGGAGCGTAGCTGTGCGAGCACCTCGTCGCCCTGGATGTCGGGAAGGTGGAGATCGAGCACGATGAGGTCGGGGCGATGCTCGCGCGCGAGCTCCAGCGTGAGTCCACCCTGCATGGCAGTCAGGAGATGGATCTGCGGACGCATCGAGAAGACCTCCTCCATCAGGCCGATGGTCGCGAGGTTGTCCTCGACATAGAGCACCGTGCGCTCCGATGCAACCACCGGTGTCACAACCGGGGCCCTGCGCCGGACGCGCGGCTTCGGCGCAGCCGCCGGCGAGCGCGCGAGCCGGATCCAGAAGGTGCTCCCAACCCCGCGCTCGCTCTCCACGCCGATGGTGCCGTGCATGCCCTGGACCAGCTTGCGGGTCAGCGCCAGACCGAGCCCGGTTCCGGGGACCGTTGTGCGCTCCGCCCCCAGGCGCTCGAAGGGCTGGAACAGGCGTGCTTTCTCCTCTTCGGTGAAGCCCGGACCGGTGTCGCGAACCGCGAGGCGGACGAAGTCCCCAATCGGGTGTGCACGTGTCTGCATTGACCGCTGACCGGTGACCCGCTCTCGCACGGCCTCCACAAAGATGTGCGCGTCGCTGCCCGAATACTTGACCGCGTTGGACAGCAGGTTGAGCAGCGCCTGGATAAGTCGCTGACGGTCGGCGAGCACATGGTCGCCTGCGCATTCCCCGAGGGATCGCGTGATCTTGATGTGCCGGCTGAGCGCCGACGGAGCCACGAGACGGACGCACTCCTCCACCGTCGCCTCGAGCGGGATCGGTTCCAGCGAGAACGACTCGCGGCCCGACTCGATGCGCGCGATGTCGAGGACGTCGTTGACCAGGCTGAGCAGATGACCGCTCGCCTCCTGGACGGCGGCGATCGCCTCGGTCTGGTCCTCGCGCGGCTCGCGCATCTCGAGCAGGTCGCTGTAGCCGAGGATCGCGGTCAGCGGGGTGCGCAGCTCGTGGCTCATGCGCGAGAGGTACTCACTCTTGGCCTGTGACGCCTGCTCGGCGACATCGCGGGCATCGCGCAACTCAGCGGCCGCCACCTTGTCGGCGGTTACGTCGCGGCCGATCTCCATGACGGCGTCCGGTGAGCCGGCACCGTCCTTCTGGAGCGCCCAGCGGACCGCCACGTGGATTCGCGCGCCCGACCTGGTCGTCTGGATGATCTCGCCCTCCCAACGCCCGACCTCGCGGAGAACGGTGAGGATCGCCTCGCGCCCCTCCGGCAGTTCCGACCGGAGCAACTCGCCCGGGTCGCGACCGATCGCTTCGTCGGGGCCCCAGCCGTACAGCTCCTCGGCGCCCTTGTTCCAGAAGGTGATCAGCTGGGTACGGACGTTCCAGGTGGTGACCGCGTCGTAGGCGAGGTCGATCAGCTGCGCGCTGCGTCGCATCCGCTCCACGAGCATGACGCGGTCGAGGGCCGGGGCCAGCGCCGTCCCGTATTGCGTGAGGCGGAGCGCCTCGTCGTCGCCGAAGACCGGGGTGAGCGGTCCCGACATGGCCGCCATGACGCCGCGGCTCAGCTGTGCGTCCAGCACCACTCGGATGACCCTTCGCGACGTGGTCGGATGGGTGGTCACCGTACGCGTGCCTGCGGAGCCGGTCATCTCGGAGACGAGCTTCCAGCCGGCGGCGCGGTCGAGGCCGTGCACGGCGAGCACCTCGCCGTCGTCGGTAGCGATCACGGCGCCGTCAGCCCCGACGAGCCGCGCCGCCCACTCCACCGCGCGCTCGGCAAGCCGCTGCCGGTCGGGCGAATACAGGACCAGGTCGGTGAAAGCCTCGCGGAAGAGCTCCTCCTCGCGCTGGCCCCACAGGCCCCGCAGCCAGCGTGGCGGTTCGAAGCCAACGTAGAAGAACGGCAGGATCGCGAGCACCGGGATCGCGACGGTGATCTCGGGGTGCGCGCGTCCCAGGATCAGATCCGCACCGATCGATAGCAGCAGCGCGGCGATCACCCCGGCGTAGGCGATCGTGATCGAGCGAAGCCGAGCGCGCTGAACTCGGGGCATCGCCGTCGAGATCGCCCACATCCGCAACGCCGGCTCGATGACACATCCCAGCCAGACGACTGCGAACACGGCCACCGCCGATTTCGGTGGGGTGGTGCGGGCTCCGGCGAGAGAGATGCCCGAGACGTCGACGAGGACCGCGGTCGCCAGGACCAGGGCGGTGACCGCAGCCGTAACCAGGATGGGCAGCCGGGTCATCGCCGCGCGGAACCCGAAGAATGCCCAACCGGCCGCGATGAACAGTGTCAGCGCGACTTCGTTCGTCCAGCTCTGCTGATCGCCGGTCAGCATGGTGGCGGCGACGGCGATCCCGCAGGCACAGAGCAGGACGATCGAGAGCGCGAGGAATGCGCGCGTTCGGTCGCGCTGACGTAGCCACCCGTCCACGGTGAGTACGCCCAGAAATGTGCAGGCACCCCCCAAAGCCCACGACAGCACAAGGGTCGCAGTGCTCAAGGCACCGCCAGTATCAGCCCGAATCCGCGAATTGCTCCGACTTCACTGTTTTGTGAAGTCGCGGTCTAGCCGGGGGTCGCCAGCGCCTCGATGACCGCGTCCGCGACCTGGGACGTCCCCACCGCTGTGGGGTCGTCTCGATCGGGCTTCATGTCATAGGTGACGTTCCGGCCCTCGGCGATCACCCGCGCGATCGCCCGCTCGAGGCGATCACCCGCTTCAGCCTCGCCGATGTGTCGCAGCATGAGCATGCCGCTCAACATCATCGCCATCGGATTCGCCTTGTTCTGACCGGCGTACTTGGGCGCGCTTCCATGCGTCGCCTCGAAGACCGCAACCTCGTCACCGATGTTGGCGCCGGGAGCGAGACCGAGGCCGCCGGTCAGGCCGGCACACAGGTCGCTGAGGATGTCGCCGAACAGATTCGGCATCACCATCACGTCGTACAGCTGAGGGTTCTGCACCAACTGCATCGCCATGTTGTCGACGATGCGGTCCTCAAACGCGATCTGCGGAAACTCGCGGCTCACCTCCTCGGCCACCCGCAGCCAGAGTCCCTCCGTGTGTTTCATGATGTTGGCCTTGTGGACGGCTGTCACCTTGTGACGCCCGTTGTCGATCGCCCACTGGAACCCGAAGCGAAAGACCCGCCGGGTGCCGAAGATGGACGCCGGCTTGATGCTGATGCCGGAGTCGGGGCGGATCTTCCGTCCACCGAGCCGCTCGATGTCCCCTATCAATTCGAGGGTTGCCGGGTCCCCCTCCGCAAACTCAATGCCCGCGTAGAGATCTTCGGTGTTCTCGCGGATGACCACGAGGTCGACGTCCTGGTATCGGCTGCGCACGCCGGGATACGACTTGCACGGTCTGATCAATGCGAACAGGTCCAGCTCGCGACGTAACGCCACGTTCACGGACCGGATCCCTTTGCCGATCGGCGTCGTCAACGGACCTTTGATCGCCACCTTGTTGCGACGGATCGAGTTCGAGCACGTGCGCGGGCAGGGGATCGCCGTACTGGTCCATCACGCCGAGCCCGGCATCGTGTACCTCCCAGTCGATGTCGACACCGGTCGCGTCGATGACTCGTCGGGCGGCGGTGCTCACCTCGGGGCCGACGCCGTCGCCGGGAATCAACGTGATCGTGTGTCGCGCCATGCTCGTGCTCTCCTCAACGTGTTTGCAGCGGGAAGTCTGACAAACTGCGCTGCGTGTGGACCCGCGGGCTCGCGCGCTGGTACGAGCTGCGCGGGCGCCATCAGCTGCCGTGGCGCGCGACGAGCGACCCGTGGGCCATCCTGGTGAGCGAGGTCATGCTCCAGCAAACCCAGGTATCGCGTGTCGCGGGTCGCTGGGAGTTGTTCATGGCGCGCTGGCCGACGCCCGACGCCTGCGCGGCCGCGCCGCTCGCCGCGGTGCTGCGCGAATGGCAGGGTCTCGGGTATCCGCGCCGCGCCCGGGGCCTCCACGACACGGCCAGGGTTGTCGCCGACGGTGGCTGGCCCGACACGGAAGCGGGGCTGCGGACCCTGCCAGGTGTCGGCGCCTACACGGCCCGGGCGCTGCGGGTCCTCGCCTTCGGCGATTCGGCGATCCCGCCCCAGGACGTCAACATCTCGCGGGTCACCGCTCGCGCGGCACTCGGCAAGGAGCCTCAGGACGTTCGCCAGGCTTCCATCGAGGAGCAGCTCGCCGCCGGGCGGCCGCGGTCGCTGAGTTCACGCGACTTCACGTATGCGCTCTTCGATGCGGGCGCGCTCCACTGCAGGGCGAGACCCCTGTGCCAGGGGTGCCCGCTGTCGTCAACCTGCGCCTCGCGACGCCGCCTTGCCTCGGCGCCTCCGGCGCGACGGCGCCCATCGCCTCGATACCACGGGAGCACGCGCGAGCTCCGAGGCGCGGTGCTTCGCGCCATGCTTGCCGACCCCGTCCCGGCAAACATCGAGGAGCTCCGGCAACGAGCCGGTCCGCCGGCCGCCGGCCGCACGACGACCGACGTCGCGCTGATCCTCGACGCCCTGGTTCACGAGGGTTTGGTTGCCCCGGCCGCTCGCATGGTTAGGATCAATTGACGTGGCCACCTCTTCCGCATATCTCGACCAGGTCGGCCGCGACCTCTGGGCACACGACGTCTTCACCTTCATTCCCGATCGCGACCTGCCGCCCCCACCGGAAACCATCACCCCGGGCAGCGGCCCTCGCGTCGCGTTCGCCGGGTTTCCCTCCGACTTCAGCCTGGCGTTTCTTCTCCGCCTGCTCCAACTCGAGGTCCAGCCGGTCGGGATCATCACCTCCCCCGGCGCCCATCCTTCTATCCTGGGCAACAACGCACTGAGCCGCATCGCGGACCACCTCGGCATTCCGCTCATCCGCGCATGGCGCATCAACGACGAGCACTCGCGGTTCGAGCTCGACGAGCTCGGCCTCGACGGGGTCGTGATGGCGAGCTTCGATCAGATCATCGGCGCGAGGGCGCTGGCGATCCCCAAGCACGGATGGCTCAACGTCCACCCGAGCCTTCTTCCCGCCTATCGCGGCCCGGAGCCCGTGTACTGGGCGATCGCCGAGGGCGTACCCGTCACCGGCATCACCATGCACAAGGCGGCGCCCAAGGTCGATTCGGGACCGATCCTCGCGCAAGCGAAGGTGCCGATCCTGCCCGGCGACACCGCCGGGACACTCACCAAGCGCCTGGTCGACGCCGGGATGGCCCTGCTTCCGCAGGCTGTCGAGGGGCTGCTCACCGACTCGGCCGGGATCGACGTCGACATGTCCAACTCCTCGTACCGAACCTCGATCGGCCACCGTTCACTCGAGGAAGCCGGCTCAGCCGAGGAAGCCGAGCGCATGGTCCGCGCCGGTGCGCCCAACATGCTCCCCTGGGTGATGCGCGATGAGCGGGCGGTTTACGTCAAGACCGCACGCGTCGCCGACGGCGCATCGACCGACGGCGCGTCAACCGACGGTGTGCCGGTCCTCCACTACCCCAACGGTGACCTCATGCTCCTCGAGACCATGGACACCTGCGGCTGTCATCACAACACCAACGACTGTGCCCATCGCCGGACACAGAGCGTGACGGGTCGATGAAAGGGATGCGCAAATAGGTCGTTGCGGGCGAAAGGGCCGGTTATGATCCAGCCGTGGTCGAAATCGGTCTCCCTGCCGTGCTCGTCGTCGAGGACGACGACGCCGTCCGAGGATTCCTGACCTTCGCGCTGCAGAGCGCCGGCCACCCGGCACTCGGGGTGCGCACCGGCGAGGAGGCGATCGCGATGATGCGGGACACCCCCGCAGCCGTGATCCTCATCGACGGCATCCTCCCCGACATGCACGGCATCCGCCTCGCGCGAGCAATTCTCGAGGACCCGGACATCGAGCCGGTGGCGATCAGCTTCGTGACCGGTGCCATCCGCGACGGTCGCACGCCGCGTGCCGGCGTCGGCGCGCTCAGCAAGCCTCTCCGGGCGCGCGACCTCGTCGACGCGGTCGATGCTCTGCTGCGCTGGCGCAACGCCGGCGGCAGCCCCCTCGTCGAGCGCCAGGCTGCGCTCGCCGAGCTTGAGCTCATCTTCCTGGTCGGCGCATGAGCACCGGCGTCACGCGCATGGGACCATCCTCAGATGAGTGAACCGCGCACGCTGTCGCTCCTCCCCTGGCAGGTCACGCTCGCCGAGTTCACCCAGAAGGCTGGCGAGGTCAAGGGAGAGGGAGCGTGCTGCGCATTCGTGGTCGATCCCTCCATCCCCCAGGCCGCGCGCGGCGGCTACGCCTCGCTGGTTATGGCGTACTCACGGAACGACGAGCCCGTCTGCGTGCTCGACGACGGTGCAGCGCTGGTGCTCGTCCGCGACGGCGGGATCGCTTCGGGGAAGGCGCTGGCCGAGCGAGTCTTCGTCCAGATGCGCCGGCTTGCCCTCGATCTCACACTCACCGCGGGGGTCGCCCGGATCGGCGCTGACCCGGGCCAATCGGTCACCGCCGCCCGCGCCGCGGCCGCTTCGGTGCTGCCGGGCCAGGTCGGTACCGACGCCTGAGCCTGGGCTCAACCCCGCTCGTTGAGCACGGTCGCAATCCGGTGCGGAAGCTGGTCGCGGCGAAGCTGCTCGAGCGTTCTGGGGAGCGGTATCGACCAGTTCGTCCTCGCCAAGTCGCCCGGCATGTTCGGCCGCCGCTGAGCGAGGCTGGCATCGTCGAGGGTCGCCACCACAAGCCTGCTCGGCGCGCGAGCGAGCGCCGCATACGCACGCTCGACCACAAGCGGCGCGGGGTCGCCATCGCTGACACCGGCGAGCCGGCACAACTTACGGCGAACCCCGAGCTCAGCCCGGCGGTTGAACGGGCGACCGGTCGCTTCAAGCTCCGCGAGATCGGCCCCGGTCCAAACCCCGGCAGCGGTCGGCAGGTCGTGGGTCGTCAATGCCGCAAGCGCCTGGGTCGGGAAGCGCTCCGGAGGCCGCGACTTCGAACCACGCCAGCCGGTACGAGAGCAGGGCGCGCCGGCGCAACTCAGAGCGGACCCCTGACTCCACGGTGCCAAGGTCCTCGCCGACGACCCCACAGCCGGCGCGAACGCTCTCGAGCGCGAGGATGTCGAGCAACTCGGACGCCGGGTAGCGGACGTATGCGCCGGCTGAGGGGTCCCGAGCGCCGAGCGGCACCCACCAGAGGCGGAACAGACCCATGACGTGGTCGATGCGCACCCCGATGCCTGCGCCCATCATCCGGCGCATGGTTGCGATCAGTGGCGCATAGGCGGCCGCACGGAGCCGGGCGGGGTCGAAGGGCGGAACCCCCCAGTCCTGGCCGGCGGGATTGAAGTCGTCCGGGGGCGCACCGATGCGCGCATCGGGGGCCGTAACGTCCTGCCAGAGCCATGCGTCGGCGCCGTCGGGCGCAAAGCCGACGGCTAGGTCGTGGACCAGCGGCAGCTCCCGGGCCGCGCGACCGAGCTGGGTGTCGACCAACCACTGCAACCAGCGGTGGAAGTCGACCCTGGATCGATCGGTCGTCACGAGCTCGCGAACCGCCCGGCTGCCGGAATGCCGGTATCGGGAGGGCCACCCCGTCCATGAACCGGCATGGCGTTCGGCCAGCACGCAGAAACACGCGTATCGCTCGAGCAGGATGCCTTCGCGGGCGACGTAGGCATCGAAACCCTTGTCGCCTCGGAACCGCGACCAGAGCGATTCGAGCGCACGCAGCTTGAGTGGCATGACCCGGTCGCGCTCGATGATCGGGGCGTCACGCAGCTGCCCGGCCTCGCGCAGGAGCGCGGCGACCTCGGGTTCGTCGCGGGCGCCGGGCAGGTCCTGGATCCGCAGGTAGATCGGGTTGCGGAAAAGCCTGCTCGACGGAAAGTACGGGCTCGGCTCCTGCGGCGTCCCCGGACGGACGGCATGCAGCGGATTGACCAGGAGCATCGCCGCACCCAGCTTGCGAGACCAGGATCCTAGCGAGCGCAGGTCACCGAGGTCGCCGATCCCCCATCCCCGGCGAGACCGGACGGCGTAGAGCTGCGCGGCCCAGCCCCACCCCCGCAGCGCTTCTGGAAGCGCGCACCGACCGGGGCTCGTGACCATCGGCACGCGCCTGCCGTCACGCATCACCAGGTGGTGATAGCCATACGGTGCTTCGACGCTGAGCAGCGAGCCGCCGGGGAGGTCGCCGCCGCGCTCGAGCTCGATGCTCCGCACCCCGCGTGGCAATCGTTCCCCGGGGCGCACGAACACGAGCGGCGCCGTGACCGCATCGACGGGTCGCATGCACGCCTCCACGACTCGCACGCGCTCAGCACCCACTCTCCGGCGAGCGCCCGACGCATCCACGTACTCTCTCTGGACTCCCCACGTGGGCTGGCGGGCGCGTTGCGCGGCGCCGGTCACCTCGGGAACCTGAAATCAGCGAGCTGAGTGGAGTCGATGACAGTTCCAGAGCCTTCCATCACCAGACGCGCGCACGGCAGCCGCGCCGCGTGGCCTGGCACGGACGCGCCGCTCGGCGCAACGTGGGACGGATCGGGCACCAATTTCGCGATCTTTTCCGAGAGCGCCGAGGCCGTCGACCTCGTGCTGTTCGACGAGCGCGGCGCCGAGCTCGTCACGCATCCACTGGTGGAGCGAACCGACCTCGTGTGGCACGGATACATCGCCAACATCGGACCCGGTCAGCGCTACGGGTTTCGCGTGCACGGTCGCTATGCGCCGCACGAAGGACTGCGACACAACGCGGCCAAGCTGCTCCTCGACCCGTACGCGCGAGCGATTGCGGGCCGCTTCCGGCATGGCCGGGCATTGTTCGGGTACCGGCTCGGCAGCGACGACATGCGGATCAGCGGCGTCGACTCGGCACCGGCGATGCCGCGATGCGTGGTGGTCGACCAGTCGTTCCCTTGGGGCGACGACCGCCGTCCCAACACGCCGTGGTCCGACACCATCATCTATGAGCTGCACGTCAAGGGGTTCACCCAGCGACACCCGGACATTCCCGAGACGCTCCGAGGCACATATGCCGGCCTTGCGCATCCGGCCACCATCGAGCATCTGACCCGTGTCGGCGTGACCGCTGTCGAATTGATGCCGGTGCATCACTGGTTCGATTCGCAGCAACTCGTGGAACGCAATCTCGTGAACTACTGGGGCTACGACTTGATCGGATACTTCGCCCCCGAGGGTCGCTACTCGTCGTCGGGCACCAACGGTGAGCAGGTTCGCGAGTTCAAGGCGATGGTGCGCGCGCTGCACGCCGCGGGACTCGAGGTGATCCTCGATGTCGTCTACAACCACACCGGCGAAGGCAACCACCTCGGTCCGACGCTGAGCTTTCGCGGCATCGACAATCCCTCGTACTACCGGCTGCGCGACGACGACCCTCGTTTCTATTTCGATGTCACCGGCACGGGAAACAGCCTCAACGTCCGCAATCCGCACACGCTGCAGCTGATCATGGACAGCCTTCGCTACTGGGTCATCGAGATGCACGTGGACGGGTTCCGCTTCGATCTCGCCTCCGCGCTTGCGCGCCAGTTCTACGATGTCGACCGGTTGTCGGCCTTCTTCGACATCATCCACCAGGATCCTGTGCTATCGCGCGTCAAGCTGGTGGCGGAACCCTGGGATGTCGGGGCGGGAGGCTACCAGGTCGGTAACTTCCCGGTGCGCTGGGCCGAATGGAACGGCGCATTTCGAGACACGGTGCGCGACTTCTGGCGGGGCGCAACTGGCATCCGCGACCTTGCCTACCGGCTCACCGGCTCGAGCGACCTGTACCAGGGTGATGGACGGCAACCGTCGGCGAGCATCAACTTCGTCACCGCGCACGATGGTTTCACGCTGCGAGATCTCGTCTCATACAACGAGAAGCACAACCAGGCCAACGGCGAGAACAACCAGGACGGGACCGACGACAACCGCTCGTGGAACTGCGGCGTCGAAGGTGACACCGATAACCCCGTGGTCCTCGAGCTGCGCGCGCGCCAGCAGCGCAATCTCATCGCCACCGTCCTCCTGTCCGAGGGATGCCCGATGGTGCTCGGCGGCGATGAGATCGGGCGGACGCAGCAGGGAAACAACAACGCGTACTGCCAGGACAATGAGACCTCGTGGTTCGACTGGGAGCACGTCGACGAGTCAATGCTCGACTTCGTGGCCCGGCTGGTTGCGCTGCGACGAAGCGATCCGGTGCTGCGCCGGCGAAACTTCTTCTCGGGTCAGGCCGTGCACGGATCCGGACGCAAGGACATAGCGTGGTTCCTGCCGTCGGGTCGCGAGGTCGGCGACCCCGAGTGGTTCGATGACGGCCAGCGATCCCTGGGGATGATCCTCAACGGCGATGAGATTCCGGATCGCGATCCGCGGGGACGGCGCATCCGCGGCGGGACCCTGATGGTGCTGCTCCACGCCGGTGAGGACCAGATCGACTGGACCCTCCCGAGCGGCTGGGGCGATCTATGGTCGGTCTTCGCCGACACCGCCGAGCGGGACGTGACCCCATCCACCCGCCACCATCACGCAGGCGAGGTGCTCACCGTCACCGGACGGTCGCTGCTCGCACTCCTCCGCGTCTGACCTCAGCCTCGCTGTGCACGCCGCCAGGCGACGTAGTCGGAGATGGTCGCCCGCTCCATGGATCGCGAGGCGACCTTGAGCCAGTCCGGGGCTCGAACGGTGAGATCCCCGCCCACGGCGGCGACCCGGCGCGCCCCCGACCCCACGTGGACGTTGGCGGTCTCGGCGCCCATCGCGCGCAGCAGGTCGGTCTGCTCGACCGCGAGACGCGCGACCGTGAACTCGATCCGGCTGCAGTCGGGCGCGAGCCGGCGGAGCACCCACCGCCCGCGGATCTCGAGGAAGGGATCCGCGCAACGCACCGCCCGCCGGACGATCGTCGGATAGTGGAGTTGGACGCTTGTGCTGTCTCCGGCCGCCCAGGCGACGCCGGAGCCGACCAGTTCCTTTGCTTCCCGGGCGATCCAGCCGCCCTCATGCTCGGCCATCGCGACGACGCGTGGATGCCCGAGGCTGCCGAGACCGGCACGCCGTGTGACGTAGCGCGGGGCTTCGCCGGCGCGGAACTGGCGGCGCAGGAGCGAGACCGCCGCTGCCAGCGGCCGGCGAGCCTTCGGGAGGTCGTTCATCGCCGTCCAGAAACGAACCGGGTCACGCAACTCCGAGTTCGCGTCACGGCGGAGGACGTGGTGCTGCTCGGCGAGGACGAAGGGGCGTCCACCCCGGTCGAGCGACGTCCGGTAGCCCTCGAGGATGGCGTTGCATGCGGCGCGAGGTGTCAGCACCAACGTTCCTGCCGATATCGAGAGTCGGGCGGACGTCGCGAGCCGGACCAGGTCATTCGTGTAGGCCATCGGGAAGGCCTCGTCAAAGTCGTTGATCCCCCAGATGAGCCGTCCCTCGGTGTCACGCCAGGTCCCGAAATTCTCGGTATGGAGGTCGCCGACGGCGAGCACCTTGGGCGCCGCGGCGAGCTCCGGACACGTTGCGGCCCACACCTGAACCCAGCGGTAAAAGGTCGACCGCAGGAATGGGAACGGCGCGAGCGCCATCTGTTCGTGCTTGAACGCCAGGTCGGCGCGCACCAGCGGCACCTGCCGGCTCACCCATGAACTCGTAGCTCCGCGTGGCCGCGACCACGGACTCGAGTCCCGATTTCCGGGGCATGATCTCGCGATGTTCGCGCAGCTGACGATCCTCGTGCTTGCCGGGCTCGCCGGCCCATTGCTCGCTTTCGGGCGTCGGGGGCTCATCCCGGTCGTGATCGGCGAGCTCATCGCCGGTTTCGTTCTCGGACGCACCGGGTTCGGCGTGGTCAACTCGGCCAGCCAGCCACTCCCGGTCCTGAGCGCCATCGGCTTCGCGATGCTGATGTTCAGCGCCGGGACGCATGTCGACATCGCGTCGCCGGCGATCCGTCAGGGATTCGCGCGCGGTGTGCTCGCGCTCGCCGTGGTTGCGGTCACCGCGGTCCCGATCGGCCTGCTGCTCGACCACGCCCTCGGCGTCGGCCACCCGGCGCTGATCGCGGTGATCGTGACCGGGAGCTCAGCTGCGATCGCGTTCCCGATCATCGAGGAGCGCAAGCTCGCCGGCCCCAACGTGGCCTTCCTCATCGCGTGGGTTGCGCTGGCCGACTCCGTGACCGTCGTCATCATGCCGCTGACACTTGCCAGGACGGGGAACCCGTTGGAGGCGATCGGCGGCGACGCGGCGGTGATCGCCGCCGGCGTGCTCGTGCTCCTCGCCGCCGGCCGGGCACGCGGTCACGGCTTTGTCAATCAGATGCGCGCCGAATCACTGCAGCGCGGCTGGTCATGGCAGGTACGCATCTCGCTGGTTCTGCTCCTCGGGCTCTCCGCGATCGCACAGGAGACGGGCGCCAGCACGCTCGTGGCCGGGTTCCTCGCAGGGATGGTGCTGGTTCGCCTGCACGAGTTGGACCGGCTCGTGGTCCAGTTCTCCGGGGTGGCTAACGGCTTCTTCGTACCGCTCTTCTTTGTGCTGCTCGGCGCAGAGCTCAACCTTCGAGCGCTGATCACCTCACCATCGCGGATTCTGCTGGCGCTCGGCCTCGCGCTCGCAGCCGTGCTGACGCATGTCATCGCCGCACGCGTCGCCGGTCATGAGAAATTCATCGCGACCGGTTTGGCCGCATCGGCGCAACTGGGGATGCCCGCCGCCGCCGCCAGCCTGGGGCTCAGCTCGGGGCTGCTCGGCCCCGCTGAGGCAGCCGCACTGGTGGCCGGTGGATGCCTGACCCTCATTCCCGCCACCATCGGCTCGCTGCTCCTGGCGCGCGGGGGCGCTCCCTCATCGCGACCGCGAGCCGGCCCCCCGGCGAGCACGCCGGCGACATCAACCTGAGCGATCAGGACCGGAGCTGTTCAGGTCCCTTCGCGGGAGCGCCGGCCGGCTTCGTCGGCACGATCGCGCTCGAGCTTCTCGCTCTGGTCCTTCCGCCGCCGGTCGTCCGCCTGACCCTGTTCCCTGGTGGCCTCGTCTTCCGGCTTGGGATCGTGCTGCTGATCGCTCATCGTGGAATCAGCATAGGCGGGTTCGAGATGATCGTGCCGGCAGGACTGTGCGCCGACTGTTGTCAGACCCAGAGGCCTTCCAGAGCAACGCTGATTCGCGCGCCCGCGTCGACCGGCGGCAGGTTCTCAACAGCATCCGGCCGGTGATTCCGTTCGGTCACCTCGTCGCATCGGGATCGCACACGGTCTGAGAGAAACCGCGACGGCTGTGCCCAGCCATGGCGATCGTCCCTTCCGTTCGGGTGGTGGTGATAGCGCTCCGGCATGTAGAGGTGGAGCGCATGCCGTGCACGGGTGAGTGCCACGTAGAACACGCGGCGTTCCTCCTCGAGCCCGGCCGGCGAGCCGAGCGCCATGTCGGAGGGAATGTTTCCGTCGGTCACGTGGAGCAGATGGACGACATCCCACTCGAGTCCCTTGGCGGAGTGGACCGTCGAGATCACCAGCCAGTCCTCGTCGATCACGGGCGGCCCCGCGAGGGTGCCCGTCGAGCGCGGCGGCTCCAGGACGTGATCCGCAGCCACGTCGGAGAGGCGCGCGACCTTGGTGCTCGCGGCGACCAGCGTATCCAGGTCGGTTACACGCGCAGACGCATCGGGGTAGGTGGCCTCGATGAGTGGCGCGACGGCAATCCGGAGACGCTCGGCGTGGGTCGAAATCGACTCCCCGCGTCGCGCAACCAGCGCTGCCGCGAGGAGGCCGGCCGCCGGCCGGGCGGCGTCGGGCAGGTGTGCGGCCGCTTGTGGCCACGCTCCGAGGACATCGGCGCCCGGGGGCGCGTCCCCAGACCCGAGAAGTCCGAGCGCGCCGACCACGCGGTGTGCCGTCGCCGGCCCCACGCCCACCAGGAGCTGCAGCAGCCTGAACCAGGCGACGACATCGCCCGGATTGTCGGCGAGGCGAAACGCGGCAAGCATGTCCTTCACGTGTGCCGCCTCGATGAACCGCAGGCCACCGTACTTGACGTACGGGATACGTCGCATGCCCAGCTCGAGCTCGAGGAGCGCAGAGTGGTGCGACGCGCGGACCAGCACCGCCTGCTCGTGCAACGCCGTGCCGGCTTCACGGTGCGAGAGGACGCGGTCGCAGACGGCGTCGGTCTGCGCGTCCTCGTCCGCGCAACGCACCAGTTGCGGACCGGCGCCCGGAGCGGTGCGTGCCGCCTGGAGCACGGCGGAGAAGCCGACCGTCGCCTCGGCGCCGACGGCGTTGGCAACGTCGAGAATCTGCTGGCTCGACCGGTAGTTGGTCTCGAGGATGACGGTCGTCGCTCCCGGGAACACGCGATCGAATTCGAGGATATGCCGGGGCTCGGCTGCGCGGAACGAGTACAGCGCTTGCGCATCGTCGCCGACCACGGTGATCCGGGGATCTGCGCGACGGAGACCGGTGAGGATGTCGACCTGAAGCTCATTGACATCCTGGTACTCGTCGACGAGGACATGGTCCAGAGAGCCCGCGAGACGAGGCCCGAGGCGGCCGTCCTGGACGGCAGCGCGCCAGAAGAGCAGGAGGTCGTCAAGATCGACGAGCCCGGCCGAGCGCTTCCGGCGCACGTAGCCCCGGCAGATCTCCACGATCGCATCGATGCTGTCCTCGGCCCAGGGCGCGATCTCGGTGACGACCGACGATAGCGGGCGGTTCGTGTTGACCGCGGACGAGTAGAGATCGACCAGGAGGCTCTTGCGCGGAAATCGCCGGCGGGTCGACACCGCATGACCCTGCTCGTCACGGACCATGTCGATCACGTCAGCGGCGTCCGCAGCATCCAGGACCGAGAATCCCTCGGGAAGCCCGAGGGCGACCGCATACCGGCGCAGCGTTCGATGCGCGATCGCATGAAAGGTGCCGCCCGACACCCGGCCGGCAAGCGAGCCCGAGGCCGGGTCGAGTCCGGCAGCGGCCGTGAGCGATGCTGTACGCCCGAGCATCTGACGGGCAGCTCGTCGCGTGAACGTCAGCAGGAGCAGCCGCTCCGGCGGCGCTCCAGTGGCCAGCAACCATGCCACGCGGGCCGCGAGCGTCATGGTCTTGCCGGTTCCGGCACCGGCGAGGATCCTCAGCGGGCCGCCCTCGTGGGTCGCGGCTCGGCGCTGAGCTTCGGTCAGATCGTCCAGCCAAGCGAACATGCGTTCGCATGATAATGCCGGACCCGCGGCTGCGCGCGCCGCGATGGGCGGCTCAGGCGCCGGAGGACACTCGGTAGCGCATTCTCCTGTCGACAGCCGCCGCTCGTGCGATGCGGCGTGCATGGATGGGGCCGACCCGGATCTGACCGCTGAACGGCGCCCACATGCCGCAGAAGTACAGACGCGGTGCGCAAGGGTGTTCGGGAGCGCCCGAGTGATGGATGGGCACACCGTCATCGCCGAGCACCCCGAGATGGCCGACCAGCGATTCGAGGCCCCTTCGATACCCGGTCGCGCAGATCATCGAGTTCGGGACGCAGACGAGCCCCATCCGCCAGCACCACCTCGTCGCCGTCGAACCGCTGCACCGGTCCGACCACGCGTGCCGTGCTCAGCTTGAGCGCGCTGACAAACCCGTCATCAACCGCCGGGCTCCGCCCATGCTGTCGATGGTTCGCGTACACGCCACGCGGCGCGCGTGGAATGCCGTAGCGGGTCAGGTCGCCGAAGGTCACCCATTGCGACATGCGAAATATCGCATCGGCGAGCTTCTCGGGCAGATGATCGGCGAGGTAGACGAGCAGCGGCTGCCCGGGAATGCCCTTGAGATCTCGTGCCGCAATGTTCGGTGGTGTCCGCATCGACATCGTGACCCGCGCCCCGGCCCTGACCAGATGACTCGCAATGTCAAAGCCCGAGTTGCCTGCGCCCACCACCAAAACGTCTCGCCGCGAATATGCGGTCGCGTTCGCGAACTGCGATGAGTGCATGAGCTCCTTCGGGTACTCGCCGGCGCCCGGCCATGACGGCATGTCGGGAACGGTGTCCCACCCCGTGGCGATGACGAGATACCTGCAGAGCATCGAGCAACTCGATGTCTCGATTCGCCAGAGGTCGCCGGCGCGATGGACCCCAAGAACGTGGGTTCCGACCTGCACCGATAGCTCATGACCTCGCGCAAATGACTCGAGGTACGAGACCACGTCGTCCCGGCTTGGATAGCGCCCAAAGCTCCGCGGCATACCCCGGCCCTGAAGCTTCGACATCGGCCGCCACGAGTTGAGGCGCAGCTCGGCGTAGCGCGAGCGCCAGCTCGTGCCCACTCCATCGCCCTTTTCGAGGACGACCGTCTCGAATCCGCGGCCCTGCAGCGCGAACGCTGCTGCCAGACCGGCCGAACCGGCACCGACGACGATCGCCTGATGGCTCTCGACCATGTGCGCACCATATCGGCGGCCGGCGAGCACGTCCATGGAGCCAGCACCCGAAGCTCCGGATGTGCCAGCACCCCGGCCATGCCGGTAACCCGCCCGCTGCTACTTCGTCAGCAGGGTTGCGACGACGTTGATCATGCTCGAGATGACGACAACCCCGAACAGGTACGACAGGAGCGCATGGCGTATCGCGGTCATGCGGATGCTTTTCGAGTTCAGGTCCGTGTCAGAGACCTGAAACGTCATCCCGATCGTCAGAGCGACGTAGAGAAAATCCTTGAAGTCCGGCGGGGCATCGGAATGCCAATCAATGCCGCCGTTGTGAGCGTAGTACAGGCGGGCGTATCGCAACATGAAAACGACGTGAACAGCCGCCCACGAAAGCACAACGCTGACCACCACGAGCGTGGTGATCGCGGTTTTGGCAGCTCCATGCGTGGCGCCCGCGGCGACCAAGGCGAAAGCGATGCTCACCAGGCTCGCGATATTCGCGCCCACGAGGATGGCCTCTGACGCGGCACGGGAGTCGTCTTCGCTGACCGCGGCGCGTTTGGTTGCCGCGGCATCCTTCCCATGGATACCCAGATAGACGAGCGCGATGAAGGCCGCTGAGGTGACATCCCAACCGACGAGGACCGCCACCTGCCATTCAACGAACAGGTACGCGACAACGAAGGCGATGATCCCCAACGCGAGGCATATCAGCAGCCGGTTTCGTGCGTTCATCGGCGCGAGTGTCGCACGAGCCCGGTGCGGCTGACGCCGGTGACGATGGGATGCCGAGACGTCAGCGCTCGAGCGCGCGCTCCAGTTGGTCCTTGCTCATCTTCGAGCGACCCTTGATGTTGCGGTCGCTCGCCTCATTGCGAAGCTGCGCGTACGTCCGGCCGCCCGGACCGGTGTGAGACCGCAACCCGCCGCGCCGCCCGGAAGAGATGTCCTCGATGGACGTGCGGCTTGCCTCCCGTGACTCGCCGGCGCGGGCACGCTCCTTGTTCACGGTGCGGGCCGCGATCTCCTCGGCGGTGTCCTCGTCCCGGCCTCGGGATTCCAATCCCTCTTTTATGTGCTCGTACTGCCGCTCACGTTTCGGCGACCACGCTTTGACTGGCATTGGCGCTCTCCTCCTCGGGTTAGACGGATTGACGCGCGAGAACGGCGCCAGCTGCGTCGCTGCGCTGCTGGCCCGCGAGACGGGGGGCGATGCTCTGCTCCCAGAACCTGAGGAATCCTTCCTGGTCGTCACCTGCCTGAACCACGCCGATATGGGTGAAGCCGGCCTTCTCCCATTTGTCAAGGGCTGCGACGAAGGCGTCGGGGTCGGGGCCGCACACCACGGTTCCTGCGACATCCTCTTCGGCCGCGTTGCGTGACTCGGCCTCGAAGTTGGCGGTGCTGGGCAACTCTGATTGCACCTTCCAGCCGCTGAGTGCGAAGCGCCATCGCTCATGGGCGGTCCTGCGTGCGCGCGCCTCGTCCTCCGCCCAGCACACCGCGAGCTGGCCATAGATCGGCTTGTGCTCACCGCCCTCTTTGCGGAATTCGTCGACGATCGTACTATCGGCTTCGACCGCCATCAGGCCATCCCCCAGTCGGCCGGCCAATGCGGCCCCCTTCGGGCCGCCAGCCGCCATCACGATCTTCGGGGCCTGACCCGGTAGCGAATACAGACGCGCGTTCTCGACCTCGAGATGACGTCCGCGGATGGTGTGCCTCCCGCCCGACCACAGCGCGCGCATCATCGCCACCGATTCGGCGAGCATCTCATGGCGAACGTCGACTGACGGCCATCCACGAGCAACCACGTGCTCGTTGAGGTTCTCGCCGGCCCCGACGCCGAGCGTGAACCGGCCCTCGCTGAGGATCGCGACGGTCGCCGCGGCCTGGGCGATGATCGCCGGGTGGTACCGAATGAAGGGACACGTCACCGCGGTGATGAGATCAATCTGCTCGGTGCGCTCTGTGATCGCTCCGAGCACGCTCCAAGTAAAGGGCGACTGACCCTGGCTCTCGAGCCACGGGTGGAAGTGGTCCGACACCATCAGAAAGTCGAAACCAGCCCGCTCAGCGCCAACTGCTCCGTCGATCATCTGACGAGGAGTCGACTGCTCGGCCATGACCGTGAATCCGTACTGTGGCACGCTGCATCCTCGGTAGGAGGGTGGATCACATTTCGTGATAGTCAGCCTATCATTACGGCCCTGCCACCAGCGCGTGGTACGCGGCAGGTAGGCTTTGTGCGACGGCAACACCGGACCAGCGCTGAGAGGCGAGCAGGTGTCATGACAATGACCAGGAAACAGGCTGCAACGCAGCCCCCATATGCCCAGATCACGGCGGCGATCGAGGACCTTCCCGGCCTCGAAGCCTTGAGCGAGTGGCTGGTCAACGCGCTTACTCCGATCACCAAGCGCGAGAAGCTCATGGACCTGCTCCATGGCCGCCTCTTCGGCCACGCCCTGCACCCGGCGCTGAGCGACCTGCCCCTCGGAATGTGGAGCAGCGTGCCTGTGCTCGACCTGGTCGGCGATCGGCGGGGGGCCACGATGCTCACCGCCGTCGGATGCGTCGCTGCGGGTGCGACCGCAGTGACCGGCACCGCGGACTGGTCGGTTACGTACGGACGCGACCGACGTCTCGCGCTGGTCCATGGACTCGCAAACGCGGCGGCCCTGGCGCTGCAGCTCGGCTCGCTGACCTCGCGACTGAGCGGCCGCACTGCGCGCGGACGGTTGCTGTCGGTCGCCGGTCTCGCGGTTGGAGGAACGGCGGCGTACCTCGGCGGCGACCTGGTGCTGGATCGGGCGCTCACGGTCAACCACACGGCGTCGCTGTCGGGTCCGGGCGAGTGGACCGATGTCGCCGCCGACTCCGATGTGACCGAGGGAGCGCTGACCGCCGTCGACGTCGACGCGCGCAAGGTTCTGCTCACTCGCGTGGCCGGCAAGGTGTGCGCACTCGAAAATACCTGCACGCACGCCGGCGGACCTCTCAACGAAGGCACGGTCGAGGATGGTGAGGTGGTGTGTCCGTGGCACGGGTCGCGTTTCCGACTCAGCGATGGCGCTGTGCTCGGCGGCCCCGCGACGTTTCCACAGCCGCAGCTCACGACGCGGAAGGTGCGCGGTCGCATTCAGATCCGGGGCCGCGAAGGCTGACCGTTTCGGGCCGGCCATAACGTGCGACGCGACTGTTGCGACGCCTGGTACACGCTTCCTAGCCTGCTTGCGCTCAGGTGCGGTAGGAGTGCACGTTTCCTGAGGGGTGGTTCCAGTCCATCCACAACCTCCACTCGAGGAGGATGCGATGGGCCCGCGATGGAGATATTCAGCCTCACTCTTCGTGGCGGCCTTGGCCGTCCCCGCAGCGCTGGCAGGCGGGGCACTGACGTCTTCAGCCTCGTCGTCGGCAGCCAAGGCGCCGACTCATATCGACCGTAGCAATAGCAACCGATTCATCTGTACCGAGGTGCGGAACTCGGAGGCCGTCTTCGGTCACTACGTCGGTCACGACGAGCCGAGCGTGCTCTTCTACTCCAACAAGAACGGCTCCGGAAACGAGATGGCGTACCACGGCACTCTGCCCACCGAGCCGTCTCCGACGAATGTCCCAGGCAAGCACAACTACACGTTCCAGTACAGCCCGGCATTCTGGTTCGGCATGGCCATGTGCGATACCCAGTCATATCCGGAGCTGTCAACACATGCGAGCCGGACAGCAATGTGAACATCGTCAACCCGGCAAAGAGTCCCTACCATCCCGGCGCCGCGTACATGGAGCTGCAGTTCTACGCTCCCGGCTACCCCGGCTTCAGCACTGACAACTATGGCGCGCACCATCAGTACGGGCACTTGCTGAAGGTGGCGTACACGGGCTCAGGAGGCACGGCGACGTACTCCTACGAGGATTATCAGAACAACCTGGTGAGCAATCCCTGCCCTCGTTGATCTGACTGAATTGGTGAGAGGAGCCGCCTTCGGGCGGCTCCTCGTCCACTGTCGCCCGCGCCCTACACTTCCTCCACGACCAGCCTCCGTACCGAGGAGGAAGCCTTGCCAGGGTCCCCCGACCCCGAGATGGGTGCGCTCGCCCAACCAGTGCTCAGCCCGCTGACCGGCGCGGCGATCTTTCTCGTGGCGACCATCAGCGCCGGTGGTGAGGCAACAGCACGTGAGCTGCTGAGCGATTGCGCCAGCCTGCAACGAGCCGTCGGCTTCCGCCTCCCGGACGGCGAGCTCACCTGTGTCGCGGGCGTCGGATCCGACGCCTGGGACCGTCTGTTCACCGGACCGCGCCCAGCGGAGTTGCATCCATTCCCGGCACTCGTCGGCGACAAGCACCGCGCCGTCTCAACACCGGGTGATCTGCTCTTTCACATCCGGGCGACGCAGATGGATCTTTGCTTCGAGCTCGCCGGACAGATCATGGAGCGGTTGCGCGGCACGGTCACCGTCGTCGACGAGGTCCATGGGTTCAAGTATTTCGACGAGCGCGACCTCCTCGGGTTCGTTGATGGCACCGAGAACCCGACCGGTCGAGTCGCACACAACGCCGTCATCATCGGCGACTTGGACGCCAGCTTTGCCGGAGGGAGCTATGTCGCCGTTCAGAAATACGTGCACGACCTCGACGCCTGGAACGCGCTGCCGGTCGAAGCGCAGGAGCGTGTGGTCGGGCGCACCAAGCTCTCGGACATCGAGCTCCCCGACAACGTCAAGCCCAGCAACTCACATGTGGCGCTCAACGTGATCACCGACCCTGACGGGATGGAGCTCAAGATCCTTCGCGACAACATGCCGTTCGGCAACCTCAGTCGCCGCGAGTTCGGCACCTACTACATCGCCTATGCCAACACGCCGCAGGTCACGGAACGGCTGCTCACCAACATGTTCATCGGCGACCCGCCGGGCAACTACGACCGGATTCTCGACTTCTCCACCGCGGTCACCGGCACCTTGTTCTTCGTGCCATCGCAGGATTTTCTGGACGCGCTGCCGGATCCTCCCGCTGCGCGATCCTGACCCTCCCGCGATCCCCGCTCGGCGCGCGTTCGCGACCTGGAGATACCTCGCGGAGAGAGGACCTAACGAGCGCTGAGTATCACGTGCCCGCGGTCGAGCTCCCCAATGCTCCGGACGCCGAGAAGCTGCATGGTACGGCGCATCTCGCGCAGCAGGATGGCGGTCGCACGCTCGACTCCCGCCTCGCCTCCGGCCATGAGCCCGTACAGGTACGCGCGGCCGACGAGCACGTTTCGCGCGCCGAGCGCGACCGCCGCGACGATGTCGGCACCATTCATCACCCCCGTGTCCATCCAGATCTCGGATCGATCTCCGACCGTGTCGACCGCCTCGGCGACGAGGCTCAGCGGCACCGGCGCTCGATCCAGCTGCCGCCCTCCGTGGTTGGACAGGACGATCGCGTCCGCACCCGCATCCGCCATCCTGGTCGCCTCCGCCACTGACTGGATGCCTTTGATGATCAACGGGCCGTCCCAGCGGCGGCGCAACCACTCGAGGTCGGCCATGGTCATGGTGGGATCGAACAGCTCATCGATCAGCTCAGCGATGGTCCGGTCCCACCCGTCGAGCGACGCGAACCTCAGTGGCGGAGTCGTAAGCAGATTGGCCCACCAGGCCGGGTGCATCGCGATGTCGGCGAGCGTCTTGACGGTGAGCGTGGGCGGTATCGAGAACCCGTTGCGAACATCACGGAGGCGATGCCCCGCGACCGGAACGTCCACGGTCAGCATGAGCGCCTCGAACCCTGCCGCCCGAGCCCGTGACAGCAACTCCTCGCCGGCAGCGCGATCCTTCCACACGTACAGCTGAAACCATTTCCTCGCTGCCGGGCCGGCAGCCGCCACCTCTTCTATCGACGTCGTTGCCATTGTCGAAAGCGCGTAGGCGATGCCGTGCCGCTCAGCCACCCGCACCACCGCACGCTCGCCTTCGTGGTGCATGAGGCGCGTGAAGCCAGTTGGTGCAAAGGAAAACGGCGCCGCGGTCGGGCGTCCGAGAACGGTCGTGCTGGTATCGGGAGCGGACACGTCGTGCAGCACGGACGGCGAGAATTCCAGCGTCTGGAACATCCGGCGAGCACGGCGCAGGCTGATCTCTCCTTCGGCTGCACCATCGGTGTAATCGAACGCCGCTCGCGGAACGCGGCGCTTCGCCGTGCTGCGGAGGTCGGGGATGGTCGCGGCCTTGGCCAGTCGACGCGTGGTCGCGTTGAGCTCGAACGGCCGGGTATGGAGCAGAGGCCTGATCTCGGACCACTTCGGGAGCTGCCGTTCGGACATGCGCGTGATTAAACCCATGTCGTCGCCAATACGGCTACGACAACGGGTCCTTCAGATTTGAGCGGTGCCGGCAGGGTCGTCGCTCCAGGCTTCGAACGCCCTCGTGAGCCCGGCCACGAGGCGCTGGAAGCTGCGATCGATGTCCGCCGGCAACCCGAAGCCCCCAGCGCCCTCCAGGCTCACGAAGCCGTGCAGTGCAGCACGCAGTCCCCTGATTGCGTCGACTGCGTCGTCGTCACGCAGGTTGTATCCGGCCATGACATCGACGGCGACCTGCACCGCCTCAGCGCTCGCGAGTTCGTCGTCGGCATCCCCGAGCACCGGCGCGCGTTGCGCGGCCGCATACCGACCCGGATGCTCCTTTGCCCAGGCGCGATACGCCCATGCCATCGAGGCGACGGCGTCGCCGCGAGCGCGACCGACCGTCGCGCGGCGCAGCACCGCGGCCAGCTCGATCTTGGCCCGGATCGAGATGCTCCGCCGTAGCCCGTCGGTGCCGGCGACGTGCTTGTACAGCGACGGCTGCCGCACCCCCAGCCGCTCGGCGAGCGCCGCGAGGGTGAGGCTCGACAGCCCCACCTCGTCAGCGATCCGCGCTCCCTCCTCGACAACCCGGGTCTCGGTGAGCCCCGCTCTAGGCATGGGCGCCGACTGACCGGAGGAAGGCGAGCACCGCGGTCGAGGTCGCATCGGGCTGCTGCGACTGCGGGTAATGGCCGGCCTCGCTGACCATCACCGCCTCGCCATGCAGGGTGCCGGCGATCCAGCTCGCCTCGGCCTTTGGATCGGGAAAGTCCGGGTCCCGGTCCCCCATGATCACCAGCGTCGGCGCGGTGACGTCGCCGAGGCGCGCCTCAGCTGGGTCGTGACTGGCGTGCGTCGTTCGCGAGAAGGCCTTCGCGTGGCCTGGCCGACGCAAGCCGGCGATCACCTGGGCGCGATAGGTATCGAAGTCAGCCGGACGCTGCCCCGCGTAAAGCTTCGGCAGGTAGGCCTTCCAGACGCTTGCCGCCCAGATCGGCGCCATCGCGACCCGATTGATCACGCGCTGGGTAACGCTCACCTTGCCGTTCCTGACATAGGGTCCCACCAAGACGAGTCCCTTGACCAGATCGGGATGGTCTGCGGCAATCAGGACGGCCGCGGCCGCACCCAACGAATTGCCGACGATGACCGCGGGTCCGCCCAGTTCCTGGATCAGCGCAAGAACGTCGCCTGCGGTCTCGACGTCGCCGTAGGCGGAGAACGTCGTGTCGCTGTCGCCGTGGCCACGAAGGTCGGTGACCGCGACGCGATACCCAGCGGTGCGAAGGACCGGAGCCAGGAACCGGTAGGTCGAGCGAAGATCGCCCATACCCGGGATCAGAACGACGAGGCGACCCTCGCCGTCGACGTCGTAGGCGACCCGACCGCCGATTCGGTTGAGATATCGGGTTTGTGTCGTTGGGGCCGTGGTTGGTGTTTGCATTGAAAGCTACTCTACATAGCTAAAAAGCTAATGTCAATAGCCTCGGGCTTCGTCAGGCCTTGGCGGGCACCTGAATGGCTGCACCGACACTCACGAGTAGATCCCAGGAATTGCGCAGCGACGTGAGCAGCAGAAAGATCGCCACCCCGGACAGTGCCGCGAATGCATCCTGATAATCGCCGCCGACGAGCACGCCCCCTACGGCGATCACGCCCAGAAACGAGAGCGCGCTGGAGCCGAATCGCAGGAAAAGACGTTGGACGCTCAGCGTTCGGGACTGGCTGCGGATGCCCGAGATGGCGCTGCGCGTGATGAGGACACAGGCCGCCAAGCCCAGGCCGACGAGATCCCACCCAGCGGATGAGGCGTCGTTCCCTCGTGGCACGACCATGAAGAGAGCGGCGACCAAGGTCACGGAAAACCCCGTAAGCGTCACTCTGGCCAGTCCCTCGACCTCGGGACGCGTCACCACAACGCGAAGGTGCAGCGAGAGACCGACGAAGAGCAGTCCGACCAGGCTTGCGGCCGCCGCACCGGTTATCGAGTAGAAGTCGTGCCAGCCGAGGAGCGTTGTTTGGAAATTCATGACGCCGAGTTTGAGGGACTTGGGAGCGGTTCAGACGCCGTTCGCTGAGCACGCAGGCAACTGACCGGAAGACGACCCGGAGGAGCGACGTCGTAACCGCACCGCGTATCGATCTTCGACACCAACTCAGGACTCGGACCGAAATGCGGCGATGCCCGCGGAGCAAGGATCAATGCAACGAAATCTCGTCATGTTGACCGGCATCTTCAGTTTGCTCGTGCTGGCTGCCTGCGGATCGTCCACCGCCGGCACACTCGCTGGCGCACCGGCGACGCCAACCGCAGCACCACAAACGCCAATGCCCACCACGGCCGCGACGCCTTCACCGCCGGCGCCCACCGCAACACCCACGGCGACAGCGGCACCGTCGCCGACCCGTACGTCAACCGCAGTGCGCAGCGTCGCCAATCTCGGACCGATTCTCGTCGGACCCAACGGCGACACGCTGTACGTGTTCCTGGGTGACACCGGCACGATGTCGAACTGCAATGGTTCGTGCGCGCAGAACTGGCCGCCGCTGACAACGGCTGGTGCCCCACGTGCGACGGGTGGTGTCTCCCAGGACCTGCTGGGCACGATCAAGCGTCAGAACGGCAGCATGCAGGTCACCTATCACGGTCACCCGCTGTACTTCTTCGTTGCTGATTCCGGTCCCGGCATGGCCAACGGCGAGAACATCGATGCGTTCGGCGCCAGATGGGAAGTGATCAATGCAGCCGGCGTTGCGGTCGTCAAATGACGAGGACGTGGCCGGAGGTCAACGTTTCGTGGGGACGTAGCGCGGGATATCGGTAGCCGCAACGTCAATCGCTGACAGGCTCGCTGCCAGGTCGGCCAGCGTCTCGGTGAGCTGGTCGACCTGTGTCGACGTGCGCCCCGCGACGGTCTGCTCGGCCACGCGTCGCCATGCCACCTTGAGCTTCGGCAGGAGTGCACGCCCCTGCTCGCTCAACTCCACGACGGTGGCGCGCCGATCCGTTCTCGACGGATGGCGCATCACGAGGCCCGCGTCCTCAAGTTGCCGGACACTCAGGGTGATGGTCGGCGGCTCGTACCCGCTGGCCGCGGCGAGCTGTGCCTGCGTGCTTGGTCCCGCGGTCTCGAGCTCGAGAAGGATGAGCTTATGGCCTGGGTGGATACCGAACGGAGCCAGCGCCGCGACCGAGAGGGCGCGGTGACGGATGCCGATCGCACGGATGGCCTCGTTGAGCACATCTGCCTGACCAAAGTTCATCGGCGACCCCTTCATTCCTCGACTGATTCCTCGACCTCCCGGGTTCCGGACCCGGTGGAGTCTGTGACCCCTTGACTTTCGGATAGTTAGGTGTCTAACCTTAGACGCCTAACCAAGTGTACCGCGCAGCGACCCCTGGTGGCCACGCGGTGACGTCAAGCGACCAACAAGGAGCACCGCCATGGCCATGACCACCACCATGGAATCTGCCGGCCCGACCGTGGCTCGGCCGACACGGATCCGCGCGATGGCTGTCGCCGGAGCTGCGATCGCAGCTGTCGTGATCTGGGCGATCGCCGTTCCGCTGCTCGGCGTTCATCTCCAGGTGCGATTCGGCGCATCGGCTCCACAGAGCGTCGGGATCGATTATGTGATCGGCGCAAGCGTGATTGGTTCGCTCGCCGCTTGGGGACTGCTCGCCTGGCTGGAGCGGAGCACCGCCCGTGCTCGTTCGATCTGGACCGTGGTTGCGATCGTCGCCGTGCTCGTCTCAGTCAGCCTCCCTCTCAGCGCCGGGGTCTCGACGTCTACCAAGGTCACCCTCATCCTCATGCACCTGGCAATCGCGACAATCCTCGTCCCGGTAATGCGCCGCACATCGCAGGCGCGGTTTGGGGAGTGACGCAGGCACGGCGTTGATGGGGTTATCGCTGCTCGGCGCTCCCCGCGTCATAGATGGCATCGATGGCCGCGGCAAGCCGGAAGTCGCGCCCGGTGATGCCGCGGACATCGTGGCTTCGCAGATGCACGGTGACCTTTCCCCATGTGATCGTGAGGTCAGGATGGTGGTTCTGTTCTTCGGCGACGACAGTCACCCGGTCAACAAATCCGACCGCGGTGACGAAGTCCGGAAATCGATACGACTTGAGCAGCCTCCCGTCATCGAGCGTCCAGCCCTGGAGGCTCTGCAGCCGCTCGAGGATGGCTTCCGCGGGGAGCCCTCCCGCTGCATCGCGTTCTGAATCAGACACCATCTCAACCTCCTCGCGTGAGCTTGCCACCAACCGCCGGTGCCATCATGGCCAGCAGGCATGGACCACACCAGGTGAGAATTCTGCTCGTCTCGTGCTACGAGCTCGGCCATCAGCCGCTCCACGTCGCCTCGTCCGCAGCGTTCCTCCGCGCGGCGGGCCACGACGTCAGCGCCGTGGATCTCTCGGTCCAAACGCTGGATGAGGCGGATCTCGACGCGCCGGAGCTCGTGGCCATCGCCGTCCCGATGCACACGGCGATGCGGATGGCGGTTCCGGTCGCGCGAGCGATCCGCGCCCGCCGCGGCGCACAGGTGCGCCTCGTGCTCTTCGGCCTCTACGCCCCGCTGTGCGGACCGGGACTCGAACCGGGCCTCGTTGACGCGCTGGTCGGAGGGGAATACGAACAGGGGCTGGTCCGAATCGCGAACGGCACTTCCGATGCTCGGTCGATCGTCCTCGATCGGCTCCAGTTCCCATTGCCCGCCCGTGATCTTCTGCCGCCCCTCGATCGGTACACCCGGCTTCGAGTGAACGGCGAGGAGCGGCTCACCGGCTACGTCGAGGCGACGCGTGGTTGCGTGCATCGGTGCCGCCACTGTCCCGTTCCGGCCGTGTACGACGGGCGGATTCGTGTATGGCAGCGTGAGGTGCTCGTCGAGGACGTCGTTCGGCTCTGGGACGGCGGGATGCGCCACCTCACCTTCGGCGACCCCGACTTCCTCAATGCTGTGCCCCATGCGCTCGCTGTCGCGCGCGCGGTGCAGGCAGCGCTGTCCCGAGCTCACCTTCGATATCACCACCAAGGTGGAGCACATTCTCGAACACCCCGAGGTCATCGCCGAGCTGCGTGACCTCGGACTGCTCTTCATCGTCTCGGCGGTTGAGTCCACCAGCGCGCGTGTGCTCGAGCTTCTCGACAAGGGGCATTCTGCTGAGGATGTCATCGCCGCACTTCGCATCTGCCGGGCATTGGACGTCGAGCTCCGGCCGTCTCTCTTGCCATTCACCCCATGGACCACGCTTGGTGACCAGGTCGATCTGCTCGACATGATCGCCACCCACGACCTCATCGGCAGCGTCGACCCGGTCCAGCTCAGCATCCGCCTCCTGGTGCCCCCGGGATCGCTGCTGCTGAAGTTGACCGAGATGCGCGAGCATCTGCTCGGCTATGACGCGGAAGGTTTCAGCCATCTCTGGCAGCATCCCGATCCGGTAATGGATGCGCTACAAGCAGAGATCGCCGCGCTGGTTGCCGCCGACGCTGACGCCGGAGTCAGTCCGCGTTCGACCCACTCGGCGATCCGGGTGCTCACCGCCCAAGCGGCCGCCGAGGCAGGGCTGGGCTGGCCGGCAGCCGGGGCACCACTCCCGCCCGAGCGGATCGCTCCGCCCCGGTTGAGCGAGCCGTGGTTCTGCTGCGCCGAGCCGACGACGGCGCAGCTCGCTAGTACGGGAGTCCGGCTCGGCGCCTGAGGCGGCCGCCACGCATCTCTCAGGCATGATGCCCGCGTGACCAACTCGCTCGCCGCCGGCACTTCGTGGCCGGAGCTCGCCGAAAGGCTGACCCAGGCCCTGCACCCGATCGCGGCCCCGATTGCGGTCACCTTCCTCGACGCACCAAGCGCCGCGATCCCTGCATTCGATACCGCAATGCCGGCGCCGACGCCCGACGGCCGCACCGGGCGCGTCGCGGCCGGTTGCGTGTTCTGGATGCACGCCACCGAGCGCACCTTCAGCACGACGGCGGCCGATCACGCCAACTGCAGTGTCGGCAGCTATACCCACGGTCTCCTGAGCCTCGAGGAGGCGGCCACCAACACCGACGTGGCCACCCTCGTCGAGTCCGGCTGGGTGAGTCCCGAGGCGTTTCCTGCCATCCCCGCGGTCACCATCCGGCCCGCCTCCATCACCTA
Source organism: Candidatus Dormiibacterota bacterium (assembly GCA_963743835.1). Taxonomy (GTDB): domain Bacteria; phylum Chloroflexota; class Dormibacteria; order Aeolococcales; family Aeolococcaceae; genus Palsa-851. Next base: position 90,621 of record CAVUQX010000001.1, on the reverse strand, counting down.
TGGTCCACTGGCGGAGACGCGCGTTGACCCGAGCGTCATCCTCCTGCGGCTCAACGCCCAGGGCCTGATGGTCATGACCGATGCCCTCCCCGAGCTCCGGATCGAGGGCAAACCCCAGTGTCACATCATCGCGGTCGCCCATGAGCACGGCCGGGTCGCGGCGAGCGTCGGCTGTGCCTTGAGCCGCGCTCGGACCGGCATGGGAGCACACGCGCTCACGTGCGCCATTCCTGCCGGGATCGCCGCCGAGGTGACAGCCCTAGCGGAGCGCGCAGCCGGCATCGATCGCGTGGTCACCAGCTACGCCGCCGAGGACGCGCGTCGCTTTCGCTGACTGGCTTGCTCTGCAGTTGCCGTCGACATCGCCCGACTGACTACGATATCGACCGTCCTCGCAGGATCACGTCGGCCGGGACAGCCTTCGCGCGAGTTCTCTCGCTCGCGCGCGACCGCGTGCGCTTCTCGCGGTACATGTCCTCATCGGCCATCTTGAGCAGGTCGTCGAGGCTGGCCTCCCCATTGGGCGTGATCGCGTAGCCCAGGCTCACATGGATCTTCTCCAGCTCGCCGAGGCGCAGTCCTCGTGCCAGCGTCGTACGCAGCTTGCGTATCGCACGTTCGATCCCGTCGCTGGACGTAGCCGGGAACAGGATCGCGAACTCGTCGCCACCGAGCCGCGCCACCGTGTCGGAGCCACGCAGGGAGTCCGTCAAGCGCGTACCAACCTGACAGAGCACGTGGTCGCCTGCGGCATGTCCGTACGTGTCGTTGATCGTTTTGAAGTGATCGACGTCGGCGAGCGCGATGCCCATCGGACTCCGCAGCCGCCGGCTCATCAGGAGCGCCTGATTGGCTCGCTCGCGAAAGAGCGCGAGGTTCGGCAAGCCTGTGAGCGCGTCATGAAAGGCCATGTAGTACATCGTCCGCGAGGTGGCCAGGTTGCCCAGCACGTCTTCAATCTGTATGGCCAGAGCAATCGCCTGGCTGCGCACGTCGCCGTCCATGCGCTCGATGTGGCGGCTGCCGAACCCCATCACACCGATGACCGTGCCGGCGTGGCGAAGAGGAAACGCGAAGCCGCCTCCCAGCTCGGCACGCGCCGCATGCCCCGGAGCGGCGAAACGCTCGTCGCTCAGGACGTCCTCGCTGATGAGCGGCTCATCTCGCTCCCATGCGAGGCCCACGAGCGATTCGCCGATTCGCCGCCGGTCGCGGCGGATCTCCGGTGCGAACAGATCGCGAAGATCGTCTGCGGCGAAATAGGCGTGCTTCCAGACCAGTTGCTGCTCGTCGCTGTCGACCAGCCAGAGTGCTCCGACATCCCAGCCGAGGCTGGTGCAGACTGCCTTGAGGATCTGCCAGCCGGCCTCGTCCCAGTCGGTGACGTCGGCGGCGATTTGAGTGACCGCGGCCCGTGCCGCCGCCATCTGCCGCTCGCATTTGGCCTTCGTGATGTCATGCGCGGCCGCATAGATCACCCCGTCCTCGAGGCTCGGCGTCGCCATCCAGGAGAGCCACCGAAACGAGCCGTCGCGGGCTCGGAACCGGTTCTCGTACTGAATGACGTGTTGGCCGTCAATCAGCACATCCGGGGCGCACGGTGTCGCTCCACGATGAGCGGGATGAATGAACTCCGCGTAAGGCCGGCTGGTCAATTCCGCCGCTGTCCACCCGAGGGTGCGTTGCCATGCCGGGTTCACTTCCTTCATGTACCCGTCGAAACCCGCGATGCACAGCATGTCCTGCGCGAGGTTGAAGAGCTGACCGAGCCTGATGGAGCCCCGGATGTCCGGCGTGGACGCGCGCTGGATTGGCGTCTCGGTGAAGTGGTCCTGCCCCATCGGGTGACCCGCCGCGAACATGAGAACAGAGTGTTGGCAACCGGACCAGAGGGCGCAATCACGAGCGTGTGACGAACTGGGGCCATCGAATCGTGCGCTTCTGTTACCGATGGACCACTGAGTGTTGGGACAGGTTTGCGCGTGCGCACCCTAGGCTGCATCGCGTGGCAATCGCGCATCCTCAGCTTCGAGCCGCTACCGCACGAGCGCAGGCAAACCCCGCCCCCACCTGGGTACGCGGCGTCTACGTGGCCTTGGGGGCCGTGCTCGCCGTCTATTTCGTCTCGCTCATCATCCGCGGGCCCTCCCAACAGCTAAGCCTCATCGACGGCTGGGGGGTGGCGGCCTTCGAGTTCGTCGCCAGCTCCCTGTGTCTCTGGCGAGCCGTTGGCTCCCGTCGCAGGACCATCCCCCTGCTGCTCGGCCTCGGGATCCTCTCCTGGAGCATCGGCGACGCTGTTCTCGCCTCGGAATCAGCCGGCGGCGCGACACCGGCAGTGCCGTCACTCGCCGACCTTTTCTATCTCGGGTTCTACCCGATCGTCTACATCGCGCTGGTGCTGCTCACACGCAAGCATCTCAACCGTTTGGGACCCACCACGTGGCTCGACGGGGCCGTGGCCGGCCTGGGCGCCGCTGCGCTCTGCGCGTGCTTCGCTTTCAACACAGTCCTGCACTCGGTTGGCGGCGATGCCTCGGCGGTCGCAACCGACCTTGCCTATCCGATCGGCGATGGCTTGCTGCTGATCCTCGCGGTCGGCGGCACCGCCATCATCCCCGGGAGGAAGAAGACGCAGTGGCTGATGATCGCCGGCGCGATCGCGATGACCGCCGTCGGCGATACCTTCAACCTCTTCGCCAGCTCGGGAGCCACCTCGCACGTCGGGACCATCTTCAACAGCATCGCGTGGCCGTGCGCCATCCTGCTCATCTCGTTCGCGGTGTGGGTGCGCCCCCTGCAGAAGAGCCCCCTGACCGTCGGTGAGACCCCTGGATTCCTGCTTCCAGGGCTCGGCGCCGGCGCCGGGCTTTCGATCCTCGTCGTCGACACGCTGCACCCGGTGACGCCGGTTGCGGTCGGCCTTGCCACCGCAACGCTGATCACCGTCGGGGTGCGCCTCGCTCTGTCGGTGCGGAGCCTGCGACTCCTCACCGAGAAGCGCCACCGGCAGGCGATCACCGACGAGCTGACCGGGCTGGGCAACCGCCGTCAGCTCTTCAACCTGCTCGACGCCTTCTTCGCCGACTATGCGGACCCGGAGACGGTCGATCGGCGACTCTCGCTGCTCTATGTGGACCTCGACCACTTCAAGGAGATCAACGATTCCTTCGGGCACTCTGCCGGCGACGCACTGCTCAGACAGCTCGGCCCGCGACTCATCAGCCGGCTGCGGGCCACCGACGTCCTGGTTCGGGTCGGTGGCGATGAGCTCGCGGTCCTCATCATGGATACGGACTCCGACTACGCGGCGTCGGTTGCCGAGCGACTGATCGCCGAACTTGACCAGCCCTTCGAGCTCGACACGCTCAGCGTGCGTGTCGGAGCCAGCATCGGCATCGCGAGCGCGCCATCCGACGCGACCGACAGCGCGGGACTGCTGCGCTGCGCCGACCTCGCCATGTATCGAGCCAAGGTGGGTCCGGCGCCATACGAGATCTACCGGCGCGAGGTCGACGACGACGGCAACCGGCTTCGTCTTGTCGACGAGTTGCGCGATGCAATCCTCGCCGGAGATCTCGAAGTGTATTACCAGCCCCAGATCGACCTCGTCACCGGCGAGCGGTCGGCGATGGAGGCACTAGTGCGCTGGCCTCATCCGCGTCTCGGCCTCATCCCGCCACTCGATTTCATCCCGCTCGCTGAGGAAGCTGGGCTCATGCAGTCACTCACCGCGCTGGTTCTCGAACGTGCGGTGGAGCAGTGCGCCGCCTGGCGCGCAGGCGGACAGCTCTTGACCGTGTCGGTCAACGTGTCCGCCACCAATCTCCTCGATTCCGGTTTCAGCGGATCGGTCATGGCCGTACTCGCGCGCCACGATGTCGCGCCTGCCTCGCTCATCCTCGAGATCACCGAGACCACCATCATCAGAGACTTCGACCTGTGCAAGCTGGTGATCGCGCAGCTCCGCAACCTCGGGCTCGGTGTCTCCATTGACGACTTCGGTGCCGGCGTCACCTCGCTCGCATACCTCGGGAGCCTGGCCGCCAGTGAGCTGAAGCTCGACAGGAGCTTCCTCTCCCGCCTGGCCACGGGCGATACGGAACGAAACGTCGCCCTGGTTCGCGCCACCATCGCGCTGGGCCATAAGTTGAACATGCGCGTGGTCGCCGAGGGAATCGAGGATGTCGACGCTCTGAACCTGCTCACCGCGATCGGCTGCGATCTGGCCCAGGGGTACTACATCAGCCAGCCGATGCGCGCGCAGGACCTTGGCCCTTCGGCCGTGCGCTACAGCGATCCTCCGGCCTCGGAGAATGCAGTCGCCTGACCCGCGGTAGGTTCGGCCGCCGGCGCGATCGCTTGGTGCGCTAGCGTACCGAGCTTGAGGTCCAAAGCGCGCCTGGTAGGACTGCGAACTTCAGCGGTGGCGCTGCATCGCGCAACACGCGCGGCTGTGGTCAACCCGGCGGTGTTCGCGCTGACCCTGCTCGTCATTCGCGACCTGCAGGTGGCCACCTTCGCCGTCTTCGGATGCTTCGGGCTGCTCGTCATGGCCGACTTCGGCGGTCCCCGGCGCACCCGCGCGGTCGCTTACGCGGCAACCGCGCTCGCCGGCGCCGCGCTCGTCGCGATCGGGACCGTGGTGTCATTCAGCGCCGCAGCAGCCGCGATCGTGATGCTCGTGGTCGGCTTCACGCTCTCGTTCGCCGGCGTTTTCGGTGGCTACCTCGCTGCTGCGCAGACCGCGCTGCTCCTCGCGTTCGTCCTCTCCGCGTCGATCTCCGCGCCGGTTACCGCGATTCCCACCCGGCTGGCCGGGTGGGTGATCGCGGCGGTCGTATCGACGCTTGCAGGTGTCTTCTTCTGGCCGTGGTTCGAGCATGTGTCGCTGCGAAGACGAGCTGCAGACGCGTGTCTCGCGCTTGCCGACGTTGTCGCCGCGATGCGAAGTGATCCGCTCGGCGCGGCCCTCGTTGAACGCGAGCAGGCGGCCGATGCCGCGCTGTCAGCTGTCAAGGACGAGTATGCCCGCACCGGCATGCGACCGTCCGGACCGACGCGCAAGGACCGTGCTTTCGTCGAGCTCGTGACCCAGCTCGAGCAGCTCACCCACGTTGCCGAGCAGCCGTTCCATGAACAACATCCATCGCTCCGTCCATGCATCCGCGAGGGCGACGAGCTCGCCACTGCGGTGGTCGAGACGCTGCGTCAGGATGCATCGGTCATCACCGGTGGCCAGCCGCCGGCAATCCGAAAGCTCGAAGCTGTACGACGTGCCCATCGGGGCGCGCTGGATCGCTGGGCTGCCGGGGAGCTTCGCGCCGGACGCGCCGCCGACGTTGTGCTCGAAGGACTGGATGTCGACCACACCCTCCGCGTCATCGCATACCTCACGATCGCGCTGAGCACCAACGCGGTAATCGCTGCGGGCAGCGAACCCGACGATGCGGTATCGCTGCCGGCGGGAATCCCGCAGGGCAGCGGGGCTCGCGGTGCCGGGACGCGCACCCTCCGAACCATCCGCACGCACCTGGAGCCGAGCTCGACCGTCCTGCACGGCAGCGCACGCGTTGCCGTCGGGCTTGCGCTCTCGGTACTGCTGGCGAGGGCGCTTGGACTTAACCACGCGTTCTGGGTGGTACTCGGCACCCTATCAGTGCTGCGATCCAATGCGCTCGGCACCGGACGCACCACGGTGCAGGCGCTGGCCGGCAGCATCATCGGTTTTGCGGTCGGCGGTGTCATCGCGGGCGTTGCCGGCAAGGATCTCGCCGTCATGTGGATAGCGATGCCGATCGCGACTTTCCTCGCGTCCTACGCGGCCAGCGCACTCGGGTTCATCGCGGGTCAGGCCGGGTTCACAGTTATGGTCATCATCATCTTCAACCTGATCTCGCCGGCCGGATGGCAGGTGGGATTGGTGCGCATCGAGGACATCGCGGTCGGGACCGGTATCAGCGTCGTGGTCGGCGTCCTACTCTGGCCGCGGGGTGCCCGCCGCGATCTGGCGCGATCAACCGCGAGCTTCTACCGCGCCGTCCGCATCTATCTCGGGATCGCGTTCGGCCTGCTGCTCGGGGAGGACCACAACGCTGATGTCGGCAGGACACGCGCCGATGCCGAGCGAGCACGCGACCGAGCGGCGGAGGCATTCGACGTCTTTTTGAACGAGCGGGGCTCCAAGCCCCTGAATCCCGGTGCGGCCGCGCGTCTCGTCTCAGCAGGGAGTCACGGCATGCTGGCGGCAGATCTGCTGGTGGTGGTCGCCACCGATCTCGGTTATCGGGCCAGCAGTTGTCCTGACGGCGCCCGCACAGTGGAAGCGCAGGTTCGGAAGCTGCTCGCCGGATTTGATGATCTTGGCGACCGGCTGATCAGCATCCGCAGCAGCGGGTCCCGTCCCCCACTCCCGTCGGCGGAGTCCCTCCGTCGCGCCGCAATCGATTGCCTGCGGCGCTCTGGAGGTGATGAGGAGGCAACCCGTGGCGCGATGGCCGTCGTAATCGCCGGAGAGTGGGTGCAGAACCTCGTTCGTCTGGAGGAGAACCTGGAGCAGCCCGTCGATGCGGCGGTCGCGGCTGCGCGCGTTCATTGGTGGCGGTAGTCGCCGGGTCGCTATCCCCGCTCTGTTCGGCGCGCGTCGAGGCGGATGGTCCAGGCGTCGATGGTGTCGATGTACAGATGCGTTTCGCTCCACGGATCGCGCGCGAGGGTGGAGCGGATTGCGTCCTCCGACTCGGCTTCGATTGCGTGGACGACTCGGTCCTCCGAGGCCAGCGGGCCGCCGAGGACGATGAAGCCTGCATCCACCAGCTGCTCCATGAACGCTGCGTGTTCGGGCCAGCCCGACTGCGCTTCCAGGGGTCGGGACACATCGTATTCGGGTCCCGAGCGACGGACCACGACAAGGAACATCGGCACCGCTCCACCCTACCGCGATCGCCTGGGACCGCGAGACCGTTTTGCCGTAGACGGCACTCCGACCAGCGAGTCGAAGTCCTCACCGTGCGGGGTCGTGATGGGACCGAACTGCGCAGTCGCCTCAGCCATCGTGCGTGCGCTTTTCGCGATGGGTCCGCCTGCGAAGCAATTGCCGAATCGTGTGCCCGCCCATCGACCGAGGCTCTCCAGGTGTCGATCACACGAAGGCATGAATGCGACACCAGCCTGATGCGGGAAGAACAGGATCTTGGTCGCCTCCGCCCCGCAGGTCTCGTCCGGCAGGTCGGTTGCGGGGTTGATCGGCCCGATGCAGGCGTCGCTCATGGTTGTGCAACGTACCACCGTCTGCGCGGCGCAGCTCGATGCTCCGGGAGGCGCGACCCCACGCCGCGATCAAGCGTCGCGACGCAACCGTGGACTGTGGCGCGCTACTCGTCGGCTATGACATACGCCCGCACGGGGAAGGTCCCGCCACCGACCCACGCGATCGGCACGGCATGAAGTCGACCACCAGATGGCACGGCGGCCAGGTTGGTCATGTGCTCGCAAATCGGCACTCCGGCACGGAGGAGCGTCGTGTGCGCAGGCCGCGCCATGTCGGCGATGTCGTCGATGTTCAACGAGTTGATGCCTACGAAGGCCACGCCGGCGGCAAGCAACCGCTCGCAGGCCCCTGCGGTCAAGAAGGGGTTGTCGGAGAAGTAACTCTCGGTGCCCCAGCGGCGTGAGAATTCGGTGCGAACGAGCAGTGCCTTGCCGCGGAGGTCGCTCGCGGGGAGCGCATCCGGGCCAATCGCGCGACCGGCGTCGGTCGCGTCAATGACCACAACCTCGAGGTTTGCGAGGCGCTCGAGCGGAAGTCCGGCGAGGTCAGTCCCATCACGGAATCGATGTCGAGGTGCGTCGACGTAGGTGCCGGTATTTCCGCACAGGTGCAGTGAGGCGATGAGAAATTCAGCCTTGCCCTCGTAACGAGATGCGTCGTAGTTGTTGAGCACCTCAACCGTCGGTGGCGGCAGCGGCCGGTACGTCTCCATTCCTTCAACGATCGGGTGACTGACGTCGATGAATCGGTTCATCCCCATAGCTTAGGCGGCGGCTTGCCGCTCCCGGTACCAGCCCCTACGCTGTACCGATGCAGCTCAATCGACCGGTCTCGAACCGTCCTGTCGGAGCGTCGCTTGCGAGCGCGCCATCGGTTGCGGCGCACGCCGCGCGGAACGGCCGTGCGGTGGAGGTGATGGCGCGCCTGGGACTCGCGGCTCGTGGCGTCACCTACCTGATCATCGCATTGATCGCGGCTCAGATTGCCGTCGGTGGTACGAGCCAGAGCGCCGATCAACACGGCGCCCTCGAGGAGGTCGCGTCCAAGCCGTTTGGCGGTGTGCTGCTCATCGCTCTGGCTGTGGGATTCGCCGCATATGCTTGCTGGCGCTTTTCTGTCGCCGTGTTCGGTGGCCATGACACGAGTGCCGGTTCCGAGGCCAAGGAGTGGGTGCAGAGGCTCGGCGCGTTCGCGATGGGATTGGTGTATGCCGCCCTGTGTGTGAGCACGATCCTTGTCCTGATGGGCCGGTCGACCTCGTCGAGCACCCAGCAACAGCAGGGCGCGACAGCGCGGCTGCTGGCGCTTCCCTTCGGGCGCGCGCTCGTGATTGTCATTGGCGTGGCCATTGTCATCGGTGGGTTCGTTGTCATCTGGCGGGCCTTTGCACGAACCTTCGAGAATCGTCTCGCCACCGAGAAGATGGGCCCGGGCGCACGAAGGTGGGCCACCGGCCTTGGCATCGCGGGCAACGGTGCCGGGGGTGCCGTGCTTGTGCTGGTGGGGATCTTCCTCGTTCAAGCGGCGGCTGCCGACAATCCCGCCGACTCCAAGGGCCTCGATCAGACCCTGCGCACGGTCGCGCACGCGCCATTTGGACCTGCGCTGCTGCTGATCGTCACCGCCGGTCTCGCGGCCTACGGCCTGTACTCATTCGTGGAGATGCGCTTCCGCCGGGTCTGATCGCCCCAGGGGAGCAATGACGTCAGGTTTCCCGCTTGAGCTTCCGCCAGCCGCCGGCGCGGTTGTTGGCGATGATCTGTTTGAACATCGCACCCAGCGCATACGCATTCAAGGTCTCGCCTTCTCGAATCGCAACGGTACGCGCCGTCTTGTTCTCGTGGCCCGCGGTGACGATCCCCTTGGGATCGGGCACGATGCCCCCGTCATAGAGAAAGACGTTGACGTGATCCCGGGCCGCCAGGAGCGCGCAGATGTTCCCCTGCAGGACGAAATACGGCTGGGTGCTGCGCCTGATCGTCTCTGTCACCTCCGGGTCCACGGAATGGACAAGGGCGCGCACTTCACGGCATACCTTGCGCTGCCAGGGCGGCAGCTTATCGATGTAGGCGTCGACGCGCGGATCGGCTCTGTACGTCATGTCCTGTCCATGGTTGCCGGCTGATTGCCCACCACCTTTCGCATGACCAGCTTGCTGGTGCCCAAAGCACCGACCTGGCGGAACCCCGCCGCGAGAAACATGGACTCGGTCCCACCCCAGAGGAAGGAACTCGAATAGGGCTTCCCTCGCGGGGCGATCGGGTACCCATCGACCGTACCGCCGCCCTTGGCAGCGATCAGCCGCACAGCGCCGGCCAGGGCGGCGTCGGCGATGCCCTCGCGCCTCCGATCACGGTCGACGAGGAAGCACGTGAGCCGCCAGTCGGGCTCATCCAATGCCAACCTTGCGAAACCGCCCATCCTGCCGGGCAACTCCGCGAGAGGCCCGAACTGACACCACCCAACCACGTCTGGACCGTCATAGACGAGGGCCGCGTGGGAGCGATTCGCTCGGACCAGGCTTTCCTTGTAGGCTCTGTACGGAGTCGCCAAACGTTTCAAATCGCGATTCGTCAAGTGGAAGGCGACGCACCAGCACCCTCCCCACACGCCGTCGTGCTTCTCCATGACTCGCACGAAGTCGGGCCACGTCCGCGGGCCGAGTTGCCTGATGCGGAAGTCCAGAACGCCCACTCCGACCAGCGTACATTTGGGGACCCCCCGCCGGCGCTGGGCGGTCCGCTTCCGCTCGCCCGGATTTGCGGCAGGTGTGCGCGCGCGCCTTCAGATCTCGACGGTGGTAGCGTGAACGCTCGACGATGGACGTGGCTTTGCGATGAGCTCGACCGCCTGGGAGAATATCCTGATCGGGATCGTCAGCATATGCGCCGGCCTGGTGTTCCTTCGGACCCGGGCCAGGGCGTACACGCGCTGGAACAACGCCATGGAGCTGTTCCCCAAGCGATGGCAGCATCCGGTGGATCCTGGATTCGCGACCCGGAATCAGACGACCGGCGCCGCGCTCCTGATCGGCTTGGGACTGCTTGCGATCGGCGCCGCCGTTTTCTCGCTTGTTACCGGTCACCCCCTCTCAGGCTGACTGACGGGTTAGTTCATCCAGAAGCTCCAGGCGCTCGGCGCAGCCCTGCCATGCCCAACTGATCAAGGGTTGCGCCGCCGGCGCGTAGGGTTTTCCCAGTTTCAGCGCGGGACGCCGCGACGTAGTTTGTCGGCATGCAGCAATCGCATGCGACCGAGTACCTGGCCGAGCACCTTCAGCCGACCTTAAGACAAGTCGAAGAGCACGGGTCTAGCCTCGCGGCCATGAACACAGTTGTGGCTCGAACGACCTGGATCTCCTTCGCTGGCACGTCCTTGCTCGCGGGGCTCGGCCTGGCACTCACGGCATGCAGCGCGAGCACGACCACGCCACCGACCCCCACGGCGAGCGCGGCGAACGACAGCGGCACCGGTACCCCCACCGCCGGAAGCGGCGGCGGAAAGGACGCCAAGCTCACCTTTCAAGTGAACTTCACCGGCGCCGACACGGTGCAGGGCTCGTTCAGCACCAATGACTGGCAGATCTACTCATGCTCGGACTTCGCCAAGAGCACGTTTGCCTGGCACATCGGTGTCGGACCGCAGGAAGGGGCGCCCACAACCGTGGGTGGCAAGCTCATCAATTTCCTGCTCAGCGTACCGACCAGCATGTTTCATGGCGCCGGCACGTATTCGGATGTGATGCCGGCAGGCGTCACCACCGAAGGCGATGACTTCTCCGGCAGTGGATCTACCATGACGATCAACAGCGATGGGTCCGGCAATGCGTCATTCACCAGTCTGGCCGGATCGGGCACTGTCTCGGGGCAGACGGAATCGGGGACCGTGACCTGGACATGTGGATGAGGTGTCCGGCCAGCCACCGCCGCCGCCGCTACCACCACCTCCGTCGGCGCCTCCAACGGCTCCGCGAGCTCGTCCCAGCCGCCGGCAGGTAGCTGCTGCCCTTGGGGCCATCGTCGTCCTGATCGTTGGCGGCGTCGTCACGATCGCGCTCGTCAACCGCCACGCCCCCAACCCGCCCCGCGCGTCGCAGGCGAGGCAGGCTGCGAGCAACGGGGGCATCACGACCGAAGACCAGTTGATCGCCGCCGCACAGATGCATGGGCTCACGCCGACGCGCGCGGAGCAACTCTTCGCGCTCGACATAGGGGGCCTGCCTGGTGTCTCCGTCAACGGCATCAAAGCCGACCGCTGGTTCGATGGAACCGACGCGCTGCTCGGCCTCCAGCAGGTGTGGGTTTCGCTGCCGAAGTCAGTGCAAGTCGCGGCGACCAGATTGACCACGTCGGCGAACACAGTACGCGGCCCGGGACTCGCGCCCGCCACGGCCTCCGCTCGCTACGTTCTGACCGCGTATACGGACGCGGAGTACCTCGCTCTTGCGCAGACCGCCAATGCCGAGGAGAGCGCCAAACTCGGCGTTGCACCGATCAGCGGTTTCGTCATCGACATCTCGAACGCCATCGCCGCGGATTACGCGGTCACGACGTCATACGAATTGCAGATCGTCCCTACCGTGAAGTGGATTCCGTGGCCCGACGGCTGTCATATCGAGGTGAACGGCCTGAAGATGCAGGGGCTCGCGGCTGAGGACGTCGCCGCGATCATGTCTCATGAGGTCTTCCACTGCTTTCAGCAGCGAACCGCGGGTTCGAATCAAGCCGCGGGAAGCGTGCATCGCTGGGTGAGCGAGGGCGAAGCGACCTGGGTGATGGAGCAACTGCACCCGACCAACACGGTCGACGACGCCGCGTGGTTCAAGTACACGTTCACGCCGACCACCGTATACAGCGACCGAGCCTACGATGCCGTCGGGGTCTACGGACATCAGGGCGACCTCGCAGGCGACCAGGGGACCATCTGGCCAGTGCTGCTCCCCATGGAAAGCGCCGCCGTCGGCGGCCTCGACAAGCCGGCCTTCGCGTTGCTCGTCGGCAGCGACAGCAACCGGTTTTACAGCACCTGGGGTGGGAGCTACTACGAGGATCAGACCCAGAGCGACTGGCACATGGGTGGTCCCGGAATCCCTCCCACGACCGGCCCTTCTCCCAGGTCGGTCACCATAGCCAATGACGACGCGCAGGAGATCGGACTGTTCGGCGCGTATCAGGCGGCACAGACCACGATCGATGCGACTGCCGACATCCTCGTCGTGAACTTGACCTCCGGCTACGGCAAGGCGCACGACAACGGGTACACCGTGGACCGGACTCTCGATACTTCGGCACCCCTCGCGCTGTGCATGAAGCCGGGTGGGTGCAAATGCCCCGACGGGAGCCCTGGCGCCTCGGAGCACACAGTCCCGGCGACATCCCCTGTCAGCGTCGGACTCGATGGCGGCGATCAGCCTCTGGCCGCGTACGCCTCCGGCGTGCCGCTGACCAAATTCTGCAAACAGCCCGACCAACCGCCTCCGTCGCCTGGCCCTCAACCGCCGGGCGGCGGTGGCGGTGGCGGCGGTGGCGGTGGCGGTGGCGGCAGCGAGCCCGAGCCACCGACGCAGCCACCCGCGCAGTCGGCCGGTGATCCTCACCTCCTCACGTTCGACAATCACCGGTACGATCTCCAGGCCGTCGGAGAGTTCACGCTCGTGAAGTCGACGGTCGACGACTTCATCGTGCAGACGCGCACCGCGCCCCTGCCCGGGTCGACGACGATCGCGGTGAACATGGCCGTGGCCACGAAGGCGAGCGGCCACCGGCTCACGCTGAGTTTGCAGAACGAGACGATCATCGCGCGCGTCGACGGAGTCGTCGACGGTCACGAATACTTCACCGTCGGCGGCGTCACCGTCCAACGCCTCGGAACGGAGGTGGGCGCAGGCTACGTCGTCGAATGGCCCGACTCCACAAGGCTGCGAGTTGATCAGATGGGCGTCGTTGGTCTCAACGTCAGCATCTGGCCGGCCCCGTCGCGCGCCGGGCAGCTGGTCGGCCTGCTCGGCAACGACAACGGGCAGGCGAGTGCTGACTTTGTCACCGCGAACGGCGTCAACCTGGGCGTGACTCCGTCACCCGCAACCATCCACAGCCAGTTCGCCGACTCCTGGCGCCTCACCCAGGCAGAGTCACTCTTCGACTACGGGCCGGGTCAAACCACGGCGACATTCACCGACCGCGCGTTTCCGCATGCGTTCGTCAACGCGAGCACCATTCCGAATGCGGCCAGGGCGATGCAGGCATGCCAGGGTGACGGCATCACGGATACGGGCATCCTCGCGGATTGCATCGTTGATGACGCCGCAACCAACAACCAGTCGGTACTGAGCCACTACGCTCAGGCCCAGCTCGCGTTCACGGTGGCATCCAATATCGCCGGCAACCTGCCACCCTTCGCAGGCGTGGGCGGGAGTCCGAGCCCGTCGCCGGGCCAGATAACGACTCCGGCTGCGAACGGACAGGGGCTCCTGGTCGACAGCGGCGGCGTCACCAATGCGAATGACGCTCCGGTGTTCACGTTCACCGCGAATGCCGGCGACATCATCTGGTTCGCTTCGGCCGACTGCCAGAACGGGGAGCTGCTGGTGTTCGCGGTCGTCGACCCCCAGGGCCGCACGCTCTATTCCGGCAACGCTGCGGAGGGACTCATCTGCCAGGACACGCGGTACGCACTGACCACCGCCGGGACGTACCAGCTCATCGCCAACGCCGACAAATCGCGAACCGGGGAGTACAGCGTCCCGATCCATTTTGAACGCCACGATCAGGTGTTCCAGACCAGCTATGGGCAAACCAACTCTGGCGATATCCCCGATCCCGCCACGCACGACGTATACGTGTTCAACGCTCAGTTGGGCGACGTCGTGCACGTCTTCGGCGCGGGCTGCAACGTAGCGTCGATCGGCTCCGTCGCGCAATCGTCGCCCATCTACCTGACGCTCGCGGACTCCGCCGGCAAGACGATCTCCGGCCTCGACTGCGCGCAGGACTCCAACTACACGATCCAGGGCTCGGCTACATACGAGATCATCGCAAACGAACCAGAGCACGGACCCGGCTCGTATCAATTCACGATTCAGAAGTAGGGGCGCAGGGACCGCCCCACCCAGCGAATCCCTGCGCGCCGCTCCACGGACCCCGGGGTCAGCTCCCCAGGCTCACCGCGCAGGCCCCCTGACCGCCCGCGGCCGCATTGCTCCACAGCGGCTGGATCGCATAGAACTGGCCTCGAAGGGTGATGTTCTGGAGTCCGGTCCAGGCGCATTTATCGCCGTCCTCGTTGGTCTGGACGTCATTCCAGCCGTCCTGGGTCCCGTTGTAGTTATCGGGGTCGGTCACCGCCTCGGCGAACTCATGCCCGGCGACGATGCTGTAGCTGTCGTAATACCCATGGCCAAAGGCGTCGTTCTGGTTGACCGAATCGACACCGCAGCCTGAGCCCTGTTCCGGGACGTACGGCATGAATGCGTAACGCACGCCGCGGGCGCCGAGCGCATGGCCGGTCTCGCTGTGGTACGCGCAATACACGGTCCCGTATGCTGTTGCGACGGTTCCCGGCTGGGCGAGGATGACGTAGGTCGCATTCACGTTGTAGCCGAAGTGCTGAGCAGCACGCAGAGCTTCGGTGGCGACCGGGTCGTTGGTGGTGTTCTCAACCAGCGCCGTGGTCACAATCGGCGACGGGACCGCGGTGGGGTCCACCCAGGAGCCCTTCAGCATGCTCGAGGGGTTCTGAACAAACTGCGCCCCGAGCGCGCCATTGCAGTTCACCGCGCCGATCGCGGCACCTTGGCAGTACTGCGTCTGCACCCCCGCCCATGGGCTGCCCCCGACACCCCCAAAGAAGTCGCGGAGGTACGTCTCCGCGGTGCGATTCGTATAGGTGTACGCGCCGACCGGGAACGAGAACCCCTTCGCCCACTCGGGGCCCCAGAAGACCAGATACACGGCGGGCTTGGTCTCGACCGTGCCGCCGTGATAGATCAGCTGATTGGGATCGGTCTGCGCATCGGAGGTGTACTGATTCGCCGTCCACAGGATGTGAGCCGACCCCACGTTTGGCGAGAGGTTGGGGGTGACAGTCGCCGAGGCGACAAGCGGTGTCAGCAGGGCTGTCGCCACCGTGGCGAGGCCGACCCCGAGCCGAAGTGCGTGGCTACGCGTGCTCTTCACGGATTCAAGTCCTCCTTGATGAGACCTGACCTGTTGTGCCCGGGTTCGAGCGGTGCTTCCGCTGCCACGGGATAGAGGGCAATATAGTCAAAGGTACCGGCCGTGTCCACACACTATCTGATAGATAGCCTGTAATGACGCGTTCGCGCCATCTGCGGCTCCCCCACCGGCGCAACTTGGCTGTAGGGTGGAGAGCGGAGCGACAACCCGGCCCATCCCTCTGAGGACGAAGCATGGCGAGCGTCACCATATCGGCGTCATACGGAGCTCGAGGCGAACGCATCGCCCAGGCCGTGGCTGGACGGCTGCGCCTGACGTTCCTCGATCGGGCGATCCCGCTCGAAGTCGCCCGCCAGTTGCATCTCTCGGAGGAATCCGCGACCCATGTCGACGAGCGCGCGCCGACGCGCGGCGAGCGATTTGCCGGCGCTCTCGCCGCGGCTGGCTCGGTGTCGACCGCGCCGGGGGTGTCCCCGCTGCCCGTTCAGGATCCTGACATCTTCCGTGCGGCCACGGAGGGAGTTCTCAGGACTGTCGCCGACACCACCGGTGCCGTCATTCTCGGTCGCGCAGCCATGGTTGTCCTCGGTGGCCGTGACGACGTGCTGTGCGTGCGTCTCGACGGGCCGGTCGACGCCCGAATCGCTCAGGCGGTCGCCGACGGTGCCGAGCCGGCCACCGTCCACGATGCTCAACGGGACGTCGACGGGGCGCGGAACCAGTACGCAAGCTTCTTCTATCGACAGCAACAGGACGATCCGCGGCTCTACCACCTGATCATCGACAGCACCGCGCTGCCGGTGGACGCCTGTGTCGATATCATCGTCGCAGCTGCGAGAGCGCGGATCGGGGGTGGAGGCGCATCGACGACTGCGCCGGTGGAATCGGACGAGGGCTAGCGCCCGAGAATCACATCGCGAGGACGGTCGGCTTCGGCGCGTCCATCCCGTGATGAGACTGCAGATAGCCGCCCAGGTCCTCGGCGCTCAGCGGCTTGGCGAAATGAAACCCCTGTCCCAACCTGCAGTGCAGCCGCAGCAATTCAGTCACCTGTCCGGGGTCCTCGATCCCCTCGGCGACGATGTCGAGGTTCATCGTCCTGCCCAACTGGATGATCGCGCGCGCCAGGTTGGCTTTTTCCGAGCCGCGTGCGATGTCATCGATAAATGACTTGTCGACCTTGAGAACGTCGATGGGAAACGTCCGCAGATAGCTCAGCGACGAATAGCCGGTTCCGAAGTCGTCCAGCGCAATCCGTATCCCGAGCGCCCGCAAATCGCGCACGCGTGCACTCATGGTCGTGGTGTCGTGCATCAACGCCGTTTCGGTCAGCTCCAAGGTCAGGCGCGCGGGATCGAAGTCGGTGACCTCGAGCGCTTCCATGACATCGGCAACAACATCCTGCTGGTAGAGCTGGCGAGCCGACAGATTGATGCTGAGATTCAATCCCATGGCTCCCGGTTGCTGTTGCTGCCACTCGCGCACCTGCAGCATCGAGACGTGCATCACCATCTTCCCAATCGGCACGATCAGGCCCATCTCTTCGGCGATCGGGATGAACTGGGCCGGTGAGACCAGCGTCCCGTCCTCCTGCCGCCAGCGCACCAACGCCTCGACGCCAACCGCCTCGCCGGAGGCCAACCAGACGATCGGCTGGTAATGCACCTCGAATTGTGAGCGGTCCACGGCGCGGCGCAGGCTCCCTTCGAGGTTCGCGCGTGTGGACGCTACCTCGTGCATACCCGGCTCATAGACCATGTGCTTGCCGACACCATCGAGCTTGGCGCGGTACATCGCGAGGTCCGCGTTGCGGAGCAGTGATTCCGCGTCGGCATGCCCGCCCTCGTCGACCATGATGCCGATGCTGGCAGTGACGGCGAGGTGATGGCCGCCGATTTCGAAGGGATCGCTCAGCGTCGCGCAGATCGCATCTGCAAGGGTTGTGGCTCCCGAGGACGAGATGTTCTCGGCAAGCACCGCGAACTCGTCGCCACCCAACCGTGCGGCCAGGTCGGAGGCGCGCAAGGAGGCACGCAGGCGCCTGGCGAGGGCTTCCAGCAGGAGGTCGCCCACCGTGTGGCCCAAGCTGTCGTTGACCAGCTTGAACCGGTCGACATCGAGGTAGAGGACCGCAAGTCCCGCACCGGTGCGCCCGGCGTTGGCGACGGCGTGTGAGAGATGCTCGAAGAACAGCAGCCGGTTGGGCAGCCCCGTCAGTGCATCGTGGTACGCGAGGTGTCGCATCTGATCGACGGCCTTGGCGTCGTTGAGCGCGATGCTGGCGTGATCGGCGAGCGCAACCAGCATCTCGCAATCGGTATCGGTGTACTCGCGACCAGCGCGATGCGTGGCCACGGTGATGCTGCCCACGGCGCGCCCCTCCTCGTGAATGGGAGCGGCCAGCGCGCACTGGAGCCGATCGCCGACAAACTCCTCGATCGCCAGGTCGGTGTTCTGGTAGTCGCTCACCACGACCACGCGGTCCTCAACGATTGCCAGACCGCCCGCGCCCTTCGACACCGGCGTTCGCATCGCGGCGGCGAGCACCGCATTGGACACACCGAGCGATGACACCATGGTCATATGGCCGGGATCGTCGTGATCCACCAGCCGAAGGCCCACGACCTCATCGCCGAGCAGCGCACGCGCACCTTCCACCACCGCCTCGAGCACCTCCGGCAATGGCGCCCGACGGGAGATGGACGCCTGGATCTTTGCAAGCCGTTCCAGCGCGATTTGACGCTCCTGAAGCATCGCGAGGAGCCGCAGATTCTCCTGGGCACGAACCTCGCCTTCGGCACGCAACGTACGCTCCTGGTCGAGCATGCGGAGCGTGCGCAGCGTCATCGAGAGGCTCCGCCCCATGGCGCGAAGCAAGCCGATCTCCTCCGGCTGGAATCCCTCGACGCCCGACCGAGCCACGATCAGGTGACCATCGAGCTCCTCGATCGGGACCGTCATGGAACGCAGCTCCCCGACACCGGGAAGACGCAGCAGAGCGGTCGCATCCTCGACGGCCGCCAGCAGCCCGTCGACCGGGACATTGCCTCTGGGGAAACCGATCATCTTGACGACGTCGCCATGGGCCACCACCGCGGACACCTCTGCCTCGAGGACCTCGGACGCCCACTGCATCGCGCAGAGCATGGCCGACGGTGCGTCAGCGCTGTTGGCGACCGCAACCAGGAACTCAGCGAGCTGTTGCGTGGACCAGTTGACGGGTGGCGCAGCGATGTCGACCCTCGTCATGCGATCAGCTGAACGCCAGCACCACCAGGGTCTGATTGTGGAATCCGTTGACGCCGCGAGTACGCGCGATCTCTCCGTACGTGTAGAAGCCGGCGATCGGTGCACCGCTCGAGAACGATGCGATCCGGCTGACCTCCGAGCGAATCCCGTCGTCCCCAAGAACGCCGCGCCGCGCGATGCAGTCAAACGCGAGCATGCCAAGGGGTGCGCGCCCGCTGAGCCCGTCGACCGCCTGTGAGCATGCCGCGCTGGTCGCTTCGAGCACCGATCCGGCGTCGCCCTCCATGATCCATGCCAGACCGCCTTGGGGAACCTCCGCGATGCAGCCGATCGATCGGTCGTCGAAATTCGCCTCGGCGATGAAGCGCACCTCCTCCCCGCTGCGCCGGCTCAACCCGAAGGGGTGGGTCATCGCGAAACGCGTGAAGGCCGCCGGGTCGGCACGAACGTGCTCGGGAGCGTCGAGGCGTTCGAGATATACGTCGAGCGCAGGACGATCGTCGAGTGCGAGCACACGGGTGCCACTGCTCGCCGTGACCAGAAATGGCGTGCCGACGCGATCCCATCCGTGCTGAACGCCGATGCCCAGGGGCGCATCGGAGGTGATCGACGCTGCCACCACGGAGTCCTCGAGCACCTCATCTTTGAAGAGCTGAAAGGTCTTCCGCATCGCCAGGTCGTCGCCGGCGCATCCCCCCACCAACGGCACGCTGGCTCCCACGACGCTGTACGCGCCGCGCACAACCTCCTGCTGGTCGCCGCCCAGTCCGTCGGTCAGCAAGAGCAGGATCTGGTGCTCACCCTCAGGGGCATTCTCGGCGCAGGTTGCAGCCACGGCCCCGGCGTTGCGCAGGTCGCTCGAGGCATTGCGTGCGACGCTGGTCGCCACTGAGAATCCGGCGCCCCCAATGGCGGTGACCACGAGACCCGCATCGGTCGGGCCGCCCGTCGCAATCTCCCCCGCGGTTGAACACCCAATCAGGGGCGTCTCAGGCGCGACCGACCGGATTCCCGCAACGACGGCCTGGAGGTCGTGGGCGGGTGACACAAAGACAATGAGCAGCCTGGGGTCCGCGCCTCGGATTGCGGCGGTAGCCGCGACCACGCCTGCCTCACGCGAGTTGACGGTTGCGGATTCGCCCACCCCTATCCACCGCGACGTGGTCGGTACCGGCGTCTCCACTGCAAGAGCGGACGTTGCATCCATCAGATGGCCTCCAGCGGTACGACCCTAAATGGAGCCCGGACACGTGATTCCGGCGGCCGGCGCTCTCGGTTGCCACCCTAGTTCGTCGCACGCGAGATTGAGCGCACGTTGTCCGATCGTGACTGAAAGATCGCACCCCAATCCCGGATCCATGGGGTGACGCGCCACCGCGCCTCGCGGCAACCGGCTGCCACCCTCATGGCTTCATCACGCCCTCGGCGATGTCGGGAGCCACTACCCTAGGGAACCCGCCTCACGCAGGCCTCGCTGAGGCACCGCTCCCGGTTTTGCACATGAGGAGGCAGCCATGCAATTCATCAAGATCATCAGCAATCAAGAGACCACCGTGTGGGTGAATACCGAGGCAATTGCGGCGATCGAGGACGGTCCCGGGCTACGCAGCGCGACGCTGCATCTCGTCGGTGGCATCCACTACGACGTCATCGACAGCGCCGATTCCGCACGGATCGCGGTCATCACCGCCTCAGAGGGAAAGCCGTCGCACCTCATGCGTTATGAGCCGGGTTGACCGGCTCCGCACTGCTACCGGCAACCCGCTGACCCGCGATCAATTCCATGGCCTCCCCCATCGTGGGTGAACGCCGCGCCTGGACTGCTACCGCTCGACGTATGCAGTCATCGGCTGGACCACTCCGTGCTTCTCCATCGCGGCTACCACCTCCGCTGAGGGGGACGCCATCATCGCCTGCGCTCCCTCGGGGTCGTGAACATCCATGGTGATGGCGACGTTCTTGCTCCCGTCGACGGCGACATGGTCGGTCACGTCGTTGCCGACTGTTCCGAGCATGGTGGCACGCTCCTGCTTGCCGTCAAGCCACCGCTCAATATCCTCCACGGCGTGCGTTATCACCATCTTTGGCACGGCAGGCCTCCCAAGAAATCGTAGGGCCTTGGCGGGATGCCGACCCTCTCGAATGCTCGAGTATGGAGGGTTGGTCGGCTCCTTGATCGCCATCGCCGGCGCGACATCCGCACGCGGATCGGGCACGCCTGTGGCGAGCTGCTGGTCTACCTCGGAGCCGGCTCTGCAGACATCAGCGGCGCTGTCCTCCGTGGCGGCGTCCAACGTCTGGCGGAGGCGGTCGTCGGGGCGCTATAGGCGGCCCTCGCCTGGAGCCGAGCCAAAAGGAGCACCGCGGCCAAGGTCGCGAGCATCCCGATCAGATCGATCGATGCGCCCGCACCGAAAAGGGCGAGCTGAGCGATACCGTGTGGAGGCTCGACACCATGTGACCGGAGCGAGGCGTCGATGATCTGTTGATTGACGCTGGTGAGCAGCACGCCGCCGACGGCGAGTATCCACGCCAGCGAACCCGCCCGCAGCATGGGCGCAAGCAACACGAGCACCAGGATTTCCACAGTCAAATGGTGGTCCCAGGTGACTCCCTGGAATACGGGAACCACCGCGAGCAGGCCGGCGATCGTCAGCACTCGCCCGGAGGCTCCGGGTACGCGCGAGCACATGAACCACGTCACCGCAAGGGCGGCGATCTCAACCAGCAGGAAAAGGGTGCCCAGTCCGCTTCCGGGATGCAACCCCTGTGAGCCGAGCATCCGCAGGACGACACCGGGGAATGACCGGTTCCACGGGCTGACGACTCCGCCCGAGAAGCTCGGGAGGACGTGCGTGACGTAGGCGACGGCCTGGGGGGAGACGATGAGCATCGTCAGCGTTCCCACGGCGAGGCCGGCCGCGAGACCGGCGAATGCCTGCAGGGCCCTGCGCGGGGGCAGCAGCAGGATCGCCGGCGCGATCAGCAGCGGCGAGACCTTGATGCACGCCGCGAGCGCGAGAGCCACACCACCGAGCGTGAGCCCGCGATCGGTCACGATGCTCCATGCAAAGACCGCTTCGAGGAGCACGATCAATGGATCGACCTGGATCCCATACATCGCGGCCCCAATCGACGCACTTGCGAGCATCGTCAGCACGAGCCACGCGATCGAACTCGAGTGAGAGGCGTGGCCGAGCAACGCGCACCCCGATCACGAGCAGGGCAATCAACGAGGCGTAGTTGATCCCGAGCCAGACGCGTCCGGCGTCATCAATTGAAAGCCCCGTGAGCGGGATCAGCAGAAAGGCGAAGAGCGGCGGATACGTGTAGCCGCGCATGGCAGCGACCTTGAAGCAACATGGGGGCGGGCTCGCGTAGATCGGCCTCCCATGCTCGAGCGCCTGCGCTGCCGCGAAGTAGACGCGAAAGTCGACCGTCCCCGCGTGGGGTGCGAGCAACTGCCCCACGCCGGTCACGATGTCATTGACAGCGAAGAGTTCCAGCAGCACCAGGAGCAGGCCCCACCGAAGCGGTCGAAATCGGTCTGCGGACAGGATGCTCACCCACAGGATTCTGCCAGAGCCGTCCCGCAGCTCCATCCGAGCGCGGACCCGACGAGCTCCGTCAAGGTTTCGCCAAGGTCCCTGCAACCGTGCTGTGCTTGTCGAGCGAGGGCAGTCGATCTGGAGGTGAAGCGCGTGATCCCGACGGTGTATCGAACCCTGCTGGGCGATCGCCGGACGCGCCGGTTGCTGGCGGGGCTCGGCATCTCGTCCCTCGGCGACGGGATGAGCACGGTGACGATCGCGTGGCTCGCGGTCAGGGTCGCCCCGGCGCACGCTCTGGGTGCATACGTGGGCCTGGCGCTCGCCGCCTACACGCTGCCCGGCGTGATCGGAGCGCTCGCGTTCGGCCCGATCGTGCGGCGTCGGCCGGCCCGCGCGCTCGTGCTCGTGCACTGCCTGTTTCGGGCCGGTTTCCTCGGCGCGATTGCCATGCTGTGGTCGCTCGACGCGCTGGCGCCACTCGCCTACGTCGTCTTGCTAGCCGGCTCCTCGCTCATGGCCGCCTGGGGCAATGCCGGCGAATACACGATGCTGTCGGAGCTCGGCGGCGCGGACGGCCGGCTCGCGGTGAACTCGCTCGCCACCGCGCAGGTCTCCTTCGCCGTGATCGTCGGCCCCGCGCTCGCCGGGGGTTTGATCGCCGTGATCGGGCCGGGATCGCTGGTCGCGCTGGACGCGGCGTCGTTCGCGCTCCTCGGCATCCAGGCCTGGCGTACGCACACCGGTGATTCGGCTGCCGAGCAGCCCGTTGACACGGATGCCGCGGAGTTCGGCTTCCGGCTGCTGCGCAGGCGGCGAGACCTGCTCGTCCTGACCGCGGTGACGTGGGTGTTCTTCTTCCTCTACGGGCCCGTGGAGGCGGCGCTGCCCGTGTACGTCGCCCATGACCTGCGGGCGGGCGCTCCCCTGCTCGGCGCGTACTGGACGGCGTTCGGCGTCGGCGCGCTGGCGGCCACGCTGATCGTGGGAAGGTTCCGCGGCCACAACGTTCGCAAGATCACGCTGGGGATCGTCGCCGGTTGGGGCGTGTGCCTGATCCCCTTCGGGTTCGCACCCGTCGGGGTCACCGTGGTGTGTTTTGGACTCGGCGGGTTGATCTACGGTCCGTTCGTCCCAGTCACGTACTCCCAATTCCAGTCCGCCACCGGCGCGGCAAATCTGCCCGCTGTTCTCGCCGCTCGCAGCGCGCTCGTGATGCTCTCAACGCCCCTGGGCACCGCACTCGGGGGTCCGTTGGTCGGCGCCCTCGGCGCGTCAGAGACGCTCGCCGCGTCGGGGATCGCGACGGTCGCGCTCGCCGTGGTCGCGACGATGTTGTGGACGAGCGGCCGAGCCGTCGAAATCAGTGGTGGTCGAAGGCGAGGAACTGGTGGACGGCGCTGACCGCTGCTGATCCCTCGCCGACCGCTGCCGCGACGCGCTTCATCGAACCCGACCGAACGTCGCCCACAGCGAACAACCCCGTCCGGCTGGTCTCGAAAGGGAGCGGGCGCCGGCCGAGCGCGTTCCAGCCCTCGTCCAGCTGCTCATCCGTGAGAGCGCGATCGGTGAGCACAAAGCCGCGGTCGTCGAGCGCGGCGCATCCGTTGAGCCACGACGTCTCTGGATCGGCGCCGATGAACGAGAACAGCGCCGCCGCCGGAACGCGCCTCTCTCCATCTGGTCCTGCAACGCGGACCGCCTGCAACGTGCCCGTGCCTTCGAGCCCGACGACGTTCGTGCTGCTCATCACGTCGATGCGCGGATGGCGCACCACTCGGTCGACGAGGTATCGAGACATGCGGGCGTTGAGGTCAGCAGTCCTGATCACCACCGTGACCGCGCTCCCCTTGTCGGCGAGAAACACCGCCGCCTGACCAGCCGAGTTACCGCCGCCAACGACCATAACCGGACTACCTCCGCACTGCCGTGCCTCCAGCTCCGTCGCAGCGTAGAACACGCTGTCGGCCTCGAACTCCTGCAGACGATCAACCGGCAACCTGCGGTATCTGGCTCCCGTGGCTGCAATCACCGCGCGCGCGGCCACAACGGTTCCGTCCGACAGTTCCAGGGTGAGGTGTCCGGACTCCCCGCGTAAGGCGACGGCGGTGCATGGTGCGCTGAGTTTCGCGCCGAACTTCTCCGCCTGCACCAGCCCGCGCTGCGTGAGCTCCGCGCCCGAAATCCCGGTGGTGAACCCGAAGTAATTCTCGATCCTCGAGCTCGTGCCGGCCTGGCCGCCGGGAGCGATCATGTCGACCCCGAGGGTGTGCAGGCCCTCCGACGCGCCGTACACCGCGGCCGCGAGACCCGCCGGGCCACCGCCCACGATCACGAGGTCGAACGCACGTTCAGGCAAGCTGTCGAGGGTCAGCCCGAGATACGACGCGAGCTCCCCGGGTGTCGGCCTGCGCAGCACCTCACCGGTGGCGATGACGACCGGGAGGTCCGACGGCTCGAGCGAGAAGGCCCGAACGATCTCGTCGACCGCTGCATCGGCATCCGGATCCAACCACTCGTACGGCAGGCGGCTGCGCGTGAGGAACTCACGGATGTGCAGGGTTTCAGGGGAGAACCGCGAGCCGACGACCCGAATGAACACCGCAGCTCCGGCGAGGAAGGCCGCACGCCGGGCCATGAACGCCCCCAGGATCTTGTCGCCGAGCTCCGGCTCGGTGGCTATGACTCGCCTGAGGAGATCGGCGGGAACCGCGAGCACCTCTCCGGGCTCAGCAACTCGAGCCGAGACGAACGCCCTCACCCCGGTGAGCAGGTTCAGCTCGCCGAGGAACTGGCCGGCACGATGGGTCGTGATCACCTGGTCATCGGCATCGTCGACGACCACGTCGACAGCCCCAGAGAGGACGATCCAGAAGTCGAAGCCGCGGTCACCTTCGTGGTAGAGGTACTCGCCCGTGTCCACGCGATGGCGCGTGCCAACCGCCTCGAAGATCGCAACTTCAGAGGGCGCGAGGACAGGAAACGCGGCGGGGTCCGCCTTCATCGGCAGCACGCAGTCTGGTGTTTCCTTCGCCCCTCCTGTCCAAACGTGGGATCAGACGTTCGTGCCCACTCGCACGGGATCAGCTCGGCGACCACCTCGCCCGGCCGATGCGCGTCGCCCGAGGCGTCTTCGCCCGGCTGCGAGCGCGGCGACCCGCGGTTCGGACGCCCTGATCCACCGTCCGGGAAGAGTCGAGTTCGGCAAAGGGCTCCGACAGCAGCAACTTGCGCAGCAGACGCGCAATCGTTCTGCGCTCGTTTGCGGAGAGCGCGCCGAGCAACCGCACCTCGTTCGCCAGGTGGTCCACCACCGCCGCATCGACCGTCTTCAGTCCTTCGCGGGTGAGGGCGACGAGGGTGCCGCGTCGATCGCTGGGATCAGGAAGACGCTCGACGAGACCCAGCGCCTCGACTCGATCGATCCGGTTGGTCATCGCTCCCGACGACAGCACGACGGCATCGACCAGGCGCGTCGGACTCATCTGAAACGGGGGTCCCGATCGGAGCAGCGCTGCCAGCACCTCGAACTCGCCGAACGTGATGCCGTAGCGATCGAAGATCGCCGCGAAGCTTGCGCTCTGGAGCATGAAGATCCGCGAGATGCGTTGGAGCACATGGGTCGGCGACACGTCGAGGTTGGGGCGCTCGCGATTCCACTGCTGCACGATTCGATCGATGGCATCGTCCTCCATGCGCACGATTCTACCTCGACGTGAAGATATTTGACAACGTACTACTTTCTAAAGTATCTTCATGTCGAAGTACTTATCCTCGGGAGCAGTGCCATGACGACAGCAACTCGGACACTCACAACTCGGCGCTTGGGATCCACCGACCTCGAGCTCACCACCGTCGGATTCGGGGCATGGGCCATCGGCGGCGGGGGTTGGGCGTACGGCTGGGGCCCGCAGGACGATACGGACTCCGTCGCGGCCATCCTGCACGCCGTCGATCGCGGCGTGAACTGGATCGATACTGCTGGAATCTACGGGCTCGGTCACTCGGAAGAGGTCGTCGGCCGGGCGCTTCGTGAGCTCCCTGCGTCCGAGCGGCCGTACGTCTTCACGAAGGGCGGCATGGTTCCGGATCCCGCCAGGCCCTTCGCCGAGCCGGAGCGCAATCTCACGCCCGCCTCCATTCGACGCGAGGTCGAGGCGTCGCTCAAGCGCCTCGGCGTCGAGCGCATTGACCTGTACCAGTTTCATTGGCCCGACGAGACGGGCACCCCGATCGAAGAGTCCTGGGGCGAGATGGCACGGCTTGTCGACGAGGGGAAGATTCGCGCCGCCGGCGTCTCGAACTTCGACACAGCGCTGCTGGAGCGTGCCGAGGCGGTGCGTCATGTGGATTCATTGCAGCCTCCGTTCTCGTTGATCCGTCGCGACCGCGGGGCTGACGTCATCCCGTGGGCCGCTGCTCACGACACCGGGGTGATCGTGTACAGCCCGATGCAGTCGGGCATCCTCACCGACACCTTCTCGTTGAATCGCGTGGCGGCGATGGCGGAGAATGACTGGCGGCGCGGTTCCCCCGAATTCATGGAGCCGAAGTTGTCTCGTAACCTCGCTCTCCGCGACGCGCTCCGGCCGGTGGCGTTTCGCAACGGCACTTCGGTGTCAGCCGTTGCGGTTGCCTGGACGCTGGCGTGGCCGGGGGTGACCGGCGCCATCGTGGGTGCGCGCGATCCTGCGCAGGTGGACGGCTGGATTGGCGCGGCAACGCTCCATTTCTCGGCCGAGGATCTCGGGGAGATCGTCACGGCGCTCGCGAGGATCGGGGCCGGCTCGGGGCTGGTGGAACCCGCGGTTGCCTCCGGTGCGCGCGCGTGGCACGGAGCGGGAATGCACTCGTGACGGCGATCGTTCCTGTCCTCATCACCGCGTTCCTGGCCTCGGCGGTCGAGGCGATCGAGATGGTCACGATCGTGGTGGGCGTCGGCACCACCCGTGGCTGGCGCTCGACGTTGCTGGGGGCGGGGGCCGGGTTCGCGGTGCTCGCGGTGCTTGTCGTCGCACTTGGGCTGGCGCTCAGCGCCATTCCCATCGCTCCGCTGCGGCTGGTGATCGGGGCGTTGCTCCTCATCTTCGGAATGCAGTGGCTGCGAAAGGGGGTCGTTCGGGTTGCGGCCCGGGGGTTTGCCGGCATGCAGGTCGACGCCTCCGAGGACTCGGAGCTTTGGACCGGTCCCGGCGTCGACTGGACAGCGTTCGTCCTCTCCTTCAAAGGCGTGCTGCTCGAGGGTCTCGAGGTCGCCTTCATCGTCGTGTCCGTGGGAGCGACCGCCGGCCAGCTCGGGGCAGCGGTGACCGGCGGGGGTGCCGCCCTGCTGGTGGTGGGCGCGCTCGGTGTGGCGCTGGTGCGTGTGGTCGCGCGAATTCCCCGCAGCTTCCTGCAGCTCATCGTCGGCATTCTGCTCACCACCTTCGGGTCGTTCTGGTCAATCGAAGGGCTCGGGGTGAGCTGGCCTGGGGCCGACATGGCGATTCTCGGGCTGCTGGCGGTCTATCTGATCACCGCGGTCGTGAACATCGCGTTCGAGCGTCGCGGGACGCGCCGGCGCATCCAAACCGTGAATCTCAGCGGAGCGGCGAGATGATGCGCCCCCTGTCGTGGCTGGTCGGCTTTGGCCGCTTCTGGTACCGGTTCATCATCGGCGACGACTGGACGGTGGCGGCAGCGCTTGCAGTCGGGCTCGCGGTGACTGCCCTGCTCAGCAGGACTCAGTTCCCAGCATGGGTGGTCATCCCGCTGATCGTGATCGTGATGCTGCGAGTCAGCATCCAGCGGACCAAACGTGTGCGTGGTCCGAAGCGGGCCAAATAAGGGCTGCGGTCGACGCCGCCTCAGCTTCGGTGAGCGTTGGCCCCTAACCGGGTAAGCCCCCGAACACTACTCATCATCTCGATCTCGCGGCACGTGCGTCAATGGCTCACTCTGACGCATTCAGTGCGATCAGAATTTTCGCCGGCTGGACCTACGACCAATAGACCCTGGGCATGCAGCGTCGGTCGGAGGAGGCTAACGCAGTCAGACGCACATCTCTCGGCAACAGGGGGTAATTCCGAGCGGCATGATCATTTGCCCGCGCTGTGCCTCGAGGCGCGTCGTCCTGCTCACGTTTCCGGAGGAGGAATCGGCCCGCCGCGAACCCGCGCCGCGTCCAATCGCACGGTGTGCTGATTGCGGGCACCGCCTGACGCCGCAGGAGATCACGACCCAGGAGAAGCCGTCCCTCAACTGAGCGGTTCCGAGACGCTTGGCTGCGTCTGTCACACATACGCAATATCGGAGCCTGGGCGGGGGTGTAGGTTGTCGGCACCCATAGCAGGTCAGCCCCGAGGTGGTCAAGCATGATCCATGGTGAAATCTCTGAGTGCCCGGAGTGCGGGTCAATCGAGGTCGTCGTGCACAAGCGCGATGTCGCCGCCGCCGGCGAACCAACCCGGACGTTCGTTTCCGGCTGCGAATGTGTCGAGTGTGATTGCCGATGGCAGCCCGACACAGAGTTGACGGGCCAATCGCTCACACCAATCCGGCGCCACTCGTAACGCTCGACACGCGCCGTCCGAACCCACGGGGGCGATGAGCACGATGCTCACCGCCCATCGAGCACCCGAAGGCGACGCTGGTACTCGTCGGTGTCGATCTCGCCGCGCGCAAACCGCTCGCGCAGCACCGCGGCGGCGTCTGGCGTGGTGCCATGGCCGCCCTTCCACCATAGGCGACCGCGCCAGAGGAAGAGGCCGATCACGGTGAGCCACAGGGCGCCGAAGACCAACGGAAAGATCCACCAAAAGCCGAAGCCGCCGCCGACCCAAAAACCGGGCATGTCGTGTTCCTCCGAGTTGTGTGTTGGATGTCAACGGCACCATCGTCGGAGGCTCGGAGTGGTCCTGTCGTCCGTCCGGAAGCGACACTTTCAGCTACGTCCGGCGGCGTAGCTCAGTGACGGCCTGCTTACGCCAGCGCCTGGCCCGGCGACACAAGCCCGCTTTCGTACGCGAAGACCACGAGCTGTGCCCGGTCCCGTGCGCCGAGCTTCTGCATGGATCGCGAGACGTGGGTACGCGCGGTTGCCGGGCTGATCACGAGCCGTTCGGCGATCTCGTCATTGGAGAGTCCGCAGCCGGCCAATGCCACAACTTCACGCTCACGCTCGGTGAGGTCGACCAGCAGCTTCGTCCGGGGTGCAACCGGTGCGGGACGGGCGCTGAAGGCCTCGATGACCCGCCTCGTCACTGCCGGCGACAGCAGCGAGTCGCCCGCTGCCACGACGCGAATCGCACGTAGCAGCTCGGTCGGTTCGGCATCTTTGAGCAGAAATCCTCCGGCCCCGGCACGAAGGGCTTCGAACACGTACTCGTCAATCTCGAACGTGGTGAGCACGAGGACGCGGACACCAGACAGCTGCGGGTCGGTTGCGATCAGACGCGTCGCCTCCAATCCGTCAAGGACCGGCATGCGGATGTCCATCACCACCACATCGGGTCGCAGCTCACGGACAACGCGGAACGCCTCCTGCCCATCCGCGGCCTCGCCGACCACCTCGATGTCAAACTCCGCGTCGGCGAGCGCGCGCAGACCGACGCGGATCAACGCCTGGTCGTCGGCGAGCACAACGCGGATGCTCACCGTCCCCCCAGCGGGAGCGATGCCCATACCCGGAATCCCCCCTCGGGACGCCTGCCCGCCGTGAAGGCCCCGGACAGAGCGGCGGCGCGCTCGCGCATCCCCAGGAGGCCGCCGCCTTCGCGAGCTGGCTCACTCACTCCGATGCCGTCGTCGATGATCTCCAGCTCCAATCGGTCAGGCTCGAGCGCTGCGCGCACGCTCGCCCTCGTGCCAGTGCCGGCGTGCCGGGCCACGTTGGTGAGCAACTCCTGAACGATGCGGTACGCGGCTGTGGAGACAATCTCCGGGACTTCTTCGCCTTCACGCGGAAGATCGAGGTCGATCTGCAGCCCTGCATCGCGCATCTGCGCCGCGAGCGCCGGTACCGCCCCAAGTCCCGGTGTCGGCCGGCGGTCCGCGTCCACGAGACCCTCTCCCCGTAGCGCGGCAAGCTCGCTGCGAAGCTCGGTCAGCGCCTGCTTGCTCACGCCGCGGATGGCTCTGACTGCTTTGCGGGCCTCGTCGGGCCGGGTGTCAAGGAGATGCTCCGCGACGCCGGCCTGCAGGCTGATGACCGCCAAGCTGTGTCCGATGACGTCGTGCATCTCCCGGGCGATCTGGAGTCTCTCCTCCACCATCCGCCGACGCGCTTCCTCCTCGCGGCTGCGCCGCGTCCACTCCGCCCGCGCACGCGACTCCCTGAGAAAGCGCCGTCGCGCCTCGAGACCGATCCCCGCCACCACGGAGAGGCATACCCAGACGCCCGCAAAGAGCGCCGCGGGCCACGACCAGCCGTACACCGCGCCATGGACTGCGGACAGCGTGGCGGCGCCCCCGAGCGTCGACCCGATCCACACGGGCAGCGACCTCGTCGCGCCAAGCACGACGAGCAGCCCGAGAAATGGGGCCAGCAGAATTGGCCCCGGTGGATCGCCGGCAAGAAGATAGGCGCCGGTACAGGCGAGCGAGGCTGCATAAGTGAGCGGTGGCCAGCGTCGCCGCAGCGCCAACGCCATCCCTGAGCCCACGAGCAGCAGGTAGCCGTCGACCCCAATCCGGTGCACATCACCGGTGGCGTGCTGCTGAGCCGTGCTCGCCCCCACCAGGAAGCCCGTCAGGATCAGCGCAGGGACCAGGTCGGCCACAACCGGCGCGCGTCGCGCTATATCCGCCCAGAGTGCGCGCGGCGATGCTGTCGCGGTGAAATCCACGCCGTTGGGCGCCCGGGGTCGAGGTAGGTCGGTCATGCCCCGGCTGGGATCCTCCGAAGGGTCATGTACACACCCTAGCCGCCCGTGAGGGCGTCGTCATCCGCTCGGGCGCGGCTGTTGGCATACGCTCCCTGGCGTAGACGTCTGCGACTGCGGCTCGGGGCGGAGTGCGAAAGTCGCGCGGCGTTCTGCTGTTCGCGCAGCGCCGGGCGGCGGTACACTCGTCGGAGTAAAGGCGCACGAGTTGTAGGGGCTGTGACCGACGATGAACTCTCGGTTGTTGAGGACCGTTGCGATGCTCACAGTTCTCCTGATAGCAGCCGGCGCGTCGGCGACCGTGCATGCGAGCGCGGCGTCGACGGACGCCGCATCAGGATCCACGATCGCGACGCGGACGTCACTCAGCTCCAAAGATTCCCCCACGACGATCGCGATCACCTTCGACGATGGTTCCAATCGCAAGTCGACACGCCGGGTTGTCTCACCGGCGTCCGCTACGCTCGCACGAGCTGCGACCAGCAACCTCACCAAAACCATCTATCTCACCTTCGACGATGGACCGAACCCCACCTGGACCCCGCAAATCCTCTCTCTCCTCGAGGAATACGACGCGCATGCGAGCTTCTTCGTCGTCGGTGAGAACGTGCAACGGTGGCCCTCGCTGGTGCAGCGAGCGGCCCAGGACGGCGACACGATTGGAGACCATACGTGGTCGCACCCGAACCTCACCCATATGTCGCCGAGTGCCGTTTACATTGAGCTCGGCCGCGACCAGAATTGGATCACGACGCTGACCGGCAGGCCACCGACGCTGTGGCGGCCTCCCTACGAGGCGTTCAACGCATCGGATGTGGCGATCGCAACCGGCTTGTCGATGAAGATGCAACTGTGGAGCGTCGATACGGGCGATTGGCAGCTCCCCGGCACAGCGGTCATCGTCATACGCGTGATGGCTGCACTCCACAACGGGATGGTGGTGCTGCTTCATGACGGAGGCGGAGTGACGCGAAGCGAAACGGTGGCGGCTGTCGCCATCCTCATACCTGAGTTGGAGTTGGCAGGGTACCGGCTTGCAGCGCTGCCGCGTCAGGGAATCGGTCAGTAGCGCCTGAAAGCCGCCGAACGCTACGCTCAGCAACTAACTCTGTCCCTCAAACGCAACCACGGACGGTTCGGCTGCACGACCACTGCGGCGCAGATAGATGCCTATCGCGATCGAGGTCAGCGCTGCCCATGCGCACCAGAGCGAGGTGAATCCCGTGAACGTGATCCAGCCGAGCGCGATCACCGCGCTCAGGTTCGCAAGGCCGAGCAGGATCAGCCACTTATTGCTTGCCACCAGACATGCGCCGCACGTGGCGACGATGTACAGGCCGACGAGGATATCGGCATAACTGATATCTGCTGAGTACGCGATATGTGACCCATCGATGGCGGCGCCGACGGGACCTCGAATGATCGCCGCCAGCAGTGCGACACTCGTGATCGTGCCAACGACGAGAAACGCCGTCATCCATTGGCGTCGATGAACCTTGGTTTCAACGCCGAGCATGGCGAACGGCACCCAAAAGGGCAGCACGAAGGCGACGGCGAGAAACCCATAGATGGCGGCATGCTCGATCGAATACGAAACCTGCCCGTGAGAGTCCCCACCAGACGAACGCCTCGTCGATCTCATGAACCGCGAAGAGCAGCGGCGTCGCTGCAAGCGCCCACTGGTGCGGCATGTGGACGTGGCGAAGGGCATCGATGCCGACCACACCAACCACGACACCGGTACAGAGATCCGCCTCAGCGGAGAAGCACACGGCGCGTCAAAAGCTCCTTCATGGCAATGCCGGCTGCGTCGTTTCCTCCACCGCATCGATCGACCCGACGCGCGACTATCCGAACGCTCCGCTCCGAATTCAGGATCAGAGGGTTTGAGCGGATTCTACGCGAGCGACGAAGGCATCAATTTGGGCGTCCCGCGGGTTCGCGCCTCGGCGCACCAGGCGCGTCCGACCCAGAATCTACGATGTGCCCCGATGGAGTACGATCGCCGTAAGGGGGTCAAACATGTCAAACAGGTCCATTGGTACTGGATCACAGGCATCCGGCGCACGGGTGCAAGATCGGGGGAGGGTTGGGTTCTCGGCGTTTCGGCGCCCGCAGCGCGTCAGCACGGGGTGGTCGATCATGGGCGTGGCGAGATCCTTGAATGCCCGGAGTGCAGGTCAAACGAAGTGCTCGTCCACAAGCCCAGCGCCACCACACCCGGCGCCACAACACGGACCGTCGTATCCGGCTACGAGTGTGTCGAGTGTGGTCGCTATTGGTCTCCTCACGTCGAGTTGACGGGCAGGGCTCTCCGACCGATAAGGCGCTAGTTCCTGACCGTCGCCTAATCGGCGGGTCTACTCCGGCTGCGGAGTGATCCGGATGTACGGCTTGGGCGATCTGTAGCCGGGGAAAATCCGCTGCGCTTCGTCGTCCGACACAGAGCCGGCGATGATGACATCCTCACCCTGCTTCCAGTTCACCGGAGTCGAAACACGGTGCTTGGCAGTCAGTTGCAGCGAATCGATCACCCGAAGGACTTCGTCGAAGTTGCGTCCGGTGGTCATCGGGTACACGAGGATGAGCTTTATCTTCTTGTCCGGGCCCACAACGAACACGTTGCGTACGGTCTGGTTGTCTGCAGGGGTCCGCTGTGCCGGGTCACCCGATGTGCCGGCCGGCAGCATCTCGTAAAGCGTCGACACGTTGAAATCAGCGTCGGCAATGATCGGATAGGTGGGCCGAGCTCCCTGGGTCTCTTCGATGTCGTCGGCCCACTGCTCGTGCTTGTCCATCGGGTCGACGGAGAGCCCGATAACCTTGACGTTGCGGCGGTCGAACTCGGGCTGAATCCTGGCCATGTATCCGAGTTCGGTCGTGCAGACGGGCGTGAAGTCTTTGGGGTGCGAGAACAGTACGGCCCATGAATCCCCGATCCAGTCGTGGAAGGCAATCTTGCCCTGGGTGGTGTTCGCTTCAAAGTCGGGCGCTGGACTGCCGATCGAGAAAGTCAAGGAGATCCTCCTAGGTTTCGGTTGGGGGGCGTTCGATAACGCCTTCTCATTCTGACAGTGCCGTGCTCCTCGACACCCGCGACGCCGGCGCGTTCGCGTCCGGCAGCGTGATGGCTCGGCGTCATTCGGTCTCGGATCACGCTCAGGTGTCTCAGTCCAAGTCTTGATACGTCATCCAACGCCTCTCCGCTCGATGCAAGGAAAAGCCCCACATCTCGCGACGCGGGGCTTCAGGTACGGGAGGCGGTGCCTTTCGGTAGCCCTCAGGCTCGACCCTCGTCCGGATTGATGGGCCACCATCGCTCCGGGCCGTCCACTCGCCATCGCTGACGGGTGGGCCCGCAAGCAGTGACTCTACAGACTCGCCCGACCGTCTGCAACATCGCCGTCGGGCCGGGTCGGCCGCACCCACGGAGCGGCTCAGAACGACGTCATCCGGGGGGCTACCCGACGCAGCCGTGCCAGGGCGAGTCGGGTTAGACGAGGACCACAACCGCTTCGTCGACGAGCATGTGCTTGGTACCGCAAGTAGTACAGATGAACGCTGCGTCGAGGGGATGACCGCAACGACAGGCCCACCCTATGCGTCGGGCCGGGTTGCCCGCCACGACTGCCTGGGCCGGCACGTCGCGCGTCGCCACCGCACCCGAGCCAACCATTGACCAGGCGCCGATGCGGACACCGCCAACCACCACCGCATGCGCTCCGATGGCGGCTCCCCGCTCGACCGACACCCCCGAGACGACCCAGTCGTCGTCAGTCTTGAGCGACCCGTCCGGCGCCGCCGCTCGGGGATAGCGGTCATTGGTCAGGCAGACGCCCGGTCCAATGAACACCTCATCGTCAAGCACAGCACCGCGGTACAGGAGGGAGTTGTTCTGGATCTTGCAACGACTGCCGACCTGCACACCGAGATCGATCAGCACGTTTTCCCCGATGACGCAATCATCGCCGACCGAGGCGCCGGCGCGGAGGTGTGATCGACCCCATATCCGAGTACGCAACCCGATGGTGACGCCAGGCTCAATGTCCGCTGTGGGGTGGACCATTGGGGAGCGACTTTGTTGGGAGCCATGCATCTCGGTCGCGAGAGCCTTCTCAGGACCTTGGACGGACGTCTCGTTTACAGAGCTCAAGTCGGATAACCTCGAGGCGCGGGGGATCGGCACCAACGGAATCGTGCCCCGACTGTGCTCGCTCGTGATGCGTAGACGATCACGGCGATGCAACATCTCGGCGCGGTCCTGGTTCCCGTGGCGGGCACGGGCTGCACGCACGGCGCGGGGGACGAGTGCCGCCGTCGCCACGCCGAGTAATGCCAATGGCGTCACATTCGCGCATCGAAGCGAGACCGCGGAGTCAGCCGGCCATAGGCTGTGCCGAGTGGCGGACGTAGGAACGATCTCGTTGGCGTCCCGCGCCGGCTCGAGGCGCCTGCCGGCGCTCGGGATCGTCGTCGGCATCGCGGGATCGGCTGCGCTCCTCTCCTTCGTGGCTACGCTGGTGCGGCTCCCCACGCTGCTCGCGGCGGTCTATCGGTTTAGCGACGCCCCTGAGCTGAGCTACATCTCGCAGGGGTTGGCGACGGGCCACGGCCCGCAGCTCCTGCCGACTCAGACGTCGATAAGCGTCATCTGGTTCGACGAGCTGCTCCAGTGGCTGCCGTTCCGCGCGGGCGTCGAGTACTGGACCGGACCCGTACTCACGGTGGCGATGGGGTTGCTCCTCGTGCGCACCGCGCACCTGGTGTTGGGCCGCAAGGGAACGCTCCTCACCTCGGTCATGCTCCTCGTGCTTCCCACCGTGGTGCTCTGGCCGCTGCTGTTTCCCGACAACCACATCACCACGTATGCGGCGGCGGCGCTGGTTGGTTGGCACCTCGTCCTCGATTTGCGCCACCGGCACAGTGTCTGGCGCTCCGCCATCGTTGGCATCGTAGTCGGCATCGGTGTCGTCACCGATCCACAGCTGCTGGCTTTCGGTCTCGTCCCCTATATCGCGACGGTCGCGGTGCTGCGGCGGCGGGTCATCGCCCCTCAGGCGCGCTCGTTGATCGTCACGTTGTGTGGAGCGTTGGTGGCCATCGGGCTCACGTTTGTCGTGATGAACGCGCAGGGGATCCGCACCGTCGTGATCCTGAACGGCAGCGGCGGTGTGAGCGGCGTGATCCGAGGCATCGGACTCGCCGTCCAGACACTCGGGTGGACCATCGGCGGAGGGTGGTACGGCGACATGGTGTCGGTCGTGGCCGTGGGCCTCTGCGTCGCCACGGCGCTCAGCCTCGTGGCACTCGTTGTTGTCGGCGTTCGTCAGCGAACGGGCGCCGAGCCGCGCTCCGCCCCACTGGACACCTCGCTTGCCGGTTTCGGGCTGTTCTGGGGCATGAACTTCGCATTCCTTGTTGGCGCTTTCGTATTCCTCGGCTTCGTTGGCGGCGGGGCTCCGATGCAAGGCCACTACCTCGTCGGATGCTATTTCGCAGCAGCCGCCCTGATCCCGGCGATTGTCGTGGGTTACGGCCCCAAGTCGCTCACGAGATTGCGCTCGCGTGCCGGGGCTGCAGCGCTCGGCGCCGTTGGCGTGTTCAGTCTGTTCGCCGTCAATAACGCAGTGAGCACAGCAACCTTCGACCCATCGCTGTTCTACGACCGGCTCCAGGTACCGGCCGCCTCGGACCCGCTGCCCGTGCTCCTGGAGCACGGACTGAGTCACGGTTATGCGGGTTACTGGGAGTCGTATGACCTCGACTGGCGATCCAATGGTGTTTTGTCGATATGGCCACTGCTCGGTGGCGGCGCGTGCGGTGGTGGGACCGGGAGCCTGTGCCCCTATGCCTTTGCCCCGAAGGGTGAGTACACACCCACCGCCGGGCGGACCTTCGTGATCACACCATGGATGGGAGAAACCTGCGGGGGTTCCTTGCCGTCAGTGGCAATCTTCGGGCCTCCGGCAGTCGTGTACAAGCGCGGGCCGTACACCATCTCCGTGTACGACTACGACGTTGCCTCGCGGCTGTCGAAGGATGCGAGCTTGTTGTGTTAGGGGGCGTCACCAGGTTGCGGTCCTTGGCAGCGTCGTGACGGCTCGCTCGGTTCGCGCTGGCGTCGAGTAGCATTGGCGCCGACGATGGACGACACGACCGGCGTCGACTGTGTTCGGTGCCATGCACCAGCCAGTTGGGTGGGACATATTCCGGTTGTGATCGGCGGATCGTCAGGCGCCGCCAAGTTGCTGTTCGGACAGCTCGCGGAGATGAGCGAGAAGAACTGGTTGATCGACGCGTATCGATGCAGCCGGTGCGGTCATCTCGAGATGTTCGATCGCACCGCGCTGCCCCCGGAGCCGCCTCCCGTCTCCTGACGTTATTTGCACGCGTCCGCCACCGTCGCGGGACGCGCCGGCGTGCGTAGTGCACCTTGCAGGCTTAGGAAATAAACGGCGAGGCGGCGACTGACGTCGGCTTGGGGTGCCAGCACCGCTCGAGCGCCTAACTCGTATTCGAGATAGTGGTGCCGAGGGACAGGATCGAACTGTCGACACCAGGTTTTTCAGTCGAGCGAACCGACGTTCGCCGGGGTGCTCTGAGATCCACGATCGTATTCATGTCGCCCCAAATCAGCGGGCTGATGTCCTCGGTTTTCCACCACTGTCCAGGGACGAAGGTGTCAGGTTAGGTGTCATTTTTGGGGGCGCCAATCGGCGCCAAGGAACCGCCAATTCTCGTTCCTCGGCCATGACTAATGCTCTGGTGAGAGGACGCTCGTGGGGGACACTCTCCTCACGCGCCATCGTCTTCCGATGCGCGCGCCGCTCGACGAGTTGGTTACATAGTTACAGGGGCGCGGCGATCCGTGCGGGTGCTGGACGGGCGCCACGAATACACGTCCCGGCGCCAGGCTGCGAGCTAATGTGGAGGCTCCCGCCGAGTGCGTCGACCCTGTCGTTCATATTGGACACACCGGTGCCCTTGCGCACCGTCGCTGGGTCGAACCGGCCGGGTCTCATGTCCCCTGATGACAACCGGGAAGCCGGTCGGCTATCGTGTGCTCCCTCTTGACGAGTACGACGATCAAGGGGAGGGCTGGGCATGTCCATGTTTCGTTTGCCACGTCGGCTTGTTATCCCGGTGGCGGGGCCGGTGATGGCCGCCGCCATCCTGGTCAGCACACCCGTGACTCCGGGCGCTCGTCGGCCGAGCCTCCGCGGTCCGGCCGAATCCGGTCGGCGAGCTCGACTGCAACGGTCTGAGCCCCATCCAGGCCGCAGTGAAGGCGGACCTGGCGTGCGCTGACCCCCGCGGGTCATGGGCGGGCCGGTTCTATGAGAACGGCAGTTACATCGGTCACGACGAACCGTCAGTTCGTTTTCTGTCCTCCTCTCCCAGCTCCGGCAATGACTTCTCGATAACCGAGACCCTGCCGGTGGACCCCGTCGCCGCCCCGACTGTGGCCGACCCCGGCCACGACGTCACCTATTGGTTCGAGCTCAGCGTGGCCCCATGGTTCTCCACCGACGTCTGCGACCCGAACTCGGCACCGCTCCTCCCGTGTACCCCGCGATCTGATAGCAATGCACCGCGCGGGCAATATCCTGGAGGCGGCGCCGCCTTTGTGGAGCTGCAGTTCTATCCGCCGGGCTTCGCCCCCTTTGCCGACTCCACCAGTTGCGACAACACCCACTGGTGCTCTGCCCTCAACATCGACAGCCTCGAGTGCCAGGGCAACGGGTCCGGCAACTGCAATAACAACTGCGTGGAGCCGGTGAACTTCGCCTTCATCCAGACCGACGGGGTTCCCACCGGGCCGCCGAGCCCCCAGCTCTCAAACCTGCGGACCTTTAGCCCCAACACGCACACACTGCTGATGAACCCGGGGGACAAGATCACGGTCCACATGTTCGATGCCGCGATACCGGGCGGTCACGCCCTGGAAACCAGCGAGCGGGACCTGACGACCGGGCACAGCGGCTTCATGGTCGCCTCAGGGCGGAACGGGTTCATGAACACCAACCCGTTCGACTGCACGGGCACGCCCTTCAACTTCGAGCCCGAATACGCGACAGCGAGCCCTCAGAACATCATCCCCTGGGGGATAGGGCCTTACATGATCAACACGCAGTACGAGATCGGCCACTGGGAGGCCTGCGCGTCGGTCTCGGGTCCGGCGACCGACACCATCGGGACGTTCACCGACACGTATTACAAGCACTGCCAGGGCCCGTACGAGACCGCCGCCGACGGTTCCAAAGCCAACGAGCCCAATGACTTGCCGTGCTACCGCAAGGGAGACACGCACGGTGGCGCCGCCGCACCCAACCTTGTCACCGGCTGCGACGTCTTCTTCGGCGCCATCGGCGACTTGGACTACGACGGGCAGCCGTACTGGCCCGACTGGCCCGATGCGACGACGGCAGGCCCCTTCCCATCGTCGTTCCTGCAGGAGCAGCCGACGTCGCGCGGCCATGCGTATCCCCAAATCCAGTTCATGACTGATTCGAGCGCCACGCAGTTCAACACCGGCTGCAACCTCTCCACGGGAGCGGGGTGCCAGTTGCCCCCCAAGGGTCCCGGCAACTTCTACCCGTACTTCACCCTGGCGTCGGTCGGCGGCCAATGCGTCTGGGAGTTCGGCAACATGGCCAACGGCAAGACCTTTGGTGGTGACGCGCAGTACGGGTCGGTCGGCCCGACGACAATCGGCGCCTTTGCGGGACCGATCCGCAGCAATCCAACCTGCTGATCAGGCGAGTAACCAGTTAACGGATCTTTGGATCGGGCCGGGTTATGCAGTCGCCAGTTGCGCCCAGCTTTCAGCAACGGCAAGCGGATGGCCCGAAATTAATCTGCTGTCGGAACCAGGGTTGCACTCCGGGATGAATTTGGGGGACTCAGGATGATCAATCGCCGATGAATCGCGAGACGCCAGTCTAGGTTTGGTGAACCTAACGCGGCATGTCCCAATTAGCTGTGGGAGAGGGGGCGAAGACTTGAGAGGCGGTGTCCTGACATGTGGCAGGCTCTATCTGGCAGACTCCGCACTCAGCCGACGAGTTGCGCGCCCTGGATGAGGCCGTCCGCCACGCGGTAGATGATAGCCGCATGAATCTCTGTCGGCCTACCGGGAACGACGAAGCCAGTGATGAACTCCTCGTCGATGACCACGGTTCCCACTTCGATGCGATTACGAATCTCTACGCGCAGGCTCGGGCTGTTTTCGAACATGCCGCCGTAGACCGAACCGATCTGTTCGCGTCCCGAGGCGAGAGTGCTGCCGTCCGGTTGTGTGACCTTCGCATCCGGCGCGTAGCACGCGACAAACCCCTGAAGGTCACGTCGGTTGGCAGCAGCCACCTGCCGATCGATGACGTCGCTCGACGTGGTCATGAGGCCCTCCTACTCAGCCCGACTGCCGCGAGCGCGATGATAGTGCCGACAGTCAGGCTGAGGTGCCCCAAACGGAAGGCGGCAGCGACTGCTAATTACATGGCCTGCCCACTTTTGCGAGAGCTGACGGAGGCGATGTCGCGCGGTCAGCGCCCGTGATGCACTTCGGGAAGTTGGAACGAATTCGAACAGCACCTCGACCGATTCTGAGCGTCCCGGCACCCAGCCCGGCTCTCGCGCGCCGCAGTAGCATGCCGCTGGGATGGTGGTAGACAAAAAGGCCAGATCGCAAGCGATACACCTTCGCGGTGTCGCCCTCCCGGGTAATGAGGTCCTCGATCTGTGGGTCGACGGCGATCGCGTGTCGCATGAGGCCATCCTTGGCGCTGAAACCGTGATGCACCGCGGCTGGCTTCTTCCGGGATTGGTCGACGTTCATACTCACCCGGGCGCGGACTCGCCTGGCGAGCCTCTCGATGATGCCCTGCTACGTCGAGATGCCGAGGCGCATCGCGATTCCGGTGTGACGCTTTTCCGCGCTCCGGGCGCGGCCGGACGCCTGCCGGCGTGGCTCGGCGACGATCCGGATCTCCCGCGCGTACGGTCGGCGGGTCCGTGGCTCGCAACCGAGAAAGGATTCTTTCCCGGTTGGGGGCGTCGCGAGAGTTTGGAGATGCTCCCCGACGCTGCGGTCGAGGAAGCCCAGGCGTCGGGTGGCTGGTGCAAGGTCATCGCGGATTGGTCGTTCGACGACGAGCCGGTCCGGCGGTATGGACCGACAGTGCCTCCGGATGTCCTTCAGGAGATCGTCCGCCGCGTCCACGCCATCGGGGGTCGCGTGGCGGTGCACAGCCAGCACGAGGACGGGTGCTCGGCCGCAGTTCTCGCCGGAGCGGATTCGCTGGAGCACGGCATGCATCTGCGACTGGATCTGCTCGACCGGATGGCCGAGCAGGGAACCGTGCTGGTGCCGACGATGTGCGCGTTCTCGGGCATCAAGGACGGCCTGCGTCGGCAACCGCCCGAACCTGATGCCTGGGGGCGCTGGAGATCGGTTGGGTGGGAGCGGCATCCAAACCTTGTCCGCAGTGCATACGAGGCTGGCGTCACCATTCTCGCCGGCACCGATGGTGCAGCCGGCATCATTGCCGACGAAGTCGACTGTCTGGTGGCAGCAGGCGTACCCGGAGATGTCGCCGTGGGCGCTGCGTCGTGGCTCGCGCGATCCTGGCTGGGTTTCGGCGGCCTCGAACACGGCGCCCCGGCCGATATCGTCGGGTACGACGAGGATCCCCGCGCCCATCCCGGGGTACTCCGCCACCCGGCACGCATCATCCTGCGGGGACGAGTTGTTCGCTGAGCTTTCGTTGGGCGTTCTGAGCCTAACGGTCGACAGCGACAGCGGGCGGACTATGGCTCACCGTCCAGCCGTGCCGTCTCTCTGAGGGTCGTATTAGCCACGGACGAGGTTGGGACTTCGTGATCCCAAGGTCGCCTCAGCGGAGGACGTGGTGCCCAGCGGCCCGGGGACGAGAAGAAACGAGCGATTGCCACAGCAACCCCTTGTTCGTCGTGAAGGTGTCAGCCGCGGTGTCTTTACTGACGCCAGACACGGCAACGTCCACGTGGTCGTATTCAGACACCCCTCGGTGGGCTGGCCACGCCGCAGGCTTGGTGGTCGGACGACTCTGTATTCAATGGGTGGTGCCGAGGGACAGGATCGAACTGTCGACACCAGGTTTTTCAGACCTGTGCTCTACCAACTGAGCTACCTCGGCGATCCGCGACGCAGTGTAGCGGCACCCGTCGCGCCTCCCATGGCGCGTTTGGGCCACCGAAGCGCCCGTACAATCAGCGCATGGCCCGGGTCATCCACGTTCGCGTTCGCGGAGTCGCAGCGGCCGACCGGGATCGATTACAGGACCGGTTCACCGAGCTCATCAGCAGCCGGGAATGGCGCGATCAGCTCCCCTGGCTGGCCGATGCCGGCTCGACCGACCTCTTTGCCCAACTCTTCTTCGACCAGGCCCTCGCGGCCGACCTCCGCGAGGACCCGCAGCGGACCGATCTCTCGGCCGCCGGGTTCATCCGCGTCGCCGGCGACGAGACCGACGCGCTCGCTCTGGTCTTCGTGCTTCGCGACCTCTCCGAGCGCTTCTCGTGCCGGGTCGGTATCCGCGACCCGGACAACCCGATCGCCAAGCTCCGCATCGTCGACCTCGTCGAACGGGAGGCTGGCCGACCAGCGGGCGCTCGAATCGATCCTGGTGCGCCGCCCGATCTTCAAGCGCATGCGAGACGGCAACCGGATCGAGATGTACCCGCCCCGGGCGCTCGGCAGCGCCTTCGGGACGATCGACGGCGCCGACGGCGAACGCCGGGCCTGGAGCTTCCTCGTCCACGGCATGCGCGATTCGCGGCCGAGCTTCCTCGAGGCCGAGGCGGAGGCGATGCGGATGTGGCGCGGGCTCCGCTTCCTCGAGTGAGGGCGGTCGTCCAGCGCGTCTCGCGAGCCAAGGTCGATGTTGATTCGGAGACGGTCGGCGCCGATCGACGGCGGGCCTCTGCGTCCTGCTCTCGGTCGGCCCCGACGACGACGTCGCCGTCGCGCAGCGATTCGCCGGCCGCATCGCGACCCTCCGGATCTTTCCGGACGCCGACGGCCGGATGAACCTCGACCTGGCGGCCTCCGGCGGCGCCGCCCTGGTCGTGAGCCAGTTCACGCTCCACGCCGACACGTCGCGGGGCCATCGCCCGTCCTTCATCCGCGC
Source organism: Candidatus Dormiibacterota bacterium (assembly GCA_963743835.1). Classification (GTDB taxonomy): domain Bacteria; phylum Chloroflexota; class Dormibacteria; order Aeolococcales; family Aeolococcaceae; genus Palsa-851. Next base: position 47,349 of record CAVUQX010000001.1, on the reverse strand, counting down.
CGCGCCTCCCGACCGCGCGGCCGAGCTCTACGAGGCCTTCGTGGCGGCGCTGCGCGACCTCGGGCACCACGTCGAGACCGGACGCTTTGGCGCCCACATGGCCGTCGACCTCGTCAACGACGGCCCGGTGACCCTCGTCGCTGACCAGCGCCGAGCCTGACTGGCCCGCCGACGCCGGGTAGCGCTCGGATCAGCCCGCGCGGCGTGCCCTGAGCGCTGCCAGCTGCTCGTCCTCGCCGCCGGCACCGGAATAGCGGAGCAGCTCGGGCGGCCTGCCGCCGGTGCCCGCCGGCGACCGGAATCGGGGAACCCGGAGGCGCAGCGCGGCCACCTCGGTGTCCCGGACGGGCCGGAGCACGCCGGAATCGCGCAGCTCCTGGATCCGGCGCCGGAAGGTCCGCTCGCTGCCCTCGGGGCCACCGTGGAGCGCCACGTGCAGGCGGAGCAGGTCGTCACCCGGTGAACACGTCGCCCGACCAGGGCGGCGGCGCCGGCGAGCTGCCGGGTGTCGGCACGAAGCCGGTCAAGAGCGGCACGCAGCGCCGCGGCGCCAGGTGCGTCGAGGTGCAGGCCCGGCCGGTCGCCGACCAGACGCCCGGGCCTGGGACCGGACCATACGGGGCGGCCGCGTAGTACCAGACGGTGACGCTCCGGGCCCGCGCCGGATCGTCGTCGACACCGACCAGGTGGAGGCGCTGGCCACCCGCGGGTGCCGCGCCGGCCCCCGAGATCGATGCCGGCCTCGGTGGCGGCGCGCAGTGCCGCTTCCGGGAACCGCTCCTTGGGGCCGAGATCGCCCGTCGGCAGGGTCCGTTTCAGAGTGAGCACGTGCAACGCCCGGCTCGCCGGGGTCCCGGGCTCAGGATCGAACCCGAAGACGGCAACCCCCGCGCTCAGCGCCGCCATAGCTCCCTTGGTCATGCTCCGGCCTCCTCCAGACTCGGCTTCGTTTCGGAAGATGATGGCACGAACTGGCCAAATTGTGCCACCCGGAGTTGCGTTTTCCCCCTCCCCGATCTCGCGGAGCGGCCGCTCGCTAGGCCGTGACGGGGGGCGGCGCGGGCTGCCGGGACAGTCCAGCTGACCGGCCGGTTCGGCTCGCCGGCTGATCCTTGGAACTGGTCAGGACGCGAGCCCAGCTGACCGCCATCCTAGCGCCGCCGAGCGCCGAGGTGTTGACCTCCCAGCGGCCGTGGGTATGCCGGACGACGGCGTCTGCGATCGCCAGTCCGAGGCCCGGAGCCATAGCCGCCCTGCTCCTCGCACGATGGAAGCGATCGAAGATCTTGGGGCGTTCGTCCTCCGGGATACCGGGCCCGGAATCCTCGACCACCAGGCGAACGCGATTGCCGTCGGCACCGACGCTGACAGCGACGACACCCCCCTCGGGGGCGTACTTGAACGCGTTGTCGAGGAGCACGCCGAGGAGCCGATCGAGCCACTCGGACGAGCCCACGACCACGAGCGGTCCCATGCCGACCGATACCTGGAGGGTGATCCCGCGGCTCTCGGCGACCGCATCGAACCGTTCGGCAGCCTGGCGACACGACCACGCCGACCTCGACCGGCTCTGCGGACGGACGGCCCTGCGGCGTGTCCACGCGGGCAAGCCAGAGCAGGTCGTCCACGAGGCGGCGGATCCGGCTGCTCTCGGACCCCACCCGCTGGAACGCGTGCCGATACCACGCCGGATCCCGATCCTGGCTGAGCGCGAGGCTGGTCTGCGCCTCGATCACGGCAAGCGGGGTGCGCAGCTCATGAGAGGCGTCGGCGGTGAACTCGAGCTGGCGCTGCCGGGCAAGCTCGATCGGGGCGCCCGACCCGGCGGCCGACGAACAGCGTGCCGAAGAAAACGAGCAACAGCACGACCACAGCCGGCCGCGGCCTCGGTAACGATCAGAGACGAGCGCGCCTGCGAAACGGAGTCGACGTTGTAGCCGACGACCAGGCGCGCCGAGCTCACCACGGGGCCGAACGGCGTGTTGCACCCGGATGGAGCCGAGGAGGTCCCGGCGATCCGCACGTCCACGCCTTTGATGCTGATAGTGATCGGATCAGTGACGTCGGCGTCCGCCGCGGGGAGCGCGGTCCGGTCAGCGACGCTCGCTGACCTGGGTCCGCCGAAGGCAGCACGCCGGGCGGGAAGATCATCCAGACGAGCGTCGGCGAGGCGAGCCCCCCTGCTCCCGGTCGCCCACCGCATCGGCGTGTCGCGAAGTCACGGCGGGTTGGCTGCGGTAGTCTCCAGCGAGTTGCTCAGCCGGTTGTCAACCTGGGCGGTGAGGTTGTTGGTCACGAAGACCACGACGGCCACCGAAACGATGGCGTAGACGACCGCCACCACGCCGGTGCTGATCAGCGCCACCCGCAACGACGCGACATTGACCCGCTCGAGCCGCCGGTTCACGCCTCCTCCAGTCGGTACCCCGCGCCCCGCACCGTGACTATCTGGATGCCCGTGTTGGGCAGCTTGGCGCGCAGACGGCTCATCTGGACGTCGATGGCGTTGGATCCGAGCGGCTGGGTCTCATCGCGCCAGGCGTGCTCGGCGATCGCCTTGCGATCGACGACCGCCGGCGAGCGCCGGAGGAGCAGCTCGAGGATGTTGAACTCTGTCGATGTCAGGTTCACTGGGCCCCGTGCACCTCGATCTCGCGCCGGGCTGGATCGAGCGTGAGCGCGCCACGCGTGATCGCCGGACCGTCGACGCTGCGCGGACGCCGCTGGAGCGCGCGTATCCGGGCGACGAGCTCGCCGAAGTCGAAGGGCTTGATCAGGTAGTCGTCGGCGCCGGCGTCGAGACCCTCGATCCGGTCTGAAGGCGTGTCCCGCGCGGTCAGCATCAGCATCGCGGTGGGGCGGTTGTGTCGGCGGGCCCAGGCCACCACCTCGAGGCCGGTCACCCGGGGCATCCGCCAGTCGATCACGGCGACGTCGTACTCGTAGAAGCGCAGCTGCTCGATCGCCTCGTCGCCCGCCGCGACGGCGTCGACGAAGTAGCCGGCCTCCTCGAGGCCCTGGACCAGAACCTCGCGGAGCCCGCGATCGTCTTCCGCAACAAGTACGCGCATTCAGTTCATCAAGGCTAAGCGCTCGTGCTGCCACCGCCGCCGCCGAAGCCACCGCCGCCTCCGAAGCCACCACCGCCGCCACCGAACCCGCCGCCGCCGAAGCCGCCTCGCCGAAGCCCGCAGTGCAGCCGTTGGCCCTGCGTGGCGTGATCGTCAGCGCTCGTGCCGCAACGGTGCCGGCGCTGTCCTTGGCCCGATCGCGGTGACGCACTCACCGGTCTGAAGCGCGCTGGCCGTGATCACCGCCGAGGTGGTCACCTTCACGGTGGTCGGGACGGTGATGGTGAGCACGGTGCCGGTTGACTCGGTGAGGGTGACCGAGGTTCCGGTCACCGACTTGACGTGGCCCCGCGCAGCCGTGCAGCCCGGCCACGCCGGCGGGCGGCGAGAAGCTCGGCCGAGGAGTGGCACCGGGACGGGGCGAGAACGTGCCGCCTCCGCCAAATCCCGCCGTGGCGCACGCGCCGCTCACCGGCTGCGCTGAGGATGACGTTGGTCGCGGTCAGCGTCCCGGTCGCGTCCTTGGTTCCGGTAGCGGTGATGCACATGCCCGCAGTGATGTTCGCCGAGCGTCCCGGTGCTCGTCTGGGTGATCGTGGTGGTCGGAGCGTACGTCACTGTCGCATCACCGGTGCTGCTGCTCAGGATCAGTGTCGTCGCCCTGATCTGGACCAACTGTCCGAAAGCGGCGTTTCGTGTGAAGGCGCCTCGACCGCCCGTCGACGGCGACGCGGAGGGCGTCGTGCCTCCGGTGGCGGCAGCGCTCCCGCATGCGGCGATGCCGAGGCTTGCCATGACGCCGGCGGCGCCGAGGATGGCACGGTTCATAAGGTCTTTCTCCCAACAGGATGACGGCGTTCAGAGATCATTCGGCTCGCAGTGCGGCGATGGGCGCGAGCCGGGCGGCACGCGCAGCAGGGTAGACACCGAAGATCAGGCCAACTCCGGCCGCAACGCAGACGGAGATGATCACCGGCGCTGCGGTGATGGTCACCGCGATGCCCGCGAGCCTCGGCACCAGGAATCCGGCGAGCAAACCCGCTCCAACACCGAGCACCCCTCCGACGAAGCTCAGCGTCGCCGCCTCGATGAGGAACTGACGGAGCAGGTCGCGCGGAGTCGCGCCGAGCGCCTTGCGCAGCCCGATCTCCTGGGTGCGCTCGGTGACCGACACCAGCATGATGTTCATCACGCCGATGCCTCCGACGAGCAGGGAGATCGCCGCCACGCTGGCGAGCAGGATTGTGAGGGTCGTGGTCACCGAGGCGGCGGTGCTCGCGAGCGTCGATGCGGAGGTGATGTTGAAGTCTGCTGCCGCGGTGTTCGTGATGTGGTGCGTCTGCAGCAGCAGTTGATCGGCTTCGAGGTAGGCGGAGCCGATGGTCGCGCTGCTGGTCGCGCTCAGCAGGATGCGCTGCACGAAGTCCGGGCTGCCCCCGGTGATCTGGTCCTGCGCGGTCGTGATGGGCACGACCGCGAGGTCATCGTTGTTGACGAATCCGGTGCTCCCTGTCGAGGCCAGGATGCCCACCACATCGAACGGAGCGCCAGAGATGGTCACCTGGGACCCGACCGTGACTCCCAGGTTCTGCGCCGTCGTGACGCCGAGGACCACCACCTGCGCGTGCTGATTGACCTGCTGCTGCGTGAAGAAGACGCCGGCCGACAGGGTTCGCGCGTTGGTCATGAGCCAGCCTGGGCTACTACCGTCCACCGTCGTCGACCAGTTGGTGCTCGTGCTCACGAGCGTTGCCGTCCCCGAGACCACCGGTGCAACCGCGGCGACGTCAGGGGCATCCTGCTTGTCCTCGAGACCCGCGACGTCCTCCATGGTCAGTGTGTTCGCTGATCCCGATCCGCCGCGCACACCGAAGCTCGTCGTACTTCCCGGTGAGACGGTGAGGAGGTTGGTGCCCAGCGCCGCGATTCGCGAGTTCACGGAATCAGCCGACGCCGTGCCGATGCCGACGGTGCAGATCACCGCGGCGACGCCGAAGAGGATGCCGAGCGTTGTCAGGATCGATCGCAGGCGGTGACCGAGCAGGCCGCGGATCCCGGTGTCGAACGTGCGCAGCAGGTTCATGCGGCAACCCGGTCTTTGAGCCCGCCATCGGCCATCTCGACGACACGCTCGGCGACGCCGGCGACGTTCGGGTCGTGCGTGATCAGCACGATGGTGTGACCCGATTTGTTGAGGCCCGTGAGGATACCGAGCACCTCGCGGCTCGCGTGCGAGTCGAGGTTGCCGGTGGGCTCGTCAGCCAGGATCATGGTCGGGTCGGTGACCAGGGCTCGAGCGATCGCAACGCGTTGCTGCTGGCCTCCCGAGAGCTGGTTGGGACGATGCTGCACCCTGCCGGTCAGACCCACCTGGGCGAGTGCGTTCAGCGCCATCTGCTTGCGGTCGCGGGCTGTGCGATACAGCAGTGGCAGCTCGACATTGCGCCAGGCCGACATCGATGACAGCAGGTGGAACTGCTGGAAGACGAAGCCGATGCGACGGTTGCGAATGCTTGCCAGCTCGCGTTCATTCATCGCGCTGACATCCTCGCCGGCGAACAGGTACTCGCCGCTGGTCGGCACGTCGAGGCATCCGAGGATGTGCATGAGCGTCGACTTGCCGGATCCCGATGGCCCCATCACCGCAAGGAAATCGCCTTCGTGCACCGACAGCGACACGTGGTCGACGGCGCGCACCGTCGCGTCTCCGCTGCCGTAGACCTTGCTCACGTCGACGAGGCGGATGATCTCTGCGGTCACATCAGCCTCCGGTGCGAACCCCGCCCCCACCACCACCGCCGAAGCCGCCTCCCCCGAAACCGCCGCCGGTGAGGCTGCGACCGGTCCCGGTGGTGGACGACGGAATCGTGCTGGTGATGGTCGCGATGACCACCGTGTCACCGACCTTCACCCCGGTGAGGATCTGCGTGAGCGTGGCGTCAGAAGCGCCGACGGTCACCGCGGTCGGAACCGGCTTGCCGTTCACGAACAGCGTCACCGTGCTGCCCGCGCCGGTCGTGTGAACGGCACTGGTGGGCACGGTGGTAACACCGACGACCTGGTTGATGATCACGCTCACCGATGCGGACATTCCCGGCCGCAACGCGGGATTCGCGCCACTCAGGACGACCGTGACCGGGAAGGTTGCAACGCCCGAGGTGACCGTCGCGGCCTCTGCGACCGACGTCACCTTGCCGGCAGCCGCTGTGGTCGACCCGGCGGCGACGACCTGCGCGGTCTGCCCGACCGCGATCTCATTGACGAGCGCGTCGCTCACCGAACCGGTCACCTCGAAGACGCCCGGTGTGATGATGACGATGGCATGGGTCGCGGTCCCACTCGCGCCGGACGAAGCGCCACCCGTGCCACCGGCGGAGATCTGCTGCCCGTCGGTGATATTGACCTCTTCGACGGTGCCGCCGGTCGGCGCCTTGAGCGTGGCCGCCGCTACCGCGGCCTGCGCAGTGCTCAGGTTGACCTCATCGATCTGGACCTGGCTTTGCGCCACAGCAATCTGCGCTGCGGTCGTCGTCGATGTGCTCCCGAGCGCTGCGAGCGACGCTTTCGCGTTCTGCCACTGCACCTTGTCAGAGTTGACCTGACCCTGGGCCTGGTCATTTGCCTGGGTGCTCTTGACCTCCGCCGCCTGCCACGCCTGATATGCCTGGGTCATCGCGGCCTCGTCCTGTGGACACGGTGGAGTGGCGTCACCGGCGGTGCAGCCTGCGGCGGTGAGCGCCGCCTGCGCGCTCGTGTAGGCGCTGTAGGACTGCGCGACCATCTGCGCATTCACGGCTCTGGTGTCCGCAAAACTCGTCACCGCGTTCTGATATGAGACGTACGAGCTGCTGACCTGCGCCTCGGCCTGTACAAGGTTGGAGCCGGATGTACCTGCCTCGGCTTGCGTCAGATTTGCCCGCGCCGACGCGAGCGTCGCCTCCGCCTGGGTCAGGCTGGAGTCAACGGTCGTGGGATCCTGGGTCGCCAGCACCTGGCCGGAGGCGACCGTCTGTCCCGACTGCACGTTCACCGCGGTCACCTTTCCCGCGCCCGCGAAGTCGAGATCGGTCTCCCCGTCGGGAGCGAGGTTCCCGGACAGCGACACCGTCTGCGTCACCGTGCCCAGGGTTGCGACGCCGGTCCGGTACGAGACGGTTGCCGCGGCGCCGCGCGTGAAGAAAAACGCTCCCACACCGGCGGCGACCAGCACGACGATGATGCCGATGATGGAGGGTTTGCTCAGCAAACGCCGTCTCACAATGCACAACTCCCAAAAGACTTCCGACCGCGACCAACCGCGATGATCGTGGCCCCTGCAGCCTTTCGAGAGCGTGACGGGTCGCGGACACACCGCGACCTGTCGCCGGCGGCGACCGGACGTGGGCGGAGCAGGGATCGAACCCGCGACCTCCTCGGTGTAAGCGAGGCGCTCTAACCAGCTGAGCTATCCGCCCGAGGCGACTGTATCTCCAGGAGCGGTCAATTGCTCGACGCTCCCATCGCCGTGCCCGATCAGCACGAGATCCGTCATCCCAAGGAAGAGCCCGTCACCGGCAACCCCCGGGACGGAGCGGATCATCTCCGCCAGCCCCGGTGGATCAATGATCTCCGTATATTCGCTGTCGGCCACGAGGTTGCCGTTGTCGGTGATGAACGGATGTCCATCGGGGCCGGCTCGAAGGGCGAACGCCATCGACGTTCGTGCGGCGAGCGTGCGCAGCGTCCGGGCGCTCCCGAACGGGATCACCTCGACGGGAACCTGCCCGCGCAGGCCGGGCATGTATTTGCCGTCGTCGACAATAACCACGTACCGCGCCGCTGAAGCGGCGACGATCTTTTCGCGCACCATCGCACCACCGCGGCCCTTGATCAGGCGGAGCGCCGGGTCGACGCTGTCGGCGCCGTCCACGGCGATGTCGAGACCGTCGGGCCCAAGCTCCTCCACGAGGATGCCCCCCTCGATCGCAAGCGAGGCGCTCGCCAGAGAGGTCGCCACCGCGCGGATGGTCAGGCCGTTGCGGACCCGCTCGGCGACGCCGAGGATGAACCAGCGTGCCGTCGACCCGGTTCCGAGACCGACTCGCATACCGTCCTCGACCAATGGCACCGCGGCTTCCCCGGCCGCGCGGCGGGCGACCTCGACGTCCACCCGAGCAGGGTAGCGGTCAGGACGCCAGGCGTCTGCTCAGTTCGCCGGCCGTTGTCGTCGCCATCTCGCGATGCACGCCGTCAGGCTGACGCATGAAGCGTTCCTGCACAACGAATACCGCTTCGATGAGCTCGGCGGCGGAGGTCCGTGGCCGGAACGACACTCCGCGACGCCGGAGTGCGACGAGGACCCGCGTGGGGATCGGCCCACCGCGAAGATTCACCTCTTCCAGCTGCGTGAGCAACCCGTCGAGCTCGCAGAGCGTTTCGCGTCGCTGCACCCGCAGACGCTCCTCTTCTGCTGACCACACCATTTGATTGAGGACGCGGTTTCGGACGAAGGTGGCCATGACGCTCCCCCGGGGCGTCCACCGGGTTCGGGGGTTTGATGTGACGTAGGGTGAGTCGGACCGAACAGATGGACGTCCTGTGGTCGCGATCCTACCGATTTGTTTGCCATTTGCATAGTGGAACGTTTGTTCGACGACCACGGGGGCGGCTCCGCGTGGAAGCCGCCCCCAAGGCTTGAGGGGAGATGCGCGTTATGCGCCGAGCAATTTGATGATCTTGTTGACGTCTGCGGCAGCGCCATCGAGATCGGAGTGGGCGGTTTTGATGTTCTGTTGCGCGCTTTTCAGCTCGACCTGATTCCCTGGCCAGCCCGCCGGGCTGAGGTCGATCACCGAAGCCGCCACGCCCGAGATCGACGTATGCGAGGCGTCGACCTTGCTGGTCAGATCGCTGAGATCGGTCTGCGCCTGAGCCTTGGCAGTCGCCGACACCGCCGAGTTGTTGATCAAGGACTGCAGCTCCGGGATCAACGTTGCGAAGGTCGTGCCGACCTTGGTGACACCGTCGGCAGCGATCACTTCGTGAATCTTGGGATCCTCGAGGACGTACACGCGATACCCGGTGACGATGGTCTGGCAGTCGGTCCAGGCCTGGTGATAGCTCGTTTCGCCCTGGATGGTCTTGTCGAGCGCGGTGAGGCCCGCCTCATCGGCGCCGATCTGCGCATCGAGGGGTGCCCGGTCAGCGTTGGTCACTGCGCCCGAGTCTTTGACGAACGCGTTGTCGGCAGCGAGCGTTGCGAGCCGGCGTTGCACCGCGACGTTGCAATGCGCTTTGAGTGTCGCCAGCGAGGCCGTGCTCGGCACCGTGGTCGGGCTCGCCGTCGGTGACGGGGTTGGCGTTCCCGCGGCGTCAACCGCGACCGAGCCGGCCAGTCCGAGACCTGCGGTCACGGTGAGCGTCGCCACGCCACGTGCAAGGAGTTCGAGCGTTCACTGGGATGGGTCTCCTTCATTCGTGCTCAGTCCCGCCCCGGCCGCGTTGAGCTGCCGGTTGATGGTGCTGAGCTGGCTGTTGATGCCACTGATCTGCTGGTTGATGCCGCTGGTGTCCGGCGTCCTGGTCGACGCCGCCACGGGCGCTGGCGTGGTCGTGACTGCGGGCGCGCTGGTGCTCGTGCTCGACACGTCGGGCGCCGTGCCCGGGTTTCCGGTGAGCGCTGCGGCGCCGCATCCTGCGACCGCCACGACGGCGAAGCCGCACAGGATGCTGTTCCTGAGCGCCGTGACATGGGTCATCTGGTGTCTCCTTGGTGTGTCCGGGGGATGGGATTCATCCAACCAGAGCTCCGGATTCGGGCCCTGAGAGCGCGCGGAGACCACGCTGAGAATTCGCCGAGAGATCATCCGGCCGGGTTCGCCGCCACAGGGCGACGGGGTCGTCAGGCGGCGGCTACCGCCTCAAGCGGGCGCACCAGCGCAGCCAGAGGCCCGGCGGTGTCGAGCCGGCAGCCGAACGCCGACGCGAGGCCGGCGGCGAGCACCGGCGCCACCTCCGCCGCAGTATGCCCCGGGGCTCCGAGGGTTTCGAGCGAACCGACCCCGGCGCCCTCGATGCCGCAGGGCGTGATCCGATCGAACCAGCTGAGGTCGGTCGCCACGTTCAGGGCGACGCCGTGGGTCGTAACCCCGCCGGCGAGTTTCACGCCGATGGCGCCGAGCTTGCATTCGCGGGACCACACGCCGGTCAGCGGTGGACGCCGAGCGACCTCGACGCCGTAGTTCGCCGCGGTGGCGATGAGCCCCGCTTCGAGAGCCCGCAGGTAGCGGTCGACGTCACCGTGGGCCGGATGGCCGGGGATCGGGAAGATGCCCGCCAGGCGAACGATGGGATAGGCGACCAGCTGGCCCGGCCCATGGAACGTCACCGATCCGCCGCGATCGACCTCGAGAAACTCGGCGCCGGCGGCACGGAGCGCATCTGGTCCGTCGCCGAGATGCCGCGCCTCGCCCTGGCGGCCCATGGTGTAGACGGGCGGATGCTCGAGCAGGAGCAACGCGTCGTCGTCCAGGCCTCCCGCGCGGCGCGCCAGCGCGATCTCACGCTGGAGGGCCCAGGCATCGCCGTAGCTGACCGTGCCGAGCCACGCCCAGCGGAGTACGGGCATGTCCACCCCGTCGCTCATCCGGCGTGGGCAGCGACCGCCTGCTCGTGGGCGTGGTAGCTCGAGCGCACCAGTGGGCCTGATTCGACGTGCTTGAAGCCGAGCCCCTTGCCGTATGCCTTCAACTCAGCGAACTCGTCGGGATTCCAGTACCGGATCAGGGGATGATGCTTGAGCGACGGACGCAGGTACTGGCCGATGGTGATGATCTCGATATCGTGGGCCCGCATCTCGTCGAGGAGCTCCTTGACCTCGTCCATCTCCTCGCCGAGCCCGACCATGAGCCCCGACTTGGTGCGGCTCCGCGGCTCGATGCGCTTGGCCGCGCGGAGCAGCTCCAGGCTGCGACCGAGCTCGGACCTCGGCCGGACCCGTCGATAGAGGCGGCCGACGGTCTCGACGTTGTGGTTGAAGATCTCGGGTACCTCATCCATGACCGTGCGCAGCGCACCGTGATCGCCCTGGAAGTCAGGCGTCAGCACCTCGATGGTGGTGCCCGGCGACAGTGCGCGGATCGATCGTATGGTCGCGGCGAACACGCCGGCGCCTCCGTCGGCGAGGTCGTCACGATCGACTGAGGTCACCACCGCGTGACGCAGCCCCATCGTGCTGACCGCTTCCCCCACCCGGCGAGGCTCATCCCAGTCGATGTCGCCACCGCGCTTGCCGCTCTTCACGGCGCAGAACGCACAGGCGCGGGTGCAGACGTCGCCGAGGATCATAAAGGTCGCCGTTCCATGGCCCCAGCACTCGGCGATGTTCGGGCAGCGAGCCTCCTCGCACACGGTGTTGAGGTTCTGGCCGCGCATGATCCCCTTGATCTGCGAGTACCCGTCCCCGGCTGGGAGCTTGACGGTGAGCCACTCGGGGCGCCGATCGACCCCCTCGGGGAGGAGCCGCTGATGCAGCGGCCGGGGATCGGCCACGGGAACGGGCCGCAAGCGGATCTGGTCCATGGCGCCCTCTCACTCTACACACTCACTGAGCCACAATCGCCGCGATGAGTTCTCAGCCGCCGATCAACGAGCCCGTTCACCTCTACGCTCCGGGCACACCCGAGCGTGCCCGTCTCCGCGCCGCCATCCACGACATGCAGGCCGGAGCGCCGCACCGGGTTCCGCTGCATGTCGGAGGACGCACCTTCGACGGCCATGGGGAGCAGATCTCAGTCACCGCTCCCCACGATCACTCCTTGACCATCGTGGAAGCCGCCACGGCCACCACCGACGACGTGCGAGCGGCCGTCGACGCGGCGCTCGCCGCCCACCACGACTGGTCGACCGCCCCCTGGGAGACGCGTGCCTCTGTCTTCCTCCGAGCCGCCGACCTTCTGAGCGGTCCCTTCCGCGACCGTCTCAATGCAGCGACAATCCTCGGGCAGAGCAAGAGCGTTCACCAGGCCGAGATCGACGCCGCCTGCGAGCTGATCGACTTCTGGCGCTGGAACGTGCACTACGGCCGCGATTTGCAGGAGATGCAGCCGGTGTCGTCCGCCGGCATCTGGAACCGGATGGATCACCGGCCGCTCGAGGGGTTCGTGCTCGCCATCAGCCCATTCAACTTCACGTCGATCGGAGGGAACCTCGCAGTTGCGCCTGCGATCGTGGGCAACACGGTGGTCTGGAAGCCGGCGACCACCGCCCTCCTCGCCGCCCAGGTGATCATGGAGATCCTCGAGGCGGCGGGTCTGCCGCCCGGGGTGATCAACATGATCGCGGCGCCGGGCGCCGCCGTCTCGGAGGCCGCGGTCAAGCATCCGTCGCTTGCCGGCATCCATTTCACCGGGTCGACGGACACCTTCCAGCATCTCTGGAACACGGTCGCGGCCAACCTCGGCACCTACAAGACCTACCCCCGACTGGTCGGCGAGACCGGGGGCAAGGACTTCGTGCTCGCGCACTCATCAGCGTCCGCGGAGGCGCTCCTCGTCGGGCTTCTGCGCGGGTCCTTCGAGTATCAGGGGCAGAAGTGCTCTGCCTCGTCGCGCGCCTATATCCCCCACTCGGTGTGGGAACGGCTGCGTGATCCGCTCGCCGCGGCCAGCGAGGCAATCCCGGTCGGTGACCCAGCCGAGTTCAGCACCTTCATGGGCGCGGTCATCGATGAGGCGAGCTTCCGCAAGCACGAGGCCGTTCTCGACGCCGCGCGAACCGATCCGGAGCTCACGCTGGTCGCGGGCGGCGAGTGCGACGCCGAGATCGGGTGGTTCGTCCATCCCACCATCCTCGCCACCTCGAATCCACGTCACGACCTGATGCAGCGCGAGCTCTTCGGTCCGATCCTCACGGTGTTCCCATATGCCGACTCGGACTGGACGTCAGTTCTCGACCTGGTCGACACCACCTCGCCGTACGCGCTCACCGGTGCAGTGTTCGCGGACGACCGGGCGGCCATCGACGAGGCTATGGAGCACCTGCGCTTCGCTGCCGGCAACTTCTACGTCAACGACAAGCCGACCGGCGCGGTCGTGGGTCAGCAACCGTTTGGCGGCGCCAGGATGAGCGGGACGAACGACAAAGCCGGGTCGGCGCTCAACATGCTGCGCTGGGTGTCCCCCCGGGTCATCAAGGAGACGTTCGTGCCGCCCACCGATTGGCGGTATCCGCACCAGGATCCCGATTGACCCGAGCGGACGACCGGTCCGCGAGGAACCCGAGGGAGGCTGAATTGTCCGGTTTCAAGTCGAACCGGGGTCGGTGGGGATCCCGGCGGAGGCTGAGTCGTCTGCTTCGACCCCAGGACGGCGGGGGTCTCCGCGGAGGCTGAATAGTCCGGGTTGAAGCCGGAGCGGAGATCTCCGCCGTCCGCCCGGAGCCGGGATCCCCACCGACCGCCAGCGCGCTCGAAAGCGGCCCTTACGCGCGCCAGCGCGATCGAAAGCGGCCGCTACGCCCGCCAGCGCGTGCAGGACCGGGTGGGCCGGCGCCGGCAGGAGCAGCTACCCGGGTGGCGAGGCGTGCGGCGTACGACCACCGGATCCTCGGAGGCGACCCGGATGAGGGCATGAAACCGGCTCTCGTCGATGATGCCCTTGCGGAGAGCGCGCTGAGCCCAGGCCGGTGGCGTCCGGAGCCCCCACGCATCGAAAGCGCCTTGCTCGATCATCGTTCCTCCTGATGATAGCCAGGACGGGCTAAACGAGGGTCGCCGAGGGGTCCAGCCCTTCAAGCAGCTGCTGAACCGCCGTCACAAAACGAGTCGCCTGAAGGCCGTCATTGATGCGATGGTCGAACGACAGACCCAGGTTCATGACCGGCCGGATCGCGATCGCGTCGCCGACGACCACCGGCCGCTTCACCACCAGATCCATGGTCATGATCGCCGCCTGCGGCTGATTGATGATCGCCTGCGTCATCACCGCACCCAGCGCGCCCGTGTTGTTGAGCGTGAAGGTGCCGCCCTGGATCTCGTCGAGCTTGAGGTGGTTGCTGCGCGCGCGTGCGCCCAGGTCGGCCATCGTGGTCGCAAGCCCGGTGATGCTCAGACGATCCGCATCGCGCACCACCGGAACGATGAGGTTGTCCTCGAGCGCCACCGCGATGCCGAGATTGATGGCCCGCTTGACCACGATTCCCGCGTCGCTCCACGACGCGTTGAGCGTGGGGTGCCGTTGCAGCGCCTCGACCACCGCCCGAGCCACAAAGGGCAGGAAGGTCAGCTTGACCCCATGCCGCGCCTCGAAGGCCCCCTTCTCGCGATCGCGGATACGCGAAACGGCCGACATGTCGACCTCAACCATCACGTACGCATGCGGCGACGTCTGCTTACTCCGAACCATATGCTCCGCAATCGCCTTCCGAACCGCGGTCAGCGGTACCACCGTCTCCCCCTCACCGGGCGCAGCGGCCCCAGTGAACGAGGCCGGCAAGGGCGAAGCAGCAGGGGGCGTCCCTGACACCGACGACGCCGGTGGGGATCCTGGCGGAGGCTGAATAGTCCGGTTTGAAGCCGGAGCCGGGATCCCCGCCGGCGTGTGCGCGGCACTGGAAGAGCCACCAGCGGCATCTCGCCGTTGAACGTACTCAAGAACGTCCTTCTTCGAGATGCGCCCGCCAATCCCGCTCCCGGTGATCTGTGACAGATCGACGCCGTGCTCGCGGACCAGCATGCGGACGGCCGGGGTGACGTGATAGCCGCCGGCCTGCCCGTTGCCGCCGACTGCCTCATGGGTCGCCGGCGATTCCGACGGAGCGTCGGCCGCGGTCTCCGTGAACGCGTCCTGGATCGGCGCAACCGCACTCTCGGCTCCCGCGTGCTGCTCCGCAGATGGGGCCGGCGCGGCAGCGGGCGTCGCCTCGACGCGCTCCGCGGGCGCCGCCACCGCAGCGGGTTCCTGCTCGACCACCTGCGGCGCGGCGTCGGTGGCCCCGCCCCCGGTGTCGATGGAACAGATCGGCTGACCCACCGGGACGACCGTGCCCTCGGGCGCGATCAACTCGGACATCACGCCGTCGGCCGGCGCGGGGATCTCGGCGTTCACCTTGTCGGTGATCACCTCGGCGATCGACTTATATTTCGCGATCGCATCGCCGGGCTGCTTGAGCCAGCGCGCAATCGTCCCTTCGGTGACACTCTCACCGAGCTGCGGCATCGTGACGGTCAGGGCCATTTCGCGAGATTCCTTGTGTTCGTGTGTTCAGTACGCGGCGAGCTCGCGGAGCTTCGCCTCGACCTTGTCAGGTGTCACCAGGTAAAACTGCTCGAGCGGCGGTGAGTACGGCATCGCCGGAATCTCCGGGCCGCCGAGGCGCATGACCGGCGCATCGAGACTGTCGAAACAGTCTTCCGAGATGATCGCCGCAACTTCCGACGCAACGCTGACGGCGAGGTTCGCCTCCTGCACGATCAGCACCTTGCCGCATTTGCGCGCGCTCGCGACGATTGCCTCGCGATCGATGGGGCGGAGCGAACGAAGGTCGACGACCTCGCAGGAAAACCCATCTGCAGCAAGGCGATCGACGGCCTCGAGCGAACTGTGCACCATCATCCCGTAGCTGAAGACCGCGATGTCCGTTCCCTCACGCACGACGCGGGCTCGATCGAGCGGCACGGTGTACTCACCATCCGGGACCTCGCCCTTGATCGCCCGATAGCAGCGCTTGTGCTCGAAATACAGAACCGGGTCCGGGTCGCGAAGTGCTGAGACGATCATGCCCTTGGCGTCGTAGGGCGTCGATGGCACGACCACGCGCAACCCGGGGATGTGCGCGAAGATCGCCTCGATCGACTGCGAGTGATAGAGCGCGCCGTGCACTCCCCCACCGAACGGTGAGCGCAGCACCATCGGCACGCCCCAGTCGCCGTTGCTCCGATAGCGCATCTTTGCGGCTTCGCTGATGATCTGATCGACCGCGGGCATGATGAAGTCCTGGAACTGAATCTCGGCGATGGGTCGCAGCCCGTTCATCGCCGCGCCGATTGCCACACCGACGATCAGTGACTCCGCGAGCGGGCTGTCGAGCACGCGCGCCTCGCCGAACTCCTTCTGCAAGCCTTCAGTCACACCGAAGACGCCGCCCTTGGCACCGACATCCTCGCCAAGGATCATCACGCGCTCGTCGCGCTGCATCTCCTCGCGAATCCCGTCGCGGATTGCCTCGATGTACGTCTTCTCAGCCACGCCAGTCACCGGGTTCCGCATACACGTGGAGCATCGCCGTATCGGCTGCGGGCAACGGCGCCGCCTCGGCCTCCTCGGTGGCCTCGTTGAGATCGACCACCAGCTCAGCACGCATCTCCTCCGCGTCACCCGCGGCAAGAACGCCGAGCTCATCGAGCGTCGCCTTGAACCGGTGCAGAGAGTCGCGCTCCTTGTCCGCCTCGAGGTCCGCGGCAGTACGGTAGCGACGCTGATCGTCGTCCGAGCTGTGCGAGGTGAGCCGCAGCACTTTCGCCTCAATGAGTGTCGGGCCGTCGCCGCGACGAGCGCGCTTCACCGCCTCGCGAGCGACCCGGTAGCAGGCGATCGCGTCGCACCCGTCCACGATCACGCCCGGGATGCCGTATCCCTTCGCACGATCGGCGACATCCTCCGTCGGCATCTGCTTCTGCCACGGCACGCTGATGGCGAATCCATTGTTCTCGACCAGGAAGATCACCGCGAGCTTGTGCGTCGACGCGAAGTTCAACGCCTCATGGAAGTCGCCTTCGCTCGTCCCGCCCTCGCCGATCGACGTGAACGTCACAGCATCTTCGCCACGCATGCGAGAGGCGAGCGCAATGCCACACGCATGAATGAGCTGGGTCCCCACCGACGAACCAGTGCTGATGATGTTCAACCGCCGGCAGCCGTAGTGCGCCGGCATCTGCCGGCCACCGCTGTTGGGATCGTCAGCACGCTGCAGGACAGACAGGATGTGGTCTTTCGGAGTCATGCCGAGCACCAGCGTCAGCGCGAGATCGCGGTAGTACGGAGCCACCCAGTCGTACTGCGGCTTCAGATTCATGCCAAAGGCGACCTGAACCGCCTCGTGCCCCTCGGCGGAGATCCAGAACGGTGCGCGCCCCTGCCGATTCAGGACCCAGAGACGCTCGTCGAGCAGACGCGATCGGAGCATGTGCCGGTACATGAGCCGGAGCGTTTCCGCGTCGAGGCCGGCGCGCGCCTTGGTTTCGGTTCGGGTCATTGCCACCTGTCGATCATCCCTCCGGACGAAGCTGACGCCGATGGCGGTGCTGCGACGCTCCACAGTTGCTCAAATGTGGATTGCCTCGCCACTCACGGCAAGGGCAGCTTCTGAGAGCACTTCGCTGAGTGTAGGGTGTGGCGCGACCGCGTGTCCCATCTCGAACGCGGTGGTTTCGAGGAGACCGCCGAGCGCCGGTCCCCAGATGAGCTCGGTCACCTCGTGACCGATGATATGGACGCCCAGCACGGTGCCGTCCGCCTTGTCGGCGACAACCTTGCAGAAGCCGCCGCTCTCGCCCCAGATCACCGCGCGCCCGTTACCACGGAAGGGCATGACGCCGGTGGCGACCTCGTACCCGGCGGCCTGGGCCTCGGCTTCGCTGAGTCCCATGGATCCGATCTGGGGTGAGCAGTAGGTGGTCCGCGTGACCAGCCGGGGATCCAGCGGATGCGGATCGCGGCCGGCGATGGCCTCGACGGCGAGGACGCCTTCGTGGAGCGCCTTGTGGGCGAGCTGGAAGCCGCCCACGACATCGCCCACTGCGCTGACGCCCGACTCACCGGTCCGGAGCATCGAGTCGACGGCGATGACACCGCGCTCGACCACGACCCCGGTTCCCTCGATGCCGATGTTCTCAACATTGGCTGCGCGGCCCACCGCTACCAGGAGCACCTCCGCCTGGAGACGCTGCTCCTTGCCGTCCTCGCCGGCCACGGTCGCGGCGACGCCGCCCTCGTTGCGCTCGATCGACCCGAGGTCGAGACGGTGCCCGGTGAGGCAGGCGATGCCGCGGGCCTCGAACTGCTTGCGGAGCTCGCCGCCCACGGCGGCGTCCTCGAGCGGCACGAGGCTCGGCAGCATCTCGACGATGGTCACCTCGGCGCCGCAGCTGCGGTACAACGACGCAAATTCGACCCCGACCGCACCGGCGCCCAGCACGATCGCGGAGACCGGCACCCGGTCGATCCTGAGGGCCTCGTCACTGGTGAGAATCACCGTGCCGTCCGCTGGGTGACCGGGCAGCTGCTTGGGCCGGGAGCCGGTGGCGATGATCACCGAGCCGGCCTCGATCTCGACCGCGTCGCCCGCCGGCGGCGTGACCACGAGCCCACCTGCACCGTCGAGGCGGCCACGGCCGCTGATGACGCTCACCTTGTTCTTGCGCAGCAGGAACTGCACGCCCTTGTGGAGCTGGCTGACCACCTGATCGCGGCGGCGCCCGGCGACCGAGTAGTCGAAGTGCACGTCGCCGGTGGTGACCCCGAAGGCGTCCGCGTGCCGCAGCTCATCGAGGAGCGCTGCGCTCTGGAGCAGCGCCTTGGCTGGGATGCAGCCCCGGTGGAGGCACGTGCCGCCGACCTTGTCCTCCTCCACCAGCACCACGCTCAGGCCCAGCTGGGCCGCGCGGATCGCGGCAGGGTAGCCGCCCATCCCGCCCCCGAGAATGGCGATGTCAAATCGTTCGGCCACTGACCCTGAGTATATCGGCGGGGTCCTTCGAGCCATGCGGGCCACTCCCTCAGATCAGGCGAACGGACGGAGGAGATCCCGGCTCCGGCTTCAAACCGGACTATTCAGCCCCGGCCGAGGTCTCCTCCGTCCCGACCGCACGATGGCGTCGCGGTCACGCCGAGAGGAACCGGCGAACGCCGAGGAAGCTCCCGAACGCACCGACGGCCACGCCACCGACCAGGAGCACGATGAGCAGGGTGACCGTGTAGCGCACATCGAAGGGCACGCTGAGGAGGTTTCCCTGCGCCGCCTGCACGAAGAGACGGTAGGCGCCGAACACGACCGCCCCGGAGAAGATCGCGGCCAGCAACCCGCCGAGCATGCCCTCGAGGATGAACGGCCAGCGAACGAACCAGTCGGTCGCGCCGACCAGCTTCATGATCTCGATCTCGGTTCGCCGTGAGTACACCGCGGTCCGGATCGTGTTCATGATGATGACAATGCTGATGGTCAGGAGAATGACCGCGATGATCGCTCCGACCCACTCGATCACCGTGATGACCGTGTTCAGCTTGCCGATGACATCGGAGTTGTAGTCGGTCGGCGTGGTGCTGTCGACGATCGGCATCGCCTTCGCCTCGGCGTTGAACTGGCTCAGGTAGGTGAGCTTGCGGACGTCGAGGTTCAGCGACGCCGGCAGCGGGTTGCTGCCGAGCACCGCGAGCGCGTTTGCGATCGACGGGTTCTGTGCGGCCTGCCGCTTGGCCTGGTCCTTGGTCTCGAAGCTGACCGAGATCACCCGCGGGTCGTGCTTGAGCCGGCTCTCGAAGTTGGTGATCGCCGCCAGTGACGCGTTGTCCGACAGGTAGATCTTGAGGTGGCTGGCGTTCTGCTCCTGCCCCTGGAGCACGGTGTCGACCGAATGCGTGAAGAGAAGCGATCCGCCGACCAGGAAGATGATCAGGCCCATCGTGAACACGCCCGCGAGCGAGACCCCGAGGTTGCGCCGGAAGTTCTGCCCTGCGCTGTGGAGTGCGAACCACAGCGAGGCGAGGACCTGCCTCACAGGGTCGCGGTTCCTTCGCGCAGGTACTGGCCTTCGGCCTCGTCCCTCACCACCCGGCCGTTGTCGATGGCGATGACCCGGCGCCGTACGAGGTCGACCACCTCGCGGTTGTGCGTCGCCATCAGCACGGTCGTGCCGCGATGGTTGATCTGGAGCAGCAGCTGCACGATGCCCCACGACGTGTCGGGGTCGAGATTGCCGGTGGGCTCGTCCGCAAGGAAGATGCGCGGCCGGTGCACCAGGGCACGGGCGATGGCCACGCGCTGCTGCTCGCCACCGCTCAGCTCGTCCGGGAACTTGTCGAGCTTGTCCTCGAGGCCGACGATCCAGAGGACCTCCTCCACCTTCTCGCGCATGTGGCGCTGGCCGGGCCGGGTCACCTGGAGGGCGAATGCGACGTTCTGCGCCACCGTGCGGCGCGTGAGCAGCTTGTAGTCCTGGAACACGATGCCGAACTTGCGCCGCAGCTTCGGCAGCTTGCGGTGCGACATCCGGCTCACCTCCTGCCCGTCGATGAAGATCCGGCCCGTTGAGGGAGCCTCGTCGCGGATCAGCAGTCGCACCAGCGTTGACTTGCCTGCGCCGCTGGGGCCGACCAGGAAGCAGAAGTCACCTTGATGGATCGCCAGATCAACGTCGCGCAGGGCCTCCGTTCCATTCGGATAGACCTTGCTCACGCCGTGAAACGAGATGACTGGGCGCAGCGCGTGCTGAGGGGGAGCCGCAGATCGTTCCGCAACCGCCACGCTCACCAGGCTGCCCCCTGGGGAAATGTGTTCATAGGGTGTTTTCTGGGATCGCTACCGGGCCGGCGGCCAGTATAAACCGGGGTTCCGTCGGACTCCCGCGATATTTCACAGGTTGGTCACTTCCGTACCAGGATTGGCCGATCAGGACACCGTCCTCGATTCTGCACCCTCGCGCGCCGCCCAGTGCAGGTATCCCTCGATGAAGGGATCGATATCGCCGTCGAGCACCCCCTGGGCATTGCCGACTTCCACGCCGGTGCGGTGGTCCTTGACCATGGTGTAGGGCTGGAGCACGTAGGAGCGGATCTGGCTTCCCCACTCGGCGGCGATCAGGTCGCCCTTGAGATCGGCGACCTTCTGTGCGTGGGCTGCCTGCTGCAGTGCAAGCAACCGCGATCGCAGCACGCGCCAGGCGACGTCCCGGTTCTGCTGCTGGGACCGCTCGTTCTGGCAGGTGACCACCACGCCGCTTGGGATGTGGGTCAGCCGGACCGCCGAGGACGTCTTGTTGACGTGCTGGCCGCCGGCGCCACTGGAACGGAAGACGTCGGTGCGCACATCGTCCGGGTCGATCTCCACGGTGACGGTGTCCTCGATCTCCGGGGTCACCTCGACGAGCACGAACGACGTATGACGCCGGTGTGCGGCGTCGAACGGGCTGATCCGCACCAGGCGATGCACCCCGTGCTCACCCTTGAGCAGACCGTAGGCCCGCGGTCCGGACACGCGGATGGTCGCGGACTTGATACCCGCCTCGTCGCCGACCGACTCCTCGAGGAACTCGACGGGCATGCGGTGTTGCTCGGCCCAGAGGAGATACATGCGCAACAGCATCTGCGCCCAGTCCTGGGAGTCGGTGCCGCCGGCGCCGGCGTGAATGCCGATCAGGGCCACGTGGTCGGTGTACGGATCGCTGAACAGGAGGTCGATCTGGCGACGGCCGATCTCCTTCTCCAGGGCCGCGAGCTCCGTCTCGATGTCGTGGGTCATCGCCTCGTCGGGCTCGAGCTCAACCATCGCCACGAGCTCGCGCGCGTCTGCTGCGCGCTGCGTCAAAGATTCCCAGGTGCTCAGGTCGTCGCGGATGCGCGACGCTTCCTGGTTGAGGCCCGCCGCGCTGCGCGGGTCATCCCAGAGATCCGGAGCGGCGATCTCCCGATCGAGCTCCGTCAGACGGACGCGTTTTCCGTCGAGGTCAAAGATGCCCCTGGAGCTCAGCTATGCGGGCGGCGATGTCAGTGGCGCGGTCTGCAAGCTCGCTCATCTGCTGAGTATTCCACAATGAAGTGATGCAAACCGCTGCCGCCGTATCGTCCCGCTCGATCGGCGATCTCTTTACCGACATGCCCCGGGCCTTCGATTTCGACGACGTGTCGATGATGCCGCGGGTCCACTCGACCCTCGCCCACCGGACCGAGGCGCTGCCGATAGTGGACATCGGACCACTGCGACTGACGATTCCGTTGATCGGGTCGCCGATGCCGGATGTGTGCGGCGTCGACATGTGCCGTGCGCTGGGCGAGGACGGCGCGCTCGGCATCCTCCCCCGCTTTCAGCCCATCGACCAGCAGGCGGCAGAGCTTGGTGAGGTCGCCGCCGCCGGCGGACCGCTCGCCGCGGCGCTCGGCGTGACCGGCGACTACCGCGAACGCTTCGCGCGCATCGTCGAGACCGGCTGCCGGATCGTGTGCCTGGACACGGCCAATGGCGCGCATGAACAGGTCGCTCACGCCGTGCGCTGGATACGTGACCAGGGCACTGCGGTCTTCCTGATCGCCGGCAACGTCGCATCCGCGGAGACGTTTCGCTGGCTCGAGGATCACGGCGTGGACGCGATCCGGGTGGGGATCGCGGGTGGTTCGGTGTGCGAGACGCGCACCGAGACCGGCGTGCATGCACCGACGCCGTACAGCGTCCACGAATGCTCGCAGGTGCGGCGGCACGCGCTCATCATCGGCGACGGCGGGGTGCGCAACCCGGCCGACATGTGCAAGCTCCTTGCGCTCGGCGCGGACGCGGTGATGGTCGGCTCGGCGCTGGCCGGGACCTATGAGGCGCCGGGACGGGTGATCGTCGTCGACGGGAAGAAGTTCAAGATCATGCGCGGCGCAGCGTCATTTTCCGTACAGCAGGAGTTCGCCGGCGCGGATCCCGAGTACATCGAGGGCGCCGAGTCGATCGTTGCGTACAAGGGGCGGGTTGCTGACGTGATCCAGCGTTACGTGGCTGGGCTACGAAGCTCGATGTCATACATGGACGCGCGTTCGCTTGACGAGTACCGGAGCAACGCGTCCTTCATCCGGATGCGCTGACTGGGTCGCCGTTCGCCTAGAACGGAACGGGCGTGGTCAGCAGTCCGCCGCCCTTGGCGCGACCCGCGACGGTCCAGCAGAACTCGAGCGCATCAAGTTCGATGAGTTCGCCGCCGTCTCCGGCGTGCCAGCCGCCTCCGGCCGCGCCGCTGAGACGCAGCCTGAACGGCTTGCCGTGGCGGCGCGCCCACTCCGCGACCACGCCGGCGACGATACGACCATCGTGCTGCTGGGTGATGGTCATCTCACGCCCGGTCGCGCGTGCGATGTCGAGACGATGCACCCACGTGTCGCGCGTGAAGATCGTGTCGACGAGGAAGCCGTAGGGCCAGCGCTCGGTCCCGAACGGCGGGTCCTGCTTGAAACGCACCATCGTGCGCATCACGGCCGGGGTGCGACGCCGCGATCGCACCGCCTTCGGCGCGACCGATACGAGCCGGTCGACGAGCTGCGCGGGTGTCATATCCACTCGGTCGCTCACCTGGGAGGCATTGAGCGCGTCGATCATGGCGCCACCACTGCGCTTTCGGGCCGCTCCAAAATCGTGGACGAACTGGCGGAACGAGGCCTGCGCGTCAGCCATGCCAACGACATGCGCAACCATCGAGCGCACGTTCCACAGGTTGCAGACGGTTTCCGCTGCCCACTCATCGGCACGCAGGGTGCGCAACAGGTCGACCATACGATCGAACTCGGTGCCGGCAAGCCACATCGCCTCGGTGTGACCGAGCGAAGGTATCGCCGTGACATCGGCGGTAGGGGTGATCCCCGCGGGGATGGCTGTTGCGGTCATGTGCCCTTCCTTTGTGTTGACGGAGCGGGAGCGGTCATGTGGTCGACGTACATGTCGACCACCTCGTCGATCAGTCGCAGCCAACGATCTCCCGAAGGGTCATTGGCGATCTGCTGTGCCGCGAGACCGCTCACCAGAGCAGTCCATATGTCGAATGCGGCGGCGCCGCCGAGGTCGGGTGCGGCAAACCGATCGCGCATCTGCTCGTAGACCTGCACCGCGACTGCGAACGCGTCGGGCGAGGGCTCGAAGTTCGGGATGGTGCGAAGGAAGAGCAGTTGATACCGAGCAACGTCCTCGATGCTGAATTCGACGAACAGGCGCGCGCAGAGGCGAAGCGCCGCCCGAGGATCGTCCGGCCACTCCTGCTCGGTGAGGCGCGCGAGGAGCTGCTTATTGCCCTGGACGAACATCGCGTCGTAGATCGCGCGCTTCGAGTCGAAGTACCAGTACAGCGAGGGCGGCCGCATGCCGATCCTGGCGGCCACGTCTCGCAGGGAGAGCCCGGCGAGCCCCTCGGTGCGCGCGATCTCCCACGCCGCGTCGAGGATCTCGGCCATGACCGAATCGCGCCGTTCGGCGCGTCGATCGCGAGTAGGTGTCTCTAACACTGTTCGAATTATCGCACAGCGTTCGAGGTCCGTGCAGCGAGACGGTGTGACCCGCCGCGGACGGGTCCGCCAGGGGTGGCTCGGGAGCTAGCTGAGCTCTGCGATCAGCTGCTCCGAGGTCATCGGTTTGGAGAACATCGGATAGTCGTATTTGAGAGCGTTGTCGTGCTCCTCCGCCGACGTGGCCGCGACGCAGTCGCTGAGCGTGATCACCTCGTAGCCGTTCTCGTAGCCACTGCGCATCGTTGACTCGACGCAGCAGTTGGTCAGGAAGCCGCCCAGGACGATCGTCGAGATCCCCTTGCTGCGCAAGATGAAGTCGAGGTTGGTGCTCGCGAATGTGTCAAGTCCGCGCTTGCCTTCGATGACGATGTCGCCCTCCTGCGGGTCGAGTTCCTCGGTGATCGCAGCGCCCCACGTGCCCTTGACGAAGGCGTTGCCGTCGACGACACCCTTGAGGATGCCGTACGGGTGCGCGCTGATCTCGTTGTATCCCTCAGCGAACATGATCGGTGCATGCATGATGGTCGCGCCGGCCGACCGAGCGGCCTCGACGACACGCTCGGTGTTGGCCAGCATGCCGGTCTTCTCCATAACCGCCTCGACAGCGCCGTGCAGAACGCCACCCTCTGAGGTGAAGTCGTTCTGATACTCGATGAGGACGACGGCGGTCTTGGCTGGGTCGATCGACATTGGGATACCTCCTCGGGCCGGTCTGTCACCGCACGCCTCGCGCCGGCGTGGCGTGCGCGACTAGATGGTAGTGCGGGGAGCAGCGGGCTGCGAGGGCCCGCCAACCTACGCGGATTTGTGGGTGCCTCTTCGATGTTCAGGCCCTACTTCGGTCCAGTTCGGCACCACCTCTTTCAATTCCGTAACGTCGCCGGGCGAATGCAAACGTGATCCGTGGATAGGCTGAACCCACTACGGCCCCTCGGTTGGCTCATGGCGACCGCGAGGATCACACCAGACAGGCTCGCAAGGAAGGCTTGCGATGCTGGAGGGTTCAGGCTTGCGCCAACTCGCCGCGCCGATACCGGCCACAGGGCGCCGCTGGCCCCGGGGCGTGATGGCCCTCGGGCTGCTCACCGGCGCTCTCACCCTGCTGTACCTCGGGTCGACGATTCTCCGCAAACCCGGAACGTCCGATTACTTCTTTGACGTCTGGGTCGCCAATGCCGGATATGTTGGCTGCGCGACCCTGTGCACCTGGCGGGCAATCGCGAGGCGGCGCGGACGCTGGGGCTGGGGAGCTCTGGCGGTCGGCCTCTGGTTCTTCACCGCCGGATCGGTCCTGTTCACCGCCTGGGTGCAGTACCTCAGCCCTCAACCGTATCCCTCGATATCCGACGCCGCCTTCCTGACGTTCTTCGTATTCGCGTTCCCCGGCATCGGACTCCTGGTGCGCGAGACCGTCCCGCATACGTCGAAGACCATCTGGATCGATGGTCTGATCGCTGCTCTCGGGGTGGCCGCGCTCGAGTCCATCCTGGTGATCACTCCGATCATCAAGGCGAGCGCTGGGATCAGCGGGACAAGCGTCGCCACGAACGTCGCGTATCCGATCGGCGACATGGTCCTCGTAACCATGGTCGTTGCGGTCTTTGCCGTCCGAGGCTGGCGCCCCGGAAGGCTCTGGTGGACGCTGGGCGCCGAACTCGTTCTCTTTGCGGCAGCCGACAGCGTTTTTGTGCTGCAGGTGACCGCGGGTATGTACGTCACGGGAACGCCGCTGGACAGCCTCTATCTTATCGGCACGTTCCTGATGGCCTTTGCCGCCTGGCAGGGCATGGGAGTGTCGGCCGGCAAGAGCACTTCCCCTGTTCGACCAACCAACGTCGTTCCGGTTCTGTTCCTGCTGAGCTCGCTGGGAATCGTGGTGTCTGCGGCCGGACGATCAATCGACCTTGGCGTCATCCTTGCCACGGCAACGCTCATGATCGCCATCGCCCGGTCCGCATATGCGTTTCGGCAGCTGCGCGCGCTCGCGGAAAGCCGTCGAGAGGCCCGAACCGACGAGTTGACCGGCCTGCCGAACCGACGACTTTTCTTCGAGCGCCTCGCTGCCTGCCTCGAGCCTGGGGCGGGTCAAACGACCGCGGTGCTGATGATCGACCTGGATCGGTTCAAGGAGATCAACGACAGCCTCGGCCACCACGTCGGCGACGATGTGCTGCGCGCGCTGGGCCCGCGTCTCACCGAGGCGGTGGGAGCCAGCGGGACGGTCGCGCGCCTCGGTGGCGACGAATTTGGCCTCGTGCTCTCGGCACCCCTCGACCCTGATGCGGCGATCGAAGTAGCGGAGCGTGTTCGCGAAGTCCTGAGACAGCCGTTTCAGCTGGAAGGCATGAGCCTTCGCGTCGATGCGAGCATCGGCATCGCGCTGGCGCCCGAACACGGCACCACGCCCGAGACCCTGCTCCAAAAGGCCGACGTGGCGATGTTCGCCGCCAAACGCTCCCATGCACCGTGGCAGGTGTACTCATCGGAGTACGACCAGAACGCCCGCGAGCGGCTCCAGCTCATGGAGGATCTGCGCGACGCCCTGCGCCTCGGGGAGATGGTTCTCTTCTATCAGCCGATCCTCGACCTCGCGTCCGGCCTGGTCACCGGGGCGGAGGCGCTGGCGCGCTGGCGCCATCCCTCGCGCGGCGTCCTGCCGCCGATCGCGTTTCTCGGGCTGATCGCGGACGCGGGCCTCATGGGACCGTTCACCATGGACGTGCTCGATCAGGCCATGGTCCAGCAATCGCGTTGGTCGATGGCGGGATACGACGTATGCGTCTCGGTCAACATCTCGGCCGCCAGCCTTCGCGACGACGAACTGCCCGACAAGATCGGTGCGCTCATCGCCAAGCGACGTGTCCACCCGGGCCACCTCACCCTCGAGATCACCGAGGACTCGTTCATCGCCGACCCCGAGCAGGCGCTGCTCGTCCTCGAGCGGCTGCGCGCACTCGGCGTCGAGCTGTCCATCGATGACTTCGGCACCGGGTTCAGCTCACTGACCTACATTCGGCGGCTACCGGTCAGTGAGCTGAAGCTCGACCGCACCTTTCTCACCGGTGCTCCCGAGGACAAGCGAGCGGTATCGATCATTCGTTCGACGGTCGACCTCGCCCATTCCCTGGGCCTGCGCATCGTCGCTGAGGGCATCGAAAACCTCGAGGCCCTCGAGCTGGTCGACGACCTCGGCTGCAATGCGGCTCAGGGCTACCTGATGGGCCGCCCCGTCCCAGCCGATGACTTCGATCTCACCGCCGTGGCGCGCCTGCCGCTGCGCATCGCAATGCCCGAAGCCGGGGTCCCCCGTCTACCGCAGAAGCTGGCCGGCTGACGCGGCTGCGTCACGCGACGGAACCGCCTCCTGCCGGCTATTTCCGGGCGGTTGCTCCCACCCTCAGCGCCCGTGGCAGTACTTGTACTTCTTCCCGGAGCCGCAGGGACATGCCTGATTTCGCCCAACCTTCCCTTGCGGGGCTCCGCTCGCACCATTCGTCGGGCCGTTGCCGTTCCCATCGACACGTCGCGTCCCCTCCGAGGACGACTCGACGATGTTGCGAACGATCGGCTTGCTCACCACCGGCGCCGACACGCGTGGTGCGGTGGCACGCGCGAGCGCGCCGCTTGCAAGCGCCGCAGCCGGGCGCGCAGGGGGCACCTGGGCCCCGTCGGTGGCACCACCGGGTCGATCGGCACGCGGCGATGCCGGCGCGGTCGCCTCAGCAGCACCGGCGGTCGGTGCCGGAAGGGCGGCGGCGGCTTCACCGGCGTCGGTCTGTTCGGACTCGGTATCACTGGGGTCCACACGCCGGATCTGCACATTGAGCAGGGCTCGAACGATCTCGCGCTGGATGTCCTCGGTGAGGTCCTGGAAGGCGGTGAAGGCTGCAGCCTTGTACTCGACCAGGGGATCCATCTGTCCGTAGGCCTGGAAGCCCATCCCCTCGCGGAGATGATCCATCTGGGTCAGATATGCGAGCCAGCGAGCATCGATCACCTGGAGCATCACGCTCTGCTCCACCTCGCGGAGCAACTCCGCACCGTACTCCTGCTCCTTCTCCTCGTAGAGCCCGACCAGCTCGCCGCTGAGCGTCTCACTTACCTCCTCGACGGAATTCCCGAGGCTGTCCATGCTCACCTCGGAGAACGGCGGCAGGCCTGCGGCGAACATGTGCATCTGCGTCCACAGACCTTCGAAGTCCCACGCCTCGCGATGCCGTCCCTCGCAATACGTCGGCACCTCGCTCGCGACGACGTGCTCGACCATCGCGATGAAGTTCGCACGCGTGTCGGTCCCCTCGAGAATCTTACGTCGCTCGCCATAGATGATCTCGCGCTGCTTGTTCATGACGTCGTCGTACTCGACGACATGACGCCGGCTGTCGAAGTTCTGTCCCTCGACACGTGCCTGCGCACCTTCGATCTGCCGCGAGACGAGCTTCAACTCGAGCGGCGTGTCCTCGTCGACACCGAGCTTGCTCATGAAGCCCTGCATCCGCTCGCCACCGAACACGCGCATCAGATCGTCCTCGAAGGACAGGAAGAAGCGTGACTCGCCCGGGTCGCCTTGACGGCCCGCGCGGCCGCGCAGCTGGTTGTCGATGCGCCGCGATTCGTGGCGCTCGGTGCCGATGATGTAGAGGCCGCCGACATCGGCGACACCCTCGCCGAGCACGATGTCGGTACCGCGTCCGGCCATGTTGGTGGCGATCGTGACGCTCCCGCGCTGACCGGCGTTGGCGATGACGTCCGCCTCCCGCTCGTGCAGCTTGGCGTTGAGCACTGAGTGCTGGACACCGAGCTTGTCGAGCTGGCGGCTCAGCCGTTCACTCTTCTCGATGCTCGTCGTCCCCACGAGGATGGGCTGTCCCTTCTTGTATCGCTCCGCGATCTCGTCAACCACCGCGCGATATTTGCCCTCCTCACCTCTGTAGATGAGGTCCGGCTCGTCGAGACGGACCATCGGCTGGTGGGTCGGGATCGGCACAACCTCCAGCTTGTAGATCTTGTGGAATTCCTCGGCCTCGGTGATCGCGGTGCCGGTCATGCCGGCGAGCTTGTCGTAGAGCCGGAAGAAGTTCTGGAAGGTGATCGTGGCAAGGGTGACCGTCTCCTGCTGAACCGCAACGCCTTCCTTGGCTTCGATCGCCTGATGAAGACCGTCCGACCAGCGGCGTCCGGGCATCGTCCGCCCGGTGAACTCGTCGACGATGATCACCTCGCCATCGCGTACGATGTAATCCTTGTCGCGCAGCCACAACGCGTGAGCCCGCAACGCCTGGTTGATCTGGTGCGCCTCGGCCGCATGCTCCATCTCGTAGACGTTGGAGATGCCCGTCCACTTCTCAATCTTGTCGACGCCCTCCTCGGTGAGCGTCGCCGACTTGGTCTTCTCGTCGATCGTGTAATCGTCTTCGGCGACGAGCCGCGGGATCAAGCGTGCGTACGTGTAGAACTTGTCGGTGGCCTCGCTCGCCTGGCCGCTGATGATCAGCGGTGTGCGCGCCTCGTCGATGAGGATGGAGTCCACCTCGTCGACGATCGCGTAGCGCAAACGCCGCTGCACGCAGCGGTCGAGCTTCTGCGCCATGTTGTCGCGCAGATAGTCGAAGCCCAGCTCGTTGTTGGTGGAGTATGTGATGTCGGCCGCGTACGCCTCGCGGCGAGTCACTGGACGGAGATGCTGCAGGCGCGGATCCGGGTGCGTCTCATCGAGGAAGTCCGGGTCGTAGAGGTAGGAGAGATCCTGCCCCGCGATGACACCGACCGACAGCCCGAGGAAGTGGAAGAGCGCGGCGTTCCAGCCGGCGTCACGTCGCGCCAGGTAATCGTTGACCGTCACCAGATGCGCCCCGCGCGCCTCGAGGGCGTTCAAATAGAGAGCGAGGGTGGCGACGAGCGTCTTGCCTTCACCCGTTTTCATCTCGGCGATCCGGCCTTGGTGGAGCACGATGCCGCCGATCAGCTGCACGTCGAAGTGGCGCATTCCGAGCGTGCGCTTCGCGGCCTCCCGAACGACCGCGAAAGCCTCGGGCAGAAGGTCGTCGAGCGCCTTGCGGCGCGCTGTCTCGCGCTCCTCCTCCTCGATGCGCTCCATGGCCATCTCTTCGGTTTCCTCACCGAGTCCGGCGGTGAAGGACTGGCCGTGGGTGATGTCGGGTCCCTCGACGCCGAGACTCTCCCGGAACTCACGCGTCTTGTCCCGCAGCTCCTCGTCGGTCAGCGCCGACATCTCGGGTTCGAGTTCGTTGATGAGGTCCACGACCCCCTGGTAGCGCTTGATCTCGCGCTGGACGGGGTCGCCGAGGACCTTGTTGATCGGCTTTCGGAAGATGGACATACTCCTCTTCATTGTGGCAGCCCTCGCCCTTCACGAAACCGCGGCCACCACCAGAACGTCGATCATCGAGGCTCCGGCGTGGGCCAACACGGCCGCGGCCGCCTCCACCGTGGCGCCGGTGGTGAGCACGTCGTCGACGAGCCAGACGTAGGCCCCGGCGAGATCGCCGCCGGTCCAGGCGAATGCCCCGGCCACGTTGTCTCGCCGGGTCGCCTCGTCACGGGCGCTCTGGGGTGGGGTGTCCCGCATCCTGACCAGGTCGTCGAGGACGGGGACGTCACGTGCCTCGGCGACGGCCTCCGCGATGAGGTCGGACTGGTTGTACCCACGCTGCCGGCGCCGGCGCGGACCCAGCGGTACGGCGACGATCGCATCCGGAGTGAACAGCCTCGGGCCGGCGAGCCGCCGCGACGCCATCGCTGCCAGTTCAGACAGCGCCTGGCGATCGCCGCCGTACTTGCCCCGATGCAAAGCCGCCCGGACCGGCTCGACGAACTCGAAGGCCGCGAATCCGCTGCCATGGCGCATGCGCCGGACCGGCGGGACGGGCATGGCGGACATCGTGGCGCCGCAACTCGCGCAGATCGACTGATCGGAGACGGCGTCGCATCCGGCGCATCGTTTGGGGGCGACGGCGTCGAGGAGGAGCCTGGCGAGCGCGGCGAGCATTCCCGCAGGTATGCCTGCTGATCGAGGACGTCTGCGGGACAACTCCGCGCGAGCAAGGCCACCCGGCGACTGGCGCCGGCCCCTCGTCCCCGCTAACCGCCCTCCCCGAACGCATCCAGCGCGGTCTGCATGCAGGCAATCAACTCCCGTGCCGAGGCGACGCTGAGCTCGAGCGCGACCCGCTCGCTGACCGGCCTGCCTGCGTTGGTGAAATCGAGCATCAGCGCGTGGTCGACGGGCGCGTGGAAGGGATGGTCGACGGAGACGACGGCCGTGTCGATCGGTGACCAGATGCCCCCCGCTTTGGCACTCCCGGTCAGAGCGGTTTTTTCGACGACGTACGAGCACATGTGATCTCTCCTTCAGGCCAGGTGGCGGCCGTAGAAATCGAGGACGAGCCGCCAGCCCTCGACGGCGGCTTCCACTCGGTACATCGTCCGATCAACGGCGAAGAACCCGTGCCCGGCATTCTCGAATGAGTGGAACTCGTGCTCCTTGCCGAGCCGGGTCAGCTCTGCGTCGATCTGCGCAACCTCCTCAGGTGACGGCCTCGTGTCCTCGACCCCGAACAGCCCGAGGATCGGACAGGAGATCTTCGACGCGCGGTCGAGCACCGGCTCCATCCTGTAGGGCAGCTCGGGTGGCGAACCTCCGACCACGAACGCGCCATAGCAGTCGACCGCGGCGTCGATGGGGAGCTCGCAGGCCGCAAGGAATGACTGCCGGCCGCCCGAGCAATATCCGATCGTCCCCACCTTCCCGTTGCTCACCGGCAGGCCTCTGACGTAGCGCAACGCCGCGGCGGCGTCGGCGAGGAATTGCTCGGTGGTGATCCATCCTCCCGCGCGGGCCGCAGCCGCGGCGTCATCGGGGGACAGATCCGGGCCGAAGCGGTGGTACATGTTCGGGCAGATCGCGATGTACCCCTCGTAGGCAAAGCGCCGAGCGATCTCCTTCGTCGCCGTGTCCCAGCCGGGCGCGTGGTGGATCACCAGCACCCCGGGGAACGGTCCCGGTCCGAGCGGCCTGGCGAGATATGCGGCGATCTCGTCGTCGTTGTGACCGACGAAGGTGACAGTCTCGGCAAGCAGTCCCTGATACACGTCAGTCCTCCAAGTCACGATGTGTGGCGGAGGCGACCGTACCGAATCAGGACATCGTCAGGAGGTCTCCCACGCCCACGCCCGCGCGTGCCAGCGCGCCGCTCGGCAGTTCGATGGCAGCTTTTGCGCGGCGCACGATCCGCGAGACCCGCCAGGGCCGAAGCCCGTTGTACACATGCACGACCTTCCCCTCAGCGTCGATGAACGCGACGTCGACCGGAAAGCGCATGAAGAACATGTGGATGGAGCTGCACGGGCGCAAGCAGAGCCCTGTGTCGGCGGCAAGCTCGCGCTTGCCCATCAAGCCCATGAACCGCTGCCACGGGGAGTCGGCCATCGCGACCGCCGCAGCCACAGTCTTGCCCGCGGCGGTCGTGAGGCGGAAGCTTCGCTGCGTCGAGGACATGACCGCGATCCTACCCGGCGATTCGCGGCCCGCCGCCTCCGTCGCTAGGTCGTCGCGCGGCCGTCAGGGATGGTGACGCGGACCTCAGTCCCCAGCCCGAGCCCGCTGCGCACCTGGACGCGACCGCCGACCACCGCCGCCCGTTCGCGCATCTCGATGAGCCCGAGGCCCGCGGTGCGTCCCAGCCGGGCGTCCGTGGCATTGACGTCGAACCCGTCACCGTCATCCTTCACCACGCCGACCACGAGGCGCGGCAGGAACGAGATAATCGCGTCCACCCGCTGCGGATGCCCATGGGCAAGGGCGTTGTCGATCGCCTGCTCCATGATCCGGTACATCGTGATCTCGGCCAGCGTGGGCATCCGGCGCTCGCTCCCGAGGATATGAAGGAGCACCGTGCCTCGATCGTTCCATGCGGTCAGGAGGTCCCGGACGGCCCCAACGAGCCCACGCTCCTCGGCGAGCGGCAGCAGGCCGGCGATGACCTCGCTGAGCTGCTCCGACGCCTCGGCCGCGGCGGTCCTGCACCGCGAGCTCGCGCCGACCGCCGTCGCCGGCTCACGCACCAGGCTCCTGCCTATCAGCTCGGCCTCCAGGGCGGCATCGGCAAGACGCTGCATCGGTCCCTCGAGGATCAGCCGGGCGGTCTCGGCGTGCTCGACGTCGGCGATCTCATAGATCTGGCGGGCCGCCTGGCTGTAGCGGCTCGCGCGTTGATGCGGATCGGCGACCGATTCCCCGGGCACCTGGGAGAGCCGGCGGCTCATGGTGCGCAGGAGCGACTGCTCAGAGGTGACGTCCCCGAGACGGGCGCGGATCCCCTCGGCACGGGTCTCGAGGCGGGTGAGCTCGGTGCTCATCTCGAGTCCCTCGGCGAAGGTGGCGGCGATCTCCGCGAGGATGGCCGGCGATGCCATGCCGGGGAGGACCTCGAGCACCTGCTGTCGGGCTTCCTCGACGGCCCGGAACCGGACCATGAGGTTGGCGCGCTGGACGCCAACCTCGATCAGCCGGCGCTCGAGCTCGTCGGCGCGTTCGTCGAGATCGGCGGCACGGGAATCGAGGTGAAACCGCAGGCCGACGATCGGAGCGCCGGCGACCCGAACGTCGATGTGACCCGACGTCGTGGCTCGCTGGGCGGTTCTCACCTCCCGATTATCGCCGGACTATGAACCGTAGACGCACCAGGTCGTAGAGAGTCCCGACCGAGTCCCGCAACGCGCTCACCCGCGAGTCCTCCTTGTGCTCCCACCGCACCGGTACCTCCGCGACCGTCCAGCCGAGCCGGCGGGCGCGGAGGAGGACCTCGGCGTCGAATCCGAACCGAAGGGTGCGCAGCGGCTCGAAGCAGGCGACAGCGGCATCGGCGGTGAACGCTTTGAACCCGCACTGCGTGTCGTGCAGGCCGCGGAGCGCCGCGAAGCGGAGCAGGCGGTTGTAGGCGCGACCCATGACCTCTCGTCTGCCCGGCTGATGGACGTCGATCTGGGACCCCGGGAGCGCACGCGACGCTATGGCTACGGCGCAGTTCCCATGGAGTTGGGCGCGCAGCCGTTCCACCTCCTCGATCGGCGTGCTGAGGTCCGCGTCACTGAAGACGCGATGCTCGCCTGTGGCGGTGAGCATCCCCAGGCGCACCGCGGCTCCCTTGCCGGTGTTCCGTCCCAGGGCCTGCACCTGGAGCTGCGGCCAGCCCTCCGCCATGGTGCGCGACATCGCCAGGGTGTTGTCGGTGCTTCCGTCATCGACGATGAGGACCTCGTAGGACTCGTCGCGGCCGTCGAGGTAGGCCCGCATCCGGGTCAGCGTCGCGGGCAGCCGCTGTTCCTCGTTGTATGCGGGAACGATGACGCTCAGCATTCGAAGCTCACGGCCTGGCGCGCAGGGCGGCGGCCTCGCGGCGCTCGAGCCACCAGTAGACGGGAAGCACGGACTGCCGCCGCACGCGCCAGGGCTGGAGCGCAAGCCGCCACGCCCATTCGAGGCCGACGCGGCGCAGCACCGCCGGCGCCCGCCGCACACCCCCGGCAAGGTAGTCGAGCGAGCCGCCGACCCCGATACCGGTGGCGGCGCCAATGGGGCCGAGGTACCGGTCCAGGAAAAGTTCCTGGCGGCCGGCGCCGAATGCCGCCAGGACGATCTCGGGCCGGGTCGTCTCGACCTCGGAGGCGGTGGCCCGGCCGGGCGGACCGTCACTCACCGCAACGACCTGGAGCGCGGGGTGGGTTTCGACCATGCGGTCACGCGCCGCTCCGGCCACGCCCGGCGCGCCGCCGACCAGGGCGATGCGATGCGCGTGGCGTTCGGCCTCGGGGAGGTACGACCCGATCAGGTCGGCGCCGCCGACGCGCTCAGCCTCGGGATGACCGCGGCGCCGCAGGGCTCGCACCAACCCGATCCCATCGGGCACCACCAGCGCGGCGGACTCGAGCACCGAGCTGAATGCCGGGCTGCGCCGCGCGATCATCACCATCTCGGGGTTGAGCGTCACGACGACCGCCGGGTGCGACGTTGCGTCAACCCGGCGCCGTTCCACCATCTCCACGAGCGTTTGCACGGCGGTGGCCATGTCAACGATGTCGACAGGGCATCCGAGCACACGAGCCCGCACCGTTGTCCGGGTGGCGGCTGGAGACTCCACCCCTACCGCTTGGTGTACTGGGGCGCTTTCCGGGCTCGCTTGAGTCCGTACTTCTTGCGCTCTTTCTCCCGCGAATCACGAGTGAGCAAGCCCGCAGCCTTGAGAACCGGGCGCAGTTCCGGATCGGCGGCGATCAGCGCGCGAGCGATCCCGTGGCACACGGCGCCGGCCTGACCTGCAATACCACCGCCGAAGACCTTGACCGATACCTCGAAGCGTCCGGTCGTGTCGGTGACCCGGAGTGGCTGCGTGACCACCGTCTCGAGGTCACGTCGACCGAAGTACTCGCTGGGCGGACGGTTGTTGACAACGATGACACCATCACCGGGGACGATACGCACGCGTGCAACGGCGGTCTTGCGGCGGCCGGTGGCCTGCTTGTATGCCTCAACTGTTGCGGGCAACGATGATCTCCCCTAGCTCGCCGAAGGTGATCGGCTGCGGTCGCTGGGCCTCATGTTTGTGCTCCGAGCCCGCGTAGACGCGAAGGTGGGTCAGCTGCTCGGCACCGAGGGTGTTGTGCTGCAGCATCCCGCGAACGGCGTGCATGATCGGGAAGGTCGCGTCGACGGCCATCGCCTCGTCGAAGGTACGCACCCGCCGGCCACTCGGGTATCCCGAGTAGCGGTCGTACTTCTTGAGGGTGCGCTTACGTCCCGTGACCGCGATGTCGCGCGCATTGATGACGATGACGTGCTCGCCGCTGTTGATGTGCTGGGTGAACTCCGGGCGGTGCTTGCCGCGCAGCACGCGCGCGATGTTGGCGGCGAGGCGCCCGAGTGTCTCGCCGCGGGCATCCACGAGGAACCATCGCTGCTCGAGCTCTCCCGGCTTGGCCTGATAGGTGAGCAAGCTGGTCATGCCGCGAGCTCCTGTTCGGGCGTCGGGTCATATCGCACCGACCACTGGTGCAGCCCTCGTGCCGGCGCCACCGACACAGAGGGATCGCGCGAGGTCGCGGTGTCGACGAGGGAGGCGAGCCACTCAGCGGTTGCACGGCCCCGGCCGATCTTCACGAGCGCGCCGGTGAACGAGCGCATCATGCCCCGGAGGAACGCGTCCGCGCGCACCGTGATGACGATCGTCTCGAGAACGGGTTCACCAGGTTGCGCTGCCTCGTCGCCGCTAAGCGCTCCGCGTTCGATGGTGACCGAGGCGACCTGACGGACGGTGCTGCCGCCGATGCGCGGCGAGCTTCCGAACGCGGCGAAGTCATGCTTGCCGACCAGATGAGCGGCGGCACTGCGCATCGCATCGACGTCGAGCGGTCCACGTACGGTCCACGCGTTGCGGCGCAACACGGGCGAGCGGCCGTCCCTGCAGACGATGAGGTACCGGTAGGTGCGCTCGACGCGCGTCGCGGCGCGCATCGAACCCGTCCGTGCGGATCGCGACACGGCGCACCGCGATGTCGGCGGGAAGCTTCGCGTTGAGCGCATTGCGGAGCTCGTCCGGTGCCCAGTCTCGCTCCAGCGTGCATCCGACCACCTGCCCGTGCGCGTGTGCGCCGGCGTCGGTGCGTCCCGCCGCGGTGAGCGCGGGCGTCTCGGACGTCAGGGTATGGAGCGCATCGCTTGAATACGCCCATGGCGGTCCGCACGCTCGGCTGGATCTGCCAGCCGGCGAAGTCGGTACCGTCGTACTCGAGGGTGAAGCTGTATGTGGGCACGGTGTCTTCGGTTCC
Source organism: Candidatus Dormiibacterota bacterium (assembly GCA_963743835.1). GTDB lineage: Bacteria > Chloroflexota > Dormibacteria > Aeolococcales > Aeolococcaceae > Palsa-851. Next base: position 10,217 of record CAVUQX010000001.1, on the reverse strand, counting down.
TACTCGACCAGCTCGATGATCGCCATCGGCGCCGCATCGCTATGGCGCGGTGGCAGCTTGACGACCCGCGTGTAACCGCCGGGCCGCTCCTTGTAGCGCTCGAGATACGTCGAGAAGAGCTTGTTCGAGACCTCGCGGTCGTTCACGTACAGCGCGACCTTGCGGCGCGCGTTGAGGTCGTCGGGCTTGGCGTCGGTGATGACGCGCTCGACCCAGCGGCGCAACTCCTTGGCCTTCGCCTCGGTGGTCGTGATGCGTCCGTAGCGCAGCAGCGAGGTCACCTGGTTGCGCGTCATCGACTGGCGATGCGCCGCGCTGCGCCCAAACTTCCGACCGGCGATGCGATGTCGCATGAGTGGTTCCGGTTACCTCGCCATCGGCTGGAACAGCGTGTCCAGCTCTTCGGGCGTGACCAGCTCGCGCTGCACGAGCTTCTCGCGAATCTCGTCGAGCGACTTCTGACCGAAGTTGCGCAGGGTCAGCAGCTCTTCCTGCTTCATCGCCACCAGCTGGCCGACCTTGGTGATGTCGTTCGCCTTGAGGCAGTTGAGGGCGCGCACACTGAGCTCGAGATCCTCGATCGGCACGTCGGCGAGACGGCTGGGAAGATCGTTACCGCGCGCCTGACGCTGCTGCGGCGCGGCGAGGTTGTCGCCGAACCGAACGAAGAGGCCGAGGTGGTCGGTGAACAGGCCGGCGGCGCGGCTGACTGCCTCGACCGGGCGCAAGCGTCCCATCGGTCCACACCTCGACGACCAGCTTGTCCCACTCGGTCTCCTGGCCGACGCGGGTCTTCTCGACGAAGAAGTTGGCTTTGCGCACCGGGGTGAAGATCGCGTCGATCGGGATCACCCCGATCGCCTGGCCTTCCTTCTTGTTGCGCTCGGCGGTGACGTAGCCCTTGCCCCGCTCGACCATCAGGTCCATGCGCAGCTGCGCCTTGGGCGAGTCGAGGGTGGCGATGTGCTGGCCGGGGTTGCGGATCTCGATGTCGCTCGTGGTCTCGATGTCACCGGCGGTGACGTCTCGGGGGCCGTGCACGTCAAGGCTGATGCGCACCGGGTCGGCGCTGTGCGAGAGGACGTTGATCTCCTTGATGTTGAGCAGGATCTCGGTCACGTCTTCCTTGACGTTCTCGATCGAGCTGAACTCGTGTGCGATGCCCTCGATCGACACCGAGGTGATTGCGGCGCCAGGTAGCGAGGAAAGCAGTACGCGGCGGAGTGAGTTGCCGAGCGTGACCCCGAATCCGGGCTCGAGCGGCTCGATCTCGAACTTGCCGTAATCGGCGCTGCTCTCGATCTCTTTGACCGCGGGGGTGGTCATCATGTCAATTGCCATTCAGGACTCCTCAACAGGGAACAGGGACGTTGCGCCGATCCCGGCGCGGAGCATGGTCATCTCGAGTAGTACTCCACGATGAGCTGCTCTTCGATTTGTTGTTCCATCTCATGGCGCTCGGGCAAACGTGTGACCGTCCCCTTGAGCGCGGCGGCGTCGAGGGTCAGCCAGTCGGGGACCTGACCGGCCGGAGACCAGCGCCTGCGCGTTCTCGAGCACGAGCATTTTGCGGCTGCGCTCCCGGACCTCGACCACGTCCCCGGGGCGAAGCTGCGCGGACGCGATGTTCAGCGCGCGGCCGTTGACCTTGAAGTGGCGGTGGCTGACGAGCTGGCGCGCCTCGCGGCGCGAGCTGGCGAGCCCGAGCCGGTAGACGATGTTGTCGAGGCGGCGCTCGAGCTGCTGCAGGAGCACGGTACCGGTGACGCCGTCAGCGCCCTCGGCGCGCTCGAAGTAGTGACGGAACTGGGTCTCGAGGACGCCGTAGATGCGGCGCGCCTTCTGCTTGGCGCGGAGCTGGATGCCGTAGTCGCTCGCCTTGCGGCGGCGGGCAAGCCCGTGCTGTCCGGGAAGCAGACCCGCTGCGCTTGTCGAACGTGCAGTTGGTCACGCACTTGGCACCCTTGAGATAGAGCTTGGCGCCCTCGCGGCGGCAGAGACGGCAGACAGGACCCGCTTGATTGGCCATCGAATCCCCTAGACCCGGCGCCGTTTGGGCGGGCGGCAGCCGTTGTGAGGAATCGGGGTCACGTCGGAGATCGCGCTGACGTCGAGCCCGCTTGCCTGAAGGCTTCGAATCGCCGCCTCGCGGCCGGCGCCCGGACCCTTCACGAAGATCTCGATCGACTTCAGGCCATGCTCCATCGCGCGGCGCGCGGCCGCCTCAGCGGTGACCTGCGCAGCGAAGGGCGTGCTCTTGCGCGAACCTTTGAACCCCTGCGCGCCGGCCGAACCCCAGGCGATGACGTTGCCGTCGGGATCGGTGAGGCTGACGATGGTGTTGTTGAACGTGGCCAGCACGTGCGCCTGACCGACCGCGATGTTCTTCCGCTCGCGGCGGCGGGTTCGGACGACTTTCTTCTTCTTGGCCATGACTTACTTCGTCGCCTTCTTGCGGCGGACACCCACCGTCTTCTTCGGTCCGCGACGGGTGCGCGCGTTGGTCCGGGTGCGCTGGCCACGAACCGGCAGCCCGCGACGGTGACGGAGGCCGCGGTAGGTGCCGATCTCGGTGAGCCGCTTGATGTTGAGCGCGATCTGACGGCGGAGGTCGCCCTCCACCCTGCCCTGGAGCTGCTTGGCGATGACGTCGCGCAGCTTGCCGACCTGGGCGTCGCTCAAATCCTTGGTGCGGGTATCGGCGGGAACACCGGCGAGCGACAGCATTCGCCTTGCAGTGGTCGGGCCAATCCCGTAGATGTAGGTCAGGGCGATCTCGATGCGCTTGTCCCGAGGAACGTCAACGCCGGCGATACGTGCCATTACTTGTGGTTTACCCCTGCCGCTGCTTGTGTTTCGGGTTCACGCAGATCACTCGCACCGCCCCGTGGCGCTTGATGACCTTGCAGTGCTCGCACAGGCGCTTGACCGATGCTCTGACCTTCATCCTGGTGACGAATTCCTCTTGGTTGGCGGCGTAGGGAGCCGATGGCAAATGCTCGATGCGTCCCGGGGCGATCCGTGACGCTGGTGCCGGCGGTACCCCGATGCGTGCGCGCCGAACCAGGCTCATGCGAGAGCCCGAGGAAGTGAGTATAAACCCCGTCTTGGTCAGCAGGCAAATCGACGCCTCCGGTCACTGCACATCGGCCAGGACCGGGTCGGGTCGCAGGGTGAGCACCTCGGGGCCGGACTCGGTGATCGCGATCGTGTGCTCGAAGTAGCAGGAGAGCTTCCCGTCGGAGGTCACCACCGTCCAGTCGTCGTCGAGGACGCGCGTCTCCGGACGGCCGACGTTGACCATCGGCTCGATCGCGATGCAGTACCCGGGCTTGATGAGGTTGCCCGTTCCCGGCTTGCCGTAGTTCGGCACCTGGGGGAGCTCATGCATGTCCCGGCCGATCCCATGGCCGACGTACTGGCGTACCACCGAGTACCCGTTGGCCTCGACGAACGCCTGGACCGCAGCGCCGATGTCCCCGATGTGGTTGCCCGGCCGGGCAGCTGCGATGCCGAGGTCGAGCGCCTGGCGAGTGGTGTCGATGAGACGCCGCACCTCGGGCGAGGCCTCGCCGCACGCGACCGACAGCCCGCTGTCGGCCCACCATCCCTCGAGGATCAGGCCGCAGTCGAGCGAGACGAGGTCCCCGTCGTTGATCACCTGGGGGCCCGGGATGCCGTGGACGACCTGGTCGTTGATCGAGACGCAGAGTGAGTTGGGGAATCCGTCGAACCCGAGGAAGCCGGGAATGCAGTGGTGATCGCGGATGAAGGTCTCGGCCTCGCGATCGAGATCGAGCGTGGTCATCCCCGCCCGGACCGAGCGGGCCAGCTGCGCGAGGCAGGCTCCGAGGATCTTTCCCGAGACGCGCATCTTCTCGATCTCGTCGGGCCGCTTCAGTCGGAAGCTGTCGATGCCGTGCGGGCTCACGCCGTCTTCACCGCTGCGCCGTTGTGGCTGAGCGCTTCCATGATCCGTCCGGTGATCGCGTCGATGTCGCCGACACCGTCGATCGCCACGATCCGGGTGCCGGCGGCCCTGTAGTGCTCGAGCACCGGGCGCAGTGTCCTGGCGGTACACGATCAGGCGCTGGGCCAGGCCTTCGGCGGTGTCGTCGCTGCGACCCTCGGTGGTGGCTCGCTTGAGGATCCGCGTCTTCAGCTCGTCGTCGGGGACCTCGAGCGAGACCACCTCAGGCCACGCGGTCCTTGCGGGCCGGCGAGCATGGCGTCCAGCGCGATCGCCTGGGGCACGGTTCGCGGGAATCCATCGAGCAGCACGCCGCTTGGCGGCGTCGGCCTCGTCGAGGCGGCTCTCGATCATGCGGACCACCAGGTCGTCGGGCACGAGCCCGCCGGCGTCCATGATCGGCTTCGCCTCGCGGCCGAGCGCCGTGTCGTGAGCGACCTCGTCGCGCAGCATGTCGCCCGGCGGCCACGTGCGGGATGCCGAGGCGCACCGCCACGCGCGATGCCTGGGTTCCCTTGCCGCTCCCGGGCGGCCCGAACATCAACGCAATCATCCGGCGATCACTTGATGAACCCCTTGTACTGGCGCATCAGGAGCTGGGTCTCGATCTGTTTCATGGTGTCGAGGGCAACGCCGACCACGATGAGGATGGCCGTGCCGCCCAGGTAGAGGCTGGTCGAGGGGACACCGGTGAGGACCGCGGTGAGCAACGGCAGCACCACCGTGATCATCGCCAGGAAGAGCGCGCCGGCGAGCGTGATCCGCCCCATGACCTTGCCGAGGTACTCGGCGGTGCTCCTGCCGGGGCGTATGCCGGGGATGAACGTCGACTGTTTCTTCAGGTTGTCGCTCACGTCCACGGGGTCGAATACGATCGCCGTGTAGAAGTACGTGAACCCCATGACGAGCAGGAAGTAGATGGCGTTGTAGACGACGTTCAGGAAGATGTTGCCCCCGGTCGCCTGCCAGTTCGTGGTGATCCACGCCGCAACGTTCTGCGTCCATCCGCCGCTGCTCTGGAAGAGGTTGGCGAAGATGGTCGGGAAGGTCATGATCGAGATCGCGAAGATGATCGGGATGACGCCCGCAGCGTTCACCCGGAGCGGAAGGAAGTTGCGCCGTCCCTGTGATGCCTGACCGGTTCGCACGTTGAGGACGCGTTGGGCGGATTGCACCGGGATCTTTCGCTGCGCCTGCTGCACCTCGATGACCGCGGCCGTGACCGCCACCGCGATGATCGCCATCACCACGATCTGGATGATGTGCGCGGTGCCGCCGGTGCCGCCGTACCCCACGATCGCCGCGGGGAGCCGGCCGATGATGCCGACGAAGATGATCAGCGACACGCCGTTGCCGACGCCGTACTCGGTGATCAGCTCGCCGAGCCACATGGCGATGATCGTGCCCGCGGTGAGCGTGAGGATGATGCTGATCTCGGTTGCCGCACTCGGGTTGGAGATGATCGGCCCCGTGCTCGGATTGGTGAACAGGGCGAGGTACCCAAACGCCTGGAGCATGGCCAGCGGCACGGTGAGCCAGCGCGTGTAGCGCGTGATCTTCTTGCGGCCGATCTCACCTTCCTTGCTCAGCTCCTTGAGCCGGACGGACACGACCGTCATCAGCTGCATGATGATCGTGGCGTTGATGTACGGGTTCAGGCCGAGCGCAACCAGGGTGAAGCGCTGGAGCCCGCCACCGCTGAAGAGGTTGAGCAGCCCGAGCAGCGTGTTCCCTGAGAACAGCTTGGCGAGGGCCACTGGGTTCGTTCCCGGGATGGCGATGGCCGCGAGGATCCGGAATGCCCCCAGCAATCCGAGGGTGAAGAGCAGCTTGCGCCGCAGCTCCGGGATCCGGATCGCCTGACTGAGCGCCTCGAGGAGGTTCACTCCCGGTCCTCGGTCTCCGCCTCGCTCTCCTGGGGTGCGTCCGGCTCGGCGTCAGGCGTCGGGGCGCTGTCGTCGCGAGGTGCGTTTCGTCGCGCGATGCGTTCGGCACGGCCAGGCTTGGCCACCGAAGTCGCCGCGCCACCTGACTTCGAACCCTTCTTGCCCTCGGGTTTCACCGCAGGCTCGCGGGGCGTCTTGGGGCGGGCCAGCAGCTCCGCGCGAGCGACCACGGCATCGGCCTTGCGCCGCTCCCGCTTGCCCACCGGTTCCGCGTCCTCCGCAGGGGACTGCGGTCCGAGCAGCTCGACGGAGCCGCCGGCGGACTCGACGGCGGTTCGCGCCGCTGCCGAGATTCGATGCACGCGCAGCGTCAGCGCATGGCCGAGGTGGCCGGCGGCCAGCACCTTCACCGGTGAGGACGCACGCGGGATCAATCCCGCCTCGGTGAGCACGTCGGGGTCGACCACGGTGTCCTTCTCGAAGCGAACGAGCTTGCCGAGGTTGACCACGACGTATTCATGACGCCAGCGATTGTGGAAACCGCGAAGCTTCGGCAACCGCTGCTTGAGCGGCATCTGGCCACCTTCGAAGCCGGTGGGGAGTCCGACGCTCGAGCGCGAACCCTGGCCCTTCTGGCCACGGCCGCTTGTCTTGCCCTGTCCGGCGCCCTGGCCGCGACCGACGCGTTTCCGGGGCTTGCGACTGCCCTTGGCAGGGCTCAGCTCATGAAGCTTCACGCCGCGCTCTCCGATTCGGTGGCGAGCTCCTGGAGCAGGGCGACCCCCGCCGGGGAGTCGGCCGGCTCGCCGTTGACGGCGACCAGGTGGCGAACCTTGTGAACCATGCCACGAATGGATGGGGTTGCCTCGTGCTCGACCGTGTGGTTGAGCTTGCGGAGGCCGAGCGCCGCGAGGGTGGCCTTCTGATCCCACGCATAGCCAATGGAGCTCTTGCGATAGGTGACGCGCACCGTGCTCACGGCACCACCTCCACCGCCGGGATCTCGGGTGCCGCCGGGGTCCGGCCGAGCATGCGGTCCGCCATCTTGCGGCTCCCGACGATCTGCTCCGGGGTCCGCCCGCGCAGCTCGGCCACGGATGCCAGGGTTCGCAGGCTGGCGAGTGCCGACACGGTGGCACGTACGACGTTGATCGGATTGTCGGTCCCCAGGCTCTTGGTGAGGATGTCCTTGATCCCCGCGGCCTCGACCACGGCACGCATCGAGCTCCCGCTGATGACGCCCGTCCCCGGGACTCCCGGCTTGAGCATCACCTTGGCGGCACCGAGCTTGTAGCGCACCTCGTGCGGGATGGTCGTCCCGACCATCGGCACGGTGATCATGTGTTTCTTCGCGTCGTCGACGCCTTTGCGAATCGCGTCCGGCACCTCACCCGCCTTGCCGAGCCCGGCGCCGACGCGGCCCTTGCCGTCCCCGACGACCACGAGCGCGCTGAATGAGAAGCGACGTCCGCCCTTGACCACTTTCGCGACGCGGTTGAGCGAGACGATCTTCTCCTGAAACTCGCTGCCGCGATCATCGCGGCGATCCATGCGCATTCCCATCTAGAACTTCAACCCGCCCTCGCGGGCTGCCTCGGCGAGGGCCTTGACCCGTCCGTGGAAGAGGTACCCGGCGCGGTCGAACACAACGGTGTCGACTCCGGCCGCCTTGGCTCGCTCCGAGATCGTCTTGCCGATTGCGGTTGCGCCGGCGGTCGTGCACGCATTGGCATCGCCGAGCACCGCACGCAGCGCCGGCTCCGTGGTCGAGGCAGCCGCCAGGGTGCGGCCGTTCTCGTCGTCGACGAGCTGCGCGCCGATGTGCCGGAGGCTCCGGAACACCGCGAGCCGTGGGCGCGCGGCGGTTCCGTTCACGTGCTTGCGCACGCGGCGGTGGCGTCGAGCGCGGGCGGCGCGTCGATCGTGCTTGGTGAACATGCTGATCAGCCTTCTACTTGCTTATACAGATCTGGTTACTTGGTCTTGCCGGCCTTGCCGGACTTGCCGGCCTTCCGGCGCAGCTTCTCGCCGCGATACAGGATTCCCTTCCCCTTGTACGGTTCCGGCTTCCGAAAGGATCGAATCTTCGCAGCCACCTGTCCGACCACCTCCTTGTCCGATCCGCTGATCGAGATCTGGGTGGGCGCCGGCACGTCGATGTTGATCCCCTCCGGCGGGGTGTACCGGATCGGGTGGGAGTAGCCGAGCGTCAGGATCAGGTCCCCGCCCTGGCGCGCGGCGCGGAAGCCGACACCCACCAGGTCGAGGTCACGGGTGAAGCCGCCGCTGACGCCCTGGACCATGTTGGCCACCAGCGTCCGGGTCAGGCCGTGCAGGGAGCGATGGAGGCGCGCGTCGGAGGGGCGATTGACGGTGATCAGGCCGGTTTCGACGTTGATCAGCATCGAGGGCGCAAAGGTTCGCTGCAGGGTTCCGCGCGAGCCGGTGACGCTGAGGCGATTGCCCTTCTCGAGGGCGACCTCAACCCCATCGGGGACGGGGATCGGAAGCTTGCCGATGCGCGACATCAGAGACTCACCAGACGAACGCGACGACTTCGCCGCCCAATCCGGCGCGCTGCGCAGCGCGCCCGGTCATCAACCCGCGCGAGGTGGAGATGATCGCGACCCCGAGGCCGCCGAGAACACGAGGGATCTCGGACTTCCGCGCGTACACACGAAGGCCCGGGCGGCTGATCCGGCGCAAACCGGAGAGCGCGCGTCCGCGCGGGCTTCCCGGCTTCAGGGTGACCGTGAGCACCTGCATCGGGGCTTCGCCCGAGACCTCGTACCCGTCGACGAAGCCCTCTTCGGTGAGCACGCGCGCGATCTCGACCTTCATCTTCGACACCGGGATCTCGACGGTGCGGTGATGGGCCTGGTTGGCGTTGCGGATGCGGGTGAGCATGTCCGCGATGCTGTCACTGGTCATCGAGTCACCACGAGCTCTTCTGAACGCCAGGAATCTGTCCGATGCTGGCGAGTTGGCGGAAACAGATGCGGCACATGCCGAACTTGCGCATGTAGGCACGCGGGCGACCGCACACACCGCAGCGGTGGTGCGCCTGCGTGGAGTACCGGGCGGGCCGGTTCGCCTTGGCGATCAGGGACTTCTTAGCCATCGATCAGTTCTTCCTGAAGGGCATGCCGAGCCCGGTGAGGAGTGAGCGGCCCTCCGCGTCTGTGCGAGCGGTGGTCACGATGCATACCTCGAGCCCGCGAAGCTTGTCGATCTTGTCGTAGTCGATCTCCGGAAAGACGAGTTGCTCGCGCAACCCGAGGGTGTAGTTGCCATGGCCATCGAACGCCTTGGGGTCGACGCCGCGGAAGTCTCGAATACGCGGGAGCGCGACGTTGAGCAACTTGTCGAGGAAGTCGAACATCCGCCGGCCTCGCAGGGTGACTTTGACACCGATGGGCATTCCTTCGCGCAGCTTGAACGCGGCGACCGACTTCTTCGCCCGGATGACGATCGGGGCCTGCCCGGTGATCAACTTGAGGTCCGCGATGGCCGCGTCGATGGCGCGTGCATTGGTGATCGCCTCACCGAGCCCGATGTTGACCACCACCTTCTCGATGGCCGGCACCTGCATCGCGTTGAGGTAGCGGAACTCCGCGACCAGCGTCGGCACGATCTCGTCGATATAGCGACGGTGCATGCGGGGTAGTTCGGCGGCGGTATGGACGGCCATCAGACCTGCGCCCGGTCGTACGTCTCGCCGCACTTCTTGCACACGATCACGCGCCGTCCGAGCTCGTTGACGCCGTGCGCGATCCGGGTGGTCTTGTCGCACCGATTGCAGACGAGCATGACGTTGCTGTACGGGACCGGACCGTCGAAGTCGACGATGCCGCCCTGGATATTGCCTTTGACGCCCGACTTGGTGTGCCGCTTCAGCAGGTTGACCCCGCGTACTGCGACGCGCTGCTGCTCGGGGAGCACCCGCTCGACGACGCCCCGCTTGCCCTTGTCCTTGCCGCTGATGACCTCGACGTTGTCACCCTTGCGGATGTCGAGCGGACGCAGGTGCCGCGGGCCCAACCCTCGTGGATCAGGGTGGCGCGATGCCGGCGTTCGACTTCGTGGCCATCTAGATCACCTCCGGGGCGAGGCTGACGATCTTCATGAAGTTGCGCTCGCGCAGCTCACGGGCAACCGGGCCGAAGATGCGAGATCCTCGCGGGTTGTTCTGGGGCGTGATCAGCACCGCGGCGTTCTCGTCGAAGCGGATGTTGCTGCCGTCGGGCCGCTTGTATTCCTTGGTGGTGCGCACCACCACCGCGCGGACCACATCGCCCTTCTTCACCTGGGCGTTCGGCTGCGCGACCTTCACGGTGCCGATGATCACATCACCGACCGAC